>CAWEFZ010000001.1:0-117424 GCA_963808505.1 uncultured Alphaproteobacteria bacterium
GGCGGGACTTGTGGCAGGCGTTTTCACCATCGTCATCCCGGTAGGGCGCCTTTCGCGTCCTATCCGGGATCTTTCAACCTAAATCCGGCGGTCGATCTTATGCCGTACCTGAAAACTTGAGCCGGACCGGCGCGCCTTGCGTTTTTATTTCGATACAATCGCTTCTGCCACGGGACGCGCAGGCGGCCGCGCCATCCTGTATCCATCGCGGGGATATGTCCCTCGGACATGGAATTTAGAGATGAGCGATATTTTTCTTACCGGCTTCAATGCTGCAAGCTGGCGATGAGGGCGCAGGCATGGCCCTCGGGTACTTTTAGGAGATCGTATGATGGATCAGAAATTCCGCTTCCCGCGCCGCCCTTTCGCAGCCGCGGCCATCTTGGCCGCTTCGTTCGCCGTTCTTTCCGGCGCCGCCTTCGCTGGAGAATGCCCTGCCGGCAACGTGCTGAAAACGCCGCAGAACATTGACACCGTGACCGATGCCTCCAAGCTCACGGCCGAGGTTGTCGACACCGTCGACCCATCGGGCTGGCGCGGCATGAAGGGCCTTATGCTTCGCACCCGCCGCCTGACCATTCTGCCCGGCGGCTTTGTTCCGACCCATAGCCACGAAGACCGGCCAGCGATCATCTACATCATCTCCGGCGAGATCTACGAAAATAACACGAAGTGCTCGGTTCCGATCCTGCACAAAGCCGGCGAGTCGATCGCTGAATTTGGCGCCGGTCTCAAGCATTGGTGGGTGAACAAGGGCACGGAGCCGGTCGTGCTGACCTCAAGCGACCTCGTTCCCATCGAGATGATGAACGACAGAATGATGCAGATGCCGTGATCCGGCCAACGCCTCATCGCCAAGCGGGGGCGGCGCGCGGCGCCAATCTCATACGCCGCGCGGCCCTCGATCTCACTTTTTTTGGAGTTCCGCCATGCTCGCTCCCGCGCGATCGATGTTTCTTGCCTTGACCTTGGCCTTTCTCCCGGCCCTCGCGACGCCCTCAACCGCCGGCGAACGGCCGGCGCCGGCGCCCATGGCGAAAGGCGTTCTGCGCCTTCGCAGCGCGCATTCGGTCCCCGAGACCGTGCAGCGCCTTAAGGCGGCGATTGAAGGAAAGGGTCTTCGCTTCTTCGACGCCATCGACCAGCATGCTCTCGCCGAAGGCGCCAGCCTCAAGATCGGCCAATCCACGCTCGTGCTCTTCGGCAACCCCCCGCTCGGCGTGCAATTCCTTCAGTCCAATCGCTATGCGGGTCTCGACTGGCCGGTTCGCATGCTCGTCACCGAGGAGGCTGACGGCTCGGTTTGGCTTGCATGGAGCGATTTTACCTGGCTGGCGCATCGCTATGCGATCAAGGACAAGGGCGCTCAGTTCGAAAAGGCCACGGGCGTCGCGGCGGGGCTGGCCGGGGAGGCGGCGAACTAGGCGCGCTCCGGGCCGCACACACTCGCATTCGAAGCGGCGGCATGGCGCGCAGAGGAGGCGAAAGCGACTCCTCTGCCGTAAAACTCTTGCCGCCCAGACGACGCTGCTCCAACAGGGGCATCTTCCGCTTCGTGCGCGCTGCTACATCGCAGGCGGAACGGCGCGCAGGCCGGGCGTCAGCCACACGGTCAAAAGCAGCGCAACCGTAAGCGCCCCGCCGATGGCGGCGACGGTCGCGGGCCAGCCCAGCGTGTCGAAGACGCGGCCAAGTATGGCTGTCCCCGCCAAGCCGCCAAGATAATAGGAGGCGAGATAGAGGCCGCTGGCGGCGCCGCGATTGGTGTGCGCCAGGCGTCCGACCAAGCCTGTCGCAATCGCTTGGGCGCCGAACGTTCCGACCGCCGCCAGCGCGAGGCCAAGCAGCACCCAGCTGAGATAGGGCGCGAGCAGCAGCGGCAAAGCGGCGATGGCGAGGACGAAAGAGACGCGAAGCGCCAGTACCGGGCCTATTTTATTCGCGAGCCGTCCCGCGACCGGCGTGAAGACCAGCGCGGGCGCGAAGACGAAGGAGACGAACCCGACCGACATCTGGCCGAGGGCGAGCGGTTCGCGCATGAGCACGAAACTTACAAAGCTGAAAGCGCCAATGAATGCGAACAGGATCAGGAAGCCCGTGGCGAAAGCGGCGGCAAGCGATGGGTTCTTCAAGTGCTCGAACCAGGCGGCGCCCTTGTCCATGCCGCCCGTTTCCGCCGCAGGCTCGACCCTATCTCCGGCCTTCTCCAGCGCCGCGAAGACAAGGACGGCGCCGGAAAGATTGAGGCCGGCGAACACAAGGAAATTCGCTGTCAGCCCATAATGGCCGGCGAGCGCCGCCGACATCAGCCGCCCCAGGAGATTGCTCGCGACATTGCCCGTCACATATGCGGCGAGCGCTCCGGCCAGCATGTTCGGACAAGAATTCTCCGCGAGGTAGGCCAGGGTCAGCGTGAACGCCGCCGACATAAAAACGCCTTGCGTCACTCGGAGCGCCGCGAAGACGGGAAGGCTTGGCTGGAGCGCGAGCAGCATGGTCGGGATCGCCAGCAGAGCGAGGCTCACGATAATGCCTTTATGCCGGTCGATGCGATGGCTCAAGAGCGCGACCGCAAAGCCTGCGGCCGCCATGCCGAAGGTGCTGGCGTTCACCGCAAGCGAAATGGCGGCCGGCGAGACTCGATAGGCCGCCGCCAGCGTCGGCAGAATGGCCTGCGCCGCGAACAGGTCGACAAGCGTGAGGAAGCTGATAACGCCGATGATCAGGCGCTTCAGGAAGACGCTCTGGGCGATGGAAGCGGGGAGCGTTGCGTGCATGGCGATGCCTGTCGGTTGTGCGGCTAAAATCTCCGGCTGGACGAGGCGAAGAATGGCGGCAAACACGGCCGGGCGGAAATGCCGGTTTGCTTAGAAGACAATGCTTCACGGCTATTTGAGATTGTGCGATAGCGCCGCCATGCGGATGCTTTGCGAAGAGCACCGGCGGATCTGACATAATTTCAATAGTCCCGCCGCATCGTAAAACGGGCTAAATTGCGAGGAGATGGCCAAGGAGAGGTTTTGGTGAGCACGGGTGTGAAGGAAATGAACACGCCAGCGGCAAGGGCGCAAGCCTTCGCGCATGCAGCTTCGCTTGAAGGCCCGCTTCAAGCGCGTCTCGACTTTTACTCCGAGGCTTTACAGAATCTTAGCCCGGAAATCGGTGAAGCCTACGACGAACTGGCGTTAAGGCTGAAGCCGCTGAAAGCGGCGGGTCCGAAAGCCGGTCAAACGTTGCCGGATTTTCTATTGCCGGACTTGAATGGCCATCTGATAGCGCTGAGGTCTTTGCTCGAAGAAGGGCCGGTGGTTGTGAGCCTCAACCGGGGGCATTGGTGCCCGTGGTGCCGGCTTCAGCTCAGAGCCCTTCGCGATATTCACGATGAGATTCGCTCCAAAGGCGCGCAGCTTGTTTCCATCGTCCCGGAAACCGCGGCCTACTCGTTCAAGCTTGCCGAGGATAATCAATTGCCTTTCAAGGTGCTGACCGATCTCGACCTTGGTTATGCTTTATCTCTCGGCCTTATGATTTGGGTGGGCGCCAGGGTCAGATCCCTTTACATCGCCCGCGGTCTCGACCTTCCGCTTTTTCAAAAGAATGACGCGTGGATGCTGCCGATCCCCGCAACTTTCGTTCTCGGCGGCGATGGAGCCATTATCGCCCGCTTCGTGGAGCCGGATTTTCGAAAGCGCATGGAGCCCGCGGATATTCTAACGGCCCTCGGTCAATCGCGCTGAATTGCGGCTTGGGGAGCAAGGGGCGTCCGCATTTGCATGGCGTGCCGCGGCGCGCATCGGCTGCCCCAGTCCGCCGCGCGCAACAGCTTTATGAGGGCGTTCGCCGCGGGCGAGCGTTCACGGCCTGAAACGGAATAGATGGAGACGGTTCGTTCAAGATTTAGCCCATCGATGGCGACACGGCAAAGCTTCTCGCTCACCGGCGCGCTTTCCGGCAGGATGGCCACCCCCACATTGGCCTCCAGCAGCGAGATGAGATCGTGATCGGAGGCGACTTTGTCGCCAGCGCCCTCTCCAATGTCATGCGACATCAGGATTTCGGTCAGCGCCGCCGCCATCTCGCAATAAGAGCGGTGCAGCAGCCGTTCTCCTTCGATATGTCTGAACTCAACCATGTTCCGGTTGGCAAGGGGGTGAACCTTGTTAACAGCGAGAGAAAAACTCTCGGTGAAGAGCGCCCAGCGCTCGAAACGTTCCCAGCTGTCCGCGAACGGCCCGGCAATCGCGGTCTCGGATTCTCCAGACTTCAGGCTCTCAGCCACTTCCTCGCCCGTCCCGCGAATGAATTTAAGCTGAAGCGCGGGGAAAGCCCGGACGAGCTCGGTTAAAGGGGCGGCGAGAAGTCCAAGGTTGACCGTGTGGGACAGCGCGAGCCGTAATGGAAGCGCCGCTCCCTTCTTATAGGTGCTTGCGAGCGCCTTCGCGCCGATCGCGCTTTCGTAGCACTGGGCGAGAAGCGGGAACATGAGGCGGCCCAGTTCGGTCAAATGCGTCAGCGTCCGTTCGCGCCGGAAAAGATCGCCGCCCAGCTCCTCTTCAAGCTTCTTGATGGCGCGGCTTAACGAAGGCTGCGCCACATGGCACTCATCGGCGGCCTTGGTGAAATTGAGCGTCCGGGCCACCGCAAGAAAATAACGGACTTGATGCATCTCCATGGCGAGTTCCCGGCCTAAGCTGAAGCTTCCACTATATTCGCGCGCTATAGAAACCTTAGTGAGCAGGCATTCAACAAGGGCTTGGCGAACATGTATCCTCTCTCCTGTAAATCTCATACGGGAAATTGCAATGAAAGCCGTCTCCTCCCTCAAGGGCAAAACAGCAATCGTCACGGGCTCGACAAGCGGCATCGGTCTTGGAATCGCAAATTCCTTCGCGGAAGCCGGAATGAATGTCGTGTTGAACGGTTTCGGTCCGGCGGATGCAATCGAGAAGATCCGTGCCGGTCTCGAAGAAACTCATGGTATTACGGCGCTGTACAATGGCGCCGACATGTCATCCGCCAAGGACATCGAGCGGATGATCGACGAGACGGTCGATGTCCTTGGCCCTCCCGATATCGTCGTCAACAATGCCGGGATCCAGCACGTCGAAGCGATAGAGACGTTCCCGCCGGAGAAGTGGGACGCGATTCTCGCCATCAATCTGACGGCGGCCTTCCATACGATCCGCCTCACTACGCCCTGGATGCGCAAAAACAAATGGGGCCGCATCGTCAATGTGGCGTCGGCGCATGCGCTTGTCGCATCCCCCTTCAAATCGGCCTACGTCGCGGCAAAGCATGGGCTCCTGGGACTGACGAAAACGGTTGCGCTTGAATTGGCGGAGCACGGCATTACCGCGAATGCGATCTGTCCTGGATATGTGCTTACGCCGCTCGTTCAAAAGCAGATCCCCGAGACGGCGAAGGCGCGCGGCCTGACGGAGGAGCAGGTCATCAGGGACGTGCTTCTTCATGCTCAGCCGACCCGGCAATTCGTGACGGAGACTCAGGTCGGCGCGCTCGCCGTTTTTCTTTGCTCCGACGGCGCGGCGTCGATCACAGGCGCAGCCCTTCCCATAGACGGCGGATGGACGGCGCAGTGACATGGAAATGTTAAAGCCGACAGCACAAGTCATGTCCGAAGCAAAAGAAACAAAAAGCCGTCCTTCCGGCCAGATCACGCTGGTTTTCCAGGGTGGAGGAGCGCTCGGAGCCTATCAAGCCGGCGTCTATCAAGCGCTGCACGAGGCGGGCATCGAGCCGGATTGGATTATCGGCACCTCAATCGGCGCCATAAATGCGAGTCTCATTGCCGGAAATGCCCCCTCGGACCGTTTGACCGCGCTGCAAGAATTCTGGGCTCGGGTTCAGAAGAAGGAGCCGGCCTTTGGGCGGCCGGTCTCGGAATCGCGTCCGCATTCACCGTCAATCCATTTGTAGACCAAGAGAACCTCTCAACCTTCACCAACGGCATACCGGGCTTTTTTGAACCGAACCTCGAAGCCTTTTTGGGCGGCGGTCAGAAGCGATTGGGGACAGCGCGCGTTGGTCTCTACTCGACGGAACCTCTCCGGAAGACATTGACAGAGCTTGTTAATTTCGACCTTATCAACTCTTCGCGGCCTAGGCTGGCGGTCGGCGCGGCCGAAGTCGCAACGGGCCGCATGCGTTATTTCGACAGCAGGGACATGAGGCTGTCGGTGGATCACGTCGTAGCCTCTGGCGCGCTGCCGCCGGCCTTTCCGCCGGTTTTGATCGATGGCGCGTATTATTGGGACGGCGGGATACTCTCCAATACCCCGATCGAGGCGATCTTCGACGATCGGGAGCGCAAGAGCGGCACAGTCTTCGCCGTTCATGTCTGGAATGCCAATGGCGACAATCCTGAAACGCTTTTTCAGGTTGCGAACCGGCAGAAGGATATTCAATATGCGAGCCGGGCCGCGTCCCACGTTATGCGGCAGAAGCAAATTCATCGGCTTCGCCACATCATCAAGGAACTCGAAGCGCATATTCCTCCCAGCGAGCGCGACGATCCAATGGTGAAAGAGCTCCTATCCTGGGGCTGCCTCACCCGTATCCATGTCGTGCGTTTGCAGGCCCCTCCGCTTGAAAACGACAATCACCTCAAGGATATCGACTTTACGAAGCGTGGCATTCGCACGCGCTGGTCGCTTGGCTACGAACACACGATGAGAGCGATTGAAAAATCGCCCTGGACAGTCGATCCGGATCCGCTGGAAGGCGTTATTCTGCACGAGGGGCCAGACTTCGTTGCAAGCCTAAGCACATTAGGCGGATAACATGGCCTCGATAACGAGCCATCGACCGAACAATCCCTTGTTTCTAATCCGGGACGTTTGCATTGGCCCACTGAATAAGGAGTTGGAGCATCGTGCTTTTAATCGGACGCCGGGAGAGTGAGGGCGATTCCGGCTTCAAGTCCGATGCGCCAATACGCCTGCGAGCGCGATTTGGCCCCCTCCGCAAAGGCATGCTAAATTACCCGCGGGGCCATCTGGTGTTGAGAGCAAACCGGGAATGGTCGCCCCATGGTCATATAAATGCAGGTCGTCTATGCCTTTGAAAGCTTGCCCGATCCGTGCTCCGGATCGCTGTATCTTGCTGGGCCGCATGACGCGTCAAGCTCGGATTGGCGTCTCGAAGCGCTCCGTCTTCTAGAAGAGAGGGAATTCCACGGCGCTATTATTATTCCCGAGTGTCGAAAGGGCAGCAGGCGCCCATCGCCATTCGAGAAGGCGGCTTGGAATGTCGAGATGAGGGCCCGGGCGGACCTTATCTTGTTCTGGGTTGCCGACGACATGACCATGACCACGGCCTGTGAAGCCGAGGCCGAACTCAATTTAAGCCACGAAACGCGCCGCTGCCTTTATGGACGCTCTTCCCGGAAGCCGGGATTTCCTCACTTGGATGCATATTGGGCCGGCTTGACCGGCAAGGCGCCCCACTCCGATTTGAAGGCCATGGTCGAAGACGCCATCGCCCTTATCGGCCAAGGCGAGGCGCGAACGGGAGCGGAGCGCGATATCCCCTTGCCGGTCTGGCGCAGCGATCCTTTCTCGAAGTGGTACAAGGCGCTCACTTCGGCAGGCCATCGGCTTCGCGGTTTTCGTGTGCTCAAGCTGCTTGCCTTTGGAGACCGCGATCCAAGAGCGCCGGTCGCCGGTTTCCTGGCCTCGGCCGCCATCGAGGTGGCCGGCGAGGGGCGCATCAAATCCAATGAGGCGTTTATCGCGCGGCCGGACAATGTCGCCGTGGTCCCTCTCTTCGATCCCGGCGGCCCCGAAGGCGAAGCTTTCCTGGTGCGGGAATATCGCCTTGCCGCGCGCAATGGCGCCGGTTTGGCGCTGAGCGTTCCGGAGGGCTCCGCCCCGGGCTCCTCTCTTCCGTCCCGCGCCGTCGCCGTGAGAGAACTCTCCGAAGAGATTGGACTGAGCGTGGCGCCGGAACGGCTCATCGAACTCATGTCCCGCCAGAGCATGCCAACCTTGTCGAGCCACCACACCCGATTGTTTGCGTTGGAATTGACAGAAGACGAAGCGATTCTTTTAAGGCGCGCCGCGGCGGAGGGGCGCGTTCTTGGCGCCGACTCGGAGGAACGCATCGGCATCCTGCGCCAATCATTGGCTGAACCGATGCATCCGTCGCTCGACTGGACAAGCATAGGGCTCATCGAGACCGCGAAAGCCGAGCTCCTTCGTAAACGCGGGCAGGCCGCCCGGACGGGAAAGCTCCGGGAGACGGCCGGCTACCGATACCCGCTCGACTCCCGGGGCGTCAAATCCTCGCGGCGATACAAATGACAGCGCGTGCGGACAGCAAAGCGAAGATCCCCGGAAGCGCTTTATTTCAGCTGACGCTGCATGTCCCGTTGCGACGAATTGTCTTCCTGAACGGCGGCTCATCGCCCTGGCGTTTCATGTGCATACAAGTGCGTAGATTCGCTGATAAAATAGCACGGCAGTAAGGAAGAGCGGTTATCTTACGTCGGCTTATTCGACCTTGACCGTGGAGACCTGCTTCTGAGATAATTCCTTCTTGTGAGCGCACCTGGAGGTCGATCTTCGACTGGATTACTGAAGCCCTTCCCTTAAAGCAGCCTTCGGCTGTGGCTTGAATTCGAACATTTCTGAGTATGCGGGAATGGATGCGCTGAGACTAACAGTTATCTGGCATCCTCGGCTGGCGTGCGGCAAAAATATTGCCGAAGAAATCACAGAAACATTCGATCGTTTAGGCATGGTCCGCGACGATGTCCGTCTTAGCGTTCCAGTCCAAGTAAGGTCGATCGGATTTGACGAACTCGATGGCGCGCCACGGCCTATCGACTTTAGCAAAGCGCAAATCGACGGTCTAATTCTCCTGAGCGATCGCCATATGGCCGTCGCGGCAAACAAGAAGTGGAAACCTTTCTTCGATTCCATTTCTCAGGAGAAGATGAATAACGAATCTAAAATATTCATAATAAACATTGCCTCGGATCGAAGAGGAATTAAACTTCCAATTACGGAAGAGATAAATGTAATAAAAACTTTTGTCAACAAGCTTGACGACCCTGAAGACAGCGTGAAACGTCATATATTTATAAAACTGATAGCTAATATCGTTATTAATGTAAAGAAATGTCGGCAATACAATCATATATCAAGAAAAACTCCTCCAATGGTGCCGCCTGAGACAATATTCATAAGTTATGCATCACGAGATGGCGCGGAGATTGCAGAGTGTATTGATAAATACGTGCGCATTAATAATGCAACTCTTGGAATACACACATTTCTCGATGAGAAAAGCTTGCCAGGCGGCTTAGAACACAGAAAATACTTTAGCGGTCAAATCCAAGATAGCTCGCTTCTCGTCATTTATACCGATACTTATAGCTCTAGGGAGTATTGCAGATGGGAACTCCTTGAAGCGAAGCGCCATCGCCGGCCTATCCTTGCAATTTCAATCCTCGAACGTGGCGAAGACCGTGTTTTTCCCTATGCTGGAAATATCCCGAGTTTGATCGTCCGCAGGAAAAAGCCGGCCAGAAGTCCCCTATGGAAAAGGCTTTTCCGCTCCGGCCGGCACGCCGCGCCAATAGATGAAGCCGACGCGGAGGTCGTCGTTCAGGAATTGTTGTCCGAGGTCCTGAGATCTCTATTATTCAACCTGCAAGCTGAGAAAATGGCGAAAGAACGCGGAATCGTGGATCCAATAATTCTGCCAAGACCTCCGGAGCTTCTCGATATCGCCTTCGCGAGCGACACGTTTCGTCCTGGCGCGGATGCAGTCCAAATCATTTATCCCGATCCGCCGCTCGACATCATCGAACAGGCGATCCTGCGCTCATCCAATCCCGCAATAGCATTCAAATCGCTATCAGAAATATAGATGATAAAGAAGCCTCTATCGGGCATTCGAGTCGGCGTATCGGTATCCGATAGCATAGATTTGCAGAGATTCGGGTTTTTGGAATCTCAACTCTCCCGCGTGCTTCGCGAACTCCTTAATAGCTTAGTTTATCGTGGGGCCACCATTATCTATGGCGGCAATTTCCATGTCGATGGCTATACGATCGAATTAACAAGCAGGGCGGCCGAATACTGGCGGACCCATGAACCGGGAGAAGAGCTGGCGTTCGTTCATCATGCGGCGGCCCCACTGTGGCGCAAGCTCGACGCAAAGAGCGCGTGGCGGCATTTGAACTCTTTATGCAACTTCGGGTGTATAAAAATTTATGGCGCGACGGAACTTCTTGTCGAATTCTTGCCTGAGAGCCACCCAAAGTCTGCGAACAGCCGTGGCGGACAGTCCATGCGCGTATCTGTCGATAACGTCTCCCCTAAGATCTCGAAAGTGAAGGGGGCCAACGTCATCCATGGCGAGGCCGAGTTCGGCAGCTATTGGAAAGCTCTTCTGCGAGCGCGGCCGAACCTTTCCGTGGCGGCGTCCTACTCGACGATGCGAAGGGGAATGGCTCAGGAGGAGCAAGCCAGAATCGTTTTGGGAGGCAGGGTGAACGATCAAGACGGCTACGGTTCCGGGATCGCGGACGAAGTCATTCTCGGACTTGCGGCTGACAAACTCCTCCTGCCGTTTCCGGCATATGGGGGGTGCGCCCATGATGCCGCCGTGGCGCTCAAGCTCGCCACTCCGATTTCCGAAAGGCGCAATCTTGATCCGGCTTATCGAGCGCAATTGCAGAAAATTTCCTCGATGGCGGATGGCTATGCTCGCAAAATAGCCGGCCTCGGCCTCACTTCGCATTGGCTGGAGGCGCTTTGCTCGGCGGATACTCCAGCAAGCGTCGCGCGGGTCTGTGTCGACGCGATCCAAAAAATCGCCGTATCGGACAGCGACACATCGAGGCCTTGAAACGACGCGACTGCCATCGAAGATGGCGCCGGGGATCCTTGATTTTTTGGCGTCTTGCCTGGAGCATCCGACTTAAAGCCGGAAACTGCCTCATGCCCTTCGGCGTCATTCCCGCGAAGGAGCGCGTGAGAAAATCCGCATCGCCTCATTTGTCATGGCCGGGCGCATTAACCATGCAAGGCTTGCCGGGGCCGCCAATGAAACCGCGCATTTACCAAACCGGCCGTTTTACGGTATTATAATACCGTAAAAACAGGTTTTTTGCCAAACGAACCCAATAGGGTTAATCGCGGCGCTCGCGCGCCGGCGTCCAGGCTCCGACCATCGGCGAGCGGCTGGCGGTCGTCGTGGCGGCCCTTGGCTTGGGGCGGCTATGACACCAAAGGCAGAGCCGGAACCCTATTTTTCACACGCTCGAAAGCGGGAATCCAGGTATCCCAACGCTCATCGAATACTGGGTCCCCGTCTTCACGGGGACGACGAAAGGTCAGTTGCGTCCGATTAAATGCTCGATGCTCTAAGCATCATGCTCCCTCAATTCGGTCAGGTCCTCGACATCGGCCATGTCTGCGAGGAGGCGCATATATCTTCTCAGGACTGTTTGAACCTCTCTCAGCTCTGACCGGAAATCAGCTTTCTGCTGCGACGTAAGGGCGCCTTTGAGAATGATAGGATGCCATTTGGCGGTTAAGGGGCGCACGATCTGATTCAGTATCGGCACGGCGATCTTGGCGAAACATATCGCGCTTTGCCCGTACCGCTTAAGTATATCTCGCGTAATAGGAAATAAGAGATGTAGACTACCAAGAGCGGCGCCTTCATCGCCGTGCTCGGGCGGGAGTTCCTGAGATGCGATTCTCGTCAACATCTCAACATATAACTCCCATGCGGCGCGCTGGTCTTCAGTCTGGAATATGAGTTCAGCTTCAAGAAAAGGCGCCCTGAGCTTCAGGCAATCCAGGCCCCACTTCCGCAGAAAGCTCCTCAGCTGCATCGAGACGCCTCACAGTCGTCGCAAAGCTTAATCGTAGCATCCTAACAAAAATCCGCATAGGGATTTGGCTATCTTTATAATATAGCTGGACGATTTTGCGGCTCGTGGATGTGGGACGCCTCGAAGCCGCCGCAGTCGCCAAAGCGCGCGCTTGCTCGACATAAGCATCACGTTTGTCGAGAGTTCCGCACCACTTGCGCTAACGCGGCGAGAATCGCCCAAGGGGTGGGCGGGCAGCCGGCGATCCTATGCACGATCGCATTCTTTATTTCGTCAGGCGGGGAAACCAAGGCGTAGTTGCTTCCGGCGCCGTCCTCTCTGAAGGCTCCGCCGTCGATTGCGCAGTCTCCGACCGCGATGATGGCCGGTTTCGGCATGGCTTCCATTGTCGTCAACGCCGCCGGGAGAAGCCCGCGCGTCAATGGGCCGGTCATGGCGAGGTAAACCGCGTGTCTGGGGGAGGACTCGAAGGAAATGCCATACCGCTCCATATCGTATCGCGGATTTGTCAGCGCGGTGAGTTGAAGTTCGCAGCCGTTGCATGACCCGCAATCGAGATGCCGCAGCGTCATGGAGGTCGGGTTAAAGGCAAGCTTCGCCAGCGCCGCTCTCCCGGACGCGAGCTCCGTCAAGCGCAGCGCCTCTTTAAGATCCGGACGAACGGGGCGGCCAAGGTTTCGAAGGATAACCTTCAAAATCCTGCCGCTGATCCCCAGAAGTTCCAGCAATTCTATATTACGCATGCCCTTATCGATCTCGGATCGGCAACCATCTCACAAGTCGTTCCCAGCATAGGATAGATTGAAGCTCTTATTGATCAGTGGGAAGTCGGCGAGGATGTTTTCGTGAAAAGCTCCGGCGCCCGGCTCGCCGTTGTGGCGATCCTTGCGCTCCACCGCTCTTGCGAGGGCTGGCCAGTTGAAAACGGAAGGGTCGCGCACCTTGCAGCGGTGAATGCTTCCGCCTGGGCCTTTCATGATCCAGTAGCAGACTTCGCCCCGCCAGCCCTCCACGTATCCTAGGCCGAAATTGAAATTGTGGGTGTTATGCAGAGGTTCGTCGACGGCCACGATTGAAGGTTGCGCCGGATCCATTTGAGCAAGTCTGTCCGCGGTCAATTTGATGATGCGCACAGAGGTCTCCGCTTCCGCCAATCGCAGCCGGGTGCGAGCGAAGACGTCGCCACTCAATTCTTTGGCGCGTATCTTTATCCTGCGGGTCGGATCCTCATCGACGCTCGTCCGAGGCTGATAGACGGCTCCCGGCTCGGCGCTGCGCTTTCCCCCTAGACGGACAATTTTCCCGGCGCCGCGCATCTCTGCATCGTCAACGACGGTTTGCCTGATTATGTCCTGCACGGCAAAGCGCTGAGAACCCTCGTCGAACATTGCATAGATGCCTTGCGGATGGCGCAGTCTAAAGTCCCGCCAGATCAGTCCGGACGCGCGGGCGGGAAGACCGGTCGCGCCAAGCAGCAACGCTTCCGCCTTGGTCAGAACTCCGGTCCCGATAAGGCGGTCGCGGCAAGTCGGCAGTTCGATTGCGGGAATGATGACATCGAGAAACCGATCGAGCAGGCCGGCGAGTTCGCCGGGCAAGATGTCCAACATCCCGCCAGCGTTGACTGGGTCGAGGAATTGAACGCCGCCCGGCCGGATCGCGGTCCGAAGAAGGCGATGGCCAGTCAGCTTCTCGCCCAGCCGCACGAGGTCCTCGTGGACGACAAACAGGGGACTCGATATTGCATCGAAAGCCATGTCATGCACGACAGCGGCGCAGTCGGCAAAATGATTGCACAACCGCTCCAGTTCGAGCAGCAGCCCTCGCCAATGCCAGGCGGGCTCGGGAACTTCCACCTCCGCCACGGATTCCACGGCTTGGCAGTAGGCCAGCGCGTGCGCAATGGCGTTGTCTCCCGCCACCCTCTCCGCAAGCTTCCAACCATTTGCAAGGGATTTTTTCTCGAACAGCTTTTCGATGCCCCGATGGGCGAAGCCTAACTGGATTGGCAATCGCTCGACGACTTCGCCTGCCACATGGAATGGGAAATAGCCGGCTTGTATGACGCCCGCGTGTATCGGACCGACGGGCACAATCATAACGCCCTCGTCGAGTGGCGCGGCCTGGCTCTCGGCCTCAGATCCGGGGGCGCCGTCCTTCCGGCTGGCGTCCAAATCGCGCGCTGGATTGCAGAAATCCCGGCGTAGCGGATATTCGCCGGGAAAGCTCCAGATCGCGTCGCCATCCACGCGATGAGACGTTGACGCCGCGGGGACGCATTTAATTCCAAACAGGCGTTCTATTTCCCGCTCCAATGGGCCGGCGCCGGCAAAGCAGGAGCGTATGGATCGCCAGGTTGGGGAGGCGCAGTCGATGGGAATCTCAAGGGTGATAAGCTCCCCTTGAGCGGCTCCCGCGGGATTGGAGGAACCCTCGCCGTCGCCCTCATCGGCCAGTCCTGACAGGATGCAGTAGACCTTGTAGCTGTTGTCCTCCAGACTGCGTTCGTCGCAGGCCACCAGGGAGACCAGCCAGTAGGCTTGCTCGGCGCGTGTATCTGCAATTCCGCTTGCGGTTCGAACCGCACTTTTATTTCTCCGCTTCGCCGCTCGTGTGGCGGTTCCCGCCGCCTTGCGCGTGCCGCGCGCGGCGCCCTCGCATAAGGCCAGGAACTGTGCGTCGTCTTTCAACACGTAATGGCGCTCGCGGGGATCGGATCGGGACAGTTCTGTTGGAGTCGACCCGCATGCCAGTCTCAATAGGTCCTCAAATGTAGCCATTTAGCGCCCCCAGGACTTGCCATCGGCCGTCAGAACCGCGACGCTGAGGTCGAGCAACTCGCTCCACGACACGAAGAAAACGCCAAAAGCGACGAAAACTCCCAACAAGATCAATGGCGTCAGATCGTGGAGGAGGCGTTCGGCGATGCGCGTTTTCCGGACAGCTTCCGGCGGCTTGCCCAGCAGTCGATCGCTGAGATGGCGAATGAGTCCAAAGAAAATCAGCGTCGTCGTAAGCATAAAAATCGCAACGCCAATCAAAACGACAGCATTCGGAAGCCCGGTAGGCGATACCGGACTGCCCCTGACCACGGACTCCAGCGCGCCCCAAAGTATCATGAGTTCGCTCAGGAAAATGCCAAAGGGCGGAGAGCCGACCAGAGCGAGCCCGCCGAAGGTCAGCAGCGCCGCGGTCTTGGGCATGGCTCGCATCACGCCCGTTATTTTCCTGTCGATGTCATGCTCATGCAACGCCATCGTTGAGTTGAGCGCCCGCCGGTACCGATACTCGACGCTCCCGTAAGCAAGAAACATCAGAGCTTTGGTCACTGCATGATTGAAGGTGTGGAGCAGCGCTCCGGCGAGGGCGAATGGAGCGCCGATCCCCAATCCGAAGCAAATGATCCCCATGTGCTCCACGCTATGATAGGCGAGCACCCGTTTGAAACGATTGCGCTTCAGGATCAGAGGTGTCGCGACGCATAGCGACAGAAGTCCCGCGGCGAGCAGGAGATTCGACGTGAACGCCGCCGATCCGAGCGATGCATTGGTTATCGTCGTGAAGCGAAGGATGGCGTAAAGAGCAAGCTTCAACAGAACGCCCGACAACAGCGCGCTTACTGCCGGCGGCGCCTCTCCGTGGCCGTCGGGGAGCCAAGTGTGCATCGGCGCCAATCCCGCCTTCGTTCCATAACCGATCAGGATGAAGAGAAACGAGAGCGTCACGAAGTCCTGCTCAAGTTTGTGATTGTGCGCCAAGACCATCAGCTGCGTCCAGTTCATCAAAGTGTCGGGCCCGCCCTGAATGACTGGATGATCGGCGATTGCGTGGGCCAGGAACATCGTTCCCAGCAACGCAAGCACAATTCCTGCCGATGTGATGATGAGGTACTTCCAAGCGGCCTCCCACGCGGAGCGCGTGTCGTAGAAGCCAACGACCAAAGCGGAGGACAGCGTCGTCAATTCGATGGCGACCCACAACAAGATCATGTTGTCGAGGATCGGCACGAGCAGCATGGTGAAATGAAAGCCGTTGAGACAGGCGTGAAAAAACGCGGGATTTTGGAATCCCGAAAGGAGGGGATCGTACTCTGTTTGGACGGCCGATATCCAGGATGCCGCAAGCGCTACGATGTTGGCGAGGAGGATGAAGTAAAGGCTGATCGCGTCGATATGGACATTGATCGTGATCACATCCTCCCAGAATACAAATGCATGCGTCCAGCCCGCTGGCGAGCGTATCGAACTGCTAAGTGCGCTTCCTTTGTCGGCATTTAACGCCCATGCCATCCAGCCGGACATGATGAGCAAGATCAAGGATACTACGATGCCGGCTCTTCCGAAAAACACTTGAGTTTTTACAGATTGTGGCCACCGGCTCCAAACTATGACACAAACAACCGCTAATAATAACGGTAACGCCAGGAACACAGAACCGAGATTTATGAAAAGGGTCTCCGGCACGATGATCCCTGCAATTGCTCGATGATGGATTAGGCTAGCCCTTTAAGTCGGATTCACGCGCTATAGTAGCTAAGTCTATCCCTTCTCTGCGTTGTATCTGAGGAACCATGAAAACTAAGATGACAAACGTTATCACCGTGTAGAACCAGAGCCCAATTACAAAAGAAAGCGCCGGAACCGGCACCGCCACTATTTTTACGATGGTCAAGTATAAACCGTGATCCATGACCAATAAACCTACGGTCTGGGAAATGAGGTCGCGTTTGGCCGTCATGATATAAAGCCCAACCAGGTGAAGGCTCAAGGACACGGTAAGCCCGAGCGTTTCGTCGATCGGCCGCGGGATCTTATCGCTCGGCCTTTGACTGAACAAAGTCGCCGCCCATGCCGCCAATGCCACGATTGCGATAAAGGCGATGACGTCCAGCGCTCGAATGCTCAACGATTTTTCGCTCACGTCGCGCCAAGTCCGCTTGGCGTCGGCATACTCGTCGCTTTCTTGAGCTGACGGCAGGCCCCAAAAGACGGCATTTGTTTCTTTTTGCCCGCCGTGCTTCGCCGGGTGGACGAGCTTCCTCTCTCGCGGAGCGGCGGCCGCAATCACCGATAGCGTCGCCCGGAGGAGCAACTCCTTCGAGAAAACCGCCAACAGCAACGGCAGCACCAGGATCATCCCAAGAACAATGAATTTCGTATCGAGCCCGAATGGCTCGCCCTGGCGATATTGGAGTTTCTCCCAGGCTGTCGATGCGGTGACCACCGCGAGCAGAACGGATTGCACGCGGTAGGTTCGAACGATGCTCTCGATGGAGGACGTAAGCGTGATCCAGAAAGCGGTTATCAGCAGCAGGAATTCGAACAGCTGCACCAGTTTCATGGATGCTGCTCCGTAATCACATGATAAAGAATGGCCGAGAGGGACAAGCCCGCTGAAAAAATGGCGGGCTGGAAGACTTTTCGTAACCTCAGCTTGGGCCACATCAATTCGATGCATGCCATAACGACGGCGGCGGCGCCTAGCAAAGGCAAGAAACCGACTATCGCCACGGGAGTGTACGCAAGGGTCCCGGTTAGCGGCATCAGAAAGAGACAGACGAAAAACGATAACATAACGCAGAGCTTCACCGCTTCGGCCCATTCCAGAAGCGCCAGATCCAAGCCCGAATACTCCAGGGTTATCGCCTTCTGACTCATGGTAAGTTCGAGATGCGTGCTCGGGTTGTCGATTGGGATTCGGCCTGCCTCCAGCGAGATCGTCAATGCGAAGGCGGCGGCGACCAACAGGAGGTCGGCATGAAGGAGATAGCTCCGGCCGAGTTCAAGCTGATGTTCGACGAGTCCGCCGAGCGATACAGTATGCCAATGAACCGAAAGAGCCGCGCCAACTAATATCAATGCAACCTCGGTCGGCAGGTTGATGAACATTGAGCGGCTACTGCCCAAGCCGCCAAAGGGCGCGCCGGCATCCATGCCTGCCAAAGCGAGAGTGAAGCGGGCGAGAGCAAACAGATAGACAAGCGTGATGAGATCGATGTTAAGCAGGGGACTCCGGCCGAACGCCGGAACTGCAAATGCAAGCGTCGCATAGCACGTACACAGGGCGATGGGGGCAAAGGCGAACAGCCAGGTTGTGTTCTTGGCTCGGACGCAGGGCTGCCTTCTCAACCGCTGGAGATCCCGATAGGGCTGGAGAACCGTCGAAACGCGGCGGCGGCGCCCCTGGAATCGGGCTTTCATGAACCGCAACAGTCCAAGCAACCCTGGCGCCAGAGCGAGAATAACAAGACTTTGCAGTGTCCCGGTCAAACCCTATCCTCTTACTGCGCCGATCTGAGTATCAGGAACAAAATCAAGATCGCTAGTTGCGTAATTAAAATATAGCGCAAATAAAGCCTGATGTCGCCGTTTTGAACCGTTAAACCGAAGCGCGCCGAGCTCTCATAGATCCAGCGGTCCAGGCGATTGAAAAAAGCCCGGAAGTTCTCGTGAACCCACTGAGGATGAAGCTTGCTCCTCGACATCCTAAACCAGTCATCGAGAATAATCCGGTTGGAGCGTTCGGCCTCATCCCGGACGGCGTATACGGGTTTGGAGCCGGCCGTTGGCCAATCCTTCTGCTTTTCAGGCAATGGCGGCTCGGTTTCGGGCTCAAACCGTCGAACGAGCTCCGAGAGCGCGGCGCCGGTGTACTGCATGGTTGCCGGCTGAAAGACCGTGCCACAGTTCCATACTGTCTCGGCCGCTTTTACAGGCGTTCGCCTGACGAACAAGAATGCAGCCAGCGCCAGAATAGCGGCGACCGAAACAATCGAAGCTATCGGCAGTTGCAGCTCGATAGCGTTAGCGGCGGTCGTTGCGCCGAGACTTAGATTACAGCAAGCGGAATAGCTCGGCGCTTGAATGGTAAAAACACGCAGGTCTTGCACAATGCCGAGCAGCCAATGCACAACCAGACCGGGCATGATCCCCAGTAGGAAGCAGATAACAGTCATGACGCTCATTACGCCCAGCATCGACCACGGGGAGTCGTTTTGCCAGATCGGCCCGGACTTCGGCGTCTCGCGTAACTTCCGCCGGTCCTCCTCAAGACGCGGCTCTCCCAGGAACGCGATGCCTACGATCTTGTAGAAGCAGAATGCGGTCAGGGCGAACGAAACCGCCAGCAAGATTAGCGCCGCGATAAGGACCGCCTTCGATAAGTTCGGTTCCTGATGAAGCCCCAAGAGCAGTGTTTGCAGCGTCAGCCACTCGCTGATAAAGCCATTCAGAGGAGGAAAGCCGGAAATGGCGAACGCGCCAAGGATGAATGCCGCCGATGTAGCAGGATAGAGGCGGATCAACCCGCCCAGCCGCTCATATTCGACGCCAAGCCCATTTTTCAGGTAATCGACGGAGCCTGTCGCCATGTACAACAGCCCCTTGAACACGGCATGGTTCAGCAGATGATAGAGGCTCGCGACGAGCGCGAGACCCGCCAGCCACTGCCCCTCCGGAGTGCCGCTTCCGGCGAATATCAGGGCTACGCCGAGTCCCGCCGTTATGATGCCGATATTCTCGATGCTGTGATAGGCGAGAGCGGTTTTGAGGTCGTGACTGGCGATGGCGTACCAAACGTTGACCAATGCCGTGATGGCGGCAATCAAGAGCAAGGCGTATCCCCACCACACATGAGGTGCGGTGAATTGGAGGAAGATACGGATCATCGCATAGATCCCAACCTTGATCGCAATGCCCAGTGAAAGGGCATGGGTCGGCGTGGGAGAGGATGGATGGACGAGCGGAACCCAGACATGCGTTGGGACGAGCCCGACACGAATGCCAAGCCCAGCCAAGCTCAGAAGAAACACCGCGGCCGAAGGCAGGCTATTCAAGGGCTTCGCTGTAACCGCCGCCGCAATATCGTGAAAAGCAGTGCTGCCTGCATTCAGTACAAGAATTGTTATCGCGAGAACCAAAAAAGTGGTGCTTGCATGGCTCGCCATCAGGTAGAGCTGCGGCGCCAAGCGGGCATCATGCTGCTTGTGTTCTTCATATTTCTTATATGTATTAATCTCAGATTTGGAATCCTCATTATTATCCGGCTTCTGAGTTGCATTCGATTTTCCTTCGAAAAGCAGGTGCTTGAATACGGCGAGGTACCCAAATGAAAGGCTCATCACCTCCAGCGCCACGATCAGGGAGATGCAGTCGGCTGCCAGCACCACCAGCAGGGTCGACCACACAAAAACGTTGAAAGCCGATGAGATCCGATGCCGATGGCCGGCGAAATAGTCTGCCTTTAGAGCGCCAAACGAATAAATCGCAACAAGCGCCGAAAACCCGCTGATAATTGTTGCGAAGAAAGCCCCGAGCCGGTCGACTTGGACAACCAGAGCGATTGTTGGAATGGGACTGTGCTTGAACCAGGGGAGTTCAACGATTGAGGACGGAGCCAACGGGTCTACGAAGCCGAAGGCGACAGAACCCGTTACGGCGAAAGCGAGGATGCTGCCGGCAAGAGCCATCGCCAGCGACGCCTTAATTGGCCAATGAAGAGGCGCGGACTCCCCGTGCGACGTGGAATTATCGAGTTTCGGGTCGGGGATGCGGTAAACAAGTGGAACGATACAGCCCCAGATGTAAAGCGCGGTAATGCATCCCAGGAACTCCTGCAACGTCATGGGTTTGCTCCAGCCGCTCGGCCGGTCAATGTATTGCGCAGACGATCCATCATTTGCGGAAAGAGTTCCGCTGCCTTGAAATTGAACCAGGCGCGAAAGATGGGAACTCGAATATGGTAAAGGCGCTCCTCGTCCTGCTCGATGACATATTGCACGTTGTCTAGAAGGACGAACTGATCGGCAAATTCGCTATCGAACCGGGAGGCCCATTGCATCCGCGGCGATCCTCCCTCCTTGGCCAAATCGAAAATCTGGCGCCGGACGCTTTCCAGAGACAGGGAAGCCGGATGCGCCCGGTTCAAAACCCAAAGGATCATCCAGCCCATCGCTCGCACAGCATCTTCGCCGTCTCCGCCCTGGTCGAATATCGACTGAAAATACTCCCCTGTTGTCGACAGGTCCCCCCGCACCATCTGACCGATGACGGCATTGACGGTCTCGATCCCTACAACAGGCGGCGGCTTCCGGCCGTCGCTGTTCAGCCGGTCGACCGCCGCGGCGCCCAGAGTTTGGATGAGGAACGGCAATCGGCCTGACTGCTCGACAGCCGCCACGACCGCATGCCCATGCCAGTGAAGGCCAATCCGGTGCGATGGTTCGGTCACAATAGTGCGGGCCGACTTCCAATCGGGCTCTTTGACCTCAAGGATATGGCACATGTTGTGCAAAGGCGAACCGCTCTGCCGTCCTTCATGACGCATGATCCACGTACTGCAGATGATCCAGTTCACTCTTTGTTCGTCCAGCATGACCGATCTCAGATTGGCGCCCAATCTTTCCAGTCCCGGGCGGGAACGTTTCATCCCACTCGTCAACCATGATCAGGAGGCGGCACTGCTTGGCGGTGAGCACGCGGTCGAGACCGTTTCGGAATGCGTAGACCGGGTCTGCATCTTCCGGCGCCCATGAAATGGCCTCATGCCCGGCGGCGTCGCATACCCGGTCCAGCAAACGGCTAAAGAACTGAGCGTTCGCCGCCGCCCCCGTCGCGCTTATGCTTTGCAGATTGATGACGACCGGACGAATGACCCCAAGCGCTTCTAATTGATTTTTTCCCAGGGAGTGAGCCGCGCTATGGAGTTCATCCTGGTTCTTGAGAAGCCACTCGATCTGTTTCAACAGGGAGGTCTTCCCCATGCGGCGAGGCCCTCGAATGAGAACGGGCTGGGTAATGCCGCCGGCCAATACGCTGAATATTTTACGCAACTCCGTGTCCCGTCCGAAAAAGCGGTCGCGTCCAAATACTGCGATCCCGGCTTCGTAAGGGGTACTCAGCAAAGCCCAGGGACGGTGAGGCGGCGGCCTCACCTCCAGGTTGAATTCGTGGACGACTTCGCGACTTCCGCCGCGTACGCCCGAAAAACGATAGGCCGCTCGCACTATTGCCGTTGGACCGCTGGCGCTGATCTGAAACTCCACCGGGGGACGCAGCGGGCCAGGCCTGAGCGGCGCCGGTTTCAGTCTCGCCTTCTCGATCGGAGGGGTCGCTGCATCCCGGTAGATCACGTCCATCTCGAAAGCGCGGGCTGTCTCGCCTCCTTCATTCTCGACCTCGACGCACACCGTCTGCTGAATCCCTTCGTCCAGCCAGGGATTGAGCACTCGGAGGCCAATTTGAGCCGCAGGCCCCATCGCTTCGCGGAGGTCTTCCAGAAGGCGGATATCCTCACGATACAGATAGCGCATCAAACTCAGCTCGTGCGCGGGCAGATGGGCCACTCGAAGCTGGCCGCGCAACCCGCATAGCAACCGGTCTATGGCGGCGTCGTCGGGCGCCGCGTCTTTGGCGCGGTTTAGTTTCTCGATTTCCTCGTGCTGAACGGTGTACGCGTTCCAAAGCTCGATCAGGAGCGGCGAGGGCGTGTCCAAAGCCTGAGAATCGTCGGCAATAAGAGCGAGATAGCCGCCCAATGAACGTTGCGTTCGCGCCGCGCTGTCATTCAGCCCCGAACTGAACGCGGCGCGGCCTCCTCCAAATATCGCGCTTCCCAAATGGAGAAGCCTTTCCGCGGTGAGCCGGCGCGGGTCTTCGGAGCCAGCAAGCGGGCTTTCAAGATAGCTCCTGAAAGCGTTTGGCATTCGGGCGACATCGCCGCACCGGTCGAGTTCCCTGAAGCTCGAAAAAAAGTACGACAGTCCCCTCCAATAGTCGCCAAGCCCAGACTCTGCGCCGGATTCAACCGCCTCAATCTGATGCTTGATGGCCTCGAGCGCATCGGCGCGGCAGCGCTCGCGCAGCAACTGATAGCGCTCCTGCCGCCAATTCCATGGCTCGTCCAGGTCATAAAGGGCCAAAGCCCGAACGGCGAGGTCGACAACTTTGTCGAACGGTATTCCGATACGATTTTGGAGGCTATTCGAATGAAGCAGGTCTCGTGAAAGCAGCCAATAAGTTCTCGCGATTGCTTTTGTCTTTGCGGCTTTGAAAAGTATCGGCCCCAAGGGCGCCGCGGTTTTGCCGCTGAAACTTTCCAGAAATGGACCCAAGACGGTAACTGAAAACCATGCCGGTCCATATCGATCGAAGGGCAGCGCGGGCTTTTGAACAAGCTCGCCGAGGGACAGGATGCTTCCGGCCGCCGACGAGGGCTGTGCGTCCCGGTAGACCTTGATGGCGTCGCCGGTCTTTATGAAATGCTGAAAATCTGAGTGGGGCAGGATGGCGACGATGTTCTCCGGATCCTCGGCCGCAAGAAACCTTGCCTCGAGCGCAAGCGAGTACGCCACCCGCAGATGTTCCGCCTGCCCGGTTGCATTCCAGCGCGCGTGGGCTCGATGCGCCAACGCCATTACGAGGGCTCGGTAGTCGGCCGCCGGTTTCGTGTCTCTGAGCAAGGGCCGCAAATCGATCCAACGCTTGGGTTCAAGATCGATTGCTGGATAAAGACGCGGAATTTCTTCGAATGAGGAAAACCACCCCCCCGCGTCGACTGCTTCGCGCGCCTGCTTCTCCCATTCTTCGATGCTCTCCGGCTGGCAGGAGCAGATCGCGCCGGCCGGAAAGCCGTCCAGGCTCGTCTCCAGGGCTGCGACCGCGATGCCGAATGCGTTCGGCGCCTCGGGCAGACGCATGCGCAAGAGAACCTCGGCGGCCAGTGCGGCGGGCTTTGACGAAAGGGCAAGCGCACACTTCACAAGCTCGCGATAGTTTTCACGCAGTATCTCTGGCTTGCTGCAAAACAGCGGTTCCAATGGATGGAAATCGGACCCGTTTGCGGGCAGGTTCGGTAGCAGAAGCGCCATGCCCTTGAGCGCCAGAACGAGCCCATCGTACTCTTTAAATGCATCGGCATCGAACGCAGCCCAATGACGGCTAGCGGTTTCGCTCCCCACGGAAGTAGGAAGAATGTTATTATACAAGAGCAATAAACGATCGGTAGACTTGCACCCCAGGACAGCAAACAACCCCACTAACGGCGGCTGTGTCTTTTTAAGCCGCTCCAGCGCCTTCTGGGCATTCGAGGTGGGGATCGCCTTGCTCAAACGCATACCTCTCACGCTTCACTTCCAAGCCACGGTGAGCCGCCTGGCTATCCCGAGCCTCCTGCGCTAATGCGCTTCATTATTTCTTCTGCTATTTCAACTGGAGATCGATCTTTGACGTTGAGATAACCGCTGGCGAGTTCGTCGCTGGGCCAGCCGGCAAGTTTCGTCCCGTCGAAACGAACGGGCATGATAGAGCCTGGCCGGGTTGCGATGATTTTCTCGATCGCGTTCCACTCCAAACGGCACCACTCCTTGTTATAGTAATTCTCGCAAATGACGATAACGATCAGCTCAGCCTGGTCGTACAGTCTGGGCAGATAGTCGGAGAGATCGACCCTGGCGAACTCCGCTTCGTGAGATTCATCGAATAATATCCGCTCTTTTCCAAAGCGTATCGCGAGCGTTCTCGCGATATCTCTTACGAAGCTCCGGTGGTCGGATGTAAATGAAAATGCAACGCTAAATCTTTTTGTTTTGTGACTGTGCAAATACCTACCAAGCTCGACGACCTCATGCTGACGCAGCCAGTCCTGCATGAGGCCAATCTTAAACTTGTAACCGTTGTTCCGGTGCGAAAGGTAGTGACGCCCCTCGATCCGGCGGCCCGCGCCTGGCAGCGATGGAGAGATCCTCGCCATCTCCTTCATGTCCAGAAACTTGCTATTCGCTAGCGTCCTGACGACCCATTTTTCCTCGACATCGAACTGCTGCTTACAGATCAGACCCATCGTCGCTGTGAAACCCGATGCATCGTCCTTGTCCTTGGCCGCCATATCCAACGCTAGCTTGAGGCGCCTCGGGCCCGCCGGCAGTTGTACATAGTACCACAATATGACCTTCAAGAAATAGGGCCAACCTCCGGACTTTCTATAAAGCATCGACAGGTTAGCTTCGTTGAGTTGTTTATCTGGATCAGACAGCGTTCGAACCATCTCGCTAAATTCATGATTATTGCAGAGTGGCTTCAGCCCATAAACTTTTGCTTCCGAGATATGTTTTATGACGTTGATGTTGGTCAGACGGGCCTGCGTTCTGATGATAGAATAAAGGAACTTGACGGGAAGATCGGAGGCAATCAGAAGATTCAGAAGCGCTAATACGGCCTGGCGCTCTTTCTCCGACGCGCCCTCCCCTTCCAGAAACTCATCGAGCTCATCCATGATGAAGACAACGGTCTTCCCATATGAGCTGCTTATGATTTTCTTGAAAATGGCTATGGCGTGTCCGGGGTCGGAACTTAAATCGTTCGGAGCGGGGGTGTCCCTGAAATCCGCTTCTGCACACAAATACCTGATCATATTGGAGAAAAGGATCGTCGCAGGCTGAGGCGTCCTAAGGTCGAGACGCCCTGTAACAACGACAACGTCGCTATATTTCTCCCTTAGCTCCATTTCGACCAATTTGAGCATCGAGGTCTTGCCCATGCGCCGTTCGCCTTGAACGACGACAGGCTGCCGGCTTTCCGAGTCGATAAGATACCTTATAAGGTCTTCCTTCTCGCTCGAACGGCCAAAAAAGTCGCGCGGACACTCAACCCTGAGCTGCGGATGAATATACGGACGTTCGTGATAAACTGCCTCACCGAGTTTTATCCTTATTGGACTTATTTCGATCGGCACTATTCAGTTCCACTCCGTAGATCGCGCGGAAATCTACTGCTTGCGTCGGCGACTGGTAAGATGCTGAAAATCTTAAGCACTTGTTTGGCGCCACTCCAGAGGGCAAGGGATCTCACGGCTCACCCTCAAGTAGAAAAAAGCCCATCTTGGCCCCTGGAAAGACTATGGTGCTCCGCGCGCTTACGCACCCGACGATGCAGTTATCCTCCGCGATTTTTAAACACCTTTTACCTGATTTTTTCTTGCTTGGAGGGTAATGTCAACATCTAACCAGAATCATGCATGATGGCCCGCCAAATAGGCTGGCGGGCATGGCGTAAGGGGATTGGATTCGCGTAACAATTCGTTGTCGAAGCGATTTGCCCAGTTGTTTCGGCGAATAGAGCACGCAAGCGTCCCGGCAGTCCCAGGCTGAGCAAGCATGTGCGGCTTGGCCTAGGAACAGCCGAGAGCTTCAACCGATGTTCACGCAACCGGCTGCGGCACTTTGTTTCAGCGTTCAAAGCATTTCAAAAATGGTCCGGTTTATGCTTGGCGTTGGAGTGCAATAAATAGAGGAGCACTTCATGTCAGACACGGGTGGAGTCCAGCAAAAAGCATACGATCCAAATAAAAAAGAGCCGGAAAAGGAGCCGATCAAAATCCCAGCGTGGTGGTCTGTTGTTGCCCTTATTATAGCGGGGCTTGTCTTTTTGCCTATTCAATATGCAAATATTCACAGCAAGAAGCCCGTTGCGCAGGAAGAGCCGGGAGCGAAGCAGGCTGAGAATCCGGGACCGGCCAATGCGGAGGCGCCGCAATCGAAGCAGAACGTTGAGAAGGCCGAGCAGGCGAAACCCGCGCCCGAACCCGCGTTAGAGGCGAAGCAGGCTGAGAAGCCGGGGCCGGCCACTGCGGAGGCGCCGCAATCGAAGCCGGACGTTGAGAAGGCCGAGCAGGCAAAGCCCGCGCCCGAACCCGCGCCGGAGGCGAAGCAGGCTGAGAATCCGGGACCGGCCACTGCGGAGGCGCCGCAATCGAAGCCGGACGTCGAGAAGGCCGAGCAGGCAAAGCCCGCGCCCGAACCCGCATTGGAGGCGAAGCAGGCTGAGAAGCCGGGGCCGGCCACAGCAGAGGCGCCGCAATCGAAGCAGGACATTGCGATAGCCGAGCAGGCAAAACCCGCGCCCGAACAGGCGTTGGAACAAAAAGCTGCACCCGTTAAGGCGCCTGGAGAAAAACAAAAAGTCGAGGATGCAATTTACTACCGTATTGACGGCAAGGACAAGCAAGGGCGAGAAGCCGCGTTCGCTTTCATCGTCCTGACAAATGGTTACGCATGGGCTAAAGGCAGCTCAAGCGCCGTTCTCTTCGGCGGAAAGGCTATCCCGGACGCAGGTCGCTTATTTGCCCCAAAAGTGCGTAAATCCCTCGCGCGAGCGAGGGATGTGATCGCAGTTGGCCTGGCCACCGACGAGGGAAAGCGCGCCGAAGAGGAAGCGCGCGCCCTGGCTCGCTCCAAGACCGTCGCCGCATGGATCAAGAAAGTCGTTAAGCCTGGAATCCCGCTCTGGACGCTGACACTGGGGCAATTTGAAAAAGCTTGCAAAACGCAAGAAGATAAAGACTTGAACTTCAACCAGCCGGTTCTTTTTATCGGCGTCCAGTCTAAGGCGGAAGGTGCGAATTTGCAGGAAGCTCTTGCGGACGCTATTGGCGGTCGCGCTAATTTCCCAGGCCGGGAATGCTACTCCCGCTTCGATTTGCTGAAGGTTCGATAGGTGCAATGCTTGAATATGGCGTTCCATCGGCAGGAGCCACCGGTTTGGGTGGCTCCTTTTTATTATAACGAGGGGGGTAGCCTCTCATATCATTTATGTTTTCGCGGCCGCCATGGCGCTCCACGAACTCGCGTGAACGCAAGCCCGATGGCGCGGAGTCATGATCCCGTCACGATGAAGTGACAGGTTTTGAAAAAATTTGTTTCCGTTTTGGAACAAATCCGTGCGATTGCGCGTTATGATTATACGATCAAAGGGGACGGGCTGATGTGGGAAGCAGGCACAGATAATCATTTGGGCAATTCTGAGCTTAAAGGATTGAGCGAAAGGCTGCGGCAGATTGCAAACGAACTCATGCAGCTTACTGAGGAACACCCGAAGTTCTCTGAGCGCCTCAAACACTTCCAGCAAGAATTATGGGCGGCGAGCCAGAAACTACGAAGCATTCACTAGAATGGCTACTAAATAAAAAGCGTGAATTCCAGGCATCATCCTTCGACAATTTCTGGATGAGGCGTAGCGTTGTTGGCGGGTTAACCTCATGGTGGGCCTGTCGAACCATGGACAAAATCACTTTTTCAGCATCCTGATAGAAATGCCATGCGCTTGCGACAGAAGTCAATCGCGGCGAATGGCGCGGGAAGGAGGCAGTCCACGCTCAACGCCTCCTCGAAATTGGCGATTTCCGCTTAGCCGGCCTCATCCGGCGCGAGCGTGAAGGTGAAGGTCGAGCCCTCGCCGGGCATGGACTTCACCCATATGCGGCCGCCGTGGCGCTCCACGATCTTGCGCGTGAACGCCAGCCCGATCCCCGCGCCGCCGCCGTAATCCTCCCGCTCATGGAGACGGTAGAAGATTTTGAAGATCGTCTGCTGGTCGGCCTCCGCGATGCCGATGCCATTGTCGCGCACATGATAGCGGACGGGATGGGCATGCTCGGCGCCGATCTCGACCCATCGATCCGCCTTGTCGTTGTATTTGATGGCGTTTCCGATGAGGTTGGCGAACACCTCCTGAGTAAGCTCGCGGTTGCATAAGGCATGCCCGAGGCGGGCGGGACGGCGCACATCCACCCCGGCCTCGGCAATCTCCGGGTGCATCGACAACAGAATCGCATCGACGACATCGTCGAGATCGACGTTCTCCACCGCCAGCGCGGTTTGGCCGATGCGAGCGTGACCCAGCAGCGCGTCGATCAGGGTGTCCATCCGCTGCGTCAGCTTGAGGATCGCGGCGACCTGCCGGCGGCCCTCGTCGTCCAGGCGATCTCCCTGCTTGCGATGCAGAAGGGTCGCGATGTGATGAATGCCGTGCAAATGGTCCTTGAGGTCGTGGGACGCCGCGTGGGCGAAGCTATCCACATCGGCCTGCGCATCTCGCAGATCGCGGCTGATGCGCTCGACCTTCTCCGCGCGCCCTATGACGATGTCGCCAATCGCGAGGCGCAATTTCGATACGGCGGCAATCTCGTTATCGCGCCACGGCGTGGAGCGATTGCGGACGCTCTGCTTCCACAGCGCAAAAGACGACCTTGGCCTCAGCCGCACCGCGCCGTCCGTCTCGCTGACGTCCACGGGCTTCCTCGGATCGCCGGCCCAGCTCATCACCTCGATTTGCTCGGGGCGGAACCAAAGCAGCATTTCCGGCCGCTTCGGCCCCACGCGCACGGCGAGAACGCCGCTCCCGGTTTGGGCGAACGCTTTGGCGGGCTCGTAGATCGCGGGCAGGCGGTCGGTGGAGAAAACGAGGCTTTCCTGCTCGCCGATCCACCCCGCCAGCTCGCGCACCTGCTCCTCGGATGGCGTCTTGCCGATCATGGCCGCCCCTGAACTCGACGCCACCGCCGCGCCCTCCGCGTCGACTTGCGCCAGAACATCGGAAAGGCGCTCGGGGGCGCCTAAGGTCTTGCCGAAATCCGGATCGCGAGTCAGCGCCTGGATGAGCCGCTCCGTCGTCGCGCTCATGGAAAGCACGCGCTCGAAGACTTCGGCGTCCTCCTTGGCCGACATCAGGAGCGAGAGCGAATGAGCGAGGAACTCAGCCGCCATCCGCGTTTCGTAGGGGACGCGCCGGGGCGCGGCGTGGTGCATCGCCGAGATCAGGCCCCAAAGCTTGCCCTCCTTCATGAGCGGCATGACGAGCGTCGCCTTAACCCCCATGTTCTTGAGGTAGCCGGAATACATGACCGAAACGCTTCGCAGGTTCGCATAGCTCATGTCCACCGGCCCCGCGATCGTAGGATTGGCGGAGACGAGCGGGACCGGGACATAGTCCACATCGGGCAGATGCCGGACCCAGGCCATGGAAAACATCCGCCGGGCCGGGGCGGGAATGTCGGTCGAGGGGTAGTGCAGCCCGAGATAGGGCTCAAGTTCGTCGCGCTTGTCTTCGGCGATGACGTGGCCGCTGCCGTCCTCGTCGAAGCGGTAGGCCATGACCCGGTCGAAGCCGGTGAAGCTGCGAATGCGGCTGACGGCGAGATCGAAGAACGCCTTGACGCTCTTGGTCTCCTGAAGCTTTGCGATGTCGGCCCTCAGCTCCGCATACATCTTTTGCGAGGGGGCAGGCCCTGGCGCCGCAGCCTTTTCGAGTTCGAGCACGATCAAGCCGCCGGAGCGGTGCGCGAAAAGATTGAATCCGCGGTCGGAGCCCACGAACAACTCGCGCGCAACATGCATCGGGCCAGCCTCAAGCGCCATCCGGTGCAGGACGCCGATAAGATCTCGCCCGGCGGCGCCAAGCACGCTGGCGGCGCCCTTGCCAATGATGGCCTCGGGCTGAGCGCCGAGCAATTCCGCGCAATTGGCGCTTGCGTGCACAATCTTATTGGACTGATCGTCGACCGTCAGCATGACGCCGTGCGGCTGGATGGCCTCGGGATACTGGACGAGCTCGCGGTCGCACGTCGTCAGGTCGACGTTCTTGGCCGTGATGATGCCGCCGGGATTGGCCGCGCCGTTTTGATCCATGACGATCGCATCTCCTCGACCGCGACAGCGGCCCTCGAACCCGGACTTAAATTAAGAGCCGCGAGCCTTTGACTCAACGCCTCTCATCCTGAATGACGCGGCCGGTAACGGTAACGGTAGCGTTTGCCCCCAGATGCGGAACGTGGGGTTGACGTTCTTGAAGCGCGCCAACATTTGCGTTGCGTGTATCCTCTTAAGGGTTGCGCACAGTACCTTCATCATGGGGCAGACCGGCGAAATTCGCAAAAACCGCCGCGATTCCCCGGGGCCGCCGGAGAATATCGAGACAATGCGAACGAGCAGGCCCTTGACCGGCGAAGACCGGATGACGCTTCAAGGCGTCCGCCCATGACGCGCGCAGCCGAGGCCGGGCTGTGCGTTTACGCTACCCCGGCGGAACTCGCGGGCCACGCGGCCGACTGGCTGCTCGAAATCGCACTTGCGAAAGAGGGCGTTGTCGCGGTCTGCCTGTCCGGAGGGGCGACGCCTCAGCTCCTATACAGGCGCCTCGCCGAGCCTCCCTATCTTGGCGCTTTCCCCTGGTCTCGCGCCCACTTCTTCTGGGGCGACGAGCGCTTCGTTCCCCACGGCAGTGCGCTCAGCAATTACCGCATGGCGCACGAAGCGCTGCTCGCCCGCGCGCCTGTCCCGCCCCAAAACATCCATCCGATCCCGACCGAGGGTCTGAGCCCGGACAAGGCGGCCGCCGCCTACGAATGCGAATTAAAATCCTTCTACGGGGCCGTCCAGCTCGATCCGGCCCGGCCCTTCTTCGACGCTACCTTCCTGGGGCTCGGCGTCGACGGCCACACAGCTTCGCTGTTTCCGGGCTCGGCCGCGCTGGAGGAACGCGAACGCTGGGCCGTCGCGGTGGAGGGCGCGAAGGCGGAGACACGCATCACGCTGACCTATCCCGCGCTCGAAAGCAGCGCGCATGCCGCCTTTCTCGTGGCGGGACCGGAAAAGCGGGCTGTTCTCGCGCGTCTTCGAGGCGGTGCTGCGGATTTCCCGGCCGCTCGCCTCAATGTGAGCGGCGCCCTCTCCGTCTTCTGCGATGCTGCGGCCGCGCCAGCGCCGGCATCGTGAGATTGGCCGGGATTGAAGGCGGCGGCAAAAAGGCAAATTTCTTTACCTGTGGCGAGCTACCCTGCCAGAGCAATCTCTGCGTGCACGATTTGGCGAAAGAGATAGGAGACCGCGCATGCGCATAGGCGTTCCGAAAGAGATCAAGACCCATGAATACCGCGTTGGGTTGACGCCGGGAAGCGTTCGCGAATTTGTGGCGGCAGGCCACCAGGTCATCGTTCAGGCCGGCGCGGGAAGCGGCATTTCGGTCGATGACGACGCTTATCGCGGGGCCGGCGCCGCCATCGCGGATACGCCGGAAGAAATCTTCTCTACCGCAGACATGATCGTCAAAGTGAAGGAGCCGCAAGCTTCCGAATGGCGGCTGCTGCGCGAAGGCCAGCTCATATTCACCTATCTTCATCTCGCCGCCGACCTTGAGCAAACGAAGGGGCTTCTCGCGTCCGGGTGCAGCGCTGTCGCCTACGAAACCATCACGGACGAGTATGGCGGGCTGCCTCTTCTCGCGCCGATGAGCGAAATCGCGGGGCGCATGGCGGTCGAAGCCGCGGCGGCGGCGCTCAAGAAAAGCGCCGGCGGGATGGGCTTGCTGCTTGGCGGCGTTCCGGGGGTTCCGCCCGCCCGCCTTGTGGCGATTGGCGGCGGCGTGGTCGGAACCCAGGCCGCGCGCATGGCCTGCGGGCTGGGCGCAGACGTCACGATTATCGACCGCTCCCTTCCCCGGCTGCGCTATCTCGACGACCTCTTTCAAGGCCGCGTCAAGACGAGGTACTCGACCGCCGAAGCCATCGAGCAGGAAATCGCGGGCGCCAACGTCGTCATCGGCGCCGTCCTGGCGCCGGGGGCCGCCGCGCCGAAACTCGTCACGCGCGCCATGCTCTCGCTTATGAAAAAGGGCTCGGTAATCGTCGATGTCGCCATCGACCAGGGGGGATGCTTCGAAACCTCGCGCCCGACCTCCTATGCGGCGCCGACCTATGAGGTCGACGGGGTCATCCACTATTGCGTCGCGAACATGCCGGGCGCCGCGCCCATTACCGCTTCGAACGCTTTGAACAACGCGACGCTGCCCTTCGGCCTCGCGCTCGCCAAGGATGGCTTCAGCGCCTTTCACAAAAGCCCGCCGCTGCTCGCGGGCCTCAACATCCACCGCGGCGTCGTAACCAACAGGGCCGTGGCTCAAAGCCTGGGCCTGCGGTACGAGGATGCGCAGGATGTCTTGAAGGTTCTGTCCCAGTAGATGCGGCGTTCTGACCGCTTTTCCACTGTTAACGAAAGGCGTAGCCTTTAACCTGTCCAGTAAGGACAAGCGAGCGCCGATGCTGTTCGAGCACTAAGTGACTGAACAAAGCAGCGATCGGGCGCTCGCTTATTTTTGTTTAAGCATAAGCTCCCCTTCATCGCTGAAATTGAACTGCGCTCGCAGAAGCGCCGTCAGCGCAACCACGCTCCCCGCATTCGAAATCTTACATAAACTCTGGAGAAGTTCAGGCTTCCGGCCACCGACGACGCGGGGCCGGGCGACGATGCGGCGGCTTGTGGGAGAGCGTCAGGAAAGGCGCCGGCGCTGGGGGCTCTGGGCTTGGGGGGGTGGAGAGATAAGCGTCCCAGCGCCGGCTTCTGCTTAGAGGGTGACCATGCTTGCAATGCGCGGCACGGTTGAGGTCGAACAGTGACGCTTTCGTGAAAAATGTCGCGCTTTGTCGTGGCGGCAAGCTCCCGTCAATAGCGGCGGTCATAATCGTCGCGGCCGTCGCCGCAACAGTAAAGACGATACGATCCCCAACGATTATGGCTGTACCAACGCTCATGGTCGTATCCGCCATAAGAGCCCCAGCGGAAGTGGCTTCTCCAGCGGTTGTGCCATGTGTGGTCCGATCCATAGCGCCAATGGCTCCGCCATCCTTCATGCCAGCAGTCGTCCCAGCAGTGGACTTTGACGAGAGGCGAAGGCGCGGGGGCAGCGCTGTTCAGGGGGTGGCTCGTCGCCGCCGGAGGCGCAGCGCACAAGGCCAGAGCGGAAATGCAAGCGGCTTTCAAAAAGGCGTTCATGAAATTCAACCCCACAGAAGTAAACACGAACAACAATATACATAAAATCTTATCTTTTTGCTAGAGAGATGAAGAACCTTTTCTTTTAGCTCAAGCTGCGCATCGTCGGCCGTTATTGCGGGCTGAGCGCCGCGATGAGGCTTAAGCCGCGATGGCGGGAACTTAGGACCGCGCGGCTTCCGCGGCAGTCTCGGACGCCGCTCGCGCATCGTTTTTGATGCGAGCCACCATGGACGCGAGGCCGTTCGAGCGCTGCGGGGTCAGATGATCGTTCAGCCCCAGCTTCGCTAAGACGGCCTTTTCGTCGATGAGGAGGATGTCGGCGGCCTTCTGTCCGGAATACAAGGCGAACAGAACGGCGATAAGACCACGCACGATATGCGCGTCGCTGTCGCCTCGGAGGGTGAGGATTGCGTCGGGTCCCTGGCCATGCGCGTGCGAGATCAGCCAGACCTGGCTCGCGCAACCTCTTACCTTCGTCTGCGGGTTCCGCTCGGAGTCTTCGAGGGGAGGGAGGGCTCGGCCCAGCTCGATCAGGTAGCGATACCGGTCCTCCCAATCGTCGAGAAAGCTGAAATTGTCGATAAGCTCCTCAATCTGCATCCCGCCCACCGTGAACCTTTCCGCCGTTGCGTCCTGTATGCAGCAAATATCGAGCCAGAGAGCGGCTTGCGCAAGCCGTGCGCTCTTAGTACGGCTTGATCAGCCGTTCGAGATAATCGAGTTCGATAGCCGGGCGAGAGGGCTGGCCCAGCCTCTTGCGCAGTTCGTCGAGGATGGCTCGGGCGCGCTGCACGGTGAACTCATCGGGAACCTTCACGCTGTCGCCCGGATCGTCGAGCCGGTTGCCTTGCTTCCGGCCGAGAGGGTCGCGATTGGCCTCAGCGCCTCCGCGCGCTCCGGACCGCATCATTTGCTCGGCCATGCCGCGCGTTCCTTGCCTGAGACTTTCGACCGCTCGGCCTTCTTGATCGCCCGCCTCGCCGAGATCGTTCTTCTTGAGCGCCTCGCTCGCTTCTCCCATGGCGCTTTCCGCTTGCTCAAGCTTCTTGCGGACGGCGTCGCCCTCCTGTCCCATGTCGCTGAGAAGCTCCCGGAGCTGACGCTGTAGATCGTTCTGACGCTTCCTGAGCTCGGCCGCGCTTTTGCCTTGACCTTGACCGCGCTCGCCTTGCTTCTGGCCGCGCTGGGCGCGCTGCTCCTTGCCTTGCTCGCCTTCATCGCTTTGCTGGGCGCGGAAAGTCTCGTCAAGAAGCTGCTGCTGTTGCCGGAGGATGTCCGTCAACTGGTCGAGGCGGCGCATGTTCTCTCGCTCCTCCTGCTCGGAAGCTTCGTCGCGCTTCGCCGTCTGCAGGGATTCGAGGATGTCGCGCAGCTCGTTCAGCATTTGCGCCGCCGCTTCAGTCGAGCCGGACTTCGCGAGGCTCTCGATCCTGTTCATGAGCTGCTGCAGGTCGCGGGGCGAGATCGTTCTGGCGTTGGGCGACTGCGCGGCCTTGCCGTTCGTCGGCCCCTGCTGCTGCCGGAGCGCCTGCAAGTAGCTGTTCAGAGCCTGGCGAAGCTCCGCGATCAGCTTTTGGATCTCTTCCTGGGGAGCGCCCCTTTCGATGGCGTCCTTCAGCCGTTCCTGGGCGGCGCGGAGTTCCCTCTCGGCGCTCGAAAGATTGCCATCCTCGATGCGAAGGGCGATGTCCCAAAGCTGGTCGACGGCGCCTTCGATCTTGTCGATATCCATCGGCCCCCTCAACCGCCAATAGGCCGAGCGCAAGCCAAGGTAAATCGTTGGGGCGGCGCTCTCGTCCTCGGCGCTGATGGCGAGCGCATTGAGGTTGCTCGCCACGCGCGACGTGTCCAAGGGATTTTCGACCAGCGTGCGCCTTTGGTCGACGACGGCTCTTGCAAGCGGCTTCGTAAATTTCCGCTCCGGCAGGATGATGCCCCTGGGCGAGCTTCGCCCCTCCTGGCCTGCTTCATCCTTCGCAACAAGCGTCACCACGACGGGCAGGCCGGCCCAGGGATGAGACGTCAAATCCTTGTAGGTTTTCGCCTCGGCCGACTTCACGGGCGCGCGCGGCAGCGAAAGCGGGAAGACGGGCGGCTTGCCGATCTGCGGCAGGGCGGGGGAGGCGGCGGCGCTTTCCGGCGCGATCGGGATGCGGTCCACGCGCGCCTCGGCGCTCATGACCCCGTAATCGTCATCCGCCTTGTATTTGAACAGCATGACGGCGCGATGCGAAACCTCGATCGGCCCCGCGAAGGCGATTGCGGGCGGGCGATCCGGGACCACCGAAAGCGCCCAGCTTTTCGCCGAGCCGAACATCGAGCCGATGGAGAGCGTCGCGCTCTGGTCGATCTTCTCGGTGTATTCGGCGTAGGCGTCGCCCGCCTGACCCGATGGGGCGAGGGGTTTTGCCGTTTCGCCGGACGTCAGCGTAACGCGATAGTCCTTCGCCCCCGCTCCATTGATCTTGACCGTGAGGGTGGAGCCTTGCGGGACCGGCACGGCGCCGGAGGGGCCGGCAGTCGCGAGCACAAACGGCTCTTTCCTGGTGTAGGGCGGGGGCGAGACCCAGGCGTCGATGCGAAAGCCCGCGCCGCCGAACGGGATTTCCGGCACATGGAAGGCGGCGCGCACCCGGCCGGGCAGTTCCGCCGAGGTCCAAGCCGCGACGGCCGCGAGCGTAAGCACGAGCAGCGCGCGCAAGGCGAAGGGGTCGTAGCGGTCGATGCGCGGATGGGCGGACCCCGCCTTCAATTTGGCGAGCGACTTCGCGGCACGGGCGCGGTGCGCCTCCCACAGGGCGACGGTTTCGGGCGAAGCGGCGTCCTCGGAAAGCGTGTCGTTATAGGCGGTGAGCGGGCGGTGAGCGAGGGCGGAGGCCTTCTCGATGCGCGCGAGCGATGCGTCGCGCTTGGGCCGCCGCCAGAACAAGAGAGGCAGGATCGAGAGGAAAAGCGCCGCGCCGAACGCCCACAGCAGGCCAAGGTGAACACGCGGCGGCAGGAGCTGCCAGACTTCGAAAGCCGACAAAAGCACGAACACGCCGCACACCGCCACCGGCATCCAGACGCGCGGCCACAGCTTCTCGAAGATCATCGCCCGCCGCGCCGCGCGCACCTTCTTTTCGAGGAGACGCGCCTCTGGGGCGGGGGACTTTTCAGACTCGCCGGACCTGTCGTTACTCGCCATCATGAACGCACGATACCACACGAAAACGCGGCCCGTATGCTTGTTTCCGGGCCTTGGTTAGACCGGCTGGCGCAGCTTGATCGCGGCGGCGAGCGTGCCTTCGTCGAGATAATCGAGCTCGCCGCCGATGGGCACGCCGCGCGCGAGCCGCGTGATTTTCACCGGCAGGCCCTCCAGTTCCGCCGCGATATAGTGCGCCGTCGATTGGCCTTCCACCGTGGCGTTGAGGGCGAGGATGATTTCGGCGACGCCTGGGGCATGGGCGCGCTCGATGAGCTTGGCGATGGAAAGGTCGTCCGGGCCGCGTCCGTCGAGCGGGGACAGCGCGCCGCCGAGCACGTGATAGCGCGAGCGCACAATGCTCGCCCGCTCCAGCGCCCACAGGTCGCCGACCTCCTCCACCACGCAGATGAGCGTCGCGTCGCGCGTGGCGTCGGAGCATATGGCGCAGGGCTGGAGCGTGTCGATGTTGCCGCATTCCTGGCAGATCGCGATCTTCGCGGCCGCCTCGCCGAGCGCGCGGGCCAGCGGCAGGAGAAGCTGCTCGCGCTTCTTGATGAGGTGCAGCGCCGCGCGGCGCGCCGAGCGCGGGCCGAGACCGGGGAGCTTGCCGAGCAGCGCGATCAGCTCTTCGATTTCGGCGCCGGAGGTTTTCTTGTGCGGGGCGTGCATGGCGCCTTAGGTAACGAATGGGGGCGCGATCCGCAACTCTGTCATGGCGCGGGGGCGATGTCCGGTAACGCTCCGTTAACCGTGCCGCCTCGGAATAAGGTTCCGCCACTTCGCGGTTTTTCGCCTCTTTCCGCTCATTATGATCAGTATAGCCGATGACGCCTTGCGGTCGCGTTAATCGGCGCCGTTTTGACCTAATATGTTGATCCGCATGCGATAATTTCGGCGGCGCCGCAGCCTGACGCGCGGTTGAAAATTCCTCCGCCGCAACTTGAGGCTAGGATTTGCGGTTAATACGCGCAAGAATAAAACCGTTAACTAGGATTTTCGACTCGCTTTTTTCGCGTCGAATCCGGGTTTTTTCGCGTTTCCGTAAGCCGCGCCCGCGATTTCGTAAGGACCGCCGCCCTCGCGCGCGCGCGTTAACCCGGCCGATTTTAACCATCCGGCGGCGATACGAAATTCGCCCGCCGCCTTACGGTTCGAGAATCCCGGTGTACCGCAGAGACACAAAGAAAGGGGGGTAAGGACGGCAAACGTGTCGTACAGCTGCGTAGGCGAGACTCCGGTAAGGTGAGTGTCCGGGAGACGAGCGCAAGCAAACCCGCCGATGACGCGCCGTAATGAACTTTAGCGCCGTCAAAACCAGGGGCGCGAGATTCCTCTGGGACAAGCCTGCCGGGAGCCTGACGACCGGGCAGGCGGCGGCCGGCGTATAGGGGGCGTGAACCGGATGCAGGCTTTTACGCGGAACTGCGGGAACCAGCGTTTTGATGGCAAGGGAGAAGCACAAGCGGCGAAAACCGCGAGCTTGTAAAGGTTGCCCTTCAAGCCGGCTTAGAACTGCTCGATGGTTTCCTTGTCCACACCGGCCGCGCGCGGGCCAGCGAATGTCCTACGAATCCGCGCCCAAAACGCGAAAAAACACGGATTCGACGCGAAAAATGCAACTCAGAAATCCTAGTTTACGGTTTTATTGTTGCGCGCATTAACCGCAAACCCTCGCTTGAGGTTGCGCGGGCGCGGTCCGCAACCGTTTCAAAATCCGCGTCGAATGAGGAAATTCCCCAAAAAAACAAGCACATAGCCGCACTTAACGGGTCCGCAAGGCGCTTCGTGCTATCCTTAAAATAATTAAGGAAGAAGGGGCGAAAAGCGCCAACTGGCGTAACGTTATCCCGGGGCGGCAAGGTTAGCGAAAGGTTAAGCCGAACCGCTCCGCCGAAGCTTCCCGGCCCCGATTCAGGCCAGCGCCGCCTTCAGCTTTTCCGCATGCGCCGCCAGAAGGGCGTTGTCTCCCATGATGCCAGCCGGGCGCAGAGCGACGCCTTCGTAGCGCGGGATCACATGGAAATGGAGATGGAAAACCACCTGCCCGCCGGCGGGCTCGGAAAACTAAGTCAGCGTCAGGCCGTCGGCGGCGAAGGCCTTCCTGGCCGCGATCGCCACCCGTTGCGCCGTCTCGATCACCGGAACGAGAACATCCGGCGCCACGTCGAAAATATTGCGCGCGGCCTTCTTGGGAATCACGAGCGCATGCCCATCCGAGCGCGGCATGATGTCCATGAACACGAAGGCGCCGGCGTCCTCGCAGACGAAATGGCAGGGCGCCTCGCGGCGCAGGATCTTGGCGAAGATGTTGTTCGGATCGTAGGACGGCGCTTGCATGGCGATCTCCTTCCGCTTCGGGATCGCGTTGTTTTGCCTTCAGTCGCGCCCTGGGGTCAAGCCCGGCGCTAACGAAAAGAGAGACGGCAAGCCTACGGCTTGCCGTCTCTTAAGCAGCAGATTTTGTGGGGCAATTTGCTGCTTTGATAGAACAACGGGCGCATGGCGCACTTATTCCATCCACCCCAAAACATTTCGCGCCGCTTGGAAAACCGGCCCATCCTCGCACCGTGCAAGGCGTCGCTACCGGCTTGAGAAGGCGCCGCGGAGGCGGGACAGTTCGCCGTCGTCTTTGGGAAACCCAAGGCGGAGCGCGCCCGCGCTCCTGATCGGCCGGGCAAGAACGCCATGCCGCGCAAGCCGAGCGAAGAGCCCGGCGGGATCGCTGCAAGCGACGAGCCGGAAGGTCGACCCGCTCCCTGCAATGCTAAGACCAGCGGCCGCAAGCGCGGCGTCGAGCCCCGCGGCGGCAAGCGCAAGCCGGCCTCGCTGCGCGGCCGCCCATTCGTCATCCTTGAGAGCCGCCTGCCCCAGAGCCAGCGCCTGCGCCGAGACCGGCGAGGACCCGAGCGCGGATTTGATGCGGCCCGCAATCGGATGGGAGGTGATCGCAAAACCGAGCCCCACGCCCGCCGCGCCGTAAAACGGCCCCAGCGAGCGCAACACGAGCGAGTAATCGAGGCGGGCGACCGCGGGGAGCAGAGACTGGCCGCCATCCGCGTCCGCGAAGGTTTCATCGATGACAAGGAGCCCGTCCCGGCGCTTCAGCGGCGAGATCGACGCCGCAAGCTCTGCATGGGTCACGAACCGGCCGTCGATCTGGCTGGGATTGACGGCGACGAGGATAGCGGCGCCGCCCGCGCGATCGAGCGAAGCCATCTCCGATACGGAATGCCCGGCGGCTTCCCAGGCGGCTACGTGGCCTGCATGCGCCGGCTCCAATACCGCGACGCGCTTCGGCGAGCGAAACAGCCATGGCAAGACGCTCAAGCCGGCGTCCACGCCCGGCACGGCCACCACGTCGGCCGCGGGAGGCGCGCGATACGCCCGCCTTGCGGCAGCCTCCAACGCTGGCAGGGCCGCCGCATCGGGCAAACGGCGCATGTCGTCGGCGGAAACGGCCGGCGCCGGGTAGCCCCAGGGACCGATCGCCGCCGAGAGGTCGACCCAGGGCTCGGGCGCTTCCGGATAAAGCGTCCGCGCAATGTCGAGGCGGCCGCTCCGCTCATAGAAGCGCGGGTCGATGTCTTCCGGCAGTTCGCTTTTCGCTGACACGCTCTCTCAATCCCAATTGCGCGCCGCGCTCGATCCTTAGGAAGGCGGCAACGCGAAAAGCCTGAGGTCGATCGCCATGCCCATGGCGAGATACCCGATCCGATTCGGATGAAGCTTGTCGCCCGGTCCGCCCAGCGTGCTGTCCGGGACGAATTCAGGCTTCATTTCTCCCGTTTCCGGATCGACGATGGTCTTGTCGAAATCGATGACGCCATCGAACAGGCCGCCGCCGCGAATGTAAGCGTTCACGGCCTGCCGCTTCAGGTCCTGCTCCTCGAAGCCGTGGGCCGGGCCGGAATTTCCGAGCGCCGTCGTAATCGTGCCGCCGATGACTCGCACGCCGGGAATGCGCCGGCGCAGCGTGGCGACCCCCTCCTTGAGCGCCGCCCTGATGGACTCGACGCTCGCGTTGCCGTTCTTGCTGAAGTCGTTGATGCCTTCGAACCAGATGACCGTCGAGACGCCGGACAGGCTTATCACGTCCCGCTCAAGCCGCTGGAGCGCCGCCTGGCCGCCGGGATAGGGCTTTTGCGCGCTGTATTCGGGCGGCCCCGCGATCAGGTTGCCGCCAATGCCGGCGTTCACGACGGCGAACTTCTCGCCGTACCTCTCATGAAGCCGCCGCGAGAGCACGTCAGGCCAGCGGTCGTCGCCGTTCAAGGTCGAAGCCGTGCCGTCGGTTAACGAATCCCCGAGCGCAACGATCGCTTGCGTGTCGGACGGAACCCTCATGTCGAGCGCGTCGAGGAAGTACCAGGAGGTCGTGCCGAAAGGAAAGGCGGCCTCGTCCTCGATCATGCCGCGCGAACCATCGCCGGGCGCCGTGATGTAGGATGTCGTCAGTCCCTTGGCGTGCCACGTCATGGGGCCGCTTTCACGGACAATGTGAAAACTGACCGCGAGCTTCCTGCTTTGGAGATAAGCGCGCGGGATTCGATCGACGAAGGGCAACGGAAAGGCGTCGCTCCAGGCGCTGCCGCCCGGCTCGATGGTGACGCTCGCCGCGCCCTTGAAAGTCACGGGCTGGTTCGATCCTGGGACCAAAGCCGAGCTGTCGAGCTGCAAACCGGCGTAAACCCCATCGAAGGCGATGGGCCTGTCGCCGAAGGCGTTGGAAAGCCGGATGCGGGCCTCGCGTCCCCAGAGGTCCGGCCCGACGATGAGGCGGAAGGACTGCTCCATCGCCCCGATCTCGGGCGCCGGGAAAACGCGCCTCAAGTCCGGCTGGACCATGGGGTTGCCGGCCGGATAGGGGCCCTGGGCCGAAGCGGCCCAGCTCGTCACCCATTTTTCCGCACTGTCCGACATCGCTGGGCCGGACAACGCCATCGAGAAAAGCAAGAGGATCGCGACCGTTGAAGCGCGCATGGCCTTCTCCAAAGCTCGCCGCTAAAGCATCGTGGCTTTAATCGGACGCGGTCGCAATTCCGTCGCCTCCGCGGACGCGGGGACCCAGTAAGCAAAAACCGCAGAGATTACGGGATTCCCGCTTTCAGGGGAATGACCCATCGCAGAAGCGCGCATGGCCGTCTCCGAAACTTGCTGTCAGGCCGCCGCATCCCCCGACGGGAAGCCTTTCGCTTTCAACGCCGCCGTGATCTCAGACAGGATCGCCGGATCGTCGATGGTCGCCGGCATCTTGTACGCCTCGCCGTCCGCGATCTTGCGCATGGTGCCGCGCAAGATTTTGCCGGAGCGCGTCTTCGGCAGCCGGTTCACCGTGAGCACGGTCTTGAACGCGGCGACGGGGCCGATGCGTTCGCGCACAAGCTCCACGATCTCTTTCTCGATTACCTTGATGTCACGATCGACGCCCGCCTTCAACAGCACGAAGCCCGCCGGCACCTGGCCTTTCAAGCCGTCATGGATGCCGATGACCGCGCATTCGGCCACGTCGGGGTGGTTCGCCACCACCTCCTCCATGGCGCCGGTGGACAGTCTGTGCCCCGCCACGTTGATGATGTCGTCGGTGCGCGCCATCACGAAGACATAGCCATCCTCATCGATAAAGCCGGCGTCGGCGGTCTTATAGTAGCCGGGGTACTCGACAAGGTAGCTCTCGATGAAGCCCTGGTCGTTGTTCCACAGCGTGGGCAGGCAGCCGGGCGGCATGGGCAGCTTGATCGAAAGCGCGCCCGTCTGGCCGCGCTTGACCTCCTCGCTGCTCTCGTTGAGCACGTGCAGTTCGTAACCGGGAACCGGGAAGGTCGGCGAGCCGTGCTTAATGGGATGAGCGCCGAGGCCGACGCAGTTGCCGGCGATGGCCCAGGCGGTTTCGGTCTGCCACCAGTGGTCGATCACCGGGACTTTGAGAAGGTCTTCCGCCCAATGCACCGTGTTCGGGTCGGCGCGCTCGCCCGCGAGGAACAGCGTCTTGAAATGGGAAAGATCGTACAACGCCGTTTGCAGGCCTTGCGGGTCCTCCCTTTTGATCGCGCGGAAGGCCGTCGGCGCCGTGAACAGCGCCTTCGCCTTGTATTCGGAAATCACGCGCCAGAACGCGCCGGCATCGGGCGTTCCAACAGGCTTGCCCTCGTAAAGGATCGTGGTCGCGCCTTGAAGCAGCGGCCCGTAGACGATGTAGGAATGTCCAACCACCCAGCCCACATCGGAGGCGACCCAGAACACCTCGCCGGGGTCGATGTCGTAATGATTCTTCATCGTCCATTTCAACGCGACCATGTGGCCGCCGGTGTCGCGCACGACGCCCTTCGGACGGCCCGTGGTGCCGGAGGTGTAGAGAATATAAAGCGGGTCGGTCGAGGCCATGGGCTCGCACGGGGCCTTGAGGGACCGGCTCCTCGCCGCTTCCATCAGAACTTCGTAGTCGTAGTCGCGGCCCTCGATAAGCTCCGCCGCATGCTGCGGGCGCTGCACGAGAATGCAATAATCGGGTTTGGCGGTCGAAATCTCGATGGCTTGGTCGAGCAGCGGCTTGTATTGCACGACGCGGTTCGGCTCGACGCCGCAGGAGGCGGAAACAATCACCTTCGGCTGCGTGTCCTCGATGCGGATGGCAAGCTCGTTCGCGGCAAACCCGCCGAAGACGACGGAATGGATCGCGCCGATGCGCGCGCAGGCGAGCATCGCGACCAGCGCCTCGGGGATCATCGGCATATAGAGGATGACCCGGTCGCCCTTCTCGACGCCCGCTTCGAGAAGCACGCCGCCAAAAGTCTCAACCTCGTCGAGAAGCTGCGCATAAGTGTAGATGCGCTTTTGAGCCGTGACGGGACTATCGTAGATCAAAGCCGCCTGATCGCCCCTGCCGTTCAGCACATGGCGGTCGAGACAGTTATAGGCCGTGTTGGAGACGCCGCCCGTGAACCAGCGGCCGTAGACGCCCTGGCTCGCGTCGAAGATCTTCGACGGCGGTTCGAACCAGTCGATTTCGCGCGCCGCCTCCGCCCAGAAGCCCTCCGGGTCGCGCTTCCAGCGCTCATAAACTTCGAAGTACCGGCTTTGAACCTGCCCGTGCATACTCATGCAGCGTCCTCCCATTGCACGACGCATAGTGTCCGAAACGGAATAGCTTAGGCAAGAGGGCAAATTGGGAATCGCCGCTACCCGAAGCGGCGGCCCGGCTATCAAAAAGTATGAATGAGAATGGCCGGGCGGCGCCCAGGCCTTCCCATGAGGCGCCTGGCTCGTCTCGTGTTGCGCCGCGCAATTGCCTACCGCCCGTGCTGCGCACTCATACGCAATTGCGAGACATAAGCCACACGAGCCACGCGTTTTTGCTCGTGTTCGTTATGTCTCCGAATTGCCGTGCGAGTTCGCTGCAAGCTGGGGGGCAATTCGGAGACGGGACACTAAAGGCGGCCCGCGTCCCGATTGCGCTGCCGGAACGTCCTCGTTACGGTCCACGCGGTCTCGATGAAGGTCGCGCTCGTCGCGCCGAATATCGCGCTTCTCCACATTGATGTCGCGCTGCTCGGCTCGGCGGCGCTGGTCCCACTTTTCGGCGGCTCTGAGATTGCCGTGCTCGATGGCGCGATCCTCCCGCCGCCGATCGTCATTGCGCTCGGCACGATCGCGGGCGAGGTCGCGCTTGTCCTGCCGGAGGTCGCGCTTGTCGTTTTGGATGTCCCGATTGTCGCGGTGGATGTCGCGGTTCTCGCGCTGGACGCGATGCAGCTTCTCAAGCTCCGTCTCGGCCGAGGCCGCGCCCGCAAAGCTGCCAGCCGCCGCAAAAGTCGCCAGCACAGCTATCGCAATGGTTGTGCGTTTCATGTCATTCCCCTTTCATTCCGTAGATGGTTTGTGCACTATAGGGGAGTGGAACTGAATGCACGCCGAACCGATGCTTCATCTTCCGTTCATTGTTCTTCGCCGAAGGAAGTGTTGCTACTAAAACCCGTGATAATATGGCGAACTCTCGATAGTCTTGACTTTGCGTGGGCAGCATTGTGACCGCCTGATGCGCATTTGTATCTTTCTGTGCCATTGCCCAATCTGGCGACATTTTCTCGGAAAACGGGCCGGGATATTTCACGTCTTTTTGATGCATCCGCCGCCGGAGCTAACTTTTTTCGCTTCCTTCGCGCTCCTGTCATTCTGCGGCGGCGGATTTGGGGTATAACGGCAGCGTCGATCCAGACATCGCCGCTCGTGTGGCTTATGTCTGGCAATTGCCTATGAGCGCGCGCAGCAGAGGCGGTAGGCAATTGCGAGACGCCACACTCGTTCAAGGAAAGCAGAATGCCGCCAGTCGAATTGCCCTTCATGATCACCGTTTGCGGGCTTGAGGAACTGGCCGGGCATGCCAGCCGGCAGGTCAGCCACGTGCTTTCGATCCTGGACCCCGCCCAGTCCGAGCCGGAAGCCTTCGGCGCCTATGGCGAGCATGCGCGCCTCGAACTGAAGTTCCACGATATCATCGAGGAGACGCCCGGCTATCAGGCGCCGCAGGCGGAGGACGTTGCGAAGATGCTTGAGTTCGGGCGCGACATCCTTCGCGACCCCGAAAGCCTCCGCCATTTGCTCGTGCACTGTCACATGGGCATCTCGCGCTCGACGGCGGCCATGGCGCTCCTGCTCGCGCAAGCTGAGCCCGGCGTTCCGGCACGCGACATCATGGATCTGATCCTGCATATTCGCGACAAGGCGTGGCCGAACCTCCGCATCCTGATGTTCGGGGAGGAGCAACTCGGCCGCAACGGCGAGCTTTTGAACGCGGCGGCCGCCATCTATCGCCTGCAAATCGAGCGGCGGCCCGAGATCAAGAAGTTCTTCGTGGATGCGGGCCGGGGCCGCGAAATCGACCTGGCGCTCAACGGCGCTCTGTGAGCTTCCGTCGCGTTCCCGGCCGCCGCTTTGAGCAAGCGACGGCCGCGGATCGATTACTTGAAGGGGACGGGGTCGAGGCCGAGGTGATAGTTCACGCCGACGCGGACAAGATCGCCCCTCGTGGAGATGTCTGGGACATCGCCAGCATCATCGGAAACGCGGAAGCTTGCAGACCCAAGCTCATAGTGCTGATACTCGGCCTTGGCCGACCACTTCTCCGTCAGCGCAAACTCCACACCGCCGCCGAATGTCCAGCCATTTTCCGTTTTGCTGGTTGACACAGGAGTCGCCAGAAAATTGGGAACTCCAAGGATAGTGGTGCCTCCAGCATTGAGGTGCCCCTGCGCAGTAACATCCGCAAAAGCCAAGCCACCCTTGGCATAAATCAAGGCGCGGCCCCATGTGTAGCCCAACCTTGCCGCGACAGACCCCAAGTCGTCGACGTCAGCCTCGCAGCTGAAGAAGAACGCGTTGGGGCAATGCTTGCCTCCGCGCGCGTTGGCTGCGCCAAGATCGGCCTCGATGCCGGCGACAATGCGCCCAACCTGGTAGTTATAACCGGCCTGCCCTCCGAGCAGGTAACCCGCAAAGCCAGGATCGGTTGCGTTGCCATTCGGGAAGGTCCAATACTCCGAGCCCGCAAGACCACCCGCGGAGGCGCCGAGGTAGAGTCCCGCCCAGTCGTGGACGGCAGATGCAGCGGGGCCATCCTTGAGGCCGCCTGGAGCATCTTTCAAGCTGTCGAGGCCCGCATCAGGCGTGAACTGATAGCGGAGGCCAGTGTTGAGGCTGACGCTTTCAATATTGTCGCCAGTACGGTAATCGACGCGGACATAGCCGAGCCAACCGGTGTTGACGAATTGGAAGGCGCTGCCGATGCCGAATTGGGCGAATGTGCCGATGCGGCTCGTCGTCACGTTGCCGGTATACTGCTGGAAGCCTCCCAGAAGGGGGTTGGACTCGGTGGTAAGCGTCGTCTTTATATCCCCCGCGAACTCATGATAGATGCTCGCCGTGAAGAAGGGCTGCGCAACCATAAGTCCGTCCTGCGACGCGACCGACGTTCCTACCCTGACGCTGGCGCGGCCGAGCGCGCTGTCGATGTCGTGGATCTGGGCCGTGCCAGGAAATGTGCCGCCCGACTGATTGGCTAAAGTGCCGCTGACGTCGAAGGGGTCCACGATCACCTTCGACAAGACGCCGCCCGTGGACGGCTCGACGAACCAGTTGTCCTTGAGGTCGAAGCGATAGCCGACATTGCCTGTGAGCGAATAGCCGCGAGCATCGAGCCGCTGATTGAAGATGCCATTGGCTGAAGGGTCGTTGACTTCGCCCTGGTAGAAGTCCACGCGCGCCTGTCCGTCGGCAAAGAAGTTGCCCCTGCTAAAAGCCGCGTAAACCCCGGCGAAGGGCACTTGGAAATCGGCTTTCAAGGAGCCGATGCCCGGCGTCACGTCGCTGCTTTTGGACTCGACATAGCCCGCGGTCAAGCCGACATGCCAGTTCGCGCCAAGGAAGCTGTTCAGAGCGCTGATGTCGGAGCCGGCTTGGAAACCGCGAAAGTCCTGATCGACTTTGGTGTGGCAATTGTCCGAGCCGCTCACGCCGTCGATTACGAAATTGCTGGACGATTTCGTTTCGGCGCTTCCGTCGACGCCCCTGACCCAAACGCCGCCGCCCTGTTGGTCTTGCGCCGGATTTCCGGGGGCGGACACGAAGGCCGTCGTGTTCGTCAAGAACGCGGTATTGACGGTCGTGATAACCGAAGAAATCGCGTTTATGCTTCCGCCCTGACCAAACGGAACGGCCGCCGCGTAAAGCTGTGGAAGTGTGTTCACGCACTGCGCCTGCGCGCCGGACGAGGCCGTCACGCCAACCATGAGCGCCAAGCTGCTCACGCCCAGCGAAACGCGCCTGCGGAACGCACTATGATTCGCAGATTTTTCGGTGTTTTTTGAAGCTAACGCAACGCCTGTCATCGCTGCCTCCTGTCTAATTCCTACGCGTTCGCACCCTGCGCCGGCTTTCCACAGACAGCGCCGACAGGCCCAGCGAGAACCGCCAAGGCAGCGTTTGCTTAGCAGATTCGCGTCTGAAGTGAGCTTAGCGTTGCAATCTATAGTTGCGTTTGATGTGTATCGAGGTATTTCTGCAACTGGCAAGCCGGCGCGGCGCTCGCGCCTTCTTCGCGCCCGCACGTTTTGGAGCGGACGAGACGAAAGCCTTCAGCTTCAAATTGGCGGCCGCTTATTCGGCTGGCAGGATGGCGAGCTTGATCTGCAGCGAAGGGGCGTCGCTCACCTGGATCGTCAGGGGGCCGGCGTCGAGGTCGAAGCGCACGCTCTTGCGCACGTCGGGGCAGCCCTCCCTGCCGGTGTGCGCCGTGGAGGCCAGCGCCTTGCCATTCTGAATAACGTCGATCCACGCCTCCTCCGACGCCGTCACCTGATACGCGCCGGCTTGCGCCACGTTCGCAATCGTAAGAATTCCGCCGAAACTGTCTTCCGTCTTCGGCGCGCGTCCGGGCGCAAGGACGTACTCCACCGTGACCTGCGGCTGAAGGTCGACCGCGACGCCCGTGGGCGGAAGCGCGCCAAGCGCAGCGCCCGACATGACCGGCTCGATGGCTGAAGCGCGGAACAGCTTGATCTCGCGCGCGACCGGCCAGGCGAACTCGCCGCAGGCGGGGGGATCCTGGGGCGCGGCCCAAAGTGGCGCGATCCCTGCTGCTCCGAGCGAGGCCGCCAGCGCCGCCGTGAGAAGAAGGCTCCGCGCCCTAGTCGACGCCGATAAGAACATCCGAAGATTTGATAATGGCAGCGGCATCCATACCCTCTTTCAGCTTCAGGTCCTCAACGGCTTCATTTGTAATCGATGCTGTGATGGTCGCGCCATTCACGTCGAGGAGAACATGAGCGGTGGTGCTGCCCTTGACGACCTTTATGATCTTGCCCTTGAGCACATTTCTTGCGCTGAGCTTCATCGAACGCCTCCGTATCGGTTTGATGAGTGCGCTTGGTTAGCACATCTCAAGCTGCAACTCATAGCTGAAGCTGGTTATCCAGTGCATGGGATAGCTCAACCCGTATTGCGAAGGCCCGCCGCGACGCCGTTGATGGAAATGAGGATCGCGCGCCGCGTCTTCTCCTCGTGCTCGCCGCGCCGCCAGCGCCGGATCAGCTCGATCTGCAGATGGTTCAGCGGCGCGATATAGGGCACGCGGCGGTTGATCGCCCGCGCGAGCGCCGGATTGTCGGCGAGCCGCTCCGCCGCTCCCGTTATCTGCTCCAACGCGTCTACGGTTGCGTTCCATTCGACAAGAAGCGCGCCGATCACCTTCTGGGCGAGGTCGTGATCGTGGACCAACTCCTCGGCGTATTTACGCCCGAGCCGCATGTCCGCCTTGGCGAGCACCATATCCATGTTTGACAAAAGGGCGCGGAAGAACGGCCATTCCTCCCCCATGCGTTTCAGGAGCGCGATTCGCTCCCTCGGCTCCTCCTTCCCGAACTCGCGCACGGCCGTGCCGAAGCCGTACCAGCCAGGCAGCGCGACGCGCGCCTGGCCCCAGGAAAAGCTCCAGGGGATGGCGCGGAGATCCTCGATGCGGTGCGTGGCGCGCCGGGACGCCGGGCGCGAGCCGATGTTCAGTTCCGCGATTTCCGCGATGGGCGTGGCCGCGAAGAAGAACTCGTTGAATCCGGGCATCTCGTAGACGAGCTCGCGATAGGCTTTCATGCTCGCCTCTGAAAGCTGCTCCGCCGCGTCCAGGAACTCGTCGGGCACGGGCCGCTCGGGGCTCAAAAGCGTCGCCTCGATGGCCGCCGCCGCCAGCGCTTCCAGATTGCGCCGCGCGATGGGCGCGTGCGAATACTTCGAAGCGATCACCTCGCCCTGCTCGGTCACCCGAATTTGCCCGTTAACGGTGCCCGCCGGTTGGGCGCGAATGGCTTGGTAGCTCGGTCCACCGCCGCGACCCACCGTGCCGCCGCGTCCGTGAAACAGCCTGAGGCGCACGCCCTGCTCCTCCTTGAAAAGCCGCGCCAGGGCGATGGAGGCGCGATAGACCTCCCAGTTGCTCGTGAAGAAGCCGCCATCCTTGTTGCTATCGGAATAGCCGAGCATCACCTCCTGCACGCCGCCTCCGGCCGCGGCAAGCTCGCGGATGCCGGGCAAGGCGTAGAAGGCGCGCATGACGTGCTCGGCGCGGCGCAAGTCGGCGATGGTCTCGAACAGCGGCACGACGATCAGCTCCGCCGCCGCGTTCTCGTCGCCCAGCACCCCGCGCATGAGGCCGCACTCCTTGTGCAGGACGAGCGCTTCAAGGAGGTCGCTCACCGTCTCGGTGTGGCTGATGATGTATTGCCGGATCGCGCGCCTGCCGTAGGCCTTGCGAAGCCTGAAAGCGGTGTCGAGAATCTCAAGTTCGCTCGCCGTCTTTTTCGTGTATTCGGCGTCCAGCACGCGGAGCGGGCGCGGGTCTTTCAGCACGCCCAGGAGCGTCTTCTGCTTTTCATCCTCGTCGAGCGCGCGGTAATCGGGCGCGACGCGGGCCACGCGCAGGAGTTCCGCGATCAACTCTTCATGCACGTCCGAGTTCTGGCGCAAGTCGATGGTGGCGAGATGGAAGCCGAACACCTCAACCGTGCGGGCAAGCGACCGAAGCCGCGCATCGACCAGCGCCTCGCCCTTGTTCGCGATCAGCGATTTTTCAACCGTTATGAGGTCGGCCAGAAGCTCTTCCGCGCGGACGTAAGGCTCCGCCGGCGAATGCGCCGGCCGCGGCGCGTCCTGCCTTTTGGCGAGAAGCTGCTGCGTTGCGGCGAGCCGCGCATAAATACCGATCATCGCCAGGCGATAAGGTTCGTCCTGCCGGTGAGGATCGTTGACGTTCGCCCGTTCCGCCAGCGCCTTCAACTCGTCGGAAAACTGCACAAGCCGCGACGACATCGGCAGCTCGATGCGCAGCTCGTTGATCTCGCTCAGATAGTGGCGGAGCGCGACTTCGCATTGCCGCCGGAGCGCATAGGAAAGCGTTTCCGCATTCACATTCGGATTGCCGTCGCGGTCGCCGCCTATCCAGGAACCCATCTGGAAAAACGGGGGCACGTGCGCGCCATTGAGCCCGTGCTGAAGGCTCACGTAAAGGTGCGGGATCTCGCGCAGGAAACTCGCATGGTAGAAACGGAGCGCATTTTCGACTTCGTCCGCGACGGTTAGATGCGCAAAGCGCAAGACCCGCGTTTGCCAGAGCTGGACGATCCGCGCCCTGAGCTCCTTCTCGTTGCGCGCGCGTTCGAACTCGCCCCTGAGAAACTCGCGCCCGGCGAGCAGGTGCTCGATCGAGTTTGTGGCGTCGAGAATGCTTCGGCGCTGCACCTCGGTCGGATGAGCCGTCAGCACCGGCGACACGAGGCTCGACTTCAATGTTTCGCAGGTCTTCTCGGGCGCGATGCCGGCTTCCGCGAGAAGCTTGAAGGTGAGGTCCAGACTGCCATCCTGAAGCGGCGCAGGCCCATGATACAGGAGCGCGCTGCAGCGGATGCGGTGGCGGTCCTCCGCGATGTTCGTCAGGTGCGAGAAGTAGCTGAAGGCGCGCGCGACGGCGACGGCCTGCTCGGGCCGAAGCCGGCGCAGAAGCTTGTCCAGCTTGCGGCCGGCGTCCGCGTCGGCCTCATGCTCGAAGGCGATGCTGAGGCGGAGGATCGTGTCGATCAGATCGAAGGTTTCCGGGCCTTCCTGCTCCTTGATCGTTTGCTCAAGCAGCCTCGTCAGAAGGCGAACGTCATCCAGGAGGCGGCCTTCCAGCCCTGGAAAATCGTCCAGGCCAAGGTTCAGCGTATCAATCATGGCGCTGCTTTCTCGGCGCGAGCGATGGAGAGCGCCGTTTCATCCGATGACAGAAATTCACCGACGCGAACAAGAGCTTGAAAGCGCAATATTGCGCAACGGCAAACTGCTGCGCCTGTGCAATTTCGCGCTCGATTTTCTTGTTTCCATCCATGGCAAATCTGGATGGTATCGCAAGACGCGGCAAAGCCAAGGGGTTAGGCGGGGCCGAGCGACAAGGGCGTCGACACATGGGGAGCGAAGCTATATACACCAAGACATATGTCATTCGAGTGAAGAGGAAGAGAATGGGCTTCAAGTCGCGCTTGGCCGTGTTCTGCTCGGCTGCGTTGTTGTGCGCCGCGCTGTTGTCCAGCCAGACCGCATCCGCCGAAGACGCCAAGGCTCCTGTCATCGTATTCGCCGCCGCCAGTTTGAAGAACGCGCTCGATGAGATCGCAACGTCTTGGCAGCAAGAGTTGGGCCAAAGCGTGAAAACGAGCTACGCAGCCAGCTCCGCGCTCGCGAAGCAGTTGGAGCAGGACGCGCCCGCGCAAATTTTCATCTCCGCCGACCTCGATTGGATGGACTATTTGGAAGGCAAGGGGCTGATCGAGGCCGGCAGCCGCTCGAACCTGCTCGGCAACGCGCTCGTGCTCGTGGCGCCGAAAGGCAGCACGTTGAGCATCGAGCTGAAGCCCGGCGCGGATTTGGCGAAAGCCCTGGGCGAAGGGCGGCTCGCCGTGGGCAATGTCGATTCCGTGCCGGCAGGCAAATACGCCAAGGCCGCGCTCGGCAAGCTTGGGATTTGGGACAGCGTGGCGAGCAAGCTGGCGCAAGCCGAGAGCGTTCGCGCCGCGCTGCTCCTTGTCTCGCGCGGCGAGGCCCCGCTTGGGGTCGTCTACCGGACCGACGCCGCCGCCGATCCGAACGTGAAGATTATCGCGACATTCCCAGCTGACTCTCACCCGCCAATCATCTATCCCATTGCGCTGACGCGGAAGGCAAACGAGGCAGCGGCGTCTTTCCTGGAGGCGATCAAGTCGCCGAAGGCCGCTTCCGTCTTCAAGGCGCAAGGGTTCACGGTGCGGACGGAGAAATAGTCCTGAACGACTGGTTGACGCTCAGCCCCGACGAATGGACCGCCGTGCGGTTGAGCCTTCTCGTCGCGACCGTCGCCATGGCGGGAAGCCTGCCCTTCGGCCTCGCCATCGCGCTCGCGCTCGCGCGCCGCGAGTTCTGGGGCAAGGCGCTCCTGAACGGAATCGTGCATCTGCCGCTGGTGCTGCCGCCGGTCGTGACGGGCTATCTGCTTCTCATCTCCTTTGGCAGGAAGGCGCCCATCGGGGCCTTCCTCGACCAGCATTTCGGCATTGTGTTTTCGTTCCGCTGGACGGGCGCGGCGCTGGCCTGCGCGGTGATGGGCTTTCCGCTGCTCGTCCGCGCCATCCGGCTTTCCGCCGAGGCCGTCGACGCGCGCCTCGAAGCCGCCGCCTCCACGCTCGGCGCGAATCCCGCCTGGGTGTTCCTGACCGTGACGCTGCCGCTGATCCTGCCGGGCGTCATCGCGGGCATGATCCTGTGCTTCGCGCGCGCCATGGGCGAATTCGGCGCCACCATCACATTCGTGTCGAACATCCCAGGCGAGACGCAGACCTTGCCCTCGGCGATCTACACCTTCACCCAGGTTCCCGGCGGAGACGCGGGCGCGCTTCGCTTGACCTTAATCTCGCTTGTCATCTCCATGGGCGCGCTCCTTGCGTCGGAATACCTGGCGCGCAGGGCCGGGCGCGGCTTGCACATCTCCTCATGATCGAGGTCGGCGTCACGCAGCGGCTTGGGAGCTTCACGCTCGACGCGGAATTCGCCGCGGACAGCCGCCTCATCGCGCTATTCGGCCCTTCCGGCTCCGGCAAGACCTCGCTCATCAACGTCATCGCCGGCTTGACGCGGCCCGAGCGCGGGCGCGTCGTCATCGACGGCGCGGCGCTTATCGACACGGCGCGCGGCGTGTTCTTGCCCGCGCATAAGCGGCGGCTCGGCATGGTGTTTCAGGAAGGGCGCCTGTTCCCGCATCTGAGCGTGAAGCAGAACCTTTCCTATGGCGCCTGGTTCGCGGGCGTCAAGGATGGCGGCGCAAACCTCGCGCGCGTCGCGAGCCTGCTCGGCATCGAGCACTTGCTCGGCCGCTATCCGAACCGCCTTTCGGGGGGCGAGAAGCAGCGCGTCGCCATCGGCCGCGCGCTTCTCGCCTCGCCGAAGCTCCTCCTGATGGACGAGCCGCTCGCCTCGCTCGACGAGCCGCGCAAGCAGGAAATCATGCCCTATCTCGAACGCCTGCGCGACGAGGCCCGCATCCCCATCGTCTATGTCAGCCATTCCGTCGCCGAGGTGGCCCGGCTGTCGGATACGCTGGTGGTGCTTCAGGGCGGCAGGGTGCGCGCCGCCTGCCCGACCCTTGAACTGATGCAGCGCCTCGATCTGTTGCCCGCCGCCGATGGCGAGGCGGGCGCGGCGATCGAAGCCGCCGTTCAAAGCCACGACGACGAATACGGCCTCACAACGCTCGCGTCGCGGGCGGGGCGCTGGCGCGTGCCGCGCCTCGAAGCCGCGCCGGGGAAGGTCATTCGCATGCATATCAAGGCGCGCGACGTGATGATCGCACTCAAGCGCCCGGAGGAGATGAGCGCGCTGAACGTGATCGAGGCGGCGGTCGCCGAGATCGGCCCCATGGACGGCGCGAGCGTCGAAATCAGGCTCGACTGCTCGGGCGAGGCGCTGGTGGCGCGGCTGACGCGCTATTCCGCCGAGCGGCTCTCTCTTCGCGCCGGCGCGCCCGTGTTCGCGATTATAAAATCGGTGTCATTCGACCGCGCAAGCCTCGGCGCGGCCTGGCGGGACATGCGCGCCTCCGACGCCGGCGCCGCGCCGCGATAGGCCGCTGCTCGCGTGCTAGTTTTCGGAAGCCTTACCGACGCTTCTCAGCTGTCCCGCAACGATTTCGGCCTGCCAATCCGGGTCCAAGGACACGCCAAGGACGGTCTGGCATCGGCTGCAAAGGAACTGAAGACAGGGGCAGGTTCTTCCGGAGCTGTCGTCCCTTGCCCGGATCGCCTCGATGAGGATGGTCGCGACTGTCTCGCATTTGGGGCATTTTCCGGACATGGAATCCTCCGCGAGCGGCGATAGCTCCAGCCCATTATTACCACTTCCACGCGGCGTTGCCTGAACAATTATTCTGTTTGCTTAAACCCTGCGTTAACCCTGCCGCCTCCGAATAAGGTTACGCCACTTCGCGGTTTTTCGCCCTTTTCCCCTCATTATTTACAGTATAGCCGGAAGCGCCTTGCGGACGCGTTAAATGGCGTCAAGACATTGATTTTAATAGCATAATTTCGTATACGGCGCGGGCGTCGATGCAAGTGCGGACCGCATTTTTGCAACCCCAGGGTAGAATTCGTGGTTAACGCGCGCAACAATAGAACCGTTAACTAGGATTTCTGACTCGCTTTTTTCGCGTCTTTTTCGGATTTTTTTGCGTTTTCCGCCGCGATTCGTAGGAAAAGCCGCGCGAAAGACATCGCATTTTTGGCCGTTAACCTGTGCCGATTTTAACCATGACTGGCGTAACGAAATTCGGCCGCCGCCTTACGGTTCAACAATCTCGAACTGTAAGGCGCACAGCCGCCATCTGGGACAATCGCGCGACCGTCCATTACGCCTTGAACGATTATATCGGGGAAAGGCTGCTTCACCGCGTGACATTCGGCGAAGATTCCGCGTTCTGACTTAGTATGCCTGCCCCTTCGACAAACGAAACCCCGCGAGCGGCCAAAACGGTGCGCGGCGTCAATCGTGAAACAAACAGTAGGTTACGGAAATCGACATGACTCTCGCTCTTTCAGGCTTCGACTTCCTTGTTCTTCCCGGACGAAACAATTCCACGGCCAGCCATTGGCAATCCCTGTGGCTTGGATTGCTTCCCAACTCCAGCCGGGTTCTCCAAGCCGACTGGGAAAGGCCCGATCCGCAGGATTGGCTGCGCCGGGTGGACGCCGCCGTGACCTCGGCGCCGCGCAAAACGGTGCTGATCGCGCATTCGCTTTCCACCATCGCGGCCGTCAAATGGGCCGGCGCGGCGTCGCGGGAAAACCGGGCGAAGGTTGCGGCGGTTTTTCTCGCGGCCCCGACCGATGTGGAGAACTTGGACCCCTCTTTCGACTTCGTCCGTCAATTCGCGCCGATTCCTCAGTCGCCGCTTCCCTTTCCCGCCCTTGTCGCCGCGAGCCGCAACGATCCGCGCGTAACCTTCGAGCGCGCCCGGCAATTTGCGCAGGCATGGGAAGCCCGTCTCGCCGACGTGGGAGAGCTGGGCCACATCGGAAACGAGGCCAATCTCGGCATCTGGCCTCTCGGCCTGCTGTTGCTCGGCCAGCTTTTGAAAACGGCCGGACTCGAGTGAGCGCGGAGTTTACCGGGGGCGTCGGCGGCGCCATGAGCGAGCCAGCTCTGCCGGCAAGGACGGAAAGAAAGGTCGTCATAATTGCAAAGCATCCAATATTTCTGTGGAGGCTGTATGAGAGGGCGCCCGCCAAATTCCTGTTTTTCAAAACGGCCCCAGGCTGACATGCAACCCGGCCGGGGCCGCCTAATAGCTTGAGCCCTATCCCGCGGGCTCCCGTCTGCAATGAATACGCTGATTGGGACAGAACTTTTCGGCCGTCGCAGGCGGGCTCAAAGTTTTCGAAACGCCTGTTGCGCCGATGCAACCAGACCAAGATGAAGCGCCTGCGACGCAACTCGCCCGGGACGCCCCTTCCAAAAGCCAATCTTCATTCTGTTCCGCTACAGCCGCAGAGTGTATATCGGGTATGCGGTCACTGCATGCGCGTTTAAAGATGAGCGTTACCTTGATGGAAAGCCAGCCTCTTAATGTTCCGTCCCATTCGGTCGACCAGATGAAGCCGGCAGCGGCTTGGCTTGCCGCGATTGTGGCCTCGTCCTTGGACGCCATCGTAGGCGCCACCCCCGGCGGCACGGTCGCGAGCTGGAACAAGGCCGCAACCAAGCTCTTTGGCTATTGCGAAGAGGAGATGATCGGCCAGTCGATACGCCGCCTGATCCCGGAAGACCGGCAGGACGAGGAAAATCGAATTCTCGCCCGGATCGCGGCCGGAGAATGCATCGAGGATTACGAAACGGTCCGGCGGCGTAAAGATGGCGGTCCGATCGACGTTTCCGTCACGGTCTGGCCTGTCCGCGATGGGGCAGGCGCGATCGTCGGCGTCTCCATGATGGCGCGCGACATCGCGCGCCGCAAGCAAGCTGTGGACCTTCAGAGCAAACAAGACTCCGGCGAATGCAAGCGGACGGAAGAGGCGCTGCGAGAGAGCAAGGAACGGCAATCGTTCCTGCTTGCTCTTAGCGATGCGCTTCGCGGCATCGGCGACCCCATTGAACTCATGGCGACGGCGAGCGAATTGCTTGGCCGGAAGCTTGGCGCCGGGCAAGTCGCTTACGCCGACATTGATGAGACCGGCGAGCATGCAATTGTTTCGCGCGACTGGAATGACCGCGCAATTCCAAGAAATGCGGCGATCTACAGGCTCGAAGATTTCGGAGCGGCCTTTATCGCAGACCTCAAGCAAGGCCAAACCGCCGTCATAAACGACGTGCGCGCCGACCCTCGCACGCGCGCGCCCGAAGCCCTGGCTCTCTTCGAACGCATTTCGTTCGTATCGCTGATCGATGTTCCGCTCGTAAAAGGCCGGCTCGTCGCAATCCTGGCGGTGCACATGCGGGCGCCGCGCGACTGGAAGCAAGATGAAGTCGCGCTCGTGCAGGAGGTCGCCGAACGCACCTGGGAAGCTGTCGAGCGCGCGCGCGCCGAGCAGGCGCTGCGCGAAAGCGAGGAGCTGTTACGCTTCTCGCTGAAAGGCGCCGGCGCCGCCGCTTGGCAATGGGATATTGTGGCGAATAAGCAAGTTTGGTCGCCAGAAAGCTATGAGTTGCACGGGCGCGATCCCCGTCTGGGCCCGCCGCGGTTTGAGGATTGGTTGCAGTGTCTGCATCCCGACGATCGCGAGCGAGTGGGAAAAGCAGTCTTCGACGCCATCGAGAAAAGGGCGCCTGAATACAGGGCGGAGTTTCGTGTCATTCTCCCTTGCGGTGAGCTGCGGCGGCTCGATGGGCTGGGGAAGGTGGACTACGCAGCGGACGGCAAGCCCGCGCGCATGTCGGGCATCAACCTCGATATCACCGAGCGCAAGCGGGCGCGGGAGACGCTGCGCGAGAGCGAGGAGCGCTTGAGATTGGCGCTCGACGCCGCGAACGCCGGAACCTGGGAGTCTGTGCCCGAAACCGGCGAATTCTCGGCATCGGATCGCGCGCTCGCCTTGCATGGCGCGCCTCCCGGTACGCCGCTGTCGCGTGAAAAGGCCCTGAATGCCGTGCACCCGGAGGACCGGTCTCGCGTCGAGGAGAATTTCCGGCGCGCGGTGGCGAGGCGGGAACCCCTCAGGCACGAATTTCGCTTTCCATTGCCGGACGGTTCGATCAGGTGGGTTGAATCGCGCGGCGAACCGCGGACCGTTTCAGGAAGACAGGTGATCAGCGGATTGCTTCTCGATATCACCGAGCGGAAACGGGCTGAAATTGCCTTGCGCGAAAGCGATGAGCGGTTGAAATTTGCGCTTGAGGCCGCCGGCGCCGGGACCTGGGAGATGGCGCTGGAAACCGGAGAGTTAATCGCATCGGATCGCATGCTTGCCTTGCACGGCCTTCCTCCGGGAACGCCGATGACTCATGAAAAAGCGCTGGCCAATGTCCATCCCGGCGATCGGCTACGCGTCGAGGAAACTTTACGGCGGACCCTTGAGACGGGGGAGCCATTCAGGGTGGAAACGCGCCTGCTGCTTGCGGACGGGTCGATCCGATGGCTGGAATCGCGTGGCGAATTGCGATCCGTTTCCGGAAAGCGGGTGATGGGCGGACTGGTGCTCGACATCACGGAGCGCAAGAAGAGCGCGGAGGAGGCGCTGGCAAGCCGCGCAAGATTGGAAGCTGCCTTGGCCAGCATGACCGATGCAGTCTTCATGACCGACACGCAAGGCTGCTTCGTTCATTTCAATGAAGCCTGCGCAATTTACTACAGGTTCAAATCGCAAGAAGATTGCGCCAAGACGCTGGCCGAATTTCCAGCGCTTTTCGATGTTTTCCTGCCGAGCGGCGCATTGGCGCCCCTGGAACAGTGGGCCGTTCCGCGAGCGCTTCGCGGCGATACGGCCCTGCAAGCGGAATACACAATAAGGCGGAAAGACTCCGGCGAAACCTGGGTCGGGAGTTATAATTTCGCGCCCATTCGCAACTCCAACGGCGACATCGCCGGAGCGGTCGTAACGGCGCGCGACATCACTCAGCAAAAGCTGGCCGAGCAGAAACTGCGCGAGAGCGAGGCCCGGCTCAGCTCCATTATCGACACCGCCGCCGACAGCATCATCGTCAGCGACGATAAAGGGACGATTCAGTCGGCGAACCCGGCGACCGCAAGCGTCTTCGGCTACAGCCTGGAAGACCTGATCGGCCAGAACATACGCATTTTAGTGCCTGAGCACCTGCGAGCCCAGCACGAACGTTATGTCGCCTCCTTCTCCGGATGCCGCGGCCTTGGGGAGATCCAAGGGAGGCGCAAAAGCGGCGAGATCGTCCCCCTCGACAGAACCCTCGCCGAATGGCGGGACGGACAGGGCCGCCGCTTCTTCACCGGCATCTTTCGCAACGTCACCGAGCGCAAACGGAACGAAGAAGCGCTGGCGAATGCGCGCCGCCTTGAAGCCGTGGGGCAGCTCGCGGGCGGCGTCGCGCACGATTTCAATAACCTCTTGTCCGTCATCTCGGGCAATCTCGAAATCGCGCAGGATTCCATCGGCGATGAAACCGCGCGCGGCTTCATCGACCGGGCGCGCAGCGCCGCCGAAAAGGGAAGCGCCTTGAACCAGCGGCTGTTGTCCCTTGCCCGCAAACGCGCGCTCAAGCCCCAGCGCCTCAATCTCAACGAACGCGTCCAAGATACCGCGAAGCTTCTTGCGAGCACGGTTGGAGAGCACATTGCGGTGACAACGGAGCTCGCCGCCGGCCTTTGGCCCACGCTGGCCGACCCCGGCGAGATCGACAGCGCCATCCTGAACCTCGCCGCGAATGCGCGCGACGCCATGCCGGGCGGCGGCGCCATACGGATTTCGACTTCAAACGCAGGGCTGGACGCCGCGGCGGCGGCGAAGCTGCATCCGGACGCCAGGCCGGGAGACTATGTGCGCCTTGCGATCGCCGATGACGGCCTTGGCATGGCGGCCGATGTGCTCGCCAAGGCGTTCGAGCCCTTCTTCACGACCAAGGGTCAGGGCGTGGGAACCGGCCTTGGGCTTGCAAGCGTCGCAAGCTTCGCAAAGCAAACCGGCGGTTTCGCAACGATAGAAAGCGCGTCCGGTCAAGGGTGCGCCGTAAGCGTCTACCTGCCTCGCGCAACAAATAAATCCTCGGCGCGCGCCGCAATCCCCAGCGCAATCCAACAGGGCCGCGGCGAACTCGTGCTCGTCGTGGAGGACGACGACATGGTTCGCGAGGTGACGATTAAGCGGCTTGAATCCCTAGGCTACGCGGTTATCGAGGCGAAAACCGGACCGGAGGCCATAGTGCGCCTCAATTCGCATGAGCCGATCCGGCTGATCTTGAGCGATGTCGTCATGCCGGGCGGCATGACGGGCTACGACGTTATGCGCTGGACGGCGGCGAACAAGCCCGGCGTCAAAGTCATCCTATGCTCGGGCTATAACGAGGTTAACCGGAAGTGCGAGGCCGGAGGGGCGCTCGATGGCGTCGATGTTCTCGGGAAGCCTTACACTCGCGAGCAGCTTGCCCGCGCCTTGAGCTGCGCGCTGGCGTCCTGAGACAAGCTTCATCGAGCGCCGCGCAGGCTCCGGAGCGATTGGACCTTATGTCATGCCAGCGGCCAAAAGTCTCGACCGCTCCGCAGGGCCGTCCCCGTCCCCGCCTTCGCGTTGCGGGGATAAACTCCGGCGGGGACCCAGGTATCGCTGCGCTATTTCAATAGCTTCCGCCGCCGGGATTATTGGATTCCCGCTCCCCGTCCGCGCGGGGACAAGCTTCGCGGGAATGACGACAAAAGGGCCGGCGCCATTGTCCGCCGGTATCAGATCATGATCGGCGAAGGGGCGTCGCCGGTGAACAAATCCGCACAAATCTTCGTTTTTAGCTCCTTAAGCGTGGCTATAAGATAGGCCAAATCAATTTTAGTAAAGCTTGAACTTATGGTTGAGCCGCAAAGCGAGCGCCTCCGCGCGCAAATCGAGAGCGACATCTTCTCGCTTAGGCTGAAGCCAGGCGAGAGGCTGCGCGAGTGCGTTCTCGCTGAAAGCTATGGGACGTCTCGAACGCCGGTACGAGAAGCCCTGCAACAGCTTTCCGCGGATGGACTAATACACCTCATGCCGAACAAGGGCGCTATCGTCGCAAAGTTCGGCATTCGAGAACTCGTCGAGCAGCTTGAAGTCTTGGCCGAACTCGAAGGAGCATGCGGGCGTCTCGCCGCCAAGTCGTGCACGACCGAAGACCTCGACGCAATCATCGCTGCGCAAGAGAGCTGCCGCAAATGGGCTGAGCGAGGCGATGCGCAAGGCTATTGCAAGGCCGACGCGGCCTTTCATGCGTCCATTTATGCCGCGAGCGGGAATAGGTGCCTCGTCAAATTGGCTTCTGGCGCCAGCAACCGTCTTGCGACCTTTAGACGGTTGCAGTTCGATCGAAGGGACTGGGCTGGCGTCTCACTCTCGGAGCATGATGGGATTGTGCAGGCGATCCAGGAAGGCCTCGCGGAAGACGCCGACCGCCTCTTGCAGCTCCATACCGTAAACCTTGGCGGTGAATTCCGGCAGTTTGTCTTCACCGCCTTGGCTGACGACCCCCCTTGCCCGCCCAGTAGAGGCCGGCTTCATTTCCGCAATCGAGCTGTCGCGGCCGGGGAGCTTTCCGCGCCGGCAGCAGCCGGGGCGCCCTTCAGCCCGGCGCGTCTCGACCACGCTTGAGTTGACGCTTTCACCCTCGCATGGCTTATGGCGCGCGGTGGCTCCGGCACTTCAAGGAGCGTATCGACAACGGTTTCTCTGCCGCCAATCCGGCGGTTGAGCAGATTGCCAATCTGAAGATACGTTCTCCACATCTGGGGTGCTGCGGAGCCGCCGCTGCTTTTTGCGAGGGAGCGATGGCCAAGCGAGACATCGTCATCAAGGATACGCATCGCGCGCTCTGGTACGAAAATGGCGTGCTTTTGAGAACGCTCGAAGCCGGCCGCTACAGGCTTCCCCGCTGGTATCGGTATCTGTTCCGGCGGCGGCCCGTTATCGAGGTTGTGCTTGTCGACATGCGCGAACGCGAGCTGACCATCAAGGGCCAGGAAATCCTGACCGCCGACAAGGTCGCGATCCGCGTCAGCATCATCGTGCAGTTCCGCGTCTCCGATCCGAAAGCCGCGATTCACGAGGTCGAGAAATATGAAGAGCGCCTCTACAGCGACGTGCAACTCGCCGCGCGGCGCTCTCTCGCCTCCATGCAACTCGAAGAAATCCTGACGAACCGCAATCGCCTCAGCGAAGACATCCTGCGCGACGTGAAGGAGATCGCGGCGCGCTACGGCGTTTCGATCCTGCGCGCGGATGTGAAGGACCTGGTCTTCCCCGGCAATCTGCAGGAGATCATGAACAAGGTGCTTGCCGCCGAGCGCACAAGCCAGGCGCAGCTCGTCGAGGCGCGCACCAAGGCGCAGACGCGGGGCATCGAGGCCGAGGCCCAGGCGGGGATAAGAAAGGTCGAGGCGGCCGCTGAAGCGGAAGCGGCGCGGCTTCAGGCTCAAGCGGCCGCGGAGGCGCGGAAGATAAGGGCGGAGGCCGAAATCAAGGCTTTGCGCGACGGCGAGGAGGCGGCCAAGGCCTACGCCGCGCATCCGGTTCTGTTGCGGCTGCGCGAATTGGAAACGCTCAAAGACCTCGCGCAGTCGGCGAACGCCCGCATTTATGTCGATTTCAAGAAGCGCGATGACGACAGCGGCGAGTAAGCTTCTTACTTTCGCCTAAGATCGGCCATCCCCGGTCTCCAAGCCGGAAGGCGTTGGTTCCGATAGCTGGAGAACGGGGATGAGCCCGAAAAAAGCGCTTCCGCGCGCAAGCGTTCTTGCCATTGCGGTTCTCGCCGCCCTGTTCATCTTGAAATTCTCTACCGGAGAGAGACACGTCCCGCCTGTAACGGGCGAGTTCCATCAAGGCTCGGTCAGCTTCGAGATGGCGCGCAAGAACTATGCGAGCCAGAAGCTGAGCGGTGGCGTCATTGCGCCGGGCGATGCGCGGAAATACGAAAAGGTTGCCGCAATCGGGCGGTCGGCGTCGAATTTCGACGCCGACCGCGCCAAGGTCGGCGCGCTCATCGCCTCCGCGGGCGGCCTCACGCAATATGAGCGGCAGCAGGGCCTGGAAGGGCATCGGACGCTGCGATTGGGCATCGGCGTGCCGCCCGCGAAATTCGATCCGTTCATCGAGGAAGCCCGCAAAATCGCCAGGATCGCCTATCTGGCGATCGTATCGCTTACCGCCCATCAAATTTTCTGTTGCGCCGAGGAATCCTGATGTGATTCCAAGAACCCGCTTTTTCTCTTTGATTCTGCGAAGATTTTTGGCTGGGTTGGATTTTGACCGGCGCCCGGCTGACGGCGGCGGCTTTCACGTTAACGCTGCCTCGCCTCGCCAACGCTTCAATTTTTCAGGAGGCCGTTCCTTCGGCGAGCGGGGCGTTGTATTTGGCCTATATAAGTTTTCCATAAAGTCGGAGGAGGGCATTCATATGAAGAAAACGGTTCTGGCCTTTGCGGTAGTCGCAGGCATTCTCGGCGCGAGCGCCGCCGGCGCGGCGGACGATCCGATAAAGCAGCGCAAAGAATTGATGAAGGGCAACGGCGCTTCCGTGAAGGGCGTGGTGGCCATGCTCAAGGGCGAAAAGCCCTATGACGGCGCGGCCGCCGAGAAGGCGATGAAGGACATCGACGGCTCGCTCCCGACATTCGTGACGCTGTTCCCCAAGGGATCGGAGACAGGCGGCGAGACAGCGGCCAAGCCGGAAATCTGGGAAAGCAAGGACGAATTCGACAATCTCGCGAAAGATGCGGAAGCGGCTACGGAAAAGGCGGCGGCCGCCGCGCCGGGAGGCCTCGACAGTTTCAAGGCGGCGTTCGGCCCCGTTGGCAAAGCCTGCAAAGCCTGCCACGAGAAGTTCCGCGAAGAGAAGAAAGAGTAGGTTTCACATGCCGCTCGCCCGCGCTCTTATTCTGTTGTCCTGCCTTGCCGGCTGGCTCGCCGCTTCAAACGCAGCCGGCGCCGAGGTCCGAAATGTGGAGAACGGGCGATACATGTTCTTCGCCGGGGGCTGCGCGTCTTGCCACGCCGCCCCGGCGTCGGCCAAATGCGACAATCCGAACTACGCCGATCCCTTGGCGGTTACGGGCGGCCGCTGCCTGAAGACGCCGTTCGGCACGTTCTATACGCCGAACATCACGCCGGACAAGGAGACGGGCATCGGCGCATGGAGCGACGAAGACTTCATCCGGGCGATGACGGAAGGCGTGTCGCCCACGGGTAAGAACTATTACCCCGCCTTTCCCTACGGCTCTTACCGGCATATGAAGCAGGACGACCTCCTCGACCTGAAGGCGTTCCTCGACACGCTGAAGCCGGTGCGCGCGCAAGCGCCGCTGAATGAGCTATCTTTTCCGTACAACATCCGCTGGGGCGTCGGCTTCTGGAAATGGCTCAATCTCGGCCCGGCCGGTTTTGTCCCCGATCCCGCGAAAAGCGCCGAAGTCAATCGCGGCGCCTATCTCGTGGAAGGCCCCGGCCATTGCAGCGAATGTCACACGCCGCGAGATTCGTTGGGCGGACCGATCAAGGAAAAGTGGCTCTCGGGCGCCCCCGCCCCGGAAGGCAAAGGCTTCGTTCCGAACATCACGCCTGACGACACCGGCCTTGCCTCCTGGAGCGCAACGGACATTGCCTATGTGCTGGAAACGGGCATCACGCCCGACGGCGACGTGCTCGGCGGCGCCATGACGAAGGTGCAGGAGAACATGGCGCATCTTACGCCCGGGGACCGCGCCGCCATCGCCGCCTACTTGAAGTCCGTTCCTCCAATTGCAAACGCCCGGCCGAAAAAGAAATAGCCGCCCTGCTGTATCTCGGCCCGTTGCGCCCTATGTCTGAACGGCAAGGGGAATTCGCCATGTCCGACGAAGCATCGAAACCCGGCCCGCATCCGTTGAGCGCCTATGTCTCAGACGCCTGGATGCGAAACCGCGATCCGATCCTTGGAGCCTTCCGGTCGCTCTTTCCGGGCGAAGGCAACGTCCTGGAAATCGGCAGCGGCAGCGGCGCGCACATCGCCTATTTCGCGCCCCACTTTACGGGCTTGCGCTTCCAGCCCTCGGACCGCGATGCGGACGCATTTGGCGTCATCGAGGCCAACTCGGCCGCGGCGGCGAATATCGCGGCCCCTCTTGTCGTCGATCTCACGCGCCCCGAGACATGGCCGGGCGGGGCGGGCAGGCTTTACAACGTCATCTTCGCCATCAACGTCTTCCACATCGCCGCGCCTTTGGCCATGGGCGGCGTTGCGGAGATCGCCGCCCGTGCACTGAAGCCGGAGGGCCTGATCGCCATCTATGGGCCGTTCAACCTGGATGGCGCCTACACCAGCCCCTCGAACGAAGCCTTCGACCGGGGCATTCAGGCGCAAAACCCCTTCTGGGGCTTAAGGGACGTGCGCGATTTCGAGAAAGCCGCAAACAGGAGCGGTCTTGCGCTCCGCCAAAAGCTCGAAATGCCCGCGAACAATACGATCCTTGTTTTCGAGAGAGCGCGCGCCTGAGCAGGCTGCGCCAGCTTGACCAGCGCGGACGACCCCCACCGCATCTGCTCGCGGACGCGCGAGCTTGCGTGGGAGAGGGCTGGGCCGAAGACGTGCGCCGCTGGCGAGTCCCGCGAATTGCGCCTAGCAGCAGGCGTGAGCGTGCGCACGAGGCGATGCGGCGAGCGGCGGCCGGCTTTCGCCCGGGCCTTTCCTCATTTCCTTGTGCAAGGCGCGGATGTAGCCGGGGGTGGTGCCGCAGCAGCCGCCGACGATCTTCGCGCCGGCGCTTTTCCATTGCAGTGCGCTCTCGACGAATTCGGCGACGCCATCGTCATGGCCCTCGGCGCGCCAGCCGAGGTCGTCATGGGCGTGGCCGACGCCGTTCGGGTATAGGCCGATCGGGCCGTCATAGATGGCGGCCAAGGCCTGGAATGCGGCGTCGACGGTGTCCAGCGGCCTGCAGTTCAGCGAGACGCCGATTCGGCCTGGCAAAGCCGTGCTTTCGATGACCTTCGCGAGCGGAGTTCCGTCCAGCAGGCGCGCCCCGGAATCGACCACGAAGCTGATAATGAAGGGAAGCCCGGTCGCCGCCGCCGCCTCGGCCATGATCTTGGCTTCGAGGCCTGCGTTGATCGTCTCGGGCAGAAGAAAATCCACGCCCGCTTCCGCGAGCCAGGCGGCATGCCTTGTGTGTTCGTCCCGAAGTTCGGTCTCGCCCGGCACGAGGTCGGGCCGGTAGCAATCTTCGAGCGGCGCAAACGAGCCGCCCACAAACGCCCGGCGGCCTGCATTCTCCTTCGATCTCAGAGCGATTGAGACCGCCGTATCGAGCGCGCGCCGCGCCTCGCTTTCGCGCCCAACCTTGCGGAAGGCGCGCGGCGTGGTCCTGAACGTGTTTGCGATGGCAACGTCCGCGCCGGCCCCGAAATAATCGTCGTGGATTTCTTCGACCAGGCTCGGCGCATCGAAATTGGCGGCCGCCGACCAAAGCGGCAGGGCTGTTTTATAGCCTCTGCGCTGCAACTCGGTTCCCATCGCCCCGGCGAAAAGGACAAAGGAGGAGTGAGAGACGAAATCGGAGAAATTTTCCTGCTTGGCCTTCACGCCGCGTGCTCCAGGATTGTCCGGGCCAAGCCCAGAATGTTCAGGAGTAGAATATCATTCTAATAGCAAATAGCAAGTGAAGCGCTATTAGTATCTTTTTCTAAAATTCTTGTATTCTCCGCACCGCATCCGTCGTTCAAGCGCGAGAAAAAGAAAAGGGCGCTCGATCGCGCCCTCCCAAGATTGAAATCCGGAAATTTGAGGTTGCGCCCTCGCCGCAGCGGCCGCCCTAAAGCATCGGCCTCATGCCCATCGGCGTCATTCCCGCGAAGGAGCGTGTGAAAAAATCGGCAAACGCCCCTTTTGTCATGGCCGGGCCATGCCCTCGCGCTTGACCCGAGGGTTGACCCGGCCATCCACGAGCCATCCTCTAAGCTATCGATTTTTAATGCCAGTTCTACTGGATAGCCGCGTCAAGCGTGGTCAAGCGCGGCTATGACAACGAAAGCTGGGCCGCAACACGATTTTTTCACACGCTCGAAAGCGGGAATCCAGTAACCACGACGCTCATTAAATACTGGGTCCCCGCCGGAGTTTATCCCGCGAAGGCCGGGACGGGACGACAGAAAGGCGGCTGCGTCCGATTAAAGGCGCGATGCTTTAATCCTTCGGCTCTTCGGCCAGAATGTCATGCTTCGGCCTCGGGTCCACGAAGGTGTGGCCGGTCACGATGTAGGTCACGGCCTCGGCGACGTTGGTGCAGTGATCCCCGACGCGCTCGATGTTCTTGGCGCAAAAGAGGAGATGCGCCCCGAAGGAGATCGTCTTCGGGTCCTCCATCATGTAGGTCAGCATTTCACGGAAAAGAGAGTTGTATTGGCGGTCGAGGTCCTCGTCGCGCAGCCAGACCTTGAGCGCGAGATCCGCATCCCGCCGCGAATAGCTGTCGAGCACGTTTTTCAACTGTGAAAGCGCCACATCGCCCATGGCGCCGAGATTCTTGGTCATGGGCGAAAGCCACGCCGTTTCATCGAAGGCCGCGATCCTTTTGCCGATACTCTTGGCCATGTCGCCGATGCGCTCCAGGTCGCCCGCAATGCGCATGACGCCGACAACGCTGCGCAGATCGACGGCGACCGGCTGGCGCCTCGCAATGATTTGGACCGCGCAATCCTCGATTTCGCTCTGCATCGCATCGATTTGAGGGTCCGCCGTCACCGCTTGATGCGCAAGTTCCGGATCGGCATGGACGATGGCGGAGAGCGCGGTTTTAAGCTGATGCTCGGCGAGCCCTCCCATGCGGAGAATTTTCGTGTCGAGAGATTTCAAGTCGTCGTCGTAAGAGGTGACGGTGTGGCCGATCATCTCCCTCTCCCTTCCCTTGAGCGGATGCCGCTCTCCCAACCGAAAAACGCGCGCAACCAATCTATCACGCGCTAATCGGCTATTCATAATAAACTGTCCTCAAGACAAAAGCGTAACAAGCGCCGCAACGCCTGTTGCGCGAGGGCGCCGGCTCATTAAAAGGCGCCGCCCTTCTTCGCGCCTTCGACGACCTCGCCGTCCTCTTTCGTGAAGGCGCCGATGTCCGGATTCGGCAGGATTTCGAGCACGGCCTCGGACGGGCGGCACAGGCGCACACCCTTCGGCGTCGCCACGATGGGCCGCTCGATGAGGATCGGATGGGCGACCATGAAATCGATCAGTTCGTCGTCGCTCCATTTCGGATCGTCAAGCTTCAGCTCGCGATAGGGCGTCCCCTTCTCGCGCAGAATCGCGCGCGCGGGCGCGCCGATGGCCGCGATCAGCTCCTTGAGCTTCTCCCGCGACGGCGGCGTCTTCAGATAAAGAACGATGTCCGGCTCCACGCCGCTTTGGCGGATCATGGCGAGCACGTTGCGCGACGTGCCGCAGGCCGGATTGTGATAGATGACGACGCTCATGTCCGCCTCAACTCCCCTTCGCTAGCCCTGTTCGCCGCCGCCCCGCTCGCAAGGGCTACCCAGCTTCAGCTCAAACTGCGGTTCAGCACTTCCATCAGCTCCGCCACCTTCTTGCGCTGCTCCTCCGCATTCCCGCTCGCGATCGCATGGGCGACGCAGGTGTTCACGTGGTTCTGCAGGATCTCGGCTTCCACTTTCCGAAGCGCGGCCTGCACCGCCGCCATCTGCGTGATGATGTCGATGCAGTAACGGTCCTCGCCGACCATGCGCGCGATGCCGCGCACCTGCCCTTCGATGCGGCTCAAACGCTGGAGACAGTTGTCCTTGACGTCCTGTTGCATGGAACGTTTGTACCACCGGAGGGTATGTCCGGCAAGACAAGCAGACGCGGCGAGGCATGCCGAAGCCGCGCCGAAAGTTTCCGCCGCAGGGCCGCTTGAGCGGCGCTCGCGCCTTGCCGAGTACCCTACCGGGGTATATATTGCCTTCAAACCCTCGGAGGAACCATGGACGCGGCCGGCCATTCTCACGGTCAAGCGAGCGCCGTCGAGGCGGCGAACGGCGCCATCGATCCCGTTTGCGGCATGAGCGTCGATCCGCGCGGCGCCAGGCATCGAGCCGGCCACAAGGGGCGGACATATTATTTCTGCTGCGCGGGCTGCAAGGCGAAGTTCGAGAGCGACCCTCCGCGCTATCTGAACAAAGCCGCCCGCGCGCCCGCGCCCGTTTCCGCAGACGCCATCCATACCTGCCCCATGCATCCCGAGATCCGGCAGGCCGGCCCTGGCTCATGCCCCATTTGCGGCATGGCGCTGGAGCCTGAGACGCCATCCGCGAGCGAGGCGCCGAACGCGGAGCTCGCGGACATGTCGCGGCGATTCTGGATCGGCCTCGTCCTCACGCTGCCTGTCTTTGCGGTCGAAATGGGCGGCCACGTCTTGAACCTCGGCCGTTGGCTCGATCCCCGGACGCTCAACTGGCTACAGTTTGCGCTGGCGACGCCCGTCGTGCTCTGGGCCGGCTGGCCCTTTTTCGAGCGCGGCTGGCAGTCGCTCAAGACGCGCAACCTCAACATGTTCACGCTCGTCGCCATGGGCACGGGCGTGGCCTGGGCTTACAGCGTCGCCGCCACGCTTGCGCCCGGCCTGTTCCCGGCGGCCATCCGCGCGGAGCATGGCGCCGTGCCCGTCTACTTCGAGGCCGCCGCCGTCATCACGGTGCTCGCGCTGCTCGGGCAAATCCTGGAGCTGCGCGCCCGCGAAAAGACGGGCGGCGCCATCCGGGCGCTGTTGAATCTCGCGCCGAAGCAGGCTCTGCGCCTTTCCGAAGGCGGAAAAGAAGAGGCCATCCCGCTCGACCTCGTGGCCGCCGGCGACCGGCTGCGCGTCAGGCCGGGCGAGGCGGTGCCCGTCGATGGCGAGGTGCTGGAGGGGCGAAGCGCGGTCGACGAATCCATGATGACGGGCGAGTCCATGCCCGTTTCGAAAGGCCCCGGCGCGAAGGTTATCGGCGGGACCATCAACCAGAGCGGCGCACTTGTCATGCGCGCCGAAAAGGTCGGCCGCGAAACGATGCTCGCCAAAATCGTCGCCATGGTCGCCGAGGCGCAACGGAGCCGCGCGCCGATCCAAAGGCTCGCCGACCGTGTCGCCGGCTGGTTCGTGCCGCTTGTGATCGCGGTCGCGCTCGCGGCGTTCGCGGCCTGGTCGCTCTTTGGCCCCGAGCCTCGCTTTACCTTCGGTCTCGTCGCCGCCGTCTCGGTGCTTATCATCGCCTGCCCTTGCGCGCTGGGGCTCGCGACGCCCATGGCGATCATGGTTGGCGTGGGGCGCGGCGCGCAAAGCGGCGTGCTGATCAAGAACGCGGAGGCGCTTGAGCGCTTCGAGCGGGTCGATACCCTCGTCGTCGACAAGACGGGCACGCTGACCGAGGGAAAGCCGAAACTCGTGGCTTTGCGCGCGGCGGCCGGCTTCGACGAAGCGGAAATCCTGCGGCTCGCGGCGAGCCTTGAGCGCGCGAGCCAGCACCCGCTTGGCGCGGCCATCGTGAAGGCGGCGGAGGAGCGCGGGCTTTCGCTCTTCGCGCCGCAAGACTTCGACGCAGCCGCCGGCAAGGGCGTCGCGGGCAGCGTGGACGGCCGCCGCGTCGTCATCGGCAATGTGCGCATCATGGAGGAGGCGGGGATCGACGCCAGCGCGCTTGCCGCCGAAGCCGGCGCGCTTGGCGAGGAGGGCGCGACCGCCATCTTCATCGCCATCGGCGGGCGCCTCGCCGCCGTCGCGGGCGTCGCCGACCCGATCAAGCCCTCGACGCCGCGGGCGCTCGCGGCGCTGAAGGGCGCCGGCGTCCGCGTCGTCATGCTGACCGGCGACAACTGGGCGACCGCGAAAGCCGTCGCGAAGAAGCTCGGCATCGAGGAGGTCGAGGCGGAGGTTCTGCCCGAGGACAAGAGCAAGGCCGTGGCGAGGCTGCGCCGGCAAGGCCGGGTCGTGGCCATGGCGGGCGATGGCGTGAACGACGCGCCCGCGCTCGCCGCCGCCGATGTCGGCGTGGCCATGGGCACAGGCGCCGATGTCGCCATGGAAAGCGCGGGCGTCACTCTCTTGAAGGGCGATCTCATGGGGATCGTCCGGGCGCGGCGCCTCTCGGCGGCGACCATCGCGGCCATCCGGCAGAACCTGCTGTTCGCCTTCCTTTACAACGCCGCGGGCGTCCCCGTGGCGGCTGGCGTGCTTTATCCGGCCTTCGGAATCTTGCTGTCGCCCGTGATCGCGGCGGCGGCGATGTCGCTTTCGTCGGTGAGCGTGATCGCCAACTCGCTCCGGCTTCGCGGCGCCAAGCTATAGATTTGAGGGCGGCGGCTTGGAGCGATAACAAAGTACATAATCGATTTCCTGTTGCGAAGAGCGGCGCCGGAGCCGCCGGCTGCTTACTCTTTGTTTACCCTGGCGCGCCTGAATAAGGTACCGCCACTTCGCGGTTTTTCGGCTCTTTTGCCTCATTATGTTAAGTATAGGCGAAAGCCCCTTGCGGCCGCGTTAAGCGGCGCTTTTTCCCGTATATCATTGTTTTTTATCGCGAAAATCTGGCTGTGTCCCGGACCGCCAAAAGCTGTACTATGCAGAGCGCTCAACCCAAGGCTTGGATTTACGGTTAACGCGCGCAAGAATAAAACCGTTAACTAGGATTTTTGAGTAGCATTTTTCGGGGTCAATTCAGCTTTTTTGGCGCCATTCGTAGGAACATTGTAGGAAACGCTAGCGGAAAAACTCTCCCGCTTCGCCCGTTAACCTATGGCAGTTTTAACCATGCGGCGGCGGTTCGAAATTCGCCGCCGCCTTACAGTTCGGGAATCCTGAACTGTAGGGCCGGAGGCTCATCTTTCGACAGGATGAGGGCGCGCTCGCAGACCGGTATGCGAAGCCCGCGAATGCAAGGCTTGCCGCTGCGCTTGCCCCGCTCGATGGCGATAATGTCGCGGGTGTTCATAAGGGTCATGCGCCTTTTCCCGGTTTGTGCGTCAACGGCGTCCCAGCCGCTATCTCCGGACTGGGCCGATTGCGGCCCAAGCGCCGCAAAGAACTTTATTAGATCGGTGCGCCCGATTTCCGATCGCTTTGCGGACGACCATGGATCGAGTCGCGGACGGCGAAGGTGGTGGACCCTTTTCGGCTGTCACCACGCACAAATACGCCCCGCGGGAAGTCCCGCCCCATTTGCAGCGGGCTCCGGCGGGACTTCCGGCGGGCCGCACGAGTGAGGTAAGGCCCTTGCACCACCCTATCAATTCTTGATCACGACGCGGAATTCGGTCTTGAAGTCATAGACCGGGTAATCCTTGATAATAGGGACGCTGACTTCAAGCGACATAGAAACCTTATCGGTGAGCGCGTAGCCAAGAGCGGCGTCGGCTGGAAGAAACAGCCGCCCCGTCTGCCCCGAAACCGGATCGCCATAGTTGATGCGGATGTCATAGCTTGGATAGAAGGTGAGATACCAGGGGCCCGGCAGGTCGAGGTTGAATGTCGGAGCGATTTGGGGTTCGGCGATGTTCCGTTTTGCGGGGTCGCCGGCAAAGCTGACCGCGTACCGGATAGCCGGCACGAAGTAGGTATCCTTGCTTAGTTCCGTGAAGGTGTAGCGGACGCCGAAGCCGGGCATGATCTGCCACTTGCCATTGCCGATGTCATCCGAGGCGGTCGGCGCCGCCAGCCTGGCCCCGAAACCGAAGGCCGCCTGATCGCTCAGCGAGCGGATGAGGACGGCTTGAAAGACAGAATTGCCAAGACCGAAGTCCTCGTCCGAGCCCGGCGTTCCCTCCGTGAACGTTGTCTTGTCCTGGAGTTCTGTTTGGGCATACAGGGAAAGTTTCCAATCAGGATCGATCTGGATCCTGCTCGTTATACGGGCAATCCAGTAATCGCGGCTTGTCTGGCTCGTTGCCCCCGAGGATTCCTGGTTCCGAAAGCGGAGATCCAAGCTGTTCTGGGGGCGGGTCAGATCGTTGCCGATATTTTTGGGGTCTTGATCGGCAACTGAATTTTGGGAGCCGCCGTCATCCTGGGGCTCCGCGGCGGTTTGCTGCGCGGCGGCGTGGGATAGGCCAAAGTGGATGGCGGCCAGCAAGCTAACGATGGCGACGGCGGCTCCATGCCATCGGGATCGTGGCCTAAGTCTTCGTACCCCTGAGCCGGCGCATGCTCCCAATGACATGGCCTCCCCCCCGCTTCCCTGACGCTTTATCATCCGATTCCCGAGGGCGGACAATCTTGCAGAAGCTTTGCCGGAACGAAAATCCAAGGGAATAGTTATGGGATCGGCAAGTAAAAGTCAGGCGGACTGGCGCGTTGCGCGAGGCCTGTGTTATTCTGCCGCCATGATAAATCTCTCTCGGGAAACCGAAGCGCTCGCCGCGCGCTCGCCAAGAGCATCGACGCGCCGTCGCCGTTCAAGGGCGCCGATTTCAGTCAGACGGATATACGCCCGGCGATCCGAGATGCTTTGCCGGGCGCCGGGTTGAGCCGTGGCTGGGCGGCTCTCGCGGGCTCGGGCTCAGGCGAAGGGGTTCTTGACCTTCGCGGGGGGCTCGGCCGAGGCGACCTGGACCGGCAGGTCCGGGCCGTTCTCAAGCTCGTGCACGATCCGGTCGGCGATGTCCTTCAGCGCTTTCGCCGCCGCGAGCCCCGCCCGGTCCCGCGTCACGGCGAGCCGGCCGTAGATCGCGACATGATCCTCGCGGTTCTCGATCTGGAGGTCGCCGAGCGCGATCGCGTCGCTCTCGTTCTTGAAGGGTGCGAAACTCGTCATGTCTGGCCCACCATTCATTTATAAGAATCCGGTTGCTCGGTTCCGCAAGCGTCATCCCGGAAGCCGCCCGCGTCTATCCGGGATCTCCCTGGCGCATTCGGCGATCCCGTGTCCGCGCGGCAACATTTCATGCCGCGGCGCGCGCGGGATGACGTTAGCCGGCAACCGTCAAATTACCGGCGCGCCTCGGACGTCTGCAAGCGGCAGCCGAAATGAGGCGTCGGCGGGGGCAACACCATAGCATGCCGGCGCACGTCGCCGTCAAGTTGCGGGAAGACATCGACGCCAACGCGCGCCGTCAACTCCGCAATGGAGAGCGCCTCCCAATCCTGGCTCGGGTCGTTGGGCGCGAAATAGGCCGCCGCTTCATTGCGCGCGGGCACGTAGATCGCCTTGTAGAGATGCGTCGGCACCAGCACGCGGCTGTTCAGGCTTTGCAGCTCCGCGCCGAGGAAGGCCGGACCCGTGACGACGAACACCTCGTCCCTCAGCGCGATGTCGCGCACGGCGGACTCGATGCCTTCCCAAAGCACCTCGTTGTTGCAGGGGTCTTGCGGGACCATGTTGGCGAGCGAAAACGACTCTGCCTGCGATTCCGGCGTGGACATGTCGCCATTGGGCGCCATGTGGCCGCGATCGAAACCGCTGCGCCTGTAGTCGGATAGCCAGGAGCGCTCGTCAGCGGGCAAGCGCGGCTCCTCATGGAAGGCGTTGGAGCGCAGCCGTCCGAGGCCTCGGGCGCGCTCGATGCGGGCCGGCGTCAGCCGCTCGGCGGACCAGAGCGGGGTGCGGGCGAGGCCCGAATAGAGGATCGCGATCTCGGAGAAGCAAACCGCGCGGGTCTGCGCGGCGAGTTTCTCGCTCGCAAGCGATGGAGAAACGCCCAGATAGTATTGCTGCTCGCAGCCGCTTTCCGCCGCGTAAACCGGCGCGCCGAAGAGCGCCAGAGCGGACAGCGCAAGCGCGCGGAAAATTCGAGCCATCGGCGTCCCCCGGATTGGACCTTAAGCGGTCCAGCCAGGGGTAGTGCGATTCGGGAGTTCCGCGGAACCGGCGCGCCCGGCCGAATGACCTTCAAGGCCGGCACGGGCGGGCCGCCGCGGACGCCTTGACGCCCTGCGTCGCACAAAAATAATGGCCGGAAAATCCGGCCATGACTGCAATCATGAGGCTTCGAGGCTACTTGCCGCAGCCGTTGGCGAGGTTATCGATAAGAGCCGTCGAGTCGTCGTCGAGCTGGGACTGCATGATCTTCTCGAAGTCCGGCCCGATCTTCTTCGCGCCGTCATCCATTTCCTTGTCGAGAGCATCGAGCTTCTTGTCGTCTTTCTTTTCGGCGGCGGCGGCGTACTGATCCTGAAGCTTGGCCAGATCGCAGAACTGCTTGGTCTTCGCCTTGTCGGCTTTGATGCTATCCACAAGCTTCTGCACGTCGGCCTTGCTCGCTTTCGGCAGAGCCTCCTCCTTTTCGGGGGCGGGCGCCTTCTGCTGCGCAAGGGCGGGGGCGACGGCAAATGCGGCGCACACCGCAAGAGCGGCTACAAATTTCGTATTCATGAACGGCTCCTGGACTTGATGGGACTGAGCGGTGAAGGGTCTAGCCAAATCGCAGTCTGACCTGAAACTTGCGTTTGCAGCCCATCACAAAATTTTAAATGTCGGCGTTTTCACGACAGAGCCGATGAATTGTTCTCCATAAACTCCCCGTGGCAGGACTGCTTACTCGATTGGAGGCTCGCGGCGCAAGCGCGCAGTCTCCACGCCCCGGTCATGAACCGCGAGGCACTCGTTAAGCGCGCCGCTAAGTAAATCGATTAGAAAGAAAAACGCTTCGGCCGGACCTGTAAAAAGTCAGGGGGCCGATGGGCGGGGAAACTTAAGCTCCCCCGCCCGATTTCTTGGCTTAGTTGTCGTTCGCGGCGTAGACGCGCCGGCGACCTCCGTGATGGCCTCTCCGAACGCGATAGTGAGCCCGGGCATAACGCCGGCCGCCCCGATAAGCATGGCGCGTCCTGCCCGCGGAGGCGACGCGGACTCCAGGCGATCCGTTAGAGACCGTCAGCGGCTCGCGAAGCTGCGTGTTGCGGAAACCCTTATTCCCGCTGCCATAAGCCACAACTTCCAGGCAAACCGGGGCGAGACCGTCCATCCCCAGCGCGTTCTTCGCGCCCGTGGAGAGATCGATGATTCGGCCTGCAACAAACGGTCCCCGATCGTTAATTCGCACAGTAATGCTGCGCCCAGTTCGCTGATTTCGGACAACAACGCGTGTTCCGAAAGGCAAACTTTTATGCGCTGCTGAAACACCCATGTGGTTGTAGCGTTCGCCGTTCGCTGTTCGTGTGCCTGACGAATAGTGGGAGGCGATACCGCATTCTGCGAATGATTGTTGGCAGCCCATGAAAGTAGCCGCTGCCAGCAAAACAGCCGCATAGATACGCTTCACTCTTCTCATCACAACCTTTCCTTGTCTTTCGATTTCGGACTGCGCGATCAAGAAGGAAAATGAGGCGTAAATTTGATGCTCAAATATGAATAGGTGGTATGCGTTTTTTGCATGCTTCAATCGTTTTTCAGTCTTCTTTTTTTGCCGGCCAGTCTTTCAAAAAGAAATTCAATGCCTTAGAACTAGATGGTTCTAGGTTAGGATACGCCGTGGCCATGCCAGGGCAGAGACTTTTCTTCTGCTGCACTTGCCGTTAGTGCGTCGAACGAACGCAGAAGCGAAGGTCATCGGGCGCCAGAAACGAGCCATCCGAACTGGAAGAAATCGCCATGTTCGCGCTTGAAACGCCGAGCCCTCGCTGGAGTCAATTCGACCGGCGCTCTAAAAATCACCCCTTCTTGAACGAATAAAACTATTTTGAAATTGTCATTTTTACCTGCGTGATGTAGAATACCTAAGATTAGGAACCGTCTATACGGTCCAGATCAGCTAAGCCGCGAGAATAAATATGAAGTACTCGTCAGAAGTCACGAGCAAGGTTTCGCTCGCGGTGCTTGTCTTGTCGGCGTTCTGGCTCCTCCTGCATCAATTCTCCGTAGCGGCCGGCCTGGCGTTATGCCTTGCATTATTTTTCGCCTTTTTGGTTCCTACCGCTTTTATGATCGCCCGCCGTGAAATTGGAGAGACGCGCATTCGCAGCGCCAATCTACTTCGACAAACTCTTGGCGCGAACCCCAGCCTCGATCCTTTCTTCGAGTTCCTCGGAAGAAAGTATTACTCGTCCCCTGCCGGCGCGATTTCGGAACAGCCCCTTCGCCAGCGTTCAGGTCTTGAGCGGCGGGAACTGTTTCTCGCCGCCGCCAGCATTCCGTTTTTGCTTTTCACGGCGGCGGGCTTCTTTCTTCTCTTTCTTCCCGCGAGCGAGCTTCCAAAACTGCTCGATGGCGCGATCGGCGCCAGCATGCTGAGCGTTGGCGGACTCTCCGACGCGGGACCGAAGGATTACGAAAACGCGGTCGCGATCGCTTCTTTCGCATTTGCCGGCGCTTTTTTCTATTGCTTGCGCCTGTTCACAGCCGCGCTGATCGCCTTCAATCTCTCCGCGATCACGTTTCTTCGCGCCTTCGGCCATATGTTTCTCGCGACCCTGCTCGCGCTCGCGATCTGGCGAGCGGCCCCGGACGTCCGCTCAATCGCCGAGGGCGCGGCGCCGCAAAGCCATCCCGAATTAAGCCGCAAGCCCGCGAACCAGAGCCGCGATTCCGCCGCCGCCCCCGCGCAGCCCGCGCCCGTTTCCGGCCTTTGGCTTCTCCTCGCTTTCGGGATCGGGCTCGTCCCCGACGCGGCCTATTCCTGGATGGGGCGCCGGACGCGCCTCGCGCTCGGCCCCCGTTCGGCGAGAGCCGCGAGCCGCGCCGGCGCCGCGCCGCTCACGCTGGTCGAAGGCGTCGACTTCCTGACAGCCTACCGGCTCGGCGAATTGAGCGTCGCCGCCATGCAGAACCTCGCCGCCGCAAATCCCATCATGCTGCACGTGGAAACCGGGACCTGCATCTATAGTGTCATGGATTGGGTCGCCCAGGCCCAGCTTTGCGCGGCGGTCGGCCCGGAGCGCTTTCTGCTCTTCAAGAAGATCGATGTCAGGACGATCTTCGACCTGGAGCGCGCCGTCCTCGATCCGTCCGCGCCGCTCGGCTCGCGGCAGATGGCGGGCGTCATTCTTCTGGCAAGCGACGGCAAGACGAACATGCTTCGCGCGTTCGGCGTGCGGCCGGTGGACGCGACCCAGCGCGAGTTCGACAAGGCGCTGACCTCCTGGGTGAATGTCGAGGTCATCGAACATCTCGTCCGCATGGTGATGGACGACCTCCATGTTCACCGCCTGCGTCTCATCCGGCGCGCGCTGGAGGCCTCGCTCGGCGTGGCGAACCTCGATGAGGCGCGTCAACCGCTGAAGATCGCGGCGAGCCAATCCGCCGCCCCGGATGTGCACGCCAACGGCTTCCACAACGGCGGCGAGATGGGGGCGGACGTTCCTTTCGGCCTTCCGGCCATGCGCGGGTTGCGGTCCGAGGGCTAAGCAACCTCGCCGATTTGCCCGCCGCATCGTCATCCCGGCCAAGCGAAGCGCGAGCCGGGATCGCAAAAAAAAATGAGCGCAGCGATTTATTACGGTCCCGGATTGTATGTTTCCGGGACGACAAACGAAGGCCATCCGTTGGCTTAATGAGGAAACTCTGCTTAGCCGCCTAAAGTCCCAAGCTTGTCGATTTGCAATCTGGCCGGAAGTTTTTATACTGCGCGCCAAGCCGTTCCCACGTCATCGAGGCCTAATGTCCGCCGCACCCGCGAAAAATTCTCCGGCGCAGCATCAGCTTTCCGCCGAAGGCAGGTTCTTCTCCGCGCCGCTCGCCGAAGCCGACCCTGAAATCGCCGCCGTCCTTGCGAGAGAGCTTGCCCGCCAGCACGACGAGATCGAGCTTATCGCATCGGAGAATTATGTTTCTCGCGCCGTCCTTGAGGCGGCGGGCTCGGTGCTCACCAATAAATACGCGGAAGGCTATCCCGGAAAGCGCTATTACGGCGGCTGTCAGGCCGTCGATGTCGCCGAGGAGCTTGCGATCGACCGCGCCAAGCAGCTTTTCGGCTGCGATTTCGCCAATGTGCAGCCCCATTCGGGCAGCCAGGCCAACCAGGGCGTCTTCCTCGCAACGCTGAAGCCCGGCGACACGATCCTCGGCATGGGCATCGACGCGGGCGGGCACTTGACGCACGGCGCGGCGCCGAACATGTCCGGCAAATGGTTCAACGCCATCCATTACGGCGTGCGCCGCGATGACGGCATTATAGATTATGAGCAGGCCGCGCGGCTGGCCCGCGAGCACAAGCCGCGCCTCATCATCGCCGGCGGCTCGGCTTACGCGCGCATCATCGACTTCAAGCGCTTCCGCGAGATCGCCGACGAGGTTGGCGCGCTCCTGCTCGTGGACATGGCGCACTTCGCGGGGCTCGTCGCGGCCGGCATTCATCCAAGTCCCTTCCCGCACGCGCATATCGCCACGACAACGACGCACAAGACGCTGCGCGGCCCGCGCGGGGCGCTGATCGTGACGAACGACGCCGAGCTTGCCAAAAAGATCAATTCCGCCATCTTCCCCGGCCTTCAGGGCGGACCGCTGATGCACATCATCGCGGCGAAGGCGGTGGCGTTCGGCGAGGCGCTGCGCCCCGATTTCAAGACTTACGCGCGCGCGGTCGTCGCCAATGCGAAGGCGCTCGGCGACAGCCTGAAAAGCGGCGGGCTGGAGCTCGTCTCCGGCGGCACCGACACGCATCTTCTTCTGGTCGACCTGCGCCCCAAGGGCCTGACCGGCAAGGCCGCCGAGGCCGCGCTCGGCGCCGCCCACATCACCGTCAACAAGAACGGCGTGCCCTTCGATCCGCAGAAGCCCACGATCGCATCGGGCATCCGCGTCGGCGCCCCGGCCGGAACCACGCGCGGCTTCGGCGTGAAGGAGTTTTCCGGGATCGGCGAGATGATCGTCACGGTGCTCGACGGCCTGAAGGCGGGCGAGGCCGAGGCGCGCGCCGCCGCGGAGGCGGTCAAGGGCCGCGCTCAGGCCTTGTGCGACCGATTCCCGATCTATCCATTCAACAAGGCGTAGGCGGCGCGGGCGAGGCAGGCTGAGACATGCGGTGTCCCCATTGCGGCGCGCTCGATACCCAGGTGCGCGACAGCCGTCCCTCCGAGGATCACGCCGCGATCCGGCGCCGGCGCTCCTGCCCGGATTGCGGGTCGCGCTTCACCACCTTCGAGCGCGTCCAGCTTCGCGAACTGACCGTCATCAAGAGGAGCGGGCGGCGCGTTCCCTTCGACCGCGAGAAACTCAGCCGGTCCATTCAGATCGCGCTTCGCAAGCGCCCCGTCGGCGAGGACCGCATCGAGCAGCTTGTCAGCTCCATCGTGCGCACGCTCGAAAACGGCAACGACGCGGAAATCAGCTCGGAAACCGTCGGCAGGCTCGTCATGGAGGGCTTGAAGATCCTCGATAGCGTGGCTTATGTCCGCTATGCCAGCGTCTATCGCGATTTCCGCGAGGCGAAGGACTTCCATCGCGTGCTTGTCGAACTCGGCGAACGCGGCGCGGACGAAAAGTGATGACCGAGATGCCCGTATCCTCCTTACGCCCGGCGTCGCTCAAGGGCGCCCCGCCCCTTCCGCCGGAGGTCATGGCGTCGCTGATGCGCCGCACCCTTTTCCTCGCCGAGGGCAATCTTGGCGCAACTTCGCCCAACCCGTCCGTCGGCGCCGTGGTGGCGGATGCGGCGACGGGCGAGATCGTCGCAAGCGCGGTCACCGCGAGGGGCGGACGTCCGCATGCCGAGGTGCTCGCGCTGCGGGACGCGGGCGCCAGGGCGCGCGGCGCCATCATGGTGACGACGCTGGAGCCTTGCAGCCATTTCGGCGCGACGCCGCCTTGCGCCCACACCATCGTCGACGCAGGGATTTCGCTCGTGGTCTATGGCTCGCGCGATCCCGACATGCGCGTTTCCGGCCGCGGGCTGACCTGGCTCGAAACGCACGGCGTCGCCGCCATCCGGGGCGCGTTCGCGCGAGAATCGGACTGGCTGAACCTGGGGCACGCCTTGCGCGTGACCGAGCGCCGGCCTTTCGTGCAGCTCAAGCTCGCCGTGGACGCGAACGGCCGCGTGCCTCTCGGCGAAGGCAAGCCCGTCTGGGTCACGGGCGAAGAAGCGCGCGCCCACGCCCACATGCTGCGCGCGAGAGCCGACGCCATTCTCGCCGGAAGGCGCACTATCGAGACGGACGACCCGGAACTGACGTGCCGCCTGCCCGGCCTTGCGGACCGCTCGCCCGTTCGCGTCGTGCTCGCCCCCGCCTGCAACGTCCCTTTCGAAGCGCGCATCTTCAGAACCGAACACCCGCCCGTCTGGATCGTCTGCGGCAACTCCTCCAAGGGCGCGCATCTCTTCGGGCGGCGCGGCGTGCGCATCTTCGACATCGGCGCCTCGCCGAGCGGCGTTCTCAACCTCAAGCTCGCCATGATGCGTCTTGCGGCGGAAGGCGTGACGCGGCTCCTCGTCGAGGGCGGCCCGAGGACATGGCGCGGCTTCCTCGAAGCGGGTCTCGCCGACGAGATCGTCATCATGCAGGCGGGAACGGCGCTGCCGGAAAGCGCGAGCATGCCGGCGCTCAGCAGCCAACGGAGCAACCCCTCACCCCAGGCCGCAGCCGTTGCAGCAGCGTTCCCTCTCCAACCGCATCCGCTTGCGGATGCGGTCACTTTGAGTGGCGAACTCGCCAAGGCGAGTTCGCTGGGAGAGGGACAGGGCGAGGGGAGATCCGCTCTCCCATCCGGCGGAACCTCCGGCCTCGACCTCGTAACCGCCTCGCCGGCTTTCGCGCTGACGGAGCGGCGCAAAGCCGGCGCGGACGCCATCTCCACCTATCGCTCCACCTTGCATTGGCAGGCCTGATCCATGTTCACCGGAATCGTTACTGCAAAAGGCGCCGTCATCGCCGCCGACAACGGACGCTTCGCCATCGCCAGCCCCTTCGCGGCGGATTCGATCGCGCTTGGCGCCTCGATCTGCTGCGACGGCGTCTGCCTCTCCGTGACGGGCGTCGAAGCCACGCCGAGCGGCGCGGCGTTCAAGCTCGAACGTCTCGAACGAGACCTTGAGCAAGACCGCGCTCGGCGGCTGGCGCAAGGGCCGCCGCATCAATCTGGAGCGCTCGCTGCGCGCGGGCGACGAGCTTGGCGGCCATCTCGTCTCCGGCCATGTGGACGGCGTGGCCGAGATTTTAAGCGTCTCCTCATCCGGCTTTTCAAAGATCTTTGAGATACGCGCGCCGGACGCTCTGGCAAAATATATCGCGCCGAAAGGCTCGGTGGCGCTCGACGGAGTTTCCCTTACGGTGAACGAGGTCGAAGGGCCGGTCTTCACGATCAACCTCATTCCAACGACGCTCGACATCACCACCTGGGGCGAGAAGAAGCCGGGCGATCCCGCGAACCTGGAAGTGGACTTGATCGCCCGTTACGTGGCAAGGCTGCTCGGGCAATAGGCTGAAACGAAATGCAGACCGATCAGAGACGCACGCTCGACAAAGCGCAAATCCATGAGCAGCTCTCGTCCATCGACGAGATCCTGGAAGACGCGCGCCAAGGCCGCATGTTCATTCTCGTGGACGCCGAGGAGCGCGAGAACGAGGGCGATCTCGTCATTCCGGCGCAGATGGCGACGCCGGACGCCATCAATTTCATGGCCCGCTTCGGCCGCGGCCTGATCTGCCTCGCCGTTACGCCGGAGCGGGCGGACACGCTGCACCTTGAGCGAATGGCGCGCTCGAACCAGTCGCGGCACACGACCGCCTTCACCGTCTCCATCGAGGCGAAGGAAGGCATCTCGACCGGCATTTCGGCCTACGACCGCTCGCACACCATCGCCGTCGCCATCAATCCCGAGAAGGATTTTCGCGACATCGTGAGCCCCGGCCATGTGTTCCCGCTGGTGGCGCGCGACGGCGGCGTGCTCGTGCGCGCGGGCCACACCGAGGCGGCCGTCGATCTGGCGCGGCTCGCGGGGCTTCTCCCTGCCGGCGTCATCTGCGAAATCATGAACGACGACGGCACCATGGCGCGCATGCCGGACCTGTTGTCCTTCGCGCAGCGGCACGGGCTCAAGATCGGCACGATCTCGGACCTGATCGCCTATCGCCGCCGCACGGAAAGCTATGTGCGCGCCGTCCACGAGCAGGAGATCGACACGCCCTATGGCGGACCGTTCAAGCTGCGCGTCTATCTCAATGCCGTCGACAACACCGAGCATCTCGCGCTCATCAAAGGCGATGTGACGACCGGCGATCCCGTGCTGGTGCGCATGCACGCCGTGAACATCCTCGAAGACTCCCTCGGCATGGGCCGCAACGGCAACCGCCGCTCTCTGGTCGAACGCGCCATGCGCCGCATCGGCCGCGAGGGGCGCGGCGTCATCGTTCTTATCCGCGATGTGCGCGAAGGAACGATCGTTTCGAAGCTCAGCGACCCGCGCGCGCCCGCCGCGGACGGAAAGCCCGCCGAAAAGCGCCTGGTGGATTACGGGATCGGCGCGCAGATTTTGCTCGACCTCGGCATAAAGAACATGATCTTGCTATCGAACTCGCCTACGCCGAAAATTGTCGGCCTTGAGGGCTATGGCTTGAACCTCGTCGCGCGGCGGACCATTGACGATCAATGAAAGACCCCATTCACATTCTCCTCATCGAGGGCCGATACTATAATCGCTTGGCGGACGCGCTTTTGCAGGGCGCGGAGACGGCGCTCGGGGAAGCGGGCGCCACATGGGAGCTTGCGACCGCGCCCGGCGCGCTCGAAATCCCGCAGGTGCTCGCGGCGGCGATCGACGCGGGCGCTTTCGACGATAGCGCGGCGAAGCCCTTCCACGGCGCCATCGCGCTCGGCTGCGTGATCCGGGGCGAGACGACGCATTACGATATTGTCGCAAACAAATCCGCGCGCGCGCTGATGGACCTTGCGACGCAATACGCCCTGCCCGTGGGCAACGGCATTTTGACTGTCGAGAACGAGGCCCAGGCGGTTGCAAGGGCGTCCGCGACCGGCAAGAACAAAGGACGCGAGGCGGCCTCAGCCTGCCTCGAAGTCCTTCGCGCAAAACGTGAATTTGGCAAGAGACGCCGCTGAAGGCCGCTGGAAAACTTTGCCGCCCATGGTTCGACAAGCTCGCCATGAGGTTTAGGCCGTTGAAGTCGCTCGGCCTCATCTTGAGCTTGCCGAAGGATGAAGCCCAATTTCTGCCTTCCGCGGCAGCCTGCTGAAGCCCGCGCAAGAGCCGACGAACTGAAAGTATGACGATGGAACCCGAGAACGGCCGCGAGCCCGGCTTCGAAGACGGCGCGCCCCAAGGGCAGTCCCGCACGCGCGCCCGGCTCGCCGCGGTCCAGGCGCTCTACCAGATGGATATGACGCAGCGCGACTTGAGCGCCGTCCTGGAGGAGTTCTTGGACCACCGCTTCGAAAAGGTGGAGATTTACGCGGGCGCCGATCGCGGCTTCTTCCGCGACCTCGTGACGGGCGCGGCCAACCGTCAGGCGGAAATCGACGCGCAGGCCGGCGGGCATCTGGCGCAAGGCTGGCGGCTCTCGCGCATCGACAGCATCCTGCGCGCGATCCTGCGCGCCGGGGTCTATGAGATCGTGGCGCGCGCCGACGTGCCCGCCCGCGCCATCATCAACGAGTATGTCGAGATCGCGCACGACTTTTTCGGCGGCGAGGAGCCGGCCGTCGTCAATGGCGTGCTCGACCGCGTCGCCCGCGAGAAGCGGAGCCACGAATTCGGGCGGAAGGCGGCGAGAAAGCCGGGATAAGCATGCGCCGGCTTGGCGAAATCGCGCTGATCGCAGACTATCTCGCGCCGCTCGCCACGCACCCGGGCGCCTTCGGCCTTAAGGATGACGCGGCGCTTCTGACCGGCCTTGCGCCAAGCGGCCTTGCCGTCACGACGGACGCGCTGGTGGCGGGCGTGCATTTCTTCGACGGCGACGACCCCGGCGACGCCGCCTACAAGGCGATTGCCGTCAATGTGTCGGACCTCGCCGCCAAGGGCGCCAAGCCGCTCGGCTACACGCTGGCGCTGGCGCTCGCCGAGGCGCCGTCCGAGGCTTTCGCGGCAAGGCTCGCAAGCGGGCTTTCGCGCGCGCAGGCCGCTTTCGGCATCGCCCTTCTTGGCGGCGACACGGTCACGGCGAAGGGCGCGTGGTGGATGTCCGTCACGGCTTTGGGCGAAGCGCCCGCGCGCGGCCTCGTCCCGCGTGGCGGCGCTAAGCCCGGCGATCTTCTTTATGTCAGCGGAACGCTCGGCGACGCGGCGCTCGGTTTGCAGCTGCGGCTCGGCAAGGCCGGCTTCCAGGCCGCTTTGTCCGGGCCGGACCGCGACTTCCTCCTTGCGCGCTATCTCTATCCCGAGCCGCGCCTCGCCCTCGCGCCCGTTCTCGCACGCCATGCCTCGGCGGCGATGGACATCTCCGACGGCCTCGCCCTCGATCTGTCGCGCATGTGCGCCGCCTCGGGCGTCACGGCGGAAGCGTTCGCGCCGTCGGTCCCCTTGTCGCAAGCCGCGCGAAAGGCAGCCGCCGCTTCGGCGGGCGCGATGGAGACGATCCTGTCGGGCGGCGACGACTACGAAATTCTCGCGGCGATCCCGAGGGAACGCGCGCCGGACTTCGAGAGCGCCAGCCGCGAAGCGGGCGTTGGCGTGACGCGCATCGGAAGCGTTCAAGCCGGCTCGGACGCGCCCGCGTTCCGGGCGGCGGATGGCTCCAACGTACAACTTTCCGCCAAGGGCTTCGAGCATTTCGGGACTTGAAGGCTCGCGGCGACGCTGTATGCACGAATCTCTTTTGTCATGGCCGGGAATTGCGCTATGCAGTCGCACGCCTTCTCGTTGTGCCGGTTGAGCTATGAACCTCGAACTTATCAAAGAAGCGGCGCAAGGCCCATCGCGGCCGGTCAAGCTGCTCTTCATCCATGGGATTTGCACGGCCGCCTGGCTGTGGCGGCCGCTCTTTCTCCCTTATTTCGCGGGGCTGGGCTATGAGAGCTATGCGCTCAGCCTGCGCGGACACGGCGAGAGCGAAGGCCGCGAGGACATCCGCAAATTCAGCCTCGCCGACTTCGCCGAGGACATCGGCTGGGCGCTGGACGAAATCGGCGGCCCGGTTGTCGTCGTCGGCCATTCGCTCGGCGGCGGCGCGTTGCAATCTTTCATCCGGCGCGGCGGAAAAGTTGCCGGCGCCGTGCTGCTGTGCTCCGCGCCGCCTCACGGCCTCATCCGCGCCTCCGCCGCCCTGATGGCGACCAATCCCAGGCTTTCGGCGGAAATGCGGAAGGTTCTCGACCAGGGCCTTGCCGCCGCCAACCTCGACATCATCGAGGACGGGCTTTTCTTCAACCCGCCGCCGCGCGAGCTTCGGCGCGCCTTCTCCGCGCATGTCAGCGACATCGCCGAGACCGCGAGCCGCCAGCTGATCGGCTGGCTTCCCTTCGCGCCCCTGCCCTGGGGCATGCCGAAGCTGCTCGTGATCGGCGGCGACAAGGATCAATTCATCCCGGCGACGGACGTTCGCCTCACCGCCATCTATTACGGCACGCGCGCTGTTATCGTGCCGAACGGCGCGCATGCGGTCATGCTGGATGTGAACTGGCTGGACGCCGCGAAGCCCATCGCCGAGTGGCTCGGCAAGAGTTTCACATGAGGGCGCGTCTTCTCTTATGCCGGGCTGGAGCATCGCGCCCGAGGGCCGCTTTTCAAAAGTAGCCGCGATCTCTGTTTTCCAGGCCGGCCGCCCTATATTCGGCGAAGGAGAAGCACGATGATCCGCGTCCAGGAGCAGGATTTCGACATTGGCGCCGAAATCGCCGCGCTGCGCAAGGGCCGGACTGATGTCGGCGCGATTGCGTCGTTCATCGGGACCGTCCGCGGCGAGGGCGGCGGGCTGGCCGCCATGACGCTCGAACATTATCCCGGCATGACCGAAAACGAGCTTGAGCGGATCGAGGCCGAGGCGCGGTCGCGCTGGCCGCTTCTCGATTGTCTCATCGTCCACCGCGCCGGACGGCTCCTGCCCGGCGACAACATCGTGCTTGCCGTGACGCTTTCGGCGCACAGGCGCGCCGCCTTCGAGGCCGTGGAGTTCCTGATGGACTATCTCAAGGCGAGGGCGCCGTTTTGGAAGTCGGAAGAAAGCGGCGCTCACCGCTCATGGGTGGCGGCGCGCGAAAGCGACGATGCGGACGCGGCGCGCTGGAAAATCCGCTAGGGCTTCCGCGCAAGGCGCCGCAAGCCGGAGCTTGCGCGCAAGCCCGCGGAGCGCCGAGGGCTTGCGCAAAGCGATGCCCGCTTCCGTGAGTTTGTTCATGTTTTGTTCTTTTTGCAGAGACGCCAACAAATACCGCGCGTGGCCTTCGATCCACTGCCGTCCATATCCGGCGAACAACCCGGAAGTTCAAAATGACCGCCAATCAAGGGCGATGTTAGATTAGTTCGAAGCGAGGTACTGATGTGGTAACGTCTCTTGCTTGGAATTTTTTTCTCCTGCAAGTTAAGCCTATGGTAACTCGATTTAAGGCCCTGTCAACAACTATTATAGATGGCGGCCATGTATTCTCATTTTGTTCCTTTCCGCTTGCTCGGCGGTTCCGAGTTTGCCGCAATTTCGTCGCGGAGCATTCACATTCGAGACGCTGCCTTCGTCGCGTTCAATCCTCGGGATCGTCAACGCGAGCGAAGAGGCGCACCGAACCAAACCGCTGATTTTGCGCCAAATACGCTGGAGCGGGCAAGGCCGCCTCGCAACGCCGCTCTAAAGCTGAAAGGTCGATCGTCTCAATCCTTCGCGGCCTGCGGCGCCTGGGCCACGCGGCTGCGAACTTTCTTCGACGCGGACTTCTCAGCCTTGGCCTCCGCCTCCTTGGCCCTGGCCGCCGCGTCCTCCGCCTCCTTGGCGAGGCGCAGCGCACGCAATTTCGCCGTTTTTTCCGAGCGAAGCCGGGCCGCGGTTTCCAGATCGTGTCTTACCGCTTGATCCCGCTTCTGCAGGGCGGCGAAGCGCTCCGCGGCCTTGGACTTTGTCGTGGCAGCCATGAGGTTATCCTTCTTGTTGTTCGCGAAATACTTCGCCACCGGAAAACGTTTTTGCGCCTTCCGTGAGCCGACGCGGCGAGGGCTGTCGCTCGACTGACGTTCTCTTTAGTTGGGTAACGCGTTAAGACTTCGCAAGAAGGGGTTCCTTTTCCGCTGCCGGGGATGCTGAACCGAACGCCGGGCGCATGCTGGGAGACTTCCCGCGGGCGTTTTCGCACGCCGCCTTGATCGACACCGCTCATAACCTGTCGCATTGTGACGGAAACCGTCCCAGCGGCGGTCTTGCGCCGAGGGCGCGCGCTAAAGCGGGCGCCACGGGGTGCGGGGCGCGGCGGTGCGTTAATAATGTGAAGCCGAATGCCAAAGGCTATGTTAGCCTCTAGATCGGTTTCGCCGATGTAAGAGCTTGGCGGGCGTCCGTGGCAAGCAAGGAGGGCGCGAATGTCGACGGCTAAACGCAAGCGCACGGTCCCATGGGGTATCCTGGCCGCGCTGCTGCTTGGCGCCGGCTTCTTCTACCTCGACAGCCAGGGCGTGGATTGGCGCAAGCAGGCCGTCGCCCTGGATGAATGGATTTCGGCGCCGCCGCCCGCCATCGAGAACGCGGAGAAGCCGGCTCAACCGCTGGAGCCGAAGGCGCTGGCTCCGAGCTTCGACATCGCCACGGTGGATGACGCGGGCAGGCTCGTGGCCGCGGGCCGCGGCGAGGCCGGCTGGACCATCCGCCTCCAAAGCGGGAGCGCGACGGTCGGGGAAGCCAAGGCCGACGAGAACAACGAATGGGTGCTCACGCTCGAACAGCCGCTTCCGCCCGGCGAGAACAAGCTGTCGCTTCTGAGTGTCGATCCATCCGGCAAGCAAACGCTTTCGAGCAAGCGCGAAATCGCCGTGTCGGTCCTGCCGCGCGAGGCTTCCGCCGCGTTGGCGCGTTCACGCGGCGCCGAAAGCCAGGGTCCAAGCCGCCCCAACGCGTTCATGGCATTGAGCCAGACGCCCAAATCGGACGCGGAGCGGGACAAATGCGCGCTGACCGTCGTAAAAAAGGGCGACTCGCTTTGGGAAATCGCACGCCGCTGCTACGGCGACGGAAGCAAATTCACCCGGATCCATGAGACGAACCGCCCGCTTATTCGCAACCCCAACCTGATCTACCCCGACCAGAAATTCGCCGTCCCGCATTGACGCGCCGTTCCGGGGAATAGTTACAAAACTAATAAACCGACATCCACAAACAACGCTGAACAAAAAAACAAATAGATATTACTGCTAAGCGCGCTCAAGTTTCGAGACGCTGCCTTCCGTATCCAGACCTAAATCGATTACGTCAGATTCACTAAAGATCGGGTTGCGACGCGCTATCGGTGGATTGTACGGAAGAACCTTGAGTTCTGCTTCCAGCTCCTCATTCAGCCGACTGAATACGCGCTCCGCGACATCGAGTTCTTTAGCTTCATTCTCTAAACGCTGCTGCTCTCGATGCAGATCGTCTAAGATAGCAAGAATCTTTGCCTGCTGAGATTCCAAGCGCGCCCTTCCGCGCTGGATAAGTGCTTTAGGTTCTAGCTTGACCACAAGACCACCTCCGGTTGCAACCTCATATTGGTTAAAGTATGCCTCGGCGATTGCAACCGGCAACATATTGGACAATTTGTTTTTCCACAGCTGCGATGGCATGCGTTCGTAGAACAGACACAGGGCGATGATGAGAAGCCGCCGCGGCCCCGGCTTTTCGCCGCCGAAGCCGGAAAGACGCGCCCGGCCTCCCAGCCGCGAACGCTTGCAAGTTGACATCCAAACCGGATTACCCGATAAATCCGAACCTGCCGTAACAGGCATAGTCGCGCGACCTAAGGCCCCATCTCCCGCTATGAGAGAGCAAAGTCCGCCATTGGCGGCGCCGAGCGGTGCGTTTCAAAAACGATAGAGGACTCCATGTACGCGGTGATCCGCACGGGGGGCAAGCAATACAAGGTTGCCCCCGAAGACGTGCTTCAAATCGAGAAGATCGAAGGGGCCGCCGGCGATGCGGTCCGTTTTCCGGATGTTTTGATGGTGGCGGGCGATGGCGAGCCGAAGTTTGGCGCGCCGCTCGTCTCGGGCGCGGCCGTCGCGGCCGAGGTGGTCGAGCAGGGCCGCGGGCCGAAGGTCATCATCTTCAAGAAGAAGCGGCGGCAGAACTATCGCCGCAAGAGGGGCCATCGTCAGGAATTGACGACGGTGCGCATCCTTGAGATTCTGACGGACGGCAAGGCGGCCGAAGGCGAGGCCAAGCAGGCGAAGCCCGCGAAGGACGAAGCGGCGGCGGAAGCGCCGAAGAAGCCCCGCGCGAAGAAGGCGGACGCCGAGTAAGGCTTAAGGGATAGAGAGGCAGAAACCATGGCTCACAAGAAAGCAGGCGGTTCGTCCAGGAACGGCCGCGACTCCGCCGGGCGCCGGCTCGGAGTCAAGAAGTTCGGCGGGGAGCAGGTCGCCCCCGGCAACATCATCCTTCGCCAGCGCGGCACGCAATGGCACCCGGGCGACGGCGTCGGCATCGGCACGGATCACACGATCTTCGCGGAGCGCGAAGGCGTGGTGCAGTTCAAGACCAAGGCGCGCGGCAGGACCTACGTCTCCGTCGTCTCCGACCAGTAAGCCGGATTGCAAAGCGCGGGCGCGATTGCGCGCCGCGCCTCGGCTCAGGCGCCTCCCGGCGTTGAGCATGCCGTTGGTGGGGACTGGCGCGCGGGATGGGCACACGGCTAACGGTAATCCGAAACCTCAGGGAGCTGCGCCAGACGGTGCAGCAATGGCGCCGGCGCGGCGAAAGGATCGCGCTCGTTCCGACCATGGGCGGCCTTCATGAAGGGCATCTGTCGCTTGTGCGTCTGGCGAAGCAGCACGTAAAGCGGGTTGTCGTATCGGTCTTCGTGAACCCGACGCAATTCGCCCCCCACGAAGACTACGACAGCTACCCGCGCAACGAAGAGCGCGACTGGCACAAGCTTCTCTCCGTGGCTCCCGACGTCATGTACGTCCCCGACGTTCACGAAATCTATCCGCACGATTTCTCGACGCGCGTCGAGGTGGCCGGCGTCACCCAGACGCTCGAAGGCGTTGCGCGGCCTCATTTTTTCTCCGGCGTCACCACCGTCGTCGCCAAGCTCCTCCTGCAATGCCTGCCCGATGTGGCCGTTTTCGGCGAGAAGGACTATCAGCAGTTCCTCGTCGTGAAGCGCATGGCGCAGGATTTGAATTTCCCGGTGGCGATCATGCCCGGTCCCATCGTCCGCGAGCGCGACGGGCTCGCGATGTCGTCCCGGAACGTCTACCTCGACGCGGGCGACAGGAGCCTCGCGCCTCAACTCTACGCCGTTCTTTGCGATGTGGCGCACGACCTCGCCGCCGGGCGCCCTGTCGAGGAGTCCCTCGCTCAAGGCGCGGCCAGACTCGAAAGCGCGGGCTTCCGCGTCGATTATCTTGAGTTCCGCGACGCCGAGACCCTCATGCCCATCGACGCCATCGGCCAGAGGCCGGCGCGCCTTCTCGCCGCCGTGCATCTTGGCCGCGTGCGCCTGATCGACAACGTTCCGGTGAATTGAGCGAGCGCACGACTGGCGGGGGCGGGGGCTCCCGCCAGTCTTCGCGTGCGTCTCAGACGCACGTGAGTTCCGGGCAAAGCAGGGCGCCGGCCGATGCAGTCGTCGAGAGCCCTGCCTTCCCCTTTCTTGTTAGCGCATCGGACTTGTTGACCCGGATGCCTGGCTTCCGGCGAATCATCTGGCGCGGACCGTTTGGGCCTTCACGAGCACGCTCGATCTTTCGGCGCTGTACGCCGCGGCGGCGGCATGAGACTTTTGGCCGCTGGTATCAGCCTAAAAACGGCGGTTTAGCTTATGCGGCGCCTGAAAACTTGAGCCTGGAACAGCGCGCTTTTTATGTCGCCACCCTCCGGGTGAGCCACACGCGTTGTCATGGCCAGGCCATGCCCTCGGGCTTTGACCCAAGGGTTGATCCGGCCATCCAGCAACGCATTGAAAACACGCATTTTCCTTGCCGCGTGGATGGCCGGGCATGCCCTCGGCTGTCCGGTTCGTTTTACTGACAGGAGTCTTCGCGCACCTTCCATGTCATCCCGGAAGCCGCTCGCGGCGATCCGGGAGCCGCGCTCTTCGTAACCCCGGATGATCGCGGATGCACTTTCCGGGGCGACGATGGAGGGACGCAGCCGGGGTGTCCCGGCTCAACCTCCCTGCGACCCCGCCGCCGCAAGCGGAGCGGCGTCCGATGGCGCCGCGCGCGCCTGATCGACGGCGGCCTTGCCTGTCTCGGGCAACTGGCCGTGCAGAAGCGCGATCGCGGCCTTGAGCTGGCTGTCCTTGTCCTTATCCTTCGGGACATAGGAGATGCTGCCACCCAATTCCTGCGCGCCCGCGTTCTTCAGGTGGCCTTTGAGCTGCGCCTCGGACTCGAACGGAAACATCGCGACTTGCAGCTTGAGGTCGGGCGGAAGCTCCGGCTCCACGAGGTAATCGGGCTCGATGCCGGTGGCCTGGATCGAGCGGCCCGAGGGCGTGTAATAACGCGCGGTCGTGAGGCGGATGGCGCCTTTGTTCGCGAGCGAGATCATGGTCTGGACCGAGCCCTTTCCGAAAGAGCGCGTGCCGACGACGCGGGCGCGTTTGTGGTCTTGCAGGGCGCCCGCGACAACTTCGGACGCGGAAGCCGACCCGCCGTTCATCAGCACGATCAGCGGCTTGCCGCCGGTGACGTCGCCCGGCTTGGCCTCGGCGCGCTCGATGTCGGAAGGATTGCGGCCCTTCGTGATGACGATTACGCCCCTTTCGAGGAATGCGTCCGAAAGCGCGATGGCCTGGTCGAGGAGGCCGCCGGGGTTGTTCCTGAGATCGAGAACGTAGCCCGCGACGTTGCCGCCTAGAGTTTTCTTGATATCCTCCACGGCCTGCTGAAGAAACTCGGTGGTGCGCTCGTTCTCGAACGACTTCACCTTGATCCAGCCCACGTCGCCTTCGACGCTGTAGGTCACGGGATTGATGCGGATTGCGTCCCGGACGATCTTGACGGTGATCGGCTTGCCGGCGCCCTTGCGCACAATGGTGAGCGTAATCGGCGAACCGACCGGCCCGCGCATTTTATCCACCGCCGCATCCATGCTGAGGCCCCTGACCGGCACGCCGTCGATGGCGGTAATAGCGTCGCCCGCGGATACGCCCGCCCGCTCGGCGGGCATGTTGTCGATGGGGGCGATGACCTTCACGAGGCCATCTTCCATGGTGACGTCGACGCCGAGACCGCCGAATTCGCCCTTCACCTCGGCTTGCTCCTCCTCCACTTCCTTGGGGGACAGGTAACTCGAATGCGGATCGAGCCCGGTCAAGACGCCCCTGATGGCGCTCTCGATGAGCTGCGCATCGTCGGTCTTCACGACATAATTGGCGCGCACCTGCTCAAGCACGTCCCCAAAAAGCTGAAGATTCTTATAGAGTTGCCCTCCCGCGGCCACAGCCTTGTCTCCGCCCTCCGGGAATGGGAGGCGGATAAGGCCGCTTGCGGCGGTGAAGACGATAAGGAACGCACCAAGCGCGAGTTCCCGTTTGCGCATTACTGTTAACCTTCCAGCAGACTGTTCGTCGTGGCGCGCCAGGAGAAACGCTTAAGTTTCTCTTGGCGCAAGCTTTACTGTCTTGCTAGCAAGGCAATATTTGGGCCAAGGAACGGGAAGAATGAGGCTTCTCCACCGTTGGTGGTGCGGCAAATCGATCTCGCGCCACAATATGCGCAAATAAGGGGCTGTCGCGGCTTGCCTTTGGCGCGTCGGTATTGCGCTCATTGAGCGGATTTGTTATCGATGGGCTCCCATTCGCCGGCAGGGCTTTCAGGCATCGGCTGGAGCGCGTGTTCCGGTGCTGGCGTGGGGTTTTCGGAGGGGTGCCCGAGCGGCTAAAGGGGACGGACTGTAAATCCGTTGGCTAAGCCTACGTTGGTTCGAATCCAACCCCCTCCACCACCCACCCAAAATCCCTCTTTTTTTTCATAGGCTTGCGCCTCCAAACGTGCAAACGGTCGGACGCGTTTGCACGTCACTGTTCGTTCTGTGTTCCGGATCGAAGCTTGAAGGCCTGCTGCGCGAGGAGCTTTCTGTTGGCCTCTTTCGTGTAACGCGAGACCTCTTTGGAGGTGCGATGGCCTGTGACGGCCTGGATCTGAAGTTCGGTGCACCCGCTCTCAGCAAGCTGGCGCGCCGCCGTCTTCCGTAATCCGTGCGGGCAACAATGCGGCAGTCCCGCCGCCTTGGATGCGCGCTTGAACCAATTATAGAAATACTTCTCGCTAAACGGCTTGCCGTGACCGGTAACAAGAATCGTCTCGCGGCCGATAAGCGCGGTATCCTTGAGCGCGGCGGCCAACTCATCGGTGAGTGGAAGCCAGACCGGCTGCCCGGTTTTCCCCTGCACGAATGAGACCTCATCGCCCGCAATTTGATGCAGGCCCATCGTTCGGACGTCGCCGCTTCTCTGCGAGGTGGTGAGCAGGAGCTCGAGCGCGAGCCGCTCGCGCGTCCCGATTGGCCAGTGCGCCCGGAATTGCCGGACCTCACCATCGGTCCACGTGTGGAAGCCCTCTTTCTTGTACCGGAGCTTCTTTACCAGGCGGGCCGGATTGCCGTTCGCCGTGCCGATTTTGACGGCATAGTCCAAGAGAATTTCGAGAAGCGAATGGACACGGTTGGCCGCCGCTGGCGTGCCGGACCTCTTCTCTATGATGGCGAAGACATGCTTCGGCTCGAAGCCCGCGACCGGATATTTTCCAAGATCCTCTCGCATGCGCTCAAGCACGCCGCGGTAAGTTCGCTGCGTTGTCGGCGCGAGCCGCCGCCAATCGCTCGACCCGTAATAGGCGATGATGAGGGCGTTCAAGCTGCCCTGAACCGTCCGCTCGGCTCCTACGGGCGCCGGCGCGGCCTTGGACGCCTTTTCATACGCCGCCATGAATTCCGGGCTCCATGGGAGACCGGGAAGCCTGACACGCTGGTAGCCCTTTCTGACGTAATACCAGAAGCCCGGCCCGTCACGCCGGCCCGGCTTCCAATGGCAATAGTCGGGCGCCTTACTCAAAGGAGTTCGTCGCATGGATTGGGCTGCTCGCTCTGCCCTTCATCGCGCAACGCTTGCCAGTCCTGGTAAAGCTGATCGCGATCGAAGACCTTGACGTTTTTCAGGCCCGGAAACGAGACCGGAGCCCTGATCTTGCCCATCCGGACAAGGTTGTCTAGCGAGCTTTTGGAGATCCCGAGGGTGCGCGCCGCATCGTCCGGACGAAGGGCGAAGGGTGTGAAGCCGTCGAAATTGGGGCGCTGCATGCGCTGCTCCGCGCCGTCTCGCCTCGAGGATGCGGTCCTCCCGGTGGTGCGAAATCGGTGGTGATCATGATTGCTCCTATTCTCTACAGCGACCGCGCCTGTTCATATGCCGAGAACCCTAACGAGTTCACGAAAAAAAACAGCCCCGGTTTCCCGAGGCTTCCACAGCTAAAAGCTGCATAGAGGCTTATGGCGACTTCTGGTTGAATCGAAAGGGGCGCTCCGCAGTTTACAGAGCGCCCTTCACTCACCATCCAGCTTCAAGTTCAGATGGCCATCGGCGCAAGCGTTTCAACATGCCGTCGTTGCGCACACGATAGACCGCCAAAATTCCATTGACGTTCCCAAGCACCACATAGGGCTTACTTCCGTGCTCAACGAAGCCGCTTGACTTGGAAGGCTGATCTGTTGCCCCAGAGCGAAACCAAGCAGACATCGCGCGGCGGAGCAAATCGGATTTATCGTAGGCCATTGGGCCCTCCTTTCATAGGAGGAAACATAGTTTCTAAAACTATGTTTGTCAAACAGAGTTTGTTCAGAGTTTGTTCAGAAATAGGCGCATCCCCAAGCGGACGACGCATTAGCCGTTGCTGACAGTTAAGCGGCATTTTCGCACCGGTATCGCGCGCGCGATAGCTGTCGGAAATTAGGCGTTCACGACGGCAAGGCGCAAAGCCGCGTGAGCCGCGTGCTCGGCCGGCTTGATGCGGACGCCCATGTAGAAAATCACGCCGCCGGTTTTTCTCTTTGGCAACCACTTGCTGAGCGTCCGCCCGAACTGGTCGCGCGTGCCGGGCTCGATGCCGTGCGCGGCGCAATCTGCCTGCCACAACGTCCATATCGAGCCGCTGTCGATCCTTTCGCCCTCTACCTTCTCCAGCCGCCGCCCCATGAACGAATTGATGGGATCGGCCGCCACGGGCGCCGCCTGAGCAGCCTCGGGAGTGGTGAGCGGTTCCGGCTTGGCCTTCTCCGCAGGCTTGGCGCGAGCGGACGCCGCTGGCTTCGCCTGAGGCGCTGGCGCTTCGATCCGGGGCGCATGTCCGCCGGCGCGAAGCAGGAGCAGCAGGAGCCCGGAAGGCCCGAAGCCAGCAAGCAGCTCCACGCCGATGGCCTTCCCCCAATCGCGGGCGCGGACGATGGCGAGCTTGCCCGTTTCGTTCACCTGGTAGCCGAACGCGGCGAAGCCGTCCGCCATGGCGTCGGCGAAGCTGTCGATGGTCGACGGCGTGTCTCCCTTGGCCTCGGCTTTTGCGTCCAGGGCCGCAAGCTGCGCGTCCAGCTGATCGCGCTTGACGGCCGCCGCGCGCTTGGCCTCTAGCGTCGCAACCTCAGCGCAGAATTCTTTCGTGGCGTCTTTCGTGATCCAAGCCGGATCGCAACTGAAGCTGGCGTTCCACAACCGCGCTTCCTTCGCCTTGAGCGCCCTCGCGTCCGCCTCGATGCTCTCGGGCGTCGCTTCGCCCGCAACTTTCGCTTGTTCGGCGCGCCTCTGGGACAGTTGGGACTGTCTCTCGGAAACGGTCCCGGCCGCTGCAATTCTGGCACGCGAACTGTCCCGCGAACTGTCACTGTGCGCCGCGATGTTGGCGAGGGCGTTCATCATGTTCAAGGCGAGGAAACCGGCGCCAAGCGTCGCCCACAGCATCCCGACGACGACGCCCTTGGAACGCATGGAATGAACGGCGTTCTCGATGCAGACCGCGCCAAACACCACGAAACCGATGGCGACGACGGCCCATGTCGAGCCTTGGCCCGCAGAAGCGTCCAGGTTGATGCGGATCGCCGGGTAGAGCGGCAAAGCCGCAATCGTCAGCCTCAGGGCGACAGGGACGACGTCCAGCCAAACGGTCCCGGAAACGGTCCCGGCTGGTGACACCTGATTTTTGACCGTCGCGGCCTTGGTATTTCTCATGCTTGCGTGGGTCATGAAGGGAGATTCCCGCTTTCAAGAACTCCCTACCATGTAACATTTCATTTGGCCAAAAACAACTTCTTTAATGCAACACTATATTTTTTTGGTAACTTTCGAGTCACAGTATTCGGAGCGATGACTCACAGGCATTACCCTAAGAAACCGCCCATTTCCCGCAAGAGCGTCTCGCGGCCAACTTCTGAAAGCGCCGCCCATTGCGCCGGACGTTCGCGCCAGTAGGCACGCATCTCGCCAATCTCGGCAGAGACAGGCTCTGAATCATCCCAAGCCGCCTTTAGCCCACCTTCGCCCGCCGCATCGCCGCTTCCGCTCGCCTGAATTCTCTTGCCGGCCGGACTGTCGATGCGAACAGCGACGCTGGGCAAGTGCGCGTTCGTCGCCTCCAGAAATACAACTCCTTCCTCTTCGAGCGCCTTCACAAGCGCCTCTAATGTGCGCGGATGGGGATTTCTGGCGCCGCGCTCGAAGTCCGCAATTGTCTTTGTTGCAGCCTTCGCCCGCTGGCCAAGCTCTGTTTGTGACCACTCTAGGAAGCCACGCGCAGCGCGGCACTGAGCAGGGCTAAGCGACATGGAATATATAACCTTTCCTATTTTTGGTTGTTTCCGGTTTATGGAAATGTTACATGATTTGGGTGGTGTTCAACAACCCGGAATTAGCCGCCATGGCCATCAAACCCTCAGAAATTCGCAGCTTAAAAGCGCTTCTTCGTCATTCGCATGAGCTCGTTTCCGACGCGCTCGGTATCGCCAAAGAAGCATCCGAGGTCGAGCAGGTACGCCGCCTCAAGGATATCGCCCTCCTCATCACCGATGAGCTAGCCGACAGCGACCGGCGGCTCACCAACGCAGAGCGCGGTGGACGGCCATGAGCTGGAATGTGGAGCGAGTGGACACATTGAAAGCGCTGTGGGCTGATGGCCTGTCCGCTTCTCAGGTCGCGGCGAAGCTCGGAAGCGTCACGCGCAATGCCGTCATTGCCAAGGTGCATCGCCTTAAGCTTCCGCCGCGCGAGAAAACGCGAGCGCAAGCCCGCCTGAAGCGCCCAGCGCCCCGCGTCAGGCCTTGGCGTCCGCTTCCAACGCTTCCGCCCGTCCGGGCCGCGCTGCAACTCCCGGCGCCATTGCCCGAACTTGAGCCAGCGCCTGGCGGGGGCCCTCAACTCGCCGACCTCAAAGACAGCATGTGTCATTGGCCGATTGGCGATCCGAAGCGGCCCGGCTTTCACTTCTGCGGCCGTGCCAAGTCCTTCGGCGCATACTGCGGCCACCATGCGGCCATTGCCTTCAACCCCAAAGCTCGGAGGCGCGCATGAACCCGCACAAGACCTGCGGCGTGTGCACTTGGAACAAGCGCAATCGATGCGCCAATGAGGCCAGCCGCTATCACGGCGCGCCGCTCAAGGCATGGAATACATGCAGCGAACACGCGGCCCCGCAGCCTTCCAGGTCGGAGCTTACCGCCCGGCTCGGCAAGTGCGCCGATGCCCTCGATCATCGGGCGAAGAAGGCTGAGGGCGAATATCGCGCCTATTTCGCGGATCGCGCGCAGCAATGCCGCTCTTGGCTCGCGGACCTCAGGTCAGGCCACGCGAGCCCCGAACGCATCAAAGATATCGCGGGCGGCCTCATCGAATTCGAGGGGCTGGCGCTATGAACGAGATTGACCGTCTCACCAAAGAGCAACGCGCCGCGGTCGCGCGCGTCATTGCCAAGGCGCGAAAGGAGCCCGGCCAACAATCCGAGGATGGCGGCGCATGGGATGCCTACGCCTACCAGTTGGGCGATGGCCGTATCGCATGGGGCGTGAACGCCCCGCACAACATCGCCCGTGGCGTCGTTAGCGGCGGGAGGCGGCCATGATCTTCGGCGTGCTCGCCTTCTTTTTCGTCATCACCGTGCTTTTCGGCGCGGTCTTTGGCGGTTCCGACGCGAAGTCTCTCGCCGCCTATGCCGTCGGGGCGCTTATCGGCTGTCTCATCGCCTACGGGATGCATCAGCACAGCGCGGCGCGCCATGCGCCGCTCATCGCGCAAGGGGTCCGGTAATGGCTCACTGGGAAATCATCGCCGCCTCGGCGGCCGTCGGCGGCATCGTGCTTTTGGCTGCCTCCTTCGTGCTCGGCTGCATCCGGGAGCGGCACTACGGTCCCGCCGTCTTGGTAACAGCCGGGGCGGCCATCATGTTCGGCGAACTGGCTTGGCTCTTCTGGCCAGAAAACCAGGGCGCGAACGCCCCGGCGGCCGTCGCTCTCGCGGCGCCAGCGCCGGCCGTGACGGTGAACATCACCACGGCGGCCGATTGGCTTACGCCCCTTGTCGCCCTTGGCCACACGCTGATTTTAGCCGCGGCGTTCGTCGCCATCGCCCTCCTGCGCAGACCACATCAAGAACGCCTCAAGCCTCAATGGGCGCGCACGTCAGAGAGCAGGAGCCTCACCAGGCGCGGCGAGCGAGCTGTGATCAAGGCGGGAGAGTGAGTCATGGCCAGCATCATCGCCCGCCTTCTTTCGAAAAAGCACCGCGAAATAGAGCGCAGCAGACGGTTGAGAAGCGAGCTTCAGACTGAGAAACGGCGGCAACTAAACGATCAAACGAAGGCTGAAATCAAGCAGCTTCGCGCAAAGCGAAAGGGGCGCTCCAATGTTTGAAGCGGCTGCGGATCGCAAGGCTGTCGAGTTTGGCTCTCCTGAGGCATGGACCTACCAGGAACGCAAGGCGGCGTCGGCGCTCGCCTGGATTATCGTTCTGTTTGTCGGCCTCCCCTCGCTCGCCGTGGCGCTCATCAGCGCCGTTTTCAACGCGGGCTTCGCGTGGGGAATTGGCGCGGATTGGCAAGAGCGGATTGCGTGGGCGACGGCGAGCCTTGCTCTCTCTGCCTTGGTGATCGGCTTGCCCGTCGCAAAGCCATACCTTCGCGAGCGGCGGCCGGAAGTGGCGACGTGGGCGCTTTGGCTTTGGCTGGCGCTCCTGGTTTTCTCCACGTTGGGCGCCGGGGCGTTCCTATTCGCAAAGCGCGACCAAGCCGCGCCGCACGTCGCCGAACAGCTAGCGCCAACGCCGCGCAATGAGATCGCGGCTCTTGAGGATGAGCGCGACGCCATCGGCGGCTTGCCAACGAAGCTGGATTGTATAAGCGGGCGCGATCCCGAATGCAGCGGCATTGCCGAGCGCTGGCGCATGCTCCGCTTAATCAATCGCGCGAACGAGATCGAAGACCGGATTGTAGGCCTTAGAAGCGCGCCGCGCCGCCCCGCAACCGCGCCAGCTCGCCAGCATGACGTTGCAGCCGCTTCGCCCGCCGGCGAAGTGCTCAAAAAGGCGCTTTCGGTCTTTGTCGCGACGCTTATCGAGGCGGCGAGCGCCATTGGCCTTTGGATCGCGGCCGAGGCCTATGTGGCCATTTTGCGCGAGAAAACCGGGCAAGCGGTCGCTCCGGTCAAGAAGCCAGAAACCGCGACCGAGCTTCCGGCCGGCGGATCGCTCGACGCCGTCAAGGAAGCCAGCTTCGCAGAATGGTCTATTCGGTGTCTTTCCTTCAAGCAAGGCGCTCGCGTCACGGCGAAGGACGCCTTCGCCCATTATGAGACGTGGAGCGCTCGCAATGGCATCACCGCGCTGACGCTCGAAACGTTCGGCCGCCGCATGAAGGAATGGCTGGCGAGGAACGGCGGCCAGATCGGACACTCGAACGGGCGCTATTACGAGAACGTCGCGTTGGTCGAGCAAGTCAGCCCGGAACTTCTCGATGCTTAAGCGCTTTTTCGGCCAGAGCGACGACGCCGACAAGGGCGTTGCCTTCCTCGAGGGCTTTCTTCCCGGCTCGGCGTGGGTGCTGGCGGCCATCGGAGGCAAGGGCGAGGTGCGCTCGTTCACGCCCGCCACATACGGCCAGGCCGCGCCTTGGATCGCGAAGCAGCTCGCCGCCCGGCGCAGCGTGCGCGTCATGCTCGGCGCGCCGTTTCATGCGCTGACGACGTCGCCGACGCTCGCCGATATGCGCCAGGCGCTCGCCCTCGGCATCGAGATCGCGGCGACGCGCAAGCCCATCGTGGACGCCTTCGAACGGCCGCCTGCGATCTGGATACGCGGGCCGCAATCCCTCATCGCCGTGTGGCGCTTCATGAACGGCGTACATCCCGATCTTGCCGCCAAGGCCGAAATGAAGCTCGCCGAACGCTTCCAGGCGCGGCGGCTCTCGTTCTTCATGCCGTTGCCGAACGTTGGCGACTTTGTGCTGCTCGAATTCGACAAGAGCCGCTTCGTGGTGCCGACCGACTTCGATTTGAGGGAGATTGCAGCTCCGAAGCCATCGCGCGAGCCAAGGGGCGACAAGCCCGCGTCGCTTCTCGAAATCGAGGCGCGGCCCGTGGAATGGCTTTGGCCTCAGGTCATTCCAACCGGGAAGCTGACGCTCCTCGGCGGCCTTCCAGGGCTCGGCAAGAGCCAAGTCACCGTCTCCATGGCGGCCATCATCAGCCGTGGCGAACGCTGGCCAGCGAGCGATGAGAAGGCCCTGCGTGGCAACGTCCTGCTTCTCGTTTCCGAAGACGGCATTGCGGACACGGTGAAGCCGCGCCTGCAAGCCGCCGGCGCTGACATGCGCCGCGTGTTCGCGACCGATGAGCAATTCGACCTCGCCGAAGACCTCGAGAAGCTAAAGGCGCTCGCGGAGAAGATCGGCGAGCTTCGGCTCATCGTGCTTGACCCAATCAGCCGCTACCTTGCCGGTGGATCGCCAGCCAAAACGCGCGCCGCGCTCGATGCCTTCATGAGCTGGGCAGGGCGCAACGGCATCGCCGTGATCGGCATCAGGCACCCGCCCAAGGGCAAGACGGCGAACGCGCAAAACCTTTTCGGAGGAACAGCCGAGGAAATCCGCTTCGCCCGCGGCGCATGGATCGCGTTGCCTGACCAGGCGGCGCCGGGCCGGGCGCTGCTCCTCCTCGCCAAGTCGAACCTCATCTCCGACAAGCGCGGCTTTGCATACCGCATTGAGGGCGCGACGCTTCCCGGCGGCATAGAGACAAGTCGCGTCGCGTGGGAAGCCGAGCGCATCGAAGGCACGGCGGACGATTATCTTGCGGGCGGCGTTGCTGCTCCCGAGAAGGAAAGCGGAGCGCGCGAGCGCGCGAACGGTCATTGCGAGGCCGGCCCCGAGCCCGCGCCCAAATCGAACGTCGTCGGCTTCCCGAGCGCGCCCCGGCGCCAGCGGAACACGAAGGCCGAAGATGCGGCGGCTTGGCTCTCCCGCCAGCTCGCAAACGGCCCGCTCTCCGGCTCGGAAGTGAAGCGCCGCGCAAGGTGCGAGGGCTTCTCCATCGGCACAATTTACGCGGCTGGCGAGACCATCGGCGTGGTCATCGAGCCCGGCGCGACCATCACAGACAGCAAGACATGGAGGCTCCCATGAAGCCGTCGTCAGTATGCGCACGGCGTTGTCGTCGTCATTGCGCGGCGGCGCCCATTGGAACGATTTCGCTCCCTGCATTCCTTCCTTCCATCGTTCCGGCCCGTCGTCGGCCGTTGACGATGAGAATGGCAGGGCGGCCATGACGACGAACGGCGCTCACTCCGCCCATGCGCAGAAAGCCGGGCGGCTCGACTTCGGCGAGGTGGCGGCGGCGGCTCTCTCTCAATCGCACACGTTGCTTGAGCGCTGGCTTCCGGGCGGAAGATGGGAAGGCCTCGAGTACGTTGTGCGAAATCCCACACGGCCCGACGCCTCGCCGGGCTCGTTCAAGATCAACGGCGAAACCGGGACATGGTGCGATTTCGCGACCGGCGATAAGGGTGGCGACCTCATCGACCTCAAGGCGCTCATCTCCAACGCGCCGCTCATCGACGCTGCGAAGGCGATTGCCGCCGAACTTGGCGTTGAGCGCAAGGCGGCCCGTAGCATGACCCTGGAAGCCTACGCAGCGGCCAAGCGCTTGCCGGCCGACTTCCTTGCAAGCCTTGGCCTGGAAACCATCCGCAGCCCCTACACTGGCCTTCCGGCGGTCGCTATCCCTTATCGCGATGCGGACGGCGAGCCCGTCAGGACGCGCCTCAGAATAGCGCTCAGCGGCAAGCCGAAAACGGTATGGGACCGGCAAAAAGAAAAGGGCGTGACGCTCTACGGCCTGGACCGGCTCCCCGACAGCGCAAGCATGGTGCTCATCGTCGAAGGCGAGAGCGACGCGCAAACGCTATGGCATCGCGGACATGGCGCGCTTGGCGTTCCGGGCGTCGAAAACTTCAAGCCGGATCGAGACGATGCCGTGTTGAACGGGCTCGAAATCGTCGCGCTCATCGAACCGGGCGAAGGCGGCGAGGCGATGATGCGGCGGCTGCGGCTTTCCAAGCACGCGGCCCGGATTAAGACGGCGCGCTTGGACTGCTTCAAGGACGTGAGCGAGCTTCATATCAAGGCCCCGGATCGTTTTGACGCCGTGCTTGCGAAAGCGCTGGCGGAAGCGAAGCCGCTTGTCGAGCCCGGCAAGTCAAAGCCAGAGCCAAAGAAGGCCCGGTCGAACGACGCCGCCAGCGGCGAAGATGAGCGCAAGCCGACGCAAGCCGACATTCTCGTGAGGCTCGCCACCGACGCCGCAACGCTGTTCACGGGCCCGGATGAGACCGCGTTCGCCATGGTGGAAGCCGAAGGCCATCGCGAGACGTGGCCGCTGCGCAGCCGTGGCTTCAAATCGTGGGCGGTCTATCGGTACTTTCGAGAGACCGGCCGCGCTCCGAACGCGGACGCAATCAACCAGGCGCTCTGCACCTTGGGCGCCATCGCACAGTTCGACGGCGAGGCGGCTCCTGTATTCACGCGCACCGCAGAGCACGCCGGACGGCTTTACGTGGATCTCTGCGACGACGCTTGGCGAGCAATCGAGATTGACGCGACCGGCTGGCGCATCGTCGAGCAACCGCCGGTGCGGTTCGTTCGCACGAAAGGCATGCTGGCGCTCCCCGATCCGGTTCGCGGCGGCAAGATCGATGATTTGCGCCCGCTGCTCAATGTGGCTTCCGAGGATGATTTTCGGCTCATTGTCGGCTGGCTCCTCGCGGCGCTTCGTCCGGCCGGGCCGTTCCCGCTTCTCGCAATCTGCGGTGAGGCGGGCTCGGCAAAGAGCACGGCCGCGAAGGTGCTGCGCAGCCTGGTCGACCCAAATGTCGCCCCGCTGCGCTCCACACCAAAGGATGAGCGCGACCTTTTCATAGGCGCCGCCAATTCGGCCTGCTTGGTTTTCGACAACCTCAGCTCGATCCCGGCTTGGCTCTCGGACGCGCTTTGCCGCGTCGCCACGGGCGGAAGCTACGCCACGCGCACGCTGCATACCGATGCCGATGAAACCATGTTCGATGTCTCCCGGCCGGTCCTGCTAACCAGCGTCGGCGAGGTGATCGCGCGCTCCGATCTGGCAGATCGCGCCGTGCTTGTGACGCTCGCCAGCATCGGCGAAGCGCGGCGCATGGCCGACGACGAATTCAACGTCCGCCTGGAAGCCGCGCGGCCGCGCGTGTTGGGCGCGTTGCTCGATGCCGTCGCCGTGGGCTTGCGCGAGCTTCCGGGAGTTGAGCTTGATCGTATGCCGCGCATGGCGAACTTCATCCGCTGGACGCGGGCTTGCGAGGCCGGCCTTTGGGAACCCGGTAGCATCCAAGACGCATTCGACCGCAACGTCGCCGACGCCGTCGACAGCGTACTTGAGAGCGATCCCGTCGCCGTGGCGCTCCTGACTTTCCTCGAGCACAATGCCGGGCGTTGGCGCGGCTCCTGCAAAGATCTCCTGCAACAGCTCGGCATCTGGGCGCCGGAGGGCGCATTGCGCGATCGCAGCTGGCCACGCACGCCGCAAGCGCTCACCGGGCGCGTCACGCTCGCTGCGCCCTCGCTGCGCAAAAAGGGGATCGCCATTGAGCGCAGCCGCGCACATGGCGTCCGCTCAGTCTCAATCACAACGTCGGCGTAAGCATGAGCGCTCATGCGAAGTGGGCGCATCACATCACGCTCTCATTTTTTCCTTTCAAAGAGGGGCACCCCTCGGCACCACGGCACCCTTTCTTGCCTTTTTCTTTGCAGGCCAGTCTCTTGGCGGGTGCCGTGGGGGTGCCGAGGCGGTGCCGTGGGGTGGCATTCGGGTGCCGAGGGGGGGTAACCGACACGGTGTCGGGGGGGGTGTTGGGCAGGGTGCCGAGGGTGGGTGCCGAGGGGCGAAGGGGCACGGCACCCGGAAGCGCGAAGGCAAGCCATTGTAGCGCAACAGTATTTCAGGCGACGGGTGCCGAGGTGCCGTGGGTGCCGAGGGTCCGCGCCATATTAAGGGGAAAGGCATGAGACACAAACCAGGGGCGCCCAAGGCCAGGCGCAACGTCATGGCCGAACTGCTCGACATGACCGTTCAGGAACCAAGGTCGCGGATCCTCACGTGGCGCGCGCCTGACGCCGTGCCGAAAGCAAGCACGGGCTATGACGCGCGGCAGGCGAAGGGCGGCGAGGGGGACCGGCAAGAGGAAGAGCCAAATCAGGGATAGGCTCTCAGAGACTCACAGGAGTCCAAGGAAGCCACGTTTACCCGTCCGGTATCCCACACCGGATTTCAATGAACTTCCAGCGTAGCCCGGTCCTGAGTCACGCTGGCTATGGATATACGAGTGGGGGTTCTTTTTGCGGCGCGGCGTGCCGCTGCGCTCGATATTGCCGCCCATGAAGAGGGAGGGTGTCAGACTGTCAGGGGGGAGGGTCTCACGATGAGACCCCCATCACCAGGCCCTGAATTTTCAGGCGCTGGGGATCCCCGGCCTCATTCCGTCGTGGCCGCGTCGATGATACGATAGACGGAAGCGCGACCGATGCCGAGCTGGCGGGCGACCTCAACAGGGCGAACGCCGTTCTTGAGCAGTGTCAGAACGTCGTCAGCCTTGGCCATCGCCGTCGGCGAGCGGCCCCGGTATTTGCCTTCAACTTTCGCCCTGGCGATACCTTCGCGCTGGCGCTCGAGCATGATCTCGCGCTCGAATTGGGCTATGGCGCCGACCATGTTGAAGACCAGGCGGCCCATCGGGCTCGAGGTGTCGAGCGCCGGCATCAACACCTTGAGCGAAGCACCCTTGGCGTGGAGCTTGGCCTCGATCTCGCAAAGGTTCGCGACAGACCGCGCAATTCTATCTATCTTTGTTATTACAAGCGCGTCTCCTTCGCGAACGAAGTCGAGCGCAGCGGCGAGCTGCGGACGTTCGGCGTCGACCGAACTGAGCTGCTCGCTGAACACCTTCGCCACGCCGGCCGCATTGAGGTCGCGGAGTTGCGCCTCAAGACCGGCAGTCTGCTCAAGCGTGGACGTTCGTGCATATCCAATTTCCATTGCATGCCCCTTTCGTCTCAATGATGTTATAGACATAATGATAAAAATGTCTCAAAAAGTCAAGACCCATTTATGTGAGACAGTTTCCGGGCACTGCCTCATTGACTCACTAGGGCAAGGTCTATTGGGACGCTGGCAATGCGGCTGGGAAGGTCTGCCGAGTGCAAGGGATTGGGGCGACGCGGCGGCCTTAAGGATGGGGGAAACGCCGCGCGGCTGTGTGATAAGGGGCAAGCGGCCGCGCGGCATTGGGAGCGTCGCCCCTATTCGAAGAGAGCTTGCCGGCGCAGCCGGGGATAGCCCCCGGCCGCTGGAAAGTGTCATGCTGCTTTGGCTACATTGCCGAGATTGTCGATCCCCTGCCTGTGGCAACCGCTCACAATGGCAAGGCCAACCATGGCTTCCAAGTCCGGGCTATGCCCGGAGCGCTGGAAAGCCTGTGCCCAGCTGAGACTGTAGCTACAGGTTTTCTGATTCCAGGAAGCGGCGCGGATTTCGAGAGTATCCCGAATGGCTTGAAACAGCTCGGCTTTAGAACGAACATCCATGACTTACACACTCCAGATGCAGCTCCGCAACGAGTGTCGCGGATCGGCTGCACCGGCAAGCGCTCTTTCGGGGCGAAGCCGGACAGAAGTCCGGCCCCCCGCAGGTTGTTACATTTCCGCCTCATCCGTACCGTCAGGGCGCCGAACGCCTCGCAAGATGTTGAAGCCGTCGCCGGCGCGATTGACGCCCCATGCGATGCGGCCTTCGCTGCGCGGGTAAGCGTAGATCTCAGCGCCATCGATCGCTTCGACGCTTTTCTGAATCTGCGACCGTTGCGCCTTGCTTATGGCTTCCTCGATTTCCTTTTGGTACTTTGCTTTAGTGGACATGCACACTCCATCGAGGGCGGAGCCGGGCGCGGGAACGCCTGGAACAACTCCGCCCCGGAAGGGCGCTTACGCAGCTTGCGGGCGGAGCCGGGAAATGATCCCGGCCCCTGGATTGCATTAGGATTGGATTACTAGGCTGTAGGAGCCGTCCTCGCTTTTCGGCAAGGCGGCGACGATCTCGATGGCCTTCGGCTTCGGTACTTTGAGCGTCAGCTTGAACAGGCTTGTCGCCAAGCCGCCTCCATAATTCTCGCCGTACCTTTCCGTTGCGTCCTCGGCTTCCTCGGCAATTGCGAAGTCGCCGTCTTGATCCACAACGATGGCCACCGTTATCTCAGCAAAATCGTCTTCCATGTCACACTCCCAATGGCGGAGCCTCACCGCGGGAACGGCGAGACCAGCTCCGCCCGGAAGCTGCGTTGAGGGATGTTCTGCTTACCCTAGCTTTGCGGGCTCCCTCGCCTTCCGGTGCCGTGCCATTGCTTGGCGGTTCCCATGGAGAGCGAGTTCGGTTGGGCCATCCCATGACCCAACGCTATATGAAATAATTTCATGTGTCAAGTGCAGTTCAAGTATAAATCAGAGAAGCTCGCCGCCCCTCTCAAATTCTCTTCTGATGTAGCCAAGCAACAGCGCCACAGTTTTCGTCGCTGGTCGCTTCCCAGTCTCAAGGGACTGGTAGTTGCGCCAAGTCATGCCTAGCTTCTCAGCCATTTGAGCTTGCGTAAGCCCAAGCTCTTGCCGAAGCTCGAGAAGATCGTCTGGCAATATGTGCGGCGTTGTGTCCATAATACTTCGTATGAACTTTTTTCATGTCGCCGTCAAGGGGCTGGCAGGCGCTGCCTGGCCCGCCTCCAAAGCCGGGCTTGGATTTCGGGAAGACCCCCACCCCCCCCATGCAGATCCCAAGGCTCGGGCGCACAGCGCGCCCTCCGAACTCTCACGCCGCGCAGGGGGGCGCTCACCGTATGAAGGACCCACGTACCTGCAAAGCCCATTTATTCGAACGGCGGCCTGTGATTGCGACTTGAATTGCATCCCATAATACGCAAATATTTGCGCATGAGGTGACAATGGCCGCGCCGGAAACCAATTGTCAGAAGGTCGTTTCGCGGCTGAAGAGAGAGGGCTGGATAGTAGAGCATGGCCGCGAGCACGACAAATTCAAGCATCCTGATCGGAAAGGCCGCATCATCGTACCGCGCCATCGCGTGCTTTCGCTTGGCGTGGCGCGTCAGATCGCAAAACAGGCCGGATGGAGTGAGGTGTGAAATGGCAAAAAGAGCGACACGCTTTGTTGTAGTGATCGACGGCGAGCCGGGCGCATTCGGGCTTTGGGTCCCCGATATGCTGGGATGCACCTCTATGGGCAAAACCGAAGACGAAGTTCTGCACAAGGCGCAAGAAGCGATGTGCATGTGGGCGGAAGACGCGCTCGCCGACGGCGAACTATTGCCGGCGCCTCGAAGCTTTAAGGAAATCGCGCAAGAGCCTGAGGTGGCGGAAGCGTTGAAACAGGGTTCTGTCTTGGCCATAGTCCCGCTCATTATTGAAAGCGGTCGCTCTGTGAAGGCGAACCTTTCAATGGATGCCGGGCTCTTGGAGGCCATTGACGATGCCGCTGAAGCTCGAGGCCTCACGAGGTCAGCATTCTTGTCCAGCGCGGCGAGGGAAAAAATCTCCGCGGAGGGGTGAGTGCAGGCGCGAGCGCCACCAGGCGTTACCGTTTCGCTGCTGCGCAAAAAACTGTCGTATCGGTGCCGAAGCTATTGAAATAGGCTTCAATTCGCGTTGGGTTTGTGAGCCCATTGAGTAAGATCCATTTTGCCCAATGCCTCAATCGCCTCATCTAATTCCTTTTTTGATGGATATCCGCTTGCTTGAATGCCGCTAATAAGCAAACCCAAAAATATATTGCGATCATTCACAACATCTGGATAGAACTTCTGTGTAAACTCTGTTATTGGACAAGTAAAACTTCTGATAATGCTTACCAAAGGAACGCCTTCCTTGAATTTCAAATGTTTATTATAATATAACCATTGCCGAGCCACGTCGGTAATAAACTGGCTCCATCTTTCTATTGTCTCCTCTTTCGAGGGCCTTGATTTTTCTTCTTTGTATTCACGCGCAATTGTCTTGCCCCTTTCAATAAATTGCGAAAGCAGCGGGTAAGCGTAATTGAAATAGGCGAGCTCTTTCAAGACAAGAGCGGCAATCAAATGGCTCCATCCGCGTCGCGCAAGATGTGCGGCTCCCGCCAGCTCTTGATCGACGCCCGCCTCCGAGCGCATTTTCTGCAAGGCTACGCTCTCACGCAATTTCGACTGGTCCAACTCAGATCTTTTCTTGTCTGCCGACAGCTTGGTGAAATTTCTGAAATCGACGTACCTCTCTATAAACGCCTGCTGAGACAGATAGGAAACCAAACTAAATATATTTCTACATTCATCATTGAGAGAATGCACGTCGAGCATCAACTTATCGAAGTCTTGTTTGAGTATTGCTATGTCACTGTCGGTAACGGACCGTGAGCCCCGAAAAGCGCCCGTTACCCATTTTATGATCTTGATTCGGCGTGCATGTAGAAACATCACAGTTGCGATTATAGCCCAGAGGCATAACCCGCCAATTATTGCAGTAAATATAAAAGTTAGTTTGTTGTCCCTACGGGATGTGAAGGTGCCTGTGAAGTCAAGAATAAATGCCCCCACAAAGCTACATGCCACAAGAAGCAGCAACGTAACAATTCGGTACAAGAAATACTGAAACATTCTAAAGCCTATGTTTTTTGCCGGCCGACTTATTTTTTGCGTGCTGCTAGCACCTCAGGAGATAGATTGTTCTAACCAAGCATCTTTCTCTCCGGGTTGCAATCAACGTGGGGTTGAGGCGGTCGAGGCGGACCCGATGGTGCGCGAGAGCCTTGACCCGGAAATCCAGGACCGGCTGGCCGCAATTGATCGCGCGCTGGGAATAAGGTATAGCTTAAGGGATGATAACGAAAGAGCATCTGGAATTTCTGGAGCGCTGGCTCGCACAGGAGCAGGCGAAGTTCGCGGGCCGGCCGGGGCGCAGCGCATTGGCTATCCGGCTGGAGGGCCGCATCAGCCGTCTGAAAAGCCGTTTGTCTTCCCAGGACACGAATCAAGCTTCAGAAAGCTCTCGATCATAGGCAGCTCGAACCGCTCATTTCAAAGACGGCCCTCCAGAGCACACAGAAGGCCGCCAGAGTCTATGTTTCCAAATCAGGTAGGCGGTTAGCGGGCCGCCCCTCTTCGTCTGCGTAGCCTGTGCCTGTGAGTCACAGCGCACGGATTGTTTGCCGAGGTCAGGGAACGATCGAGCCCGCCAACTGGAGTCGGGTTATAACTGGGGTTATGGAATACGCGTTTCCTGCAAAATCGCCCAATGGAACATGGTTTTACCTTGAGCTTGCAAGTGGTCCTGAAATCCGCATATCCCCCTGAACAAAAAGCAAACAACTCGGCAGCGCACACCACCACCTCAGCCGCTTTGGCGTCTCAGGCTGCGCCGGACGCTCTGAGCGCAAGCAGAACGGCGTGAGGCGGCGCGGGGTTGGTGACGGGCGGGTTACCCGACATGCTGTCTGATAAGGGGGTTAGCAGACACGGTGTCGGACAAGGAGGGAGGGTGTCAGCCTGACAGGGGGGTCTCAAGTTGAGACGGGGGGGGAGGGTCTCAGCGCGAGACTCACCAAGAGGCTCGGCAGGAGAAAAAGCGAGATTGCAGGCGCGGCTGCCGGATGCGCCGCTGGTTTGACCCCATGGGTCGGCAGATGACCCACCCCACTGTCACCGTGTCAGCTAAGGGGTAAGTGACACGGTGTCTGGTAGGGGCGTGTCACGGTGACGGGGGGGATTGGAGGCGATCAAGCCGGGCTCGATGGTGGCGGAAAGTCATTCTCATACGAGGCGGTCGAAAGCAGGGTTTGTGAAAAATCCAAACATCAAACGCGGGAATTATGAAAAATGTAAGCTGTATCACATGAAGCATGCACACACTCTCGCGTGCCCGTGTAACTCTGCTGGGAATGCGGACTTTGCACCGCGGCACGAAGAAAGCCGTCTCAGATACACCAAGCCGTTTTTCCATTGTCCTGGAGGCACAGGAGAGCCTGTCAGGCCCGTTTCGAGAAATCTAGTAGGGTGAGAACACCGGCCAACTCTTTCGCCCGTGTGCGGTCAAACATAGAGTCTCTGTCGGCATGCCGTCTAATCGAGGTCGCTCCAATCTTCCAGCCTTCGCCCTCGCCACGATCTTGCATTTCTGACCTTTTCGGCGAGACTTTGAAGAGCCTCCTTCGGGGTCAAGCCAGCTCGAATGTCGTCAGCGACAACGCGTTTGGCTTTTCGAAGCTCAGCCGGATCGAATAATCGTTTGTTCATGTCGCCTGATGCTCCCTTAAGAATGGCGAGCTTGATGGACTTGTCATCGATGCGCTCACGGTCAGTCATGTGCGATTTCCTCATTCGCGGAACAGTGCGGTTTTTTTGGCGCGCGGGGAGCAGAGGGGGGGCGCAGTGAGAGTTACATTGAGGTGAAAATTTCACCTTAGTCTTCTGACGGCATTTTCCCGCGTCATCCGAGCGTGAACTGCGCTGCATTGCGCCCCCCCTTTAAGGTCCGATGCGCCTCCACACAGATCGAAAGCCCGACATGCAGCAGCAAATCTTTGGCCCTCTGGTAACGCTCTCGCGTCCAGCCATTCAGCACGTTGTCGCGAGCCATTGCGTTTACGTCGATCGCGAAGGTTTCGCCGCGGCTACAGCGTGCTGAATGCTCCATCCGGAGGGTGCCGAGCAGGAGGTATGCGTCGCCGGCAATTTTCGGATTCTCGTGCAGAAGTGCATCGCGTTCGTTTCGTGTCAGCCGGGCGACGCCGCCACGTGCGAACATCGGCTGAAAGGGGCGCTTCTCGTGGTCCCGCCATACCGATCGAGTTCGATCAATGACCTCTTTATCGTCGAGGGGCCCGCGACAATGATCAATCAGATCGGCGTTCCAAGTGCGGGCGACGTCGAGCAGCTCATCGAAGGTGTCGCAGTAGAATGCCTGACTAACCAAATAGTCGTTGAGCTCAAGACCTCTCGAGCCGTCCCTGAAACCCGTTCGCTCGGTGCGCCCTACGGTTTCCGGCTTGTTCGCTGCGGCGGCTCCCTTCATCGCCGCGCGCTTCTCGAGGAAGTCCTGAAGCAGCTTCACCGGAAAAAGCGGAAGCTCGCGGAGCACAGTTTCGTCGACGCCATCCTCCCATCTATACCGGAAAGAGCGCTCTTTCTCGTGGAGCGACGGCGGTGCGACGACGATTGCGGCTCCGCGTTGCCCATGCTTCAAATCAATGTTCAAACCGTAAGGGCGAAGGCTGCAAAGGGTGCCGAGGTCGATCCCGGTGCCGTCGTAAATGGCGTGTTGACCGCGGCGTGTCCTGACCTTGCCGGGTGTTGCCCCGAAAAAATCCTGCGCCTGGTCGACTGCGTCGGCATCATCGGCGTCGACAACGATGACGCCACGCCTTCCGTTTTTGCCGGAGCAGAGGCCGGCAACGTAGACGATATCGGCGTCCGGATCGCTGAGAGCCCATTCAGCGATTGTTTGAGGCCCCGGGGCCGCCTTCCACTTTGTGAAATTTCCCTTGGTGGGCCGCTTCCCTGCCGCCGTCGTCACCGCCCAACCGGCGGAGCGAAGCGCTGGAGCGTTGTCTGCAAACGTGTGCACTATTGTCACCATTTGCGAAAAAGCCTTGCGGTGACAGCACGTAACGCCTATATTTTATTTGCATTTCTTTCGGCATTTCGTGTTGCTCAGCAAGTCTTTTCGTCAGTACAGGGTTGTCGTTAGGATCGCATTGCAGTTGCGGTCCAGATCACGCAAGGACACTGACGCAAAACTCGAACACAATGCACAAAAACTAACCGCCGCGGCTTGCCCACCGTGGCGGTTTTGCTTTTTCAGGCAGCTTTCCGCTCTGAGGCTTGCTGTTTCATCCAAGCCGAGATTTCTGAGCGCAGCCAGAAATTGCGGTTTGCAAGCCGAACTGGGACAGGAAATTTGTTGTCCCGAACTCGGCGCCAGATCGTGACCCGATCCATCGGAATCAGCTGCAGCAGTTCAGCCGTCGGTATGAACCGATCGAGCTCTTCACTTATCATTTCGATACCCCGTTCAGTACAGGCGCCTGGAGAAGCGCCGCGCGCTGCTACCCATAGTTGCAGACAACTATCTAGCGTTGCTGGCTGTTGAAATCAAGTTCACCTTTTTGCAATACTCAAGATACACTTATAATGGTACCGCCTTAAGCGGACTCTAACTTGTATATTGCAGTGCATCACAAGCTGTACTTGGCGCATTCGAAGAATCAAAACAAGCTGTGCTTGTGCTCAGTTTTCTTTCATTTCAGGATGCGTGTGGTGCGCGAAAGGATGTTCCAAGCTGCGAGATCAGAGATGCCGCTGCCGAGTTATCAACAATAGTTCGCTGCTAAGAAAGTTGTGTCGCCTGTTGCCTCGGGTATCGCGGTTGGAAATGGTGTAATCCGATCAGCAGGCTTCCGCGACCGGCTGCCGATGAAACGGAAGGATGTTACCGTCCTGCGCACGTTCATCGAGGACCGTCGCAAGCCGCTTTCCCCATGCTTCAAGCGCCTGCCGTTTCTCGACGGCATATGCATGACGGTCGTAGACGCCCGCGATGGAAGAGCGATCCTTTGCTACATGGTTCAGCACTTTGTCCTGTACGACCCTCGAAAAGCCGAGCGCTGCCAGATTGCTCGCGCACGTTCTGCGAAGGTCGTGCGGCGTCGCTTGCGCCCCAAAACCGAAAACGTCTTGGCTTCGTTTCATCGCCTTGGCCACGGCGTGAGGAGTGATCGAGCCGGTCGCGTTTGGGTTCGGAAAAAGCCAAGCGCTCCCTTTGGAAGCTTCCGAGGCGTCCGCGAGAAGATCGAGGGCGAACGGAGAGAGCGGAACAATGTGAGGACAGCCATTCTTGGTTCGCTCACCGGGGATATGCCATTCTGCAAGTTCAAGCTTCAACTCGTCGTGTTTGAGCCCGGCCACTTCCGAGACCCGCTGTCCGGTGACGAGACATAGACGAAGAATGCGCGCCGTCTCTGGTGACATGGCGGCTTCATCGAGCTGGCGCCAGAAGACCCGGATCTCATCTTCGGAGAGGACGCGGTCCCGGCTTCTGGCCTTCGCCGGCGCTTTCATGCGCAGCATCGGCGTGGCGTCCATGTACCCCTTCTCAATCGCCCAATTGAAAACGCGTCGGATGATCTCGAAGGTTCGATTGGCCTGGATTGGCGCTCCGCGAGCAACGATTGAATCGAGAATCGCCGTAATGTCCGCGCGCGTGACGGCCGTCAACGGTTCGCCCTCAAGCTCCGGCAGCACGTCCTTCTTTAAAATCTGCTCATCCTTGAAGCCGGAGCGCTTCGCCTTCGTGGCGCTCTCAAGATATTTCTTCGCGAGCTCGCCGAAGGTTCGCGGCCGGGCCCCGCCAAGACGCTTTCGCTCCTTTGCAGGATCGCCGCCAGCTGCCACGGCGCCCATGATCTTGATCGCCTCATCGCGTGCTTTCGCCAGCGTCAGAGCTGGGTACTCGCCGAGCGTGACCCGCTGCCGCTTGCTGTCGACTTTGCGCCGGTATCGCAGGCTCCACGTTTTAATGCCGCCGGCAGTCACGCGGAGCGCCAGCCCTCGCACCTTTGCGTCTTGAAACTCGGTGCGGTCTACGCCTTCGGCGCGCGCGCTTTCGACAAACCGGTCCGTTAGCACTTTCATCGCAGGCCTCGAAGCGAGCTTGGGTCCCAACAGGGTCCCGAGAAAATGAAACAGGACGGAATGTTACGCAACCGCTTGAAACATGTAATCCACGGAAAAACCGCGACAAAAGGCAAGGTAAAGGATGCGGGCTGTTTCGTTTAGTTGCAAGGCCCAAGGGCTGTTAACCGCTGGGTCGCTGGTTCGAGTCCGGCCCGGGGAGCCACTCCGCCCTGGAGGCAGTTTTTCCGGGCGACCTGTCACCGCCCCTCACCTCATGTTTTTCAGCGGGCGTCACAGGCTATGCCACGCGGTCGCTTGCCGTCCCGCCCCTCTGACGGTATTGGCGACGGTATTAGAGGGACGTTTCATGTTGCTGAGGCGTACGCCTGCTCGAACCCCGCGAACGGCCTATAAGTGACCGGCGGCAGAGGTCTATATCTCTATGCGGCGCCGCAAGGATGGCGCCTTTGGCGCTTCAATTGCCGCCGCAGGGGCGCGTCGTGGAATAGGTCCGACGGCGACCAGCCGTCTCTCGACTTCACATTCAGCAGTGCAATCCCCTGACCGAAGTCCTTGCAATGCCGTTGCGTTTCTTTTGCATCGCGAAAAGTAGCCGGAACGGGTCATCTGTGAGCCTCCCGCCTCTTATGCGTTTCTTTCCGCTTTCGGGTACGAGGTCGTGTGAGAAGTCGTCAGTTTCTGGCTGGACGGGACCACAAGTGGTTACGCCAGTCTGAGCGGGTCATTTTGGGCCGATATGGGCTATGAGAAGCAGATGAGAGCCTTCGGCGCGGTGTTACAGGCCCCGGCGAGCAGCGATTTTGCCTTTTCCTGGCTCCATACTCGCATCACTTGAAGCAACTTTGACACGCCGAGGATATTCATGGCGCGCTTCATGTTGTAGGACAGGACGTGGAGAGACATCTCTGTCCTGACATTGCCCAGCCTTTTCATCAGGAAGTGCGCCGAACCCATCCAGAACTTAAGGGTTCCGAACGGATGTTCCGCGGTGCTGCGCCGTTCGGTCATCGCGTCCGGCCGCCGGTCCAGCCGGTCTTGGGCGGCCTCCAGAACGGCTTCATGCTCCCAGCGCTTGATGCGGCGCTCCCTGCCTGTGGTGCATTTTCCTTTCAGCGGACAGGTTAAGCAGGCCGTCGCCCAGTAGCTCCGCAAGACTTTGCCGTCTTCTTCGTTGGTGTAACGATAGGTCAAGCGCTGGCCGGCGGGGCAAAGATAGACATCCTCGTCCGCTTTGTAGACGAAGTCCTGCTTGCCGAAACGCCCCTCGGCCTTAGACCCCGAGGTTGAAAATCTGGGCACATACGCCGTCGCGCCGGCTTGCCCGCAGGCAAGAATTTCCTTGCCGTCGTAGTAACCGCGATCGGCGAGGGCCTCGATGGCTTCGGCGCCAAGGGCCTCCTTGGCCTGCCCGGCCATGCTGGAGAGTTGGTGACGGTCATTGACAGCGTTGGTGACTTCGTGAGCGACGATGAGGTGATGCTCCGTCTCGACGGCGCATTGCACGTTGTAGCCGACGGTCCCCGTCGCCTTGCCTGTCCCTTGCATCGAGCGCGCGTCGGGATCGGTGAGCGAAATCTGTGTGTCCTTGGCGCTCGCAAGCTGCGCCTCGATCCCTTTCACGCGCTCGATTTCCTGCTTCAGCCTGTCGATTTTGCCCTTGAGCCGCGCGCGCTTGATTTCGGGCGTCGAGGGCTGGCGGTCGGCGGTTTCAAGCTCAGACAAATAGCGCTCGATGCTCGCCTCGATCTGCTCCAGCCGCTTGGCCGCCTTGGCTTGCGTGAAATTCCGGTCGCGCGAGTTGACTGCCTTGAACTTGCTTCCGTCGATGGCGACCGTTGTGGCCGTGAGCAGGCCTGCCCGCCCGCAGACCACGATGAACTCGCGACAGACTTTGCGGATGGCCGGGCCATTATCCTTGCGGAAATCGGCGATGGTCTTGAAGTCCGGCGCCAGGCAGCCCGTCAGCCACATCGCCTCGACGTTGCGCTGGCATTCCCGCTCAAGCCGGCGGCTGGACTGAACGCGGTTGAGGTATCCGTAGACGTAGAGCTTCAGCATCACCGCCGGATCGTAAGCGGGCCTTCCCATCAGCTTCGGATGAACGCGCCAGAAGCCCAGCTGGCCGAGATCAAGCTGATCCACGAAGAAATCGACCACCCGAACAGGATTATCCTCGGCGACATAGTCTTCCAGCTGCGCCGGAAACATCGTTCCCTGAGTGCGATCCGCCCCGCTCACAAAGCTCGTCATCAGTTCTCCTCGCCACTTTGGCGAGGAGAAGTTTAGGCGCAATCGCTATTCTGAAGCTGGACTTCTCACAC
>CAWEFZ010000002.1:0-12358 GCA_963808505.1 uncultured Alphaproteobacteria bacterium
GGCATTCGAAAGTGGAAAGCACCGTAAGGTACCTCGGCATCGAGGTCGACGACGCGCTCACGATTGCCGAGCAGGTTGACATCTAGAGGTAGGGATGGAGCGCTCGCCGCTCCATCCGAGCGGGCGCCTTCATGAGGGTATTGCGCGCCGTCGTGGAAAATGAGGAATCCCGTCCCATGCGGCCGCCACAAGGAAGCGCTAGGCCGGGTGCGGAAATCTGGCCGATTTCGGGGAGTGCCTGCTGTTGGGGGTTTAGCCGCCGTTCTTGCCCGACGCCTGCCCATCACTCGAAGCACGCCTTTCCCTTTTCCATATCTACTTTTTTGATAGGCTGCCTGGGGCCGAGGCTGTGTGAGAAGTCGAGCTTTTCTGAAAACTGATTCTGCCTCAAAATCTTCTCTTCCAAGAGCAGGGAGATGGCATGACCGGCTTTATAATCGGGGCGGATCGCACTCAGGGAACGATGTTTCCGGCTCAGCTGGAAGACTATGTCGCCGAGGATAATCCGGTGCGGGTGATCGATTTTTTCGTCGATCAGCTCGATCTTGGCGAGCTTGGCTTCTGGCGCGTTCAACCGAAGCTCACGGGAAGGCCCGCTTACGATCCCGCGGTGATGCTGAAGCTCTACATCTATGGATACCTCAACCGCGTTCAGTCCAGCCGCCGGCTTGAGCGGGAATGCCAGCGCAACGTCGAAGTCATGTGGCTGACGGGCTGCCTGACGCCGGACTTCAAGACCATCGCCGATTTCCGCAAGGACAACGGCCCGGCCATCCGCAAAGTCTGTCGCGAATTCATCGTAGTGTGCGGGCGCGCGGGCCTGCTCGCGGCCACAATGGTCGCCATCGACGGCAGTAAATTCAAAGCGGTGAACTCCAGGGACCGGAATTTCACGCAACCAAGGTGGCCAAGCGGCTGGAGCAGATCGAGGCGAGCATCGCGCGGTATTTGTCCGAGCTTGAAACCGCTGACCGCCAGCCCTCCACGCCTGAAATCAAGATCGCCCGGCTGAACGGCAAGATCGCCAAGCTGAAACAAGAAATCGAGCGCATGAAAGCGATCGGGGAGCAACTCGAAAAATCAGAAGACACGCAGATTTCGCTGACAGATCCCGACGCCCGCTCCATGCAGGGGACGGGCAAGGCGACGGGGACTGTTGGCTATAACGTGCAGTGCGCGGTGGAAACGGAGCGCCATCTCATCGTCGCCCATGAAGTCACCAACGCCGTCCATGACCGCCATCAGCTCTCGGGCATGGCCCAGCAGGCCAAGGAAGCCCTTGGCGCCGAAGCCGTCGACGCCCTCGCCGATCGCGGCTACTACGACAGCAAGGAACTTCTGGCGTGCGATCAGGCTGGCGTGACGGCCTATGTCCCAAGTATTTCAACCTCGAACGCGAAGGCCGAAGGGCGTTTTGGCAAGCAGGATTTCGTCTACAACGCCGATGAAGATGTCTATGTTTGCCCCAACGGCGAGCGCTTGATTTACCGTTTTACAAGCGAGGAAGACGGCAAAGTCATGCGCTGTCACTCGACAACGGCCTGCTCAGCCTGCCCGCTGAAAGAACAATGCACGACGGCTGCGGAACGCCGCGTTAAACGCTGGGAGCACGAGGCCGTTCTGGAAGCGGCCCAGGGCCGGCTGGACCGTAATCCTGATATAATGACGGTGCGGCGCAGCACGGTGGAGCACCCCTTCGGAACCCTGAAGTTCTGGATGGGCTCGGCGCACTTCCTGATGAAGACGCTGCACAATGTGAAAACGGAAATGTCGCTCCATGTGCTCGCCTACAACATGAAACGCGTGATAAAGATCCTCGGCGTGCCTGGATTGCTGCGGGTGATGCAGGCTTGGCGCATATTTTGCCATTTTTTATTCGTTTTGACGTGCGCGGCGCGCTCAAACGGCCCAGAACGCAGTCGGAACCGTTCCCGCTCGATTCTGGCCTGCATCGCGAAATCCGCGCCGGTGCAGCAACGTCCCTACGCCGTGGCCTAGCAAATCAGACCGAACCGGACTTCTCACACAGCCTCGGCCATCACCGGACCATCGATCAGGTCTACTCCGGCTCCTTCTTGGCGGAACGCTTCGACAGCCGATGGGGCTTCCCCGCAATGCAGAGTCTTTATAGTTAAAGAGACATTCACCGAACGCCTTTAAGAGTTTCTTCGCGATATCGAACAGGTCGTGGTCAAACCGGCGCGGCTTAAGAGTTGGCTCACAATCAATCACACCAACTCGATCATTTGGCCGGTACGTTTAGCTAGTAGGCGCCAGCTTCTTCACTGCCTTGTTTTTTGTGCCGGCAAACTCCTGCGCTTGAAGGGCATAAGCCTGCATCTGTAGCTGAGTATATCTGCCCTGAATTTGTTGCATTTCTTCGAGGTCCTTTGCCTTAGCCAGCTCGTCGGCCAACGCGAAACTGGCGTCGATATCCTGCTGGACGAGCCTCATGGCTCGCTCCTGAGCCTCGATCAAGCCTTGCAACGCCGGGTTGGATGGAAGGCTCGAAGGGATATATGCTATCATCATCTCTTGCGTCTTGCGCGCCGAGTTCATGAACTGATTGTATGCCACACGGGCTTGATCAATGTTTTTCGCGGCGAGTTCGCGCATCACTTGCGGAATCTCGGTTTGCATGGTGTCGGACATGGGTTTCCTTTCGTGGCGCTGCCAACATTCCGCTAGCATGTCCATCTATTCCCGCTACTCGCGGGAGCTGAGAGTTCTTACTGAAGGTTGCTCTTCTTGATATAAAAATCTTTTTTGAAATTTTTAATTCCAGTTGTTTTAGAAATTTTGGACTTATTTTATTATGCAAAAAGTATTATTGGAAAGCTAAATATGATTAGTGCGCGTGAATATTGCAAGTAGGACTCATAAAGATATCAAACATTTAAAAACCGCACGTTTGCACGTCCCCCGCTTTGGGGCCGAAGAACCCCTTTTCGCCGGCGCCAGCCGGCTGAAGATAAGCCTCCGCCTACTTGCAGCAGAATCTGGCTGGGATCTTGCGTTCTCCTCATCCCTTATCTTGCACGACTACGCCGGGCAGGCGGGGATGCCGTCCTACATGCCGCAGCCTCAAGCCTCTCGTCACGACGAGGGAGTGCGCTCAGCACCGCGTCCGAAGCAGGTTCGACCGCGTGTTTGCGATCGCTGCTTCGCCTGAGTAGTTTCCGAGCCTAGTGCCCAGGCTTTCTCGTAATCTATGGTTAGGTATTGGCCAAATGTTGCACCGGTTCCAAGCGGCTCACCCTTAGCTCTGAACGGGTGCGCGAAATTGCAATCGCTCCGGCCCCAGCGCGATTCGCCGCGCTTTATTGGTCAACGTAAGGTTTCCGCTCCAACAAAATCCGAAAAGAGGAGAGTCACGTAACCACTGATCCCGCCCTGATACTGGTATTGAATAGCGGGTCATCCTCGCTGAAATTTGCTGTCCACGAGACCGGCGTGAGGACACCGAAGCTGTCCGGCCTCGCCGAGCGCCTTGGCGCGATGCGGCCGACGATCACCTTCACAGACGAAGAGGGGAAAGCGACATTCGCGCTCCCAGCCGGTACCCACGCGGCCGCCTTTGACGCAGTTCTGGCGGAGCTTGATCGGCGCATGTGGACGGGTAACCTGTCGGCGGCGGGTCACCGGGTCGTGCATGGCGGCGAATTCATAAGCGCCTCCGTCGTCATTACGCCGCGGGTCATCACCGACATCGAAGCCTGCAGCCATCTGGCGCCCCTGCATAACCCACCCGCGCTGCTCGTCATTCGCATCGCGATGGAGCGCATGCCGGCAATTCCGCACGTCGCCGTGGTGGACACCGCGTTCCACCAGACCATGAAGCCGGCAGCCTATTTCTATGCCCTGCCGATGTGGATCTACCGCGATCACGCCGTCCGCCGCTACGGCTTCCACGGCACAAGTCACCGTTACGTTGCGCAGGAAGCGGTGCGCATGCTCGACCTCGACCCGGCCGATCACGGCCTGGTCACCGCGCATCTTGGCAACGGAGCCTCGGCCACAGCGGTCCAGGACGGGCATAGCGTCGATACATCCATGGGCATGACGCCGCTGGAAGGCTTGGTCATGGGCACCCGGCCGGGCGACGTGGACCCCGGCGCGCTCATCTACCTCATGCGGCGCACCGGCTGGACCTTCGAGGAAATGGACACGATTCTGAATAATCAATCCGGCCTTCTAGGCCTGTCCGAACTGTCCAACGATTGCCGCGAACTGAGCGACGCGGCTGACGCAGGACATGCCGGGGCGATCCTGGCGCTGGACGTGTTCGTTCATCGCCTCGCCCGCTACATCGGCGCCCTGACCATGTCGGTCCGGCGTCTCGATGCAGTAGTTTTCACCGGCGGTATCGGCGAGAACGCAGCCGGCATTCGCGCTATGACGTTGCAACGCCTGCGCCCGCTCGGCCTCGAAATCGACGCCGGCGCGAACCTCCGCGCCGTCCGCGGCACGCCCGGCGTCATCAGCGCCGGCAACAAGCCGGTGGCGTTGGTGGTCAATACAGATGAGGAATGGATGATCGCTTGCGACGCCGCCGCGCTGGCATCTTCCGTTGCCGAACCGCAAAAGGAGCTCGCCTGATATGGATCGGCCGCGCCAGATTTTTTTCCTGGCCCCCGTCTCGGACGATGTGGGCCCAACATCGATGGCGCTCGGCCTGGTGCAAGCGCTGCGCCGTGACCATGTCGCGGTCGGCTTCGTCGAGCCGATTCTGCATCCAGCTTCACGTGGCGCCGCCGATCTCGCCACCTACTTTGCCCGAACCATCCTGCATCTCGATGCGCCCGAGCCGATCTCCTATGAAGACGCTGAGACGGCGGTGCGCGGCGGCGGCATCGACACCCTCATGGAGGGCTTGGTCGCCACGGTCGAGGCAGCCGGCGCCGGCCGCGATGCGCTCGTGATCCAGGGCCTGATCCCCTTTGCGGACCTGCAGATCGCCGCGAAGCTCAATGCCGCCATGGTGCAGAGCTTCGCGGCCAGCCTGGCGCCCGTCCTTTCCGGCGCAGGCCAGAGCGCGCAGACACTGGCTGGCATCGTCGACCTTACCATCCGCCAGTTCGCCGATGGCGAGGAGCCGCCCCCGGTCGCCGGCGTTCTGGTCAACCGCGTCAAGCCCGGCCCTTTGACAGGCGCGCTGGGCAAGTTCCTTGCTTGCGCCGCCGGCCCCGTGCCGCTTCTCGCCGACGTCCCGTTCGAGCCGCTCCTCTGTGCGCCGCGCCTGAGCGATGTCGTCGAGGCGCTCAATCTCGGCATCGAGCAGGCCGGCAACCTCCCTCAGGCCCGCGTCCAGCACCTCGTTACCGCCGGCCGTGGCGTGGAGGGCGTGATCGACCGCCTGCTCCCCGGTTCTCTCGTCGTGGCCGCCGGCGAGCGCAGCGACATCGTGCTGGCTACCGCTCTCGCCTACATGCAGGGCATCCAGATCGCCGGTCTGCTGCTGACCTGTGGCACCCGCCTATCGCCGCAAATCGCGGCGATGCTGCGTGCGCCCATGCTCTCCGGCTTGCCGATCCTGACCACCACGCAGGACACCTTCGCCACCGACACGCTGCTGGCCGGTCTGTCGCGCCATGTGCGCCGCGACGATACCGAGCGGATAACTCAGGCGATCGCGCACGCCGAAGCCCACATCGATACCGCCGCGCTGCGCACTCAGCTTCGGCATGCCGGCCCCGTGCGCATGCCGCCGGCGGCGTTTCGCTATCGCCTGGTGCAGGCGGCGCGCTCCGCTTCCAGGCGTATCGTGCTGCCCGAAGGCGCCGAGCCGCGCACCGTTCAGGCCGCCGCGATCTGTGAGCGCAAGGGCATCGCGACCTGTGTGCTGCTTGGCGACCCCGCCCGCATCGGCGAGGTGGCTCGCGCGCACGGCGTGGTTCTGCCGGCCGGGATTGAAATCGTCGATCCAGCTGTCGTTCGCGGCGCGTACGCGCTGCCGATGACCGAGCTGCGCCGCGCCAAGGGGCTCACGCTGGCGCAGGCCGAGGACCAACTTGAGGACAATGTTGTGCTCGGCACCATGATGCTGGCCGCTGGCGAGGTGGACGGCTTGGTCTCGGGCGCCGAGCACACTACGGCGAACACCATCCGGCCGGCCTTGCAATTGATCCGTACAGCGCCGGGCATGTCCGTCGTCTCCAGCGTGTTCTTCATGCTGATGCCGAATGAGGTGCTGGTGTATGGCGACTGCGCGGTCAATCCCGACCCGAGCGCCGAGGAACTGGCGGACATAGCAATACAGTCGGCAAATTCCGCGGCTTCGTTCGGCATAGCCCCTCTCGTCGCGATGATTTCCTACTCAACGGGCAGTTCGGGCAGCGGCGCAGATGTGGAGAAGGTGCGACGCGCGCTTGACCTCGCACGGGCGAAACGTCCGGACTTGCTGATCGACGGGCCGATGCAATACGACGCGGCGAGCGTTGCAAGCGTCGGCCTGCAGAAAGCGCCGGCCAGCCTGGTCGCCGGCCATGCGAACGTGTTCATTTTTCCCGATCTCAATACCGGCAACACCACCTACAAGGCGGTGCAGCGCTCGGCCCACGTCGTTAGCATCGGCCCGATGTTGCTGGGCCTGCGCAAGCCGGTGAACGACCTTTCAAGGGGCGCGCTGGTGGACGATATTGTTTACACAATCGCGTTGACCGCCGTTCAGGCGCAACAAGCGGCCTCCGCCCGGAACGGCGGCGTACGCCCGTTTTCCGGGGCGTCACAGCACGATGCCCTTCCCAACGCCGCAGAATAGTCGGTTGCTCGGTAGAAGTTACCCAGGGCGCCCAACCTATGGAGGCCATAGCGGTGGGGAAGGCGATCAAACCGGAATCAAGAGATCGCCATGGTGTACGGGGAGCTTGTCTGCAATTGCGGCCCCGCGCATCCATGAGATGACCTCACCCTTGTGTTGCTCCGGCATCGCGCGTGAGGCGAATTGGCTTTGGTTTTGCACCTCAGGGCATTCGCGGTGCCATGTAAAGCCGCTCAGGCGTTGCGACCCGGACTTTCTGCTGTGGGTCAACCTCGGGCCTCGCATGTACCTAATTGACCGGGCAGCCCTTGCCTATTTCGGCGAAAATTTGTGCCTTCGATGATGAGTCCGCTTCAGGGGGTTAAGCTGCCTAGATTTGCTCCGTTTGAGTATTTCGGGTTTCGACCCAAGTTTCCATTTTTCGCACACGCAGCAATTCCTCCCGCTGACAGAGGCGCAGCGGACTAATGAGAACTCGCGCCTGAGCTCGCCTATCGCGCAGGATGGCGATGTCTGCTACCCGAGGTGGTGCTGACCTCTGATTTGGTGAATGGCGAAGGCTGATCGAAACGAGCTGTGTGTCGGCTTCTGGGATGGACCGACCGCGACTTCAACGAGAGCCGGCTGCTCGTCAGGAGTAGGCGTTGTGCGGGATGATCTTCCAGAACCATAGATGATGAGCCTGAGCCGCCCACGCTGTCGCCTTCTGTTGTAGGCGCCAAGCCGCATCATCGGTCATTTCCGGCGCCAACGCCTTCACCGCGAGCATCGCAGCTTGTTGGGCGACCTGCGGGCGAACCAGCTTGGCGTCGCCGAGGCGGAGACGCTCATTACGCTCCGCGAGCCGCCACGCAAGCACCGCGGCGCGATACAAGTGCACATTTTCCGATGTCGGCGGTTCGATAGGCGGCGGCGTGGACACCGCGCCAAGATACCGAGTTTAGAACAAAAGAAGAACAAGAATGTGAGTCAGAAGCTGTGGCGGGAGAAGTCTCACCCGGCTCTATCCACGATGCAGTTCCGCTCCTCCCGCGCAGGCGAGAAATCGCCTGGCGGCTGATTTTCATGCGCTTCGCGATCGAGGCAACCCAGTTCGCCCTTATCCAAAAGCCGACCGACTTTGGCTTCCAGCTACGCTGACAAAGACCGGCGCCGGCCGACTTGGCGAGAGGGAGAGGTATGCGGGGAGAGAGCGAAGCGCGGAGACCCAGAGAAGAGGCTGTCCGCGAACCCGCTTCCGGCTAAGCGGCAGGCCCAGCGGGGCCTGCCGCCACAGCTCTCAAAGAGAGCCGTGGCTGCATCGGTTCACCGATCCTCGACAAGACTTGCGACGGGGCGCAGCGCGCGCCCGTCGCCGCCCTGGCGCTCTTTCGGGGTGGAGCAAATCCAAGCGTTCCAGCGCTTGGCTCCACCCCGGAGAGATGTGACATGTCGCGATCTATAATTGCCACCAAGGCGCGCTACCTGAAAGAAATCAACCACGCCATCGACCAAGCACAGCGCAAAAAAGACCAAGTGTCAGTCGATGCGGCCGACGGCGTCAACATCTACGCCTTTGCGCCAGATCGCAACGGCGAGGTCGCTTGGGGAGTCGTCGAGCGTGGCAAGAACATTCTGCAGGGGCGGCGCCGCCCGAATGGCGAAGATTATGGAATGTGCTGAGTCAATGGGGGGCCGGGCGAAAGCCTGGCTCTTCCCCGAAAGAGCGCGAGAGCGCGGGACTTAGGTCGCTGCGCAAGAATGGCCAAGACGGTCGATGGAGTAATCATTCCGGGGGAGAGTCGGTCCAAGCGTTCCAGCGCTTGGCTCTCCCCTCGATGGAGATGTGACATCCACCGTCTGTGAATACCACAGAACTCCTGGCCATCAAATCGAAGAGCACGGTTTCGCGGCGGCTCGTCTCCTGGCCGTCCGCCGCCCCTGCGCCCGCCAAGCGCAGGGGCCTCCCCCCTTTCCACCACGCCTGCAAACCTACCTTCCGGAGCTGGGGCGGCAAGCCCCGGCTTCACCGGCGAGCGCTTTCCTTCAGACGAAAATCTCGTGGCGAGCCCTTCGAGTGAGAGGGCGGCGCCTCCGCGGGCGAGAGTAATGAAAGTTAGAGGCGAGAACGCCATGGCCCTGATCGAGATTCAAGACGCCTATATCGAGCGGCTCAGGCGCATGCGGCCTTTGGGACCGCGGGCGTCCGGAGTGGAGAGAGACAGGCAAATCCGAGCAGCAAGACGGCAAGCGAAGCTGATGCTTCATAATCTCGGATACTCCGAAACAGCCGCCGCTCAGATCGTCAAAGACGCCCACGACGTGGGGGGCTCGAGGCAAATCCGCAGGACGCGCCTCGCAAGTCAAACCGAAGAGCGTCGTAGAAGAATTCACAAAACTGATGGCAAGACCGGGTAACGCGCCCGGTTTTTTTGTCCCTTTGCCCACCGCGCAAAGCGGAAACGCCGGCGGCTGCTTCGTACCCGCCGCCGGCGCCATTCACCTTCCACATCAAGGAGATGAACGATGAGACTCATATCTCATCGGTCCGTGGCTGTCTGCATTGGCGGAGCGGCAGTCGCAATGGCCGTTTGCGGCGCGATCCTCAATTATGGCGCCGCCAAAGTCATGTCGCCCGGCGAGGCCGCCACCACGCTCGCCTGGGCCGCCGCCATCTCGGAAGCGATCAAGCTATCCTGGCTGGCCGGCTTTCGCATCTGCCTGCGGCGGCGCGAAATTCTCGCGGCCGCGGCGCTGCTCGGCGTCGGCGTGCTTTTGCACGGCTACACCATGATCGCGGTCCTCGGCTCCTCGGCAGTCGGACGCGATCAAGTCCAAAGCGAGCGGCAAGGCAAACTCGACGCCCGCGCCCGGGCTGAAGCCGCTGTCGCCGGCGCCAAGACCCGCGTCGCGACCTACGAAGGCGTTCGGTCTGAGGCTACCGTGCAGCAGGACATCAACCGCCTGCTGGAAACGCCCGACACGAATGGGTGCAAAAGGCCTTACGGCCAGCCGGCCAAGGCGGCTTGCGAGCAGATCGGCCAGCTCAAAAGCGAACTTGTTGGATCTCGCAAAGCCGACCAGGCCCGCGAGGACCTCACGAAGGCGCAGGCCGAGCTCAAGCACGCCCCGGAGGCGCCCAAGAGCATTGATCCTCAATCGTCGGCGATGGCGGCCTGGTTGCCGCTCTCCGCCGAGACGATCGGACGGCTCTTGCCTCTGCTGCCCTCCATGCTCCTCGAATTCACTCCGATGGGAGGAATGATGCTCGCATCGATCCTTTGGAGCTTGGGCGAAGAGCATAACGCCAACGGCGAACGCGGATCCTCGTCGGCTGCGTCCAACAACAAGCGCGCGGCTTCAAAACCGCGCAGGATGACCAAAGACGAAGCGCTGGAAGCGCTGCGAACGATGGCTCTGAGCACTACGACAGACGGCAAACTCATCATCGCCTCTGGGAACTCTCTCGCGAAAAAGCTTGGCGTCCACCCCTCCACCTTCCGGGGCTGGGCGAAGCATTGGCAAGAAAAAGGTCTTGTCGAAATCGCCAGGCGCGAGACCAAGCGCAGGCGCGAAGCCGTCGCCAAAGCCGCTTAGGAGGGCCTCGGCCCTTCCCCGCACCCTCAGGCTCTTGAACGACGCATAAGGCGGCGGCGATCGCCGCCGTCACCGGCGCAAAGGCCGGATCTATCTTTTGAAGCCCGAAAACGCTAGAGTGACCTCCATGGCCGACGAACCGGAAAATCACACCCTTGCCTTGCTGCGCGAAATGCGCGCAGAAATGCGCGAGCGCTTCCAGGAAATGCACGAACGCTTCGAGAAAGTGGACGCCGATGCGGCGGGCACGAAAGCAGAGATATTGAAGCTGCGCGTTGAAGTCGCCGAAGGAACCTCGGCGGTTAAAGGCGTCGCCCTTCGTCTCACTCTGATCGAGCAACGCCTGAAGGATCTGGAGCGCGTCTGATGCCTCTCGTCGGTCTCGCGCCTGGCGAAAAAATCCCGATGGACGAGGTTCTGGTCTGGAAGTTCCCACTCCCAAGCGAACAACCAAAACCTAGCCTGACGATGCAAGTGCGGCTCGTGCTCGCCGATTGGCTCATGGAAGCGGCAAGACGCATCCAGCCAAAAGACGAGAAGACGGACGGCGCTTCATAAACGAACTCCCACGCCCGAACGACGCATAAGCCGGACGCCGCGAGGCCTGCCCGCTTTATTCATGTTCGCAATTTCACCGAACAGACGGCCGGCGGCGGCTGCTATTGCGACCCTCCCGCCGTCTTATCCAGGGCAATTGTCGAGCCGATAGGATCGCCGGACGCGGCGGTCCTCTACCAACAGACCGACAGGTCTTTTCGCGGGCTGGCTGGTGTACAAGCGCAGCAACCTGAAGAAGCGTAGAACCACCCTCTAAATCACGGCGAGTAACCGTCCCACCCTCTACTCAAAGAAAACCCCCTAAGGATTCCAGGCCTTAGGGGGCTACGCTTCATCGTGACTTGCGTCGTGTGTCTTGTTCTACGTTCCTGACCTCTCTCTCAAATCGAAAATGGCCGGTTGATACACGCAAGCGAAGCGACAAGGGACGGTTCTTGTTGCTTCTTGCGTATAGCCATTGTACTATCATTGTACGTACCTATCAAGAAGGCAATAGACATACGTTGTGCGTACGTTCACAACGGGCGTCATGAGAGCCAGAAAACTCACCGCCCGCATCCTCGTTCGCTGCAAGCCAGAGGAGAAAGCCGCCTTCGAGGAGGCGGCTGAACTGGAAGGCACAACTCTGTCTGAATGGTCGCGCGCCCTGCTTCGAAAGGATGCGGAACGCATCCTGAAAAGGCGCGGTCGCCCGATCGCCTTCATTGACGTGACGGTCAAGAGGAAGGCGAAAGATGGAAAGCAAAGTATCGAGTCAGGCGCCCAGCTCGCGCCCGGAGACGACACTCCCCGCGACTGCTGACAACCTCGCATCCGCATGCTCTTCGGCACAGTGCGGCGGCTGGACCAACGAACGCGTCGCGCTTCTCAAGCAGCTCTGGGCCGACGGCCTGAGCGCAAGTCAGATCGCCACAAAACTCAAGGACGTCAGCCGCAGCGCCGTTATTGGCAAGGTTCATCGCTTAGGGCTCGCGGCCCGCGTGACCACGTCTCGCGTCAGAACCGCCCGCCCGCGCTCGAACATCGCGCTATTCCCGGCGCGGTCCCCGCAGGCGCAGTATGGCGCCTTTACCAACCCCGCTCCGAAACCGGCGCCGCAACCGCACGAGCGCAAAGCGGCGATCGTCATGCCGCTCCGTGCGCTGCCGGACCTTGATGAGCCGGCGCCCGAAGGCCGCCTCAAATTGCTCGACCTCAAAGACGGCATGTGCCATTGGCCGATCGGCGATCCGAAGGAAGAGGGCTTCCACTTCTGCGGGCGCCGCAGGTCCTTAGCGACGCCCTACTGCGAGCACCACGCGGCGATCGCCTACAATCCCGCAGCGCGAAAGAGGAGAAGGATCTGATGGTCGATGCTTGCTCTTTCTTCTTCTCTTTCTCGGCGTGCCCGCCGGCGTCACTGCATTGTGTTTCATGACGATGGGGCCGAGTCCGCAAGCAATCGTCATGCCCGTGTGGTGCTTG
>CAWEFZ010000003.1:0-1762388 GCA_963808505.1 uncultured Alphaproteobacteria bacterium
GAAGGACCCACATGCAAGCCGAGCCGGCCTCTTCTGCCCGCCACCCCTTCTCTACAGACTCCTCCCCTTTGGCGCCAAGCAGAACCGTTTCAGGTCCTGAACTGCCGCCATACATACGCTGTGCCGCCGGTGATCAGGGCGCACAAGAGTGGCCACGCCAGCGCCTCGAGCGGATAGTAGGTCGCCCACTCCACCAGGCCAGACGTCCCGCGATGCAGCGGGTGAGCAAAAAAACCGACGATGAGCCCAAAAGCGGCGCCCACAATCAGCAAAGCGATTAGGCCGGCCCGATGCTCAGGTTTCCACTTCCTGGGATCAGTCACAGCGCTTGCTGGGGATGATGGAGCTGGCGTATCAGGCACGGGCTTCAAACTTTCAGCTTGAGGTTCAAGACGCGGTTCTCCACCGGCGCTCACAAAAGCCGGAACGTCCGCAAATTTGGGTCTTCGGCTTTTCCAGCGCCGGGCGACCATGCTCGTGATGATGATCAGCAAAAGCGTTGATGGCGTGCCAAAAGCGATCTCCTGAAACACTTGCTTGCCGACGTCATCCTGCAATTGGATCGACAGGCCATAGCTCAAAGCAGAAAGGGCCACTTCCAGGACGGCAACAGCGACCATGCGCCAGATCCACGACGACAAACTCAGCGCGATTGCGATCGCGGGAACAATGTGCACTGGGTCTATCGCAGCGACCAAAAGCTTAGCTAGAGCAATGGCAGTAGAGCTAAAAAAGTCTCTTGGCGCGTGTGAAAGGATCTCCTGCGAACGAAGTTGTTTGCGCTTGCGGTCGATCAAGTAATCGACCAGGGCGCGAGTTTGTGGCTCCGAAAAGTGCAGGCCATAAGGCTCGCCTTCCTTGTTCGCCTCCTCGACGCTGACCATTTCGCCCGTTTGGTTCTGCGCGAGCGCGACCGCGGACGCACGAGATGATGTCAGGTTTTCCAGGCCGCCGCGAGCCGCCTCGCCAAGGTAGCGCGAACTTGAGACTGGGATGTCAGTATCGAGCAGGCGATAGTTGTCTTGCGGATAGTAATCGTTAAGCGCTGCAAGCGCGGGAGATTGACTAATCAAAAAGATAACCACAAATTTAAGGGCGAGAACGCCAAACCCTTCAAGTTTTGACATTATGCAACCTCAAAGTGATGCTTAGATAGATTCGGCAAGCGCTAGAATAGATAATCCGCCATAGGCCCGGCCAGCGCTCCGCCAACAAGCAATCCGACTATGAAGCCGATCATTCCTTGCTCCATTGGATCTCCCGAACGAAAGCGCGACGCTACATAAGCGCAAGCGACTGCCACGCTCAAATCGGCGAATATCATGAACGTAGCTTTTGGAGATGTATTGATCATCCAGCCAATTAGTGATGCCACGACAATCAAGATAAAAGGAAATATTAGCTTCGTGTATACAAGTAATCTTAGGAACCAATACCCAACAAAACCAGTCAGAAGGGTCCATCCGATCACAAGTATCGTATGATCTACTTCGCCAATTATCTCGTTAACTATTTTGGCTGTCACGAACTAAGCTCAGCTGTCGCGCGATGGCCAGTCCATCCAATCCCGAAAGGCCTTTTGCTTTTCCGGATCGGGCTCCCAGCGAGCGATCTGGTAGCCAAGCTGAAGCACGCGCGAACACACCCAGCGCTCTCCCGGCGGAACGCCGCGCAGTTTTTCCTCCCACTCCGCGCGCATCTTCCGAAATTGAGCCATTCGAAATTCGATCATTTTTTGGTCCATGCTTGCGCCCCTCACCGGCAAGGAATTATCTATCAATTAATGCAACACAAGCTTGAGCGCAAGTTGGCATCTAATTAGCTTTTAAAAAGAGCGAGGCGGCAAATCGAAATACCTCTCCAGCGACTCGCAGGAGCCCAAGGAAGGCACATTCTCATAGCGCAACGATTTTAGGCCGAGGGGGGAAAAGTCGTCAAAACCACCATTGGAGCCGGGGTATAGACGGGGGTATTGAAAAACGGTTTTCTCCAAAAATCGCCCAAGGGGACATAGCTTTAGCTTGTGCGCACGTGTGTTTCTGTAGTCCGCATACCCTCGGAACAAAAAGAGAGCGGCTCGGCGAGTGGCGGCGGTGAACGGCTTCGCAGGTGGTGAGTTTATGAAAAAGGCAACTCACAATGCGGGGTAATCAGGAATGATATTCCACATGAAACGTTTAAGCGTGCCGCGCGCACGCCTTGCCTTCCTGATCATGGCGAAGCTCTGGCATGGTGTTGAGCGTTGGCGCGCCGGCGCATGAGCGTGTCCACGATGCGTTGTTGTCTTTCGCTGAGAACGACAATTTCGTCTTCGAGCAACGTCTCGAGAAAATGTTGCTCCCATCCGTTCAGCTCCACACTGGCGAGCAAATCGCGATAGACTTGAAGCGCCGCCTCATGGTCCGTTTGCCGGTAGGCGGTTTCGCGCGTAGGCTCTTGTCGTGCGGCGGGAACAGCGAAAGCGCGGCTGACCAACTCTTGCCAAGTCAGCCCGGCCGCAGTCAGCATGTGCGAAGCCAATCTCGCGGCAACCGCGCGCTCGCCGTCGAAGTCGGAGGCGAGCCGGGCGCAAACGGCGGCGAGGCGTTCGGCTATGCGATCGGCGGGCTTAGGCATCGCCGCCCCCTTCCGCCGCAAGCACGTATTTGCAGCCGCCGTGAGCGTGGCTGTAGATATGCGGGCGTCCGCCGTTCCAATAGAACTGAGCAATGCGCGGGTCGTTCGCATATGTCGGCTCGCTCGGATCGGCGAGCCGTTCGAAATCGAAGCGCTCGGGATCGGAAAGCACTTCATCGACCGTTGCGAATCCCTGAAACTGGAAGTGGAGCGCAAAATCGCCGGACAGCGACTTGTCCGCGACCGCCGCCGTCCATTTTCGGCGAGCAGCGGCCGCATTACCTCCGCGCTGCTTTTCCTGCTTCACGCGCTCGGCGATGTAGCTCTTGCGCCGAGCCTTCTCAGTTGGACGCGCCGCCTGCTTCGCTCGGCAGACATGAAGGCTGCCGGCGCGCCAAGTCGAAAGCGTGATCTTTCCAGGGCCGCCAGCGATGACGGCTTCCGTGTCAATATCCGCGCCGTCGACGACAATCGGCGCGCGGGGCGACTGCCGGAGGCCCTCGCCTAAGACCGCAGGCCCGGCGAAATCGAGCCGTTCAGGCTGCCAAACGGCGTCGTCCACGGGGCAGCGAACCAGCATCGACCCCGAAGCCGAAAATTCGATGCGGCCGAAGCCGGCTCGCCAGAAGGCGTCCACGATGGCGACGCCGAGATGCGGGATGTTTTCGGCCCTGTCGGCGACGGCGTAGCCGCGCAACGATCCGGCGCCGGAAAGCTCAACTCCATTGGCGTCATAGATGAACGCCGACGCTGACGCGCGATACAGGCGCGCGCATCCATGCCACCAAGGAAACAGGCCGCGCATCAGGTCGTCGAAGCTCTTCGGCGTGAACGGCGCAGATCCGTCCTTTGGCCGATCGATATCGAGCATGAGCACGCCGCGACCGTTAGGCCAACGAAAATGCTCGCGATCACGGCAAATCGCGCCCAGAGCCCTTCCCCGCTTTACCGCGGCTTGAGTGGCGATCCGGGCAACGCGGTTGCGGGTGACGCCAAACGTCAACGCCTCGCTGGCATCAAGGCCGGCGAGCACGTTGGCAAGGCCGTGAATGTCGTCGATGGCGACGCGCGTGGCATGGCCCTCGACAAGATCGGCCGTGGCCGTCTTCTGCAGGGTTCCGTCTTTGAGCGTGAACGTCTTGCTGAGCGGCCCGTGCGCGTTTCGGATGACCGTGAGATGAGCTGTCATGCGCACATCTCCATCGCCGAAATTTTTTCGGAAAACGGCGAACTATGTGTCTGGCTCGGCTCCGCGCTAAGCGCTTTACTTTGAGATCTATACCTTTGTGATTGTAGGTCGCTTTCGACCGTTCTTGGCGTCGAATTCGACCGTTCTTGACGAAATGGGTTGTCATTCGGCGAAGTCGTTCCGTTGGTAGGGGCAACGTCGAATGACGCATCAAGAACAGTCGAGTTTGGTCGTTCTTGATCGTCGACCGGCAGATCTTCGTGGCTTCCCTGCCCGCGCCCCTTTGGCTTGCGCCGCAGTTCTTTTTCGATTTCCTTCGCAAGGGTGGTGATTGCGTCTGGAACGGGGAAGGCGCGGGTCGCCGTGTTCTGCTTGCGACGTGTTGTGATGACGAAGTCGTTTTTTTCGAGCTCGCGCCAACCGCGTTGGATGGCCTGCGGCCCCTTGTTGAGCAGCTTGCCGAGACGGTCATTCGACCAAGCGAAGCCTTTTTCGCTGATGATGTTGGCGGCGATGTACTGAACTTTCGCGGCGTCGCTTAAGTTCGGATTGGCGATGACGCGAGCGGTTTTTTTGCGGTTTTCACTGGCTCCAGCAAAATTGGTATGATCGTTTAGAAACTGTTCTCTGATCTCCTCGGCTGTTCTGTAAACGTCATGCGCACGTGAGGCATCTTCGTCAGGCGAGATTTTGCACATTCGACTGTTCCATAAGCTCTTAAAAATTGGCCTGGAGACGGCGAACGGACTTGCACGGCGCGCTTAATTCCCTTATTTATGGGGTGTCTTTCGATTGCGCGTAGCATGAGCATGAGTGTTCTTCCGTCTTCGATTGCGACAGGCCGCGCGCTGCGAACGCCGGCCGGAAATGCACAGGACGCAAGACGCGACGACCAAGGGTGAGCGATCCGTCACAGGCGTTTGAACGCTCCCAACGCAACAACTGTCTAACCCCATTCAAGCCCTCGCCCTGACCCGGCGGGGGCTTTTTTACGCTGCAAGCCGCTTGCGCTCGACAAGGGCGATTGCACGGCGGGCGTAAGATGGCCGCGGCACCAAGAGCCCCTTTCTTGTCAGCTCACTCACGTGTCGCCTGATCGCAACCGGCCGAAGCGGTTTGCCCGCTCGGCCAACGTGACTGGCCAATTCAGTGAAACTTGGGTTCCGCTTATGCCGCTCACGTAGTTCGACAATCGCGTTGAGAACTTCGAGCTGCCTTGGCGTGGCTTCGTTTCGTTTCATGGTGCGCCCCTTAAATCATTGAGCCTTGACGCAGCAAGTACGAGAACGGACGGGGAGAGACAAGGGAGTGTCAACAATTTTACGTTGCCGTTGCAAGTATAGCACCAAGCTGTACTTGTTATTGTTCTCAAGATGTACTTGTGTTGTGTTGTTGCAGCTACGGCTTGGCTTTAATGATGAAGACAACAGCACGACACAGTGCGCGCTCGCGCACGCCAGCGTCTCCCGCAGCGTTTGCACACATGAAAAATTCGCTATACGTTGCATTGGGGCGTTTGAAGGGCGTTTGTAGCCGCAAACGATTGATTTGGCAGGATCGGGATAGTCCAACCCCCTCCACCAATTCCCTGAAATTTCTATAGTAAGCTCAATCGATTAAGGCCAGACTGGCTAACATCCTCCGCTACAAGGTTCGAAACTCGCGCGCAAATCCGCCATCCGCGCAATCATGGCGCGGCGGGGATCGAAAGGCATGTTTCGAAAGCCGGAGGCATTCCGTTACGCCGCGCGCGAGGCTCGTGCCGCAATGTGCGTCCCGAGTTACGCAAATATCAAGGCGCCTTGTCACCGATTACGGCCTGAGACGAGGCCAGTCCTCAGATTGAACCTAACGGCGGTTGCGGCGGCGAAACGCCCTGTCCGGTTCGTGTTCCTACCGAAGTCTTCGCCTTGCCTTCGATATCATCCCGGAACTTGATGACCCGGATGTGTCCGCTAGCAGAAAAAGCCATGAAAACATTGGCGAATTTCGTCTCCACCGTCATGGCCGGGCCATGCCCTCGGGCTTTGCCCCGAGGGTTGACCCGGCCATCCAGCTAACACATTGAAGGCATTGCCAATTTTCTGCATGGCCGGGCATGCCCTTGGACTTGATCCGAGGGTCGAAGCCCGGCCATGACGACGGAATTGGCGGAAACATCCGGGTCATCAAGTCCCGGAAACAGCGCGGGCGCCCCCAATGTCATCCCATACGCGCCAACTTACTCCGCGCCATCATCGCGAGGCGCCGGACGCGACGCGGCGATCCAGCGCAAGAAACCGGACGTTTGTAAGCGTTGCTCTGGATGGCCACGGGGCTTTGCCCCTCGCAAGGACGAATGCGGCGCAGGTTTCCGCCTTATCTTGGCGCGTATGCCTTGTCGTCCTTGGAAGCCGCGCGGCCCCCTCGTCATCCCGGAAACCGCTTGCGGCTATCCGGGATCGCACGCGCTGCACCAGGAAATGGAACCTCAGCGGCGCGCCGTCTCTCCGCTGGCGCTCAGCGCCTGAGCCATGCGGTAATGCTCCTCGATGGTGGGCAAGAGCGAGGAAGCAAGCTGCTTCAACGCGTCGTTGTCGCCGCTCTTCGTATAGCCCTCGATCAGCTGGATTGCGTCCCTGTGTCCCTGGACCTGATCCTGCAAGTAACGGCGATCGAACCGCGCTCCATGCAGAGGCTCAAGGTCCTGCACCAGTGCTGCGTTCTCCTCCGTCATCGTATATTCCGGCTCCGGCAGGTGCGCCTGCTTCAGCGTGTCCGTGAGCCTTTGATCCGCGGCTTTGTGATCGTCGATCATCTTTTGCGCGAATTTCTTGACCTCGCCGTTATCCGAATTTTGCAGGGCCAGCGCGCTCGACAAAATTTCGAAATTGCCGCTGGATTTCAGTTCCTGCGCGAACTCGCCGGCGTTCGTAAACGCACGGGCTTTCGAACGCGCCTCCGAGCCGCTTGCGGTTGCCGCAAGAGCGAGGATCGCCGCCGCGGCGATCGCGAAATACTTCATGGCCGTCTCCTTAAACTTGGTCGCTTTCGGCGACAGGTTCCAGGTTGAACAGCCCGCAAATCGGTTCGTTCCGGCGGCTTAAGCTTCGGTTTTTAGAGCAATTTTCAGCTCCGCTCGCGCTCCTCGGGCTGGCCCTGGCCTTTCTGTCCGACCTTCAGGAACTCCGAGACGAACTCGCGAAGGCGCGGCTGCTTCGCCTCGATATAGGGCAGCGGGCGCAGCACCTCGACGGCGGCGATGCCGATGCGGATCGTGAAGCCGCCATTGATGAGCCCCTCGCCGAGCCGGCGCGACAGCCGCGAGGTCATGCCGTGGCCGACGAATTGGCCGAGAATATCGTCCGTGAACGCTATGCCCCCCGTCACCGCGAGATGGCCCGCGATCATGCGCATGAGCCGGAGCATCGCCAGAAGCCCCGGCCGGCCGCCATAGATCCCCGCGAGGTTTCGCAGCATCCGGAAATTCTCATAGGCCACGAAACCGACCGCGAAAACGGCGGCGGGGCTGAGCGCGGTGGCCATCGACACCCTGCGGCCGGAAGTGCCGACCGTCGTGCGCGCGATCTTGTCGAGCGGCAGCAGCAATTCCCGCTCGGCGAGCGTCAGAACCTGCCGCGCGTCCATGATGTCGCGCTCATGCTTGACGAGCCGGGCTATGCCGTCGGCCAGTTCGCGCCGCTCCTCCAACACCGCCCGGATATCGGCGGTCGCCGCGCGGGCCTCGGTTGCATTCTCGGCGGCAAGGGCTGCTTCCGCGCGCTTGCGGACGGCGTTGATCGCTGCCAAGCGGTACAGGCCGGCGACCTCGCGGGCGAGGATCATGACGAAGGCGAAGACCGCGACGGCGAGCAGAATGGTGGCGGCCCAGCCGAGCCAGTCCTTGCGCCCGAGCAAGGCGAGGAACGTGTCCTGGATCCAAAGCAAGGCCGTCAGGACGAGAAGACCTGTGACGGCGCTGAAGAAGATGCTGCCCCAGCTGCGGCCGACGCGGATGATCTCGGGCACGATCCGCGTCTCGCGCGGGGCGGCGGCCTCGCCGGCAAAAGCAGGCTGCTCCCCGGCATCGGCCTGCTTCGCCTTGCTCTTCGGAGCTTCGGCCCTGGCTTTTTGCGCTTCCGGCCTCGCCCTCGCCGCGTCGGGCTTCGCCTGCGGCGGCGCTTCCTCCTCGATCGGCGGAGGCAGCGGCCCGTCCACCTTCAAACGAGGGTCATCCAGGCTGAACGCCACGGGCGGGCGGCTTTTGGGCGGTCCGTTCATGAGAGTTTATCGCCGATCAGGAAGTTCAAGGCCCGGTCGAGCCGGATATGCTGAAGAACGGCGCTCTGCCCGAATTCGAGCGAGGTCTGCCTTTGCGGGCGAAAGCGCACGAAACGCAACGCGTTGCCGGAGTTGAGCCATTCGGGCGAAAGCGCGAGCGCCGGGTCTTCCGGCAAGTCGCCGGGGAAAATCGCACGCTGCTCCTTGCCGTTGAAAACATGCGCGCCGAGCCGCTCGCCCTTCAGAGGCACGCCGACGATGCAGGGATAGAGCTCATTGCCGTGGCGCAACTCCGCCTCGTTGGTGACGCGCACGCTCGCCAGCGCGAACGCCCGCACCTCCGCGCCGACGAAAGACGCGCGCTGAGCGCTCTTCGTGGCGATGAGCTGAAGGATCGCCTCCAGCCGGTCGTGGTTGGTGTGATGGAGGTGATCCGCTTTCGTCGCCGCGAACACGATCCGGTCGATCTTGCGCCCGCTGAACAGCGAATGCCACGCGTTCTGCCCCTGCCGGAAGCAGAGCAGGATGTCGGAGAGCGCGCGCTCCAGATCCGCGACCGCGTCCGCGCCCGCGTTCACCACCGTCAGCACGTCGGCGAGCACGATCTGGCGGTCCAGCCTTGCGAAGTGATCGCGGAAGAAGGGCTGGATCACATAGGTTTTGTAGGCGCGATACCGCCGCTCCATCATCGCCCACAGGCTGCTGCGCGGCGCCATCGCAACGTCCGGCGTCTCAAGCGGGAAGAAGGTGAAGGCCGGCGACCCCGCGAGGTCGCCCGGCATCAGGAACCGGCCCGGCGGCAGGCAGGAGAGCGACAGCAATTCATCCCGGCACCTCCGCAGATACTGAGTGAAAATCTCGGCGCCATTGCGGGCGAATTGCTCGTCCTTCTTGGCCACCGCGTTCGTGGAGGAAAGAAATTCGAGCCAGTCCTTGGCGGCCGGCGCGCGGAAGGGCTCGCGAGCCTGGGCGATCGATTGCCGCGACCACTCCTCATAGGTGAGGTTCAGGAGCGGCAAGTCGAGCAGCCACTCGCCGGGATAATCCACGATGTCGAGATGCATCGTCTTCGTGCCGAGCGCGCGGCGCATCATGGCGTTCGGCGAGAATTCAAGCGTCAGCCGAAGCTCGCTGATGTGACGCGTGCCTTCGGGCCATTCGGGCCAAGGCGCGGTGAGCTTGGCGAGATTGCCCTCGTAGTCGAAGCGCGGGACCGCGTCGTCCGGCTGGGGCTCAAGATAGGCTCTCGCCACGCGGTTTTGAGCCAAGGGCTCGAAAAACGGCATCGCGTTGCCCGCGAGGAGGTTGTGAATGAGCGAGGTAATGAACACGGTTTTACCGGACCGCGACAGCCCCGTTACGCCGAGCCGGACGGCCGGCACGAGGAGTTGCGACGCCGCGTCTTGCGCGCGCGCCCACAATTCGGCCGCTGTGTTCGACAGTCGTCCCAGCAATCCCGCTTCCTCTGCGCTTCAAGATTTTTCCAGGGTTGTATCAGCAGATGAGCTTGAACGGAACCCGCATCGTCGCCGCGCCGCTTTTCTTCCGTTCCGCGTTCGAGCATCGCGCCTTGAACATCGTCATCCCGGAAACGCGCGCCGCGCGGCTTCCGGGATGACATGGAGGGTGAGCGAATCGCCCGGTCGGTAAAACGAACCGGATGGCCGTGGGCCTGACCCGGCCATGACGAAGCGGGAGTTACCCCACGATGTCCTTGTCGCCTTTCAGCGCGAGTTCGAGAAGCGAGGCGGGATGTTGCGCGGCGCGGCCGAGGCCGTCGTGGATCTGCTTGCGGCAGGAATAGGCGGTCGCCGCCACGAGCGCGTCGCGCCCCGCCTTGCGGATCGCTGGGAAAAGCTGGGCCTCCGCCATCGCGAGCGAGGCTTCGAGCGTGTCCGGCGTCATGCCCGTGACGCCGTTCAGCCCGCAACAGGTCGACGGCCCCGCGCATACGGCAAGCTCCGGCACGAGTTTCAGCGCCGCGTGGGCGGCGGTCTCAAGACCGAGCCTTCTTTCGTGGCAATGGGAGTGGACCACCACATCCGCCTCGATGGGTTTGAGCGGCAATGCGAAGCGTCCTTCCGCGATCCGGGCGGCGATAAACTCCTCGAACAAAAGGACGGGCGGCGACTTCCCCGCGGGGAAGCCGAGCGAGGCGTATTCATCGCGCATCATGAGCACGCAGGACGGCTCCAGCCCCACAACCGGCACGCCGTTATCGGCAAACTCGGCCGCCGCCTTCATCATGCGGGCCGCTTTCTGGCGCGCTTCCTCGACGTAACCCGCGTCGTAATAGGTGCGTCCGCAGCAAAGGGGCGCGCCCTCGGCGTCCGCGAAGGCGACGACGGCGTAGCCGGCCGCGCCGAGGACGGCCGCCGCCGCGCGCAGGTTCGCGGGCTCGAAGGAGCGGTTGAAGGTGTCGGAGAAGAGGGCGACGGTCCCGTGCGCTCCGGGCGGCGCCGTCAGCGGCGCCTTGAACCGCCGCCCGGACCACCTCGGCCAGGGCCGGTCCGCCGCGATGCCCGTCCAGCGCTCCGTCAGGCGGGGCAGACCCGGCAGAAGATCGCGCAAGGCGAGGATGAGCCGCCGCCGCCGCGCCCAGTCGGTGTAGTCCGGCAGGCGGGCGAACGCATCCACCGCCCGCGACGCCCAGCCGCGCGCGCGCGCGGCGGCCAGCGCCTCCACCTTCAGTTTCGGGATGTCGACGCCATGCGGACAGGCGGCGGCGCAGAACTTGCAGGACACGCAAAGCCGCATCGCCTCAAGCATGGCCTCCGAGCCGAGCGCGTCCTCGCCAAGCTGGCCCGACAGCGCGAGCCGCATCGCGTTCGCGCGCCCCCTTGGGCTGTCGCGCTCGTCGCGGGTGGCGGCATAGGACGGGCAGGCGAAGCCCTGCTCCAGCGAGCGGCAATGGCCAAGCCCCGAGCAGCGCCGCACATGCGAGAGAGCGCGCGCGGCGGACGAGCCGAGGCCCCAGGACAAGGCGACGGCGGCGCCCTCCGGCTCGCCTTCGCGCGGCGCCTTGAGGATTGCCGCGTCGTCGAACCTCGGGCCGCGCAAAATCTTACCGGGGTTGAGGACGAAGCCGGGATCGAGCTGCGTCTTCAAATCCCTGAAAAGCGCGGCAGCCTCGGCGCCGAGCGCGCGCTCCAGCGCTTCGCTGCGGGCAAGGCCAAGGCCGTGGCCGGATGTAACGGCTCCGCCATGCGCGCGAAGAAGCTCGGCCATGGCGTCCGAGAGCGCGCGCATGAGCTTGCGGTCGCGCGCATGGCGCAAATTCAGGATCGGCCGCACGGTGAGGGCGCCGCGCCCCGCCTGCCCGTAGATCGCGGAGCGCACGCCGTATCGCGCGAGAAGCGCCTGAAGCGCCTCGCCATACACGGCCAGCCGGTGGAGCGGGACCGCGCCATCCTCAAGGAACGAGACAGGCTGCGCCGCCGACTTCAGCGTCCAAGCCCGGTTCAGCGCCCCGCGCCTCAACCTCCAAAGCGCGCTCTGCGCGTTCTCGCCAAGGATTTCCATGACGGGGAACTTGCCCTTGTCGGCTTCGGCGGCGTGCTCGGCGAGCGCCTTCAACAGCCTCGAATTTTCGACCGGGTTGACTTCGTCGAACTCGACGATCAGAACCGCTTCCGGCTCTCCGCGCAAAAGCCTCGCCGCCTGCGCTTCCCCTCCCGCCTGCGCGGCGAGAAACTCAAGCATCGTCTTGTCGAGCAGCTCGATCGCGGATGGATTGAGGAGCGTGGCGATCTTCGGGACGAGGCGGAGCGCGCGCGCGAAGCTGTCGAAGCGGCAGACGCCGAGCGCCCGGTTCGCCGGCTTTGGCGCGAGCTTCAGCTCGATGCTGGCCGCGATGGCGAGCGTGCCTTCCGCGCCGGCGAGCAGCCGGGCAAGGTTCTGGTCCTCGGAACTCGCGAGCAGGGCGCGCAGATCGTAGCCCTCGGGCTCGGGCGCGCCGGGAGCGCGGAGCGGCCACAGCGTGGCGATGGCCCTTTCGTGCTGCTCGCCGAATTGAAGAAGCTCCAGCAGCCGGTCGCGGCCGGGAAAGGCGCTCGAATCCGCCTCCGAGACGGGCCGGAAGGAAACGCGGTGCCCATCCGCGAGGTACGCGTCCACGGAAGCGACCAGGTCGCGCATCGCGCCATGCCGCATGGCGCGCAAGCCGCTCGAATTGTTGCCGAGCATGCCGCCGACGGTCGCCTGCGCCGCTGAGCCGATCTCGACCGGAAACACAAGGCCATGCGCGTCGAGCGCGGCGTTCAGCGCGGCGGGCGAGCATCCGGGCTCGACCACGCAGCGCCCGTTTTCGGCGTCGATGCGGGCGATCTTCGTGAGGTGCTTTGAGAAATCGACGATCACGCCCTCGCCGAGCGCCTGACCGGCCGTGGACGTGCCCCCGCCCCGCGCGATCACGGGCACGCCTTCCTCGCGGGCCATCTCGACGATGATGGCGATGTCGTTCGCCGTCTTCGGGCAGGCGACGCCGGCGGGAAAGCATTGATACATGGACGCGTCCGTGGCGTAGCGGCCCCTGGAAAAAAGGCCGCTTGCGGCGTCGCCTTCGATTTCGTGCGCAAGCCTGTCCCAAAAGGCCGGCCCGGCTTTTCGGAGCGCCATGGTCCCTCAACGCGGGCGCGCCTCCCGTCTGTCTGCCGCACGGCAGGCCGCCCCACTTTTCAAGCGGCAGACCATGGCCTAGAGTCTTCCTTCGCGCAATGGCGCTTCGGCGATGGGTCTCCGTGGCGCCTGCGTCAAAGAGGGCGCAGTTTCGGGTAAGCAAAATTTGACCGCGCCGCCGCGTGTAATTACGATCCCGCCAGCTGTTTACGGCTCACCGCCGTCTTCTGAAAGGGTTACGCAATGGGTATGTTTAGATCCCTCGTTGGCATCTTCTTTATTCTCCTCTCCATTCCGCTCATCACCTCCGGGTTCCTATCCATCCCCTCCTATGTGGGATTTCCGTCGAAGATCTATGACGTCGCCGCGGGCGTCGCCCTTTTCACTCTGGGCTTAGTGATCGGAAAATTGTGGATAATTAACTATCACAAGAAGATCGGCAGCTGAGAGCGCGGCAAGGCCCCCGAATTTAAGGGCTTTAAGGCCAGCTTGCGCGGGAGAAGGGTTCGTCCCGCCGGTCGAGCTTGCCGGGACTGCTTAGCGGCATGAGGGCTTCGCCGGGCGCGCCAGCCCCGCTCCCGAAAGAAAGCGCGGACCAGGGCGAGCCTTCCGCGAAGAGCCGGCGCGGCCTCGACTGGTTCATCTTTTTCCTCGGCGACATCCAGACGGGCTTCGGCCCGTTCATAGCCGTCTATCTCGCGGCGCAGGAGTGGAGCCAGACCGACATCGGGCTCGTGCTTTCCATCGGCGCGCTTGCGGGTCTCGTGAGCCAGGTTCCGGGCGGCTGGCTCGTGGATCGCGTGCGCTCGGAACGCTCCGCCGCGGCCGCCGCCGTCGCGGCCATCGGAGCGGCGGCTTTCATGATCGCCGTGTGGCCGGTGTTCCTGGCCGTGGCCGCCTCCCGCGCCTTGCACGCCGTATCGACCTCGGTGCTGTCGCCCGCCGTCGCCGCCATCAGCCTCGGCCTTGTCGGACGCCATGCGCTCGCCGCGCGGCTCGGACGCAACGCGCGCTACGCCTCGGCGGGAAATGGCGCCGCCGCCGTCATCATGGGCGCGTTCGGCCATTTCGTGTCGGCGCAATCGGTGTTTTTCGTCACCGCCGCCTTCACGCTGCCAGCGCTCGCCGCGCTTTTCAGGATCGGGGAGGCCGAAGTGAACCCGGCGAGCGCGCATGGCGGCGTGCCCGAGGAGCGGCTTGCCGGCATCGGCCCTGGCCTCGCCGTCCTTCTCAAGAAGCGCGGCATGCTGGCGTTCATCGCCGGCATCGCGTTCTTCCAGCTGGCGAACGCGCCCATGCTGCCGCTCGTCGCGTCCGAGCTGACGAAGACGGCGCCGAGCTGGGCGGTGGCGCTGACCGGCGCCTGCATCGTGGCGCCGCAAATCGTCGTCGCGCTGTTCGCGCCCTGGGTGGGCCGCCTCGCGCAACGGATCGGCCGCCGGCGGCTCCTCGTCGCCGCGCTGGCGGTGCTGCCGGTTCGCGGCGTGCTGTTCGCGTCGTTCGGCGGGGCGCTGCCCATCGTGGCGATCCAGACGCTCGACGGCGTGTCCGCCGCCGTGCTCGGCGTGCTGATCCCGCTCGTCGCCGCCGACATCTCGTTCGGGACGGGGCATTTCAACCTGGCGCAGGGCGTGGTCGGCATGTCGGTGGGGCTTTCGGCCGCGCTCAGCACGACGGCGGCGGGGTATGTCGCGGACAGCTACGGCGTCAGCGCGGCGTTCCTCGCGCTCGGCGCTACCGGCGGCTTCGGCGCATTGCTGCTTGTTCTGTTGATGCCGGAAACGCGCCCCGAGGACGACGGCTGAACGGTTCCGCGACCGTCTTCCCGGAAACGCCGAAGGCGTTATCCGGCGCCGTACAGGGAGTCGGCGCTCGCGGGCGATCCCGTGTCCGCACAGCGGCATTTCATGCCGCGGCGCGCACGGGATGACGGCTATCGGCGCCCGAAGGGCATGAGGCCGATTCCGGCTTTAAGTCCGATGCTCTGGCGCAGGACCGGCCAAGAGCGGCGAATATAGGGTGTTTCATCTCACCGAGCCCAATCCCGATCTTGGCCTCGGTCGATTTGCGGGCGGTTGCTTTATTCAAACGAACGGGTGGACCGGCTCGGCGTGATGCTTTGTCGCCAGATCGCCGTGGTCGTTCGTCTCCACGAGGTGCACTTCGTAGCCCCAGAGATTGGCGAGGTGCTGAAGGACGCGCTCCGTGTCGTCTTCGTCGAGCGTGACGCCGTCGACCACGTGGTGGCGTAGCTCAAGCCGCCGGTCTCCTTCGAGATCGACATCGACGATCTGAATATCGGGATCGTGCCGCGAGACGTCGTAATGGCGGGCGAGCGCCCGGCGCACCTTCTGGTAGCCGCGCTCATTGTGGATCGCGCCGACATTCAGATCCTTCTCCCGGTGATCGTCCACCACGAGGAACAGGCCCATCTTGCGGATGACTTGCGGGCTCAAGAATTGCGAAACAAAACTCTCGTCGCGATAATTGGCCCAGATGTCCTTGAGCGTCTCGATGGGGTCGCCGTTGCCCGCGATGTCCGGGAACCAGTGGCGGTCTTCCTCGGTCGGGTCCACGCACATGCGCTCGATGTCCTTCATCATCGCGAAGCCGAGCGCATAAGGGTTCAGTCCGTAATAGCGCCTGTCGTCGAAATCGGGCTGCGTCACGACGTTGGTGTGCGAGTGCAGGAATTCGAGGTAAGAGCCTTCCGTGATCCCCCCCTTGTCCAAGAGGCGCTGCATGATCTCGTAATGGACGAAGGTGGCGCACCCTTCGTTCATCATTTTCGTCTGCCTTTGCGGGTAGAAGTACTGCGCGATGAGCCGGACGACGCGGAGGATCTCGCGCTGCCAAGGCTTCAGCCGCGGGGAGGTCTTTTCGAGGAAATAGAGAATGTTCTCCTCGGGCAGTCCCAGGAGCGCGCGGCGGCGGTCGCGCTCTGAGCGGCGCTTCGCTTTCTTGGCTTGCTCCGGCACGGTGCGCCAAAGGTCGTTGAACAGCCGTTCGCCATGCTCGCGCCGCTCGCGTTCGCGCTTCTCCTCCGAGCGCAAATCCATATTGCGCTTGCCGGGATAGCGGTGCACGCCCTGGTTCTGCAGCGCATGAGCCGCGTCGAGGATGCGCTCGACCTCGGCCGCGCCGTATTTCTCCTCGCAAGACGCGATGTAGTTCTTGGCAAAGGCGAGATAATCGAGGATGCCGTCGGCGTCGGTCCACTGCTTGAAGACGTAATTGTTCTTGAAAAAGTGGTTGTGGCCGAAGGCGGCATGCGCCAGCACCAGCGCCTGCATCGTGGCCGTGTTCTCCTCCAGGAGATAGACCACGCAGGGGTTGGAGTTGATCACGATTTCGTAGGCAAGCCCCTGCCAGCCCTTGCGATAGAGCGTTTCGTTGCGGACGAACTGCTTGCCGAAGGACCAATGCTGATAGAACAGCGGCATGCCCGTGGAGGCGTAGGCGTCGAGCATCTGCTCGGTGGTGATGACCTCGATCCGGGGCCTGTAAATGTCGAGCTTGAGTTCGTTCAAGCCGATGTCGGCCACGCCGTCATAGATGCGAGACAGCGTGCCAAAATCCCAGTCGGCGTTGTTGAAGAGAAGCTTATCGTCGGCTGCCGTCGTGCTCATCAAGCCCCCACTGACGCTGCGTTGCTTTTCCGCTCGAAGAGTTCCCGGAATACGGGATAGATGTCGCGGCGGTCGCGGACCTTGCGCATGGCCATGGGGAGTTGCGGAGAGAGGATCAGGTCGTAGGCGCGCCACAGCGTGCTGGGCGGCTCGATGCCGCGGCGGCGTTCTTCGGGCTCGCGGCCGACTTCGATGTAAGCATAGTATTGGCACAAGGGCAGGATCGACGTTTTCAGAAGCGCGACCGTCTTCTCGTTGTCGATGGGAAGGTTGTCGCCGTCCGAGGCCTGGGCCGCGTAAATGTTCCAGTTCGCCGGCGGATAGCGGTCGGCCACCACGCGCAGCATTTCCTCCAGCGCGGTCGAAACCACGGTCCCGCCCGTTTCGCGGCTGTTGAAAAAGGTCTCCTCGTCGACCTCCTTGGCCTCGTGCGTATGCCGGATGAAAACGACATCGACATAGCGGTAACGGCGGGAGAGGAACAAATAGAGCAGGCTGTAGAACCGCTTGGCCAGATCCTTCAGATGCTCGTCCATGGAGCCGGACACGTCCATGAGGCAGAACATCACCGCCTGGGCGACGGGCTTCGGCTCGGATTCGAAGCGCCGGTAACGCACGTCGACGGGATCGATGAAGGGGATGCGCCGCTGGCGCGTCGCCTGCCGCGCAAGCTCCGCCTTGATCGCTTGGATCTCGTCCTCGTCGCCGCCCGTTTCCTCAAGCTCCTTGAGGCGGGCTTCGAGTTCGGCGATGTCCTCCGGCTTCGGCCGCTTCAGCGCAATGCGCCGCGACAGGGAGTTGCGCATCGTGCGCGGCACCGAAATCATCGAGGGCGGACCGGAAGAGCGAAAACCGGCGCGGCGCGGCTGATCCTTCTTCTCGCCCATGACCTGCCGCTTCGCGAGGTCCGGCAGTTCCAGGTCTTCAAGGAAGAGATCGATAAACTCTTCGTCGGAGAGCGCGAAGCGGAACTCGTCTTCGCCGCCCCCGTCTCCGCTCGCGCCTCCCCTCGCCCCGCCGGGAGGAGGACGATCGATCGTGTCGCCCTCGGTGTATTGTTTGTTGCCGGGGAGCAGATATTCGCGAATGCCGCCTTTGTGGCTGCGGCGCAAGCTCGGCTCATGCACGCCATCGGCGGGGACGGTGATTTCCCCGCCGCGTCCGGCGTCGGTGATCTTGCGGCCTTTGGACGCCTCGCGGACGGCGTGGCGAACGAGCGCGCGCGCGCGCCGGATGAACCGCTGACGATTGCCTAAACTCTTGCCGCTCGCGTCGCGACGCCGATCGATAATGTGCACGGTTTGTTAGCCAGCCTGCCTTACCCGCATATACCACTCAACCAGCCTGCGGACCTGCCTTTCGGTGTAGCCCCGCGTGACCATCCGCTCGACGAATTCGCTGTGCTTCTTCTCCGTCTCGCTGTCCTTTTTCGAGCCGAAGCTTATCACCGGAAGCAGATCCTCAACCTGGCTGAACATGCGCCGCTCGATGACCTCGCGGATCTTCTCGTAGCTCGTCCAGGACGGATTCTTGCCGCCGCGTTGCGCGCGTGCTCTCAGTGTAAACTTTACGACCTCGTTGCGGAAGTCCTTCGGGTTGGCGATACCGGCGGGTTTTTCGATCTTGGACAGCTCCTGATTGAGAAGCTCCCGGTTCATGAGCTGGCCGGTGTCGGAATCTTTGAAGTCCTGGTCCTCGATCCAGGCGTCGGCGTAGGCCACGTAGCGATCGAAAAGGTTCTGCCCGTAATCGTGGTAGGATTCGAGGTAGGCCTTCTGGATCTCGTTGCCGATGAACTCCGCATAGCGCGGTCCGAGATCGGTCTTGATGAACTCGATATACGCATTCTCGGTGTCTTCGGGGAACTGCTCGCGGCGGATCGCCTGTTCGAGGACATACATGAGATGCACCGGATCGGCGGCCACCTCTTGCGTGTCGTGATTGTAGGTCGCCGACAGCGTCTTGAAGGCGAAGCGGGTCGAGACGCCGTCCATACCCTCGTCCACGCCCGCGTGATCGCGGTACTCCTGCATGGTGCGGGCCTTGGGATCGACCTCCTTCAGGCTTTCGCCGTTATAGACCCGCATCTTCGCGAACAGGCTCGAATTTTCATGCGCGCGCAAACGCGACAGCACCGAGAAGCGCGCGAGCATTTCGAGCGTGCCGGGCGCGCAAGGGGCGGTGGCGAGTTCGGAGCTGCGAATGAGCTTCTGATAGATCTTCTCCTCCTCCTCGGCGCGGAGGCAATACGGCACCTTGATCACGTAGATGCGGTCTATGAACGCCTCGTTCGTCTTGTTGTTCTTGAAGGTCCGCCACTCGGCCTCGTTCGAGTGCGCCATGATGATGCCGTTATACGGGATCGAGCCGATGTTCTCGGAGCCGACATAGTTGCTGTCCTGCGTCGCGGTGAGCAGCGGGTGCAGCATCTTGATCGGCGCCTTGAACATCTCGACGAATTCGAGAACGCCCTGGTTCGCGCGGTTCAGGCCGCCTGAATAGGAGTAGGCGTCGGGATCGTTCTGGGCGAGAAGCTCAAGGCGGCGAATGTCGACCTTGCCGACGAGAGACGACACGTCCTGGTTGTTTTCGTCGCCCGGCTCGGTTTTCGCGATGCCGATCTGGCGCAACCGCGACGGCATGAGCTTGGCGACGCGGAATTTGGAGATGTCGCCGCCGAACTCGTCGAGCCGTTTCAGGCACCAGGGGCTCATCAGGCCAGTGAGGCGCCGGCGAGGGATTCCGTACTCGCTTTCGAGCCTATCGCCCATGACTTCGGGATCGAACAGGCAAAGCGGGCTCTCGAAGATCGGGCTGAGGTCGTTGCCGGCCTTCAGGACATAGATGGGCTTCAGCTCCATCAGCGCCTTGATCCGCTCCGCAAGCGAGGATTTGCCGCCGCCCACGGGGCCGAGCAGGTAGAGAATCTGCTTGCGCTCTTCGAGCCCTTGCGCGCCCTGGCGGAAGAAGGCGACGATGCGCTCGATCGTCTCCTCCATGCCGTAGAATTCGGCGAACGCCGGATAGACGCGGATCGTTCTGTTCATGAAGATGCGGCCGAGGCGCGCATCCTTCGACGTGTCCACCATCTGCGGCTCGCCGATCGCGGAGAGCAGCCTCTCATGGGGCGAGGCGTACATGAGTGGATCGGATTTGCACCCTTTCAGGTACTCCGCCACGGTCATCACCGTTTCGCGCCGCGCCTCGAAGCTGCGTGCATAGGTGTCAAATAAGTCACTCGCCATCGCGACCCCGCTGATCGTCGTTGAATCCCAATTCTCGCGAGCGGGCGGTAAGCCAAATTCGGCTTCTCACCGCACGCTCCAGGCCAGCCGCAAAATTAAAGGCCATTCTTCCCCGCCGCTCCTTTTCCGGTACGCCGGAAAAGAATGCCGCAGTTTTATGTCGTTCGTAGGATGACCAATGGAAGGGGGTCCATTCGCACGGAGGCAAATTATACGTCTGATTTGAAGTCCGATCCAATTGCTGAACCCGTCGCCAATCTGGAACGTCACATTACATGCAAGGCGGATGCCGATCCGCGCTCCGCCTGACGCTTAAATAATAAGCATCGCCAAAGCGCTTGAAAAGCACAACCTTTTCGAAGAGATCGATTCCCGCATCACGTTTAGCGCGCAAAGCGGCTCTTGCGGGAAATAAGTCCGCTGTTTATCGCGGAGCGGGGCGAGCTTCTGCTCAGCAGAGGGAAAGAATGCAAAAAATGAGCGCGGGGAGCCCGCGCTCTGGACACCCGAAATCAGGCGATCTGAAGATTGCCCGCGGAGGTCTTGCCGGTACGGCGGTCCGTCTGGATCTCAAAGGAAACCTTCTGCCCTTCGACCAAGCCGCGCAGGCCCGCGCGCTCAAGGGCGCTGACATGGACGAACACGTCCTTACCGCCGTCGTCGGGTTGAATGAATCCGTAGCCCTTCTGACTGTTGTACCACTTTACGACACCCATATTCATGGGGGAGTCCTTTCGCTAGTGAATGCACTTTGCCGCGCCTGTAAAAAGCGCAGCGGTCTTCGAAGTTTGGTGAGAGGTAGGAACACGTGCGGCCAAGCGCGAAAGGCAAGGCGAAACGGCTCTAATCGTCCGGCCAAATCGATGCGGGTAACATAGTAGCCGGCGGCCGCCGAGGCAACCTCATTTCAGCGCCGCCGCGCGATGTCCGCAACTATTCGTGTCCTTGTTGCTTGAACATTTACTCCTTTCCGGATGCTCATGCGCCCCGCGGGAAATCCTGACACGGTTGCCGCGAGCGCTTCCAGGGTTTCCCGCGGAAAAGGCATACGAGCAACTCATTGATTCTCGTACAGCTTACCGAAGGCAAGTACGCCTGGACGCGTGCGGCGCATGGGGCGCTAACTTGCCTCCGGCTGTACTTGTCTCGCGCGCGCCTTGCCGAGGTTGAGGTTCGAACCGATGGCGCGCAAAAAGGTTCCCATCCGCGCGCTTATTTGGCCAGGTAGTTGCGATGAACCCATTGGCCGTCGGCGCGCGCCGCTTCCACGTAAAGAGCCTTGTCCGCGTCGCGAACTTCCTCCCGGGCAAGGGCGCCTATTTTCTGGGCATCCGGCGTGCCTTTTTCGGCGTCGGCGAGGAAAGCGCGGATCGCCTCGGCCGGCGGCGGCGCGGCATTTTCGGAAGCGGCCGCCTTTTCACCCACCGCCTCGGTGACGGCCGCCGTCAAAAGCTTCGCCCACATCTTCCGGAACAGGCCGTTCGAAGGATATACGTCCGCGCTGTTGATGCGGCCGTTGACCGCGAAGACGAAGCCCAGGATGTCGTCCGCGTCCGCCTTTCCTTCGAGCGCCTTCATGAAGCCGGCGCGGGTCTCCTTCAGCTTCTCGTTTTCGAGCGATAGCTCCAGGCTCGATCCCGACATCGGCGAGGCGACGGGCGCGGCGACGCCCGCCGACAGCTTCTCCTGCGTGCGCGCCACCTCGTTCCAGACGGCGCGCTGGCGCTGGCCTGTCTCGGCATAGCTATCGGAAGGGCCGGACGCTGGCCTGGTTTTCATGGCGAGCTTCGCAACGCGCGAGGGGATCGCGTTCGCCGAGCTTCCGAACTTCGTGGCGTCCTCCACGCCGCGCTTGCTCCAGCGGCCGTGTTCGACGCAATAGGACGTGACGGGGACGGCGCCGGATTTCTTCGGCAGGATGAAGCTCACGGTGAGCACGCGGTCCTGCCGCCCGCCCTTCACGATGTCGCCCGACTGGATGTAGACGTCCTCGTCCCCGAGATTTTCGATTTTCAGCTCGTTCACGGAGCCCGTTTCATCGACGCGCACGGTTTCCTTGGCGAGCGCCTCCTGCAAGGTGAGCGGCACGGGTCCGGGCGCGCTTTGCCCGTGAACGAAGTAGATGGCGAGATTGCCGTGCTCGAAGGGGCCGCTGATCGGCGGCGGCGCCTCGGCCCGCGCCTCGCGGGAGAATGCAAAGCCGATGGAAGCCGCGGACACAGCCGCGGCGGCAAGAACGAGAAAACGCATTGAGGCGCCTCCTTTCGAAGTTGGAAGGGGCTTCTTCGGAACCCCTCGCATGAGCGAATGAAAGGCGTCGATTGCCGCGGAACAGTGCCTAAATACGTACAAATTTGAGGGACGGCGCGGCGCAACTTCGCCACATTTCGCGCCCCCAGGGGATCGCGGCGCAGCCAGCCGCCATGTTTCAGGTTATGGCGCCGCTCCCCTTTTCAAATCGAGGCGCCGCTCCAGATCTGAAGCATGCGGAAAGAGAAGGACGCCAGAAGCTGGCGACAACCGCCGCCGCCTGGCCATACTACCGGAGATGAAGACGATGACACCCGAAGAACGGCAGCTTCTTAGCGCTCTGGCCGACCGCGTTCGCAATGTGCCCGCGCAACAAAAAGACCCCGAAGCCGAACAGTTCCTGCGACAGCTCGTGGCGGATCGCCCGGACACGGTCTATGTGCTCGCGCAGACGGTGATCATGCAGGATTTCGCGCTGAGAAACGCGCAAACGCAGATCGAAGACATGCAGCAGCAACTCGCCGAGTTGGCCCCCCCGCCGCAGCAAAGCTCCGGCGGCTTCCTCGGCGGTTTGTTCGGCGGCGGCCGCCCGTCGCCGCAGCCCACATCGGGCAGCGTTCCGCGCGTGAACCCCTGGGGCCGCCAGGACGCGCCTCCTCCGGGCTACGGCCAGCGCCCCGGCTATGGCTACGGGCCGCAGCAGGGCGGGCCGACGATGCAGCCCTCGCAGACTGGCGACTTTTTGCGCGGCGCGGCGAGCACCGCGGTCGGCGTCGCGGGCGGCGCACTTTTGTTCCAAGGCATCAGCTCGCTGTTTTCGGGCAATCACGGCCTCGCCACCACGGCCCTGTCCAACGTCAATCCGAACGAGAGCCTCAGCGAAAGAACCGTCGCCAACGAGGACTATGATGACCGGGACGGCGGCATCCAGGAGGCCGATTACGGCGGAGACGACACAGATTTCGGCGGCGGCGGCGACGACTACGCCTAAATCCATGAAAGAGGCTTGAGCATCGTCATACCGGAACATCGCTTATCCGGAGGTTTTGACCCCGGATAAGCGTCAAGCGCTTTGCGGGGCGCGAACGAGGCGGAGACCCGCGTATGATCCTCCCCGGCGCGTTCACGCCTATTTTTGCGGTGCATGTAGAATGCCAGATATTTGAACTTAGGAGATTCGCGAAACGCTTGCTACACTCGTTCGGTGGGGAAGCTAAAGGAGCGCCTATGCAGTATATTGTTGGGCTGAAGCTCAAGGGTAAGACGGGGCACATCGCAGTTCCCGCCGAAGACGCGCTGATCGCCGCGCTGAAGGCGAAGACGCAAGCGCCGGAGTCCACCATCACTTATGTGAGGCGCCAGAACAAACGCGGAGACGCGCGCAATCCCTCGGTTGTGGCGGCTGAATAAGCAGCGCTTGGCGATCACCAATTCTGGTGAACCCAGACCTTATCGCCAAGCTCGTCGAACACGACGAGAGGCTGGCTGCAATCGTTATAGAACTTTTGCCGGAGATACCAGCCCCATCCGGGAGGCGGTTCGCAGCGCCAAAGTTGCTTGCGCTGGGAATGGGCGCCTTTAGGCGCCTTCGGCGGCGGGATGCGCCGCAATTGAGCGCAGCGGCTGTCCGTGCAGTCCCCGAGCCCCATTGCCGGAACGGCGGCGGCGACAAGCGCAATCGCGCAAGCAGCCGCGCTCATTCCAAGAGACAGGCGCGAAGCGCGGCGCGGCATCACTTACCCTCGTAATAGGGCGACAGTTCCACCGACGCCACAGCAACCGCCGCGTTGAGCCCCGTCTGGCCCTGCACGCTCACCGGCTGCAGCGAGACGGTGTTATTCGACCCGCCCACCAGAACGTTGGCGCCGCCGCCAAGGCCAACGGAGGCGTCAGCCGAGACGCCGAGATATTTACCGGCAAGCGCGCCCATCTCGATGCGGTTCGTCGGCGCGAGCACCGTCCACTCCATGACGGCGTTGTTCGTGACGCCGATGTCGAGCCCGAATTTCTCGATCCTGCCTTCATAGCGCTCGCCCTGATCGCCGGGCGACCTGCGAAACACGCAGCGCAGCTCCCGCGTCGAGCCGATGATGAAGCTCACCCCGCCCTTGACGCCGCAGGTCAACAGCCCGGAGGCGACGCCCTGCTGGCCCTCGGCCGGCGAAAAGGCGGCCGCGGCGCAAATTGCGCTGGCGGCAAGCATCGTCTTGAAGAAAGCCCGTGTCATGGCCAACTCAATCTCCCGTTTCACCCGATTCTTCTTTAGCAGTTTTCGCGAAAGAAAGCAGTCGGCGGAGCTTCCATTTCTGTAAATAAAGGTCTCCGGCTCGCGGGGGCTGAGGAGTTGAGACTTATTTGAGCTGCCGGTTGAATTGCAAGCTTTGGCTCAAAGACGGCGGCCAGCCTCGAACAGTTCGCCGCCAGCGTGCGCCAGAACGCCGAAAACGCCACGCAGGCCAACCGGCTCGCGGAAGGCGCCTCCGAGGCCGCCATGCGCGGCGGCGACGTGGTGGGCCAGGTCGTGTCCACCATGTCCGCCATCACCGAGAGCAACCGCGAGATCGCCGACATCACCACGCTCATCGACGGCATCGCGTTTCAGACGAACCTCCTCGCGCTGAACGCGGCCGTGGAGGCGGCGCGCGCGGGCGAACAGGGCCGGGGCTTCGCGGTGGTGGCGTCGGAGGTGAGGAGCCTCGCCCAGCGCGCGGCGGAGGCGGCGAAGGACATCAAGGGCGTGATCGCGGCCTCCGCCGGCAAGGTGGACGAGGGCGCGCGGCTCGTGCAAAGCGCTGGCGGCGCCATGGACGAGATCGTCGCGCAGGTCAAGCGCGTCGGCGCCATCATCGGCGAGATCGCCGCCGCCAGCAAGGAGCAGTCGAGCGGCATCGATCAGGTGAACCAGGCCGTCACCTCGATCGACCAGATCACCCAGCAGAACGCCGCCCTCGTCGAGGAGGCGACCGCCGCCGCGAAGAGCCTCGAAGAGCAGTCGGACGCGCTGGTGCAGGCCGTCGCGGTGTTCAAGGCCGGCGAGGAAAAAGGCGGCGCGCGCGGTAGGCCCGGCTTGAGCGACGCAAGAGCTGTGCTGCATTGAGTTCCCGCCGTCGATCCGCAAGCGGCGAAGCGTTGGGGAAGCCGGAACACTTCCCTTAGATCAGGGCGAGTTCGATGAGCGCGGCGCGCATGGCGGCGGGCATGGCGCCTTCCGCCTTGGCGGCGCCCGGATCGAGGTCTTTCGGCGCGTCTTCGGCGGGAAGGTAGCGCCAGCCCTGGAAAGGGCGGCGAGGAACAGGCTCGGTCGGCGTGAGGCGAGGGTCGAGTTCGAAGCCGCAGCGAAGCACGCCGTCGTCGCCGCGAACTTCCCGCAGGGCGGCAATGCGCTGCCGCGCCCGGATGAAGCCGCCGATCACCCAATACAGCGAGGACGCCTGTCCGAAGCCCTCGCGGCGCGGGGTCTGCCGCGTGACGTGAACGAGGCCGTGACCCAGGGCGACCCGGCTTTTCTGCCATTCCGCCAGGTCTTCCAGCGCATCGCAGCCGACGCACAGCTTAACGATGTGGAGGGTGCGCATACACGGCCTTGCGATTTCCAATCGCCCATAGGTATTCGAACCCGCCGCACTGGCAAGGCTCTCATTGAGCGGCCAGGCATTTTCCTCTAGCTTGTCACGCCATGGCAACAGAACGAACATTGCATGTGATCGGCGCGGGGCTGGCCGGATCGGAAGCGGCGTGGCAGGCCGCCCTGCGCGGCGTCGGCGTCGTCGTGCACGAGATGCGCCCCGAGCGCCTGACCGAAGCGCACAAGACCGGCCATTGCGCGGAGCTTGTCTGTTCCAATTCCTTCCGCTCCGACGATTGGGAGACCAACGCGGTCGGCCTCCTGCACGAGGAGATGCGGCGCGCGGGCTCCCTCATCATGGCGGCGGCGGACCGGCATAAGCTGCCGGCGGGCGGCGCGCTCGCCGTGGACCGCGAGGCGTTCGCCGCCGAGGTCACGGAAAGGCTTGCGGCGCATCCCCGTATCGAGATCGCGCGCGGCGAGGTTGCGGGGTTGCCGCCCGCCGATTGGGCCTCCGTCATCGTCGCGACCGGCCCGCTCACCACGGCGCGCCTCGGCGACGCGGTGAACGCGCTCACGGGCGAGGACGCGCTCGCCTTCTTCGACGCCATCGCGCCCATCGTGCTTCGCGAGAGCATCGGCATGGACGTAGCCTGGATGCAATCGCGCTACGACAAGCCAGGGCCGGGCGGCACGGGCGCGGACTACATCAATTGCCCGCTCGACGCCACGCAGTACGACGCGTTCATCGACGCGCTTCTCGCGGCCGAAAAAACCGAGTTCAAGGAATGGGAGCGCTCCACGCCCTATTTCGAAGGCTGCCTGCCCATCGAGGTGATGGCCGAGCGGGGCCGCGACACGCCGCGGTTCGGGCCGATGAAGCCGGTCGGGCTGATCGACCCGCGCACGGGCCGCGCGCCTCACGCCGTGGTGCAACTCAGGCAGGACAACGCGCTCGGCACGCTCTGGAACATGGTCGGCTTCCAGACGAAGCTGAAGCATGGCGAACAGACGCGCGTGTTCCGCATGATCCCCGGCCTGGAGCATGCCTCCTTCGCGCGGCTTGGCGGCTTGCATCGCAACACATTCCTGAACAGCCCGAAGCTGCTCGACAAGAGTTTGCGGCTGAAGGCCGATCCGCGCTTGCGCTTCGCGGGCCAGATCGCAGGCGTCGAAGGCTATGTGGAGTCCGCCGCCATCGGGCTTCTGGCGGGGCGCTTCGCCGCCGCCGGGCTTTCGGGAAGCGAGGCGCCGCCCCCGCCGCCGACGACGGCTCTCGGAGCGCTCCTCGCGCACATCACGGGCGGGCATCTGGCCGAGGAGACAGGCGGCCCGCGCAGCTTCCAGCCCATGAATGTGAATTTCGGCCTGTTCCCGCCGCCGCCGCCGGAGACGGGCAAACGCGTCAAAGGCGTCGAGCGCGGCCGCGCGCGCAAAGCCGCGCTTTCGCACCGCGCCCTCGCCGACCTCGATCTTTGGCTTAAGCCGTTCGGTCGGGGCTGAGCGGGCGCGCGCCCTCACATGATTGCGGCTTATCCAATGGTAGCAGGCGCAGGCTGCTCGCCTTGCTCCGCTTCAGCATGGCTGCCATGCAGGCCTCCTCCCTTCGCCCAATGCGGCAGCGTTAAGCTTGCCACCGGCGGCAATGTTTGCCACATCTTGGATACAACCGTTCTTTCCCCACCAGCCTGCCGCCGGAGCCCGCATGGTCCAGCTCACCCTGCCGAAAAACTCGAAAGTCAAGAGAGGCAAGACCTGGAACCAGCCGAAGGGCGGGGCCAAGGGCCAGTGGAGGCAATTCAACGTCTACCGCTGGGACCCCGAGACCGGCGAGAACCCGCATATCGACACGTATTACGTCGATGTCGACGATTGCGGGCCGATGATGCTGGACGGGCTGCTCAAGATCAAGAACGAGATCGATCCCACGCTCGCCTTCCGCCGCTCCTGCCGCGAAGGCATTTGCGGCTCCTGCGCCATGAACATCGATGGGATGAACACGCTCGCTTGCACGAAGCCCATCAAGGAAGTCGGCGCGCCGGCGCGGGTCTATCCCCTGCCGCACATGGATGTGCTGAAGGATCTCGTGCCGGACCTGTCGCATTTCTTCGCCCAGCACCGCTCCATCGAGCCGTGGCTCAAGACCAATTCCCCGCCGCCCATCACGGAATGGCTGCAAAGCCGGGACGACAGGGCGCAGCTCGACGGCCTCTATGAATGCATCCTCTGCGCCTGCTGCACCACGTCGTGTCCGTCCTACTGGTGGAACGGCGCGCGCTACCTTGGCCCCGCGTCGCTCCTGCAGGCCCGGCGCTGGGTGGCCGACAGCCGCGACGAGGCGACCGGCGAGCGGCTGGACAATCTCGAAGATCCCTTCCGGCTCTACCGCTGCCACACCATCATGAACTGCTCGCAGGTCTGCCCGAAAGGCTTGAACCCCGCCAAGGCGATCGCCGAGCTGAAGAAGCTCATGGTCGAGCGCCAGCTCTAGGCAGGTTTTGCCGACTTCGCCAACGAATCGCCGCGGCCGTTATTCCGGCCAAACAACACCCATCGTCATCCCGGCCAAGCGAAGCGCGAGCCGGGATCGCAAAAAAATCAGCGCCGCGATTTGTTACGATCCCGGAAAAGGCTTCGCTTGGCCGGGATGACGATCCGCTGGCCAGTTTGGCCGGGCGCTCAAGCAGCCCTGCCTCCGCAAGCGGGTTCGCCTTGCCGGGATTTTTCGCTTAAAATTCTCTAAAAAATTGGGTTCGTTTGGCAAAAAGTCCTATAAGTACATAGATATACGACTCTCCAAAGCCTTGATTTTGCTGGGTCGCCATGTGCCTCGCTTTGCAAAAGTTGCTTCATCCTCGCTCGGTTTTTGGTTAAATTTCAAAAAGTCGCTGGTTAATGCTTACTGAGTGCGTTAGCGCGGGGTTAACGCGATTTTTGACGGCGCGGCGGCGCGGGGCGCCTCTGACATGAACGCCTTCAACAGGCCGATTCCGGTCATCGGGCCTGTTTCCATCGATGCCTCAAGTTGAGGGTATAAGGAGATGTCAGGGGAGCAACGCATGTCCGAACCCTCCAAGGCGATCGCGATTTTCGTCGACGCCGACGCCTGCCCGGTGAAGGCGGAAATCTATCGCGTGGCTGAGCGGTGCGCCATCAAGGTCATCGTCGTCAGCAACAGCCCCATCGCGGTTCCGAAAACGCCGCTGATCGAGCGCGTCGTGGTCGGCGGCGCTCCCGATGCGGCGGACGATTGGATCGCGGAAAGGGCCTCGCGCGGCGCCATCGTCATCACCGCCGATGTTCCGCTCGCGCATCGCTGCATCAAGGCGGGAGCGGATGTCATCGCGCCCACCGGCCGCGCGTTTTCGGAAGACTCCATCGGTATGGCGCTCGCGACGCGCGACCTGATGGCCGATCTGCGCTCGGCGGGGCACATCACCGGCGGTCCGAAACCCTTTCAGCCGCGCGACCGGGCCAAATTTCTGTCCGCCCTCGACCTCGCCGTCGTCCGGCTGCGGCAGGGCGGATTCAGCGCTTAGCCGTTTTCAGCAGGCTCGCCGCCGTTCTTCCCGCTGAGGCCTGGATCGTCGAATGGCTGCGCCGGGTTTGGATGGAAGGACAACTTCCAACGGAATTTGCCAAAAAATGGAGGCGCGTGCATCGAAACAGACAGCGGCGATGCCGCGCCGGCCATCTTGCCCGGCGCCGGAATCCGGGAGAAAACACGCCTTTGCGAGCGGCGAAGTAAGGACTCGCGTTAACCGCCGCTCGAAGGTATCGTCCGCGCCGAAAGCAACCGGGACGGGGTGAAAACCGTGCGTTTAAGAATTCTGCTGGCGCTGCTGTTTGTCGGCGGCGTCGGATATGGCCTCTATTTTTTCGTCGGCTTCAAGAACGCCGCGATGAAAGGCTATTTTGCCTCCCACCGGCCGCCGCCCGCGCCCGTGGAGGTCGCGGTGGCTAAGCGAACGGACGTCCCCCGGTCATTGTCCGCCATAGGCTCGCTCACGGCGGAGCAGCAGGTTAACGTCACCACCCAGATCGCCGGGCAGGTGAACGCAATCTATTTCGAATCCGGGCAGCAGGTTAAAAAGGGCGACAAGCTCGTTCAACTCGACGACGCGCCGGAACGCGCCGATCTCGCCAATTTCGAGGCTCAGGTTCAACTCGCCCAAGCCATTCTTGGCCGCAGCACGGCGCTCCTGAAGAACGATTACGCCACCCGGCAGACCGTCGATCAAAATAACGCCACTCTGGACCAGGCCAAGGCGCAGATCGAACGCACCAAGGCCATCATAGGGCAGAAGCTGATTACGGCGCCGTTCGATGGCGTGCTCGGCATCCGCCAGGTCAATCTCGGACAATATATCGGCCCCGGAACAAGCATCGTCAGCCTGACGAATTTGCGGGTTCTCCACGTCGATTTCCGGCTGCCCGAGCAGGCTGCGTCGAAACTTCCCGAAAGTCAGGGCGTCGACCTTGCCATCGACGCCGTTCCGGGGAAAACCTTCAAGGCCAAGATCACCGCGGTAGAGCCACGGGTGAGCGAAGCCACGCGCATGCTCACCGTTCAGGCCACGCTCGCCAACACAGGCGAAATCCTCAGGCCCGGCATGTTCGCCGAGGTTGCGGTGGAGCTTCCTCCAAGGGAAAACACCGTAGTCGTTCCCGTAACCGCGCTCGACGCGACGCTTTACGGATCGAGCGTTCTCGTTCTGGAACCCCAGGGAGAGACGAAGGACAAAGTCTTCAAGCTCAAGCGCATGCCGGTCACGCCGGGCCTTTACTTCGGCGACCGGGTTGAGATCGCGAAGGGTCTTGAAGGCGGCGAGACCGTGGTGGCGTCGGGGCAGTCGAAGCTGCAAACCGGCGCGCTTGTCACGCCAATCGACGAAACCGCACTGATCCCGCCCGCGACAGTCGCTCTTCCGTAACAGCCCGGTCCCGCCCGATGCGTTTCACCAACGTCTTTATCCGAAGACCCGTGCTCGCTTTTGTGATAAGCGCGCTGATCCTGCTTATCGGCTTGCGGTCTCTCACGACGCTTCCCGTCCGGCAGTTCCCGCTGCTCACGAATACGGTCGTCACCGTTTCGACGATCTATCCCGGAGCGACGGCCGAACTGATGCAGGGCTTCATCACCACGCCCCTGCAGCAGGCCATCGCGACGGCGGACGGCATCGACTACATCACCTCGTCATCCACGCTGAGCACGAGCACGATAACGGCCTACATCAAGCTGAACTTCGAGCCCGATGCGGCCGTCACCGAGATCATGTCGAAGGTGCAGCAGGTTCGCTACCTGATCCCGCCGGGCGCCAACGACCCCATCATCAACAAGAGCACCGGCCAGACGACAGCGATCATGTATGTCGGGTTTTCGAGCCCGACGCTCGACTTGCCCGCCATCTCCGACTATCTCAGCCGCGTCGTGCAGCCCATCCTCGCCACGGTCGAAGGCGTCGCCTCGGCGGACGTCATCGGCGGGCAAACCTTCGCCATGCGCGTCTGGCTCGATCCGGTCCGCATGGCGGCTCGCGGAGTGAGCGCCGCCGAGGTTGCCGCCGCGATCCGCGCCAACAATTTCCAGACCGCGCCCGGCCAGCAGAAGGGCTATTTCACCATCGCGAATATCACCGCCGACACGGACCTGAGGAGCGTCGACGATTTCCGGGACATGGTCGTGAAGGTGAGCGACGGAGGGCTCATCAGGGTCCACGATATCGCGACGGTGTCGCTCAACTCGCAAAGCTATGACGCGAGCGTCGCGATGGACGGGCAGAACGCGGTGTTCATAGGCGTACAGCCGACGCCGAGCGGCAATCCTCTGACCGTTGTGCAGGGCGTTCGCAAGAAACTCGACAGCATAACGAACACCTTGCCGCCGGGGCTGACATTAAGCGTGGCCTACGACGCCAGCAAGTTCATCCAGGCCTCGATCGACGACGTGATCTGGACGCTCGGTCAGGCGGTCGCGGTCGTCGTCGTGGTGATCTTCCTGTTTCTCGGGTCGATCCGCTCGGTGCTGATCCCGATCGTCACGATCCCGCTCTCGCTCATCGGCGCGGGAACGCTGATGCTGGCGATGGGCTTCAGCATCAATCTCCTCACGCTGCTCGCCATGGTGCTCGCCATCGGCCTCGTCGTCGACGACGCCATCGTCGTGGTCGAAAACGTGTTCCGGCACATCGAGGAGGGCAAATCGCCGATCCAGTCGGCGCTGATCGGCGCGCGCGAAATCGCCGGTCCGGTCATCGCGATGACGATCACGCTTGCCGCGGTGTACGCGCCCATCGGATTTCTCGGAGGCGTGACCGGCACGCTGTTCCGGGAGTTCGCCTTTACCCTCGCCGCCGCCGTGATCGTATCCGGCGTCGTAGCGCTTACGCTTTCTCCCGTCATGTCGGCGGCCCTTCTATCCCGGTCCGTGCTCCACTCGCGTTTCGCGCAGGCCATCACGAACGGCTTCTCGGCCATCGAGCGCTGGTACGAGCGCCGCCTCGAAAGCAGCCTCGATTACCGGCCCGCCACCGCGATTTTGGCGGCGGGCGTCATCGCCAGCCTCGGGTTTCTTTACTCGAACGCGACGAAGGAACTCGCGCCGCAGGAAGACCAGGGCATCGTCCTTGGCGCCGCCAAAGGTCCGCAATACGCCAATCTCGACTATATGCAGGCCTACCAGAAGCAGCTTGAGGCGGCGCTGACCGTTCCCGACAACGAAGGCACCTTCATCATTTTCGGCCGGCCCACCGTCAACCAGGGCTTTGTGGGATCGCGCTTGAAGCCGTGGAACGAACGCCAGCGCAAGGCGCAGCAGATTCTACCGGAGCTTCAAGGCCGCCTGGCGCGCGTGCCCGGCATGCAGGTTTTCGTCTTTTCGCCGCCGCCTTTGCCGGGCTCGGTCGGCGGCCTGCCCGTGCAGATGGTCGTCTACTCGACCGACGGATACAGCATCATCTACAACGTCATGGAACAACTGAAGGACGCGGCCCGCAAGAGCGGCTTGTTCCTGGCGGTCGACAGCGACCTCGCCTTCAACACGCCGAAAGTGAAGATCGAGGTCAATCGATCGAAGGCGAACGAACTCGGCGTCACCATGGAGAGCATCGGAAGCACGCTCGCGCTGATGGTCGGCGGCAACTACGTCAACCGGTTCGATCTCCAGGGCCGCTCCTATCAGGTCATTCCGCAGGTTCCCCGCGTCGACCGGCTGACTCCGGACAGCCTCGCGAATTATTACGTGCCGACGGTCAGCGGAACGCAAGTCCCGCTCGCCTCGCTCGTGACCGTTTCCACCGCCACCGAGCCGAACGCGCTGACGCAGTACAACCAGCTCAATTCGGCGACCTTCCAGGCGGTGCCGTCGCCGTCGACGACGATGGGGCGCGCCGTCGATTTTCTTGAGCAGCAGGCCCAGGCGCTGTTTCCCGAGAATTTCACCCACGCTTATCTCTCCGACTCCCGGCAATACGTTCAGGAGGGCAATCAACTCCTCTTTACGTTCATCTTCGCCCTGATCGTGATCTATCTCGTGCTCGCCGCGCAATTCGAGAGCGTGCGGGACCCGGTGGTGATCCTTGTCAGCGTGCCCATGTCGATATGCGGGGCGCTGATCCCGCTGTTCCTGGGCATAGCGACCGTCAACATCTATTCGCAGGTCGGGCTCGTCACGCTCATCGGCCTCATCTCGAAGCACGGCATCCTCATGGTCGAGTTCGCCAAGGAACAGCAGCGCCACGAGAATGTGGACCGGCGAACGGCGATCGTGCGGGCGGCGGCCGTCCGGCTGCGGCCCATCCTCATGACCACGGCCGCCATGGTGGTTGGCCTCGTCCCGATGGTCATGGCGTCGGGCGCCGGAGCCGCGAGCCGCTTCAGCATCGGCCTCGTCATCGTCTGCGGACTGACCGTGGGCACGCTTTTCACGCTGTTCGTCCTGCCCATGGTCTATACCTTTATCGGCGCCGATCATCGCCCGGAGACGACCGCGGCGCGCGAAAAGGAAATCGCGTCGGTGAGTTGAGGCCGTTCGTTAGCGCCGCCCGCCAAATCGGAGGCCCGTCATTGCGAGCCCCGGCTCGGGGTCGCCGTTATTGCGAGCGAAGCGAAGCAATCCAGAGCCAAGTCGCTGGTAGCGCTATGGATCGCCACGGCGGCAAGAGCCGCCTCGCGATGACGGCGTAAGCTCCGGGACGCGAGCGACGGAGCGTGGCATAAGCGCCGGGCAGGCCGCGGCCCTTGCTCAGTTCCCGCCGGCGTGACGCCAGCGTCGCAGCGGCGCTGGAGCTTCAGAATCTGGTAGACCGCAAAGGCCAACCGGCAGATGATCCGCCAACGTGCATCCCGGCAGGAACCCGCATGGCCCCCTCACTCAAAATTGCTTTCCTTGCTTCCGAAGCGGTCCCGTTCATCAAGTCGGGGGACTTGCCGATGTCGCCGGCGCTCTGCCCAAATATCTCAGCGCTCGCGGTCACGAGGTCATCGTCGTCCTGCCGAAATATTCCTCGATCGATGCCAAGCGCTGGGGAATCGAACCGTTCTTAAGTCCGCTCGGGGTCTGGATGGGCGATGCCGAAGAATGGTGCGCGGTCTTTACGGCGACGCATGCCAACGTGCGCTTTTTCTTCATAGAATCGAACATCTATTTCGAGCGCAACGGCATCTACCACGATCCCGACATGGAGGATTACCGGGACAATGCGCGGCGATTTGGCTTCTTCACCCGCGCGGCGCTCCAGCTCTGCCGCGACATCGGCTTCGCGCCCGATATCGTTCACGCCCACGACTGGCAGACCGCTCTGGCGCCGGCCTACCTCAAGATCTGGCATTGGAACGACGAGGCGCTGGGCGGCGCGGCGAGCGTCTTGACCATCCACAACATCGGTCATCAGGGAAAGTACCCGGCGTCGGATTACGACTATCTCGGGCTTGGGCGCGAGAACTTCACGGCGGCCAAGTTCGAGGATTTCGGCGGCGTCAACATGCTGAAGGGCGGCATCGTCTACGCCGATCTCGCAACGACGGTGAGCCCCACCTATGCGGCCGAGACCCGTAACGAGATCGGCGGCGCCGGGCTCGCTCCAGTCCTCAACGACAAGGGCGCCGACTATTGGGGCATCCTCAACGGCGTCGATGGCGATGAATGGAACCCGGCGACGGACGCGCTGATCCCCGTGCGCTTCGACGCCCAATCGCTCGCCGGAAAGGCCGCCTGCAAGGCCGCGCTGCAAGACCGCATGATGCTGGACGCCGACCCGGGGATCCCGCTGATCGGCGTCATTGCGCGATTTGTCGAGCAGAAGGGGCTCGACCTGCTCGCCGCCTCCATGGAGCGCATTCTGGACACGATGCGCGTGCAGTTCGCGATCCTCGGCGCCGGCGATAAGGGCCTCGAATGGTATTTCGGGCCGCTGCCGGGGCGGTATCCGGGACGCGTTGGCAGCTTTATCGGCTATAATGAGACGCTCGCCCACTTGATCGAGGCGGGGGCCGATTTCTTCCTGATGCCGTCGCGCTGGGAGCCGTGCGGCCTCAACCAGATTTATTCGCTCAAATACGGCACGCTGCCGATTGTCCGCGCCACCGGCGGGCTGAACGATACAGTGCGGCAATACGACGAGGCGACGGGCGAGGGAACCGGCTTCAAGTTCTTGGAGCCGACGGCGCAGGCCGTCTACGATACCGTCGGATGGGCGGTCAGCACCTATTACGACCGCCCGCGGCATAGGGCGGCGATGATCCAGGCGGCGATGGCCGAGGATTTTTCCTGGGATCGCAGCGCCGCCCAGTACGAAGCAGCGTATGCGCAAGCCATCGCCAACAAGAAGCGTCTCGGCTAATCGGACTCCGCCGATTCGCCCAACGCATCCTCATCCCGGCTATCGACATCTATCGTCATCCCGGCCAAGAGAAGCGCGAGCCGGGACCGCAAAAAAATGAGGCCTACGATTTGTTACGGTCCCGGATAAGGCTTCGCCTTTCCGGGACGACGAACAAAGGCATCCGGGATGACAAACCAAAGGCCATCCGTTGGGTTAATCGGGAAACTCTGTTAGTTCTGGACGAAATATCGCTTTGCTGAGGAACTACGGTGGCCGGACAAGCCCAGAGGAGGAGAACTAATGGCCGATGACCCATTGGAGATCCAGCGGGCGCTGCGTCGCGCGTCCGAGCAGAACCTGAAGCAGGCGCAGGCCGCGTATGAACAACTCATGGATCTCGTGGCCAAAGCCATGGGCGCCTGGATCGACGCCATGCCCGCAAATCCCATGGCCGCCGGCCTCAAGGATGTGCAAGGCCGCGTCCTGGAATACGCGAAGGATAATGCCGAGTCCGCTTTCACCTTCGCCGGCAAGATCGGCAAGGCGCAGACCCTGCAAGACGTTTCGGCGCTTCAGACGCAGTTTGCTCAAGACCGGATGCAGGCCTTGGCCGCGCAGACGCAACAGCTTTTCAGCTTGTTCGAGGAAACTTTCCAGAAATCGGAACGCGGCGGGGAGGCCGCGACGCGCTCAAATCCGATCGTCGCCGGCTTCGGGATCGATGGCTTTGAGGATGTTGAAGACCGTAACCCGCCAGATCGTACCCCACAGGGAGACCCAATGAGCGATCAATCTCTACCGGAGTCCATCGACGGACTGCCGAACATCTGCGGCCGGGAGGATCTTATCGCCGAGGCGATGGCCCGGAGCGGCCCCTTTTATCTGCCTGAATCCGGCATCGATTTCGGACGAATTCGCAGCGCGTTCGCCATCGCGCTCCACATGCACCAGCCGCTGGTTCCGGCGGGAGGCGGCGATCTTCCCACCGCCGCCGTCATCGGCAACCTGAAGCACATGATGGACAACCCCGGCGCCGGCGATAACCACAACGCGGCCGTGTTCGCCTGGTGCTACAAGCGGATGGGCGAGTTCATCCCGCAGTTGATCGGAGAAGGAAAGCAGCCGCGCGCGATGCTGGATTACTCGGGCGAGCTTCTTCACGGCCTCCGCGCGATGGGGCTCGACGACGTGTTCGACGCTCTGAAGCGGATCACGCTCGATCCGGCGTATCGGGGCGCCGTGGAGTGGCTCGGGACGGCATGGGGGCACGCGGTGGCGCCGTCCACTCCGGCGCAGGATTTCCGGCTGCATGTCAGGGCGTGGCAGCATCATTTCGCAGGCATTTTCGGCCTCGACGCGCTCTCCCGCGTGCGCGGTTTTTCCCCCCCGGAGATGGCGCTGCCGAACCATCCCGATGTCGCCTACGAGTTCGTGCGGACGCTGAAGGAGTGCGGCTATCGCTGGGTTTTGGTCCAGGAGCATACCGTGGAGAACCCGGACGGGTCGGGCCTCCGCGGCCCGCACCTGCCGCACCTCCTTGTGGCGCGGAACTCGCGCGGCGAGACGCAATCCATCGTGGCTATCGTCAAGACCCAGGGCAGCGACTCGAAGCTGGTCGGGCAAATGCAGCCCTATTACGAAGCGAAGGGCCTTTCGCGGACGGACCTCGGCGGCCATTCCGCGCCCCCGCTCGTCACCCAGATCGCCGATGGCGAGAACGGCGGCGTGATGATGAACGACTTCCCGCCGAAATATATGGATGTCATGCGGGAAGCTTCCGGGTCGGACTGTCCGGCGGTCAATGTGAGCGAATATCTGGAGTACCTGGACGCCATCGGAGTTAGGCAAGAGGACTTCCCGCACATCCAGCCCATCATGCAAAAGCGCATCTGGGAGCGATTTCTGGAGCAGGCCGGCCCCGAGGCGCTTGAGAAGGTCATCGAAGACCTGCGAAAAGAGGACGGCAGCTTTCACATGGAAGGCGGAAGCTGGACGAACAATCTATCCTGGGTGCGCGGGTACGAGAGCGTGCTTGGCCCGATGGAGGAAGCGAGCGCGCTGTTCGCCGAGAAGACGCGGGGCGTCCCGGCGTCCGATCCAAGGTACCGCAACGCGCTGTTCTATCTCTTGACCACGCAGACGAGTTGCTACCGCTATTGGGGCAGCGGGATCTGGACCGATTACGGCCGAGAACTCGCGCGGCGCACGACTGACATCCTGAAGTACGATTTCTGATTGGAGCAGGTCAGCGCAGCGGGTTAACGCCAGCCTCCAAAGCGCGCGACGGATTAACTCTATTGGGTTCGTTTGGCAAAAAACATTATTTTGCGGTATCTAGATACCGCAAAATGCCCAACTCGGTTAAGAATTGGCGCATATTGGGGCTTCGTAACCGGCATAGGGTTAACGGAGAGAAGGCCGCCGCCGCCCTGCGACATGCGGAACGCGATCCGCGCCGCGCGGCGAAAACACGGCTTCCGCATGCTCGTCGAGGGCGCACCCGCCGTCGACCCGATGGCCGCAGGCGCCGTTTGCCTGCACGCGAAAGCGAGCAGACAGTATTTTGTGCGCAAAAAACCATTGAAGTTTAGGATTGCGCGCCAAGCATACGCCAGTATAGCCGTCGGGAAGGCGGCTTAAGTCATTGAAATTGTTGGAGCGGGCGAGGCGATTCGAACGCCCGACCCTAACCTTGGCAAGGTTATTCCGGGCTTATTTCCTAAGCTCGCCAAGGTTTTCTCAGATTTGCCGCTTCGGCGCATCTCTCTGATTAACCTGCGATAATATCAAAAGCGATCTCACTTATTCGATTGACGGGGCATTCCTGCAAGCTCACTCTGTCGCTTACCTGGTGCTTACCCGTAACCGGGCGGGGGAGTGGCGCGCAATGAAACTCACGAAAAAAACAGTGGATGCGCTCGCATCAAGCGGTCGCGATCAAGTTTATTGGGACGCTGAAATCAAACGCTTCGGCCTGCGCGTGAAGCCATCGGGCGTGAAAAGCTTTCTGATCCAGTACCGGAACGCGCAAGGCCGCTCGCGGCGGCACACAATCGGGGAATATGGCGCCTGGACGCCAGACGCCGCGCGGGAAGAGGCAAAGCAGCTGCTTCAGCTTGTCGACAAGGGGAATGATCCCGCCGAACAAAAGCAAGCCGAGCGTCAAGCGATCACGATTTCCCAGCTTTGCGATGAGTACATGGAGGCCGCGCGGAAAGGGACGGTCGCCTCCGCATCGGGGAAGCGGAAGAAGGCCAGCACCTTGCTAAACGACGCCAGCCGCATTTCGGCTCACATCAGGCCGCTGCTGGGCAAACAATTGGTCAAAGACCTCACCCAAGCGCAAACCCGCGTCTTCTACGAAGAAGTCGTGGCCGGCAAGTCCTCCAAGAAAAGCGCCACGGATAAAAAGCGCGGACGGTCCATCGTGGCGGGCGGCCCGACAGCGGCGAAGCGTTGCGTCGGGCTCCTCGGCGGGATGCTGACCTTTGCAGTCCGGCGCGGCTATCGCCTCGAAGGATCAAACCCCGCGCGCAACCTTGGCATGGCCGCAGACCGGCGCCGTGCATTCCGGCTCGAAGCAGACGGCTGGCGGAAGCTCGGCGAGGCTATCGACGCCGGGGTTGAGCGGGGCATTTGCTGGCAGGCAATCCGCATCGTCGAATTGCTCGCCACGTCAGGATGCAGGCTCAATGAGATAGCGAGCCTCAGATGGGCCGAGGTTGATTTCCAAGGCCGTTGCATCCGCTTCCAGGGCGGCCGCGTGAAGTCCGGCGAACTTAGACCGATCGGTCATGCCGCGTTTGATATTCTCGCCGATCTGAAAAAGCGCGCCGATGGCAAAAGCCCTTTCGTCTTCCCTGCCACGCGGGGATCCGAGGACAAGGCTTACAGCGGAATCGCCAAAGCCTGGAAGCGTCTCGGACTCGATTTCACGCCTCACTGCTTACGCCATGCGTTCGCCAGCGCGGCCGAAGATGACTGCGGCCTGCATGAGAGCACGGTGGCGGTGCTGCTCGGACATTCGAGGCGCAGCGCGAACGCGACACGCGGCTACATCTTGAAGGCTGACGCCACGTTGCTCGCCGCTGCCGACAAGGCATCGCGGTTTATCTCGCAAGCCATGACCGGAAAGGCACGCCCGGCTGAGGTTGTGCCACTCCATGCGATGTGTTGAGTTTTTCCGCGAATAAGCGCTAAATAATTTACCATTCATTAACTTCTCACGAAAGGAAACGAACTGATGCCGAGCAAGCCTCTCCCCCTCAATCGAGAGGACGCGGCGCGATATCTGCGCGATGAATTCGGGTTCCGCTGTAAGCCTGTGACGCTGGCGAAGTATGCGACCCTGGGAGGCGGCCCGAAGTTTCGGAAGGCCGGGCGTTATCCGGTTTACGACATTCCAGACCTTGATGAGTGGGCGAAGAATCGTTTTAGCGCCCATGTCAGCAGCACGTCCGAGTTACACAAAGACAAAGCTGCATAGCATTCACGTAGCGTAGCGTTTGTGTCGCCCGGCGCCTTGAAGGAGGTGCGCCGCGGCAGTTTCCTGCCTTAGCCGGTCAAGAGAACCATCCCGGCGTTTTCCCGCTTTGCGTCATTACCTGGCTCGGCGACAAGCGACCGCCATCATCGGCGGTCGCTCGCTTGCGTTCGGCTTCATTGCTGGACGCGGGAAGTATTAGTGCGGCTTGGCGAGCCTTTAGCGCGTTGATTCCTCGCTGAATTATTCTTGTGGAAAAGTCGAAAGCGTTCCTTTTTTCGCAAAAGTCGTGAATGTGTTGCGTTGCGGCAACATAGTCGAAGTCAGCGGGCGACAGAGGCAAGGCAATCTGCCTAGAAATCAATAAAACCTGGATTTCCCGCTGAGTTTTTCCGATTTAGAACATGCTTCGCGTGTACCGTTTCGAGTACATCCTTTGTGAAATTCACATCGAATGCTTGAAATCGGTGATTTTTTGCTTGACGAGGCCTCTTGCGAACGGAGCAGGAACAGGGCATGTTGATTGTAGATAGAAGCAAACGAGGGGCGAAGATGCTCACGGACAAGACCATAAAATCAAAGTTTCGGGTTAAAGCTGCGGTGCATGAAATGCAGGACGCCGGCTTGCCAATAACGATCAAAGCAGTAGCGGACCGTGTTGGGCTCGTTGGACTCTCCGGGGTGCGCTCGCATCTACTGGAACTTGAACGCGACGGCCTGATTGACCTGCATCGCGGGAGCAAGATCGCCGCCGCCGCATAACCCCACGCGTTGCGCGCGCCCGGCTCGCGGCGCGTTGGTGTCTTGCGTCAACGTCGACCGTCTCGCGAGCGGTCGAAAATTTCAGGAAATTCAAATGCTTCGCACAAACGAAAAACCCGGCACGGGGCCGGGCTTCGATGGATTCTTGAGCGCGAACGGCTCGCGTATATCGTCTGTGGCAGACGATATTTAACGCGAACGCCCCAAAAAGGCAAGGCCCGCCGCGCTCCGAAAAAAGGAGTTGCGCATGCGTGGCTTTGTTTCAGAAACACTCATCATGGCGGCCGGTCGCACCGGCGAAATTCTCGCCGCGCTCGGCATCACGCCCAACAAACGCGGGGCGCATATCCATTGCCCATTCCCCGCGCACGCGGATCGCAACCCGTCGTGGCGATGGGATGATCGCGAAGGACGCTATTATTGCACCTGCGGCGGCGGCGACATTCTCGATTTGGTGATCCAGATGGGCCGCGCATCGTCGCCCTACGACGCGGCGGGTTATGTGCGCCGCGTCCTCGGGTTGCCGGGCGGCGACGCTCGCGCAGAGACGCCGGCAGAGAGGGCGGAGCGCCGTCAGCAAATCGAGGCGGCGCGGATTGAAAACGAGCGGCGGCAGGCTGCGGCTGACGCGGCCTATGACGCCGAAACCGCGCGCCGCTTGGCGTTCGCGGCCAACCTTTATGCCGGCAGCCAGCCGCCAGATCCGCTCATCCGGCGATACCTGGATAGCCGCGGCATCAGGTGCGTTCCCGATCTGGCGCGGCTCGTTGACTACCGGGGACTGCCCGCGATGTGCCTCCCGTTCGGCCTGCCTACCGAACCGGCGCCGGGGCGGCTCGCAATTCGGCCAACTCAGATTGCTGGCGTACACCTGACGTTCCTGCTGCCGGACGGTTCCGGCAAGGCGCGCGACGAGCGCGGACGCAGTAAAATCATGATCGGCAGGGGCCACGACATGCCGCTCGTCCTGGCGCCAGTGAACGACGGCGGCGGGCTCGTTATCGCCGAGGGCATCGAGGATGCCCTAACGGCTCATCAGTTGACCGGGCTCGGCGCATGGGCGGCAGGCGCCGCTGTTCGTTTACCTGGGATCGCGCGCCATGTGCCGCGATATGTCGAATGCGTGACGCTGATCGAGGACGATAACCCCGCCGGGCGCGACGGATGTCGATCACTCGCCAAACTGCTCGATGCGCGCGGGATCGATGTTTTGGTCGAACGTAGCGAGGTCCGCCATGCGGCGTGACCTCAACGACGAATTGCGCGTCAACGGGCCGGACGCCGTTCGCGCTCGCCTGGACAGAGCCGAACGCTTCGAACCAGAGGTAAAAACCGGCCGCGCCAACGGTCGCGACGCCAAAACGAAAGCGGGCCTTAGCGAGAAAACGAAAGCGATCATTGCGCTACTTCCCGAGAGCTTCGCATGCGATGAGGAGATGCGCCTCACGGCACCCGAAGAAATCATAAAAGGGATATTGCCCGAACGCGGAACGGGGCTTCTGATCGGCCCATCAGGGGCGCTGAAAACTACTGTCGCACTCGATATGTCTTGTGCCGTTACGACGGGAGGGACCTTTTTCGGGCGCGATGTCCGGCTTCCTGGCGCTGTCGTTTATGTTGCAGCGGAAGGCGGCGGCGGGATTGAACGTAGATTTAAAGCCGTGAGGAAGCATCGCGCAATCAATCACGCGCTACCTTTCGTCTACACGAGGAAGGCATTAAACCTCAAGGACAATAAGGACTTAAACGCCTTAGTCGCAAACCTGAAGCAGGTCAGCCTTTGGTCTCAACAGAAATTCGGCGTGCCGCTCCGCCTCGTGATCATCGATACGATGTCGACCGCGTTCGTGATCGAGGACGAAAACAACAATGCGGTGATCGCGGACGTTTGCAGGCGGTTAGCTCGCATTGAGGAAGAGACCGGCGCTTTTTGCCTCGGCGTGCATCACACCGGCAAGGATGCGGGGAAAGGCGCGCGAGGAGGTTCCGCATATCGCGCAAATGTCGACAACGAGCTGACGTGTTCCGCGGAACGTGACGCGACGACAGGAAAGAGTTCAAACTATCAGTTCGCTGTCACTAAGTTTCGCGACGGACCGGAAGGCCCGGTCGGCGGTTTTGAGCGGGAATTTGTTGAGCTTGGCGTGGACAAATACGGCGATCCGTTCGGCGCGCTCGCAATCGTGTTCACCGGCCTCGAAACGAAGAAAGCTTCAAAGCCGCGGACAGGAGCGCAAAAGCTTCTCGATGATGCCGTGAATGCGGAGCTGATCGACTTTGGCGTGAAAATACGCGTCGACGGCGACGGGCCAGAGGTAACGGCAGCGGACCTTCAGAAGGTTCGCCGACGCTTCAATGGGTCATACGTCACGGGCGAAGACGACAACAGCAAGCGCCAAGAGGCAACCCGACAAGCCTGGAAACGCGCTCTTGATCATAGCACTCACCTCTACACCCGCCGCCAGATAGAGACCGGCGAATTCATCTGGAGGCTGCAATGATCTACAAGTCTTGCAGATTCAAGATTGTAGCCTGCAAAGGTAAATGCTTCAGGTTGCCGTTACGCCGTGACATATCAGAAAATGTCACGTCATGTCACGTCACGTCACGCCAGTCCAAACCCGCTAGACAGCGTGACGTACGTGACATCCCCCCTATAGGGGATGTCACGCGTCACGCGTCACGGATGGACCGACGACGGGCCTTGCCGTTCTTCTTTCTGAAGGCACCTTCCTTCTCGGTTTCTCTCTCGCAAGGCCTGCAGGAAGAGGGGGGCGGCTATGACCATTAGCCTCCGCCCCTACCAGCAAGACGCCGTGGCCGCCGTCTTCTCATCCTGGCAGGCTGGCTACCGGGCGCCGCTGCTCGTCCTGCCCACTGGCGCGGGCAAAACGATTACCTTCGCCGAAGTCGCGCGTCGCACTCAGGGCCGCGTTCTTGTCATCGCGCACCGGCGGGAGTTGATCTGGCAGGCGCAAGACAAGATCGAGCTTGTCACCGGGATCCGGCCCAGCGTCGATATGGGCTACATGGGCGCCAAGGCGAACGACCGAATCGTGGTGGCGACGGTGCAAGGCCTTGCGCGTGGCCGGCGGATCGAGGGCGGGCAGTTCGAACTCGCAATCATCGATGAGGCGCACCATGCGCTTGGCGACAACCAGTATGGCGCGGTGCTCGACGCCATCGGCGCGCCGAAAATCCTTGGCGTAACAGCGACGCCTTATCGCGCAGACAAGAAGGCGCTCGCCGAGCTCTTCGACGACAACCCCTTCAGCCTCGGCATGCTCGACCTGATCGAACTCGCCAAGAAGACGGAAGGCGGCGAAGGGCTTTGCGACATCACCGTGAAGACGTTGCCGGTCAAGGTCGACTTGCGCGGCGTCCACGTTCGGCAGGGCGATTTCGTCGACGCCGAAGTTGCCGACGCCTTGGCTCCGTTGCTGGACCCGCTCGCCGATCTGATCGCCGCCGAATATGCGGACAAGAAGCTTCTGGCCTTTTGTCCGCTGCGGGCGACCTCACGGCAATGGACTGAGGCGCTGATCGCTCGTGGATTGGCGGCGGCGCATGTTCAGGGGGACAGTCCTGACCGCACGGAAATCCTTGCCGCGTACGCTCGCAACGAAGTCCGGTTCCTCTCGAATTCGAACGTCCTAACGGAAGGCTTCGACCAGCCGGACATCGACGCGATCTTGGTGCTGAGGCCGACAAAAAGCCGGGGCCTGTTCGCGCAAATGATCGGCCGCGGAACCCGGCTCTTTCCCGGCAAGGACAAGCTGCTGGTCCTCGACCCCTGCTTCGTCTCGGAGCGCCACAATGTGATGAGCGCGTCCTCATTGGTGGCCCGCGACGACATGCACGAAAAGCGCGTCGCCGATCTGATGGAACACGGGCTGACGTTGAAAGAGGCCGTGGAAGCCGAAGAGCAGGCCGCAAAGGCCTCGCTCGCCGACAGCCTGGCGCGGTCCATGAAGGAAGCTTCGCGGCGCACGGCGTACGAGCGGCGTCTCGCTGAACTGGCGCTCGTGCTCAACGTCGCCGAACTGGCGAGCTACGAGCCGACAATGGCTTGGCACAGTCAGCCGCCGAGCGACAAGCAACTGAAGGCGCTCGATCACGCAGGCATCGACCCGTCCGCTATCTGGTGCAAGGGGCTTGCGAGCGCCGTCATGGACAAGCTTGCCGAGAGGCGGAAGCACGACTTGGCGACTTTCAAGCAGGCCCGATATGCGCGCCGTCTTGGGCATCCGTCACCCGAAACGCTGACCTTCGCGGACGCCTCGATTTTCATCAACGAACGCATGAGGGCTGCATGATCGCGACCGCGAAGCATGGTAAAGTAAATTGGATTCACATTCGAAAAGGAGCAGTTCAAGGGGGGCGCGATGCCTGAAAATACAAAGCGAAAACAACCGCATGGGTTTCAGAAGGGAGTGTCCGGCAACCCCGCTGGAAAGCCAAAAGGCGCGCGCCATAGGACGACGCTGATGTGCGAAAAACTGATGGCCGACGATGCGGAGGCGGTCGTCAACGCCGTCATCAGCGCGGCCCGAGGTGGCGACGTGGCGGCGGCGCGGCTCATCCTCGATCGGATCGTGCCGCCGCGCCGGGACAGCCCGATCCAGTTCGCCCTGCCTCCAATCGAGTCAGCAGGCGACGCGGTTACGGCGATGGCGTCTATCCTACGCGCCGTTGCGGCAGGAGACATCACGCCAAACGAGGCGGGCGACGTTGCGAGGCTCGTTGAGACGTTCGCGAGGGCGCACGAATTGCACGAAATCGAAGGGCGTGTCTCAGCGCTTGAGGCTGAAAGGGGCACGCGATGAGATCGACGCTGCTCAAAAGGGTCGCGAAGTTGGAGGCTGCCTCAGTCGAAGGCGATGTTCGGCTTGAGGAATTAGTGCTGTGGAGTATGCGCCCTGCATCCGAGCGGCGTCGCGAGAATATCGAGTTTGCAGCATTCGCTAAGCGCTGCGAAACGTCAGACCTTTGTCGCCTCATTGCGGCTTCGAACAGTCCGGCGCCGGACCGCGGCGGGATAATTAAAGCTTCTTAGAGCCAACGATTTAACCAGAAAGGAAAGTCAAATGTCAGAAGCCAAGATCGCAACGAAAACGGAGACGCCAGTTACCGCCGCGGCGGGCGAAGCAACACTCAGGGACGAATTTGCGAAGGCAGCTTTGATCGGGCTGTTGAGCACCTATCGATCTGACGGCGGATGGCCAAAGAGCGGCTGGGGCACCATAGCGCGCGGCGCTTATCTGATCGCTAACGCCATGATCGAAGCACGTGTCGAGACAGATCACAAGTAACGGCCGGGCGCACGAACTTTTAGGCGAGTAGTCAACTAGGAAAAGAAAGATAAAATGTCTCTCACTCAAGGCAAACGTCGCATGATTTACGATAATCCCGTGACCCGCGCGTATCGCGAATCCGACGCGCCCGCAAGTGGATCGCGTCGAAATTGAAGCCGAAGACTTACGGCGACAAAATAAATACCGAAGTCTCCGGCAGCCTCACGCTGGAACAGGCCATTCTAGAGAGCTTTAAGCCCGAGAAGTGGGGCCACTTAGCTTTGTAATTTGAACCGGAAGGAAAACGACGATGGAACTCGACGAAACCAAAAGGCGCACCGTCTACGACAACCCAAACGTGGCTGCGATGCGCGATGCCGAACGTTCGCGCATGGTCGAGGCCAAGCGCCTCGAAGCGCTGCGGGAACGCCAAAGCCGCGAACGAAACGAAATCATCGCGCGTCATCATCATGAAAGCTCGCGCTTGGCGCATTCCCACGAAGTCGAGAGCGGCCGCCATTCGCAATACGCCGTGGCGCCGGCCGGGATCGAGGCGCGCCAGAAAAAGGAACGCGCCGAACTTGATAAGCGGCACACTCACGAGCGCGACAAGCTCAAAGCCCGGCATGACCTGGAGATCGCGAAGGCGAAGCGCATGCCGCCCGAAGCCAAGATCGCTTAAAGGGGGCGGCGATGGATCGCGCGAAACTGTACAAGCGGCTGGAGGCCGAACCGTCTCGGTCGACCGTTGAAGAGGCGGCCCTGCACTTCAAGCACGCGCGGGAGGTCGCTGAACTGCGGGAGCGACACCGGAGCGAAAACCTGCGGGATGTCGGCAAGCCTTACGGATATCGAACCGTTGCGCGCGAGCGAAAACGGGCGATGAATGCCCGGCATGCGGAAGAGCTGGCGCGCCTCCGCCGGCGTCACGATGCCGAAGCCGCGATGCTGAAACGCCAGCCGCCGGCTGCGGCGAAGGCTCGCCGGGCCGCATGACATCAAGAAACGGCGGAGCGCGTAGGACTCGCCAGCGGCCCGCAGACGGGCGAAAGCGCTGGCGTGTCTACCCCACGAAAAAAATGGGATCGCCAGCCACGGGCGCGCTATGAGTTAGGACAAGGCCATTTCGTGCGCCATGTCGGGAAAGCCTTGCAATTTGAAGGCTCAGCGGCGGGGAAATGTCGGCCGCTACCAGGGTGGCGGGCCGACGCGTTCCCTCGAAAAGCGCGTTGAACGAGAAGGCGTCTCGCAAGGCTCCGCTTACGTTTGCCGCTTGTGTTGCAGCGCTGTCACAGGCTGGATTGTCTCGCTAGGGCTTGCCCTAGTGAGTCATTGAGGCAACACCCTAAAACTGTCTCGCACAAGTCAGGATTGACTTTTTGAGACAGTGCTCTCATAACGTGTAGAACGTCATTGAGACAAACGGGGGTTGAAATGGAAATCGGATATGCGCGCACCAGCACGTTGGAGCAGACAGCCGGGCTTGAGGCTCAACTTCGCGATCTGAAGGCGGCGGGTGTCGCCAAGGTGTTCAACGAGCAGCTTTCGAGCGTCGATGCGGAACGGCAACAGCTTGAGGCGGCGCTCGACTTCGCCCGCGAAGGCGACGTGCTTGTGATCACCAAGATTGACCGCATCGCCCGGTCTGTGGCGCACCTGTGCGAAATCGAGGCCCGGCTTCACGCCAAGGGCGCAAGCCTCAAGGTGCTGACGCCTCAGCTCGACACGTCAACGCCGATGGGCCGCCTTGTCTTCAACATGGTCGGCGCTATCGCCCAATTCGAGCGCGAGATCATGCTTGAGCGCCAGCGCGAAGGCATCGCCAAGGCGAAGGCCGACGGCAAGTACAGGGGCCGCGCTCCAACTGCACGGGCGAAGGCTGATGACGTGTTGACGCTGCTCAAGGATGGGATCGGCGCGACCGAGGTTGCCCGGAAGCTCGGCATCGGTCGGGCCTCGGTCTATCGCATCCTGGAAGCCGCCACAGGAGAAAAGGTAGGCCGGAAGATGAGCGCTTAGACGGCGCTCATTCCCGCCCGCGATCACGGTGAGCGAGGCTGCCCTTGCACATTTCGTGTCAGAACGGCAATATCGGCTGATGGCGGAGATTCCCGAGAACGTTGACCTTCGATTCCTTGCCGAGCAGCAAGCGCGCATTCTCGCCGAACTGGCGGAAGCTCGCGCCGAACGCGCGGAGATGCGCAAACAGACGGCGGAGATCCCAGAACTTCGCGCCGAGCAGCATGCTCTTGCCGGACTTCTCGGCAAAGTCGCCGATGCCGTAACAGAGGTTGCGCGGACGCAAGAGCGCCATTCGGAGATTTTGGCCGCCATGCATGAGCACGATCAGCTTACCGGCGGCCGGCTCAATGCCATCGAGGCGCGCCTTGCCCGGATCGAAAAGCACACGGGCCTTGTGAAGGCATAGTCCGGCTTTCCCCTTAAAGTGGCGCGGAATAGCGTCCCTGCCGTCCCTAGCGCCCCTGAGGCCTGAATTTCCCCTTGAATGCAATAGCTTAGCTCGGTCCCCACAAGGGGCGCTCCTCCTTTTGCAGCGTCCCTTCTCAGTGTCCCTGCGTCCCTTGCATTGGGCGCCGCCTTCCACGTTCAAGACACCTTCAGAACACGTTCAGCGCTGGACCTATTCAGGCTCGGGGCATGGGGCTCCGGCCTTCCCCGTAAATGGGCGCGGACCCTCGGCACCCACGGCACCACGGCACCGTATTGCCCTCAACCCATTGAAAAACAAGGCCTTGAGCGCGGCTTCAAGGGTGCCGATCTTGGTTTGACCTCGGCACCCGGCCTCGGCACCCCGTTTGCCTTCCTGGCCTCGGCACCCGATTCCCTACCCTCGGCACCTCACGGCACCGGGCACGGCACCCGCTAAGCGATTGACCTGCAAAGAAAAAGGCAAGAAAGGGTGCCGTGGTGCCGAGGGGTCACCCTCTATTCAAGGAAAAGGGACAGCGAGAACAAAAAAGGGTCTGTTCCTGCGCGCCGTCGACGGCAGGATGCAGCCGCCGAGGGCTTATGCCGCCGTTGTGATGGAAACAGAGCGGACGCCATGCGACCTGGCGCGCTCGATGCCGATGCCTTTCTTGCGGAGCGACGGCGCGGCAAGGGTGATTCGGCTTGTGAGCGCTTGCGGGCTCCTCGGCCAATTCCGGTCGCGGGTTGAGCCTTCCGGCGCCCAAGCAATCAACTGTTCAAGCAAATCCTTGCATGAGCCCTTCCAGCGGCCCGAATTGCGCTCAAGGAAGGTCATCAGCGCGACGGCGACGGGATCGGCTTCCAGAACGCTATCAACCGCGTCGGCAACGTTCCGGTCGAAGGCACCCTGAATTGCGCCCGGCTCCCATAGCCCAGCCTCGCAAGCCCGCGTCCACTTGATAAAGTTCGCCATGCGCGGCATGCGGTCGAGCCGCACCTCGGGAAGCTTGCGCAAGCCGGCGGCGACTGCATCGAGCAAGGCGCCAAAGATGCGCGGCCGCGCGGCTTCGAGCTTGGCGTTGAATTCATCGTCAGCCATGCGGCGGGCCTCGCCGATGCTGGCGAGCGTCACAAGCACGGCGCGGTCCGCAAGGTCGGAGCGGGCGATCACCTCTCCGACGCTGGTAAGCACCACGGGGCGCGACACGTCGAACATGGTTTCATCGCTGTCCGTGTGCAGCGTTCGCGTGGCGAAACTGCCGCCGGTCGCGACGCGGCAAAGAGCGTCTGAGAGCCAAGCCGGGATTGTGCTGAGGTTGTCGAAGACGAGACAAGCCGAATTGCTCGCGCCAATGAATAGGTCGCGCTCATCCTTCGGCGAGGAGCGCAGCGGGGCAACGTTGGGATCGACCAAGCTTCGCAGAACCTTCGCCGCGGTCGATTTCGCGGATCCGGCTTCGCCGCAAATCGCCAGCAGCGGGAACGGTCCGGCCGGGCGAAGCGCCGCGAGGAGCCACGCCACGATGAGCTTGAAGTCATCCTCTGCCGCGACGTTCAAGAGCGGGCGAAGCTCATCGATCTTGCCGCCGCGAACGGGATCGGGAAGGGCCAGCATGCCTTTCGTGCGCACGAACCGCACGGGCGGATGCTCGACGATCCGCCAGCCGTTCGCGTCGATCTCGATTGCGCGCCAAGCGTCGTCGCACAGATCCACGTATAGGCGTCCGGCATGCTCGGCAGTCCGCGTGAACACCGGGGCCGCGTCGCCCTCGAACATAGCGATGGCGCCCAGTGTGGTGAGCGCCTGGTTGATCGCATCGGCGTTCGGCGCTCGGCCCGTCTCGCGAAAGTAGCGATAGACGAGCCACGACTTGAACCCGCGCGACCGGAGCGGCCACGTTTCCTTGTGCCCTTCCGCGTCGACCAAGGCGAACGCCGTCTCGTCCGGGCCGCAGAACAGCGTCGCCCCGTCCTCGGCAAGCCTCACGAGGCGATCCGCTTGCGTCGGCTTGCGCTCCTCATCGTCGTCTGCGTCAGTCTGCCGGGCCTTCTTCTCCGCCTTCGCCGCTCCGAGGGGTTTCGCCTCGGCCAGCGCCTTCGACAGAATGGCGTCGAAACGATCCGGCGCTGCGATATGCAGATCGGAAACGTCCTTGAAGCCATCGAGGCGCGCCGTCTTGATCCGGGCCGCGTGCTTCGAAAGCCGAAGCCGCCGCATCATGGCCTCGCCGCCTTCGCCGGGTTCGATGAGCGCGACGATTTCGAGCCCGTTCAACACGGCATCGTCGCGGTCCGGCTTGAAGTTCTCGACACCGGGAACGCCAAGCGCCGCATGTCCGCGATGCCATAGGGTGTGGCAATCGCTCTCCCCTTCGACGATGATCACGGTTGAGGCGCTATCCGGGAGACGGTCGAGGCCATAGAGGGAAATCGGCCTATCTTTTTGCCGGTCCCAAACCACCTTGGGCTTGCCGCTGAGGGCGATCCTGTAGCGCATGCGGATAAGCTCGCCGTCTTGATCGCGATAGGGGATCGCCACGGCTGGAAGGCTTGTGTAGGGGCTCGCGACGGTTTCCAGGCCAAGACCGGCGAGGAACGACACCGGCAAGCGCTTGGCCGCCGCGTAGGCCTCCAGCGTCACGCCACGGGCCGCCTTGCCCTTGATGCCGATTTCGGCGGCGATGGACCGGGCGGCGGCGACAAGGGGCTTGCCCTCGATGAGGGCGCGGAGGTCGATCAGATCGCCGCCCTTATCGCCGCTGGCGAAGTCGCACCACACGCCTGTGTCGCCGTTGATCTTGAACGAGCCGCGCGAGGCGTCGGCGCGCGTCGGGTTGCGAACGACGTATTCGTGGCCCTGCCACTCGCCGCCCGGTAGCCAGCGCGGCAACAGCGTCTTCGATTGCGCGAGCGCCGCCGCTGCGATCTCGCCAAAGTCGAGCTTGCCCAGCGCTTGCGCATGCGCCGAGTGCGCGCCGTTCGTCGTCACTTGCCGCCCTTCCCCTTGTTCAGCTTCTCCTCAAGCGCATCCAAGGCTTCCTCGAAGACTTCGGTAAGGCTGCGGTTCATGCGGAGCGCGAGCCGTTGCAGCTGCTGGCGCTTCAGGAGCGTCGTTTTCAACGCAACCTGTTCAGCCCGGCCACGGCGCCGGAGCTTCCGGCCATCCATGAGGCCGCGTGCGAGCGTTTCGCCTTCCAGGCGCCCTTGGAGCGTGTCTCCGGGCTCGGATAGATCGAAGGGGTTGCCGGTATCACTCATGGCTTGCAATCTCCTGTAGGGCGCTCCATAGCGCGCTGATTTCGGCCTTCGCCGCCTTGCTGGTTTCGTTGGCCGCCTGCCCTTGTGCATCAGCCTTCACATAATCGGCGCGGTCGCAGATCGTGACCGGAAGCCGGATGCTCTTGGCGCTCACGGCGTCGGCGGCAGCTTTGGTGAGCGCGGACTTCGGATTGACGCGGTTGATCACGTAGACCGTCTTGGCGTGCTTCTTCGCCTTGGTGACAAGCCCCTCGACCGCGCCTTGAGCTTCGAGATCCTTGGCGCTCGCCTGAACGACGATGGCGACGCAATCGGCATTCTCGATGGCGTCGTCTATGACGGCCATGAAGCTTCCGGGCGTGTCCACGATCAGGAAATCCCGCTCGGCTTTCTTCGTCCTGATGGCTCGAAGGGCGCGAGAGACCGACTCAACCCCGGTCGCGAGAAGGGGATTGTCCGGGCCTTTCCGCCGTCGCCACCATGCCGCCGTGGATTGCTGAGGATCGAGGTCGAGCACATAGACGCTGTGTCCGGCCTTGGCGAGTTCGACGGCCACGCACGCGGAAAGCGTTGATTTTCCGACGCCTCCCTTCGAACTGACGAACGCAATCACCTTCATGACCGGCCTTCCTTTCCTCCCGTTTGTCCAGACCGGCGCAATTCTAAGCTGGACACCGGCCCATCCCCAAACTACCTTTTGGCTAGACGCTTGTCTATACATTAACATGACTATCGTAAAGACAATTTCAAGACGATTGCAGGACGATAGGCTTGATTTTGGAAGGCAGGATCATCCTGATTTCGGGGGAAAATCATCATGCGCGTCATCCTGGGAAGCGCTCTGGCGCTGGCGTTGTCCGGCATCTCGATCTTGTGCTGCTATGTCTTCGGCACACACCTTGCGCCCGGCAATGAAGGCCAGCTTTACGGCGTCCTTGGCGGCACGGCTGACGCGCTGAAGGCAATCCTGCCGCTCGCGATAGCTGCGGCGATCACGGCCGGACAGACGCCGCGCGCCGCCGCCGGCGTCGTCCTGTTCGTCGCGTTCTCGGCATACTCGTTCACGTCCGAGTTGGGGCTGTATGCCTTGGGCCGCGATGCCGTGGCCAGCGAGGCGGCGGCGGGTAAGGTTTCATTCGCCGATCTGAAGCAGGAGCGCGCCAAGATCGCCGCCCGGCTGAAGGAGATTGGACCTCAGCGCCCGGCGGGCACTGTTCGGGGCGACATAGCAGCGGCCAAGCAGGGCCGCCATTACGAAACGTCAGGCGAGTGCAAAAACCCGACGTGGAGCCTTGAACGGGATCTGTGCGCCAAGATCGAGAAGCTTTCGGGCGAACTCGCCAGCGCCGAGGAAGCCGGGAGATTGCGCACCAAGGACGAGGGGCTTGCCGTCAAGCTCGAAGGCATCGACGTGGCCGCCGCACTCAGAAGCACCGATGCTCAAGCCGATAGCCTATCCAGGCTGACGGGCATATCCGCCGCCTCGATCAAGGACGGGCTCGCGATCATGGTTGCCGTGCTGATCGAACTCGGGAGCGGCCTTGGCCTTTGGGTCGCGACGGCGGGCGCCGGACACGCGCAGGCGAAGACGAGGCCGGCCGATGGAAGGGACCGCAGCGAGGAACGTGCCGCCGTGGCGCTTCCCGCGACTCCTCGCGCGATGTCACTCGCCTGCGATGAAGGTATCGAACCGCTGCGCATCGAGGGCCCGGCGCGCGATGCCGTCGCGTCATTCGTCAAAGCGCGATGCAGGAAGCTGGCCACGGGCGAAGAGAAGGCGGCGGAACTCTACCGCGCTTTCCTGGCATGGGCTGATGCCGAAGGATGCGAAGTCCTTTCGCCGAAAGCGCTCGGCTCCCGGCTCGCCGATCTCGGCTTCGAACGCTCGAAGCGCGGCGGAGTCGTTCGTTGGGCCGGGATCGCCCTTCGAGGGTGACGACGACGGCGGTCTATTCCGGCTATGGTTGCTGCCAAGAGGCGAAAGGCTCGCATCTATTTGGAGTCGCAACGCTGCAATCGCGTCGCTCAGTTCGAATTGCGGCGGCACGCTTCTGGTCCCGCCAGAGACTTACAACTTCACAGCATCTGTCATCGATGGCAAAGATTTTCTGCGTGACGTTGCCTTTTTATTGCTTGCCCATAAACTCGATAAAATTAATTATTCGTTAATTATTACAAAGGTGCTGGCGTTCCTGTCGGGCTGTTCGAAGCTGCAAACTCTCGCGTTCCAATCGTCGGCGCGTGGCTGAGCACCGCCGTGAAAAACATGAACGATGCCAGAAAAAAGGCAATTCTAAATGCGTTGACGGACAAGATGCTTAACCCGCGAACGCTCATACCGCCAGCGCAACCAAGTCCTGGCTTTTGGCCTCAATCGTCCCTGGCGTCGTATGTCTCTCCTGAAGCGAACCGGCTTTTGTCGTTTGGCCGGGATCAGACCGCGCAAAACGAACCACGCACCAATTACTAAGCACGCGCTTACTTTGTCCAGACGCAGGCCTGCGCATATACCGCAAATCGCTATCATCGCGATATAGTCAACGAATCTAAATTCCATAGGGAATCCTCTTAACGTCTTCCCCGCCCTAAAGGACGGGGATTTCCACAACTGGAGCCTGACAGTTCCAGGCCGACACGGAGAATGTTTAGAGCCGCGTTCACGTCGCGATCATGCGACGTACCGCAGTCAGAGCAAACCCAATGCCTTATTCCAAGAGTGAAGTCACGCCACTAACTCGCTACACTATCGGTCATCATAAGAACACGAGGCGTCGTCTTTATGCTCTGCTTTCCATAGTCGGTCATGGACGTTTTCCAGGCCCCGCCTCACACTCTCGACTTCGCGGGATACATTATCAAGCCGAACTGTGATCTTATCGATTTCTCGATAAATGCTTCCAACAGCTGTATCGAGTGCAGCGTAGGCAACAAGGCCAAAAAATAACACAACGAAAACAATGTTGCGCCCAATCCACGTCTCTGGAAAGCACTGAGCGACGCCGCATAACGCGGCCATCAAAATCCAGATTCTGTAACCTATTTTTGGGTATCGTGGCGCTTGCATGCCTAAGCTTGCCTGCATCGGCTTTTACAAGGCTGACATAGTGAGCGGCATAAACAAAAAGATGCTCAATTGGTGGCACTGTTGCAGCCAGCGCGGCCCGCGCGCCTTGAGGGCGCACGCACCACGCTGGCTGCGGTATGCTGGAAGGAAGCGGCCTGCACAGATCGCTGAGCGCGCAGACGCATCACGCATGATGCGGAACGTCGGCGGATCGAGGGCGAAGGCGGCAGACGAAAAGGCGACCAAACCCGTTCTGGCGCTTACCCTGTGCTTACCCGGACAATTTGGCTTATGGTGATGTGACCTCTAAGCCCTTGATTTTATTGGAGCGGGCGAGGCGATTCGAACGCCCGACCCTAACCTTGGCAAGGTTATGCTCTACCCCTGAGCTACGCCCGCTCTGCCCGCAAACGGCCGACCGCCGCGAGCCGTGGATTTATTGCGCAAACTTCCGCTGGATGCAAGCCCTGTTATCGAACGCCGCCGGCGCTGGCGCGGCGGCGCGGCGGCGCTCGCGGCGCGGCTTGCCGAAGGCGGGCGGGCGCGCATTTGATTATGTGCTTCTCGCGTCACACTAAAATAATGATTCAATTTATAGGATTTTTTTGATAAAGTAGAAAACGGTGCGTGCGGATTTGGGGCTGGAGACAGAGACAAACGCACGGTGGGGGGCGGCAAGCCCATATTAAGAACATGGCAGCCGGTAGAGCGATGCGCCCGCGGTTTTCGCGGGCCGTTCGGTTACGCGTGCGTGTGGGGTACATATGCGTTCGATTGCCTTGGCCATCGCGATACTTGCTGGAGCGGTCCTATCCAGCGGGGCGAAGGCATTTCACATGAAGGCGTTTCAATCCGGCGCCTGGGAGGGCGAAGCCTACTATAGCGACGACAACGGCGGCGTGGCCCTGTGCGCGATAAGCGCGCGCTACGACAAAGGCCTTAGCCTTTCGATTGTGCTTGAAGCCGGGGGCGGCTGGTCCCTCCTCTTTATCAGGCCCGAAGGCTTCTCAAGCACTCCGGTGACCTACGCTCTCTATGCCGACGACACGATGATCCATTCCGGGCAAGGCGTTCCGGAAGCCGGCGGACAGCTTATTCGGATCGAAGCGCCATTCTCGGAGGAAACACTTCAGCGCCTGGAGCGCGGAACGACGCTGCGCGTGCTTTCCTCCTATGGCGACGCGACGTTCAGCCTCAAGGGGAGCGCGAAAGCGATCACGGAACTCCGCCGCTGCGTGGCGGGCCGGAGCGCGAATGCATTCGGCCCCGCCATGAACAAGGATCAGTCGCGTGTGGAGAAATCGGCTGCGAAAGAGGACAGCGCCGGGCCTCGCGTCGTTGCGCGGGCGGAACTCATTCCCTACGCCACCGAGATCCTTGAGAACGCGGGCTTCGCCGACTACCGCTTCCTCCCCACGGATGAGAAAAGCTCCAGCGTGCTGACCTGGCAGTTCGAGGATGGCGCTTTCGGCTCGCTCGCGGCCGTGGAAAGAGCCGCATCGGTGGACCTCGACCGCTTCATCGGCGAAATCACCGCCGCCGATACCGGGAACTGCAAGGGCGAATTCGCCAATGGCAAGCGGGCGCCCCGCTTTGTGAACGGCGTCGAGATCAGGAAGGTTTTCGCGTCGTGCAGCGCCGGGCCGCGATCCTTTTATGTCGAGTATGCCCTTGTGCGCCTGCCGAACGGCTTCCTTGTCAAGCTGTCCTCCGCGACGCCCGGCTCCAGCACGCTCCTCGCCTCGGAGGGCGACGGCTCCCGGAACGGCCGCGACCGCGTAGACCGGACGGAGCAGTCGACGCTCGCGACGCTTTCCAAGCATTAGCATTAGACTGAAAAGCACGAATTCCCGGCTTCATCCTTCGACAAGCTCAGGATGAGGGGGCGCCTTTTCGATGCGCCCCATGTAATACTGTTACATCAATTGCCTTGACAAGCGGAGGCGTCCGGCTAAACGAGTAGCACGTTACGGCCAAAGTTTGTGAAACGCCCCGTCCGGCGTTGGAGGACGTCCATGCTACGCGCGCTTTTCCTTTCATCGACGATCGCGATGTGCGCCGCCCTATCGGCGCAGGCTGAAGAGCACCGGCAACTCTCCGCGCATGTGCATGGCCATGGCCGCCTCAATATGGCGATCGAAGGCAAGGCGTTATCGCTCGAACTGGAGGCGCCGGGCATGGACATCGTGGGCTTCGAGCATGAACCGGCCACGGCCGAACAGAAGGCGGCGCTCGCGAACGCCAAGGCGAAGCTTGCCGATGGGCCCAAGCTTTTCGCGCCTTCGCCGGGGGCGTCCTGCGCGCTCAAATCCGCGAATATTTCCACCGAGGCGGAGCATGACGACGAACACGAGCATGAAGCCGGGAGCGAGGGGAAGGAGGAGCATCGTCACTCCGAGTTTCGCGCCGCGTATGTTTTCGAGTGCGCGTCGCCGGATCGCCTTACCTCGATGACGTTCGGCTATTTCAAGGAATTCCCGAATTCGCTGGAGCTCGATGTTTCGGTCATCTCGCCAAACGGCCAGTCGAGCTTCGAGGTTGGGCGCGACAAGCCCTCGCTCAATCTGACGGGAGCGCTGTGAGCGGACTCGAACCCCGCGCCGGGGCCGAACGCATTCTCCCAGCCGGAGGCGGCGAGGCCGTCGTTCGCATGTCGGGCGTGCGATTTACATGGCCGGGCCGCAACGGCTTCAGCCTCGCCATCGACGATTTCGCGATTGAGAAGGGCGAGCGGCTTTTTCTTGCCGGCCCCTCGGGAAGCGGCAAGTCGACCTTTCTCGCCCTGCTTGCCGGCATCGTTTCTCCGCAAGAGGGCGCGATCGCCGTTCTTGGAACGGACATCGCCAAGCTGCGAGGCGCGGCGCGGGACCGCTTTCGCGCGGAGCATTACGGCATCATCTTCCAGATGTTCAACCTCCTCCCCTACGGCTCGGTGATCGACAACGTCGTCCTTCCCTTGAGCTTTTCGGACAAGCGGCGCAAGCGAGCCGCGCAAGGCGGCGTTCACGCCGAAGCGGCGCGGCTGCTCGAAAGCCTGGGACTCGAACGGGAGGTCGTCGCAAACTCCTCCGCCGCCAATCTCAGCGTGGGCCAGCAGCAGCGGGTCGCGGCCGCGCGCGCGCTCATAGGCTCGCCCGAGATCGTCATCGCCGACGAGCCGACGTCGTCGCTGGACCGCGACCGGCAGCAGGCCTTCCTCGATCTTCTGTTCGCGGACCTCGACGCGGCTGGCGCCACGCTCGTCATGGTCAGCCACGACGAAAGCTTGAGCGGGCGGTTCACGCGCGTCGTCGATCTGGCCGGCATCGCAAGGATTTCGAGGGGGCGGGCATGAATGAGCGTGGCGCCCCTCACCCCGGCCCTCTCCCTCTGGGAGAGGGAGTTTCCGGGCGTGCCCTCTCCCATCCGCATTCGCTCGCGAATGCGGACACCTCAGAGTAGCAAGCTCGCCAAGGCGAGCTTGCGCGGGAGAGGGACAGGGTGAGGGGATGCGGCGATGATCGTCATCCGCCTCGCGTTGCAATCCCTCGCCAATCGCTGGCTCGCGGCGCTCCTGACCATCGTCTCCATCGCGGTGAGCGTGATGCTTCTGCTCGGCGTCGAGAAGGTGCGGATCGGCGCGCGCCAAAGCTTCGCGGACACCATCTCGGGCACGGACCTCATCGTCGGCGCCCGCAGCGGCGGGCTCAACCTGCTTCTCTATTCCGTATTCCGCATCGGCAACGCGACGAACAACATCACCTGGAAGACCTATCGGGACATCGCGGGCAGGCCCGACATCGCCTGGATCGTGCCGATCTCGCTCGGCGACAGTCATCGCGGCTTTCGCGTGATGGGCACGACGCCGGACTATTTCAGGCTCTACCGTTACCGGCATGGGCGCGGGCTGGAGTTCGCGTCGGGCGGACCGTTCAGCGACCTGTTCGACGCCGCGATCGGCGCGGATGTGGCGGCCAAGCTCGGCTACAAGACCGGCGACAAGATCGTGGTCGCGCACGGCCTCGGCTCGGTCTCGTTCCTTGAGCACGACGACAAGCCGTTCCGCGTGGCGGGCGTGCTGGCCAAGACGGGAACGCCGGTGGATCGCACCGTGCATGTCAGCCTGCAAGCCATCGAGGCGATCCATGTCGATTGGCAAAGCGGCGCGCGCATTCCCGGCGAGAGCGTTTCCGCCGATGAGGTTCGCACAATGAACCTGGAGCCGAAGGCGATCACGGCGGCCTTCATCGGGCTGAAATCGAAGCTCGCGGCGTTCCGCCTGCAACGCGCCATCAACGAATACCCCGAAGAGCCCTTGTCCGCGATCCTGCCGGGCGCCGCGCTCCAGGAGCTTTGGGGCCTTGTCGGGACCGCCGAAACCGCGCTCTCGGCCATCTCCGCCATGGTCGTCGCGACCGCGCTTCTCGGCATGGTCACGATGATTCTCACCACGCTCAACGAGCGCCGCCGCGAGATGGCGATCCTGCGCTCGGTCGGCGCGCGGCCGCTCACCATTCTGTCGCTGCTCGCGACCGAGGCCGGCCTTCTCACCTTTTGCGGCGTGCTTCTGGGGACGGCCCTGCTTTACGGAGCGCTCATCGTGCTGCGGCCGTTCATCGACCGGACTTACGGGCTCACTATCGCCATCGATTTCTTGACGCCGGATCAACTGGCGGTTCTGGCCGGCATCGTGGCGGCGGGCTTTCTCGCCGGTCTCCTTCCCGCGCTCCGGGCCTATCGCCTTTCTCTCGCCGATGGTATGACCGTCCGCACGTAGAGTGCGTCCGGAAAAGTGTGAAGCGGTTTTCCGATTAGACGCACGGCAAAAAAGTTAGAGCGCATCCGATTTCGATTCCATCAAAAGCGAATGCGCTCTGAGAAGAGGAAACGCCATGACTTCCGTTCTGCGCGCCATAGCCCTTGGCCTTGCGATCCTGTCCGCCCCGGTCTTCGCCGCCGAAAGCGAGCCCGCGATGGATCTGAACTGGGGCAAGCTCGTCCCGCCGGCGCCCGCGCCGGCTCCGGGGCAGGCCATGAAGGCGAAGAGCTTTCTTTCGGGCGCAACCCCATTCAACGGCGCGGGCGGAAGCGAGCCGCCGCCTCCGCCGACCGTGGACGACAAGCGCTGGCTGTCCGAGCGGCGATTGCAGCCGGGGACGGGCGCGGCGCCGGCGGTCGTGACGGAGCTTGACGGCAAGCGCGTGCGCATCGGCGGTTATGTCGTGCCGCTCGATTTCGAGGCGACGACCGTCAAGGAGTTTCTGCTGGTGCCCTTCGTGGGCGCCTGCATCCATGTGCCGCCGCCGCCGCCGAACCAGATCGTCTATGTGAAGACGGCAAAGGGCTTCGACGTGGAAGGCTCGTTCGATCCGGTTTATGTAACCGGCGCGCTCAAGGTTGCGTCGCAATACACCGGCCTTGCGGAGACCGGATATAGCATCGAGGCCGAGAAGGTCGAGGCGCGGAAGGAGTAGCCCGCGCGGCTGCTTCGGGGGACGAACCGGCGTCTTTCGTCATAGTCCGGCTTCGATGCGATTCCCTTCGGACCTACGCCGGGAATTGAGGATCGGGCCGGGTCTTTTCCCCGTTGCGGCACGTCGCGCGCGGCGCGGGCAGCGCGTCGCCATTGAATTCCATATTCGCGGCTTCGGCCAGATTTTCGATGTTCGGCACCACGATGTCGCGCGTCGTGCGAAGCTCGATCAAGCCCTTCCTCTTCAGTCCGCTGATCTTGCGGCTTACGGTTTCGAGCGTCAGCCCCAGATAATCGGCAAGCTCGGAGCGCGTCAGCGGCAGCTGGAACTCGGCGTAATTTTCGGCGGCCGGCTGGGAGCCCGCCTCGCGCGACCGCTTCGCGATGATGAGGAGCAGGCTCGCCACGCGCTCGTAGGACGATTTGCGCCCGAGCATGAGCGTCCAGTCGCGGCTGATGTCGAGTTCGCGGACGGTGAACTCGAACAGCCAGCGCTCAAGTTCTGGATATTCGTCGAGCAGGCGGTTGAAGGACGCGCGCGGGAACATGCACATGTCGACTTCGGTCGCCGCCGCGGCGGAAAAGCGGTGCTGCTCGGCGAAGGTGTGGCCCAGGAACTCCGGCGCGTAAACGAGCCCGACGATATGCCGTTCGCCCTCCGCCGTCGTCTTGATGAGCTTGACGACGCCGGAGACTATGGCCGCGAAGGACATGGCCTCGTCCCCGTCCCGGAAGATGTAGTGATTGACCGGCACGGTGCGCCGGCGGGCTATTGAGCTGAGTTTCTCAATCTGCTCCACCGACAGCACGCCGCATATCCCGCGATGCCGGATAAAGCAGGCCTCACATCGCCCGGGGTTGAAATGGGCGCGTTCAGCTACATGGCTCGACATTGTTTTCAAACAGTCCCCGAAAGGATGTTACGTCACGTTTCAAAAGAGGGTAACGGTTGCGCGCGCGCCTGTCCAATGCCTTTGAGTTAGATCAAATTATCTATTACGGAATTGAGGGCGGCGCTTTTCCGCAAATGCGGCCATGCCTTCCTTCTGGTCCTCCGTGGCGAAGAGCGACTGGAACAGGCGCCGCTCGAAGCGCACTCCTTCCGCCAGAGTGCTCTCGAAGGAGCGATTCACGGATTCTTTCGCCAGCATGACGGACGGGAGCGAGAAGCTGGCGATCTTCTCCGCCGCCTTCATGGCCTCGTTCAAGTAGTCCGCGACGGGCGCGACCCGCGACACGAGACCGCAGCGCTCCGCTTCGCTTGCGTCCATGTTCCGGCCGGTGAGGATCAGGTCCATCGCCTTCGACTTGCCGACATAGCGCGTAAGCCGCTGCGTTCCGCCCGCGCCGGGAATGACGGCGAGCATGATTTCCGGCTGGCCGAAGCGCGCCGTCTCGCTCGCGATGATGAAGTCGCACATCATCGCAATTTCGCAGCCGCCGCCAAGCGCATAGCCGGAGACGGCCGCGATGACGGGCTTGCGACAGCGGGACAGGCGCTCCCACGGCGCGATGAAATCGTTCAGGACCACGTCGCCGAACGACTTGTCCTTCATCTCCTTGATGTCGGCGCCGGCGGCAAACGCCTTCTCCGAGCCGGTCAGCACCACGGCGCCGATTTCCTCGTCGGCCTCGCAGGCGTCCAGGGCCTCGTTCATCTCCGAAATGAGCTGCGCGTTCAGCGCGTTGAGCGCCTGCGGGCGGTTGAACGTAATGAGGCCGACCTTGCCCCGTTTCTCGAAAAGCACCGTCTCGAAAGCCATCGCAATTCCCTTTCACACCTTAGATTGGCAGCGCGGGCAGAAGAATGTCGAGCGGCCTTGCTGCGCCTTGCGTTCGATGAGCGCGCCGCAGCCGCTATGACAAGGCTCGCCGCTCCGTCCGTAAACGTCAAACTTTTCCTGAAAGGCGCCGCCCGAGCCGTCGGCGTGGCGGTAATCGCGGATCGAGGAGCCGCCGGCTTCGAGCGCATCTTCGAGCACGCGCTTGATGCTCGCGCAGAGCCGTTTTGCCGCGGCCCCGCCGCGTCTTCCCTCGGCGAGCGCGCCCGCGGGCGCCTCGGGCGGCAGACCGGCCCTGAACAACGCCTCGCAGACATAGATGTTGCCGAGCCCCGCGACGATGCGCTGGTCGAGCAGGAAGCCCTTCAAGGCTTGCGTCTTGCCGGATGCGGCTTTCGCGAGATAAGCGGGCGTGAGAGCCTCCGACAGGGGCTCCACGCCGAGGCCCTTGAACAGGGGATGCCGCTCCTTATCGCTCGCCGCCAGCAGCGTCATAAACCCGAACCGCCGAACGTCGTTGTAGCGGACGGCGTCGCCCGTGCTCATCTGGAATTCGACGTGATCGTGGCGCGGGTCGGCGTCTGCCCCGTAATAGAACGCGCCCGGCGTGACAGCGCGGCCCGCTGCTGCGCTCAGGATCGTGAACCGCCCGGTCATGCCGAGATGCATGGCGAGCGCGAGCCCGCTTTCCATCTCCGCGAGGATATACTTGGCCCGGCGCGCCAGCCGCGCCACGCGCTCGCCTGTCAGCCGCTTCGCAAAACCCGCCTCGAAGGGAAAGCGCAAATTCGCGCGGTTCAGCGCGACCGCCACAAACGACGCGCCTTCCATGACGGGCGCGAGGCCGCGCTTTACGATCTCGACTTCAGGGAGTTCGGGCATGCGCCGAAGCTTGCCGCAACAGCGCCGCTTGGCAAGCGAATATCTCTCCCGACCCGCGCTCGCCGCGGTCGTAGCCTAGAGTTTCCCAAGTAAGCCAGCGGATTGCCTTCGTTTATCATCCCGGATGTCATTTATGTGTCGTCCCAGAAACATACAATCCGGGATCGAAACAAATCGCAGAGCCGATTTTTTTGCGATCCCGGCTCGCGCTTCGCTTGGCCGGGATGACGATGCGCGCCGATAGCCGGGATGGCGATGCGCTGGGTAAGTCGGGGGAGTCTGCTTAAGGCGCCGCAAGCTCGCGCCGCGCGCGCGAATCGCGGGGGCCGCGATCTTCCGTGCTGCTTTGCCGCTCGCTCCTGCGCCGCGGCCGCTGAACGCGCTCCTCGCCATTGTCGCCGCCTCGGGCGCCCCGCCTTGCGGCCTCGACCATCGCATGGCTCGCGCGCGACGGCGCAGGCGAGGGCGCCGCCGCCTTGGACAGCTCGGCGAGATATTCATCCTTCGGCGTGAAGCTCGCGGCGGGGACCGCATGCACAACCTTGTAACCCGCAAGCTTCAGGTTCAGGAGGATGCTGTCGAGCGCGTCGACGGTCGCCCTGCTCGTGTCGTGGAATTGGACGACGCCCTTGCCCGCGGCCTCGACCCTGGCGATGGCGGCGTTTGCGAGCTTCGTCGCCGTCAGCCCCGGCGCGTCGTCGCCCGCCGCCACATCGATGGGCCACTGGCCTAGCCCCTCGTCCTTGAGGTAGCTCAGCAGGTCGGGCGCCGGATTTTTCGCGTGCAGCCGCACAAACGGCGCGGCCGGCGCGTTCGCGGCGCGGGCGACCGCCGTCAGCCCCTTGCCGATTTCGATTTTCGCCGCCTCGAAGGACAGCGAATCGAAATCCGCGCCCGCCGTCCACGCCGTAGCCGCTATCGTATGCCCGCGCAGAACCACGTCCCGCACGGCCGCCGGATTCCTCCAGGCGGCGCTCCCGGTGAAGAAGAACGTCGCCTTCACGCAATGGTGATCGAGAATGTCGAGAACGTTTTTCGTGTAGGACGCATGCGGGCCGCCATCGAAGGTGAGCACGATTTCCTTGGCGCCGAGCTTCAGCAGCGGGCCATTGCTTTCTTCGCCTTTTCCATCCGCCGGGTTCTCACCCTTGGGATCGATCGCGACCACTCGGGATAGGAAATTCTTCTGTCCGTTAAAATCGCAATCTTTTGCGTAGGAGCCCGCGCAACTCACTAAAACAAGCAGCAAGCCAAGCGCTTTGCTTTTCATCTTTTGCCCGCCCAATAAGCGGCGCCCACACACCGCATGCCTGAACGCCACGTCAGAGCACTCCGATAAGGCCAATGTTGGGCGAAATGGTTAAGCGCATAGGAAAATCCGTATGGCTTTCAGGCAGTGACGCGCGGCTTCGCGGGCGCGGGCGTCTCCTGGAGCGCCGGCTTAGGCCGCGGCTTTCCCGGCGCTAAGACGCGCATGGCCGCGAGGATCGTAATCAGCGTGGCGAGGTAGACGACGACTTGCATGACGGACGGCCTGTCGTCATAGCCCAGAAGCGTGTGCAGGACACGCCCGGCGATGCTGCTCGCGCCGAGGAGCCACGACGTATCCCATGCGGTCGTGCTGAGCGCGTTCAGGATGTCCGCCTGATCCAGGAAATGGACGCATTGCGACGCCATGCCGGCGGCGAGGAACGCGATGAGATAGCTCGTCACGCTGAAAAGATAGCGCGAGGGTATCAGGACGAGCCCAAAGAACATTGCGAAGCTTAAAGCCACCCCTCCGGCAAGCCCCAGAAGACCGCCGAAGAAAGTGCTCCACACTCCGTCCGCATTTTCGATCAAAATGCCATACAAGATCAAAACGGCCTCGGACCCTTCCCGCAAGACCGCAATTCCCACGACGAACGCCAGCGCCATCAAGGTCTTCGCGCCGGATGCGACCGCTTGCCCGGCGGCCACGCTTTCTGCCGCCAGCTGACGTCCATGCGTGGCCATCCATACATTGTGCCAGCCGAGCATGAGCACGGCCACGCCGAGAACCGATGCATTGAAGATTTCTTGTCCCACTCCATTGAGGGCGCTCGAAATCGATCCCATGAACGCGGCGAGAAGGCCTGCGCCGACGAGGCCCGCGACGATGCCGCCCAGCACATACCCGATGCGCCCGCGAACGCCCCTCGTGGCGGCAAGCACGATCCCCACGATCAGGCCGGCCTCGATGACCTCGCGAAAAACGATAATGGCGGCGGCAAGCATCTGCGCTCCTATTCGACGATCAATACGCCCTTCGCGGTCTCTTCATGATTTTCGCCCCGGAAGGGATAACGGCCCGCGGCAAGCGGCTTCAACTTGATCGTAACCTTTCCATTGCCGGTGACAATCTTTTCTGTGTGGAGGGAGTCGCTGTCGAACTCCTCGAAGCTGTTGTCCTCGTTCTTGAGCGTGATGACGATGTCCTTGCCGGCAGGCGCTTTCAGCTCGGACGGATAGAATACGTGATCCTTGAGCGTGAGCCCGAGCGGGTAGGAGTTGTCGGCGCGGACGCTCGACGGGGCTGCTGCGAAAGCCGCAGTCAGAAGAAGAAACCAAAGCAGGTTCGATGGCGCCATCTTGTATTCGTTTCTCTTATGCGCGACCGCCGGTTCGGCGACGCTGTCTTTTTTTGCGGAGTTGAATTCCACGCCGCGACGAATGGAATAACCCGCGCGGCGACCCTATTCTTAGTGTTGTCGAATAGGGCGTGCAATGTTTTTCTTTTTAAATTAGATCAATTCTAAAGTACTGAGAGCGCAAGCGATGGGTTGGAACACTCAACGAAACCTGCTGCAATATTGAAGCAAAACCCGATGAGCTTGCGCGGCGCCCAGCGGCTCCGGTAGAGCGCGGCGCGCGGGGCCATCAAAATAATTGCCCCACCATTTGCCTTTGGGTGATATAAGTTCGGGCCTTCGGCGAAGCCGGCTTCGCCAGCCGGCTGTTAGCCTGTTCGGGAGGATCGCGTCCATGTTCATCGAACTTCACGACACCGCTGGCAATATCACGCTGATCTGCGTCGAGGATATTCAGCGCGTGCGCAAGGGCGCGCATGGCGGGTCCGACGTCTTCATGAACGAACTCGAAGGCTGGGTCCAGGTGGCCGAAAGCGTGGCGGCCGTGCGCGACCTCATCATCAAGGCCGGGGACATCGTGACCGCCGCGCAGAGGGTCGAAGGCAGCGGAAAGCCCATCCGCCTGCAACCCGTGGATAATCCCCGCGACAAGGAATAGCGCGGCGCTCGTGTCCCGTCTTTTCTGAGCTAACCGTCGCCAGTTCTCGTGCTGCGTTCGGCCTGACGCTCCCGGCCGCAAGAGATGGACCTTTTCAGACATCTCATCTTGCGCCGCCGGGAGCGTCAGCCTAAACCTAGACGAAACAGCGACGAGACGTCCCATGCCGAAGATCACGCCTCACGAAGCACTCATCTATCTGATGATCACCATGTCCGCGGCCGACCGCCAGATATCGGACCGCGAACTCGACCGCATCGCTCAGGTGGTGCGGCAGATGCCGGTGTTCATGGGCTTCGACGAGAACAATCTCGCCAAAGTCGCGGAGCGCTGCGGCGATCTCTTGAGCGAGGAGGACGGCCTTGACGCTCTTCTCGAACAGATCGAGACCGCTCTTCCTAAAAAGCTCTATGAGACCGCCTATGCGCTGGCGGTGGAAGTCGCGGCGGCGGACCTTCGCGTGCCCGACGAAGAGATAAGGCTGCTTGAGCTTCTGCGCGACCAGCTGTGCCTCGACAAGCTTGTGACGGCCGCCATAGAGCGAGCGGCGCGCGCGCGCCATCAGACGCTTTAGCCGCGGCTTTGCCGTCTCGCTCGTTCGTTCAGAGAGCGCGGGCTTACATCAGCCGGGCGCCGCGCGGCGCCCGAGGCGCCAACTCCCCATGAGGCGCGGGCGCGATCCCGAAGGGGAGCTCAAGCTGCATAGGCTTGGAAACAGCGGGGCCATCGCCCGCGAGAAAGCCGTTTCCGAGCTTAGCCGGGGCGAGGCCGCCGTCGCGTTTCGCGCTCTGTGGCAGCGGGCTATCCGGCGTCTTGGAAAGCGCTCCTCTCCGTATCGCCTTTGTCCGCGCGTCCATCAGCACAGCGTTGACAACCGAACCAAGCTGCCGCCATTGATGATCGTCACTCACGGTCCCACTCCATTATTTACTAACAGCAGTCTAACTTCTAAGGTCTGTATCGCGATCAGGGTCAGGTGATTCGGTGTCTCAATTGCGACAGTGCAAGAACATTCTTCATTACATTTTTGAAAACGGCAAGCGATCTCGCGAGAAATGAACAGCCAAGCAGCGGAGCGACGCCTTTGCGCTATACCGAGCACGTGTCACAGAAAGCTGCCTGGAGCTATCGCATCGCGCTCCTCTCGCTCCTCGTTTTCGCCGGCGTGTTCGTCTGGCACAGGTTTTTTGGGCTTTCGACGCCCTTGGCGCTCAAGGCGCTTGGCGGCGCGGCGGCGGGCGCGGCCGTAAGCCTCTCGCTCGCGGCGGCGGCGCTTGTCTCGATCTGGAACCAAGGCCGCGTCGGCGCCGGGCGAGCCTCGGCCGCCGTTTTCTTGAGCGCGCTCGTCCTTGCGACGCCGTTATGGTCGCTTCCCGCGCTTCTTCGACTGCCGAGGATTTACGAAATCACGACCGACACCGCGTCGCCTCCGGCTTTCGACCGCGTGGCCAAAATCCGGCAAGGCGTCGCGAACCCCGTCCATTACGAGCCGTCCTTCGGCGCGTTGCAAACCGCCGCCTACCCCGACATCAAGCCGCTTGTGGCGCCGCGGCCGCCGGTGGACGTCTATGCGACGGTGCTGGAGGCCATCAAGGCCTTGAACTGGAAGATCATCGACGAGCAGGCGCCCGAAGGCGCGCGAAGCGGACACATCGAAGCGGTCGACCGCACGCTCATTTTCGGCTTCACGGACGACATCTCGATTCGGATCACGGGATCGTCGAAGGCCGCCAAGATCGACATCCGCTCCTCCTCCCGGTTTGGCCAGCATGACCTCGGACGCAATGCGCAACGGATCCGGCGTTTCATGGCGGAGGTGAAAACGCGTCTGGCGGAGCTTGAGCGCTCCGACCGCATGGGCCGCCTCGTCGCCACCCGCCAGGCGGAGACGAAGCCCGCCGCCGCAAAACCCGCCAGGAAAAAGGCCGGCGCCGACGATTAGCGCATCGAGCTTTTAATCGGGCGCAGCCGCTTTTCCGTCGTCCCCGCGATTAACCCTATTGGGTTCGTTTGGCAAAAAACCTGTTTTTACGGTATTATAACACCGTAAAACGGCCGGTTTGGTAAATGCGCGGTTTCATTGGCGGCCCCGGCAAGCCTTGCATGGTTAATGCGCCCGGCGGCTGGGGAGGACGGCGATCCGGCGCTGGAAAACCGGGTCAGGCCCGGCCATGATAATAAGCGGCGCGGCGATGACAAATGAAGCGATGCGGATTTTCTGACCGCTCCTTCGCGGGAACGACGCCGGGAGTGAGGGCAATTCCGGCTTTACGTCCGATGCGCTGGCGGAAGCATAATTTTATCCTTGCCTTTTGAAAGTTTTTCCTAATAGTCATTAATCGGCGAGTTCGATGGGGCTACGATGGGAGAAGCTGCGTGACGCCGGTCCAGGTGCGAGCCCTTGCCGAAAGCTTCAGGAAACTGGAGCACCGGCTGCCTGAACTGGGGGAGGCCGTCTACACGAGACTGTTCGAGATCTCGCCTGAGACGCGCCCTCTCTTCAAGGGAGACATGCCCGAGCAATACCTCAAGCTCGCAAAATTATTGGCGGAATTCGCAAGGATCAAAGCCCGCTCCCGGCATTTTCTTCCTGTTACCGCAAAGGGCGGCGAGGCGGTTATTCCGGGGGTTGGCGCTCTCGGGACACGCCATGAAACCAGCTACGGGGTGCGTCCCCAGCATTACGATTTCATGCGCGAGGCCCTGCTTCATGCGCTTGCGCGTCTCCTCGGCAAGGACTTCAACGAGGAGATAGCCATCGCCTGGGGCGAAACCTTCGACATGCTCGCGCAAGCGATGCAAAAGCGCGCCGGGGACCCCCCCGAGACGGAGGCGTTCGCCCGTCTTTTCAGCGGCAAGCAGTCCGGCGCCCCGGACGGCGAAACGGGCGCCTCGGGTTTCTTCTTCGATTCCGAGGATAAAGCCGGCGCTTAGGCTATGACGCCACGGCCTCCGCCGCTGGCGCCGCGTCCCTCTTGCCGCGCCGCCCGCGTAAGCGATCGAGCCAGAGGTAGATCACCGGCGTCGTGTAGATCGTCAGGAGCTGCGACACGGCGAGACCGCCCATGATGGTGTAGCCGAGCGGCGTTCGAAGCTCCGAACCCGGCCCCGACGCGAGCACGAGCGGCAACGCGCCGAACATGGCCGCGAGCGTCGTCATCAGGATGGGCCGGAACCGTTCGAGACAGGCCTGCCGGATGGCGTCCTCGCTCGACAGTCCGCCCCTTCGCTCGGCATCGAGCGCGAAATCCACAATCATGATGCCGTTCTTCTTCACAATGCCGATGAGGAGGATGATGCCGATAAACGAGATGATCGACAGTCCCTGCCCCGTCGCATGCAGGGTCAACAGCGCCCCGAATCCGGCCGACGGCAGCGTCGAAAGGATGGTGAACGGGTGCACCGAATCCTCGTAGAGGATGCCGAGCACGAGATACACGGCGACAAGCGCGGCCACGATCAGCAAGACCTCCGAGGACTGCTCCTGCTGAAGCGCGAGCGTTTCGCCCGCCAGCTCAAAATGCAGCAACTCGGGGAGTTGCAGGTCTTTCGCGATTTGCAGGACTTGCGGCAGGACCTGACCGAGCGAGACGCCCTGGCTCGTGTTGAAGCTGATCGTCACCGCGGGGAACTGCCCGGTGTGGGCGACGACCAGCGGCACCGAATCGACGCCGATCCCCGCCACGGCGCCGAGCGGCACCGTCTGCCCCTGGCTGCCTTTCACATAGACATTCTGGAACGCTTCCAGGCTGCGCTGGTCATTGAGCGTCGCTTCGAGGATCACGTTATATTGGTTGCGGTAGGAGTAGATCGTGGAGACGGCGCGCTGCGAAAAGGCGTCGTTCAGCGCCGCGTCGATATCCTTAACCGCGACGCCGAACTTCGCCGCCTTCACCCGGTCTATTGTGACGGTGGCCTGCGGCCCGCCCAACTCGCGGTCGTTATTGACATCGACGACGCCGGGAACCTGCTTCACGCGCGCTTGCAGCTTCGGAAGCCACTCGGCGATTTCCTTCAAATCCGGCCCCCAGAGCGTCACCTGATATTGAGAGCGGGATTGGCGGCCGCCGAACTGGATTTCCTGGCCCGGAAACATTGTCACGTCCACGCCCTTGATGGCCCCGAGCTTTTTGCGAAGGCGGCCGATCACTTCCATCGCCGACGCTTTGCGTTCTTCGATGGGCTTCAACGACATGAAGAAGCGCGCCTGGTTGCTTTGCCCAAATCCCGACGTGCCGCCGATGGAAACGGCCACGCCATCGACGGCGGGATCGGAGTCGATGATCCTATTGACTTGCTTCTGAATGTCTTCGAGCGCCTCGAAGGAGACCTCGGGCGCGGCCCGCGCATAGCCCATGACGAGCCCCGTGTCGCCGAGCGGCACAAGCCCCTTGGGCATGACGATGTAAAGGTTGACGGTGATAGCCAGCGCCGTCAGCGTGACGATCAGCATGAGCCAGCGGTGGTGAAGCGCATAGGTGAGCGTCCGGTCGTAAAAGCGGATCATGCGCTCGAAAACGGGCTCGATGCGCCGGTCGAACCAGGTTTCGCGGGAGCGCGGCAGCCGGCGGATGAACCGGCCGCAAATCATCGGCGTGAGCGTCAGCGAGATCGCCGCCGAAATCAGGATTGCATAAGTGAGCGTCCAGGCGAACTCGCCGAACAGCCGCCCGATGGGGCCGCCCATGAACAGAAGCGGGATGAAGGCGGCGACGAGCGACAGGCTGATGGATATGATAGTGAAGCCGATCTGCCGCGAGCCTTGCAAAGCCGCCTCGCGCGGGTTCAGCCCCGCCTCCATGTTGCGGTAGCAGTTCTCGATGACGACGATGGCGTCGTCCACGACGAAGCCGACGGAGATGGTGAGCGCCAGCAGCGAGATGTTGTCGAGACTATAGCCGGACAGCCACATGAAACCGACCGTGCCCGCGAGCGACAGCGGCACGGCGACGCCCGCCGCAATCGTCGGAACGATGCGGCGCAGGAAAATCAAGACGACCAGCATCACGAGCGCGATGCTCGCGAGCATCGTTTTCTGAATGTCCGAAATGCTTGCCTTGATGGTCTTGGTGCGGTCGTTCAAGACGATCAGCTTCACGTCCGCCGGAAGAAGCCGCTTCAACTCCGGCATCAGCGCGTAGATCCGATCCACCGTCTTGACGACGTTCGCGTCAGGCGTCTTGAAGATGATGAAAATGACGGCGTTGTCGCTGTTATAGTAGCCCGCGGCGAGCCTGTTGCTCGTGCCCGTGCCGACTTGCGCGATATCGCCGATGCGCACGACATCGCCGTTCTTCACCTTCACGACGAGAGCCGCGTAATCGGAAGGCTGATCGATCTGGCCGTTCGTGGTGACGATGGTGGACTTGTCCGGCCCGTTGAGCGTTCCAATCGGCGCGAGCGAATTGGCCTGGGTGATGGCCGTGCGGACATCCTCGAAGCCGATGCTGCGGGAAGTAAGCTCCCCGGGGTTGGCCACCACGCGCACCGCGGGCGTCTGCGCGCCGCCGAGCAGCACTTCGGCGACGCCGTCGACCTGGCTGATGCGCGTGTTCACGATGAGATCGCCAAGATCGTAGAGATCGGTTGGCCTGCGCACGGGCGAGGTCATGGTGAGGATCATGATCGGCGCGGCGGCGGCGTTCGATTTCCTGAGCGTCGGCCGGCGCGTCAGCGTGGTGGGGAGATCGGCCTGCGCGGCGTTGATGGCCGCCTGCACGTCGCGCGCTGCGTCGTCCGAGTTGCGCGAGAGGTCGAACTGCACCTGGATGCTGGTCGAGCCGAGCTGGCTTGTCGAAGTCAGCTCGTTCACGCCCGCGATTTCTCCGATCCTGCGTTCGAGGGGGGCGGCGATGGTCGCGGCCACCGTCTCGGGGTCGGCGCCGGGCAGCGCGGCGCTGACGCGCACCGCCGGCATGTCGACGCTCGGCAGGCTCGCCACGGGAAGCTTCGTGTAGGCGACGGCGCCGGCGAGGAAGATCCCGATCGCCATCAGCACCGTTCCGATCGGCCTCCTGATGAAGAGCGCGGACGGATTCATCGCCTAGCCCCGCGTTTCGGGCGCGGCCGGCGCCGGCGCGGGCGGCGGCCCGGCCATGCCATCGCCAGGCGGCGGCGAGGGCTCGGCGCCTGTTTCCCGGTCCCAGCCGAACAATCGCTCGATCCGCCTCTTCAGGCCGTCCATGGCGAGGTAGATCGCGGGCGTCGTGTAAAGCGTCAGGATCTGGCTGAGCAAGAGGCCGCCGATGATGGTGACGCCGAGCGGCGTGCGAAGCTCCGAGCCAGGGCCGCTGCCCATCACAAGCGGAAGCGCGCCCAAGAGCGCCGCGACCGTCGTCATCATGATCGGCCGGAAACGCAGGAGGCAGGCCTCGCGGATCGCGTCGGGCGCGCTCATGCCGCGGCTTCTTTCGGCGTCGAGAGCGAAGTCGATCATGATGATCGCGTTCTTCTTCACGATGCCCATCAGGAGGACGATGCCGATCAGCGCGATGAAGGAGAACTCCATGCCGAACAGTTCAAGCGCGAGCAGCGCGCCGATGCCCGCCGAAGGCAGCGTCGTCAGGATCGTGAAGGGATGAATGAAGCTCTCGTAGAGCACGCCGAGGATGATGTAGATCGTCACCACGGCGGCGAGAATAAGGAAGGGCGTGCTTTCGAGCGAGGCGTTGAACTCGGCCGCGGCGCCGGTATAGCTGCCCACGATGGAGGACGGTATGCCGATGCGCTTGCTTGCATCGGCGACCGCCTGCACCGCCGCGTCCAGCGAGACGCCCGGCGCGACATCGAAGCTGATGGTGGCCGCCGGATATTGCTGCACGTGGTTGACCGACAGCGGCGAGATGGTGCGCTCGATGGTGGCAAACGATTGCAGCAGCACCTGCGCGCCGCGTCCCTGTCCGATGGCCGGCACGGCGGTGATCGAGGAATTCGTCGCGCCGCCGCCGCTCGCAAGGCCCGTCACCGAATTGCCGGCCGTCGAATTGCTGATGGCGTTGCCCGGAACATAGATGGAGCCCAGCGCCGACAGGTTGGTCTGGAATTTCGGATCGACTTCAAGAATCACGCGATACTGGTTCGACTGGCCGTAGATGGTCGAAATCTGCCGCTGGCCGAAGGCGTCGTAAAGCATATCGTTGAGCGCCTGCATGGTGACGCCGAGCCGGCCCGCGATCACGCGGTCGGTTTTGATCAGCACCGCGCTGCCGTCTTCCTGGAGATCGGACGAGACGTGGACGAGGCGGCTGTCCTGCTTCAGCTCCCCCTCAAGTTTCTTGGCCCAGCCGGAAAAGCCCTGCCGGTCGAGGCCGACGATGACGTATTGATATTGTGTGCTGCTGCGGGCGGTGCCGATCTGAATGTCCTGCACCACCTGGAAGGTTGTGTCGATGCCGGGGAGGTCGCGCGTCGCCTCGGTAAGGCGCTTAAGGATTTGCGGAGCGCTGGCCGCGCGGTCGTTCTTCGGCTTCAGGGTCAGCGCGAAATGGGCGGCGTTGGGCGTCGCGTTCGTCACGCCGACGCCGACCACGGACACGACGCCGAGAACGTCCGGATCCTTGCCGATGATGCGCTCCACTTGCCCCTGAAGCGCGTTCATCCGCTCGAAGGAGACATCGGACGCGGTTTCCGTCTCGGCGGTGAGGAAGCCCGTGTCCTGATCGGGCAGAAAGCCCTTCGGGATCGCGAGATACATGGCGATCGTGAGGACAAGCGTCAGCGCGGCCACGAGGAGCGTCAGCTTGCGGAACCGAAGCACGATGTCGAGCGTGGTCCGGTAGAAGGCGAACAGCCACGTCAGCGGCGCCTCCGCGAGCCTCGCATACCAAGGCGCGGACTCCCCGTGGCGAGGCAGGCGCAAGAGCCTGGCGCTCATCATCGGCGTCAGCGTGAGCGAGACGACCATGGACGTGAGCACGGCGATGGTCAGCGTCAGCGCGAACTCACGGAACAGCCGCCCCACGATGCCCGTCATGAACAGGAGCGGGATGAACACCGCGATCAGCGAGACGGTCAGCGACACGATGGTGAAGCCGATCTCGCCCGCGCCCCTGTAGGCGGCGGCCATCGGCTTCTCGCCCTTCTCGATATAGCGCATGATGTTCTCGATCATCACGATGGCGTCGTCGACGACGAAGCCGGTCGCGATGGTCAGCGCCATAAGCGAGAGATTGTCGAGGCTGAAGCCCGCGAAATACATGATGCCGAAGGAGGCGATCAGCGACAGCGGCAGGGTCACGCCCGCGACGATCGTCGCGCTCAGCGTGCGCAGGAAGACCAGCACCACCATCACCACGAGGGCGACGGAGAGCAGGAGCGTGAACTGCACGTCGCGCACCGATGCGCGGATCGTGCCGGTGCGGTCGGCGACCACATCCAGCCTCACGCCCGCCGGCAGGGCGGCCTCAAGCTTCGGCAGGATTTTCTTCAGCCGGTCGACGGTGCCGACGATGTTGGCGCCGGGCTGGCGCTGCACGTCGATGACGACCGCCGGCACGCCGTTATAGCGCGCGGCGACCTTGTTGTCTTCGAGCCCCGCGACCACGGTCGCAACGTCGCGCAGCAACACGGGCGCGCCGTTGTTGTAGGCCACCACGATATCTTCATAGCCCTTCGCGGTCTCAAGCTGGTCGTTCGCGCCGATCACGAAAGCTTTGTCCGAACCGCTCAGCAAGCCCTTCGAGCCGGAGACGTTGGCGTTGGCGATGGCCGCGCGCAAGGTTTCGAGCGCAAGACCGTAGGAGGAGAGCTGCAACGGGTTCGCCTGGATGCGGATGGCGGGCCGGATATTGCCCTGCACGGTGACGCGCCCGACGCCGGTGATCTGGCTCAGCCGCGGGCTGAGCAGCGTGTCGGCGAGGTCGGCAAGCCGCTCCATGGAGTAGCCCGTCGAGGTGAGCGCGATGGTAAGGATCGGCGGATCGGACGGGTTTACCTTCGAGTAGACGGGCGGGTAGGGCAAGTTCTGCGGCAGCGCGCCGCCCGCCGCGCTGATGGCGGACTGCACATCCTGGCCGGCCGCGTTGATGTCCCGGTCGAGAATGAATTGCAGCGTGATCTGGCTGATGCCCTGCGAGCTTGTCGAACTCATGCCTTCGAGCGAGGGAATCTGGCCGAGCTGGCGCTCCAGCGGCGCGGTGACGAGCCGCGCCATGGTGTCGGCGTTCGCGCCCGGAAGCTGCGTCGTCACTTGGATGACGGGGAAATCGACCTGCGGCAGCGAGGAAATCGGCAGGGACGAATAGGCGAGCGCGCTGCTTAAGAGAACCGCGACGGCGAGCAGCGAGGTGGCGATGGGGCGCGCGATGAAGGGCGCGGAAATGCTCATGGCTTGCGCGAGCCTTCGTCCTTCGGCGCCTCGGCCTGTCCGCCCCGCTTGTCATTTTTTTTCGCGTCGTCGCCTTGCTCGGTGGCGGAAACGGCGGCTTCCGCGGCAGCGGCTTCCTTGCGGCGGCGCTTCTTTTCCGCCTTGGCTTCCTTGGAGGCGTCTTCGGCCGAGGGCGCGGCGCTCGCCGCTGGGGCGGCGGCCGGCGGCGGGGCCGTTTCGATCTTGATCTTGGAGCCATCCTGCAAATTCGCGAAGCCGCTCGTGACGATGACATCGCCCGCGGCGACGCCCTCGCCGATCACGGACTTCTTCTCGCCTTCCTGCACGACCTTCACATAGGTCAGCTTCGCCGTGTTCTCCGGCGTGACGAGGTAAACGTAGCTGCCGCTGGCGCCCTGCTGGATGGCGACCGATGGCGCCACGATGGCGTTTTCGAGCGTTTTCAGCTTCAGCTTCACATTCACGAACTGGCCGGGCCATAGCCTGTTCTGCTGATTGGGGAAGATGCCCTTGATCTTCACGGTGCCCGTGGTCTGGTCGATCTGGTTGTCGAGGACGAGAAGACTGCCCTCGCCGAGGACGCCGGAGCCCGCGACGGCCTGCAACGGCACGGTTCCCTTGGCCTGGGCGTCGAGAATGCCCGCCACCGTGTTTTCGGGAAGCGTGAAGACGACGGCGATCGGCCGCAACTGGGTTATGATGACGATGCCCGTGGCGTCCGATGCGCTGACCAAATTGCCTTTATCGACAAGCCTGATGCCGGTCCTGCCCGAGATCGGCGCCTTGATGGTAGCCCATTTGAGGTTCGCCAGAGCGTTGTCGATCAAAGCCTGGTCGAGTTTCACCTGGGCTTCGTTTTGATAGGTCGCCCATTTCGCCGTGTCGGCCTGCTGCTGCGTTGCGGCGTTCGTCTTGACGAGATCCGCATATCTTTTCTCGTCCAGGCGGGCGTTGGCGAGAACCGCCTCATCTTTCGCCTTTTGAGCGACGGCTTGATCGTAAGCGGCTTGGTAGAGCGATGCATCGACGATGGCGAGCACGTCGCCTTCATTCACATCCTGGCCTTCCTTGTAAGGCACATCCACCAGCCGGCCGCTGACCTGGGTGCGGACCGTCGCCGTATTGAACGCCTGAACCGTTCCGACGCCATTTAAATAAACGGGCACGTTTTCCGTGCGCGCTTTTTCAGTCAACACGGGCACCGCTTGATTGCCGCGGCGCGAGCCATTGCCGCGAGGGCGGCCGCCTTGCCCGCCCGCCATGCCTTGCTGGGCTTCGGCCGCGTTCTGGTTCGGCGGAAAAATGCTGTCCTTGTAGACGAAAGCAATCAAGCCGCCTGTAATGAGAACGAATATCAGGTAAGGCAGAAGCCGTTTCATGGCGTCCTTGCTTTCAAGTCGATGACTGACGCAACTTCCGAGATGGCGGCGTCGCCCGGTTTGTACCACCCGCCGCCTAAAGCCTGGTAGAAGGCGACCGCGGCTTGAAGGCGGGTTTGCCGGATCTGAGCGTAGGCAATTTCGGCAGTGAACAAGGTTTGTTCAACCTGAAGAAGGGTCGTCACGTCGATTATGCCGCCCTTCAATTGATCTTCCGATAGCTTGAAGGCGCGCCTCGCGGAAATCACGGCTTCGTGCTGCAGGCGTTCCTGCTCGGCGTCCTTGATGTAGGCAACCAAAGAATCCTCCACATTCTGGAACGCGGAAACGATCGCCTTTCGATAGTTTTGAAGAAGCTCGCCGTAGGTTGCGCGATTGAGGTCGAGCGTGGCCTGCAGCTGGTACTCGTTCGTCAGGGGCTGGGTAACGCCGGCGGCGGCATTGTAAAACAGACTTTGCGGCTGGAACAAGGACGCCAAAGCGGCGCTCTGGAAGCCGCCCGCGCCGGTCAGCGAGATTGTCGGGAACATGGCCGCGCGCGCTGACGAGACGTTGAATTTCGCCGCGGAAAGCTGAGCCTCGGCGCTGGCGATATCGGGCCGGCGGCATAGAAGCTCGGACGGCAGCCCGGCCGGGATAGCGGGCGCCGCAACCGCAAAAAGTTTGTCCGCCTTGTAGCTGAAGAACTCCGGAGCTGTCCCGACGAGCACCGCCAAGGCATGCTTGTACTGCTCAAGTTCGCGCTCCAGCGGCGGGATCGTGACCGCGACGTTCGCGACCAGCGTTTCCTGCTGTGCGACATCCAGACCGCTCGCCGTCCCCGCGGCAAACCGGTCGCGAATGGCCTTCACGATTCTCTTGGCGGCTTCCAGGTTTCGGTGCGCGATATCGATCTGTTCTTGTGCGCCGATGGCTTCGAAATAGGTGTTGGCGATGCTCGCGTCCGTGGAAATGGCGACGGTGGCCGCCGCAAAGCTTTGATAATATTGGTTCGCCATCGCGGCGTAGAGAAGCGCGCGATTCTGCCCCCAGAAATCGAGGGTGTAACTCGCCGTCAATTGAGCGATGACAGACGTGGTCCTGACAGCCTGACCTTGAACGTGGGTCAGGCTTTGACTTGCGGATCCATTTGCTTGAATGAGCGGGATGAGCGGCTGCGTCGCGATCCGGACCTGCGCTTCCGCCTCCTGAATGCGCGCGATCGCCGCGCCGATGTCGAAGTTGAAGCCACGGCCGAGGAGGATGAGTTCTGTGAGTTTCCGCGATTTGAAGGCCGCGAAGTCGAAGGGCGATGCGCCGGGCCTCGTTACCTTCGCGCTCTTGCCGATATAGGCGTCTGGAACCTCAATCTCCGGCGTGGGAACGTGGGGATCGAGCAAAGTGCATCCGCCAAGCGCCAGCGCCGCAAAAGCCGCTAATGCAGCTTTGCGCGCCCTCGCCGCCCTCATCCTGCCTTGTCGCGCGGTTGCGCTTTGCATGCTCGCCCAATTCGAATGTGGTCCACCGGTCGCTCCCAACCCCAGACAAAGGGAATCGCCGCGCTCTAGCAACGCTTCGAATTATGACTGTTAAGAGGATGCGGGCCGCACGCGCCAGCGCAAAAGATGTATCGATTTGCGGCGCTTTTATCTTCGTTAAGGAAGTGTGCCCTTTTGGCTTCAGCCGGAAGATAAGACGATGCTCCGTCCCGAATAGGCGATCAGCTCAAGAAGCGTCTCCCCGGTGAGCCGTCCCGTAAGGGGCAGAGCGCGATGCCGTTCGAAATCCCTGATCGCATTGGACGTCCACACGTCAACGCGTCCCGAGAAGGTGCCGCTGAAAAATCCAAGCCCGGTGAGCATTCTTTGGGTCTCGATCACGAGCTTCGAGTTCAGCTCGGCCCGGTCCGCGAACGCGCCGCGCGGCCCCTGGTTCATGTCGAACAGGATTCGCTTCAAGAGCGCCTGGGTGGGCTCGCCCGTGAGCGGCAGGCCATTATCGAACTCGTAAGCGAGCACGGCGAGCTTAAGGCCGTTGGTTCGATGATGAAGCTGGTCTGAATAGCCCCGGCGCCCTAGCTCACGCTCAAGGGCGACGTTCAGGCGAGGCCCCTTGAACTCCTCGCCGCGGCCCGATGTCCTGGAGAAGGCCTCGGGCGCCTGCGAACCCTTTTCCGCCGGAAACTGCGTGATCGACACCGAGGTGGTGGGCAGCCCCACGCGCTCCTGCATGAACAGGGCGTTGCTCGCTGTCGCGAGGAAGATCGCCATGATCGCAAACACACTGAGGCGAGCGCGGAACCGGGTCATGGCGGGGATAATGGCACAATTTTGCATTTAAAGAAAGATGCTTGTTGCTTGGCAAGCGTCGCTCAACATTACGCGAGTAATAGTTCTGTATTTGCATATCGAATGCGAACAGCTTCTGCCGTAGGTAGAAAAAACAATCATAAAATTGCAGAAGATATCTTCTCTTTTATTTTGTTTCTCCGGCTTAGTGTGTTTACGAGGTGAGCCAAGAGTGCTGCGTTATGTTTTTCTTCCTCCGAATGGCGTTTTGGATAACGTTGATCTGTTTGCTGCTTCCGGGATCGCGGGAGAACAATCAGCGACTGATTTCCTCCGCCGAGCAAACCGTGAACGACGTGAAGGGCTTTTGCGTGCGCAACCCGCAGGTTTGCGAGAACGCGCGCCTCGGCATGACGGAGTTGCTCTCGAAACTGAGAAACGGCGCCGAGATGCTTCAGGCCTGGCTCGCAAAGCAGGAGCCGAGCGGCGAGGAACAGCCGCCCCCTGCGATAGAGCGCGGCCCGAGGAAGGTCGGTCGATACGATCAACCCATTCCCCAGCCTGTGACAAAATGGCAGGATAGCCTCAACTCCGCCGACAGGCAGGTGCCCTGGCGCGGGCCGGGGTTTTAGAGCATCGTGCGTTTAACCGGACGCACTTCCCTCCTTCGCGGGAATGACGCTGAAGGGCATCAGGCCGATTCCCACTTTAAGTCCGATGCTTTAGTCCGGCCCGCCGGGAGTCCGGCCGCGCCTATTCCAGGCGCGCTGCGACAAGATGCTCCGCAAGAAACCAGGTCTGCTTTTCGTGCAGCCGGATGACATCGCTGACGAGAAGGTCGTTCGTGCCGTCATCGCCCGCCTCCGCCGCCTGCCTCGCCCCCCGCCGCGATTCCGCAAGAATGTGGCGATGCGCCTCGACAAGCCGCGCGATCTGCATCGCGGGGTTCTCGCGGCCCTTGGGCGGCCGGCGGATCATGGTCAGCTCGGCGACATCGTGCGCCATCGCGACGGAAACGCCGCCCAGCGACATGATGCGTTCGGCGATCGTGTCGACAAGCTCGGCCTGCTCCTCATAGTGAGCGTCGAAAAGGAGGTGCAGCTGGTAGAAGGTCGGGCCGCTGACCTGCCAGTGGTGCTTCTTGTACATGTCCCGAAGCGAGATCGTATCGGCGAGAAGCTGGTTCAGCGTCTCGATGCTTTGCATGCGCACGCCCTCGCCGAGCGCGATGGGAAGGTCCGTCAGGGTTCCCCAGGGCTGCGTCTCCTGTCCTTTGTCGAGGTCGAGGCGAGGCTGCGCCTCCACGGCGCGGAAGATCGTTTTATGCTGCGGTTTCGGTGACGCTTTCATGCTCGATATGACCCCAAATGTGCGAAGCGATGGGAACGAGTGGGGAAGTCGCGCGAGCCGGAAACTGTTCCGTAACCCCTGCCGCAAGGACACGGGCGCCCCGCTTAGCCGGCCAGCGAGACGACCATGCTCACGAGATCGGCTTGGCTTCGCACGCCTGTGCGGCTGAAGATGTTTTGCAGATGCCAGCGCACCGTGGTGATCTTCAATCCCTCGCGCTCGGCGTAGGCGCTGAGCGACAGCCCTTCGCTCAGCGCCGCCGCCAGATTGGCTTCAGCCGCCGTCAGGCCGAGAGCGGCGGCGATTCGTTCCGCGGCGATCTTCGGGCTGCGGAGGCTCTTGCGGAAAGAGACGAGGAAGAAGAGCCCGCCGCCGCAAGGCTCCATCGCGCAGGAGGCCGGCAAGCGAAAGACCTCGATCTTGAGGAAGCGCTGCGTCCCGTCGGCGAGGTCGAGCGCAAGAACGCGCCCCTCATGCCCCTGCCTGTCCGCCGCGATGGCCTTGAGCGCTTTGGCGAGGCGCTGCTCGGCGCCCGGCTCGCTCATTCGCAGGCTTCCTTGCGCCGAAACGGCGATGCCGTCGCGCGCCAGCGCCGTCTGCGCCGCCCTGGTCGAGAACGCGACCGTCAGATCGGGCCTCAACACGAACGCCGGAAATGGCCGAAGGTCGAGGATCTCGCCCAGGAGCAGGATGGCCGCGCCTGGAGCGAGGCTCGCTTCTGGAGCTTTGGCTCTGCACAAGCTGAGAGCCGACTGTTTTTCGAATGAACGCGACAACCGACTATCCACCGAAGTTGGCGCCTCGGTGAATAGTTATTTTTTCCAATTAGTCAACAGTCCATTGCTGGGATCGTTAAATTCGAGCGAGCGGCGCCATTCGCGGCCAGCTCATAACATCCCGCGCAGCTTGCGGTTCGCATTTTTGCCTGCTAGCCATCGCCTCGATTATTCCGATGAGGGGAACATGGTCGCTGAATGCACAAATGGCCTCGATACTGGGTTTGTGAGCCTCGGTTATGCGAAAGTTATGGCGCTGGGCGTCGTACAGGGCATCACCGAATTGATGCCGATCTCCTCGACAGCGCATATGCGCCTCGTCCCCGCCGTTTTCGGCTGGCGCGATCCGGGCTCGGCGTTCTCGGCCGCTATGCAACTCGCGGCATTGGCGGCCGTCGTAAGCTACTTCTGGAGCGATGTCCGCGGGCTTGCGTTCGGGTCGGCGTCGGCCGTCGCGCGGTGGGATTGGCGCGATAAGTCGCTTCGGTTCGCGCTGGCCATCGTGCTTGGGACCGTTCCTATCGTCATCGGCGGGCTGCTCCTCGCGCCTATCCTCAACCGCTGCGACTCGCCTCTGCGCGGCCTGCTGGTCATCGGCTGGGCAAGCCTTGGCATGTCCCTTCTCCTCGCGCTCGCGGAAATCCTCTGCCAGCACCGGCGCACCGTGAAGAGCGTCACGCTGCTCGATGCGCTGATCGTCGGCATCGCGCAAGTGGGCGCCCTGATACCGGGCGTATCGCGCTCCGGATCGACGCTGACGGCGGCGCTCTTCCTCGATTTCGAGCGGGCGGAGGCCGCGCGCTTTTCGTTTCTCTTGGGCCTTCCGGCGATCACGCTGGCCGGCTTCAAGGAATTGTGGGAGCTGCGGCACGCAAATCTCGATGCGTATGGATGGTCGGTGCTGGGCGCCGGGCTTGCCGTCGCAAGCCTCTCGGCGTTCGCCGCCATATGGGGATTGCTACGGATCCTTGAGAGATATTCGGCCTGGCCCTTCGTGATTTACCGCGCCATGATGGGCGCCTTCCTGGTGGTTGGCGTCTATTTGGGATCGTTTGCCTGAATGGCGATCCGCGCCTTAGCGCAAGCCGGCGTTTGGCGCATAAGGCTGGGAATAAGAGGAAGCAGCGCCGGATCGCCCCGAATTTGACGCTTTCTTCAAAATTCATACCTCTTAAACCTAACATGGCTTTTTCAAGAGGCGACCCTATGCATCAAGGCCGCAAGACCTCGAAATTTCCAAGGACCGCCCGGCGGCTGGCGCACTGCGCCGTTGGCGTCCTTCTGTCGGCTGGATGCGTGGATTTCGCGCTCGCCGAAGGCGGTCAGACGGAGGTCATGAAGACCATGCCGCCGAACCCGCCTCCGGCAGCTTCTGCCCCGGTCGCGCCCGCGAAACCCGCGAGTCCCATAGGCGGAAGCGGGGCGCCTTGGCAAACCGATCTCTCTCAGCAGAAGCCCCAGGAGCCGCGACCGGCCCCGGCCGCGCAAATTGCCGACAGCGACTATGAGGTGGTTCAAAAAATCAACGCCTACTTCAATGTCATGACAAACCTGTCGGGAACCTTCGTTCAAACCGACCCGGACTCGAAACAGAAGCATGGAAAGTTTTACTTGGCGCGTCCTGGCAAGGTGCGCTTCGATTATGGCGCGCCGAGCCAACTGAAGATTATTTCCGACGGCGAGTATCTCGCCATCGAGGATCACGACCTCGACACGACGGACCGCTATCCCATCGACGTGACGCCGTTCCGGCTCCTCCTGTCGGAAACGGTGGATTTGGCGAGGGACGCGAACATTCTCAGCATCGAGCAAGGGCCGGCCGACATCGTCGTCGCGCTTGAGGACAGGAAAGGCAGCTCCGGGCGCATCCGCTTGTTTTTCAACAAGGCGGACATGAGCCTGAAGGAGTGGATCATCACGGACGCCCAGGGCCTCGATACGCGCATCCAGGTTGCAAACTTGGAGCAGAACAAGCAGTTAGCCGCCGGTCTCTTCGAATTCTCGAAGACGATCGGGCTTAACAACAACAACTGACAAGTCGAAGTCGGCGGCAAATTCGCAACTGTCAAGCTCCAATTCTCGCATTTTTGATTTGCATCCAGGCTAACACATGCTATCTTAGCTGGCATTGGAAGACTGATGCCAGTCACCATCGGTAGTGCCCCCCCGTCTAGCCGAAGGCATCGGTTTTCCAGCGCCGGATTCCCTCCCGGCGCATGCGTGAAAACGCAAAAGCGCCCAACCTTCGCCGGAGTTGGGCGCTTTTTTTTGCGCCCATGACATTCCGAGTCTCCAGCTGGAACATCAACTCCGTTCGCTTGCGCGAGCGGCTCGTCGCGCGCTTTCTTGCCGAGGCCGAGCCCGACGTCCTTTGCCTGCAAGAAATCAAATGCAAGGACGAGGACTTTCCGCTCGGCGGCTTTGTCGAGCTTGGCTATCCTCATATCGCGGTCCGCGGCCAGGCAGGCTACCACGGCGTCGCCACGCTATCGAAGTTTCCGCTGACGCCATTGCCGAGGGAAAGCTTCTGCGGCACGGCCGACTCGCGGCATCTCGGCTGTGCGATCTCGCTGCCGGGAGGCGAGCGGGTTGCGATCCACAATATCTACGTTCCGGCCGGCGGCGACATCCCCGACCCCGCCCTCAATCCTAAATTCAAGCAGAAGCTCGCCTATCTTGAAGCGTTGCAAGCCTGGCGCGGCGGACGCGACGGTCCCGCGCTTCTTGTCGGAGACTTCAACGTGGCGCCGCTTGAAACCGACGTTCTGGTCCCACAAGCAACTCCTGAAAGTCGTGAGCCACACGCCCGTGGAGGTGGAGGCGCTCGCGAAGGCGCAGAATAATGGCCCGTGGGTGGACCTCGTCCGGCGTTTCATCCCGCCGGAACAGAAACTTTACACCTGGTGGAGCTACCGCGCCCGCGATTGGGAAGCGTCCGACCGGGGGCGCCGCCTCGATCACATTTGGGGGAGCGAGTCCATCGCCGGCGCGGCGAGGGGCGCGGCCGTCGCGAAAAGCGCACGCGGCTGGGACGGCCCATCCGATCACGTGCCGGTCACGCTCGATTTCGAGGTCTAACTAAACGTGGCTAGGCTCGGCCAGGTCGTCGCTGATCGCGCTGACGAAGTCCGCGACCGCCTTGGAAAGCTGCGTGGTTGCGTCGGACAAGTGCAGCGACACGCTCGACAGCGACGCGGCCTGCAGCTTGGTCTTGCCCGCCACCTGGCTCACCTCGCCCGAGCTTTTCGCCGCCTTCTGGCTGCCCTCGGCCGCGAGCGCCACATTGCTCGCGATCTCCTGCGCCGCCGCCGTCTGCTCCTCCACCGCCGCCGCGATGGCGCCTGCAAAGCTCTGGATTTCCGCCACCTTGCCCACGACCGACTGGATGGCGCTGACGGCGGCGCCGGTCGAGCTTTGGATCGCCTGGATCTGCTCGGCGATGGCGTCGGTCGCCTTGGCGGTCTGCGCCGAAAGCTCCTTCACTTCGGCGGCGACCACCGCGAAGCCCCGGCCCGCCTCGCCGGCGCGCGCCGCCTCGATGGTGGCGTTCAGCGCGAGAAGATTGGTCTGGTCGGCGATGCCCCGGATGACGGCCACGATGGAGCCGATCTCCTCGGCGGCGCTGGCGAGGCTTGAGACGTCCTTGTTGGTGCGGCTCGCCTCGTGGGTGGCCGCCTCGACGACCGCGTTGGTGCGGTGCGCCTGGTCGGAGATCTCCCGGATCGAGCAGGAGAGTTCCTCGGTCGCCGCCGCCACCGCGTTGGAGTTGTCGGCCGCGCTCGCCGAGACATGCGCCGCCGTCGCCGCCTCGAAGGTGGCGGTCTCGGCGGCCTCGGACAGCGTGCCCGCCGAGGAACGAAGCTGGTCGACCTGCTTGGTCAGCGCGGCGACCACCAAGGTGATGGTTTTCTCGAACTCTGAAATGACTTTTTCAAGCCTCGCCTGCCGCCCTTGCGTTCGCGCGATCGTGCGGCTCTGCTCCGCTTCAAGCTCCCGCATCTTCAGCGCGTTGGTTTTGAAGGTCTCGACGGCCGCGCCCATGTCCGCGATCTCGTCATGGCCGCCGCCGGGCACGGCGACAGTCAGGTCGCCATCGGCGAGGCTGCGCGCGGCCATGTTGAGCGCGTTGAGCCGCCCCGTGATGCTCCGGCGCACAAACAGGAAGGCCCCGGCAAGGGCGGCGAGGCTCAAAATGGACAGGACGACAAAAATGACGCGGTACGCTCCCACTTCCGCGGTCGAAGCGCCGATAGCCAGCGAGACGGAGTCGCGCGAGAGATTCGCCGCTTTCTCCGCTTCGGCCGCAAGGCGTTCGCCCTTGGCGCGGCTCTCCGCGGCGGACTTCCACTCCTCTTCGACGGCGGAAAGCTCGCGATCCCTCACCGCCACGATCGAATCGAAGCTCGCGAATGCAAGCAGGTCTTCCAGCGCGGGGCCGACGGTCTTGGCCTCGGACCGGTCGCCCAAGGCGCCTGCCGCCTTTCGCGCGCGGTCGACGCTTTCGATGAGCCTGTCCGAAAGCTGCGCCAGCTGAGCCCGCTCCGGCGCGAGCGCAATCTCGGCAAGCAGCCCGCCAATGAGATTCGTTTCGGCTTTGAGGCCGGCGAGGGCGACGAGGGTCGGCAGTTCGTTCCTGCCAAGCGAGCGCAACGCGTTTTCGATCTTGTGCGTATCCTGGGCCGACAGGCGCAAACCCAAATCCAGGTTGAAGTTAGCGTCGTCGAGCAGCGGCGCGAGCGCCTCGGAAAGGCGTCGCCCGGCAACCGCCGCGCGCGAGACGAGCGCCTGTCTCTCGGCGCCAAGTTCAAGGCGTTTCGCGACGGAGCCCGCGAGCAGGACCGCGCTGTTGGCGAGGTCTTCCGCCGACGCGCGCAACGCATTTGCCGATAAGCCGCTCTCCGCTCCATCCGCAAGACGGGCAAGGCTTGCGTTCATGGACGCCCAAAGCTCCGTGATCCCGCCGGCCGCCTTTTGCACGTCCTCCATGGCGCCAGCCGCGGCGATGGAAGCCGGCAACGCCGAGAGCGCCGACGCTTGCCGCGACAGAACATACAGCTCGGCGGAGTTCGGCAGGCTTTGCGTCTCGATCCGCCGGAGCTTCTCGCCAAGCGATCCATAGGACACAAGGGCGACGCCGCTCGCCAGCACGGTCAAGCTCGATATGAGCGCAAACGCAAGGATCAGTTTGGAAAGAATGGTGCGAAGCTTTTGCTTCGCCATGCCCCAGACGGGTTCGCGGCTATTGAGGCCCCGAACGAACGGGGGCAGATGCGTTAGTTGGGCAGAGAGCATGAAGTCACCTTTCGAAGCCCCGATGTATGACGCGCAAAAGCGGACTCAACCGCCCGCGCGGGTCAGATCGGTAGCCGGTCTGATCGATCCGTCGGATTGCAGGATGGTAAGAAAGACCTGGGAAGACCCCTGATTGTTCTGCGGCCCGAAGCTCAGGTTCAGGCCGCCGAGATCGAAGGAGTTCGCGAAGATCGTATTGAGAAAATCCTTGCGCCGAGGCTCTCCTGCCTCCATTTCGAGCGCGGCGATGGCGAGCCGCCCCGCCAGATACCCCTCAAGCGTCGCGAACCCCGGTTTGGCGTCCGCGTCCCGCGCTTTGAGCGCGGCTTGATAGCGAGCCGCGACAGGCAAGGCGGCGTCCATGGGAAAGGGGACGACCTGCGTGACGACGACGCCGGCGCCGTCCGCGCCCAGTTCCTTGGCGAGCGCGTCGCTTCCCACGAAGGAGATGGCGGCGAAAACCGCGTCGAGGTCGAGCTTTCGCGCGAGCTTCACGAACTCGGCGCAGGGCTTGTAAGGGCCGACCATGACGATCGCCTCGGGGCTGGCTCTCTCGATGGCGAGAAACGCTGTCTTCACCGCGACCGTGTTTCGTTCGAAGCGTCCCTCGGCGGCGAGCTTCAGCCCGCGCTTGTCGAGCGCCATTTGAACGCCCATGAGTCCGGCTCTGCCGAAGGCGTCGTCCTGGTAGAGGACGGCGATACGCGTCGCGCCTCTATCTTTGGCGAGACGCTCGACGAGAGCCTCCGTTTCCTGGAAGTACGAGGCGCGGACGTTCACGACGTTCGGCTTGAACGGCGCCCGCAGAAACTGCGCGCCGGTGAAGGGCGCGATAAAGGGAACGCCGGCCTCGGCGGCGATGGGCTGCGTCGCGGCGGAAGTTGGGGCGCCCACCGCGCCGATCAGCGCGAAAACCTTGCCCTCCGCGATGAGCTTCTTGGTGGCTTCAATCGACCGCGTGGGCTCGTAGCCATCGTCCTCGGAGACGAGGACGAGCTTGCGTCCCTTCACTCCCCCCGACCGGTTGGCTTCTTCGAAGGCCGCGAGGATGCCGGCTTGCATTTGCCTGCCGAGCGCGCCTGCCGGTCCATCGAGCGCCGCGACCTGTCCGAAGACGATCGTGTCGGGCGCAACGCCCGTCTCCGCCGCCGCCGGCGCGCTCAAGGCCAGCATTCCAGCCAGAAGCGCGCGGCGAAACAAAGCCCCCCTCATGGTCACTCCCCGTAAGATTGAGCGCTACGGGAGTATTGCAATCTAAGGTGTATATTGGTTTAAGAGCGCGTAATTTTTTGGGGAGTTGCCGCGATGGCTATTTTCCGAGCGCCGCGAGCATCCCCGCCACGGCTTGCATCTGCGGCGCATCCCTGGAAAGGAAATCGGCGCCGGTGTAACCCCACCAATCCCAGCACGTCTTGGGATTGAGGCTGGACGGCGCGGCTTGGGGGAAGAGAACGACGATCTTGTTCGTGGCCGCCCAGCCGGCGAAGCCCGATTCGCGGATCGCGGCGTCACCCGCCTCCGCCTGCGATTGCTCGCAGCCATGGAAAAAGACGTGAACCCGGCAGCCGCCCGCGTCGCGGCAGGCCGGCGGGACATAGACCACGCCCTTGCCGGCGAGCGTGGCGTCCGGCGAGGCGTAGGGGCCCTGGTCGAACGTCTTGAAATCCGCCGCCTGCGCCGCGCCTTTCGGCTCAAGCGCTCCATAAATGAACCGAAGTATCTCGCCGGCCTGATCGTAATGGCAGTTGTTGACGTAAGGGGGCTCGCTTTTCTCGCAAGCCGCGCCCTCCCCGTCCGTTAAAAAAGCGTGGCCGCCCGGCTTGCCGGTTACGAGTTCGACGTTTCCTGAAGCGACGCCGGCCGCAAGGTAGAAGTCTCGCGCGGCGCGGACCACGCCGGCGGCGACGATGCTGTCGTTTTCGCCTGAATAGAGGTAGACCTTGGCGCCCTTCAGGTTCTCCAGCGGATCGATCTTGCCCTCCCGCGCCAGCGTTTTCGCAACGCCAAGAAGGCGCTGGCTGTCGAGCACGCCAAAAACCGAAAGGGTGTCGGACATGCAGCCGTACACCGCTTGCGTGAGGTTCGCCAAGACCGATGTGACATAGAACGCGCTTTCCGCGCATCCGAAGGGGCCGGCGGCGACAAGGCCGGCGCCAATCACGGTCTTGGAATGGGCGACTTGAAACTGCCCGGCCATATAGCCGCCCGAGGAGAGGCCGGAAACCGATGTCCGAGAGAGGTCCGCCTTCAGCGCGGGCAGCTCATCGGCCTTTGCCTGCGCCGCAAAGCCAGCCCAAAGGACGCAAGCGAGCGCGACCGCGCGGGGCGCGTTTCGAAGCGCGATCACTGGAACAGCCACCCGAACATGCCGCCGCCGCCCCGCCGGCGCCCTCCGCCGCCGAAGAACGAATACGAATCGTCCCGGCGCGCGGCGGGCCGCGTCTCGGCCCTTCTCAGCTCGTAATAACTCGTCAACCCGTCGGTGTCGGTGACGGTGACCGCGTTTGGCGTCCAGGCCCATTTCGACTTTGCTTCGCCGACGATATAGGGCTCGATGCTGACAACCTGTCCGCGAGCCAGATCGATGATAGCCACATATTCGAGCGGCCCGGACTTCTTGTCGCCGGAGCGGTAGCGAAGAAGGCCGATCCCGGAAAGGGTCTCCTTCAGCGGCGTCCATTCGACAATTTCAGCGGGACCGCCCCCGGCTTCGAGAAGAATGGGGACCTTGGGATAGCGCTCGTTGACCGCCGTGTATTGCCCCGAGGCGGAACGGAACACCTCCCAGCCATCGACGGCCGGCGCTATCGGCTTCACGACGCTATCGGCCGTATCGCCGCTTGCGCCCTTGTAGGCGTCGCGCGCATCCTTCGAGAACAGATCGATCTCAAGCGCGCGGCGATAATCCGCGATCGCCTCATCGCGTCTGCCGGCGCGCTCCCGGTACCATCCCCTGAAGCGATACGCCTCGCCGAACGAGGGACTAAGTTCGATGGCCTTGCTCATGTCGGCCTCGGCGCCTTCGGCGTCGTTCGCGCCGTAGCGGGCCTGGCCCCGCCAGAAATAGGCCTCGCCCGCCTTGGGATCGAGCGCAATCGCGCGGTTCAGGTCTTCGAGCGCCAGATCGGCGCGTTTTCTGTCCAGGTTTTGCGAGGCGCGGCCGATCAGCGCCGCGACATTCTCGGGCGCAAGCTCAAGCGCCTTGGAAAAATCCCGGAAGGCCGGCGTCCACTTCTTGTCTCGCGCATAGGCCTGCCCGCGCAAAACGTAGAGACTTGCGTTGTCGGGCGCCAGCGCGATGACTTTGTCCAGATCCTGGGCCGCGTCGTCGTTTCGCTTGAGCGCCATCCAGACCGCCGCCCTGTTCTGGTACGCGGGCGCATATTGCGCGTTCAAGGAGATGGCGCGATTGAGATAGCGAAGCGCCGTATAATATTGACCCGCGGCGCTTGCAAGTTTGCCTCGGCCGTTAAGGGGCGCCGCGCTGCCGGGCATGAGTTCGACGGCCTTGCGATAGTCCTTTTCCGCCGCCTCGAACCGCTTCAGCCTCTGATTGGCGTTAGCCCTGTTGCTGTAGGCGGCCCCGAAGTCCGGCGCGAGCGAGACGGCGCGGTCGAAATCCTTGTAGGCGTCGTCGGCGCGGTTCATGTCCAGATAGACGTTGCCGCGATTGTTGTAGGCGGAGGCGTAGTCCGGGTTGAGCGATGCCGCCTTGGTGAAATCGGCGATGGCGTCGTCAAGCTGCTTCAGCCGCCACTTGGCGACCCCGCGGTCGGTATAAAGCGCAGCCTGACGGGCGGGGGGAAGCCCGCTGTCCTTGAGCGCGTCGTCATAGGCGGCCACGGCCAGGTCGAAGCGTCCGCGAAGAAGCGCGGAGCTTGCTTCCTGCGATTTCACGATCGCCTTGTCCGTGTTCTGAAGGGCGAGCGCCGCGCCCGCGTATCCGGCGAGCAATGCCGGCGCCGCCAAGAGCCCGATGATACAAAGCGGCGCCTTCGCGCGGTTGATAGGGGAAGAGGCTTCTTTACCCTTGGGGCGCGTTCCGCTAAACGAATGAGAAAACCACCGGCGTCTCAGTCTATGCATAGAACTTGTCTCATACTTGGCGACTTGGCCCTTGGCCTTGTCCTGCTCGCCGCATCCGCGCCCGCCAAAGCCAGCGCGGAGTATAGCGGCGCGGCCTTGCCTGGGCTAGCGTTGCGTCGGGCCGCGGAAGGTTCCTCCCCCGATGCCGCTCAATTGAGGATCGCACAAAACGAAAGCACGTCGGAAGACAATGCGGCCGAAGCCCGGAAAAGGTTGAAGCGGGAGATCGACCGCATGCGGCGCGGCGGCGGCGAAGGCGCGTCCGACGCCCAACCGGCGCCCCCCAAGCCATCGAAAAAGAAGGAGCCCGCAACCAATGCCGCCGAGACGCCGCACACTCAACCGGCGAAGCCGCCGGAGCGCGCGATCGATCCGGCTATCAATCGGCTCGCCGGAAAGCTCATCGTCATGCGCTTCAGCGGCAATCAACCGTCGGATGGCGGACCAAAGGCGATTCGCGCCCTCTTGCATGACGGGCTGATCGCCGGCGCGATGTTTGGGACCGAGAACATCCAGGCGAGAGGGCAGCTCAAGGAGCTCATGAAGTTTTTGTGGCCGCCCGGCCCGGAACCGAAGCCGATTCTCGCGATCAAGGAAGTCGGCGGCGCGGGCGAAGGCCTTCCGCGCACGAAGGAATTTGAGTCCTGGCCTTCCGAGCAGGAGGTCGCCGCCAAAGGCCCTGAATACGCCTATTCGACATACCGTTCGCTTGGCTCATATCTCGCGGGCCTCGGTTTCACCATGAATCTCGGTCCTGTGATCGGTGCGGACGCGGCGGCGCGCGATCCTTCCGCAAGCTTCGGCGCCAATCCCCTTCAGGTCGGCGTTTTCGCCAAGACCTTTATTCTTGGCCACACCGACGACAAGGTCGTCTCGGTTCCGGTCGTCGATGGCAGCGATGGGGCGGTCCGCGCCTTGAAGACGCTTTTGGTGTCGCATCCCGTAATGCCGGTCGCCGTTTTTGTCTCAAGCGAGACGCAGCCGTTCACCGTCTATGGAGGTCTTGTCAGAGGCGCTCGCTTCTGCATCCTCAGCGCCGCTCAAAAAAGCGATCCCTCGCAGGGCGCCGTCTACTTCACCCGGGGATGCGACGTGCTCGTCGTCGATCCGGGCAAAGAGGGTCCGGCCGCCGTAAGGGATGCCGTCGCGCAGGGCGTCGCCGATGCGATCAAGCAGGGGGCGCTGACGGTCGAATCGCTTGAAGCTTCCGCCCAGCGGCTCCAAGAGTTGCGGCTGGCGGGTCCGCCAACGTCAGATGGATTTGCAACACGCACGTCTCAATAAGCGCCCACGCGCGCGCCGGCAGATTGACCCAGGGGGGAGGGAGCGCGCCCAAGGACGCATCGCCGTTGAACGAGCGCAGCTCGATTTTGAGCGGCGGGCGTGACGTGACAGAGGAGACTTGTTTGGCTGCCATAGACTTTCTCCATCGCGGCGTGGGGTTCTCGGGGGAGACGATGCGCACCGCTTCGATCGGCGGGATCGAAAGCTCGCTGGTCCAACTGGCGGAGGCGCTGGCCAGACGCGGGCACGATGTCGCCGTCTTCAATGGCGTGCGCTCGGAGCGCCGCGAATATGGAGTGAAATGGCGGCCTATCGAGGAGGCGGGCGAATTCGCGCGCCGCGACATTGGCGTCGCGGTCGCATCGCCGAAGGCGTTCAGGAGCACGTCCTTTCGCTCGCACATCTTCTGGTTGCACAATCCAATAAAAAGTTCGCAAATCATTCGCCGCGGCGAAGTTTGGCCGCTGCTGCGCACGCGGCCTCTGATCGTCGTGCTGGGTCCGTATCACGCGAGCCGGCTGCCCAAATGGCTTCCATCGCAAGGGACGGCGATCATCCATCACGGCATTCATGTGGATTTCTTCAGAACGGAGCCGGCGCGCGTGGCCCCGCCTCCACGCGCAATCTTCACCTCCCAACCCTATCGAGGGCTCGATTGGCTGCTCGATCTCTGGTTGGAGGTCAAGCGCCGGGTTCCGGCGGCGACGTTCGACGTGTTCGCGCCGAAAACGCAACAGGCGGCCGCAAATGCGGCGCGGGATGCGCTCGACGGCATTTCGTTTAGCGGCAGCATCGCCCGCCCGGCGCTCGCCCGTGAGCTGAGAGGCGCCCGCGTCCACCTCATCCCCGGCCACCGCGACGAAACCTACTGTCTGGCGGCGGGCGAGGCCATAGCCTCGGGCGTTCCCATCGTGACGCTGGGGATCGGCTCGCTTTCGGAACGCGTGAAGGATGGCCAAACCGGCTTTGTCGCGCGAAGCAAGGACGAATTCATCGCCAGAACGGCGGCGCTTCTTTCGGATGATAAACTGTGGCGGGCGATGCACCGGGCCTGTCTTGCGGATGCGTCGCTGACGTTGTGGGACGAGCGCGCCGCCGAATGGGAGCGTCTGTTTGCCCGGCTAAAGCTTTCCACAGCCAAGGGCGCGTTAAACTGTAGCAGATCATGATCAATTCCTTCCTTTGATGTCCGTTGACTTTTATGAATAATGCCAAGTAGCGCGAAATCGATCGTGAGTTGTCCTGCTTCTGCCGGGGGCAGAGGGGATTTTGGCCAGCGGCGCTAAAAACGGGGGAGCCAGAGCATGAAGGGCATCGACTTTCGGATGGCGCTGCCAGCGGCAGTCCTGGCGGTTATGGTCCCGCTGACGAGCCATGCTCAAACGTCCGAGCATTCCAGGGACATCGACGCCAAGATCGCTTACTGCAAGAAGTGCCATGGCCAGTCGGGACAGGGGCTTGCGGCGGCTTATCCGGTGCCTCGGCTCGCGGGTCAGACCGTTCCCTACCTTGAGGCCAAGTTCGGCATCATTTCGGAGCACAAGCGGGATAATCCCACGGCCGAGCAGTTCATGGCGCCTGCAATTGGCAGCGTCGATCCCGAGATCCGCAAAGCAGTCGCCACTTATTTTCATGGGCTTGAGCCTCCGCCGGCTGGAGGCGGCAAAGCCGGTCTGATTTCCGAAGGAAAGAGGATCTACGAAGGCGGCGTCCCCTCGGCGGGCGTTCCGGCCTGCGCGAACTGTCATGGCGCCGACGCGAAGGGCGCCGGCAACACGCCCCGTCTGGCCGGGCAGCTCTATGTCTACGCCGTCAAGGTGCTGACCAATTGGGCGATCATCAACAAGGAACGGGACGGCGTTAAGTCGCCGGTCGAGCATCAGTTGTCGGAACCCCAAATCGCCGCCGTGTCCTCCTATCTCAGCAACCTGAAATAGTTCAGGCGCGGCGCACCGGCGGACGGAAGGCTTGACGCGAGGTAAAGCCTCATCGCAGTTGCGTTTTGCGCGTTACACTGCGCCAATGCCAAGAAAAGCGCATTGGCGCGGACCTTGCGGGATCGCCCTGGCGCCGAGGCGCCGCAGGCCGCGATTGGCCAAGGGCGGGCGAGAAGCGAGGTTGAGCGATGGCGGCAGTGCGCGGCGTGGGCTTTTCGAGCGCGGTGATTGAAGACATCCATTTCGACCAGCTGAGGCAGAACCTCGACGAGGCCGAGGAGCTCGGCGTCGATTTTGTCGAGCTGCCGCTGTTCGCGATGGACCTGATCGCGGGCGGGCGCGTGCTGGAGCGGCAGATGCGCCGCCTGCGCGACGCGCTCAAGGCGCGCTCGCTGGCCTACACGGTGCATGGGCCGATTTCCATCAACTTCATGCAGACGCCCGAGATCGCGGCGCGCCACCTGGCGCTCGCGCGGGCCGTCGTCGAGGTCGCGGCGGACATCGGCGCGCCGCATCTCGTACTGCATGCGGGCCACACCACGTCGCAAACCGAGTCGGAGATCGAGGGGCAATACGCCCGGCAGCGCGCGGCATTCGCCGAAGTGGGCGAGCTTGCCGCGAAACACGGGATCGCGATCGCCGTCGAGAACATCTTTGTCAGCGGAGAGAACCAGCGCAGCGCGCTGCCGTCGCGGCTCGCGCGCGAGATCGAGGCCATAGGCTGCGCGAATGTGAAAGCCTGCCTCGACTTCTCGCATGCCGCCATCGCCTCAACCGCGGCGGGCGCCGATTTTCTGACCGAGGCGAAGGCGCTCGCACGCGTGGCCTGTCACCTGCATATTCACGATTCGTTCGGAGACCCGGCCCAGTTCTGGACGTTCTCCCGCTCGGAGCGCGTCGCCCTCGGCCTCGGCGACCTGCACCTGCCCATCGGCTGGGGCAATATCGCGTGGCGGCGGATCATGGCGGAGTGTACGTTTCTGCCGGATGCGATCTTCAATCTCGAACTGCCGGCGCAATACTGGTTCGAATTGAAGGACAGCATCGGCGCCGTGCGGGACATGGTCGAGGTCTACCGCGCGCGCATGCCCGCCGCGTGACGCGCTTCGTGTCATGGCCGCGCTTGACGCACGGCTGTCCGGTTTAATCTCGCAGCGTTTTCAACCTCGTTATCCCGGAAGGGCGCCTTTCGCACACTATCCGGGATCGTGCAAAACCTCGAACCGAAGTCTTGAGGAAGGCCCCGGATAAGCGCCAAGGCGCATTCCGGGGCGACACTTGGGGGCGCAAGGGCGCTTTCCGGGGTGAAAAAATCCGCATCGCCTCATTTGTCATGGCCGCGCCGCTTATTGTCATGGCCTGACCCCTTTTTCCAGCGCCGGATCGCCGTCCTCCCCCGCCGGGCGCATTAACCATGCGAGGCTTGCCGGGGCCGTCAATGAAACCGCGCATTTACCAAACCGGCCGTTTTACGGTATTATAATACCGTAAAAACAGGTTTTTTGCCAAACGAACCCAATAGGGTTAATCGCGGCGCTCGCGCGCCGGCGTCGGTCAGGCGGAGCGCATGACGATGCCGGCCTGCTTGGCCTTGTTCTCGGGCTCGACATGGATCGCCACCCGCGCGCCGGAAACGGCCTCGCGCAGTCTGCTCTCGATGCGGTCGCAGATGTCGTGCGCCGCCGCCACGGTCATGTCCGCGGGCACGACGAGGTGGAACTGGATGAAGGTGACCGGCCCCGCATGGCGCGTCTGAAGGTCGTGCGCCTCGATGGCGCCGTCCGCCGCCGCCTTGGCGATGGTCGCCTGAATGGTCGCGAGCGTCTCGGGATCGGCGGCCTGGTCCATCAGCCCGCCGACGCTATCCTTCACCAGCCCCCACCCCTGCACCACGATGTAGCAGCCCACCGCCGCGGCGACGAGCGCGTCGAGTTGCAGCCAACCCGTGAAAACCGCCGCCATAAGGCCGACGACGACGCCTGCCGACGACACCACGTCCGAGAGCACGTGCTTCGCGTCGGCATCGAGCGCCGGCGATCTCTCCCGCTTGCCGATGCGAAGGAGATGCCAGCCCCAAACCGCATTGAGCGCGGACGCGAGCACGTTGACCGCAATGCCGAGCGCCGGCGCCTCCAGCGGTTTCGGCTGGAAAAAGTGGATGGCGGCCTCGCGAAAGATGGCCAGAGCCGCCACCATGATGAGCGTCCCCTCCAGCACGGCCGAGAAATACTCCGCCTTGTGATGGCCGAAGGGATGCTCGGCGTCCGGCGGGGTCTCGCTTACGCGAAGCGCGAAATAGGCCGCCCCGGCGACAACCACGTTGATGATGCTCTCAAGCGCGTCGGAGAGGAGCGCGATGGAGCCCGTGACGAAGTACGCCGCCGCTTTGAGCAGGGTGACCACCAAGGCGACGCCGAGACTCTGGATTGCATAACGGCTGACCTGCACGAAGCCCCTCGTTCCTGTTTTTGCGCTCCTCGATAAGCGATATGAAAAGGTCTAGAAGCAGGCTTGCCAGCGGATTGACAAGAGAAAACGGCGCCGCGCCGGCGCGGTCCGGCGAGGCTTTGCGAAGAAAGCTCCCAAAGGCTGCTGAAAAGGCGGGAATTGTTGGCTTCATCCTTCGAGACGGCGCTTCGCGTCTCCTCAAGGATGGGGCTTCGACAAGCTCAAGGATGAGCGTAGCGGTTTCGCTAGGTTAACCTCAGGGTGAGCCTTTCTTGGTTCGGCAAGCTCACCATGAAGCCATGGGCGAGATCGCTCTCATCCTGCTATTGAGGCTTGTCGCTCTTCCTGGGCTTCCGGCCGCGCATGCGATCGCGCGCTTTCTCGACCTCATCGATCTCTTCCTTCAGCTCCTTCAATCCGATGTAGACGGCGTTCAGCCTCTCAAGCGCAGTTTCGACATCCGAAAGCAGATTATTGAGTTTACTCATTGGGGGGCAACCTCATCACAAGCTCTGGCTGAACATTACCCCCGCTTCGCAATTGCGAGAAAGCGAAAGCGAACATAGGCTTAACTACTAAAATATCATTGAAATGATCGTGTTAACGGCTCGCCTCGCATGTCCGGCGCGCGCTAGCGGAAGACGACCGTGCGGTTTCCGTTCAAGAGGACGCGGTGCTCGACGTGCCACTTCACGGCGCGGGAGAGCACGAGGCATTCCACGTCGCGGCCCATATGGACAAGGTCCTCGGTCGACATCCCATGATCGACGCGGGCGACCTCCTGCTCGATGATCGGTCCCTCGTCGAGCACGGGCGTCACGTAATGCGCGGTGGCCCCGATCAGCTTCACGCCGCGCGCATGCGCCTGGTGATACGGCTTCGCGCCCTTGAAGCTTGGCAGGAACGAGTGATGGATGTTGATGGCGCGGCCGGCGAGCCTCTCGCAAAGCGGCTCCGACAGCACCTGCATGTAGCGCGCGAGCACGACGAGATCGATGCATTCCTCTTCGATCAGCTCGGCGAGACGCGACTCCTGCTTCTCCTTCGTCTCAAGCGCCACCGGCAGATGGTGGAACGGAATGTCGTGGCTCGCCGCGAGCTGATAGAAGTCGCGGTGGTTCGAAACGATGGCCGGGATATCGATCTTAAGCGCGCCGACGCGGTGGCGGTAAAGCAGGTCGTTCAGGCAATGGCCGAATTTCGAGACGAGGATAAGCACGCGCATGCGCTCGCCGATGGGGTGCAGCGCCGAGGTCATGCGGAAGCGCTCGACCACGGGCGCCAGCATGCGGCGCGCGCCTTCGCGGTCGAGGCTCGGCGGCGCCGAGAACGACACGCGCATGAAGAAGCGGCCGCTTTTCACGTCGCCGAACTGCGCGCTGTCGGTGATATTGCAGCCATGCTCGGCGAGCAGGCTGGCGATGGCGGCGACGATGCCGGGCTGGTCGGCGCATGACAGGGTGACGACGAAGGCGGTCTTCCGATGCGGCATATGGGGGTCTCTGTGGGGGGCGTGCCGGTTGTGCTACCGTCCTTCATAACCTTTTCAGCCGCAAAGAGAAAGGTTTCGGACACGTTTCGCGTTAACGCGGCGCCGCTTCGAGTGTGCGGCGGCAGGCGACTGCGCACCGAGCCGGGAAGATCGTCGTTGCTCGCATAGGGCATTGCGGCCCTCGCCCATTGCGCTCAGAGCGTCTTGTTCTTCCTCTCATGCGCACGACGTAGTATGGTAGCATCAGCGTGCGGGAAGGGCGCTCATGACGACAACCACAATATCGAGCCGCGAATTCAATCAGGATGTAAGCCGAGCCAAGCGCGCCGCCGAGGAAGGGCCTGTCATCATCACAGACCGCGGCAAGCCGGTTTATGTGCTCATGCGGCATGACGCTTATCGGCGCTTGACCGGAGAAGCCGCCAGCATTCGCGATCTTCTGGCCGAGCCCGGCGTCGAGGACATCGAGTTCGATCCGCCTCGCCTCGGAGGAGGTCTTATCAGACCGGCGGACCTCTCCTGATGTGGCTCTTGGACACGAATGTCCTGTCGGAGTTGCGGCGGCGCGGCCGCGCCCATCCGAATGTCGCGGCGTGGGCGGATGCTCTTCACCCTCAGGATCTGTTCCTGTCGGTTGTCACGATCCTTGAGATCAAGGCCGGCGCGCTGACGATCGCTCGCCGGGACAAGACGCAAGGGACGATTTTGCGCGCCTGGATCGATAACAGAGTGCTGACCGCTTTCGACGGGCGCATCCTTCCGGTCGACACGAAAATCGCCCAGCGCTGCGCGAGTCTGCATGTGCCGGACCCGCGCGCCGAGCGCGACGCCTTGATCGCCGCGACGGCCCTCGTTCACCGCCTGCAAATCGCAACGCGCAACCTCGCGGATTTCAAGCCCATGGGCGTCGACCTCTTCAATCCCTGGGAGAAGAACTCGCCCGAGCCGCCGGTCCAAGGCGCGGTGTAGTTCATCGGCCGTGCCGGGCCGCGTGGGTCTTGCCGGCGCCGGGCGAGACAGTGTCACATGCCGCGCCTGCCGGCTGCCTTTGTCAGGAAGGCATAGGCGAGGCCGCCGTAGACCGCCGCGGGAGTAAGGCGCAAGGCCTGCTGCCAGCCTTCGAAGGGCGCCAGCGTCTCGATGGCCCAGTTTGCGGCGAGGAGAAGGCCGGCGAGCACGCCGAAAATGATGGCCTGATGCCCGCCCTCCTGTTTTTCAAGAAGCCAAGACGCCGCCATGCAAGCGAGGCAGCTCCAGAACCCAATCGTGCGCAGAGGCGCGATGAACGCATGCCCAGCGCCGATGACGCGCCAATGCAGCAAGGCCGTCTCGGCCGTCAGCGGCAGGAAGACCAGCCCGGCCGAAAGCACCGCGAGCGCGAGCAGAAGCCTGTCGAGCCCGGAGCTTTTCGCGGGCGGGCCCGGTTCGCGGTCCGGCCAGCTTTCGTCGTCCGGCGCCGGCGCAAAAGGCTCGTCGATTGGGTCCATTCAATTCCGCCGCAAACGCAACGCCGTGGGTCGCAAGCATCCACGGCGCAAAGCCCGAAAGCATCCCGCCCCATATTGCATATTTGCCGCGCTCGCGCAGCCATTCAGGCGCGCCGCTCGGCGGGCAGGTCATTTGAGGGAGGCGGTTTGCGGCAATAACTAAAAACATAACCGGTTTCCTGTCGCGGGGCGGCGTCGAAACGGCGCCCTGCTCATCTTGCGTTAACCCTGGCGCCGCCCAATAAGGTACCGCCACTTCGCGGGTTTTTGCCTTTTTCCTCTCATTATGACCAGTATAAGCGAAAGCGCCTTGCGGATGCCTTAAGCGGCGCTATCACCTTGATTTCACAGGGCTAAATCGGCATTATCCGCAAGCGCCGAAGCGGTTGTAAACCCGCCGCCCGCAACCTGTGGCTCGGATTTTCGGTTAACGCGCGCAAGAATAAAACCGTTAACTAGGATTTTTGAGTCGCATTTTTCGCGTCCGAATCGGCTTTTCGGCGCCTTTCGTAGCAAAATCGTAGGAAACGATAGCGGAAAACCTTCGCCTTTCCGGCCGTTAACACCTCGCGATATTAACCAACTGACGGCGCGACCGAATTCGCCCGCGCCTTACAGTTCGAGGAAAGCGAACGGTAAGGCCATGAGCAGCTGTTTGACAGCTATCGAACGGCAGCATCGCTATTCGGCGGGCGCGACGGACAGCCAGCGCTCGCGATCCGCCGCGAAGGCGAGGCACGCCCGGATGTCCTCCCGCGTCAACCCCGGGAAGTCTTCCAGGATTTCGGCCTCGGACATGCCCGAAGCCAAATATTCGAGCGCATCGTAGACCGTGATGCGAAGCCCGCGAATGCACGGCTTGCCGCTGCGCTTGCCCGGCTCGATGGCGATGATCTCGCGGGTGTTCATAAGGGTGATGCGCCCGTTCCCGGTTTGTGCGTCAACGGTGTCCCAGCCGCTATCTCCGGGTCAGGCCGTGAAGAGACGTCGGGCCGATTTCGGAGAGCGCCTGCTTTTGGAGGGCAAGCTGCATTTTATCGCCCGTTCCATGTGTGGGCGGCGCCGGGACCATGAGCTAGAAGCGCGTGGCCCTCAGCTTTTTAATCGGCGCCTTAATCTAAGCACTTTTGACGCTTTTTGATCTTAGCGCCCTCCGAGCCCTGGAAGGACTGGCGATGCGCAGAATTTTGACTTCGATATTCAATTGGTTCCTGCTCATTTTGACGCCCATTACGATTGCGCTCATTGGCGTGGGCCAAAATCCAGGTATAGTGGAGCATCCTCACATGCAAACAGGGCATGTGGTACATAAAGCCTATACTGAACGGGCAAGAAGCGCTGATCCGCCGCCGCCACGGACGTTTTTAGGGCATTCAGATTTGAGCGAACTGTGGAAGCCCGGATTGAAAGACGGGCACAGCTTGAAACAGCTCATCGTTTTATTGAGAATATTGAGCCGGCAATTGATTGGCAGTCCAGAGCTTTTTAAGGAGCTAAACGCGCTCCTAGACCTAACAGAAGATCTGTTCAATAAGTTGCAGCAGAATCACGAGTTTTGGGAGAGCCTATGTGACCTTGCGGAAGCATTGGCAGATCTTGATAGAGAAAAAGAAGAGCAGAAAGACTATCTTAAGCACATCCGGCAGATGCTCGACAAGGCCCTTTTGACCATGGTAAAGTAGTTTATAGAATGCCGCCAGCAAAGGCGAACAAATGCCTGCCGAAGAGACGATAGCGCAATGAGCAAAGACTTTTTGGGTCCGGTCCTGAGATATAGCCGCCGAATTTAGTTTGGAACGAGACTTTCCGCTATCGACCCAAAGCCCCCGTTCCACTATCTCGCAGCCGCAGCTTGAGCGTGTCCATTTGCGCAGGGGCTGCAGGCCGTAAAGAGACATTTGGTTCAGCGAGCGGAATTCCGTTTACGGGGTCGAGCGGCGGTCACAAAAAACGTTCGGAGGATAGGTCCTCGCTCCTTAATGGGCTTCGGCCGCGGGCCGCTTCCGTTCATCGGCCCGATCGATGGCTGCGCCATTTAGGTCGTGAGCGAAGTTGACCCGATGGGGCGACTTGGCGCAAGTTTTGGATTGTATTCGCGCCGCTCAACGCGCCGGCCTCAAGATCAAGATCATATGGTGGCGCTCAAGAATGTTAATGCTAAACTGGCGCCATGGGGAGGAGATGGATCTAACCTTGATCGAGACCATGCTGCTCGGAGACATCGAAGGCGACCGCGCTCGCCGGTATCTGCCGCTTTCGCTCGCCCGCGCCCCGTCTTATGGAGCGATTGACACTGGAAGACATCCCATGCCGGACGGGCGTCCCCGTGAAATACGTTCGCGTGCGCGAGACCGGCGGCCGGCTCGGTTTCATAAAGCCGCCGACGCATGATTTCCGCGAAAGCTGCAATCGATAAGCGCGACGGCGGGCCGATGCGAAGCTTGGGGAAAGTCGCGCTCCTATTTTTGGCCTTCCTTTTCAGTCCCTCGGCCGCATGTCTTGCCGAGACCGAAAGCGGTCCGAATTTAACTCCGACCGAAAGCGAGACTATTTTCCTGGACCGCTTGATGCGCGCGGAATCCGGCGGGCGGCAATTTGCAAAAAATCCCCTATCGTCGGCGCTAGGGCCGTATCAATTCCTAGAATCCACGTTCCTCGACGTGGTGAAGCGGAACCTGCCCGGCATCGCGTCGGCGAAATCCGACGAGGAGATTCTGGCGCTCAGGACCGATCTTAAGATTTCGCGCGACGCCGCTCTGATTTACACAAGGGAGAACGCTCGTGCGCTCGCGGCCGGCGGCGTGGAGGCATCGGCCGCAAATCTCCGGCTCGCCTTTTTCGCGGGCGCCGCGGGCGCCGCCAGAATTTTGCAGGCAAAGCCCGATGAGCCGGTGTCGAACCTCCTCGGCGAGGCCGCAATTCAGGCGAACCCATTCTTGATGGACATGACGGCCAGCCAGCTCGTTGCAAGGTGCGGCAGGGAAGCGGAAGGGATTGGCGCTATCCAAACGGCGCTCCCGAAGTCTCCTGCGTCCGCGACCAAGGCTGCCGCGCGCTGCAATCTGAATCTGCCCAGCTGCCGGAAATGGTTTGCCTTGGCCGTGAGACGCGTTGGCTTGAGAGCAGCGGTCGCCGCCGTCGCGCCGCTGAGATCGCGGGGCCCGGCTCCGCTTAACTTGGGCTTGGCGCGAAGAAACTAGACAACCCGGCGCCGCCCGAGATAGACCGGGAGCCGAAAGACGCGCCACCGGAGGGGGACGGCGATGGACGACCTTGCCGGTTCGACAGCCGCAAAGCCGAAGCCGGCGGGAATGCCCTGGTTCGTGCGCGGAGACATCGACGGCTTCTTCGGGCTCGCCATCGACAATCTCGTCCAGCTTCTGGTCATCGTCGCGCTGTGCCGGGGCGTGCTCGGCTTCTCCGGCGCGCTGATCCTTGGGACGATCCTGCCGGGCGTCGCCGTCTCGCTCGTGGTCGGCAATGTGTTCTACGCGTGGCAGGCGAAGGAACTGTCGCGGCGCACGGGGCGCGGCGACATCTGCGCGCTGCCCTATGGCATTAACACGGTGTCGCTGTTCGCTTTCGTCTTTCTCGTCATGCTGCCGGCGTCGCTCGCGGCCAAGGCGCGCGGGCTTGGCGATGAGGAGGCCGCGCTGGCGGCCTGGCGCATGGGCCTCGTCGCGTGCTTCAGCGCCGGGCTGATCGAAGTGCTGGCCGCGCCTTTCGCCGAGCGCCTGCGCCGCGCCACGCCGCGAGCGGCGCTGCTGTCCACGCTCGGCGGCATCGCGCTCGGCTTCATCTCGTTCTCATTCCTGTTCCGGACCTACGCGAACCCGGTTGTCGGGTTCACGACGCTCGGCGTCATCCTCTTGGTCTATTTCGGCAAGGTGCGGTTCAAGGGCGGCCTGCCGGGCGGTTTCGTGGCCGTGCTGCTGGGCGTCGTCCTGTCGTTTGCGATGGGGCTTATTCCGCCGAGCCCGCCGGCGTCGCAGACGCTGGGCCTGCATTTTCCCGCGCCGGTGCTGGGCGACTTTCTCGCCGGTCTCGGCTGGCATGATCTCTTGACGTACCTCTCCGTCATCGTGCCGATGGGCATTTTCAACGTGCTGGGCTCTTTGCAAAATATCGAGTCCGCCGCCGCCGCCGGCGATCGCTTCCCGACCGCGCCGTCGCTGGCGATGAACGGCGCCGGCACCATTGCGGCGGCGCTGTTCGGCTCGTGCTTTCCCACCACGCTTTATATCGGTCATCCAGGCTGGAAGGCGCTTGGCGCGCGCGCCGGCTATTCTATCTTGAACGCGGCGCTGTTCACCGTGCTGTGCCTGACGGGCTCGCTCGCCTTCGTCGCATGGCTCGTCCCGGTCGAGGCCGGAATGGCGATTGTGCTGTGGATCGGCATCATGATGGCCGCCCAGTCGTTCGAGGCGACGCCGCGCCATCACGCCCCGGCCGTGGTCATGGGCCTGTTGCCGGGCCTTGGCGCATGGGGCGTGCTGATGGCCAAGGATGGGCTTCGCGCGGGCCACGCGCCGTTCTCGCCGGAGCTTGTGGCGAAGATGACCGAGGGCGGCAACTTCATCGGCGGCGGCTTTGCGCTGGAGCAGGGCTTCATCTTCACGGCCATGATCCTGTCGGCCGTCACGGTGCATCTGATCGAGAAGCGCTTCGCCAGCGCCGCTGTCTGGTGCCTCGCCGCCGCCGCGCTGTCCGGCGTGGGCCTGATGCACTCTTATGCCTTTACGCCCACCGACGCGATCGGCAGTTTCGGCGTTCCCGCCTGGCGCTATGTGGCGGCGTATGCGGCGATGGCGGCGGTTTTTGTGAGCGCGCGCTGGCTGGTCGTGGACGCGGACTGAACAATTCGCCGCCGGCCATCGTCGTCCCGTGCGCGCCGCGGCGTGAAATGCCGCCGCGCGGACACGGGATCGCCCGCGAACGCTAACGCCCTTTACGGTCCCGGAAAGGCTTCGCCCTTCCGGGATGGCGATTGCGGAACCGTTCAGCGGGATTTCGTATCAATCCTCGTGAGCGAGTTCCCAGCGGTCGGGCGAACGCCACAACCGCGAGCGCAGAAGCTCCCGCTCGAAGATGAACTCCTTGGGCAGCCGGTCGAAAAACTTGTCGAACTGCTCTTCGTGCGCGTGCGCCTCGGCGGAGCCCGCCGCCCGTCCCACGGCCATCAGCTCGTAGAACACCTCGGCGGGGAAATCGAGGCCCGTCCACTCGATGTCTTCGTGGCGGGGCATCCAGCCAATCGGGCTCTCCACCGCATAGCCGCGGCCGTGCACCCGGTCGGCGATCCACTTCAGAACGCGCATATTCTGGCCGAAGCCGGGCCAGATGAACTTGCCGTCGTCATCCTTGCGGAACCAGTTGACGCGGAAAATCCTCGGCGGATTCCACACGCGGCGTCCGACATCCAGCCAATGGCCGAAATAGTCGGCCATGTTGTAGCCGCAGAACGGCAGCATCGCCATCGGGTCGCGCCGCATCGCCGCCGTCTGGCCGATGGCGGCGGCTGTGCCTTCCGAACCCGTGGTCGCCGCAAGGTAGACGCCGTGGCTCCAGTTGAACGACTGGAACACCAGCGGCAAGTCCTTGCTCATCCGGCCGCCGAATATAAAGGCGCTGATCGGAACCCCCGCCGGGTTCTCCCAATCCGGATCGATGGACGGACACTGGCTCGCCGGCGCGGTGAAGCGGGCGTTCGGATGCGCGGCGGAGCGGCCGCGGCCGGGCGCCCAGTCTTCGCCCTTCCAGTCGATGAGATGCGCCGGCGGCTCGCCGGTCATCCCCTCCCACCAGACATCGCCGTCGTCTGTGAGCGCGCAGTTGGTGAAGATGGCGTTCTTGGCGATGGTCGCCATCGCGTTCGGGTTCGAGTTCGTGTTCGTGCCCGGCGCGACGCCGAAGAACCCCGCTTCCGGATTGATGGCCCGCAAGGCGCCGTCGGGCGCTTTCTTGATCCAGGCGATGTCGTCCCCGACGGTGAGAACCTTCCAGCCGTCGAAGCCTCTCGGCGGCACCAGCATGGCGAGATTGGTCTTGCCGCAGGCGCTCGGGAACGCGGCGCCGAGATAAGTCTTCTCGCCCTCCGGCGATTGGATGGCCATGATCAGCATGTGCTCGGCGAGCCAGCCTTCGTCGCGCGCCATCACGGAGGCGATGCGCAGCGCCAGACATTTCTTGCCGAGGAGCGCATTGCCGCCATAGCCGGAGCCATACGACCAAATCTCATAGGTTTCCGGGAAGTGAACGATATACTTGCGGTTGATGTCGCCCTCGCAGGGCCACGCTACGTCTTTCTGTCCGGGCCTCAGCGGCGCGCCGACCGAGTGCATGCACGGAATGAAGGCGCCGTCCGGGCCGAGCGCGTCCAGCACGGCCGTGCCCATGCGCGTCATGATGCGCATGTTGACGACGACATAGGGGCTGTCCGTGATCTGCACGCCGATTTTTGCGATGGGCGAGCCGATCGGCCCCATGCTGAACGGGATGACATACATGGTCCGCCCGGCCATGCAGCCGTCGAACAGCCCGCCCAGCGTCGCGCGCATTTCCGCCGGCGCGGCCCAATTGTTGGTGGGACCGGCGTCGTTCTTGTTCACGGAGCATATGAATGTGCGATCCTCGACGCGGCCGACGTCCGATGGATGCGAGCGGGCGAGATAGGAGTTCGGACGCTTCTTGGGGTTGAGGCGGATGAAGGTTCCGGCGTCCACCATCCTCTGGCAAAGCCGGTCGTACTCTTGCTGAGTTCCGTCGGTCCACACAACCTGGCCGGGTTTGCACAGCGCCGTCATCCCGTCGACCCAGGCGCGGAGCTTGGCATTGGCGGTTGGGCTGGTCGCGACAGTATCCATTGTTCCCCTGCATCGTTTTTGGGCATCCGGCCCAGATACGCTCCGATCGGCCTTCCTCGCTTTGCGATGAAAAAAGGGCCCGTCAGAGGCGGTTTTGCTTCGGATATTACAATGTTGCTGCGTAAGCAAGCCGCAAGCGGAGCAAGGAGCAACTTCAGGCGCTCCCGCGTGACGCCGTGACGCTAGAGCATCCGGCTTTAAGCCCGATGCTCTAGACCTGTTGCAGGATCGAGGCTTGGGCCAAGCGCAGCGCGAGCCGGGACCGCAAAAGGGCAGACGTTTCGATTTGTTGCGGTCCCGGCTCAGGCTTCGCCTTTCCGGGATGACGGCTGCGGCGATCCGCTGGCGAACCCTGCCTAGACCTGCTTGAGCGCCTGCTCGATGTCGCCGATCAGGTCCGACGCGTCCTCGATGCCGACGGAGAGCCGGACAAGCCCCCAGCCGATGCCAAGGCTGTCCCGCCGCTCCGGCGGCAGGGAGCCGTGGCTCATGGTGAAGGGATGCCCCGCGAGGCTTTCCACGCCGCCGAGGCTTTCCGCCAGCGTGAAAATCTTGAGCGCCTCAAGCGCGCGCCTCACGCCCTGTTCGCCCGCGTCGATGTCGATGGTCACGATGCCGCCGAAGCCGTTCATCTGCCGCGCGGCGAGCGCATGCTGCGGGTGACTTCTAAGGCCCGGATAGATCGCGCGCTTGAGCTTCGGATGGCCTTCGAAATACTCCGCGACGGCGAGCGCGTTGGAGGAATGGCGCTCCATGCGCAGCGCGAGCGTCTTTATCCCGCGCAGGGCAAGGAACGCCGGATAGGGATCGAGCACGGCGCCCGTCGCGTTTTGCAGGAAGCGGATGCGGCCGGCCAAGTCCTGGTCGCGCACCACGAGCGCGCCCGCCACGATGTCGGAATGGCCGCCGAGATATTTCGTGGCCGAATGCAGCACGACGTCGAAGCCGAGCGACAGCGGGCGCTGGATGATCGGCGAGGCGAAGGTCGAATCCGCGACCGTGAGCGCGCCCGCGGCCTTGCCGAGCGCCGCGATGGCCGCGAGGTCGCCGACCTTGAGCAGCGGATTGGTCGGCGACTCGACCCAGATCAGCTTCGTGTTCGTTGTGACCGCCGCCGTCAGCGCGTCGAGGTCGGCCGGATCGACATAGGTGACGGAGAGCCCGGCGGAGCGCTTGCGCACGCGCTCGAACAGCCGCCAGGTGCCGCCGTAAAGGTCGTCGCTGGCCACGATGTGGCTGCCCTGGTCGAGCAGTTCAAGCAGCGTCGCCTCGGCCGCCATGCCCGAGGCGAAGGCGAAGCCCGCGAGGCCGCCCTCCAGCTCCGCGATTGCGTTCTCGAAGGCGGCGCGCGTCGGGTTGCCCGTCCGCGCATATTCGAAGCCGGTGTGAACGCCGGGCGAGGATTGGGCGAAGGTGGAGGACGCGTAGATGGGCGTCATCACGGCGCCGGTTCTGGGATCGGGCTCGACGCCGGCGTGGACCGCCAGCGTGGCCGGCTTGGCCTTGGGGAATCGCTTGGTCAAGTCAGGCTATCTTTCCGCGCAAGTGGTTGAGGAGGTCGATGCGAGTGATCAAACCGAGGAAGCGGTCGCCATCGACGACGATCGCGACGAAGCCCCGGTCGAAAAGCGAAATCAGATGGTCGAGCGGCGTGTCCGGCGCGACGGTTTCGACCTTGTCGGTCATCGCGCGGGCAACCGGCAGATTGAAATCGAGCGTGCGCTGGGTGAGCGCGACAAGCAGGTCCGACTCGTCGAGCAGGCCCACGCAGCGGTCGCGGTCGAGCACGGGCACCTGCGAGACGTCGTAAAGCTTCATGCGGCTGTAAGCCGTTTGCAGCGTGTCGCTCGCGCTCACCGTCACCACGGCGCCTTCGTCGAAACGCCGCGCGATCAGATCGCGAAGATCGCCGAAGCCCGGCCGCTGCAACAAGCCCTGCTCGACCATCCAGCGGTCGTCATACATCTTCGAGAGGTATTTGGCGCCGGTATCGCAGACGAAGGTGACGATGCGTTTCGGCTCCGTTTGTTCGAGCGCATAGCGCTGCGCGGCGGCCAGCAGCGTTCCCGTGGACGAGCCGACGAGCAAGCCCTCCTTCCGCAAGACGGCGCGCGCCGCCGCGAAGCTCTCGCCATCCGCGATCGTGTAGGCTTTCTTGACGCGGGAGAGATCGCTGACGGGCGGGATGAAGTCCTCGCCGATGCCTTCGACGAGCCAGCTTCCCGCCTCTCCGACGATGCCTGTGCGCACATACTCCGCCAGGATCGAGCCCTTCGGATCGGCCAGCACAATCTCGGTCTCAGGCGAAACCCGCGCGAAGAACCGCGACAGGCCCGTGAGGGTGCCGCCGGAGCCCACGGCCGCCACGACCGCGTCGACCCGGCCTTCCATCTGCGCCCAGATCTCGGGTCCCGTGCTCCTCTCGTGAGCGGCGGGGTTGTTCGGGTTGTTGAACTGGTCGGTATAGAAGGCGCCCGTCTCGCTGGCGATGCGCTGGGCGAGATCCTGATAGTAATCGGGGTGGCCTTTCGGCACGTCCGAGCGGGTGAGCACGACCTCGGCGCCCATGGCGCGCACATGGGCGATTTTCTCGCGGCTCATCTTGTCGGGAATGACGAGCGTCAGGCCGTATCCGCGCCGCGCGGCCACAAGCGCGAGCGCGAGGCCCGTATTGCCCGCCGTGGCTTCGATGAGCCGGCCGCCTGGCTTCAAGGCGCCCGAGCGCTCGGCGGCGTCGACCATGGACACCGCGATGCGATCCTTGATGGAGCCCGTCGGGTTCTGGCTTTCAAGCTTGGCGAAGACTTGGGACAGGCCGAAATCGAGGCCGGTCAGCTCGACGATGGGCGTGCCGCCAATAAGAGCGAGAGGATCGGCCGCGGCGTTCGGCATGGAGATCGACCTATGTTGCAGTCTGCCCAGCGCCCTGCCCTGATCATTCTCCGCGGGCGGCCCATACTGGCAAAAGGGGCGCCGGTGAGTCAAAGGCTTTTGGCGGAAAATTTGCTTAACGACCGAAGCCTTGGCGGAGCTTTAAGAAAAATTTTCTTAAACAGGGCGCTTTTTGTGGCGTCTGGTTCTTTTTATCGTCCGGCGGTTATAAGAATCGACTGGAAAGACTGGCGCCGCGTTCCAGTTCATTTCTTTCTCCGCCGGGCTGCATCGCCCCGGCCCGATGCCGGCTCCAAGCCGCACGTTTATTTCGGCTGGGCCTGCGGCGCGGCGAGGGTCTCATAGTACTTGACAACGTCATTCAGCTCCGAGAGCAATTCAAGGCTGACGACCGCGGCCGTGGCGAGGTCCTCCCGCGCCGGCGCGGCGCCCGCCGCGGCTTTTGCATAGACCGCGCGAAGCACCTGCCAGACCCTTTCGGCTCTCGATTTGCGCGCGAACAGATAATCGGTCTCGGTTTCAGTCAGATCGAGGTCGACGGAGTTTATCGCGAGCCAATCCTGCGTCAACTCGAAGAGGGCCATGGTTCCGAGCAGAAAAACGCGGCTTTCGCCCGATTTATAGCGCGACGCCGTCATGCAGTATTCCTTGGCCATCTTCTGCGAAAGCATGCGCTGCCGGTCGGCGATGCCGATGGCGCTCGACAATGCCGCCTGCCGCGCGCCGCCGGGGTGGCCGTGGACATCCTCGAAGCGCGTGACGGCGTCGGTCATGTCGAGGACAAGCCCTGGATTAAGCTCATAAATAGTCTTGAGCGCTCCTTCGGCGCTGTTGTCCTTGTAATGCTCCGCGACCGACTTGATCGCCTCGCTGTATCTCGACCACGACGACGCTATCCTCTTCAGCATCGCCAGAATTTCGGGGTCCGTCTCGGGAAGCAGATGCTGCGCCTCGGAGCCCTGCGTTAAATCCTTCAGCGTCCGGTCGAACGCCGCCTGCGCCGTCGCCAGGTTGCGGATATGAGCGTCGGCATCGACGCCGAGAACCGCGAAGCAGGCCGATTTCGCCATGTCTTGCAGAAGCATGCGCTGCCGGCCCGCGAGGCTGGTTTTGCGCCCGCCGTCTTCGCCGGGGGAAGGGGGCTGCTGCGAGGCGGCCGGACAGCAGGCAAGAAAAACCGAGAACAGGACGGCCGGCGCGAATGAGACCCTGAACAATTTCACCCCCTTGCCAGAAGACCGCAAGAGAGGCCGCGCAGCAAAATCCCAGGCGCCGCTTCACTGCCGTCAATCGAGATACTTGAACGGTCTAACGCGCGAGGCCGGTCGAGTTCAAGGCTTAGTTGCTTTTCCGGGCTCGGCCCACGGCTGTAAGGTTTAATTCCGCAGCGTTATCTACATCGTCATCCCGGCCAAGCGAAGCGCGAGCCGGGACCGTTGAGAACTCGGGCCGCGTTTTGTGCGATCCCGGATAGCCGCAAGCGGCTTCCGGGACGACGAGGGGCGAGCCCGCGCGGCTTCCGGGATACGAGGGGGCGGCGGAGGGAACTGTTTCTCAACCGAAGTCAACTACAGGTTGCAATGCGGTTCTGCGTTCCGGGAGATTTTCCTATGTATCTGCCTACGATCATTAAAGTGGCGCTCAGCCATCTGTCAGGCTGCTATATTTGCGATGAGGACCCGGAGGAGAGACGGGAACTCCTTCGCGCTAGGGCGCTGGCGGAATTGGGCGAGCCCATTGCAGTTGGTCTTCGTGAGCCAATGCCAGCGGGCTTTGACCAATGACGGTGTCGACACGATCCCACGCAAGTTGCGAATAGCTCAGTCTACCATCATCGAGGGCTTGGCTAGGTTCATCCGCTGGACCTTGACGCGGAAAGTGGTTAGTCCGCTCCCGAAGGCTTAGCGGGCAACGGCAATTCAGACGCCGCCATTTCGCAGGAAGGGCCGGCCAGAACGCCAGCTGAAGCGAGAGAAGGTCTGCTATTCGGCCGGGCCGGCCGATGCCGAAGCGTGCGCGGTTCCGGCAAGCGCGCCGCGCCACACATAAAGGCAGAGAAGCGCGCCGGGAATGCCGATGGCCGAGGTCATGACGAAAAAGACGGGGTAGCCGAAGGCGTCGACCATCAGCCCGGACAGCCCTCCGGCAAGTTTGCCCGGCATGGCGTAAAGCGAACTCAACAGCGCGTATTGCGCGGCGGCGTATGCGGGCGAGGTCAGCGAGGACATGAACGCGATCAGCGCGGTGCCCGCGAAGCCCGAGGCGAAGCTTTCGATGCCGATGGCGAGCGTCAACAGGTCGAGCCTGCCGCCGGCGAGCGCGAGCCAGGCGAAGGCCAGATGCGACGCCGAGGCCGCGATGGCGCCGATCAAAAGCGCGGGCATCAGTCCGAGCCTGAGCACGGCTATGCCGCCCGCGAACACGCCCGCGATGCCGATCCAGACGCCGTAGAGTTTGCTCACCGTGGCGATGGCGGACTTCGAGAAACCGAGATCGATATAGAGCGGGTTCGCCATCACCCCGGAGACGAAATCGGGAACGCGGTAGATCGCGACGAGCACAAGGATGGGCGCGATCATCCGCCCATTCCGGCGCAAGAGGTCGGCGACCGGCTCGGCGTAGAGCTTGAGGAAGGACCCGCGCGGGCGGCCTTCCGCGGGGGAAGCCTCGCTTTGCGGCAGGCGCGGCGCCAGCAGGCTCGCCGTTACGCCGGCAAGCATGAGGAGGGCCATGCAGCAATAGGCGGCCTTCCAGCCGGCGAAATCGGCGATGTAAAGCGCGCCCGCGCCCGCGCTCAACAAAGCGATGCGATAGCCGAGCTGATAACTCGCCGACATCATGCCCTGCCGCTCGATGGGCGCGGCGCCGATGCGCCAGCCATCCACCACCACGTCTTGCGTCGCCGAGGACAAGGCGACGAGGAAGGCGAAAGCGACCGTCCAGGCGAGCGAGCGCGACGGATCGCCGAAGGAGATGCCGAGAAGCCCGGCGATGACGCTTGCCTGAGCGAGCAGCATCCAGGACCGGCGGCGGCCGAAGCGCGAAAGAAAAGGCGCGTCGCGGCGGTCTACGATGGGCGCCCACAGGAATTTGAAGCTGTAGGCAAGCGCGATATAGCTCAAAAAGCCGATTTCCGTTCGCGCGACGCCCGCTTCGCGAAGCCAGGCCGATAGCGTCGAAAAGACGAGCAGAAACGGCAGGCCGGCGCTGAAGCCGAAAGCGAGCATGAGCGCGAGGCGGCGGTCGGCGGCGATCTCGGCGATGAGGTCCCGCGCGCGCGAGATGCGGCTTTTTTCTTCGGTCATTGCGTCTTATAGCCCGAAATTCGCGGACGCGAAGTCCGTTTGCCGGTTGCGAGGCGCTTTGGATTGCCGGCGGATCGAAACTAACCTTGCGCGGGCGCCTCAAATGGGGCGCCATGGCGGCGGCTGCTGCCCTGGACGCAACAGATGAAAAAAATCTGCGGAAAGGCTATATTTTGACTATCCTCTATTTGAAGAAATGGGTATTACGCCGTATACCGAACCAACGAGATTGGCGCATTATAAATAGTTTTCACTTCTGCGCCAGCAAATGAAGTCAGGGATAATATTATGAGCAGCAATGAAGTGGAGCTAACGTCGCTGACGGCTGATGTCGTGGCGGCCTATGTGGCGCATAATGTGATAAGCGCCGACAAGCTTCCGGATTTCATAGGCTCCGTCTATTCAGCTTTGAGCAAAGCCTCAACGAATGCGGTCGAGCCGGTGAAGGTTGAATTGATACCGGCCATTCCAGTCAAGAAATCGGTCACCCATGAATACATCATTTGCCTCGAAGACGGCAAAAAGTTCAAGTCTCTCAAGCGGCACCTGAAGACCCGGTACGACCTCACTCCTGAAGAGTATCGGGAAAAATGGGGCCTGCCGCGCGACTACCCGATGGTGGCGCCGGCTTATGCGGCCGCGCGCTCGAACCTGGCGAAGAGCATGGGCCTCGGCCAGCGCAACGGCGCGAAGGTTCCCGCCGCCGTCGCCGCTCCGGCGGGGAAAGTAGCCAAGGGCGCCGCCAAACGGGCGAGGGGCGCGGCCTAAACGTACTCCGCTGGGGGTCCTTACGAAACGAAATCGTCGTCATCGCGAGCGAAGCGAAGCAATCCAGGGCTTAAGCCGCTGCTTTGTTTCCGGATCGCCACGGCGGTCGCCTCGCGATGACGATTTTAGCTCAGCCGCGCTGGAACATCCGGCGCGCGTCGCGCTCGATGCGCTGGCTCATGGCGAGCATTTTTTGCAGCCCTTGCGTCATGGAGCTTTGATAGCGCTCAAGATCGCCAAGCAGATCGAGCAGCCCCAAATCGGAACGCTCAAGCCGGGCGGTTTCGACCTTCCCCATGATGCGCGTGGTCTCCAGCGCCGCGGCCGCCCTTTTCAAATCCACGCATGCCTGCTCGAAAAGGCCGGCCTGGGTCACGATCGACCCGATGGCGCCTGCCGCGAACGCGTCGTAGGACCGGCTCTGCGCATCGAGGAGGGCGATCTCGCCGGACGGCGCCGGCCCCCCGGAAGCCGCCTCCTCCTGAAACGCCTCGCTCGCTTCCTTCTGAACCTTCGCCGTATCGAGTAGAAAAAGACCCTTGTTGACAGCGGCGAAGAGTTCCTGAGCCTGCGTCATGAAATCCGCCGTCATGGTCTTGAGCGCCGCCGCAAGCGTGTCGTAGTTCATGGCGATGACGCCGATGGTGGCGCCCTCTTCCCCAAGCTGCGCGGCTCGCACTCTCAGATTGAGAGGCACATAGCGGTGCTCCGCGTACCCGGCCACCACCCCCTCGGCAAGGCGCAGCAAGGCGGCGGCCTCCTCGGCCAGCGTCTTGAAAAGCGCCATGCGCTTGTCCCGGGACCGCCCGAGCTTCTCATCGCGCGCCTCGATCTCCTGGCTGAACGCCGCGGCCATGAACGCGCCGTAGTCGCGAAAGCCAAGCTCCGACAGCCTCGACAGCAAAAGCCGCGCGCTTTCCGCCGGTTTGAGCCGGCGCGATCGCTCGATTGCGAGAAGCCCCGCATATTCGCGCTCGACAATCGCCAGCAACGGGCTGGCCGGCTTGATCCGGACGGAAAGATAGCCGCCCTCGATGGGCGTTACGACAGCGAAGACCCAGTAGAAGCGCCCGTCCTTGGCCATGTTCTTGACATAGGCGGCGACCGGTTCTCCCTTCTCGATCGTGTCCCATAGGAGCCAGAACACGGCACGCGGCATGTCCGGATGCCGGATGATGCTATGCGGCCGGTGCGACAGCTCGGCCCAGGAATAATGGCTTATTCTTTGGAAAACGCCGTTTCCGAACAGGATGTGGCCCTTCCGGTTCGTCCTCGAAAAGAAAATCTCTTCGATCGGGAAGGGAACTTCCGCATTCAAGGGCGCCGGCTTCTCCGCGCGCGAGGCGGCGCGGCCGGACGCCGCGCCGGCGGCAAGCGGTGCAGTCGGGCTTCGGCTTTCGCGCGTTTCCACTTGCGGCAATCCCGGTTCGAAGAATGACGCCTCTTGCGAGGGATCGGGCGGGCGCCTCCTCCGGCGGAGGAGCAAGCCCAGGAAGGAGCGCCGTTCAAGAATGACGCCGAAGCGACGCAACCGAGAGTTGCCATGCCGGGCTTAAAGCGACGTTAACCGCGGAAAACTTCGGCGAGGCGTGGCGGAAAGCGCTCGCGGTTTGCGACTTTGGAGGACATCCGCGCGGCGCAAGGCTACGCGGCAGACTATTCGGCTCATGAAAGTATGTTACCCTCTTTGTAGACGGCGGTCGCAAGGACATGAAGCTATGAAAGAGTTCGACAGGATCGCGCAAAACCCGGCTGTCATGGGCGGCAGACCGTGCATTCGCGGCATGCGCGTCACGGCCGGCATGATCGTCGGGCAGATCGGGGCTGGGGAAACAATAGAAAGCATGCTCGCCGGCTACCCCTATCTCGAAAAAGAAGATATTATTCAGGCTCTTCGATATGCCAACTCGCTGAAGAATAGATCCGAGCAGATATCATGAACCATCCACGTATCAAGCGCGATCCGAAGGTAATGCTGGGCAAGCCCGTAATCGCGGGCACGCGCATCACGGTCGAGCACATTCTTCGCTATTTGGCAGCCGGAGACACCGTTGAGCAGCTTCTCGCGAATTACCCCCAGCTGACCGAGGAAGATATCCGCGCGGCGCAAGCCTACGCGGCGGACTATCTGGCGCATGAAAGCATGATTGCGGCCGAGTAGAGTACATGCCACGCTTTTTCACAGATGAATGCGTGGCTTCAGCCATAGTGGCAGGGCTACGAGCGAAGGGCTTCGACGTGTTAGAGGCTAAGGATGTTTGCGCGGGGGAGGCCGACGAACGGGCCCTTGCGTTAGCCGCATCCGATGGGCGGGTCTTGATCACCGACGATCGGGGCATCGCTGAGCTTGCCGTCCGGAAAAAACAGGCTGCCGCAGGCGTGGTCGTTATCCTCTTGCACGCTCTGCCCTCGCGCAAACGCGAGGCGTATGCAGTCGAACAGATTGCAGCGCACGCCGAAAGTCTTGAGAACCGCATCTCGATAATCGAGCCGGGACGGGTGCGCAGTCGGCATCTGGAGTAAGGTGACAAAACTAGCTGCTTCGGCTATGTCTTCGGCGCTTGAAGCGGGGTGGGGACGATGCCGGGGCGCATTTTCATCAGCTATTCGAAGGCCGATCCGCAGCCGACGCAGGAGCTGGCGGATTTTCTGACCTCGCAGGGCTATCATGTCTGGTGGGATACGAACCTGACCGCGGGCGAGGTGTTCCGCGAGGTCATCGACCGCGAACTCGACGCCGCCGACGCCGTGATCGTGATCTGGACCGCGAACTCGGTCGCGTCGAACTGGGTGATCGCCGAGGCGGAACACGGCGCACGGCGGAACCGGCTCATTACGCTGCGCACGGCCGATTTGCAGCCGTGGCGCATTCCAAAGCCTTACAATACCTATCAAGCCGATGTCGTGGATAATCACGACGCGATTCTTGCCGCTGTGAAGCGTGTCGCATGTATTGCTCGCGGCGATAGCACGATAACTGTTGATAGACAGCCCAAGAATACCGGATCTAAGCCAGAGTATTCAGTAGCATTTAAGTTAATATTAGGCTTCATTGCTTTGTATTTCTTCTGTTTAGGAGGCGTCTCTCTAATAGTAGGCTTAATTCATAGTGAAGCAGATTTGGGTGTTATTGGTCTGGTAATGTTCGTAATTGGGGCGAGTCTAGGTTATCACATATACAACGACAGATGATGCAATCGGTACAAAGGATAGCGGCACGGACGCCGGCCACTCTTGCATTCCGGCCTCGCTTGTGATACGCACATTAGCGGGCAGAGCGGGCGGCGTTAGAGGGGATTTTTTATGAATAATTTGGCAAGGACGTACATTTTCAAAGAAATGTCTAAGATAAAGGGCTGTTTGAGTCCTATCGACGGTTTGATGATGGCGGCACTTCTGATTGGTCAACAAGCAGAAGGCATCCAAGGCGGCGTGGCCGAAATCGGTGTATACTTTGGGCGCTCCTTTTTTTTGATGCAGCGGCTTGTCGGAGACTACAGCAAACTTCTCGCAGCCGATCTCTTCGATATCGGGCCACATAATTCCGGTCCGAGTGATCAGCTTCGCGACTTCGCTCGCACCGCCGAGCGCCTCGGTATGGCGATAAATTCTTCCTGCGTATATGTCGGCAACTCTGCCATGCTTCTTCCGGAGCAAGTCTTAAATATCGTCGGTAAATGCCGTTTTTTTCACATCGATGGTGGCCATGAGTGGGAGCACGTCAGAAACGATGCTGAACTGGCGCTCGCTACGCTCAGCGACTGCGGCATCATAGTTTTTGACGACTTCTTCAATCCGCAATGGCCGGACGTTAGCTTATCGGTTTTCGACTTTATACGCCGCCATGAAGAGCTTCAAGCTTTAGCGATAACAAACAAGAAACTTTTTGTCTGCATGGGCAATTTTGTAGAAAAGTATTCCGAGATAATTACAAACGCAGAGCTGCTCCGCAACCTAAAAAAAATTAAGGTGAACCTCTTTGGAAGAGCCACTATCTGTTTATATGAGCCAATACCAAGACGAATTATGTATGAACTTGCTTCTCGGATCGGTATCGGGCAAATTACGGTGCCTCTTTACTAGGAATATTTTGGTTATCTATGCTTGTGCGGGCGCTTAATATTCCCTTGCGTCATATGGCCTCTATAAACACACAGCTTAACCCGCAATTCCGACGTTCCCCTTCCGAACGGGCGACCGGGAAGTCAGGCCGCCGCTATTCCTCCAACCCGGCACCCACGCGTCAAGCGCGACCTCAAGGTGATGTTCGGCAAGCCGGTCATCGCGGGCACGCGCATCACCGTCGAGCACACTCTGCACTGCCTCGCGGCGGGCGAAAGCGAGGCCGGGATCGTCGCGGAATATCCGCCGCTGACGCTGGAAGATATCCGCGCGGCGCAAGCCTACGCAGCCGACTATCTGGCGCATGAAAGCATGATTGCGGCCGAGTAACATTCATGCCGGGCTTCGAGTGGGACGATGCAAAGTCACGGGCCAACATCATAAAGCACGGCGTTTCTTTCGAGGCGATAGACGAGTTCGATTTCGATACGGCCATCGAATTCGAGGATGATCGGTTCGACTATGGCGAGCAGCGTATCGCCGCCATCGGCTGGCTTCGCGGTAAACTTCACGCGGTGACATTCACTTGGCGGGATGATACAATTCGGATCATTAGTCTTCGGCCCGCAACCAAGGCTGAGCAACGAAGATATGCCAAAGAAAAAACCTGACGCCATCGCCCAAGCCGATTGGGACGCGGTCGATTTTCCGGAGATCCCGGAAGACCGGTTGAGCAAGATGAGGCCTTTGAGCGAAAAGCCCGCGCTGCTCAAAGCGCTGAAGAAAGCGCAGCACGCGCTTAAGGCTGAAAAAGAAGCCGCGAAGTAGGCGGGCCTCGCGGATCGATTATACGGAATCCCCTTGAAGAGTTCGCCTGCGGTCGCCGTCATCCCGTGCGCGCTGCGGCGTGAAATGCCGCTGCGCAGACACGGGATCGCCGCATACAGAGGCAGATCCCGGCTCGCGCTTCGCTTGGCCGGGATGACGATGCGTTGGGCAAATCGGCGGAGTCTGCTTAGGAGCGGATTGCAAAATGTTCCACGGTATGCGCTGCAATAGCCGCAGGCGGGTTTCTTTCCTTGCCCCAAAATCGCCGTGTTTGTCCATTTTTACAGGAATGATTAGTTTTCCATGTTTTAAAGGCGTTCAATGTCATATTCCAGGTTCTATACACTCGACGCCCTGCGAGGCGTGGCTGCGATTTGCGTGCTTTTTTTTCACGCGATACGCATCGGCGTAGACCATTCAAGCTTTTTTTCTCAAAACGGCTTTCTCGCCGTCGATTTCTTCTTCCAGTTGAGCGGTTTTGTGGTCGCCTTCGCCTATGAGGAAAAACTTAGAACGGGATCAATGGGCTTGGCTGACTTCGCAGCGGCGCGCTTTATAAGGCTGTACCCCATGATATTTATGGGGGCGGTGATCGGCGGGACCGTTTTTTTTACCTCGAACACATTATCTATATCCGGCGCAAGAGACGTCGTGTTGGCTTTCTTATGCCTGCCGAGGCTGTCATGGGAAGGACTTTTTCCCGTCAACGGCCCCTTCTGGTCCTTGTTTTTCGAACTTTTTGCGAATGCTGTCTTCGCTGTTGCCGTTGCTTTTGCTGCGGGGCGCAGAACCTTGATCGCAACGCTTCTCTTATCTCTCGCCGCTCTTTGCGCCGCCGCCTTCTATTTCGGCAGTTTCGATTTCGGCTGGCGGCGGCAAAATTTCTTGGCAGGCTTTCCACGCGTCGGTTTCTCGTTTGCGCTCGGCGTTGCGATTTACCATGCCACCCGCATCATTCCGATACCAAAGACGCATCCATCCTTGTGGATCGTGATTTTGTTTGGTGCGCTGGCGTGGCCCTGGGGCGCCAGAGCGTACTCCCTCTTTTGTATCGCAGGGCTGTTTCCCACGATTATTCTTTTCGCCTCGAATTCGAAGCCTCGCGGGCTATTGCTTTGGACGGCGGAGAAGCTTGGCGATCTATCGTATCCACTCTATGCCACGCACTTCCCGCTCTTGCCCGTCGCGCTGTTTGTTGGGAAGCTGTTCGGTGTCGATGGAACCGCAGCTTACCTCATTCTTTCATGCGCGGTGCTTATCGGCCTTGGTTTTGCTTTCGCGCGCTTCTGGGACGCGCCGATACGAGTAGCTTTACGGAAGCGGCTTTACGAACGGCAGGTTAAGCGGTTACAGCCGCAGCTTGGATAAAGTAGCTAACTCAATATCGCAAAAAGAAAAACACCTGAGACGCTGCCGACCATTCACCGGCGTACTTATGGTATTGGCTTTTTACTTCAGCCGAAAGTAAAAGGAGACGCAGCGACCTTATGTAAAGAACCAACCACCGAAAGTCCCGACCGGTCCCTACGTCGTTCCCGCCCCCGCCTCCGCGGCGACCAAGATGGCGGGGATCTCGATGCGCTTCCGGGCGCCACGCTGTTCGATCTCGGCGGTTTACAGATGGAACTGGAAGAGCTGCTGGGCGCGCCGGTCGATCTTTTGACGCCCGGCGACCTGCCGGAGAAGTTCCGCGAGAAGGTTCTGGCGGAAGCAGAGCCCGTATGACGGCCTGCGTTTTCCTTACAGTTCTAGATTTTCGAACTATAAGGCGGCGGCGAATTTCGTGGCGCCGTCTCATGGTTAAAATCGGCACAGGTTAACGGCGGAAAACGCGGCGGCGTTTCGCGCCGATTTCCTACGAATCCCTACCGAAAATTAGAAAAAATCCGAAAAAGACCCGAAAAATGCAGTTCAGAAATCCTAGTTAACGGTTCTATTGTTACGCGCGTTAAGCATAAACCCAAGCCTGTGGTTGCGCCAGAGTGTGTCGCAACCGCTTCGGAGCGTGCCGCGCTGGCGCTTTTTTCGCTGAAAATACAAGGAGATAGCGCCATTTAAGGCTTCCGCAAGGCGCTTTCGGCTATACTTAACATAATAAGGGAAAAGAGACGAAAAACAGCGAAGTGGCGGGAAGAAATTCGGGGGCGTCATGGTGAAAGCAGCGTTAACGGTCCGGCCCCGCCTCCACAACCTATCTAACTTTATTTCTTCCGCGCCCCCTCCACGGCGGCGCGCACCCCGTCCATCATCTCCTCGGCGTCGTGCTGGATGCTGGCCTGCGCGAGGATGTGCTCCAGCCCCGCGCCGCGCACCTGCTCCGTGCGCACATCGGTCAGCACCGGGATCGAGAACGGCGACGCGCGGCCGAGCTGCATGAACAGCCAGCGGTCCTGGTAGCGCAGCAAGAGGTCTGCCAGCCGCTTCAGGTCGAGCAGTTCGCGCTCGGCGTCGCGGCGCGTCACCTGTAAGAGGATGTGGTCCGGCTCGTAGCGGCGCAGCACATCGTAGATGAGGTCGGTGGACACGGTCATCTGCCGCATGGACTTCTTCGCGGCGTTGTATTGCCGGTCGACGAGGCCGGTGACGGTCGCGACATGGCGGAAGGAGCGCTTCAACATAGGACTGTCGAGGATCCATTCCTCCAGCTCGTCGCCGAGGATGTCCGGCGCCAGGAACTGCGCGACATGCTCGCGGGCGATGGGCGAGAGGCCCGAAACGACAAGCCCGTAATCGGTGATCTGGAAGCTGATGGGCTTGAGCCCGAGGCGCTCCATGCGCTTGGCGATGAGCATGCCGAGCGTCTGGTTCGCCTTGCGCCCCGCGAACGTATAGAACAGCGTGCGGTAAAGGCGCTGCTCGAAGAAATGCTCCACCAAGAGCCTGTCCGGCGCGGGAATTGTCGAAAACCGCGCCTGCAATTCGAGCCATTCCCGCACATCGCCCGGCAGCGTCCGCCAGTCCTCCGGCCGCGCCAGCAGCGCGCGCACGCCATCCGCGAGGAAGGTCGAAAGCGGCATCTGCCCGCCGGAATAGGCCGGCACCTTCGGCTCGCCGCCCGCCGCCGGCCGCGCTTCCAGCGTCATGTCGCGAATGCCGGTAAACGCCAGGATCTCGCCCGCGAAATAGAAGGTGTCGCCCGGAGTCAGCCCTTGCGCGAAATATTCCTCCACCTCGCCCAGCACGCGCCCGCCGCGCCCAATGCCTCCGCCCCCGCCGCCGCCGATCCGCTTCACCTTGAGCCGCGCCGCCTCGACGATCACGCCGATATTCTGGCGATGGCGGCGCGCAACCGCGCCGTTCGCGATGCGGTAGCGCCCGTCGGGCATGGGCGCGAGCCGCTTGTAGCGGTCGTAGGAGCGCAGCACATAGCCGCCGTCGACGGCGAACTGGAACAGGCGGTCGAACACGTCGCGGCCGAGCGCGGCATAGGGCAGCGCTGTCCGCATCTCCTCGTAAAGCCGGCCGGGATCGATCGCGCCGCCGCACGCGCAACTGAGGATGTGCTGCACGGCGACATCGAGCGAGCCGGGGCCGTGCGCCTCCCCGTCGAGCTGTCCCGCCTCGATGGCGTCGAGCGCGGCGCGGCATTCCAGCGCCTCGAAGCGGTTCGCGGGCACAAGGAGCGCGCGGCTCGGAATGTCGAGGCGGTGGTTGGAGCGGCCGACGCGCTGAAGCAAGCGGCTCACGCCCTTCGGCGCCGCCACCTGGATGACGAGATCGACATCGCCCCAGTCGATGCCCAGCTCCAGCGCCGCCGTCGCCACCACGCTGCGGATCTTGCCCGCCGCCATCATGGCCTCGGTGCGCCGCCGCTGCTCCCGGCTGAGCGAGCCGTGATAGATCGCGATGGGCAAATTATCCTCGTTCGCCTCCCACAGCATTTGCAGCATGAGTTCGGCCTGCGCGCGCGTGTTGACGAACACAATCGAGGTTCCCGCCTCGCGGATGGCGCCGTAAATTTCCGGCACGGCGTAGCGCGCCATGAAGCCGCCATAGGGCATGCGCGCATTCTCCGGCTCCAGCATGCGAATGTCGGGCTTCGTTGGCAGCCCCGATTGCAGAATGCTCGCGGGCGCGCCGGCGGGTCCGAGCCAGGCGGCGAGCGCGTCCGGGTCGGCGACGGTGGCGGAAAGCCCGGTCCGCACGGCCTGCGGGGACAGCGCCGACAGCCGCGCCAGCGCGAGCGCCGTGAAGTCGCCGCGCTTTGTGGGCGCGAAGCTGTGAACCTCGTCCACGATGACCGCTTGCAGATCCGCGAACAGACGCGGCGCGTCCGGAGACGACAGCATCAGCATGAGGCTTTCGGGCGTCGTGAGGAACAAATTGGGCGGCGCGCGGCGCTGGCGGGCGCGCTTGGCCCGCGGCGTATCCCCCGTGCGGCTCTCGACGGTGACGGCAAGCTCCATTTCCGCGATGGGGCGCATGAGATTGCGCTCGATGTCGTTCGTCAGCGCCTTCAGCGGTGAAACGTACACCGTGTGGATGCCCTCGGGCCGGTTCTCATGGCAGTCGATCAGGCTTGGCAGAAAGCCGGACAGCGTCTTGCCTCCGCCGGTCGGGGCGATGAGAAGCGTCGACCGACGAGCGGCGAATGCATGCACCATCGCCTTCTGATAGGGGTGTGGCCGCCAGCCGCGGCTCGAAAACCAATTTTCGACCGCAATAGGCAGCTTCCTAGGTAAATTCCTAATGGGCCGAGGCTTCGCCATGGTGTATGAGTGTTTAGCATTTTGTGCCGGGATGGCCAAAAGGCGCCTTCTCGGGGTGGCGGCCGGGAACTATCAATTGGATTTCGTTTGTTCTTGTTTTGTTCCAATTTTGGGATAAAATCAAGTCCGGCTGAGTTGAGTAATGCGTGATGGACATGACCACTTCAGACGAAAGCGAGCGGGTGGCAAAACAATCTGACCCGGAACAGGCAACGGCGCGAATCGTCGAATTGCTTGAGAAGTTGGCCGCGGCGGAGGAGAGCCTTTCAGGCGCCGCCGCATCGGCGGGTTTCAGCGTGGATCAAGCGCAAGCCAGCCTGCGGCAGGCGGCCCAGATCATTCGCAGGAACCGCCCCTCTCCTCCCGCCAATCGGCGCTTCCCGCTGCTCGGCTCCCTCCTCGATTGGCGTGAGATGACGGTTGCGGAGGCGCTTGAGATATTGGCCGAGCACGCTTCGAACCAGGCGCCGCCGGCAACGGACGCCTCGGCTTGACTGGCAGGTCGCTGAAAAACCCGTGTTTTTGGCGCCATCCTTCGACAGGCTCAGCGACTGTCTTGGCTGTCAAGCGGGTTGCCATGGTTTTTGGTCTCTCAGGATGGCGTTGAGGATCGTGAGGAGCTTTCTCGCGACCGCGACGAGAGCGGCTTTCTTGGGTTTGCCGGCTGCGGCAAGCCGGTCATAGAAGGTTTTCAGGATGGGGTTGAACCTTGCCGCGACCATGGCCGACATGAACAGGGCTGCGCGCACGTCCGCTCTGCCTCCCGCGATGAAGCTCTTGCCCCGCCATTGTCCGGACTGGCGGGTGAAGGGGCAAAGGCCGGCCAGCGAGGCGATCTCCCTGCGCGTCAAGGCGCCAAGCTCGGGCAGTTCCGCCATGAGAGTGCGCGCGGTGGTTGGGCCGACGCCGGGGACGGAGGTCAGAAGCTCTTCGTTCGCTCTCCACAAAGGCGAAGCCTTTACGGCGGCGTCGATATCGCCATTGAGGCTTGAGAGCTCCTTCTCCAAGGCTTTCAAGAGCCGTTCGATGCTTTTGCGCAGGCGCTTGGCGGGAGCGCGGCCAAGCCTTTGTTTTTCGGCGACGATCATGTCGACGATTTGCCGGCGCCGGCCGACGAGATCGGCGAGGAGTTGGGTTTCGGCATCGGCGAGGGGGCGGATGGCGGGTCTTGCTGCTTCGGCAAAGCGCGCGATGACGGCGGCGTCGATGGGATCGGTTTTCGCTCTTTTGCCGAGCGCGTGGGCGAAGGCCCGGATCTGGGCGGGATTAACAACGGCGACCGCCAGACCGGCCGCCGCCAGGGCTGCCGCCACAACGGTTTCGAAGCCGCCCGTGGCCTCCAAGGCAATGGTGACAGGGGTTACGGCCGCGAGTTTGGCGCAGAGGCTGTTCAGGCCTATTGCGTTGCGTTCGACCGTGAACCCTTCTCCCGACGGCCAAAGCGCCACATCGAGCTTATCCTTCGAGACATCGATCCCCACAAAAACAGGCTGCACGATTGTTTCCATCTCTACCCTTCCTTGTCTAAACGGGCTCGCTTTGCGGCCCAGGCGACTGTGCGGGTTCAATGGACTTGCGGCGGAGGACCCATGCTGAGCTGCGGACTTTTTCGTCCAAGGATGAGGCGGTCTCTCCGCCGCCACCGCATCGGCAACAGGCCTCGCCAATGCGGCAGTTTTGAAGTTACAAGGATGAGGGCGCGGCTGCCCCTCATGGTGAGCCTGTCGTGGTTCGGCAAGCTCACCATGAGGCCATGGGCAATCGCTTTTTCAGCAACCTGTTAAGCAAAGTTTTCCAATTAAGCCAACGGTTGGCCCTCGTTCGTCATCACGGAAAGGCGAAGCCTTATCCGGGATCGTAACAAATCGAAACGTTTGCTTTTTTGCGATCCCGGCTCGCGCCGCGCTTGGCCGGGATGACGATGGGTATATGGCGCCGCGGCCGGATGCAAATGCCGGAACCGGACCGCGAGGAGGCCTGGCGGAGCCTGGAAAACCAGCGGCGATGGCTTAAGTGCGGAACATGGCGTCATCCCCTGAACTCAACGGCTCATGAAGCATCCGCGCGAATGGATGGAGGCGCGGCCGGAGGGGCTGTTCTGCAAGCCGGGCGGCTTCTTCGTCGATCCCGTGCGCGCGGTCGAGACGGCCGTCATCACTCATGGCCATTCCGACCACGCAAGGGCCGGCCACGGGAAGGTCGTCGCGACGCCGGACACCGTCGCCATCATGGCCTGCCGCTTTGGCGAGGGCTTCGCGCGGAACCGCGTGGAGCTGCCTTACGGGCAGGCCGTTCATTTGGGCGAAGCGCGCGTCGCGCTCCACCCCGCGGGGCACATTCTCGGCTCGGCGCAGGCGCTGATCGAACATGGCGGCGCCCGTCTCGTCGTCTCGGGCGACTACAAGCGCACGCGCGATCCGACCGCGCGCGAATTCGAACCCGTGCCGTGCGACGTGTTCGTGACGGAGGCGACGTTCGGCCTGCCGGTGTTTTGCCATCCCGACCCGCAAAAGGAGATCGAGAAGCTGCTGACCTCGCTCGCGATCTTCCCCGGCAGCTGCCACGCGGTCGGCTGCTACGCGCTCGGCAAGACGCAACGGATCATCGCGGAGCTGCGCCGCGCCGGCTACGGCAAGACGATCTACCTGCATGGCGCGCTCATGAGGACCACGGAGCTGTACCAGGAGCGCGGCGTTGCGCTCGGCCCGTTCGCCGCCGTAACGACGGACAACCGCAAGAGCCTCGCGGGCGAGATCGTGCTGTGCCCGCCCTCGCAGCTTGCCGGCCGCTGGTCGCGCACGCTGCCCGGCGTCATCCCCGCCGCCGCCTCGGGCTGGATGCAGATCCGCGCCCGCGCCAAGCAGCAGCGCGTCGAGCTGCCGCTCGTTATCTCCGACCATTGCGATTGGCCGGAGCTGATCGAGACCATCCGCGAGACCGGCGCAGGCGAGATCTGGGTGACGCATGGCCGCGAGGAGGCGCTCGTCCATTACTGCCGTAAGGCCGGCTTCTCGGCGCGCGCGCTATCGCTGCTCGGCTATGAGGACGAGGAGGGGGAGTGAGGACCCCAAACCATCTTGCCTATTTTACAATTTTAGAGAACGATCTGGCGTCGCTGTGACCTAGCCTCGCTGACCGGTCGAATTCACACAACAAATGCCCAATGTGAGTTTATTGCATGACTAGTCGATGGACACGACCCAAGCTGGATCAGCAACCTCAAGTAAGTTCTCAAGAGAACCTTGAAATTTTCAAATCATATCTAACTGTAATGGAGAATGATGTAGATCGAAGAATGAAAATGAATTCATACTATTTTACTTTATCTGCATCGTTAACAGTGGCCATTTCATTCTTGATTACGAACAAAAAGGCAATATTAGATAATGCACCTGAAAACTTATATATAGCTTTTATGATCGGCTTTTCTCTGATCGAGTTATCTATAAACATCTCCTGGATTTCATACTTGAGATCACATATTCGTTTACAGAAAGCGCAAATAGAAGTTATGAAAGAGATTGAGAAGGGTTTGTCATTTACGCCGATAACTTTAGAGACTAAGAAGTATCGTCAATATGTCGGACCATATACTCGAACTTTTTCTGAGCGGCTGATACCCCTTTCATTTCTCTGTTTTGGTGCGGCCTTGCTTTGCTATTCTGTATTTTTGATCCTCCGCTAACAGGCAGACATGTTCTTTGACTTGGAGCACCGTTGTTCATACGAAAAGCTTGCCGCGCATGACGAGGCAGGCGTAGCCGCCGATCCTGATTCGCTTGATGCGCCGCGCCGCGATCTCGACTTCGAGCTTGATTTCGCTCGGCCGCCCGATCTCGATTCCCTGTTCGATGAAGAGTTCGGACGTGCCTTCGGGGAATTGATCGAAGCGATGGATCACCGCGGGGAACGCCGCCGCGGCCGATCCCGTCGCGGGATCTTCGGGAACGCCCAGGCCCGGCGCAAACATGCGCGCATGGAACGCCGCGTGATGGTGGATGGTCTCCCGGCAATAGAGAAAAACCCTGCCGCCGCTGCCGTGGAACGCTTCCACCCAGTGGGAGGCCACGACCTGCGCCCGCGCCATGGCCTCCAGATCGCGGATCGGAACGAAGGTGAAGGAGGTTCCCGCGTCGTATTGCGACGGCTTGTGGTTGGCGAAGCCGATCTCCTGCGGGGCGAGACCGAGCGCCGCCGCGATCCGGTCGTCATGAGCGGGCGCGCCCGCGAGTTCCGGCAGCTTCGGCACATCGAACTCGGCATAGGGGGCGTGGCCGCGCCTGCCCACCACGCCGACGCGAATGCTGCCGATCCCTTCCTCAAGCACAATGAGCGCGTCGCAATCGGCGGCGGCGCCCGAAATTCGGTCGTCGGCGAGCTGAATGGCGGCGCCGACCGTGGGATGGCCCGCGAAACGAAGCTCGGCCGCCGGCGTGAAAATCCGGATATAAGCGGTGTGCGCGGGAAGGCGCGGCGGAAGCACGAACACCGTCTCGGACAGGTTGAACTCGTGCGCAATGGCCTGCATCGCCACATCGGAAAGGCCGCCCGAATCGAGCACGACGGCGAGCGGATTTCCCGCGAGCGGCGTGCTGGTGAAGACATCCCAAATCGCGTAGCGCCGTTCCATCCGCCATCCTTGTCTCAGGCAACTCTCTGAAGAGACGAAAGATAATGCATTTGGCCTGCGCGTGCATGTGAAATTGGGGCCGCAACGCTCTTCTCGAGTCTTGGCGGCCCAAAGCCGCGGTTTTCCGTCTGAGGCAAAAATGACAATCTTGTTCAATAACTTCTTTCCAGCCTCACGAGCAGATTGCAGGAGGCTCGCGAATCACGTGAACTCCGCCAGTTAGGTAGATTCCGCAGGCGGGCGCAGGGGTCGGTTTTGGGACCTTTGTTGCGAATATGCAACTCATAGAATCGACAAATCCATCAGTGCTCGGATAACTAACACGCTGTTGCGTCTGTAGTTTTTCGTTCGATGTCCAATTTCTTTGCAGCGCGCCCCGTGCCTGGGGCGCGAATGATGTCTTGTTGCGCCTGCTCACTCCGGCGTCTAATATCCCCGTCATCGATGAACGGAAGGCACTGCCTTGGGCTGGTGGTGTCACGTGTGGATCGTTCATACGTCGACAACACTTGAGACTAGATGGGGACTTACAAGATGAAACTTCTTTCCGGCATTCTGGGCCTGACGCTGACGAGCGCGTTGGCCCTTGCCTCGGCCAATGCGGCCGACTTGTATCGTGGGCCGGTTGGCGGCGGCCTGAAGGACGGCCCGTACGTTCCGGTTGCGACTTGGACCGGCTTCTATGTCGGCGTCAACGGCGGCTATGGCTGGCAAAGCGACAGCGAGGGCGGCTATCCTGGGTATTCGTCATATGACGTTCCGGCGTATGGCGGCATCAAGGCCGATGGCGGCTTCGGCGGCGGCCAGATCGGTTATAACTGGCAGGGCTGGGTTCATCCGAACCTGGTCTTCGGCATCGAGGCGGACTTTCAAGGCGCCGACATCAAAGCGAGCGCCAGTCCCTACGGCGCCATCACCGAACAAGGCAGCCTGGATTGGTTCGGCACGGTTCGCGGCCGCCTCGGCTATGCGACTGAACGCACTTTGTTCTACTTCACGGGCGGCTTCGCTTATGGCGGGCTGAAGCTGGGCGGCACCAACGTCGCGGGCACGACTTTCAACTACGATGATACCGCTACGGGTTATGTGCTTGGCGGCGGTATTGAATACAAGATCTCTCCCGCTTGGTCGCTCAAGGCCGAGTACCAATATCTGGACCTCGGCAAGCGCGAGCCAGTCGATGCCAGCGGAAAAACCCCGGATTTAGTGTCATACACGGACGAGGCTCTTCACACTGTCCGCGTCGGCCTGAACTATCACTTCCTGCCAAGCTACGAGCCGCTGAAGTAGGCTCATCCAGCTTCTGGATTTTCGAGACGGCGCCTTCGGGCGCCGTTTTCGTTCGCGCCGCCGCGGTCGCCAACAACAGGGGGTGGCAATTGCGCAACTCCGGCAATGTAACCGGTCTGTTCAATCTTGGGTTGCTTACCGGTCGCGGTGTTTCGGCGTAGATCCTGGAACTTGATGTGCTTTTCTTGTTGAATGGGGAATGTGATGCTTCGCCTTGGAATTCTCAGCGCAGTAAGCGCGCTGGCGCTCACCGCCTCGGCCAATGCGGCGGACTTGTATCGTGGACCGGCTGACGGCGGCCTGAAGGACGGTCCGTATATCCCGGTTGCGACCTGGACCGGCTTCTATATCGGCGCCAACGGCGGCTACGCCTGGAGCGAAAACAGCGACCTTCTATCTTTCAGCAACCTTGGGACGTTTGCCGGCGTTGCCCCAGCCGGTGGGTTCGGCGGCGGCCAGATCGGCTACAATTGGCAGGGCTTCTATCACCCGAATCTCGTTCTTGGCATCGAGGCTGACATTCAAGGCGCCGATATCAGGGATGACGGTGCTTCCAGCCTTGGCCGCGATACGCATTACAGCCTTGACTGGTTTGGCACTGTTCGGGGCCGGTTAGGTTACGCATGCGATCGCAGCCTTCTTTACGCAACGGGCGGTTTCGCCTATGGCGGTCTGCATAAATGGACGACGAACGGGTCTCCGACCGATTTCAACTACAACTCCACCGCTACCGGATACACCGTTGGCGGAGGCTGGGAATATAAGGTTGCGCCTGCTTGGTCGCTGAAGGTGGAGTACCAGTATATCGATCTTGGCCGCAACGACTTGGTGGACCCCACCGGCGTCAATTACGCGAACACCCGCAATCTTAATACCGCGGATGATGCATTTCATACCGTTCGCGCCGGTTTGAACTATCACATCGGCCAAGGCTACGAGCCGCTGAAGTAGGCTCATTCAGCCCCTGGATTTTCGAGACGGCGTCTTCGGGCGCCGTTTTCGTTTATGGGGTCCGCCACGCAAGGAGGCGCGCCAGGAAACACGCCCGCGACGACGCGCTTAGGCATGGCGCTTGCAAGCCACGTCCAAGCAAAGCACAGTGCCCGCGAATCCGAATCCCACGCCGCCCCGCCAGGAGACACGATGGCCCTCCACGTCGCGCTGACCCACCGCACGGAATATGTCTACGACCGCCCGACCGAGCTTGGGCCGCAAGTCGTTCGCCTCCGCCCCGCGCCGCATTCGCGCACGCCGATCCTGTCCTACTCGCTCAGCATCACGCCCAAAGAGCACTTCATCAACTGGCAGCAGGACCCGTTCGGCAATTATCTGGCGCGGCTCGTTTTTCTCCAGCCGACGCGCGAATTCAAGGTCGTGGTCGATCTCGTGGCGGACATGGCCACCATCAACCCGTTCGACTTCTTCGTGGACGAGTATGCGCGCGAGTTTCCTTTCGCCTACGATCCGGAGCTGAAGGAGGAGCTGGCGCCTTATCTGAAGGCATCCGAGCCGGGGCCGCTGCTCAAGGATTACCTCTCGAAGCTGCACTTCGACGTGAAAACCTCCATCGACTTCATCTGGGCGCTGAACGGCCAGCTCCAGCACAACGTCAAATACCTCATCCGCCTGGAGCCGGGCGTGCAGACGCCGGAAGAGACGCTGCAAAAAAAGTCGGGCTCATGCCGCGACTCCGCCTGGCTGCTCGTGAACATCCTGCGCAATTTCGGGCTCGCGGCGCGCTTCGTGTCGGGCTACCTGATCCAGCTCAAGGCCGACGTGAAGTCGCTCGACGGCCCGTCGGGCGCGGAGCAGGACTTCACCGATCTGCACGCCTGGGCCGAAGTCTATCTCCCCGGCGCCGGCTGGATCGGCCTCGATCCCACCTCCGGCCTGTTCGCGGGCGAGGGCCACATCCCGCTCGCCGCGACGCCGTCGCCGCAAAGCGCCGCGCCCATTTCCGGCATGCATGAGGAAGCCGAGGTCGAGTTCTCGCACCACATGCATGTGACGCGCATCCTCGAAAGCCCGCGCGTGACGCTGCCTTACACCGAGGGGCAATGGGCGGCCATCGCCGCGGCGGGCCATGAGGTCGACCGGCGCCTCAAGGCGGGCGACGTGCGCCTTTCCATGGGCGGCGAGCCGACTTTCGTCTCCATCGACGACGTGGACGGCGCCGAATGGAACACGGACGCCGTCGGCCCCACCAAGCGCGGCTACGCCGAGACCCTGATCCGGCGCCTGCGCGACCGCTTTGCGCCGGGCGGCCTCCTGCATTACGGCCAGGGCAAGTGGTATCCCGGCGAGCAGCTTCCGCGCTGGGCCTTCGCGGTCTACTGGCGCGCGGACGGGCAGCCGCTGTGGGAGGATGCGAGCCGCATCGACAGCGAGGCGCCGTCGAAACCCGCGACCGTCGACGACGCCGGCCGGTTCGCGGCCACGCTCGCGGGGCAGCTCGGCCTTCCCGCCGACAGCGCGCTGCCCGCCTATGAAGACCCCGCTCATTTCCTGCTGATCGAGCAGAAGCTGCCAATCGACCTCGACCCCGCAACCAACCAGCTCGACGACCCGCAGGAGCGCGCCCGCGTCATCAAGGTGTTCGAGCGCGGCCTCGACCGCCCGAGCGGCTACGTCATGCCGATCCAGGTCTGGCACAGCAAGGCGCGCGGGCGAAGCTGGGTGACGGAGCGCTGGGGCTTCCGGCGCCAGCGGCTTTTCCTGCTGCCGGGCGATTCCCCGATCGGCTTCCGGCTGCCCATCGGCTCGCTGCCCTCTTTTGGCGCCTCGAATCAGCCGCGGGTGATCCCGATCGATCCTTTCGCGGCGCATGCGGCGCTGCCGCCGCGCGAAGTGCTGCTGCGCGACCGGCGCCAATCGGTGACGCTCGTCGCGCCGCCGGCGACGCCTATCGCTCCGAACGAGGTTATCGGCTCGGTGCGCACCGCCATCGCCATCGAGCCGCGCAACGGCCACCTCTGCGTGTTCATGCCGCCGCTCGCCGACGCGGAGGACTACGCCGCGCTCGCCGCCGCCATCGAGGAGTCGGCCAAGCTCACCGGCCAGCCCGTTCACATCGAGGGCTACAATCCGCCAGACGACCGCCGCCTCAACGTCATCAAGGTCACGCCCGACCCCGGCGTGATCGAAGTCAATATTCAGCCGGCGACGAACTGGGATGAAGCCGTCGCCATCACCGAGACGCTGTACGAGGAGGCGCGTCTGTCCCGGCTCGGCACCGAGAAATTCATGATCGACGGCCGCCATAGCGGCACGGGCGGCGGCAACCATATCGTGCTGGGCGCGCCGGCGCCCGCCGACAGCCCCTTCCTGCGCCGCCCGGACCTGCTCCGCAGCATCATCGCCTTCTGGCAGAACCACCCGTCGATGTCCTACCTGTTTTCGGGGATGTTCATCGGTCCGACAAGCCAGGCGCCGCGCATCGACGAAGCGCGCAACAACTCGCTCTACGAGATGGAGATCGCGTTCAGCCAAGTGCCCGATCCGAGCCACGGCTGGATCCCGTCCTGGCTGGTGGACCGCATCTTCCGCAACCTTCTCATCAACTCGAGCGGCAACACGCATCGCTCGGAAATCTGCATCGACAAGCTTTATTCGCCCGACAGCGCGACGGGGCGGCTCGGCCTCGTCGAATTCCGCAATTTCGAGATGCCGCCGCACGCGCGCATGAGCCTCGCGCAGCAGCTCCTCTTGCGGGCGCTGATCGCGCATTTCTGGGAGAAGCCCTATAAGCGCGGGCTCATCCCCTGGGGCACGGAGCTGCACGACCGCTTCATGCTGCCGGAATTCGTCTGGCAGGATTTCAAGGACGCGATCGCGGAGCTGCGCGAGGCGGGCTTCCCGGTCGAACTGGACTGGTTCGCGCCGCATTTCGAGTTCCGCTTCCCGGTGTACGGCGCGGTGAACTACGACGGCATCGAGATCGAGCTGCGGCAGGCGCTGGAGCCGTGGCATGTGCTGGGCGAGGAGGGGTCGCCCGGCGGCACCGTGCGCTATGTCGACTCCTCGCTCGAACGGCTTCAAGTGAAGGTGAAGGGCAATCTCGGCGCGCGCTACCAGGTGACGTGCAATGGCGTGACCGTGCCGCTGAAGCCGACCGGCACGCGCGGCGAAACCGCGGCCGGCGTGCGCTTCCGCGCGTGGGCGCCCGCGAGCTGCCTCCAGCCCACAATCCCGCCGCACACGCCGCTGGTGTTCGACCTGTTCGACAGCTGGGCCGGGCGCTCCATCGGCGGCTGCCGCTATCACGTCGCGCATCCGGGCGGGCGCTCGCACGATACGTTCCCCGTGAACGCGCTGGAGGCGGAGACGCGGCGGCTCGCGCGCTTCGAAACCCACGGCCACACGCCGGGCGCGATGCAGCCCTTCGACCCCGGCCCGAACCCGAGCTTCCCGCATACGCTCGACCTGCGCCGGGTGGGGTTTTAGCGCATCGGACTTAAAATAGGAATCGGCCTCATGCCCTCCCGCGTCATTCCCGCGAAGGAGCGTGTGAAAAAATCCGCAGACGGCGCAAAGACGTTCCCTCTCCCATGGGGAGAGGGACAGGGTGAGGGGTAATGCGCTATGCTTTCAAGGGCATTACCCCTCACCCGGACCGCAAGCGGTCCGGCCTCTCCCATCCCATATCCGCTTGCGGATATGGGACCGCTTAAGAGTCGCAATCTCGCCAAGGCGAGATTGCCGGAGAGGCGAGCTGCGGCGCGGATTCCGGCGTCTGCGGATTTTTTAACACGCTCGAAGGCGGGGGCGGGGGCGACAAAATGCGGCCGCATCCGATTAAAGGCGCGAGGCTCTGGCGCGGCATTTACGAAATTGCTGGCCAAGAGGGTGAGGGTAAATGTTACGCTTTCACAAACCCGAGATGCTTTTCGATGCGAGCGATGCGGCTATCGACAATGTTAAGCCGGCCTTCGATGATCTCGGCGCGACCGCTGCGTTCACCCACGGCTTCCGCCGTAGCGTTGACGGTCTTCGCCATTTCAACGACGGTTTCCAGCACCTGCCCGAGCTGCTCGCGCGTTTCCTGATGCAATCGCAAGTTTTCCTCGCGCATCTCCCGAAGCAATCGCAATGTCAGGTTTTCCGGTTCATCCGCCATGCCTTGACGATAGGCAAGATTTTCTACTTTGCCAAGCGGAACGCAGGCGGGCGGCACGCGCGCTCCGAAACCTTCGGACGCAAGCCGGGGCCGATGACGCCGTTCGACCCCGGCCCGAACCCAAGTTTCTCGCACACGCATCGACCTGCGCCGCGCGGTATTTTAGCGGAAGCAAAAGAGGCGCGCGCGTGTTCACCATTGTTCCCGCCGCGATCGCGGTACAATCCATTTTTAGGCATTGCGGCAGCGGCAATTTTCAACGGCCGCTGTAAATAACGAAAGCAGGCTTGAGGGAGAGACGATGAGCGCAATCACGGAGTACGGCTGCTATGACGCGCTCGGCCTCGCCGAACTCGTGCGCAAACGGGAGGTCGGCGCGGCGGAGCTGGTGCGCGAGGCGGGCGAGCGATGCGACCGCGTCAACTCAAGGATCAACGCCGTCGTTTGCCGCCTCGATGAGCAAGCCGAACGCGCGGCCGGCGCGGCGGACGCATCCGGGGTCTTCGCGGGCGTCCCCTTCCTCGTGAAAGACCTCGGGCCGGCGCTTGCGGGCGCGCCGCTGACCTGCGGCAGCAGGCTTTTCGCCAACTATGTCCCGAAAGAGGACGGCGAAATCGTCAAGCGCTTCAAGGCCGCCGGCCTTATCCCCTTCGGCAAGACGAACGTGCCGGAGCTTGGCCTTGTGCCGTTCACGGAGCCGGAGCTGTTCGGCCCATGCCGCAACCCGTGGGACTTGAGCCGCACGCCGGGCGGGTCGAGCGGCGGGGCGGCGGCGGCGGTCGCGGCGGGGATCGTGCCGATGGCGCATGCGTCGGATGGCGGCGGCTCGATCCGCATTCCGGCGAGCTGCTGCGGACTTGTCGGCCTCAAGACCTCGCGCGGCCTCAACCCGAGGGACACGCCCGTTCAAACCATAACGGCGGATTTCGGCGTCGACCATGTGCTGACGAGAAGCGTCCGCGACAGCGCCGCCGCGCTCGACGCGATCTCAAATCGTCCGAACGCCGGTTTTCTTGCGGGCCTCGAACGCCCCCCGCGGGGCTTACGCGTGGCGGTGGTGCGCAGCGCCATGTTCGGATCGAGCGTGGCGCCGGACGTTCGCGAGGCGCTGGACGGCGCGGTCGCGCTCATGGAAACGCTCGGCCATCGCGTGGAAGACGCCGAGCCCGAGGTCGATTACGCCGAGTTCGGCCTGGCGTTTCTCACCTATTGGGCGATCGGGGCGAAACAGGCGCTCGATGGCGCCGCCCAGTTTGTGGGCCGCGGCGCGCGCCGGGAAGACGTTGAGCTGAGCACCTGGATGCTGGCGGGCGTTGGCGGCGCCGCGTCTAAAGCCGATGCCGCCCGGGCGAAAAGCGTTATCGACAGGGCCACGCAAGCTTACATCCGTTTTTCCGCCGGTTACGACATCGTCATGAGCCCCGTGCTCGCCGCTCCGCCGCTCCGCATCGGCCAGAACAGCCCGACAAGCAGCGAGAAGGTCGCCATGAAGGTGGCGCAGGGGCTTCAGTCGCCGTGGCTTACGAAAGCGATTCTCAAGGCCATCGCGGCGAAAAGCTTCGCGTTTGCGCCGTTCACGGCTCAGTTCAACGTAACGGGACAGCCGGCCATCTCGATCCCGCTCGCCTTTCCGGCGGGCGGCCTGCCCATTGGCATCCAATTTGCCGGAAACGTAAACGCGGATGGGCTTTTGCTTCGCCTCGCGCGGCAATTGGAGCTGGCTCGGCCGTGGGCCGCCCGCCGTCCTTGCGTCTGGTCCGGCGAAAACGTTCCGCAAGCCGCTTGATCGTTTCGGGGAAGGCGTTAAAAGGGGTAAAAAGGGAACTCCGATGGAAAAATTCACATCGCTCACAAGCGTCGCCGCGCCGCTGCCGCTGATCAATATCGACACCGATATGATCATCCCGAAGCAGTTTCTGAAAACGATCGAGCGCACCGGCCTCGGCAAATCGCTGTTCTACGAAATGCGCTACGACGAGAGCGGCGGCGAGAACCCGGATTTCGTGCTGAACAAGCCCGCATACCGGAACGCGAAAATCCTGGTCGCGGGCGAAAATTTCGGCTGCGGGTCGAGCCGCGAGCATGCGCCCTGGGCGCTTCTCGACTTCGGCGTCCGCTGCGTGATTTCGACCTCGTTCGCCGACATCTTCTACAACAACTGTTTCAAGAACGGCATCCTGCCCGTGGTGGTGTCGCCGCAAGACCTCGCCAAGCTTAATGACGATGCGGAGCGCGGCGCGAACGCCACTTTGACGGTCGACCTGGAAAAGCAGGAGATTCGCGGTCCCGATGGCGGGGTCGTGCGCTTCGAGATCGATCCCTTCCGCAAGAAGTGTCTTCTGGAGGGCCTGGACGACATCGGCCTGACATTGCAGGCCGAGGATAGCATCCAGGCGTTCGAAGACCGGGCGGGACTGGCCCGGCCCTGGGCATAAGCGTGCGCGGCGGATGGGCTTCTAGCGTCTGAGGTCTCTCAGCGAGATTGGCCAACGGCGCAACCCCTCACCCTGTCCCTCTCCCCCTGGGAGAGGGAACCGCGTTGCGGCGGCTGCGACGGAACTCCCTCTCCAACCGCATCCGCTTGCGGATGCGGTCACCTTGAGTGGCGAACTCGCCAAGGCGAGTTCGCTGGGAGAGGGCTGGGGTGAGGGGTTGCGCCCTCAGCCTATCGCGCGAACTCAGTTTAGCCGAACAACCGCCGCATGAAGCCGAAGCGCTGCCCCGGTTTCGCGTTTTCCTCGGGCAAATCCTCGTCCCCGGATGGCCGCCCGCAACTCGGCGGGGGCATCGCGCTCGGCGCGGCGTTCGACAACATCCCCAGCGGCCTCGTCACAACGAGGTGCGTCGCTTCCTCGGCGCCGACGATGCGCTCCGCCGCCGCGCGGCCTTCGGCGAGATCGGGGCGGCGGCTCGTGGTGTTATGCGCGTCGGTTGCAAGGATGTGCACAAGCCCTTCCTGCAACATTCGCTCCGCCCAATAGCGAGGGCGCTGGCCGAATTTTCCACGCACCGATCCGGACGTGATTTGCATCCAGACGCCTTTGGCCGCGAGCTTTTCGATCAGGTCGTACTTGTTCTCGATCCAGGACAGCCTTTCGGGATGCGTCAGCACCGGCACATAGCCGCCGACGAGAATATCGAAGAAAAGATCTTCGAGGCGCGCGGGCGCGATGTGATGAGGAGGCTCAACGAGGACATAATTCGTATCCGCGATGGCGAGCAGATGGCCGCGATTGAGGCCGGCGACGAAGTCCGGAGCGATATGATTGTCCGCGCCGGCGACCAGCTTCAGCGGAACGCCGTCCTCGTCCAGCCGCTGCTGCAGTTCGGCGACCTGCTTTCTTATTTGCGGGCCGGTGTTTGGATAAAGGCCGGGCAGGATGTGCGGCGTGCAGGCCACGCACAGAACGCCCTGATCGACGAAGGCGCGGGCCATCGTCAGGCTGGTCTCGTAATCGGGGGACCCGTCGTCTATGGCGGGAAGCAGATGGCTATGCAGATCGTACATGGGGCGAGTGACTCAATATATTCCCAAAAAACACAAGTTTCTTAGTCTGCCTTCATGGCGGATGTTGGATGCGCCATAGGGTTGATATACCCCTAAACCCGTATTTAAGGTTGTGCCCAATCGGCAACAATCACAATCTTTAGTAGATGCGGAGTGCAGAGCGCGCTTGTTCGACTCACGTATCCTGGCCTAAACACAATCTACGGTTTAGGCATGAGGGTCTATCGATGATAATTAAGAATGGAAGACGGGCAGCGCGCGTTCTCGTGTCGGCGGTCGCGGTCGCTGCGCTGCTAGCGACGAGCGCCGAAGCCGCGATGCTTGCAAATGTTGAGGGTTCGGTCTCGGTCAACCGCGGCGATGGCTTTCGTCCCACGGACGGCGGCTCTGTCGTACCGGGCGACCGCATTCGCACAGGCGCGGGTTCCGCCAGTATCGTTTATGAGAACGGATGCTCCACGAGGATCGGACCCAACCAGACTGTGGTCGTTCTCTCCTCGCCTCCGGGCTGCAACGCGGGATTGAAGGATGGCGAGGTCGCGCCGGCAAGTTTCGGCGTTCCCCCGATCCTTCTTGGCGGCTTAGTCGTTGGGGGCGCGGTTGGCCTCGCGGTCGCTTTGTCGGATAACCATAACAATCCCCATAGCCCGTGAGCTTTGGGTTTTCCTGAAAAGGGTGGCGCGCAAGCGGAAACGCAATTGCGCGCCGCCCTTTTTTTGGCCGGCGCCCGTTCAGCGTTAAGCGGACCGCAGCATCCTGGCGTCGATGTTGACTTTCGCGGGCGCGTTGATGAGATCGAGCAGCAGCAAGACGCGATCGCTCTCCCGCACCTCCAGGATTTGACCGACCAGACCATCGAAGGGACCGCCATCGATTGTCACGGCTTGGCCCGGCTTCAGCGCCGCATCGCGCGCGCCGATCAGCCCATCGACCTCTCGCGCCCTGAGGCTGGCGATAAAACTCGCGGGTAGAAGCCCTGGCGCGGCGCCGTTGCGAACAATAGAGCGGACGCCATATGTGCCATTTATGGATCGAATGGTAAAAGGTTCTTTGTATTCTACGAATAAATAGCCGGGAAAAAGCGGCCGCTGGACGTTGAGAGCCTTCCGCGCATGCCGAACATACTTCTTTATCATCGGGCAGTATACGACGAAATCTTGGCGCATGAGGTTCTCTCTGGCCAGATGCTCGCGATGCGTATGCGTCGTGATTACAAGCCAACTCGCCGAGTTGGCGGCATAATTGTTTGATGAGTTCACTTCTACACCATGAATAGCTCTGGTAGGACTGTGAAAAATCTCTCTTGTGCCCACATCTTTCTTAATGGCTCCAGCGTTTTTGTCAACGAGAGTTGAGGGGCGCCCACCGCCGCTTCGCCGGCGGCGGCGCCGTCATCCCGGAAAGGCGAAGTCTTATCCGGGACCGTAACAAATCGAAACGTGTGCTTTTTTTTGCGGTCCCGGCTCGCGCTTCGCTTGGCCGGGATGACGATGGGCGCCGATGGCCGGGATGACGGCGCGCGCCGATGGCCGGGATGACGACGCGTTGGGCAGATTGGCGGAGTCTGCTTCGGCCGGCAAAGCGATTGAAGGCCCGGCCGGGCGGCAGCGCCGTCAGCCAAACGCCGGAAAAGGCTTGCCGGCGGCTTCGTAGAACCTTCTCAACCGCTGCGTCGCCTTGGTCGAGCCGTTAAGGCCGAAAAAGCGCAAGGCGTTCTTGCGGAAGAGATTGTCGAGCTGCAATTCCGTGAGCCCGACATCGCGGAAGAAAGCCTCGACGTTGGCGACATAGTCCGCGGCCCCTTGCGCCTTGCCGGTCATGTTCCAGTCCGTCCCGAACAGCAGGCGCTCGGCCTTCGGATCGGCGGCGTCGAAATACCTGGCGAAAAGCTTTTTCGCCGCCTCGATGTGCTCCGTCTCGCCGCTGCCCTCCAGCACCCACCAGAAATAGCTGATGTCGGCATAGAGGTTCGGGTAACGGCCGCGCTCGATCAGCTCCGCGATTTCATGCTCCCAGGTCTTGCCGTACTCCCGCAGGGGCTCGCCCCCTTTCCCGAAGGCCTGCGAGAAATTGCCGAAATGCGCAAGATTCAGCTTAAGCTTCGGATATTTTGTGAGCACCTTGTCCCAGAATCGAGGCTCGGCGCGCGCCGCGAAATCCGGGCCGGCCGACATGCTGTCGGTGGTGTGCGCCAGGATCGGAACCTCCTCCGCAAGGCACCACGCGTAAAGGCTGTCGAGCGCGGCGTCGAGCTTTTCGCCGAAGCCCGGCTCGTTCTGGGAGGCGTAGGCCGGGAAGAACAGCGCGCCATCGGCGTTTGCGGTGGGCTTGAAGCCCATGGGCGAATAGAGCTTGACGCCGAGGAACCCGTGCGTGTTCACCGCCTCCTTCACGATGTCGAGGGGCGCCGGATCGCCGGCCTTGCCCCGCACCGCCCGTAAGGGATCGAAGGCGACATAGCCGTGCATCGGGACGGGCTGCTTCAGCGACAGAAGCCCCATCAGCTCCACCTGATCCTGGAGCGGCGAGGGCGACTGGTCTTCGAGCCAGTAATTGTAATCCACGATCGCCGGGGCGGACATCAGGAGCTGGGCGCTGCTCGGATCGTAGAGCGCGTAATACGCGGCGGCGATGTTTTCGCGATAATCGGTGAGCACCTGCGCCCAGGCGAAATAGCGGGAGAACGCGCTGCGGCCGCTCGTAAGGAATTGCGCTATGGCTTCGGCGGAATTGCGCAGCGAGGAGCCGAGCGACCGGAGGCTCTTGCTGGACGAAACCGGCGCGGAGGCTTTCATCTCGCCGAGCACGAAATCGACGAAAGCGTCGACCTCCTCGTTTTTCGCCGCCGTCCGGTCGGAAAACGACCGGCTTTTCAGCTGCCCCGTCTGGTAATGCTGTTCCAGCAGGTCCGTGAGCGCTCTCTCGGTCTTCAGCGCCGGGGCCGGTCTCGCGGACTTGGTAAAGCGCGCGTTAAGGCCCCCGCAAGGCGTGGCGGCGCTCAGGCACGCCATCTCTTCCTGGGGCGTCGGCGCCTTGTTCCTCAGCACGAGGTCCGCCAGCTTCGCGAGCATGCCCTTCCAGATGCCGACGGAGGCCGCCGCGCCGGCTTGCCGGCCCCTGCCCTGGCTCGCGGCGTAGTCGGACAGCACCACGCGCTGGAGAAAGCCGCGAACCGGGATGTCGGCCGCGTTGAAAAAGTGGCAATGGACGTCGATGAACCGGCGAGGCTTCCTGGCGAGGGCCGGCGCGTTGAACAACGGAGCGGTCAAGAAAAGGAGGCCCGCTTTCAGGATGTCGCGCCGGTAAACCATCCATTCACCTTCTGGAAGACCGCGTAGGAAAAAAGCGGTAACTATGCCTGACGAAAGCGCTTCCGCGCGCCAGCCGTCTCCTTATGTTTCACGAAAGCGCCAAAGTTAACATCATCCGTTCACTTTTGCAGAGGTAAAATGGGTACGTCCCGGCTAGTAAGGCGTAGAACGTAAGCGCGCAATTCGAGGGAAGGCGTGGTGTATGGTTGTGAACTATCGAGTCGCGGCGAGCGCCGCTTGTCTTCTGATCGCTGTCCAGGCCCGCGCGGCCGAGACGCCGCCGCTCGCGGACCTTCTGGCGGCGAAACCCACCGACGCCGGCATCAACGTCACCGTTACGACCGGCGGCTGCACCAAGAAGGCCGACTTCGCGGTTTCCGCGCAACCGCCCGCCCAAGGCGCGGCCAAGGTTGAGATCCGCCGCCTGAAAAGCGACTGGTGCAAGGGGAACTTTCCCGACGGGATCAAGCTCACCTTCACCTGGGAGGAGCTGAAGCTGCCGGCGGGCACGAAGCTGAGCCTGGCGAACCCCGTCGCGGGCCAAGCCGCGCAGGCGGCGGAAACGCGCAAGGCCTCCGTCGCGGCGCCCAGGAAATTCAAGAAACGGTGCAAGCGGCGCGCTCGCCATGCGCGGTGCGGAAAGCGGCGCGCGCATGGGGCGTCGCGGGCCGTCGCCCATCGCGCGCACGTTCGGCGGCATCATCGCCGCCGGCATCGCGCCCACTGCGAGTTTTAGTCAAACCAGCGGCCAAAAGTCATGACCGCTCCGCGGCGATACCTGGATTCCCGCTCCCCGTCCGCGCGGGGACAAGCTTCGCGGGAATGACGACAAAAGGGCCGGCGCCATTGGCCGCCGGTATCGGACAATCGTCATCCCGGCCAAGCGCAGCGCGAGCCGGGATCGCAAAATCGAACGCCGCGATTTATTACGGTCCCGGATAAGGCCGCGCCTTTCCGGGACGACGGCCGCGCGGGCGGCCGGCCTACCTCGAAGCCTGCACGATGGCGATGCGCGTGACGTCCTCGCCCCGGCAGCCGCGCGGGCACACATGCACGCGCCAGCACCTGTTGGCCTTGTCCTCGATATAGTCGGTGTCGCCGCGCACAAGGATGCCGATCAGCCTTTTCGTGGCTTGATCGTAGACGCCGGAGCCGGAATTGCCGCCGAAGGAGTCGAGGTCGGCCACGAAGAAGCCCGGCTTCGACTCGTCGCGGACGCTGGCGCCGGGCGCGTATTTCAGCGGGATGCCGCTCGGAAAGCCGATCACGAACACCTTCTGGCCCTTCTGGACGGGATCGAGCGTCCAATCGGCGACCGGCTTCGCAATCGCCTCGGGGACGGGGCGGTCGAGGCGCACGAGAGCCCAGTCGCGCACGTCGTTGGCCTCGCCGCCGAGCAGCTTCTTGCCGGCGAAAACCTGTGCCGCCGGAATGTCGCCCGGAGGCGTCGCCGCGTCCTTCATCCAATAGCCGAACACGAAGCGGGTTTCGGGAAGCATGCCGATGGTGTCGTCGCCGGAGATTTCGCGCACGCAATGGCCCGCCGTCAGCACCGTATCGGGGGCGACGAGCGTTCCCGAGCAGTAGGCGCCGCTCGGCTGCCCCTCGAACTTCTCGCCCTGGCAGAGCCGCTGCACGTCCTTCAGCGCCTTCGTCTTCAACGCGACGCTGGCGCCCGAGGCCCGCGCGCTGTCGGCCGTAAACAGCGCCACCGAAGCGCGCGCCAGCGACCTCACGCTGTCGTCCGTGACTTCGAAGAAGTCCTTGCGGTCGTCGGCGCCGTAGATGGTGCGGGCGGTGAGCCGGGCGGCGTGCACGAGCGTCGCCTCGTCGGCAGCGGCGAGCGGCGAGGCGGCGCGCGGCGCGGTCGACAATTCGCGCGCCCTCACCCTCGCGGTCCGCGCGTCGTAACGGCGCTGGAATTCCGCGAGCAACTGCTCGTCCGTGGCGGCGTTCACGGCCTTCTTGGCCTGCTCAACGTCGCCGGCCGTGGCGGGCGCGGCGCCCATTGCAAACGCGAAAAACGCGGCGGCGATGCTCAAAATCCTCATGAGGCGAGTCCCCCCATACCTATCGTTTCAATTTCAGAAGCCGTCCTATAACCCGAGACTGCGCCCTCTTTGCGGAAAATTTTCGAAGCCGCCCGCGATTTTCAAGCCCGGCGGCTCTTCAATTACCTATTAAGATCGAGGCAAGTCATATCAGCAAGCTGCGATGGCGGCAACGCCCGGCCGCGCAATCCCTCGGCGAACTCGCGAACGAGCCCTTCCCCCATCGGGCGGCAACTTCGAGATCGAGCCGAAGCGCGGCTGAGCTTGCGCGGTAAACCCTGTCCCTCTCCCCCTGGGAGAGGGCACGACGTTGCAACGGCTGCGGCCCGACTCCCTCTCCCAGGGGGAGAGGGCTGGGGTGAGGGGTGGCTCCGTTGGCCAACCTGGCGGAGACGGCTTAGCGCGGGCTTGCGCAAGCGCGGGCGCTGCGGCAAAGTGCGGATACTTAAATGCTATTGCCTTGGGGGATAGGGTGGTCCGGCTTGCGGCGCGCATTTTGATCACCGTTGCGCTGATTGCGGGCGCAGCGCAGGCGGCGCTGGCCGAGAAGCGCGTCGCGCTCGTCGTCGGCAACGACAAATACGCCAATCTTCCGGCTCGCGCCCAGTTGGAGCGGGCGGTGAACGATGCGCGCGCCGTCACCCAGGCGCTGAAGGACGTGGGCTTCGCGGTCGCCGAAATCGAGGACGCGAGCCGCTCCTCGTTCAACGCCAAATGGCAGCAATTCCTGCTCACGGTGGCGGAAGGCGATATCGTGGCGTTCTATTTCTCCGGCCACGGGATCGAGATCGAAGGGCTGAACTTCCTCATTCCGAGCGACATTCCGCAGATCGAATATGGCCGGCAGGAGCAGATCAAGCGCGAGTCCATCGACGTCGCCCAACTCCTGCTCGACCTGAAGAAGCGCAAGCCGGGGGTGAGCCTCATCGTCCTCGACGCCTGCCGCGAGCATCCGCTGATCCCGGACGAATTCCGCTCGCCGGGCGCCGCGCCGGGCGGCCTCGCCAAGATGGACGCGCCGAACGGAACCTTCATCATGTACTCGGCGGGCGCGGGCCAGACCGCGCTCGACCGGCTGCCGAAGGCCGATCCCGACGCCGTCAACTCCGTCTTTACGCGCAAGCTCCTGCCCCTGATGCGCCAGAAAGGGCTGGAACTGACCGAACTGGCGCGCGAGGTGCGCAAACAGGTGCACGCGCTGGCCGCGACCGTCTCGCACGCGCAGACGCCCGCCTATTACGACGGCGTGCTCGGCAAGTTCTGCCTCGCCGGCTGCGACGCCGATGCGCCGCCCGTGGCGTCTAGCGGCGGAGAAAGTCTCGCGGTCAAGAAATCCGGCCGCCTGCCGGGAACGGAGCCTGAAAAGCCTAAATTAGCTGTCGTCGCTCCGCCAAAGCCAGTCGTCAGCGAAGGCGCTTGCGACGGTTTGCTCGTGTCGGTGGCTCAATCGAGCGCGCGGCCCTGCATCAAGCCCGGCTCCGGCGAAAGCTTCGAGGACTGTCCGGATTGCCCCGAGATGGTGATCGCGCCCGCAGGCAGCTTCACGATGGGATCGCCCAAGGGGGAGCCGCAACGCTCCGATGACGAAGGCCCTCAACATAGGGTGACGATCCCGAAGCCCTTTGCGGTGGGCAAGTTCGCGGTGACGTTCGCGGAGTGGGACGCCTGCGCCGCGGCTTACCGCTGCAGCCACCGGCCGATGGATCTAGGCTGGGGCCGGGCGGACCGGCCTGTCATCAATGTGAGCTGGGACGATGCGCAGGCCTATGTGAAGTGGCTTTCCGGCAAGACGGGCAAGACCTACCGCCTGCTGTCGGAAGCGGAGTTCGAATATGCGGCGCGCGCGGGAAGCGCGACGCCATTCTGGTGGGGTACGTCGATCTCAACCACCCAGGCTAACTACAACGGTGATTACGTCTATGTTGGCGGTGGCCAAAAGGGGGAATTCCGCGCAAAGACCGTGCCCGTGAAATCATTCCAGCCGAACCCCTGGGGCCTTTATCAGGTTCATGGGAACGTTTGGACGTGGATACAAGATTGTTATGTGGATAATTACAAGAATGCGCCCATGGACGGGGCTCCGGCGAAGGAAACCACAGGCTGCAGTCGTGTCCTGCGCGGCGGTTCTTGGCCCGACGATCCCAGGCTTCTGCGCGCGGCCAGGCGCCTCAGGGGCGTCCCCAGCATGTCGATCTACTTTTTGGGCTTCCGTGTCGCCAGGACGCTCGACTAGCGCGCATGGCGAAGCTCCCCAACGCCGGCGCCGCCTTCATCGACCCGCGCAAGATCGCGGGCTATCTGCTTTCGACCGCGCATCCCAGAGGCCGCTCGAAGGCGATTTTCTTCATGCGCCTCGGCTTCAGCGCGAGCCAGCCTGAAATAATGGCGAGGGCACTTTTCGATCACGCTCGCCGCCACGACCTCGCTGGATTGATGGAAACGCCTTACGGCATCCATTATATTATCGAAGGCGCCCTTGAGACGCCGGATCGGCGAAATCCGCTCATCCGCGCGATTTGGGTGATAAAGTCGGGCGAGACCGCGCCGCGCTTTGTAACGGCCACGCCAATCGGAAGGGGCAAGAAGTGATCGAAGATCTGGATTGCGTCGTGCTCACCCGCGACATTCCCGAAAAGAGGTTGAAGGCGGGCGACGTGGGTACGGTCGTCATGGTGTATAACGATGGCGAGGCGTTCAACGTCGAATTCCTGACCCTCGACGGCGACACGTTTGCGCTTGAGACGCTGCTGGCGGCGGATTTGCGCCCGGCGCGCGGGCAGGAGATCGCGCACGCCCGCGAAGTGGCGTAGCCACGCACTTGAACTTTGCTCCGAAACGGTTCATCTTGTTTTGGACCATGGGTAGTCCAAGAAAGACGCCATGCGGATTTCCGTGACCGATGCGAAAGCGCAATTGACGGAGCTGGTTCGGCGCGCCGAGGCGGGCGAGGAGATCGTCCTCACGCGCCACGGCCAGCCTGTGGCGAGGCTCGCGCCGATTGCGGCGGCGCGCGACCGGAAGTCCCGGCGCGCGGTGCTCGAAGCCGTGCGCAAGTCCGCCAGGGCGAAGGCGGCGCCGGGCGCGAGCGCGGCGCGGTCGCAAGACTTTCTCTACGGCGCAAACGGCCTGCCGGAATGATCGCCGTCGATGCGTCGGCGCTGATGGCGATCCTGTTGTCCGAGCCGGAGGGCGACGCCTGCGCCGCCGCGCTTGAGGCCGAGCCGCACGTCCTGATCTCGGCGGGGACGATGGCGGAGGCGCTGATCGTGGCCGCCCGGCGCAAGGCGCGCGCCTTACAGTTCAAGATTCCCGAACTGTAAGGCGGCGGCGATTTTCGTCACGCCGTCTCATGGTTAAAATCGGGCCGGGTTAACGCGGCGGCGCGAGGGCGGCGGCGCTTACGAAAATGCCCGTTCCGCCTACGAAAACGCGAAAAAAGCGCGATTCGACGCGAAAAATGCACGTCGAAAATCCTAGTTAACGGTTCTTTTGTTGCGCGGGTTAACCGAAAACCCCTGCCTCCGGTTGCGCCGCGCGGCTTCGCAACCGCGTCGAAAACCGCGCCGGATGCGGAATTTCGCAAGGAAAACCAGAGACATAGCTCCCACTTAACGCGATTGCAAGGCGCCTTGGGCTATACTTGAGACGATAAGGGAAAAAGGGGCGAAAACCGCGAACTGGCGGTACCTTATTCCGGCCCGCCAGGGTTAACGCGGGGTTACGGCATCAGCCCCAAAGATCCGCGGCGGGGGGATGGATGATGCTGCCGTCGAAGGCGAGGCCGGGGTCGCGGTCGCGGGCGAGCAGCAGCGGACCGTCGAGGTCGACGAAGACGGCGCCCGGGGTCAGCAGCATCGCGGGCGCCATCGCGAGCGAGGTGCCGACCATGCAGCCGATCATGAAGGCAAGCCCGCGCGCCGCCGCCGACTCCCTCAGCCGCAGCGCCTCGGTGAGGCCGCCGGCCTTGTCCAGCTTGATGTTGATGGCCTGATAGCGGCCCGCCAGCGCGTCCAGATCGGCCGCGATGTGGATGCTTTCGTCGGCGCAGAACAGCGCGCCGCCTCGCTCCGCCGCCGCGATTGACGCGAGCGCGCCGTCATTGGCGGCGGGCAGCGGCTGCTCGATGAGCGCGACGCCCGCCGCGCGGCAGGCCGCCAGATTCGCGGCGAGGTTCGCCTCGCTCCAGGCTTCGTTCGCGTCCACGATCAGCGTCGCGGCCGGCGCCCCGCGCCGCACCGCCGCGATCCGCTCCGGGTCGCCATCTCCGCCAAGCTTCACCTTCAACAAAGGCCTGTGGCTCGCCGCCCTCGCCGCCGCCTCCATCGCTTCCGGCGCGCCAAGGCTCAGCGTGTACGCCGTGATGACAGGCAGCGGCTCCGGCGCGCCCGCAAGCTCCCACGCGCGCCTGCCCGAAGCCTTCGCCTCCAGGTCCCACAAGGCGCAGTCGAGCGCGTTTCGCGCCGCGCCATCGGGCAGAAGCGCGGCAAGATCCGCGCGCGAACCGCCCGCCGCGATGGCCCCGGCCGCGCCTTCGATGGCCGCCGCGACGCCCTCCACGGTTTCGCAATGGCGCGAATAGGGCACGCACTCGCCGCGCCCGCGATGCGCGCCGTCCTCGACGGTCGCGACCACGACATGCGCTTCGGACTTGCTTTCGCGCGAAATCGTGAAGGCCCCGGCGATGGGCCAGCTTTCGATCTCAACCTTCACCTTTCGCATGCGCTAGCTTGTCCGGGCGGGAAGGGTCTCCGGGAAGTCGGCGGCGATTGCGTCCACGATCGGCCCGGCGCCGAAGCGGATCGGGTCGATGGCGGGCAGTTCGTGTTCGCGCTCAAGCTTATCGAGGTAGCTGCGCGCGGACCCCTCATCCATGGACGAGGTGTTGATCGAGATGCCGGCGGGCCGAATGGCGGGGTTTGTCAGAGAGCCGCAGCGAATCGTGAGATCGATCGCCTGCCGGATCGAAGGGATGGGATGCGTGCCGCCGCGTATAGCCTTGCGCGACGGGTCGTGGCAAACCACGAAAGCGTCGGCCTGCGCGCCGTGGAGAAGCCCAAGGGTCACGCCCGCGAAGGAGGGATGGAACAGCGAGCCTTGGCCCTCGATCAGGTCCCAATGATGCGGGTCCGCGGCCGGGGTCAGCCACTCGGCGGCGCCCGAAATGAAGTCCGCCACCACGGCGTCGACGGCGACGCCCCGGCCGGAAATGAACAACCCCGTCTGCCCCGTCGCGCGGAAATCCGCGTCGAAGCCGCGGCCGCGCATCTCGCGCTCCAGCGCCAGCGCCGTGTACATCTTGCCGACGGCGCAATCGGTGCCGACGGTCAAAAGCCGCATGCCGGGCTGCTTCACGCCCTTGCCCGTTTCGAAGCGCTCGCCCGGCTGGCGCACGTCGAAAAGCTTGCGGCCGTAGCGGTGCGCCGCATCCGCCACCGCCGGCCGCTCCGCCAGCTTCATATGCAGGCCGCTCGCAACATCGAGACCCGACGCCAGCGCCTCGATGATCGGCGCCGTCCACTGCTCCGGCAGGACGCCGCCCGCATTGGCGACGCCGATGATCAGCGTCCTGGCGCCAGCCTCCGCGGCCTCGTTGACCGTCATGTCGGGAAGGCCCACATCCGCGCCGCAGCCAAGCATGCGCAACTGGCCGAGGCACCAGTCGCGGCGCCAATCGACGATGCCTTGCGCTGTTTTCGCTCCGATCCGGTCGGAAACGTCGCCGAGGAAAAGCAGATAGGGATGGCGGATTTGCATGGCGGGGGCTCCGGGGGCGGCTGAAGAATCATAGCCAAGAAGCATCGATCTTTCCAGCCTTCGAAGCCCGGACGCGGCGCCTGCGGCGTTGAGCCTGCTTCATTGGGGATGGTTTCAACAACTCGCCGAAAGGCCTAGCTTTTACTAAAGTCCGCTTATACGCATTTCCATTGATCCAAACTTGGGCTCAAAAGCCGATATTCGGAAAGAGAAACAAATGATCGATCGCCGGACATTCTTGATTGGGTCGGCAGCGCTTGGCCTTGCCGGAAACAGCGCAGCGGCCGAGACGGGTCAGAACAGCATCTTCTTCGGCCCGCAGGTTCCATTTTCTTTCGACGCGCTGATCGGTTTGGCGAGGGAATTGAGCGAGAAGCCGTTCAAGAAGGCGGTCGTTCAGAACCCGGAGCTTATCGAGCGGCTCGATTTCGACGCCTACCAGCAAATCAAGTTCAAGCCGGAGCTAGCGATCTGGGGTGAGGGCGACGGGCCCTATCCTGTGGAGCTGTTCCACGTCGGCCGGTATTTCAAGGAGCCGGTGCGCATCCATGTGGTTTCCGCCGCCGGACTCGCGCAGGAAGTTCGCTACGGGCCGGACCTCTTCACCTACGGGAAAAGCGAATTCGCTAAGGCGCTGCCGGCGGATACGGGGTTCGCTGGCTTTCGCGTGCTTGCCGCGCCCGGCGTGCCGGACTGGCTCGCCTTCCTCGGCGCATCCTATTTCCGCAGTCCTGCGGAAACCGGCCAATACGGGCAGTCCTCCCGCGGGCTCGCCATCAACGTCGCCATGCCGACGCCGGAAGAATTCCCGCGCTTCACGAGCTTCTGGCTGGAGCCGATGGCGGGTCGGCGCGCAATCGTCATCTACGCGCTCTTGGACTCGCCGCGAATCGCGGGCGCCTACCGTTTCGAGACGACCCATGAAGGGGCCACGCTGATGAATGTGTACGCCCACCTGTTCCCGCGGGCGGACATCGCGCGCGTCGGCATCGGGCCGCTCACCAGCATGTACTGGTACGGCAAGCCCAATCGCAGGGCGGCGGCGGACTGGCGGCCCGAGATCCACGACAGCGATGGCTTAAGCATCTGGACCGGGAGCGGCGAGCGCATCTGGCGGCCCATCAACAATCCGCAAAGCGTGCAGACCAGCAGCTTCTTCGATCGGCGCCCGAAAGGTTTCGGCCTTCTCCAGCGCGACCGCGATTTCCATGATTACGAAGACGATGGCGCTTTCTACCATAAGCGGCCGAGCGTCTGGGTGGAGCCCATCGGCGATTGGGGCGAAGGCGCGGTGCAACTCGTCGAAATCCCCACCAGCGATGAGATCCACGACAATATCGTCGCCTATTGGACGCCGAGACAGCCCTTCCGCGCCGGCGAGCATCACGAGGTCCAGTACAAGCTGCATTGGCGGCTGGAGGAGCCCTATCCGGCGCCTCTCGCGCGCGTGATCGCGACAAGGATGGGCGCGGGCGGCATTCCCGGCCAGCCGCGGCCGAAGGGCGCGACGAAGTATGTCATCGATTTCCGTGGCGGCAGGCTCGGTGAATTCACGAAGCGCGGAGACCTGGACGTCGTCGTCAGCGCGGCGTCCGGCAAGCTCGAACGCGAAGCCGCGTACCCCGTCGTCGACACGGACAAATGGCGCGTGATTTTCGATTTCACTCCTGATTCGGAGGCGCCGGTCGATCTGCGCGTTTACCTGAAAAAGGGCGAGGACGCGCTGAGCGAAACCTGGTTGTTCCAGCATTTGCCGGTGGCTTGGGATATAGCTGGATAAGGAGAAGATGTGACGCGCCGCGCCTCAAAAGTTGTGATTCTCCGGCAAACGCGCCTTATTTATATCGACAAATGCGAATATTCTTTGCCCTGTCCCACATCGGGACAGAGGCGGGCGCGGCCTCGGTTTTCGAGGAAAGGGACACGGCGTAGTTACCGCGCGCCCGTCGCTAACACGCCGGTCTCCCCTCGAAATCGACGAGAGTTGGCGTATCCTATTACGCGCAACGTAACCTGCTCAGTATATCGATGCGGCGCGGGCAAAAGCGCAAGCTGAGCCATAGATCTCCCAAAGAAGGGCGATCTAATTTGCTGCGTGAATTTGCCACCTAACTCCGCCTTATGTTTAGGATGACCTCGCGGTTGTTCACGATTATTTTACCTTTCCGGCGCGCAGGATCAATGAAGTTGCACGTCGCCTCGGTTAAGTGCGAAAGCAAATGTCGCAATATGGAGTGGGCAAGTGAGCAAGGTGAAGTACGTCGCAGGGTTTCCAGCGCAGCGGGCTTGGTGGGACGATCTTTATCAACTTGATAGCAGGCCCACCGGCTTCGACCGCGTGACCGTCCTCGAAACCGCCGACGATCCCCAGCCGACGGGCTTGCTCGACGCGAATGGCAACCATCTCTTCCGCATTACCGAGAAACAGCCGATGGGCTTCCGCCTCCTGAAGGAAGAATAGGGCTCGCGAAAGAGCGGCGCTGCCGCCGCAAATCCATCGTGATGGCGGCCGGCTTTAAGCGCTCTTGCCGTCCCATACGCGCCGCTCGCAAATGAGCGATCAATTCCAGCAGGTCTCGAAGCCGCTTGGCTTTTGATGGGCCACGCCGCCGGGATCGCGCCGGGCGAAGTGGTCCTGGAGCCGGAGCCAAGAAAGCCATCGCGATCGAGCTTGTGAAGCCGGGCGATGCCGGGCTATCGGTCCAGGTTGGCCGCCGCCGCCGCCGCTACCTGAACCGCGGGGCGTTGACTGGACCTTAACAGTTATCCAGGCAGTTGATCCATAACCCCAGCGCAATCTTCCCTCGACTCCGATTGAAAGCAGGTCTATGTCTGAAGCGGCAAGAATTTCAAGAACCTCGAAAAATCATGATCGTAGTCGCGAAGAGGCCGGAACTAACGCCGCTTCGCCGGCATCGCGGCCTGAGATGAAAGCCATCGATACGGTGCTACATTTGCGCACACAGAAACCGCTCCGCCTGCGACATATGGTTCCAACACAGCTGTGGCGCTTCACGCTGTCGTGCGGTATAAAACCAAAGTCGAATGAACGTTCCGCGTGCAATCAAGAAACGCTTGCGATTCCTTAGCAATCGCGGCTAGACTTATTGTCGCAAATGGCGTTTCTTCCTCGAAGTGCCACGAAACTGTCGTATAATCACTGAATCGTGATTTGACCATCAAGAATCTAGGCAGGCGTTTGGGGAGGAGTTCCGATGGCGAGTCTGGAGCGCGCTACCAAGTCATCGTGCTATGCCGGTACGCGGCCGCTTGCAAAAACTCCGTTTTCCATTGAGCAGAAAACTACGATTTCGGATGCGGCCGACAGGCAGCGCCGCTTGGCTTCCGTAATCTCGCAAGAGATCATCCCGCGCCTCATGCTGATTCATCACAAGGTACTAAAGCCTTGCGAGCGAGAGCCGAACGCTCCCTCGCAGCGTGAGATCGAGGACCTCGCTCACCTCGTTCTCGGCCCGGACGTCCAAGCCGCGGCCAACTATGTTCTGCGCTTGAGGCAGCGCGGCCTTCCGCTTGATGTGCTTTATATCGAGCTGTTGGAGCCTGCGGCGCGTTTGCTCGGCAAGATGTGGGACGAGGACCGCTGCGACTTCGTGGACGTCACGCTTGGCGTAGCCAGGCTCCAGGAATTGCTCGCTATCTTCAACGACACGAACTGCGTTTCCTCTTTCGGCGATATGCGCCGCGCCATTACCGCAACGACGTGCGGCGAGCAGCACCGGTTTGGCCTCGCCATGGTCGAGAAGTTCCTGCGTGCTTCCGGCTGGCATGTCCGCTCCGAGTTCTGGCTCGACGGTCGAGGCGGTCGCCGCTGCGGTGCAAAGCGAATGGTTCGCCGTCGCCGGCCTTACCTTGAGCTGCGAATCGCGCATCGATACCCTGGCCGCGACGATCAAGACGATCCGCGAGCGCTCCTGCAACAAATCTATCGGCGTTATGGTCGGCGGCCCCGTTTTCAACGCATGCCCCGAACTTGCGATCCGCGTCGGCGCCGACGCCGCGGCCGTGAACGCGCCCACGGCGGTCCTTCTCGCTCAGAAGCTGTTCGACCTTGGCGTGGCTGGCCGCGTTCCGATTTCCACCGTCGCCTAATTCCCCATCCTTCAGCGTGTCCGTTCGGGACAGGCGCCTTCTTTAGATACATATCCGCTTGCGTGGCCCCAGACCTCCGTAACTTAACTTGCCAGGACGGTTGTACCTAGCTTTTTACTTGCTTAACCGCCTTCAAGCCGCGAATGGCCGCCATGGGCTCCGAGCCAAGACGGCTCGCTGGCATGCGCGTTATCGCCTCGATTGCAACGAAAACACACCATTGCGAAACCATCGGCGTCGCGCCCTTTTTAACCACACCCCACACTGAAAATTTACAGGCCCCGTGCAGTAATCGTCCCCGACGCCTTCGCATGGGAAAAGCCGTTATGCGTTCACTCAGCCTTCTGGCCTTCGGCTGCCTCGTGGGCCTGTTCGCCTACACTTACAGTTTAAAGCTCAAGACGCGCGCGCTTGAAGCCGAGGCGCAGCAACTTGCCAACGCGCTTCAGGACGAGAGCGATTTCCTTGCGCTGATGCGCGCGGAAGTCAGCTATGTGTCGCGGCCGGACTGGATCGAGGGCATGGCGAAGAAGACGCTGAAGCTCGAACCCATCGCGCCGGCTCAGCTCATCCCCTGGAGCGCGGTTACAGGCGCACAGCTTTCGGCCGCGGCGTCTTCGACCGTCCAGGTCGTTCGCAAGGACGGCATCGCCGCGTTGATCGAAAAGGCTTCGGTTCAGGCCGAAATTGTTGGAAGGCGGTAGCGGCCATGCCAACTCTCGCCTCTCTCTGCCATCGGTTCGGCGGCTCCAAGACCCCCGCGCGCGCGGCGAGGAACGCAAGGCGCGCTCAGGTGCTGCTTGCGATTTTTTTTGCGGGCGGTTTTGCGATCCTTTCGGGGCAGATCGTCCGTTACGGCGCCGTATCGGGCGAGATGCTCGTGCTCGCGCCCGCTGTCGGGCCCGCCCAACTCGCCAAAAGCCGGCCGGATATCGTCGACCGGAACGGCAGGCTGCTCGCAACCGACATCCGCGTCTACTGGCTCGCGGCCAACCCCGGTAAGATCCAGAACGAGGATGACGCGGCGGAGAAGATCGCGGCGTTGTTTCCCGACCTCGATCAGGCGACGCTCGCGAGTAAATTCCGCGAAAAGACAAGCAATTTCCGCTGGGTGAAGCGGGGCCTCACCCCGAAACAGGCGGAGGCCGTACATGCGCTCGGCATCCCGGCCATCACGCTCTTCCCGACATATGGGAGGGTTTACCCCGCCGGGAGCGAGGCGGCGCACATCCTCGGCATCACGAACGTCGAAAACGAGGGGCAGAGCGGCGTCGAATGGCATATCGATCAGAAGCTCGCCGCGCAGCTTACGCCCTCCTCGTCAGCGGAGCGGCCCATCGTCAAGCTCGCGCTCGACCTCGGCGTGCAGCACGCCCTGACGGAGGAGCTGTCGCAGGCCATGGCGCGCTACCGGGCGAAGGCTGTGCTCGGGCTCGTGCTCGACGTGAACAATGGCGAGGTGCTGGCCTCGGCGTCGCTTCCCGATTTCGACCCGAACCGGCGGGAGCAGGCGGCGGAGCAAAATCGCCAGAACCGCGTCGTCACCGATATTTATGAGCTTGGCTCGGTGTTCAAGTCGCTAACCGTCGCCATGGCGCTCGATCAGGGCGTGGCGACCCGCTACGAGCTTTTCGACGTGACCAAGATGCCGGTCGGCCGCTTCATGATCCGCGACCCTCACGCCACGCAAAGAACGATGACCGTGGAGGACATCTTCGTCCATTCCTCCAACCCCGGCGCGGCGCGCATCGCGATGGCGGCCGGCGTGGGGCGGCAGCAGGCGTTTCTGAAGGCGCTCGGCTTGTGCGAGAAGATCGAGACCGAGGCCGGAACGTCCCCAAACCCAAGGCTGCCCAAAGTCTGGAAACCGGAGAGCGCGGCGACGGTCGCTTACGGCCATGGCATCGCGGTTCCGCCGCTCGCATTTGCCTCGGCCATGGCGACACTCGTCAACGGCGGCGAACGCATCGCCCCAACCTTCCTTCTCGCCAACAAGGGCGCCGACGAAGCGGGCGAGAGAGCCATCAAGCCGGAGACGAGCGCAACGATGCGCGATCTCATGCGCCTTGTCGTGGAACGGGGCACGGGACGGCGCGCCGCCTCGCCGCGCATCGCCGTGGGCGGCAAGACCGGCACGGCGCAAAAGGTGAAGGATCGGCAATACACGCATGACGTGATAAACAGCTTCGTCGCCGCTTTCCCCATCGAGTCGCCGAAATATCTCGTCATGGTGACCATCGACGAGCCGCAGCCCGAGCCGGGCGCGCCAAGCTTCGAAGCCTCGCAAAACGCGGCGCCGACTGCGGGCGCGATCGTCAAGCGCATTGCCCCGATGCTCGACATCTTGCCCACACCCCGGTTTGACGAAGCGCCTGCGAGACCCTATGAACAGACGGCTCCAAGAGAGGCCCAGCGCGCCGTCCCCCGAAAGACTCCCTATGAAATTGGCGGACTTGATCAAGGATATTCCGCTTTCAGTGAACCCCGGCTCGATCCCGGATATCGATATAGCGGGCGTTACGGCCGATAGCCGTGAGGTCGCGCCGGGAATGCTGTTCGTAGCCCTTCCCGGCTCAAAAACGGATGGCATGGCTTTCGCCGCCGACGCGGCGGCGCGCGGCGCGGTTGCCGTCCTTTCAGGAGAAACCGCCAGCGCCGGCGCTTTTTGCGCGCCAGTCCTCCGCGCCCGCGATCCGCGGCAGGCTCTCGCCCATGTCGCAGCCCAACTCATTCCACAGCAGCCTGAAATCGTCGCCGCCGTTACGGGCACGAACGGCAAGACCTCGGTCGCCGCCTTCCTGCGCCAGATTTGGGCGCGCCTCGGTCTCGAGTCCGCCAGCCTCGGCACCATCGGCATCGTGACAAGCATGGGCGAGACGGCGCTCGCGCATACGACGCCCGATCCCGTCGCGCTTCACCAGCATCTCGCAGCGCTCGCGGCGGAGGGCGTGACGCATCTCGCGATGGAGGCTTCGAGCCACGGCCTCGATCAGCGCCGCCTCGACGGCGTCCGGCTTGCGGCCGGCGCCTTCACCAACATTACGCGCGATCACCTCGATTATCATGCCACGGTGGAGGATTACCTCCGGGCGAAGCTGCGCCTGTTCGAGGAGTTGCTGCCGCCCGGCGCGCCCGCCGTCATCGACGCCGACAGCCCCGGATGGGAGCGCGTCGCAGGCGGCGCGAAAACGCGGGGGCTCGCCGTGCTGACCGTCGGCGAGCGTGGGGGAGCGCTTGCGCTTCGAGGCCTGGAGCGCGATGGCTTCCGGCAGCGCCTTTCCATCGCGTATGCGGGCCGCGCCTATTCCGTCTTGTTGCCACTGGCCGGCGCGTTCCAGGTTTCGAACGCGCTTGTCGCCGCCGGGCTGGCGCTGGGCCTCGGCGCCAGCGGAGAGGCCGTTTTTGCCGCCGTCTCCGATCTCAAGGGCGCCAGGGGCCGGCTTGAATATATCGGCGAGACGGCGCTTGGCGCGCCGGTCTTTGTCGACTACGCGCACACGCCGGACGCGCTCGTGAAGGCCCTGCAAGCTTTGCGCCCCTATGTCGGCGGCCGGCTGCATGTCGTCTTCGGCTGCGGAGGCGACCGCGACAGGGGCAAGCGCCCCGAGATGGGACGCGCGGCATGCGCCAACGCCGACGCGGTTTACGTAACGGACGACAATCCAAGGAGCGAGGAGCCCTCCGCCATCAGGCGCGCGATCATGAAGGACGCCCCTGGCGCGGTCGAGATCGGCGGCCGGGCCGGCGCCATCGCCGCCGCGGTGGGCGCGCTCAAGAGAGGCGATGTTCTGCTCGTGGCGGGCAAGGGGCACGAAACGGGCCAGATCGTCGGCAACACCGTCATTCCCTTTTCCGATCACGAGGCAGTCGCGTCTGCGCTGAGGAGAGGTAATGGCTGAAGCGCAAGGCGATATGTTGGAGCTTGGCCACGAGGCGCCACAATTTCGTGCGGGTTTCGCGAGCGCCGTTGACTCGAGCGGCGTCCGTCTTGTTTTCTGCGCCGGGCCTCGGATGGCTCGCATTTACGGAGCGCCGCCACGGCACAAACGCATGGGCTGGGCTCAAGCTTACGAAAAACCGGGCGCCGGCGTCATGAACGAGGCAAACGGCCACGGGGCGGCCATGATCGAGGGGCCGCTTGACAGCCGGATTGGATATTTCGCAGAGCGCTTCGTTCGCGCTTCTTGACACTGCCGCAGGACGAACATGGCCGCGGCGCGGCTTAGGGGCTGATCTATCGCATGCTTTACTTGCTGGGCGAACTGAGCAACCAACACCAGGTTTTCAACCTGTTCCGGTATATCACATTCCGTACGGGCGGGGCGGTCGTGACGGCGATGGTTGTCGTCTTCATCCTTGGCCCCTGGCTCATCACCTCGCTTCGCCTCCGCCAGGGAAAGGGCCAGCCCATCCGCGAGGACGGTCCGAAAACGCATCTTCTGACCAAGAAGGGCACGCCCACGATGGGCGGGCTGATGATCCTGCTCGGCTTGTGCGTGGCGACCGTGCTCTGGGCCAACCCATACAGCCCCTATGTGTGGATCGTGCTCGCGGTCACGCTGTCCTTCGGGCTGATCGGGTTCTACGACGATTATCTGAAGGTCACGAAACGCACATCGTCCGGCTTTTCCGGGCGCGTCCGGATGCTCCTTGAGCTTACGGTCGCGGGGCTCGCCACCTACGCCATCGTGGCCGCCGGAGGCTTCAAGCCCTTTGCAACGTCCTTGACGGTGCCGTTCTTCAAAGACTTCGTGATCCCTCTCGGACCTGTCCTTTTCGTCGGCCTCGGCATCTTTGTGATTACCGGCGCCGGCAACGCCGTCAACCTGACGGACGGGCTCGACGGGCTCGCCATCGTGCCGGTCATGATCGCGGCGTCGGCCTTCGGCGTGATCGCCTATCTCGTCGGCAACAAGATTTTTGCCGAATACCTGCAAATCCACTTCGTGCCGGGCGCCGGCGAACTCGCGGTCATCTGCGGCGCGCTTCTCGGCGCGGGGCTGGGCTTCCTGTGGTTCAACGCTCCGCCCGCCATGATCTTCATGGGCGACACCGGCTCGCTCGCGCTTGGAGGCGCGCTCGGCTCCATCGCGGTTGCGGTGAAACACGAAATCGTGCTTGGCATTGTCGGCGGCCTGTTCGTGCTGGAGACGGTTTCCGTGATCGTGCAAGTGGTGTCCTTCAAGATGACGGGCAAACGCGTGTTCCGAATGGCGCCGCTGCATCATCATTTCGAGCAGAAGGGCTGGGCGGAGCCAACCGTCGTCATTCGCTTTTGGATTGTCGCCGTGATTCTAGCGCTCATCGGGCTCACAACGCTGAAGTTGAGGTAGCATGATCGACAGGAACCGCGACGCGAAGGACATCGTGCTTGCGAAGGGCTACCCGGCATGAGCTTCTCGCGCGCGGAACGCGCCGTCGTTACAGACTGGTGGCTGACGGTCGACCGCACGCTCTTTGCGTTCATTCTCGTCCTCGCCGTCGCCGGCCTTGCAGCATCGGTAGCGGCAAGCCCACAGACCGCGCTCCATCTGAAGCTTGAGCCGTTCTATTTCGTGAAGCGCCATGCGTTCGGCGCGGCCTTGGCGCTCCTCATCGCCGCCGGCGTTTCGCTCCTCAGCCCAACGCAGATCAAGCGCTTAGCGCTGTTCCTTTTCGCGGCGGGCATCCTTCTCATGGTCGCTACGTTCTTGCAGGGCATCGAGCGCAACGGCGCGGCGCGCTGGCTGATCGTGGGCGGCGTGTTCCTTCAGCCCTCCGAATTCGTGAAGCCGGGCTTCGTCGTTCTGTCCGCATGGCTTCTGTCGGAGAGCGTGAAAAGACACGACATGCCGGCGCTGGAGCTTGCGCTTCTCATGCTGGCGGTCTTCGTGACGCTTCTCGTGCTGCAGCCGGACATGGGCCAGACCATCATCGTGACCTGCGTCTGGTGCGCGCTTTTCTTCCTGTCCGGCTATTCGCTCCGCCTCGCGCCGCTGTTGCTGGCCGTCTGCGCGGCGGGACTGGTGGCCGCTTATTTTACCATGCCGCATTTCATGAGCCGGATCGACCGCTTCACGGGCGGCACGTCCATGCAAACCAAGGTGGCTGTCGACGCCTTCCGCGATGCGGGCTGGTTCGGGCATGGGCTGGGCGAAGGTTTCACCAAGAACCGTTTGCCGGACGCGCACAACGATTTTGTGTTCGCAGCCGTCGCCGAAGAGATGGGCATTGCCGCTTGCCTTTTCTTAATTCTGATTTATGCCTTGATTGTCTGGAGAGCATTAAGAGGCGCCTTCCGCGAGCAAGAGGCTTTTGTCCGGCTTGCCGCCGCGGGGCTCGTCATGATTTTCGGATTTCAGGCCTTGATCAATATGGCGGTGAACTTAAATCTGCTTCCGGCGAAAGGGGTGACGCTTCCTTTTGTGTCCTACGGTCGATCTTCGCTGTTTGCGACCGCCATCACGCTCGGTATGATCCTCGCCCTTACCAGGCGCTCGGCGTTCAAATTTTCGTCCGAGGCTTTTCCGGCGCTGGGCGGCTTGTCAGCGACCTCCGGCAGGGAGACCCTTCCATGAGCCGCGGATCGATCATGGTGGCGGCCGGCGGCACCGGCGGACATCTTTTCCCCGCCCAAGCGCTGGGAGAGGAGTTGATTCGCCGCGGCTATGAGGTGGACCTCATAACCGACACGCGGGGCAACGTCTTCGGCGCGGATTTTCCAGCCCGCAAGATTTATAAAGTCGCGGCGGCGACGTTTCGCGGACGCTCTCCCGTCGAGGCGACGAAGACGCTCGGCTTGCTCGGGAACGGCTTCCAGGCCTCCTACCGGATCATGGCAGAAGCCGCGCCGAGAGCGGTCATCGGCTTCGGCGGCTATCCGACCCTTGCGCCGGTTCTGGCCGCGATGGGAAAGGGCATTCCTTCCGCCATCCATGAGCAGAACTCGGTGATGGGCCAAGCCAACCGCTTCCTCGCGCCAATGGTGAAGGCCATCGCCTGCGCGTTCGAGAACACGAAATATTTGGAGGGGAAGCTCCTCCTCAAGGCGCGGGTGACGGGAACGCCGCTGCGCAAGGCGGTGCTCGCCCTGCATAACGTTCCCTATCGTCCGCCGTCGAGCCAGGCGCAGCTGAATCTGCTGGTGGTCGGCGGCAGCCAGGGCGCGCGCTATTTTTCGGATATTCTGCCCCAGGCGCTGCAACTCTTGCCGCAACAGATGCGCGACCGTCTCTTCGTCATGCAACAATGCCGCGAGGAAGATATCGACCGCGTGTTCAACTCCTACGAAGCCGCAGGCGTCGCCGCCGAACTTGCGACATTCTTTGAGGATCTCCCTTACCGGATGTCGAACTCCCATCTCATCATGGCGCGAAGCGGCGCCACGACCGTCGCCGAACTTTGCGCCCTCGGGCGTCCCGCCATCCTCGTTCCGCTGCCCCACGCGAAGGATAGCGATCAGCTCGAAAACGCAACCCGGATGGAGAATGCGGGAGCCGGCTTCTGCTTCCCGCAGGCGACGCTCACGCCTGAAACGCTTGCCGCCGCCGCGCGCCGCCTCCTCGAAGATCCGACCGCGCTCGTAAGAGCGGCAACGAATGCGCACGCGCTTGCAAACTACAAAGCAGTTGATAATCTTGCAAATCTTCTTGAAGAGTTGGCCGAAAGTCAAGATGCAAGCGTAAACGCCGCAGTAACTGCTTAAGAGTCCGCTTAAACTATTGGAGACGATCCGCCGCGGGGGGAAGCATGCGGCTGGAGAAGAGAGGACATTGGCGATGAAAGATCCGCTTTCCGGCGGCCGCATGCATATCATTGGTCTTGGCGGCATCGGGATGAGCGCCATAGCCGAGATCATGGCGGCGCGGGGCCTTTACGTTCAAGGCAGCGACCAGAAGGACGGGGCGAATCTTCGGCGTCTCTCCAGCAAAGGCATCAAGGTCTTTGTGGGCCATGAGGCCGCTCATCTTGAAGACGCGGCGTCCGTGGTGATATCGACTGCCGTCAAGGAGAACAATCCCGAGCTGAAAGCTGCGCGCGAAAGAGGGCTGCCGGTTTTCAGCCGCGCGGACGCGCTCGCCGCGCTGATGAAGGGGTATCGCACGATTTCCATCACCGGTTCCCACGGCAAGACCACGACCACGGCGATGGTCGGCTGGATGATGGAGCAGGCCGGCCTCGATCCGACGGTCGTCGTCGGCGGCATAATCCGCGCTTGGGGATCGAACGCGCGCATTGGCGCGAGCCGCTGGATGGTCGTCGAGGCGGACGAGTCGGACGGCACCTTCATTCGGCTGCCGACCGAGATCGGCGTGGTGACGAACATCGATGCCGAACATCTCGACTATTACGGGACGGAAGCCGCCCTTCGCGAGGCGTTCCTGACCTTCTTCCGGCAAATTCCGAAAGACGGCGCCGCGATCGCCGGCATCGATCACCCCGTCGTGCGCGCTTTGGTCGGCCGCCTCCAGGCGGAGGGCGATCTTCCGCCGCTTTCGGCCTTCGGGCGGGCGCTCGATGCGCAGACCAGGATTGATGCTATCGCCACGAATGGCGGCTCGGTGACCTTCGACGCGATCCTGGCGAACGCGGCCGAAGACGCTCCGTTCCGCAAGAACGGCTTCAAGCTTCGCATGCCCGGCGCCCACAACGCGCTGAACGCCGCCGCCGCGATCGCCGTCGGGCGCCACGCCGGCCTTGAACTCGACCAGATTTTCGACGCGCTCTCGACCTTCGAGGGCGTCGACCGCAGGTTCACCCAGACCGGGGAATGGAACGGCGTTTCGATCTACGACGACTACGCGCATCATCCGGCGGAAATCGCGGCTGTCTTGAGCGCGGCGCGCGGCGCTTCGAAGGGGCGCGTCATCGCCGTGATGCAGCCGCACCGTTATTCCAGGCTGAAATCGTTGTTCGGTGAATTCTGCGGTTGCTTCGGCGACGCGGACACGGTGCTTGTCGCGCCGGTCTATCCTGCTGGCGAGCAGCCGAACGGCTTCGACCGCGACAAGCTCGTCGAAGGCATCCGGCATACGGGCCATGCGCGCGTCTACCCCATCGAAGGAGAAGATGCGCTTACGCGCACGGTCGCCTCGCTCGCCAACCCCGGCGATCTCGTGATCGGGCTTGGCGCCGGCACGATCAGCGAATGGGCGCGCGCGCTCCCCGGCCGGCTCGGCATGAACTCAACTTTCGCCGGCGCGGCTGAATGAGTCATGTTTCAAGACATCGTTCCTGGTCTTCTTGAGGCCGCGCCCGACCTGCGGGGCCGGCTTCTGCCGAATATTGCGCTCAGCGAGGTGACTTGGCTGCGCGTCGGCGGACCGGCGCAGGTGCTGTTTACGCCCACCGACGAGGACGATCTGGCTTACTTCCTCTCGCGCTGCCCGCTCGACGTTCCGGTCATGGTCATGGGCGTCGGCTCGAACCTGCTGGTGCGCGATGGCGGCGTGCCGGGCGTGGTGATCCGTCTCGGCCGCGGCTTCAATGAGGTCGCGCCCTTGAGCGCCACGCGCATCCGCGCGGGCGCGGCTGTCCCCGATGTCCGCCTCGCGCAGGCCGCGGCCAAGGCCGGCATCGAGGGTCTCGCCTTTTATCGCGGCATTCCCGGCGCCGTCGGCGGGGCGCTGCGCATGAACGCGGGCGCGCATGGCGGCGAGACCAAGGACGTGCTTGTCGAGGCGCGCGCGGTGGACCGGAGCGGCAAGCTCCACGTCACCGATAACGCCGGCATGGGCTTTGCCTATCGGCATTGCGCGGCGCCGGACGACTACATCTTCACCCACGCCGTCTTCGAGGGGCGCGAGGGCGATCCCGCCGGCATCGAGCGCGAAATGCAGGCCGTCGCCGAATACCGCGAGGCGAACCAGCCCATAAAAAGCCGGACGGGGGGCTCGACCTTCAAGAACCCGCCGGGCTACAGCGCCTGGAAACTCATCGACGCCGCCGGCTGCCGGGGCCTGCGCGTGGGCGGCGCGCATATGTCCGAGATGCATTGCAACTTCCTGATCAACGATGAGGGCGCGACCGCCGCCGACATCGAGCAGCTCGGCGAGCTTGTCCGCGAGCGGGTTTTCGCCAACAGCGGAATCATGCTGGAGTGGGAAATCAAGCGCATCGGCGTGCCGCTCGCGAAGGGCCAATTCGCCGCCGCCGAGTGACACATCCGCGCCGCCATGGCAGGCGGCTTCGCGCGCGGCCGCACACGGTCGACATCGCCGAAATTTGACCCGAAGGCTTAAGCCTCTGCAATTGCAAGAAAAATGCGCCATAGGCGGCTCACGCCTCATTTTGCCGGCGCGACATTCACCGGACATTTACAAGTTTATCCAAAAATCGGCCCACGCGCATAACGCGTAGGTTGCCGGCGCGTGAGCCGGGCTGGATTTCGTTTCGACGATCGGCCCGGGGGAACAGGCGAGCTTGTTTGTTTTGGGGTCGTGCCCCTGCCAGACATGCACGCGGCGTCTCTGTTTCCGGGCTGGCGGCCCGCGCTGGATCTGTGTTTGGTGAATTTGTTCGGTGGAGGACGCTTCTTGCAACCGGTCAGTCAAGAATCGAGCCGCTCAGGAAATCTTAAGGACCGCGGGGCGCAGTCGGCTCAGAACCCCGTCCCCTCGCCTTCATGGTTTTCAATTGCCGAGGCCAATGCCGACCGCGCGGCGCGAGCCGGGTTCGTGATCAGCATGATGTTTCTCATGGCGACGGCGGTCTACGCGCTTCATCTGGCGGGCGCGACCACGGCGCTATCGGACGAGATCGCCGCGATTACGGATCGCGCCGCCTACGACGCCGGTTTCAGGCTTCCGGACCCCGTCCCCGTTTCGGGCGCCAAGAATACGCCGGAAGCGACGCTCCGGGAGGCGCTCGGCCTGCCCTTCGCCAACTCGTCGCTTTCCTATGATGCAAACGAGGCGCATGACCGGCTCCTGAAGATCGGCTGGATCGCCTCCGCGGATGTGCGCCGCGTCCTCCCTTCGCACCTTGAGGTTTCGGTCGTCGAGCGCGCGCCGTTTGCACGCTGGGCCAGCGCGGACGGCGCCATGCAGGCCTTCGACCGCGAGGGGCTGCTGCTTGGCCCCGTGGATGGGCGATTCGAAACGCTTCCGCTCTTTGGCGGCGAAGGCGCCCCGGCTGAAGCGGCCGCCCTCATGGACGCCGTTTCCCTTCACGAGACGATCCGGCGGCGCATCGAACGCGCCGATCTCATCGCCGAGCGCTTCTGGCATATTAAGCTCGACACCGGCGTAACCATAAAACTTCCGCGCAAGGTGAATGAGCTAGTCTTGGGGCGGCTCGAATCGATTTTGGCCAACGCCAAGATTGCCGAAATGGCCCTGGATTCGATCGATTTGCGTCTGACCAACCGGACGATCCTGCAATTGAAGGAGCCGACCTTGGCAAATCGCGATAGGGCGATTGCCGCCCTGACCGCAGCTCCAGAGCAGCCCGCGCCGGCGCTCAGGAAGGGAAAGGCCTTATGAACGTAGAGCAGCGGCAGACCTCGCGCGGTCCGTCGCGGCTATGGCCGTTCCAAGCGCGAGACGACATTGTCACCATCGTCGATCTTGGCGCGCAGAAGATGGCTTGCGCCATCGTCGCGCTTTCCTCGCGGCGCTTCGGCTTCGACACCGGCGCGAGGAACATTCGCGTGCTCGGCAGCTCGGTGGTCAGGTCGTCGGGCCTTTCCGGCGGGCGCATCGTCAACCTGACGGCCACCGAGACGAGCCTGCGCCGCGCCGTCGCCTTGGCCGAGGCCCAAGCGGGGATGACCGTCGAGGATGTGCTCGTCACGGGCCAGTTCCACGGCCTTGCCGCCGAGGTGTTCGAGGCGAAACTGGGCGAACGCGGCGCCTTGGCGAAGGTGGATATCGATGCGATTTCATCGGCGGCGGACCAGCATTGCTTGGCGGCGCAACGCAAGCTCCTTCATCTGTTCCTGACGGCTGGAGAGTCCGGGGACGAGCCTGCCGCTTCCGCCGCCGCCGCCGACACGGACGTCATCGCCATATCGATGCCGCTTCGGGGCGCGCGCCAGATCGCGGCCTGCGTCGCGAAAAGCCTCTTGATCGCCCGAGGCTACATCGCCGGCCCCATCGCGACGGCGCTCGCGGCGACGACCGCGATCGAGCGCTCATCAGGCGTGCTTGCGATCGACATGGGTGCGCAATCCACAGGTTTCGTGCTGTTTTTGCGGGGGGCGCCGGTTTACGCCGAATGCATCCCGATGGGAGGCCAGCACATATCGGAAGAGATTGCGAAGGTCTTCTCCTTGCGCAAATTCGAAGCCGAGCGCCTGAAAATCCGCTACGGCAGCGTCTTCGACAGCTTGCAGGCCGATATCGATCTTCCCGTTAAGAACGGGGAGACTGGCGAGCCGATTTCAAAATTTTCTCTTAATCATATTATTCGATCGAGGGCATCGACACTCCTTCAGGCCGTTAATGAACGGTTAAGGGCCGCTGGATATTCTATTCCATCGGTGGGCGCCGTGCTGGCTGGCGGGGGCAGCCTGCTTCCTGGAGTGCGCGAGCTTGCGTCGCATCTCTTCGCTTCGGAGGCACGGACGGCACAACCCATAACCCTGAACGGTCTCAACGCGGGGACCGCATTAAGCGCGCTGGTTGGGGGGTGTCTTTATGCAAGCCGGCATCAGTCCGTGGGCGAAATTCCTTACATGCCCGGACTTGCGTCCCAAGACAGTAGCTATGCGTCTCGAATCAGCCAATGGCTGCGGGCAAGCTTTCTATAAGGTCGGCTTCGCACAATCGGCTGCGGACATAAGCGGGCTCGAAGCCCAGCTAGGGAGCGCACGAGGCCTGTCATGGGAATAAACCTGCAACTTCCTGGATTGACGGAGTTGCGGCCGCGCATCACGGTCATCGGCGTGGGCGGCGCGGGCGGCAACGCCGTGAACAACATGATCGAGAGCGGTCTCGAAGGCGTCGAGTTCATCGCCGCGAACACGGACGCGCAGGCGCTCTCCACATCGAGCGCGGGCACGGTAATCCAGATGGGCGTCGGCATTACCGAAGGGCTCGGCGCGGGCTCGCGGCCTGAAATCGGCGCCGCTGCCGCCGAGGAAGCCCTGGAAGACATCCGCTCCCATCTCGACGGCGTGCACCTTCTGTTCATCACAGCCGGAATGGGCGGCGGCACGGGCACCGGCGCCGCGCCGATCATCGCGCGCACGGCGAAGGAACTGGGCGTGCTGACCGTGGCCGTCGTGACCCGGCCCTTCGAGTTCGAGGGGCAGCGGCGCATGCGAACGGCCGAACTCGGCATCGCGGCGCTGGCCAAGAACGTCGATACGCTCATTGTCATTCCGAATCAGAATCTCTTCCTCGTCGCGAGCGAGAAAACCACCTTCGCTGACGCGTTCATGCGCGCGGACGACGTGCTGAAATCCGGCGTGTGCTGCATCACGGACCTTATGGTGAAGGAGGGGCTCATCAACCTCGACTTCGCCGACGTTCGCACCGTGATGGCCAACATGGGCACGGCGCTGATGGGAACGGGCGAGGCCGAAGGCGATAAGCGCGCCCTTCACGCAGCCGAGGCCGCGATTTCGAACCCGCTTCTGGGCGAAGTTTCCATGCGCGGGGCGCGCGGTCTTCTGGTCAGCATCACCGGCAGCTTCGACATGACGCTGTACGAAGTCGAGGAGGCCGCGTCCCGCATCCGGCGCGAGGTCGACCCCGACGAAAACCCCAACGTCAACATCATCGTCGGCGCGACGTTCGACCAGACGCTGCAAAACCGCATCCGCGTGTCCGTCGTGGCGACGGGCATCGCGCCTACCGAGACGATACCTATGGCGTCGGCCCAGGCGGTGGAGAGCAACGCGAGCCTCGCCGAAAGGATATCGTCGGCGGCTCCGGGCGAGGCGCGACGGGGCTACCCCGCGCCGAAGGAGCAGGCCGGCGCTTCAAGGCAGGCTCAGGATCGCCGGGTCGTGCTTGAGCCGAAGGTCAGGAAAGGCGGAGAGCCGGAGACGCCAAACGCTCCCGCAAGTGAAAACGGGCAGCGATTCGAGCCGCTTCCTCCATCGAAAACGGCCCGCGCGCCGAAAAGGCCCCTGACTTATCAGGATTTTCCCGAGTTGAGCGAAGAAGGAGCGCCGGCAAACGGCGGCGGCGCGAATCGGTCATCGAGTCGTCCGCGGGGCTTTTTCGACTGGATGTCCGGCAGGGACCGCAGCGCGAAGCCTTCCTCATCGTCAAAATCCGTTGCAAATCCGCAACGCTCCGTTCATGAAAAGGCCCTGGCGGAACAAGAATATCGGCACGGATCTTCCTCGCTGTCTTTCGGCAGGGATGACCTCGAAGGCCGGGGCGGCGAAGCGCCGGCGGCCGGCAGACTTCCGACGAAGCCCTTGAAATACCTCAGTTTTTTAAGAAGCCTGTCTAACAGACCGGCGCGCCCCAAGCCCTCGCGTTTTGCCAGGGCCGGCTTCGAGAGCGCGCTTCCGCGCCCCCCGCTTTGGCGCCTTGTCCCGCCCTCCGTAACAGACTGTTAGAAAGCGTGATTTGAAGCGCCGCCAACCGCCCGGCTAGGTTTGCATCGTCGAATGGATTTGAGTTGCAGCGTGCGTGATCGGCGTCAATGCCTGAGACAAGAGTAGCGTAGGGCTACCGATGCATCGCTGAAATTGCTCAAACATTCGCTCATTTCGGGGGGGCGCCTTCTGCGGGGGCACGAAGGCGCCATGGCACATAAAACACGGCGCAAGACATGAGCTTTCGAAGCTTTTCGAGCAGGCAAACCACCATCGACCGCAACGTCGTCATGAAAGGCGTCGGCGTCCACAGCGGCGCAGAAGTGTCGTTGATCCTGCGCCCGGCCGAGGCCAATACCGGCTACAATTTCTATGTTCAGGGCGGCGCGCAGGTTGGCCGCGTCGCCGGCGATTTCAGGTCGGTCAGCAATCTGACCCTTTGCACCGTCCTGAGCAGCGCTTATGGCGTGTCCGTTGCGACTGTCGAGCATGTGCTCGCGGCGATGCGCGGCATGGGCGTCGACAACGTCGACATCGAAGTCGACGGGAATGAAGTTCCGATCATGGACGGCAGCGCAGAGCCGTTTGTGGACGCCGTGCTCGAAGCCGGCGTGCGCGAACTCGACGAGCCGCGCCGCTATATCAAGGTGCTTCGCCCCATTCAGGTGAAGGACGGCTCGGCCATTGGCGAGATTTTCCCCTATAACGGTTTTCGCCTCAACGTCGAGATCGACTTCAACTCTCCGCTGATCGGCCGGCAGCGTCTCGACATCGAAATCACCCCCAACTCTTTCCGCAAGATTTGCCGGGCGCGCACCTTCGGCTTCATGAAAGACGTGAAGCAGCTTTGGGCCGCCGGCAGGGCGCTTGGATCTTCGCTCGAAAATACGGTGGCGCTCGCCGAGGACCGTATTCTCAACCCGGAAGGCCTGCGCTACAACGACGAGTTCGTTCGGCACAAGACCATGGACGCGGTCGGCGATCTCGCGCTCGCGGGCGCGCCGATCCTCGGCCTCTATCGTTCGTCCCGCGGCGGACATCGCCTGAATTCACGTGTCCTGCACGCGCTTTACGAGAACAGAGACGCGTGGACCATCGTCGAGATGGCCAAGAAGCCTCAGCCGCGCCACGTGGCGCCTCGCGCCGAGTTCGGCATCGCCTTCGCCACGCCGAATTTCGTCCCGGCGGTCGATTGATCGTGCAAGGCCGGTTGCCTGAAATCCACAACCGGCCAAACCTTCGCCTTAGCAAGCATTCCCGACGCGGCCGGCGAATTGACTGTGCGGTTGAGCCGCTTCGTCTCCGGCAGCGGAAGGCCGCTTGCTAGAATGCCCGTTGTTGGAGGATGAGCCACTGACCGGGGCGCCGTATTACGCGCGGCTTTCACGTTTTCACAAGTTTATAAATGCCGGCCGTCTGGGGCCGGTGGGGCATACTCGCTAGCTTGGCGCGGATGCGCATCTCCCTCCGCCAGAGATTGCCGGAGGGAGATGCATCCGTCTGACTTTAGAGCATCTGAACAAGGTTGCGATGCCTCGATTACATCGCCCCGCTGCAAGCTCCAACTAATCATAATCAGCCGGGACACAACACCTGCTCGGGGACGACGAAAACGCGGCTGCGTCCGAATAAATGCACGTTGCTCTAAAACCCGGCTTAATCTTCCGCCGCCGTCGTGGCCAGAATTTTGTCGATCCGGCGGCCATCGAGGTCGACAACCTCAAACCGCCAATTCTTCCAGCGGAACCCTTCGCCCACCGCCGGGAGATGCCCTAGCTCGGAGAGAACGAAGCCCGCAAGCGTCGTGTACTCCGCATCGTCGATGGCGAGGCCGCCTACGCCCAGCACGCGCTCGGCTTCGAAAACCGCCATCTGTCCGTCCATGAGCCAGGAGCCGTCCGCGCGCTGGACGGCGCTTGGCTGATCCGCCTCCTCCTCCGGCAATTTGCCCGCGATCCCGGTCAGGATGTCCGTCGGAGTGACGATCCCCTGCAAGGCGCTGTGCTCGTCGATCACGATGGCCATGTGCACGAGCGAGGACTTGAACATATCGAGAAGTTCCAGCGCCTTCATGCTCTCGTACACATAAATCGGTGTCTTGAGCGCGGCCTCCAGATCGATGGCGCCGTTTGTGTGCAACTGATCAAGAAGCGTCTTCGCATGCACGACGCCGACAATCTCGTTTACATCGCCCCGGCACACCGGAAAGCGCGAATGTCCGCTCTTTGCGATGTCGTCCAGGATGCTGGCCTCGCTTTCGGTGATGTCGAGCCAGACGATGTCTGGGCGCGGCGCCATGATGGAGCGCACGGAACGGTCTGCCACCTTCAGCACGCGCTCGATGATCTCCTGCTCCGCCTTCTCGAATATTCCGGCCTGCGCGCCCTCGGCGATCAGAGACTTCACCTCCTCGTCGGTTACCTCGGGCTCCGCCTGGATCGCGGGACTGAGAAGCCGAAACACCGCGTCCGTCGACCAGCGCAGAACCACAGATACCGGCGTTGCAATGGTCGCGAGCCATGTCATAGCGGGAGCGACGGAGCAGGCGATCCGCTCGCGGTTGGCGAGCGCGAAGCGCTTGGGCACAAGCTCGCCGATCACAAGCGATACATAGGCGATGCTGCAGACGACGACGACGGAGGCGGCGGTCTCGGCATAGCGACCGAAGAGCGGCGAGCCGGCGAGTTCATGGGCGAGCGCCGGAGACAGCGTCAGCTCGCCATAGGCGCCCGAGAGGATGGCGACCACCGTGATTCCAATCTGCACCGTTGGAAGAAAGCGGGCGGAGTCGGCGTTCAGCGCAATGGCGGCCTCGGCGCCCCGGCGGCCGTCGCTCAGGAATTTCTGCAGGCGCGCCGGGCGAGCCGAGACAATCGCCAGCTCCGCCATGACGAGGAAGCCGTTCAGGGCGATCAGGAGAAGAAGGACGAAAAGCTGCGGCCAGGGCATGAGGGGCGCCAGTGTGTTCGCGGCCACTTATAGCGCGCGTTCGCCCAAAGGGTAGAGATTCGATGCGCCGCGCTGAATTTTCCCGCCTCAATGCGGGGGCCAAAAACGAGAGAAACCGGGGTGAAACCCGGTTTCAGTCGTCATGGGCGGAGCCTTTGTCTCTTACCAACAATCAATCAAAAACCTCGATCCTATGCATTGGAGCCGCCCGCCGCCGAAGTCAGAGCCTTCGTGGGGGGTAGAGATGTTTCGGCATTCGGTAAAGATCGCTCTCGGGAAAAGTCCCACCGATTGCGCGAAACCCATTTACGCTTGAGTGTCGCGAACGGCGCCCCATAAGACCTGCGAGAGCTGATTTAAGCATCGGTCCTCCGCCTCTTCTGCTGTGTGCCGCGGCTTTGCATGATCGAGGAGAAAGCCCCGGACTCGACGTAAAGCCTCCTCACGCCCATTCCCCGCGCGGGCCCACGGAGCTTCACGGAAGGCAAGGGCGCCGAAAACGGCTTTCCGTCGTCGAGCCTCATACCCCGGGGAAAGTCCCAGCGGTTGCGCGGCACGCCAGCGGCCGAAACCGCCGGTAACGCAACGAACATGCACGATGACAGACGAAGCGACTTACTCGCCAAATCGATCATATCGCGATTTTGATGGTGTGGGGCGAACGTTAACGAAACATTAACGCCCGCGGAGCTGAGGCTCATCGGCCGAGCTGGCTTAGATTATTGGTTTCCAAGCATTTTATCGCGAGAGGCGCGATACGGCAGATCGATTTGGAACAGTAAATATTTTTTTAAAGGCGCTTAAAGTCGTCTCCTTTCCTGCCGGTCTTCGGTTCGGAACGGCATGGCAGGCGCTCGATGGATCGGCGCCTAGGCCGCAAGCCTAGCAGGGGCGCCGTCTGGCCCGAGCGCTGCTCGCTTTCTCAGCCGATCCGGAAGATCGAGTGAAACGATGCCAAGGAAGAATATCGCGCCGCCGGCGTTGTGATGTCCGAGCACCGCGCGGCAGGGCGTGCGGTTTCCATGCGCATCGAACACGTGGAGGAAATCCCTCGCGGTCAAGGCGCCGCGCTTGAGTTTGCCGGCCATCCGTCGCACCTGCGCCTGGTCGGCTGATGGCAGAAGCTCCATCACGGGCCTCCCTATTAGGCCCGATTTGCTCCAGCTCATGCGCGGCCGGCCTTCCACGCGAACGATTTCGAGGCCGCCGCCAAGGAGGAGAATGAGGTCGAAGGCCGCGAGCGCAGCGCGCAAGGTTGGATCGGCCTGCGCGTCGGAAAGTCCCGCCGGCGGACGAGCCGGAGCGGGCGCCGCGGCGGGTTGTGCGCAGCTAAGCCTTTTCTCTTCGCACAGGCGCCGGACCTTGCGGCCGACTGCCTTGAAGGCGCGCATCTCCTCTGCTGAAAGCGCAGGCGGAGGCGCCGGATTCTTGGAGACCGCCTTGACGGAAGGCGCGCGCGCCCTCCTTTGCTTCGGCTTTTCCGCAATCGCTTGCTTGTTCGAGGAAGCGGAAAGCGCCGCGGGCGCGAGATGCGAGTCGGCCTCCGTTTCGGCGACGATCAGCCCGACCTCTTCTCCCGCGAGCTTAAGGATCTCGACCGAACACCGAAGCGCGGGTCCGCCGCCGGTTTCAACCTCGATGGCCGCACAGGCCTGATTTTTCACGCATTGCGCGAGGCGGCGGATCAAGCTCAAGGGAAGCGAGTTCGAAAGATCTTCAGGCGTTCGCGCGAACGCCGCCCGCGCCGCCGGGTTCATCCAAGCGACGCTCCTTCGGGTGTGATTCCAGATGAAGGCAGCGCGCGGCGAGAACAGGAGGTCCGAAAACGATGGGGGATTGGGGACGGTCTTGATCGGGCGTGCCCGGCAATTCTTCTTGTCCTGACCCAATTGCATCCAAGCGTCATGCAACTTAATCTTCTCACCAAGGACGCGTTCGGCTGCAAAAGCAAGCGTGCGAAAAGGGACTGAGGCCCGGTTTGTTGTGGAAATCCCGCGTCACATTCTTCTTTGCGGACTTTTTTGTGCAGTGCACCAAAAAGAGTGTTGCAATGCAACAAAGCGGGGATTATATGTAAATGCAAGCGTGAGGCAAGTCCGAGCCTCAGCATCCCAAGATGGTTTGAAGACAGGAGAACCGCTATGAACCAACCGATCGATTTCGAAATTCCCTCTTCCGTGCGCGATCTCGCCAGCAAGAGCGTCGATCAGGCGCGCGAAGCCTACAACCGCTTCATCGAGGCCGCCCGCCAAGCCCACAACGTCGTGACGAAGTCGTCCAACGTCTTCGCCAATGGCGCGCGAGAGCTCAACGAAAAGACCGTGAAGTATACCGAAACCAACCTTACGGCGCAATTCGAGCTTGCCCAGCGCCTCGTTCACGCCAAGGACCTCAAGGAGGCCCTGGATATTCAAAGTCAGTTCGCGCGTCAGCAGATGGAAACCTTTGCGCATCAAGCCCAGGAACTGACCCGACTCCTCGCGCAGTCGGCGCAGAAGGTCGCTCCGACGAGCCACTTCTAGTATCGCGCGCCGGCGGCCTTCGGCCGCCAGCTTCTAGCGCCGTCGCTCAATTCGAGCGCCCTATGAAAGGAGAACGGCCATGCAATTGGAGAACGAGCCCCTTCCCCAGGCTGTGACGTCTTCCCCTGGCGGCGAGCCCGCCGTTGCGCCCGCAGTGTCCATTGTTCCCGAGAAACTGGCGGAACACACAGAGGCGCTAGGCCACGCGATGATGGAGCTTATGGTCCCGCCAGCGGCAGATCCCAGAGAGGCCGTGGAGGCTTTTAGCCACCGTCTCGGGGATGTCTCCCAGTCGCTGGAGCTGATTTACCAGGACGCGAACGATTCCATGCACTCGCTCAGCCACGCCGCCGAGGAAGCTTTCCGCCGTCATTACGAGCTTGGGCTTCACTTACTGCAAGACCTCGCCGTGGCGAAAGGGCCCGCCGAGGCGGTGCGCCTGCAATTTGCTTTCCTGTCCGCGCAATCCGAGCTTTTCGTCGAGCAATCCAAGGAGCTTCAGCGGCATTTTGCGCAAATCCTCCTTCCGCCCAAGGCAAAAACGGCGGCCGAAGCGGCCATTCCGGAGGACACGGCGCTGCGCAAGCGTGAGGCAATATTGCGCCCTTGAGTTTTCGTGAGAAACGGAGTTTACTGCGCGTCGCTAATCCGCCGCTGTAGCTCAGTTGGTTAGAGCACCAGATTGTGGATCTGGGGGTCCCCCGTTCGAGCCGGGGCAGCGGTACCAGCAAAATCAGGGACTTAGGCTGCAATCGTCGTTTGAATTTGCTGTTTGGGGTAACGCCTGGGGTAACAGCAGAACCTCGCGATGAGATCGGCAACCTTTCCACAAGAATCAGCGCCTATCGGGTAACGCGCCAGGGTAACGGGCGCGCCCTTCGCCTTTCATGATTTAGCCGCGCATCCACGCGCTATGAGCCTGCGCGGCCCAAGACACGGCCTTATGCGCGAGCCGCCATGCCTCCTCATATGTCATTTCCGGCGCCAGCGTCATCACAGCGAGCGCGGCGGCATGGTTCGGCAGGTGCGGATTTGCGAGCCGGATATCCTCGTGGCGGTCGGCTTCCTCGCGCCATGCATTGCGCCAGGCCAGCGCCGCGGCGCGGTAGAGGCGCACATTCTCGGGCGTCGGGGGATCGATGGCGGCGGGCGTGGGCTTTACTTGCCGTCCTTCTCCGATGCCTTGAGCCCGAGCGATATCAGCTGGCGGATGGCCTCGCCGCGGCTGCGAATGCGGCGGCTGAAGCTCCAATCGTCAACGGCTTGAAGCTCGGACGCCGTCATCACCAGGGCGATACGCTTGTCTTTAGGCTCGGGCAAATCGGTCATGCCGAACAAATAGCGCGGCTTAATAAGTCGCGCAAGTTGTGTTGACATCGCCTTTCCTATCTGGCAACTGTTAATAACTTATTAACAAACGTAAGTTGCGCAAGCCGCGCCGAAACCATCGTTTCGGCGATAGGCGAGGCGTTGCCTGGAGACAACGATTATGAAAACTCGGATTGCGCTCATCGGCGCCGGCATGCAGGGGCGCAAATACATGCGCCTCCTGGAAGGCGCACAGGTGGAAATCGACTCGGTCGTGGACGTTTCGCCGGACGCTTTGCGGGCGCTTGTGAAGGCCACGGAAGCGCCGCTCTTTGAAAGCGTCGCCGATATGCTGGCTTTCCGGCGGCCGGACGTGGCCTTGATCTGCACGCCTCACCATGCGCAGAGGGCCATTGTGGCGGCGCTCGCCGCAGTGGACGTGCCCATGATCAAAGAGAAGCCCTTCGCCATGACGGTGGAAGAGGCGGAGTTTTACGAGGGATTGCGTGCCGGCGGCGCAAGGATCGCCGTCTCGACCAGGCGGCGCTTCGATCCGGTCTATCGCGCTGTTGAAAGCGCTCTTCTGAAAATCAGGCCGGTTATCAGCTTCGATCTCCGCTACTTCAAGAACGTTCCCGATCTTGGCGAAGGCTGGCGCGCCCTAAAGGCCGGGGCCGGCGGCGGCGCGCTCATCGACATGGGCTATCATATGGTGGATCTCATCGCATGGTGGTTTGGCGAGCCGGAAACCATCGCGTCGAGCCTCAGCTATCGCAACCGTCGTCAGCACTACGACGTAGAAGACACGGCGGACGCCTGGATGCAGTTTCGCGACCGGAGAACGGGCCGCGCTTTCAGCGGCCACCTATCCGTCTCGCGCGTCTCCGCAACCGAAACTGAGGAAGCCGTCATCACCGGCGCCGGCGGCCAGATCATCATAACCGAAGCGGGGCTGCGCCTTTACCGGGCAGATGGCCTGCTCGACCAGGAGATCGCGGCGCCCAAGAGCAGCGACACGGCGCGCGCCATGATCGAAGAATTGAGCGCGGCGCTTCTGTCCGGCCAAGGCGACGCGCTTGGCGAAGGGCGCGCTCAAACCGAACTCATCGCCCGCATCTACGCCGCACATACGCGGCGCGAGACGGCGAAGTCCGATTATACTTGGCCCGTCATCTCGGACCGGGTGTACGAGCGCGTTGCGGCGCAGCTCGGCGAAACGACTTCGATTTACAACCGGAGCGGCGTTTTCGAGCGGTTCGAGGATCGTTGGGCGTCCCGTCACGGCAAAGCGCATGCGCTGCTCACCAACTCAGGAACGAGCGCCATCCACAGCATGTACGAAGCCCTTGAACTTGCGCCAGGCGATGAAGTGCTGGTCCCGTGTTACACCTTCCATGCCACGGTGAGCCCGATCGTTTTCACCGGCGCGAAGCCGGTTCCAATCGATTGCGGTCCTGACGGCAATATGGACCCGGCGCTCATCGAGGCCGCCATAACCGAGCGGACGCGCGCAATCATCGTCACGCATATGTGGGGCATCCCCTGCGATGTGCCGGAGATCTCGGCAATTGCTCGCAAGCATAGCCTCGTGTTGCTTGAGGATTGCTCGCGCGCTCACGGCGCAGCCTACGGCGGCCAACAGTGCGGCAGTTTCGGCGATATGGCCGCGTGGAGCCTTCAGGGCGAGAAGATCATCAGCGGCGGCGAAGGCGGCATCCTCGTCGCGGACAAGCCGGAGCATCATTACCGCGCTTTGCTGCTCGGGCATTACAACAAGCGCCCGAAATCGGAGATCCCTGCGTCGAGCCCGCTCCATCCATTCTTTCTGACGGGGCTCGGCTTGAAGCTTCGCGCGCATCCGCTCGCGATCGCGATGGCGGATGAACAGCTCGACCATCTTGACGAATGGCTGGCGCTGAAGAACGCCCGCGCGGCGGCATTTTCCGAGATGCTCTCGGCCCTGCCCGCCATCATCCTTCCAAATACCGCGAACCGTGTTCCAGCTTGGTACGCTTACGTTTTCCAGGTCGATGAGGCTAAGAGCGGCGGCGTGACGGCGAGACAGGTTCACGCGGCGCTGCAGGCCGAGGGGTTGAGAGAGGCGGATATGCCGGGATCGACAGGGCCAATCCATAAGCTGCCCTTGTTCACGCGGACGCCCGAGGTCATGGGGCGGCTCTACCGCGAGCCCTGCATTGCAATGGACGCAAGCTTTCCAGGCGCCGAACGTTTCGCGCGGCAAGCGATTAAATATCCCGTCTGGGCGATGGAGGAAGACGCTGCGACCGTTGACCTTTACAGGGACAAGACCTATGCCGTCCTGAAATCATTGTTGAGGCGCGGCTAAGGAGTTGGTGATGCTGGACACGACACAGCTTCTAACGGCGGCGGAGCGCGACGGCGTTCAAAAACTGGTCGTCGGCGCCGTCATCGAACGCGGCGGCGACGTACTCATCTTGCGCCGAGCGCAAGGCGAAGACTTCTCGGGGCTGCATGAAATCCCAAGCGGAACGGTGAACGCCGGCGAAGATCTCATCGGCGCCTTGCGCCGCGAAGTGAGCGAGGAAACCGGGCTGACGGTTGAAAGGGTTTTGCGCTACGTGAACAGCTTCGACTATCTAAGCGGCTCCGGCAGGAAGACGCGGCAGCTCAACTTCGCCGTCGAGGCGAGCGGCGGGCCGGTGACGCTCAATCCGCATGAGCATGACGAAGCGTTATGGGCGGATCCCGTAAGCGCCCGGTTCGAAGCGCTCAACCTCTCCAAAGAGACACGCGCCAGCATCCTGTATCGCGCGACAATCTGGATGAGAAGAGCGGCAATCAAGGTGAGAATGGGCGGATCGCCGAGCCTTACGATGATCGCCGCTGGCGCGGTGACGCGCAAGCGGGTTTTGCTTTCAGATTGACGCGGAGCGTCACTCCGACGTTGTTTTGATTGTCGCGCGCCCGGCCGGGCGGCCCTTGCCGCGTTTACGCTCAAGCGCTTCGTTGCAGCGGTAGCTCTTGACGTTCATCTCCAGGATAGTTGCATGATGCACGAGGCGGTCGACGGCCGCGAGCGTCATCGCCTGGTCCGGGAAGACCTTGCCCCATTCGCCGAACGGCTGATTGGCCGTGATCAGCATAGAGCGGCGCTCGTAGCGCGAGCCGATCAACTCGAACAGCACGCTGGTCTCGGCCTGGTCTTTGCTGACATAGGCGATGTCGTCGAGCACGAGCAGGTGATACTTGTCGAGCTTCGCGATGGCGCTTTCCAGCGCAAGCTCGCGGCGCGCCACCTGCAACCGCTGAACGAGATCGGTGGTGCGCATGAACAGGACGCGCCAGCCATTTTCGATGAGCGCCAGGCCGATGGCTGCCCCAAGATGGCTTTTTCCGACGCCGGGTGGGCCGAACAGGAGGATATTGGCGCCTTGCTGGATCCAGCCATCGCCGGAGCTCAGCGCCATGACTTGGGCCTTGCTGATCATGGGTACTGCAGCGAAGTCGAAAGCGTCGAGCGTCTTGCCGACGGGCAGGCGCGCATCGGCAAGGTGGCGTTCGATACGCCGCCGTCCGCGATCGGCAATCTCCAGCTCAGTGAGCGAGGCAAGGAAGCGGGCCGCGGGCCAGCCTTCCTTGTCCGCTTGCTCCGCAAGCTTTTGCCACATCAGCTTGATGCCCGGCAGGCGCAGTTCGGTAAGGAGAAGTTCGACACGTACAGTGTCAATGGCGGAGTTCTTCGTCATGCCGCCGCCTCCAAAGCGCAGGGTTGGGCGACAACGGCCAGCTCGTCGTAGGCTGAGAGCGACGCCAATTCCACGGTAACGTCCGGGATGGCCGCTGCATCGGGCTTAAAGCGGTCCCGCAACCGGGCGGGATCGGGCAGTTCTCCGGCATTCAGAGCGGCCTCGATGGCTTCCGCCAGCTCTGCCTCGCAAGCCCTGTCGTGAGCGAGCTCCAGGAGTTCGACGGCAACGCGGCAGGCGCGTTTCTCGCCCTCCTGGGCCAGCAGCGCCTCAAAAGCGCGTGCGTAAGCCTGACGCGGGAAGAGCTGCTCGCGATAGACAAGATTGAGCAGCGCCATCGGTTTCTTGCGCAGGGCATGAATGACATGCCGGTAATCGACGACATGGGCGCGCTTGCCGCTCGCCAGCGGCGGTTGCCCCCTTCGCAAGGTCAGGATGGGCGTGCCGCCGAGAAAGCATTCCAGCCTCTCATCGTAAATCCGCACCCGCAGGCGATGGCCAATGAGGCGCGACGGCGTCGTATAGAAGACGCGGCGCAGAGTGAAGCCGCCGCTCGATGTAACCCGGACGACCGCCTCCTCAAAATCGGCGGTGCGCCTTGCCGGCAGCTTTTTCAGCGCGGCCCGCTCCGCGTCGATACGCTTGCTGTTGTGCGCATTCCGGCGCCCAACGATCTCGTCGATGAAGCGCCGGTAGACCGCCAGATCGGAGAAATCGCGCGAGCCGCGCAGAAGCAGCGCATCGGCAATCGCTCGCTTCAGATGCCCATGTGCGCTTTCGATGGCGCCGTTCTCGTGCGCGACGCCGAGATTATTGCGCACCGGCTCCATGCCGTAATGCGCAACCAGCGCCTCGTAACGCTGCGTCAGGTCTTCTCGCGCTTCGCGGTCGAGATTACGGAACGCCGCTGACAGGCTATCGGTTCGATGCTGTAACGGCGCGCCGCCCAGCGCCCAGAGCGCATTCTGCAGTCCTTCGGCAAGCGCGACGAAGCTCTCGCCGCCAAAAATGACATGAGCATGCTCGAAGCCGGAGAACGCCAGGCGAAAGTGATAGAGCCGATGATCGAGCGGCTGACCGGCGATGGCTATGCCGAGCTCGCCCATGCTGGTGAAATCGGACAGCCCAAGCCGGCCGGGCGCCTGGCTCTGCAGGAAGATCACATCCCGCTCAGGGCCCTTGAGAGCCCGCCATTGGCGAATGCGCCGCTCGATCGTCCGGCGCACGCCAGGGGCGATCTCGGGGTGACGGCGCACAATCTCTTCAAAGACGGCGACCGCGCGCAAATCCGGCGTCGCCTCGATCATCGGCAGGATCTCCTGCTCCCAAACGCCCTCAAGCGGATCGGGACGTCGGCGGCGCCGCGGCGCCTTCTTTTGCGACGGCAGCCGTGGATCGTTCTCGATCCGGTAGCCGGTCGCAGTGCTGAAACCGGCCTTGGCGGCGGCTACAGCCGTGGTGTGTGTCTGGCGAAAACTCATGAACAGCCTCGTCTGGTGGTCGTCGATGTGGAGGCCGGACAAGCGTCGATCCCTCTTTGCTCCGAAGAATCATATGCTTGACCAGCCTGCCGGTGACCGCCAGACGCCGTTCCATCTGAGTGAAACGAGCGCCGCCGCTAACGTCGCGCCTTCGGTCGGGCTACGCCCTCCCTCCGTCACGCCGTCAGCGGCATTCTCATCCTGATTGACGCTGGGTTCTCACGTTGATTGTCGCGCGGCAGCGCTGCCAGTTCTGGGCGGTCGCCGTAGATGATCGTCCCTGGGGCGGCCCGGCCCCGCCCGCCGTCGCCTACGCTTTCGCCGAGGGCCGAAAAACCGAGCATGCCATGACGCTGCTCGATGGCTTCTCGGGCATCCTGCAGGTGGACGGCTACGCCGCCTACAAAAAGCTGGCGGAGACGCAGCGCGAGGGCAAGCCCATCGTGCTTGCCTTCTGCCTCGCCCACGCGCGGCGAAAGTTCTTCGAGTTCCACAAAGCCACGAACTCGCCCATCGCCTTCGAGGCCTTGCGCCAGATCGCGGCCGTTTATGCCATCGAGACGCGCATCCGCGGCCTGGGCGCCGCGGAGCGGCTGGCCGTGCGTCAGGCCGAAAGCAAACCGCTTATGGAAGCGTTCAAGACGTGGGCGGAGGAGCGGCTGAAGGAGGTCTCCGCCAAATCGCCGCTCGCCACAGCGATCCGCTACACGCTGAACCACTGGCGGGGGCTCGCCGTGTTCCTCGCCGATGGCCGCGTGGAAGTGGACAACAACACCGTGGAGCGCGACATGCGCCCCATCGGTCTCGGCAGGCGCAACAGCCTCTTCGCGGGCAGCGAAAACGGGGCAAACTCGTGGGCCGTTCTCGCCTCGCTTATCAACACCGCCCTGCTCAACAACGTCGACCCGCAGCCCTGGCTCACAGATGTCCTCGAGCGCATCGTCTCCGGCCAGACCAAAAGCCATCAGCTGGCCGAACTCCTGCCCTGGAACTGGAAAGCCGCACGCGCGGCTCCTGTGCAAGACCTGAAAATGGCGGCCTGAACCGCCTCAGTGGCAGGCTCATAGCGGATACAAAGCACGAGCAGCAAAGAAGGATTGACCGCAACCAGAAACCAGCTTCAACTTTGTTCGTCAGCAAGGCCCCGAAAAGTGGGCGGGAATATCCCGGAATGGTGGGCGGATTAAAATCGAAATCGTGGGCGCGTTGAAATCGGAATAGGCGGGCGACTTCGTCGGAATCTGCAACCGTAGGGAACGCCAGCCCGCAGGCGCTGGCCGCGCGGGGCCCGGCCATAGCGGCGCGCCATGGCAGTCGAAGCCCAGGTCTCGTCGATGAACACCAAGCGCTCGGGATCGAGGTCGATCTGGCCGTCGAACCAGGCCTTACGCCGTCTCAAGACATCGGGCCGGTCCTGCTCGCTGGCGTGCGCCGTCTTTTTTTGCGCGTGATCCCATGCCGGTCGAAAAACCGCCATAGCGTACCGTAACCGACTGAAACGCCATGGTTCTCAAGCGCGGCTTTCAGTTCCTGAAGCGTCATGTCCGGCGTCTCCTCGACAAGCGCGAGGATCAGCGTGGCGTGCGCTTCGATCGTATCCGTTGCGGCGGCATCACCTTCAAAATCGGCTTTTTCCGCGCGAGAGTGTGGGCTGAGGCGGGAACGGAAGATGAGCGCTTATGCAAAGTGACAGGCATCGGCACAGTCTCTTACGGCAGGACAGCTACCGGCGGATCGAGGCGATCACGGGGCAGCGGCGGCGCCGGCAATGGAGCGATGAAGAGAAGGCGCGGATCGTTTCGGAGAGCTTTGCTCCGGGCGCCAACATCGCCGCTGTGGCGCGGCGTCATGGCGTGAGCTGCGGCTTGCTGCATAATTGGCGCGGTCAGGCCCGGCAAGCGGCTGCATCCACGGCGCCGTTCATTCCGATCGCACTGGCGGAGGAGAGCGGCGGCGGAGAGGAAGATCGGGCCATCGCGCCGTGCGGCGCGATCGAGATTGAGCTTTCGGGCGCGCGCGTCCGCGTCGAGGGCGCGGTCGGCAAGGCGGCGCTCAAAACCGTGCTGGCGGCGTTGCGCGAAACGGCATGATCGGGATATCCGGCGGCCGGCGCATTTTCTTGGCTGCAGAGCCGATCGATTTCAGAAAGGGGATGGACTCCATCGCCGCGCTGGTGGCGGAGATGCTGAAAGCCGATCCATTTTGCGGCGATATGTTCATCTTCCGTCCGAAGCGATGCGACCGTTTGAAAATCCTGGTCTGGGACGGCTCCGGGCTGATTCTGGCTACCAAGCGGCTTGAGGAGGGGCGCTTTTGCTGGCCGCCGGCGCGTAACGGCACGATCCAGCTCAGCGCCTTGCAGATGTCCATGCTGCTCGAAGGTCTGGCGTGGACCAACGCGCCGGTCAAAGCCATGAGGCGTCCAATAAAAGCTGCTTAGAGCGAGCGATTTTACTGGATGAACGGCGACGCTCCCGCATAAGTTGCAGTCATGATTCTCGCTCTCTCCGATTTGCCATCCGATCCGGAGCAGCTCAAGGGAAGGCTCATCGAGCTGGCCAGCGCTGCGGAGGAGGCGGCCGCCCAGCGCGACGCGGCGCTGGCGGAGAACGAGAAGCTCCTTTACATCCTGGCTGAGTTCAAGCGCGCCTTGTTCGGGAAGCGTTCCGAGAAGCTCGATCCCGATCAGCTGCAGCTCATCTTCGATCTGGCCGCGGCGGCGGCCGCAACGGAGGGGGCTGGTGAAAGCCGCGACGCCTCCGCGGCAGTTCGCAAAAAGCCGCGCAAACCCGCCGAACGCAATCGCGGCAAGCTGCCCGGGCATCTGCCGCGCATCGAGATACGCATCGATCCCGAGGCCAAGACTTGCTCCTGTTGCGGCGGGGCGCTCCACGTCATTGGCGAGACCGTGAGCGAGATGCTGGACATCGTGCCGGTGCAGTATCGGGTGAAGCGCATTATCCGCCCGCGCTATGGCTGCCGGGCTTGCGAGAATGCCGTGGTCCAGGCGCCTGCGCCAGGCGCGGCCGGTCGATGGCGGCATCGCCACCGAAGCGCTGCTTGCCGCCATCGCGGTTGGAAAGTTCGCCTGGCATCTGCCGCTGAACCGCCAGCTGCGCATGATGCGGGCGCAAGGGATCGAGCTTGACCGCTCGACGCTGTCGTTGTGGATCGGGCGGACCGCCTGGTGGCTGAAGCCGCTTTATGCGCTGCTGCTCGCTTCGATCCTGGCGCGGCCGAAAATTTTCTGCGACAAGACGCCGATGCCGGTGTTCGCCCGCGGCGGGACAAGGCGCTGCCAGTTCTGGGCGGTCGCCGTAGATGATCGTCCCTGGGGCGGCCCGGCCCCGCCCGCCGTCGCCTACGCTTTCGCCGAGGGCCGAAAAACCGAGCATGCCATGACGCTGCTCGATGGCTTCTCGGGCATCCTGCAGGTGGACGGCTACGCCGCCTACAAAAAGCTGGCGGAGACGCAGCGCGAGGGCAAGCCCATCGTGCTTGCCTTCTGCCTCGCCCATGCGCGGCGAAAGTTCTTCGAGTTCCACAAAGCCACGAACTCGCCCATCGCCTTCGAGGCCTTGCGCCAGATCGCGGCCGTTTATGCCATCGAGACGCGCATCCGCGGCCTGAGCGCCGCGGAGCGGCTGGCCGTCCGCCAGGTTGAAAGCAAACCGCTTATGGAAGCGTTCAAGACGTGGGCGGAGGAGCGGCTGAAGGAGGTCTCCGCCAAATCGCCGCTCGCCACAGCGATCCGCTACACGCTGAACCACTGGCGGGGGCTCGCCGTGTTCCTCGCCGATGGCCGCGTGGAAGTGGACAACAACACCGTCGAGCGCGACATGCGCCCCATCGGCCTCGGCAGGCGCAACAGCCTCTTCGCGGGCAGCGAAAACGGGGCAGACTCGTGGGCGGTCCTCGCCTCGCTTATCAACACCGCCCTGCTCAACAACGTCGACCCGCAGCCCTGGCTCACAGATGTCCTCGAGCGCATCGTCTCCGGCCAGACCAAAAGCCATCAGCTGGCCGAACTCCTGCCCTGGAACTGGAAAGCCGCACGCGCGGCTCCTGTGCAAGACCTGAAAATGGCGGCCTGAACCGCCTCAGTGGCAGGCTCATAGCGGATACCGATGTCCAGCATCTCGCTCACGGTCTCGCCAATGACATGGAGCGCCCCGCCGCAACAGGAGCAAGTCTTGGCCTCGGGATCGATGCGTATCTCGATGCGCGGCAGATGCCAGGGCAGCTTGCCGCGATTGCGTTCGGCGGGTTTGCGCGGCTTTTTGCGAACTGCCGCGGAGGCGTCGCGGCTTTCACCAGCCCCCTCCGTTGCGGCCGCCGCCGCGGCCAGATCGAAGATGAGCTGCAGCTGATCGGGATCGAGCTTCTCGGAACGCTTCCCGAACAAGGCGCGCTTGAACTCAGCCAGGATGTAAAGGAGCTTCTCGTTCTCCGCTAGCGCCGCATCGCGCTGGGCGGCCGCCTCCTCCGCAGCGCTGGCCAGCTCGATGAGCCTTCCCTTGAGCTGCTCCGGATCGGAGGGCAAAGCGGAGAGATCGAGAATCATGACTGCAACTTATGCGAGAGCGTCGCCGTTCATCCAGTAAAATCGCTCGCTCTAAGCAGCTTTTATTGGACGCCTCATGGCTTTGACCGGCGCGTTGGTCCACGCCAGACCTTCGAGCAGCATGGACATCTGCAAGGCGCTGAGCTGGATCGTGCCGTTACGCGCCGGCGGCCAGCAAAAGCGCCCCTCCTCAAGCCGCTTGGTAGCCAGAATCAGCCCGGAGCCGTCCCAGACCAGGATTTTCAAACGGTCGCATCGCTTCGGACGGAAGATGAACATATCGCCGCAAAATGGATCGGCCTTCAGCATCTCAGCCACCAGCGCGGCGATGGAATCCATGCCCTTCCTGAAATCGATCGGCTCTGCAGCCAAGAAAATGCGCCGGCCGCCGGATATCCCGATCATGCCGTTTCGCGCAACGCCGCCAGCACGGTTTTGAGCGCCGCCTTGCCGACCGCGCCCTCGACGCGGACGCGCGCGCCCGAAAGCTCAATCTCGATCGCGCCGCACGGCGCGATGGCCCGATCTTCCTCTCCGCCGCCGCTCTCCTCCGCCAGTGCGATCGGAATGAACGGCGCCGTGGATGCAGCCGCTTGCCGGGCCTGACCGCGCCAATTATGCAGCAAGCCGCAGCTCACGCCATGACGCCGCGCCACAGCGGCGATGTTGGCGCCCGGAGCAAAGCTCTCCGAAACGATCCGCGCCTTCTCTTCATCGCTCCATTGCCGGCGCCGCCGCTGCCCCGTGATCGCCTCGATCCGCCGGTAGCTGTCCTGCCGTAAGAGACTGTGCCGATGCCTGTCACTTTGCATAAGCGCTCATCTTCCGTTCCCGCCTCAGCCCACACTCTCGCGCGGAAAAAGCCGATTTTGAAGGTGATGCCGCCGCAACGGATACCTTCGATCCGCTGTGAGCGCCGGTCGCCGCCTAGCGCTTTTGGCCGCACATCGCCAACCGAACGCTCAAGCGCATGCCACCGGATCGCGCTTGACGCGCTGACGCCAAAGCGCTCGGCCGCCTGGCGGCAGGATGTCCCGCCTGCAACAGCCTTCACGACACGTATACGAAGATCGGGCGAAAGAGCTTTCGACATGTCCGCCGGCCTCCCGCTCCGGCAGACAGTTTGAATCAGATCCGCTCCGCTTTGGGAATCCCCTCCGATTCACTGCTCTAGAAGCTGCGCCATCGGTCATGGCCTCCGCGGAAAGCGCCGCCGGATGGTAGCCAGGCCGCCCCGTGGCCGCTGGCGCTCCCGAGGCGGTTCCTTACCTCGCGTGATGAGGGACAACATTGAGAAGAACGCCGTTGTAGTGTGCATTTGCAAATAGTCCTTGCAGAGGTTTCAGCTTGCCCAGCTTTTCGAGCAAAGCTTTGGCCTCACTACTGGTCGTGCTGCCAAAAGCTTGACGAACGACGGCTATACGGTGTTCCGCCTGGTTGTTCATGAGAGAAAGTTGTGTAGCTAGATTCCCAGCCATCGTATCGGGGATGTCTCCAGGAAATTGGGTTCCGATAACGATGCCAATGCCGAATGCGCGCCCTTCGCGGGCAAGCGTCTGCAGCTTATTGGAGTTCTTTACGCGATGGGCTTCATCGAACACAACCATACGTGTGAGCCGCCGCGGTTGGTCACCTCTCAGGGCATAGCCGTGTAGTTGGATGATTATGATTTCTGCGAGCGCCGACTTAATTTCGTCGGTTGGGAGGTCCTTGAGATCAAGGCAAACACGCCCATTGATGAACCCTTCGAAGGAGCTATTCCCAGTTGAGGCGGGGAAAAGCCCAAGATCGCAGAGAGGGGAAAGTTTCGTGATAAGCGAAGCTCCAGCTCTCTCGTTTCGGAGGCGCTCAAATACGCGATCAAAAGAGGGCCACGAAACGCTGCTGGGATCGATCCAATCGCGAGGCGCGATTCCCACTTCGGCATAGGTTTCCGAGATGGCATCCTTCAAATTGCCTGTCTGAACGGCACCGAGTTTGAATACCCTCGAAAAGACGCCGGCTACCTCGTGGGCATGTTCGATGGGCTGAACCCCTGAGGCAGCGCGCGGCGGCGGTTGCAAGGGATTGAATGGCAGCCCGTTCTTTCGGAGGTCAATGACTTCGATATTGCGAGATTTTGCAAACTGGGGGTCGCAATAGTCTCCCTTGAAATCGAATATTAAAACGGACAAATTCTTTCTGCATGCAGCATCGATTAGTACCCTAATGGTCTGCGTTTTTCCAGACCCTGCATCGCCTGTGACTAGAAAGCCGAAATTGTTGAGATGATCGGGCGCTTCCCTATATGGGGCCCATAAGACATCTTCACCACCCCAGTCTTTTCCTAGGAAAACCGGAAAGGGGTCCCAGGATGCGTTTCCTGAGGGGGCACGTTCGCTATCAGCGCGAGCCTCAGTGCGGACTTCCTCCGTTCCGGACTTCGTACCGGTAGCCGTCCCGGACTCAGCCACGTTGAATATCCGGGGCGCTTCGAGAAGAGGTTGTAAGGGCGAGATGAACTGGGTCAGCCACTGGTGGCCGCGCCGCCACTCCAAGAAACCCGGTCCAAGGGCCTGCTGCGAGGCGAAGTCGCGTGCGCGTTGGAGATTGTGCCACTCGGTCTCGCCAAGGTCGATCTCGCGACCTGAAAGGGCTCTGAGTTTGTGAAGCACTCCTGCGACCTGGGTTTGTCGCCCTTTGGGAAAGCCGTTGGTTCGCACGAGGATCGGCGTTCCGGTAGAGTGCTCAAGAAAGCTTTGAACTTGATTGGCGAGTTGGTGTGTTCGGTTCGGAGCCTCGCAAAGGGCAATTTGTCTGCGTTCGACGGCAGCGCCGTTGAGTTCCAAAACAAGGTCAATGACGGGTGTGTGGAATTCATCTGCCAGAGCAGTCGCTTCGCTCTCAACCAGTCCGATTGAAAGATGCTCTGTGCTCGCTTCTTTCACCCACCAATGCAGCAGGTCCGCCTTCGTCGATTGGAGAAGCTTGTTCACTGCCGCGGGAGCGCTATCCAGGAAGTCGGACCACAGCTTATCGAAGTCGGTATCTTGGTGAAGCGGTGACGGCTCCTTCTCTCCGTCGTGCTCTTGTTGGGTTGGCATCCGACCGAATCCGATTGCCGTCTGCCGAAGCAGCCCAACTTCGCGCAATGCGACCCTCACATTCCGCGCACCTGTGATAGTTGGGATGAACCACTGCGGCAGTGGCTCTAGAACGTTCGTCGATTCCGGAAGCTTCGCCCGAGCGCGCAACACTCGAAGTCGTTGCGCAACAACCTTCTCGAGGAAATCCGAAGTACCCAAATCAATGACGACTGGAAGAGGAGGGGTTCCCTCAATACGGTCTCTGTCTCCCGCAGCTAGCCCTTTGACCTTGCGCTTTCCGCCCACGATCTCGTCATATTCACCCATGACCGACGCAATAACGACGGCCACGTTTGGGACATCCTCCACAATTCGGATTGCCCGCACGAGTGTGTGGACATAAAGGTCTTCACTGCCGAGGCGAACAGCGTTTTCGACCTGATCGAAGCCGATTACGACACTTGCGCCCACGATCTGAGCAGCGAGGCCGAGTTCTCGGATGATCCTCGCCTGATCGTTCTTGATTTTCGGCAGTTCCAGTCTTTTTAGCCGCTTGTCTATAACGCCGTATCTTAGATAGTTGACTGCGGACTGATCGCCGTATCCTGCGAGAATCAGCACTGCGAGGAAGGCTTCAGACGGCGGCTCGTCAGTTAGTAGCTCCAGGGCTTCTTTCCGAATTCTTTTTGCGAGCTTCAGGGAATGAGGAATTTCTCCCTCGCATTCAACATCGTCGATGAAGCGCTGCCAATCATCCTGCTCCGCAACCGGGGTTTGGCTTAAAAGACGCCCCGCAAGCCGCCGCAACGGGCTTTGATTCTGTTCGTCGGCAAAATGTCGGGCGCTTAACTGACGAAAAAGCGCGTCAACGAGCCAAGCATCGTATCCCCTCTTCTCTACCGGTGCCGTCAATTGTAGCACGGCCGGATACACTTCACCCCGCGGGATAGCGGCGGCTCGCTTGAAAGACGTGGTGAGAACGTGACTCTTGCCGGAGCCGGCTTCGCCTTTGATCAGAACAATGCGCGACCCAACGCTTCGCATGCAGTTCAGCGCATTGGTGACGACCGTATCGATGGCGCGGCGGGCGGCTTTTTGGCCCTCAGGAACGTCAAGTTGCTCCAACTCGCGTGCATCACCAAAAACAGCCACTGCAGAAAAAACAAACTCCGCATAAGGACTCAAAAACGCATCACTAATCGACATAGCTTACTTCCATTCGGTAACGACGAAATGAACTTCTTCTCTATTCCAAGTTGTTTCACTCCGAAGGCGGAGTTCGTCCGACATGCGTTCTGGTAAATCCAGCCGACCGAGCTGGATTTCTCGGCTTATTGCAGACTTAATAAGTCGATCCTTAAAGGAGGCAAGAGAACCTGCGTCCGGGAAAAGCTCTCCATATTGATCATAAACCTGAGCAATCGCCACACGTCCCTCGAAGGGAGGTGTTGAGAGCTTCGAAGCGACCTGAATTACTTTCGTTGCGAAACTCTCTTTCGCCGCTGCGACGCGATTGGCGGCGGTAGCAACAAGACGTTCCTTGACGACGTCGAGGTTGCCTTTATCAAGTCCCACAGCCCGCGCAGCCAATGCGTCGGTAGCCTGCACAATGGTCTTTGCGGCCACGCGAAGCACGCCGCAAATCAGCGCGCGCTCGACCTTGCCTGGCTTCTCGATTACGGGAAAGGGCCCCTTGCCGACAATATCAGGCAGCCCTGCTCGAAGAACACGCCAAACGAATTCCGACCGAACGGCCTTTAGATCGTTGGCGATCTCTCTCGGCAAGCCAAAGCCAACCGCAATCGCGGCGGCCTTAATGGAGGTCGGCGGACTGAACCTGCGGCGTGTCTCGCCATCATCTGGATTGAAGCCCAATGCGATGAGAGGGAGGCGCTTCTTTCTTATGGCATCCCAATCGGCACCTGCGTCGCGGCCGAGAATAGACGAGGCTGCCGATTTCCCGCCGAGGAGCGTCACAGTTTTTTCGGATGAGACTTCGCCGTGCTCGATAAGTTGGGCCAAGGCTTTATCGACGGCGTCCGCATGCAGATAAGCCCGAAGGCCCTTTTGCACTGCACCAAGGGCGACGCCCTTCTTCTGGCAGGCCAAATAGGCTTTGACGACCAATTCAGGAGAAATCAAACCGAATCGCGCCGTGTCCGCCGTTGGAAAATCACTCATAGCGTGCGCCCCATCTATTGTTTCAACTGCTCAGCGATGAGCCACCAGACCCCGACAGGGTCGTCGATGACCTGATGGTTTGAGAAGCGGCGAACGCGATAGCCCGAGTCTTCAAGGTCGCGCATCTTCCCTTCGTCCATCTGACGCCGCCTTGATTGATTGTGTTCGGGACCGTCGATCTCGATAATGAGTTTCGCCTCTTCACAGAGAATATCGACTTCATAGGTCTTCCCGGACCGGCTGCCAACCCGCCGATTGGCGACAAATTTGCTGCGCGTGTCCGGCCTTGTTTCAAGCATATAGAATACTAGACCTTCACACGGCCCACGAAGAAACGGCCCGAGCTTTCTGCCCCTGGCGACCTCCTCCAGAACTTTCCCTTCGGTATCTCCGACGGGAACAAGGCCCTGAAGAGCAGCCTTCACAAAATCCAGCGGTACTTCAGGATCGAGAAGATGAGCGACTATTTCATCAATGCCGCACGTCAAGGCGACAGAGGCGGCAGGAAGTTTCCCAATAAGCCAAAGGGCGGCTGGCAGTGTCTTGGATAGACCATGTGCTGGGAGAAGAAGAATCGGCGTCGACCGAAGAGGGTCGGGCGACGAATCCAACGAAGGGACCCGGACGCGAAAAGCCGCGAGAGCCGCCTCAGGCCCAATCTCCGGTGTCAAGAAAATGCCTCTGCTACGAGAGGTGGCCCATTGATAAAGCCAGACGCGCGCGTCAATTTCGGCCCTCGTGCAAATTATGCTGATGACGGGAAAGCCGTTTACCCGCAGACGATCATGGGTCGCGAGAAGTGCGGCTGGTGCTTCCGAGTGGTTAGTCATCACAGATGGCGTAGCATCGCCGCTGTTACGGAACAAGTGAAGCTTAGTCGGCGCTCAATGGGAGACCGAATCGCCCCGCCAGTCAGCCGTGCGCGCCAGCATCGGCACTCTCATTCGCGCGGTTAACAGCGCTGAGCTCGCCCTCTTGAACGCCGGCGCGAGCGAGAAAAGAGCCGGTGCGCCGGGATGATTGCTCGTCGTTCGACACTGGCGAACGGCAGAAATGGTCAAATCCGAAAAGAAATCTGCGGCGTGAGGCTCTCATTGCGTCGGCATAAGAGGCGCGCGCCGCGATCTTCATGATGACTGCAGCACCCTCGAATGCGGACGCGCGCCGCGCATTTCTCGACGTGCTCGTCAAGCCTGCCCTGATGTCGGCTCTTGTATGAAGTATACCAGAGACCCAACGGCTCCTGCCGAGCCTCGTTCGCTGCGTGCTATTGCAGTGAGCCGCTTGAGCGCTCAAAGCCGAAGGAAATGTCGCAGCTGCGAAAAATAGAAACTTGGGCCAGCAAGAGACATCGCGAGCACAAGCCGAGTTCGCCCGTGATACCTCGTTTCTCGGCCGGGACATTGGCTTCTGAAATCTTGGACCACTTTTCAGCAGGCGGCGGGCTTAATGACCGGTTCAAGCAGTGATGAAATCTGCAACAGGCCGACGGACCGAGAACGGAACTGCTGGTCCGTAGCCAAACCTCATGATGAGGTCGGGGCGCCGGCCTGCCATGCCGACGAGTGCGGCGAGTTCCGGACGGAAGCGGACGACTTCAACGGGTTGATTGACGAATGCATGCTTGAGGCCGAGTGCGGTGGCCTGAAGCGCGAATCGTTGCGATGAACGCCCCGCGGCGATCCAGTGCTCGGGATTGTCATGTTCTGATACAAAGATGGCGAGGCCTGCTGAGGACGCAATCTGCCGTATATATTTCTTATTCTCGGAAGCGGCATTGAAGAACCAATCCAGGACCGGCGGTCCAAGCCATGTTGGTAGGCTGGGATTGCCGGTTAGCAAGCCGAATAGTCCGTCTCCGGCAACCATAGCCTGGCGCGGATTGAAGCGAAGCCACGTCTTCAGCTCCCGCACGAACGCCGGATTCGCCATTTGCGCGCTGTTGGCCGCGATGACAATATCGCGAATTTTATTCATCTCCGCTCTGTCGGTGATCAGCACTAGATCAGCGCCGGGCACTTTCGCGGTTGTCGCAAGTGTCGCCAGATCGGAGGCGCCGACGGGCCGCCCGTCATAGTCGGAGCGTGTCGATTGGCGGAGGGGCACGGCATCGAAGAGTGACCGGTCCGAGGTGGAGACGTTACCGAATGAAAAAATCAGCGAGTTTGGGTCGCCAGACTTGAATTGGAGATCGCCGGCGCAACCACGCGCAGCCGCGGCTATAACCATATTTTCGCCCGCGCAGCCCAGGCTGGCAAATATGTGATGGTCATCAGGATCAACGACAGGAATCCGCCGCGAAAGGTCGGGCAGGATTTCGATCTGGCCGGCGCCTAGGCGGAACCGCCAGGGCTGCGTGTTGTGGCTGTTGGCGGCCAATGTCGCGTAGCGAATGAAGTCGCGTATCTCGGGGGTCTGCGTCAGTGTCGCGCGCATAGCGGCGACTGACGCGTTGTAGTCTTCCATCGAGCCCATTTGGCGCATATTGAAGTAGGCCGCGCCAGCGCCGGACAGCGCCAACGCGCCGCCGGCCAACAAGAGATCTCGTCTGTTCACCACTTTGGACCGCGAGTTCAAGCCACTCCGCCCTCTATGAGCGGCAAAAGTCTAAGCAGTCATACTGGATCGAAATTGCGGACGTCAGGATCGGAAACTACTCATGGCGACTCGCGATGAGCTGCAAGCATTCTACTGATTGACAGACTACCACTCCCGGAAATTCTTGAAAGAATAGTATTATTACTAATCTTTTCTGCCGTGCTTCTCTCTCGCCGCTCGGCGAGACCGCCAGTGTCTAATTTCGCGAATTTCCTCATCCGGACGACCTACGACAATACGCCGCTCGCCAAGATAGACCTCTCCGGTTTCACCATCGAGGGAGACCCAATCGCCTTCGTTAAGAATTTTGCCTGCAATCGTCGCCGTCCGGGCGCTCGCATCGACGGCAAGGCCCGGGCAACCGACGACACAGGCCTTTCCAAGTTGACGGGCGACGACCGCGGCGTGGGCAGTCCGGCCGCCGATTGCCGTTAATATCCCCGCCGAAACCGCAAAACCCGCAACGTCGTCCGTCGAGGTGTCCGGCCGAATAAGGATCATTGGGCCGGCGCCGTTCGAGGTCAGCTCGACTGTCCTCGCACTCGTGAACACAGCACGCCCGCTCGCAACCCCCGTTGAAGCAGGAACGCCAGCGGCGATGGGCGTGGCATTCCCCTCGAAACGAGTTATCGCCGCGGCCTCAAGATCGATCCCGGCGGCCCTCTTGGCGCCTTCGCTTTCGTCGATCAATCCTTCGCGCACCAAGTCGATGAGGATGCGAAGAGCAGCGCGGGGCGTTCGCTTTGCCGGCCGCGTTTGCAGGAAGTAGAGAGCGCCGTTCTCGACCGTAAACTCAATGTCCTGCGCATCGCAGAAATGCCGTTCCAAGCGGGCCGATCCATCAGTCAGCGCGTTCGCGGCTTCGGGCAACCGCTCTCTAAAGTACTCCGGATTGCTAGACATGCGCCGCCCCGAGACAACGTCTTCGCCCTGAGCGTCGAACAAGAAATCGATGTAAGGCTCCTTGGCTCCAGTCGCAGGGTTGCGGGTGAACGCGACACCCGCGCCCGAACGCCCTCCGCTATTTCCAAAGACCATGGCTTGCACAGTTATTGCCGTACCAGGCAGCCCCTCAAGCCCATTCAGACGGCGGTATTCGCCCGCCTTCGGAGTTTCCCAGGATCGAAAGACAGCCCGCGCTGCCGCCTCAAGCTGCACGTTTGGATTGTCGGGCACGAGTTCGCCCAAAACTGTGGCGGCCTCTTCGAGAAAAACCGCGGTGAGACGCTCAAGTGCTTCCGGGTCCAGCTCCGCTTCGTTCGCAACGCCCTCAGTCCTGATCATGTCCGCGAGCTTGGCGGAAAAGGGCTCGCCGCTAGAGTGACCGGCGACTTCAGCGTAGGCTTGCACGAAACGGCGATAGCTGTCCCAAGCGAGCCGAGGATTGCCCGTTAATCGGATGAGGCCATGCACGGTTTTTGACGTCATTCCAGCATTGAGGATGGTATCGAGCATGCCTGGCATGGAGCGCGCCGCGCCCGATCTTACGGAGACCAGGAGAGGAAGCCTGGAATCGCCGAAACGCCGGCCGGTCGCGCGTTCCAATTCCACTATGCCTTTCGATAGAATGCTCGCGAGCAGCTCTTTCGCGCAAGTGTCGCTGGCATTAGTCGGTTTGCACAGCCGCGTCGAAACAACGAATGCGGGCGGCACCATCAGCCCGAGCTTTGCCATTTCCCAAAGATTGGCGGCCTTGGAACCGGCGAGTTCAGCCGTAAGCGGCCGGTTCTCAGTCCCGAAACCGATAAAGAAAAGGTCGTTCTCAACCGAGAGATCGCTCATGCCGTCAACTCTCCAAGAACGTGATCGCGAAGCGCAAGAGCGGCGTGCGCCAAATGATCGGTGGCGGTTTCAAGCGCCCGGCCGATCTCTATCCGCAGGACAAGCATACGCGCGTCCGGGCCGGCCACAATGAAAGCGGCCATGGCCTTCCTGAAAGCCGCGTCGGCCTTCTTCTCTTCCTCCAGGACGGCATCGATAGCCCGAAGAGTATCCGTGACATCGGCCTGAAGTCCTTCTGGCAAATTATAGGCGGCTTCCACGGCGCGAATCATGTGGGCGATGCTTTCGACGGCGTTTTCGCCGAGATCGGCGAGCGGCTGCAATGAATGGCCTTCCCGCCCTTCTTCCGGCATCAGGCTTAGAAGAAAGGCCGCTTCTTCCAGCGCGTCATTCGCCTCTTCCACGCTATCGGCGACTGTCTTCGCCCGCTTTGCGGACTCCGGCAGACGGGAAGCAAGCCCGCGCGCCTCGATCGTCAGGGCATCGGCTTTTTGTTCGAGCCGGCGTGCTTGATCGGCCAAATTCTGCTGTCCGCCGCTGCTTGTCAGCCGCCGATCCCGGATGGCGTCCAAGACAAAACTCGCCATCATCCTAGAAAGACCCAGATGCCGTACAATAATCGTGAGAACCGTGGCTTCTATCGTCTCAAATTGAGAAGCGAGCTTGGCCTGGATCTCATCTTTCAACAGGCGCACCGACTGACCTGCTCGAAGGCCCTCACTCGCCGCCCTTAAAGTTTGTTTCAGGAAATCGGCCGTTTCCTTCAAGCCGAGGGCAGCGTCAAGCCTCGTCCCATAGGGAATACGCTGCGCGCCTCCGCGGCGGACGGCTTCATAAATCAGTTCCGCTCCGCCCAGCTCTAGAAAGCCCCGGTGACCGTAGTCGTGGCCAGCAGTCCAGCGCAGAACATCGATCGCGGCCCTATTGTCCACGAAACCGCGCAAAGCCTTTCTCGCTTTGTTCCAGTCGATCATAAAGACAAGCCTGGAGCCGAGATAGTCTAGGAAATCGTCGACGGCGGCATTGTCCTCCGCTTCGTGGCGGCCCGTCACCAAGAGAAATTGCCCGTCATTCCCAAGGTTCCGCGCGGTTTTTTCCGCGAGCGGGCTCCACGTCACGTTGCGACCGTTGAAGAGGTCCATGAAGAAATTCGTTCGCGCGCGGTGAATATCGGTGTAGGTGATCGTGACCGCCAAACCCTCGACATGGATAATGAGCACGTGCGCATCGGTGGTCCCGATATCGTTTTGGATGATCAAGCGTTTCCCAGAGCGGGCCGCGTTGGTTCCAAGGCCCGGATGGCCAAAGGCCAAGGCGCGCGTCCGCTCAATGCCTCGCATGAAAGCTTCGATCCGGTGTTTGTCATGAGGCCTTAGCCCATGCACCCGCGCGCCCGCTACGATTTCAGTCGCCATCGCGGCCGAAAGGCGATTGAGCGCCTTATGCAAGTCCATGATCAGGAGGTGTTCACTGTCCAGCCCGCCAGCGCGAGCCGAGGTTATTCTCGCCACCGCTGCTTGCGTTATCACATCGTCTTGTGCTTCTGGCGATGAGGCGCGCAACGCCGTCAGCCGCTTCGAAACCGCTTCAGCCGTCTCGCCGCCAGCGGACATGACTGGCGCCATCATGACCTCGATATCCTTGTAGAGCCCCTTCAGGAGCATCTGTCCGCCCGGTATGGCGAAACGTCCATGGCCAAGAGCCCGCGCATTCTTAACCGTTGAGTTAAAGATCGCGTCGCCAAGAGCCGCCGAACGGCGCTCGCTGTCGAGCGTATTCGCCGGGGAAGCCGGGTTTTCAGCATGGCTTATGGCTTCCTGAAGCAGGGTCATCCGCACCTTCGCGCGGTCGTTGGCTTCGAGCGCGACGGCTAGAAGCTCAGGCAGCACAATCTCGTTTTCGCCGAGTTGCTGGACGATTTGGGCCTTTGCAGTCATGATGCCTTTGCGGTTTGCGCCGATATGAGTTTTCGCGGCCTGCCAGCGCTTACCCGAAGCGCCCCGTGATGTAGTCTTGAGTCCGCTTGTCGGTAGGGTCGTGGAAAATCCGCTCGGTCTGTCCGAATTCCACAAGTTCGCCCAGATACATAAATCCAACGCGCTGCGAAACACGCGCCGCTTCTTGCATGTTGTGCGTCACGATGGCGATCGCGAACTCACTTCTCAGTTCCTCTATCAAGACCTCGATCTTCGCGGTTGAGATTGGATCGAGAGCGGAGGCTGGCTCATCCAGTAGAATGACGTCGGGGCGAAGGGCGACCGTACGGGCGATGCAGAGCCGCTGCTGCTGCCCTCCAGATAGGCTTAGGCCGCTGGTTTGAAGGTTGTCCTTGACCTCGGGCCATAGCGCTGCCTTTTGCAGAGCCGATTCGACCCGGCCGTCGAGTTCCGATTTCGACAAATTTTCGTAGAGGCGGATGCCGAATGCGATGTTTTCGTAGATCGTCATGGGGAAGGGCGTCGGTTTTTGGAAAACCATCCCGATGCGGGAGCGCAAGAGGTTAACGTCGATCCCCGGATCGAGGATATTCTCGCCGTTGAACCACACTTCGCCCTCGGCGTGCTGCTTGGGATAGAGATCGTACATTCGATTGAGAACACGCAGCAGCGTGGATTTTCCACATCCCGAGGGACCGATGAACGCCGTCACCATCCGGTCGTTGATTGACAGGTTGATGTTCTTCAAGGCCCTGACTTGCCCATAGAAAAAATCGAGCGCCCGGATCGATATGCGCGCGTCGGGGCCGCCGTTTGTCTTTTTCTGCATTGCGTTTACCGATCTCTCTTGCCGGCGCTCATCTGTCGACGCCTATGCTTCCCAGCCAGCGCGCAAGAATGCTTATTACAAGCACCGCGGCTGTTATGATGAGCGCTCCGGTCCACGCAAGACTCTGCCATTCGGCGTAGGGACTTAAGGCGAACTGAAAGATGACGGCGGGTAAGCTCGCCATTGGGGCATTCAGGTCGTTGCTGAAGAATTGATTGTTCAGGGCGGTGAAGAGAAGCGGCGCGGTCTCTCCGCTGATGCGGGCGACCGCAAGCAAAACCCCAGTAATCATGCCAGCTCGCGCCGCCTTGTATGCGACATAACGGATAACGGCGAAACGAGGCATCCCGATTGCGAATGCGGCTTCTCGCAACTGGTCCGGAACGAGGAGAAGCATGTTCTCGGTCGTTCGGACAACGATCGGGATGACCAGAACGGCCAAGGCGACGGAACCTGCAATGGCAGAGAAATGGCCTGCCGGCCTGACCATCAGCGTATAGACAAAGAGGCCGATCACGATTGACGGAGCGCTGAGCAGGATATCGTTGATGAATCTAACTATGACCGTGAGGCGGGCGTAGCGGCCGTATTCGGCCATGTAAGTTCCCGCAAGGATGCCGATGGGCGTGCCGATGACAACGCCAAGCGAGGTCATGATCAAGCTCCCCACGATCGCGTTCCGAAGGCCGCCGGCGCTTCCAGGAGGCGGCGTATCCTGCACGAGAATAACCGATGAGAGTCCGCTTGCGCCTTTAACCAAAAGCGTTCCGAGGATAATGGCGAGGACGCCTATGCCAAGGAGGGAAGCGCTCCAGCATAGAACCATGATGAAGCTGCTTTTAACGCGGCGCGAACGATAGCGGCTGAGGTCCCGTTCCATTACGAACCAGCCTTCCCTTCCAGGCGCATTAACATCAGGCGCGCTATTGCCAAGACGACAAAGGTTATTAAGAAAAGGATGAGTCCGAGCGCGATCAGAGCGGAGGTGTAAAGGTCCCCCGTCGCTTCCGTGAATTCATTCGCGATCGTGGCCGATATGGTTGTGCCCGGCGCAAGCAGCGAGCCGCTCAACCGGTGAGCGTTTCCGATGACGAATGTCACAGCCATGGTCTCTCCGAGCGCACGGCCGAGGCCGAGCATAACCCCGCCAAGGAGTCCGATCCGCGTGTAAGGCACGACAACCGACCCGACCACTTCCCAGGTCGTACATCCAAGAGCGTATGCGGATTCCTTGAGCATCGGCGGCACGGTGTCGAAGACATCCCGGCTCACGGCGGTAATAAAGGGCAGCACCATGATCGCGAGGATAAGGCTCGCGGTGAGGATGCCAATTCCGTAGGGCGGGCCGGCAAAAAGTGTGGAGAGAACCGGAATATCGCCGAAGGCGGAGATGAGGGGGGGCTGGACATATGTCTGCAAAAACGGGGCGAATATAAACAAGCCCCAAATCCCGAAAATGATACTGGGGATGCCAGCCAAGAGTTCGATGGCGATGCCAATCGGCCGTCTCAAGAGAGGGGGGCAAAGCTCCGTCAGAAAAATCGCTGAGCCCAGACCGACAGGAATGGCGATCAGCATTGCGAAGAAGGATGTTAGGAGCGTTCCCACAATGGGCGAAAGCGCGCCGAACTTATCGGTGACTGGATTCCAGCCCTGCGTGTAGAAGAAGCTGAAACCGAATGTGCTGAAAGCGAGCGCGGCGCCGATCATAAGCGACACGAAAATGGCGCTCAGCACAGCCAGCACGGCAATCGCGCTGAGTTGCGTCACGATCCGAAAACGCACATCGCCGTCTCCCAACCGGCGCAGCTTTTTTGCGCGAAGCCGGTGTAACTTTCCAGCGCGCTCCGCAGGTCCGGCCGCCAAAATAGAGACATCTTGCATGTGTCGGTACCCAGCTTTCACGGTTCGAGTGAGGAGCGACCAGTATTCTCCCCCTCACTCAAGCTCTCGCGATTGAGCTATTTCGAAGCGAAAACGCGCTTGCTGTCAGGGCCCTTAATCTCGGCCCATTTCGACATCACGAGTTTTTTGACATTTTCCGGCATCGGCACATAATCGAGTTCTTCGGCGGCTTTATCGCCGTTGGCGTAAGCCCAGGCGAAGAACTTCAACGCTTCATGCGAGGCTTCCGCGTCCGTGACCTTCTTTGGCATCAGAATGAATGTCGATGCGGAAATCGGCCAAACGGCCGCGCCGGCCTGGTCGGTGATGAGCAAATAAAACCCGTCGCTCTTTGCCCAATCGGCGTTGGCGGCGGCGGCTTTGACGGACTCTCCGGTTGCCTCTACCGTCTTTCCGTTCTTATTCACCATCTTGGTCGTGGTGAGCTTGCTCTGCTTGGCATAGGCGGTTTCGACATAACCGATTGAGTTTTGCGCCTGCTGCACATTGTTTGCGACGCCTTCGTTACCTTTGGCGCCGAGACCGACCGGCCACTCGACAGAGGTGTTCGAACCAACCTTGGAGGCCCATTCCGGGCTGATCTTGCCGAGATAGTTCGTGAAGTTGAATGTCGTGCCCGATCCATCCGAGCGATGCACGACCGCGATGGCGGTAGACGGAAGTTTGACGCTCGGATTGAGCTTCTTGAGCGCCGCATCGTCCCAAGTCTTGATGTCGCCCAGGAAGATTTTCGCCAGCGTCTGACCGTCGAGGGTGATATCGCCCGACTTGATGCCCTCGATATTCACCACCGGCACAATGCCGCCCATGACCATCGGCCACTGAATGAGATCGCCGCCAGCGGCCAGTTCTTTGGCAGTCAGGGGAACGTCGGAGGCGCCGAAAGTTACTGTCCGCGCGGTGATTTGCTTAATTCCGCCGCCTGAACCGATCGACTGATAGTTCAGTTTGTTGCCGGTCAGCGTTTTATAGCTGTCCGCCCACTTCGTATAAACCGGGTACGGGAAACTAGCGCCTGCTCCCACAATATCCGCCGCAAGAACAGCCGCCGATGCGGCGACGATTGAGACGGTCAATCCCGTAATAAATGCCTTGATCGATACTCTCACGCTTGAGCTCCATTGTTAAGGCGGGAAATTACCCCGCCATTAAACGTTTTCGCTTAGCGTACCAACATAATATTATAGTGTTACAATATTAAGACAGATCAAGTTACTTCAGCCAAAAGAATCAATAAAATTCTATCAGAAGCGTAGCAATTACAATATCAATAAATTGAAATATAAAAAATAGTAGCACTTCTATAATTATTACATCGCGTTGTTGAATAGGAGCATGGCGATGGGGTGGGAGAATCGCCCATTGAGCATTAGTTTAAAGCACTACCTGCTGGCTGCGATTGTTAGCAGAAGCCAACAAAAGCGGCGCCATGGCGCCGACTGCTCACGACCATTCTGGAGAGGAACTTTATGCTACAAACGCCGCGGACTATAGACTCGGAAACTGCTCAGAGCGCCGCCGCGCGAACGGGCGTGCTAAACTCCAGCTCGCCAGACACATCGAATTCCACACTCGCGCGGGGCGCAGGGCATTTATGCAATCCTTTGAGTGTCTCGGTCTGGTAGGAGAGCATGGGCGCCTACATGCCCCATCGCCGGATGAACCAGGTTTTCACGAGGTGCGTCAGCGTTGCGTAGCTGAGCAGCGTGGCGGCCAAAATGAACCAGTAGAGCCGTGGAAGCGTCACAAAGCCGAGTTGTTCGCCAACCCAGGTAAAGGGCAAGGCAATGCCTACGGCGCAAACGATAATCGTCGTTGCGATAAGGGGCGTGCTGGCGCGGCTTTGTATGAAAGGTATCTTCGCGGTTCGGATGATGTGGATGATCAGCGTCTGCGTCAGAAGCGATTCCACGAACCAGCCCGTCTGGAAGAGCGCCGGGTTCGCCCATGCATTAAAAACGGTGAGCATGACGAAGAACGTGACGTAATCGAAGATCGAGCTGATTGGACCAATACAGATCATGAACTTGAAGATGTTATCGATGTCCCATTTGCGCGGGATCGTAAGGTACTCGGCATCGACATTGTCGGTTGGGATGGTGGTCTGCGAGAAATCGTAGAGGAGGTTATTGGTCAGCACTTGAATAGCTGTCATGGGCAGGAACGGCAAAAAGATGCTCGCGCCTAAGACGCTGAACATGTTTCCGAAATTTGAGCTGGCGCCCATTTTGATATATTTTGTAATATTGCCGAACACCCGGCGGCCTTCGATTACCCCGTCTTGCAGCACCATCAAATCCTTTTCCAGAAGGATGATGTCGGCGGACTCCCTCGCTATATCGACGGCGGTATCGACGGAGATGCCAACATCGGCGGCCTTGAGCGCGGGGGTGTCGTTGATGCCGTCGCCGAGATAGCCGACAACATGGCCGCCGGCATGGAGCGCCGCGATCACGCGCGCCTTTTGAGGCGGCGAAAGCTTCGCGAAAACCGCCGTCACATTCGCAATTTTCGCGAGCGCCGGATCGTCCATTTTCTCGATCTCGGAGCCGAGCACGATGCGGCCGGCATCGAGGCCCACCTCCCGGCAGATTTTAGCCGTTATGATTTCGTTATCGCCGGTGAGGATCTTCACCGCCACGCCGGACGCATGGAGCGCCGCAATGGCGGCGGACGCGCTGTCCTTCGGCGGATCGAGAAAGGCGATATAACCGAGGAGCGTCAGATCGCTTTCGTCTTCAACCGAATAAGTAGCCTTCGGTAGCGGGAACGTTTTGTAGGCGACCGCCACGACCCTAAAGCCGTCCTCGTTCAGAGACCGCATCTCCTGCTGAGCTTGAGTGTAATGACTGGCGTCCAGGTCGCCGAGTTCACCATTGAGATCATAGTGGCGGCTTACGGAAAAGACTTCCTCGACCGCGCCCTTGCAGATGAGAATGTGCGAGCCATCCTCTATCTTCACCACGACCGATAGACGCCTCCGCGAGAAATCGAACGGCAACTCGTCGATTTTTTCGTATTGATGGTCAAGAAACAGATTGCGGCCCAGGTCCGCGTGCTCCAGCACCGCCACATCGAGCAAATTCTTCAATCCGGACTGATAGTGGCTGTTGAGATAGGCGAACTCCAATACCCGCTCGCACTCATTGCCGCGAATGTCGAGGTTCCGCTTCAGAATGATGCGGTCCTGGGTGAGCGTTCCGGTTTTGTCGGTGCAAAGCACGTTCATCGCCCCGAAATTCTGGATCGCATGCAGCCGTTTGACGATGACCTTCCTTTTCGCCATCGCCATCGCGCCCTTGGCGAGATTGACGGTCACGATCATCGGCAGCATTTCGGGCGTCAATCCCACGGCGACCGCCACCGAGAAGAGGAGAGCTTCGAGCCAGTCGCCCTTGGTGACGCCGTTGATGAGAAAAACCGCCGGACCCATCACCAGGATGAAGCGCACCATCAGCCAGGTGAAACGGTTGACGCCCTTGTCGAAGCTCGTCAACTCGCGGCGTCCCGCAATGGATTCGGCAAGCTGTCCAAAATAAGTCCGGGCGCCGGTATGGACGATAACGCCGGTCGCATATCCGCTTACCACGCTCGACCCCATGAAGCAGAGGTTGGGGCATTCGAACGGGTCCGCCGTTTTACTTTCGGGAGGATCGGCGCGCTTTTCCGCGGGCAGCGCCTCGCCTGTGAGCGTCGCCTCGTTCACGAACAAATCTTTCGCTTCCAGGAGCAGCAAGTCGCCGGGAATCATGTCGCCCGCGGACAGGTGCACAATGTCGCCGGGGACAAGGCTTTCGCTTGGAATTTCGGCGAACCCCTCGAAGCCGCTTTTTTCCGCGTTTCCCGATAAGCCCCGCCGCCTCACGCTGGCGGTATGCTTGACCATGGCCCGGAGCTTTGCGGCCGTATTGTTCGAGCGATGCTCCTGGATGAACGCGGTTCCAATCGCAAGCACGACCATGACGCCGATAACGATGGCGGCGCGCAGATCTCCTAGCAGATAGGAGACGAATGCGAGACTTAGGAGCAGACCATTGAGCGGATTTTTCGCGCGGCCCAGCAGCTCGCGAAAAATGCTGGGTTGTTCTTCCTGGGCGATCGAATTGGCGCCCATCGCGCGCCGCCGCGCCGCCGCGTCGCCGGCATCGAGGCCATCTTTCGACGATCCCAGCTTTCGAAGAACAGCCTCGCGATCGAGGTGACTGAGCGCCACAATCTCGTTCGAGATGGCGACGCCGGCCTTTCTCGCGTCCGGGCGCGAGACTTTGCGCCCCAGCAAAGACGCCATACGGCCATAGAAACTGGTCGCGTCCTGCTGGGATACGGTCATGGGCGTGCCCCTCCCTCGTGTTTTGCCGAGCGGCTTCGTCACTGGCTGTTAATATAGGCGCTCCGACTACGCTCTGCCTTAAGCCTTGAAACCCGCAAATGTCCGAGATGGGTCAAATGCTGAGATTCATTCAGGAAAATCAGCGAGGCCGCTTGCCCTCAAAGAGCAGAAGGAATTGCTACGAGTGCGAAAACCTCGGTATCGAGGTCGGTGACGCGATCGAGATCACCGAGATGATCGACATTTAAAATCTAACGCGATACCTCAATAAGCGGAAGTGGTCGACGATGCCGCCCGCGGCAGTTGGCGCGGATCAATCGAGGTCTGCTTCTGTATGAAGTATACCAGAGGGTCGGCCGTCCTGCCGAGCCTCGCTCGCTGCGTGCGATCGCGGTGAGCCGCTTGAGCCTTCAAAGCCGAAGGAAATGTTGTAGCTGCGAGAAATTGGAACTTGGGCCAATCTCCTCCTTATGGTCGACCGTCGCAGAGGCCTCAGCATTCGGGCAAGAGCCGCCCGGTCGCGCTATCGCCGCGGCGGGCGCCAGCTCATCCTCGAACGGATCCGCGTCTTGCGCGGGCGGCGACGCCCATAAAAGGCCGCCGGCTCGCGCAGCATCAGCACGACGGCGCCTTTGTGTAGGCGCGCGGCAGCAGGCTTGCGCCGATCGCCGTTTGCGGCGATCCGGGCGCGAGAGAAACATGCGGGGCGCCCGATCATCGATGCGGGGGGCATCTCAGGCTCCCCCGCAACGAACCGCCGCCTCGGCGTGTTCCATGACGACACTATCCCATGTTCGAACACGATGATCCCCAAGCTGTTTTTCAATCACCCCTCGGAGGTCTGGGGGGACGACAATCGGCGCCGCTTCACTTTCTGCGGCAAGCATGTCATCGACAAGCTTCTGAACTTTCGCGGCCCTGTAAGCGCGCTCATAAGCGTGCGCTAGCGTGGCGTCATCGGGAACCACCTTGCGAACGCCGTGGGCGACAAGCTTTTGCTCGATCCATGCGATAAAGTCGTTACTGGCGAAGGCGTTCAGTTCGACACGCCGCTCCAAGAGGAAATCGATCTCTTCCGGCGTCGCGCCGTTTTCGATCAGGTTCCTGCACGCAGCGTCCTTCGATTTCGGATCGATGGCGACCGCCTCGCTTTCCAGGCCCGCAATATCTTCGATTCTCATTCCGAGGTCGATGACGTTGGGGGCGTTCTTGAAGTTGAATCGACGTGTGTCACGCTCCAACGTGCTGCGAATGGAGAACCCAGCCTTGTCGAAATCATGCAGGACCAGCAGCCGCGCGCTGTGGCGAGAGCACAGCTCGTCAACCAATTCACGAGTGGACGTCACAGACATGCCCTTGTTCGACATGTGCGCAAAATCATCGAAAGTGCACAGGCGTTTTCATCCAAGATGCACAGTCGTTTTCATCGAAGGTGCACACCCATTTTCATGAAAGTGCACACTCGGGGAGCTGTTCTATGGGCGCACGCGAGGGTTGATTCCGGCGTCTGACCATTTCTTAAGCGGTTAACGTTTTCCTCGGCTTTTGCCGGGGGGCGTTAATGCCGCAGAAACGGTCGGATATGAGACGCGTGAAGGAAGTTTTGCGGCTGGTCCACGAACTGGGCTACTCGCTGCGGCAGGCATCGAGGTCGGTGCGGCTGTGCTCGACGTCGGTGCGCAATTATCTGGCGCGCGCCGAAGCGGCCGGTGTGCGCTACGAAGACATCGCCGGCAAAAGCGAGGCGGAGATCGAGGCGTTGCTGTTCGCGGCGTCCGAGCCGCCGCCGTGGCGGCCCCAGCCCGACTGGACGGCGGTGGCCACGGAGTTGCGCAAGCCCGCGGTGACGCTGCTGCTGGTGTGGCGGGAGTACCGGGATCTGCATCCCGACGGCTACAGCTACAGCCAGTTCCGGCGGCGCTATCGGGAGCATCTGCATCTTGGGGCGCCCGAACCGCGGATGCGGCGGACGCTTTTGCCCGCGGAGATGTGCGAGGTCGACTACGCCGGCATGACCATGCCGGTGGCGACGGCCGATGGCGTACGCCAAGTCAGCATCTTCGTCGGTACGCTGCCGTTCTCGACCCTCATCTACGCGGAAGCGACGTGGACACAGACCACCGAAGACTGGCTCGGCAGTCATGTGCGGATGTTCAACGCCTGGGGCGGCTCGGTCCCCAAACTCGTGCCGGACAATCTGAAGACGGGCGTCACCCACGCCAGCTTTTACGATCCGGTCTTGAACCAGTCTTATCTGGCGCTGGCGCGGCATTACGGGATCGGCGTCGTCCCAGCCCGCGTGCGCCATCCCCGGGATAAACCGCTCGCGGAAAATGGAGTGCAGCAGGTCGAGCGATGGGTGCTGGCGCCGTTGCGGAACCGCACCTTCTTCGGCCTGGATGAGCTGAATGCCGCCATGGCGGAAATGCTCGCGGACCTGAACAATCGGCCGTTGAGCGCCGGCGGCGCGCAGACCCGCGCCAGTCTGTTCGCCGAACACGAGAAACCGAAGCTGAAGACGCTTCCCGGCGAACCCTTCGAGATCGGCCGCTGGCGGCGTTTCAAACTCGGGAGCGACTATCACGTTTGTATCGATGGCGTCGCCTATTCGGCGCCATTCGGGCTGATCGGCAAGGCGGTCGATGTGCATTGCACAGCCAGCCTGATCGGCATTTTCCACCAGGGCGAACGCATCGCCTCGCATCCGAGGATCAGGCCGCAGCCCGGCGTGCTGCGGCCGGCCGTCACCCTCGATAGCCATCGCCCGCCCCAGCACCGCGCGGCGGCGCGGCTCACGCCCGAGGCGGTGCGCGAGAAGGCGGCGGCCATCGGCGGAGCGCTGACGGCGCTTTCGGACAGGCTCTTTCTCGCCGCCGATCATCCGGAACAGGCCGCGCGCCAGGTGGCCGGGCTGATCGCGCTCGGCGAGAAGTTCGGCGCCGAAGCCCTGCAGACGGCGGCGAGCGCGGCTCTGTGCGCGAACGTGCACTCCTACGCTTACGTCCGCCAATGGCTGGCCAGCGGCCGGATGGCTCTTGGCAGCGAACCCGCCAGCTCCGGCGCCGGCGCCCACGAGAATGTTCGTGGCGCCGCCTACTACCATTAACCCGCAAGCCAACCTGAAAGAGGAACCCGATGCATTACCAGAACCTCGAAAAGCTCAAGCGCCTGAAACTGTTCGGCATGGCGCGCGCGCTCGAAGACTTGCAGCGCCTCGCCGATCGCAGTCAGTTGGATTTTGCCGACCAGCTCGCCCTGCTGATCGACCGCGAGGCCACCGACCGCGCCAACACGGCGTTGCTCTCCCGTCTGCGACAGGCGCGCCTGCGTCAGACCGCCTGCTTCGAGAACCTCAACATGAAGGCGGCGCGCGGCTTGGACAAGGGCGTGATCCGCGATCTGTTCACCTGCCGCTGGATCGGCGAACACCGCCATCTGATCCTGACCGGAAAAACCGGGACAGGCAAAAGCTGGATTGCCTGCGCGCTTGGCAATCAGGCCGCCCGCGAGGGGTACAGCGTGCTGTACACGCGCCTGTCGCGGCTGCTCGACGATCTCGCTGTCGCCCGGCTCGGCAATGGCGTGGGCCGGCTGATGCGTCAGGTGAGCAGGGTCAGCGTCTTGATTCTGGACGACTGGGCGATGATCGACCTGACCGCGGCCCAGCGCCGCGATCTCATGGAGGTCATCGACGATCGCCACGATCGCGGCTCCATCATTCTGGCCAGCCAGCTTCCGGTGGACCGCTGGCACGCCACCATCGGCGATCCCACCTACGCCGACGCCATCCTCGACCGCCTCGTCCACAACGCCATCCGCCTGCCGCTCAAGGGCAAATCGCTGCGCGAGCCGGAGACCGATGCCGGCGGCGACGCAGAGAGCGACGCCACAAGCTAACGACAGGCTTTCTTAACGCCAAGGACAACTCTAAAATGCAGCAAGGGTCAGACGCCGCTCGCACACACCGCCCCGCGGGGCGGTGTGTGCGGCAACCTCAAGCGCCGCGCCCGCAGGACAGCTTCACGGGTGTGCACCTTCGTGGAAACGCTGTGCACTTTCATGAACATGCGCATTCGACATGATCGCGATGTCATAGCGTTCCGCCAGCCGCGCCGCATTGAACAACGGCAGGAAGCCCTCCTTCTCGATGTAAAGAATGTCGCCGTAGCGATGGCGCGGCCCATGCGTCGGATAGCGACCTTCCCGGACATCGAAAACAGCAGCGGGGACGGCGAAACCTTTGCTTTGGGTCAGGTAGCCGCGGACATCGAGGGTTCCTAGCGGTAGCCTTCGATCGGTGTGTGGCTCGATGAGATTGCCGCGGGCGTCGTACACGACATTCCAGTCCCGGCACTCTTGGGGATTGTGCTTAATGTAGTCCGGCAGCAAGGTCTGGGTGAAATAGGCGTCATCGAGGGTTTCCTTGCCCGTGAGCTCAAGAATATACGGCCGGGCGGCGTACATCACTTGGCGGGCATGGGCCGGAAGCGTCCCCCTGGCGCTCGCATGTAGGTAGGCGGCCTTCATGACCTGAGCCGCTGCCTCCTTGATCGAAATCTTCGCCACCCGTATCATCGCGTCCCGCCGCCGGCGCCTCGCCGATGCGTTCCGTTCCTCAGCCTTGCGCTGCTTCGCCCATGACTTGGTGACGCTCTTCACGGTTTCGGCGATCTTTATTCCCGTGTTAGCGTCAATCGAAACCGCCGACTTGCCGCGATCCGTATAGGACGCCCGAGGCATGGCGATATGAACGGCAACGCAGACAGGCTCGATCTCCCCGGCCTCTTGATCAGTCAGAATGCTGTCGAGGCTAACACCCGCGAGTTGTCGAAACGGATTGATGATCGCCGCCGACCAGTTCACGCCGACAATGAGCCGTCTACGGTTCGTGTCTGGCCTCCAGGCGAATGCAGTTTCAACGATTACGGGCTGGCGTGTATCGTCGAGCAGCGTTTTGCGATATTGAAACGACGCCATCTCGCCGCCTGCGGCTTCGAAACCCGCCCGCAGATGATCGACGCCGATCACGCCAAGCTCGTTCGCTTTGACGCATTTAGACTGCGTCTGCAACTCCCGCAAAAGACCATGTAGAATCTGATCTTTAGCCCCGTGGCTGTCGATCATCCGCGAGAGCGGCTCACGAGCCAGGCCCGTGGCGTCAAGCACCGCCTTCTGCTTTGCGCTGCCGCTAAGCCCGCGAAACTCGGCGATGAACTCGCGCACAGGCCGATCGCGGCCGCGATCCTGATCATGCTTGATGTAAGCTGCGATCAGGCGCTCGAATTGCTGGGCGTCGTACCAGTGGGGCGAAGTCGGGTCCGAGGCCTTCCACTTCGTCCAAGCCGGATTGCTGGCTTCGATACGACGGCGCTCGCCGAACCAGCAGACCGTCAGAGTGAGATGCGGGTTGAGCCAAACAAAATCCTCGGCGATTTGTAAAAAACGGGCCTGAGCGCGTTCGAGAATTGAGCTAGCTGAATCCGGCCACGCGACCCGAATAGAAGCGCCACTTTTTACAAAAGCAGCCTCTTCGCGCCGATCGATTACCGGCTCCTGCTGGATAAGATCGATGCGGCACCTGATTACGTGACGCACGCCCTTGGAGACAATCTCAACGCCGCACCCCGCATCGGGATCAAGGACAAATGGCATCGCCAAAATAGTTTTCAGCGCATTGCCCTGGGCGCCGCGCGTCGGCGAGACATAGGCAGCGCGGCTGGAGACCCTGATGGAGTAGTCAAGGATGGCCTTGACGGTGTCGGGCGGTAAGCCCGGACCGTTGTCGGCGATCTCGATGCCATGGCGGTCGACGACGATGTCGATCACCGGCGCGACGCCAAACTCTTCCGCGGCGTCAAGGGAATTATCAATAAGCTCTTTTGCGATAACCAGCGGCCACTCGTCCTGAGGATGGCCTGTCTGCGTCGTCAGCTCCTCGACGGTGAAGAAATCCAAAAGCCGGCTTGTGCTGAAAGTTGCGCGCGAAAGATGGGACGCCATACTGATTACCTCATGATCACGACGGCGGAGCCTTCGGCGGCGGCGTTTATCACTGCTAATTCGCTACTCATGATACCTTGGTGATCTACTCGATGTTGATCTTCTTCCGCCGATACAGCCGGCGCGGGAGAGGCATTCCCCTGCAGGGGATCAGCCTTCCGCGTCCATCGCCCATTGATGCGTGGTTGCGTTGCCGCGAAGCGCCTTTGGGCTTCCTTTTGCTGCGCCGTCCTATGCGCCGGCGTCAGGCCGCCATGGACGCGGCATTTCCGTTTCCCTGGAAGGGCGCGCGCTCCGCATCTGCGTCCGGTGGATTTGCTCCGCGCGTTGCAACGCAGGGCTTGATCGGCCGCGGCGAGGGCTTCCCTCCATGTCGGGCACGCGCCGCTGAAAAGCAGGTCGCGCGCCTTGGCCTCGATCATATCCCGCAGTTCGTGACGCATAATGGTTTCCTCATGACGTGCGCGCGCATAGGTGTCTCACCAAGGCCGTTCCAATCAGCAAACCAACGGCCACCCGGAGCGCCGGTGATTGATGTGACGCATTTTCCATTATCAACGTCTCCCGCGCGGCTCGCCCGTGATGGCCCTTCAGCATAGGAATAGATTCCTTCCTGAAGAGGCTTCTTTCTGCTCCGGCTGATCTCACCTTGAGGCCACACCTTTTGACAGTTTTGGCAGTCGCCATCCTAGGGGTTTTGGAAAATTCGCGGCGGTCCCTTGTCATATTGTCCATGGCCCACCTCTGTTAATAGTGGTTAACAATAGAGATTCTGAAAAAACGCTATAATATATACTGCTATAAGTGACAAAAGTACCTTTTGACAGTTTTGGCAGTTCGCAGAGGCCAGTCCCTTGCCCTTTTGGCAGTTTTGACAGTGCGTTTGTATCCAAGATCACTGTTCAAATTCCAATTGCAGGATTAACGATGTACCATTTGATGGGCCGGCCGCCGGTTTTCTCGTCCCTGGTATCGAGCCAGCCATATTCCACGAGCAAGTCGAGCCCAGATTGAACTTGATCGCGATCAGAAAGGCGGCTCCATTTCGGTCGAAGCACGTCGCGCAACGTGAAGCGGCGGACGCCGTTCTGTATCGTAGGTTCGCTCCTACCGAGCGCTTCCTCTTTCAGTTTTCCAACAATCGCTTTTGCCGTCGAAACTTCCGGCATGGTGACGCTCGCATAAGCGCGCCGCGCATGACTTTCGAGATACCGCGCCCAACGTAAAGCGCGGCTCAGGGCGGGCTCAGTTATGGTGCCGGTCCCATTCTCTGCAAGATGGATGATGAGAGCGAGGCTGGGGACGAGCCCTCGGTATTTTGCTAGGTGCGATTCGATGGCCGGATGCTCATTGCCGGAGCGCACTCGATGCTCCAAGTCTCCGCGCCAGTCCACAAAGCGCTCGTGCGCTTCGGCATCGAAGCGGAGATAGGGAACGCCCTCAGGCTCATTATCGAAATTGTAGTCTTGCCTGGCTTCGACAGATCTGGGGTCGAGTTGATCAAGGCGTTCGTAAACCTTAAAGGCCCTTCTCTTCGCGACATCATTGAGAGTCCGGTCGACATCTTCCCAATCTGGCGAAACGTCCGGCCAAACCATAAGCCCGAAACGCTGGATAAGGCCGTCGTCGCCGGCGCCTCCCCGAACCGCGCCCCCGAGATAGGTAGCGATTTTTCCGGGCTGCGTTGTCCCTAATAAACTAATGCAAACTGCGGGGATATGCAGGTTCATTCCGCGCACGATGCGGTCCATGGTATGCGAGCTGTTGCCGCCCCATCCTGTTAGATAGAGCCCGCGTCCCTCTGCGTTGTCTTCCCTCTCAAAGCTTTGCAGAAGGGATACGATTTCGTCCCGATGGACAAGAACGCCATTTGGATTTTCGATCAGCAATTGACCGAGTGAGGCCGGAGTCGCATCGCTTGTGATGTACCGTCTGAGGGTCGGAGGATTTGCCTCCTCTTCTAAGAAATCCGAGACGTCTGCATCAAGATCCTTTCTTAGCTTTGCTTTAGCTTTTTGCTTAATCACGGCAGCACGAAGCTCTGCGATTTTTGAATTTTCCTTTTGCTCCGCCACCGCCGATCCGTGCTCACTCACGGCGCGCGCTGCAAGCCACTTGACTGGCGCCAACGTGGCTTCGAGGGTTGGCGATTTGATGATCCCAGGTCTGCCGATAATGAGGCCCCATTGGTTTAAAACCTCAGTCCAACTCGTCCGCATCTGTGGGCGGACGCCGACTCTGCGCCCAAGGACGGCGCCGAGGCCGGTCATCACGCCCACGGCCACGAAGTCGGACGGCGCCTGAAACGTGGTCACTATTTCCTCGGCCCAGGCGCGTAACGGTTCCGGGAGAAGATCAAGATCGAAAGGCTCGACGGGCAAAAGCCCATCTGGAAGAGGTTCCGGCGTGGCCGCCGGCCGTTTTGTGCCGTCCGGCGACGGCGTATACGCCTGGCGCAGTTCCTCATTCAGTTCGATGATCGTTTGCCCATCGGCGCCGTTCGCGTGGGGGCTATCGTCAAGCCTCGGCGAAGAGCCGTTTAGCCCGTGCCCGCTTCCATTTTGCGCCGACGTTGTCACGGCGGCCGGGTGCTCGCCCTCGCCGGTCGACGGCAACGTCATCGAGAATTGCGGCGCATTATCCCATGCGCGTAGGAAATTGTCCGACGACGTAGTGCTGGCACTGCTGGACGGCGTGACGCCTGTACTGCTAGAGTCCAGTTGCATCAGCGCCCCCCGCGACGATCCGCGCCTCGATCCCGCGCGCCTCCAACCGCCTCGACAATTCCCGCGCGGCCTCTATGCCCTCGTTGGAGGCGGATGCGATGATCGTGGTGATCTCGATATGCCGCGAGACGCGATCGGCAAGCGCGGGCAGGTCCGCCGGCGACGAGATTATCCACGTTTCCAGGCCAGTCGTCGCGTGGGCGACGCGGCCGTCCTCGGCGCGCGCGGCGATGATGAGTTCGAGTTCGTCGGACGTCGCCTGGAAAACCGCCGACGCACCACCGATTGGAGGTAATTTTACGTCATTGCCAAGAGGAGCCGCGGCCGGCCTCAGATCAGGCGGCGCAAATTGCAGTTTTTTTAACGATGCCGAACCGGCAAACTTGCCTTCAACGACACTACGCTGTACAACGTTCATTGTTTTACTCGCTGTGCGTGGGTGCCTTGCCCGGTCCACGCGCATGGTTTCATAGAAGGCCGCCCCATCGGGCGGCCTTTCTGTTGCTAGGACATAACCAGTTCCGAGGATCCGTTTCCGAACCGCTGTTCCCACGCCAACAGCTCAGCAGCGAGAATGTAGCGGCGCCGACGGATCGTGATCGGTCGCGGAAAATCTAGTTGGGGGTCATCGATCCACCGCTCGATACTACGGACATGGCGTCCGTAACGCTTCGCGACATCGCCGATCGGAATGCGCACGTCAGTTTTCAGTGTATCCATGGGGCACCAGGTCGTTAGAATGTCAGCATATGTAAAACCGTGTCCCAATGTCCTTGTCAACCCCGGCTCCGCCGTAACCGATTGTTAATGCTAGTTATTATCCGCGCACGGAGGGTCGTTTACAGCAAAAATGATTAGAAAAATTAGTAACACTCAATATTCAATGGCCATGATCCGCCATAAGTTAAGTAAATCTACCAACGGTGGTAGTCTTCAATAGCTTTCTCCTCCTTTTAGTGAAAGGTGCTGATGACAGTGCTTCAGAGAAAAGCTTTCAGAAATTCATCCCACTTTTTCAGAGCGCTGAGTTTTTCATCTCGAAACGCATATCTTTGATAAACGCCGACAACGCCCCCGAACGTACCGGAGACGTGATTAAGGATCTTCTCGCACACCGCTAGTTCAACGCCGAGTTTAGGCATTTTGCTATTCCCGCTTCGCCGTAGATCATGAAAGCGCCACGGCGAAATCGGTTCTCCGCGCTCAGCTGCGATCAGTTTGTCGAGCGTCTTCTTCACTTTGCTGAACCCCGACACGGCGGAACGGCCCGTGGTGGTGAAAGCGAATTCGGATCCCGCTATCCTCGTTTCATAGAGCGCCGCGAGAATATCGAAAGCGGAGGTGGAAAGAGGCAGCACATGCTCGCGGCCATTCTTCGCCCGCTCCGCTGGTAGTATCCAAAGCCTTTCTTTCCAGTCGATTTCGCCCCAGCGAATCCCCGCCACTTCGTTTCGCCTTTGCAAGGTAAAGGCGAGCATCCTTACATAGGGGCCGAAGGGGGCTTCCAGTTTCGCGGCGGCCCGCATGACGGCGCCGAGTTCGTCGTCGCTTAAGACGCGGTCGCGCGATGTCTCCTGGCTCGGCGCCCGGACTTGCGCGCATGGGGAAGCTTCCAAGAGGTCGCGCTCGATCGCCCAGTTGAACATCCGGCGGACGGCGGCCAGAACGCGGTTGGCATGAACGGCGTGCTCGCCGGCGACCTCATCGAGCAGCGCGAGGACGTCGCGGCGCTTGATCGCGTCGATGCGGCGACCCCTCCATTTGCGGAGAACATCGCCGCCCGATTTCGATAGCCGGAGCCTATCCGGATTTTCAGGATCTGCCTCCAGACCGAGGATGCGCGCGGTTTCCTGCCAGGTTCGCAGCTTGCAATTCTTCTTGGCGTACTTCTCGATGAATTGCGCCGCCAACTCGTCAATCGTCTGCGGGATGTCGCTGGCCTTGCGGGCCGCCTTTTGCTCGGCAGGGTCCTCGCCCTCGGCAACGGCGTGCACGGCCGCGCGGGCGAGCTTGCGGGCCTCGATCAAGCCGAGCGCAGGGTATGCGCCAATGGTGTGCTTCCGCGTTCGGCTGCCGATGCGATAGCGAACAGCCCATGATTTTGAGCCGCTCGGCTGGACGACAAGGCGCAAGGCGCCGCCGCCGTCGGAAACTTCGTATCGCGCATCCTTCGCCTTCGCCGCCTCGACGCTCAGAACGGTCAAAGTCTTCGCCATCTGTTACCCCGTGTTACCCTGTCCTACGCCTTCCGATGCCGCCCGCGTGGATCACACTTTGACTGGGGCGTGCTCCGCATCGGTTTGCCTAGCATGAACCGGGGTAACGTCGGGGTAACAAAAAACCCGTGTTATGACGGGTTTCGACGCTTCGTCACACTAGTGCGACATTCGCGGACAAAATATTGATTTTATGGGGTAAATTTTCGGTAAAGCGTGCGTCTTTGTCAGGCTTTGTGAGGCGGTTTCACCAGATTGTGGATCTGGGGGTCCCCCGTTCGAGCCGGGGCAGCGGTACCAATAAAATCAAAGGGTTAGCGAGTTTTTCGCTTCCGGTTGATTAAAAAAGTAATCACCGGGTAAGCACCGCAAGCAATTGGGTGCGTCACTTAGCGAGGAACGCGAAGTTCTCGCTGCGGTATGCAAGCCCATGGCATGCCCGGCAGGCAAGGAAGGAGGCGCTATAGAGGATCTCGGCTCCTTTAAAGCAGTGCGAACACTGGAAGTACGCCCGCCGACCGCCAAAGGGCGTGTTCCGCCAGATGAGGCGCACGCTCTCCGATGCGAGCAGCTATAGGCGGATAAGTGAGGAGATCGTGAGCAGCCCGTTCGATGTCATAGCGGCCTCGGCCGACGCGATAGTGTGCGAGGATGACATTCGGGATCTGCTTCGCGTCGCCAGCGCAAGCTGCAAGATCGACGCCGCAATGATCGATGAGGGGCGAGAAAGCGCTCGGCGCGCCGGTCGTCATCATCATCGGCAGACCGGATATTCCTGTCGCCACAGCCATCCGGGGCGCAACCGTCTCCGCGGACGCTAACGGCTCGCGGGAAATTCATCGCCCGCGGACGCAAATCGGTCACAAGAGTCGGCAATTCGGTACCGCTTGAGAGAAACGCCCGGGCGGCGCGAAGAGGCGCGCGCAAGGCCGGGCAAATAATCGCGAGAAAACGATATTCCGAAAGCTTTGGCTCGAATGGCAAGGTTCATCGCAAGCGGTCGAGGCGTAACGAGAGGCGCAACTTTTGTCGCGGCGGCGCTTGCGCTGATCGCGAGCGTCCTGTTCATCGTCCTTGTTTCGGCGGCCGGGGCCGCCCCTCGCGATTGCGGCGCGGAAGGAATTGCGATCCTGCCTTCGCCGGTTTCGCCTTGGAAAGGCGCGCCGTTGCGGGTGATTTTCACGTCCGAAAAGCCGCTCGATGGCGAGTTCTCGCTGGTCGCGCCGGATGGAAGCGTCGCGGCGCGGTCGCGGCTGCGCTATGGCGGCCCGCCCTATTTCTGGTTTGCCGAGGTCGCTTCGCCCGCGGCGGGAACGTGGCGCGCGAGGCTGACGCGAGCAGACGCGGCCGCGGAATGCGGAACGATCGCGCGCGACATCGCCGTGCTCGCGCACGAGCCCGCCAAGCCGCACAACGGGGCGAGCGGCGTCTGGCCCGTGCGCGCCGCGTGGGACCGCGCGACGGAGAACCTCTATTCGGCCTGGATCGAGAAGCTGTTCGACGCGCCGCTCGACGCGCAGCCTTCCTGGAAGGCGCTGCATGAAGTTTTGCGGGACAAGTCGCGCAATGTTCTGTTCAATTACCTGGGCCTTCGCGAAGACGAGATGGGCCTCGTTATTCGGCCGGACTGCGCGGACCTTCCGTATTTCCTGCGGGCCTATTTCGCGTTCAAGATGGGCCTTCCGTTCGGATACTCGAAGTGCAATCGCGGCGGCGGCGGCCAGCCTCCGCGCTGCCATGAGTGGTGGAACATCCAGAACCCCGAGCCCGATCCTCCTCCGCCGGCGGCGCCGCCGCCCGAAGTGAAACCGGCGCCGGGAGACTTTTTCGGCGCGCTTGCCAAACCCCTGGTTCAGCCGGCGATCAAGCCGCCCGCGAAGCAACTGGGGCTCGCGGCGTCGTTCGGCCACTATCTGCCGAGGCTCGCGGACGGCGTCCATTCCGGGTCCGCGCGGACTTTGGGCAGCGACGATAACACCGATCACTATCCCGTTCCGCTGAGCCAGGACAGCTTGCGTCCCGGCGTCGTCTATGCCGACCCTTATGGCCATGTGCTCCTGCTCGTGCGGCGCATCCCGCAGACCGCCGATGCGGCTGGCGTGTTTCTCGCCGTGGACGGACAGCCGGATGGGACGGTCGCGCGCAAGCGCTTTTGGCGCGGCAATTTCCTGTTCGCGCAAGACCCTGCGCTGGGCGGCCCCGGCTTCAAGCGCTTCCGCCCCATCGTGGAAAGGAACGGTGCGCTCAAGCGTCTGACCAACGCCGAAATCGCCAAAAACCAGCAATACGGGGATTTCTCGCTCGAACAGTCGAAGCTTGGGGTCGAAGCATTCTACGACCGCATGGACGACGTGATGTCGCCCGAGCCGCTCGATCCCATGCGCGCGATGAAGGAGGCCATCACCGCGCTTGAGGAGCAGGTCAAAACGCGGGTGACGTCGGTCGAGAACGGGCGAAAATACCAGTTGAGCGGCAAGGCCGAAGCGGAGATGCCGGAAGGCCCGGCCATCTTCGAGGCGGCCGGCGCCTGGGAGGATTTCGCGACGCCCTCGCGCGATCTGCGCTTGCTGATCGCAATCGACGTGGTGCGCGGCTTTCCGGATCGCGTCGCGCGCCGCCCGGAGCGATACGCGATGCCCGCGGGAAAAGACGTGGAGGAGGTGAAGGCCGAATTGGAGGCCGTGCTCGCCTACGAGCTTTCCACGCGGACCTTCGCCTATCCGCGCAGCGACGGCTCCCCCTGGACGCTTACGCTGAAGGAAGTGGCGGATCGCGCCGTGGCGCTTGAGATGGCTTACAACGTGAACGACTGCGTGGAGCTTCGATGGGGCGCTCGCGAGGGGAGCGAAGAAGCGGGCGCCTGCAAGCGGCATGCTCCCCAGGGGCAGCGGGCGCGCATGACGCAGTACCGCGCCTGGTTCCACGAGCGGCGGCGGCCCGCGCGGGGCGCTTGACACCAACTGCAAAAACTCCAACTCGCTCGTTGCGTCGTGCCCGCGGAGGCCGGCATCCGGTAATCGGGACGGTAAAAGCAGCCGCGATTAACCCTATTGGGTTCGTTTGGAAAAAAACATGTTTTTACGGTATTATAATACCGTAAAACGGCCGGTTTGGTTAATGCGCGGTTTCATTGGCGACCCCGGCAAGCCTTGCATGGTTAATGTGCCAGGCGGCGGGGGAGGACGGCGATCCGGCGCTGGAAAACGAGTCCCGCCTCCGAGCGTGTGAAAAAATCGTGTTGCGGCCCAGCTTTCGTTGTCATGCCCGCGCTTGACGCGGCTATCCAGTAGAACTGGCATTGAAAATCGATAGCTTAGCGGATGGCTCGTGGATGGCCGGGTCAACCCTCGGGTCAAGCGCGAGGGCATGGCCCGGCCATGATAAAAGGGGCGATGCGGATTTTTTCACACGTCGAAGGCGGGAATCCAGGCATCCCGGCGGCGGAAGCTATTGAAATAGCGCAGCGATACCTGGGTCCCCGCCGGAGTTTATTCCCGCGAAGGCGGGGACGGGGACGACGCCGAGCTGCGGTCGAGACTTTCGGCGTTTGGTATTATGGGCGCGACGCTTTTACAGGTTTAGCCAAGTCTTTCGAAGTCTTTGAAGAGGTGGGTCCATCGCTCGACGACGCTCGGTTCGAACCTTTCGATCCTGCGGGACAGCGCGCGCTTCTTCACCTCGCGAGACAATTCGACCTTCCACCCTTCTTTGAGTGAAATGCCCTGCGAGGTCGCCCAGGCTTCAATCTGGGGGACAATCGGCTTTCCGGTTTGCACCGCATCGGAGAAGGATAGGTCAGCGCGCCGTTCCCAGCGGTCGACCGCATCGGCGAAGAAATCGGTTGGAAAGAGGTCCTCGATTTCAGAATCGGCAAAGCCAACATAAGTGTCGGTTAGTAAAATCCGCTCCTTGGCGGCCTGATAAAGACCGTCCTTCATCTCGCGCGCCATCGTGCTTCCGGCCTCGTCCCCATCGAACAGCATGACAGGAAGGATTTCGTCGCGTCCTGTCAGGATGCTTGCCACGACCTTTGCGTTCTTGGCGCCGTGCGACGGCGGGAACACCAGTTCGCGCCGAGGAGCGATCTTGCCGCCTCCGATCAGCAAAGCCTTTATGGTCGTAAGGTGGTATTGATCCGAGGGGCCTTCGACAATGATCGGATGGCAGCCGAGTAGTATGCTATCGGCCACGGACATATTCAGCGCCGAATAGATCGCGTAGGCGGCGCCGTTCTTGCGCGGATCGTCGTGGCCTTTCCTCAGGTCGGCGGAGGCCTTGGTCGAGCCATCGCTTCCAACGTAGACCTTGCGCGCCCGGTCGAGCGAATCCGCGTCGACAAGGAACGGCGAGTGCGTGGTAAATACGATCTGGTTTGTCTCGGACCGGTTATCGAAAAACGCCGAGAGATCCCGTTGCGCGAGCGGATGCAACGACAACCCCGGCTCGTCAAGCAGCAGGATGGCGTCGCGGTGGTCGCGGCTGCTTTCGACGAGGAAGATCAGGTAAAAGCTCAGGAACCACTGAAGGCCGCTGCTGCGATCCTCAAGCTCGACTTTTTCCGGCCGTTTGCTGTCGCTCACCCAAATCCGGAAGTGATCGCCGTCGGCCTGAAACTCGATGGTGTAGTCTCCTTGCCTCCACCAGTCGCGAAACCTCTTTGTCAGGTCCGTCCCAGCCGAGTTCAGAAGAATAGTGCGGTCCCGCTTCTTGGTCGCAATCGCCGCAATCTCGGTTTCCGTCGGTTGGCGTCCCTGCCGATCCCGGAAGTCCCTGCCGAGTTCGAGAATTTCTTCCGGCTGGAGGGTTACAAAGTTGAACAGGACGCGCAGCGTCCGCGCCTTGGCGGCCTCGCGCGCGCCAAGATCGTCACGCTTCAGGTTCTGGACGACATGCGGCAGATATATCTCGGAATCCAGATTCCCGTAATTCGAATAGTAGACAAATTTTGGGAGCTTTTCGAGTACGAGCCTGACGACCTCATCGTTTTTCTCAGGCGGCGTTGCGTTCAACTCGACCGCCTTCGCCTGGATCGACTGCACAAACTGCTTGAAGCGCGGGACAATTTCGCTCGCCGGAGCCGGCGCTTCGGGTATGATACTGATTAAATCATCCGCCAGCGCTTTGATGTCAGCCGGACTAAACTGACGGGCGTCCGTCGCAAGAATGCGATCCAAAGCTCTCAGTATTCTTGGCTTGAGGTTCAGCTCCTTTGTTAACGGCATAATCGAAGCAATTTCGGACTTCGTCTGCGCCACGGCCGTTCGAAGTTCCTCTGACACGATGGCGGCGTGCGGCTGGTAATCGGGGAAGCTTATCTCGAAACGCCCATCGAAGAACCGGCTCACCTCGACCGAACCGAGAACCTTGCGGCCGATCCCTGAAACAGCCGCAAGTTGGGGCGCGTCGGCGGAGCAATCGAATACTGCCGTTATGAACCTGAACGCTCCAGGATTCGATCTGATCGCGGCGTAATTGCCCTTGGGATAATCGGAGGTGGGGTTGATGGCGCCTTCCCTGGCGGGGTTCAGTTTCCATAGCGGGAGCAACAGATTTGTCTTCCCGGATTCGTTGACGCCGATAAGCGCCGTTACCCGCTCCACGTCGACCCAGCCGCTGTCGACGACAGAACGATAGTTGGTAACCTTGAATTTGGTCAGCCGCATTTTTGACCTGCCCGACAAAGATTTTGGGCGATCATCCGGACCTGAAAGACGAAATGCAACGTTCGAAGCCTGAAACCATCGGGTGAATCAACAGCTTTGTGCGGGAAAAATCTCGACCTGCCGCCAATATGGCTTGACCGCGGCGCGAAGTTTTCATGCGACAGAATGAAGAAATCCGAGCGCGGCGCATTGAGGCGCTACGAAACAAAGGTGCGAATTTTTTGGAGATACATCGTGATACTCCGCGACATCCAGATTGTTAGCTTATCCTGTGTTCACAATACTGACAAGGCGTCCTAATCGTTAAGCCGAAGCCCCGGCTTGTTTCTTGGCCGTCCGTGGCGGCGGGCGGTTTCATGCGCCAAGGGGTTTTCCATCGTGTAATACCAGCGGCCAAAAGTCTCGACCGCTCCTCGGCGTCATTCCCGCCCCCGCCTTCGCGGGAATGACAACAAAAGGGTCGCCGCCATTGTCCGGTGGTATAAGGCGCCACAGCACGCGCACGAAAAAATGTTCGAGCTCACTCTAAAGTTGCGCTCGCGCTCGGCTTAAGCTATACGAATCATGCCTGCAGGCGTGAGTTCCTTGGCCGTGGGCCTGGTCCGGCGTTGAGAAGGGTTCACGGCCAAGCCTCCCGAGCCTTCGTTGAAGCGTTCCGAAGCCCGCGCTTTTTCGCGCCCACCCTCTATACAGTTTCCGGCTGACGAAAGCGGCGCTCTACGCTCCCTATTATCCGATGCGCACCTCATTCGCGGCCGTGGAGACTTGCCGCGCTTGAACGCCGCTTTCGTCCGCTTGCTTTACGCGCTTTTCTTCGGCTTCGCGGCGGCCTTCGGCGCGGCGGGCGCCTTGACGAGGCTGTCGAGCTTGCCGTAATGCTCCGCGAGAAGGTAATAGACGACCACACGCTCCTTGGCGCGCTCGGCCTTCATTTTCACCATGACATCGTGGATGGCCTTGTCGAGTTCGGCGTCGCTGCCGGTCAGCTGGAGCTTCTTCTTGAGCCAGCTTTCGCGCACGCGCTTCAACTCCTCCGGATCGGTTCCGGCGACGAGCGAGGCGTCGCGGCTTCGGAGCGCGATGCCGCAGTGCCTCACGATCCCGGCCACCGCGCCCTCGTTCACGGCGCTCGTATATTTCTTGACCCCGTCGATATACTTCTGGGCGTCGGTCATTGCGCTCTCCCTTTATTGATCTTCCCACGGACTAGCAGAATGGCTCTCAGCCCCTGGCGCTGCAAGTGACAATCGAAAAGGCGTTCTTCAAAAACACGTTGCATCGGTCCGCCCGCGCCACAACCGCGCTTTGCGCGCGCGACCCGATAAACCTTCGTTCGTGGCGAAGTGGATGGGGTTCGTGGGAACGCCCGGACTTTCTTCGCGTTCTGTAGTCTCACAAGCGGGCGCCTCCGCCCGCGCCGTTCACACAGATCTTTCAGAAGGAGAAGCCGCCATGGCTAAGGACACCATCCACGAGATCAACGCCACGACCGATTATGCCGCGGACAAGGGGCAGACCGAAATCGAGGAGCTTCGCCGCCAGGTGAAGGACTTGACCGACAAGTATGGATCGGTGGCGCAGCAGACCTTCAGCGACGTGAAGGACAAGGTTCGTGAGAATGTGGGCGACATCGAGCAGCAGATCCGCGAGAAGCCGGTGCAGGCGACGCTGGTCGCGGCCGGCATAGGCTTCCTGGTCGGCGCGCTGCTGACGCGTTGAAAGGGTAACGCCCATGTTTGGACAAGCTCTGAGGCTTCTGGCCCTTGGCGAAGCGGGCCAGCGCTTGGGCGGATACGTGAGAAACTTGGCGACGAGGTATCTCGTCTTGAGCGCGGCTGGGACGGCGTTCCTTGGAGCGATCGTGTTCGCGATCTTGGCCGTTTTCTGGGCGCTCAATTCCAGGGGCAACGACCCGGTGACGTCGGCTGGGATCATGGCGGGAGCTCTGGCCTTGGCGGGCTTCTTCATAGCGCTTATCGCCTATGGAGTTACGCGGGAGAAAAAACAGGCGGCCAGCGTTAGCCAGGTCATTACCCAGCCCTTGCAGACGCTGCAAAATCAGGTTCCGTCCGTGGACGATATCGGGCGGGAGATCGAGCACGCCGTCAAGGAGTACGGGCCGTTGCCCGTGGCGGCGGCGGCGGCGGCGGGCGGTCTCGTCGCCGGGCTTATCGTCAAACGCTATGGCGAGCCGCAGCTTTTCGCGGGCGGGCTCCGATCCGGCGAACGCCGCGACCGCCGCGAGGCCCGCGACTACCGCCGGCGATACGAAAACGGCCGCCGCACCGCGTGAGGCGCCTTGCATAAATCCCAAAGGGCGGACCTCGGTCCGCCCTTTTTCTTGGCGTCCAGGCGTGCGAGCGTACACCGGCGATTAACCCTATTGGGTTCGTTTGGAAAAAAGTATGTTTTTGCGGTATTATAATACCTCAAAACGCCCGGTATTGGTTAGCGATGTATGACGATGTATACATTCGACGCGCCGGCGTGGACACGGAAGCGGAACAGGCCGCCGGATGACGCCACCGGCGTCGCTTCACCTTCAGCATATTCCGCAGCGCAAGGCCGAACAGGAAGATCATCAGCGCCGAGAATAGCTTCTGCGCGGCGGACACGGTGGACACCGCGCTAGGCACAACCGCGAGCGGGTTCGAGCCGCCATACATCTCCACGCCATAGAGGCAGCCATAGGTGCGGTGCGCGGCCTCGCTCGATCCGTCGAGCACGATGAAGGCGTTGCGGAAGGCGAGATGCCACGCTTCGTTGGCGAGGTCTGTGTCCTTCGCGTGGGTGGGCGTCAGCGCGCCGACATAGGGCGTTTCCGAGGTGACGGTGAAAGCGCAAATGCGTTTCCGGGGCGACGACGAAGCCGCGCCGTGGCGCGAAACTCTTTCCGGCTCGAACGTTCCGATGCTACAATGCGCCGGCGCTGCGTGCGCGGTCTTCGGCGCGCAGCCGGCATCCGTGGAGCAAAACATGCGCGGCGAATATACCGCCCTCCTGAAACAGGACGGCGATTGGTGGATCGGCTGGATCGAGGAGGTTCCCGGCGTCAATTGCCAGGAGCGCACCCGCGACGAGCTGCTTGAAAGCCTGCGGGAGACGCTGCGGGAAGCGCTTGCGTTCAATCGCGAGGACGCCGTTCGCGAAGCAGGGTCCGGCTACCACGAAGTCAAGCTCGCCGTATGAAACGGCGGGACTTGCTGGCGCACTTGACGCGGCATGGTTGCAGGCTCGTCAGGGAGGGCGGCAATCATTCGTGGTGGGAGAACCCCGCTTTGGGGCAGCGTTCGGCTGTTCCCAGGCATACGGAAATTTCGGATATCCTGGCGAGGAAGATCTGCAAAGACCTCGGCGTAGAGAAGCCGGGGTAGAACGCGCGCACGATCCCAGCCGGGCGCCTCATGGTTTGACAAGCTCACCATGAGGAGGAAGCCGCCGAGGCGCTCATCATGAGGGCAACACGCTCGGCCTCATCCTTGTCGAAGGATGGAGCCGCGTTTTCGGCTTGGGTTCAGGCGGGCCGCAGCGCGCGGCCCGTCTTCCCCAGCGCCGCAAAAATAAACCGGCTCGCCTCGATCACGGCGCGGCGGTCCACGCCCGTCTCGAAGCCGAGGCCGTCGCACAAGTACGCCACGTCCTCCGTCGCGACATTGCCCGACGCGCCCGCCGCGTAGGGGCAGCCGCCGAGCCCGCCCGCCGCGCTGTCCACCACGCGCACGCCCTCCTCCAGGCAGGCATAGATGTTGGCGACGGCCTGCCCGTAGGTGTCGTGGAAATGCACCGCGAGCTGCGGCAGGGGCACGCGTTCCGCCGCCGCGCGCAGCATCGCCCGCGCGGCGCGGGGCGCGCCAACGCCGATGGTGTCGCCGAGCGAGATTTCATAGCAGCCGAGCTTGAACAGCTGCGCCGCGACGGCCGCCACGGCCTCAAGCGGCACGCGCCCCTCATACGGGCAGCCGAGCGCGCAGGAGACATAGCCCCGCACGCGGAGGTGCGCGTCGCGCGCGCGCTCGACGACGGCTGCGAAGCGCTCGAAGGACTCCGCGATGGAGCAGTTGATGTTCTTCAGCGAAAACGTCTCGGAGGCGGCGGCGAAGATGGCGATCTCCTTCGCGCCCGCCGCCAGCGCCGCGTCGAGCCCCTTCCCGTTCGGGACCAGCACGGGAAACGAAACGCCGGCGCGATGCGCGACCGCTTTCAGCACCTCGGCCGTGTCCGCCATCTGCGGAACCCATTTCGGCGAGACGAAGCTGCCCGCCTCGATGGTTGTCAGCCCCGCCGCGGCGAGCTTGCCGATGAAGGCGATGCGCGTCGCGGGCGAAAGCGGCGCGGCTTCGTTCTGCAAGCCGTCGCGCGGGCCGACTTCGACGATGCGCACGCGCTCAACCATCGGCGGCGTCCCCGGCTTCGAATTCGAGCAGCGCCGCGCCCTCGGCCACGAAATCGCCCGGCGCGCAAAGGTAGCGCGCGACGCGGCCCCGCGCGGGCGCGCGCAGCGTGTGCTCCATCTTCATCGCCTCCATGATCAGCATGGGCGCGCCGGCCTCGATGGTCTCGCCGGGCTTCGCGAGCAGCGCGACGATTGTGCCGGGCATCGGCGCCACGGGGCCGATTTCGAGGCCGGGATCGATATTTTCCGCCGTGAACGGGTCGGCGAGCGCGAGCCGGACCGGCGCCGGGCCGTCGAATAAGGTGACGGCGCCGCTCGCGTAAAGCGCGGTCATGGCCCGCCGGGTCCCGCCCAGCGTCACGGCGAAGCGCGCGCGCTCGCCGGGGACAGGCTCGAAGGCGAACGCCAAGGAGATAGCGCGCAACCCCTCACCCTGTCCCTCTCCCACGCAAGCTCGCCTTGGCGAGCTTGCCGCTTTGGAGTGTCCGCATTCGCTAGCGAATGCGGATCGGAGAGGGAACGCCTTATCAACGGGCACGGCGGAACTCCCTCTCCCATCTGCATCCGCTCGCGGATGCAGATATCCTGGAGTGGCAAGCTCGCCAAGGCGAGCTTGCATGGGAGAGGGCTGGGGTGAGGGGTTGTGCCCTCCGCCGCCGATCTCAAGCGACATCCCCGCCCGCCCATGCGTGAGCGTCGCCCAGTAACTCCCGGCCTTGCCGCGAAACTCGAACGCGCGTTTGCGAGGCGCGGCCATCGTCCAGGCCGCGCCCGACGCCCAGGGCGAATGCGGATCGGCTGCGTCGCGGCGCGTCTCCTCGCGCTCGCGGTGAAGGATCGCGGCGACGGCGGCGGCGAGGACGAAGGGCGACGGCGCCTCCGGCTCGGCGAGGCCCGCCATTTCGCGCTCGATGAAGCCCGTATCGACGGCGTTTTCGAGAACGGCGGGTTCGTCAAGAAGCCGCGTCAGGAACGGAACATTCGTCGTAACGCCCGCGATTTCGAAGCCGGCCAGGGCCGCGCGCAGCCGGGCGAGCGCCGCCTCGCGCGTGGCGCCATGCGCGATCGCCTTCGCGAGCATCGGATCGTAATAGCGCGAGACCGCATCGCCCGCGCCGAAACCCGCATCGATGCGAAGCCCCGCGCCCTCCTCCGGCGCGCGCCAATGCGCGATCTCGCCCACCGAGGGCAGGAAGCCGGCGGCGGCGTCCTCCGCGTAGATGCGCGCCTCGATGGCGTGGCCTGTCCGCGCGATCTCGTTTTGCCGGAGCGGCAAGGGCTCGCCCATGGCCACGCGAAGCTGCCACTCCACGAGATCGAGGCCCGTTATCGCCTCGGTGACGGGGTGCTCGACCTGGAGCCGCGTATTCATCTCGATGAAATAGGCGCAGCCGCTGTCCGCCACAAACTCCACCGTGCCCGCGCCGATATAGCCTATGGCCGCCGCCGCCTTGCGCGCCGCCTCGTAAAGCGCCTCGCGCCGCTCGCCGGTCAGCGCGGCCGACGGCGCCTCCTCGATCACCTTCTGGTGGCGGCGCTGCAGCGTGCATTCGCGCTCGAACAGCGACACGATGGTTCCGTGAGCGTCGCCGAAGACTTGCGCCTCGATATGGCGCGGGCGCTCGATGAATGTCTCCATGAGCAGCGCGCCGTCGCCGAACGCCGCTTCCGCCTCGCGCCTCGCGCCGGTAAGCGCCGCCTCAAGCTCGCCTTCGCCGCGCACGATGCGCATGCCCTTGCCGCCGCCGCCCGCGACCGCCTTGAGCAACACCGGAAAGCCGAGCTTCTTCGCCGCCCCCGTGAACGCGGCCAAATCCTGCGCCTTGCCGTGATAGCCGGGCACGATGGGAACGCCCGCCTTCTCCATGAGCGCCTTCGCCGCCGATTTCGATCCCATGGCGCGGATCGCCGCCGCCGGCGGGCCGACGAAAACGAGCCCCGCATCCGCGCAGGCTTCGGCCAACTCGGCCTTTTCCGACAGGAAGCCGTAGCCTGGATGGATGGCCTCGGCGCCGCTGGCTTTCGCCGCCGCGATAATCCGCTCGATGTTAAGATAGCTGCCCTGCGCAAGCGCCGGCCCGATCAGCCGCGCCTCATCCGCCGCCTTCACATGGCGGGCTTGCGCGTCCGCCTCGGAATAGACGGCGACCGTTCGCAGACCCATGCGCCGCGCCGTGCGCGCGATGCGGCAGGCGATTTCGCCGCGATTGGCGATGAGGAGCGAGCGGAAGGGGCGCACGAGCATGGCCTACATCCTGAACACGCCGAAGCGCGTGCGCGCGGGCGGCGCGTTGAGCCCAGCGGAAATGGCGAGCGCCAGCACCATGCGCGTGTCGGCGGGATCGATAATGCCGTCGTCCCAAAGCCGCGCGGTCGAATAATAAGGGCCGGCCTGCTCCTCGAACTGCGCGCGCACCGGCGCCTTGAACGCCTCCTCGTCCTCCTCGCTCCAGGCGCCGCCTTTCGCTTCAAGCGCCTCGCGCCGCACGATGGCGAGCACGGTGGCGGCCTGCTCGCCGCCCATCACTGAAATCCTGGCGTTCGGCCACATCCACAGGAAGCGCGGGGAATAGGCGCGCCCGCACATGCCGTAATTGCCGGCGCCGAAGGAGCCGCCGATCACCACGGTATATTTCGGCACGTTCGCGGTGGCGACCGCTGTCACGAGCTTGGCGCCGTCCTTGGCGATGCCGCCCGCCTCGTATTTCCTGCCGACCATGAAGCCCGTGATGTTCTGCAGGAACAGAAGCGGGATGCCGCGCTGGGCCATGATCTCGATGAAATGCGCGCCCTTCAGCGCGCTTTCCGAGAACAGGATGCCGTTGTTGGCGAGGATGCCGACGGGATAGCCCCAGATATGCGCCGTCCCGCAGACGAGCGTGTGGCCGTAGAGCTTCTTGAATTCGTCGAACTCGGAGCCGTCGACCAGCCGCGCAATCACTTCGCGCACATCGTAAGGCTTCTTCACATCGGCCTGCACGATGCCGTAGAGGTCTTCCGCCGGGTAAAGCGGGTCGCGCGGCGCGATGACATCGAGCGAGGCGGGCTTCACGCGGTTCAGATCGGCGACGATGCCGCGCGCGATGCCGATGGCGTGCGCGTCGCTTTGCGCGAAGTGATCGGTCACGCCCGATTGCCGGCTATGCACATCCGCGCCGCCCAGTTCCTCGGCGCTGACGATTTCGCCCGTTGCGGCGCGGACGAGCGGCGGCCCGCCAAGGAAAATCGTGCCGTTGCCCTTCACGATGATGCTCTCGTCGCACATGGCGGGCACATAGGCGCCGCCTGCCGTGCACGGCCCCATCACGATGGCGATCTGCGGGATACCCGCCGCCGACATCCGCGCCTGATTGTAGAAGATGCGCCCGAAATGGCGTTCGTCCGGGAAAATCTCGTCCTGCCGGGGCAGGAAGGCGCCGCCGGAGTCTACGAGGTAGAGGCAGGGCAGGCGGTTCTCGCGAGCGATGTCCTGCGCGCGCAGGTGCTTCTTCACGGTCAGCGGATAATAGGTCCCGCCCTTGATGGTGGCGTCGTTGGCGGCGATCATGCATTCGCGGCCCGAGACGCGGCCGACCCCGGCGACGAGCCCAGCGGCATGCGCATCGCCCCCGTAGAGGCCATTGGCGGCGAGCGCGCCGATTTCGAGAAAGGGCGCGCCCGGATCGAGCAGAAGGCCGATGCGGTCGCGCACGAAGAGCTTGCCGCGCGCGACATGGCGCTGGCGGGATTCCGCGCTTCCGCCGAGGGCCGCGGCGGCGATCTTCTCGCGCAAAACGTCAAGGTGCGCCCGCATGCCGCGCGCGTTCGCCTGAAACTCCTCGGAGCGCCTGTCGATTGCGCTTTCAAGCCTCGCCATCGGACCTTATCCGCCTTTGCCTGCCGCGAGCGCAGATTAGCACGAATATGCAGGTTTTTCTTACCCCAAGGCGCCGCCATTCAGCGAAAGACCAAAATCCATCCGCCCCCATACGATCCAAGGCTTTCTTACCCTTCCGCGGCGGCGTGGCCGAGGTTCACACGTCTGTCATCGAAGGCGTTTAGAGGAATGAAAATTTAACCGCGAAGTCTAAGGAATCGCATGCCGCAGACCTTGTCCAGGAACGAAGCCGCAAGAGGCGCGGCTGTGTGCGATTTTCCTGCCTTCCCTGGCGATATTGAAGCCGCCCCGTACCCCGTTTTGCCGCCGCTTCCGAGGCATTGCGCGGCCGGCGGATGAGAGCTGAAGAGGCACGCCAACCGCTTGCGTGAGCGCTCCGCTTTTCGCGTGGGGGGCAAGGCCCCGCCTTTGGCGGGCGACAAAGAGGAAAAACGGCCATGGCTTCCGCAAGCCCTAAGGATTTTGATCGAACCCCAGGCGCGGCGCCTCGCGGGTTCCGGGCGATTTTCGTCTCGGACATTCATCTTGGCGCCCGCGCCTGCCAGGCGGACGCGTTCCTCGATTTCCTGCGCTATCACGAGGCGGACGTCATCTATCTCGTTGGCGACATCGTCGATTTCTGGAGCCTGAGGCGCAGTCCGCTCTGGTCGCAATCGCACAACGACGTGTTGCAGAAGCTCCTGCGCAAGGCCCGCAAGGGAACGAAGATCGTCTTTATTCCGGGCAATCACGACGAGGGCGTGCGCGGCTATTGCGGCATGCGCTTCGGCGCCATCGAAATCCGCCACGACGATGTGTATGAGGCGGCGGACGGCCGCCGCTACCTTGTGCTGCATGGCGACGAGTTCGACGTGATTGTACGCTATGCGAAATGGCTCGCCTTCCTCGGCGACCGTTCCTACGAATTCCTGATATGGTGCAACCGTCCGCTGAACGTTGTGCGGCGTTTCTTCGGTTTCGGCTACTGGTCTCTTGCGGCCTACCTCAAGATGAGAGTAAAAAGCGCGGTGAACTTCATCGGCGAATTCGAGCAAGCCTTGTCCGCGGAAGCGAAAAAGCGCGGGGCGGACGGCGTGATATGCGGCCATATCCATCATATGGCGGATCGCATGATCGACGGCGTCCGCTATGTGAACTGCGGCGACTGGGTAGAAAGCTGCACGGCCATCGCCGAAGACTACGACGGCAAGCTGCATCAAATCTGCTGGGTCAAAGGAGCGGCCGGGCGGCCCGAGCTGGCTATCCCGGCGCCCGCGCCCATGCTCGCGCTGCAAAGCCTGTCTCAAGGCAAAGCGGGCGCCGGCGCGGCGACCGCCAGATGGATCGCTCCGGGAAAGCCGATCGCGGCCGCGAAGGCCGATAACTCAAAGGCATGATTTAAGGGGGGGTGCGATTTGGCCCACGTTGCAGGAATAAAACGTCTCAAGAGCGCGGAACTGATCGGCGCCGCCGTTCGCCGGAGCAAGCCTCTATCGGCCGAAGGCCTGCGGGAGCGGCTCTTCACCATGGCCTTCTCGAACCTGGTTTACGCCCAGATTTGGGAAGATCCGGCCGTCGATCTCGAAGCGCTCGCGCTCAATGGCGACAGCCGCATCATCGCCATAGCGTCCGGCGGCTGCAACGTCCTGAGCTACCTCACGGCAAGTCCAGCCCATGTCACGGCCATCGACATCAATGCGGCGCATGTGGCGCTGAACCGGCTCAAGCTCGCCGCCGCCCAGCATCTTCCCAATTACGACGCCTTCTACCGCTTCTTCGGTGCGGCCAACACGTCGGCGAACGTGGCCGCTTTCAAGCATTATCTTCTGCCGCATCTCGATCCGGTCACGGCAAGCTACTGGCTGGCGCGCACCGGACTGCGCCGGACCCGCCGCATTCGCCGTTTCGCCAGCAACTTCTATCGCGCCGGCCTTCTCGGCACGTTCATCGGCGCCAGCCATTTCCTGGCGCGGCTGAGCGGCGTCAATCCGAGGGTCATACTGAAAGCGCAGACGCTCGACGAGCAGCGCCGCATTTTCGATGAAAAATTCGCGCCGATCTTTAACAAGAAGGCCGTTCGCTGGCTCGTCAACCGGCCGGCGTCGCTTTACGGCCTCGGCATACCGCCCGCGCAATACAAGGCGCTTGGCGAGAGCGGCGAAGGCGGCATGGCGGACGTTCTGCGCAAGCGGCTCGAACGGTTGGCTTGCGGCTTTCCGCTCTCCGAGAATTACTTCGCCTGGCAGGCTTTCGGCCGCCGCTACGCTCCGGCGGGCGGCCCGCTGCCGCCTTATCTCGATCCGGCGAACTTCGCGCTCGTCCGCGAGAACGCGTCGCGCGTCTCGGTCCACCACGCTTCCTTTACCGACCATCTCGCCGCCGCGCCCGCGAACAGCCTCGACCGCTACGTGCTGCTCGACGCCCAGGACTGGATGGGCGACGCCGAGCTGACGCGGCTGTGGAAAGAGATCACGCGGACGGCGCGCCCCGGCGCGCGCGTCATCTTCCGCACCGCGGGCGAGCCGAGCATCCTTCCCGGCCGCATCCCGGAAGACATCCTCTCCCGCTGGAGCTATGCCGAAGAACAGTCCCGCGCGTTGACCTTGAAGGACAGGTCCGCGATCTACGGCGGCTTCCACCTTTATATTTTGCAGGCATGAGCGCCATGACCATACCGGCTTCGGCGGCGGAGAAGATGGACGCCATCTACCGGCGCCAGCGCTTTATCTACGATGCGACCCGGCGCTACTACCTTTTCGGCCGCGACCGCTTGATCGAAAGCCTTGAGCCTCCGATAGGCGGCGCCGTTCTCGAAGTGGGCTGCGGCACGGCGCGCAATCTCATCCTGTCGGCGCGGGCGTACCCCAGCGCGCGCTTTTATGGCCTCGACGTGTCCGAGGAGATGCTGCGCACGGCGCGCGCCTCCGTCGCGGCGGCCGGATTGGAGTCTCGCATCGTTCTCGCCAAGGGCGATGCGACCGCTTTCGACGCGGCGAAGCTGTTCGGCCCCGCGACGTTCGATTGCGTCTTCATCTCCTATGCCGTTTCGATGATCCCGGAATGGCGGGAGGTGGTCCGGCGCGCCGCGGCCTCGGTGTCGGCGCAAGGGAAGCTTATCATTCTCGACTTCGGCGATTTCGAGGGCTACCCGGCTTTCCTCCGCCGCGCGCAGCTCGCCTGGCTCTCGCGCTTTTCGGTAACGCCCATCCCTTCGATGGAGCGCAAGATCGGCATGCTGGCGGAGCAGATGGGGTTGTCGGCGGCGACCCAGCGCCTTTACGGCGGATATGCAATCCTCGCCTGTCTTCAACATCGCTGAGGCGTCGCGCCGGCGGGCATGGGGACGAATCCCGGCGTCGCGGCGGGAGTAGGTTGCTGAAAAACCCGTATTTTTTTGGCTCCATCCTTCGACAAGCTCAGGATGAGGCGTCGCGTTTTCAACAGGTTAACCTCATGGTGAGCCCGTCGCGGTTCGGCAAGCTCACCATGAGGGCATGGGCGCCATCGGATTTTCAGCATCCTGCTAGAGGTTGTGGGCATGGGCGTCCGCGCGGCGTTCTCTGCGCCGGCTGTTACGAATTTGTCGTGAAATGAGGGGATGATCGTCGAAACGCCCGCCTGCGCCAGGCGCGAAGCCCCGGCGCGGCCAACACCGACATCATACATTTCCGGAAAGGACCGCGATGAACGCTCATACCGTCGCCTCTTTCGACCAGGACCTCAAATCCCTCGACGCCAAAATCTCCCGGATGGGGGGAATGACCGAGGAGCAGCTGAAGTCAGCGCTCGGCGCCATCGCGCAGGCCGATCCGGAGCGGGCGCTGGAGGCCGTGGCGGCCGACGCGGCCATCGATGCGATGCAGCGCGAGATCGAGGAGTGCGCGGTGCAGATGATTGCGCGCCGTCAGCCGGTCGCCGTCGACCTGAGGAGCATCGTCGGCGCCACGCGAATCGCCGGCGACCTTGAGCGCATCGGCGACATGGCGAAGAACATAGCGAAACGCATCGGAAACTTCGACGAGAAAGCGTGGCTCTCTCCCATGACCAAGAGCATCGGGGGAATGGGCGACGTTGCGTTGTGGCAGCTCAAGACCGTGCTCGACAGCTACTCGCAGCGCAACACGGCGATGGCGCTCAAGGTCTGGCATAGGGACGAGGAGATCGATCGCAGGTACGATTCCCTGTTCCGCGAGTTGCTGACTTACATGATGGAAGACACGAAAAAGATTTCATACGCCGCGCATTTGCTTTTCTGTGGGAAGAATATCGAGCGGATCGGCGACCATTGCACCAACATTGCCGAGTTTGTGGCCTATATCGTCAATGGCCAGACCATCGCGGATGGCCGGCCGAGATACGATGCGTTGGCTCACGAAACCGCGCATTAGAGCATCGGACTTAAAATCGGAATCGCCTCTTTTGTCATGGCCGGGCTTCGACCCACGCCCTTCCGGTTTAATTCCGCAGCGTTTTCACCATCGTCATCCCGGAAGGGCGCTTCTTGCGCCCTATCCGGGATCGTTGAGAACTCAGGCTGCGTTTTGTGCGGTCCCGGATAGCCGCAAGCGGCTTCCGGCTTTAAGTCCGATGTTCTGAAACCTTTTCGCTGGAACACCGCAGGCGCCAGATCAGTCCGCCCGGCGCAAAGTCGAGATCGACATCGGCTTCGAGGCTCATCCTGGCCATGCCGCAAATCACGGTCGAGCCGAAGCCCGACCGGGAGGGCTGGCTCACAGGCCGGCCGCCGCTCTCGCGCCAGCTCAGCTCAAAGCGCCCTTCGCCATTGCCGTCGCGCTCCAAACTCCAGGCGATATCGACGCGGCCGGCCGAGGTTGAAAGCGCGCCATACTTACCGGCGTTCGTGGCCAGTTCGTGCAAGGCCATTCCGATGGTTTGCGCGGCCGAGGCCGAGATGAACAGCGGCGGCCCGCAAAGGCCGATCCTGGCGCCGATCAGATCGCCGAAATGCGCGAGCTGCGAGCGTATGAGTTCATGAAGGTCCGCGCCGTTCCACTTCGCCTTCACCAAGAGGTCCTGACTTGCGGCGAGCGCGCGGACCCGCTCTCCGAAGCGCTCGACGAAATCCTTCGGGTCCGCCGCCACGGTCTGCCGGGCGATGGCCTGGACGAGCGCGAGCATGTTCTTGGCGCGGTGATTGACCTCCTTCAAGAGGAGCCCGATGTGCTCTTCATAGCGCTTGCGCTCGGTCATGTCGGTGGCAAGCGCGATGTGGTGGGTGGGTTTCCCGTTGGCGTCCCGCAGCATGGAGACCCGCTTGTGCACCCATATGGCCTTGCCGTCCTTCCTGATATACCGGTTCAAGAAATCGAAGGACGGTATCTCCTGCTCGCGCAGCTGGGCGCCCACCGCAACATTTTCCTCGCGATCCTCCGGATGAACGAGTTCCGGGAAATGGAGGCCAAGAAGCTCTTGCTCCGTATAGCCCAGCATGGCGGAGAAGGCAGGATTGCAAGATTGGAAGCGGCCCTTCAGGTCCGTAATGGCGATGCCGGTTTCGGCGTGCTGGTAGATGCCGCGAAAACGCTCCTCGCTCTCGCGCCGCGCCGCTTCGGCCTGCTTTCGCTCGGTGATGTCGGTCTGCACGCCGTCCCAAATCACGCGGCCGTCTTCCGTGCGATGGGGGCGGGACTGCAATCGCATCCAGCGCAGTTCGCCGTCGGGGCGCCGCATCGGAATTTCCATCTTGAAATCCGACATTTCGCGAGCGCTGAGCCGTTCCGCTTCGGCGAGCCTGGAGAAATACTCCGGGAGGATCTGGCGGTGGAGCGCGCTCGCGTCCCGCAGCACCTCCTCGGCGCTCACGCCATTCAATTGCTCGATCCCGGCGCTGACATAGTGGAAGCGAGGCGCGCCGCTTGCCTCGTGACCGTAGCGGTAAACGGCGCTGTCCGGCAAGCTATCGCCCAGATGCCGAAGCCGCTCCTCGCTTTCGCGCAGCGCGTCCTCGGCGAGTTTGCGATCCGTGATGTCGAGGAAGGCGCCGACGGCCCCGCGCACCTCTCCCTCATCGTCGAGAAGGGGCAACGCATTCCCAAAGAAATGCTTGCACTCGCCATCCACGAAGCGGAGCTCGAATTCGGCGCCTTCGATCGCGGTCTTTGTGGCGGCGGCGCGCTGTAGGGGAAGCTCGCAGGGCCTCAGGTTGCGTCCCTTCGAGTACACCTCGAAATGCTGGGGAGTCTCGCCTTCCGGCGCGGATTTAGACGCGTTTGCATCCGGGGAAAGGCGCAGAAGCTCACGGCCCGCGCGGTTAAGGCTCATGCGGGCGCAGGCCGGGTCCTCCGCGATGAAGACCGCCGCCGGCATGGCCTCCAGGATGGCCTCCAACTCGTGCCGCTCGATGCGCTCCCGCTCCTCGCTTTCGCGCAGCGCTTCCTCGGCCCGCTTGCGTCCGGTGACGTTGATGAAGGCCGCGACCGCGCCGGCAACGTTTCCGGCTTCATCGCGCAAGGGCGTGGCGTTTCCGTAAAGACTCCGGCTTTCTCCGTCCGGAAACCGCCATTCGAACTCGTAATCCATCACCTCCTCGCCCCGTCCGGCCCGCTGCATGGGAAGCTGGTCGTTCGGCACGGGCAGCCCGTCCTTGTCGAAGACTTCGAAGCGGAGGATGCTCGGGCCGGGAGCGGATTTGGAAGCGTTGACGCCCTCGGAGATACGCATCCAGCCATTGCCGAGCCGGTTCCCCCGCATGGTCGAGCAGGCCGGATCGCGGGTGATCCAAATGCCCGCGGGAACCGCGTCGAACACGGCTTGTAGCTCCGCTTCCGAGGCCGTCGCCGCCGCGAGAAGACGGGTTTTGGCCTCGTTCGCCAGCGCCAGTTCGGCGGTCCGCTCCGCAACCAAGCGCTCCAGCTCGGCGCGGCGGTCCGCTTCCAACCCGCGCACGCGCGCCTGGGCCTTTTGCAATAGCTCCGCGATCCAGGAGATCAGCAGACAATTGACAACGAAGATGAGGATAGCCAGCCAATCGAAGGGCGAGTTGATTGCGAACGACTGCGCCGGCGCGATCCAGAAATAATCGGCTATCGCAGCGGCGAAGACAGTCGCCAGCGCGCCCGCGCGAAAGCCGCCATAGAGCGCGGCGAGCATGACCGCCGGATAGAATGTTATAAACCCGAAGGTCGTTCCAAGCGCGTTAAGAGACACGAGACGCGCGACGGCCGCGATGAGAACGGCGGCGATCGCAATGCTGTAACGGTGGGGCGTCCGATCCTGGGACGGCGCAAGAACCACGAAGGCGGGTGTTGTGTCGCGAAACGCAACATATGCGGCCGTGAGCATATAGAGGCCGCCGGAATACTGAGCCGCGCGGCTGACCCAGCCAAGCACGCCGCCCATCGTGGTTTGCATCATCAGGCCGCCATAGCCGATGGCGAGCAGCATCGACGCAAGAGAAAACCAATCGAGGAACGGCGAGCGAAGGGTTATGCCCTTCCGCAGAAGGGAGAGCGTCAAAAGGATTGCGAAGATCGTCGAGCCAAGCACGAATTGGCGCTCAGCCGTGGCCCCCTCGCCCTGGACGAAGAAGACCGGCGTCCAGCCTTTCAAAGCCGCGAAAGCGATAAAGACCGCCGCGGCGAGCGCCAGACCATAGGCGGCGGCAAGCACGAGCATGCGCTCCTTTATCGCGGGCCAGCCACGAAGGAGCAGCGCGGCCCCCGCCAGGCAGCTCAGGGACGCCGCCCAGACGATAAGGTTGTGGATGGTGACGGCGATGTTGGCTGCGTCCCCGGCGGGCGCGAGAAGGGGCCAAAGGGAGGCCGAGCCCGATGCGCTCCAGAGCACGGCGCCGCAGCCAAACAACGCGACGCCGGGGGCGCCGGTCGTCAGGAAGCTGTGAAGGAACAGGAGCGCGATGCCGAGGAACGGCGCGGTGGTAAGAATGAGATTGAGCGCGGTGAGCAGCTCCGGCGTCTCGCTCGGCGTTTGGATATTCTTGAGCCAAAGACCGATGACGATGGCAAAGAAAACCGGCAACGGCGCCCATGCAAGCCGGGGCGGGCGCAACTCATTATCATGTCCGGTTGCAAGAGGCAGCGCGTCTGCTTCGCTGTGAAAGGCATTGTCCATCTGTGACGTCTCAAGCGAGGCTGAACTCTTGCTTTTTGGCATGACCCCCTAAATTCGCGAGGCGCCTACTTCCGTTCCTGGGCGCTCCAGAATTTGGACAGATGACTGTCGACGATTCTGTCAAACTCTCCTGATTCCCGGAGCTTGCCTATGGCCGTATTGAAATAATACAGCATCGTGCTGGCGTGCGGATGCGTCTTCGGCACGATCAGGTGGTAGGAGCCGATGGCGAGCGGCCTCTGAAGGTTTTTGACGCGATCTCCCAAGCCAAGGGCGGAAGCGACGGCTTTTCCCGTCAAGTCGGACGTGACGACGGCGCTGACCGTGCCGGAATCGAGAAGGCGGAAGCAATCCTCTATGGTCTGCGGCTGCATGAGAACGATTTTGTTGTCCTTGACCCAATTGCGTCCGCCCTTGTCAAGCTCGTAGGTGGAGAAGCCCGCCGGCTGACACAGCGTTTTGCCGACGATCTCCTCGTCCTTCGCGAACGCGATCGCGGAGTCGCTCTTCACGAAAAGGACAGTGAACACTTCGAAGATCGGGTCGGAAAAGAAGAATTTCTGGCAGCGATATTTCGCGTCGGAAGAGAGCTCGGCGAGTTTGCCGCAATCGGGCTTGATCCAGGGCATGCCGGCGTCGAACGCGCGCGTGATCAGCAGCGGGTTCAGGTGCGCCGCCCAGTCGTTGACCCAGGACACGTTGTAACTGAAGGCGCCCGCCGACTGGTCTTTGATGAGATCCATGGCGGCGGTGGCGATATGCGTCATCATCCCGCCTTTGAGCAGCGAGCGATCCGAAAAGGGCGTCAAGCCATCCGCGGTGAGAAATTCCATCCTTCTGACAGCGGAGGACAATTCGATCCCATCGTTTGCGGCCGCCGCCGCCGGCTGTTCGGCGGGGCGCGCGGCCTGGGCCACCGGCGCCGCCGAAGGCTGCTGGCCGGCAACGCAGGGAATGCGGATGGTCAAGCCGGGCGCCAGCATCGAAGCATTGGCGCCCATGCGGTCCTGATTGGCGTAGAAGATCAAAGTCCATTGGGAGGCATTGCCGTAGACGCGCGTGGCGATATCGGCGAGCGATTCCCCCTCCTGGATCGCATAGTCCGATCCACAGCTCTGCGCTCTTGCCGGCGCTTCCATGCCGCATAGGGCAATCGCAAGAGCGAAGAGAAAGCCAGCAAGAAGTTTCGCGCTATTTTTCGCGCCGAGAAGCCTTGTAAACCGCATAACATTCGCCTCCCCTGAACTGGGATAGGAACCGCCCCTTCATCGCTTGCCGATGTTGGGGGCCAGCCCGATAAATGTTTCCTAAGCGAGCGAGCCTTCCGCTCCACATTTCGAAAGATCGTCAAAAGGGTGTCGCGACCGGGGAATTTCACTCGTGAAGACCGAGAACGCAACCGTAACGGATCAGTTGGGTGAAAGTATGTGAGATAGGATTGCGATGTGGAGTTCATGTCCGAAATTCTTGGGCGCTTTGTCGCGCGCTTGCGAAGTCCAAGCCCCTTCGCTTCGCGGCGGCGGACGGCGAGGCCCCGCCGGACTTCACATTAGCCATGGCGGGGCAGGGTCTTCGGAAAATCGGCTCGCATGATCTGTTTCAAACGCGCGATCGTCTCGCGCGCGTCGTCGAGTGCGAGCGCAAGGCCATCGCCGGTCCCGGAGATTTCAACTTCAAAGAGGGCCGTCGAAATTCGGGCGATGGTTTTTTCGAGCGGGCGCAGCGTAAGCATGCGCATCTGCCCGTCCAGCGTTTCGGCGATTTGGGACAGGCGCGCTTCAGCCTCGCTTTCGAGTTTGGCGAGGATCGGGGCGAAGTCCGCCGCCACGGCTTTCGCGAAATAATCGAGGCGCTCATTCTCGGGCAAGCGTTCGAAGAAGCATTCTTCAAGACCTGCCGCGGTTTCGATGGTTGCGGGCTCTCCCAGCGCCGCGAGCGAGGGCGGCTCGAACAGAACCGCCTTGCCGGCCGCATCGATGGCGAGCCTGTCGATCAGGCCGCTCGCTTCGATAAGGCTGGACGCCTCGGCGACGAAGCCGTTCAGCGCGGCGGCCATCGATCCCGCCGCCTTCTCGAAAGCGTTCAGGAACTCGATCTCAAGCTTGATGCGAAGCCGCGTATCGAACTGGCTTGCGAACGCGGACGTTATTTTCTTGTCCTGCTCGGCGACGAACGCGCCGACCGTCGCATCGAGCGTCGAGCGGAGTTTATCGAGTTCCCGCGAACGGATCGCCGCGAGGGTTTGCGGCAAGTCGGCGAACTTGGCCGCGAGCTCTCCTCTCAATGAGATGAGCGCTTCCGTTTTCTCTTTGGCGCCGCCCGCGTTGGACAGAGCCTGAATTTGAGTTTGAAGGCAGGCGGCGAGATTCCAGCACAAGGCGTCGATCAGCTTTCGGGAATCCTCGATCGCGTCGGCTACGGGGCCAGTTTGCATCAGCTCGGAAATCGCGCACGCCAAGGCCGGAACCCCAGATTTCAAAAGCAGCGCATCGGCCGATATTCCGCTGGCGATCTGGAGCTGACTGGGCCAGTCGAAACCATTCGGGAAACCGCGCTCGCCCTCCGGCGCATTGGCCGCCAAGGCTTGCCGCGCCCAAAGAGCGCTGCCGATGACGATGGGAATGCGAGCCGAGGGAAACTCCTGTTTCAGAATGACCGAGACGCGATGCGAGATGGCGCGCAAGACGTCCTCGCTGCCATCTATTTCATCGACCCTGTTCAGGAATACGATCAACCGGCTCTTGTCGAGGCTCCTCAAGAGACGCAAAAGGCTTAAGTCCGCGGTGGAGAGCGGCTGCCGGGCCGTCACCACGACGACGCAGATATCGGCCGCTTGCAGGCTCTGCCTCGTGACTTCATCTCTGACAAGGAACGGATCGTTGACGCCGGGCGTATCGATCAAAATCGCCGGATAACTGAAAGCGCCCAGATCGAAAAAGACATCCGCGATCTTGGTGATATCGGAGAACTCCCCTTCAGAAGCCGGCGTCGCGCCGGCGCCTTCGGGATGTCCGGCGCCGACATAGCGATTGAGCAGGCCGGGCGTGAGCGTCGCATAGGAATGTTCGGCGCCGAGCAGCGCATCGAGCCGCGGGCCGAGCTTCCTCTCGGCCTGTTTCCGCATGATCTCAAGCTGCTCCTGGAGACTGTCCCAGTTGAAATCCGGAAAGATCCGTTCGGTCAGTTCGCGCGTCCGGCCGCCGGCCGCCAGGCGCCGCCATTCCTCATGCGAAAAGAACCGGAAGGACGCCCCGGACGCCGGCTTTCCGCGCACGGCGAAATGCAGCCTCGTTATGACAGTCGTCCAGGGGTTGATGTCCGCGGGCAGCAGTTCGGCCTGCTCCACGAGGACGTTGATGAGCGAACTTTTGCCGGCGTTCATCTGTCCCGCGATGGCGATACGGCAAACGCTGCTCTCAAGGTCCTCGACGATGGACCGGAGCGTTTCGGCGGTCTCTTTATCGACGAGCGGCGCGAGTTTCCTTGCGGCGTCCACGGCCTCGCGCCTGGAGTCCGCGAGCCTCGCGCCGACATTTAAATTTTGGGAGGAAGGCGCGCAGGCGATCTTTCTTTCTTGCTGACAGGCGCGCTCCAGACTAGTTTCAGAGCCGAGGATGCCGCGCAAAAGAGCGCTTTGCGGCGCTCTCGCCGGGACAGGTTCGGACACATTCGTTGGAACATACCCTTGCGCCGATTTGCCCGGTCGAAACCTGAAAAACTTCAGCATAATTGCAGGCCAAAAAAACTTTCGGTAACTTTGTTACGCTGCGTTCACCGCCTGCCCCGAGCAATGAAGCCATAACCTATCCCCCAGCATACGAAGAATTTAGTGCTTTGTCGCCAAGTTTGCGGCGTATTTGGCGACATTTGTAAGTTGTTGCGCCGGGCGATTGTTCTCATATGGAGAGGAGATCAACGTCTCCGGACGTTGCGGCGGGGAGCATCCCGAGGATATGCAGACCCTGATCGAACAGCTCGACGCCGCGCAAAGGCTCCTGCAACGGAGCGCGCATTCTCATCCCGCTTTGCATGGAGCGAGCCGGAGGCTCAGCCGCATCGCGCACGCTCTGAACCGGCCATTCCGCGTCGCCATCCTCGGCGAGTCCAATTCCGGCAAGTCCACGATCGCCAATGTGCTGGCGGGCGAGATAACCTTGCCCGCTCTGCCGGTGGCGAACACGCGGCTGCCGACTCTCCTGCGGCATGCGCCGGCGCCAGTTGTCGAGGCCGTTCATGAGAATGGGCGGAAGTTTGCGCTAAGCGTCCATGACGCGCTTCCCTTGGGGAAGCTTCTGCGCCTCGAAGTCGGGCTGCCGAGCGAGCAGCTCCGGCGGATCGAAATCCTCGATTTCCCGGGGGCCGCAAATCCTCTGTTCAACGCCGATCTCGCCGCAATTCCCCGGCAAGGCGTCGACGCGGCCATCTGGGCGACGGTCGCGACGCAGGCATGGCGGGAAACGGAGCGGCGCGCCTGGTCGAAACTTCCGCGGCGGCTCAGGCTGCGAGGACTCCTTGCCGTAACCCACCGCGATCTGATTGGAAGCGAGGACGATTTTTCCAAGCTGAAAGCCCGGCTGCTGCCGGTCCAGCAAGCGCACTTCATGGCGCTCTGTTTTGCCGGGGCGGCGAGCAGGCGCGAGGCCGCCGTCACGCCCGGCTTCCAGCACCCGGAGGCGGCGGATCTGCGCGTCGCGGTTCAGCGGCTCTTGCAAAGCCTTGAAGAAGAGCGCGCGAGAAAAGCGGTGCAGCTTACAAGGCGGGTCGCGTCGCGAGCGCTCGAAAGCATGGAGCGCCTGGTTTGAGGCTTAGAGCATCGTGCGCTTAATCGGACGGCGCCGATGGGCATGAGGCCGATTCCTATTTTAAGTCCGATGCCTTACCGCCGGACAATCGCGCCGGCCCTTTTGTTGTCATTCCCGCGAAAGCGGGAATCCAGTCATCCCGGCGGCTGAAGCTATTGAAATAGCGCAGCGATACCTGGGTCCCCGCCGGAGTTTATCCCCACGAAGGCGGGGACGGGGACGACGCCGCGGAGCGGTCGAGACTTTCGGCCGCCGGTATTAGTCGCACTTTTTGTAAGGCAGCGCATCGCTCAGGATTTCCTTCTCCCGCTCGACAAGCTCCCTCTCCTGGCGCAAATAGGTGTCGACCGCCGAGGCAAGGCCGGGATCGACGAAATAATGCAGGCTGTAGGTGGTCTCCGGCGCATAACCGCGCGCGAGCTTATGCTCGCCCTGCGCGCCCGCCTCCACATGCGCGAGCTTGTTCGCAATGGCGTAGTCGATAGCCTGATAATAGCAGGCCTCGAAATGCAGGAAGCTGTGGTTTTCGAGGCAGCCCCAGTATCGGCCATAGAGCGTGTCGCCGCCGATCATGTTCATCGCGCCCGCGACATAGGCGCCGTTGCGTTTGCCCATCACCAGGAGGATGCGGTCCGCCATGCGCTCGCCGAGGAGGCTGAAGAATTTGCGCGTGAGGTACGGATTGCCCCATTTGCGGTTGCCGGTGTCCACGTAGAACTTGAAGAAGGCGTCCCAATGCGCTTCCTCGATGCCGGCGCCGGTGAGCCATTCGAGGCTGACGCCCGAGGCGCGCGCCTGCTCCCGCTCCTTGCGCACGACTTTTCGCTTTCGCGACGCCAGCGCGGCGAGGAAGCCGTCGAAGTTTTCATAGCCGCGATTGTGCCAGTGATATTGCGTGTCCGTCCGCTGAAGCAGGCCCTGCGCGCCGAGCGCCTCCCATTCCGCTTCGGTCGCGAAGGTGATGTGCCAGGACGAAGCGCCGTTTCGCTTGGCGAGGCCGGCGGCGGCGGAGGCAAGCACGGCGCGGGCGTGCTCCTCGGGAAAGCCGGGCCGGATCAGGATGCGCCGCCCGGAAACCGGCGTGAAGGGCACGGCGCTCTGCATCTTCGGATAATAGCGCCCGCCGGCCCGCTCATAGGCCGCCGCCCAGGCGCGGTCGAAGACATATTCGCCGAAGGAATGGGACTTGAGATAGCACGGCAGGATGGCCGCGGCGGCGCCGTTCGCGTCCTTCAAGACGAGGTGGCAGGGCGCCCAGCCCTTGCGAGGCGAGGCCGATCCGCTCTCCTCCAGCGCGAGCCAGAAGTCGTGAGCGAGGAAGGGATTGTAGGGCCGGTCCGGCGGATTGGCGCACGCGTCCCATTGGTCCCGGGCGATGTCGCGCACGCTGGTTGCGACGCTTACGCTCCCGGCGGCGCTTTTCTCCTGCAAGGCCCGGCTCCCGGCTGACTTTCAAGAAGCGGCTTCGATCGCCCCTCGCAAGAAATGGTCCGCGCGGCCTCGATGTCAACGGCTCAGCTTTGCCGGGGGGCGAAGGGCGCCGGCGCGGGAAACCCCTCGCCACGTTAGGGAATTGTTTGCCCTATTGGGTTCGTTTGGCAAAAAAGGCCGTTTTTAGCAATCCCAGGTTGCGATTTCGCGGTTTGCGCCACAAGCGGTCGATCCAAGGTTGTGCAGGCAGACGGGGCTGTGGCGAAATTGCACCGGAGTGTGTCCGCCGGGCATTGAGGGGTTTCCCGCGCTGGCGCGCCGATTATCGCGGTCAACGGTTCCGCAGGCGTCATCCCGGAAACGCCGAAGGCGTTATCCGGGACCGTACAGGGCGTCGGCGTTCGCGGGCGATCCCGTGTCCGCGCGGCGGCATTTCATGCCGCGGCGCGCACGGGATGACGGCGAGCGGCAGAAGGCATCGCAGGCCCATCGAACCTTTTCGAGGCGCCACGCAAGGATGGCCCATCGAACCTTTTCAAGGCGCCACGCAAGGATGGCCCATCAAACCTTTTCAAGGCACCACGCAAGGATGGCCCGCTGCGCATGCAGCCGGTTCTCGGCCTCGTCGAACACGACCGATTGCGGCCCGTCGATGACGTCGTCCGTCACTTCCCTGCCGCGATGCGCCGGCAGGCAATGCATGAAGATCGCGTCTTTGCCGGCTTTAGCCATGAGCGCCGCGTTGACCTGATAGGGACGCAGAAGGTCGATGCGCTCGGCCGTGTTCTCCTGCCCCATCGACACCCAGAACGTCGGTGACGACGCAGCCGGCGCCCGCCACCGCCTCGCCTGGGTCTTCGAACATGACGAGCTTGCCGCCCTCGGCGTGCGCCCAATCGATGAGGCTTTGCGGCGGCTGCAGGGCCTTTGGCGACGCGACGTGAAGCGTGAAGCCGAAGCGCACCGCCGCATGGATCCACGAGGCCGCGACGTTGTTGCCATCGCCGACCCAGGCGACCAGCAAGGGCTCGACCGGCCCCTTCTTCTCTTCGAGCGTCATGACGTCGGCGAGAATCTGGCAGGGGTGGGAGCGGTCGGACAAGCCGTTGATGACGGGAACGGTGGCGTACCGGGCGAGTTCCAGCAAAGTCTCGTGCGAGGTGGACCGCATCATGATGGCGTCGACATAGCGCGAGAGCACGCGGGCGGTGTCCGCGATGGTCTCGCCCCGGCCAAGCTGCATGTCGGAGTGGTTGAGCACGATCGTCTCGCCGCCGAGCTGGCGCATCGCCACGTCGAAGGAGACGCGCGTCCGCGTCGACGTTTTCTCGAACAACATGGCGAGCACCGCTCCCTCGGCCAGCTTGGGGCGGATCGCGGCGGGCGTCTTGAACGTCTTCTTGAGAGATTTGGCGCAGTCGAGGATGAGGCGCAGTGCGTCGATATCGTAGTCGTCGATGTCGAGAAAATGACGCGGCGTCATTGGCCTTTTGAGCGCTAAATCACCGTGTAAGTTTAGCATTGAGCCTCGCACATGCGACATCGATTTTTGCGCATGCCTCTTTTAACTCTGTTTCCGTTACAATAAGCGGCGGCAAGAGCCGGACGACATTGTCTCCCGCCGCGACTGTCAGGAGCTTTTCCTCGAAGACCATGGCGGACACGTCCGTGTTTGGAATACGGCATTTCAGGCCGAGCATAAGTCCCTCCCCGCGCACGTCCTCAATAATGTTTGCGCGCCGGTCCCTGATCTCAGCAAGCCGCTGTTTAAAGTGCAAGCTCATTTCCTGGACATGCCCAAGGAATCCGGGCGCCAGCACCACGTCGAGGACCGCATTCCCGACCGCCGTGGCAAGCGGGTTGCCGCCGAAGGTCGAGCCGTGCGTGCCGGCGGTCATCCCGGCCGACGCTTCTTCGGTTGCGAGACACGCCCCGATGGGGAAGCCGCCGCCGAGCCCCTTCGCGACCGCCATGATGTCCGGCTCGATCCCCGACCATTCATAGGCGAAGAGCTTGCCGGTGCGGCCCATGCCCGTCTGCACTTCGTCGAGCATGAGGAGAATGCCGCGCTCGTCCGCGAGCGCCCTTAGCGCGCGCAGGAAGCCCCACCCCGGGAAGCGGACGCCGCCCTCGCCTTGGAGCGGCTCGATCAAGATGGCGGCCGTCTCCGCCGCGATCGCGGCTTTCGCCGCTTCAAGGTCGCCAAGCGGAACCTGATCGAAGCCCTCGACCTTCGGCCCGAAGCCCGCCAGATGCTTCGGCTGGTTGCCTGCCGCGATGGTCGCAAGCGTGCGCCCATGAAAGGCGCCCTCGAAGGTGACGATGCGGTAGCGCTGGGGATTGCCGCGATGGCTGTGATATTTGCGCGCCATCTTGATGGAGGCTTCCATCGCCTCGGCGCCGGAATTCCCGAAAAAGACCTTGTCGGCGAAAGTCGCCTCCGTCAGGCGCTTGGCGAGCCGCTCCTGCTCCGTGACGCGGTAGAGGTTGGAGGTGTGCCAGAGCTTCGCCGCCTGCCGGGTCAGCGCCTCGACAAGATGGGGATGCGAGTGGCCAAGCACGTTGACGGCGACGCCCGAGGCGAAGTCGAGATAGCGTTCGCCCGCGGCAGTAAAGAGACAGGCGCCCTCGCCACGGTCGAACTCAACGTCGAGGCGTGCATAGGTCCCAAGAACCGCGGACATGCTTTCCACTCGTTTTCCAATTAAAAAAGCCGCTCCGGCGGCGGGCGGCTTAGGCTCGTGAGCATATTTTCCGTGTGTTTGCGAGCCTGTCAACCGGCATAAAAGACACAGTGCCGTCAAAATGGAACGCCCGTCCATGGTTTTAAGGGCCCGGTAATTTGTGGAGCCGGTCCTTTTGTGCAATTATTGGCCCTTGAAGATGCCGTGGCGCCATCGCCTTCCGAATGCGATTTTCGCATGCGCCGCCTCGCTTAGTCCTGTTGCGAGAGTTGTATCCCAGTAGGTTGCGTTTCCGTTTGTGCCGGCCATGGCCGGACGCCGCCCGTAGTTCAGGGCTTGGTAACGCTGCCCGCGTATTCATTGTTTTGCGTTAGCACCCGTGGCCCCGCCGACCCTCAGTCAGCGGCCAGGATTTTATTTGCGGTCCATCCGCCGATATAAATGAGGAGCTAACATTAGATGAGTTGGACAGATGAACGTGTTGAACTCTTGAAAAAGCTTTGGGCGGACGGTCTTAGCGCGAGCCAAATCGCTACCAAGCTTGGAGAAGTCACGCGGAACGCCGTAATCGGAAAAGTCCATCGCCTTGGCCTCGCCGGCCGCGCCACAACGTCCCGGATCAGAACCGCCCGCCCGCGTTCCAACATTACGATGTTTCCGGCGCGGGCGCCGCAAGTGCAGTACCGCACCTTCGGCAACGCGGCGCTCAAGGTTTCTCCGCAGCCGGTCGAGCGGAAAATAGCGCCCATCATTCCGCTGCGCGGCCTGCCAGATCTTGAGCCCGCGCCGGAAGGGCAGATCAAGCTGGTCGACCTCAAGGATTGCATGTGCCACTGGCCCATCGGCGATCCCATGGAGGACGGTTTCCACTTCTGCGGGCGCCGCAAGACTTTCGGCGTTCCCTACTGCGACCATCACGCCGCCATCGCCTACAATCCCGCCGCGCGCAAGCGGCGGCACGCCTAGCAGGGCAGATTTTACAGCGGGGGCAGGAGCCGGGGAATGCGACACCCCCGGCTCCTTTCTATTCCACGGGAGCCTGGCCGGGGAACTTTTCTCCAAAAGCATAGCCGGCGCCGCGCACCGTGCGGATCGGGTCTTTTTCCTTGCCGCGGTTGATCGCCTTGCGCAGGCGGCCGATGTGAACATCGACGGTGCGCTCGTCCACATACACGTCCCTGCCCCATACGCCGTCGAGAAGCTGGGTCCTCGTGAACACGCGGCCGGGGCTTTCCATGAGAAATTCGAGCAGCTTGAACTCGGTGGGGCCAAGGCGCACCTCGCGGCCGGCGCGCACGACGCGGTAGGCTTCGCGGTCGAGGGTGAGATCCTCCACCTCAAGGGTCTGCGCAATGCGCGCGGGGCTCGCGCGGCGCAGGATCGCCCGCACGCGCGCCAGGAGTTCCGGCACGGAGAAAGGTTTCACCACATAGTCGTCGGCGCCGACGGTGAGGCCGCGGATGCGGTCCTGCTCCTCGCCGCGCGCCGTCAGGATAAGGATGGGAATGCTGCGCGCCGTCTTGCCGGAGCGCAACCGGCGGCAAAGCTCGATGCCGGAAAGCCCCGGCAGCATCCAATCGAGGATGATCAGGTCTGGCGGGTCCTCGCTGATCGCGACCTCGGCCTCGTCGCCGCGCCGCGATAACGCAACGCGATAGCCTTCCGCTTCGAGATTGTATTGAAGCACCAGGGCCAGCAACTCTTCATCTTCGACGATCAGAACTTTTGCGTTCATCGCTCAGCTTCTAAAGCATCGTGCGCATAATCGGACGTAGCCGCCCTCCGGTCGTCCCCGCGGAGGCGGGGACCTGGTATTCGATAAGCGCCGCAATTACTGGATACCCGCTTTCGCGGGAATGACGCCGCCAGGCATGAGGCCGATACCGATTTCATGAGCGCGCGCTAGCCAAACCTGCCGGTGATGTAGTCCTGCGTCCGCTTTTCCTTTGGATTTGTAAAGATGCGATCGGTGTCGTCTTCCTCGACGAGATAGCCAAGATGAAAGAACGCCGTTCGCTGAGAAACGCGCGCCGCCTGCTGCATATTGTGAGTAACGATGACGATGCAGTAATTTTCGCGCAGCTCATCGATCAACTCCTCGACTTTCGCGGTGGCGATGGGATCGAGCGCCGAGCAGGGCTCGTCCATGAGGATCACCTCCGGGCTGACGGCGATGGCGCGGGCGATGCAGAGGCGCTGCTGCTGACCGCCGGAAAGGCCCGTTCCCTCACCGTTGAGGCGATCCTTCACCTCATTGAACAGCCCTGCCTTTTGCAGGCTCGTGACCACGATTTCCTCCAGGTCCGCCTTCGACTTCGCCAGGCCGTGGATGCGCGGGCCGTAGGCGACATTCTCGAAAATCGATTTCGGGAACGGGTTCGGCTTCTGAAACACCATGCCGACGCGGGCGCGGACCTGGACGGGGTCAACGTCGGGGTCGTAGATGTTTTCGCCCTGAATTTTGATCTCGCCCGTGACGCGCGCGCCGGCGATGGTGTCGTTCATGCGGTTGAAGCAGCGCAGGAAGGTGGACTTTCCGCAGCCGGACGGCCCGATGAAGGCCGTCACGCTTCTATTCGCGATGTCGAGGCTGACATCGAACAGCGCCTGTTTCGGCCCGTAGAACACGGACACCTTTTTCGCCGTGACCTCCGGCGGCTGGCCCTTGGATTCTGGGACGGGACTGGCCGTTTGGACGGAAAGCTCTACCATTTGCGTTCATACCTATTGCGCAAAATCATCGCGAGGATGTTCATGACGGCCAGGATGGCGAGGAGGACGATTGTGGCGCCGGCGGTCTTCTCCACGAAGCCGCGCTCGGCCTCGGTCGCCCACATGTAGATTTGCACGGGCAAAGCGGTGGCCGGATCGAGGGGCGACTTCGGAACGTCCACCACGAAGGCGACCATGCCGATCATGAGGAGAGGGGCCGTTTCGCCGAGCGCCTGGATAAGGCCGAGGATCGTGCCGGTGATGATGCCGGGAAGCGACAGCGGCAGGACATGGTGAAGGACGGTCTGCACCTTCGACGCCCCCACCCCCAGCGCGGCTTCACGGATCGAGGGAGGAACGGCGCCGATGGCGGCGCGCGTCGCGATGATGACCGTCGGAAGCGTGCGCAGCGTGAGCACAAGGCCGCCCACGAGCGACGCCGATCGCGGCAGCCCGGCGAAGTTGATGAACACCGCAAGTCCGAGCAGGCCGAAAACGATGGAGGGCACCGCCGCGAGATTGTTGATGTTCACCTCGATCAGGTCGGTGAAGCGGTTCTTCGGCGCGAACTCTTCCAGATAGATCGCGGCGGCGACGCCAAGCGGCACGGAAAGAGCCCCGACGATGAGCATGATATAGAGCGAGCCCAGCAGCGCCACGGACAGGCCGGCCGTCTCGGGCTGGCTGGACGCCGGATTGGTGAAAAGCCCGAAATTGAAGAGCTTGTTCATCACGCCCGCGCTCGTCAGCTGGTCGATCCAGGCGATTTGCCGGTCCGAAATCTGCCGGTTCTCCTGCGGCAGGCTCCTGTCGATCTTGCCTTTCAGGAAGGCGTCGACATTGCCGCTCGCCAGCACCCATATGGACTTCGTCTTGCCGATCAGCGACGGATCGGAGGCGAGGATTTGGCGGAGTTGAGAATCCGCCTCGCGGGACAGGAGCGCATTGGCGGCGGTGCGCAGCGGACGGTTGGCAGGGTCGACGCCAAGCGTCTTGTAGAGCGCGGTATAGGCGAGCTTCTGATAATTCGCATTCGCGAGCGCGCTTTGGCTGCGTGTCCCGTCGGGGTCGATCTCCTGCGCGTCGAACGTAATGGGAAGCTCGATCTTGGTCTGGAAGAAAGCGGTCCAGCCATTGCCGATGATGGACGTGAAGAGAAGCACGAGAAAAGCGAGGCCGATGCCGATCGCCAGCAACCCATAGATCTGGAACCGGACCTCCTCCCTTCGGCGGCGGCGCATGCGCGCGTTGGTGTCGAAGCGGTTCGGCGCGGTGGGAGCGTCGTATTCGGTCATGGGCGTTTCATCGACGAGGACGCTCATTCATACTGCTCCCGGTATTTGCGCACAATGTAGAGCGCATAAACGTTAAGGCCGAGCGTGAGGATGAACAGCGTCAGCCCGAGCGCGAAGGCGACAAGCGTTTGCGGCGTGTTGAATTCAAGGTCGCCGGTGAGCTGGCTGACGATCTTGACCGTGATCGTGGTCACGGACTCGAAGGGGTTCAGCGTGAGGTTGGCCGCGATGCCGGCGGCCAGCACCACGATCATGGTTTCGCCGATGGCGCGCGATGCGGCGAGCAGGATCGCGCCCACAATGCCGGGCAACGCGGCGGGCAGCACCACACGCTTGATGGTTTCGGACCGGGTCGCGCCGAGGCCGTAGGAGCCTTCGCGAAGCGAGCGCGGCACGGCGGAAATGATGTCGTCCGAGAGCGAGGATACGAACGGAATGATCATGATGCCCATCACGATGCCCGCGGTGAGCACGCTGGTCGGCTGGATCGCGAGCCCGGCTTGGGAACCGGCGAAGTTCAGGAAGGGGCCGACCGTGATGACGGCAAAGAAGCCGTAAACGATGGTGGGGATGCCGGCGAGCATCTCAAGCAGCGGCTTGACCGCCGCCCTCACCTTCGAATGCGCGTACTCGGACATATAGATCGCCGCCAGAAGGCCGATCGGCACGGCGACGACGAGGGCGACGAACGAGATGTAAAGGGTGCCCCACAGGAGCGGCACGAGCCCGAACTGGCCCTCCGTAGCCGCCGCGCCGGCGCCCGCGAAACGCGGATCCCAAACCGTACCCGTCAGAAAATCGACGATCGACACGCTCTTGAAAAAGTCGATGCTCTCGAAGAGCACGGAGAGCACGATGCCCGCTGTCGTCAAAATCGCGACCGAGGACGCCGCCATCAGGCCTATGACAACGACGCGCTCCACGCTGTTCCGCGCCCGAAGCTTCAGATCGATGCGGAAGAACGAAACGGTGAAGCCGAAAAGCGCGAGAAGCGCCGCCACGAAAGTTTTGGCGAGCCTGCTCTTCTGTCTGATCTGATTCAGAAGCTCGGCGGCGGCTATGATAGCCGGGTCCGGGGCGGTCGCCACGGCGATGCCTATTTTCGATAGAAGGCGCTGGGCCTCCTGAGGGTCCGCTTTTGCATCCTGCAATTCGCCGGGGGTGAAATCCTTAAGTCCGGGCGCGACGCTCTTCACGATGCTCATCGTGAGCCCGATTTGCGCCTGCGACCCTTGCAGGACATGCGGAGGCAGGGTCGACTGCACGAGCCGGTCGATGAAAGGCGGCTCCACGGCCGCCCAGATCAGAAGGATGAGTATGGCGGGAAGGGACGTCCAAAGGGCGAGAAAGCCGCCGTGATAGCCGGGGAGCGAATGCAGCGACCGTTCGTTGCCGCGCGCGCGGATTTTTGCCCGCGCAAATCCAACGATGAAAGCGACAACCGCCAGCCCGATCAGGCTGACAAGCAATGCGGTAAGCGACACAGCCAACTCCCGGAGCGACCAAAAATCCTAAAGCGCCTAGAAAATAGCGTGGCGGCCGCCCCGCCGCCACGCATATTCCGTCTTAGCTGAGCGGCCCAAGGATCTTCAGCGTCTTCACGGCCTCGCGGGTCTCCTTGGCCTCTTTCTCCGGGAGCGGCACAAGACCGTACTGAGCGAGCGGGCCGTCTTCGCCGATGATCTTGTCGCTGACGAAGAACTCGGAGTACTCCTTCAGGCCGGGGATGACGCCGACATGCGCCTTCTTGATGTAGAAGAAGAGCGGACGGGACACGGGATACTTGCCGGCGGCGATCGTCTCAACCGTGGGCATGACGCCGCTGACGGTGGCGACCTTCAGCTTATCGCTGTTGTTCTCGTAGAAGGAGAGGCCGAACACGCCGATGGCCTGCTTGTTGGACGAAAGCCGGGCGAGCGTCTCGGTGTAGTCGCCGTCGATATCGATGGCGTGCTTGCCGCCGTCGTCCTTGCGAACCTTCGCGCAGGCCTTCTCGGCCGCCTCCTTCAGCTTGTCCTCAGCCGTACCCTCCGCCTTCAGCTTCTCTTCGAGGAGCTTGTCCGCGCCCGCGGCCTTGCAGCCCGCCACCAGGACCTTCTGTTCGAAGACTTCGCGCGTGCCGTGCTTCTCGCCGGGGATGTACGCCACGATCTCCCATTCCGGGAAGGCCGGGTTCACCTGCTTCAGCGTCTTGTTGGGATTGGCGGCGAGCTTGCCGCCTACCGGGACTTCGGGAGCGAGCGCGAGGAAGACATCCTTGGGTTCGAGCGCGAAGGACGGCCCCTTCACGTCGGACGCGAAGACGATGCCGTCATAGCCGAACTTCACTTCGACGATGTCGCTGACGCCGTTCTGCGCGCAGGTTTCCTGCTCCCCCTTCTTGATGCGGCGCGAGGAATTGGCGATGTCGATCTTGTCTTCGCCGACGCCTTCGCAGAACTGCTTCAGGCCCGCCGACGAGCCGCCGGACTCGACAACGGGCGCCTTGAGGCCGGGGTTTGCCTTGGCGTAATTCTCAGCGACAATCTTCGCATAGGGGAAGACGGTCGATGAACCGGCAATCTTGACCTGATCGCGGGCGGATGCGGAGCCAGCGGCAATGAGGCCGAAAGCCGCCGTGGCCGCCACAGTGGCGACGAGACGATGATTCACTGTGCTCTCCCTTGAAAATGGACAACCAACCTGATGGCGGTTCTGTACGCGCTTGAAGGCAGAATAGCGCCGAGATCCTTTTATGCGAGGGGCGTGAACTCTTCATGACAGGTTAAACTATTTTGGCTAAAGCGCATTCAGGCCTTATCCGCCTTTGGTTTACACCGCCGGCGCAGCCTCTTTTTGGCGCCGCTGAACGGGACTGTGCTCGGCAAGGATAACGATGAACCTGGACCCTTCGCCCACCTTTGAGGATATGCGAAGCTCGCCGCGGTGACGGTTCAGCACGTGCTTCACGATGGCGAGCCCGAGCCCCGTTCCCCCCCTTTCCAGCGCCAGGGAGCCGGGGACGCGGTAGAACCGCTCCGTCAGGCGCGGCACATGTTCGGCGGCGATGCCGGGGCCGTCATCCTCGACGCTGATCGCGATGCTGCTCCCGGCGCCGTTCTCCCGGCGGTCGAGCGCGACCGACACGGCGCCGCCCGCGCGTCCATACTTGATCGCGTTATGCACGAGGTTGATGAAGACCTGGGTGAGTTCGTCGCGATCCCCAAGGACGGTCGCGTCCTCAAGCTCCGAGCGGACCTCGACGCGGATGTCCGCCTCCGAAGCCATCGGCTCCAGCGCATGGCAGGCCTGAGCGACGAGTTCTGAAATCCTGACGATGCCCTGCGGCTTCAAATGCGCCCGCATCTGCACGCGGGAGAGCGACATGAGGTTGTCGATCAGCCGCGCCATGCGCTCCGCCTGCTTGCCCATGATCGGCAGGAAGCGCTCGCGAGCCGCCTCGTCGTCGCGCGCCGCGCCCTGCAAGGTCTCGATGAAGCCGATCAGCGACGCCAGCGGCGTCTTGATTTCGTGGCTCGCATTCGCGATGAAATCCGATCTGAGCTGATCCAGCCGCCGCTGCTCCGTCAGGTCGCGCAAGAAGACCAGAATGCCGGGTTCGTCATCGGCCTTGGGCTGAAGCCAGGAAACGGTCGCCGCCATGTGGCGCTCGATCGGAACGCGATCGCTGAAGCCGACGGTTTGCTGCTTGTTCTCCGGTCCGCAATCGGCGACGGCGTCGAGCACCTGCGGGCTGCGCAAGGCGCTCGATATATGCGATCCGGGCCTAAGCGCGCCAAACAGTTCTTCGGCCTTTGCGTTGGATGAAAGGATCGCGCCGTCGCGCGCAAGAATGATAGCGGGCTCGGGAAGCCCTTCGATGACCGACGCCGCGACAAGGAGGGACTCGCCGGCGGCCCTTGGCGCTACGATCAAGGGACGATAGGGCGCCGGGATCCCGGAGCGCGGGATGATCGCCGCGCCCGCCGCGAAGGCGAGCCACGCCGCCGCCGCCGCTTGCACGGAGACCTCGAAGGAGACGGCGAGCATGCCCATGATGGCCGAGAAGAGGACGATCAGCCATTTCCGCGCCGCGAGCAACTCGAGCGGCCCGAACCGTACCGAGGCAAGATTGGCCGGGACGCCGCCTTCGCCCTCGCTGTCCGCGAAACGCACGGCCGATTGGCCGTCCGCCAAGCCTTTGTCGTAGCTGTTCAACATTCCCTGTTCGGATCGTTTCGCGCCGGCAAGGCCTAAGCGCGCCGATTATTTTCCCCAATGCCTTCATTATAGCGAAAGACTGCGACAGTTTTGCAACGCGGGACGGATCTCCGCCCGGTCCGTGGCGCTCACCGGTCGCGGGAGAGCCCCGCCGCCGCCAGTTCGTCACGATAGGAATTCCACAATTCGTCCTTTTTGCGTGCGATCTCGTGAAGATACACCCAGGAATAAATGCCTGTGTTGTGGCCATCGCTGAAAACAAGGCGGACGCCATAATTCCCAACGGGCTCTATGGCCTTGACGGTCACATCCTTTTTGCCGGGGACGAGCTTGCGTTCGGAGGGCGAGTGGCCCTGCACCTCGGCGCTCGGGCTTACAACCCGCAGCAACTCCGCGGGAAGCTTCCCGGAAAATCCATTCGTGAACGTCACGGAGAGCGTCGACTTCTCCGGGTTGAGCCGCAACTCGCGAACCTCCGGTTGCTCAGGGCCGTCTTGCGTCATCGCTTCTTTTCTCCTGCCGCGCTTTTCCCATTATAGCGGTTCGATGCATTTTGATCGACCGGGCTTACGCTTTTTTGCCTCAATCTAGCTTAAAACCTTCGGACACACAGGGCGTGCCTTAACCATCGTGGCTGTGTGCGTAGGATTTTCATGCCAGCAATTCAGATGTCGCGCGGTGAACGCGTTTCGCTAGAGAAGATCATCAAGCGCCCATGCCTGGTGACGGATATTCCCTCCGACCATGCGGAGAAGCTCCTGAATTACGGGCTCGTCAAGCGGGAGGTCATGCTTCTGCACGCGACGCCTCGCGGTCAGGTTGAAATCCTGCGGCAGAGGTTCGTAAAGAACGGCTACAACGCATTCGCGGCAAATAGCGCGGGCTGAAGATATATTTTCGCCGTTGCAAAACCTCACTAGTAGGATAGCCGCCCGCCCCTATACTGACTGAGACGGCGGACGGGCCGACCTCGGCATCCGCTCGGGCTTACAGTGGGCACGCAAGCGGGAGATCGTAATGTCCAGAATTCTTTTCAGCGCCGTCCTGGCCTTCGCCGCCTTCGCAACATCCGTCGAGAGCAGCGCCGCCGATTACCGGCACGGCCGCCACTATTCACGGTACGCGCGGTACCATGAGTTCTATCTGGACGGATACGGATATGTGCGCCGGCCGGTCGGCGGACACCTTTTCGGCTGGCAGCTCAATCCCTCCATCTTCGGCAGCGCCGGCTACAACTACCCCGGCCACTATAACAACGAAACCTTCTGGGATCGGGTTCAGACCCAGGCGAATTACCCCGTCCAATATTAGCGCTTCGGCGCGCTGGAGGCGAAAAGCGCCGCCAGCGAAGGGACAGCCAGCTTGCTGACCATCAAGGCGCTTGCCGTGACGGCGGCGCCGGCGATCACCATCGGAATATCGGCCGGGTGAAGGCGAAGAGCCGCCGCGTCCGCGCCCATGATCGCCATGGCGGCGCCGGTCGAGGGCAGCCCGCAAAACCACTTCTTCGACGGTCGGGGCTTGTCGGGCGGCGCCAGAATCGCCTTGGTCTGGACGTTGAAGCGCGCGAGGCGATACCCGGTCGCGGTTACGTAGAGCGCGGCTACGATCCAGCCGAAAAGCCCAAGCTGATGCAGATGCCGGTCGTAAAGCAGCATCGCGGGAGCGACGCCGAAATTCAAGAAATCGGCGAGAGAGTCGAGTTCGGCGCCGATGGCGGATTCGGCCGAAAGCTTGCGCGCGACATAGCCGTCGGCGGCGTCGAGCACGGCGGCCGCCAGGATCGCCGTCATGGCGAGCGCAAACTCCCCCGCGCCCGAAAGGCGTATCGCGGTCAGCCCGCAGACGACGGCCGTGAACGTGAGGAGATTGGGGATATACTTGACGAGCCTCCGAACGGGAGGCTCATCCGAAGGGTGACTTCCGACGATTTTAAAAGGGCGGCCGTGATCAAGCTTCATGGCGAGGTCCGCTTCGGAAAGTCTTTATATATGAAGCCGCGCCAGTAGAAGCCGAAGGCCGCACTCTCATCTCCATCGTTGCTTCGTCTTTCTCGTCCATGGGAACGTTTTCGGCGGAAAATTGCAACTCAGCAATTGGTTTTGGCGTAGCCGGCGCTTCGTTTTACCGCGCGGTTTCCCGGCCCTATATGCGCTTGAAGGTGCGAGCGGGCTCTTGCGACTGCATGTCGGCGACGATCGTCTCGCCAGCCAGCGTCCGCTGGCCTTCGGAGACGAGCACGGCCGCCGGCGGCAGATAGATGTCGACGCGGCTGCCGAAACGGATGAGGCCGATGCGCTGACCCGCGCCCACGGTGTCGCCGATCTGAACCTCGGTGACGATGCGGCGCGCGACATAACCCGCGACGAGAACGACGCCCAGGCGCACGCCCTCTTTCGCCTCGATCGCCAGAGCGTGGCGTTCATTTTCCTTCGGCGCGTCGGGGGACGCGGCGTTCTTGTAAATGCCCGGCCGATGCGCGGACGCATCGATGCGCCCGGCGAGAGGCGCGCGCGCCACATGCACATCGAGAACCGACAGGAAGATCGAGACGCGCGTCCGAGGCTCCTCGCCGAGATTCAGCTCCACGGGGGGCTTCACGGGTTCTATGGAGATCACAACGCCGTCGGCTGGCGCTACGATCAGGCCATCGCGCTGCGGCACGACACGGTAGGGATCGCGAAAGAAAAAGGCGAGCGCCAAAGTGACGGCCAAGCATATCCATCCCAGCGGAGACCATAAATAAAAGCCGAGGAGCGTGGCGCCCGCTCCGATTGCAACAAATTTATATCCATCCTTATTTACCGGCGCCAATATTGCCTTGGCTTGAGAAAGTGCGTTCGGTTCGGACACTTGAATCCCCTACGAATGTGTTGATAATCGCAAAGCGGTTTTTGCTGTTATTGCAGCCATGCGCTTAACGCCGTTAGGATGGCCTTAACCTCTTGCCACGCAAATGTCACAACGAACGCATAGGCGTGCCGTGAATGCAATTTCGTTCGATTGAGCGGTCCGCCAGCTTCGCCGATCCAGGGAGAGAGTTTCGATGTACGCAAGAATTGCCGCAACTCTTATTGTTGTATGTCTAGCACTTTCGCCGGCCAAGGCACAAGACGCCGAGAAGCTGACGCTCGCAATTCCCGCCGAGGTGACCGAAGTGGCCACCGCCGGCACCTGGTCCGATGGCGACGCGTCGGGCGTTTTCAGGGCGACCGTGCTGACCGTTCCCTCGGGCGACGTGACGCAGGCGCATCTCGTGCTCCAGCTCATGGCCGTCAGCGCGGACGGCAACACCTCGAAGGTCCATAAGACCGTCGCCGTCAAGAAGATCTCGGACAAGAAGCTGCCGAACGCCTTTCTCGCCGTGGAGGAGGATGGCACCGAGAACGAAGTGACGTGGCGCGTCACGAGTTACGACAGCAATTCGAACGCCGACATCGGCGTCTTGGTGACCATCAACGCCAAGGGAGACGTCGAGGTGAAGGACGCGCCCAAGGAAGAGGACTCCGCCGCGCAGCAGAACCAGGAAAAGAGCAAGTAGCTCTCGCCTTTGCAAACTCGCAGGCAGCTAAAAAGCTAGAAATTCGGGCTTCATCCTTCGACAAGCTCGGGATGAGGTCGAGCGGTTTGAACGGGTTAACCTCATGGTGAGCCTGTCGAACCATGGGCGAGATCGCTTTTTCATCCCAAGCTGAGCATCGCAATGCGGGCTTCCCACGCTCAGTCTTGAGCGGCGCGGGTGAGGACCTCGGCGATCCTATCGGCGGTGTCTTCCCAGCTTGGCAGCGTCTGGCCGTGCGCCCACGCGAATGCCGCCTTGGCTCGCCTCAGCGGCGCGTCCGAAAGCAGGGCGCGCAAGGCGTCCGCGAAGGCCCTCGCGTCTCCGGTTGCGCATACAAATCCTGCATCGGCGGGAACCGTCTCCCGCACCGCCCCTTCTCCCGAGGCGACCGCCGGCAGGCCATGCGCCATGGCCTCGGCGAAGACCATGCCGTAGCCCTCGTAAAGGCTTGCCAGCGCGAAGATGTCTCCAGAACCGTAGAGGGCGGAGAGGGCCTCCTCGCCGAGATGGCCCGCGAGCCGCACGCGTTCATCGAGGCCGAAAGCCGCTATCTTCCGGCGCACGAGCGCGGCCGTATCCGGCGAGCGGTCCGCCGCGCCGGCGATGGTGGCGCGCCAGGGAAGATCGCGAACCTCGTTCAAGGCGTCGAGCAGCACGCCGAAGCCCTTTCGCGGTGTCAGCGCGCCCGCGCTCACGATATGAGGCGGCTCGCCAGGAAGCGCGCCCACGGCGCGTTTTCCGCGAAGAACGCCCGGCGCCGCCACGGCGATGGCGCCGGCGGGAACGCCGTACAGCCGCGTCAATTCGCGCGCCGTGCCCGGGCTTGGAACGATCGCGCGCCGGGCGAGCGCAAGCGCCTCCCCTTCCGTTCTTAAAAGGCGGCTGCGCCCGGAAGGGCTGAAATCGGTTTCGAGGGCCAGCGGGTGATGGACGAGCGGCACGGCCGGGTTCTTCAGGGCCGCCAGGACCGCCGCCGGCAACGCCCCATAGGCGAGCCCGTCCACGAGCAGCACCGTGTCCGGCGCCTGGGCCGCCAAAAGAGCCGCCGCCTCCGAAACCTCGGCTTCGGAAGGCGCGGGAAAGCCTGCCGGCAGCGAGCAGACCTCCATGCCGAGCCTCTCCGCCAGCAGCGGGACGATTTTGCGCGCGTAAAGGTATCCGCCGGCGGAGTTCGAAAGGTCGCCGGGGATCGCGAAAATGAAGGCCGTCATGCGGCGGCGGGCAAAGCGCCCTCATACCAGACGCGCGAGACGTGGCTTTCGGTCAGCGTCACGCGCATGCGGGAGAGCGCCTTGCCGTCATCGCCGAGCATGCCGTCGGCGATAACCTCGGCCATCTGCTCGAAGATATAGCGACAGAGATATTCCGTCGTCGTGAGTTTTCCCTGCAAGGCCGGCGTCTCATCCAGATTCTGGAAGTTGAGCGGCGCGAGCACGGCCTTGAGCGCCTCATGGGCGAGCCCGATGTTGATCACCATGTTGTATTGGTTGAGGTCTTTGCGAAAGAGAGCCACATCCACGATGAAGGTCGCGCCGTGCATGCCTTGCGCGCGGCCGAAAGCGGAATCGGGAAGGCTGTGGGCAATCATAATGTGCTCGCGCACCCTCAGGGCAAATTCAGCCACGTGTCGCTCCTTTCAGCTTGAAGTCTCGTCGGCAAATGATGTCCGGTCGATACGGATTATATGTGATCAACTCTCGTTATAGTATCGGCTTTCCTTACGCTATCGGCGAATCGATCTAATAATAGCTGCTGGGCAAAAGACTTTATAGAGATGGGGGCGCCTCAATGCAAAGTAAAGTTGAGCAGACCGAAGAGGATGGCGCCCTAAAGTTGAGCGATGGCGCCGCGCCTGAAAACAAGCTCTCCCTCGATTGGCTCAAGATCATCGAGAACGCAACCGCGGGCTTGACCGCCGATCTCGAAGCCGTCAAGCGCGAGAGGATTTCGTTGTCGATCGCGTCCGAGGGGCAGCGGCGCCGGGAGGCTGCGCTTGGCCCCGGGGCGATCTCGCTCGCGGACCGCATCCCGGCGCAATCAACTCTGCGCGCGGCGGCTCTTGCGGCGGAGTCGCGGGCGGCAGAGACCCCCGGCGGCAAGCTCGCAAAGATCGCCAACAGGCTTGTCGAACCTTGGCGCACGCCGCCCCAAACTCTCCAGGCGGGCCTGAGGCTCCACGCCGTCGCCGCGGGCTTGTGCGTGCTCATCCTGAGCGGCGTGCTCGCATTCTTCGCGCTTGGACCGCGGCCGGCCGATGTGGAGCCTTTAAGCGCGGCGGCAAGCTCGCAGCCGGCGAGATCTCCAGTGGCGGAGCCGCGCGGCGCGAGGAAGGGAGATTTCAGGGGGCAAGCCGCGAAAGTTGCGCCTTCGGACCCGCCGGCTTTCGCGGCGGCGATGACCGATCCACGCGAGAGCGCCGAGGAGTTGGCGGCGTCCGAGCCAGCGCCGACATGGTCCGAAACAGTTGAAACCTTCCGGCAGTTCGTCAAAGCCGAGGGTCGGAAATCGGCGGCCAGGGCCGGGAACGCACGCTAGTGTGGCGTCTCGCAACTGCCTGCCGCCTGTGCCGCGCGCGCTCATAGGCAATTGCGAGACATAAGCCACAGTAAGCGGAGTTTCCCATTGAAGCCGGCGGATGGCCCTTGTTTGTCATCCTGGAACTTGATGACCCCGATGTTTCCGCCAATTCCGTCGCCATGGCCGCGCCGCATCTTGTCATGGCCGGGCTTCGACCCTCGGGTCAAGTCCAAGGGCATGCCCGGCCATGACGGGAGAGACGAAATTCGCCAATGTTTTCACGGCTTATTCCGCTAGCGGACACATCCGGGATCGTAACAAATCGAAACGTTTGCTTTTTTGCGGTCCCGGCTCGCGCTTCGCTTGGCCGGGATGACGATGCGTGCCGGCTGATGACGATGCGGTGAGCAAATCGGCGGAGTTTGCTTAGAGTATTGTTTTTGCTCCTGTTCCTTTTCTCATTCGAATTGCCGTGCGAGCCAACTGCAAGCTTGGCGGCAATTCGGGACGGGACACGCGTCCGGCCCAGTTGCGGCGCCCTATATGTGGATTCTGCAAGCCGCAGTTAGAGGCCCCATCAACTGCCGAGGCGACGGCAGTTTGCGACATGCGCGCCGTTCGAGGCGGCCTCACATCTGACTAAGTAGAGTTTCCCAATACGCCAACGGATGCCCCTTGTTCGTCATCCCGGAAGGGCGAAGCCTTATCCGGGACCGTACAAATCGCGGCGCTCATTGTTTTGCGGTCCCGGCTTGCAGGTTCGCTCCGGATGCTGCAAGATCGCTGAACAAGGCGGAGCCGCGGCGAGCGCATGCCGGCTTCGATCGGCGGTCTTGCTGAAATGGAGGAAGCGGCCGCGCCTGCTGGTTAAAGCTTCTTGAGTTTACAACGCTTTAGCAACCAATGCTCGCTACGCTGACTGCGGTTTCGAGTCGGCCGCCGGCGCGAGCTGTCATGCGAACGAGCCAAATCTCAGCTGCCGGCAAAAGTAACTGGATCAACGGAGGCGAGACGGGGATGTTCAAGACAGTCGCCATGGAAGAATCGACCTGGGCCGTCGTGCGGACCGACCCAGTTCAGCCGCGTTACATGGAGATCGTTGCAACCTTCTTCGATGAGGCGCGCGCGCGGGATTACGCCGATGTGCAGAATGGCGGCCAGCCTCGCGAAGAGAGCGGAGAGATCGAGCCAAAGGCAAAGAAGGCGCCAGCCGCGCCGCGCAGGCGCGAGGCCGCCGCCAAGCCGAATGGCGCGCCAGCCGAGGGCGAACTGAGCCAGCGGCAGAGCGCGGTGCTGAAGGCGATGCGAGCCAAGGCCGACGACAGCAATCGGGTCGCGGTGACGGCGGCGGTGCTGGCCCAGGCGGCTCAGATTCCGCTCGGATCGCTGCATTCGGTTCTGGTGTCGCTCGAAAAGAAGAAGCTGATCCACGCGGCGAAGCCGGGCTCCGCGCGCTCGCCCGCGGTCTATCAGGTTCTCTGAACCGGGCGTCTGAGCGTCATCGCGAGGAGGCTTTGCCGCCGCGGCGATCCAATGACCGGATCGTCAGCTTGGCTCTGGATTGCTCTTCGCCACACATGACACTGGATTCCCGCCTGCGCGCGTGTGAAAAAATCCGCATCGCCTCTTTTGTCATGGCCGGGCGCATTAACCATGCGAGGCTTGCCGGGGCCGCCAATGAAACCGCGCATTAACCAAACCGGCCGTTTTACGGTATTATAATACCGCAAAAACAGGTTTTTTGCCAAACGAACCCAATAGGGTTAATCGCGGCGCTCGCGCGCCGGCGTCCAGGCTCCGGCGATCGGCGAGAGCCGGCGAGCGGCTGGCGGTCGTCGTGGCGGCCCTTGGCTTGGGGCGGCTATGACGCCAAAGACAGAGCCGGAAGCCGATTTTTTCACACGCTCTTTCACGGGAATGACGCCGAAGGGCATGAAGCCGATTCCGGCTTTAAGTCCGATGCTCTAGGCCTCGGGGACGGCCTCCTTCATCTCCAGCTGGTCCTTGAGGCCGCGCAGGATCTCCGCCGTCTTCGGAACCAGCCCGGCGGCGGGCGGCGCGGCGACAGCCGGCTCAATGGCAGGACGCAGGTCGTCGCGTTTGGCGTCGGCGCGCTCCTCATGCTTGAACTCGATGAGCTGCGTCCTCGGCGTCAGCACCTGGCTCGCCCTTATCTCGCGCGGCGCGTCCATCTCCTCGGTATAGGCGCCGGAGCGGAACAGCGTCTCCATCGCCTTCGCGACCGTGCGCGTCGTGCGCTGCGCCTGCTCCTCGCCGATCAGCTGCTGCGCTTGGGCGTCCTTGATGCGGCCCATGAAGCCGGCCGCCATCATCGCGACCTCGATCTGATAGCGGAAATTGTCCTCCGTCGCGTATTTGATGCGGTCCCAGACGTTGATGAGAAGCATGTTCACGTCTTCCATGATGGGACCGGCGCCGAAGAAGTCGAACGACTTGGCGCTGCCCGAGTCGATGGAGCCGATGGCGAGATTGGCGCCGGTGTCGACATGCAAGGTCGAGAGCGCGGAATACAGCTCGTCCATGGAGCGGATCACGTTGATGACGATCTGCGGATCGGTCAGCGACCGCTCCTTCTCCGCGATGAGCAGGCGCACGCGCTTGATTTCGCTCTCGTTGCCCTGGGCGTCGGTGATGATAAGCTCGCCCTTGTCGGTTTCGCGCGTCAGAAGCTCGCGCAGCTTCGGCATGACGAAGATGACGTTGTAAGCGCCAACGTCGACATCGGAAAGGAGCTTGCGGTTCACCGCCTGCTCGCCGTCGATCAGGCCGGACCAAAAGCCGATGTCGAGAAGCGGGTTCAGCCCGAAGAAGTTCATCAGGTCTTTTTCTTCCTCGCCAAACTGCTGATAGTGGCGCATGAACTCATTATATGCGAGAAGGATGCGCTGCGTGCGGTTCACGCCGTCGGCTGGCTGCCCTGTTCTGGCGACGCGCAACAATTCCCGAATTTGCGCGGCATGAAGCGCCTCGCGCAAACTGTTCACTGCTTTGATGATTCTCTCGCGCCGCATGTCTCGTTCTCCTCCGTGGCCGAATCGCCAAGCGCTCAGCCGAATGCTAACCTTCTTTTGTGGTCGAGATCATGTCTGCACCGAATGAAAGACCGGAAGATGGCAAGCCGGGCGGCGAGCGCATCGCTAAAGTCATCGCTAGATCAGGGCTTTGCTCCCGGCGCGACGCCGAAATCCTGATTGGGGAAAAACGCGTTTCGGTGAACGGCGCCGCAATCGAAAGCGCGGCTCTCGACGTGTCGCCCACCGACGCCATCCTGGTGGACGGCCGGCCCATCGCGGAGCGCGAGCCTCCGCGCCTCTGGCGCTATCACAAACCGAAGGGCCGCGTGACCACCCATAAGGACCCGGAAGGAAGGCCCACCGTTTTCGAAGCCCTCCCCGAGGACTTGCCGCGCCTCATTTCCGTGGGCCGGCTCGACTTCAACACCGAAGGGCTTCTTCTTCTCACCAACGACGGCGATCTGGCGCGGCACATCGAGTTGCCGTCGACAGGCTGGGCCAGGCGTTACCGCGTGCGCGCTTACGGCGAAATCGAGCAATCGAAACTGGATGAGCTTGCCGGCGGCTTGCGGACGGGCGGCGTGAATTACGGCCCGATCGAAGCCAAGCTCGAACGCGAGCAGGGCGACAATGTCTGGATTACGCTTCTGATCCGCGAGGGCAAGAACCGCGAGGTGCGCCGCATCATGGAGCACCTGGGCCTCACCGTGAACCGGCTCATCCGCGTGTCTTTCGGCCCATTCATTTTGGGCGATATGGAGCCGGGCCAGATCGAGGAAGTGAAAACCAGCGTCTTGAAGGACCAGCTCGGGCCACGGCTTTCGCGGCAGCTTGGCGTGAAGCGCGACCCCTTGCGGGAGGAGCGAAGGCTCGCCCCGGCGCGCTCGAAGCCGACCTATCTCAGGCGCAAGCCGAGCGCGCCGCCAAGGCCGGAACGGGCGGCGGAGGAAAGGCCATTGAGGCGGCGGCGCATCCTGGCGATGGATGGCTCGGAGGCGCCGAAGGTTGAACTCGTGCCCGAAAAAAAGCGGCATACGGACCGCTTCGCCGATGGCCCGCAGAAAGCCGAAAGGTCCTCGTTCCGCAGCCGGGAAGAGCGGCCCGCCCGCGAGCGCGGCCCCCGTCCCGAAGGCGAACGGCGCTTCAGCGCTAGGCCGCAGCGCGAGGACCGCGAACGCACGCCCCGTCCCGAGGGCGAACGCCGCTTCAGCGGCAAGCCCCGCCGGGAAGCGGCCGCCGAAGCCGGCCGCCCCCCGCGCGCAGGCGACATGCGCCGCGCCGAGGGCCGTTCCGCTGCCCCACGCGGGAAGCCGGAAGGAGATCGGCCCCCGTGGAAGTCCCGGCCCGAGCAAGGGGCGGAGCAGGCGCGGCCGAAATTCCGAAAGCGCGATGGCGATGGCCGGCCCTTCCGTCAGGACCGCGAAGCCGGCGAGCCGGGTAAATTCCGCGCCGGAGCCGCGAGGCGTCCCGAAGGCCGATCCGAAGCGCCGCGGTTCGCGCGGGAGGGACGCGCGGACGACGCGCCAGGCGCGGCCAGGAAACCGAAAACCTTCGAGAAACGCGCTTTCGACAAAGGTCCGGGCCGTGGCGGCGGCGCCGGCAAAGGCAGCGGCAAGCCGTTCAAGCGGCGGGAAGCGGCGGCGGGCGAGAAGCCTTTCAAACGGCGCGATGGCCCCGCGAAGGGGCCGCGTCCAGGCGGCCCCCGCAAGCCGAGGCCGCCGGCGGACAAGGATAAGTCATGAGGATCGTCGGCGGGCGGTTTCGCGGGCGCGCCATCGCGGCGCCCCCGGGCACGGGAACGCGGCCGACCTCCGACCGGGTCCGCGAAGCGCTTTTCAATATTCTCGCGCACGGCGTGGACGGCTTCAGCCTCGAAAGCGCGCGCGTGCTGGACCTGTTCGCGGGCTCGGGAGCGCTCGGCCTTGAGGCGCTCTCGCGCGGCGCGGCCTATTGCCTCTTCGTCGAGGACGACGCCGATGCGCGCGGCGCCATCCGGCAGAACATCGAGGCGCTTGGGCTGACCGGCGCGAGCAAGCTTTGGCGGCGCGACGCGACGAAACTCGGCCCGGCGTCCCCCATGCAGCCCTTTCAGCTTCTCTTCGCCGACCCGCCTTATGGCAAGGGCCTTGGCGATGCGGCGCTCGGCGCGGCCCTTGCCGGCGGCTGGCTTGCGGCGAGCGCGATTTGCGTCCTGGAGGAGCGGGCGGATGCGCCCGCGCCCGCGCCCGAGGGATTGGCGGCCGTCGATACCCGCGCCTATGGCGATACCGCGCTTCATTTCTTCCGCAAGACTTGACCGCACCCCCCGGCGAGCCTCACCTTTGTATTCGAGCGAACGGGGGCGGCAATGAATTGGTCATCCGAGCAATATCTGAAATTCGAGGACGAACGCACGCGGCCGGCGCGCGACCTGTTGCAGGCGGTTCCAACCGTGCGGGTCGCCTCGGCGGCGGATCTCGGCTGCGGCCCCGGCAATTCGACCGAGTTGCTTGTCGAGCATTTCCCCTACGCCAAGATCGTGGGCGTCGACAATTCCGCCGATATGATCGCCGCGGCGCGGATCAGGCTTCCCTACGTTCAGTTCCGGCTGGGGCAGGTGGAGGACTGGAACGAGCCGGGGCCGTGGGATTTGCTTTTCGCGAACGCGGTGTTCCAATGGGTCGGCAATCACGAGCGCCTGTTCAAGCGGCTCGCGGATCGCCTTGCGCCCTTTGGCAGCCTCGCCATCCAGATGCCCGACAATCTCGATGAGCCGTCGCACGCGGCGATGTGGACGGTCGCCGAGTCCCCGCCTTTCATCGATAAGCTCGCCAAGGCCGCGAAGGCCCGCACGGCGGTCCGCGGCGCGGACAGGTACTACGCGCTTCTGAAGCCGCTTTGCTCGCGCGTCGACATCTGGCGGACGACCTATCATCATCCGCTCGCCGGCGGCCTGGACGCCATCGTGGAGTGGGTGCGGGGAACGGGGCTGATCCCCTTCCTGAAGCCGCTTTCGGACAAGGAGCAGGAGGCCTTTCTCGCGGCGTACAAGGAGGAACTGGCGAAATTCTACAAGCCGCTGCCCGACGGCACGGCGATCCTGCCCTACCCGCGCCTTTTCATCGTCGCCACGCGGTAATTGCGCCGCAAGCCGGACAGCCGCCTTTCCGTCGGAAGGCGGGGACCCAGCATGCAATGAGCGTCGCGGTTACTGGGTTCCCGCTTTCGCGGAAATGACGCCGATGGGCATGAGGCCGATTGATTATATGAACGCCGCTTCAATCGTCGCGGTAGATGCGCTCGCGGCGCTCGTGCCGCTCCTGCGCTTCGAGGCTCAAGGTCGCCACGGGCCTCGCGTCGAGGCGCTTCACGCCGATGGGCTCGCCCAACTCCTCGCAATAGCCGTAAGACCCATCCTCGATCCGTTCCAGCGCCGCGTCGATCTTGGCGATCAGCTTGCGCTGCCGGTCGCGCGCCCGTAGCTCGATGCCGCGGTCGAACTCATAGCTCGCCCGGTCCGTCACATCCGGATGTTGCCCGGAGTCTTGCAGGTAATCGAGCGTTAGCTTGCTCTCTCGAAGGATCTCGTCGCGCCAGGCGATCAGCTTCTTTCTAAAGTAAACGCGCTGGCGTTCATTCATGAATGGTTCGTCTTCAGACGGTCTGTAATCTGGAGGCAGTTCTACACCGCCCATGTCGCCCCCTCTTGTACGAACGCTTCCGCCGATCATAACTGTACCAAAATAGACACAGAAGGCCCATAATCGTAATGATTGCAGCCGTTATGACCTTCAAAACCCGTCAAGTCAAGAAGCCTCGAAGAGGGTCCGGCGACGCCGCCGGGCTGCCTCGCTTCCGCCACGCTAGTCTATTCATTAAGCTATGAAATTTCGGCCTGGGCATCAAAATGCCGTTATCGCCGGCCCGCCTCGCGATCCTTCGCGAGGATCGGTCCCAGGCAGCCCGAGTTCTTGTTATCCACACTTGTGAAACTTAAGCTACGCAACCTCCTTCGCGACGCGCGCGCATGCTTGCGGCCCGTTCGCGGTCGCTGTCATAGAGGGTTCGAGGCCGGCGCGGGAGCGGGCGCCGTCTACTCCAGGGGAGCGGCGGGCGGCGGATTGAGAAACGGCTGCAACCCCTCCTCGGGCGCCGTCATCTGCTTGGACGGGGCGCCGGGAATGCGGGGCGGGCCGAGATGCGCAAACGGCGCCGTCGAGGCCATATGCGCCTCGATCTCCGCAAACGAAATATAGCGGCCCGCGCATGGCCGCCGCGGGCCAAAAAGATAGCGCACCTCGATGTCGCGATAGGCGATGTGGACCTCCCGTTCGCCGAATAAAGCCGTCCCGAAAAACAGCGTGTGCATCGGCAGACAGAAGCCGACGGCGAGCAGGTTCAACTCCCTTGCGAAGCCCGCGAAGCGCTCGGTGAAACTTTGTCCCACGCGCTCGTAGGTCATGACCGGGTTCGAACTTGGCCAGACGAACAGGAATCGGAAGGTGTTGGGGGTCGTGGGAGCGATGCTGGTCATCGCCGCATCCGGCTGCCTGCGGGACACTTCGAACAGCTCGTCGACGCTTCTCGGTTCGAGCGCGTTAACGATCGCTTTCGCTTGATCGCCGGCTCGCGCCTCATGGAGCGGGGCGCAAAAAAGCACGAGGCCCGCGGCAAATGCTCTGAAAGAGAAGTGTCGAGTCATAAACTTAATCTGGGGTTTCGGTGGGGTTTGCGTCAACATATTCACTGCAACTTGCGCGGAAATCGAGCCGAAGGGAAATGTTGCAATCGACAAGCTCGATTTTTTGCCTTAAACAGGCGCATTCCAGATCGACTGGCGCGGCGGGCATGCGCTTCTCAGCGCAGAGAAAGCCCTTTTGATGTGCCGCAGAAGGATTTCAGGGCATGAACATCATCGAGACGCTTGAAAAAGAGCATATGGCGCAGCTTGAGGCAAAGCGCCGCATCCCGACTTTCCAGCCCGGCGACACCCTCCGTGTCAACGTCAAGGTGGTCGAAGGCGCCCGCGAACGCGTCCAGGCTTACGAAGGCGTTTGCATCGCCCGGTCCGGCGGGGGCTTCAACGAAAGCTTCACGGTCAGGAAGATTTCCTACGGCGAAGGCGTCGAGCGCGTGTTCCCGCTCTACTCCCCGCTCATCGACAGCATCACGGTCGTGCGCCGCGGCAAGGTTCGCCGGGCGAAGCTCTATTACCTGCGCGGCCTGCGCGGCAAGGCGGCCCGCATTCCGGAGCGGACGGACAGCCGCGCCAAGGCTTTGAAGGCTGAGTTCAGCGGCTTCAAGCGTCCCAGGGGCAATCCGGATGACCTGAAGCTTATCAAGGGGCTCAGCGCCGCTGACGAGAAGCGCCTGAACGAGATCGGCGTGATCAAGTTCGAGCAGCTCGCGAATTTCACCGACGATGAGATCGCGCTCGTCGACGAATATCTGAAGCTCGGCGGCCGCATCGAGCGTGAGGATTGGCCGGGCCAGTCTCTCAAGCTGTTGGCGGAGACGACGGCTGACGAAGTGCCGGCGGCTGAGGAAGGCGCCGAGAAGGCGTAACCTCTTCGCTTTCGTACAGTTCTTATGGAAGGGGCGCTCGCGGCGCCCCTTTTTGCTGGCCGGCGGACGACCGTGCGGCCACGCCCCGGCGCGGAACGGCACGGATGGATGCGCCACGGTCCCGCCCGGCAACGACGGACGGCAATCTCCCTTGGCGGAGTTTCCCAACTAAGCCAACGGATGCCCCTTATTCGTCATCCCGGAAACGCCGAAGTCGTTATCCGGGGCCGTAACAAATCGCAGGCCTCATTTTTTTGCGATCCCGGCTCGCGCTTCGCTTGGCCGGGATGACGATGCGAACGCATTCGAGCTTTTTAACTTACGGTCATCAGAGGCTTGGCTTGAACACCATCAAGTAGAAAATGCCGAGCACCGCCAGAAAGGCGGGCCAGCCGAGAATGAACCAAATCCGGAGATAGCGGAAATAGCGCGCCGGCAGAGGCTCGCCCCGCTCAAGGCTCGCCTTGGCCATGCGCCTCAGCTCGATCTGAAGCCACACCACCGGAAGCCAGCACGCGCCTATCAAGACATAGAGCGCGATCGACCAGGCGAGCCACCCGCTCATCAGCGGCCAGCCAGCCAGCAGCGCCATCCATATGCCCGTGACCGGCTGGATCGCGACGGCGGGCGCGGTGAACAGCCAGTCGGCGAGCACGACCGAGCGGCCCACCGAAGCCACGATGCGCGGGTCTTCCGTCCTGAAGGCGAGATAGCCGTGAAACGCGGTCCCAAGCCCCGTTCCGAACAGGAGCGTCGAACTCAGGATGTGGATGTACTTCAGGAGGAGGTAGCTCATCGCCTCGTTTCGAGCGCGATCATGGTCAGCGTCGCGAGCAGCACGGCGAGGTTCTTGGTCAGAGGCCCGAACGGGTCGGCCCAGGCCTGCGGAACGGCTATGGTGGCGAGGACGGTGAAGACCAGCATGACGGCGATCTGCAAGACGCCGGCGAGAGCGGGCCGGATATTGAACAAGAGCGCGGCGCCCAGGGCGGCGTCCAGCGTCGCGCCGCCATAGAGGAGCAGGGCGGCCTGGTGCTCGGTAACCCCGAGGCTCATCGTCATCGCAAGGCTTTTGTCGGCGGGATAGACGAAGGCCGAGACGATCGCCGTGACGATCCACAGGAGCGCAAGCCCCGTGCGAAGCGCGGGCCTGAAGAAATACAGCCGCGCATGCCAGAGGTCGGCCTGTGTCGAAGGATCGGCCGCCATCGCCTCCGAAAGCGGGCGCGGCAGCCAGTCGAGCGCCTCCTGAAGCGGCTTCACGCACGCCGTGTTGCCGCGCGCCAGCATGTCGAGGCTTTGCTTCGAAAGCGCCCCGAACAGGAAATGGCCGCCAATGGCCGAGGCGCCGCGCAGAAACCATTCCGGCACCGTCAGCACGCCCGCCGGCGGCAGAAGGAGCCAGCGGCGAAGCGTGTGCGTCAGCTGGTCCGTCGTCATGGCGCGCGGGCCGGCGAAATCCAGCTCGCGCGGCGCCGGGTCTTCGCGTTCCAGAAGAAGGCAGACGCCATAGGCCAGATCGGTGACGTGAAGAGGCTGAAGCTCCCACCGGCCCGCGGCGAGGCGCGGGGGACGCGGAAGTGCGCCCAGCGCCGCGAACAGCGTGGTGCTCTGGCCGCCGCGCCCGATCACGATGGAGGGGCGGACCACGGTCCAGCCGAGGAGCTGATGCTCTTCCGCGAGCGTCTGGCAGTATTCGTCGGCCTTGCGCTTGGTGAGATGAAACCGCGTGGTCGCTTGGGCGTCGGCGCCGAGCGCGGAGATTTGGACGAGCTTCGGGAGTCTCAGTTCGGCGCAGGCTTCGAAGAGGGCGCGCGTTCCCCTCACATGGACGGCTTCAAGACTGTTGCCGCCGTCGCCCTGGAAGACGCCGGCCGCGTTGACCACCGCGTCGACGCCTTCGAGGCGCTTTCGCCAGTCGTCCGTGCTGTCCTTGGCGAGGTCGCAGCCGACGGCGGTCACCGCGGGAAACATGAGCCGCAGCCGGGCGGGATCCCGTCCGCAGGCGATAATTTCGTGGCCCGCTCGCGCGGCTTCGACGGCGATATTCCGCCCGACAAATCCGCTGGCGCCAACGATAAGAACCCGCATGGGACAGCTCCGAATGCATCGCGTCGTTTGCCGGGCGGAGTTTAAGCGCGCCGGAGTCTCGATTACGTTCGCGCATTGTCGCAGGACGACATCCCGCTTCCGATTTGGGCGCGCCGTAGAGTCGCACAACGCCGGACCGGCGCCATCGGAGTATGCGGACTTCGGGATTTTGTGTGCGCGCCTCGTGTCCCGTCTTTCGAATTGCCGCCCAGTCGTCATCCCGGCCAAGCGAAGCGCGAGCCGGGATCGCAAAAAATGAGCGCTACAGTTTATTACGGTCCCGGATAAGGCTTCGCCTTTCCGGGATGAGGAGCAAGGGCCGTTGGGAAACGCTGCCTAGAGGCCGAGGGCTTCGAGCAGGACAACGTTCACCGCGTTCATGTCGTAGAAGCGGAGCGCCTGCCGCCTGCTTTCCTCCGCCATCAACGGAATGAGATCGGGCCTTTGCAGGATCTGGATCATGGCGCGCGCGAGCGATCCCTCGTCGCGAACGGCCACGCGGTAACCGTTCAGCCCCTGCTGTACAAAATCGCGGCAGCTTCGCGTTTCCGTCGTGATGACCGGGCGGCCCACGGCCAGCGCTTGGAAGAGGGAGCGTGGGGCGCCGTTGCCGTAGGATGGCGCGACGATGACGTGACACCGCTGAATGAGGGGGGCCGCATCGTCGACGGGGCCGATATACTGCACGAACTCCCGATATTGCCTCAGCTCCTCGGTCGGCAGCGGCGAGGCGGCCTCGCCCGGCGTGCTGGTCAAAAAGAAGCGGGCGCGCCGCGCCTTCAGCCGCATCGCCTTGGCCGCCTCGCAGAATTCGACGATGCCCTGGAGCCGGTCGAGAGGGGTCGCCATCAGGAAAAGCATGCCACGGTCGAGGGGCGGCAAAGGCCGCTGCACGTGGCGGTTCAAGTCCTCGCCCCAGCCGCCGATCGCCAGCTGAGGCTTGTTCTCCGCCAAAAGACGATGCGTCCGCGCGTATTTCCGGTCGTGGTCGCTATGAAAGACGACGGCGTCGCTCCAGGCGAAAATGGTCCGGTAGACCGTCTTCAGGGCTTGCCGGCGGCCCCAGGAGGACGCGCCCGCCGCCTCCATGAAGGCCGGGCCAAGGCTTTGCACCGTCGTCACGACATGGGGGACATGCGCGATCTTGGCCGCCGCGACGCTTTCGGCCCCGTGGCGGGCCGACTCGACGAGCACGACATGGGGATCGACGTCGCCAAGAATGGTGCTGAGTTCGCGCATGCGCCGGACCTTGTCCCAAATCGCAAGCTGCGGCGGCAGCGAGTATCCTTCCGCGCCGATATGAGAAAGAACGCGAAGGTCGTTGTTCGACAGCTCGGGCGCGAACGCGTAGACGCGATGCCCCCGGTTCACCATGTCGAGGATGAGGCCGTGGCAGGAAGCGATCAGCGCGCCCGGGGAAGACGCCGTAACGGCCACGCGCTTTCTCTGCGAGGGAAGCGGCAGATAAGGCCGTGACGGGTAAGGCGCAGAATTGGCGTTTGCAAAGTCGACGGAAGACAGAGCATTCAACACAACCCGCATCGCGAACAACGCACCTAAAACAGAAAGCAAGGGACCGCCCACATTACGGCGGGAAACTCTAATTTTTAATATGAATGGCGCCCGCGGTCAAAGCCCTCGCTGCCGCAACCCGCGTCGCGTCCGCCCCGCCGCATCGCCAGCCTTCGCCGGGGGGCTGGTGAAAAAGCGGGAGTTCTTGGCTTCATCCTTCGACAGGCTCAGCGACTGTCTTGGCTGTCAAGCGGGTTGCCATGGTTTTTGGTCTCTCAGGATGGCGTTGAGGATCGTGAGGAGCTTTCTCGCGACCGCGACGAGAGCGGCTTTCTTGGGTTTGCCGGCTGCGGCAAGCCGGTCATAGAAGGTTTTCAGGATGGGGTTGAACCTTGCCGCGACCATGGCCGACATGAACAGGGCTGCGCGCACGTCCGCTCTGCCTCCCGCGATGAAGCTCTTGCCCCGCCATTGTCCGGACTGGCGGGTGAAGGGGCAAAGGCCGGCCAGCGAGGCGATCTCCCTGCGCGTCAAGGCGCCAAGCTCGGGCAGTTCCGCCATGAGAGTGCGCGCGGTGGTTGGGCCGACGCCGGGGACGGAGGTCAGAAGCTCTTCGTTCGCTCTCCACAAAGGCGAAGCCTTTACGGCGGCGTCGATATCGCCATTGAGGCTTGAGAGCTCCTTCTCCAAGGCTTTCAAGAGCCGTTCGATGCTTTTGCGCAGGCGCTTGGCGGGAGCGCGGCCAAGCCTTTGTTTTTCGGCGACGATCATGTCGACGATTTGCCGGCGCCGGCCGACGAGATCGGCGAGGAGTTGGGTTTCGGCATCGGCGAGGGGGCGGATGGCGGGTCTTGCTGCTTCGGCAAAGCGCGCGATGACGGCGGCGTCGATGGGATCGGTTTTCGCTCTTTTGCCGAGCGCGTGGGCGAAGGCCCGGATCTGGGCGGGATTAACAACGGCGACCGCCAGACCGGCCGCCGCCAGGGCTGCCGCCACAACGGTTTCGAAGCCGCCCGTGGCCTCCAAGGCAATGGTGACAGGGGTTACGGCCGCGAGTTTGGCGCAGAGGCTGTTCAGGCCTATTGCGTTGCGTTCGACCGTGAACCCTTCTCCCGACGGCCAAAGCGCCACATCGAGCTTATCCTTCGAGACATCGATCCCCACAAAAACAGGCTGCACGATTGTTTCCATCTCTACCCTTCCTTGTCTAAACGGGCTCGCTTTGCGGCCCAGGCGACTGTGCGGGTTCAATGGACTTGCGGCGGAGGACCCATGCTGAGCTGCGGACTTTTTCGTCCAAGGATGAGGCGGTCTCTCCGCCGCCACCGCATCGGCAACAGGCCTCGCCAATGCGGCAGTTTTGAAGTTACAAGGATGAGGCGGAGCGTTTTCAAACGGTTAACCTCATGGTGAGCCTGTCGAACCATGGGCGCTATCACTTTTTCTGTCCGCTAATGCCGGTGAAGGTGATGCATGTCGGGCGCGTGGCTGTGCTTGTGGCGAAGACGGGTGTGGCGATGCGCATGCATGTGGGGCTCGCCCGGAGGATCGTCCGGCCCGTGCTCGTGCCGGTGGTGCTCGTCGTGCACGTGGCGATGAGCATGATCCATCGCCGTGTGGTCGTGTTCGTGTTCGTGGACCTCCGTCAGATGAAGCCGAGATCCCGAACGCCATCAAGACGCCCGCGGCTGCCAGCGGCGCGGTCAGGGGCTCGTGGAGCAAAACCACCGACGCAAGTGCGCCGAGGAACGGCGCCGTCGAGAAATAGGCGCCGGTTCGCGCCGTGCCGAGGTCTCTTAGAGCAAGGACGAAGAAGGCGATGCTGACGCCGTAGCCGAGGAACCCGACCAGCCCAGCGGCGGCGACCGCTGCAAGGCCCGGAATGGCGCCTCCCGCCCAAACTCCGAGCAAGAGATTGACCGGGCCCGCGATGAGACCCTTGACCTCGACGATCTGCAGCGGATCGGAAAGCGAGACCTTCCTCGTCAAGTTGTTGTCGAGGCCCCACGCAAGGCAGGCCCCGGCAATGGCCAGCGGCCCGAGCGCCCCCGAAGGCGATGGCGCGCCAGTCCAGGAAAGAATGGCGGCGCCGGCGACGATGCTGGCCATTCCCAGCGCGATGCGGCGGTCGAAATTCTCGTGAAAGACGAACCAGGCCAGAAGCGCGGTGGCGACCCCTTCGAGCGTAAGGAGCAGCGAAGCCGCCGAGGCGTCCGTTCTCGACAGGCCGAACATTAAGAGGAGAGGCCCGGCGACGCCGCCAGCGGCGATGGCGCCGGCGAGCCAAGGCCAGTCGTTCCGGCCTAAAGGCTTTTCCGCCTTACGCGCAAGCCCGGCGCGCCGGAGAAGCCCCGCGCCAATTCCCGCGCCGCAGTAAAGAAAGCCCGCCAGCAGGGCCGGATCGACGGCGCCAAGGAGCGCTTTGGCCGCGGGCGTCGAAAGACCGAATAGCGCGGCTGACAGGAGGGCGAGGAGAGGCGCGCGCGCGTTCATCGCGAAAACAATCCCAAGGCTGTTGCATTGAAAACGGGAAGCGTCACGAGAGGCTCCTGGCGCCATCCATCGACGACGCAGAACGGCGCCGATTTCGGCCCGCAACTTGAGGTATGCCGCTTCCGGCGCGTCTGTTGCTCAAATGGCACGCACTGAGGCATCGCTGCCCCGTTTAGGCCATAAACAGGGAACACATTGCTCTCGCCGGAAACACAGTGTCTCTGGCAAGTGTATACAGTTAGGCCGTCGAAGTTGCCGTGGTTTTGCGTATGCCGGCGCTTCTTTCCAGACAAATCATGTCTCCGCGGGAACCAGCTTGCGCTGGTGGAGGGTGCTGTTTTGGACGTTTGCAAGTTCAATAAGTCGCGTAATCCGTGCATATCCGCGTGCGGCTCCATTGCCCGCACGTCTCGTGACAATGATGTCACAGCGGTCGAGCCATTCGGCTCTGTCCTTGCCTTTTGGCGCCTGTCAAAACCCGGCGATACAACCAACATTTTTAACCTTCGGGTAGCAGCTATGGCGGAAATGGAATTCATCCGCCGTCGGAATGCCCGAAGTCGGCCCCAAAAACACTACACGGGCCAAGCATTGTCGGGACATGCGCGGCAACCCTTGCGGGGGCGGCTCGAAGCTGTTTCGCATCCAGTCACGAGCGTAGAAGTTGTTCGCCATGCAAACATATAAGACAATCCGGTTCTTGAAGGCCTTGTCCATCCCGCTGCTTTTTTGCGGGGTGGCCGTCGCTCTTGTCGCCGTGCATGCCGCGATCCAGCGCAAAGACGAGATGACAAGTGCGGTCGTCCTCCAGGCCACGGCCACGGCGGCTTTGCCCGCTCCCTCGGCCAGCGTCGCCGATCTCTCCGCCGCCGCCGGGAAGGGTGACCTTGCCGCGCGCGTCGAGATGGGACGGCGTTTAGCCCTCGGGCAGGGCGTGAGCAAGAACGAAGCGGACGCGGTGTCCTATTTCCGGGGAATTGTCAGCGAATTCCAGGACATCGGCGCTCACGATAAACGCGGTCCCAACGTCGCCGCGGCTTTTCTGGAAATGGCGCGGCTTTACAAGAACGGGGCGCCGCAGGCTAACATCGAGGCCAATCCGGCGCAGGCTTTCAGTTTTTTCCACCACGCGGCCAGCTATTTTGGCGACCCGGCCGCACAAGTTGAGCTTGCGAAGCTTCTCCTGAGCGGCGATGGCGTGACGAAAAATACGCGCGTCGCGGCGCAGTGGCTCCTGAGCGCGAGCAAGAAGGGTTATGCGCCCGCGCAGGCGCTCCTCGGCAATCTCCTTTGGCGCGGCGGCGACGGCGTGAAACGCGTCGCGGGCGACGGCCTCGGCCTGCTGGCGATCGCCCGGCACAATGTGCTCGGCGAAGACAAGGTCTGGGTGGGCAAGATGTTCGAGACCGCGCGCGCCGAGGCTTTGCTCGTCGAGATTCTCGAAGCGAACGCCTTTATCGTGCAGGAATCACGGGCTTCGCATTTCGCGCTGACAAGCGATATCCTGATAAAAGAGGAACGCTTGGACGCGGCCGACGCGACGGCTGGCGTGGCGATGCAGCCTCGGGCCGGGTCCGGCGAATCGAAGGGCGCGGCCATCTCGGGGACATCGAGAGCGTTGTCCGAACTTGGGGCCACCCCCATGGGCTTGCCGCAAAGCCTCAACGATCCGGAACTGACGGGAGAAAGCAAGGACGCCGGGATTCTCCAGATGTACCGTCCGCAATCCTCGGATCTGGGGACCGAGGGCGCGCCGCCCGTCCGCTATGCGGGCGTCTCCAATTAGAGCATCGTGCATTTAATCGGGCGCACCCGCCTTTCCGTCGTCCCCGCGAAGGCGGGGACCCAGTATTCGATGAGCGTCGGGATACCTGGATTCCCGCTTTCGAGCGTGTGAAAAAATCCGCATCGCCTCATTTGTCAAGGCCGGGCGCATTAACCATGCAAGGCTTGCCGGGGCCGCCAATGAAACCGCGCATTAACCAAACCGGCCGTTTTACGGTATTATAATACCGTAAAAACAGGTTTTTTGCCAAACGAACCCAATAGGGTTAATCGCGGCGCTCGCGCGCCGGCGTCCAGGCTCCGACCATCGGCGAGAGACGGCGAGCGGCTGGCGGTCGTCGCGGCGGCCCTTGGCTTGGGGCGGCTATGACACCAAAGACAGAGCCGGAAGCCGATTTTTTCACACGCTCTTTCGCGGGAATGACGCCGCGGCGCATGAGGCCGATTCCGATTTTAGTCGGATGCTCTAAGTATTGGAGCCGCGCGGTTTCGAACGCGCGCGTGAGGCCGGGAATGCGCCTTTTTGTGCGCCGGCTTTGGCGATGCGCTGCGGGCGTGTAAAGAAGCCTTCCCAAGGGTCGTCGGCCCCGATCGCCGCCAACCGCCGGCCGATATTGGCGACAGTAAAGCGCGCGGGGGCGACGGCGGGTCCAAGCTCATCCCAATGCACGGGCGTGGACACTGGCGCGCCGGGCCTCGCGCGCGTCGAGTAGGCCGCAACCGCCGTGGCGCCGCGTCCGTTGCGCAGGTAATCGACGAAGATTTTGCCGCCGCGCGCCTTCTTCGCCATGGTCGAGACGTATTTCGACGGCGCGTCCCTCTCCATCGCAAGGGCTATGCCGTGTGCGAAAGCTTTGAGTTCGTCCCAATCGAGCCGGGGCGCGAGCGGCGTCACGACATGAAGTCCCTTGCCGCCCGAGGTTTTCACATAGCTTTCGACGCCGCGATCCGAGAGCCGGGACCGGACTTCGCGGGCCGCGTCGACGACCGCGCTCCAGTCGAGCCCCTCTCCCGGGTCCAGATCGAAAATCATCGTGTCGGGATGGTCCAGATCCTCGATGCGCGCGCCCCATGGATGGATTTCGAGCACGCTGGCCTGCACGAGGGTGATCAATCCGCGAAGGTCGTGGATCGCCATCGTCTCGGCCTCGCCGTCCTTCTCGGGGACATGCGCGATCTCGACGGCGTCGGTAAGCCCCGCGAAGGAATGCTTCTGATAGAAGCAGTCGCCCTCGCTTCCGTTCGGACAGCGGACAAGCGCAAGGGGCCGCCCCGTGATGTAGGGCAGGATGAAATCGGCGGCCTCCGCGTAATATTCGGCGAGGCCAAGCTTCGTCAGGCCCTGGCCGGCCCACAGGATGCGGTCCGGATGGGTCAGGCGCACGCCCGCGAATTCGACCTCGCCGCTCCGCGATGGCTTGGCCGCCGGCTGCGCCTTCTTCCTCGATGAGGGCGCGTCGCGCCCCCTCGCCGTTTCACGCGGCATTTCCAGTCTCACCTCCGAGGCGGGTTTATCCTCGCGCAAGCCTTTGAACGAGGCGTGCCGCAAGTGCCGGTCTTGCGTCCAGCCGCGAAACTCGACTTCCGCGACAAGACTCGGCTCGACGAACACGAGCCCGCGACGCTCTTCCGGGGACAGCGCGTCTGCGAAGGGCGAGCTAGCCTTACGCAGCGGTTGCAACGCCTTGAACAGGGCTTCCGCCGACTTCTGCGTGAAGCCCGTGCCGGTCCGGCCCGCATGAACGAACTTGCCGCCGTCGTAAGCGCCGAGCGCGAGGGAGCCGATGGCGTTGCGCGTCGCGGTCGATGGCGCGTAGCCGCCGACCACGAACTCCTCGCGGTTCGTGCATTTGCACTTGACCCACTCGCGGTGCCGGCCCGAGCGGTAGGGCGCAGTGCGCCGCTTTCCGATGATGCCTTCGAGCCCGAGGCGGCAGGCGTGCTCGAACATGGCCGGCCCATCGCCGACGACGTGCTCCGAATAGCGCAGCGCGGAATGCCGGCCTTCGGCAAGAAGCGTGGCGAGCGCATCCTTGCGGTCGTCGAGCGCGGCCTCAAGCAGGCTGTATCCGTCAAGATAGAGGAGGTCGAAGGCGAAGAAGACCGCGCCGGACGCCGCCTTTCGCTCCGACAACGCCTCCTGAAGCGCGGAAAAGCTCGATACGCCGTTTTCGTCCTCGACGACGGCCTCGCCGTCCACGATTGCGGACTTTGCGGGGAAATCCGCGAATGCGTCGGCGATGGCCGGGAAGCGCGCCGTCCAGTCGAGCCCGCTTCGGGTCATGAGCCGCGCGCCTTTGGCGTCGACGAGCACCATCAGCCGGTAGCCGTCGAATTTGATTTCATGCAGCCAGCCGTCGCCCGCGGGCGGCTTTTCGGCCAGAAGCGCGAGGCAGGGCTCGATGAAGCCGGGGAACGGCGCCGTCTTCGCGCCTCGGATCGAAGCGGGATTGAGGGCATCTCCCCTCACCCTGTCCCTCTCCCGCGCAAGCTCGCCTTGGCGAGCTTGCCACTTTGGATCGTCCGCATCCGCAAGCGGATGCGGATGGGAGAGGGAACGGTGTTGCAACGGCTGCGGCCGGACTCCCTCTCCCAGGGTGGGAGGGTTGGGGTGAGGGGGTGCGACGCTCGCCGGACTAAGCTCCCCCTTCACAAGCCCCCCGCGCGAGGACCAGACGGCGGCCACGTCGCTCGCGATCTCGTCCATGCCGCGCCGGGACGCGACCGAATCCGGCGACTCCTCCAGGATGTCGTCATCGGCGTGCGCATAGGCGTCGTCCGACTTGAAAAGCAACCACTGCTCCTTCTTCTGGCCGGGCCTCGGCTTCGTGCGGATGAGATGCCAGCGGCCATGCAGCTTGCCGCCGTCGAGTTGGAAGGCGAGATGGCCCTTGGCGTAGGCTTTTGCGGGGTCGCCTTCGGGCCTCCAGAAGCCGCGATCCCAGATCATGACGGTTCCGCCGCCATATTCGCCTTGCGGGATGACGCCTTCGAAATCGCCGTAATCGATGGGGTGATCCTCGACATGCACCGCGAGGCGCTTCACCTGTGGATCGAGGCTCGGGCCTTTGGCGACCGCCCAGCTCTTGTAGACGCCGTCAAGCTCCAGCCGAAGGTCGTAATGCAGCCGCCGCGCCGCGTGCTTCTGGATGACGAAGCGAAGCGCGGGCGAAGGCGCGAGCATCCCTGCCCCGCTCGGCTCCGGCGTCTTGGAGAAATCGCGCATGTCCCGGTAGCGGCTGAGGTCGCCTTTCGCGGAGGAGCGCGCGCCCTCTGCGGCCGAGGCGGATTTTCGCTTCGAGGCGGCGGAAGGGGCGGCTCGCGGCATTTATCGCCGTCCCACGATTTTACGGGCGGGTTTCGAGGCTGGAGGCGGCGGCCGTTCGTCCTCGCCGCGTTCGCTCGCCCCGGTTCGCTTGGGTTCGGCCCGGCTCTCGGCCGCGCGCTTCAGACGGCGCCCCTCGGCTGCCGGCGCCTTGGCCGCTTTTCGCGCCGCTTCCGGCCGCGCTTCCTTTTCCTCGTGCGCCTTTTCACGGCGCGGCGCGGGCTCTTTCATGCCGCCCTTCTCGGCGGCAATCGACTTCCGAAGCGCCTCCATAAGGTTCACGACGGTCGTGGGCCTCGGCGCGCGCGTGGCTTCGACGGGGCGGCCGGCCTGCTTGGCGCGGATCATTTCGATCAGCGCGCTCTCGTAGCGGTCCTCGAAATTCGCGATGTCGAAAGGACCGAGCTTGGTCTCGATGATGTGCTTGGCGAGTTGCAGCATCTCGCCCGGAATTTGCACGTCCGGGATCTCGCCGAAATAGGCGTCGTCGTCCCGCACCTCGTAATTGTAGTGCAAGGATGTGGCGAGGATGCCGTTGTCGCGCGGCTCCAGCACGAACAGGCGTTCGCGCCGGGCGATGACCGCCCGCCCGAGACCGGCGACGCCTTGCGCCTCCATCGCCTCGCGGATCACGGCGAAGGCCTCCTCCGCCACCTTGTCGTTCGGCGCGAGATAATAGGCGCTGTCGAGATAGACGGGGTCGATCTCGGCCTTGGGCACGAAGCGCTCGATCTCGATGGTGTGCGAGCTTTCGATCTCGACCGCGTCGAGGTCTTGCTCTTCGATGGTGAGGTAATCGTTCTTGGCGATCTGGTAGCCGCGCACACGGTCTTCGCGCTCCACCGGCTCGTTCGTGCCGGAATCGACCATGAGCTGGCGAAGGCGGGCGCCTGTCTCGCGATTGAGCCAGTGGAAGGAGATGCGCTCGCTTCGCGACGTCGCGGGGTAGAGCGCCACCGCGCAGGAAACGAGCGAAAGCTTCAGATAGCCTTTCCAATAGGGACGGGGCGCCATACGCGGAACTCCAATGGCCTTACTCGCGGCGCGCGCGCCGCCGCGCCTCCCCGCGTCAGACTCCTATGTTTGACGCTCCTTCCCGTAACACAAGCCTGAGCGAACAAGTTCCCGCCAAAGCAAACTCCGCCGATTTTCCCGACGCATCGCCATCCCGGCTATCCGCGCCCATCGTCGTCCCGGCTGTCGGCGCCATCGTCATCCCGGCCAAGCGAAGCGCGAGCCGGGATCGCAAAAAACGAGGCCTGCGATTTATTACGATCCCGGATAAGGCTTCGCCTTTCCGGGACGACGAACGAAAGCGATCCGGGATGACAAACAAAGGCCATCCGTTGGCGTACTTGGGAAACTCTGCTCTTGCGCGCGAAGCAAATCCACGCCCTTCGTGTTAGGCTACGGTAAACGCGCGATGAAGGAGGTTCGCCATGCCATTGCCAGTCGAAGACGCCGCCGGGAAGGTCATCCTGCTCACCGGCGCGAACCGGGGCATCGGGCTCGCGACCGCGCACGAGCTGTCGCGGCGGGGCGCGAAGGTGGTTGCCGGCGTGCGCCATCCGGGCGCGATGCCGGCGATTGCTGGCGTGCGCGTGCTGGCGCTCGATACGGCCGACGCCTGCAGCTGCCGCGAATTTGTCGCGCAGGCCGAGGCCGAGTTCGGCCGCATCGACGGGCTGATCAACAACGCGGGCATTCTTCTCGATGCAAACACGCCCGTTCTCGAACTTCCCGAGGCGGAACTGCAGCGCACGCTCGACGTGAACCTGTTCGGGCCGATCCGGCTCTGCCAGCTCGCGGTTCCCGGCATGCAAAGCCGTGGCTATGGCCGCATCGTCAACGTGTCGTCCGGCCTCGGCGCGATCGCGGACATGGGCGGCGGCTATCCGTCCTACCGCATGTCGAAGCTCGCGCTGAACGGCTTTACCCGCATCCTCGCCGCCGAGCTTGGCAAGAGCGGCGCTGTGAAGGTGAACAGCCTGTGCCCCGGCTGGGTGCGCACCGATATGGGCGGCGCGGAGGCGAGCCGCGATCCGTCCGAGCCCGCGCGCGAGATCGCCGACCTTGTGTCGATTGCGGCGGATGGCCCGACCGGCGGGTTCTACCGGCGCGGCGAGCCGGCGGAGTGGTGACGCACGGCTTTTCGATTTGAACGCGACGGAAAAACTTTCTGTTCGCCGTTATTCCTGCTTACGTTGCGCCAGTGCTCGCTGGTCGGGGCTCGGTTTCGGATCGAAACGCTGATTGGTCAAAGGCGGCGAAGTCGGGCGTTGGATAACGATGAACCCATATCCTGTCGATTGATGACAGGATGTACACGCTGCCGATAGCCGATCCATCGTCTTGGCGAAACCGGCCGCATCCTTGGCTGCAATCGCCCTTTCAAGCGCGGCCACCGGTTCGCCGGTCACAGGCTCAACCAGCTCGGCGATGGGTTTGCCTTTGAAATCCGGCTGGTATTTGGCGGCGTCCTCAAATGCCTCTTTAAGTTCGCCCAGCTCGTAAGCCGCAAGGCGCCAGTTCTTCGCTTTGCCGGCGAACCACAATTTCGCATGGCGCAATTGGATCGCGGCCATGAACTCGCCGAGCCCCGGTTTATAGGCGTCAGGCGGACCGGCCAGCGCCAGCGATTGAAACCCGAGCATCGATGCGGCGAAGACAAAGGCGATCATTCTCATGGCGTTTCCTTGATTAAGAGTGAGCGTCGAATTGACGGGGACCCAGGTATCCCTGCGCTATTTCAATAGCTTCCGCCGCCTGGATTCCTGCTTTCGCGGGAATGACAACAAAAGGGTCGGCGCTATTGGCCGCTGGTATTAGACGCGAGAAAATCGTTTCAAAAGATGTTTTTGGAAAGATCGCTCTGTAACATCTTTCAATCGGAGATTGCCGAAGAGCCGGCGGAACGATCCGGGCCTCAATAGCAGCGGCTGCTGGTGGCCATGTATTCGCAGCCATAGGAAAAGCATTGGCAAATCCAAAGCCAGCCGTTGATGCAAGTCCGCTGCCCAGGCATCGAGCAGCGCCCTAGCGCCAGCCGCACACCGGCGGGTTTCGGAGATATATTTTGAGGTCCGCGCGGGTCGGCGGCCGCGCCCAGGGAATTGCAGCGCACGGGCTGTGCAAGCCGCCGGTCTTCTTGAGACCCTAGCGCGTTATTGGCGCCCGCCGCGCCGCACAGGGCGCTTGCCGCCATCGCAACGATCATCGCCGCAATCTTAATTTTCATCGCAATCGCCACTCTCTAAATGACCACTGGCGGGTTGGCATGGTCTATTCCACATCCAAGACAAGGGACGCGCGCGCGCCGTCCGAAAGCAGCCGGGTCCGGAAGATGGCCGTCAGCGCCCTCATATGCGCGATCTGAAGCGGCGTGAACTCCGTCATGCACTGTTCGCCACTGTAATCCATGTAATTGTGCACGGGGTCGTCGCCCGGCCTATCGGGACAGCTTTTTCTGCCAACAGGGCACCGGAAGCCCGGTTTCCCCTCGAAGGGCGTATCGTCGACCGAGTCGCCAGGGTCGTCGCATCCATTTTGGAAGGTATGGAAGAGGCCCAGCCAATGTCCCGTCTCGTGGATCGCGGTTTTGCCCCGAAAATAGCCGCCGCCGGGCGGGGTCGTATTATGAAGGAGGATGCCATCGAGCGCCGGATCGATCGCGAGATCCCACGGAAATGTCGCCCGGCCCAGCAGATCGCCTTGTTTTTCGTAGTAGATATTCGCGAAGTATATGTTCAGCGCCGCGCCGATATCCCGGCCCAAGGCAGCCTTTGCTTCGCGCTCAACCTCGCCCGTCGCCTGCAACGCGTACCATTCCGGTTTGTCTATATAGAAAACGCCGCGGCGCGGGAATGTTATATTGCAGGCCTCGAACGCTTCGCTGAGGGCGTCGTGCTGCGCCAGAATGCGATTTTCAGGGATCTTGCCCGCCTCGCCATCATGGATGACGTGGTAATGCACGGGAATGGCGATCAACTCGGGGAATTCGCGGTTCGCCTGGTAGAACGACCTTACCGCGCTGGCTGCCCGGGCCTGGTCGCGCGGGCTCGGCGAGGCCGTGCCGCAGCGCAAAATCTCCCCGGCTTCCGGCTCATCGAAACCGCGCCGCGAAGGCCTTGCGAATTCGTCGTCGCCGCCGCCCCGCGCGAAGGCGCCGGTAAAGCTTCCGCAAAAACACACGGCCCCAAGTAGAAAGCGTCTCCGATCCATAAAGCCGCCCCACGCGAAAAGGGAGAACTCTTGCGTTGCAAAGTTTACAAAAGCTTGCGTTTCAGGCCAACGGAAATCGCGGGTTTAACCCGTCGACAAGGATGAGGTTGGGTGTTTTCAGGGCCGATCCAGGCGATGATTGTTTTGGGGCGCGGCGGCCGGGGCGAGCGCGCAGGCGCCATTGCAGGCGTCGCCGCTTTCGACTTGCAGCGTCGTGTGATCGATGCCGAACCCGGCGCGAAGCGAAGCCGCGGCCCGCGCGATGTAATCGTCGCCCGGATGGCCGCCCGGCATCACGAGGTGGCAGGTCAGCGCGGTCTCGGTCGTGCTCATGGCCCAGATATGCAGGTCGTGGACGCGCTCCACGCCCTCCAGCCGCTCCAGATGGCCGCGCACGTCCGCCGGATCGATGCCGGGAGGCACGGCGTGCAGCGCAAGGTCGAAGGACTCGCGCAACAGCCCCCACGCGCCTTTCACGATGATGGCCGAGATGATAAGGCTCACGAGCGGGTCGAGCCACAGCCAGCCCGTCTTCAGGAGCAGAAAGGCCGAGACCGCGACGCCGAGCGAGATGCAGGCGTCGGCCGCCATGTGCAGGAAGGCGCCGCGGATGTTGAGGTCGCGCTTGCCGCCTTGCATGAACAGCAGCGCCGTGCCGCCGTTCACGAGGATGCCGATGCCGGCGACGATCATGACGGCGTTGGCCGCGACCGGCTCCGGGGAGGCGAGCCGTTGCAGCGCTTCGAGCGCGATGGCGCCCACCGCGATGAGCAGCACGATGGCGTTGGCGAGCGAGGCCAGGATCGACGTGGAGCGATAGCCGTAAGTGTAGCGCGAGGTCGGCGCCGCGCGGGAAGCAGCGCTGGCGCCCCAGGCGAGAAGCAAGCCGAACACGTCGCCAAGATTGTGCCCGGCGTCGGCGATCAGCGCCATGGAGTTGCCGAGGACGCCGTAAACCGCTTGCAGGACGACGAGCGCCACGTTCAGCGCCGTGCCTATGGCGAAGGCCGCGCTGAAATCCCGAGGGCCATGCCCGTGGTTGTGGCCGCCTGAATGATTGTGTCCGTGCATCGGGCCGGGCCGCCGTTCTTGTGTTGGCGCGAAACGCGAGAATCGCGCGAAGGCTTACATAAGCCAGATCGGCGATTTTCACAGCAGAGTATCAAATGAGCGTGGCTTGCGCTTTACTTACGCCGGCCCGTCTCCGACATTCCGATCCATCGTCATCCCGGCCAAGCGAAGCGCGAACCGGGATCGCAAAAAACACGAGGGCCGCGATTTATTACGATCCCGGATTGTATGTTTCCGGGATGACGAACGAAGGCCATCCGTTGGCTTCATTGGGAAACACGGCTTAGCCATGGACTTTTTTTCATCCGATGGCGTCAGAATCGCCTTTGCCGTCGAGGGCAAGGGAGCCCCGGTCCTGCTCATTCACGGCTTCGCTTCGAACATGCAGACGAATTGGGGCGGCACGGGCTGGATCAAGCTCCTCGCGGAGAACGGCTACCGGGTCATCGCCTTCGACAACCGGGGACACGGCGCAAGCGAAAAGCTCTACGATCCGGACGCCTATGGCGGCCCCGCGATGGCGGAGGACGGGCGGCGTCTGCTCGACCATCTCGGCATCGAAAGCGCGCATGTCATGGGCTACTCCATGGGCGCCCGGCTTGCGGCTTTCCTTGGGCTTGAGCATCCGGCGCGCGTGCGAAGCGCGATTTTCGGCGGGCTCGGCGCGAACATGATGCACGGCACGGGCGATCCCGAGCCGATCGCGGCGGCGCTTCTCGCCGAAGACCCCTCGCGCATCGCCAATGAAAGCGCGCGCGCTTTCCGGCTCTTCGCCGATCAAACGAGGAGCGACCGCCGCGCGCTGGCCGCCTGCATCATGGCTTCGCGCCACCGCATACCGGGGTCGCGGCTCGGCGAGCTTCGCATGCCGGTGCTCGTGGCGGTCGGCACGGAGGACATGCTCGCCGGCCCCGCCAAGCCGCTCGCCGATGCGATACCGGGAGCGGAAGCGCTCGATATTCCAGGCCGCGATCATATGAAGGCGGTCGGCGACCGCGTTTTCAAGGAACGCGCGCTCGCTTTTCTCAAGGGCCAAGCGCGTGAGCCAATTCTTTGCGCATGAACGTTTATTCGGCTAAGCTCCCTCAATCTGCTACCGCCCCGGAGGCTCCTCCTCGATGTTGAACACGAAGCGCCAAGACAAATCGGCTAAGGTCATGGCCTACGATCCGGTCTGGGATCAGGTTCGCGCCGAGGCCGAGGAGGCGACAAGGCGGGAGCCGGAGCTGACGGCGTTCATTGATGAAAACATCCTTAATCACAGCAAGCTCGAACACGCGGTCTGCACGCGGCTCGCGCATCGCCTCGGCCATGACGACGTGGACGGCGACCTCATCCGCCAGACCTTCCTTCGCATCCTCGACAGCCATCCCGAGTTCGGGGCGATGTTCCGCGTCGATCTCGCCGCCGTCTACGACCGCGATCCGGCCTGCGGCCGGCTCATCGATCCGCTTCTCTACTTCAAGGGCTTTCACGCGCTCGAAACCCAGCGCTTCAGCCATGCGCTGTGGCATCTCGGCCGCCGGGACTTCGCGCTTTACCTGCAAAGCCAATCGTCGCGCGTCTTCGCGGTCGACATCCATCCCGCGGCGAAGATCGGACGCGGCATCATGCTGGACCACGGCTCCGGCATCGTGATCGGCGAGACGGCGGAAATCGGAGACAACAGCTCGCTGCTCCATAATGTGACGCTGGGCGGCAGCGGCAAGGAGACCGGGGACCGCCATCCGAAGGTCGGCCGCGGCGTGATGATCGGGGCGGGCGCCAAGATCCTCGGCAATATCAGCGTGGGGGATTGCTCGCGCATCGCCGCCGGAAGCGTGGTGCTGAAGGACGTGCCGCCGAGAACCACGGTTGCGGGCGTGCCCGCGCGCGTGGTCGGCGAGGCGGGCTGCGGCCAGCCATCGCGCATGATGGACCAGCTTCTGAAGGACTTGGAACTTAATAAACCGGAAACCCGCTCGGAACGGACAGACCAGTCATGACGCCAGAAGAAATCAAAAGCCTCGAACAATACTTGAGAAAAACCTTCGAGCTTAAGGATATCGAGGTGAAGAAAAGGAACAAAAAGCAGGATTCCGTCGAGGTGTTCGTGAAGGAAGAGTTCATAGGCGTCATCTACAAGGACGACGAGGACAACGAAGTCACCTACCAGTTCCAGATGGCGATCCTCGCCGACGATCTCAAAGACTGACGGGGCGGCAATGCACAACATTCTGGCCCTCGATGGCGTCTCGCCGCATCTGCCGCCCATCGGCGCCTACTGGATCGCGCCGAACGCCATTATCGTCGGCAAGGTTGCGCTGGGCCGCGACGTGTCCGTCTGGTACGGCTCGGTGTTGCGCGGCGACAACGAACTCATCGAAATCGGCGAGGGCACGAACATCCAGGAACATTGCGTGCTTCACACCGACAAAGGCGTTCCTTTCAAGGTCGGGCGCGGCTGCACGATCGGGCACAAAGCGACGCTCCATGGCTGCATCGTCGGCGATAACTGCCTCATCGGGATCGGCGCGACCATCTTGAACGGGGCCGCGATCGGCGACAATTGCATCGTCGGCGCGCATGCGCTCATCACCGAAGGGAAGTCGATCCCGCCGGGCTCCGTCGTCATGGGGTCGCCGGCAAAGATCGTGCGCACGCTCGGCCCGGAAGAGATCGAGGGGCTTCGCGCGTCCGCCGCCCATTATGTGCAGAACGCACGCCGTTTCCGGACGCAGCTGTCGGAGGCGGGCGGAGGCTTCGCCGACGTCGCCCCCATCGATTAGCGCGGCGGAGCTGGCGTCGTCCCGGCCAAGCGAAGCGCGAGCCGGGATCGTAAAAAGCCAAGCCCCTCAGTCTGTTATACCAGAGGACAATGGCGCCGGCCCTTTTGTTGTCATTCCCGCGAAGGCGGGGACGGGAATGACGCCGAGGAGCGGCCAGGACTTTTGTCCGCTGGCATTACGATCCGGCTCCGCTTTTCCGGGATGACGGCACGGTCAGCTTTCGGCGTGTTCGGACGGTTCGCCGGCCACCCAGGTGTCGTAGATGCGCATGCCGGGCGGCGCAAACGCCACGAGGTCGGCGCGGAAGCCTTCGGCGATGCGGCCGAGTTTCGTATTGAGGCCGAGAAAGGCCGCGGGCGCGGCGGAGGCGAAGCGCAGCGCCCAGGTCAGCCGGACATCCAGCATCGTGACGCAGTTTCGCACGGCCATGGCCATGGAGAGGTTCGAGCCGGCAAGCGTGGCGTCCTCCGTGAGGCAGGCGCCGTCATGGGCGGCGATTTTCTGCCCGAAAAGCGTGAAGGTCGTTTTCGTTCCGCCCACCGGGGGCATGGCGTCCGTCACCAGCATGGGATGGGCCGCGCCCCTGAGCGCAAGCCTGAGCATCGCGGGATGGACATGCTCGCCGTCGACGATCATGCCGAAATAGGCCCTGGGCGACTCGAGCGCCGCCGGCATGGGGCCCGGGTTCCGGCTGAGCAGCGGGGGCATGGCGTTGAGAACATGCGTAAAGCCCGTCAGCCCCTCGGCCATCGCCGCCTTCGTCTGTTCATAGGTCGCGATGGAGTGGCCGAGCGAGACGCGCACGCCCGCCTGTACGAGCTTCGCGATGAAGCCTGGCGGCGCGCGCTCGGGCGCCAGCGTGACGAGCGCGACGCCCGCGCGCGGCGCCGTCAGCAACTCAAGGTCTTCGCGGTCCGGCGCGCGGATCAGGTCGCGCCGGTGCACGCCGCGCTTTTCCGGCGACAGGAACGGGCCTTCGAGGTGGACGCCGAGAATGCTTGGGTTCGACGCGGCGGCTTCGTCGGCCGCGGCCAGCGCCGCGCGCATTTTCTCGCGGCTGTCGGTGATCAGCGTCGGCAACAGCGAGGTCGTCCCGAATTTGCGGTGCGCCCGCGCGATACTCGCCATGGAGGCCGGGCTCGGATCGTCGTTCAAAAGAACGTCGCCGCCGCCATTGACCTGGATGTCGATGAAGCCGGGAGCAAGCCACGCGCCTTCCGGCAAAACGCGCGCGGGCAATTCGTCCCGCAGGTCGCGCCGGGCCACAAGCCCCGCGATACGCTGCCCTTCGATCACGACGGCGCAGTCTTCGTGGCGGGAGACGCCGTCGAAGACGACGCTGGCCACGATCGCATGGCGGTGAAGACCGGTCATCGTGTGTTTGTGACCTTCTGCAAATGGCGGGGGCGGTCGACATCGAAGCCGAGCCGCCGCGCCAGAAGCACAGCCATAGCATAAAAGCTTTGAATGAGGCAAATTGCGTCGGTTTCGGCGCAGTCCGGAGCAAGCACGGGCAGGCGCCCGCCTAGGAAGGCCGCGCCAGATTGGAGAGCGCTCGCCAAGGCGAGTTCGCTGGGAGAGGGCTGGGGCGAGGGGTTGCAACGTCCCCCTAGATCATCCTCGGCGTCGGTGGTGTAGAGCGCGCAGCCTTTTGCGCGAAGATCGCGGGCGAGCTGGCGCATGCCGCCGGCCGCTTCGTCGGCCGGCTGGAACATCAAGATCGGGTATTCGGGCGCCGCCAGCGCCACGGGTCCGTGCAGAAACTCGGCGCCGCTGAACGCTTCCGCATGCAGGTTGCAAGTTTCTTTCAGCTTCAGCGCGGCTTCCCTCGCGATGGCGAGCGTCGGTCCGCGTCCGATGGCGACGAGGCTCCCGGCGCCCGCGAGCGCGTTCAGCGCCTCGCTCCAGTCGAGATCCGAAGCCGCGGCAAGGCGTTCGGGGAGCCGGCCGGCGGCGGCGCCGAGCCGCGCGTCGCCCGCCCAGCCCGCCGTCAGCCTGACCAGCGCCGACAGCGTGGCGACGAAGGTCTTCGTGGCGGCCACGCTCAGCTCCGGCCCGGCGCTCATCGGCAGCACAATCTCGCACGCCGCCGCCAGCGGGCTGTCGGTCGCGTTCACGATGCAAGCCGTCAGCGCGCCCGAGGCGCGGGCGCTTTGCGTCATTTCGATGAGATCGGCGCTTCGCCCGGACTGCGAAATGGCGAGGAAGAACTGGTCCTTGAGATTGAGGCGTCCGCCGTAGACGCTGACGACGCTCGGCGCCGCCGCCGCCACGGGAACGCCGAGAAAGCGCTCGATGAGATGCTTGCCGAAGGCGGCGGCGTGGGCGGAACTGCCTCGCGCGCACGTGACGGCCACTTGAGGCGGGCGGCGCGACAGGCGCGCGGCAAGCTCAGCGACCGGGCCTTGCAGCGCGCGGGCCTGCCTCTCGACGACGCCCGGCGCCTCCCTTATCTCGCGAGCCATCCGCGTTTCCGGCTCGCTCATCCCTGGCCTCCTTCGACGGCCTTGGCCCGCCCGCCGCCGCGGTCGACTGCGAGAAGCAGCACCTCTGTTTTCACCTGGAAGCTCGATTTCTTGTGCTTATTTAAGGTTCAGTGTGAAAGAGTCCAGGCAGTTCAACGGCATTTTTGTTGCTTATGGAGACCGAAAGACCAAGCCCGCGCTATTCAGGCATCGATGTCTGGGCGCCGCTCGACGCGCTCGACGCCATGATCGAGGGGCAGTTCGCGGCGGTTGCGGCGGTGCGCGCGGCGCGGCGCGAGATCCTTGCGGCGGCGCTTGCGATGGAGGAGCGTCTTCGCGATGGCGGCCGCCTCGTATATGCGGGCGCAGGCACGTCGGGCCGGCTCGCGGTTCAGGACGGCGCCGAGCTCATGCCGACCTTCGGCTGGCCTTCCGAACGCCTTCTGCTGCTGCTTGCCGGCGGCGAGGAGGCGATGGTGCGCGCGGTGGAAGGCGCGGAGGATGAGACCGGAAAGGCCGCCGCGCTGGTCCGCGGCCGCGGCGTCGGACCCGCCGACGTGCTGGTCGCGGTCGCCGCGAGCGGGGCCACGCCTTTCACGCTTTCCTGCCTGCGCGAAGCGAAGCGGCTTGGCGCGCTGACCGTCGGCGTGGCGAACAACCCCGGCGCGCCGCTCCTTGGCGAGGCCGGCTACCCGATCTGTCTCGAAACCGGCGCCGAGCCCATCGCCGGATCGACCCGCATGAACGCGGGCACGGCGCAACGCATCGCGCTGAGCCTCTTGTCTTCGCTCCTCATGATCCGGCTCGGCAAGGTCTATGCGGGCCTGATGGTGGAGGTGCGGGCGGTGAACGCCAAGCTCGTGGGCCGGCGCGAGAAGATGCTCATGCATCTTACGGGCAAGGGCCTCGCCGAAGTGCGCGACGCGATTGAGAAGACGCAGGGCAATATCAAGCTCGCGGTGTTCCTGCTGGAGGGCTTCAGCCTGGAGGACGGCGCGGATCTGCTTGCCCGCGCCGGGGGGCGCTTGCGCGAAGCTTTGGCCCTTGCGTCCGCAATGCGCCCGTGAAGCGACGGCCGCCGCCTTTTTCCAGCCGCCGCCGTCATTCCCGCCGAGGCCGGGCCTGACCCGACTCCGTCTTTGCGAGCGAAGCGAAGCAATCCAGAGAAAAAAGCATGCGCCGAAAGCCGGTTAGGCTGGATCGCCACGGCGCTGAAGCGCCTCGCGATGACGGGGGCCCAGCTTGTGTCGCCGCGTATGGGGCTTGACCCGGCCATCCGGCAACGCGTTGAAAACACGCATTTTCCTGGCTGCTGGATGGCCGGGCCATGCCCTCGGGCTGGCGTTTCGCCGCTGCAACCGCCGGATGTAGGGTTAACCATGCAAGGCTTGCCGGGGCCGCGAATGAAACCGCGCATTTACCAAAGCGGCCGTTTTACGGTATTATAATACCGTAAAAACATGTTTTTTGCCAAACGAACCCAATAGGGTTAATGGCGGCGGTCGCTCGCATGCCGGCCTCCAGGCTCTGACGATCGGCAAGCGACGGCGAGCGTTGGTCTCCCTCAGAGCGGCCTCAGCAAACTCCGCCGATTCGCCCGCCGCATCCTCATCCCGGCCATCGACACGCATCGTCGTCCCAGCCATCGACACGCATCGTCATCCCGGCCATCGATACCCATCGTCGTCCCGGCCAAGCGAAGCGCGAGCCGGGATCGCAAAAAAGCAAACGTTTCAATTTGTTACGATCCCGGATAAGGCTCCGCCTTTCCGGGACGACGAACGAAGAGCATCCGGTACGACGAACGAAAGCATCCGCGATGACGAACGAAGAGCATCCGGGACGGCAAACCAAAGGCCATCCGGGGTGACAAGCGAAGGCAAATCCGGGATGGCAAACGAAGGCCATCCGCCGGCTTCGTCGGGAAACTCTAGATGCCCGGGTCGAGCCCGGCGGCGACGAGGAATTCAGTCGCCGCCGCAAGCGCGCCGGTGGGCTCGAAAATGCGATAGCGGCGCGGCGTGAGGCCCACGCGGTCGCCGGGGCGGATGGCGCTTCCGGCCGGGATCGCGGCCTCGACGAGAAAATCCTCCCGCCCGAATTCGAGGCGCACATTGGCGAAGCTCAAGGCCCCGGCGCGCCGCACCGAACTCACCGCGCCTTGCAAGGGCGCGTCGGCGGCTTCGCTGAAGGTAAAATCGTGCGGGCGCACGAACAATCGGGCGGGACCGGGATTCGGCGCGTGGCCATTCGCGGCAAGCTGACGCGAGCCGACCCAGACAACGCCATTCTCGACGGTGACGGGCAGCTTCACGGATTCGCCGATGAAGTCGTACACGAAGGAGTTCGCCGGCTCGTCGTAAATCTCGTCCGGCGTGCCGATCTGCTCGATACGGCCGTTGCCCATCACCACGACGCGGTCGGCGATTTCGAGCGCCTCTTCCTGATCGTGCGTCACGAGGACGGAGGTCACGTGCAGTTCGTCATGAAGCGCGCGCAGCCAGCGGCGGAGCGATTTTCGGACTTTTGCGTCGAGCGCGCCGAACGGTTCATCGAGGAGCAGCACATTGGGCTCGATGGCAAGCGCGCGCGCGAGCGCCACGCGCTGACGCTGACCGCCGGAAAGCTGGTCGGGATAGCGGTGCGCGAGGCCGCCGATATGGACGAAATCGAGCAACTGGTTCACGCGCTTGACGATTTCCGCCTCGGGCTTGCGCTCCTTTCGCGGGCGGACGCGAAGGCCAAACGCGATATTTTCGAAAATCGTCATGTGACGGAAAAGGGCGTAGTGCTGGAAAACAAAGCCGACATTTCGCTTTCTCACGTTGAGATGCGATGCGTCGGCGCCGTCGAAATAGACCTCGCCCGCGTCGGGCCAATCCAGCCCCGCGACGATCCTGAGGAGCGTGGTCTTGCCCGAACCGGAAGGGCCGAGCAGCGCCAGGAGTTCTCCGCTCGCGATCTCAAGATCGACGCCGCGAAGAGCGGCGAAGCTCCCAAAACGCTTCGAAATATTGCGGACGTTGATTCTCATCGTCTGCGATGCTCCAGTTTCCGTTCAAGCAAAGTCTTCAGCACAAGCGTCACCAGCGCCAGCAACGCCAAGAGCGAGGCGACGGCGAAGGCGGCGGCGAATTGGTATTCGTTGTAGAGAATCTCGATATGCAGCGGCATGGTGTTGGTCTCGCCCCGGATATGGCCGGAGACGACCGACACGGCGCCGAACTCGCCCATGGCGCGCGCATTGCAGAGCAGCACGCCATAGAGCAGCGCCCATTTGATGTTCGGCAGCGTCACCCTGAGGAAGGTGGAGAAACCCGAAGCGCCGAGCGACAGCGCCGCCTCTTCCTCGGCCGTGCCCTGCTCCTGCATCAGCGGGATCAATTCGCGCGCGACAAAGGGGAAGGTCACGAACATGGTCGCGAGCACGATGGCCGGCAGCGCGAACAGGATCTTGACGTTGTGCTCGGACAGCCACGGCCCGAGCAGCCCTTGCAGGCCGAAGAGAAGCACGAAGACGAGGCCGGACACGACCGGCGATACCGAAAAGGGCAGGTCGATCAGCGTGATGAGCAGCGTCTTGCCTGGGAACCGGAATTTCGTGATGGCCCAGGCGGCCGCCATGCCGAAGAACAGATTGAGCGCGACCGAAGCCGCCGCGACGATGAGCGTAAGCCGGATCGCGGAAAGCGCGTCAGGCTCCTTGATGGCGTTCAAGTAGACGGAAACGCCCTTCGCAAACGCCTGCACGAAAACCGAGGCGAGCGGAATCGCGATGAAGAGGCCAAGGAAGCCCAACGCCAGCGCGACGATAACGACCCTGACGAGGAGCGGCTCGCCCGCCAGCCGCGCGGGGCGCGAAGCCAGTTGCGGACGGGCGAACGCCTTGCCCCCGCCGCCGCTGTCAAGTTCTTCAGTGCCGCCTTCGGCTGCCGCGAACGTCATTGTCGCTAACTCCTCAGCTCAGTCCAGCGTTGAAGCCGGTTGATGACGAGGAGCATGAAAAACGCCGCCACGAGCATGATGGTCGCAATCGCGGTGGCGTCGGCATAGCGGAACTCCTCCAGCCTGATGATGATGAGAAGCGGGACGATCTCCGACACATTCGGCAGATTGCCCGCGATGAAAATCACCGAGCCGTATTCGCCGACCGCCCGCGCGAAAGCGAGCGCGAAGCCCGTCAAAATCGCGGGCGTCAAGCTGGGCAGGACCACCCTTGTGAGCGTTTGCCATCGCGTGGCCCCGAGGCTGGCGGCGGCCTGCTCCAGTTCCGGGTCCAGGTCTTCGAGCACGGGCTGCACGGTGCGAACGACGAAGGGCAGGCCGACGAAAATAAGCGCGATGAGAATGCCGAGCGGGGTGAAAGCGACCTTTATCCCGAGCGGCGTGAGCAGGCTTCCGATCCAGCCCTGCGGCGCGTAAAGGCTTGCGAGCGCGATGCCCGCCACCGCCGTCGGCAGCGCGAATGGAATGTCGACGATGGCGTCGGCGAGCCGGCGCCCTGGAAACTCGTAGCGGGTCAGCGCCCAGGCGACGATAAGGCCGAAGAAGACATTAATAATGGCGGCGACCAGAGAAAGCCCAAAGCTGAGCTTCAAGGCGTTGAGGGTCCTGCCGGCGAGGAGGATCTTGACGAACTCGTCCACCCCGATCGAGGACGCCTTGAGGATCAGCGCCGAGACCGGGATGAGCACGATCACGGCGAGCCATGTCAGCGTGAGGCCGAACGTCAACCCGAAGCCCGGGATGACGGACGGTTCTCTGAAGCGGAACGCCTTGCCGCCAGTCAAGGGCACACTCCTCGCCGCGCCGGAGGGGACGCCCCCGGCGGCATTATACGCCAGGGATTTCAGCTTTGGGCGCGCCATCATTTCCCGTAGATCTGGTCGAACACGCCGCCATCTGCGAAATGCGTCTTCTGGGCCTTCTGCCAGCCGCCGAACACGTCATCGATGGTGAACAGCGCGACGTTCGAGAACTGTCCGGCGTTGCCGATTTCCTTGGAGCGCGGGCGGTAGAAGTTCCTCGCCGCGATTTCCTGGCCCTCCTTTGAATAAAGGAATTTGAGGTACGCCTCGGCCACGGCGCGCGTGCCGCGCTTGTCGGCGACCTTGTCCACGATGGCGACCGGCGGCTCCGCCAGGATGGACACCGACGGCGTCACGATCTCGAATTTGTCGGAGCCGAACTCCTTCACCGAGAGATAAGCCTCGTTTTCCCAGGCGATCAGAACGTCGCCCTGGCCGCGCTCGACGAAGGTGACGGTAGAGCCGCGCGCGCCGGTATCGAGCACCGGAACCTGCTTATAGATCTTCTCGACGAACTCCTTCGCCTTCTCCTCTGAGCCGTATTTCTTGAGCGCGAAGCCCCAGGCCGCGAGGTAATTCCAGCGCGCGCCGCCCGAAGTCTTGGGGTTCGGGGTGATGATTTGCACGCCGGGCTTCAGAAGGTCTTCCCAGTCCTTGATGCCTTTCGGATTGCCCTTGCGGACGAGAAGCACAATCGTCGAGGTGTAGGGCGAGGCGTTGTCCGGAAACTTCTTCTGCCAGTCTTTGGCGAGAAGGCCTTTCTCGGCGATGGCGTCGATGTCATAGGCGAGCCCGAGCGTCACCACGTCGGCCTCAAGGCCGTCGATGACCGCGCGCGCCTGCTTGCCGGAACCGCCGTGGCTCGCCTTGATGGCGATCGTGTCGCCCTTCTCGGCTTTCCATTTCTCGGCGAAGGCCTTGTTCACGTCGACGTAAAGCTCGCGGGTCGGGTCGTAGGATACGTTCAGAAGCGAGATCTCGGCGGCGCAAACCGGCGCGGCGAAAAGCACGGCCGAAAGCACTGTCGCGGCGGCTCGTCTCAGCATGAAGTCTCTCCAGGCTTGAAGTGTGAATGAACTGCAAAGCTAGCCAGCTTGCGCTGGTTCATCGGCGCCGCCTATGCCCACGCTGAAAGCGAAGGCGCTCGGCGGACATCGCTGGTTCGAGATTGAATCACGCATCGCGCGATTTTTCCCCCGGAGCGAACCCCGCGCGGAGCCTCGACCTGAAATCGTGTGTGGGGCCGTCGGCTGCGGGCTGATAGCGAACCGTGAACTCGCCGACGGCCTCTGCGAAAGCTTCCGCATCGGCGTCCTTCTTCACCTCGAAGGCGTCGAAACCGGCGCGAACCATGAACAGAAACTGGTCGCGCAGCACGTCGCCGGTCGCCCTGATCTCGCCCTTGAAGCCGTGGCGCTCGCGCAAGAGCCGCGCTTGCGTATAGGCCCGCCCGTCGCGGAAAACCGGAAATTCGAGCGCGATGAGCGACAGCCGCGCAAGGTATGGCGCCAGGTCGCTTTCGGGCCTGTCGTTGGGCCAGGAAACGCCAAGCGGCGCGCTACGGTTTGCCAGTTGTTCCGGCGCCGCGGAAAGCAGCCTCTCCGCCGACAGGATCACCGGCACATCGGACGGCGCCGGTTCGTCGCCCTCGATGAGCACGAAGGGGTCCGCCGCAAGCTGGCCGTTCTTAATGTAGCGCATAAAGCGTCTCCTTGAACGGCGCCAGCCCCAGGCGTTTCACAACGTCGATGAAAAGCTCGTTCTCATCGCGCCTCAGTTCCAGGTAGCGGCGAACGATGCGAACGACCGTGTCCACCGTCTCCTCATACGGAATCGCCGGCCCAAGAAGCTCGCCGAGCCGCGCATCCTCGTCGGCCTTGCCGCCCAGCGTGATCTGATAGAACTCCTTGCCATTCTTCTCGACGCCGAGAATGCCGATATGGCCGACGTGATGATGGCCGCAGGCGTTGATGCAGCCCGAGATGTTGAGGTGCAGCCGGCCGACCGAATGCGCATCGTCCAGCGACGCGAAGCGGCGCGCGATCTCCATGGCGATGGGGATCGAGCGCGCGTTGGCGAGGCTGCAATAGTCGAGGCCCGGACAAGCGATGATGTCGGTGACGAGATTGACGTTCGGCGTGGCGACCCCGATGGCGTCGAGTTTCCGCCACAGCTCGGGCAGGTCCTGCTGGCGGACATGCGGCAGCGCGAGGTTCTGCTCGTGGCCGACGCGGATTTCGCCGTGGCTGTATTCGTCCGCGAGATCCGCGATGACCTCCATCTGGCCCGACGTGGCGTCGCCCGGCGGCTTGCCCGTGGGCTTCAGCGACAGCGTGACGATGGCGTAGCCCGGCGTCTTATGCTTCGCCACCGAGTTCCGATGCCAGAGCGCAAACCGTGCATCCCCGGCGATGGCGCGCGTCAGGGCCTCGGGAGCGTCCTGCAAATCTTCGTAGCGGGGATAGACGAAGCGCGACCGGATATCGGCGACAAAGGCCGGATCGAGCTTCAGATAGCCGTCCTTGATCTTCGCCCATTCCTCCTCGACCTCGGCCGCGAGGCGCTGTACGCCAAGCGCGTGAACGAGGATCTTGATGCGGGCCTTGTAGATGTTATCCCGGCGGCCGTGGGCGTTATAGACCCTCAGCACCGCTTCGAGATAGCTCAGCAAGTCTTCCTTCGGCAGGAAGTCCCGGATCGCCTTGGCGATGAAGGGCGTGCGCCCGAGCCCGCCGCCGACCGAAACCTCGAAGCCGGTCTCGCCGTCCGCGTTCCTGATCAAACGCAAGCCGATGTCGTGGATTTTTGTGGCGGCGCGGTCGCGAGGCGCGCCCGTGACGGCGATCTTGAACTTGCGCGGCAGGAAAGTGAATTCCGGATGCAGCGTCGACCATTGGCGCAGGATCTCGGCCCAGAAGTTCGGGTCCTCGATCTCGTCCGCCGCCACGCCGCCCCACTGGTCCGTCGTAATGTTGCGGATGCAATTGCCCGAAGTCTGCATGGCGTGGACGCCAACCTCGGCAAGCTCCTCCAGCACCCGCGGCATGTCCGAAAGCTTGATCCAATTCAGCTGCAAATTCTGGCGCGTCGTGAAGTGGCCGTAGCCGCGGTCGTAGACGCGCGCCACATGCGCAAGCTTGCGAAGCTGGCGGGATGAGAGCGTACCGTAGGGGATGGCGATGCGCAGCAGGTAGGCGTGCAGTTGCAGGTAAACGCCGTTCATGAGGCGCAGCGGCTTGAACTCGTCCTCGGTCAGCTCGCCCGAAAGACGGCGCGCCACCTGGTCGCGGAACTGAGCCGCCCGCTCCGCGATGAAGGTGCGGTCGAACTCGTCGTAGATGTACATCGCGGAATGCTCCCGGAAGCTGCCTACGCCGCTGCCCTGGCAGCGTCAGCGTCGGAGGGAAGGTCGAATGTGGGGCCGCTCGATCGTATGATCTCGCGCAAGTTTCCGGGCTGCGGCAACTCCTCGCTCCCGGAGAGGATTGGTGCGATATAGGGGCCGACGGCCCGAAGCCCATCGCTTTGTGCGGCTTTCAGGGCCTTTTGCGCCTCCTCCGCCGACCATAGCACCTCGGCCTCGCCCAGTTCCTCACGCCATTCGCCGGATGCGGTCCGGTGGACCACCGCGCCATCGGACAGCCTGTTCGCCGTGATCGAAACCGGACCGGCGATACGGATTTTCTGCTGAAGGGGGGAAACCATCGATACCTCTGCCGCTCTCGGTGAACCTCCTGACACATTTGCGGAGGCGCGCTGAAACTGGCGCCTTCACGGCCCCTGCTTGCCTCCTGGAGTTTGGCGATCTTCAGGAACTTCTCAAGAAAAAATGCGCCGCCGGAGGAAAATAAGTTCGCCGTTCAGCGTTTTGACGCGGATTTAGAACAAAACTATTCTAATAAGCCGCGAAGGCGGAACGGCCATGCTGCGCAAGCGCGCTTTTTGAGAAGAAGCCTGTTGCGGGAGCCTCCCATCCCCGAGGGGACGCACCCTGCGGCGCGCCTGAGAGGGCGGGTGGAAGATGCTGGTTCGCCAACGCACGATGGCGTCGCTCTCCACGCCTCGCCATAGCCGCCACACTGGAATTGGTCGCCGGAGAGCGCCTTCGCCTCAAATTGGCCGAACCTGTTAATTTCGCGGCCATTATCGTTTACACGCCCTGATTGCATCCTTACGGTGCCCTCAACGGCAATAGGGAAGCCGGCGGGCACGCGACGCGTGTGCTTTGGGGCCACCTTCCGATGGCGATGCGCGCTTAGCGCGGCTGAAGAAAGCGGTCGCTTGCGCTCTTCTGTCTTGGAAGATGGGGCCAGCCATGATCCCTTGGGGAAAACGAGTCATGATATATCTGTTAGTTGCATTTCTTGCGTTCGCCAATTCAGCACAGGCCCAAATCTTCGGCGGAGATAATGGTGGCCGATGGTGGCATAGATATGAGGGGATGCGATATCGAGAATATGCCGAGTTTCGGCGGCGGCATTACGTAAGACGCCACCATCGCCACTGGCGGCATTTTGTGAGAGACGAAGATCGCGGCTCGCGCGACCGCGAAACGCTAGGCGTTTATATCGACTGGCGAGCCCCCGAAAGAGGTGAGGCGTATCGCGGCTGGTGGCGCCCCGAAGGCGGTTGGCGCGAAACCGACCTCCGTGACGGTCCGCGCCGGTGCCGCCCGCCGATGCATGCCGCTGGCGCCGCTGACGCCCGGGTTGAGGCTGCCCGGGGGGCCGCTATCAAGGCTTGGCAAGAGCAGGTTATCAATGAGCACGGCGAACGGTTCTTAAGTTTCGAGGCGGCCTACGTGATCGATGAGCATTGCGATCCGGCTCGCGTCGGGGAAGGCTGCGCAAAATCATCGAAAGTGCACAGGCGTTTTCATCCAAGATGCACAGTCGTTTTCATCGAAGGTGCACACCCATTTTCATGAAAGTGCACACTCGGGGAGCTGTTCTATGGGCGCACGCGAGGGTTGATTCCGGCGTCTGACCATTTCTTAAGCGGTTAACGTTTTCCTCGGCTTTTGCCGGGGGGCGTTAATGCCGCAGAAACGGTCGGATATGAGACGCGTGAAGGAAGTTTTGCGGCTGGTCCACGAACTGGGCTACTCGCTGCGGCAGGCATCGAGGTCGGTGCGGCTGTGCTCGACGTTGGTGCGCAATTATCTGGCGCGCGCCGAAGCGGCCGGTGTGCGCTACGAAGACATCGCCGGCAAAAGCGAGGCGGAGATCGAGGCGTTGCTGTTCGCGGCGTCCGAGCCGCCGCCGTGGCGGCCCCAGCCCGACTGGACGGCGGTGGCCACGGAGTTGCGCAAGCCCGCGGTGACGCTGCTGCTGGTGTGGCGGGAGTACCGGGATCTGCATCCCGACGGCTACAGCTACAGCCAGTTCCGGCGGCGCTATCGGGAGCATCTGCATCTTGGGGCGCCCGAACCGCGGATGCGGCGGACGCTTTTGCCTGCGGAGATGTGCGAGGTCGACTACGCCGGCATGACCATGCCGGTGGCGACGGCCGATGGCGTACGCCAAGTCAGCATCTTCGTCGGTACGCTGCCGTTCTCGACCCTCATCTACGCGGAAGCGACGTGGACACAGACCACCGAAGACTGGCTCGGCAGTCATGTGCGGATGTTCAACGCCTGGGGCGGCTCGGTCCCCAAACTCGTGCCGGACAATCTGAAGACGGGCGTCACCCACGCCAGCTTTTACGATCCGGTCTTGAACCAGTCTTATCTGGCGCTGGCGCGGCATTACGGGATCGGCGTCGTCCCAGCCCGCGTGCGCCATCCCCGGGATAAACCGCTCGCGGAAAATGGAGTGCAGCAGGTCGAGCGATGGGTGCTGGCGCCGTTGCGGAACCGCACCTTCTTCGGCCTGGATGAGCTGAATGCCGCCATGGCGGAAATGCTCGCGGACCTGAACAATCGGCCGTTGAGCGCCGGCGGCGCGCAGACCCGCGCCAGTCTGTTCGCCGAACACGAGAAACCGAAGCTGAAGACGCTTCCCGGCGAACCCTTCGAGATCGGCCGCTGGCGGCGTTTCAAACTCGGGAGCGACTATCACGTTTGTATCGATGGCGTCGCCTATTCGGCGCCATTCGGGCTGATCGGCAAGGCGGTCGATGTGCATTGCACAGCCAGCCTGATCGGCATTTTCCACCAGGGCGAACGCATCGCCTCGCATCCGAGGATCAGGCCGCAGCCCGGCGTGCTGCGGCCGGCCGTCACCCTCGATAGCCATCGCCCGCCCCAGCACCGCGCGGCGGCGCGGCTCACGCCCGAGGCGGTGCGCGAGAAGGCGGCGGCCATCGGCGGAGCGCTGACGGCGCTTTCGGACAGGCTCTTTCTCGCCGCCGATCATCCGGAACAGGCCGCGCGCCAGGTGGCCGGGCTGATCGCGCTCGGCGAGAAGTTCGGCGCCGAAGCCCTGCAGACGGCGGCGAGCGCGGCTCTGTGCGCGAACGTGCACTCCTACGCTTACGTCCGCCAATGGCTGGCCAGCGGCCGGATGGCTCTTGGCAGCGAACCCGCCAGCTCCGGCGCCGGCGCCCACGAGAATGTTCGTGGCGCCGCCTACTACCATTAACCCGCAAGCCAACCTGAAAGAGGAACCCGATGCATTACCAGAACCTCGAAAAGCTCAAGCGCCTGAAACTGTTCGGCATGGCGCGCGCGCTCGAAGACTTGCAGCGCCTCGCCGATCGCAGTCAGTTGGATTTTGCCGACCAGCTCGCCCTGCTGATCGACCGCGAGGCCACCGACCGCGCCAACACGGCGTTGCTCTCCCGTCTGCGACAGGCGCGCCTGCGTCAGACCGCCTGCTTCGAGAACCTCAACATGAAGGCGGCGCGCGGCTTGGACAAGGGCGTGATCCGCGATCTGTTCACCTGCCGCTGGATCGGCGAACACCGCCATCTGATCCTGACCGGAAAAACCGGGACAGGCAAAAGCTGGATTGCCTGCGCGCTTGGCAATCAGGCCGCCCGCGAGGGGTACAGCGTGCTGTACACGCGCCTGTCGCGGCTGCTCGACGATCTCGCTGTCGCCCGGCTCGGCAATGGCGTGGGCCGGCTGATGCGTCAGGTGAGCAGGGTCAGCGTCTTGATTCTGGACGACTGGGCGATGATCGACCTGACCGCGGCCCAGCGCCGCGATCTCATGGAGGTCATCGACGATCGCCACGATCGCGGCTCCATCATTCTGGCCAGCCAGCTTCCGGTGGACCGCTGGCACGCCACCATCGGCGATCCCACCTACGCCGACGCCATCCTCGACCGCCTCGTCCACAACGCCATCCGCCTGCCGCTCAAGGGCAAATCGCTGCGCGAGCCGGAGACCGATGCCGGCGGCGACGCAGAGAGCGACGCCACAAGCTAACGACAGGCTTTCTTAACGCCAAGGACAACTCTAAAATGCAGCAAGGGTCAGACGCCGCTCGCACACACCGCCCCGCGGGGCGGTGTGTGCGGCAACCTCAAGCGCCGCGCCCGCAGGACAGCTTCACGGGTGTGCACCTTCGTGGAAACGCTGTGCACTTTCATGAACATGCGCAGGGAAGGCGCCATTATTGAGCTGAAACGCTGTGTCGTCACCGCTGCCCCATGCCTCACGGCGAAGGATGGCGACCGGCGGCGCGGGGATGAAGAGCACCCCCAATAGAGGCTCCGGCTCATTCATTTCCACGGTGCGTTTATCGAGCGGCGGCTCTTTATTAACAAAGGGCGCCTCCGGCCCGGCAGCGGCGCGCCTTCTTCGATGCTGCCACTCATCACTGAAGGAGAGGCGTTCCAGCAGGTCGTGTCGCCGGCGCTTCTGCCGGAAATGAAGCAGCTTAAGCTCATCGCCCCCTTCGCTGGCGAAGCCGAAACCGGCGCTCAAGCCTTACCGAGGGCGCGGACAAAAGGCAGGTCGCGCACCCGCTCCGCCGTGAGCTTCGCCCATGCATTGGCGAGGGCTGGCGCGATGGGCGGCACGCCGGGCTCGCCGACGCCTGTCGGCTTTTCGGACGACGGGACGATGTGAACCTCGACCCTCGGCATCTCGTCGATGCGAAGCTGGCGGTAATCCCCGAAATTCGATTGCGCCACGCGGCCGTCTTCGAGATCGATGGCGCCGAACAAGGCCGCCGAGAGGCCGAAGCCGAGCCCGCCTTCCATCTGGGCGCGGATGACGTCCGGATTGATGGGCTGCCCGCAATCGACGGCGGTGACCACGCGCTCTACCTTGGGCAAGCCATCTTGCCCGGCCGAGACTTCCACGACGTGAGCGACGAAGCTTCGGAACGACTCATGAACGGCCAACCCCCGCGCTTTCCCCTTCGGCAGCGGCGTTCCCCACCCGGCCTTCTCGGCGGCGAGGTTCAGCACGCCCAGATAGCGCGGATTGCGGGCCAGCATCTTGCGGCGGAACTCAAGTTCATCCTGGCCGGCGGCTGCCGCAAGCTCATCGACGAAACACTCGACCGCGAAGCCGGTGTGCGTATGCCCGACCGAGCGCCACCACAGCGTCGGCACGCCCGCCTCAACCGCATGGACGGACACCTTCAGGTTCGGCACGGCGTAAGCGAGGTTGCTCGCACCCTCGACCATGGTGCGGTCCACGCCGTTCTTCACCAGCGCTTTCTCGAAGGGCGAGCCGAAAATGAAGGACTGCCCGGCGATGACGTGTTCCCAGGCGACGACGGCGCCATACGCGTCGAGGCCCGCCTTCACGCGATGGACGAAGATGGGCCTGTAGCGGCCGCCGCGAATGTCGTCTTCTCGGGTCCACACGACCTTGATCGGCCCCCGATGCTTCGCGGCCTTCATGACAAGCGCGGCTTCGCTCGCCATCTCGGCCGTGGGCGTGGCGCGGCGCCCGAAGCTTCCTCCGGCAAGTAGCGTCCGGATCGCCACCTGCTCCGGCTTCAGCCCGAGGATGCCCGCAACCGTCGCCTGGTCGAGCGTCTGCGACTGGCAGCCATAGATCAGCTCCACGCCATCGCCCGCGCGGCGGATCACGCAATCGTTCGGCTCCATGGGCGCGTGCGCGAGGTAAGGAAACGCGTAGACCGCCTCGACGACCTTCGCCGCCTTGGCGAATCCCGCCGCCGTGTCGCCGGCGCTGGCCGCGACGGCGCCGTGGTTCTTCGCCAGTTCCTTGCAATACGCGGCGATCTCAGCCGACGAGCGGCTTTCCGTGCCGGTCTCGTTCCACTCCACCTTCAAGGCTCTGACGCCCTTCCGCGCCGCCCAGAACCCCTTCGCCAGCACCGCGACGCCGGAGGGCACGGCGAACACTTCAGCGACGCCGGGGATGCCAAGCGCGGGCGCGGGATCGAACGCTTTCACTTTCGCGCCGAAACGCGTCGGCCGCGCCAGCACGCAGGTCAGCATGTCCGGCAGCTTCACGTCCATGGTGTAGGCCGCGGTCCCGTCGGTTTTCGGCTTGGCGTCGACGCGCGGGAACTCCTTGCCGATATAGCGCCACTGCGACGGCTCTTTCGGCTTCACATCCGGGGGCGGCGGGACGGCCTGCGCCGCTTCCACAAGCTCGCCGAAGGTTGCGCTTCTGCCCGAGGCGTGCGTCACGACGCCGTTTTCGATCGCGATCTCGCCGGGCTGCACGTCCCAGCGCAGCGCAGCCGCCGCGACGAGCCTTGCGCGCGCTTCGGCGCCGGCCTGCCGAAGCTGCATCCAGGAATTCGCCATCGCGGACGAGCCGCCCGTGCCTTGCGTCCCCCACAAGGTATTGGCGTACTTCGTCACGTCGGCGGGCGCGTGCTCCACCTTGATCTGCTCGCGGCTCGCGTCCAGCTCGTCCGCGATGATGGTCGCGAAGCCCGTGAACGGCCCCTGGCCGAACTCGATATGCTTGCAGAGGATCGTCACCGTGCTGTCGGGCGCGATGCGGATGAAGGCGTTGGGCGCAAACTCTGCCGCCCCGGCCTCGGCGGCAAGAGCGCGCGCCGCCATCCCTGGCGGATCGAAACGGAAGCCGATGACGAGGCCCGCGCCTGCAAGCGCGGCGCCCTTCAGGAAAGCGCGGCGGCCGGTTTCTTTCTCGAACAGCGTCATTGTCAGCCCTCCATGCGCCGGGACGCGTCGTGGATGGCGGCGCGTATGCGGTTGTAGGTGGCGCAGCGGCAGATGTTGCCGCTCATCGCGGCGTCGATGTCTTCGTCCGTGGGCTTTTGTTTCGTCGTGAGAAGCGCCGTCGCCGACATGACCTGCCCCGACTGGCAATATCCGCATTGCGGCACGTCGAGCGCCACCCAGGCGGCCTGGACGGCGCTGGCCGCCTTGCCGGACAACCCCTCGATGGTAACGATCTCGCGCCCCTCGACAGCGGATACGGGCGTCACACAGGAGCGCGTCGGCGCGCTGTCGACAAACACCGTGCAGGCGCCGCATAGCGCGATGCCGCAGCCATATTTCGTTCCCGTCAGTTCAAGCTCGTCGCGTAAGATCCACAAGAGCGGCGTGCCGTCATCGACCGCCAGCGTCTGGGTCTTGCCATTCACAGTCAGCGTTACAGGCATGATGCTCTCTCCAACGCCATCGCGGATGGAAAACTATTCTGCAAAAGGCAGGCGATGCAAATGACAAAATCGCGGTCGCGCAAACGGCGCCGGGATTTCAGCCAAGCCCGCCGAAATGCTAAAACGCGCTTTCCGGGGATGGCTGCGCGGCGAGCGCGATTTACTGCAAAATCGTCGCGATCCCGACCCTGGCCGAAGAAGACGCCAAGCGGCCCAACGGGGAGCGGGTCTTTTTGGCGAGGGCAGCGGGCTTGTTAACCGCATGAAGGCTACTTGCGTGCGGCTTGGCATTCGCGGTTTCAATACCGCACTCAAGAAGGCGGCGGAACCCCCCGAGGCTTTGCATACGCCAGAGGGGGAGCCGATCCCGCCCAACACCATGGCGGCGCTGCGGCGCGATATGGAACGGCAACGGTTGCTGCCGGAACAAATCCGGCAAATCGAGGCGGCGCGCCAAGAGCGATTGCAAAGCGCTCCAGAAGAAGGGACGCACCCTATGGTTCGCCTATTGGTGAACGTCAGCGGCAGCCGCCTGGCCGGGCTTTTTCCTTTGTTGATCAACCCTTGAAGATGACTGCGTTCTACTTCGCTCAGTTTGACGATGTATTTCTTTACCGAAATGTCCGGCCATGGCAAAGCCTCGATCCAGCTCCGAGGCGTCGGCCTTGAGCAGGATTCAGCCTCGGAATTGAAACAGTCGATATGCGGGTTCAGGAGGTTTTTTCGCGTGAGCTTCGGGATCGGCGAGCGCCCGCGCGCTATTCGGGCTTGACGGGATCGCCCATAGCATCTTGCGCCACCTACTCCTTGCCGGTCTCCCGGCGCACTCTCTTGTCGACCCACTACACGCATCCGTGCTTGCCGAAAAGGACCACAACGGTTGCTCCGGCCGCCACGTTCTGGCAGCCGGATATGACCGAATCCGACTCGCCCGCCGTTGGTGAGGTGTTTTTAGCCCCCTAAATCATTTTGCCGCGCCTGGATCAAATTGAATAACGCGGGCCAGTAGCCTCTCCGACGATCGGTTCGGGAGGCAGCAGCGCTTATAGGGGTGTCGCCCTGGACCCTGGATCGTCTCGCAAAAGCGGGAAGAATCAAAATTCTGAAATTATCGCCTCGCCATAAGGGCATTCGTCTCTCGGAAATCCGCCACTTTCTTAAAGCGAGCGAGGCACGGCCCAGAACGCACGCGCCCTTGGCGCGATCTGAAGGAGAGACACCCCGAGTTCGCGGAGACTGACTCGAAGGCTGGGAAGGATACGGGGCCGGCCGCGATGCTTCAGTTAACCGTGAAGTCGGGCTTGGCCCGAGATTGCTCAGACCCATAATGCACGATGCTGGCAAGCCTTAGCCCAAAACGTTTCACTTCAACCTCAAGGAGTAGATAGCAACCAAATCAACTTCCCGGTTGTTCCAAGCCAGTTTGCTATATACAAAAACACGATGATTCCTTACAGGAGATCTAATTATCCAATTATAAAACACAATATACAACCTATTATTGTAGTACAACCTTAAGTAGAGTTCGCTATTCAAGCCAGTAAAATCAATGGCTTAACTATTGCTACTTCTCGCTATCTCCTTCTGTCGTGTTGCTATGAAGCCACAATAAAGTAGAGAGCGCCTTCGCGGGGAATAAAATAACTGTTTCTCACTTAAAGCTTATGCTAACTCAGAAACGGGAGCCGAATGCACTTCCGTCTCCTTGGGGCACTGAACCTTCTGGGAACTTGATAACATGAGAACTCCTATTGACGTGGCGCATCTGCCGCTGCAGCCATATTTGCATCCGGCCGTCATCAAAGCCCGCTGGTCCTTCACTAAACCCAACTGAGGACTCCTATCACCGGGAGTTTGCTCCGTAGTTCGCCTCGCCGTTCTCGGAGGTGAGCAACGTTAGCTCAAAGAAGAGCTTGCGTGATATAAGTGCCTGTTTTTTTGCTATTCACGCTGTCGACTCCTTGTATTTTAACCAGAGAAATTGTGTGTAACCTTCGGTTTCGGAGATCTAGCAAGTGACCATATATGTGAGGGAAAGTTCTGTTCTTTTATTGCAGCAATCAGGAGAAGTATTTGCAGATGCCGGCGCGACCGGTTTCTCCTTCGTTCCTTCAAATGAAGCTCTTCACTCATCAAATCTAAAGGCCTCGTTACCGTTCGAGTGGCGAAGTGGCTCCAGTCTGAAGCGCGGGATAGATATTTTTATTTCAGCGGCCATGCTGGTTCTTCTCGCGCCGCTCATGGTTATGGTTGCACTGATTGTTTATGCATCGATGGGCGGGCCCGTAATCTTTTCGCACGAAAGGGTGGGGTTCAGGGGCAAGCGCTTCCGGTGCTACAAATTCCGCACAATGGTCAAAGACGCGAACAATCGCCTTACCCATCATCTTGCTAACACCCCGGAGGCGTTCGCAGAATGGCAAGCGACTCATAAGTTGCGCAACGATCCACGCATCACCCGGCTCGGCAAGCTGCTTCGCAAGTCGAGTATCGATGAACTGCCTCAGTTGTTCAATATCCTGCGGGGAGATATGACCTGCGTCGGGCCGCGGCCAGTGACAGCTGAAGAGCTTCGCAATCGGTACGGCCGATCAGCCCGTCATTATCTCAGAGTTCGTCCAGGACTGACAGGACTGTGGCAAGTCAGCGGCCGGAGCAATACCAGTTACCAAGATCGGATAGTGCTCGACCGCTCATATGTCATGTCCTGGTCGTTGTGGCTTGATTTAAAAATCCTGGCGAAGACTACGTCAGTTGTTTTTCGGCTACGCGAAAGCGCCTGAGTCCAACCTTGAGGCGACCTGATGAGCATATGTGGTACATCGACAACTGCTCGCTTGCATTTGTTCGGATATTGCCGCGGGTGGGTGCCCTTCTTTCTAACAAGAGCGTTTACTAGTGGGATGAAGTCATGAGATCTCCTCTAACGGATGTGTGGCTTCCCAGGATGTTAACGCGCTCAGTTATTGTGGCGGCTGTGGGCGCCAGCCTTTCGCTTGGCGGTTGCTCTTTTCTTCCCGCCGGGGGCCCTGCAGGGGCAAATATCAGGGGCGGAGCTGTCACGGGTGAAACACTATATGCCACAGCCGTGGCCTATGCACTCGTGGATCTTTCTCCAAAGGTGCTGTCTCTTCTGTCGGATATCGGACCGGGTTCTTTATACCGGAGCTTTGGGACGGGCAGCGGCGCTCCTTCTCAGATATTGGTCGGTGTCGGCGATACGATCCAGGTCACCGTTTTTGAGTCAGCAGCAGGCGGCCTATTCATACCATCGCAGGCGGGCGCACGGTCAGGTAATTTTGTGCAGATGCCCACCCAAGTTGTTGATCAAACCGGCCTCATTTCCGTACCCTATGCAGGAATGATCAAGGTTAAGGGGCTGTCGATTCCAACGATACAAAAAGACATTGAGGACAAACTTGCAAGCCGTGCTATCGAACCGCGAGTAGTGCTTTCCCTTATTAATCAGATATCCTCTCAGGTCACGGTGATCGGTGCGGTGGGAAGCACCTCAGGAGGAAACAAAGTCAATATCAATCCGGCAGGCGATCGTGTCTTAGACGTGCTGTCGAGAGCGGGTGGCATCTCTAGTCCAGGTTACGAAACATTTGTGACCTTGCAGCGAAGGCGCAGGGAGGCCACCGTGTATTTCATGAATTTGGTCACCAATCCCGTAGAAAACGTTTACGTTGAGCCCGGCGACATATTATATGTATCCCAAGAGAAGCGCTCGTTCACAGCCCTGGGTGCTTCCGGACAGCTTAACCAGTTTTACTTTGGCCAAGAGCATCTGAGGCTAGTAGATGCGATCGGTAGGGCCGGCGGCCTTGCGGACGGCCAGGCCAATCCGGCTCAGGTCTTCCTATATCGTTTCGAGCGTCGGAATCTTCTGGAGCAGATGCATATCGATGTCTCCATGTTCCCGCCGGATCAACAGGTTATTCCTACGGTTTTTCGTGCCAACCTTCGCGATCCCTCCGGCTTGTTCCTGGCTCGAGGGTTCTGTATGCAAGACGGCGATATTCTCTATGTGGCGAATGCCGAGGCGGTCGAACTCTCTAAGTTCCTCACCCTTGTCAATGGAGCTGTAGGCACAACGTCGAATGCGGCTGTGACGTATGCGGCCGTGAAATAGGCGGCGCTTTGGTGACCCTGCGCGATAATCCTTCATAATCCAGTCGGCAAACAGGAAAGACAAAGCTAAATAGCAGTGAAACTCTCTTTCATCATCTGCACCCGCAACAGGGCGGCTGCCTTACCGGATTGCCTGGACGCGGTGGCGGCAAGCATCCTGCGCGCAGACATCGCCGATGACGCCGAAGTTATTGTCGTCGATAACGGATCTACCGACGCCACCGCCGCTGTCATCAAATCCTGGACTGAGAAGGCTCCGCCTCGGGTCTGCTATGTTTTCGAACCGCGTCCATGCGGCAATCGTCGTCGGTGAAAACAAACAGCGCGCCACGTGCCAACGCGCGCATCGCACAATCACCAGCCCGAAAGTGTTCGTACAACCGGCGTAGTGTTTGCCCTAGATTAATCTCGAGCTGTTCCCAGTCTTTTGCGTTTTGTGGATGGCGAATCGGAAGGATGAATATTAGCGCCGCTGTCGTATTGCGTCACTCTGTGTCTCGCTCTTTTCCAGCTTTTTATATAGAAGATCAAGGCGCCCAGATTGTACTCGTAGTCCAGTAATTCCTCCATCCACTTATCGGACGGCGCCAAAAGACGCATCGCGACATAACGAAACCCGTGCATGAACGTCATGCGCCATATCCAGAACGGGGCTCCCATGAACCTGCGGCCCCCAGGCGGAAAATAGGGGCCTACGAAATTAGGACGTTTGCCAATAAGACTGCAATAAGCCCAGGTCTCGCCGACGGCGCGCCGATAGGTCCTGATGTAATTAAGCGAGAGCCTTCTTGCTGGTATGATATGCTCGACGGAGGCTTCTGGGATCCATAGGCCTTGCCCCCCTTCGACAGCTATTGCAGTCATCACTTCGGTTTCTTCGCCAAGGCGTTTCTGGTTGGGGCTGACGCCTAGGTTGGGGTCGTAGAGGCGCCGGCGCTGCTCCGGCATGCGAATAGCATAATTCGCGCCAAAAGGGAGCTGCCCCGTCGAGAGCGGCAAGATTTGCGCGCCTAGATCGCGAGCGGCAAAAAAGCTACCCAACCGCTCTTTGTTCTCTGTTAACCATGCCGGGCATTCGCCTTCGAATATCGGTCTGATAGGCCCGCCGAAAAAAACGATTTCTGGGAAGCGCACGAAGGCGTCATGGTACTTGAGCAGCCACGCCCTATCGAGCAGCACGTCATCGTCAGTCCAACAAATATAATCCCCTTTTGCCTCGGCGACCGCGCGATTGCGCGCGTTTGATAACCCCGCAAGCGGTTCATAGACGTAGCGTATGGGCAGGTTATCCTTGTAGGATGCTATAACTTCAGCGGTATTGTCCGTGCTGCCGTTATCGACAACGATCAATTCCCATTCAATTCCATCCGGGATAATCAGGGCTACAATCGTGTCCATCGCACGTTTCAGCAATATGGCTCGGTTCCGTGTGCATATCGCTATCGTAACAAACATAAAGCTGACTCCAAAAATAGGTGGGATTTCTTAGGGCATCGCATTCTGGCTTCCTGGAACCGGTTATGCACCTCGGATACAATCGCCGTTGAAGAGGGACGCTCAAACAGCGCCACTAACCCTATGGGGCACCAGCGCCATGGCGGGTATACTTACTAGGTAGTTGATTGGCAGGAGAGTAAGGGTCTTGTCGAGGATAACTGGTTCATGGAACTACCAGGGTGCAGTCGGATCGTATAGTTTAATCGGGTAGGCGCAGACCACGTAAATGGCGTAAAGCGGATACCAAAAAACAAATTGCCGGTCGGAGCGGACCATTGCACGAAGGTCTTGCGGCCAAACGCGGCGCCGTTTGAGAAACAAGCGAATGGACAGAAAAGCAAGAAGCGCGCGTACTCGGTGGATGCGCTTAGTGATAAAAACTTTTTGCTTAGGCGAGAGCGGCAGGATCTCTTTGCAGCGCTTAAATGCGAGGAGATGAGCCATGTGAAGGCTGAGGTTGGCCGGATTGTCCCAACCGAATTTTCCGGCGTGGATATTGACCCCTTTGCCGCAGATCACATGGAGACCGGTTGAACAGAAAATACGCCCCGAGGCGGCGACAAGCTCGAAGAAGTAGAGGCAATCCTCGCCCGCAAATCGGAGGGACTCATCGAATCGGTGAGCTGGCTTGATGGCGCGGCGGTATGCGACGGCCGGGGTGAGAAACATGCGGCCGCGCAAAGACTGATCGTAAAAAGATGCCTGATCGAGTTCGAATAAAGCTTGTTCTGCGACCTTTCCGCGCCTAGCGATGAACGCGGAGAAATCCTTTTGAGCGAACGAGGATTGGAGGTCATCTTCTCTTTTACTGTCGCAGAAGAAAAAGTCCGCGCCGAGGGAGAAGGCCTTCGTCGCCGTAGAAAGGTGATCCTCTGTCCAGTAGTCGTCGGAGTCGAGGAAGGCGATGATGAAGGCGTCATCTGAGACCTGGTCAAGCCCCGCATTCCGGGCGCTGCTGACGCCGCCGTTCTCCTTGCGGATAAGTTTCAGCTCAAAGGGCGATGACACGTCAAGCCCGGTGAGGTCTGTTTCCGCCGGCAAGGGCGAGCCGTCATCGATGACGATGATATCCACGCATAGGTCCTCGGGAAGCTTCTGCCGGAGAATGGAGGTGACAGCCCGGCGCAAGAGTCCTGGCTGGCGCTGAAAAAAGGGTATGATGACGGCGACTCTCATGCGGGCCTAAGAAGCGTTAAGGTGGGCGGAATCGCTCGCGTTTTGGCCACGAGCGACGGAAGCGAGAAGTTGTAGCCACGCTCTGATTTGTTTTTCACGCTGCAGCCCGTCGCGTTGAGCATGGGTCAACGCAGCCTGGGAAAGGCGGTCATAATAGCTTGTGTCATTCCACAGTTTGGCGACGGCGGCTGCCCATTCTGTAATCGGAGCGCAGGGATCAAGAAGTATTCCCCCTGGACCGACGGCTTCCGGCAATCCGCCGCGCGTTGAGGCGATGACGGGTATGCCGCTGAAGTGTGCTTCGCTTGCTACACGGCCAAAGGCTTCCTCCCATATGCTAGGCGCGAGAAGAAGACGGGCGCGACTGTAAAGGCTGCGCACGTCATCCTGGGCTCGAAGGAAGGTGACGTTGGGCGCAGTTTCTAGCTTTGACTGGAGGTTGGCCAACTCATCTGGGGAGAGAGGCCAAGACTCGACAAAAAGAAAGGGGATATTGGGGCAAAGTCGAGCAGCGCCCAGGGCAATGTCGAGCCCCTTTTTCGGATGCGGATTGATAAAAAGGACGCATTCGCGCGTTGTGGCTGTCTCGTAGCGTGCTCGGTTGATGAAAGGAAGGATCACGCAAGGATTGACGCCGAAGGCTTCGCGATACTTATCGGCGGTAAAGTTCGAGTTAGCGGTGCAGGGAATGCTGACACCAAGGTCCTGAAATCTTCCGCCATGCTGATGGAATTCAACGTCTTGAAGTTGCATGAGGATTGGAATGCCGGTTTTTTTGGCTTCGAGCGCCATTGTGACAGTTTGATAGGCAAGGACGACGATAATGTCGGGACGCTCGCGTGCTGCTACCCAAGATACAGCGCGGGGCGGTTCCCAGCTGAGCCATACAGGGTAGCCAAGGGCCCGATAGCGGGCGACTTTGCAGTGTGCGGCGACCTGGTTGACTTTCATTTTAATTCTTGCGGCCAGCTCAAAGAAACCCCCGGGCATCAACCCCGCGAGTACCGACACATGATGTCCTTTGTGGATAAGCTCCCGGCACAGTTCATGGGTGGAGGTCTGCAGGCCGCCACGCATTTGCGGTAAATATTTGTGGGAGGTAATAAACAAGACTCGCATGATAAAATTCCGAAAGAAAGTTCCTATTTATTATAAGATGATAGATTAAGTGTCATCTGCGCTCAAGTGATCCCTGCGGTCGATAGATGACATCAAGGTATGGCACACATGTATAGAGACGGCCATCTCTTGATTTAAGCCGATTTTGCTCCACATGCTTTTAAGCTCCGAGGGTAGTTGCATAAGCGCCTCTCTGCCGCATTTGCCAAGGGTTGTTAGCGTAGGCAAGCCATTAGCTTGCACATCCGCGCTTTTGGCACAACTAACGGATGGACATCTGGCGTAATGAGCGGATCAGCAATTGCTCTCTAAGCCTTGCCGACACAAACAATGCCGCCTGCCTCGACCGGAAGGTCGCCCCAAGAAAGCGGGAAATGCTCCTCCCTTTGACGGCATCGATTACATTGAGCCATTGGATCCGGGCATCGATAGAATGATAGTGTTTCAGGATAGCCCGGCGCTCCCGCCGGCTGAGTCCCTCTTGCCGCAACAACCGCAGATTGCTGTCGCGAAGATTTTCGAGGTCTAGCTTCGAGTGACGGGCGCTTAGTGAGTCGTTCCGATTGACAGACACGTAGCCGCAAGCAGGCGCAACAAGGAAACGGGCCCCTCGCGCCAAAGCGCGGGCATATAGAGCGTAGTCTTCGCCAAGGCGCAAATTTTCGTCGTATCTAAGCTCTTGCTCTTCAAGAAATGCGCGCCGGATAAGCGGCTTGAAAAAACCTAGTTCCTTCCGTTGGCGTCCCGGAGCGCTGATATTCCCAAGCACGAAGGTTTCAAGGCTGCACATCCATGCCTCGAATGGATCGCGGGAAAGCATAGGCTCTGGCTCCCCACTCCCAATGCGGCCGGCATCAATTTGCAAAATGTCATCGGCCACAAAATCACAGTCATCGGCCAATGAAAGCAAGCTTGAAATACGGTCAGGCATCAAATAATCGTCCGCGTCCACGATAGCGACCCACGGCGCGTCGCAGATTGCCAGCCCCGCATTCCGGGCCGCGGCCGGCCCCCGGTTTGTATCCAATCTAAGCAAGGTGAGACGCCCGCTGCCGTCGCAAGCGCGTTTGGCTTCAGCAAGCGTACCATCCGCAGACGCATCGTCGACGACGATTACGGAGCGGACAGCTTTATCCGCTAGGATCGAGTGCACCGCTCTTCCGATAGTGGCTTCGCTATTCCAGGCAGCTACAATAACGCCAACACACGCGACATCTGGCCATTGCGGCGTGACTCCATCGCGCTTGGAACAGTTAGGGCACGTCATCGCATCTCCAAATTACCTAACGCAGCTAAATCCAGTTCGGGAGCAGCGAGAAAATTAGGGTCGCAGACCCTCTGGAAAACCTAAACGTTTTCGGAACCCCTGTGCGTGGCCTCATGATCGTTGCCGGGCGCAGGAATCGGGGACTGTTGAAGCACGAGCCGCAGATTCCGCTTAGCCTCTTCTCATCAGTTGCTTGCTCACTTTTTGCGAGTGTATGCGGGAATTGAAACAAAAAAACTTGCAACTCATTGCAATCATAAAGTCACGCTTCCGTCAACGCGTCCACATACCTTATTTCCCGCATGCGGTCCATAAATCGAGTTAAGAAGTGTGAATTCCAGACGTTTTAAGTCGTGCGTTGAGCATCACCCACACAACATGTGGCCGCTTCGCCACATCGCTTTGCAAGCTCTTGGCATGCTACTTATGCGAGCAGTCAGAAGCCGCTCCCAAAGAGTACTCTACTTTTGGTTGATTGTAAGCTGGTACTGGATTGTGGTAGCAAGCGCGGTTATTATAGTTAATGTTTCGAAGAAGGATATTTCATGCTCGGCGGGAAATGGATTGGCTTCCCCAGAGTAAGCGTTTTCCGCGGAGCTGGCCCGACATCATCGAGTGGTACGCCCAGATGGTGAAGATTGCTTATCTTGTCCACGATCTTGCAGACGCCGCCGTCCAGCGCAGAGCCGAAATGCTGGGGCTTGGCGGGGCAGATGTTCGCCTCGCCGGCTTCCAGCGGCGCGCGCTGGCAGAACGGCGGGACGGGGCTATCGTACTCGGGCAAACCCGGGATGGCAGGTTAACAGCCCGCGCACGTAGCGTGGCAGCCGGCGCCGCAAGCATCAAGAACCTGGCGCCTGCGGTTGAGGGGGCGGATGCGATCCTCGCAAGAAATCTCGAAATGCTTTTGCTCGCTTGCCGCGCACAAAAGCGTTTTTCACGGCAAGCTCGTGTCATTTACGAATGCCTGGATATCCATCGCTTGCTCTGCTCAAACGGGATATCCGGGCTCGCGCTTAGAGCGCTGGAAACCTGGCTTTGGCGGCATACGGACGCGATTCTGACAAGTTCGCCCGGATTCGTCCGCGAGTATTTTAATCGCCGCGGTTATGGCCGAAGTATCCTTCTGATTGAAAACAAAGTTTTGGACGCCTCTGGCGCTTCACGAGCGCAGGCGCAGAAAAAGAAACCAGGCCCTCCTTGGCGCATTGGCTATTTCGGGATGCTACGCTGCCGAAGATCGCTCGATATTCTGGCAAAAGTTGCCGAGGCGCTGGAGGGAAAGCTGCAGGTCGAAATCCGCGGCGTGCCGTCCCCCGCAATTTTTCCGGATTTCGATCGAGAAGTAAGCCGGATGCCGCATGTCACTTATTACGGCCCATACTCAGGAACAGCGGCGCTTACAGAAGCTTATACAGACGTCCATTTCGCCTGGGCGATAGACTATTATGAGGCCGGGCAAAACTCCAGCTGGCTTCTACCGAACCGGCTGTATGAGAGCCTTTATTTTGGCGCAATCCCAATCGCATTAGAAACGGTTGAGGTTGGGCGCTGGCTTCGGACGCAGCGTGCGGGTGTGCTGCTCGCCAGCGACGCGGATAAGGAATTGCCTGCGTTCCTGGCTGCACTATCTCCAGAGCGGTATAGCATTCTTTGCGGGGACGTAGATCGCGTTGCTACAGGGGACCTCGCCTTCCACCAATCCGATTGCAGACACTTGGTTGAAAGCCTTGTGTCCGCGTGAGCTTGTTTTTGCCTTGGTCAATCCGGGCGGCAAACGCCGCCGGTTGTATTGGAAAAGTGGGGAGCTATATTGCAGCCCGAACTCGACGATGCAGGCCGCAGCTGTCTGCTAACTAGCAAAGAACGAGTTTTGGCAGTTATCCCCTGCCTTAACGAAGCCGCTCATCTAGAGGCTGTCGTCCGCGATCTCCTAGCAGAGTCCGATGAGATTGACTTGTTAGTCGTGATTGCCGATGGCGGCAGCACCGATGGATCGATAGCGATTGCAAAACGCCTGGCAGAAACCCATCCGAACGTAGAGTACCTAATTAATGGTAAGAGAATTCAAAGCGCAGCTCTCAACAGCGCAATACGCCAATTTGGTCAGGATCGCGATTTTCTGATTCGGATCGACGCACATTGCCGGTATCCTAATCGGTACTGCCAGCGACTTTTAACCGCGCAAAGAAACACAGGCGCCGCATCGGTCGTCGTCAGCATGACGGCCGAAGGCGACGCCTGTTTCCAGCGAGCGGCCGCGGCCGCACAGAATTCAGTTCTCGGCAATGGCGGCTCGGCTCACCGTAGAGAGGCCGGCGGCCGATACACGGATCACGGTCATCACGCTTTGATGGAACTCCCGGCATTTCTGGCGGTGGGAGGATATGATGAGCAATTCACCCACAACGAGGATGCTGAACTCGACACGCGGCTGACGCAGGCAGGATACAATATTTGGCTCATGGCTCAGTCACCTATCGTATACTATCCGCGGAAAACTGCTCAGGCGCTCCTCAGGCAATACATCAACCATGGCGCCGGAAGGGCGCGCACAGTACTCAAACACAAGCGCCGCTTGAAACTGCGGCAATCCTTGCCGCTCGCGGTCGCTCCCGCGGTTCTACTTTTACCGCTTGGTCTGATCCTGCCGCTTGCGGCTGTTCCCTGCGCTATTTGGGCGGCATTGTGCCTGACCTATGGCGCTATGCTTGGGCTGAGGTCGCGGGATTTCTGTAGGGGTATGAGCGGACTTGCCGCCATGATTATGCATCTGGGATGGTCGTTCGGGTTTCTGAGGGTGTTGTTGCGCCACTGTATCTTGGCTTCGACTACCGCGGGAGAATGAAATGATGTTACACTCTGCCAGACCGCAGCCAGTAATTTAATCTTGTTGCTTGTTGTCATGCGTTTAATGGTTTATTTATCTGCTTTTTATGTGCTCTTGTAACGATCTTGCTAAATGAAATATCAGAGAGGGTTTGGCCAGGATAATTTTTATTGCAGAGTAAAAGCGCTTGTTCTTTAAATCGTCGACCAATCTTGTGAATAACCGGGCACTTTTCAATCGTGATGTTCGTAGTTTTTGCGCTCTTTGGGACTCACGGGGCAAACGATATTTAGACAGAAACTTGCGGTCGCCATCCATCATGCGTTCGACATCGGATCCGTTGAGCCGGTGAGAGACTGACCCCGCACGGACAGTGTAAAGATACTTGCACGAAAGATTCACCGTGCAGCGCGCACCGCACGCCAGCGCTTCGGCTAGGAGCGTGTAGTCCTCGCCGATGCGAATGTCGGGGTCATATGCCAATCCATGTTTGCGCAGGAATGCAGCCCGAAACAACGGTTTTAAATAGCCTAGAGACTTCCCCCCGAGAAACGACGAATTGCCGCGAATAAATGTAGGGAGATCGAGCGTGTCCTGGTCATCGAAATCCTTTGTGCTGAACATTGTATACATGGTCCCGTCTGCCTCGCGCCGGACTTCGAGATTATCGACGATGACATCCGCTTTGCCATTTTCTGCTCGCGCGAGATTCCCCCTTAAACGATCGGGTGCAAACGCATCATCACCATCGAGAATGGCGATCCACGGCGCGACGGCTGCTAATAGCCCTTCATTCCGCGCCGCTGCCGGTCCTCCGTTCCGGCTGCGCCGGATTATTCTAACGCGCTTATCGCCAAAGTTCTCCGCGGCCTCAATTGTGTTATCCGTGGAAGCGTCGTCGACGACGATCACCTCAACACTCACGCCTTCCTGTTCGAGTGCGCTTAAAATTGCGCGCTCGATATAGCGTTCCACGTTGTAAGCTGCGACGATCACCGAAACATCGGGAATGGCAGTTCCGGGACTATCCATATTGGATCAACTCCGACACACCCAGCAGGCGGGAAACCACACCGGCGTGCATGATGCCTCGGAGGCACCAGAAACGGACACGCCCACCTGTGACTAGGCACGCGGCGGCGACAATCCCGCACAACGTAGCCTTTCCACCGGCAAGAGCTACACTCCCAAGACGAGATATCCGTCCCCGTCTTTTTGCCCCTAGCAAAATCAAGCCATGCGTTTGTCCTGAGCGGAAATAGCGCTGCGCAAGCCATCGGAAATTCAGCCGTTCAGTCGCAACGTCTTCGGTGACGACAGCTTCCGGCGCGTAATCGATGCGGCCTCCCGCTCTGTGGACAGCCGTGAAGAACATCGTGTCCTCGCCGCCTGAGCGACCCAGCTTCGGATCAAAGCGCAAGCCGCGAAGAGCCGCGGCGTCGCGCACGATCAGAACATTGCTCGTGTAGCCAGTTATGATCTCGCCATCGACCCAGACCGGTTTGATGGAGTGGAAGTCCCCGCGCCGTAGCCAGCCTGCGCATTTTCCCGGATAGTGCGACCGCACAGGTCCCAATACAACGTCCGCAGAAGCTTGCGCCTGTCGGTCAATCAAGGCCGCAAGCCACAGTGGTGTTGCAAGCTCGTCATCATCGATAAATGCTACAAACCTTGCCGTCGCGGCGTCGAGGCAGGCATTCCGGGCGACGGAAATGTTGCGCATAGGCGCATGCACGTAAAGTACGGGGAATGGCGCCTTGCATGCGGCCTGTTCCACGATCGGCTGAGCGCTTGGTAATGCGTCATTGTCGGCAACGATGACTCGAACTAACCAGTCCGGCCTCAACGCAAGGCCGAACAAAGAAGACAGGGTATCGGCCAGCGACGCGCGCTGGAAGGTGCATACGCAAATATCGGCTGCCACGTTTTGTGGCCCAGCAGTATCCCCACTCACTTCTGTTTCCACTTGAGAATATGGCCGCTTCCGGTATTAGCAAAACTAAGGATCGCTCTTGGATCGCCGGTTCCGGCGAAGGCATATTCGACAACCTATCCCTTCGGATAAAGGATTTCTGGAACATTTTCAACCTGAGTACTGCCTTTATGGGCAGTTATGGGCAACCTTCTCACAAGAGGCTCGATTGAACATGAAGCTCATGGAAGGCTCGAACTCAAGGCAATGGTCGCGACCCCCGTGACGCTCCAAGGTGTAAAGCACGTTACCCAAAGTTCCTTGGAGGGAGGTAGCGCTGCTCGAAGCATTGGCTGACCGGACCAGCGCCCTCCTCGCTCACGTCCCATTGCGTCGCAAAAATGCCTTGTTAGCACTCGATACCGCTCGTGAGCACTGCGGTGCAATGTTATCGCTAGGAAATTACATTGTAAGGGAGATAGCATGTTGAGTGTAAAGCCAGAAATTTATTCTGTTGAATGTTCTGTGGAGAGTATTGTTTCCGCGTGGCAAAGGCAACGTGACAGCAATTGGGCGGCAGACCAATTTCGAAACAACGTTTACAGTTTGATCAAGAGGAAGCATGGTCAGACCGTCATAGAAATTGGCGGAGGACGCGCGCCGATGTTCAGTGAGCATGATATGGAAGAAGCTAATGCCACATATATAATCAACGACATTTGCCAGACCGAGCTAGACTTAACTCCTAATAAATTAAGGAAACTTTGCTTCGATATATGTTCGAAGGAGAGTGAAGTCATTGAGAAAAACTCCAATTCTTGTTCGGTGATGTTCTCAAAGATGGTATTTGAGCATGTGCCTGATGCTCTCCAGGCATATAAGAATATATACACACTGCTTGAATCTGGTGGTGTCTGCCTAAATTTTCACCCAGTGCTCTTCTCGCCTCCTTTTGTTGTGAATGCTGTTTTCCCGGAAGCGCTTAGCGCCAAGCTGCTGAGATTCATAGACCCAAGGCGCGTCGAAACAGATATTCCCAAGTTCCCCGCCTACTATAGCCGGTGCCGGGTTTCTGCCCGATTTTGCGACCAGCTCAAGCAGATCGGTTTTAGTAAAGTCTGGAAGATCCCCTTCTTTTACCACAATTATTTTGCTGGAATTCCGATTGTTATAAGTCTTGATAGGGCTATATCTAGGGCTGCAGAATCTATCAAAATGAACAAGCTTGCTAGTTATTGCTACACTTGTGTTTTGAAGTGACAAACCGATGGCAGCGACGCCCAATGGCCCCCATGCCACGCGTTTCAGACGCTGACCCGCGCCGGGGTGCCGATACTCGACGGTTTTGGGTTGCAGATTCGCGACGCTCAGGCCAGCCCAGCCTTGCGGGCCGAAGGATTTCCTTCTCCATATTGGCCAAAACACGTGTGGTCATGCGGCGCAGGGGTCTGGTTTGCGTCGCTGATTGAGTCGACTATGCTGGTCTGCAGCGCACGAGAGAAGCGAGGGATGTATGGTGCAGGCTGACTCCTGGGCGGTTCCAAGGCTCGGCAAGACAAGAGCGGGCAGCCGACTTCAGAAAAAATGGGATATTCTAGATTGGCTCCTTATGTTCGCATCTTTTTTGGGATTGGTGTCGGTATTATCGCCGCTTGGTAACCTCGGTGCTTTTCTCTTCCTTGCAGCGTTTATAATTCTCGCCCTAACGCGCTGGCAATTGCTTCTCAAAGTGGCGATACAAAATTTTTGGGTTCTTATCCTGCCGCTGTTGATATTATCCTCGGCATTTTGGTCCGATTACCCGGACAAAACGCTGCGGGGAGGCGTCCAGTTTCTCATAACGGTTGCCGTGGGGGTCATTGCCGGAGCTTGCATACGACCGCGCGTCCTGATCTCTGCAGCTTTCTGCGCATTCCTGTGCACGGCCGCGGGGTGCTGGGCATACGGCTTGAATGATTTACTCCAAGGCAACATGGAAACAGTTCGCTGGATCCTTGGCAGCAAAAATCAGCTTGCGATGCTTGGAGCATATACTCTCCTAACCGCGCTGGCTATTTTTCTCGATCCCTTCCAGGCGCGTGTGATGAGGGCCTTGGCCGTCGGCGGCGTAATCGTCGCAGTGTTGAACTTACATACGGGGCAATCAGCGGGCACCTCTGTCTTTGTCATCCCGGCGGTGTTCACGATGTTCGCATTGAGGGCGCTTTCGTTTCTACCGGGCCGGACCCGCGCCGCTATTGCCGTCGTTACGATTGCTGCCGCGCTTGTTTTGGGCCTAGCCGCACTCAGCCTCCTGAAGAGCGAAGGCGAGGTTCTTGAGGCCTTGGGCAAGGACTCCACGCTAACGGGCCGCACTGAGATTTGGGCAAATGCTCAAGAATATTTTTCGGAGCGCCCGCTGCTTGGCGTAGGCTATCAGGCCTTTTGGCAGATCGACAACCCGCGAGCCGTGATGCTATGGCTGGTGAACTACGAGCCGATTGGCGCCGGTTTTCACTTTCACAATCTCTATTTCAATACCGCGGTCGAACTCGGCTTGGCCGGTCTTCTGGCTGTTGCACTGCTGCAACTGACCGCGATCGTCCGCCTGCTCCTCGCCGTCTTCGGCGCCCTCAGCCCGTCGCGCATTTTCGCAGCCGGAATAATTATCTACCTGCTCGGCATTTCACTTGTTGAGGTCCTACAGACTTATCAGTTCACGACCGGCGCTGTACTTTTCTATATATCCTGGTGCTATTTGAAGCCCCGCTGGGGGTAGAGCCGACAGGCAAGAATATGATACGATCTGCTCATACTTAATCTTTTTTGGACTTTAGGTATCGCCGATGGCTTCAAGAGCGTGTCGTAGGTTCTGGCCTTGCCGTGCGCATATGGGCTGGCTCATCCGGTTTTTGCTGGCGATCATCGCCGCTGCCGAATGGATGAATGTGCGGTTCTCAAAATCCGATAGACCGGGCGATTACGACACTGCGTTGATTTATCGTATCCGTTGCGGCGGCATCACCTTCAAAATCGGCTTTTTCCGCGCGAGAGTGTGGGCTGAGGCGGGAACGGAAGATGAGCGCTTATGCAAAGTGACAGGCATCGGCACAGTCTCTTACGGCAGGACGGCTACCGGCGGATCGAGGCGATCACGGGGCAGCGGCGGCGCCGGCAATGGAGCGATGAAGAGAAGGCGCGGATCGTTTCGGAGAGCTTTGCTCCGGGCGCCAACATCGCCGCTGTGGCGCGGCGTCATGGCGTGAGCTGCGGCTTGCTGCATAATTGGCGCGGTCAGGCCCGGCAAGCGGCTGCATCCACGGCGCCGTTCATTCCGATCGCACTGGCGGAGGAGAGCGGCGGCGGAGAGGAAGATCGGGCCATCGCGCCGTGCGGCGCGATCGAGATTGAGCTTTCGGGCGCGCGCGTCCGCGTCGAGGGCGCGGTCGGCAAGGCGGCGCTCAAAACCGTGCTGGCGGCGTTGCGCGAAACGGCATGATCGGGATATCCGGCGGCCGGCGCATTTTCTTGGCTGCAGAGCCGATCGACTTCAGGAAGGGCATGGATTCCATCGCCGCGCTGGTGGCGGAGGCGCTGAAAGCCGATCCATTTTGCGGCGATATGTTCATCTTCCGTCCGAAGCGATGCGACCGTTTGAAAATCCTGGTCTGGGACGGCTCCGGGCTGATTCTGGCTACCAAGCGGCTTGAGGAGGGGCGCTTTTGCTGGCCGCCGGCGCGTAACGGCACATCCTGGCTGAGTTCAAGCGCGCCTTGTTCGGGAAGCGTTCCGAGAAGCTCGATCCCGATCAGCTGCAGCTCATCTTCGATCTGGCCGCGGCGGCGGCCGCAACGGAGGGGGCTGGTGAAAGCCGCGACGCCTCCGCGGCAGTTCGCAAAAAGCCGCGCAAACCCGCCGAACGCAATCGCGGCAAGCTGCCCTGGCATCTGCCGCGCATCGAGATACGCATCGATCCCGAGGCCAAGACTTGCTCCTGTTGCGGCGGGGCGCTCCATGTCATTGGCGAGACCGTGAGCGAGATGCTGGACATCGGTATCCGCTATGAGCCTGCCACTGAGGCGGTTCAGGCCGCCATTTTCAGGTCTTGCACAGGAGCCGCGCGTGCGGCTTTCCAGTTCCAGGGCAGGAGTTCGGCCAGCTGATGGCTTTTGGTCTGGCCGGAGACGATGCGCTCGAGGACATCTGTGAGCCAGGGCTGCGGGTCGACGTCGTTGAGCAGGGCGGTGTTGATAAGCGAGGCGAGGACCGCCCACGAGTCTGCCCCGTTTTCGCTGCCCGCGAAGAGGCTGTTGCGCCTGCCGAGGCCGATGGGGCGCATGTCGCGCTCGACGGTGTTGTTGTCCACTTCCACGCGGCCATCGGCGAGGAACACGGCGAGCCCCCGCCAGTGGTTCAGCGTGTAGCGGATCGCTGTGGCGAGCGGCGATTTGGCGGAGACCTCCTTCAGCCGCTCCTCCGCCCACGTCTTGAACGCTTCCATAAGCGGTTTGCTTTCAACCTGGCGGACGGCCAGCCGCTCCGCGGCGCTCAGGCCGCGGATGCGCGTCTCGATGGCATAAACGGCCGCGATCTGGCGCAAGGCCTCGAAGGCGATGGGCGAGTTCGTGGCTTTGTGGAACTCGAAGAACTTTCGCCGCGCGTGGGCGAGGCAGAAAGCGAGCACGATGGGCTTGTCCTCGCGCTGCGTCTCCGCCAGTCTTTTGTAGGCGGCGTAGCCGTCCACCTGCAGGATGCCCGAGAAGCCATCGAGCAGCGTCATGGCATGCTCGGTTTTTCGGCCCTCGGCGAAAGCGTAGGCGACGGCGGGCGGGGCCGGGCCGCCCCAGGGACGATCATCTACGGCGACCGCCCAGAACTGGCAGCGCCTTGTCCCGCCGCGGGCGAACACCGGCATCGGCGTCTCGTCGCAGAAAATTTTCGGCCGCGCCAGGATCGACGCGAGCAGCAGCGCATAAAGCGGCTTCAGCCACCAGGCGGTCCGCCCGATCCACAACGACAGCGTCGAGCGGTCAAGCTCGATCCCTTGCGCCCGCATCATGCGCAGCTGGCGGTTCAGCGGCAGATGCCAGGCGAACTTTCCAACCGCGATGGCGGCAAGCAGCGCTTCGGTGGCGATGCCGCCATCGACCGGCCGCGCCGGCGCAGGCGCCTGGACCACGGCATTCTCGCAAGCCCGGCAGCCATAGCGCGGGCGGATAATGCGCTTCACCCGATACTGCACCGGCACGATGTCCAGCATCTCGCTCACGGTCTCGCCAATGACATGGAGCGCCCCGCCGCAACAGGAGCAAGTCTTGGCCTCGGGATCGATGCGTATCTCGATGCGCGGCAGATGCCCGGGCAGCTTGCCGCGATTGCGTTCGGCGGGTTTGCGCGGCTTTTTGCGAACTGCCGCGGAGGCGTCGCGGCTTTCACCAGCCCCCTCCGTTGCGGCCGCCGCCGCGGCCAGATCGAAGATGAGCTGCAGCTGATCGGGATCGAGCTTCTCGGAACGCTTCCCGAACAAGGCGCGCTTGAACTCAGCCAGGATGTAAAGGAGCTTCTCGTTCTCCGCCAGCGCCGCGTCGCGCTGGGCGGCCGCCTCCTCCGCAGCGCTGGCCAGCTCGATGAGCCTTCCCTTGAGCTGCTCCGGATCGGATGGCAAATCGGAGAGAGCGAGAATCATGACTGCAACTTATGCGGGAGCGTCGCCGTTCATCCAGTAAAATCGCTCGCTTTAAGCAGCTTTTATTGGACGCCTCATGGCTTTGACCGGCGCGTTGGTCCACGCCAGACCTTCGAGCAGCATGGACATCTGCAAGGCGCTGAGCTGGATCGTGCCGTTACGCGCCGGCGGCCAGCAAAAGCGCCCCTCCTCAAGCCGCTTGGTAGCCAGAATCAGCCCGGAGCCGTCCCAGACCAGGATTTTCAAACGGTCGCATCGCTTCGGACGGAAGATGAACATATCGCCGCAAAATGGATCGGCTTTCAGCGCCTCCGCCACCAGCGCGGCGATGGAGTCCATCCCCTTTCTGAAATCGATCGGTTGTGCAGCCAAGAAAATGCGCCGGCCGCCGGATATCCCGATCATGCCGTTTCGCGCAACGCCGCCAGCACGGTTTTGAGCGCCGCCTTGCCGACCGCGCCCTCGACGCGGACGCGCGCGCCCGAAAGCTCAATCTCGATCGCGCCGCACGGCGCGATGGCCCGATCTTCCTCTCCGCCGCCGCTCTCCTCCGCCAGTGCGATCGGAATGAACGGCGCCGTGGATGCAGCCGCTTGCCGGGCCTGACCGCGCCAATTATGCAGCAAGCCGCAGCTCACGCCATGACGCCGCGCCACAGCGGCGATGTTGGCGCCCGGAGCAAAGCTCTCCGAAACGATCCGCGCCTTCTCTTCATCGCTCCATTGCCGGCGCCGCCGCTGCCCCGTGATCGCCTCGATCCGCCGGTAGCTGTCCTGCCGTAAGAGACTGTGCCGATGCCTGTCACTTTGCATAAGCGCTCATCTTCCGTTCCCGCCTCAGCCCACACTCTCGCGCGGAAAAAGCCGATTTTGAAGGTGATGCCGCCGCAACGGATACGGACATCGTGCCGGTGCAGTATCGGGTGAAGCGCATTATCCGCCCGCGCTATGGCTGCCGGGCTTGCGAGAATGCCGTGGTCCAGGCGCCTGCGCCGGCGCGGCCGGTCGATGGCGGCATCGCCACCGAAGCGCTGCTCGCCGCCATCGCGGTTGGAAAGTTCGCCTGGCATCTGCCGCTGAACCGCCAGCTGCGCATGATGCGGGCGCAAGGGATCGAGCTTGACCGCTCGACGCTGTCGTTGTGGATCGGCCGCACCGCCTGGTGGCTGAAGCCGCTTTATGCGCTGCTGCTCGCGTCGATCCTGGCGCGGCCGAAAATTTTCTGCGACGAGACGCCGATGCCGGTGTTCGCCCGCGGCGGGACAAGGCGCTGCCAGTTCTGGGCGGTCGCCGTAGATGATCGTCCCTGGGGCGGCCCGGCCCCGCCCGCCGTCGCCTACGCTTTCGCCGAGGGCCGAAAAACCGAGCATGCCATGACGCTGCTCGATGGCTTCTCGGGCATCCTGCAGGTGGACGGCTACGCCGCCTACAAAAAGCTGGCGGAGACGCAGCGCGAGGGCAAGCCCATCTTGCTTGCCTTCTGCCTCGCCCATGCGCGGCGAAAGTTCTTCGAGTTCCACAAAGCCACGAACTCGCCCATCGCCTTCGAGGCCTTGCGCCAGATCGCGGCCGTTTATGCCATCGAGACGCGCATCCGCGGCCTGGGCGCCGCGGAGCGGCTGGCCGTGCGTCAGGCCGAAAGCAAACCGCTTATGGAAGCGTTCAAGACGTGGGCGGAGGAGCGGCTGAAGGAGGTCTCCGCCAAATCGCCGCTCGCCACAGCGATCCGCTACACGCTGAACCACTGGCGGGGGCTCGCCGTGTTCCTCGCCGATGGCCGCGTGGAAGTGGACAACAACACCGTGGAGCGCGACATGCGCCCCATCGGTCTCGGCAGGCGCAACAGCCTCTTCGCGGGCAGCGAAAACGGGGCAGACTCGTGGGCCGTTCTCGCCTCGCTTATCAACACCGCCCTGCTCAACAACGTCGACCCGCAGCCCTGGCTCACAGATGTCCTCGAGCGCATCGTCTCCGGCCAGACCAAAAGCCATCAGCTGGCCGAACTCCTGCCCTGGAACTGGAAAGCCGCACGCGCGGCGCCCGTGCAAGACCTGAAAATGGCGGCCTGAACCGCCTCAGTGGCAGGCTCATAGCGGATACGATTTATCTGGCTGGTGGATATCGAGCGAATGGAAGCGCGCTGGCTTGACGGATATCGGAAGAAGGGCCTATAGCCGTAGGAATGCATCCTGATTGCAAACGCCCCGTAGTACTACGAGGTTCGCAGTTGCAGGTGGTTTTGCTTTCTTGTGTGGTGCCATTTTTTGGATTTCATATAATCGCGTGTATTCCGCAGAATATATCAACTTTGAGCTATATGGAGTAAGTCAATGTTCGCGACGGAAGCTCGCCCCCTGGCATCCGCACCTCGCAAATACGCATCCATACAAGCACTTCGGGCCTTCGCAGCGACAATGGTATTGCTCTATCATGCCAACGTGCTGTCCATTGGCTACGCCGGCGTCGACATATTTTTTATCATATCGGGATTTGTGATGGGCAAAGTCGGCGGGAATGAACGGCCGATCGAGTTTGCTGGCAAACGAATGGCAAGGATCGTACCGCTCTATTGGACCATCACTCTCCTTGTTTGCGGCCTGTCACTTGTTCCGGGTCTTTTTCGGCATTTTGAATTTGATTCCAGCAGTCTGTTATATTCCCTGCTTTTCGTTCCGTATTACGATCCTGAGGGTCACGTCTGGCCGCTAATTGTTCCGGGGTGGACCCTGAACTATGAAATGTTTTTTTATATCATCTTTACTGTTTCATTACTCACATGGTTTCCAAGATCGATCGCGTCATTTGCGATAGTTTCTCTCGTTGCTTTGCGGCTAGTTTTTTCGCAGGCCGGCGCTGTCTCTGATACTTATACCAATCCTATGCTACTGGAGTTCGTAGTCGGACTACTACTATCTGCTTTCCGCATCGTCCCGGGTCTGATTGCTTCGGTGATCCTGCTTTCTGCCGGGGTGGTATCGTTCGGAGCCCTGAATTTTGCCGACTTGTCCAATATCGGCACGTGGGGGCGAGTGTTGTGCCTTGGGATCCCTTCCGTGCTAATCGTCTTCGGGAGCGTTTTCGTTGAGATGAACGGCTTCTGGCCTAGGGTCAGGTTAATCGAAGCAATCGGGGATTCATCATTTTCGCTTTATCTGCTTCACGGGCCTATAGTGTCATTTGCGGAGAGATTCTTGCACGTTGGTCTCGTCACGAAGACACTTGTTGTTTTGACGTTGAGCGGCTGCCTGGCGATTTTGAGCTATACCTTCTTTGAGAAGCCTGCTGCAAATTTGTTCAGAAGAAAATTATTCCGCAGTTCCAAGGAGGTTTCCTATCCCAGCACGAGTTGTTACCGGCGTCGTAAACGCGCGTAAATCCGGCGGAGTCAGTTGGCGCAAAAGAAAAGCGGCCTGAAACGGCCGCTGGGATTGCAGGAGATGACGGTTTTCAGAATATGGGATCATCATCCGGGGCGCTGGCTGGTTCGGGGATGCGCGCTCCTTGCTGTTCGCGATAGAGATCGGTGAGCTGCAATTGGTAATGAGCCAGGATGCGCTCGCGCAGATCGTCGAGGAGTTCGATGACGGCCTGCGCCTGCTCCGGCGTCCAATAGGCCGGTATCGCGAACGGGATAATGAGCGGGAGGCCGGCGGCTTGCGTCATGATTTTCCTCCGCGGCGCTTGGGCTCCTTTTGGGCGGCGCGTTCGTTGGCTTCCTTGAGGCGGTAGGATTCGCCGTCGATGGCGAAGACTTCGGCATGATGGACGAGGCGGTCGATCATATCCGTTGCGGCGGCATCACCTTCAAAATCGGCTTTTTCCGCGCGAGAGTGTGGGCTGAGGCGGGAACGGAAGATGAGCGCTTATGCAAAGTGACAGGCATCGGCACAGTCTCTTACGGCAGGACGGCTACCGGCGGATCGAGGCGATCACGGGGCAGCGGCGGCGCCGGCAATGGAGCGATGAAGAGAAGGCGCGGATCGTTTCGGAGAGCTTTGCTCCGGGCGCCAACATCGCCGCTGTGGCGCGGCGTCATGGCGTGAGCTGCGGCTTGCTGCATAATTGGCGCGGTCAGGCCCGGCAAGCGGCTGCATCCACGGCGCCGTTCATTCCGATCGCACTGGCGGAGGAGAGCGGCGGCGGAGAGGAAGATCGGGCCATCGCGCCGTGCGGCGCGATCGAGATTGAGCTTTCGGGCGCGCGCGTCCGCGTCGAGGGCGCGGTCGGCAAGGCGGCGCTCAAAACCGTGCTGGCGGCGTTGCGCGAAACGGCATGATCGGGATATCCGGCGGCCGGCGCATTTTCTTGGCTGCAGAGCCGATCGACTTCAGGAAGGGCATGGACTCCATCGCCGCGCTGGTGGCGGAGGCGCTGAAAGCCGATCCATTTTGCGGCGATATGTTCATCTTCCGTCCGAAGCGATGCGACCGTTTGAAAATCCTGGTCTGGGACGGCTCCGGGCTGATTCTGGCTACCAAGCGGCTTGAGGAGGGGCGCTTTTGCTGGCCGCCGGCGCGTAACGGCACGATCCAGCTCAGCGCCTTGCAGATGTCCATGCTGCTCGAAGGTCTGGCGTGGACCAACGCGCCGGTCAAAGCCATGAGGCGTCCAATAAAAGCTGCTTAGAGCGAGCGATTTTACTGGATGAACGGCGACGCTCTCGCATAAGTTGCAGTCATGATTCTCGATCTCTCCGCTTTGCCCTCCGATCCGGAGCAGCTCAAGGGAAGGCTCATCGAGCTGGCCAGCGCTGCGGAGGAGGCGGCCGCCCAGCGCGATGCGGCGCTAGCGGAGAACGAGAAGCTCCTTTACATCCTGGCTGAGTTCAAGCGCGCCTTGTTCGGGAAGCGTTCCGAGAAGCTCGATCCCGATCAGCTGCAGCTCATCTTCGATCTGGCCGCGGCGGCGGCCGCAACGGAGGGGGCTGGTGAAAGCCGCGACGCCTCCGCGGCAGTTCGCAAAAAGCCGCGCAAACCCGCCGAACGCAATCGCGGCAAGCTGCCCGGGCATCTGCCGCGCATCGAGATACGCATCGATCCGGAGGCCAAGACTTGCTCCTGTTGCGGCGGAGCGCTCCACGTCATTGGCGAGACCGCGAGCGAGATGCTGGACGTGGTGCCGGTGCAATATCGGGTGAAGCGCATCATCCGCCCGCGCTATGGCTGCCGGGCTTGCGAGAATGCCGTGGTCCAGGCGCCTGCGCCGGCGCGGCCGGTCGATGGCGGCATCGCCACCGAAGCGCTGCTTGCCGCCATCGCGGTTGGAAAGTTCGCCTGGCATCTGCCGCTGAACCGCCAGCTGCGCATGATGCGGGCGAAGTACGCGCTCCAACAATCTTTCCGGCTTTGGTGTTACGAACACATCGCTGCCAAAAAGTTCAAGTATCTCCTGCTTAGCTTCTTGTGTGTGACCAACATCTTCATAGGACCAAAAGGTCTGCGGCGTAACGCCCTGTTTAACTTCTGTTAGGAAGCGCTTTATCTGTGGAATAGCATCTCCATTTTTACCCCACCAAATCCGATTATCGTGTGCCATTTGCCAAAATTTTTCTTCAGAAACTCGCCAGTAATTACCCCCTGGCGGCCCGTCAATTAATCTTCCGCTTGGCGTTTTTATTGGGTACCTGCCAAGACTGTAGAAATTTCTGGCCGAAAGATCACTTGTTTTCCAAGGACCACGTGGGTCGTTGTCTGGATTCTTATAAGCTTTATCCTGCTTTTCTGTTCGAGGCATAGGGTTTGGCACCCAAGAATCAGCATCACGGGCATAAACTAGTATGTGGTCGTGATCCTCAGAGAAATGGCGTGCGCTTGATTTGGGCAAGTAGTTTTTCCTCCAGATAATATTAGTAATAAAATTCTTTCTTCCAAAAATTTCATCCATTATTACCTTCAGGTAATGTCCTTCGTTGTCATCAATGGAGACCCAAATGCTACCATTGTGCGCGAGAAGACCTCGAAGGAGTTCAAGGCGTGGCCACATCATTGCCAGCCATTGACTGTGCTCCAGATTATCGTCGTAGTGCTCGAACGCGGCGCTGCGGGTATTGTAGGGTGGATCGATGTAGATGCATTTCACGCGGCCTGCGTAGTAGGGGAGGAGTGCTTTCAACGCCTCAAGGTTGTCACCCTGAATGAGCATGTTTGAGGTTTCAAGGTCTCCAGCGCTAAGGGCGTCGTCGGCTTCAAGCAGGCGATAGGGAACAGCCTCGGCGGCTTTGACGTGTTGGTCGCGATCCAGCCATTGCAAAATCGGCATTGGGTTCCTTCAGCCCGGCGTCGGGAGCTTCCATCGGGGGCTTTACAATTCAGCGTCGCGGACGTTACCGCCGGGCCGGATTTAAGCAAGAGGCTAGCTGCGATAACGGGGGATTACGGGGTGACTTACGTTCATTCGTGTTCGTTGCGTGCCCGTAACTAACAAAATTAGCTGATTTCGTTAGTCGCCTCCTTGCAACTCTCATCCCTGAGAGTTAGCCTCAGGCAAATAACGAATCTCGCAATTTTTGTTAGCAGAGGAACGGTATGACAGTCGCCAACAACCGCATTGGGCAGTATGTGAAATCATCTGCCGTTGGTGGCGAGGTTTACCGGGCCTATGTGCCAGCACCTCTGCCGCCTGATCCTCCGCTTAAAATGGACGAGCTTTACCTTTTGCTCGATCAGGCCAGCGTTGCCCTTGGCCGTCTCGACGGCATGAGGCTGCTGCTGCCAGACCCGTCGTTGTTCCTCTACATGTATGTGCGCAAGGAAGCGGTTCTTTCATCGCAAATTGAGGGTACGCAGTCCTCTCTATCCGACCTCTTGCTATTCGAAAGCAACGAAGCTCCCGGTGTCCCGATCGATGATGTGACGGAAGTTTCCAGTTACGTTGCGGCGATGAATTGCGGCCTCGAACGCCTCAAGGAGCTTCCTCTGTCGTTACGTCTGATGCGCGAGATTCATTCGAAGCTCATGAACAACTCGAGGGGCGGGCACAAAATGCCGGGAGAATTTCGGACCTCGCAAAATTGGATCGGAGGCTCTCGCCCTGGCAACGCTCGCTTTGTGCCGCCGCCACCGGAACGATTAATGGAGGTTCTCGGCGCGTTTGAAACATTTCTTCACGACCCCAAGGTCAAAATGCCGGCCCTTATAAAGGCGGCGCTGGCGCATGTGCAATTCGAAACCATCCATCCGTTTCTTGATGGCAACGGGCGTCTTGGGCGTCTGCTCATTACATTTATTCTCTGCGTCGAAGGCGTGCTGAAAGAACCGCTGCTCTATCTGAGCCTCTACCTGAAGTCGAACCGGCAGACGTATTACGATCTTTTGCAATCTGTTCGCGAAACTGGCGACTGGGAAGCCTGGGTCAAATTCTTCCTTACTGGTGTTGCGGAAACCGCCAACCAGGCGGCGAATACGGCTCAAACGATCTTGGGGCTGTTCGAGAAGGACAAAGCTGCAATCGCAGCGTCGGGAAAATCAACAGCCAGCCTCCTCGCGGTTCATACCTATATGCAACGTCATCCCGTGACGAGCTCGACGCGGATCAGGGAAGCATGTTCAATTTCATTGCCTACGGTTTTGCGTTCGCTCGCGACTCTTGAGAAGCTTGGCATCATAAAAGAAGTCACGGGCAAGGGTCGGCACAAGGTCTTCGTTTATGACGCGTATCTAAATGTCCTCAATCAGGGCACGGAGCCGCTTGCACGGTGATTGGATTGGGGCGTCGATAGAATGGAACCCGTTGACTCAAATCGATGATCTTTCAGGATGCATGACGAGTTCGCTATTTCTGAACGTCGGAGCTGGTTTTCTCGATTTCTGCGGTATTGGTTTCAATTCGCCATGAGCGACGCCACTACCGCCGCTTTCGGGTGGGCTGCTATACCGAGCGGCGCTTTGCTTTTGGGCGCGATGCGATATTGGGGAATTCAAATGAGTCCCAGCCCTCAATTGAGCGAAGTGCTTTTATATGCGCTCGCCGGAGCCGGTGCTGCTTGGTTTATAGCCTTCTCCGTTCACCTCGTTGTTCTGGCACCTATAAAAGCATATAGAGCCGTGGAACCATTTGTAACCTCAATCGATGACGTTATCAGGTCACCGGAATTTATCGCCAACAACGAAATGCATGGATACACCGCATCTGTTGTAATACGAAATAGATCGTCAACGCATTTGCTGGACTGTCATGTTTATATTCTCGATATAGAGGGTACGAATCCAGTCCATTATCCTCGTTTTGTCGATAAATTCGATTTGCTCCCGCACGAAGAAAAGCACGTAGCTATCGCCTATTGGTTTTCCCGCGAAGCTCCAAACACTGACGATACAACGATAGGCATAAGTGGGCCGGTGGCTCCTTGCTTTGGGGGTAATGTTGTTAGAATCCCAATCTCTGACTACAGGGTGTCAATTAAAGTCCAAGCAGGCGATTCTAGGTCCAAAGAAATTCAATGCCGTCTTTGGGTCGATACGCCGAGGCGGCGACTGAGGGCTGAATGCTTGTGATGTTTCCTACAGCGTGAAGCTAAACCAAATTATAGTGCAACATAAAGGACGTTATGTTACACTAGACCCGCATGAGCAAGGATATCGTCTTGCGGGAAACCAGGGTCGGCGCGGCCGTTGCTTCCGCTGATATTTTGGTGCCGCGTTTGATTGCCGACGCGGGCGATCATGCCGCGCGCCGTTTTCTCGAATTCTTCGCCGCTACCATCCGCAACAAGAACACGTGCCTGGCTTATATGCATGCGGTCGCCCGGTTCTTTGCCTGGTGCGACCGGCGGCGCATCGTATCCGCTATGAGCCTGCCACTGAGGCGGTTCAGGCCGCCATTTTCAGGTCTTGCACAGGAGCCGCGCGTGCGGCTTTCCAGTTCCAGGGCAGGAGTTCGGCCAGCTGATGGCTTTTGGTCTGGCCGGAGACGATGCGCTCGAGGACATCTGTGAGCCAGGGCTGCGGGTCGACGTCGTTGAGCAGGGCGGTGTTGATAAGCGAGGCGAGAACGGCCCACGAGTCTGCCCCGTTTTCGCTGCCCGCGAAGAGGCTGTTGCGCCTGCCGAGACCGATGGGGCGCATGTCGCGCTCCACGGTGTTGTTGTCCACTTCCACGCGGCCATCGGCGAGGAACACGGCGAGCCCCCGCCAGTGGTTCAGCGTGTAGCGGATCGCTGTGGCGAGCGGCGATTTGGCGGAGACCTCCTTCAGCCGCTCCTCCGCCCACGTCTTGAACGCTTCCATAAGCGGTTTGCTTTCGGCCTGACGCACGGCCAGCCGCTCCGCGGCGCCCAGGCCGCGGATGCGCGTCTCGATGGCATAAACGGCCGCGATCTGGCGCAAGGCCTCGAAGGCGATGGGCGAGTTCGTGGCTTTGTGGAACTCGAAGAACTTTCGCCGCGCGTGGGCGAGGCAGAAGGCAAGCACGATGGGCTTGCCCTCGCGCTGCGTCTCCGCCAGCTTTTTGTAGGCGGCGTAGCCGTCCACCTGCAGGATGCCCGAGAAGCCATCGAGCAGCGTCATGGCATGCTCGGTTTTTCGGCCCTCGGCGAAAGCGTAGGCGACGGCGGGCGGGGCCGGGCCGCCCCAGGGACGATCATCTACGGCGACCGCCCAGAACTGGCAGCGCTGCCGCGCGACAATCAACGTGAGAACCCAGCGTCAATCAGGATGAGAATGCCGCTGACGGCGTGACGGAGGGAGGGCGTAGCCCGACCGAAGGCGCGACGTCAGCGGCGGCGCTCGTTTCACTCAGATGGAACGGCGTCTGGCGGTCACCGGCAGGCTGGTCAAGCATATGATTCTTCGGAGCAAAGAGGGATCGACGCTTGTCCGGCCTCCACATCGACGACCACCAGACGAGGCTGTTCATGAGTTTTCGCCAGACACACACCACGGCTGTAGCCGCCGCCAAGGCCGGTTTCAGCACTGCGACCGGCTACCGGATCGAGAACGATCCACGGCTGCCGTCGCAAAAGAAGGCGCCGCGGCGCCGCCGACGTCCCGATCCGCTTGAGGGCGTTTGGGAGCAGGAGATCCTGCCGATGATCGAGGCGACGCCGGATTTGCGCGCGGTCGCCGTCTTTGAAGAGATTGTGCGCCGTCACCCCGAGATCGCCCCTGGCGTGCGCCGGACGATCGAGCGGCGCATTCGCCAATGGCGGGCTCTCAAGGGCCCTGAGCGGGATGTGATCTTCCTGCAGAGCCAGGCGCCCGGCCGGCTTGGGCTGTCCGATTTCACCAGCATGGGCGAGCTCGGCATAGCCATCGCCGGTCAGCCGCTCGATCATCGGCTCTATCACTTTCGCCTGGCGTTCTCCGGCTTCGAGCATGCTCATGTCATTTTTGGCGGCGAGAGCTTCGTCGCGCTTGCCGAAGGACTGCAGAATGCGCTCTGGGCGCTGGGCGGCGCGCCGTTACAGCATCGAACCGATAGCCTGTCAGCGGCGTTCCGTAATCTCGACCGCGAAGCGCGAGAAGACCTGACGCAGCGTTACGAGGCGCTGGTTGCGCATTACGGCATGGAGCCGGTGCGCAATAATCTCGGCGTCGCGCACGAGAACGGCGCCATCGAAAGCGCACATGGGCATCTGAAGCGAGCGATTGCCGATGCGCTGCTTCTGCGCGGCTCGCGCGATTTCTCCGATCTGGCGGTCTACCGGCGCTTCATCGACGAGATCGTTGGGCGCCGGAATGCGCACAACAGCAAGCGTATCGACGCGGAGCGGGCCGCGCTGAAAAAGCTGCCGGCAAGGCGCACCGCCGATTTTGAGGAGGCGGTCGTCCGGGTTACATCGAGCGGCGGCTTCACTCTGCGCCGCGTCTTCTATACGACGCCGTCGCGCCTCATTGGCCATCGCCTGCGGGTGCGGATTTACGATGAGAGGCTGGAATGCTTTCTCGGCGGCACGCCCATCCTGACCTTGCGAAGGGGGCAACCGCCGCTGGCGAGCGGCAAGCGCGCCCATGTCGTCGATTACCGGCATGTCATTCATGCCCTGCGCAAGAAACCGATGGCGCTGCTCAATCTTGTCTATCGCGAGCAGCTCTTCCCGCGTCAGGCTTACGCACGCGCTTTTGAGGCGCTGCTGGCCCAGGAGGGCGAGAAACGCGCCTGCCGCGTTGCCGTCGAACTCCTGGAGCTCGCTCACGACAGGGCTTGCGAGGCAGAGCTGGCGGAAGCCATCGAGGCCGCTCTGAATGCCGGAGAACTGCCCGATCCCGCCCGGTTGCGGGACCGCTTTAAGCCCGATGCAGCGGCCATCCCGGACGTTACCGTGGAATTGGCGTCGCTCTCAGCCTACGACGAGCTGGCCGTTGTCGCCCAACCCTGCGCTTTGGAGGCGGCGGCATGACGAAGAACTCCGCCATTGACACTGTACGTGTCGAACTTCTCCTTACCGAACTGCGCCTGCCGGGCATCAAGCTGATGTGGCAAAAGCTTGCGGAGCAAGCGGACAAGGAAGGCTGGCCCGCGGCCCGCTTCCTTGCCTCGCTCACTGAGCTGGAGATTGCCGATCGCGGACGGCGGCGTATCGAACGCCACCTTGCCGATGCGCGCCTGCCCGTCGGCAAGACGCTCGACGCTTTCGACTTCGCTGCAGTACCCATGATCAGCAAGGCCCAAGTCATGGCGCTGAGCTCCGGCGATGGCTGGATCCAGCAAGGCGCCAATATCCTCCTGTTCGGCCCACCCGGCGTCGGAAAAAGCCATCTTGGGGCAGCCATCGGCCTGGCGCTCATCGAAAATGGCTGGCGCGTCCTGTTCATGCGCACCACCGATCTCGTTCAGCGGTTGCAGGTGGCGCGCCGCGAGCTTGCGCTGGAAAGCGCCATCGCGAAGCTCGACAAGTATCACCTGCTCGTGCTCGACGACATCGCCTATGTCAGCAAAGACCAGGCCGAGACCAGCGTGCTGTTCGAGTTGATCGGCTCGCGCTACGAGCGCCGCTCTATGCTGATCACGGCCAATCAGCCGTTCGGCGAATGGGGCAAGGTCTTCCCGGACCAGGCGATGACGCTCGCGGCCGTCGACCGCCTCGTGCATCATGCAACTATCCTGGAGATGAACGTCAAGAGCTACCGCTGCAACGAAGCGCTTGAGCGTAAACGCGGCAAGGGCCGCCCGGCCGGGCGCGCGACAATCAAAACAACGTCGGAGTGACGCTCCGCGTCAATCTGAAAGCAAAACCCGCTTGCGCGTCACCGCGCCAGCGGCGATCATCGTAAGGCTCGGCGATCCGCCCATTCTCACCTTGATTGCCGCTCTTCTCATCCAGATTGTCGCGCGATAGCCGCTTGATCTCCTGGTTCAGCCGCTCAAGCATGTTCGTGGATTTCATGTGCTTGTGGTGGGCGAGCGGCAGCCGGTAATACGCCAGCGTCTCCTCGATGTTTTCCTCGACCCAAGCGCAAAGCTTTGGATATTTCGCCTGCCACTTGGCAAGCCAAGCCGCAATGTCGCGGCGCACCTCGGCAAGCTCGCGCCGGTCGTAGAACCAGCGCAGCTCGCGCAGGCAGTCGTCGTCGACTTTGCGCGGGACGTAATCGAGCGCGTTCCTTAAAAAATGCACGTAACAGCGCTGCCACACCGCCTCGGGCAGCACTTCGCGGATCGCGGCTTTGAGACCGGCATGATCGTCCGAGACCACAAACTCGACGCCGGAAAGCCCGCGTTTCCTCAGGCCCAGCAAGAAGTCGCGCCAGCTCGACCGGCTCTCGCGGTTGGCAAGCTCCACGGCGAGGATCTGACGCCGGCCTTCCCAGTCCACGGCGACGGCGATCAGCACGGCCTGGCTCGTGATGATCCCGCCCTCGCGGATGCGCTCGTAACGGGCATCGAGGATGAGATAGGGATAGCCGTCGGACAGGCTGCGTTCCGAGAAAGCCTTCAGGCTCTCGTCGAGCGTCTTGTCGATGGCGCCGATCGAACTTGCGGAAAAGCTGTGGCCGCATAAAGCCTCGGTGACGGCTTTCACTTTGCGCGTCGAAACGCCCTGCACATACATCTCCGCCAATGTCCCAACCAGCGCCTTCTCCGAGCGCTGATAGCGCTCGAACAACTCCGTCGAAAACCGACCCGCCCGGTCTTGTGGAACCCGAAGCTCCAGCGTCCCGACCCGCGTGATCAGGGCGCGACTGTAATAGCCGCTGCGATAGCCAAGCCGGCCCTCTGTGCGCTCGCCCTTCTCAGCCGCAAGCGCCTCCGTCATCTGTATCCGCTATGAGCCTGCCACTGAGGCGGTTCAGGCCGCCATTTTCAGGTCTTGCACAGGCGCCGCGCGTGCGGCTTTCCAGTTCCAGGGCAGGAGTTCGGCCAGCTGATGGCTTTTGGTCTGGCCGGAGACGATGCGCTCGAGGACATCTGTGAGCCAGGGCTGCGGGTCAACGTCGTTGAGCAGGGCGGTGTTGATAAGCGAGGCGAGAACGGCCCACGAGTCTGCCCCGTTTTCGCTGCCCGCGAAGAGGCTGTTGCGCCTGCCGAGACCGATGGGGCGCATGTCGCGCTCCACGGTGTTGTTGTCCACTTCCACGCGGCCATCGTCGAGGAACACGGCGAGCCCCCGCCAGTGGTTCAGCGTGTAACGGATCGCTGTGGCGAGCGGAGATTTGGCGGAGACCTCCTTCAGCCGCTCCTCCGCCCACGTCTTGAACGCTTCCATAAGCGGTTTGCTTTCAACCTGGCGGACGGCCAGCCGCTCCGCGGCGCTCAGGCCGCGGATGCGCGTCTCGATGGCATAAACGGCCGCGATCTGGCGCAAGGCCTCGAAGGCGATGGGCGAGTTCGTGGCTTTGTGGAACTCGAAGAACTTTCGCCGCGCATGGGCGAGGCAGAAGGCAAGCAAGATGGGCTTGCCCTCGCGCTGCGTCTCCGCCAGCTTTTTGTAGGCGGCGTAGCCGTCCACCTGCAGGATGCCCGAGAAGCCATCGAGCAGCGTCATGGCATGCTCGGTTTTTCGGCCCTCGGCGAAAGCGTAGGCGACGGCGGGCGGGGCCGGGCCGCCCCAGGGACGATCATCTACGGCGACCGCCCAGAACTGGCAGCGCCTTGTCCCGCCGCGGGCGAACACCGGCATCGGCGTCTCGTCGCAGAAAATTTTCGGCCGCGCCAGGATCGAAGCGAGCAGCAGCGCATAAAGCGGCTTCAGCCACCAGGCGGTCCGCCCGATCCACAACGACAGCGTCGAGCGGTCAAGCTCGATCCCTTGCGCCCGCATCATGCGCAGCTGGCGGTTCAGCGGCAGATGCCAGGCGAACTTTCCAACCGCGATGGCGGCAAGCAGCGCTTCGGTGGCGATGCCGCCATCGACCGGCCGCGCCGGCGCAGGCGCCTGGACCACGGCATTCTCGCAAGCCCGGCAGCCATAGCGCGGGCGGATAATGCGCTTCACCCGATACTGCACCGGCACGATGTCCAGCATCTCGCTCACGGTCTCGCCAATGACGTGGAGCGCCCCGCCGCAACAGGAGCAAGTCTTGGCCTCGGGATCGATGCGTATCTCGATGCGCGGCAGATGCCCGGGCAGCTTGCCGCGATTGCGTTCGGCGGGTTTGCGCGGCTTTTTGCGAACTGCCGCGGAGGCGTCGCGGCTTTCACCAGCCCCCTCCGTTGCGGCCGCCGCCGCGGCCAGATCGAAGATGAGCTGCAGCTGATCGGGATCGAGCTTCTCGGAACGCTTCCCGAACAAGGCGCGCTTGAACTCAGCCAGGATGTAAAGGAGCTTCTCGTTCTCCGCCAGCGCCGCGTCGCGCTGGGCGGCCGCCTCCTCCGCAGCGCTGGCCAGCTCGATGAGCCTTCCCTTGAGCTGCTCCGGATCGGATGGCAAATCGGAGAGAGCGAGAATCATGACTGCAACTTATGCGGGAGCGTCGCCGTTCATCCAGTAAAATCGCTCGCTCTAAGCAGCTTTTATTGGACGCCTCATGGCTTTGACCGGCGCGTTGGTCCACGCCAGACCTTCGAGCAGCATGGACATCTGCAAGGCGCTGAGCTGGATCGTGCCGTTACGCGCCGGCGGCCAGCAAAAGCGCCCCTCCTCAAGCCGCTTGGTAGCCAGAATCAGCCCGGAGCCGTCCCAGACCAGGATTTTCAAACGGTCGCTGCGCTTCGGACGGAAGATGAACATATCGCCGCAAAATGGATCGGCTTTCAGCGCCTCCGCCACCAGCGCGGCGATGGAGTCCATCCCCTTTCTGAAGTCGATCGGCTCTGCAGCCAAGAAAATGCGCCGGCCGCCGGATATCCCGATCATGCCGTTTCGCGCAACGCCGCCAGCACGGTTTTGAGCGCCGCCTTGCCGACCGCGCCCTCGACGCGGACGCGCGCGCCCGAAAGCTCAATCTCGATCGCGCCGCACGGCGCGATGGCCCGATCTTCCTCTCCGCCGCCGCTCTCCTCCGCCAGTGCGATCGGAATGAACGGCGCCGTGGATGCAGCCGCTTGCCGGGCCTGACCGCGCCAATTATGCAGCAAGCCGCAGCTCACGCCATGACGCCGCGCCACAGCGGCGATGTTGGCGCCCGGAGCAAAGCTCTCCGAAACGATCCGCGCCTTCTCTTCATCGCTCCATTGCCGGCGCCGCCGCTGCCCCGTGATCGCCTCGATCCGCCGGTAGCTGTCCTGCCGTAAGAGACTGTGCCGATGCCTGTCACTTTGCATAAGCGCTCATCTTCCGTTCCCGCCTCAGCCCACACTCTCGCGCGGAAAAAGCCGATTTTGAAGGTGATGCCGCCGCAACGGATACCAACTAAGCGCTGTAGCCCGATTGCTCATCACCCTCTTCGGTCCCATCGGGCCGCCGCAGATTCTCGCGGCTGGAATATTTGTCTACCTGCTCGCCATTTCGTTTGTTGAGGTCATACAGACTTATATGTTTACGCCGGGCACCATACTCTTTTATATATCCTGGTGCTATTTGAAGCCCCGCTGGGGCCAGGGCAAACAGGCAAAAAGTGACACCGACAGCTAATGTTTAATCTGTTTTGGGCCCCTCCAATGTCCGGGAGGGATAGCTTGACGATAGTCAAAAGCAAAGGCCAAACCGCAACCGGAAGAGGAAATTATGGATGCGACGCAACGAGAAAAAATGCGACTCACTGGTTGCCCGCTAGCGATGGCGTGACAAACTGATAACCGCCACCGTTTATAGATCCAAAATAGACTTTTTTCCTCGTACACTTTAGCTCGAGCGCCTAGAAAGTGCCTACGGTTCATCCGCTGCGGTCTCGGCAATTTAACTTAGGCCAGGAGCTCCCAATGCCTATGCGCTTTGTCATTTACGCGTCGAGCGCGCAGTCTGTGGAAGTCACGACGTTCCTCAATTACGTGACAACCATTACCTTTAACCGCTTCCGGACGTTGCCGACAACGCAGCAATCGGCCGCAAGGCTGGCACATTGGTCGTAAAAAAGGCGCAGTCTGCTGACTGCAAAGCCGCCTCACAGTCCGGACTTAGCGGATTATTTGGAACTTGGCTAGTTAATGTAACGTGAGACCGGTGCGAGGCGCAAACAGCGATGGTAGAATGAACAATACAGACGATATAGTGCAGACCGGTGATGCCGCGCACGAACTAATGCGGTTCGTTGCCGCGTGCCGCCGCCAATTGTGGGTAGTGATTGTGTCAATGCTGGTCGCGGCACTGATAGGTTATGCCATAATCTCGTCTCTTCCACGCCTCTACACTGCCAGCGCTTTCGTGCTTATCGATAATAGCAGGCGCGTTCGCGCAGTGGAGAACAATTACAACGTCAATTCCGGCGCCGTCGATTACGTTGAAAGCCAGGTTGAAGTTGTCAAATCTGGACGGGTCGCTGAAATCGTTATCAAAAAGATGAAGCTGCTTGAAAAGCCTCTACAAGTCTCAACCCCCTCAATCTTAAGTCTCATCACGAAGCAGGTTTACGCGCTTGTGGGGTTGTCCGACACGGGCGGCCCCTCTGAAGCGAAAGCTGAAAAGAAGCCCGAGAGATTGCTGGAGGATACCATTGGGCTCGTGCGAAGCGGGCTCGAGGTGCAGCATTTGGCGCGAACCATGGTGCTGCAAATCTCATACACCGCTTCTAGCTCGGCCATCGCGGCAGAGATGGCGAATGCCTATGCCGACGCGTACATTGCCGATGAATTAAATGCAAAATATGAGGAGACGCGGCGTGCGAGCAGTTGGCTTGAGGAAAGACTTGCGGAGCTCAAACAAATATCGCAAGATGCCACTCTTGCAGTTCAAAAGTTCCGGATACAGAACAACCTCATTTCTTCAAACAGCAAACAAGTCAACGAGCAGCAGATTACAGAACTTAATACTCAGGTGGTGAATGCGCGGAAGGATCGCGAGCGAGCGGATGCACGTTATGAGCGGCTTAAAACCATAATCGAATCGCATGACATACAAGCTGTGTTCAAAGATGCGTTCGGCAGCAATATTCTCGAGCACCTCCGTACCAAATATTCGGAAGCCGCCAAGAAGGATGCCCGGGAGGAAGTGAGGGAATACGAGCGTCAGATCTTTTCCGAGCTGTCGCGGATGGAGGAAGCCTTCCAGAGTGAAGTCAATATTGCACAAGCTAAAGAAGCAGCGCTGTCCGGGAGCCTTGAAAACCTCGTCGCGGCGGCGGGCGGTGAAAATAAGCGTCTAGTGACGCTGCGTAATCTTGAGAACGAGGCTGAAAGCTCCCGCAAGCTGTATGAAACCTATCTACAGCGCTACCAAGAAGCGCTACAGCAGCAGAGCTTTCCGATTGTAGAAGCGCGCACTATCACACCAGCCTACGAGCCTTCAAGTCCTAGCCTCCCCAAAAAAACTGTGCTGATGTTGCTTTTCTTGTCGCTGGGGGGATTTGCTGGCGCTTGCATTGGAATCTTTAGAGAGTTCAGGGAGCGCGGGTTCCAGAGCCAGGAGCAAATAAAAGCTGAACTGGGCGTTGAAAGCCTTGGCATCGCTCCGCTCATAAAAGGGGCGCTCGATGATGGCGGCGCCCGTCCTATCAAGGGTCTTCCCCAAAATGAAAAGCCCGCCAGTCCCGTCTCCCGGCAAAACAAACTGCCCGAACATGGGCGGGTGACCTTGCTTTCCAACAAGGCTTGGAATTACGCCCTCATCAATCCCAATTCGGCTTTGGGAGAGGCGCTTCTCGCCGCAAAACTCGCCGCCGACATTCGCTGTAGCGAAGAGCCTTGTAAGATTATTGGAGTTATGTCGGCGCTACCAGGCGAAGGCAAGACACTATTCTCGAAGAATTTTGGCTCTTTGCTCGCGGCCCTCGGAGCCCGCGTACTGCTTATCGACGGGGATCTTCGCAAGATGGGGCTTTCTCATGGGCTTGCGCCGCGTGCTACCAAGGGCCTGCTTGAGGTGATCACGGCTAAGCATAACATAGCTGACATTCTTTATAGCGAACCCGGGACCGGTCTCAACTTTCTGCCGACTGTCAGCAGGCATCAGATCACGCACAGTTCGGATGTCTTGGCATCGCCCAGCATGCGTAAGCTTCTGACTGAAATGAGGTCGCAATTCGATTATATCGTGATCGATCTGCCCCCCCTGGGGCCGGTCGTCGACACGCGGGCAATAGCATCGCAGGTCGACGCCTTCATTCTGGTCATCGAGTGGCGCCGCACGCCGCGCAGAATCGTTTCGAATTTGCTGCGGGAAGACGCCCGCGTTAGTCAGAAGTGCATGGGCGCCGTGCTCAACAAGGTCGATCTCAACAAGATTAAGCTCTTCGAGGAGTACGGTTCGCGCCTCTATCAGTATGAAATGTATTTGAAGTCCTACCGTGTGGATAAGTGATAACTGTCGAGAAATGTGGGATCGGCTCGAAATCCCGACCCTTTTGTGTTTCGAGCCAGGGGAGCCCGCATGTCCAGCTTGTTAAGTTGCGGTCTTTCGCGAAGACCCGGCGAAGTGAAAGAGATACCGCCCCGCTCCGTACAGTTCAAAGGCCGGGCGGACGAAGCTGCTCGTATTTCGTTGTTTAACCGCCTGTTTGACACAGTCCAAGATTGAGCGCAACCAGGCCCGCAAATAAACCCCGCTGCTGCCTTTGCGGAGGATATATTTGGCGTAGTAGGCGCCGCGCCCCTTGTCGTAGCTGCGCATGATCCTATCGTAATCGCAGGCCTTGCGACCATGATGATGATAAACGAGCGGAGAGGGGTCGAACTTGCCCTTAAAGCCCGCCCAGGCCGCAGCCGCGACGAGATCAATGTCCTCACATGGGAAGGGCGTTCCTGCGCCGAGTTCCGGGTCCACGCCGCCGATCTTTTCCAGCGTCTCCCGGCGAAAGGCGAGATTGGCTCCTTGCAAGACCCCGGCCGGAAGAAAGCAGTAGGGCGCAATTTCCTCCGCTATCTCGCGATAGTCGACCGTCAGCCGTACATCGTCTTCATCCCAAAGCAGGATGCGCCCGCCCATGTAACCGGCATCGGGGCCGCGCCGGAACGCTTCGACGTAGTCATCGACGTAGCCTGCTGACGGATAACAGTCGTCATCCGTGAAGGCGATGATTGCGCCGCGCGCCTCGCGCCACCCCCGATCACGCGCGGCGCCAAGCCCAATGCGCGGCTCGAGCACATAATGCAATGCGGGGATGCGCTCCTGCGCCTTAGCGATGATTTGGGGAGTCGCGTCGGTCGAGCCATTGTCGACGAGAACGAGTTCCCAACTCGACTTCGGCGCAAGCTCCGCCCAGTAGTTCAGCGCGTTCGCTAGCTGGGCGGCGCGGTTTCGCGTGCAGACGACGACGGAGAGGTCCATTAGTTGAAATCCTATCCATTGCGTGGGAACGATTCAAACTGATCGGCGATTAACGCAATTCTTGAACTCTATCGCGGGCTCGTAAGCTGCTTCTTGTAAGGACGATTGCAACGCCATAGGGCCAAGCTTGCGCGCCGATGATGCTTTGTTCATGCGCGGATTTTGCGAATGGCGCCGAGGGTATCGACGAAGCTGGAAAGCTGCCAATCGCCGCTCGCCAAAGCCTCGCCAACCACAATGTTGACGCCTGGATGGTTCGGCATGAGATCATGAAACGCGATCAGGCCACCTGTCTTCACCCACGGCGCTATCAGGCGAAAGTCCGAGCGAACTCCGGCCTCGCTGTGATCCCCATCAATGAGTACGAAGTCGAGCGGTCCGCCGATCTCCTCCTCGGTCAGTTCATGACTGAACTTGCGCACCGGCGTAATCATGTGCGCGTAAGGTTGCGTGTTCGCCTTGAACTCTGCGAACGTGTCCCTCTCGCCATCAGCCATCGTCTGGTTCATCCAGGTGTCGACGCAAACGAGACGGCCGTCGCGATGCGCGAGTCCAGCGCAGATAAACAGTGCCGACGACCCCACATGTGAACCAATTTCCAGCGCTCTGGCATTAGCAGGCAAGCGGCTCGCCAAATGAAAGAGCCTCAATCGTTCTTTGGTCGTTGTGTGCGAAAACACACGCATATGATCTGAAAGGCCATATGTGCGTAACTGTAAAGAAGTTGCGGCTTGCTTAATAAGTGGGACAATCTGTGTCATCACCTGTATGAACCTAGCTAAGAAAGGAATGTTCGCAGCGTGACAATGGAACAATTGTCCCGTGATTTTTAGTGTGGGGGAAGGTCCGCCCCTTCGTCGGCGACGTGGTAATTTCGAAACTTACGGCATCACCAACTGCATCGATAGTTGATGTGTTGTGCGAGCCTAGCCAGAAGTCCGCGATATAATTGCCTGGTATGAGTGGGGGTAGATCGATGATTATATCAATCTTGTGCAATCCTGGCTGCGCTTCTATGAAGGGAGTGTGATGTGGAAGAGCCTGCATTATAGGGAGTCTTGAGCCATCCAGGATGTCAACGGCAATAAAAGAAGCAGAACAATTGTTTGTGCACTCTAGGAGAACCTCGCACCTCAGCTGTAGGTGTGGCTGGGTTCCATGCAAACTGGCCGAAATATTCGCAAAGCCTATAGTCTTGATTTGATCCCTCGCCTTCCGCCGCCATTAACTCGTAATGTTCGCGGTTTCTCCTTTAAGAGAATAAAAGGTCGTGGCCTCGTCCTTAGCTCCTTCAAATACAAGGCAGCCTGCTTGAAGTACAAGCCCACGGGAACAAAGGGCTTGAATAGCTGCCATGTTGTGGCTGACAAACAGCACCGTCCTTCCGTGCCCGGCGACATCCTGCATCTTGCCGAGGCACTTCTTCTGAAACTCGGCGTCGCCGACGGCCAGCACCTCGTCGACCACAAGAATTTCCGGCTCGAGATGCGCCGCAACAGCAAAAGCAAGCCGCACATACATGCCGCTGGAATAGCGCTTCACAGGCGTATCGAGGAACTTCTCCACCTCGGCGAAGGCGACGATCTCGTCGAATTTGCGCTTGATCTCGCCGTGGCTCATGCCGAGGATGGCGCCGTTGAGAAAGATGTTCTCGCGCCCCGTCAGCTCCGGGTGAAAGCCGGTGCCGACTTCCAGAAGGCTCGCGACGCGGCCCTTGATCTCGACGCGGCCCGTGCTCGGCTCGGTGATGCGCGACAGGATCTTCAGCAGCGTCGACTTGCCGGCGCCGTTGCGGCCGATGATGCCGACCACGTCGCCGCGCTTGATCTCGAAACTGACGTCCTTCAGCGCCCAGAATTCCTCGACCTCATCGCCGGCGATAAGCTGGCGGCCGCGCATCATGTCGCGCGCCGAACGGGCAAAGCCCTTGACCGTGCGGCCGATCACATCGCGAAGGGCGGTGTAGCGCTCCTGCTGGCTCTCGTGGCCGATCAGATATTTCTTGCCGAGGCCCTCGGCGCGAATGACAACATCGCTCATCGTCACACCATGTCCGCGAAGGTTTTTTCGGTGTGCCTGAAATAGCGGACGCCGAACCGCAGGAAGAAGGCAATAACGCCAAGGCTCACCAGAAAGCCGGGCATATAGAGCTGGCTTTGCCCGCCCAGGAGGCACCAGCGGAAGCCGTCGATGACGCCAACCACCGGGTTGAGGCCGTAAAGAAGGCGCCATTGCTCCGGCACGACCGCGCTCGTAAAGCCGACAGGCGAGACATAGAGGCCAAACTGCACGATGAAGGGAATGATAAAGCGAAAGTCGCGGTATTTGACGTTGAGCGCCGTGATCCACAGCGCCGGGCCGAGGCTTGCGAGGATGGCGAGCAGCACGAAGGCGGGCAGGAACACGATACGCCAGCCCGGCATGAAGCCGAACCAGGCCATGATCAGCGCGAGGATGCCAATGTTGATGAGGAAATCGACAAGGGCGACGACGGCGCAGGCGGCAGGGACGACGAGGCGCGGGAAATAGACTTTGGATATGAGATTGGCGTTGCCGATGAGGCTGTTGGAGGCTTCGGACAAGACGCTGGAAAACAGGAACCAGGGCAGCATGCCGGCGAACACCATAACGGGATAGGGCGCGGAGCCGTCGCTCGGCAGCGCCGCCACCTTGCCGAAAATGACCGTGAACACCGCCATGGTGAGGAAGGGCCGGATGACCGCCCAGAGAACGCCTATGACCGTCTGTTTGTAGCGAACGGCTACGTCGCGCCAGGCAAGGATCGCGAAGAGCTCGCGGTAGTGCCACAGGTCGCGCCAATAGTTCTTCTCCGCGCGGCCCTGTTCGAGCACGATAACGCGCTCCGCGCCTTTCGGAGCGGCCGCGAAACGCCTTGCTGGCTCAAGTGGAGACAGCTCCTCTTCGATGGTCTTGGCTAAAGTGTCTGACAATGACTTTTGCTCGCGTGCTGAATTCGTGGGGCGGCGACAGCGCCTCGATCCCGAACGTTCATAAAACGATTTCCGAGACGCTCAGATTTGATTGTCCAATATGCCGTTTGATGCATTCGCGAACGCTACCGCACTTAGGGTGAACTAAAAACATCCAAATGAGTGGAAGAGCAAGCTCTACAATCAGAGGTTGTATGCTTTTAGGTTTTAAATTCTGCTTAAGCAACTACCACTTCATTTTTTATTCGGCAAGCGCTGCAATCGATGTAACAGCTAACTTTTCAAGGGCTGTGCTCAATCTGCACTTTGCGCCAAGAGATTGGGGCTAGGGCGCGGGGTATCCTCAATTAGCGCACATGCTTCTTCACAACGCAGATTCAGAGGCTTTTCGTCGTTGAGCGGGACCGGGAATGGGCGTTTCGCGCTTCTTGCGCATCAGCACCGCATCGAGCCCTTCGGTCACGAGTTTCTCGCGCACCCGTTGACTACGAGTACAAACGCAACGGCACGGCCAATCTGTTCAGGCTGTTCGCCCCGCTGGAAGGCTGGCGGCGCGTCGAGAGCCTGCCCCCACGAAGGCGGGAGTCACCGAACGGCGCACGGCTATCGACTATGCGCATATCCAGAAGCTTCGCCAAGACGTTGGAATTCCGGGCCGCTCTTTATCCCAACCCGCGACATATTCGATTCAGTTATTTATCAACGAGCCCTAAGCCGGTCTCGCCCCAGACCGGAAGCCGGCCCTGAGTTCGGCCCGCTTGATCTTGCCGTTCGAGGTTTTCGGCAAGCTCTCCACGACGATATAGTCCTTGGGGCGCTTGTAGGCCGCGAGCGTCCGCCCCGCCAAGGCGTCGAGCTCCGCCGCCACGCCCGTCTTCGCCTGATGGAGCACGACGAAGGCCGCGATGATCGAGACGCCGTCCCCGACCTGAACCTCCGCGACAGCGATGTCGGCAACGCCGGGATGTTTCGCGAGTTCCCGCTCGACCTCGGCGGGCGAGACGCGGAACCCGCCCGCATTCATCAGATCGTTGTGGCGGCCGCGATGGGTGACATAGCCATCGCCGTCCATCGCGCCCGCGTCGCCGCCGGCGAACCACTCGCCACGGAACACCTCGGCCTCCTCTTCGGGCCTGCGCCAATAGCCGAGCATCAGGCCGGGATCGCTGCGATGGACCGCGATCAAGCCTTCGGCGCCGGGCGCGAGCGGCGCATCGCCGCCGTTCTCGTCCAGGATGGCCACGCAGCGTCCCGCCTGGGGCCGGCCCACGGTTCCCGGTTTTCGCGGCACGCTGGGAGAACTGGAAAGATAGGTCGACAACTCGCTCTGCCCGAGCGCCTCGTAGAGCCGCGTTCGCGTCCGCGCTTCCCACTCATCCGCCAGCGCGTTCGGCAGGGCCTCGCCCGCCGTCAGTCCATGGCGCAACGCCGGCAAGCCCCCGCGCCCGATAGACCCGTATTTCAGCATTTGCCGGTAGACGCCGGGGACGCCCGCGAAAATCGTCACATCGAACGCGCGCATCAGCCGGGGCCAGAGCGCCGGGTCCTTCTCGCCCGTGTAGACGATGGCGGTCGCGCCATTGGCCCACGGGTCGGTCAGGCCCGTTCCCATGGTGTAGGTCCAGTTGAAGCTGCCGGCATGCATGAGCCGGTCGCCGGGCGTTATCCCGTACCAGCCTTGGTACATGGGCCGCCTCCCCCAGGCGCTGCGATGCGCGTGGAGGACGCCTTTCGGGTTCGCCGTCGTGCCGGACGTATAGATCAGGAAGGCGGGATCGCCGGCCAAGGTCGGCGCGTATTGCGCCATCGGCCCGGTCTCGACGGCGACTTCGAAGGCCTTTTCCCGGATCACGGTGAGGCCGGGCGGAAAGTCGCCATGGGGCAGCGTATCGTCGAGGACGATGGCCGCGGCCTCGGCGTCGTCCAGCATGAAGGACAGCTCCCGCTCCGTGAGGTCCGGCGACGCCGGCACGGGAACGAAGCCGCCCGCTATGGCGCCGAAAAACGCGATTGCGTAGGATGTGCGATTGCGCAGGCGGATGAGAATGCGGCTCCGCGCCGGTAATTTATACCGCGCCCGGAAGACGCACGCGGCGCGCAGGACCGCCTGCTCAAGGTCGCCATAGCGCCAGGTTTCGACGTCGCGGCCGGCCGCGTCGTGAACGACGAGCAGCGCGGGCTTATGATGCGCCGCGCGGGCCGCACGCAGGCAATACCGCGCCATATTGAACGCGGGCGGCGGAAGGTCTCCTTGGTATCCAAGCCTATCGTTGCTCACTGCCTTCCTTGACGCCCCGCGATTGCACGCTTTTTGAAGGGTCCGCCCACCATGTTCCCACCCTCGTCCCATAGAGCGTGGATCGCGGCGGCTGCCTAAGGAAGGACCAGGCCGCGATCCACTGCTTGGGGGCATGATACAACGGAATTCCATAGCGGCCCGAGAGCAAAATGCGGTCGAGCGCGCGGACGGCGGAGACGAATCCCGCGCGGGTTTTAGCGCCAAGCATGGCGGCGATCATGGCGTCCGCGCCCGCGCTCTGCACCCCGGCATAGTTGAAGCTCCCCTCCTGCGACGCGGATTCGCGCGACCAGCGGAAGCTCTGCTCGTTCCCCGGCGAAAGCGAGGAGGCCCAGTTCGTCTGCATCATGTCGAAGTCGAAACTCGTGCTCCGGCGCTGGTACTGCGCGGCGTCGACGAACCGCACCCGCGCCGAGACGCCGATCTGGCCGAGGAAACGCGCATAGGTCAGCATCAGGCGCTCCTGCTCGTGCGTCGCGCACATCATCTCGAACGCCAGCGGCTGGCCAGTCGCCTTTTCGGTCATGACGCCGCCCACGAGCGCGTAGCCCGCTTCCTCAAGCAGGGCGATGGCGCGCTTGCGGCCCTCCCGGTTCGTGCCGGAGCCGTCCGTCGCGGGCTGGCTGAAGGCGCCGTCCAGCACGCCCGGCGCCAATTCGTTCGCGTAAGGCGCAAGCAGCTCTCGCTCCGTCGCGTCCGCCGGGCGCCCGTGCGAGGAAAGCTCCGAGCGGTCGAAGAAGCTTTCGGTCCGCGCGTAGAGGCCGCGAAACAGCGTCTTGTTCACCCATTCGAAGTCGAAGACGAGCGTCAGCGCCTCGCGCACGCGCCGGTCCGCGAACGCCGGCCGCCGCGTGTTGAACACAAGCGCCGACGCCGGCGGCGGCACGCTAAGATCGAACTCAAGCTTCTTGACGAGGCCGTCCCTGACGGCGGGGAAGTCGTAAGCCTCGGCCCATTTCACGGCATCGATGGGATCGTTGTCTCCCTGCACGTCGAACAGCCCCTTGCGGAAGGCCTCCATCATCGACGTATTGTCTCGATAATAGTCGACGCGGATCGTATCGAAGTTGGCCTGCCCGCGCATGATGGGGATGTCGCGGCCCCAGTAATCCGGATTGCGGCGAAAGAGGATGCTGGCGCCGGGATCGACGGCCTCCACCACATAGGGACCGCTCCCGAGCGGCTTCTCGAAGCTCGTCTTCTCGAAGGTCTCCGCGTCGGCCGCGTGGCGCGGCAGGACCGGCATCAGCCCCATGATGAGCGGCATTTCGCGGTCGCCGCCGCCCTCGAAGGTGAACTTCACGCCGCGCTCGCCGATCTTCTCGGCCGTCGCGACCTTGCCATAGTACAGCCTGTGGTTGGGCCGGCCCTTGCTTTTGAGCAGCGACCAGGAGAACAGCACGTCGTCCGGCGTAATCGGCGTTCCGTCGGAAAACCGGGCCTCGGCTCGAAGCTGAAAGGCGACCCAGCTCCGGTCCTCGGGCGTCTCCACGGTCTCGGCGATCAGTCCATAGAGCGAAAATGGCTCGTCGAGGCTGCGGGCGAGAAGCGTCTCGTAAACATAATCCCTGACGCTGTCGGCCGGAGCGCCCTTCACGATGTAGGGGTTGAGGCTGTCGAACCCCCCGAGCGCCGCGAGCCTCAAGCTCCCGCCCTTCGGCGCTTCGGGATTAACGTAATTTAAATGTGGAAACGCGGCCCCGTATTTGGGCTCGTCGTGCATCGCGATTCCCGCTTGCGGAGCGGCGCTCGCGGCGGCCAGGAGCGCAAGCAGGGCGGCGATGGCGGCTGTCGCCAAAATGCCACTTCGACCTAACGATATCAGTCTAAGCGCCGGGAGCTTCAATGGTCCGAAAGCCAATCGAGCGAGTCCTTTCTCACGGGCCGGGCGGCCAAGGCCCCTCTAAGCCCGGAAACATGCCAAATGATGGCAGCCGCGCAACTCTGACGAGGCTTTAGGCCCGTGGGAACCAGAGTGTTTCACAGCCGCGTGAAACTGTCACGGGAAAGCCGCAATTTCCAGTATCCAAGCAACACTGACGGTCCGAGAGGGGGCCATGGACTAGAAGGCAGCCAACGCGATTTGCTGAAAGGTTGGGTTTTAATGGAATTCACAAGGCTCTTAAGAGCGGCAGCCTGGGGGTTGGTCGCGGGGTCGGCTCTTGCGCTCGGCGTGACCGGCGCTATGGCGCAAGGGAAGGACAAGGGCGGCGCGAAGCCCGCGGCAGCGGCCGCGGGCGAGCAGAAAGCGCCCGCCGACATCTGGTACAAGCTCTGCATCGACGTGCCGGTCGCCGATCCGGTGAAGCCGGGCGAGCAGCCGAAGCCGCAGAAGCCCGAAGAGATGAAGAAGGTCAACGTCTGCCTCACGCAGGTCGACGTGCGCGACAACGCGACGGCCATCCTCATTGGCAAGATCGCCGTGCGTCAGGTCGCCGGCCAGGAGAAGCCGCAGATGCTGGCGATGCTGCCGCTCGGTTCCGCGCTGCCGCCCGGAGCGCTCGTCAAGGTTGACGACAAGGAGCCGATCAAGCTCGTCTACACGACCTGCGATCAGGCCGGCTGCTACGCCGAGGCCAACATCGAGCCCGGTCTCATCGACCAGATGAAGGCCGGCAAGCAGATCGCCTATCTCGGCATCGACGTCACGGGCCGCGCGCTGAGCATCCCGCTTCCTCTGGAAGGGTTCGCGAAGGCGATCGAAGGCCAGCCGGTGCCGGTCGACAAATATAACGAGGATCAGCGCAAGATCGCCGAGGTCATCCGTCAGCGCCTTGCCGACCTGCGGAAGCAGCAGGAAGAGAAGGCGGCGGCGGCCGGCCAGCCCGGAGCGCCTGCGTCTGCGGCGAAGCCCGCCGATAAGAAGAAGTAATCCGGCTTTTGCGCCGGTCGCGCGGGCGGCCGCTCCAAGCTTCCCGTTAAGGCAAAGCTCTCGTCAAGCGCGGGAGCTTTTTTTGCACGCCGGCTTGCTTATACCAAGCGCGGCGGGTCCCGGCCGGTTTCGGCGTCATGCCCCGCGACGGAGCGGGTGAAAAAATCGAGTTCCGGCTCCGCCTTTGTTGTCATAGCCGCCCCTGAGGCACGGCTGGCCGGTTTAATTCCGCGGCATTTCAACATCGTCATCCCGGAAGGGCGCCTTTCGCGCGCAATCCGGGATCTTGCAAAACCTCGAACCGAAATCTTGAGGAAGGCCCCGGATTGCGCCCCTCCGGCGAGGCGATTGGGATTGCGCTTCAACGCGACTTGGCGACGACGCCGCGTCAGGAGGGCGGCTGCGGCGTTTGGTGCGGATGCCGGAATTCCTCGTCGAGGGCCGCCTCCAGCTCCAACAGGTCGTCCGGCGGGGTGTTGCCGAAGACGCGGAACTCATTCAGCTTTTCCTTGAGCTGGATATAGAACTCGTAGCGGTCGTGCGGCGTGTTCGCAAGCGTTTCGAGCAACATGTCGATTTCAGCCTTGAGCAATTCGAGAGCCATGCCACATACCCCAAACAAGAGTCGCATTCCTTCGCGATAATGCGCCAAATTAGTCTGATATGCATCAAAGATTTGCCGCCTCTCGGGCCTTTCTGAAAGTCCGGGGCTTCCCGGGGCGTGGCGAGTAAGGACGCGTAGCATATGGAAGAGCATGCCATGCCGGATAGACAGGAAGAGGAGTCGCAGGCCGCGTCGAGCGGCCGCGATCAGTCGCCCTTCTACATCGCCGCTGCGGGGCGCCGTCCCGGCCGCGCTGCATCCTCAAGCAGAACGATTGCTTTGCCGTGCTCGACGATCATGGCGCCATGGGATGCGCCTGCGACGACGCTGGCGGCCTGTTCTCAAACGACACGCGCCATTTGTCGCGGCTCGCCTTCCTCATCAACGGCCAGGAGCCGCTGCTGCTCGGCTCGACGCTGCGCGACGATAACCTCAATCTCCGCGCCGACCTGACGAACCCCGACGTGCTCTCCGGCGACGGCATCGAGTTGATGAAGGATACGCTGCATATCGGGCGCACGATCTACATCCATAACGGCTCCCTGTGCGCGAGAAGCGCCGTCATGAACCACGGCGCCGCTCCGGTGTCGCTGGAGGTCATGGTCGAATTCGACAGCGATTTTGCGGACCTTTTCGAGGTGCGGGGCATGCGGCGGCCGGCGCGCGGCTTCCTGGAGAAAAAGGTTGTCGGAAAGAACACGGTCATGCTTCGCTATACCGGCCTTGACGACAAGGTGCGTGAAACGACGCTGACCTTCGATCCGGAGCCCACCGAGCTGAAGACGACGGGCGCCAGATATGCGCTCACGCTGGCGCCGGGGCTCGCCTGGCGCCAGTTCGTCACCGTGACGTGCGACGGAAGGGGGCGGCCGGCCGCCCCCTCGTTCCTGCGCGGGCTGTTGCAGGCGCGGCGCGATCTTGCCGGCAAACCGCAGGACGTAGCCGCCATCGAAACATCCAACACGGTCTTCAACGAGATCGTCTGCCGCTCCCTCGCCGATCTCAGAATGCTGATGACGGCGACGCCGCAAGGCAAATATCCCTATGCCGGCATACCCTGGTATTCGACGACCTTCGGGCGCGATGGGCTGATCGCGGCCATGCAGATGCTCTGGTTCGATCCGTCGATCGCGCGCGGCGTGCTGCAACGGCTCGCCCATTTCCAGGCCACGAAATACGACGAAGCGTCGGACGCGCAGCCGGGCAAAATCCTGCACGAGATGCGGTCCGGCGAGATGGCGGCGCTCGGCGAGGTCCCCTTCGGCCTCTATTACGGCAGCATCAACTCGACGCCGCTTTTCGTGCTGCTCGCAGGCCTTTACGTGGAGCGGACCGGCGATGTCGAGTTCTTGCGCAAGCTCTGGCCCAACATTCTTCGCGCGCTGGATTGGATCGACGGACCGGGCGACCTGGACGGCGACGGCTTTATCGAATACGCCCGGCGGACCCCGCAAGGGCTCGCGAACCAGGGCTGGAAAGATTCGCACGACGCCGTTTTCCACGCGAGCGGCGACCTTGCCGAAGGCCCGATCGCGCTTGTGGAAGTGCAGGGCTATGTCTACGCGGCGCGCCTGGCCGCGGCGAACTGCGCGCAAAGGCTTGGCGAATTCGACCTCGCCGACACGCTGGCGGAGAAGGCCGAGACGCTGAGGGGCCGATTCGAGTCGGCCTTCTGGTGCGACGAACTCGGCACATACGCGCTCGCCCTCGACGGCAGGAAAGCGCCGTGCCGGGTGCGCGCCAGCAATGCGGCTCACACCATGTTTACGGGCATCATGGCGCCGGAGCGAGCCCGCCGCGTCGCCCGCGACATGCTGCGGCCCTCGTTCAATTCGGGCTGGGGCATTCGCACCGTGGCGTCCGGCGAGGCCCGCTACAATCCGATGTCGTACCACAATGGCTCGATCTGGCCGCATGACAACGCGATCATCGCAAGCGGGCTCGTCCGCTACGGCCTCAGCGAAGGCATCGCGCCGATCTTCAACGGCATGATGCAGGCGGCCGCCTATATGGATCAGCGGCGGCTGCCCGAGCTGTTCTGCGGCTTTCCGCGACGGCGAAGCCGCGGGCCGACGCTCTATCCCGTCGCCTGTACGCCGCAAGCCTGGGCGAGCGGCGCCGTTTTCCAGCTCGTTCAGGCCATTCTCGGCATCGAGTACAGCCTGCCGGCGCGCGCGATCAGGCTGCGCAATCCGGCTGTGCCGCTTTCGGCCGGGCAGATCACGGTGCGCAACATGAGGCTTGGCGACGCCGCGATCAGCTTCACCGTGCGCCCGCATCCGAGCGGCACGATCTCGCTCGGCGTGATCGAATCCGTCGGCAACATCAAGATTTCGGTTGTGTTCGACGCCGAAGCTTGAGGGGCCGTTAACCCTTCGCTAACCCTGGCGCCCTGGAATAAGGTTCCGCCAGTCGCAGGGTTTTGGCCCTTTTTCCTTCATTCCGTTAATCATAGCAGGAAGCGCCTTGCGAAAGCGTTAAACGGCATCTATACTCTTGATCTGGAACGATAAATTACGCTTTCGACGCAGCAAAAACGGCAGTTGCGAATCCGTTCGATGCAACCTAAGGTTCTGGTTTATGGTTACCCCGCGCAACAATAGAACCGTTAACTAGGATTTCCGACTCGCTTTTTTCGCGCCGAATCGCGCTTTTTTCGCGTTTTCGTAGGCGGAACGCGCCGTTTCGTAGGCGGCGGCGCCACCGCATCGCGGCGTTAACCCACCCCGATTTTAACCATGAGACGGCGCTACGAAAATCGCCCGCCGCCCCGCCGCGCTCTTGCGGCGCGGGGCCGCTTCTTCGGCATTCACCGGAGAGTCGTTTCAACCTTAGATTGCGATTTAACGACTGCCAAACCCAGCTAAGGCATACCTTAAGCCGCGCGAATTACGTTGCGCGGCTGACAGGGGGCGTCGTTCACTATGTTGCACACTCTTTTCGCGCCGGCGATGGCGCTTATGGGCCGTCTGCGGTTTTCGCTAAAACTTGGGTTGATCGGCGCGTTGTTTCTCGTGCCTCTCGCGGGGATGACCTACTTCCTCAACGACAAGCTTGGCGCCGATATCGCATTTGCGAGAGCGGAGCGGCTTGGCGTGCGCCAGATCGTTCCCGCCCGCTTTGTCCTGCAAGCGGTCCAGGATCATCGCGGCGCGAGCCAGGTCGCGATCGGCGGCGACCCGAAAGGCGCCGAAAAACTTGCGGCGGCGGCCGCCAGTGTGAACGCCAGACTTGAGGCGTTGAGCGCGATCGACAAAACCGCCGGCGCCGAACTCGGGACCGCGGACATTTTTGCGGCCATCGGGAAGCAGTGGCAGGAGCTGAGCGCCAACAACGGTAAATATAACGCGAAGGAAAGCTTCGACGCCCACGCTCAGCTCATCGACGACATCCTCGCCTATATGCAGACGACGTCGGACAAATCGAATCTGACGCTCGATCCCGACATGGATTCCTACTATCTCATGGATGCCGCGATCTTCCGCATCCCCGCCGCAATCGACAATGTGGGGCGTCTGCGCGGAAACGGCGCGGCGATCCTCAAGCGGCAAGCCATCGCGCCGGAGGAGCAGACCGAAGCCGTCGTGATGGTCCGGTTCTTCCAGAATAACTTCGCCGGGGTTCAATCGGACTTCGCCAAAGCCGCGGGGGCGAACAGCGAGGTTGCCGCAGCCTTGAAGGCGAAGGGCGAGCAGGCCGGGCTGGCGGGGGAGCTTTTCCTCAAGAAAGACGCCAGCGCTTTGGCGAAGGGCGACCTGACCCTCGACCCAGCCGAGTATTTCACACGGGCCACCGCCGCGAAGGATTCGCTTTACGGGCTGCTGGACTCCTCCATCGAGCAGCTGGACGGCCTTTTGGCCGCTCGCATCGATCGCCTCAATTCCAGCCTTCGCCTGATTTTCGCGGGCGTCGGTTTCACGCTCGTTGCGGTGCTATACCTGTTCGGGGGGATGCTGCTGTCGGTGTTGCGGTCGCTGAAATTCATCCGGGCGGGAGCGGAGCGGCTCGCGATGGGCGACATCTCGCAGGCTGTCGACAGCCATTCGCGCGACGAGCTTCGCGAGGTGGGCGGCGCGGTGAACCGCGTCGCGCAAACCTTGCGGAACTTCACCAAGGCGCAGCTCGACATGGCCCGCGCCCACAACGAAGAGGGCCGCGACAGCCACGAGATGCGCTCGGCCGATTTCCCCGGCGCTTATGGCGATTTGGCGAAGAACCTCAACGCGATGGTCAAGGGCCATATCGATGTGCAGGCGCAATTCGTCGACCTCATGGTCGACTACGCGAATGGCCGCTTCGAGACCCGCATGGCGCCTTTGCCCGGCGAGCGCAAAGCGATCTCCGACACCGCCGAGCGGCTGCGCGGCGTGCTGCTCAAGGCGCAAGACGACGCCAAGGAGACGCTGAAGATCAAGATCGCGCTCGACAGCGCCTCGGCCTGCGTGATGATGGCGGACCCTGCCGGCGTCATTCGCTACCAGAACAATGCGGCGAGGGCCTTGATGCAGCGCTCCGAAAACGAGTTCCGCACACACATCCCCGGCTTCACGGCGGCTGGCGTGCAGGGCTCGACTTTCGATCGGTTCCATAAGAACTCGACCCAGCAGCGCAACCTGCTCGCCGATCTCAAGGGCGAGCACCGCACGCAAATCCAGGTCGGCGGCCTTCATATGAACCTCGCCGCCAATCCGATTGCCGGCGAAAGCGGCGAGCGGCTTGGAACCGTGCTCGAATGGCATGAGCGAACCGCGGAAATCAACGCCCAACGTGAGATTGCAGCCATCGTGGAGGCGGCGGCGGCGGGCGACTTCACAAAGCGCATCGCCGAGGCCGGCAAGGCGGGCTTTTTCCTCGAAATGGCGCGCGGGCTGAACGCGATCCTCGGCACGAGCGAACAGGCGCTCAGCGAAATCTCGCGCATCCTGAGGGCGATGGCCGAGGGCGACCTCGCCCAGACCATCGAGGCCGAGTTCAAGGGCGTGTTCGCGGATCTCAAGACCAACTCGAACGGGACCATCGAGCGCCTGCGCGAGATCATCGCCCAGATCCGCGAGGCGAGCGGGTCGATCAACACGGCGGCGCGCGAAATCGCGATGGGCAACGACGATCTGTCGCGCCGCACCGAGGAGCAGGCGTCGAGCCTTGAGGAGACGGCCGCGAGCCTCGAACAGTTCGCCGCCAGCGTGCGCCAGAACGCCGAAAACGCCACGCAGGCCAACCGGCTCGCGGAAGGCGCCTCCGAGGCCGCCATGCGCGGCGGCGAGGTGGTGGGCCAGGTGGTCTCGACCATGTCCGCCATCACCGAGAGCAACCGCGAGATCGCCGACATCACCACGCTCATCGACGGCATCGCCTTCCAGACCAACCTGCTCGCGCTGAACGCGGCCGTCGAGGCGGCGCGGGCCGGCGAACAGGGCCGGGGCTTCGCGGTGGTGGCGTCGGAGGTGCGGAGCCTCGCCCAGCGCGCGGCGGAGGCGGCGAAGGACATCAAGGCCGTGATCGCGGCCTCCGCCGGCAAGGTGGACGAGGGCGCGCGGCTCGTTTCGAGCGCGGGCGCGGCGATGGAGGAAATCGTCGCGCAGGTCAAGCGCGTCGGCGCCATCATCGGCGAGATCGCCGCCGCCAGCAAGGAGCAGTCGAGCGGCATCGATCAGGTGAACCAGGCCGTCACCTCGATCGACCAGATCACCCAGCAGAACGCCGCCCTCGTCGAGGAGGCGACCGCCGCCGCGAAGAGCCTGGAGGAGCAGTCGGACGCGCTGGTGCAGTCGGTCGCGATTTTTAAACTGGCGGAAGAGAAAGGCGCCGCCCGGGGTTCCGTCTTGGGCGACGCAAGGACTGTCCTGCACTGATACCGCCGGACAATGGCGCCGACCCTTTTGTCGTCATTCCCGCGCAGGCGGGGACGGTGACGACGCCGAGGAGCGGTCAAGACTTCTGGCCAGTGGTATGAGTTCGCCGCGCCAAAATCGCAGGAGGGCGTAGGAAACCCTGCCGGCTTTTTGGCCCGGCGCGTTTGGCCGGCCTGTTCAGCACCAGCCGGCGGCGCCAGAAAGCGGAAGCGACCTTCCAAGGCCGGCAATTCCGCAACTCGGCCTAAGGCTGTAGCGACGAAGCGGGCCGCGCATCCGGGTCGGCGAGCTTCACGATGCCCGCCATGATGTCGTTCAGCTGGAAATTCTTCGGCGTGTAGATCGCGGCCACGCCGCACGCTTTCAGCGTCGCCTCGTCCTCGGCCGGGATGATGCCGCCGACGACGACCGGGATGTCGCCGAGCCCCGCCGCGCGCATGCGGTCCATCACGTCGCGCACGAGCGGCACATGGCTGCCCGACAGGATCGAGAGGCCGACGACATGCACGCTTTCCTCCAGCGCGGCGTTCACGATCTGCGCGGGCGTGAGGCGGATGCCCTCGTAGACGACCTCCATGCCGCTGTCGCGCGCGCGCACCGCGATCTGCTCGGCGCCGTTCGAATGGCCGTCGAGGCCCGGCTTGCCGACCAGGAATTTCAGCCGCCGCCCGAGCTTCGCCGACACGCGATTCACACGGGCGCCGCGCCCGGTTTCATGGTAGCGTATCCGCATGACAGCTATTCGAAAAAGCGAAACGATGTCCGCGAGCGCGTTCCTGGAGTGGGCGGAAGCCCAAAACGGCGGCCGTTATCAGCTTATCAGCGGCGAGATCGTCGCCATGGCGCCAGAGCGCGTTGAGCACGTCCATGTGAAGCGCATGGCGGCGAACGCACTCGACGCGGCGGCCGCCGCCGCGAAACTCCTGTGCCGCGCCTATGTCGACGGTCTCGGCGTGAAGATCGACGATTCCACGGTTTTCGAGCCGGATGCGCTCGTCAATTGCGGCGCGCCTCCTTCCAGGGGCAGCCTGATCGCGCCCAATCCTGTCATCGTAGTAGAAGTGATTTCTCCTTCTACCGCGGCGCGGGATATCGCGGAGAAATACGCGAACTATTTCCGGCATCCCAGCGTCCAGCATTACCTCATCCTGTTCATCGAGAAGCGGATCGCGATCCTGCATAGCCGCGCCGAGGGCGAAATGCTGAAAAGCCGGATCGCGCGCGACGGAGACCGGCTGACGTTCGATCCGCCGGGCATCGAGGTCGCGGTCTCCGACTTCTTCGCCGGCCTCGACACCGCGCTTGCGGATGAGTGAGGGCCGCAGGGGGGAGTTCGCGGCCGTGGGCCGAATTTTAGGGCTCAGCCGCTAAACCCCGGCACCGGAATTACTGAAACGAAGCCTGCCTCGCCTTCCGTGGCGTGCCTATGAAACTACTTGATCGAAGGTGCCCTATGGCTCATGCCCTAGCTAGCCTTTGGAGGGCACTACGGAGGGGGCGATGCTTCAGAGAGCGGTATTTGTGCTTAAGATGGCACGAGCGTTGGTGTTTCTCTATCTTGTAGTGTTTTTTGCATTAGCCGAAGTTTTGACGTTCTTCGCGCCGCACGGAATTTCGTGGATAGACGCCGATGCGGGTGCGCATAAATATGTAAATGAAAATTTTATCGAAAAGGGCCTTTTAGTAAATATATTTATTACAACATGGATCGCCATTTATATATTAGAAGGTGGCCGCAGATTAGATAGTTTCTTGGCCCGGATGTGGAGTAAGCCGTGATAGTAACAAGTGACGGAGATCGCTAACTCATTTTGAGACGGTGGCTCATCCCTTAATAGCAGGCACTCTCCGAAATTGGCGGGATGGTCGGGATCGGCCTAAGGCTGTAGCTACGAAGCGGGCCGCGCCTCAGGGTCGGCGAGGCGCACGATGCCGGCCATGATGTCGTTCAGCTGGAAGTTTTTGGGCGTATAGATCGCGGCCACGCCACACGCCTTGAGCGTCGCCTCATCCTCCACCGGGATGATGCCGCCGACGACGACCGGGATGTCGCCGAGCCCCGCCGCGCGCATGCGGTCCATCACGTCGCGCACGAGCGGCACATGGCTGCCCGACAGGATCGAGAGGCCGACCACATGCACGCTTTCCTCAAGCGCCGCGTTCACGATCTGCGCGGGCGTGAGGCGGATGCCTTCGTAGACGACCTCCATGCCGCTGTCGCGCGCGCGCACCGCGATCTGCTCGGCGCCGTTCGAATGGCCGTCGAGGCCCGGCTTGCCGACCAGGAATTTCAGCCGCCGCCCGAGTTTGTCGGAGACGCGCTGCACCTCGGCGCGCACCTCGGCGATGCCTTGCCCGCCGCTCGCCGCCGCCGCCTTCGAGACGCCGGTGGGCGCGCGGTATTCGCCGAACACCTGGCGCAGCGTGTCGCCCCATTCGCCGGTGGTGACGCCGGCCTTGGCGCAGGCGATGGACGGCTCCATGACGTTGCGGCCTTCCCGCGCGGCGGAACGGAGGCCAGCGAGCGCGGCCTCGACCGCTTTCGCGTCGCGCGCGGCGCGCCAAGCTTGCAACTGCTCCACCTGCTCGCGCTCCACCCCTTCCGGCACGATTTGAATGGCGCCGCCATCGCCGCCGGACAGGGGCGAAGGCTCGGTCTCCACGAATTTGTTCACGCCGACGACGATCTGCTCGCCATCCTCGATCTTCTGGAGCCGCGCGGCGTTGCTTTCGACAAGGCGCTGCTTCATGTAGCTCGTATCGACGGCCGCAATCGCGCCGCCCATGGCCTCGATGCGCGCCAGCTCCTCGCGGGCCTCGCGCTTCAGCTCCTCGACCTTGGCCTCGATCACGCGCGAGCCGTCGAAAATATCGGCGTAGTCGAGGAGATCGGTTTCGTAGGCCACGATCTGCTGCATGCGCAGCGACCATTGCTGATCCCACGGGCGCGGCAGGCCGAGCGCCTCGTTCCACGCGGGCAACTGCACGGCTCTGGCGCGCGCCCGCTTCGACAGCACCACCGCCAGCATTTCAAGCAGGATGCGATAGGGGTTGTTCTCCGGCTGCTGCTCGGTGAGGCCCAGCGAGTTCACCTGCACGCCATAGCGGAAGCGGCGCAGCTTCGGGTCCGTCACGCCGTAGCGCTTTTCGCAAATCTCGTCCCAGAGGTCGACGAAGGCGCGCATCTTGCACATCTCGGCGATGAAGCGCAGGCCGGCATTCACGAAGAACGAAATGCGCGCCACCGCCTCGCCGAATTCGGCCTCCGTGACCTCGCCGCTCTCCTTCACCGTGTCGAGCACGGCGATGGCCGTGGCGAGCGCGTAAGCCAGCTCCTGCACCGGCGTCGCCCCCGCCTCCTGCAAATGATAGGAGCAGACGTTCGTCGGGTTCCATTTCGGGATTTCGCGGAAGGAGAAAACCACGATGTCCTTGATGAGCCGCATGGACGGCTCCGGCGGGAACACATAGGTGCCGCGCGACAGATATTCCTTGATGATGTCGTTCTGCACCGTGCCCGTCAGCGCGCCCCGGTCCACGCCCTGCTCGTCGGCGACGGCGATGTAGAGCGACAGCAGCCAAGCCGCCGTCGCGTTGATCGTCATCGACGTGTTCATTTTGCCGAGCGGGATGCCGGAGAGCAGCGCGCGCATGTCGCCGAGATGGCTGACCGGCACGCCGACCTTGCCCACCTCGCCGCGCGCGAGCGGATGGTCGGAATCGTAGCCCGTCTGCGTCGGCAGATCGAAGGCGATGGAGAGCCCCGTCTGCCCCTTGGCGAGGTTCTTGAGATAAAGCGCGTTCGACGCCTTAGGGTTCGAATGGCCCGCATAGGTGCGGAAGATCCAGGGCTGGTCGGGCATGGCTTGGCCGGTTAACCTTCATGGGTTGCGCCGCACCATAACACGGCGGTTCCCCAGGCCCAACCCCGTCCCTTGTCGAAGGCCGCGCGGCTCGGAAGCGCAGCCGCGGCATCGCCTCATCGCCTCACGACACGCAAGACGATCAGCAGAAGGATCGCTCCAACGGTGGCGGTGACGATCGAGGCGACGGTGGGATTTGCCGAAACGTGCGCGCCCAGCGCGGGGAAAAAGTAAAAGCCGATGGCCGCCCCGATCACGCCGGCGACCACCGCGCCGGCAATATCGAGACCCGTGGGTATGACGAGGCTGGCGAGCACCCCCGCGGCAAGGCCCACAAGGACGATATAAAGGAGCGAATTTGCATCTGGCATGTCTGCCTCCCAGCAAACGGATCGGGCTCGCGCGCCGCGCCATGCAGGCGCCGCGACCGGCGGGCGTTTCCACGCGCTCGCGTTCGCGTTAAAGACAATCTTCACAAAATTGTTCCGTTCCGTGAAAAATAGATATGAAAGGGAGCGGCGCGGCGTTGGCGGCGGTTTCGGTTTGCGGGCGCTTGGCGGACAGGGAGTTGGCCATGAGGTTCATTTTAAGCCTTTCGACATTCGTCCTGACGATGGTCCTCGCCCTGATCGCGTTCACCTACACGGCCATCAACTATCCGACGGCCATGCGCGATCTGCTCGCCGGCGCGCAGCACGTTCGCGACGCCGTCCAGCTCGCCTCCCTCCCCGATAGCTACATGGTCTGGGTCGACATCTTCCTGCAGCCGAACCAGATCGTGCTCGTGGGCTTCAGCATCGCGATGCGGATCGTGCTCGGCCTTTTGTTCTCCCTCTTCCCCGGCGCAAGGCGCGACCGGGAGGAGCAGCGCTATGCTTCAACGCCCGCAAGCCAGCCGCCGCCCTCCAAGTCTCCGTTCGGCCGGTGGGGCTGAAGGGGGAACGAGGGCCGCAACGGCGCGCCTCCCGGCGACAGCGCGCAGGCCGATCCTCTCCCCCACGCCGCTCCATCCGAGCCCGACACCCGCTCCCCTGTCAACGCGGCGCTTCTGGCGGAATATGCGGCGCTCAAGAATGAGCAGGCGCAGCGCATAACTATGCGCGACACGAGCCTTTATGTGTCGATGATCGCGAATATCGCGATTGCCGCCTTCTATGCGCTCGTCCGCGACGATCAAATCCTGCTGCTTATTCCCTTTGTTTCTACGCTCTTCCTCTCGATATACTTTCTGAATGACAGCATGATCCATCAGATCCGCCGCCATATCGAGGAGAACGTCCTGCCGCGGTTTTCCCAGAGCGACCGGGAGGTCAACGAAGTTCTTTTCGGGTGGGAGCAATTGCGCCGCTGGAGCATCGGCGCCCTTCTGGCGAAGCTCGCCCGGCTGGCGGCGGTGTGGGCAACCTTGTCCGCGACTTCCCTTGCGGCGCTGGCGGCGAGCGCGCCAAGCTTCGACGATCTGAACCAGAGCTGGCCCTGGCTGTTCGCGCTGTTTCTCACGGCGCTGCCCTATGTGCTCGGGCCGGTGCTGTTGATTTTCGGCTTTGCGGCGTGGCTTTTCAGGGCGAGGGTGAGGCGCGGCCCGGTGGGGTCGCCGCCCGCGACGGTGTAGTCGGGCCGAGCGCGATAAGCTAAAGCCGAATTTTGCGGACGACATGTGTGTGGAAGCAAGGCCCTCGGCATGCTACTTTCATGAAATGTCTTCATCCCTCGACCGCATTTCCGTCGATCCGAACGTCTGTTTCGGCAAGCCGTGCATAAAGGGCACGCGCATATGGGCGCCACTCATCCTCGATTTCCTTGCGAACGGGGCGAGCGGGGACGAAATTGTCGCGTCCTATCCCCAACTCACAATCGAGGACATTCGCGCAGCCATCGCATACGCCGCCGAGGTTGCAAGAGAGCGATTCCTTTTTCAGCAACCGAATTAAACTGAAGCTCACGAGAAACCTTGGCTCGCTCGGCCAGGACTTGCTCACGCCATTGCGGCTCCACGCCTCGAATGCTATTTTCGTCATCATGGACACAGCGCTTGCGCAAAGATCGATGTCGGCCGAAGAGTTTGCGGTTTGGGCTGAGGCGCAGCCCGAAAAGCACTGGGAATTGTTCGAGGGGGTCCCGGCGTTGCAGCAATCTCAAACATGGGGCCACGCTCATTTCAAGTTTCGCATCGCTCAGGCGTTGGACGGCGCGATCTCCAAGTCGGGTCTCAAGCTGTTTATCGGCGTCGACGGCATTGTTGTAAAAGCCGGCACGAAAACGGCATTCCAACCCGACGTCGTTATCTTTGCAGGCGCCATGGGGTTTCGGGATATTATTACGCCAGACCCAATTGTCGTCGTCGAAGTTCTTTCTCCTTCCACCGAAAGGAAGGATTTCACCGTCAAGCTTCGCGGATATTTCGACGCGCCGACAATCCAGCATTATTTGATCGTAAATTGGGAAGATCGCGAAATCGTTCATCACGCCCGCGCAGGCGAGGGCTTGGCCAAGCCTTCCATCGTTCGCGACGGGATTTTGAAGCTCGATCCCCCCGGCCTCGAAATCGCCCACGCCGAGATCTTCCGGGCTTAAGACAACGGGCGCCCGCCGTGCTAAACTTTGCCAATGAAACGGCATCAAGCTTATTTTGTAGGCGAGCCTCGGCGGGAAATGGTATGGCGAACGTAGACTTAACATTCATCTCTAAGCAGATTGAGGGCCTCGGCGAACGCTTCGGCCGCGTGGAAGAGCGCATGGACAAATTGGAAGCGCGCCTTGATAAGATGGAAAGCGGCCTCGATAAAATAGACGGCAACATACGCAAGCTCGGCATCCAATTCGCGACGCTCAAGGGCAGCGTGAAAGAAACCGAAGCCACCATGCAAAGCATCGCCAAAATATTGGTGGATCAAGGCTTGGCCACGATAGATTGACTTGTTCGGCGCTTGGGGCGGCGCCGCTTGCGCCAATCTGGAGCGTTCGAACGCCATTCTCGCCGACTGCCAATGTCTTGCGACAGGATGCGGCCCCCAAAAAAAGAAATCAACTTGGTGCTTGTCAGCGCATCGCCGTTGAGGTTTTGTGAACCCGGTGTAGCGGCAGGGGCGCCGGGTCATGGCGGATGTCTTTATTTCTTACGCGAAGACGCATGCGCAATTGACGGAAGATTTGGCCCGCGATCTTGAGGCGGAGGGCTTCACCACCTGGTGGGATACGAGCTTGCTGCCCGGCGATGAGTTTCCCGAGCAAATAAAGAACGAGATCGATGCAGCCCAGGCGGTGATTGTCATCTGGACGGAAAGTTCTGTCGCTTCGCCTTGGGTTCGAGCGGAAGCGAACCGCGCCTATGCGCGTGGGAAACTCATCACCCTGCACGCTGCACAGTTGAATCTGGAGCACGTGCCGCTGCCGTTTAACACGCTGCAGTCCTCGCTGGTAACTGATCGGGCCAAGGTTTTTGCCGCGTTGGCGCGGCGTGGAGTGAGGCCAAGCGGTGCCCGTTCATTTGAAGATAGCGTAGAAGTAAGTGATACGTCGGCGAATAAAAGAGACATTACGCCAGCACCTTCTGCGCTTCCAACATATGATCAGAATTACGCCTATGAAACAACCAAAGCACGTAATGCAAGAATGCGTCGTACAATATCGATAATATTGACGTCCGTATTTATAATATTTTTCTTGACGACAGCAACAGATCTGTCATTAAGAGAGCGTCTTGGCGTTAGCCCTTTTCTGATTATTTTATGTTGGGGATTATTCCATGTTGGCGAGATATTGCGAGATAAACTTGGATTAGATTAGCTATTCCCGAGGTTGAGCGCTAAGCGGTTGCGGGCTTAGATCGAGCCCTAGTTTGGATTCACCCTGAAGAGCCCCGAGGGACAGCGCCATCCGCATTGACCAGGGCTCGTCGCCGCGGTTCAAGCTCAGGCAGCGGCCTCATCCGGCGACGCCACGCCGATGCCAAACGGCAGAAGATGCTTCGCATTGCGCGTCACGACGACCAGATCGTGCGCTTTCGCAATGCCGGCGACGATGGAGTCCGCCATCCCCGGATCATGGCCCGAAGCGATCGCCTTTGCCTCCAGCTGCCCCGCGAATGCGGCGGCGGATGCATCGAGACCGAGGATCTTGTCGTCGTATGTGGCGATGAGGCCGGAAAGCCAGACCCGCAGGCCCGCCGCTTTCGCCGCCGCCCCTTTGTGCTCAAGCAGCGCGATGCCCTTCTCGATCTCCTGGATCGTCACGGCGGACAGAAAGATTTTGCCCTCGCCATCCATGCGCTCCAGCCATTCGAGAAAGTGCGCCGAAGCTTCGGCTCGTGACGGCGAGAGCATCGAGATGACGTTTGTGTCGAGCAGAAACCCGCTCAAAGCTCGACATCCCGCGAAGGCGAACGGTTGCGGTCGAACTCGCCGCCCGGAAAGGTGCGCAGATATGCGGCGAGGCTCGGGCGCTTGCGGTCGAGCGCCTTGCGCGCGATCTCGGCCGCTTCGACGGAAACGAGTACGGCGACGGGTTTGCCGTGACGGGTGATGGTCACGAACTCGCCCTTGATCGCTTCGTCAACCAGGCTGGAGAAGCCAGCCTTGGCGTCTTTCAGGGTGATGGTTCGCATGGGGCGCTCAATGTGGTCATATGTAACCACACTATACCATTCGTGGCTGGCGTTCAACCTCGACCGCCCGGCCGGACTTGATCGTGAACGCTACAGTTCGAGATTGCCGAACCGTAAGGCGGCGGCGAATTATGCAACGCCGTCTCATGGTTAAATCGGCCCGGGTTAACGCGCGCGGGCGAAGGCAGCGCGCCTTACGAAAACGGTCGCCGCGCCTACGAATCGCGCCCCAAAACCCGGATTCGACGCGAAAAAAGCGAGTCGGAAATCCTAGTTAACGGTTCTGAAGTTGCGCGCGTTAACTGTAAAACCTAGCCTCAGGTTGTATCGCCGGATTCCACAGCCGCGTTCGCGTTCATCGGCGGCGCGGAATCGCCCTTATAAAACAGCGGGTTGAGGCCGGAAAGCGCCGCTTAAAGCTTCCCCAAGGCGTTTTGCGCTATCATGGTCGTAATGAGGCAAACGGCGCCGAAAACGGCTTCCCGGCGGAACCTTATTCCGAGGCGCCAAGGTTAGCGTGGAGTAAACAGGGCATGGAGCATTCAGCTATCGCGGGCGGTCTCGCTCAACGGGTGGAAGTCGAACACGGTCTGCCGCAGCCGGTCTTCCATGACGTGCGTGTAAATCTGGGTGGTCGAAATATCCGCGTGGCCGAGCAGCGTTTGCAGCACGCGCAAATCGACGCCCCGGTCGAGCAGATGCGTCGCGAACGCATGCCGCAGCACATGCGGCGACAGACGCTCATCGTCGAGGCCGAGCTTTTCGCCAAGCGCCTTCAGGTCGCGCGCGAATTTCTGCCGCGTGAAATGCCCGCCCTCGCCCCAGGACGGAAACAGCCATTTCGGCTCCACGCCGGGCAGCGGCAGGCAGAGCTGCTCATGCGCGAGGTACAGGTCCAGCGCATCGCGCGCCTTCTGGTTCAACGGCAGGATGCGCTCGCGCCCGCCCTTGCCCGTAACCGTGAGCATCACGCGGTCGCCGCGCAGCGCGGCCCTCGGCAGGCCCACGAGTTCGGAGACGCGCAGGCCCGTGGCGTAGAGAAGTTCGAGCAGGCAGGCGAGCCGGAGCGCGCGCCGCCGCCCGCTTCCCTTCGCCGCGCCCGCCGCTTCGTGCGCCGCGTCGAGAAGCGCATCCACCTCGGCGATGGAGAGCGTCATGGGAAGGCCGCGCCTCGCCTTCACGCCGTCGATGAGGCGCGCCGGATCGTCGCCGCGTCTGCCCTCGGCGACAAGAAATTGCATGAAGCGCTTAAGGCAGGACAGCTTGCGCGCCGCCGAATTCGCCGCGAGCCCGCCTTGCGCGCGGTCCGCGAAATAGGCTTCCAGATCGCGCCGCTCGCAAGACGCGAAGGATTTGCGAGCCTTCGCGATGAAGCCGGAAACGTCGCGCAAATCCGCCATGTAGGCCGAGACCGTGTTGCGCGAGGCGCCGCGCTCGGCCCGCATCATGTGCAGGAACGCCTCGATGGGGGCTTCGTCCTCGGCTTGCGCGGGGGCGGCGGAAGGCCTTGCCATGCTATTTGACTTTGACGTCCCGGATCGACTTCGTCATCTCGCGCTGCTGCGGCTCGAAGAAGTTGGCCAGCACGTACATGGAGCCATAGAATAACCCGGCGAGAATCCCGACAATCGTCAGAAAGCGTAGAAGCGTCGGCATAACGGCCCCCGGGCTCGATCCGTTTGTATTGGGCTGCCGTTCTTTGCGCCCGTTGTCAAGGAGGGGATGCCGGCATAAGTTTGAGCATCGCGATTCCTTGAAAGCTGAAACGGAAGATTGTGACAGAGGGCAACCATGGCGCCGCCGCGCAAGAGCATGCGGCGAGCGTGCGCCGCGCGCTTCGGAAGCGCAGCATCATCCTTGTCGGCATGATGGGCTCGGGCAAATCGTCCATCGGCCGGCGCATCGCGGCCGCGCTTGAGCTGCCCTTCGTCGACGCCGACGCCGAAACCGAAGCCGCCGCCGGCATGACCATCGAGGAAATGTTCCGCGTTCACGGCGAGCCCTATTTCCGCGAAGGCGAGGAGCGCGTCATCCGCCGCATCTTGCAGAACGGCCCGCAGATCGTCTCGACGGGCGGCGGCGCCGTGATCTCGGCGCAGACCCGCGCCGCCATAGCGCAGAGCGGCGTATCGATCTGGCTTGACGCGCCCCTGGATCTCCTGCTGCAACGGGTCTCGCGCCGGGACAACCGCCCGCTCTTGAAAACGGACGATCCAAGAGCGGTGCTGGAGCGTCTCATGAGCGAGCGCGGCAAGTACTATGCGGAAGCCGACTTGCGGTATGAAAGCCGCGACGCGCCGCACGAAACTGTCGTCGATGAAATTCTGGCGCTGCTGTCGTCCCATCTCGCGGCGGAGCGCCATCCGGATATGCCGGAACCGCAACATCAGGAGGGGTCATGACCGCAACTGCCCTTACGCGCGTAGACGTTAAACTCGGTTCGCGCAGCTATCCCATTCTCATCGGGTCGGGCCTGCTTGGCGCCGCGTCCGAGCATCTGTCGAAGGCTTTGCCGAATACGAAGTTCGCGATCGTCGCCGACGAAGCGATCGAGCAATACGCCGGCACGCTCGAAGCCGGGCTTTCCGCGAGCGGGCTTTTGCTCGGCAAGCCGATCTTCGTGCCGTCGGGCGAAGGCTCGAAAAGCTTCGCGGAGCTTGAGCGCGTGTGCGGCGCGCTCCTCGAACTCGGCATCGAGCGCGATCACGCGGTCATCGCGCTTGGCGGCGGCGTGATCGGCGATCTCGCGGGGCTTGCCGCCGCCAACATCAAGCGCGGCGTGGCGCTGGTGCAGGCGCCGACGACGCTGCTTGCGCAGGTCGATTCCTCGGTCGGCGGCAAGACGGGCATCGACACGCCGCAGGGCAAGAACCTCGTCGGCGCGTTCCATCAGCCCTCGCTCGTCCTGACCGACATCGACACGCTCAAGACCCTGCCGAAGCGGGAATTCCTGTCCGGCTACGCGGAAGTCGTGAAATACGGCGCGCTGGGCGACGCGGTGTTCTTCCGCTGGCTCGAACAGAATGTCGACGCCATCTTCGACTTCGACGCGGAAGCTCTCGCCTACGCCATCGAAACGTGCTGCCAGATGAAGGCCGAAATCGTGTCGCGCGACGAAAAGGAATCGGGCGACCGCGCGCTTCTCAATCTCGGCCACACCTTCGGCCACGCCATCGAGGCCTGGGCCGGCTATTCCGGCGGGATCGTGCACGGCGAGGCCATCGCCGTCGGCATGGAGCTGGCGTTCCGCTTCTCGGCGAGCAAGGGCTATTGCGGAACCAGGATCGCCGACCGCCTCAAGCAGCATCTCATCGATGTCGGCCTTCCGGCAGACTTCGCCGGCGTCCGTAAGCTCACCGGCCGTTCGCCGAGCCTCGACGAGCTGATGACCTTTATGGAGCAGGACAAGAAGGTGAAGGACGGGCAGATCGCGCTCATCCTCGTGCGCGGCGTCGGCGACGCCTTCATCGAGCGCAACGTGCCGAAGGCCGAGATCCGCGCCTTCCTGCGGGCGCAGCTCGGATAAGGCCGCGTCGCGGACACTTTTTACGATGCAGGCGGCGGCTTAAAGGTCGTCGCCTTACAACGACGTTCCGACCCCCTCACCCTGCCCCTCTCCCCCTGGGAGAGGGGACGAGTTCGCAACGGCTTCGGCCTGACTCCCTCTCCCAAGGGGAGAGGGCTGGGGTGAGGGGATACAAGGTAATTTTCTTGGCGGCGGCGCTTGGAAGAGGGTTGTGAACGCGATCGGCGTCAGCCCGTCACCTTCTCCAGGCGGATGATCACGTCGACTCGGGCGATGCGCGTGCCTTCGGGCAGCTTCGGCACGGACACCACCACCTCGTGGCCCGGCTCAAGGTCGATCAACTCGCCGCTCTTCTCAAAGAAGAAGTGCTGGTGATCGGAAACCTTCGTGTCGAAATAGGCGCGAGTCCCCTCGATGGCGACCTCGCGGAGCAGGCCGCATTCGGTGAACTGCTTCAGCGTGTTGTAGACGGTCGCGAGCGAGACGGACATGGTGTTCGCGATGGCCTCGCCGTGCAGCTCCTCGGCCGTGACATGGCGGTCGCCTTCGCCGAACAGGAGCCGAGCCAAGTCGATGCGCTGGCGCGTCGGGCGAAGCCCGGCTTCCCTGAGCATGGTCTCGATCCGGCATGCGCAATCCGCGCCGCCTGTCATCTGAAAGCCTTCCGGCCGAAACGCCATCGCTCCCTCGCCCGTCTAGGAAACCGCAGCCTCGCGCGCGTAGTCGCCCGAAGCGGCAAAGCCTGATGCCTCTCTCGCTTTTTCCACGATTGCAGGCAAAACTGCAAGCGTCCGATTGACATCGTCGTTAGAATTGTCGTGCGAGAAGGAGAAACGGATCGCGCCCAGCGCCGCCGTGTAGGGTAGTTTCATGGCGCGCAGCACATGCGAAGGCTCCGTCGAGCCGGACGAGCAGGCCGAGCCGGACGAGGCGGCGACGCCCGCCTTGTTGAGCCCGAACAGGATCGCTTCGCCGTCGGCGCATTCGAAAACGATGTTGGACGTGTTCGGCAGCCTATTTCTGGGGCCGCCCGCGATCGAGCTGCCGTTGATCGCGCCAAGCAGCTCATGCTCAAAGCGGTCGCGCAGCAGCCTGATGCGCTCGCCCCCGCCGGAAGCGAGCCGCTCGCCAGCCAGTTCCGCCGCCTTGCCGAGCCCGGCAATCGCCGGTGTGTTCTCCGTGCCCCCGCGCCGGCCGCGCTCCTGCTTGCCGCCGCGGATAAGGGCGTTGAAGCGCACGCCCTTCCTGACATACAGCGCGCCGATCCCTTTCGGCCCGTGGAACTTGTGCGCCGAGAGCGAAAGCATGCCGATTTTCGCGGCCGCGAGGTCGATGGGGATGCGGCCCGCCGCCTGCACCGCATCCGTGTGGAAGAGCACGCCCGCCTCGTGGGCGATCTCGGCCAGCTCCGCCACAGGGAAGATGACGCCCGTCTCGTTGTTCGCCCACATGATCGAGGCTATCGCGGTCTTCGGCCCGAGCGCCGCCTTGTAAGCCGCGATATCGAGACGCCCCCGGCTATCGACCGGGATGACACGCACCGCCACGCCGCGAGTGCGATGAAGATGCATCGCGAGCGACAGCACGGCCGGATGCTCGACGGCGGAAATGACGATCTCGTTGCGGTCCGGCTGCGCCTCCAGCGCCGACTGGATCGCTGCGTTGTCCAACTCCGTACCGCCCGAGGTAAAGACGATTTCGTGGCTGTGCTCCGCGCCGATCAGCGCCTGCACGCGCTCGCGCGCCGCCTTTATGGCGGCGCTGCTCTCTGCGCCGAAACTGTGCGCGGACGAGGCGTTGCCGAAATGCTCCGTGAAATAGGGGAGCATCGCCGAAAGCACGGCGGGGTCGATCCGCGTCGTCGCGTTATTGTCGAGATAGACCGGCTGCATGGCGAACCCGCCTCTCACATTCCCCCGACAACGGGGATGGGGATGACGCGAAGCGGCATGCCGAGCTTGGCGATGAGCTTCGCCTGGATGCCGTGAACCGTTACCGACGCCATGATGCAACCGACGCAGGCCCCGGTCATCTTGATTTTCACCACGTTGCCTTCGATGGCGACGAGCTGGCAGTCGCCGCCGTCGCGCTGAAGGTGAGGCCGAAGCTCGGCGATGGCTTCGCGAATTTTCCGCTCCTTCGCGTCCTCCGCCGTTTCGAGCGCAGGTTCGGCCAAGGCTTCGCCGATCTGTTCGTGCATTTCCAACATGGATGCGTCCCCCTTAGCCGAACGATTTGCCGCAAGAGCAGCTCGTCTTCGCGCGCGGATTATCGAAAGTGAAGCCCGAGCTTTGCAGCCCGGAGACGAAATCGACGGTCGTGCCTTCGATGTGTTCGAGACTATCGGGGTCCACGAACAGCTTAACGCCCTCGCTCTCGACGACGATGTCATCCGCGTCGGGCCTAGCCACGAGGCCCATCATGTATTTGAGACCCGCGCATCCTCCGGCGTCGACCGCAATTCGCAGACCCTCGACGGGGGCGTTGGCCCGAGCGATGGCGGTGCGGACTGCGTTGGCTGCGCTTTCGGTCAAGTAAATCATCGGTCGGTCTTTCTACTGTCTCCGAGCGTCCGACCGTTCTTCAGCAACAGCCGTGCCATCGAGATAAGCCATTGTTATGAAATGAAAATACTATATCCTCGTCGCTGCAGCGCGCGATTGTCGCGTTTGCGACACGTCGGTTTCGAGACGCTGCCCGCTGTCGCGCTCACAGCGAGAAGCGGCGCTTCGCCCACAAATCGCGCGCGAGCAAGAATGCGGCATTGCGACGCAGTGCGATCACATCTTCGCAAGAAAGTTGTGATCGCACTGCGGCATCCCGCGCGCGATTGAGCGCTCCTCACATCGTCGAATGCGAATTATTGCCGGGGCCGGCGGAGGACAAACAGTCAGACTGGCAAAGGGGAAAGAGCGTGCATGCATGCCAAGGTCCGAATATGTGCGGCGCAAAAAAATCTTGCACGCAACCGCGAAAAGGATTTCTAGATTTCATTCTCGCCTCAAGGATTTAGGTTCGCTTAGTCAGGCGCTAAGAAAAAGTAAATGGTGAATAGCGACCAGCTGTGGCTTTAATTTCCTCGCTGAAAAAGCTAGGCCAAAGGTCGAAGTCGTCAAGGGTGGAATGACCCTTGCATGGCGAGGCGAGCCCCTCGTCGGATCAATTTTCGTTTACGCCCCCGTGAGCACACATGAAGTTGAGCTACTACCCCGGCTGCACCATGAAGAACCACGCCGGGAACTTCGAAGAGTCGCTCGCCTATTCGATGGCGCGCCTCGGCGTAGAGGTTGAGGAGCTCAACCGCTGGAACTGCTGCGGGACGGTGCTGTCGCTGTCCGAGGACGACGCGATGCGCCAGCTCGCGCCCGTCCGCAACATGCTCCGCGTGAAAGAAGCCGGCGCGAGCCGCGTGATGACCGCGTGCGCCATGTGCTACAACACGCTGAAGCGCGCCAACGACCGCGTGAAGGCCGATCCCGTCCTCCTGAAGCGCATGAACACCTTCATGACCGACAAGAAGACGACCTATGAGGGCGATGTCGATGTCGTTCATGCGCTTGAAATTCTCCGCGAACTGAAAGCCAATACCAAAGCCGTCTCCACCAAGGTGGTGAAGCCTTTGAAGGGGCTTCGCGTCGCCTGCTATTACGGCTGTCTTCTCGTCCGCCCCAGGTCCGTCGCTTTCGACCACGTCGAGAACCCTGTCCTCCTCGATGAGCTGGTCGGCGCGCTCGGCGGCACGTCTGTCGACTTCTCTTACAAGACCGAGTGTTGCGGCGCCTATCAGACGGTGGACAAGCCGAAGATCGTGGCCGACCGCACCTTCCAGATCCTGTCGGATGCGCGCGAGCAGGGCGCCGATGTCGTCGTGGTGAGCTGTCCCCTCTGCGCCTTCAACCTCGATCAGCGGCAGGCCGTGACCCAGCGCATGTATCCCGATTTCGAGGGCCTTCCGGTCGTCTATTTCACCCAACTCATGGCGATCGCTTTCGGCTGCGAAGAGTCGGTGCTGAAGCTCAATCTCCACTATAACTCTCCACGGCCCGTGCTCGTGGCGAAGGGGCTTCTCTAGGAGATCGCGATGTCCTTCAGCAAACTCAAGCAGGCCTACGGCAAGGTCACGATCAACCGGAACTGGTGCAAGGGCTGCGGCTACTGCGTGAAGTATTGCCCGACCGACGCGCTGGAAATGTCCAAGAGCTACAATGCCAAGGGATACCATCCTCCGCAGGTGAAGACCTCGGACAACTGCCGCGATTGCAAGTTCTGCGAGATGGTTTGTCCCGAATTCGCGATTTTCGTTAATACAGACACAGATAGGGGTTAGACGAGTGGCGCAATCTCCCAAGATCGTTTCAGCGGATCCGAAAGGCGTTCTCTCGGGCCGCCATTTCATGGACGGGGACCATGCGCTCGCCGAAGGAGCGCTCGCCGCCGGATGCCGCTTCTTCGCCGGCTACCCCATCACGCCCTCGACCGAGACGGCGGAGCGCTTCGCCGAGCGTTGCCCGGAAGTCGGCGGCCTCTTCATCCAGATGGAGGACGAGATCGCGTCCATCACCGCCAATGTCGGCGCGGTCTGGGGCGGCCAGAAGGTCATGACCGTCACCTCGGGGCCCGGCTTCTCGCTCATGATGGAGACGATCGGGCTCGCCTGCATGATGGAGACGCCGATGGTGCTCGCCGACGTGCAGCGCGGCGGCCCTTCAACCGGCCTGCCGACGCTCACCGCGCAGCAGGACATGATGCAGGCCCGCTGGGGCAGCCACGGCGACTACCGCGTCATCGCGCTGGTGCCGGACTCGCCGCAGGAGTGCTTCGACCTCGCCGTGGAAGCTTTCAATCTGTCGGAGATCTATCGCGTTCCCGTCTTCATCATGACCGACGAAACGGTCGGCCACATGCATGAGAAGGTCGTGATCCCGCCGGCCGAGGAGATCAAGGTCGTCGAGCGCGACTGGTACGAGGGGCCGAAAGAGGATTACCGGCCCTACCGCTACGACGGCAAGGGCGTCGCGCCGATGGTCAAGGCGGGCGACGGCTACCGCTTCCACACCACGGGCCTCACCCATGACGAGCGCGGCTATCCCACGCTGACGCCCGAGATGAACAAGAAAGTCGTCACCCACCTCATCGAGAAGATCGAGTCGAACGCCGACAAGATCATCCGCGTCGAGGAAGACGGGCTCGAAGGCGCCAACGTCGTCGTCGTGTCCTACGGCATCACCTCGCGCATCGCCATCCGCGCGGTGCAGGACGCCCGCAAGGCCGGCCTCAAGGTCGGCGTGCTGCGGCTCATCACGGTCTGGCCGTTCTGCGAGAAGAAAATCCGCGAACTGGCGGGCAAGGTCAAAGCCATCGTCGTCCCCGAATTGAACTACGGGCAGATCGTCCTTGAGGTCGAGCGCTGCGCGGCCGGCAAATGCAAAGTCATCAGCGTCAACTCCTGCGGCGGCGCTGTACACGACCCGGAAGAAATCCTCGCCGCCATCAAGGAGGGCGTAAAATGAGCGACCACGAGCACGGCGCCGAATACTCCACCGATGACGAAACCTACCGCAAGGAAAACCCCATGGCGGAGTTCCTCCGCATGGACCGCATGCCGCACATCTGGTGCCCCGGCTGCGGCATCGGCACGGTCGTCACCTGCTTCGCCGAGGCGATCAAGACGGGCGGCTACGATCGCGACAAGATCGCGGTCGTCTCGGGCATCGGCTGCACGGGCCGCGTCGCGGGCTATGTAAAGTTCAACTCGTTCCACACCACGCATGGCCGCGCCATCCCCTTCGCCACCGGCCTGAAGCTCGCGAACCCCGATCTCAAGGTGGTTGTGATCAGCGGCGACGGCGATCTCTCCAGCATCGGCGGCAATCATCTCATCCACGCGGCGCGCCGGAACATGGACCTGATGGTCATCTGCGTGAACAACTTCACCTATGGCATGACGGGCGGCCAGGTGACGCCCACGACGCCCACATCGGCCAACGCCTCGACGACGCCTTACGGCAATTACGAAACGCCGTTCAGCCTGCCGTTCCTCGCGGACGCTTCCGGCGCCACCTTCGTCGCGCGCTGGACGGCCCTTCATGCCCACAACATCACCCAAACCTTCGGCAAGGCGCTGAAGCACAGGGGCTTCTCCTTCATCGAGGTGATCGCGCCCTGCACGACGCTCTATCAGCGCCGCAACCGGCTCGGCGATGGGCTCGACGCGATGGAGTATTACAAGGAAGACGCCGAGATCCAGCATGGCGCCGATACGCGCGCGGTGGACATCGGCTATCAGGGCAAGATCGCCATGGGCAAGTTTGTCGAGCGGCAGAAGCCGACCTTCCTCGACGCCGTCAACACGCACTACCGCCAAGTCATCGGCGACAGCTATCAGCTTTACGGCAAGACTCCGATTGAGAAGGAGGCCGAGGAGAAAGCGCGGCTGACGGCGGGCGTCTCGCCGGAGCCCCTCACCTGCGGAGCGGAAGACTAGCCATGTGGGAGATTAAATTTTCCGGATTTGGCGGCCAGGGCATCGTCCGCTGCGCTTTGATAACCGGCAAAGCGGTTTCGCTGTACGACGACAAGTTCGCCAGCATGACGCAAAGCTTCGGGCCGGAGGCCCGCGGCGGCGCCTGCCAGTCGCAGCTCATCGTGTCCGAGAGCCGCGTGCTCTATCCCTACTGCACCTTGCCGCACGTGCTCATCGCCTTGTCGCAGGAAGCCTACGACAAGTACGAGCCGGGCCTCGGCGACGGCGGCATCCTCATCATCGAGGAAGAACTGGTTAAGCCGACGGGCGACCCGAAGCGCGTGAAGCTCTATCCGATCCCGGCGACGCGCTTCGCCGAGGAACTCGGCAACCGCCTGTTCGCCAATCTCGTGGTGCTGGGCTTCTTCACGGCCGTCACCGGCGTCGTGACCGCCGACGCCATGAAGAAGGCGCTGCCCGGCCTTGTGCCCGACCGCTTCCTCGCCGCCAACCTGAAAGCCTTCGACAAGGGCTACCAGCACGGCCTCGATTGCCTCGGCAAGAAAGAGGGAGCAGTCCATTGACGAGGCGCTCCGGAGTATTCGTCTGCCATTGCGGGACCAACATCGCCGCCACCGTCGATGTGAAGCGCGTCGCCGCCGAACTGGGCAAGGACGAGGGCGTCGTCTTCTCGAACGACTACGTCTACATGTGCTCCGACCCTGGGCAGCAATCGGTTATCAACGCGATCAAGGAGCACAGCCTCGACAGCGTGGTGATTTCCTGCTGCTCGCCGAACCTGCACGAGAAAACCTTCCGCGACGCCTCGGCCTTGGGCGGCCTCAATCCGTTCCAGCTGGAAATCGCCAACATCCGCGAACAGTGCGCCTGGGTCCACAAGGACAAGGAACAGGGCACCGACAAGGCGATCAAGATCACGCGCTCGGTGGTTGAGCGCGCGCGGCGCAATGAGCCGCTGACGCCCGTCGGCCTGCCCGTGACGCGCAAGGTGCTGGTGATCGGCGGAGGCATCGCCGGCATCCAGAGCGCGCTCGATCTCGCCAACGCCGGACTTGAGGTCGTGCTCGTCGAGAAGCTGCCGACCGTCGGCGGCCACATGATTCAGCTCTCGGAGACCTTCCCGACGCTCGACTGCTCGCAGTGCATCCTCTCGCCCAAAATGGTGGAGGTCTCGAAGCACCCGAAAATCACGCTGATGACGTCGAGCGAAGTGACGTCGGTTTCCGGCTTCGTCGGCAACTTCAAGGTGAAGGTGCGCACCAAGGCGCAATATGTCGACCCGGAGAAATGCAAGATCTGCGACGACTGCACGCCCGTCTGTCCCGTGGTCGTCCCGAACGAGTACGACGCCGGGCTCTCCGACCGCCGCGCCATCTTCATCCCCTTCGCGCAGGCGATCCCGGCGAGCTTCTATCTCGACGAGGACGCCTGCCTCGGGCTCAAGCCTGTGGTCTGCGGCAAATGCGCGACCGTCTGCGAGGCGGAAGCCATCGACTACGACGCCAAGCCGAAGACGACCGATATCGACGTGGGCGCCATCGTCGTCGCCACCGGCTTCGACCTCTACGGACTCGACAATCTGGCCGAGTACGGCCGCGGCAAATATCCGGACGTGCTCGACGGCATCCAGTTCGAGCGCATGTGCTCGGCGTCGGGACCGACCGGCGGCCAGGTGCTGCGCCCGTCCGACCATAAAGAGGCGAAAACCATCGTCTTCGTCCAGTGCTCCGGCTCGCGCGATCCCGAGCAGCACTGCGCCTACTGCTCCAAGATCTGCTGCATGTACACCGCGAAGCACGCAACGCTCTTCAAGCACCACGTGCCGGACGGCCAAGCGTATATCTTCTACATCGACATCCGCTCCGGCGGAAAAGGCTACGAGGAGTTCGTCCAGCGCTCGATGGAGCGCGACGGCATCGTCTATCTGCGCGGCCGCGTCTCGAAGGTCTACCAGCAGAAGGGCAAGCTCAAGGTGATGGGCGTCGACACGCTCTCGGGCAAGAATGTCGAGATCGAAGCCGACATGGTGGTGCTGGCCCAGGCGATGGTCCCATCCAAGGGCACGGCCGAGATCGCCAAGACGCTGAAGATCGGGCGCGACAAGGACGGCTTCCTCGCCGAGGCGCACCCCAAACTGCGCCCGGTGGAAAGCGTGACCGGCGGCATCTTCCTCACCGGAGCGGCGCAATCGCCGAAGGACATCCCCGAAACGGTCTGCCAGGCGAGCGCGGCGGCCTCGAAGGTGATCGGGCTCCTCTCCAAGCCCGAATTGGAGCACAGCCCGGTCGTCGCCAAGGTGCGCGATTCGCACTGCACCGGCTGCGAGATGTGCGTGGACGTGTGCCCCTACGACGCAATCACGCTTGTCGAAGGCAAGGCTAAGGTGAACGAAGTGCTCTGCGAAGGCTGCGGCACGTGCGTCGGCACCTGCGTGCGCGCGGCCATCGATGTGAAGAACGTAACGCAGTTGCAGGTCTTCGAAATGATCAGCGCCTGCATGGGAGGGTGAAGAAGGTGACCGAACCCGCGGTTTCGAAAAATGAAGGGCAGCACTTCGAGCCCAAGATCGTCGCCTTTCTGTGCAAATGGTGCTCGTCGGCGGGCAGCGACCTCGCGGGCGTGTCGCGGCTGAAATATCCCGCCAACAGCGTGCCGATCCAGGTCATGTGCTCGGGCTCCGTATCGCCGATCTACATCATGTCCGCCTTCAACAAGGGCGCGGACGGGGTGCTCGTCTCGGGGTGCCATCCGGGCGACTGCCACTACCTCAAGGGCAATTTCTACGCGCGCCGCCGTCTTTACCTGGTGCAGAAGCTCCTGAAATTCATCGGCGTCGAGCCGGACCGCTTCCGCATGTCGTGGGTGTCCGCGGCGGAAGGCGTGAAGTTCGCCGAAGTGATCAGCGATTTCGTGAAGGATCTGAAAGCGCTCGGCCCTCAAACCAAGCTTAAGGCGAAACACTGATGGCCGCGGTCGAAGACATCAGGGCGCGCGCCAAGGATCTCCTGCAAAGCGGGAAAGTCCGCGCCGTGCTCGGCTATCGCCGGAGCACCGCAGGCATGCTCGCGGAGCCCGCTTTCATCGCCGCCCCGGAGGAGACAGCCTCGCTCGTTCTGGACGCTACCTGCGTGGAGAACCTCGCGCTCTACCTCGTGAACGAGAAGAAGCGGCAAAAGCACGCGCGCGCCTCGGACAAGCGCCCGCTCGCCATCATCGCCAAGGGCTGCGACAGCCGCGCCATCACGGTGCTTCTGCAGGAAAATCACATCAAGCGCGACGAGGTGATCGTCCTTGGCGTCTCCTGCGGGAAGGGCGGCGTGGTCGATACGAAGAAGCTCAACAGGGCGTTGCGCGGCAAGGCGGCGACGGGCGCGGTCTTCGACGGCGACCGCAGCATAAGGGCGTCGTATTTGCACGGCGCCGCAACGCTCCCCGCGCAGGACGTGCTCGCGGATCGCTGCCTCGAATGCAACAAGTCCTATCCGCTCGACGCGGACTTCTTCTTCGGCGACAAGGTCGACGAGCGCCCTTACGGCCCGCGCTTTTCGGTCGTCAACGCGTTTTCGAAAAAGGACATGGACGAGCGCTCGGAGTTCTGGGCCGGCCATTTCGACCGCTGCATCCGCTGCTATGCCTGCCGCGCCGTCTGCCCGATGTGCTACTGCGACGAGTGCGTCGTCGACAGCACGAACTTTATCGTGAACAACGGCACGACCGCCGACGAGAAGGCCAATCGCGTGCGCTGGATCAGCCGGTCCCCGACGCCTTCCGAGAACGCGATGTACCACATGGTGCGCGCCATGCACCTCGCCGGCCGCTGCACCGATTGCGGCGAATGCGAGCGCGTGTGCCCGGTGAACATCCCGCTGCGGCTTCTCAACACCATGCTCGAACACGAGGCGCTCGACATGTTCGGCTACGCGCCGGGGCTCGACGCGGGGCAGCCATCGCTCATCTCGTCCTTCCGCGACGGCGATCCCAACGATTTCGTGAGGTAGGCCGATGGAAGCAATACTGAAGAAGGAAAAACTCGGCCAATGGATCGCAACGCTTCAAGAGCGCGCAGAGGTCTACGCCCCAGACTTCGTAGAAGATGCCTGGGCGTTCACAAAGGTCGAGGCCGGCGCGACGGTGGAGCTGGATCATCCGAACACCGTCCGGCCCGCAAAGGGCTTCGTGTTCCCGCAGCGGGAAGTGCTTTACCGCTTCCAGCTTGAGAACGGCAAAGCGCCGCAGATCACGCATACGCTGCCGAAGGTCGAGCCCGCCGTCGTCTTCGGCGTGCGGCCCTGCGACGGGCGCGCGATGGTGCGCAACGACAGGGTGTTCTGCCAAGGTTTTCAGGATCCGTATTATGAGGCGCGGCGCGAGCAGGTGATTTTCATCGGGCTTGCCTGCGCGGCGCCGCCCTCGCCGAACTGCTTCTGCGTCGCGCTCGGAGGCTCGCCGCATTCGGAAGACGGCCTCGACGTGCTTATGACGGAGCTTGACGGCCGCTATCACGTCAAGGGGCTGACCGACAGGGGCATGGGGATCGTCGGCATCGGCAAAGAGCTCTTCCAACAGCCGAGCGCAGGCGACAAGAACGAACTCAAGGACGCGCATGCGGCGGCGCTCGAACATCCGCAGCGCTCCATCGCAGGGATGGAGCATGTCGCCGAAGCGCTGCGCCGCAACTTCGACTCTCCCCTGTGGGACAAGCTCGCGCAAGCCTGCATCGGCTGCGGGGCATGCACTTATCTCTGCCCGAGCTGCCATTGCTTCGACATCAACGACGAAGTCACCGGCAAGTCGCCGCTGACTGGCGAGCGCGTGCGGACCTGGGACAACTGCCAGTTCCCCGACTTCACCATGCACTCCTCCGGGCATAATCCGCGCGAGGACACGGGCGCGCGCCTCAGACAGCGCATCTTGCACAAGCTCCTCTACTTCGTCGAGAATCACAAGATGCAGCAATGCACGGGCTGCGGCCGATGCATCACCCATTGTCCGGTGGGCATCGACATCGTGCATGTCGCGAACGTCATGGAAGAAGGGGCCAGGCCATGAGCGACAACGCCTATCTGCCGAAGCTGGCGAAGATCGTCCACGTCAAGGAAGAGGTGCCGGGCGCGCGCGCGATCAAGACATTCCGCGTCGAGTTCATCAACGGCGACGGCTTCGATCACGAGCCCGGCCAATGCGCCATGATTTCCGTTTTCGGCAAGGGCGAGTCGATGATCTCCATCGCCTCGGCGCCCTCGATCACGGACTATAAGCAGTTCTCGATCATGAAGTCGGGGCGGGTCACGACAGCCATCCACGACATGCGCGTCGGCGACGTGATCGGCGTTCGCGGCCCCTACGGCAACAAGTTCCCGGTGAACGACTGGAAGGGCAAGAACCTTATCTTCATCGGCGGCGGCTGCGGCCTCGCGCCCATCTGGCCCGTGATCCAAACGGCCGTGACGAACCGCGGCGACTACGGCCAGATCACCGTCTTCTACGGCGGCCGCACCTCGCGCGACATCATGTACGCCGCCGAGTTGGAGAAACTGCGCGGTAAGGCGGATGTTTATCTCTCCATCGACTCGCCCGAGGAAGGCTGGGAAGGCTATTGCGGCTTCGTCCCCGCCAACGTGATGAACAAGCCGCAGAAGCCCGACAAAGCGATTGCGATCACCTGCGGCCCGCCGATCATGATCAAGTTCGTGATCAACAATCTGCGCGAAATGGGCTTTGCAGACGAGCAAATATATACAACAATAGAAAACAAAATGAAGTGCGGCATCGGCAAATGCGGACGCTGCAATGTCGGGAAGGATTACGTCTGCGTGAAGGGGCCGGTCTATTCCTGGGCCCAGTTGAAAAACTTACCGCAAGAATATTGATCGATAACGCCCTTTAGGGAGGAGGAGCGCCATGAACCTTGCAGGAATGCTCTATGGAGCTGAGCTGCTGAAGTCGGTCGAGTTTCCGGCCTCTGAAATTCTTGGGTCGGAAGCGAGCGACGCGGAAATCAAAGCGCTCATCGACAAATACGGCGAGATATTTATAAAGCCGAATTTTCGCGGCGGTATCGGCAAGAAGGGCAAGGCGGGCCTCCTCGGCCGCGCCAAGGACTTGAAAACCGCGCTCAAGGAAAAGGAGCGCCTGTACTTCGCGGAGCACCGCGTCGACAATGTCGTCGCCAAGGCCAAGGGCGTCACCTTCGAGGCCAGTATTCCGGCCGAGCACGAAGTTTATGTCTCGATCGCCGATTCAACCAAGTATCGCGCGCCGACGCTCACCATCACTCATCGCGGCGGCGTCGAGATCGAGGACCTTGAGAAGGACCAGATCGCGGAGATCCCGTTCGACCCGCTGACCGGCTTGAAGTCCTTCGTGATCACCAATGCGATGTCGGACATCCAGGCGCCGAAGGAGATCATCTCGCCGCTTGCGCAAAACCTGCCGAAGCTGTGGGACCTCTACCACCATTACGGCATGACGACGCTGGAGCTCAATCCAATCCGCATGATGCCGACCGGCCGCGCGCTCACGCCAGTCGCCTGCGATTTCAAATGCGGGTTCGACCGCGACGACGCGCGCGTGAAGCGCCTCAATCTGCCGAAGGAACTGTTCGCCGAGGACTACTCCGAGTTCGAGCACGAGATCAATCAGCTGCGCACCTATCAGGGCCAGTCCGACGTGTCCGTCATCAACACCAAGGGCACCATCCTGGCGCCGACTTTCGGCGGCGGCGCCAACTCGCTCGTGACCGAGTTCCTCGGAGACGACGCCATCATCTCTTCGGATTTCGGCGGCAACCCGCCCTATGACAAAATGCGCGACGTGATGCGCATCTGCCTGAAATACTGGCTGAAACAGGCCAATGTGCTGTTCATCATCGGCGGCAAGGCGAACAACACCGACATCTTCGTCACCTTCCGCGCCATGGCCGACGCTCTGCGCGAACATTTCGCCGAATACGGTCCGACGCCCGTTTACGTCGTGATCGGCCGCGGCGGTCCGAACCTCTCGCGCGGGCTGCTCGCCTTCAAGGATGTCTGCGACCTCCTCGGATTGCCCTATCGCTTTTTTGGCTTCGATTCAGCGATGACCGACGTGGTGAACTACGCTCAGGCGGCCGACCGCTGGATGAAAGCCGGCGGGCGCGAGCAACTCGCCCGGAAACTCGGCGTATCGGCATGAGCGCGGCGAATGCTTTGATCGTGAGGAATTTTTGACCGTCTAATCGCTGCAAGGCGCGGCATTTTGGGGTTTGCGATGGGTAATCTTCAGCCAATTGAGAAGTTCAAATATTTCGTCGGCGTCAGATCGCTGGCGGACATCGCCACGCGGGAAGACAGGGTCTGCGTGCTGAATATCCTCGGCAACGAGTCGCGCGCGGTGGCGCCCATCAGCCACGCCTATTCCCGCGGCAATATCGTGTTCGGCACCTCGCCCGGCCGGCGCGGCGAAGTCCTCGAAACCCCGATCGGCTCGATCCCCGTCTACAATAACGTCCGCGAAGGTCTCGACGACGGCCACAATTTCAATGTGGGCGTGATCCATCTGCCGCCCGCGGCCGTTCGCGACGGCGCGCTTGAGTTGATGCGCGTCAACCCTCACGTCCAGAAGATCATCATCCTGACCGAGAAAGTGTCGGTCCACGACGCCCGCGAAATCCGGGCGATGGCTCAGCAGCGCCATGTCGATCTTTTCGGCCCGAATTGCCTCGGCGTGGCCGACGCGTGGAATCATGTGCGCATCGGCGGCCCGCTGGGCGGGGAGCGGCCCGAGGAGTCCTTGCGGAAAGGCTCGGTGGCGATCTATTCCAATTCCGGCAACTTCACGACCACCATCGCCACTTATCTGGCGTCGGCCGGCTGGGGCACGACGACCAGCATTTCGAGCGGCAAGGACTTGTATATCGGGTTCGCCCCGGCCGAATTCGCCAACGCCTTCGATAACAACTTCCGCAGCAAGGCGGGGGTCATGTATATCGAGCCGGGCGGCTATTACGAGCAGAACCTCGACTTCTCGAAGCCCGTCATCGCTTGCGTCGTCGGGCGCTGGAAAGCGAAGCTGACGCGCGCGGTCGGCCACGCCGGCGCCATGGCCGGCGCCGGCGACAGCGCCGCCGCGAAGGAAGAGTGGTTCAAGCGCATCCTCAAGGTCGACGGCATCTTCACGCCGGAGCACCCGGTCTTCTCGAAGTACGGCGCCGTGGTGACGAACATTTCGCACATCCCGGCCGCGCTGACCGAGGTCATGAAGCTTCATGGCGTCCGCCCCGATTTCGCGCCCGAAGGCGATCTTAGGCTGAAGCCCTGGCTCGGCAACAATCAAGGGCTGGAACTGCCGCCGGAAATCGACATCCACGTTGTCGATCCGATCCAACCCTACAAGGATGAGATCGCGGAGCTTACCAGGCAGGTTGGAACGATCTTCCCGCGCGAGTCCATGAAGGATCGCTCCGGCAGCTCGATCATGGACGCGAAGACGCAAGTGACGCGCGTCAGCGGCGTCTCGATCCTCGACACCGCGAAATACCCGCTCGAATCGAACTTCTGCCTGGCGCTGACCCGCGAGCACAACGACGATAACGACAACGCGCTGTTCAACACGGCCGTCGCCTCCGACGTGATCCTTTCAGACGCCGCCCTCGCGGCGGTTAACGCGGCGCGCGAGTCCGGCAGCGCCCCGAATACCGTGGTTTCTGTGGCCTGCGCGTTAGCCGGCCCGAGGACCGTGGCTGGCGCCCGCAAGGCGGTCGATGTCCTCATCGATCTCTTCGGCCAGTCCGGGCTCAAGGCAGGCGATCAGCAAGGCTTCGATATCTCCCGCATCCACGCCAGCGCGGATCAGTTGGCGGCGCTCGTCGGCATTCACGCCGATCCAAAAGCGAACGCAATACTCGCGGGTCTTGAAGCGCGCGGCGCGAAATCCGTGTTCGTCGACTACCTTCGCTCGCTGAGCGGCTATCCGACGGCGGACGCGGCGCTGGCGGCCATTACGACCACCATTTCCTGGGGGTCGCTGATGAAAAAGAAGATCACCCGCAATACGGCGAAGAACTTCCCCTGGTTTGCGCGCATGTTTGCGACCATCGTCGGCGCGTCGGTCGACAGTTCGAAGCACGAGCATGGAACGTTCTGCGGCGTGCCCTGCCAAGACCTCGTCGACCGCTGGTCGTCCACCGAGATCGCTTATCTCGCGCTCCTGGGCGAGACGCCGACGCCGGAGAAGCTGTTCCCGCTCCAGGTGCTCCTCGGCCTCATCATATCGAACGGCCCTGGCACGATCTCGGCGCAAGGCTGCAAGGGCGCCGTCTCCGCCGACGGCCCCGAGACACCCGGCCGCGTGCAGATCAACAAGGCCATGATCGGCTTCTTGACCCATACCGGCTTCGCCCATGGCGGCAACGGCTTCGAAGGCATCCAATTCCTGATCAGCCAATTCAGCGGCACGGATTTGAAGGATGCGGGCGATCCCAATCATGGCCTCGATCTGGTGGCGATGGCCACGAAATTCGCGCTCGACTTCGACGCGGAGAAGAAGGCCAAGAAGGGCGTCGGCGGCGGAGTCCAGAACATCCCCGGCGTCAATCACCCCGTCTTCAAGAACCAGGTCGTGAACAAGGACCCGCGCGAGGTCTTCCTGTCGAAGCTGTTCAAGGAGCGCGGCGAGACGAACGTCTTCCACGACTTCTACAGCGCGCTCGTGCAGGCGCTCTACGATAACGGCGTCACCGCCAACGTCTTTTGCGTGAATATCGACGCGGTGATCGCGGCGCTGCTTCTCAAGACGCTCTGGCCGCGCTATCGCTCTGGCGCGTTTTCGGAAGAGGCCCTGGAAAACGCCGCCTTCACCGCCTTCCTGTTCGGGCGGACGGTCGGCTGCGCGGGCGAGATCGACGATCACATCAACCGCGGCCGCAACATGGACACGCGCACGCCAGCGTCCCAGTGCACCTTCGTCGTCTGAGGCATAAGGCAGAGAGCTGGCTGGCACTATTTCCGAGGTAACGGGATGACCCAAGAAACGAAGATCTTCTGGACAAAAGTCGATGAGGCGCCGGCGCTTGCGACCTATTCGCTCCTGCCCATCGTGCAGGCCTTCACCAGGGCCGCCGGCGTAGACGTCGAGACGCGCGACATCTCTCTCGCCGGCCGCATCGTTGCGAGCTTCCCCGAGCGCCTGACGGATGCTCAGCGCCAGCCGGACGATCTCGCCTTCTTGGGCGCGCTTGCGACGAGGCCCGAAGCCAACATCATCAAGCTGCCGAACGTCAGCGCCTCCATCCCGCAGCTGAAGGCCGCGATCAAGGAGTTGCAGGGCCAAGGCTACAACATCCCGGACTATCCCGAGGAGACCAAGACCGACGCCGAGAAGGACATCAAGGCGCGCTATGCGAAGGTGCTCGGCAGCGCCGTGAACCCGGTGCTGCGCGAGGGCAACTCGGACCGCCGCGCGGCGCCGTCCGTGAAGCAGTACGCCCGCAAGCACCCGCACAAGATGGGCGCCTGGAGCCCGGACTCGAAGACGCATGTGGCGCATATGAGCGCGCACGATTTCTACGGCAGCGAGAAGTCCATTACCGTCACGGAAGCCGGCAGCTTCCGCATCGAGTTTGTTGGCCATGACGGCAAGACAGCGGTTCTGAAGGAGAAGACCGCCTACAAGGCGGGCGAGGTGATCGACGCCGCCGTGATGAGCAAGCGCGCGCTCCGCGAGTTCTTCGCCGCCGAGATCGAGGACGCGAAGGCGAAGGGCGTGCTGCTCTCGCTGCACCTCAAGGCGACCATGATGAAGGTCTCCGACCCGATCATGTTCGGCCACGCCGTGTCGGTCTTTTTCAAGGACGCGTTCGAGAAGCACGCCGCCGCGCTGGAGAAGATCGGCTTCAATCCCAATAACGGCCTTGGCGATCTCACCGCGAGGCTCGGCAAGCTCTCCGAAGCCGAGCGCGCCGCCCTCGAAGCCGACATCGAGGCCGCCTACGCGACGCGCCCCGAGCTTGCGATGGTGAACTCCGACAAGGGCATCACCAATCTGCATGTGCCGAGCGACGTGATCGTCGACGCCTCCATGCCCGCCATGATCCGCGACAGCGGCAAGATGTGGGGCAAGGACGGCAAGCTCCACGACACCAAGGCGATGATCCCCGACCGCTCCTACGCGCGCGTCTATCAAGCCGCAATCGAGGACTGCAAGAAGCACGGCGCCTTGGACCCGCGGACCATCGGCAGCGTGCCGAATGTGGGGCTTATGGCGCAGAAGGCCGAGGAATACGGCTCGCACGACAAGACCTTCGAAATTCCGGGCAACGGCAAGGTCCGCGCCGTGGACGCTTCCGGCCATGTGCTGCTGGAACAGGACGTTGAGCAGGGCGACATCTTCCGCATGTGCCAGGTGAGGGACGCGCCCATCCAGGATTGGGTGAAGCTCGCCGTCAAGCGCTCCCGCCTTTCCCACACGCCCGTCGTGTTCTGGCTCGACGAGAACCGCGCCCATGACGCCGAAATCGTCAAGAAGGTCGAGCGCTACCTCAAGGACCACGACACGAGCGGCCTCGACATTCGCATCCTGCCGCCCGAGGAGGCCGTGACGTTCTCGCTGAAGCGCATCCGCGAAGGCAAGGACACGATTTCCGCCACCGGCAACGTGCTGCGCGACTACCTCACCGACCTGTTCCCGATCCTCGAACTCGGCACCAGCGCCAAGATGCTGTCCATCGTGCCGCTGATGGATGGCGGCGGGCTGTTCGAAACGGGCGCCGGCGGCTCCGCGCCGAAGCACGTGCAGCAGTTCCAGGAGGAGGGCTATCTGCGCTGGGATTCGCTCGGCGAGTTCCTCGCGCTCGGCGTCTCGCTCGAACATCTGGCGCAGGTGTTCAAGAACAAGAAGGCGGAAGTGCTGGCGGAGACGCTGGACGAGGCCAACGCCAAGATCCTCGACCACAACCGGTCTCCGGCCCGTAAGGTGGGCGAACTCGACAACCGCGGCTCGCACTTCTATCTCGCGCTCTATTGGGCGCAGGCGCTCGCCGCGCAGAGCAAGGACAAGGAGCTTCAGGCCAAGTTCGCCCCGCTCGCCAAGACGCTCACCGAGAACGAGCAGAAGATCCTGGCCGAGCTCACGGCCGCGCAAGGCAAGCCCCAGGATACCGGCGGCTATTATCGCCCGGATTTCGACAAGACCTCCAAGGCCATGCGGCCCAGCGCGACGCTGAACGCCGCGCTCGCCTCGCTCGGTTAGTACGAACTCAGGGATCGGATGAAGAGAGAGGCTAAAGAGGACGTGCCCAGTCGGCCAGCGCATCACCCCTCACCCTGTCCCTCTCCCACTCGGAGTGGGGACGCCGGGCCATCGGTTTGTGAGGGTTCGTCCCGCTGGTCAAGCTGTCAGAGTCTGCGTTGGCTCTCTCCCTCGCCTCTAAAGGATTTTGACCATGCTTGAAGCCTACCGCGCCCATGTTGCCGAACGCGCCGCTCTTGGAATTCCGCCGCTGCCGCTGTCCGCGCAGCAGACGAGCGAACTGGTCGCCCTGTTGAGAAACCCGCCCGCGGGCGAGGAAGCGTTCCTGATCGGCCTTCTCACGCACCGCGTGCCGGCGGGCGTCGACGATGCGGCGCGCGTGAAGGCTGAGTATCTGGCGAAGGTCGCGGCGGGCGAGGAAGCGTCAGCGCTCATTTCCAAGGTGCGCGCGACCGAGCTTCTCGGCACGATGCTCGGCGGCTTCAACATCAAGCCCTTGATCGCGCTTCTCTCCTGTCCGGAATGCGGCGCGGCGGCGACCGAGGCCCTGAAGCACACGCTTCTCATGTTCGACTATTTCAACGAGGTGAAAGCGCTCGCCCAGAGCGGGAACGCCAACGCCAAGGCCGTCATCCAGTCCTGGGCCGACGCCGAATGGTTCACCTCGCGCCCGGGCGTGCCCGAAAGCCTCACCGTCACGATCTTCAAGGTCGCGGGCGAGACCAACACGGACGACCTCTCGCCCGCGCCCGACGCCTGGACCCGCCCCGACATTCCGCTGCACGCGCTCGCCATGCTGAAGAACCCGCGCCCCGGCAACGAACCGGACGAGCCCGGCAAGCTCGGGCCGATCAAGCTGCTCGCCGCGCTCAAGGCCAAGGGCCATCTCATCGCCTATTGCGGCGACGTGGTCGGCACCGGCTCCTCGCGCAAATCCGCGACCAATTCCGTGCTGTGGTGGACCGGCGAGGACATCCCCTTCGTGCCGAACAAGCGCTTCGGCGGCGTCTGCCTCGGCAACAAGATCGCGCCGATCTTCTTCAACACCATGGAGGACGCGGGCGCGCTGCCCGTCGAACTCGACGTTTCGAAGATGGACATGGGCGACGTGATCGAGCTTCGTCCGCTCGAAGGCAGGGCGCTGAAGAACGGCGAAACGATCGCCGAATTCAAGCTGAAGTCGGACGTGATCTTCGACGAGGTGCGCGCGGGCGGCCGCATCCCGCTCATCGTCGGCCGCGACCTGACCTCGAAGGCGCGCGCCGCGCTCGGCCTGCCGCCGTCCACGCTGTTCCGCCTGCCCGCCCAGCCCGCCGACACCGGCAAGGGCTACACGCTGGCGCAGAAGATGGTCGGCCGCGCCTGCGGCCTGCCCGAAGGCAAGGGCGTGCGCCCCGGCGCCTATTGCGAGCCGCGCATGACGACGGTCGGCTCGCAGGACACCACCGGCCCCATGACCCGCGACGAGATGAAGGACCTCGCCTGCATGGGCTTCTCGGCCGGCCTTGTCATGCAGTCCTTCTGCCACACGGCGGCTTATCCGAAACCCGTCGACGTGAAGACGCACGCCACCCTGCCCGAGTTCATTTCGACCCGCAGCGGCGTCTCCTTGCGGCCGGGCGACGGCGTCATTCACACATGGCTCAACCGCATGCTTTTGCCCGATACGGTCGGCACCGGCGGCGACTCCCACACGCGCTTCCCGATCGGTATCTCCTTCCCGGCTGGCTCCGGGCTTGTGGCTTTCGCCGCCGCGACCGGCATGATGCCGCTCGACATGCCGGAGTCCGTGCTCGTGCGCTTCAAGGGCAAGTTGCAGCCGGGCATTACGCTGCGCGACCTCGTGAACGCGATCCCCTACGCCGCCATCCAGAAGGGCCTCCTCACCGTCGAGAAGAAGGGCAAGAAGAACATCTTCTCCGGCGCGATCGTGGAGATCGAGGGGCTTGAGAACCTTAAAGTGGAGCAGGCCTTCGAACTGGCCAACGCGTCGGCCGAGCGCTCCGCCGCCGCCTCCGCCGTGCGGCTCAACAAGGAGCCCGTGATCGAATACGTCCGCTCGAACGTGACGCTGCTGAAATGGATGGCCGCCAACGGCTATCAGGACCGCCATACGCTGGAGCGGCGCATCGGCGAGATGGAGGCGTGGCTCGCCGATCCGAAGCTGCTCGAAGCCGACGCGGACGCGGAATACGCGGCCGTCATCGACATCGACCTCAATGAGATCGAGGAGCCGATCGTCGCCTGCCCGAACGATCCGGACGACGTGAAGCTTCTGTCCGAGGTCGCGGGCGACAAAATCGACGAGGTCTTCATCGGCAGCTGCATGACGAATATCGGCCACTTCCGCGCGGCGGGCAAAATCCTCGCCGGAAAGACCGACATCCCGACGCGGCTTTGGGTCGCCCCGCCCACGAAGATGGACGCGGCCCTCCTCACCCAGGAAGGCTATTACAGCACGTTCGGCACGTCGGGCGCGCGCATCGAGATGCCGGGCTGCTCGCTCTGCATGGGCAATCAGGCGCAGACGAAAAAAGGCGCCACCGCGATGTCGACCTCGACGCGCAACTTCCCGAACCGGCTTGGGATCGACACGCGCGTCTATCTCGGCTCGGCCGAGCTTTCGGCGGTCTGCGCGCTTCTGGGGCGCATCCCGACCGTCGCCGAATATACGCAGCATATCGAGGCCGTGAACAAAAACGCGGGCAACGTCTACCGCTACATGAACTTCGATCAGATCAAGGAATACCGGGACGCCACGGCAAAGACGGCGGCCTAGTCAATACAAGCGGGGCGCGGCGTGGGCGCCCAACGAGGAGCGGAAATGCAAGAAAAAGCCGAGCACCGCGAAGAGGGAGGCAAGCGCGAGCAGCTTCGCGCCAACATGGTGAACGTGTACATCAATGGCAAACGCCATGTTGTGCCCGAGCACGCCACCATCATGCGCGCGATCGAATATGCGGGCCATCAGATCATTCGCGGCGCGGGCTGCCGCGAAGGCTTCTGCGGCGCCTGCGGCACGATCTACCGCCTGCCCGGCGACTACAAGCTGCATACGGGGCTTGCCTGCACCACGCTCGTCAAGGACGGCATGTCGCTCACGCAGATCCCGTCGGTGCCGATGGAGAAGGCGGTCTACGACCTCGAAAAGCTGACGCCGGACGTGAACGCGATCCTGCAGGTCTATCCCGTCACCTTCCGCTGCGTCGCCTGCGGCACCTGCACGAAGGCCTGCCCGCAAGGCCTGCCCGTGATGGATTACGTCCAGGCGGCCATGCGCGGCGACATCGCGGCGGTGGCGGACATGTCGTTCGACTGCGTCGCCTGCGGGCTCTGCGCGCTGCGCTGCCCCGCCGAGATCATCCAGCACGAGGTCGGCATCCTGTCGAAGCGCCTCACCGGCCGCTACCTGCGCAAGGAAAGCAAGGAGCTCGACGACAGGATCGAGGAGGTCAACTCCGGCCAATACGACGGCGAATATGTGAGGCTGATGGGCATGGACAAGGAAAGCCTGAGCAAGCTCTACTACAGCCGCGACATCGAACCCTGAGCGCCCATGCGCCGCACATTCAAACAATAACGCCTGCGACCCGCATCGGCCGCTTCTGGGAGTGAAACATGTATCCTGAATATCTATCCGGTCTGGTGAAGCTGGTCGAAAAGACCCGTCCCAAGCGGCTCGATCTGGCGCTCAGCGGCCAGCCTGTCTTCCCGCCGATGAACGCGGAAGAACGCGAGGATGTGCTTTCGAAATATCACCCGGACTATTCGCAGGGCGCCAAGCGCGCCGTCCGCGTCGGCCCGAACAGGGGCCAGGAACTGACGACGGAAGTGGCCACGATCCTCGAAGCGCACTCCATGCTTCGCCCGAAGCTGACGGACACGCTTCTGATCGAGCCCGACTATGAGACCGATCTGCTCGTCATCGGCGGCGGCGGCGCGGGCTGCTGGGCGGCCATCACCGCCGCGCGCAAGGGCATGAAATCGCTCATCGCCACCAAGCTCAGGCTTGGCGACGCCAACACCATGATGTCCGAAGGCGGCATGCAGGCCGCCGTGTCGCGCACGGATACGCCGACGCGCCATTATCTCGACGCCATGGGCGGCGGCCATTTCGACAACGACGCGTCGCTGGTGCGCGTCCTGACGCAGGACGCCCCCGAAGTGGTTCGCGAACTCGAAAACCTCGGCGTCATGTGGGACAAGATGCCCGACGGCAGCATGCAGGTGCTGCACGGCGGCGGCACCTCGCGCAAGCGCATGGTCTCCTGCCGCGACTATATCGGCGCCATCATCATGCGCACGCTCATGGACGAGGTGCGCAACCATCCCGACATGATCTCCATCCGCGAGTTCGAGCCGGCGGTGGAGCTGCTGCTCGACGACAAGGGCAAATGCGCGGGCGCGATTCTCTACAGTCTCGACACCGAGCAGTTCCTGACGGTGAAGGCGAAGGCCACCATCATCGCGACGGGCGGCTTCGGCCGGCTCCACATCCGCGGCTTCGCCACCACGAACCATTATGGCGCCACGGGCGACGGCCTCGTCATCGCCTACCGCGCCGGCGCGAAGCTCAAATATATGGACTCGGTGCAGTATCACCCCACGGGCGCGGTGTTCCCCGAACAGATCGCGGGCTTCCTCATCACCGAGAAGATACGCGGCGCCGGCGGGCAGCCGCTCAACAAATACGGCGAACTGTTCGTGTTCCCGCGCGAGCCGCGCGACGTGGAAAGCGCCGCCATCATCCGCGAGTGCAGCCCCGACCGCGACAACGGCATCGACACCTGGGTCGGCCGCACGGGCGTCTGGCTCAACTCGCCGATCATCGAGCAGATCTATGGCGAAGGCTACATCCGCGCGCAGTTCCCCGGCATGTGCCGCCAGTTCGACCGCTTCGGCATCGACATCGTGAAGGAGCCGATGCTGATCTATCCGTCGCTGCACTACCAGAACGGCGGCGTCTCGATCAACGATCGCTGCGAGACGAACATCGCGGGGCTTTATGTGGCGGGCGAGGCGTCGGGCGGCGTGCACGGCCGCAACCGCCTCATGGGCAATTCGGTGCTCGACTACAACGTGTTCGGCCGGCGCGCCGGGCAATACGCCACCGAATACGCGCAATCGGTGAAGCTCGGCCGGCTCAGCCTGGAGCACGTCGCCGCCCACGAGCGCGAAATGGAGCACGCCGGCATCGAGACGGACATGATCTCCCCGCTCATCCTTCCCTCTTACACGCCTGAAGACGTGAAAAACCATCAGCTCGCCCGCCTCGGCAACGTCCCAGCGCTGCACTCGATGCTGCGCTCAAGGTTTGCCGGCGGCGAGCGCAGGACGCGGCCATGACGGCCGCAGGAGAAACGCCATGAGCGTGAAGATCAACGGAAACGGCGCCGCCGCGCAGGCTTTCATCGATAAGGTGGAAGCCTTGAGCAACCAGGAGTTGCTCGCGTGCTATCAATGCGGCAAATGCTCGGCCGGATGCCCGATGGCGAAGTACATGGACATCCTGCCTCATCAGATGATCCGCTATGCGCAGCTCGGCCTGAAAGAGGAACTGCTCGCATCGGAGTCGATCTGGTTGTGCGTTTCCTGCCTGACCTGCAACACGCGCTGCCCCAAGGGCGTGCGCATCGCGGAGGTGATCGAGGCTATCCGGCAGGTGCGGCTGCGCACGAAGCGGCAGGACCATCTGCATGTGCGCGACTTGCCGGCGAGCGCGCTCGCGACGCTGCCGCCCATCGCGGTTATCGGCAGCCTGCGCAAGGGGTCGTCCTGATCCCCTTGCCGGCGGGAGCGCATCGGCTTGAAGCGGCGGTTCGATTAACCCTATTGGGTTCGTTTGGCAAAAAACATGTTTTTACGGTATTATAATACCGTAAAACGGCCGGTTTGGTTAATGCGCGGTTTCATTGGCGACCCGGCAAGCCTTGCATGGTTAATCCTGCATCCGGCGGTTGCGGCGGCGAAACGCCAGCCCCTGTCATGGCCGGGCCATGCCCTCGGACGCGATCCAGGTCAAAGCCCGAGGGCATGCTTTTGGGAAACTCTGCGCATAATGAGAGAGGCAGCGCGAGGCTGCCTCTCTTTTCCGGCTACCAGCAGCCGTGAATGGCCAGGCAGCGGCGAAAACGCCACCCAAGTCCCGGCCAGCGGATGGCGCACTCATTGCGCCAGAAACCGCAGCGGCGCCACTGCACCTGCGTTGCGAGACCCGTCTCGGCATTGGCGCCGGCGGGAAGCGCGTTCAGCGGCACAGCCTGGGAGGGAAGCGCGGCGAGGACGAGAGGCGCAATGACGGCGGTGAGAGTCAGAAACCGTTTCATGAGCTAAAACTCCAAAATTGGGTTTTTCTTTCCTTCGGCGAGTGTAGGGTATGAATTTCGCTATTAACGCTTGATGAATACATAGTACAGAATTCCCCGCAATTGTAACGAATTGCTGTTTGGGCGGCCTTCGGATCGCCCGCGCGACCGGCCGCCGGCGCACGCTCCCGCTATCGTGATTGGAGCCCCAAGCGTCAGATAGAGTAAACTTTAAGCTGTAGTCGCGTATAGCGCCGCTACAGGTAGCTATACTAACTTTATATTCATTGGTTTCAGTAAGTTATCCACGCGGGGCCGAGTGATGTACGAGCATCAATCTACAGTCGTGTGTCCGGCATGCGGTCACCAGGAAACGGAACGCATGCATGAGGATGCGCAACAGTACTTCTACAAATGCAAGGGTTGTGGAAAAGTGCTGAAGCCGATCAAGGGAGATTGCTGCGTCTTCTGCTCTTACGGCGACACGCCTTGCCCCACGACGCAGATGCACACCGGGCGGCGCGAAAATGCCGCAGGCGCTCAGTCGTGGTTCCTGATCAAGGAGGAAGGGTCCGCTCCCGTTTAGCGGCCTCTCGGCCGGGCGCGGCGCCAGGTCGAGGCGAAAGCAGCGCGAGCAGCGGCGGCGGCAGGCGCAAGGGTCGCCCGCCAAGCGAAACCAGCACGCATTGCGCCTCAAGGCGGAAAATGGGCTGGCCCTCGCGCAGGACGGTCTGGCGTAGCGTGACGCTGGCCTTGGCGCAGTCCGCCGGCGCGGTGTGGACTTCGAGGGTTTCGTCGATGCGGGCGGATTTCAGATATTCGGCGGCGAGCCTGCGCACCGCGAAAGCGCAAGGCTCCCCCGCAAAGGCGCCCTCGGCCAGCGCGTTGTGATGGACGCCGAGCAGGCGCAGATAGTCGGAGCGCCCGCGCTCGCACCAGCGCATATAGGCGGTGTGGTAGACGAAGCCGGAAAAGTCGGTGTCCTCGAAATAGACGCGGATGGGCAGGACATGCCCCCACTCCACGAGGCGGCCGGACAAATCCGGCCAAGGCGCGCCGCCCGAGGTTTCGGTCATGGCGCGCGCCCGAAGCGGTCAGCCGCGGCGGTAGAAGTGGCGGCCGCCGGCGTGCTTTTCGTCTCTCTCGACAATGTCGTGCCCCTTGCGCTGAACGTCCGCGCCTTTGTCTTCGTCCATCGACAGCTCCGCCTTCCGAAAAAATAAAGGCGGGTCCGTGGCGGAACCCGCCCTCGCCGAAGATAAAGCCTGCGATCAAGCCGCCCGGCGGTTCACCCGATCCATCGCGATCTTGTTCAGCAGCGCGTCGGTTTGCTTCTCTTCCTCCAGGGTCTGATCGAGAAGCTTCGCCGCGTCCTTCATGCCAAGTTCCTCGGCCCAGGCGCGGAGCGTGCCGTAGCGCGCGATCTCGTAATGCTCGACGGCTTGAGCCGCCGCGATCAGGCCCGCATCCATTACCTCGCCGGGCTCGGCCTCGTTCATGACTTCCTTGCCTTCTTCGACAAGACCCTCGATGGCCTCGCAGGTTCTGCCGCGCGCGCTCTTGTCCATCATCTCGAACACGCGCTGGAGCCGCTCCACCTGCCCCTCGGTTTGCTCAAGATGGTGCTGGAACGCCTGTTTCAGCTCAGGCGTGGCGGCGTTCCTGGCCATCTTCGGCAAGGCTTTCAAGATCTGCTTTTCCCCATGATAGATGTCCTGGAGCGTAGAAAGGAAAAGGTCCTGCAGGGTTCGCGCGGACGCCATGGGTTCATCCTCCGTTTAAGCGTTTCTCCCACCCTGCTAAGATTTTATCCGCCCGTTTGTTCCGATTGGCGAATTTGAAAAAGAGGACGGCGAACCGTCCTCTTCGCCCGGCGTCAGCGGTTGCTGTTGCTCGCGCCGCTTGAACTGCGCACGAACGACGGGGCGCTGCGAAGGTCCTGCTCGCTGTAGTTAAGGACGAGCCTGTTCGGCGACACGCTGCCGTTCTTCTGCAACTGGCCGAAATCCACCGCCACGTTCTTCTCGCCGAGGCCGAGGAATCCGCCCACCCCGATCACGACGGCGGCGATCTTGCCGTCCTTGTCGATCACGAGGTCGTTCAGGTCGCCAATGGCCCGGCCGGACGCGTCGTAAACGCTCTTATGCCAGAGATTGCCGACGAGCCATTGATCCTGGGCCTGATCGGTGTGGAAGCGGCTGGCGTCCATGCTCGCGCTCTGGCTGCCGGGCGTCGCGCGGTGTCCGTCCGTATCGGCTGGGCTCGCTTTGAAGGGGGCAGCGCCCTCATTTCCGGGGGGGTTGCTGGGCGGCAACATCCTGTCCGTGCCGGGCGCTTGCTGGGCCAAGGCGGAGGAAGTCATCAGAACAGCTACGGCCGCGGCCGTGAGAAATTTCATGGTCGTTCTCCGGGTTCGTATCTACGAGTGGCATGCAAACCCGATCATGGACTGAATGTTCCCGCTCAAGCCGAAGGAACTCGTCTTGCGGTCTTGCGTTGAGGTTTAGCAACTGTAAATCAGGAGACGACGATGAAGAGCATCCTTCTTTGGGCGATTGGCGTTCCGCTCCCGCTTATACTTCTAGCGTACTTCTTAGGGTGGATCTAAACGAGGCCTGGAGTATATTTTTGTGGCGGCGTTATCGCTTCGCGCGATCGTGACTCCCTGCTCGGTCAGGCTCGCGAATTCGACAAAGCCAACCCGCCGGACGAGGGCTGGGGCGAAGACGGCGCCGGACCTGTCTCCCAGAAGCGGCTATGCCAATCGAGCACCCTCGGGTTCATCATGCGGAACCACAGCGGCGGAACGAGCGCGATCAGAAGCATCGCCGGATAGCCGAAGGGCAGCCGCGGCGCCTCCCTCTCATCGTAGTTTTGCAGCGCGGGGTAGCGCCGCATTTTTTGCGTTGGCTTGTTTCATCATCCCGCAAAGGCGAAGCCTTATCCGGGACCGTAATAAATCGCGGCGCTCATTTTTTGCGCTCCCGGCTCGCGCTTCGCTTGGCCGGGATGACGATGCGCCCGGCGAATCGGCGGAGTCTGCTTTAACGCCGGGACGAAAGCGCGGCGAGGAAAGCGCCGCCTTTTTTTGTGCGCCCTTCGCCGCAGCTTCGAGAGCGGCCTTCTACCCTGGCGCTTATTCTGTCGACAGGCATTTGCCTCAGCTTTCCACGGTCTCCGCCACCTGCTAGCTTTCGCAGTCCGCTGCTGAGAGGGAATCAGGATGAGCGAAAAGCCTTTGGCCGACGGCCGCGGCGAGCCGGTCAAGGATCCGGTGGATCAATTCATGCGGCAGCTTTCCTCAAGCGCCGCAAAACACCGGCGCGCCGTAACGGGCGCCCCGCCGGTTGTTGTCGAAAACAAGAAGAAGGTAGCCCGGCCAAAGAATTGGAAGGCGGAAGAGCCATTGCCGCCCGTGATAGAAAGCGTCTCGGTCGCGGAAGCGGAGGAAGTGGCCGGGTGCTGGGTCGTCGACGCGCTCGATAGCGACAACGCGCTCCTCCGGGCGGTCTTCGACGGCCCGGATGCGGAAGAGCGCGCACGCGAATACGCCCGCTGGAAATACGGGGCGGATTGCTAAAGGCGCGTACCGGCGCGGCGCCCCTCTTTCATGCGGATGGCGCAAACAAAGCTGTCGCGAAGATTTGCGCAACCTTAGATTACAATACCGCACCATACTCTATCTTTACGGGAAAGAATCGGAATCGACGGTGTACGCTCGCACGCCCGCGTCCGATATGCGCCGAAGGCCCCGGCGATTGGCATGAGCCAGCAAATCCAGCGGTTGGTCTTAGAAATCAGGCAGCTTTGGCCTCGCGGCTGGACAGCCTTTTTCTCGCGGCCAGCCCAGCGCGCAGGAGGAGGAGCGCTGCAACGAGAGCGGCGTAGAGGATCGGCTCGGCGGTCCATGACTTCAACGACATGAAGTAATGCACGACCGCCAGCACTGCCGCGACATAGACCCAGCGGTGCAGCCTTTGCCAGGCGGCGGCGCCCATCCTCTTGATCGTCGCCGCGTTGGAGGTCGCCGCCAGGGGGACGAGGATCGCGAACGCGGCCATGCCGATGGTGATGTAGGGGCGCTTTGCGATGTCGGCGGCGATGGCGCGCGCGTCGAAGCCCTGATCGAAGGCGATGTAGGCCGAAAGGTGGGCGCAGGCGTAGAAGAAGGCGAGAAGGCCGAGCGCGCGGCGGAAGCGGACGAGGTTCGGGCCGCCGAGGCGCCGGATGGGCGTCACCGCGAGACCTGCGATGATGAAGCGGAGCGTCCACAGCCCGAGCATGTGCTCCAGCGTCTTCACCGGGTCGGCCCCGAGGCGGTCGCCCAAGGCGAGCCAGAAAATCCACAAGCCGGGCGCGGCGCCGAGCGCATAAACCGGCCAGCGCGGGAAAGCGTTGATCGCGCGCTGGAAAGACTGGCTCTTCGATGCAGTTTGCCGGCTGCGCCGCGGGCTCCGCGCGCCCGTCATCCCGGACAGGCGCAGCCTCATCCGGGATCTTAACGAATTAAGCGCTTGGCTTTTTGCGATCCCGGCTCGCGCTTCGCTTGGCCGGGATGACGAACCGTCGACCATCCTGCCCAGCCTCAAAAATACGTCTTCAGGTCCATGCCGCCATAGAGGCTCGCGACCTGCTCGGCATAGCCGTTGAAAGGCAGCGTGGGGCGGCGCTTGGCGAAGAGCCCGCTCCCCTCGCCGATGCGGCGCTCGGTCTTCTGGCTCCAGCGCGGATGATCCACCTCCGGGTTCACGTTGGAATAAAAGCCATATTCGCGCGGGTTCTGCTTGTTCCAGCTCGTTGGCGGCTCTTTCTCGACGAGACCGATCCGCACGATCGACTTGATGCCCTTGAAGCCGTATTTCCACGGCACGACAAGCCTGACGGGCGCGCCGCTCTGGTTCGGCAGCGTCTCGCCGTAAAGCCCGACCGCCAGGATCGTCAGCGGATGCATCGCCTCGTCGAGGCGCAAGCCCTCGACATAGGGCCAGTCGAGCGGCTGGAATAGGCCGGTCTGGCCGGGCATCTCGGACGGGCGCACCAGCGTTTGGAAAGCCACGTATTTCGCGGCGCCCAATGGCTCGACGCGCTTCAGGAGGGCGGCCAGCGGAAAGCCGATCCAGGGGATGACCATGGACCACCCCTCGACGCAGCGCATGCGATAGATGCGCTCTTCCAGCGACACGGGCTTGAGAATGTCTTCCAGCGCATAGGTCGCCGGCTTTGCAACGAGGCCGTCGACCGCGATGGACCAAGGGCTTGTCGTGAGCTTGCCTGCGTAGCTCGCCGGATCGTCCTTGCTCGTGCCGAACTCGTAGAAATTGTTGTAGCTCGTGACGTCGGCCTTCGGCGTGAGCGGCTCATCGGCCGATAACGCGCTCTTGGATGAGGAGAGCGGCGCGGCGTTCGCGGGCGCCGCGCTGGCAAGCAACAAAGATGCTATGGCGCCGCCGATAAAGTCGCGCCGTCTGAGATAGACTTCTTTCGGCGTGATCTCCGAGGGTGCGATGCGCGGGATGTCGCGTCGGGTCATGGCGGGCTCCGGCCTTTCCGCTCATCTGGGCTGGCGCCGACGAAATCGCCAGCCGGCGAAAAGTCTTGCCGGATCACAATGCGGAGAGTTTCCGTTACCCGGCGGGCTCCTTGCACTGCCGTCTTTCAGCCCGCGCAACGAGGCGCGGGCCTTAAGCTCAGCCGCCAACTCTTTTCAGGCTCCCCTCGGGGCACCAATCGGGATCCTGGGAGCGATCCGCCGCCACGAGCTGAAGCGTCTTTCCGCCATCCGCGAAGGAAATGCGATAAGAGCAGCGTGTCGAGCCGCCCTCATAATAGACCTTGATGTCCGCCGTGTCGTCGGCCGGGCGGATTTTCGCCGAGCCATGCACCGGATGAAGCCAGCGGACGCCATCGGGGATGTCGAGGATCGCGCCGCTGTCGCCGAGCAGCCATTGCCCCGCCAGGGGTGTCGCCGCAGCCGCCGATTTGACCGGCGCCGGCGCGGCTTGCGCGTTAACCGGCACGGGCGCGGCTTGCGTTTTTACCGCCGCGCTCTTGGAGCTAAGCGTCTGCACGACGGCGGCCGCATTGGCGATGCCCGCGCCGCAAACCCCAACCGAGCATTGGTTTTCGGAAACGCTTGGGAACGGCTGAGCCGAGTTTTGCAGCACCTGCAAAACCTCGTCCGGCGAAATGCCCGGCCGAAGTTGCACGGCCAGCGCAACAATGCCCGCGACATGGGGCGAAGCCATGCTCGTGCCCTGGTAATAGGCGTAAACATCCTCGCCGGGCGCCTGCTTGCCCCTATTCAGAGTGGAAAGGATGCCATTCTCCGCCGAGGGCTGCGTCTCGCCGCCCGGCGCCGCAATTTTTACAAGGCCGCCGAAGTTGGAGTATGAGGCGCGGGCGCCCGTTCTGGTCGTGGCCGCCACGGCGATGACGCCTTCGCAATTGGCGGGGGTGTGCCCGGCGACATCATCGTTCGAATTTCCAGCCGCCACCACGATGGTTACGCCCTTCGCCCTTGCCTGCCTGATGACGTCCGCATAGCGGGCGCCGCACGCGCCGTCGCCGCCAAGGCTCATATTGATGACCTTAGCCGGGTTCGGATTGAGGGGCGAGCCATCGCCGACCGGCAGGCCGGCCGCCCAGAGGATGCCATCGGCGATATCGAGGGTCGAGCCGCCGCAATGGCCGAGCACGCGAACGGGCACGATTTTCGCGTCAGGCGCGATGCCTGCGATGCCCAAGCCGTTGTTGGTCTCGGCGGCGATGGTGCCGGCGACGTGCGTGCCATGCCACGTGCTGTCGCCGTTTGTCAGAGGACACCAATCGCCGGGATCGGTCCCGTCCGGCTTCCTGCCTTCCTCAAGGGTTCTTTTGGTCACGAAATTGTAGCCCGGCAGCGTCTTTTTGATCAGATCCGGGTGCGGGCGTATGCCGGTGTCCACCACGGCGACAATGACCCCGCGGCCGGTCGAGCCGCCCCAGGCCGCCGGCGCGTCGACGCCAACCTTGGCTTCGTAAAGGTCCCATTGGCGCTGAAACAGCGGGTCGTTGACCTCGTCCGCCTTAGCGATCCTTTCGGCCTCGGCGTATTCGATGTCGGGATTGTTGCTGGCGATGCGATCCGCAACCGCTTGCAGCGCCCCTTTGCCCTCCTGCTTGGGCGCCGTCAGGATGAGCGCGTCCTGCCGCTTTTCGTAGCCCAGCACAGCGACGCCGGCGGACTTCCCAAGCTCATTGGCAAGGCTCGCCGCCGTAGCCTCCGTCACCGCTTTCGTATTGGGGCGGTATTTCACATAAATGCGGCTGGGCGTCAGCGCCTCTTCGGCCGAGGCGGGCGCCGCGGCGCCGGCGATGGCGGAGAGACAGAGCGCCGCGGCGGCGGCATGCAATCCTAACTTCAAGCCCTTCATTTTCGTTGCCCTCCCACAATGCCAAACTGGAATTCAAACGAGCCTTTGACGGCGGGACATCGTCCCTCGGGGTAAATCCGCGGGTCTAATTGGCTTGGACGAGGCTCTCGGCTTCGGCATATTCCACGTCGGGATTGGCGCGGGCGATGCGCTCGGCGACCCCTTTCAGCGCCGCTTCGCCTTCCGGCTTGCGCACCGACAGGATCAGCGCGTCCGCCCTCCTCTCGTAGCCCAGAACGGCCACTCCGGCGGACTTTGCCAATTCGCCGGCCAGCTGCGACGCGTTGCCCTCCGTGACGGCCTTCGTGGCGCGGTATTTCACAAAAATCCGGTTCAGCGGCACGGGCAAATCCTCCGCCGAAGCGGGAACGGCGACGCCCAGCATGGAACAGGCGAGGAAGGCGGCGGAGAGAAACTGCAATCCTAATTTAAAGACCGTCATAGCGTTGGCCCCAAACGAAAAACGCGGAAATGCGCTGGCGTTCACCCCCGTGAACGGCGCACACCAAACCATATAGAAAGCGAGCCGCCGACGGAACAAAAAAATGCGACGCAGGGTCGCAAGCCTTTCTTCAGATTAAACGCCCGCCAGAAGGCTTGCCGTAAACCGCGCCGCGACGATCAGGAGGAAGGTCATGAACGCATATTCGAGCGTCCGCCGCTGAAGCCGGTGCGCGACGCGCGCGCCGAACGGGGCGGCGAGCGCGCTCACGGGCGCGATGACAGCGACGCCGAGAAGACTGACATAGCCGAGCGACAGCGGCGGCAAGAGCGGCGAGCCCCACCCTTCCGCCATGAAACCGATGACCGCCGGGATCGCGATGATGGGGCCGAAAGCCGAGGCCGTCGCCACCGCTTTGTGAATCGGCCAGCCCAGAAACTTCATATAGGCCGTGATATAGGCGCCGCCGCCGATGCCGATCAGCGTTGAAATGAGGCCGATGCCGGCGGCCGCGAGCCCGTCCCAGGGAAGGCCCAGCAACGCGGCGCCGCCAGCCGCGGAGCTCTTTCCGAAGGCAAGGCGCGATGCAATGAACAGCGTGGAGGCGACGAACGCGCCCTTCAGCACGCTCGCGGGCGCGTGCGCGGCGACAAACACGCCCGCGATGGCGCCGCCCGCCACCCAGGGTCCGAGCGCTTTGACGACGCTGAAGTCGACGGCGCCATGCTTCCAATGAGAGCGCATCGAATTCACCGAAGTCGGGATGATGATCGCAAGCGAGGTGGCGACGCAAACCTGCATGCGGACGGTCTCATCGACGCCCGAGAAGCGGAAAAGCTCGTAAAGAACCGGCACGATGATGGCGCCGCCGCCGACGCCAAGCAGCCCCGCGCAAAACCCGGTGATCAGCCCGCCCGCGAGAAGCGCAAACGAGAGCCAGGCGATTTCGCTCCAGGGCAGGTCGAGCGGCATTGGAGATTACGCGAGAGGGGTGTGGGCATCGGGGCGGGATGGCCTTCGTTTGCCGTCCCGGATGGCTTTCGTTCGTCATCCCGGAAAGGCAAAGCCTTATCCGGGACCGTAATAAATCGCGGCGCCCATTTTTTTGCGATCCCGGCTCGCGCTTCGCTTGGCCGGGATGACGATACGCGTCGATGGCCGGGATGACGATGGGCGCCGATGGCCGGGATGACGATGCGTGTCGAGATAGGCGCTAGGTGTTGCGAGACGCCACACTAGAAGCGGCGCTCTATGCTTCGCAATTGGAAATTCGTCCCAGCCCGTCACGCCGCCAGTTTCGCGAGCGCTCGCTCCTCCGCTTCCCGCGCCGCTTCCATGGCGGCGCGAAGCACATCGAGGCCGGCGCCGGGCTTCACGCTCTCTTCGGTGAGAAGCCGCCTGAAGCGGCGCGCGCCGGGGATGCCGTTCATGAGCCCCGTCATATGCCGCGTCATGGAGGACAGCCGCGTCCCGCGCTCAAGTTCGGCGGCCGCATAATCCAGCATGCGCTGAAGCACGATATGGGCGGCGGGTTTCTCGCCTTCGCCGAAGAGAAGCCTGTCCACATCGCCAAGAAGCGCCGGCGATTTGTAAGCGGCGCGGCCCAGCATGACGCCGTCTGCGGATTGAAGGCAAACCGCGGCGTCGGCGAGCGTCGCGATTCCGCCGTTGAGCACAAGGGTCAGCTCGGGAAAGGCCCGCTTCAGCCGGTAGACGCGGTCGTAATCGAGCGGCGGGATTTCGCGGTTTTCCTTGGGGCTGAGCCCCTGGAGCCACGCCTTCCGGGCATGGACGATGAAGGTCTCGCAGCCAGCGGCCGCCACGCGGTCGATGAAGCGCGCGAGATCCGCCTCGCTGTCCTGATGGTCGACGCCAATCCGGCATTTTACCGTCACCGGAACGGCGCCGGCGGCGGCTTCGCGCATCGCGGTCACGCAAGCCGCGACAAGGTCCGGCTCCGCCATGAGGCAGGCGCCGAAGCGCCCGGACTGAACGCGGTCGGACGGGCAGCCGCAATTCAGGTTGAGTTCGTCGTAGCCGAAGGACAGCCCGATCCCGGCCGCCCGCGCCAATTCGGACGGGTCGGAGCCGCCAAGCTGGAGCGCGACCGGATGCTCGATGTTGTGGAAGCCGAGAAGGCGTTGCCGGTCTCCGTGCAGGATCGCCGCGGACGTGACCATCTCGGTGTAAAGCCGGGCGCGGCGGCTCAACTGCCGGTGGAAATACCGGCAGTGGCGGTCTGTCCAGTCCATCATAGGCGCAATGGCGAAACGCCACACGCTGAAGTTGCCGTGCTTAGTTATGTTCTGGGTCATTGCTTACGTGCTTGTCTGTGTCAGATCCGGCCCCTGCGCCACGAGCTTTGACAACGCAATTCTTGCCAAGCATACCTCGACGCGCATCCGGGCTCTTCGCGCCTTAAGATGGTAGACAAGAGCCGGCGCCCCTTCCAAGATTTGTTTTGATCCAAAGGATTATTCCGTTGGAGTGGGAGGAGCAAGAAGCCCGTGACGGCAGTACGCATGACCCGGTGCCGGGACCCGCTGGAGGCGCAAACTGGCTTTCGGCCAGGCACAACCACTTGGAGGCGTGCTCGCATTACATAATCCGCGATAAGGTATCCTGAATTTCGCGTTACCCCACGGCGGCGGCCAAAAGACCAGCATGGCGTGCCCCGCTTGGGGGGTAAGCTTAGCAAGCTTTTTTAGGAACGGGAGCTATGACAACCGTAGCAGTCGAAAGAGCCCAGAAGGAATTGCCGGAGCTTATTCAGCGAGCTCTCAGAGGCGAAGAAATCGTTATTACATCGGGCGATGAAAGAACGTCGGTCCGGTTGCTCCCGGCTGGCTTCGACGAAGCGTTAGCGATCAAGCGCGGCTATGGGTCCTGGGCGGGGCAATTTGAAATCGCCGATCGCTTTTTCGAACCGCTCACCGATGAAGAGTGCGGATATAAGGACGGACAAGCGGGCGAATGAGAGTTCTGCTCGATACGCATGCGCTTTTGTGGTGGTTGCTTGGAAACCGGGGGCTGCCAGCCAACGTGCTGGCGGCGCTGGCGCAAACCGGCAACAGCATTACCGTGAGTGCGGCCTCGGGATGGGAAATTTCAACCAAATTCCGTCTTGGAAAGCTTGCCGTACCGCGCCTTCTTGCGGAAGACCTTCAAACTGTTGCATCCCAAAAATGGTTGGACCGTGCTGCCGGTGACAATGGGCCACGCCCAGCTGGCCGGCCTTCTCAAGGGCAATCACAAAGATCCTTTCGACCGCATGCTGGCGGCGCAGTCGCTTCTGGAAAACATGCCCCCGATCACGAATGATCCCGCCTTCACCGAGTTCCACGTCAAGACGTTCTGGTGAAGGATACTCAACGCTTCGTCGCGCGTCATTCGAGAATTGTACAGGGCGCCGTCCGACTTTCCATGTGCATTCAGCGGCTCCAAGCTGAGCGTGTTCCGCCCGGTTGGCCAGCCCGGCGCGCCGCGCGGAACACGGCCCAAACATGTTCGCGATTGCGCGGGGCGGTTGCGCCGGCGGCGGGATCGTGACAAAGCATGGCCTTCGAATTTGCCGCATTTTGCGAAACTGGCGCGCCCGATGAAATTCACGCTCTCCTGGCTCAAGGATCACCTGCAAACCGAGGCCTCGCTCGACGAGATCGCCGCGAAACTGACCCTCATCGGCCTTGAGGTCGAAAGCATCGAAGACCCGGCGGCGAAGCTGAGGGACTTCACCATCGCGCGGGTGCTGGAGGCCGAGCCGCACCCGAACGCGGATAAGCTGCGCGTCTTGAAGGTCGAGACGGGCGCGGGCGCCGTGCAGGTGGTTTGCGGCGCGCCGAACGCGAGGAAGGGTCTGATCGGCGTGTTCGCCGCGCCGGGAACGCATGTGCCCGGCATCAAAACGACGCTCGGCAAGGCCACCATCCGCGGCGTCGATTCGGCGGGCATGCTCTGCTCGGAGCGCGAGCTTGAGCTGTCGACGGAGCACGGCGGCATCATCGAGCTGCCCGAGCGCATGAAGAACCATGTCGGCGAGCGCTTCGTGGACGCGATGGCGCTGAACGATCCCGTCATCGACATTGCAATCACGGCGAACCGGCCCGATTGCCTCGGCGTGCGCGGCGTGGCGCGCGATCTGGCCGCCGCCGGCATCGGCAAGCTCAAGAGGGGGTCCGAGGGCTATATTGGCGAGGGGGAATTCGCTTCGCCCATCGCCATCAGGCTTTCCTTTCCCAAAGGCTCGGAGAGCGCCTGTCCGGTGTTCTGGGGCCGCGCCATTCGCGGCGCGAAGAACGGGCCGTCGCCGGAATGGCTGCAACGCCGCCTTCGCGCCATCGGCCTTCGGCCCATCAACGCCGCCGTCGATGTCACGAACTACATCTCCTACGACCGCGCGCGGCCGCTCCACGTCTACGACGCCGGCAAGCTGCACGGGCCGATCGTGGCGCGCCTCGGCAAGAAGGGCGAAAGCTTTCTCGCGCTCGACGGCAAGACCTACGAGGTGGACGAGAGCATGTGCGTGATCGCCGACAAGGCGCGGGTGCTGGGCCTTGGCGGCGTCATGGGCGGCGAGGCGAGCGGCTGCACGGAGGCGACGTCCACGATCTTCATCGAAAGCGCCTATTTCGATCCCGCGCGCATAGCGGCCACGGGGCGCAAGACCGGCATCAACTCCAACTCGCGCTTCCGCTTCGAGCGCGGCATCGATCCGCGGTCGGAGCTGCTGGGCTTGAACCTCGCGACGAAAATGATCCTGGAGTTCTGCGGCGGCGAGCCGGGCGAGGCCGTCGTCGCGGGGGATGAGCCCGGCAGGAAGACCGTCATCGGCTTCAACCCGGCCCGCGTCGAAAAGCTTGCAGGCGCCAAATTCTCGAATGCCGAGGTCGTATCCACGCTGAAGAAGCTCGGCTTCGCGGTCGAGGGGCGCGCGCCCGCGCTGACGGTCACGGCGCCGTCCTGGCGCCCCGACATCCACGGCGCGGCCGATCTCGTGGAGGAGGTCGTCCGCCTCTCCGGCGCGGATCGCATCCCGTCGACGCCGCTTCCGCGCGCGGCGGGCGTGTTGCGGCCGTCGCTCACGCCAAGCCAGAAGCGCGTGCTGATGGCGCGCCGCGCGCTGGCCGCCCGCGGGCTCGTCGAAGCGGTGACGTGGTCGTTCATCGGCGAGGCGCAGGCGCGCCATTTCGGCGGCGGGCAAGCCACGCTCCGGCTCGCCAACCCGATTTCGAGCGAAATGACCGACATGCGTCCGAGCCTTTTGCCCGGCCTCATCGCGGCGGCGCGCGCGAACGCCAATCGCGGCTTTGTCGATGCGGCGCTGTTCGAGGCCGGCCAGATTTTCGCGGGCGAGCGGCCGGAGGATCAGAGCAACGCCGCGAGCGGCGTCCGCATCGGAACCGCGCGGCTGATCGGCGGCGGGCGGCATTGGGACGGGGCGGCGAAGGCGGTCGATGTTTTCGACGCGAAGGCCGATGCGCTCGCCGTGCTGGCCGCGCTGGGGCTTTCGCCGGAGAAAGCGCAGATCGCGCGGGGCGCGCCCGATTGGTATCATCCCGGACGCTCCGGCGCGCTGCAACTCGGCCCCAAGACCGCGCTCGGCTATTTCGGCGAGCTGCACCCCGAGACGCTGAAGGCGCTCGACATCGCGGGGCCGGTTGCGGCGTTCGAGATCTTCATCGACCGGATTCCGGCGGCGCGCCGCAAGGGCACGGCGAAAGGGCCGCTGCTGGCGAGCGACTTCCAGCCCGTGCAGCGCGATTTCGCTTTCCTCGTGGACAAGGCCGTCGAGGCGGCCGTCGTCGTGAAGGCGGCGGAGGGCGCCGACAAGGGGCTGATTTCGCGCGTCAACGTCTTCGACGTGTTCGAGGGCCAGGGCATTCCCGCCGGCAAGAAATCGCTCGGCGTGGAGATCACGCTCACCCCGCTCGACCGCACGCTGACCGAAGCGGAAATCGAGCAGGTTTCGGCCAGGATCGTCGCGGAAGTGAAGAAAGCGGCGGGGGCGGAGCTTCGCGCGTGAGGCGCCGCCAGGCAGGTTTTGCCGGCTTCGCCAACGGATCGCCGCAGCCGTCATCCCGGAAAGGCGGAGCCTGATCCGGGATCGTAACAAATCGGAACGTTTGGCTTTTTTGCGGTCCCGGCTCGCGCTTCGCTTGGCCGGGACGACAATTCGTTGGCCAAATTTGCGGAGGCTGTTTAGCGCGGCGCAAACTCATGAAAGGCATTAACCAAGAGCGCGACAATTTCTTCCTTGATAAAAACACAAAGAACGCCAACCCTATTAACCTAGGCTGATGGGGCGTAACTCCCATCATCGTCCCCCCTAAGAGGAGGTGAACCCATGCCTAGATTGTTCACCGGCATCGAGCTGCCAAGGCAAGTTGTGGGGCGGCTTTCGATGCTGAGAGCGGGGCTCTCCGGCGCGAGCTGGATCGATCCGGAAAACTATCACATCACCATGCGGTTCGCGGGCGACATCACGGACGCGCAGGCCAACCACTTCGCCGACGCGCTCGCCGATATCCGTTTCGACAGCTTCGACCTCGAATTGAGCGGCCTCGGCGCCTTCGGGGGAAACAAGCCCCGCGCGCTATGGGCGGCCGTCAAGCCGTCGCGCGAGCTCGACCTCTTGCAGAAGGCGCATGAGCGCGCGGCCAGGCTGGCGGATCTTGCGCCGGAGCCGCGCAACTTCGTCCCGCATGTGACGCTGGCGCGGCTGCGCAACGTAAGCCCCCACGCCGCCGCCGAGTATTTGGCGCTGCATGGCGGATTTCGCGCCGCGCCCTTCTCTGTCAGCCGGTTTGTCCTGTTCTCGTCGCGGCCCAACCAGGGCGGCGGACCCTATCTCGTGGAAGAAGGCTATCCGTCCTGGGACATGGCTTTTGCCGAGGACGACGAGGCGGCGGCGTTTGGAACCTATCCGCCAAGCCAGCCGTTCAGCTCATGAGAAGGGCCGGGTTGCGAAAATGAGCGTCAAGGGAAGCTGTTTGTGCGGCGCGGTCAAATATGAGATCGACGGCCTCGATTCTTCCATCCGGCACTGTCATTGCAGGACCTGCCGCAAGGCCCAGGGCGCGGCTTTCAACACGGCGGCGCAGGTGGCGCGCGGCCGCTTTCGCTGGATCGAAGGCGAGGACAAGCTCACCTCCTACGAATCTTCGCCCGGAAAATTCCGCCGGTTCTGCTCGATTTGCGGCTCGCCCATCGTGTCGGAACACCCCGGCCTGCCGCATGTGACGGTAAGGATCGCGACGCTCGACGAACATCCCGGCGCGCGGCCGGCGGAGCGCATATGGCTCTCGCATGCGGCGCCGTGGCTGGAAGACGCCGACGCCATCGCTCGCTACGACGAGTGGTATCCGGGGCGCTGAGCCGCTCCGGAACGACGCCGGGATTTACAAGTCCGGCGCTTCAAGCGGTCAGCAGGCAGGAGTCGCGGATCGCCGCGATATTCTGGGCGTATTTCCCGCCCTTGAACACCGCCGATCCGGCGACGAGCACGTTCGCGCCAGCCGCCGCAAGCGCGGGCGCCGTCTCGGGCGTGACGCCGCCGTCCACCTCAAGGTCGATGGGGCGGCCCTCGATCATCCGCGCGATGCGGCGGACTTTCTCCACCTGGGCCGGGATGAAGGCCTGCCCGCCGAAGCCGGGGTTCACGCTCATCACCAGGATCAGGTCGATCTTGTCGAGGACATATTCGATGGCGGATTCCGGCGTGCTGGGATTGAGAGACACGCCCGCTTTCTTGCCGAGCCCGCGAATGACCTGGAGCGAGCGGTCGAGATGGGGACCCGCCTCCGCATGAACGGTAATGAAGTCGGAGCCCGCCTTCGCGAACGCTTCGAGATAAAGATCGACGGGCGAGATCATGAGATGCACGTCGAGGATTTTTTTCGTCCAGGGGCGGATGCATTCGACGAGGCGCGGCCCAAAGGTGATGTTCGGCACGAAATGCCCGTCCATCACGTCGACATGAACCCAGTCGCAGCCGGCTTCGTCGATGGCGCGCACCTCCTCGCCGAAGCGGGCGAAGTCGGCGGAAAGGATCGAGGGGGCGATCAGGACGGACCGGCTCATGGCTGACCTACGATTTTGCTGGGGTGAGGGTGAAGACGCGGCTCGCCAAAATATCCTCGGCCGAGATTTCAGACAACTCGTTTGCCGAAAGCGGGCCGGTCGACGAAGCGAAGATGCGGTTCGCCTGCCGCAGCCGCGAGCGGTCGAGCGCGTTGCGGATCGAGCGCGCATTGGCGAAATGCGGCTGCTCGCGGCGCTTGGCGATATAGCCGGTCAGCGCTTCCTTCGCCTCGGGCGTCAGATGGTAGTTCTGCTGGGCGAGCATCAGCTCGGAGATCTGCAAAAGCTCCGCGTCGGAGTAATCCGGGAACTCGATATGGTGCGCGATGCGGCTGCGGAAGCCCGGATTGGTGGAGAAGAATTGATCCATCCGGTCTTCGTAGCCGGCAAGGATCACGACCAGATCGTCGCGCTGGTTCTCCATGATCTGCAACAGGATCTCGATGGCTTCCTGGCCGTAGTCGCGCTCGTTCTCGGCGCGGTGCAAATAATAAGCCTCGTCGATGAACAGCACGCCGCCCATCGCCTTCTTGAGCACTTCCTTCGTCTTCGGCGCCGTGTGGCCGATATACTGGCCCACAAGATCGTCGCGCGTGACGGAGACGAGATGCCCGCGCCGAATATAGCCAAGCCGGAACAGGATGTCGGCCATTCTGAGCGCGACGGTGGTTTTGCCGGTGCCGGGATTGCCGGTGAAGCTCATGTGAAGCGTCGGCGTATCGTGCGCCAGCCCGAGGCGCTTTCGCGCGCGCTCCACGAGGAGCAGGGCGGCGATCTCGCGAATGCGCGTCTTCACGGGCTTGAGGCCGATAAGCTCGCGGTCGAGCTGATCGAGCACTTCGGCGACGCCGGACTCCTCATATTCGCGGCGAAGGTCGACCTTCTCTTCGGTTTTCGGCGTTTCGTTCAGGTCCGCTGCTGCCACGCTCATCGAAAATCTCCAATGGGACCGAAACAGTCCTCCCGCATCGGAAGGATAAATCAGTACTCCTTCCTCCATAAGCAAGAAGCCTTCGGAGGAAGGATCGTTCTAATGCACGCCCCGCATCTGAGCAGAGTTTCCCAATTAAGCCAACGGAAGGCCTTCGTTTGTCATCCCGGAAACGCCGAAGGCGTTATCCGGGACCTTAGTAAATCGCGGCGCACATTTTTTTGCGATCCCGGCTCGCGCGCCGATGGCCGGGATGACGATGCGTTGGACAATCCACCGCGCGTCTAGTAGCGCTGCCCCGAGGGCTTCTGGGTGGCGTAAGGCTTCGTGGTGTAGCGAATGTTGCGGCCATCCACTTCCTGCCGCACGAGATCGAAGCCGTGCTCGTCCTTCGGCCGGTTCACGAGGAAGGACATGCGAATAGACTCCCAGCCGTGGGTCGAGTCGGAGGCCGAGAGGCGGATGTAGCGGTCGCCATAGACCTTCCGGGCTGCCGTAAGTTCGGTCAGGACGCCGGCCGCGTCTTTGACGTCGAACATCGGGAGGCCCCACATTTCCCAATAGGTGTTGCGGGGGTGCGGGTCGTCGGTGAACTCGATGTTCACGGCCCAGCCCTTGTCGAGGGCGTATTGGACCTGGCGGGCGATCTGTTCATCCGTCAGATCGGGCAGGAAAGAGAATTGTCCTTGAGTGATACGCATTGTGTTTCATCTCCGAAGTCGCCTCTTCGCGGAGGAGAGGCGGGCTGCTGGCAGCCGGGTGAGGGGTGTTCGCCAAGGGCGAGGGGAAAAGGCCCCTCGCCCCAACCCTCTCCCCGAGGGAGAGGGAGAGAAAGCGTCAGGCCGCGGCGGTCGGCAGCGGGACGAAGTCCGGCGCGTCGGTCGAGGTATAGTCGAACGTCACGTCGCCCCAGGTGTCGAGCGCCTGCCTCAGCGGCAAGCAGTGGCGCGCGGCCTCCTGCAGGATTTGCGGACCTTCGGCGAGATAATCGCGGCCTTCGTTGCGGGCGAAGATCATGGCTTCGAGCGCCACGCGGTTCGCCGTCGCGCCGGCCTGGATGCCCATCGGGTGGCCGATGGTGCCGCCGCCGAACTGAAGCACGGTGTCTTCGCCGAGATAGTGGATGAGCTGGTGCATCTGGCCGGCGTGAATGCCGCCCGACGCCACCGGCATGACCTTCGCGAGAGAAGCCCAATGCTGATCGAAGAACACGCCGTGTTCGAGGTTGGTCGGAACGAAGTCCTCGCGCAGGATATCGTAGAAGCCGGCCGTGGTCAGCGGATCGCCCTCAAGCTTGCCGACAACGGTGCCGGCGTGAATGTGGTCGACGCCCGCGAGGCGCATCCACTTCGAAATCACGCGGAAGGAAACGCCGTGCGACTTCTGGCGCGTATAGGTGCCGTGGCCCGCGCGGTGAAGGTGCAGGATCATGTCGTTGTCGCGCGCCCATTTCGAGATGGACTGGATGGCGGTATAGCCGATCACGAGGTCGATCATGACGATGACGCTGCCGAGCTCCTTGGCGAAGTCGGCGCGCTTGTACATCTCTTCCATGGTTCCGGCGGTGATGTTCAGGTACGTGCCCTTCACCTCGCCCGTCTCGGCCTGCGCCTTGTTCACGGCTTCCATGCAGTAGAGGAAGCGCTCGCGCCAATGCATGAAGGCCTGCGAGTTGATGTTCTCGTCGTCCTTCGTGAAGTCGAGGCCGCCTTTCAGCGCTTCGTAAACGACGCGGCCATAGTTGCGGCCTGAAAGGCCGAGCTTCGGCTTCACGGTGGCGCCGAGCAGCGGGCGGCCGAACTTGTCGAGACGCTCGCGCTCCACGACGATGCCCGTGGGCGGGCCATCGAATGTTTTCACGTAAGCGACCGGGAACCGCATGTCTTCGAGGCGCAGCGCCTTCAGAGGCTTGAAGCCGAAAACGTTGCCGATGATGGATGCCGTGAGGTTGGCGATCGAGCCGCCCTCGAACAAATCGAGGTCATAGGCGATGTAGGCAAAATAAGCGCCGGGGGAGTTCGGCACGGGATCGACGCGGTAGCACTTGGCGCGGTATTTTTCGGAAGCCGTGAGCCTGTCGGTCCACACAACGGTCCAGGTTGCCGTCGAGCTCTCGCCCGCCACGGCGGCGCTGGCCTCGATGGGGTCCACGCCATCCTGCGGCGTCACGCGGAAAAGCGCGATGATATCGGTGTCTTTCGGCTGATAATCGGGCTCCCAATACCCCATTTTCTTGTAGGACATCACGCCCGCTTTGTAGCGGTCCTTGCCTGTAACCGTTTCAGATTTATCGCTCATGGGGTTCACCTTCCTTCACACTTTCCTTGTTTTTCGTCATGGCCGGGCCGCTCCCGGCCGGTCTCAGCCAACCAATTTCTTCGCGGCGGCGACGACGGCTTCCGCCGTGATGCCGAAGTGCTTGTAGACTTCCCCGGCCGGGCCGGACGCGCCGAACCCGTTCATGCCGATGAAGACGCCGTTTGAGCCAAGCCAGCGGTCCCAGCCGAAGCGGGCGGCCGCCTCGATGGCGACGCGCGGCGCCGTGCCGAGCACTTTGGCCTGGTAATCGGCCGGTTGCTGTTCGAACAGCTCCCAGCAGGGCATCGAAACGACAGCCGCCTTGACGCCCTCCCCCTTCAGTGTTTCGGCGGCGGAGATTGCGAACTCCACCTCCGAGCCGGTAGCGAGAATGGTTACGTCGCGGGCGCCGCCGGGCTCGCGAAGCACATAGGCGCCCTTCGCGGTCATGTTCTCCGCCGAAGCTTCGAGCCGCACCGCCGGCAGATTCTGCCGCGACAGCGCGAGCGCCGAGGGCGTGGCGCGCGAGGCGAGCGCGATTTCGTAGAACTCCGCCGTCTCGACCGCGTCCGCCGGGCGGAACACATGGAGGTTCGGCAGCGCGCGCAGCGAGGCCAGATGCTCGATGGGCTGATGCGTCGGGCCGTCCTCGCCGACGCCGATGGAGTCGTGCGTCAGGACGTAGATCACGCGAAGGCCCATCAGCGCCGAGAGCCGGATCGAGCCGCGCATATAGTCCGAGAACACGAGGAACGTGCCGCCATAGGGGATGAAGCCGCCATGCAGCGCGATGCCGTTCATGGCGGCGCCCATGAGGTGCTCGCGGATGCCGTAATGGATGTAGCGGCCCGAGAAATCGCCGGGCTTTATGGACTTCATGCCCTTGGTGATGGTGTAGTTCGAGTGCGTGAGGTCCGCCGAGCCGCCGATGGTCATGTCGGTGGCGTCGTTGATGACTTGCAGCACCATCTCGGACGATTTGCGCGTCGCGAGCTTCGGCTTCGTCGCGATCATCTCGGCCTTGAACGCGCCGAGCTTTTCCTCGACCGCGGCCGGGAGATTGCCGCTCAGCATCTGCTCGATATGCGCGCGCTCGGCCTGAGGCAGGCTTTGCATGCGGTCGTTCCAGGCGGCGTGGGCGGCTTGCCCGCGCTTTCCAGCCGCGCGCCACGCGGACAGGATGCGGTCCGGAATGACGAAAGGCGGATAAGGCCATCCAAGCTGAACGCGGGCGGCGGCGATTTCCTCCTTGCCGAGAGGCGAGCCGTGCGTCTTCTCGGAGCCCTGCTTGTTGGGCGCGCCATAGCCGATGATGGTCTTGCAGGCGATGAGCGTGGGCTTGTCGCTTTGCTTCGCCTTGGCGATCGCGGCCTCGATCTCGGCCGGGTTGTGGCCGTCGACGCGACAGGCGGCCCATCCCGCCGCCTCGAAGCGCTTCAGCTGGTCCGTCGAGGTGGAAAGGCTGGTCGAGCCGTCGATGGAGATCGCATTGTCGTCCCACAGCACGATCAGCTTGTTGAGCTTCAGGTGGCCGGCGAGGTCGATGGCTTCGTGGCTGATGCCTTCCATGAGGCAGCCGTCGCCCGCGATGACATAGGTATGGTGATCGGCGACCGCATCGCCGAAGCGCGCCTGGAAAAGGCGCTCCGCAATCGCCATGCCGACGGCGGTGGAGATGCCCTGGCCGAGCGGTCCGGTCGTCGTCTCGATGCCCGGCGCATGGCGGTATTCGGGATGGCCGGCGGTGATGCTGCCCAGCTGGCGGAAGCGCTTAAGCTCCTCCACCGTCATCTCGGGATAGCCCGTGAGATACAGCAGCGAGTAGATCAGCATCGAGCCGTGGCCCGCCGACAGCACGAAGCGGTCGCGGTCGGGCCAGTCCGGCGCGCTGGCGTCGAACTTCAGGAACTTCGTGTAGAGCACGGCGGCCACGTCGGCCATGCCCATCGGCATGCCGGGATGGCCCGAATTCGCGGCCTCCACGGCGTCCATGGCGAGCGCGCGGATCGCGTTGGCCAACTCCTTTATCGACGCCTGCGGCGCCCCATCGTGAGCGAGGTTCGTCATTGTTTTTCCTCTACGACGCGCGGCGCTTGAGCTCGACGAGCCGGTGAATCATGGGCGTGAGGATGAGCTGCATCGCGAGGTCGAGCTTGCCGCCCGGGACCACGATGGAGTTGGCGCGGCTCATGAAGCTGTCCTGGATCATGGATTTGAGATAGGCGAAGTCGATCCCGCGCGGGCTCTTGAAGCGGATCACCACCATCAATTCGTCCGGGGTGGGAATCCAGCGCGCGGTGAAGGGGTTCGAGGTGTCGACGGTCGGCACCCGCTGGAAGTTGATGTCTGTCTCGCTGAATTGCGGACAGATGTAATTCACGTAGTCAGGCATGCGGCGCAGAATGGTCTTCGTCACGTCCTCGGCCGAATAGCCGCGGGCTTTCCTGTCGCGGTGCAGCTTCTGCGTCCACTCAAGATTGATGACGGGCACCACGCCCACCTTGAGGTCCGCATGCTTCGCGACGTTCACCTTGTCGGTGACGATGGCGCCGTGCAGTCCTTCGTAGAAGAGAATGTCGCTGCCTTCGGGCAAATCTTCCCATCCGGTGAAAGTTCCGGCGGGCGCGCCATACTTTTCTTCCTCGGACTGGTCGTGGATGTAGTGGCGGGTTTTGCCCTTGCCGGTCGCGCTGTAGGACCGGAACGTCTCCTCAAGGTCTTCGAGAAGGTTCGCTTCCGGGCCGAAATGGCTGAAGTGCGAATTTCCGCGCTCCTGCTCAGCGGCCATCACCTTCTTCATTTCCTGGCGGTCGTAGCGATGGTAGGCGTCGCCCTCGATGAAGGCGGCGGTGACGCCCTCGCGGCGAAAAATCTGCTCGAAGGTGAACTTGACCGTGCTTGTGCCCGCGCCTGACGAGCCCGTGACCGAGATAATGGGGAATTTTTGCGACATTGGTTTAGCCTGCCACTTTGCGGAAAAGCCCGCGCTGAGAGAAAAGCGGCGAGTGTTCGCCGGCCGAATGAGGATCGCGATAGTAATGCTCGACTTCCGCGACCTCGGTCTTCGAGCCGAAGATCAGCGGCACGCGCTGATGGAGCGACACAGGCTCGATATCGAGCATGCGCTGCGTTCCCGTCGTGCAAGCGCCGCCGGCCTGCTCCATGATCATGGCGATGGGGTTCGCTTCATAGAGAAGGCGCAGGCGTCCGTTCGTGTATCCCTTGCGCCCGTCGGCCGGATAAATGTAGATGCCGCCGCGCACAAGGATCCTGAAAGCGTCGGCGACGAGTGAGCCGATCCAGCGGGTGTTGAAATCATCCTTGCGCGGGCCTTCTTCGCCGAGCGTGCAGTCGAGCACGTAGGCTTTGATCGAATCGTCCCAGTGGCGAAAATTGGAGGAGTTCACGCCGTATTCCCGAGTAACCGCCGGAACCTCCACGTTCGACTTCAGCAGCAGAAATTCGCCCGACCTCGGGTCGAGCCAGAACTTATGCGTGCCCTCGCCGACCGTCAGCACCAATCCGGTTTGCGGTCCATAAATGATGTAGCCTGCGGCAAGCTGATTACGTCCGGGCTGAAGCAGCGGCGAAGACGGCTTCGAAGGCAAAATCGAAAAAATCGTACCGATCGAAACATTCGTGTCGATATTGGAGGAGCCGTCGAGCGGGTCCACATTGACGGCGAGGGGCGCGCCGGCGTTAAGCGGCACCGCCATCTCGTCCTCCTCGGACCCCATCCATGCCACGGGCGAAGCTCTCAGGGCGTCGGTAACGATCTTGTTACTGAGGAAATCGAGTTCCTTTTGGGTGTCGCCGTCGGCGTGATCGGCGCGCTTGGTGCCCATTTCGCCCGCAAGCGGCCCAAGCGCGACGATACGCGCTATTTCCACGCCGGCCTTGGCGAGGTTTTTAATTGTGTCGGCCATTGCGCGGCGGCGGGCGTCGTCGCCAGCCCATTCCGCCAGATGCTCACCGAGCGTGGCATGTAAACCCATGCGTTTTACCTCCCTTGCCGGTCATTGACATGCTGTTATTCTTAGCTCATTGCGCGCACGTCACCGACAACTTTTTGCAGTATGGGGATGACTCGACAGAAAGTAAATTTTAATTTCTTTTCCGATTGATTAAGTTTTTCTAACGGCATATGATAGCAGCGTGAGAAACGTAACGCTGAAACATTTCCGTGTTCTGGCCGCCGTCACCAAGATGGGTTCGATGGCGGGCGCCGCGCGCCGCCTGAATGTTACGCCGCCCGCGATCACGGTGCAAATACAACAACTTGAACAGACGGTTGGGTTGCCGCTCGTGGAGCGGATCGGCGACAAAACAACGCCGACGGAAGCGGGCGAAATCGTGTTGAGGACCGCGCACCGGATCGAGGCGCTGCTCGCGGAATGCGGACAGGAAATCGCGCAGCTCAAGGGCGTTCAGGGCGGACAGGTTTCCGCGGGCGTCGTCAGCACCGCGAAATATTTCGCTCCGAAGGCATTGGCCGCGTTCCGCCAAAGGCACCCCGGGGTCGATGTGCGGCTTTCGGTCGGGAACCGGCAGGAGACCATCCGGGCCTTGCGCGACCTGGAGCTCGACCTTGCGATCATGGGCCGGCCGCCGGACAACCTCGACCTCGAAAGCGCGGTGCTCGGCGATCATCCCCACATTATCGTCGCGGCCGCCGGGCATCCGCTGGCGGGAGCGAAACTTTCGATCGCCGATCTCGCGCAGGAGACGTTTTTCATCCGCGAATCGGGTTCCGGCACGCGCAGCCTCATGGAGCGCCTGTTCGAGCAGGCCGACTTCGATCCCATCGTGGGGATGGAGATCGGGTCGAACGAAACGATCAAGCAGGCGGTGATCGCGGGGCTCGGCGTCGCGTTCATCTCGGCGCATACGGTCGCCGTCGAGATCGCGGACGGCAGGTTGATCATGCTCGACATCGGCGGTCTTCCGATGGTGCGCGAATGGTATGTGGTGCGCCTCAGGGACAAGGCCGTCATGCCGGCCGGGCAGGCCATGTGGTCGTTTCTGTCGAGCGAAGGCCAGCGCTTCTTGCCTCAGCCCGTTCGCGGAAACGGCTCGCTCTGAAAGCAACGGCCCGAGCGCCAAAGGCGCGCTAACGGTATAGTCTCATGCGAGAACGCCATGCATGAGGACCGCACGATGACGAAGGCCGCATCCCCCGCCGCCGGGCCGGACGCTCGCTGGGAAAGCCTGAGAAGCCGGGACACGCGCTCGGACGGCGCCTTCGTCTATGGCGTGGCGGCGACCAAAATCTATTGCCGCCCCGGCTGTCCATCGCGGCTTCCCCGGCGCGAAAACGTTCGATTTTTCGTATCGGCCGAGGAAGCGGAGAAGGCCGGATTCCAGCCCTGCAAACGCTGCCGGCCGGACGGCCTTTCCATCGCGCGACGCCAGGCCGAAGCGGTCGCGAAAGCCTGCGCCCTGATCGAAGCCTCGGAAGAAAAGCCAAACTTCGGCGAAGTCGCCCGCGCGGCCGGGATGAGCCGGCATCACTTTCACCGCGTGTTCAAGGAAAAAACCGGCCTGACGCCCGGCGCTTATCTCGGCGCGCTTCGCAAGCGCCGCGCGCTGGCCGGGCTCGGCAATGGCCGGACGGCGGCCGAAGCGGCCTATGAAGCCGGCTACAGTTCCTCCGGCCGGTTCTACGAACACTGCGCGCCCATGCTCGGCCTCAAGCCGAAGGCCTTCCGCAAGGGCGGGGCCGGCGAGGTCATCCGTTTCGCGGCCGGCGAGTGCTCGCTCGGCAGCATTCTGGTCGCCGCCACGGAGCGAGGCATTTGCGCCATCGAGCTCGGGGATGCTCCCGAGGCTCTCGTCGAAGGCTTGCAGGATCGCTTTCGCAATGCGGACCTCATAGGCGGCGATGCGGAATTCGAGCGCATCGTCGCGCGGGTGGTCGCTTTCGTAGACAATCCGGAGCGGGCCTTCGATCTGCCGCTCCATGTGCGCGGCACCGCTTTCCAGGAAAAAATCTGGCGGGTTCTTAGCGAAATTCCCTTGGGCAGGACCATGACTTACGCGGAAGTGGCGGCCAAGGCCGGATGCCCGGACGCCGTCCGCGCCGCCGCCAGCGCCATCGCAAGCAACAGGCTCGCCGTCGCCATTCCGTGTCATCGCGTGGTGCGCGCGGGCGGCGCGCTTTGCGGCTACCGGTGGGGCGTGGAGCGCAAGGCGAAGCTTCTCAAACGCGAGGGCGCATTGTGAGGGGGCCGATATGGCGGGCCGGCGGCTTTTCGCTCATTATGAAAGGAGATTGAGCCTTCCGCAATGTCCGGGGGGACTGGCGGAAGGCTTAATAGTGCGCGGGGTCAGTCGCTTAATGAAGCCATCCAGGGCGCTCGTCGTTTTGCGCTGGGCTGCCCCAGAACGCACTATGAACCGCGGTTCGAATGGCGCCTTCGAGCGTCTTGACGGAAAGGTTTTCCTTGTCGATGCAATGGATGGCCCCCGCATTCAAGGCCGCCCTGTGCACCTCCGGCGAGAGATGCCCCGACACCAGGATCGGCGCGACCGCCGGGCGTTGCCGGATGATCGACTTGATCACATCCACGCCTGTTTCAGGCCCGAGCCTGTAATCGGCGATGACGACATCGTAGCGGCTGGTGGAAACGCCGCTGCGAGCGGCCAAACCCGAGGAGGCTCTTGTGGTTTTAACGGAATAACCGTCAAGCTTCGCCAGGAGCCGTGAAATCGCTTTGAAGTCGTCGTAGTCGTCGTCAACCACGAGGACGTTGATCTCGGTCCTGTCAGGATCGGGCATTTTACGAGACGCCACACTTTGGTAATGTTGAGCAACTTGCATAAGCTCTTCCTCTCACTGCATTGTAATGGTACGGACAAACGCCAACGATTACTGCTGCTTCTCCGGACGCGTTACAAATCGCGCGTCGCTCGACGCTCGGAGGAGGAATGCGGCAGGGCTACATACAACCCGAAGTCATTTCGGTTCACCGACACAACCGCACTGACATAGTGTCATGTAATGGTATAAGAGCCGTAAATCGCCGGAGGAAGCGGCGGCGGCGACCGCGATTGTTCATTTGCCAATTCGCCAATGTTTTCATGGCTTCGTCTGCCGGCGGAAACATCTGGGTCTTCAAGTTCGAGCCTGCCGGTCAGCCGGCGAGAAGGTCTTGCGGAATGCGAAGCGGCCAGTCGAAGGCGAACCTCGCGCCCCGGCCATCGCGAATGGGCGAGCATAGCGTGATGCCGCAGCCGAAATGTTCGAGCGTTTTTTTGACGGTGGCGAGGCCAAGCCCGCTTCCCGGAACCTCCTCGTAGCTTTCCAGCTTCCGGAAGGGCTGAAAGACCATGTCGTGATAGTATTCGGCGATGCCGGGTCCGTCGTCCTCGACCTCGAACGCGATGGCGGCGCGACCGGCTTTGCAGCGCACCGCGATGGCGCCGTCCGTTCGATCGTGATACTTCACGGCGTTATCGATGAGATTGCGCAGAACGAGGTCCAGCGGAGCTTTAGCCGTGACAAGCGAGACCGGCTCGCCCTCGAATTTGAGGCGCATATGCTTCGCCGCGGGCAGGGACCGGAAAATCTCCTCCACCATCGGCCCGACATCGACCGTCTCTTCCAGCTCCTTCTCGCGGCCGGCCTTCGAGTAGGCGTGCAGGTCGGTGACGAGCGACATCGCGCGGCGCGCCTGCATGCGAAGGCGGTCCAAGTGCTCCGCGATTTCGGGAGCGGCGCCGTCGCCCAAGTCTTCGCCAAGCCATTCGACGGTGTTGGCGATGGCGCGCAACGGGGAGCGGAGATCGTGCGAGGCGACATGCGCGAACTCTTCCAGATGAAGGTTCGAACGCGCGAGCATGAGTTCCTGCCGCTTGAGCCCGGTAATGTTCCGCCTGATCCCGGCCAGGCCGACGATCGCGCCGGTTTCGTCGCGGAGCGGCGCCCGGTTTTCCGAGAACCAGAGCACGGACCCGTCCTCTTGCTCGAAGCATTCGACGCAGCCGGACAGCGGCGCGCCGGTCTTGAGCAGCTTCTCGTCTTCGGCGCGCCGGGCCGCGGCCCGTTCCGGCGGCATGAAATCGTCCTCGCGCCGGCCTATCGCGTTCTCCTCGCTCCCGGCGTTCAGGAGCCTGACCTCGGCGGCGTTGAGGCGTATGTAGCGGCGCTGCTCGTCCTTGAAGTAGATGGCGTCGGGGATGCCGTCCATCAGGTGGCGCAGGAGTTTGCGCTCGAACTCAAGCCTCTCGCTCATTTTGCGCCGACGGCGTGACGATGCGTTGACATTTTATACAACTAGCGGCGCAAGCTGGAACGGAGCTGGTGAGCGCGCACACACTCGCCGCGGCTTTGTCGCCATGGATTCTCAACCAGAGATAGCGCCAGACAAGCGGCGCCTGCTTCCATCCTCCTTTAGGCGCCGCGAGAATTGCGGCGGTCTGACGCAGGCTCGATTGCCAATCCTCGCGGGGGTTCGGAGTAAACCGAAGGTCATTCCCGCTAGGCGTGCCGAAATCCACTTTCTTCTCGCCGCCTGAATGCGACCCCGGTAAAAGCGTACTTCCGCGTGGTATGCAAAATGTGACGTAACATGTCGATTTGTTGCAGAACTGCATCAGCTTTACATAAACATAGCCAAAATCGGCGATCCTCATGCAAACGGATGATGCATAATGGGGCAGAGCTGTATTACCTTAAATGCGAAAATTGTTTTCTATGACGAGCCCATACTGCAGACGCATATTAGTTTCAGGCAGACCCGGCTTTAGCCGGGCTGCCTGGGGCATACGAGGCGAGCCGCGCCCCTGACCCCGCTGGAGTTGCCCCATCGATTGGCGCGGAGCGGCGTGTCGAAGCAATCCGAAAAAACCCATTTCAGCAAGCGCTTCGCGGCGCCATCGATAATCGCCGGAATGTTGGACAAGCCGCCGCCGAAAACGACGATGTCGGGATCGACGATGTTGATAACTCCGGCCAGCGCCTTGGCGAGGCGCCGGACGTAATCGTCGAGCGCCGCCTTCGCGAGCGGCTCCCCCTCAAGCGCCCTCCCGGCAATCGCTTTTGCGTCCAGGGCTTGGCCGGACGCTTCCCGGAACTGGCTTTCGAGCGCCGGGCCGCTCAGGAATGTCTCGATGCAGCCGCGCTTGCCGCAATAGCAGGGACGCCCCGGAAGCTCGTCCGCGTCCGGCCACGGCAAGGGGTTGTGGCCCCACTCGCCGCCGATGGCGTTGCGCCCGAGCTGCGAGCGGCCGTCGATCACGAGCCCGCCGCCGACGCCCGTCCCAAGGATCACCCCGAAAACCGTGCGATGGCCCTCGCCCGCTCCATCGGCGGCTTCCGACAGGGCGAAGCAATTGGCGTCGTTTTCAATGACGAGGGGCCAGCCGAGGCGAAGCTGCAAATCGCGGCGGAGCGGCCGCCCGTTCAGCCACGTGGAATTGGCGTTCCGCACGAGGCCCGTTTGAGGCGAGAGGCTGCCGGGTATCCCCACGCCAACGCCCGCTATGTCCGAGGCCGGCAGATCGCCGGCGCAGGCGCGAACGAGACCGGCGATGGCGTCGAGCGTCGCCTCGTAGTCGCCGCGCGGCGTCGGCGCCCTCACGCGCATGCGCTCCTCGCCCGAAGGCGAAAGCGCCAGCGCCTCGATCTTCGTCCCTCCAAGATCGACCCCGACGCGCCACATCGCTCGCCTCCCTAAGCAGAGTTTCCCAAGTACGCCAACGGATGCCCTTTTTTCGTCGTCCCGGAAAGGCGAAGCCTTATCCGGGACCGTAATAAATCGCAGGCCTCATTTTTTTGCGATCCCGGCTCGCGCTTCGCTTGGCCGGGATGACGATGCGCGCCGACCGATGGCGATGCGGCGGGCACATCGGCGGAGTCTGCCTAGGGCGTTAAACGGGCGTCCGCGATGAGCTTCTTCGCATCGTCGACCGCCTCGATCACCTGCTGCGTTCCATCGCGCGTGCCGACGACCGCCTTGCTGGCGGGGTTGTGAAGCCCCGGCAGAGAGCGCGAAATATCCGTAACCTTGCTCGCGACCATGTAGATGATCTCGCCGTTCGGCGCGGTGAGCTTCGTGATCGCCACCTTCTTGCCGAGGCTGGCGATCAGTTCGTCAAGCGGCGTGGCCACGAACAGCCGGTTGTTGGCGAAATCGATGACGGATGTTCCTGAAGGTTCGTCGCTGGCGAACGCCTTCCTGATCCGCCAAATCTCGCCGAACTGCACGACCTGCGAGCCGCCTTCCCGCAATTTGACGGAGATGCCTTCATCCGACAGCCCCGTGAGCTTGCCCGGATATTTCTGCCCGAGGAAATTTTTCGGGCCATTCACCACGCGCTGCGAATTTTGTGCGAAGGCGGCATTCGCCAGGCAGCCGTTTGCTATCGCCGCCATCCCCGCAATAAGCAGCAGCGCGTAACGCGGCGTCATCGCGAGGCCGCGGGAGCCGCCGCGGCGATCCATGGCGCTCTCCGCGACGCTTCTCCGGATTGCTTCGCTAAGTTTATCCCGGCCTCCGAGCCGGGTCTCGCAATGTCGAATCCGCTTCATTCCCCGCCTCCGTTCAGATATGGATCGCGCGCTTGCCCGCCGCCAGCGCCGCTTCCTTGACGGCTTCGCTGAGCGTGGGGTGCGCATGACAGGTCCGGGCGAGGTCTTCCGCCGAGCCGCCGAACTCCATCAGCACGGCCGCCTCCGCGATCAGATTGCCCGCGTCCGGCCCAAGGATATGAACGCCCAGCACGCGATCCGTCGAGGCGTCGGCCAGCACCTTCACGAAGCCTTCCGTCTGCCGGTTCACCTTGGCGCGGCCGTTGGCGGTGAACGGGAACTTGCCGACGGCATAGGCAATTCCGGCCTCCTTCAGCTCGTCTTCGCTGGCGCCGACGCTCGCGACTTCGGGATAGGTGTAGATCACGCCCGGGATCGCGCCGTAATTCACATGCCCCGCCTTTCCGGCGACGATCTCCGCGACGGCGACGCCTTCGTCCTCGGCCTTGTGGGCGAGCATCGCGCCGCGCACCACGTCGCCGATGGCGTAGATGCCGTCCACGCTCGTCTTGAAACGGTCGTCGATGACGATGCGGCGCTTGTTGTCGATCTGCACGCCCACGCCCTCAAGGCCGAGGCCCTCCGTGTAGGGGATGCGCCCCACCGCGACGAGAACCACGTCCGCCTCGACGATCTCTTCGGCGCCGTCGCCCTTGGCGGGCTGCACATGCACCTTCAGCGCGTCCGCCCCGTTCGCCTGCACGGCCGAAACCTTTTGCCCGAGCCGGAACGCGATGCCCTGTTTTTGCAGGATGCGCTGGAACTGCTTGGCGACCTCGCTGTCGAGGCCGGGGACGATGCGATCGAGGAATTCGACCACCGTCACCTTCGCGCCGAGCCGCCGCCACACCGAGCCGAGCTCAAGGCCGATCGCGCCCGCGCCGATGATGAGCAGATGGCCCGGAACCGTGTCGAGGTCCAGCGCGCCGGTGGAGGAAACGATGCGCTTCTCGTCGATGTCGACGCCGGGCAGCCGGATGACGCCGGAGCCCGTGGCGATGACGATGGCCTTCGCATTAAGGGTCGCTTCGGCGCCGCCATCGGCCGGCTGGACGGCCACCTTGCCCGGCGCGGCGATGCGGGCGACGCCGCGATAGGCCGCGATCTTGTTCTTCTTCAAGAGGAACTCGACGCCCTTGACGTTGCTCTCGACGCCTTCGGCCTTGTATTTCATCATGGCCTCAAGATCGAGTTCCGGCTTCGCCTTGATGCCCATGGCGGCGAAGCCGTGCTCCGCCTCCTCGAACAGCTCGGACGCGTGCAAAAGCGCCTTCGACGGGATGCAGCCCACATTCAGGCATGTGCCGCCGAAGGTCTTGTCCTTCTCGACGACGGCCGTCTTGAGCCCGAGTTGCGCGGCGCGGATGGCGCAGACATACCCGCCGGGGCCGGTCCCGATCACGATAAGGTCGTAAGCATCGGCCATGCGCATCGACTCCATGAAATCGTTGAATTTGATTCCCGCCTCGATGTATAGCGCGCCGCGCGGCGGATTCCGCGCGCCTAGTCTGGCGTCGCGGACTTATCCTCGTCTTTGTCCAGGTCTTTCTTTTTAAGAAGCGCGTGAAAGGCCCAGATATGGCCGAAGGGATCGCGCACGCGGCCGTAGCGGGCGCCCCAGAACGTGTCCTGCGCCGGCATGATGAGCGTGGCGCCGGCCTTCACCGCCTGTTCGACCGCCTCGTCGACTTGTTTCGGTTTCTTGAAATCGAGATGCAGCGAAATCGAGGTCCCGCCGGCGGCGCCGGGCGCCGACATCGGGCCGCGCATTTCCGGAAAACTGTCGGAAAGCTTGATCGCGCCGCCATTCACGTCAAGTTCGGCGTGCATGACGCGCTTGCCGTCCTCGGCCATCATGACGGCCGTCTTCCCGGCGCCGAACGCCTTTTCGTAGAACGCGATGGCGTCGAGCCCGCCCTCCACGATCAAATGCGGAACGAGCCTGTGCTTGCTCATGAGGCGCCTCCTCCCTGCGGGGCTAAAGGTTCAGGATCAGCCTTTGCGGGTCTTCCAGGGTCTCCTTCACGCGGACAAGGAACGTGACCGCCTCCCGGCCGTCGACGAGGCGGTGATCGTAGGACAGCGCGAGATACATCATCGGCCTGACCTCGACCTTGCCGCCGATAACCATCGGCCGCTCCTGGATCTTGTGCATGCCGAGGATGCCCGACTGCGGCGCGTTCAGGATCGGCGTGGACATCAGCGAGCCGTAGACGCCGCCGTTGGAGATGGTGAAGGTGCCGCCCTGCATTTCTTCGAGGGAGAGCTTGCCGTCGCGGGCGCGCTTGCCGAAATTGGCGATCTCCTGCTCGATTTCCGCGATGTCTTTCCGGTCCGCGTCGCGCACCACGGGCACGACAAGCCCGCGCTCGGTGCCGACCGCGATGCCGATGTGATAGTAATTCTTGTAGACGATGTCCTGGCCGTCGATCTCGGCGTTGACGCTGGGGATTTCATGCAAGGCTTGAATGACGGCTTTCACGAAAAAGCCCATGAAGCCGAGCTTCACGCCGTGCTTCTTCTCGAACAGCCCCTTGTAGCGGTCCCGCACCTCCATGATCGTCGCCATGTCCACCTCGTTGAAGGTGGTGAGCATGGCGGCGGTGTTCTGCGCTTCCTTGAGGCGGCGCGCGATGGTCTGGCGCAGCTTGGTCATGCGCACGCGCTCCTCGCGGGCTTCGGCGGCGGGAGCGTAGGGGCGCGGCGCGGGCGCGGGCGCTGGGGCGGGCTGCGGCTTCGGGAAAGCGACGCCGGCGATCGGCGAGGCGCCGCCTTCGATCACCGCGAGCATGTCGCCCTTGGTCACGCGGCCTTCCTTGCCCGTGCCGGCGACGGCCGCCGGGTCGATCCTTTGCTCCTCGGCGATGCGGCGGACGGACGGCGCCAGCGCATCGGCGTTCGGCGAGCGGGGCGCGGCGGCCTGAGGCGCGGGCGCGACGCGAATTTCGGGTTGCGGAGCGGCTGGAGCGGGCGCCGTTTGCGCTTTCGGCGGGGGCGCCTTCTCCGCCGGCTTCGGGCCGGCGCCGCCGGCGCCGCCGCGATCTGCCCTTCCGCGATGGAGCCGAGGATCGCGCCCACCGCGACGGTCTCCCCCTCCTTCACGGCGATCTCGGAGATGACGCCCGTAACCGGAGCGTTCACCTCAAGCGTGACTTTATCGGTTTCAAGCTCGGCCAGCGCCTCGTCCGCTTTCACGGCGTCGCCAGCCTTCTTGAACCACTTCCCGACCGTTGCTTCGGTGACGGACTCGCCAAGCGTGGGGACGACAATTTCTGTGGCCATGCGTAAATCCTTCGCAAGTCTGCAAGACGGCGGCGCCGGGAACACGCCATTCGCGGTCCGGATCGAGCTAGCCTTGTAGCGTCAACGCCTCGTCGAGGAAAGCGTGCAATTCGGCGGCGTGCTTGCTCATCAGCCCGGCGGCCGTGGCCGCGCTCGCGGGCCGCCCGACATAGCGCGGCCGCCTGCCATCGGCGCCGATGTGGTCGAGCACCCATTCGATGTTCGGTTCGATGAACGTCCAGGCGCCCTGGTTCTTCGGCTCCTCCTGGCACCAGACGACTTCGGCGTTGGGGAAGCGGCTGAGTTCCTGGATGAGCGCGCGCGCCGGGAAGGGGTAGAGCTGCTCCACCCGCATGAGATAGATTTCGCCGTAGCCGCGCGTCTCGCGCTCCTCGAACAGATCGTAGTAGACCTTGCCGGAGCAGAGCACGACGCGCTGAATATCCTCGTCGCGCGCGAGCTTCACCTTATCGCCGCCGCCGATCTGGGCGTGATCCCACAGCACGCGGTGGAAGGTGTTATCGGGGCCGAAATCCGCGAGCGAGGACACCACGCGCTTGTGCCGCAGAAGCGACTTCGGCGTCATCAGGATCAGCGGCTTGCGGAAGCCGCGATGCAATTGGCGGCGGATGATGTGGAAGTAGTTCGCCGGCGTCGTGCAGTTGGCGACCTGCCAGTTGTCCTCGGCGGAAAGCTGCAAATACCGTTCGAGCCGGGCCGAGGAATGCTCCGGCCCCTGGCCTTCGTAGCCATGCGGCAGGAGCAGCATGAGGCCCGACATGCGCAGCCATTTGCGCTCGCCGGCCGCGAGGAACTGATCGATGATCACCTGCGCGCCATTGGCGAAATCCCCGAACTGCGCTTCCCAGAGCACCAGCGCGTTCGGCTCGGCGAGGCTGTAGCCGTATTCGAAGCCGAGCACCGCCTCCTCGGAGAGCATCGAGTTGATCACCTCGAAGCGCCCCTGCTTGCCCGAAATGTGGTTGAGCGGGATGTACTGCTCCTCGCTGACCTGATCGGTCACCACGGCGTGCCGCTGGGAGAAGGTGCCGCGCTCCACATCCTGGCCCGAAAGCCGGACGGGGAAGCCCTCATCGAGCAGCGTGCCGAAGGCGAGCGCCTCGCCCATCGACCAGTCGATGCCGCGCCCGTCCTCGATCATCTTGCGGCGGTTCGCGAGCAGCCGCTCGATGGTCTTGTGCGTGGCGAAGCCCTTCGGAACCTCGGTCAGCTTCAGGCCGACCCTTTTGAGCGTATCGAGGCCGACGCCCGTGCGGCCGCGGCGCGGGCCTTCCTCGGCGAGCGTGATGCCCGACCAGCGCCCGTCGAGCCAGTCCGCCTTGTTCGGGCGATAGCCTTCGGACGCCTCGACCTCGGTTTCGAGCGACTCCCAGAAGCCGGCGCGCAGCTTCTCGGCGTCCGCCTGCTTCACAACGCCTTCTTCCGCCAGCCGCTTCGCGTAGATCGACACCACGCTCTCGTGCTGGCGGATCTTCTTGTACATCAAGGGCTGCGTGAAGGACGGCTCGTCGCCCTCATTGTGGCCGTGCCGCCGGTAGCAGATCATGTCGAGCACGACGGGCTTGTGGAAGCGCTGGCGGAACTCGGTCGCGACGCGCGCGCAATAGACCACGGCCTCGGGGTCGTCGCCGTTCACATGGAAGATCGGCGCCTCGATCATGCGCGCGATGTCGGACGGGTAGGGCGACGAGCGCGAGAAACGCGGCGCGGTCGTGAAGCCGATCTGGTTGTTGACGATGAAGTGCAAGGAGCCGCCCGTGCGGTGCCCCTTCAGGCCCGAAAGGCCGAAGCACTCGGCCACCACGCCCTGCCCCGCGAAGGCGGCGTCGCCATGCAAAAGCAGCGGCAGAACTTCCGTGCGCGTCGTGTCGTTGCGCTGGTCCTGCTTGGCGCGCACTTTGCCGAGCACGACGGGATCGACGATCTCAAGATGCGACGGGTTCGCGGTGAGCGACAAGTGGACCTGATTGCCGTCGAACTCGCGGTCGCCCGACACGCCCAGGTGGTATTTCACGTCGCCCGAGCCTTCCACGTCGTCCGGGTTGGCGGAGCCGCCCTTGAACTCGTGGAAGAGCGCGCGATAGGGCTTGCCCAGCACGTTCGTCAGCATGTTCAGCCGGCCGCGATGCGGCATGCCGATCACGATTTCCTTCACGCCGAGCTGGCCGCCGCGCTTGATGATCTGCTCCAGCGCCGGGACAGCGGACTCCGCGCCTTCGAGGCCGAAGCGCTTGGTGCCGGTGTATTTCTTGTCGAGGAAGCGTTCCAGGCTTTCCGCGTGGATCAGCTTGGTAAGGATGGCCTTCTTGCCAAGGACGGTGAACTCGACCTCTTTATCGGGGCCTTCGATGCGCTCCTGAATCCACTGCTTCTGCTCCGGCGAGGAGATGTGCATGAACTCGTAGCCGATGGTTCCGCAATAGGTCCGGCGCAGGATCTCGACGATCTGGCGCAGGCTCGCGGTTTCGAGCCCCAGCACGTTGTCGATGTAAATCTGGTGGTCGAGGTCCGCCGCGGTGAAGCCGTAGCTGGCGGGATCGAGTTCGGGATGCGACGCGGGCGCGGCGAGGCGGAGCGGATCGAGATTGCCGATGAGGTGGCCGTTCACGCGGTAGGCGCGGATCAGCATGAGCGCGCGGACGGACTCGCGGGTGGCCCTGAACGCCTCCTCGCGGCTGATCTCGACGCCCTTGGCTTGCGCCTTGGCGCCGATCTTGCGCCCGATGTCGCGTTCTTCGGGGCCCCAATCGGCGGCGAGCGCGTTCAGGAGGTCGCCGTCGCCACGGGTCTCGCCGTTTTTCGGCTTCCAGGAAGGGCCATGCGTCTCGGCGAGAACCGAGTCCTTCCGTTCCTTGAGGTCCGTGAAGAAGGCCCGCCAATCGGCCGTCACCGAACCGGGGTTTTCCTGGAAACGCTCGTAGAGGTCTTCGATGTACGCGGCGTTCGCTCCGTCCAGAAAGGACGTCCGGGCGAAGGCTTCGTTGCGCTCTTCCCGTCTCACTGCAATCACCATTCAGACGCGAAAGCGGAACCATCCGCACATGCCGGTCCGCCTTCGCCTGACAAGCGGATCAGCCCTTCAACACTTCCAAAAGCGTGCTTCCGAGAGCGGCGGGCGACGGAGAGACATGGATTCCGGCGGACTTCATCGCCTCGATCTTGTCGCCGGCCGACCCCTTGCCCCCGGCAATAATGGCTCCGGCGTGGCCCATCCTTCTGCCGGGAGGCGCGGTGACGCCGGCGATGAACCCCACTATAGGCTTCTTGCGCCGCGATGACTTGTAAAAGGCCGCCGCCTCTTCCTCCGCCGAACCGCCGATTTCGCCGATCATGATGATCGACTCCGTCTCGTCGTCCGCCAGAAGCATTTCGAGGACGTCGATGTGCTCCGTTCCTTTCACGGGATCGCCGCCGATGCCGACGCAGGTGGTCTGTCCAAGGCCGGCCATGGTCGTCTGATGGACAGCTTCATAGGTAAGAGTGCCCGAGCGCGAAACAATACCGACGCTGCCCCGCTTATGGATGTGTCCGGGCATGATGCCGATCTTGCACTCGCCCGGCGTGATGACGCCCGGGCAGTTCGGCCCGACAAGCCGAGACTTCGAGCCGGCGAGCGCGCGCTTCACTTTCACCATGTCCAGCACCGGAATGCCCTCGGTGATGGTCACGATGATGGGGATTTCGGCTTCGATGGCCTCCAGGATGGCGTCGGCGGCGAATGGCGGCGGCACATAGATCGCCGTGGCGTTGGCGCCCGTGTTCGCGACCGCGTCCTTCACCGTGTCGAAGACCGGAATGCCGAGGTGGGTTGAGCCGCCTTTGCCGGGCGTCACGCCGCCGACCATCTTGGTGCCATAGGCAATCGCTTGCTCGGTATGGAATGTGCCTTGGGCGCCGGTTAAGCCCTGGCAGATCACTTTCGTGTGACGGTCGACGAGGATGGCCATTTCGAGTGCCTTATCTGATCCGGTTGTTCGTTGAGAGTGAGTTTGACGGGACGAGCGGCTGGCCGCAAGGGTTTCGCTGCGTCTAAGCCGAAATGGGGATTACGGCGCTCCTTCCAGCGGTCTGGCGGGCGGCTCGTGAAAGCCCGCCTCTTGCCTCTGGTCGCGGAAGGGGTTTATCGCCGTCACGGCCCCGTAGGCCTGCCCGTGATTGAGGTCTTCGGTGTAAAGGACCGGCGCTTCCATCGCTACTGCCGCCGCAATGATGGCGCCGTCCCAATACGATATTTTATGCCTCGCGGAGACCGCCGCCGCGGACTTGACGAGGCTGGCGTCCACAGGCAGGCACGGCGCGAATTCCTCCAAGTTCTCGATCCACTCCAACGCCGCCGCGGGCTGCAAGCCGAAGTCTGCCTTTTTTGTCACATTGGCGTAAAACTCTTGGAGAACTTGAGCCGAAAGGCCGAACCGCCTTTCCGCGATAAGGTCAATCGCCTTTGTCTTCTTTGAGACGTGCGCCGGGTTCCTGGAAGCCGCGTACAGGAGGATGTTCGTGTCGAGAAAACACTCCACGATCATACAGCGCCTCCCTATCCCATTTCCAATCCGCGCCGGGATCGAATGTCGACTGCTCCGCCAACTCGATCAGGCGCCGCCTCGCTTCAGCACCGCGATCCTGCTGCCGCGCGAGCTTGCCCAAATAGTCCCGCACAAGCGCGTTGACCGTCGTATTGTTGGCGGCGGCGTATTTGCGCGCCTCCGCCAGCACCTCATCCTCGACGGCAAGGGTTATGTTTTTCATGGCCGTTCTCCTTCACGCCAACACAGCTTATGTGTGGCTGTGTGGAGGGTCAAGCCGCCTTCTTCACCTCGGCCACGATCTTCTCCGCCGCGTCGGCGAGGTTGTCCGCCGGGATGACCTGCAGCCCCGACTTCTTGATGATGTCCTTGCCGAGTTCGACATTCGTGCCTTCGAGGCGCACCACCAGCGGCACCGCGAGGCTCACCTCGCGCGCGGCGGCGATGATGCCTTCCGCGATGATGTCGCAGCGCATGATACCGCCGAAGATGTTCACAAGGATGCCCTTCACGTTCGGGTCGGAGAGGATGATCTTGAACGCTTCGGAGACCTTTTCCTTGGTGGCGCCGCCGCCCACGTCGAGGAAGTTCGCCGGCTCCGCGCCGTAAAGCTTGATGATGTCCATGGTGGCCATGGCGAGGCCGGCGCCGTTCACGAGGCAGCCGATATTGCCGTCGAGCTTCACGTAGGACAGATCGTAGCGCGAGGCCAGGACCTCGGCGGGGTCTTCCTCGTCGAGGTCGCGCAGGCTGACGATCTCGGGATGGCGGTAGAGCGCGTTGCCGTCGAAATTCAGCTTGGCGTCGAGACAGACGAGATCGCCCTTCGCGGTCACGATCAGCGGGTTGATTTCGAGAAGGCTCATGTCCTTCTCGGTGAACGCCCGGTAGAGGTTGCCGATCAGGGTCACGCATTGCCGGATCTGGCCGTCCTTCAGGCCCAGCGCGAACGCCACTTCGCGGCCGTGGAACTGCGAGTAGCCTGTCGCGGGATCGATGGTGAGCGTGAGGATCTTCTCGGGCGTGTTGTGGGCGACCTCCTCGATGTCCATGCCGCCTTCCGTCGAGGCGATGATCGCGACGCGGGACGTGGCGCGGTCGATCACGAAGGACAGATACAGCTCGCGCGCGATGGCGGCGCCTTCCTCGATGAGAAGCCGCTTCACGACGCGCCCCGCCGGGCCCGTCTGGATGGTGACAAGCGTGTTGCTCAGCATCTGATCGGCGAACAGCCTCACATCGTCGATGGATTTGGCGATGCGCACGCCGCCCTTCTCGCCCGCCTCTTTTTCCTTGAAGCTGCCCTTGCCGCGGCCGCCCGCATGGATCTGGGCTTTCACCACCGCGACCGGGCCGCCGAGATCCTTCGCCACCGAAAACGCTTCCTCCGGCGTGAACGCGGCGTGCCCTTTGGGAACGGGAACGCCATAGTCTCGGAGGATCGCTTTGGCCTGATATTCATGAACGTTCATGGTGCGCTCTTATTGTGTGTGAGGGGATGGCGGAGAGAATACGGGCGGCGGGGCTCAGGCCGGCTGCTGCAAGCCCGGCGCGATGCGCACGCAGGCCTCGACGAGGTTCTGCACCGCTTCGACCGAGCGCTTGAAATCGAGCCGCTCATGGGTGTTGAGGTCGATCTCGATCACGCGCTCCATGCCCTTGGCGCCGATCACGGCGGGCACGCCGATGTACAGTCCCTTCACGCCGTATTCGCCGGTGAGATAGGCGGCGCAGGGCAGAACGCGCTTCTTGTCCCTCAGGTAGGACTCGGCCATGGCGATGGCCGACGCGGCGGGCGCGTAGAAAGCCGAGCCCGTCTTCAGGAGCTTGACCACCTCGGCGCCGCCGTCGCGCGTGCGCTGCACGATTTCGTTCAGCCGCTCGGTCGTGATCCAGCGCATCTTGATGAGGTCCGGCAGCGGAATGCCCGCGACGGTCGTGTAGCGCGTCAGCGGCACCATGGTGTCGCCGTGGCCGCCGAGCACGAAGGCCGACACATCTTCGACCGACACGTCGAACTCGCGCGCGAGGAAATAGCGCAGCCGCGAGCCGTCGAGCACGCCCGCCATGCCGACAACCTGGTTCTTCGGCAGGCCCGTGACCCGCTGGAGCGCCCACACCATGGCGTCGAGCGGGTTGGTGATACAGATCACGAAGGCGTCGGGGGCGTATTTCTTGAGGCCCGCGCCAACCTGCTCCATGACCTTCAAATTGATTTCGAGCAGATCGTCGCGGCTCATGCCGGGTTTGCGCGGCACGCCGGCCGTCACGATGACGACGTCGGCGCCCTTGATGTCGGCGTAGTCGTTCACGCCCGTGAAGCCGGCGTCGAAGCCATCGACCGGAGACAATTCGGCGATGTCCAGAGCCTTACCCTGGGGCAAGCCCTCCATGATGTCGAAAAGAATGACATCGCCAAGCTCCTTGAGGCCGATCAGATGGGCCAGCGTGCCGCCGATCATGCCCGATCCGATGAGTGCGATTTTGGCGCGCGCCATGCCGTTCTCCCTTGTTGAGGATCGTTTGCGGATCGCAGATTTTGCGGACGCCCGTCAAGGCCGGTCGTTCGCCACGCCGGCGTCCCGTGAAAATGCGGCGCCAGTCTAGCATCGCCGGAGCCGGACCTTAAGCAGAATTCCGCCGGCCCGCGCAATCGGACGTTCGCCGCATGGGGGGGGCGAGTGGTCGACGCGCGCTGAAGGGCGAGTGCGGAAGTCGGGCCGATTTCGGAGAGTGGCTGCTATTTGGGGATGAGCCGCCGTTCCCGCCCGGCGCGCGCCAAGCCGCCAAGCCCGGCTACCAGATCGCCTTCACCCCGAACCCGGAAAACACCGGATCGTTGGTTACGAGCGGCACGTCCTCGACCAAGGCCTGCGCCGCAAGCATGCGATCGAACGGATCTTTGTGCGAGCCAATCAGCTGGCCGGCCAAACGGCCGTGTTCGACCGTAATCGCAAGCGGCTCGAAATGATAGCGGCGGATATAACCGCTGAAGTCCTCGCACAGGGCTTGAGCCGTTGGCAGCTTGCCAATTCGGACTTTTGTGCAGATTTCCCACGCCGAAGCCGCGCTTACGAAGATTGTATTGGCCGGATTGTCGACCAGGGCTTCAATGTGCTTTGGAAGCGCCGGATCGTCAGCGAACCACCACAACACGGCATGGGTGTCGAGAAGCATCTTCACGGAGCGCTCGTGCTGTCGCCCCAGCCGCATTCCTCATCGCTCAGCGGCTCGAAGAACTCCGGACCCACAACGAGTTTTCCCTTGAGCACGCCACGCCCGCGATAGCTCGCGCGGGCGTCCCCGATTTGCCCGGACACGAGCGGGTGCGGCGCAAGCTTCACGCCGGCGGCGCCTGGCGTCGCGATTACGATTTCCTCGCCCGCGAGCGCCCTCTCGACGAGGGCCGGCAAGTCGTTTCGTGCTTTTTCAAGGGGGATCGTGGTCATGCGTCAATTGTGACAGAACCTCGGTTCCCTGAACAGCGCAATTGCGCCGCGCGCTGGATTTCGCGCTTCATCCCGCCCGGAAGCGCCGCTGTGTGCGTCAAGTTCTGCAAAATCGCCGAAACATAAATCAATAACGAAAGCTCGCCATATCAGAATGCAGTCTAATCGTCCTCGATGCTTTGCCACCTGAAAGCATGCATCTTGAGTCTAGTTGCCCCTGCGCGATTCACGGCACTCCGAATGAGCGCCTTCCTCGGCCTTCCCCCCGCACTCTGATGCAGTACCCGATCCTGATTCTTATCGTCCGGGAAGAAGCGCCAAAAGCATTCTACTAATAAATTTGAGAAGTCCGGCACTGCGAGTTTGCGTGCGCCTTGCCAAGGCTAGAAACGTCACCCGCATGTCGAACTTCCTCAACCTCTGCCTAAGAGCGACGCCGATGGTATAGACGGCTGGAATGGGTCGCGAGTGAGCTCGGGAATTGCAAGCTGGGAAGCTTCGCGGCGAAATTTCTGATAGAGGTCCGCAGCTGAAGGTCAAGCTGCCGGGGTCCTTCGCAAAGCGGAGTCCGGAATCGACCCCAAGCAGGCGAATCGAGTCAAGGACGCCGTGAGGCTTGCGCAGGCGGGCGGCCATCGCGGCGCGCGGCCCTTACAGTTCAAGATCTTCGAACTGTAAGGCGCGGCGGATTTTCGTACCGCCATCGCATGGTTAAAATCGGCAGAGGTTAACGGCCGGAAACGCAGGGGCAACTCCCTGCGAATCCGGGCCGAAAACGCAAAAAATGCCGGATTCGACGCGAAAAATGCAGTTCAGAAATCCTAGTTTACGATTTTATTGTTGCGCGCGTTAACTAAAAATCGTAATCTGAGGTTGCGAGAGCGGCCGGCGCAACCGCCCGCGTTTTCATGCCGCTGGCCGAAATTCGCTTGAAAAACCAATGAGATAGCGCCGCTTAAGGCTTCCGCAAGGCGCTACCTGCTATACTTAACATAATAAGGGAAAAAGGGCGAAAAACCGCGAACTGGCGTAACCTTATTCCGGGGCGCCAGGGTTAAGGCGGCATTAACAAGCGGCGGCTTCGGAGGCCGCAAGCTCAAACCGCGGCGTGCAGGTCGCCGTAATTCGGGAAGAGCTTGAGCAGCTTGTCGTAGCGGGTCGGCTCCATATACGGAAGCGCGCGCTTCATGAAGAAATTGACGACCGGCGAGGTGTGCTTGACGTGGAGGTCGAGCGGTTCGAGCTCATGCTTCAGGTGAAACTTGGGCTCGTAATTCAGCGCCGTCGAGCAATACCACTGATACCGGTTGGCGAGCGCCCACTTCATGACATCGCGCACGGCGATATAATAAAGGTGCAGATCGAAGGCGACGTTGTAATCGAAGCCGATATACTCGGAGACCACGGCGTCGTTGTGCGCCATGCAGAGATTGAAGCAGACAACCTTGCCGTCGCGGAGCCACAGGAAGTAGCGCACCTTATCGGGCATGGCGAGCCCGAGCTTCACGAAATAGTCCGGCGTCAGCTTCTCGAAATGGAGGGTCGACTTCTCGTAAACCGCCAGATAAAGCGGATAGACCTCATCGATATAAGGCGTGATGTCCGTCACCATCCTCATTTCGAGCGACGCCAGCTTCTCCAACTCCTTGAATTTGCGGCGCAGCTTGGAGCGCATGTTGCGGCTGAGCACGTTGCGCAGATAATCCTCGATAGTCGCGAAGTTGAGACGCAGCCGCGTCATCGGCATGCTCGGCGCCCTGGCAAAACCGCGCTCCGCCAGACAAGAGAGCGCGGCCCGGTCCGTCTTGGCGAACTCCTTGAATACGATCAGTTTCGACCTGAAGCGCCGCGCCTGCTCGCCGATGCCGCTGGCAAGGCTTCGCGCGACGGTGGCGCGAGACGCGGCGTCTTGCGCATCGAGATGGCCTTCGCCAGCGGCGCACCCGACCATCAGGGTTCGCATCTTAAGGAAACGCGGCCAGATGCGCCGGAACGAAGCGATGAGCTTTTGTATTTCAGGGCTGGCGCCGGCGACAAGATCCTGGTCGTTGATAAAAAACGGCTGGATGGCGCGAACTTCGCCCGCTTCGTCCCTGAGAACGAAATAGCGGTAATCGAACCCCTGGAGGATGGTGTCCTCGACGATTTCATAATAGCGGCGATCCTTGCGTTCGCCCGCGAGCGCCCCCGCCCAGCGCGGATCGGCCTCGATTTCGGCGCGGGTCGCCGTCGCGACGCGCCAGCTCGCGCCAACAAGCTGAGCTGGCGCAAGCCCCGCTGGCGGCGCAAGAACGGCGCCCCTCTCAAGCGTCTGAGATTCTTGTAGCATCGAGGCCCCCGAAAACATCAGCTAAACCGCACCTTCTAAGGGCGATTTGGGGCGCGCGCAAGCGCCGCTTTGCGAAGTTATTTGCAAGCTTGCGATTAAGCCGCGCCGATGCGCGGTTCTTTTCTTGACGGAAGGCGCCGGGTTAGACAAGCGTAGTTCCTAAAGTTTGCGCTTGTTTGATCGCGGCGGGGAGCCCATTTGACCCGAGGGCTTTTTGCGGATCGCGGCAAGCCTTTTTTCATACGCCTCCGCTGTCGCATGATTTATCCGGATGATTCACTGATGGCCATCTCGCTCTTCGGCGGCGGCGCCGCCAAAAAACCCGAGGCTTCGGGCGACCTGATCAAGGACACGACGACCAAGTCATTCGTGGCCAACGTCATCGAGGCTTCCCGGAAAGTTCCGGTGATCGTGGATTTCTGGGCGCCGTGGTGCGGACCATGCAAGCAGCTCACGCCCATCCTTGAGAAGGTGGTGAAAGCCTCGCGTGGCGCCGTGCGCCTCGTGAAGATGAACACGGACGAGTACCCGGACATCCCGGCGCAACTCGGCGTGCAGTCGATCCCGGCGGTGTTTGCCTTCAAGAACGGGCAGCCCGTCGACGGCTTCATGGGCGCCTTGCCGGAAAGCCAGGTTCGCGCCTTCGTTCAGCGTGTCCTCGGTCCGGACGCCGGCGAAGAGGCCGGCCTGGAAGACGCGCAGGCCGCCTTCGCGGCGGGCGACATCGGTGGCGCGGCCGCCCAGTTCGCGGCTGTTCTCCAGCACGACCCCGAAAACGTGGACGCCATCGGCGGGCTTGCCAAGTGCTACATTCACACAGGGGATTTCGAGCGCGCCGAGCAGACGCTTGCGCTCGTTCCGCCCGCGAAGCAGACCGCCGACGGCTATCGCGGCGCAAAGGCGGCCCTCGACCTTGCGAGAAAGGCGGGGACGAAGCCGGACATCAAAGGCTTGGAGCAAGCTGTCGCCGCTAACCCTAAGGATTGGGATTCCCGCTTCAAGCTCGCCATCGCGCGCAACGCCATGGGCCAGCGCCAGGAGGCTCTCGATCATTTGTTTGAAATCGTGCGGAAGGATCGCTCCTGGAACGACGACGCGGCGCGCAAACAGCTGGTCGAGCTTTTCGATGCGTGGGGGCCGAAGAATCCTTTGACGCAATCGGGGCGCCAGCGCCTTTCGTCGCTACTCTTCGCTTGATCTTGTGAAGGAGGCCCCCTTGGGCATCACGGACAGATATCGCACGCAGGCCGATCTTCCCGGACAGATCCCGGTGTTCCCCCTGCATGGGTGCATCCTCCTCCCGCGCTCCAACTTGCCGCTGAACATCTTCGAGCCGCGCTATCTCAGCATGGTGGACGACGCGATTGCGGGCGACCGCATCGTCGGCATCGTGCAGCCGTTCGGCTCGCATGAGGAGTCGCCGGTCTCGAAGGGACATCCGCTGCGCCCGATCGGGTGCGCCGGCAGGCTATCCGCATTCTCCGAAGCGGAGGACGGGCGGCTTCTCATCACGCTGACCGGCATCTGCCGCTTCGACATCGTGGGCGAGGCTCGCACCGCGAAGCCGTACCGCCTTTGCAACGTCAATTTCTCTCCTTACCTTAAAGATTTGGTGCGCGGGCACGGCCAGAACGCGGTGGATTGGCCGAAATTCATGCAGGTGCTCAGGTCGTATCTCAACTCGCGCCAGCTCTCGGCCGACTGGGACAGTATCCAGCGCTCGCCCACCGAGCTTCTCATCAACACGCTGTCCATGATCAGCCCCTACGGGGCGGAGGAAAAGCAAGCGCTCCTCGAAGCGCCGGACCTCAAGTCGCGCTCGGAGGTGCTGATGGCGCTGGCCGAGATGGAGATCGCCGCGCCAGACACCGGATCTGGGACAAGCCTTCACTAGCGCCCTCTCGCAAAACCTGCGAAACGACATTTTAGCGCGGCGCGCGGTACAAGAGCATGGCACTCAGCAACAAGGTTCAGCCCAATGGACGCCTCTGAGACAAAAGACGAGATCGACCCGACCCTTCTTCAGATCCTGGTATGCCCCCTGACAAAGCAGCCGCTGCAGTGGGACAAGGACGCCCAGGAGCTGATCAGCGCGGCGTCGGGGCTCGCCTACCCGGTGCGCAACGGCATTCCGATCATGCTGCCGGAAGAGGCGCGCAGGCTCAACGGATGAGTTCGCCGCCTTATACGGCTCGTCATAAGTCACGACCCCATTTTCCTAGGCGACCTCATATGGTATCATAACACCGCAACGCTGAAAAGATACCGGAAAGCCGGTTCCGGGACGCTTGGGCAAAAGTCGCATTACGTCTTCACCCGCCGAAGGCCGGCATGAACCGCGCCCGCGATGACCATCGGCATGTCCACCACGGCGACGCCGGCGGCCTCCAGCGCCGAGCGTTTCGACGCGTATGTGCCGCGATTGCCCGTCACGATGGCGCCCGCATGCCCCATCTTGCGGCCTTCCGGCGCTGAGCGCCCTGCGATGAAGGCGACAACCGGCTTCCTCATCGTCCTCGCATAGCTGGCCGCTTCCCGGATCGCCGCCGATGCCGAGAAACGCGGATTGCCCGAGCCCCGCGCGCTTCGCTCGCATGACGGCCGGTTCCGATTTTGTGGATCTCGCTTTAAGGGATGCGGGCCGCGGACCCCGTCAGATCGGCGATGTGGGATGCGATGACTTCGGCGTAATCCTTGCTGGCCCTGAATTTTGCCAGCGCCTCGTTGATGGTTTGAATGAGCTGCGCCTGTCTCGGATTGCTTTTCGCGACGAGGGCGTGAAGACCGGCTGGAACGGCGATCCTCTGCGAGAGCTGGAGCGATTGTGAGAGCTTCAGCTTTTCAATCACGAACCGGCCCTCGGGTTCAAGAGCGATCAAGGCCTCCGCCTCATGGCGGTCGAGGGCAGCTATGCAGTCGATGACGGTTTTCAGGCGAACCATTTTGACCTCGGCGCCCTTCAGCCACGGAATGGCGTTCAGAGCCTCTTCGGAAATTGGCTGGCTCTCGGGCGCACAAAGGGTCCGCACCCGCCCTTCCTGGCCCTCGGCGCCGAGCGGCGTGTCGACGCGGGCGAATACGCCGAGGACAGCGAGCATAATGGGCTCCGAGAAAGCCGCTGTGTCGCAGACGGCTGCTCCGCTTGCCGATTGATCGCCCGGGGCGTCGCAGTTCAAAGTCTGCCAGAAGACGCCGGCGTCGGCCTTGCTCGCCAGCAGGGCGTCGAGAAAGTCTTTCTCTCCATCGACCCATTGCACGTTCACATCCACGCCCGCCAATTCGAGCGCTCCGGTAAGCAGCTTGAAAGCGACGCCCCCGTCGCTCTGCTGGGCGTCCGTTAGCGGCGGATGCGAGAGAGCCAAAAGCCGTAGCGCGCGCCTCGCAGGCGGCGCTTCGGCGCTCCAGACCGGCGCCTGCGCCGCTTCCTTGGCGGTCAGACGGGGAGCGGACGCGGCCAATGGCTCCGCCGGCGCGAAGCGCTGCCAGCCCGGAGGAACCGTTCTCACGTCGGTTCTCGTGAAGGGAGAGTTCGGGTTTCTCTCCCGGATCTTCGGCAGAAGCGCGAAGAACTTCTCGACAAAGGCGACAACGTCGGCGTACCGGCTTTGTTTGGCGTTCCAGTCAAACGCCGCGAGCAGGGTGCTGACCTCAATGGTGTCCACGGCTTGGCCGGAGCCAAAGCCCGCAACTTGCGTCTTTCCGAGCTTGGCGGGAAGATACACGCGGGAGAGAGGGCCGCTTGCAGCCGGGATTGGCAGGAGACGATAGGCGCCGGGCGCGATCCCGAATGCTTTCAAATCGGGCAGATCGCTCTCGAAAAGGAGGATGGCGTCGAGATTTTTCTTGGCGAGTTCCTTGGGTTCGAGTTCTTCGAATTGAACGGGGATCTTCAGCATCCCGAAAACCGTCCTGGCTGTCACGCCGCGCGAGGTCCGCGACGAGGGTACGCCCACTTTGAGGCCCTTCAGCTCTTCGACGGTTTTCACATTCGAACGCGCGAAGAGAAAGACGCGCTGACGATAGAGAGGAGCGATGAGGCGGACTTTCCGCCGGGCATCGGGCAGCGTCCGGGAAAGGTCGAGATACGCCAGAACGTCGTTGTTGACGACAGCCAGATCGGCGCCGCGAAGCAGGAGAAGATCGCGGGCGTTCGTAACCCCTCCATAGCCGCTCAAGGACAGAACGCGCACGTCGCTATCCTTGTCGAGCGCGATCGCAATCTCGCTCAGCACCTGCGACGCCGCGCCATTCGGGTCGGAAGTTCCATCCGACAGGATGGTCACCATCCGCGTCCCGGACTTCGGAGCCGGCCAATTCACCTGCGAGAAAGCCGTCTGCGCCAGACAAAGAGAAACGCCAACCATGAAGATGAGGAAACGCATCGGATACGCTCGCTGAACCGCCCTGTGCTGGGCCGGGACCGAAGTCGGTAAAACGCGATCTTTAGTGCAGAGAAAAAGGTAGATCAAGCGGCGCCAGTTGAATGAACAAGCTACGGCATGGCGTTGATGATGCGCCTTAGCCGTTCGCTATCCATTTCGAGCCCGCCGTTCACAGCCAGTTCGTGCCATTTCCTATACCAGCGCTCCGCCTCGGCGCGGTCGGGACTTGCGTTGAGGGATGGCAGCGTGCGCAGGTAATTGGGGTCGAAGGATTGGGCGAGCATGAACGCAAGATCCGCCCGCTCTTCGGGAACGCCGCGCTTCAAGCGCGCGCGCGCCGACACAACGTCGCCTTTGCTGAGGAAACCGCGAGCCTCGGTTATGAGAATGCTCTCGTCCTGCTTGCTAAGCGCTGGCCTTGCGTCATCGTTGCGCGCGAGGGCTGAGGAATTGTGAGGGGCCTTGACCCAAGCGTAAACCGCGCCCGCGGCTGCAATGAAGGCCAAGGCGACCGCCGCATAAATCAGAGAGCGGTTGTGGGGCTTAGCACGCGCGGCCGGGCCTTCGAAAGCGGCGCGCTTGCGGTCGAAAATGCTGAGGTTCGGAGCGGGCTCCGCGGCGGAGGGAGCGCTTCTCCGAGGCGCAGGCGCGGCCCGGTCCGGCAAAGGCTGAGCTTCGCCTGGTAAATCGAGCCGCTGGAGTTTCCTGAGAACTGCCTTGACCTCAGCGAGGTTAGGGTCTTCCCTGGCTTGGCGCATAGGAGATCCTCATCATTCCCATGCGGCCGCATGGTATATGCCCGCGCTGGCGATGTGAAGGCTCAAACGGCGTCGCACATCGATTGCGCCGGCTCAGAACCCAGATGGCGCAAGCTGGGCGTCAGCCGCCCGATCCGGGAGCCGCGCCTGCAAGATGCTCCGAAACGGCCTTCAGAAACGCCTCGCCATATTGTTCGAGCTTTGCGGCGCCCACGCCATGGACCATGGCCATTTGATCCAGCGTTTGAGGCTTGATGTGCACCATGTCGAGCAGGGTCTTGTCGGGGAACACGACATAGGCGGGAACTTTCTTTTCGGTTGCGAACGCGCGCCGAACGGCTTTCAACGCTTCGAACAAGCTCGCGTCCGCGCCCGATAAAGCCTGACCGCCGCCGCCGGCGGGCGACGCCGGGCGCGCGGGGCGCTTCTCTGGCCGCTCCGCAAGCGCTTCCTTCCTGAACTCTACCCTTGCCTTGCCCCGCAGAACCTCCCGGCCCCGTTCGGTGATGCTCCATGAGCCGTATCCGGCAACGTCGAGATTGATGACGCCGCCCGCATAGAGTTGGCGGAAAATCGCGCGCCATGCAGTTGCGCCGATGTCCGCGCCAACCCCGAATGTCGGCAGTTTGTCATGGCTGAGCTGCGTAATGCGCTCCGTCGCCTGGCCGCGAAGCAGGGCGATCAGATGCTCGGCGCCGAAGCGTTCGCCGGTGCGGGCGATGGCGGACAGCGCCTTTTGCGCGAGGATCGTGCCCTCGACAAGCTCCACGCCCTCCTCGCACAGGTCGCAATTGCCGCACGGCTCGGCGGCCTCCGCGAAATAGGCAAGAAGCGTCTGCCGCCGGCAGCGGGGCGCTTCGCACAGCGCGATGAGGGCATCGAGCCGGCGGCGCTCCACGCGCTTTTGTTCGTCGGGGGCTTCGCTTTCCTCGATCTGCATGCGGCGCAGGCGCATGTCGTCGAGCCCGTAAAGCGTCAGCGTCGATGCCGGCAAGCCGTCGCGGCCCGCGCGCCCGATCTCCTGATAATAGGCCTCGATGGATTTCGGCAGATTGGCGTGGGCCACGAAGCGCACATCCGGCTTGTCGATGCCCATGCCGAAAGCGACCGTCGCCGCCATGACGAGGCCGTCCTCCTGCAAGAAGCGATCCTGGTTTTGCGAGCGCTCGGCGCTGTCCATGCCGGCGTGATAGGGGAGCGCGGGAATCCCCTTGGTGCTGAGGAAGGCGGCCAGCTCTTCGGTTTGCTTGCGCGCGCTGCAATAGACGATGCCGCTTTCGCCTTTCTGCGCGCCGATGAAGTCCATCAGCTGGCGGCGGGCGTCGTTCTTCGCGCGCATGGCGAGGCGCAGGTTCGGCCTGTCGAAGCCATGGACGAAGACCGCCGGAGGCTTGGCGAAGAGGCGGCTGAGAATGTCCCCGCGCGTGGCGGCGTCCGCCGTCGCGGTGAGCGCCAGAATCTGGACGCCTGGGAGCGAGGCCGCGACCTCTCCCAAATTGAGATAGTCGGGCCGGAAATCGTGCCCCCATTGGGAAACGCAGTGAGCTTCGTCGATGGCGAGGAGGCTGACGCCCGCCCGGTTGAGCATCGCTTTGGTATCGCCGAGCGCGAGCCTCTCGGGCGCAACATAGAGAAGACGCAGGCGGCGATCTGAAACGGCGTCGAGAAGGGCGCTCGCTTCGTCGCGGCTGTTCGAGGAATTGAGCGCCCCCGCCGCGATGCCAAAGGCCTGCAACTGCGCGACCTGATTGCGCATCAGCGCGATCAGCGGCGAGACGACGACGGTCAATCCGTCGCGCAACAGGGCGGGCAGCTGATAGCAGAGCGACTTGCCGCCGCCCGTGGGCATGACGGCGAGCACGTCTCTCCCGTCGAGGATCGCGCGAATAATGTCATCCTGGCCCGCCCGGAAATCCGCGAACCCGAAGGTCTTGCGCAAAACGTCCCGCGCCGTATCCAAATCGTCCATGCCGCGATGTACACGATCGGAGCCCGCGCTGGAAAGGGGAGAAAAGCGCGACGCCGAGACAGCGGCTTTTTGCAACCGCCGGAAGGGCGCAGCCCCATCCGGCATCTCCCTGTGCATTCGGCAGGTTTCGTGTTTGCGGTATGTCTTTACTGACCTATGTCAAAAACTGCTATAATTTTGCGATGCAGGGCGCGCTGGAACGGACTTCATGAAGCTGCTGGGCTGGATCGGAAGCGCAAAGGAAGACCTGCTATCCTTTCCGGAAGAAGCGGTGCGGGAAGTGGGGTATGCGCTCTATATCGCGCAGCAGGGCGGCAAGCATGCCTCCGCCAAGCCGTTGAAGGGGTTCGGCGGAGCAGGCGTCCTCGAAGTGGTTGAGGACTGCGAAGGGGATACGTACAGGGCGGTTTATACGGTGCGGTTCGGCGAGGCGGTCTACGTCCTGCATGCTTTTCAGAAGAAGTTGAAGCATGGGATCGCAACGCCGCGTCAGGAAATGGATAAAATCAAGGCCAGGCTCAAACGCGCGGAAGAAGAGTACGAAGCATGGAAGAAAAGGAACCCGTAATCTACTCTGACAGGAGCGCCTTTCACGCCCTCGATTTGCCGGACGCGGACGATCTCGAACTGCGCGCGGGCTTGATGCAGCGGATCGGCGAAATCGTCGCCGCGCGCGGCCTGACGCAAGCCCAGGCCGGCGAACTCATGGCCATGGATCAGCCCCGCGTATCCGCGCTGCTCCGGGGCAAGATCGGCAAGTTCTCAACGGACCGCCTGCTGAAGGCGCTGAGCGATCTCGGCCAGGATGTGGAGCTGCGGATAAAGCCGGCGCGCGGCGCGAAGGGGAGACTGAGGCTCGCGGGTTAAGGCGCCGACTTCAGCCAGACCGGCATCGAGGCGAGCATGAGGGCTGAGGGCAATGCGGCTGAGGTGCGTTATGGCCATGGGAGACGCATTGAAATGTTCGTCGGATTGACGTACATTGATCGTCGAATTGCGCCAGAAACGATTACCCGGAACGCAGACATGACCCGCAGGCCCCATGCAGACGCCGCAGAGCCAACCGCCCGTGTGGAGCGGCTTGGTTTCCGCGTGGATGAGCAGACCAGGGAACTCATAGAGCGCGCGGCGCATCTTGAACGCCGCAAACTCACCGACTATTGCCTGGCGGCGCTTACCGAGGCTGCCCGCCGAACCATCGCCGAACACGAAACGCTGACGCTCTCAGAGAGCGATCGCAAGGCATTTTTCGACGCCCTGATCAATCCGCCGGAGCCGCCGGAACGGCTCAAACGGGCTATGGCCGAACATAAACGCAGGATCGGCGCTTAGTGGGCGGGCGCCCGTCGCCGGATTTGAAAATCGAGCCGCTTGGCCCGCATCATGACCGGGCGGGGTTCGCCTGTGGCGTGGAAAGCCTCGATCGCTACTTGAAAACGCAGGCCAGTCAGGACGTGAAGCGAATGGCGAACGCCGTGTTCATCCTCACCGGGCTGGACAAGCCGAATGCCATTCTCGGTTATTACACATTATGCGCTGCGTCGCTGGCGCCGGGAGATGTGCCGCTGCCAGCGCGCAAGTTTGTCCCGCGCTATCCGCTTGTCGCTGCAACGCTCATTGGACGCTTGGCTATTGCTCGGGAGCGCCAGGGCGAAGGGTTGGGCGCCTTGCTTCTGGCTGACGCCTTGCGCCGGGCCTATGCAAGCGCTGGCATCGTCGGCTCGTCGATGGTCGTTGTCGATGCGATCAGCGAGCGGGCTGCCGCCTTCTATGAAGCCGCCGGTTTCGTGCGCCTGCCCGATTCATTGCGTCTGGTCCTGCCAACCTCCACTATTGCGGAATTACTTCAGTAACGCGATATTCTTCATCGGCCTTCTTTAGTGGGGTCGAGGAGACCGGCGGCGTGGCGCCGGCCAGCTTGCGCTTCGGCTCAGAAAACGGCGTGGTCGCCGAGGTCGGCTGTCGCCTCGCCCTTGACGAGGCGCGCATAGAAATCGAACAGGGTCTCGGTTCCGGCCGAGGGCGTTTTGGCGGCGTCGTAGCGGCCTGTCGCCGGGTCGAGCACGAGCATGGACTCAGTCGCGTAATACCGTCCGATGCGGGCAAGCTCCGCCTTCTCCGCCAGCGGCGGGACGATGCGGCCGAGCCCGCCCAGCACAAAAACGATCGCGTCGAGCATCGCCACCGGCACGCGCTTGAACTTCGGCTCGCGGCCCAGAAGCGCGAAGAGCCGCTCGCCCTGCTGTTTCGGCGTGATGGCGTCTCCCGGCCCGCCGATGGGCAAAATGCGATTGCGGCGGCTTTCGTCGTCCAGGCATTCGGCGATGTATTGGGCGAGATCGGCATCGCTGATGGGCTTGCAAGCGGTCAGTTCGCCGTCGCCAAACACCAGGAAGGGCTTGCCCTGCTTCAGCCGGCCGAGCTGGCCCGACAGGGATTTGAAGAACGCGGTGGGCCGGACGATGGAATAGTTGAGGCCGGACTCCATGAGCGCCTTCTCGAAGGCCAGCTTGGCCTGCTGGAAAGCGAGCAGCGGTTTTTGCACGCAGATCGCCGACAAGAGCACCATCTGCGACACGCCCGCTTGCCTGGCGGCGGCCAGGGCATCGGCATGCGCCTGATAATCGATGGCCCACGCGTCCTTGGGCGCGCCCGTGCGCGAGGCGAGGCACGAAACCAGAGCGTCGAAGCGCTCGCCGCGAAAGCCATCGCGCGCAAGGGACGCAGGGTCGGTCACGTCGCCGAACCGGAGCGCGGCGCCCTTGAGCAGCTCGGCGCTGTCCGCCGGCGTAAGCGCGCCGCCCGCGCCCGCGCGCGGCCGCACGAAGCACACCGCCTCATGACCGCGCTCCACGAGCGCGCGCGCCGTCGCCCGGCCGATGGCGCCGGTCGCGCCCAACACCATCACGCGTTTCGGGCGAGGCGATTTGTTCGCCGCTGGCGGCGCAGGGGTCGCACTGTCGCTCATGGGGCCGCACTATGCACCGGCGGCGCGGCGCGAGGAAGTCCCGGCCGCGAAAGTGACAATCGGGCGCAGCCCGTGGCGAGTACAAAGGCCTACCGCCTCGCCGCAACAGTCCTACGGAGCGCCGCAGGCGTATCCGGGATCGTAAGGACCCGCGGCGCTTGCCTTCTTGCGGTCCCGGATAACGTCTTCGGCGTTTCCGGGATGATGGGGTGGATGGCTCCCTTCCAGGGCATCGATGTGCCAAAAGGGGTGTCAGCTGAAGACACGGACGAGGGGAGCCACCCATGGGAAAGATTAGCATAATCGGTTTGGATTTGGCCAAGCAGGTTTTTCAGGTTCACGCCGCCGATGCGCAGGGCCGGTGCGTTATGCGCAAGCAGTTGAAGCGGCGCCAGGTTCTTGCGTTCTTCGCCAAGCTCGATCCTTGCGCGGTGGCGATGGAAGCCTGCGGCGCGGCGCATCGCTGGGCGCGGGAGATCGCAAAGCTCGGTCATGAGACGCGGCTTGTGCCCCCGGCTTACGCCAAGGCTTATGTGAAGCGCGGGAAAAACGACGCCATCGATGCCGAGGCGATTTGCGAGGCGGCGAGCCGGCCCTCGATGCGGTTCGTGCCGGTCAAGAGCCTTGAGGGCCAGGCTCTGGCCATGCTGCACCGCTCGCGCGATCTTTCGATCAAGAACCGGACCATGCTCGTCGACGCGCTTCGCAGCCATCTGGCCGAGTTCGGTTTTATCGCCGCCAAGGGGATCGGCAAGTTGCCCGATCTCATCAAGATCGTGAGCGAAGCCCCGAAAGAGGCGCTGCCGGACGTGGCGCGCGCTGCGCTTTCCGGTTTCCTCGATACGATCGCGGCGATCGATGTCCAACTCGCGGCCATCGAGAAGCAGCTCAGGGCCTGGCACACAAGCGACGCGCAAAGCCAGCGCCTTGCCACCGTTCCCGGCATCGGCCTTATCGGCGCCACCGCGCTTTGCGCGCTCGTGCCCGATCCGTCCCTGTTCAGGAACGGACGCCACCTCGCCGCCTGGCTTGGGCTGACGCCGCGGCAAGACGGGACCGGAGGCAAGACGCGGCTGAAGGGCATCTCCAAGGCAGGCGATGGCTATCTGCGCCGGCTTCTGGTCCTTGGAGCAACCTCGCTTTTGCGCTCCTTGGCGAACAAAACCACGCCCCTTGCGCTTTGGGCGCAAGGGCTGCTGGCCAGGCGGCCAAGGCGGCTCGCGACCGTCGCGCTTGCCAATAAGCTCGCCAGGATTGCCTGGGCGCTGATGGCCAAGGCCGAAGCTTATAAGCCGCTCGCAGCCGCGCAAATGGCCAACGTATGAGAGAGCCGGCCATTTTGCAGAGCTAAGGTTCAAAGTTTATCGCGTTCGCAAGGGTGAAAAGGAGCGATGCTCAAGGCTCGGCCAGACCGGAAAAACCCGCCCTTGTCATCGGAGGATAACTCCGCCGGGATGATCGGGAGCCGGTTCGCAGATCGCATCGAGGCGCAGGCAAAAGCCGCACGCCGGACACATGACCGCACCCGCCGCAAAGCATCGCGCCAAAAAAACCCTTGCAACAGGGGAGCCATCCACACATGACATGGGGGCGAAGGCGCCCTTCCGGGCTGACGATGTTGAAAATTCAGCGGAATTAAACGGGACAGCCGCGCCTCAAGGGCGCCCATTTGCATTGCGGCGAAAACGATGAAAGTCGTCCCGAGGGGCAAAGCCTGAGGCAATCCAGGCGCCACAATCACGAAAGAAGTTCAAATCTCCTGGATCGCCACGGCGGCTGAAGCCGCCGGGAATGGTAGCCCTTCGAAGGGTGGACTCTGGCCTCGGAGGCCATTAAAGAGGGATTCTAAAAAGGCGTCTGGTTTCTAAGCTTGGTTCGATGAGCTGGGCGGCGCGCCGAACCGTGTGGCGAAGGCAGCTTCGGTGAGCGGCTTTGCAGGCCAAGATTACGTTCGCAGCCCAACAAAACCCTTGTTTTTCCTCCAAAAGAAGGGGTATGAATTGGTATACGGTCGACTTAATAACATAATATCGCGCGCACATTCGCCGCCGATACAACCTTGGATTTTATTTTCGCATGCGAAGAGCTTATAAATTCAAACGCGCCAACTGACAGATTTGTCCAAGAATAGATTTTTTCTCCTTTAAGTCAAAATTGAATAGGCAAAGCTTGGCCTTTGCGCTTGTGCCGAGTTATGCTGTTTATAAATAATTAGTATACACTGTAAGTTAATGCTTGAATTCGATGCCGCTTTGCGAAATATACTAACTTAAGCTTCTGCTTGAGCAAAACTCATTGGCGCTCCGGCTTCTTGATAAGATTTATAGGTTTTGTCTCTGTTTATACAAATTGTTTAAGCGTCTCTATCTCGCTTTGCCGATGAGGGCGCTTATAACGATCAAATCTTTCAACCTTGGGGAAGTCCGGTCGAATGCTTAGTCCGCTCCCCGAAAATGGAGACTTGGATACCCGCATGTCTGCCGGGAAACAAGAAAGTGGCGGTCGAGCCGCCAGAGGCGTGACGAAAAAAGCTGCCGCGGCGGCCTCTACCTCGAACGGTAAGGTGAAGAGCGGCGGCCAAGGGCGCGTAAAGGACCCCTCGCGCGACAAACGCCTCGCTCAAAACCGGTCGGGACCGACCGGCCAGGGACGCGTGAAGGACACCGAAAGCGACAAGCGGCTCGCCCAGAACCGGCCCGGACCGACGGGGCAAGGCAGGGTTAAGAATCCCGAGCGCGACCGTCGCCTCTCGATCAATCGGGAAGGCCCCACCGGACAGGGACGGGTCAAGGATCCAAAGCACGACCGCCGCCTTTCCGAGAATCGTCCCGGCCCCACGGGGCAGGGGCGAGTCAAAAACCCCTCGCGCGACAAGCGCCTTCGCGACAATCGACCCACCTAGGCGAAACAGCACACTTACACAACTTATCGGGGCGTCTCGGGGCGGGAAGCTTGCCTACGGCGTAAATTTGCCGCAAGCTGCAACGAAACGAATATTTCCGATTGTCTTGGGGGAACCGTTTGTTGAGCCTGTTGTTCGAATGTGCTGACGAACTCGCTATAAAAATCTTTAGAAATGACTGCATCGTAAACCATGCCGATGACAAACCAAAAGCAGCCGGGCGATACTCTCGGCGCCCGCGGTGAAGGCGCGGAGATCCTTGAGGATGACCGGCTGGCAGCGACCGCCTCGGCTTACCTTGACGGTCAACTTTCGGGCGAGGAACTTGCGGAGTTCGAAACGCTCCTTCAGAACGACAAAGCCCTTGCGCGCGAAGTGCAGGACATGCGCAACATCGAGTTGCAGCTTATGAAGATAGGCGCCGATATTCTATCCGAGCCGGTGCCCGAGACCTTGCTGGATGCGTTTTCTCAGCTGAAGAGCCGCTGAGCAAGCTCCGCCGATTTGCCCAACGCATCGTCATTCCGGCTATCGACGCGCATCGTCATCCCGGCCATCGACGCCCACCGTCATCCCGGCCAAGCGAAGCGCGAGCCGGGATCGCAGAAAAAAATGAGCGCTGCGATTTATTACGGTCCCGGATAGGGCTTCGCCTTTGCGGGATGACGAACAAAGGCCATCCGTGATGACAAATGAAGGCCATCCGTTGGCGTACTTGGGAAGCTCTGCCTAGGACCGGTTCGAGGCGGCGGCCGGATCTGCCTGAACCTTGGTGTGCCCGCCTGCCGGAATTGTCAGGATCGCCCTCGTGCCGGGGCTCAGCGTCTCGTAGCGAAGCGAGCCCTCCAGCTTCTCGGCCATGCCCGCGATGATGCGTTGACCGAGGCCGCCGCGGCCTTTCGCCCCGATTTTATCGGTGTCTCCTATGCCGTCGTCTTCGACAGTGAGCACAATTTCAGCGCCCGCCGCGCGAAGCGCCACCCGCACCTGCCCGCGCTCTTGCGGATAGGCGTGCTTCAGCGCATTGAGGACGAGTTCCGTCGCCACGATGCCGATCGCCACCGCCGCGTCGGGGCTGGTTTGAATCGGGTCGGAAGCAAACGCGATTGGATTGTCGTGGCCGTCCCCGCCTGAACTCACGCTCTGAAGGTCTCGAATGAGGCTCGATAAATAATCGGCGAGCGACACCCACCTCACATCGAGGGAGGTGTAGAGCGAGCGATGCACGCGCGCGACCGCGAGAACGCGCCCGTTCGCCTCCTTCAGCGCGGCCTTGACGTCCGCGTTTCCGGAGAGATCGCCCTGAAAATGCAAAAGCGACGCAATCAGTTGCAGGCTGTTGCTGACCCGGTGGTTGACTTCCCGAAGCAGAAGCGCGCGTTCTTCGGCAAGCGCCTTGAATTGATCGCGCGCCGCCCGGACTTCCGCCTCGGCCCGTTCCCTGTCGCGCTTGATGGCGGTTGCGAACATGGCGTTCGTGACGGCATTTTCGAGCAGGATCAGAAAATCGCCATGCATGTCCTTCACGACATAGTCGGCCGCCCCGGCCTTCAGCGCCGCGACCGCCACGCGGCTGTCCTGGCTGGCTGTCACATAGACGACCGGCGCGGCCGCCGGCGCCGACTGGAGCGAGCCAAGAAGCGTGAGGCTATCTTGTTCCGGCATGACGTGATCGAGAACGACAACGTCGATGTTTTCCTTTTGGGCGCAGGCGAGGCCGGCCTCCGCGCCGTCGGCGGTCAGCACCTCGAAACCGATGCGCTCCAGATGGCTCTTCACGAGCCTGCAAAAGCCGTCGTCGTCGTCGATGATGAGGATGCGCGGCTTTCGATGGGGCATTTAAACGGGGTCCGGAACCTTGATGACGGAAAAGAAAAGGCCAGGCTGACGAATCGCGGCAGCGAATTGTGCGGCATCCACGGGCTTCGCGATGGAACGTTACATCCGGGATCGGCGCAGCGCTGGATTTCCGGTTCGTCATCCGCCGTCGATAACACAATGACAGGCGCAAGCTTCAAATGGCCGCCGTGCTGCAAATACTCAAGGATGCCGATGCCGGAGACGTCCGGCAAATCGAGATGCCGCGCCTGCCTCAAACCCGCTCGGGCATCGCCTTCTCGCCATTCACGAACTCTTCGAGCCGCTGCCGGGCCCGGCTCAGGCGGCTCTTGACGGTGCCGACGGGGCAGTTGCAGACAGCGGCCGCTTCCTCATAGGACAGGCCCTCGGCGGCGATCAGGATGATCGCTTCGCGCTGTTCGGGCACGAGCCCGCCCATGCCCCTGAGCACGTCCTTGAATTCGATGTACTTGTCCTGCGTGGCCTTGAATTCGAGGTTCACGGGATCGACGTCGTCGAGCGGCGCCGTCTGATGGTATTTCTTGTAGCGGATGTCGTTATAGAAGCTGTTGCGCAGGATGGTGAAAAGCCAGGCGCGAAGGTTGGTGCCGTGCTGGAACTTGTCGAGGTTCGACAGCGCTTTCACCAGGGTGTCCTGCACGAGGTCGTCCGAATGCTGCGCGCTTTGGGTCAAGGACAGCGCGAACGCGCGAAGATTGGGTATCCATTTGACAAGCTCGTCGCGCAAGGCCGCCTGGTTGGAATCGCTCATCTACCCGCGCTCCTGCTTGCTCAACTCCTCTACGAGGCGCAGCATTTCCTCCGGAATTGGCTCCTTCAAAAGCGCCTCGTAGAGCTTGACGACGCCGGCGGTGAAGCGCGCCTCGTCCAAATCGGCGTTCGGCGGGCCATCCCCGGTCCTGTGGGCGTTCAGGGCGTTCTCGCGCGGGAGGGTCTCTTCCCTGGAAAAGGAAGCGGGCTGAGGCTGCAGGGTCTGCTGAGCGGGCAGTCGCATCTCCACCTCGCTCCTTTCATTTTCGTTCATTATCGGGGGATCCTTACTGTCTGAGGCATCGCCGGGGCCGGACATGGAGGCAAATTTCACAAATCATTTCAGCTCTGGAACACCGAGACCGGCCATTTGTTGCAATGGGGTCGACCGCGCCGCCTTTGCAATTAATTCAGGATGAGCACATGTCCGTCTCTCAATCAATCGCGCCGCACCTTCCTTCGCTCCGCCGTTTCGCCCGCGCGCTTTCCGGTTCGCAAGAGAGCGGAGACGCCTATGTGGTGGCGCTGCTGGAAGCGCTTGTGGAGAACCCGGCCATCTTTCCTTCCGGCCTCGACCCGAAGATCGCGCTCTATCGGATCTTCCTGAAAATCTGGAATAGCGTGGACGCCAATGCCTACCCGAATTTCAGATACGAAGGGTCCGGCCGGGTCCGGGGCCTGCAAACTCTCACTCCCAAGCCCAGACAAGCCTTCCTTCTCCTTTCTGTCGAGGGATTCGACGCCGGCGCCATCGCGCAGATCCTCGAAACCGATCCGGGCGAGGTCGCGGGATTGGTCGCATCCGCCGACCGGGAGATTGCGAATCAGCTTAGCCCGGCCGACATCCTCATCATCGAGGACGAGCCGCTCACGGCCGCGCATCTCGAAGACCTCGTGAAGAGCCTTGGCCATGAGGTGATCGGCGTCGCCCGGACGCACCACGACGCGCTGAAGCTCGCTCATGAGAGACGGCCGGGCCTCATCCTGTCGGACATCCAGCTCGCGGATGGAAGCTCGGGCGTCGAAGCGGTCAACGAAATCCTTGGCGAGTTGGAAGCGCCCGTCATCTTCGTAACCGGCCATCCCGAGATGCTGCTCACGGGCGCCAAACCCGAACCCACCTTCCTGATCGCGAAGCCCTTCAACGCCGAAACGGTGAAAGCGGTAATCGGTCAGGCGCTGTTTTTCGAGGTCCACTCGCGCAGAAACGGCGAAAGCGCAAGCGCCGGCGCGCACAGGGGAGAGACGCGCTCCGCCCTGTAAAGCGCCGCGCCGGCCGCGATCCTCACCCGCGCGGATTCGCGCCCGGCCCTTTCCAGCATCCGCCGCCCCGCCCTCGCCGCGGCGCTCCACGCTGAAGCGTCCCGCCGCCGTGAGCGGTCTCCTCGTCGAGCCTCGATTGGGGCGCGACATAAAGCAGCTTTCCATCAATTTCCGGTGCGAAATGCGCCAGCGTCTCCATATGCCCTGGGCGGAGCCTTGGCCGCGGCTGGCGTGCGACTAAAATCTCGCGCCATATTTGCAGCAGAACCTTGGGCTAACAGCTTCCCGGCGCTTTGCATGGGAGTTTGAGACAGGGCAACGCCGTTACTCGGGTCTGCGCGTTCGCCCTGCCCTGCGGGGCCGGCTGGAACGTTCGCCGTGGCCTTGGCGTTAAGTCTGGGGGCAAACGGTTCCCCCGGCTTGCTTCCCGTTTGTGCGGCGCCGTGACATCTGGTTTTCTTGCCACTCGCGCGAGTAGCCAAATTAAGCTCATCTTTAAGCGGTAGGCGATGCTAAAGAAACTCATTATCTCGATCGTTGAATTCAGCGCGAAGCGCCCCTTGCCTGTGATCGCGGCGGGCGCGGCGCTTTCGATCGCGTCCATGTTCTTCATAGCGGACAGCTTCGAGATCAACACCGACATCAGCAAGCTCATTTCCGCCGACCTTCCCTGGCGCAAGCAGGAGATCGAGTTCTTCAAGGCGTTCCCGAAGACGGAGACCGATATCGTCGCCGTTGTCGACGGCCCGACGCCGGAGCTTACCGCGGAAGCGGCCGATAGGCTGACCGAGCGGCTGGCGAAGGAGAAACAATTTTTCAAGAGCGTTCGCCAGACCTCGGGCGGCGCCTTTTTCGAGCGCAATGGCCTGCTCTACCTGTCCGAGGGCGAACTGAAGGAGACGCTCGGCCAGCTTGGAAAATCGCGCGCCCTGCTTGAGCCGCTCGCGGCCGATCCATCCTTGCGCGGAGCGTTGGGCGCGATTGAGCTGACGCTGCGCGGCGTTCAAGGGCGCCGCATTTCGCTCGACAGCATCGCGCCGCAGTTCGATGCGTTGTCCACCGTGCTCGAAAACGCGACGGCCGGGCGGCCCGCATTCTTCAGCTGGCGGGAGTTCATGAGCGGCGGCCCATCCACGGAGCGCCGCGAGACGCGGCAATTCCTGCAGATCGATCCCATCCTCGATTACAACTCGCTCACTCCCGGCGACGACGCGACGGGCGCGATCCGGCAGGCGGCGATGGAGCTTGGACTCGCCAAGGATGGCGTGACGGTCCGCCTGACAGGCTCGGTGCCCATCGCCGACCAGGAATTCGGCACGCTGAAGGAAGGGGTGGAGCTCAACACCTCGCTGACGATCCTCTCGGTCCTGTTCATTCTGTGGCTCGCGCTCCGTTCGGCGCGGATCATCTTCGCGGTGTTCGTCGCGCTGTTCATGGGACTTACGATCACGGCGGCGCTGGGGCTGGCGATGGTCGGCGCGTTCAACCCCATTTCAATCGCCTTCTTCGTGCTGTTCGTGGGCATCGGCGTCGATTTCGGCCTGCAATTCAGCGTCGGCTACCGGGCGGAGCGGTTCGAGAACAACGAACTTGTCCCGGCTCTCGTGGCCAACGCGGACCACACCGGCGGCCGCCTGGCGCTCGCCGCGCTTGCAACCGCGTCCGGCTTCCTCGCCTTTACGCCCACGGCCTATAAGGGGCTTTCCGAACTCGGATTGATCGCGGGCGTCGGCATGCTCATCGCCTTTTTCACGAGCATCACGGTCCTGCCCGCGCTCCTCCGCCTGCTCAACCCGCCCGCCGAACCTCATCCGCTCGGCTACGCGTTTCTGGCGCCCGTCGACCGCTTCCTCGAACGGCATCGCATGGGCGTTCTGGTCGGGACGCTTTGCGTGGTGCTCGCGGGGCTGCCGCTCCTCCATTGGCTGCGGTTCGACTTCAACCCGATGAACCTCAGAAGCCCGAATGTGGAGTCGATCGCGACCTATCTCGACCTCAACAAGGATCCCGAGACGGCCGGCCGCACCATGGAGGCGCTGACGCCCTCTGTCGCGGACGCCGATGCGCTGGCCAAAAAGCTTGGCGATCTTCCCGAAGTCTCCCGCGCCATGACGCTCAGCAGCTTCGTGCCCGAAAACCAGGACAAGAAGCGGACGTTGATCGCCGCGACGGCCCTGGAACTGAACGACGCGCTCAATCCGAAGGAGACGCTCGCCCCGCCGGCCGATCAGGAACTCGCGGCCAAGCTCGAAGGCATATCGAACTATCTCAGCGTCATCGTGAGCCGAAGCGCGGCGGCGAAGGGCGCGAAGTCGGCCGAGCGGTTGTCGAGGGCGCTTGCCGCTCTCGCGCAGGCGAGCCCCGAGGCAAGGTCGCGCGCGGCCGAAGCGGTCGTCCGTCCCCTCAAGATCACGCTGGACAACGTCCGCAACAGCCTCAAGCCGGAGACGGTGACGCTCTCCTCGCTGCCGCCCGATCTCATTTCGGAGTGGAAGTCCGCCGACGGCCGCGTGCGCGTTTCCATAGCGCCCCGCGGCGATTCGAACGACAACCCGGTTCTGCGCCGCTTCGTCGAAGCCGTCGCCACGATTGCGCCCCTGGCGACGGGAGAGGCGCTGGGCATCCAGAAAGCCGGCGACACCATCGTAAGCGCATTCATTCAGGCGGCCATCTGCGCGCTCGTCTCCATCGCGCTTTTGCTCTGGTTCGCGCTGAGGCGGCTCTACGACGTGGCGCTGACGCTGTTCCCGCTGCTGCTTGCTTGCATCGTCACGCTCGAACTGTGCGTTGTCCTCGACATGCCGCTGAACTTCGCCAACATCATCGCGCTGCCGGTTCTGCTCGGCGTCGGCGTGGCGTTCAAAATCTACTACATCATGGCATGGCGCGAGGGCAGGAGCGGGCTTCTGGCGTCGCCGCTGACGCGGGCGGTGTTCTTCAGCGGCATGACGACCGCGGTCGCTTTCGGCAGCCTGTGGCTCTCCAATCACCCTGGCACATCGAGCATGGGCAAGCTTCTCGCCCTTTCGCTCGTAAGCACCATGGCCGCCGCCGTCCTGTTCCAGCCCCTCCTCATGGGGCCTCCGCGCGAGGTGGAGGCGCCCGAAGAGGAGGAGGCGAAGGACAGGGGAAAGCCTAAGAAACCTTCCTACTTGGCGAGCCCTGAACAGACCGCCTGATCCTTCGGCGCGCCCGGCGCCGACGGCGCCCGCGTCCAGGTCTCGCCGCCGCAAATGAGCCCGCCCAGCACGCAGCCTTGGATGCGAAGCTGGTCGGCGCTGACAAGGCTGATGTTCGAATTGTAGGTCTCGCCATTCTCGGCGTTGTAGACCTCGCCTTCCCACCGGTTCTGGCCCGGCTGCAAATTGAGGAGGATCGGCACGCCCAGCATGGAGCGGGTGCGCTTTGCCGGGTCGGGATTGTTCTCATCCGTTCCGGGAGGGCCTTTCGTCCAGGATATCACGCCCCACAGGCCGGTCCCGCATGACACGATCCGAATATGGGCCTCGCCATTTTCGACGGCCCATTCGCCGAGCGGCGACGGCGCCAGAGGCGGCTGCGCCATGGGCGGCTGCGCCAGCGCCGCGCCGGCCGAAAACACGCTCAACATGGCTGCGATCAAGAATGGTCTCACGATTTCGCGCTCCCGTTTGTTTGCATGCCTGCGTCATGATACGCCAATGTGGAATTCATATGGTCTTGCCGGGGGTTGCCCATACGCCCGCTGTGTGACATGACTTCGTCGAATTTAATAGAATGCGGAGCCTTATCGGTTCCGCGGCCGGCGCGCGGGAGTCTTAAACATGACCGTTAATATTCAGTCTCTGTTCGCTGAACATGAAACGGAGCGGTATGCGCTGCACACGCGCTCCATGAACGAGCAGATGGTCCGCGTGCTGAAGACGATCGGCTACGATGTCGGCTTCGTGCGCGGGAAGGGCCAGTATCTTTGGGACCGCGAGGGCGCGAAATATCTCGACCTGTTGAGCGGCTGGGGCGTCTTCGCCGTCGGGCGGAGCCATCCCAAGGTGCACGCCGCGCTGCGCCAGGTGCTCGACGCCGAACTGCCGAACCTCGTGCAGATGGACGTATCGCCGCTGGCCGGCGTGCTCGCGGAGCGCCTGCTCGCGCGCGTCCCGCACCTTGAGAAAGCCTTCTTCGCCAATTCCGGCACGGAGTCGGTGGAGGCCGCCATCAAATTCGTGCGCGCGGCCACGGGGCGCGCCGGGCTCGCCTATTGCAGCCACGCCTTCCACGGCCTGACCTTCGGCGCGCTCTCGATGAACGGCGATACGATTTTCAAGAAGGGCTTCGAGACCTTCCTGCCCGATTGCGTGCAGGTCCCCTTCAACGACCTGACCGCGCTCGAAGACGTGCTGAAGTCGAGGAAGATCGCCGGCTTCTTCGTCGAGCCGATCCAGGGCAAGGGCGTCCACATCCCGGACGACGGGTATCTCGCGGGCGTGGCCGAGCTTTGCGCCAAATACGGGACGCTGTTCGTCGCCGACGAAATCCAGACCGGGCTCGGCCGCACGGGCAAGTTCCTCGCCATCGAGCATTGGGGCGTCGAGCCGGACCTGGTGCTGGTGGCGAAGGCGCTTTCCGGCGGGCACATCCCCGTGGGCGCGGTGCTGACCCGCAAATGGATTTTCGACAAGCTGTTCAACCGCATGGACCGCGCCGTGGTGCACGGGTCCACCTTCGCCAAGAGCGACATGGCGATGGCGGCGGGACTGGCCACGCTCGACATTCTGGACGAGGAGGGCCTGATCGAAAACGCCGCGCGCCAGGGCGAGCGCATCGCGGCTTCCTTCCGGTCCATGATGGGCCGGTACGAACTGATCAAGGAGGTGCGCGGCAAGGGCACGATGATCGGGATCGAGTTCGGGGCGCCGAAGTCGTTCGCGCTCAAGATGCAGTGGCACGCGCTCGAAGCCGCGAACGCCGGCCTGTTTTGCCAGATGATCACCATCCCGCTGTTCAAGGAGCACAAGATCCTCGTGCAGGTGGCGGGCCATGCGAGCCTCACCATCAAGCTCCTGCCGCCGCTCGTCATCACGGACGAGGATTGCCGGTGGATCGAAGAGGCCTTCGACGCGACCATCGCCGCCGCGCATAAGCCGAGCGCGGTGTGGTCGCTCGGCAAGACGCTCGCCGGCCACGCGGTGAAGGCGCGCGAAACCGCCTGACAAGGTCCCGTGTCCGCGCGGCGGCCTTGCATGGCGGGCGCGCACGGGACGGCGTTCGACGGGCGGATTAACCCTATTGGGTTCGTTTGGAAAAAAACATGTTTTTGCGGTATTATGATACCGTAAAAGCGCCGCCTTGGTTAATGCGCGGTTTCTTTGGCGACCCGGCAAAACGTGCATGGTTAATGCGCGCGGAGCGGCTCGGAACCGCTTGCGGACCTTGTCGAAGAGGCTTCCATGCCGAATCCGGCTGAACGGTTCCGCAAGCGTCTTCCCGGAAACGCCGAAGGCGTTATCCGGGACCGTACAGGGCGTTAGCGTTCGCGGGCGATCCCGTGTCCGCGCGGCGGCATTTCATGCCGCGGCGCGCACGGGATGACGGCGGCCGGCCGGCGGGGGTGGGGCGGCGTTCGCGCCGTCCAGCGCGGCCTTCGCGATGGCGCTGGCGAAGGTCGAGGCGGGGTAGCGCGGCGTCGAAGCCGCGATTGACGCGCCAGCCGATGAGGTTCGCGTTACGGAGGGCGCCTCCAGCAGGCCGCGCCCTCGTCAGCGCCCCAACAAGCGGCGAAGCTCGGCGACGAGTTGTTTCGGATCGACCGGCTTCGTCAGCACCGGCGCGTTCTCGAAGCCTGCCGGGAACTGGCCGCTGGAATAGCCGGACAGCGCGATAAACGGCAGCGACCTTGCGGCGAGCGCGGCGGCGATGGGCGCGGCGGTCTCCCGTCCGAGGTTCACGTCCAGCACCGCGAGGTCGCAGCCTCCCGCTTCGAGAAGCTTCAACGCCGCCGGCACGGAAGCCGCCGGCCCGGCGACTTCGAACCCCGCCTCCCGCAAGTGGTCCGCGACATCGAAGGCGATGAGCGGCTCATCCTCGACGACGAGAACGCGCTCGGCCATGGCTCACCTCCTGATGAAAGGCCCCTCGCTGGCGTCGAGGGCGTTTTCCCGCCGGGCAGTCCGGGCGCCGCCGCAATCCCCGGCTTTCATAATCGAGTTGCGCGTCCGCGAAAAGACCCATGCGCGCTCCGAAACCGGAGAGGCGCCGCTTTCGATCCGCCGCCTCATGCCAACTCCGGCTGAACGGTTCCGCAACCGTCATCCCCGGAAATGCCGAAGGCGTTATCCGGGACCGTACAAGGCGTCGGCGTTTGCAACGGTCCCGTGTCTGCGCGGCGGCATTTCATGCCGCGGCGCGCACGGAACGACGGCTATCGGCGGCGAACCGTACAGCCGGAGCCGGCATCATACGAACTGGCCGCGGAACACGGCCTTGATATGCGCGAGGCGCTGGCTCAGCCGCTCGGCCTCGCCGCTTTCGCCAAGGACGCGCGCGAGGCCGATTGCGTCGTAAAGACTTTCCTTGGCGTCGCTGTAAAACCCCGTGGCGGCGCCCGGCGAATGCGCGTCGTACATGGCGGAATAGGCCTCCTCCGCCTGTTCTTCGAGCCGCCGGAGACGTTTTTCCGCGTCGGCGCGCGTTTCTTCCATTGCGATGCCCTCCACTCCCGCGCGCGGCGCGGCCTCAGCTTCGGTTGAGATAATCGCCGCCTATTCAGAAAGGAAGCGGCGACGGAAATCCGTTCATGGTTCTTCGATGCGTCTTGCCCGCGCCTGTTTCCTAGGAAATAGTTGGCGGCTAGCCGGGAGATCGTGAATGCGGCTTTTTCGACTCATGCGCACCGCGGCGATCGCCGTAAGTCTCCTTTTGTTCGCGCTGATGGGCGGCGCGCTGCTGGGCCTCTTCGGAGACGGCCGCCTCAAGGGCCATCCCGAGCCGAAGACGGTGCATGCGAAGAAGCCCGATGCCTCCCCGAAGGCCGCGCCGGCGCAAACCGCGAAGGCGGCGCCCTCCCCTGAAGGAACGCCGCCGCAGACGCGCAAGGTCGCGGCCGCGCCTGAAGCTTCGCCGATTGAAGCCGACCGTCCCGCCGCCCCGCCCGAAGCGATCCAGGCGCGGCAGGCCGAGGCGGCGCCTATCCGCCGGCCGGAACCGCCGTTCAAACCTCCCCTGCTTCGTTTGAACCTCCGCCGCAAACGACGCTGCCCCAGGCGGCCGCCGCGCCGCCAGCGCCCGGCGCCCCGAATGGCGCCGATGCGCGCGCGGGCGCCGCATTTGAAACGACGGTGGCGCAATTCCCCGCCCCCGGCCGCGGCGACATGGTTCGCCTCGCGGCCACGGCGGCGCAGATCCCGGCCCCTAACCTCGCGCGCATTCCCGGCGTCGTGGAGAAGCTGACGCCGGCCCGGTTGCTGTTCGCCAGGGCGCGGGCGCCGGCAAACATGGCGACGCGCTCCATCGGTTTCTACGCGAGGGGGTGCCTCGCGGGCGCGAAGCCGCTGCCCGTCGACGGCCCGGCCTGGCAAGCGATGCGCCTGTCGCGAAACCGCATGTGGGGGCATCCTTCGCTGGTGAAATACATCGAGCGCTTCGCCAAGGACGCGAAGGAGAAGGACGGCTGGCCGGGGCTTCTCGTCGGCGACATGTCCATGCCGCGCGGCGGCCCGATGCCGTTCGGGCACGCCAGCCATCAGGTCGGCCTCAACGTCGACATCTGGTACAGGCCGATGCCGGAGCGGCAGCTCACGAAGGACGAGCGCGAGACCATGCCGATGGAGAGTTTTCTCGTCGATCCCGGCCACGTCAATCCCGCGATGTGGTCGCCGGACTTCACGAAGCTGCTGCGCCGCTCGGTGTCCTACCCCGAGGTGGCGCGCGTGTTCGTGAACCCCGCGATCAAGAAGTGGCTCTGCGACAATGTGAAGGAGGATCGCGCCTTCCTGCGCAAGATCACGCCCATCCATGGGCATGACGACCACTTTCATGTGCGGCTTTCATGCCCCGCGAGCGATCCCGGGTGCAGGGGCCAGCCCGAACCGCGCGCCGACGAGGGCTGCGGCAAGGGGCTCGATGCATGGATCGCGGCGCTGTCGAAGCCGAAGGTTCCCGCCGGGCCGCCGCCGCCCGGCCCCAGCCCCGGCCCGAAGCCCGCCTTTGCCAAAGGCAAAGGCCGTGCGATCATGATGGCGCAGTTGCCGGCCGAATGCGAGGCCGTGCTGAAGGCGCCCGCGCTGGCCGTGGCTTCGGCGCCGTAAAACGCCCCGGTCGTTATCCCGGCCAGGCGCGGCGCGAGCCGGGATCGCGAAAAAGGTACGTGTCCCAGCATGTTACGATCCCGGATTGTATGTTTCCGGGATGACGGAGGAGGCGGCGTCGTTTGCGAGCCGGGCAAAACTGGCTTAGCGGCGGCGTTCGCTCCGGCTGAAATTGCTCAAATGCCCTTCCCGCGCGGCCTGGGCGCGCGCGGCCTTCTTGAGGCCGTCGCTCTTGCCCTGCGCCGCCGGGCGGGACAGCAGCCGCTCCAGCTCTCCGCCGCCGCATTGCGGGCAAACGGGCTTGGCGGAGAAGCTTGCCAGCAGTTCCATGTCCGTGTCGCATTTCTTACAATGGTAGGTGTAGAGCGGCATGCGCTGGCTTCCCTCGTGGTTTGCGTATGCCGACATGCACGAACCGCGCCAACGCGTAGGCCTCGCCGCGACGCGAGCTTCGCCTGGACAGCGCCGCGCATGCGCCTGTAAATTCAGTCGTTCAGGCTCCGGAAGCAGATCCCCGCGGCGACACTCATTGAAAGACGCAGGCCGCGAAATCCACAAGGCGCGCGCGCCTCTTGCATCGCGGGCGCGGGCGGGATTACTTCTGCGCGTCGAAAATGCGTCCCATCCTTCGAGACGCCGCATTTCGCGGCTCCAGGATGAGGGTCAACACAGTCACACGGGATGCGGCCCATGAAACTCAAGCGCGCGGTTGTTGCGCTCGCTCTCCTCGCCAGCTTCGCCCACGGCGCCCCGGCGCAGGTGCTGAAGAAGGCGCCGGAGAGCCGCGAGCAGGTCATCTTCTCCTTCGCGCCGGTCGTGAAGCTGGCGGCGCCCGCCGTGGTGAACGTCTATGTGCGCCAGCGGGTGCGGCGCGACTCGGTCTTCAACAATCCGATTTTCGAGCAGTTCTTCGGGCGCGAGTTCGGCCAGGAGTTCGGCCATAGCGAGCGAGCGCAGCAATCGCTCGGCTCCGGCGTGATCGTGGCGCCGAGCGGCCTCGTGGTGACGAACAACCACGTGGTGCAGGGCGACGCCGGGACCGAGATCAAGGTGGCGCTCGCCGACACGCGCGAGTTCGACGCGAAGGTGCTCTTGAAGGACGAGCGCACCGACCTCGCCGTGCTCCAGATCAAGGGCGCGGATATCGAGTTCCCCTATGTGGGCTTCGCGGACGCCGACCTGCTGGAGGTGGGCGACCAGGTGCTCGCCATCGGCAACCCGTTCGGCGTCGGCCAGACGGTGACGAGCGGCATCGTCTCGGCGCTGGCGCGCACGCGCGTCGGCATCTCGGACTACCAGTTCTTCATCCAGACGGACGCGGCGATCAACCCCGGCAATTCGGGCGGCGCGCTGGTCGACATGCAGGGCCGGCTCGTCGGCATCAACACCGCCATCTTCTCGAAGAGCGGCGGCAGCCAGGGCATCGGCTTCGCCATCCCCGCCAATATGGTGCGGCTCGTGGTGGAGTCGGCGATGCAGGGCGGCACGGTGCGGCGGCCGTGGCTCGGCGCGGCCCTGATGGAAGTCACCCCTGAAATCGCCAACGCGGCGGGCCTCGACCGCGCGACGGGGGCGTTCGTGTCGCAAGTTGTCGACGACGGCCCGGCGGCGGCGGGCGGCATTCGCTCCGGCGATATCATCGTCTCGGTGGACGGCAAGGAGATTTCCGATCCGAACGCGTTCACCTACCGGTTCACAACGCGCGGCGCGTCCGGCGAGGCCGTGCTTGAGGTGTTGAGGTCGGGTACGCGCCGAAGGGTGACGGTGGCGCTGGCGGTCGCGCCGGAAAACCCGCCGCGCGACATTCGCGAGCTGTCGGGCGCCAATCCGCTCGGCGGCGCGAGGGTCGCCAACCTGTCGCCCGCCGTGGCCGACGAGCTTTCGATCGGCGACACCAAGGGCGTCGTGGTGGTGGAGACCGAAGCCTATTCGATCGCGCGGCGCCTCGGCGTGCAGCCCGGCGACATCGTGGCCGAAATCAACGGCGAGAAGATCGACTCGACGAAGACCCTCGAAAAGCTGGTCGGCAAGGGCGCGCGGCTCTGGCGCATGTCCATCAAGCGCGGCGGGCAGACGATCCGCACCGTCATCGGCGGGTGACGCGGCCGGGCCGCTTTGAGCGCGCCCGGTTTCGAGGGTACAGGCCGGATGCGGTCATCGGATCGATTTCTGGGGACGCCTCAAATTAGATGGAAAGCTGCCGTTGGCGCCGATACTGGCTATCGCCAGGAAAGCCGCGTTCACTCTCCTGACCGCGATTTGGACGCGGGCGTAGTTTTCCTTTGCGAAGTCCATTGCCTGAAGGTAGCAAATTTGCTACATATGGAAGCCTGGACCGTAGAAACCCTGAACGCCGCCGTCGACGCTGAGCTTGAGGCATTGCCGGCCGGCCTGCGGGCGCGCTTTGTCCGCATCGCAGGGCTAATTGAAGCGCTCGGCTTGGAGAAGGTGGGCGCCCCCCACGTCGATCACATCGAAGGCGCTCTTTGGGAGATCCGCATGAAGGGCGCCGACGGTATCGCACGGGCGCTTTATGTGACGGCGCGCGGCAAACGGGCGGTGGTCGTGCGGGTGTTTGTGAAAAAGACGCAGAAGACGCCGCGCCAAGAGATCGAGTTAGCCCTGAAGAGGGCGAAGGACGTGACATGACCCGCGTGGCCGATTTGCACGAAACGTGGATGAAGGAGCCCGATTACGCAAAGGCGTATGCCGAACTCGAAACAGAGTTCGTGCTCGCCCGCGAGATGATCGAGGCTCGCGCCCGCGCCGGACTTACCCAGGATGAGCTTGCGAGCCGCATGGACACGTCGCGGACCGTCATCGCCCGGCTCGAAAGCGGCCGCTACCTTCCCTCGACGCGAACGTTGAAGCGCTTTGCGGCCGCCACGGGAAGCCGTCTCGCCATCTCTTTCGTTCCCGCGCCTAAAGAGCCGGCGCGCAAGCAAAGGGCGGCGAAGAGCGCGGCGAGATCGATATGAGCGCGGTCTTTTTGTCTTGAACCTCATCAATCCTATGCAGCGGCCACCAAAAACCCGATTGCGATGCTGGGCGCTCCTGCATCGCAAAAGCGATTTCTGCTTATTGGGGTTCTGCGGCGGTTCGTTCGAAATTTTCGGATTTCTCTTCTCGACCCATCTCTGCCTTCGCTCGATCTCACAGCCATGCTTATGAAGATGACCGCTGGGCGGCCAAGGTGCAAGCAAACCTGGGCAAGCTTCGGACTGGGCCGACAGGGGCGAGCGAACGATTGGCGCCGTCATCGCGGGTGAAATCGTGTAGAGTCTCCGCCATATCCGGGGTGACTGTCATGGCCAAATCGCGACCCGCTCCACCGTCCGCGCCGCTGTTCGAGAGCGTCGCCGCCGCCGATAACGCAAACCGTCCGCTGGCGGACCGGCTGCGCCCGGCCTCGCTCTCCGAGGTGATCGGCCAGGATCATCTTCTGGGCGAGGGCGGGCCGCTGCGCCGCATCGCGGAAGGCGAGGCCCCGCGCTCCATGGTGTTCTGGGGTCCGCCCGGCACCGGCAAGACCACCGTGGCGCGGCTGATGGCGCGCGGCGCCGGTCTTCATTTCGAGCAGCTTTCGGCGATCTTTTCCGGCGTGCAGGACTTGCGCAAGGTGTTCGACGCCGCGCGCGACCGCCAGCGCTTCGGCCAGGGCACGATCCTGTTCGTCGACGAAATCCACCGCTTCAACCGCTCGCAGCAGGATTCCTTCCTGCCTCACGTCGAGGACGGGACCATCGTCCTGATCGGCGCGACGACGGAGAACCCGTCCTTCGAGCTGAACGGCGCGCTTCTCTCCCGCGCCAAGGTGCTCGTGTTCAAGCGGCTGACGGACGACGATTTGGAGCAGCTTCTCAAACGCGCGGAAGGCGTGCTTGGCAAGGCGCTGCCGCTGACGCCAGACGCGCGGGCGGCGCTGATCGGCATGGCGGATGGCGACGGCCGCACCGTCTTGAACCTCGCCGAGGATGTGTTCGGCGCCTCCCATGGCGCCGCGAAGCTTATCGAGCCGGAGGAGCTTGTCTCCCTCGTCCAGCGCCGCGCGCCGCTCTACGACAAGAACCGCGACGGCCATTACGACCTCATCAGCGCGCTGCACAAGGCGGTGCGCGGCTCCGACCCCGACGCGGCGCTTTACTGGTTCTGCCGCATGATCGACGGCGGCGAGGCGCCGCTGTACCTCGCGCGGCGCATGGTGCGCATGGCGGTGGAGGATATCGGGCTCGCGGACCCGCAGGCGCTCGTGCAGGCGAACGCGGCCAAGGACGCCTACGATTTCCTCGGCAGCCCCGAGGGCGAACTCGCGCTCGCGCAATGCGTGGTCTACCTCGCCTGCGCGCCGAAATCGAATTCGGCCTACAAGGCTTATGGCGCGGCCATGCGCTATGCCAAGGAGGGCGGATCGCCGCCGCCGCCGAAGCACATCCTCAATGCGCCGACCAAGCTGATGAAGCAGGAAGGCTATGGCGAGGGCTATGTCTACGACCACGCGACGGAAGAGGGCGTGTCCGGCCAGAACTATTTCCCCGATGGGCTGGAGCGCCAGCACTTCTATCGGCCCGGCGGGCGCGGCTTTGAGCGCGAAATCGAGGCGCGGCTGAAGGCCTGGGCGGAGGTCCGCCGCAACGCCGCGACGCGCGGCGGCGGGAGCGAGTAGCGCTCGTAAGCGACGCCGGCGGGAGAGGGCCGGGAGCCGAATTATGGGACCGGAAAGGCTCCGTCTCTCGACACTTCGCCGCTGTGTGGGACGCCATGAAGACACGCCCGCCGAAGCAGGGACTATGAAGGTGCGCTGGATGGGGATCTGGCGGGACTTGCGGAAAGCACTTGCGCCGCGGTAGAGACGCTTCGGAAATTATCCTTAACCTTCGGTAAAGACCGATGGCGACAGTCATAGCGGCGATAGCGATCGGCGTCACTGTGTTCGTCGCAACCAATATCGATGACATCTTTGTCCTGCTTGGGTTCTTTGCAGATCCGAAGTACCGCGCCCGCGACGTGATCGCCGGGCAATATCTGGGCATTGGCGCTCTTGTCCTCTTCAGCCTTATGGCCGCTCTGATAGCGCTCATTATCCCTCCGGTTTATGCCGGTCTGCTGGGCTTGGCCCCGGTCTTCATTGGCATGAAAAAGCTGATAGCTCTCTATTGGGAGGACGAGGAGGCGGCGGCGGCGGCGCCTCGGAGACAGAGCGGTCTTTTTGGCAAGGCCGGCGCGGTTGTCGCCGTCACGGTGGCCAACGGCGGGGACAACATCGGTGTTTACACGCCCCTGTTTGCGGTCCGGTCCGGATTTGAAATAGCAATCATTATTGCGGTGTTTGCCCTTATGACCGGCGTGTGGTGCGCGTTGGCCAGGTGGCTGGTCCATCATCGATATATCGGCGCTCCCATTCGCAAGTACGGCCATGTGCTGACCCCGATCGTTCTGATTGGCATCGGCGCGATGGTGCTGCGCGAGGCTGGCGCCTTTGCCATCATATGGCGCTAAGCGGAGTTTCCCGAGGTCACCGGTTTTGGGATAAAAACTCCGCTAAAACAAAGGACTCTAAATGGGCATTCGTTGGGGAGCTAACGAATGGCTAGGCGCGCGGCGCGCATGTGGAAGCAAGGCCTCCGGCATGCTACTTTAATGAAATGTCTTCGTCCCTTGAGCGCTGCGAGAGCGCGCGCCGGAGGCAACCATGAGTACAACCGATCCTGTCCTTGCCAGATTCCGCGCGGCGGTTGCCGATCTTTACGGAGAACGTATCGAACGCGTGGTCTTGTTCGGCTCCCGCGCACGGGGCGACGCCCGGCCGGATTCCGATTACGATGTGCTCGTGTTCCTCAAGAACTTCGACTTGGCCAGCCGCCATGAGGAAATGGCGCGGATTTCGAAAATCACCGCGGGTATCATACAGGATACCGGCGAAATGATTTCGGCGCTTCCCTATCCGGCGGGCTCTTACAGGGCGCGAACGCCTCTGATGCACGCGGTGCGGCGCGAAGGCATCGACCTGTGAAAGAGGAATCGATCCTCTATCTTGAAAAAGCGCGCTGGCATCTGGTGAATGCGCGAAAAATTGCCGCCGCCAACATCCCGGAAGTTGCCGCTAGAGAGGCTTATTACGCCGCTTTTCACGCAGCCGAATGCTATATCTTCGAGCAAACTGGAAATATCGCCAAAACCCATAAGGGCGTTCACAGCGAATTCAGCCGCTTAGCTAAGGACGATCTACAAGTTCCGAAAGATCTTCTGCCGTTTCTCGGATAAGCCTATGATTACAAAACTCTTTGCGACTACGAGGTTGGGCCGCTTGCCAAGATTTATGCGGGTGACGCTCTCGATATAATTCAAAAGGCCACCCGCTTCGTCGACTGCATCGCGGCGCGGTTACAAGCCGGAGGAGTGTAAAGGCCCCTCGAAGCCGGAAGGGAAGATCGGGGTTTGCCGTGGCTTGATCTCCAGTTGGAGACTAGTGCAGCCGGAGGCAAGTCGACGAGGCTGGAGAAGCCGGCCCTGGCGTCCTTCAGAGCGATGGTTCGCATGTGGCGCTCCGTCTGGATGCGGTCATATATGACCACACTATGCCGTCCCGGGGCTGGCGTTCAACCTCGATCGCCCGGCAAATCGCCCGTCACGAAGGGCGCCGCCTCCATCTCGATCTCGCGCTGGCGTTTCAGTTTGTGCAGTTCCGTCAGAAGCCGGAAGAGCTGGCGTTGCAGGTTCGTCTCGTAGCGGCTGAGCTTGCCGCTGAAGTTTCCATTCAGAAACCGTTCGATCACCCGCCCAAACTTGATGTCCCGCGCTTGCTCCGGGGTCTTGGACGCGAGCCCAACGTCCGACAAAAAGGCGTCCTTCCTCTCGGTCTGTTCAAGCGACGCGAACAGGGCTCTTTCGAACAAAGGGATGCGCCGCAAACGCCATAATGTCTCGACGATCTGCTCGGCCAGTTCGCTTTCGATGACGCCCCGAGGCTCAAGTTCGGCGAAAACCGGCACGCGCAGCCGGACAAAGTCGTCACGATCCTCACCCGCAAGAAGGATGTTTCGCGCCCTTAGCCCATGCGCGATGGCGTTCCGGCTGCTCGCGTCTTTTCCGGCCTGCGTCTTGGGGCCGGTGCTTGCTTGCGCATTCATGCGGTTCGCTTCGATCCGCCGCTGGCTGGCGCCCGATGGCGCGCGAATAATTTCTCCCACCGATCTACCTCCGATTGCAATATACTCAACTAAAGATTGAAGAAAAATGCTCTTTTTGCCAAACGAACCCAATAAGGCAAACAACTCTTTACTATGGCCCCTCAACAAATCCTCAACGCGCAGGCCGAGCCGATGAAGCAGGAGGGCCACGGCGCGGGCAATGTCTACGGCCATGCGACCGGGGGCGGCTACGAGCGCGAAATCGAGGCGCGGCCCTGGGCGGAAGTCCGGCGAGCGGCGGCCAAAGGGCGAGCAGGCGAAAAGCGAAAGGCGCAAGCAGCGCCCCAAACGAAAAAAGCCCGCGAGACAATCGCGGGCTTCGTCTTTACGGCCGGATGCCGGCTTAGTAGTCCATGCCGCCGCCGGGCATCGCAGGCGCCGCCAATTCCTTCTTCGGCTTCTCGGCGATCATGGCCTCGGTGGTGATCAACAGACCGGCAACCGAAGCGGCGTCCTGGAGAGCGATGCGGACCACCTTCACCGGATCGATGACGCCAGCCGCGACGAGATCGACATACTCGCCGGTTTGCGCGTTGTAGCCCCAGTTGTAGTCCTTCTTCTCAAGGATCTTGCCGGCGACCACAGCGCCATCTTCGCCAGCGTTCTGCGCGATGATGCGGGCCGGCGCCTGGATCGCGCGGCGAATGATGTTGATGCCCGCCTTCTGATCCTCGTTCGCCGGCTTGATGTGGTCGAGAGCGTGAACCGCGCGAAGCAACGGCACGCCGCCGCCGGGGAGAATGCCTTCCTCAACGGCCGCGCGGGTCGCGTTCAGCGCATCGTCGACGCGGTCCTTCTTCTCCTTCACCTCCACCTCGGTGGCGCCGCCGACGCGGATCACCGCGACGCCGCCCGAAAGCTTCGCAAGGCGCTCCTGCAGCTTTTCCTTGTCGTAGTCGGAGGTGGTGTCCTCGATCTGCGCCTTGATCTGGTTGATGCGTCCCTCGATCTCCTTCTGGTCGCCGGCGCCATCCACGATGGTCGTGTCGTCCTTCGTGATCGTGACTTTCTTCGCGCGGCCGAGCAGCTGAATGGTGACGTTCTCAAGCTTGATGCCGAGGTCTTCGGCGATCAGCGTGCCGCCGGTCAGGATCGCGATATCCTGCAGAATGGCCTTGCGGCGGTCGCCAAAGCCCGGCGCCTTTACCGCGGCAACCTTAAGGCCGCCGCGCAGCTTGTTGACGACGAGCGTGGCCAGAGCTTCGCCCTCGACATCCTCGGCGATGACGAGAAGCGGACGGGCGGACTGAACCACAGCCTCAAGCACGGGCAGAAGCGCCTGAAGGTTCGACAGCTTCTTCTCGTAGATGAGGATGAAGGGATCGTCGAGATCGACGCGCATCTTCTCGGCGTCGGTGATGAAGTACGGCGAAATATAGCCGCGGTCGAACTGCATGCCTTCGACGACTTCGAGTTCGAAATCGAGGCTCTTGCTCTCCTCGACCGTGATCACGCCTTCGTTGCCGACCTTTTCCATGGCCTCGGCGATTTTCGCGCCGACTTCAACGTCGCCATTGGCGGAGATCGTTCCAACCTGGGCGACTTCGGACGAGGACGTAACCTTCTTGGACTTGCTTTGAAGATCCTTCACGACGGCGGCCACGGCGAGGTCGATGCCGCGGCGCAGATCCATCGGGTTGGCGCCGGCGGCGACGGACTTCGCGCCTTCGCGGACGATAGCTTGAGCAAGAACGGTGGCGGTCGTGGTGCCGTCGCCGGCTATGTCGTTCGTCTTGGAAGCGACTTCGCGCACCAATTGGGCGCCCATGTTTTCGAACTTGTCCTCAAGCTCGATTTCCTTGGCGACGGTTACGCCGTCCTTCGTGATGCGGGGCGCCCCGAAAGACTTGTCGAGAACGACGTTGCGGCCTTTGGGTCCGAGCGTAACCTTCACCGCATCGGCAAGGATATCGACGCCGCGCAGCAGGCGCTCGCGGGCATCTTGAGAAAAACGTACGTCTTTAGCAGCCATAGGCCACCACTCCTTTGAATGAGGTTCAAACTTTAAGATTGCGAGAGCTTAGGCGGCTTTTTTCTTGCCCTTGGCTTCGCCAGCGTCGAGAACGCCGAGGATGTCGCTCTCTTTCATGATAAGAAGGTCTTCGCCGTCGATCTTGACTTCGGTGCCGGACCACTTGCCGAACAGGATGCGATCGCCTTCCTTGACATCGAGAGCGACGAGCTGGCCCTGTTCGTTGCGGGCGCCGGGGCCGACCGCGATGACTTCGCCCTGCTGAGGCTTTTCCTTGGCCGTATCCGGAATGATAATTCCGCCCTTTGTGCGCTCTTCCTCTTCGAGACGGCGCACTACTACGCGGTCATGCAGCGGCCTGAATTTCGGCATGCCTATCCTCCTCAGACGATAAATGGAACGGTTTGAAAGGGCGCCGCGATTGCGCGCGCTTAACCCTGGCCAATGAGATATTTTGGACTGTTAGCACTGTCAAGAGGCGAGTGCTAAAACTCCCCGCCCGGCTTCATTTCCCCCAGGAGCCACCGTAAATTTTGACCGAATATGGTCATAATCGTGACGCCTAGCCATGTCACAGGCGGTTTATGGAGCTTCGGCGTCCAGCCATTGAACTGGATTTTACAGGAGAGCCTTTCCGATGTCCGATACCTTGACAGAACCCCGGCCGGCGTCCCCCCAAGATGGGAAAGAGCCTGAGAAAAAGAAGAGGCGGGGCGTCGCGTGGTGGTGGTTGCTTGTCGCGCTCGCGATCGCGGGCCTTGTCTATGGACCGATCTGGTACGCCGAGAAATACGGCAAGAAGCCCGAACCGGCGCCAGTCCCGCCGCCCGCCGCCGCGATAGTTCCGCCGCCGGAAGCGCCAGTGCCGCCGCCCGCCGCCGCGACCGCTCCGCCGCCGGAAGCGCCAGTCCCGGCGCCCGCCCCCGCGGCCGCTCCGCCGCCGGAAGAGCCGGCCAAGACGCATGCCGAGAAGCAGAAAGTCGAGAACGCATATTTCTTCCGCGTCGACGGCAAGGACAAGCAAGGCCGCTCCGCGAGCTTCGACTACATCCTGCTCTCCAATGAATTAACCTGGGTCATCGGCAGCACGAGCGAAATCGCGTCCGGCGGCGCGACCATTCCCAATGCCGAGGCGGCGGAGCGCGTGCTGACGCGGCAGGTGCGCGATTCGCTTGCGAGCGCGAGCGATCTGATCGGCGTCGGCCTCGCCTCCTCGGAGGGCGAACGCGAAGCCGAGGAAAAGCGCGCGCTGGACCGCTCGAACACAGTCGTTGGGTGGATCGCAAAGGCCGCCAAGCCCGAGACGGCGCTTTGGAGCTTGACGCTCGGCCAGTACAACAAGAGCTGCAAGCAGCAAGAGGACGCGGACACGAGCTTCGAGCGGCCGGTGATTTTCGCCGGCGTCCGGTCCAAGGCCGATGGCGTGGACCTTGGCGAGGCGCTCGCCGACGCCATCAGCGGGCATGACAACCTGCCGAGCCGCGAGTGCTATTCGCGCTTCGACCTCGCGAAGGTTCGCTAGCCTGAGCGCCGAGCCGACCCCGGCCGGCGTCATGCGGATGAGCCGCCGCGCGCGGCTCATCCCGTCCCTTGCGGCATGGACAGGCTCTCACCGAAGGCAAGCCGGCGCGGGCGGCGATGACGTCCCGCCCCGGCTTTTGGATTTCCTGCCGCGCGCGCTTGAGGGCCTTGCAACCTGGAAGCTCGCCGTCATGGCCGCGCTTGCCGGCGCGCTTTCCGTCCTTGCGATGGCGCCGTTTTTCCTCTGGCCCATCATGCTTTTCACTTTTCCCGCGTTTGTGTGGGCGCTCGATGCGGTAGCCTTACGCGAGGACGACGTCAGCGCCTTGGGCGCCCTTCGCAAACGCCTGTTGCGGGCCGGCGCCGTGGGCTGGGGCTTCGGCTTCGGCTACTTTCTGGCCGGAGACTATTGGATCGGCTATTCCTTCCTCGTCGATGGAATCGGCTACGGCTCTCTGATGCCGTTCGCGATGGCGAGCTTCGCGGCTGCCCTCGCCCTCTTCTATGCGGCAGCCGCCGCCGCCGCCGCCGCGATGTGGCGCCGCGGCTATGCGCGAATTCTCGGCTTCGTCTTCGCTTTCTTCTGCGCCGAGGCGGCCCGAGGCTATCTCTTCACCGGCTTTCCCTGGAATTTGTTCGGAGAGGCGCTCGCCGCCAACGACGCTCCCATGCAGATGGCGGCCTATATTGGCGTCTACGGCCTGACGCTGGCGGCGCTCTTCATCTTCTCCGCCCCGGCGGCGGCGATCGCCGCCTCGCGCGCACGCTTCGGGCGCCTTTGGACCCCGCTTTTGTGCGCGGCCCTCGCGCTGGCGGCGGCTTACGCCGCCGGAAGCCATCGCCTCCGCGATGCTGCGGGCGAGGTCGAGGGAGTCCGCGTGCGCATCGTTCAGCCGAACATCCCGCAGTCGGACAAAATGAAGTTCGAGAACCGGAAGTGGATTTTCGAGCGTCTGCTGGACTTGAGCCGCAAGGGGTCGACTGGCGAAGACATTGCCGGCTTCACGCATGTCATCTGGCCGGAAACGTCCATGCCTCTGCTTTTCGTCTTCAACGGAGGCATTTTCAGCGCCGAGGTGAAGGAAGCGCTCGCCGCGCTCATCCCGCCCGGCGCCACCTTGATTATGGGAGCGGAGCGCGCCGACGGAGAGCGCACGCCGGAGAACCGCTATCGCCTCGATCAGGTTTTCAACAGTTTATTTGTCGTGGCGCCGGGCGCGGAAATCCGTTCGATCTACGACAAAATTCATCTTGTCCCCTTTGGGGAATATGTCCCTTTCAAAGACGTTATAAAAATAGCGGCGTTCGGCGCCTTCACGGACTCGTGGGGCGGCTTCGACGCCGGCCTGGGGCGGCCGCCTTCGGTGAGTACGCCGCGGGCGCCGGATTTTCTTCCGCTGATCTGTTATGAGATCGTCTTTCCGGGACGGGTGGAAAGTCAAAAAAAACGGCCATCCTGGATGGTCAACGTAACAAACGATGCTTGGTTTGGCGCTTCCACGGGGCCTTATCAGCACCTCCATCAAGCCCGCATCAGGGCTGTTGAAGAAGGATTGCCTGTCATGCGCGCTGCGAATACCGGCGTATCGGCGGTCATCGACCCATATGGGCGCGTACTTGCTCAATTAGATTTGGGCAAAGCTGGCGCGCTTGACCATGGGTTGCCGGCCTCATTGCCGATAACCTTCTTCGAAAAAACACGTCTCCCTGTGTTTATTGTGTTATTTCTCTTTCCACTTCAATTTTATCTGTTTATGGTTGCATCGACTAAGGTTGGATGATTCCAATGTCGTCGTCGTCGCGTATTTTCGAAAGACGTGTAGATACCATTACGCCGATGTTTTAAAAGCGATTTGCTTTTAAGATAAGAAGATGCTTGACGGCTCCCACATCGGTAACTACAACTTGTGGGTAGTGGGAACTGGTCACGCGGCTGAATACGCACAACTTTAAGATGGCGGAGAGAATGGGGCGAAACATGGGCATGGTAGAGTCGACGGTGTCGATATTGGGCGATCGTGAAGAGCTTTATGAGACGCAGGGGCGCAAGCCGAACCCGATCGATGTGCATGTGGGAAGCCGTGTTCGCTACCGGCGCATGATCATCGGCATGAGCCAGGAAAAGCTGGGCGAGAAAATAAATCTCACATTCCAGCAGATCCAGAAATACGAAAAGGGCACGAACCGCGTTGGCGCGAGCCGCCTTTTCCAGCTGTCGAAAATTTTGGAAGTTCCGGTCGGATACTTCTTCGAGGACGCTTTTGCTAGCACCGCGCCCGCGCACGGAACGCAGGGCCTGCGCGAGCCGGAGCAAGAAGGCTTTCTTCTCGATTTTCTCAACTCGCGCGAAGGTTTGGACCTGAACAAGGCTTTCGCCAAGATCCAGGATCCCAAGGTGCGGCGACGCGTCATCGACCTCGTTAGGGCCTTGTCAGAAGAAAAACCTGAGGCTAAGGAAGGCCAGCCCGGTATCGCAAACGATCTCGGCTAACGTGGCCTTTGGCTAGCATGGCCTGGCGCCACTCCTGCTAAACTCGCAAAGATTGGAACGAGGCTGTGTCTCGCAAAAGCTATCTCTTTACCAGTGAATCCGTGTCTGAAGGGCATCCCGATAAGGTCTGCGATCAGATTTCGGACGCGATCGTCGACCTTTACCTGACCGCGGATCCCAACTCGCGCGTCGCGCTGGAGACCCTTGCGACAACAAACCGCGTGGTTCTTGCCGGCGAGGTTCGAGGGCCCGCATCTGTCAGCCCCGAGGACTTGATCCAGACGGCGCGGCTGGTAATCCGGGATATCGGCTACGAGCAGGCCGGCTTCGATTGGCGCAAGGCGGATATCGATTGCTACGTGCATTCGCAATCCGCCGACATCGCCCAAGGCGTCGACGCCGCGGGCAACAAGGATGAGGGCGCGGGCGACCAGGGCATCATGTTCGGCTATGCCTGCCGCGAGACGGAAAGCTACATGCCCGCCCCCATCTACTACGCGCATCGCATCCTTCAGGAAATGTCGCGGCTTCGGCATTCGGGGGCGCTGCCCGAGCTTGGCCCCGACGCCAAGAGCCAGGTCACTCTCTATTACGAGAACGGCAAGCCTGTGCGGACGACATCGGTCGTGGTGTCGACGCAGCACCAGGAAAACGTCAGCCAGGAGCGCGTCCGCGACATCGTCGGCTCCATCGTCGCGGAAGTGCTGCCGAAAGGCTGGATGTGCCCGAAGGATGAGTTCTACGTCAATCCGACCGGGCGCTTCGTCGTCGGCGGCCCCGATGGCGACGCGGGCCTGACAGGCCGCAAAATCATCGTCGACACCTATGGCGGCGCGGCCCCGCATGGCGGCGGCGCGTTCTCGGGCAAGGACCCGACGAAGGTGGACCGCTCGGCGGCCTATGCGGCGCGTTATGTCGCCAAGAACGTCGTCGCGGCGGGGCTTGCGGAGAAATGCTGCATCCAGCTGGCCTACGCCATCGGCGTCGCCAAGCCTCTGTCGATTTACGCCGACCTTTACGGCACGGGCCGTGTGGACGAGAACAAGCTTGAGCAGGCCATCGCTGAAGTGGTCGATCTCAGCCCGCGGGGCATCCGCCTTCGCCTGGGCCTGAGCAGGCCGATCTACCGCCGCACCGCGAGCTACGGTCATTTCGGCCGGGCGCCCGAAGCCGATGGCGGCTTCTCTTGGGAGCGTCTCGACCTCGTCGACTCGCTCTTGGAAGCCGTGTCCTAAGCCAGGACGCCGCGCAGCCACGCGTGACTGAGAACCCGGATAAGGAAGCCAAGCCCGGACACGGCCCGGCTTGGCTTCGTTCGTTTGGCCGCCGGAGAGGCCGGAAGCTATCGGATCGCCAAGCGGCGCTGCTGGAGAGCGGCGCTGCGACTTGCGCGGTCGATCTCTCCAAGCCCCTTGAGGCGCGGGACCTCCCCGGCATCTTTTCCGAACCTGTGAGCGAAGTTTGGCTCGAAATCGGCTTCGGCGCGGGCGAGCATCTCGTCTGGCAAGCAGAGCATCATCCGCACGCCGGACTGATCGGCGCCGAGCCCTACGTGAACGGCGTCGTCGCCGCCTTGTCGGCGATTGAGGCGCGCGGCCTTGCCGGAAGAGTGAGACTCCACCCCGACAACGTCCTCGCTTTGCTGAACTGGCTTCCCGCCGGCAGCCTTTCTCGCGCCTTCATGCTCTTTCCCGACCCTTGGCCGAAAAAGCGCCATCGGGAGCGCCGCCTCTTTTCACCGCGGACGCTCGACAAGCTCAGCCGCCTGCTCCGGCCGGGCGCGGAGCTGCGCTTTGCCTCGGACATCGCCGACTATGCCGAAGCCGCCATCGAGCATGCCGGGGCGCATCCCGATTTCGAGGTGGGGACCATATTTACCTCCGCAAATCGCGATGCGGTGCACGACTGGCCTGTAACCCGCTACGAAAGGAAGGCGGGCGGACAAGGCCGTCCGGCGACATTCATCATCCTTCTGCGCAAACCGTAGCCTCATGCCAACCGCTGGATTTGCTCGCTCATGCCAACCGCCGGAGCCATCGGCTCATATCGGACGAGAGGCTTGCGAGCGTACACCGTCGATTAACGCTATTGGGTTCGTTTGGCAAAAAGTGCCTATTTTTTCCCGTAAAGATAGAGTATCGTATAATAAATCAACCTATAATTGTAGAAAATAGGGTTGTGCAAATCTTCCGCATTGGGAAAAGGTCGCAACTCTTGGCGCCGCCGCTTAACTCCGGGAGAAGGCGCGCCGCAGCATGGAATAGCGCATGGCGCCCGTGACCTGCGCCGCCGCCGCATAGGCGAAAACGCCCGCGGCGAGAAGGGCCGCCAGCGCCCCGGCCTGGATCGGGCCGTTCTTTCCGCCGTCGAAATAGGGCGCGAGCCCCCGGTTGGCGAAATAAAGCGCAACGCCCATCGCCACGCTTGCGAGAAGGATCAGCGGCGCCCGCTTCTTCAAGGCGGCGTCGAACTGGAAGTGGCCCCGCCGGCGCAGCGTGGAGGCGAGGAGCAGCGCATTCGTCCATCCCGACAGGCTGGTCGCAACCGCGATGCCGACATGGCCGATGACCGAGAAGAGCGCGAGCGATCCGCCGATGTTCACCGCGACGGACGCCATCGCGAACTTCATCGGCGTCGCCGTATCCTCGCGCGCGAAAAAGCCCGGCAGAAACACCTTCGTCATCACGAACGCCGGCAGCCCGCAGGCGAAGGCGGCCAGAGCGGCGGAGACCTGGACCGTGTCGAGGCTCGTGAACGAACCGCGCTGGAACAGCACCTGGATGATGGGCTTGGGAATGATCATGAGCGCGACGGCGGCGGGCAGCGTCAGCAGCAGCGCGAATTCGAGGCTGCGGTTCTGGCTCGCGAGCGCGCCCGCCTCGTCATGGTCGGCGAGATGCTTCGAAAGCGTCGGCAAAAGCACGACGCCGATGGCGATGCCCACCATGCCGAGCGGAAGCTGGTAAATCCTGTCGGCGTAATACAGGAAGGAGACGGCGCTCGCCTGCAGCGAGGCGATGATGGTGCCGATGAAATTGTTCACCTGGTAAATGCCGCCCGTGACGAGGCCCGGGACAGCGAGCGTGAGCAGCCGGCGCATTTCAGGCGTGAGCCTCGGCCAGCGGAAGCTGGGGTCCATGCCGAGCCGGCGCGCGGCCCAGGCGACGAAGAAGAGTTGCGCGAAGCCGGCAATGGCGACGCCCCAGGCTTGGATGACGCCCGCTTCCGGCTGATTGGTGAAGCCGCTCGCCGCCGCGAACAAGGTTACGGCGATCAGAACCAGATTGAGAACGATGGGCGTCGCCGCGGGCGCGCCGTATTTGCCGAACGCGTTGAGCACGCCGGCCGTCAAGGCGACGAACGACATGCAGGCGAGGTAAGGGAAGGTGATGCGCGTCAAAAGAACCGCGAGGCGGTACTTTTCCGGGTTTTGGTTAAAGCCGGGCGCGATCGCGTTCACAAGCTCAGGCGTGAAGATTTCGGCCGCGATGACGACGCCGGTCACGCCGAACAGCAGGATGGCCAGGGCCTGCTCCGCGAACAGGAGCGCGCTTTCCTGCCCTTCCGCGCGCAGCCTCTTCGTGAAAAGCGGCACGAAAGCCGAGTTGAACGCGCCCTCGGCGAACAACGCCCTGAAGAGATTGGGGAATTTGAAGGAGACGAAGAACGCGTCCGCCACCCAGCCCGCGCCCATCACGGCGGCCAGGAGCACGTCGCGCACGAAGCCGAATACGCGGCTGATCGCGGTCAATCCGCCAACAGTGAGAAAACCGCGATAAAGGCTCATGCAGGCTCCCTTCGAGTGCGCGACGCAGCTATGGGGGACATTTGCGGCGGAGGCAAGCCCGCCAAGCCCGGATCGCGCGGGGAGGACGCCGCTCCGCGCCAAACGGAGGCGCTGCACGAGGGTTGATATACATCAAAGACCGAGGACGACGCTTGGCTAGTATTTACCGACAGGGAGCAAAGGGAAAAGAAAGATGACTTGGCATGTCGGGCAACTGATCCGAAGTTATCTCTCACGGGATGCGAATAAACTAGATAATCATCCAGCCAAGGACGACATTTCGGAACAATACATCATAGATGTCTACGAAATGGTTCTGCGCCGAGGTCTTACGCCGCGCGATGCCTTAACGGTGGCGGCGGCTCTCGACCATGCCAGCAGGGAGAAACTTCCGAAGCCGAATTTCGCCGAGCGTTCCGGGCAGGCCCGGCCCAAGCATTAGCAGGTCGCTGAAAAAAGCCGTTGCCCATGGTTCGACAGTCTCACCATGAGGTGTAACGCTTTAATAGCACTCGACCTCACCTGAGCGTGTCGAAGGATAAAACCAAGAATTCCCGCTTTTTCAGCAGCCTGTTAAAGTATCGGCTTCACGTCTCTCCGCGAGCGCCGCTGCCGGTTTCACCTCCCCGGCAGCGGCCACTTCATTTTAGAGCCGAGCTCTTTCGCCTTATCGAAGTCCGCCTGCAAATCGCCCCTCATGCCGGAGCGTTGCGGATAGTCGGGCGGCACGTGATTGACGATGCAGGCCCCGAGGCAAACCTTGGCTTCGGCCTTCGCGCGCTCGGCCGCCGCCACGTTCGGGAAGCTCGCGTTTCCGTATGAACCAAGGCACATATACTGGCAAAACCCGCCGATGCGCTTGAACGCCGTCCGCCTCTGCTCCTCGGACCATTGCGCGTAACCGCCCGGTGGAAGGCCCGCGATAGGGGCCTGCGCGATATAGGCGTTCACATCGGCGTCCTGCGCCTCGGCGGCCGCCGCCCCCGCGGCAAGGAGCGAAACCGCCAAAGCCTGCATGATGGCGAGGATGCGTAACGAAACCATACGCGCCCTTAGCGGTCCTCGAAGCACTCTGTCAACCTTCGAAAGTCAGGGCCGGCGCGGAAAAGCAAGCGATCTTGAACTTTCACACAAAGTCCGCCTTTTCTCCCAGAAAACTTCACCTTTGGAGCCACTTTTATGCCTTGCGTCAGCCCAATTTTTGACGGCACTTACGTTCTCAAATCCGTCGAAACAGCTTCGCTCAGAGAGTTGACGCTCATGTTCTCGATCAAAATTTTCTTTGCCGCTTTCGTCACGCTCGCCGCCGGCGCGGGCGCCTTCGCGGAACAGAAAAACCCCGTCGACGATTTTATTGTGCGCAGAGTCCGAAACCTTCGAGACGACGCTGCAGAACACCTGGGCGACGAAAGGCAAGGACGCCAAGGGATGGAAAGCGGAAGGCGTCAAGGCCGCCGCCGCGAACGACCATCGCTCCGCAACGGGCTACTTCGCCTCGTCCGCGCTGCTCGACAAGAAGAATGCGGACACCTGGCTCAGGCTTGGGCGCGAATATCTCGCCATCGAGACCGAGTCCTACAGCGAAAAGAGCGCCTTCACGCGCAATGCGGGCGCCTCGGCCTATATCGCTTACGCGCGCTCCCAGACGCCGGCGGCGAAAGCGGCCGCGCTCGCCGTTCTTGCCGAAAGCCTCGGCGCCAGGAACCAGTGGCGCCCCGCGCTTCGCATCTACAAGTTAAGCCTCGCGCTCGATGCGACCCAGGAGGTGCAGGACGCCTATGACGAGGCGTTCAACGAGCACGGCTTCCGCATGCTCAATTACACGGCGGACAATGAATCGAACGCGCCGCGCATCTGTGTGCAGTTCTCGGATGCGCTCGCCAAGGGGCGCGTGGACTACGCGAATTTCGTCACCGTGAACAACGAGAAGCCGGCTTCGGTGCGCGTGAACGGCGCGCAGCTTTGCATCGAAGACCTCGTGCACGGCAAGCGCTATGAAGTGAAAGTGCGCAGCGGCATCCCCTCCACAGAGGACGATTTGTTGCCGAAGCCCGTGGAGCTTACGGTCTATATTCGCGACCGCTCGCCTTCGGTGCGCTTCTCCGCCCGCAATTATGTGCTGCCGAGGACAGGCCAGCAGGGCATCCCGCTCATCAGCATCAATACGAAGCTCGTGAAGGCCACGATCTACCGCATCGGCGACCGCCGCCTCGCCGACGAGGTGCTGGACGGCGACTTTCAGAAACCGATGGAAAGCTATCAGCTGAAAGAACTCGCCGATCAGAAGGGCGAAAAGCTCTGGTCGGGGCAGATGCCGGTCGCCTCGAAGCTCAACGAGGAGGTGACGACAGCGTTTCCGGTCGACACGCTTCTGCCGAACCTGAAGCCGGGCCTCTACGTCATCGCGGCGGGCGCGGCCGAGGAAGGCGCGAAGACGGCGGAGGACGAGCCGGGCGAAGGCGAGTACGACCGCGGCGGCAAGACCACCCAATGGTTCGTCGTGTCCGATCTTGGCCTGACCGCCTTCTCTGGCGCCGACGGCGTGCACGTCTATGTCCGTTCTCTCGGCTCCGCGAGCCCTGTCGCCGGCGCCGAAATCCGGCTCGTCGCCCGCAACAACGAGGTGCTGGGAACCGTCAAGACCGACGCGCAAGGCGCGGCGAACTTCGACGCAGGCTTGGCGCGCGGCGCGGGCGGGCTTGCTCCGGCGCTCGTGGTCGCTCGCGGCGCGGACAGCGATTACGGCTTCCTCGACATCGCCAAGCAGGCTTTCGATCTGTCCGACAGGGGCGTCGCCGGGCGCTCGCCTCCCGGCCCGCTCGACGCCATGGTGTTCACCGAGCGCGGCGTCTACCGCCCCGGCGAAAAAGTCTATGTCACCGCGCTGCTGCGCGACCAGTCGGCGAACGCGGTTCCGGGTACGCCGCTCATCGTGAAGCTTTATCGCCCCGACGGCGTGGAAGACCGGCGCGAGACGCTGCCCGACCAGGGCAATGGCGGACATAGCTGGACGATTTCGCTACCCGAAACGGCCATGACCGGCTCGTGGCGCCTTGCCGCGCACGTCGATCCCAAGGCGGCGGCGCTCTACGAGAAAAGCTTCCTCGTGGAGGACTACGTTCCCGAGCGCCTTGAGATGAAGCTCTCGGCGACGCAAAACGTCATCGCGGCCAACTCGCCCGGCGCGATCGCGGTTGCGGGCCGATACCTCTATGGCGCGCCCGCCTCGAATCTCGGCCTCGAAGGCGAGATCGCTATTTCCGCATCGAGCGAGGTCCCAGGCTTCCCCGGCTACCGCGTCGGGCTTGAAAACGAGAAGTTCGCCACCGTCCGCAAGGACCTCGAAGCGCTGCCCAATACCGACCGGACGGGCGCCGCCTCGCTTTCCATCGCGCTGCCCGACCTGCCGCAAACCTCGAAGCCGCTCAGCGCCGACATCGCCATCCGCCTTCGCGAGCCGAGCGGCCGCGTGCTCGGCGAGCGCATCGGGCTCAAGGTCAATTCCGGCAAGAGCTTCATCGGCGTGAAGCCGCTGTTCGACGGCTCCGTGCCGGAGGGCGAGCAGGCCTCGTTCGAGGTCGTCGGCATCGGCGCGGACGGCAAGCAGGCGGCGCTGACCGGCCTGAAATGGGAGTTGCAGCGCGTCGAGAACCAGTTCCAGTGGTATAGCCGCGACAATCGCTGGTCCTACGAGCTTGTGACCATCGAAAGCCGCGTCGCGGGCGGGACCATCGACACGCCGGCGGCGGGCTCGGTCCGCATCGGCGCGCCGGTCGACGCTGGCACATACCGGCTCGACATCGCCTCCCCCATCGCGCAAGGCCCGGCCACGAGCACGTCCTTCTCGGCGGGCTGGTACGTGTCCGAGGCGTCCGATACGCCGGAGATCCTGAACCTCGCGCTCGACCGCGCCTCCTATCGCCCCGGCGACGACGTGAAGGTGACGATCATGCCGCGCATGGCGGGGCAAGCGCTCGTCGCCATCGTCAGCGACAAGGTGCTTGCGACGCAGCTTATCGATGTCGCGCCGTCCGGCGGCTCGGCGAGCTTCAAGGTCGATCCGGCCTGGGGACCGGGCGCCTACGCCACGGCGATCCTCTATCGCCCGATGGACAGCGCGGCCAAGCGCATGCCGAGCCGCGCGGTGGGCGTAAAATGGATCGCGCTCGACACGAAGCCGCGCACGCTCAGCGTCGCGCTTGAAACGCCCCCGGCGGTGCGTCCCGCCGGTCCCGTCACGGTGTCGGCCGCGATTTCCGGCATCGATCCGGGCGAGAACGCGACCATCGTAATTTCGGGCGTCGATCTCGGCATCCTGAACATCACGCGCTACAAGACGCCCCAGCCCGCCGCCTATTTCTACGGCCAGCGCCGCCTCGGCCTCGAAATGCGCGACCTTTACGGCAAGCTGATCGATGGCATGCAGGGCGTGCGCGGCCAGGTGCGCTCCGGCGGCGACGAGGGCGGGCTCGAAATGAGCGGCAGGCCGCTCGCCGAGGCGCCGCTCGCCGTCTATTCCGGCCCCCTGAAGGTGGACGCGGACGGCAAGGCGCAAGTCACCTTCACGCTGCCGCCCTTCAACGGGACCATGCGGCTCGCGGCCCAAGCCTGGAGCGCATCGAAAATCGGCTCCGGCGAGAAAGACGTGATCGTGCGCGACACCGTCGTCGCGCAGGCCACGCCGCCGAAATTCCTGATGCTCGGCGACAGCTCGAACCTGCATCTCAGCATCGAGAACGTGGAAGCGCCCGCCGGCGACTATCAACTCTCGGTAAAGGCGGATGGCGGCATCGTGATCGCGGGCGCCGCCGAGCGCACGCTGCGGCTCGAACTTGAGAAGCGTATCGGCGAGGTTGTTCCGCTTAAAGCCGCCGCCGTCGGCGACGCCCATGTCACGTTCTCCCTGACGGGACCCGGCAACGTCGCCATCGAGCGAACCTACGCCATCGCGGTAGAGCCGCCCGCGCCGAACGTGCGCCGGAGAACGTACCAGATGCTGGCCGCGTCCACCGGCTCGCTGCGCATTTCGAGCGATCTCGTCCGCGACCTCGTGCCGGCCTCGGCGAAAGTCTCGATCACGGCGAGCCGCACCGCGTCCTTCGACGTGCCGGGCCTGCTGCTCGGCCTCGACCGCTATCCCTTCGGCTGCGCGGAGCAGACGACGAGCCGCGCGCTGCCGCTCCTCTACTACGATGAGGTCGCCTCGCGCGCCCGCCTCTCGAAGGAGCCGAAAGCCAAGGCCTCCATCGAGAAGGCCATCGTCCGGCTTTACGAGATGCAGGGCGGAACCGGCGGTTTCGGCCTGTGGGGACCCGGCGAGGACGTGTGGCTCACGGCCTACGTAACCGACTTCCTGACGCGCGCGCGGGAGAAGGGCTACGCGGTGCGCGACGTGAACTATGAAAACGCGCTCGACCGGCTGAAGAACGCGGTCAACAACGCCCGCGACTTCAAGAAGGGCGGCGAAGACCTCGCCTATTCGCTCTATGTGCTGGCCCGCGCCGGGCGCGGCGCGCTCGGCGACCTGCGCTACTACGCCGACACCAAGATCGACGCCTTCTCGACGCCGACCGCGCGCGCGCAGCTCGCCGCCGGGCTCGCCATGCTGGGCGACAAAGAGCGCGCCACGCTGACCTTCGCCTCGGCGCTCTCGCAGCTAGCGGCGCCCGAGGGGCAAGTCCCGCTCGCCGGCCGCGCCGACTATGGCACGCAGCTTCGCGACGCCGCCGCCGTGCTCGCGCTGATGGGCGAGAGCGGGGCTTCCACGCCGCAATTGCAGAAGGCCTTCGACATCGTCGCGAAGCTCCGCATCCAGCAGACGGAGACGACGACGCAGGAAAGCCTGTGGCTGCTTCTCGCCGCGCGCACGCTCGACGCCCAGAACAGGGAGTTGACGCTCGATGTGAACGGCGCGCCCGTGAAGGGCTCGTTCCAGGCGGTGCTTTCGGGGAACGACTTCTCCGCCGACGCCGTCCAGGTGACGAATGTCAGCGCGATCCTGCCGAACTCCGCCTCGGAGAAGTTCGAGACCGTGCTGACCAAAGCGCAGTTCGCCGCCGAAGGGCTGATCGTGAAGAACAAGGGCGCGGACGCCGTGCCGGCCTCGGTTCTCGTGACCGGCGAAGGCCTGGAGCCGGAGCCGTCCGCCGAGAACGGCTTCAAGATCGAGCGCAAGACCTACACGCCCGACGGCAAGGAGATCGCCTTCGACAAGCTGAAGCAGAACGACCGCGTGGTCGTGGTGCTGAAGGTGACGGAGGCCGATCCGAAGAACGCGCAGATCGTTGTCGAGGACCGGCTTCCGGCGGGCTTCGACATCGAGAACCCGGCGCTCCTGAAGGGCACGGACCTGAAGGCGTTCTCGTGGCTGCCCTCGACCTACGCGCCCGTGTTCCAGGCTTTCAGGGACGACCGCTTCGTCGCCGCCTATTCGCTGACGGACAGCCGCAAGGTTCCGGCGCAAGTGACGATGGCCTATGTCATGCGCGCGGTTAATCCGGGCGTCTATACGCATGCCGGAGCGCGCGTCGAAGACATGTACCGGCCCGACCGTTTCGCGCGGACATCGGGCGCGAAGGTCGAGATCGCCGGGGCGCAGGAGCGATGATCAAGCGTCGTACCCTCTCACCCCAGCCCTCTCCCCCCGGGAGAGGGAGTCCGGCCGCACCCGTTGCATCGACGTACCCTCTCCAATCCGCATTCGCTTGCGAATGCGGACACTCCAAAGCGGCAAGCTCGCCAAGGCGAACTTGCGCGGGAGAGGGACAGGGGTTGCTATGAGAGTGCGAGGCAGACCTATCGCAATAGCCGCCGCATTCGCCCTCGCGCTGCTCGCGGCGTGGTCGCTGAAGCTGTTCGAACCGCTGCCGCTCGATGTGGCGGCGTCGTCGTCGCGGCTCGTGCTCGACCGCGAGGACCGCATCCTGCGCGCCTACACCACGCCGGAAGGCCGCTGGCGGCTCGATGCGAAGCCGGAGCAGGTTAGCGCGACTTATCTCTCGCTTCTCTTCGCCTTCGAGGATCGCCGCTTCTGGAAGCATCCGGGCGTCGACGCGCTCGCGCTTGGCCGCTCGGTCTTGCAGGCCATCCGGCACGGCAAGCTCATATCCGGGGGCTCGACGATCACCATGCAGGTCGCGCGTCTGCTGCGCGGTTCGCCCACGCACTCGCTCACCGCCAAGTTCCAGCAGATCGCCGACGCCGCGCGCCTCGAATGGACGCTCAGCAAGCGCGAAATCCTCTCGCTTTACCTGAAGATCGCGCCCTATGGCGGCAATCTCGAAGGCGTCCGCGCCGCCTCGCTCGCCTATTTCGGCAAGGAGCCGCGGCGGCTTTCCATCGCCGAAGCGGCGCTTCTCGTCGCGATCCCGCAATCGCCCGAAGTGCGCCGCCCCGACCGCGGCTACGAGTTCCTTGTCGAAGGCCGCAATCGCGTCATCCAACGGGCCGCCGCCGCGAAAGCGATTTCAGAGGCCGACGCGAAAACCGCCATGGCGCAGCCCGCCCCGCGCGGCCGGCGCGATTTTCCCGCGCTTGCGCCTCACCTCTCCGACAGGCTTCTCGCCGCGGCTCCGAACGATCCCGCCGTTTCGACGACCATCGACCGGACTTTGCAGGAAGCCGCCGAAAGCATCGCGCGCCGAAACGCCGTGGCCTTCGGCGAGAAAATCTCCATCGCGGCGCTCATCGTGAGCAACCGCACCGGCGAGGTTCTCGCTCATGTCGGCTCGGCGGGCTATTTCGACGACACGCGGCTCGGCGCCATCGATATGACGGCCGCGATCCGCTCGCCGGGCTCCGCGCTCAAGCCCTTCATCTATGGCCTCGCCTTCGAGGACGGGCTCGCGCATCCGGAGACGCTGATCGAAGACCGGCCCACGCGCTTCGATGGCTATGCCCCGGTCAATTTCGACGGCGCATTCCACGGCACGGTGACGGTCAGGACCGCGCTCCAGCTTTCGCTGAACGTGCCAGCGGTGAAGGTCCTGGGCGAGGTCGGCCCGGTGAAGCTCGCCGCGCGCTTCCGCGAGGCGGGCATGCCGTTCACGCTGCCCCGGAACCTGACGGTCGCGCTCGGCGGCGCCGGACTTACCCTCGAAAACCTGACCGCGCTCTACGTCGCGCTCGCGCGCGGCGGCGGCGCGATCCCCATCCGGTATCGGAAGGAAGGCGGCCCCGACCGGGCGGCGGCCGATCCGCCGGCGCTGCTGCAGCCCGCCGCGGCCTGGTATGTGACCGACATCCTGCGCGGCGCGCCGACGCCTCCGAACGTGACGCCGGGCGCGGTCGCTTTCAAGACGGGCACCTCCTACGGCTTTCGCGACGCCTGGGCCGCCGGTTTCGACGGGGAATACACCATCGCGGTCTGGGCCGGCCGCGCGGATTCGAGTTCCGCGCCGGGCCTTGTAGGCTTGCGCGTTGCGGCGCCGGTTCTGTTCGAGCTGTTCAGCGCCATCGGCCCGCATCGCGCCCCCTTCGCCGGAGCGCCGCCGAACGTAATCGGCGTTCGCAAAACCGCGGACCTGCCGCCGCCGCTCCGCGCCTTCCGGGAGCAGAAGCGCGATGCGGCTGGCGGTCCGGGTCATGAGCAGGCGCTTCGCATCGCCTTCCCTCCGCCAAATTCGGAGGTGGAAATCGGAACCGTGGAGGGACAGGCCGAAAAGCTGCCCGTGGCGTTGAAGGCCGAAGGCGGCGCGCTTCCGCTGACATGGCTCGTGGATGGCGTGCCGCTTCCCTCGTCGCCCCATCGCCGCGACGCCTTCCTGAAGCCGGGCGGCCCCGGCTTCGTGCAGATAACGGTGGTGGACGCGGAGGGTCGTTCCGACCGCGCGCAGATCCGCCTTCGCTGATGGCGGCATGGCGCAGCGAAGGGCGGAACCGATTTCGACCCCGCCTGCTGGCGCGGAAGCGCGCAATTCTCTAAGAATTCGAAACTCCGCCGGGTCCCCCGCGCCGCAAGGACGTCTGCCTGCATGCCTAGAATTTACATCAAGCAATTCCGGGTGAGCGAGGCCGCCATCGACGCCCATGGCCATGTCAACAACCAGGAATACCTCCGCTGGATGGAGGAGATCGCCATCGAGCACTCCTCCGCGCAGGGGTGGACGATGGAGCGCTATCTCGCGAGCGGCGCGTCGTGGTTCGTGCGCTCCCATTTCATCGAGTATCTGAGGCCGGCGCTATCGGGGGACGGGATCGCGGCGTACACCTGGGTAACGGCGATGGAGGGACGAACCTCGCCGCGCCGCACCCTTTTCGTGCGCGAAGCGGATCGCCGCCAGATCCTCGCGCAAGCGGAGACCTTGTGGGCCTTCGTCCATATCGCGACCGGGCGATCCATTGCGGTAACGGACGACGTGCGATCGGCCTTCGAGATCGTCGAATCGGACGACGAGGTTCTGCGGGCGGCGGGCCTGCCCCCCAACGCCAGCCGATCCCGTTAGCGTTGTTATCGGCTTCAAGACCGGGCGCCGGTGGCGCCCCCGCTCCCCTCTTTCAGAGTGTTCACCAATTGCTCAAGCATTCGTGGGCTGCACTCAAATCCCTCTCAAGCATATGTGACGAGCTAGCATTCATCCAGCCGAGCAAACGCTCCGTAGAAGCAGTAGGACAACTTCTGAAAGGAGACTGCAAAATGGCTCTGGTTCGTCAACTCGGCGTGATGGAATGGGTCGCCGTCGGTGCTGCTCTTATCATCACCCTCGCTCCGCTCGTTCCCTACGGAGTCTAATTGCTCAAGATTACTTGGGCTGCATTCAAATCCCTCTCAACTATACGTAACTAGCTTGTATTTATCCAACCAAGCAAATGATACGTAACGGAAGTCGTTCAACTTCTGAAAGGAGACTGCAAAATGGCTCTGGTTCGTCAACTCGGCGTGATGGAATGGGTCGCCGTCGGTGCTGCTCTTATCATCACCCTCGCTCCGCTCGTTCCCTACGGAGTCTAACTGAACAGCCAGTCTGCTGCGACCCTCATCACGATAAACAGCCCCAGGGCCGTGGGTAGGCTGACACCGCCTCCGCGGCCCTGTTTTTTTCCTTTCCCCCTCGATGTAAGGATTTTCCCCAGGCCTTCATTGACAGAACCCGCGCACTTCACTTACACAGCTTCAGCAGAATGAGAAAACTGCGGCGTAAAAAGCAATAGGTCAGTAAGAGCGGGAAACGATGGGAAGGGAACGGTCGGCCACCACGGCTGAGCCTGGGGCGCGCTTATTTCGGCGCCTGTCTTCTATTAGATGGAAACAAGACTTTTTTTCCAGTTGAGGTAGGCGATATTGCCTGCGGCGAGTCACATTCTTGTCGTCGATGACGACCCCGGCGTGCGCCTCGTCCTGCGGCAAGGACTGGAGGCGGAGGGCTTCGCGGTTTCCGAAGCTAGCGACAAAGCCTCGACCCTGGCGCGCCTTAAGACCGATCCCATCTCGCTCATTACGCTCGACCTGAGGCTCGGCGGACAAAACGGGCTCGAATTCGCGCGAGAGATCAGAGCGGTGCGAAACGTGCCGATCGTTATGATTACGGGGTGCGACACGCCTCTCGACCGGGTCATCGGCCTCGAACATGGGGCCGACGACTACATCACGAAACCGTTCCACATCCGGGAGGTCGTTATCCGGGTGAAGCGGACGCTTTCCATCTACGGGGCTCTGAAAGCGCGGCCGGCCCCGGTCGCCGAGCCGCGGGTCCATGCGTTCAACAATTTGTGCTTCGACGCGCACAAGCAAGAGCTGCGATCCGCGAACGGCGCGATCATCGAACTCACCGAGACGGAACTGCGCCTTCTGGAGCTGTTTTTGGAGTACCCGGGCCGCGTCTTGTCCCGCGATGAAATCACTCAGCTCTTAAGGGGGCACGAGTGGTCGCCGCTGGACCGGATGATCGATGGACATGTTTCGCGGCTGCGCCGAAAGGTTGAAAGTCCGGGCGGCGAGGAAACGCGCCTGATCAGGAGCGTGCGCGGCGTCGGATATGTCTTCGCCGGCAACGTCAAGCCCCGTTGAGCGCCGGACGGACGCACGCCTCGCATCGACCTTCGCACGCTCCGGCAATCCGGGATGCCTGGCATCAGCCTTCGACAAGCTCAGGATAAAGCAGCGCGTTTCCAATGGTTTAACCTCATGGTGAGCCAGTCGTGGTTCGGCAAGCTCACTTCACCGCCGAACGCCGTCATCCCGTGCGCGCCGCGGCATGAAATGCCGCTGCACAGACACGGGATCGCCACATGCGCAGAGAGATCCCGGATAAGGCTTCGCCTTTCCGGAACTTGATGACCCGGATGTTCCCGCCAATTCCGTCGTCATGGCGCCGCCGCCTCTTGTCATGGCCGTGGGCTTCGACCCTCGGATCGAGTCCAAGGGCATGCCCGGCCATCCAGAAAATTGGCAATGCCTTCAATGTGTTAGCTGGATGGCCGGGTCAACCCTCGGGTCAAAGCCCGAGGGCATGGCCCGGCCATGACGGTGGAGACGAAATTCGCCAATGTTTTCACGGCTTCTTCTGCTAGCGGAAACATCCGGGTAATCAGGTTCCGGGATGACGCTTGCGGAACCGTTCAACCGGACTCGGCATGACGGCTGCCTGCCCATGGCATTTCCGATTTTCCGTGGTTTTCCGGCGCTTTTGCGTTGGCGTCGATTTGAACGCGATCTGACATTTCCCGGAAGATATCCGAGGAGGCGCCGGTGAACATTGGCAAGACGCTTTTCGCTCAGCTCATGGATTTTCTGCCGTGGAGCGCCGTCACGCGGTGTGGCGGAGACCGGGAATCCAAGCGCGCGCCTGTTGACGCCCGCGTTTACCCATGCTATCCCATATATGCCCGTTCGGAAGGGGGCGATTCGGAGGGAGATGCAAAACTCTTTTGTCGTGCACGGCCACTGCGCGTCGAGGTTTCTCCCTCCGATCCTTTCAAAACGGCACAACATAGCTGATTTTTGCATTCATTTGTTACTTTTCTGACTGTGCTTTCCCGCTGGCGAGAAAAATTCCAGCGGTTTATCAGCCTGGGAAAATCTGGGCAAAGACGGGAAGCGGTTAGGAATCGTAAGCGGCGACATCGTGCGCATCCGTCGCGTGTGCGTTGCGACGGGGGCGTGGACCAGAGGAAATGGATGAGTTCGCATCGCGCATTGACAGCAAGGTCGACCAACGGGGACGCGTCGCAATCCCAGCGCCGTTCCGCGCCGTTCTTGCCCAGGAAGGCGCCGACGAAATCCACTGCTATCCGCATCTCGACTACGCTACGATCGAGGCTGGCGGCGCGCGTCTGGTCGATGAGATTAAAGGGATTGTGGGACGGCATCCGACAGGCTCACCGCTCCGGGAATCCCTCGAACTCGTCTATTTCGGCGAGTGCGAAAAGCTCAAGATCGACCCGGACGGACGCACCGTCCTGCCGAAGCGCCTTCGCGATCATGCCGGAATCACCGAGACGGCGGTTTTCGTCGGCCTTGGCAACAAGTTTCAAATCTGGGAGCCAGAGGCTTACAACAAGTTTCGCGAACGCGCGCGCGAACAAGCGCTCGCGCATCGCAGGGAGCTCGGCGCGGGGAACCGCTGATGAAGCGGCGCAAACGAGGGGGCAACAGGGACGTGACGGATCGTGGGAGGCGGGTAGAGGGCCAGCCTTCCAATGGCGGACCGGTCCGTCACATCCCGGTGCTGCTTTCGGAAGTTCTGAAGGCGCTCGCGCCGCAGCCAAACGAAAAATTCATTGACGGCACGTTCGGCGCGGGCGGATACGCCCGCGCGATCCTGGAGGCGGCGCCTTGCGGCGTTCTCGCGCTCGACCGCGATCCTTCAGCCATAGCGGCAGGCCGCGCCCTCGATGCGGAATTCGGCGGCCGCCTGAAGCTTGCCGAAACCCCTTTTTCTCACATGGAAGAGGCCGCGAAGGCGGATGAGTGGGACCGCGTGGACGGCGTCGTCCTCGACCTCGGCGTCTCGTCGATGCAACTCGACGAGGCGGAGCGCGGCTTTTCCTTTATTCGCGACGGGCCGCTCGACATGCGCATGTCGGGCCGGGGCCTGAGCGCCGCCGATATCGTCAACACGTTCGAGAAGGACGAGATCGCCGACATCCTCTACCGCTTTGGCGAAGAGCGCCGCTCGCGCGCCATCGCCGCGGCCATCGTCGCGGACCGCGAGAAAGCGCCGTTCGAGCGCACGGTCCCGCTCGCCGAACTCGTCGCCCGCGTTCTGGGCCGCCGCGCCGAAGACGCCAAGCATCCGGCCACGCGCACATTCCAGGCGCTCCGGCTTTACGTGAACGACGAGCTTGGCGAACTGACGCGCGCGCTTCTTGCCGCCGAGCGCATTTTGAGGCCGGGCGGCCGGCTCGCCGTGGTGAGCTTCCATTCGCTGGAGGACCGGATCGTGAAGCAGTTTCTCGCCGCGCGTTCGGGCCGGCGCGCCAAGGCCTCCCGTTACCTTCCGGACGCCGGCGAGGGTCCGGCGCCGTCTTTTCAGCTCAAGGACCGCCACGGCGTCGAGCCGTCCGAAGAGGAGATCGCCGCCAATCCTCGTGCAAGATCGGCGAGGCTTCGCTGGGCGATCCGCACGGAGGCCCCTCCCCTGCCGGCTTAAGCATTCGCTCCGGCTGAAGCAGACTCCGCCGATTTGCCCACCGCATCGCCATCCCGGCTATCGACGCGTATCGTCATCCCGGCCAAGCGAAGCGCGAGCCGGGATCGCAAAAAAATGAGCGCCGCGATTTGTTACGGTCCCGGATTGTATGTTTCCGCCGGTTGACCTTTCCGGGATGGCGAACAAAGGCAATCGCCGGTCTAATCGGGAAACTCTGCCTAGGCGCCCTTGACGTTGAGCTGGACGTCGACATTGCCCCGCGTCGCATGCGAATAGGGGCAGATTTTCTCGTGCGCTTCCTTGGCGAGCGCCGCAAGCTCCGCCTGCGGCAGGCTTGCATCCTCGACATGAAGCTTGACGGCGAGGCCGAACCCGCCGCCCTCGCGCGGGCCGATGCTGACGTCAGCCGTGACCTTGGCTTTCGTCCCGTCCTTCTTGTGCAGTTTCGCCACGTAATCGAGCGCGCCGCCAAAACACGCCGCATATCCCGCCGCGAACAGATGCTCGGGCGTCGTCGTGTCGGGCTTTCCCGGCCCGCCCATGGCCTTCGGCACGGAAAGGTCGGCTTTCACCGAGCCGTCGCTTGCCTCTGTGTGGCCGTTCCGGCCGCCGGTCGCGGTCGCGCTCGCAGTGAACGCAGGTTTGATGACATCCATGGCGCTTCCTCAGGATTGTTGTTGTGCAAATGCTAAACGTGTCCGGCGGCAGGTGCAAGAATTACGGCGGCAAAAAACCCCGCCGGGACGGCGGGGCTTGTCAGCGTTCCAGACCAGCGTTTCCGGATGTCTACTGAGCCTTCTGCTCCACTTTGTCCTTGGCCTTCTCGTAGGCTTCGCTAGCCTTCTCCTTGGCCTCTTCGTAAGTCTTGCCGGCCTTGGCTTTGATATCGTTCCAGCTCTGGGTCGCCTTGGTGCGCCAAACGCCGAGCCGCTCGTTGAACGCCTGGTCATTCAATGTCTTGTAAGAAGGCGCCGCCTTCAACTCATCTTTCGTCGCTTCGATCAGGAAGACGGGCCTGTTGTTGACGACTTCGCCCTTGATCGCATCGAACGGAACGGCGACGTCTTTCTCGCCGATGCCGAGAAAGCCGCCGATGCCGATCACGGCGAGTTCGATATGGCCGGTGTGGTCGAAAACGAGATTCGCGATCTTGCCGATCTGCTGCTTGTCCTTGCCGACAACCGGCGTTCCCACGAAGTCGGTGCCGAGCACTTCGGTGGACTGCTGCTGTTGGACAAACGTCAAAGGCTCGGACGCCGGGGCGGTGGTTTGCGCCGCAAGCGGGCCGATCGCGATCATCAAAGCCGTCACTGCCGTAAGCGTGGTTTTCATGCTAAAAGCTCCCATGTTCGCCGTGTCCAAGTAAGACACGAGGTAAGACACAGTGGTTTAGAAAAAGTTCCGGTACGGATGAATGGCGAGGCGATGCGCAAATTAAGGCACGCCCGCCACCAAAGGGTCATGAACTCCCACACGGACGAAATCCGTTCGTACTCGGCCTTTCCTACACTGGGGAAACGCGCGAGGCAAGCTCGCCCCTTGCGGCCCGCCGAGAGGCTGGGGAAGCCTTGCTCGTTCCCCTTTGCAACCTCCGCGATTTGTGCAATGAGCTGATGCTCGTACAAAGCTTAAGCGGGACCCCATGCTCAAAGGATGCCTTTCGCCGCTTCTCATCGCGGCGGTCTTGCTTCTCGCGGCGCCGGCGAGTGCTGAGAAGCGCGTCGCGCTCGTCATCGGCAATGGCGGCTACAAAGGCCAGACCCAGTTGAAAAACCCGGCCAACGACGCGCGCGATATCGCGGCGGCGCTCGATGCGCTTGGCTTTCAGGTCATCTCGGGGGTGAATGTCGACAAGCACGACTTCGACGACAAGGTCCACGAATTCGCCAAAAGCGCCGTCAACGCCGACGTTGCGGTGTTCTTCTATTCGGGCCACGGCATGCAGATGAACGGGGTGAACTACCTCATCCCCATCGACGCGCCCATCACGAAGGAAGACCTCGATTTCCAGACGGTGACGCTCGACCTCATCCAGCGGCAGCTTTCGAGCGCGAAGGTCAAAATCGTCTTCCTCGACGCCTGCCGCACCAACCCCTTCGCGCGCGCGCTCGCGGCCAGCATCGGCACGCGCGCGGTGGGCGAAGCCTCCGGCCTTGCGGTCGCGACGGCGCCCGACCTCGGCAGCTTCATCGCCTTTGCGACGCAGCCCGGACAAGTGGCGGACGACGGCGATGGGGATAACTCGCCATTCACGGCCGCGCTCAAGGCGCATATCGCGACGCCTGGGCTCTCGGTCAGCGACCTCATGATCGTGGTGCGCAACGAGGTGGCGCAGCAGACCAAGAGCGCGCAGATCCCCTGGGACCATTCGGCGCTTGCGAGCCGCTTCTACTTCAAGGAAGGCCCCGCGTCGGAGCCCAGCGAAGCAGGCCGGAAGACGAGCGACGCCGCGGAAGTTTGGGGGTGGGTTCGCGACACATCGAACCCGTCGGCGCTGGAGCAATTCATCGCGAAATATGGGGACACCCCTTTCGCGGCGCCCGCCAAGGAGCGTCTCGTTCTCGTCAAGCAGTGGCAGCCGGAAGTCAAGACGGCGCCGGTGTCGTATGTTGGCGACTCCCCTTTGCGGCCGTCCAAGCCGAGCTTCGATTGCAGGGACAAGATTACCGACGCCGAGATCGTCGTCTGCAACACGCCCGAGCTTTCCTTGCTCGATACCGAAATGGACCGGCTCTACGCGCTCTCGCTCAAATCCTCGGATGAAGAGGAGAGAAAGAAGCTTCTGGGCAGGCAGCGCCAATGGCTCAGGGTGCGGATCGGCTGCATGACCGATATCCACTGTCTGACCGGGATCTACCAAACTCAAGTCCAGAGGCTGAAGGCGCTCGCAAAGGGGGTCGCCGCGCCGCGCCCGCAAATCCGTCCAAGTTTCGACTGCGAGACGCGCCACTCGCCCGCCGAACTCGCCGTCTGCCGAAACGCCGACCTCGCCCAGCAGGATCTCGATCTCGACCGGGCCTATGTCGAAAAGCTGCGCGCGGCCGACGCCGAGCTGCGGCGCACGCTCCTGATCGAGCAGCGCCAATGGGTCCGGGACCGGGAAATCTGCGGCGGCAATATATCTTGCCTCAAGATCCAGTATCAGGCTCGGATCGAACAGCTTGCGAAGCCGAGCGTCGGCTGAAACACGGCTTTGCCCATGTTTCGACAAGCTCACCATGAGGTTTAAGCAGGCTCCGCCAATTTGCCCAACGCATCGTCATCACGGCCAAGCGAAGCGCGAGCCGGGATCTTAAAAAAATGAGCGCCGCGATTTATTACGATCCCGGATTGTAAGCTTCCGGGATGACAAAACAAACGCCGCCAGCAAAGCGCTTGCGCTTATTAAGGCGCTGAGAATAATCGCTCGCTTTGCGCGATCCCGGATACGATGAAACGCCGTTCCGGGATGACGCGGCCCGGGCGGCGAGCGCTTCGCGGGAAACGCCAGGGAGGATGACATGCGCCTTGCGCACAAGGCCGCCATCGTTACGGGAGCGGCTTCGGGGTTCGGCGCGGAAATCGCGCGCGTGTTCGCCCGCGAGGGCGCCCGCGTCGCCGTCCTCGACATCCACGCGGTCGGCGCCGCCGCCATCGCTCGCGAGATCGGCCCCGCCGCAATCGCGATTTCGGCTGACGTGACGAAGCGGGCCGACATCGACGCCGCCGTGAGCGAGGCTTTCGACGCCTTCGGGCGCCTCGACATCGTCGTGAACAACGCCGGCTGGAGCCACAAGAACCGCCCCATGCTGGAGGTGAGCGAGGAGGAATTCGACCGCGTCTATGCCGTTAACGTGAAGTCGATCTTCCACATGGCGCACGCCGCCGTTCCCGTGCTCGCCGCGCAAGGCGGGGGCGTCATCGTCAATATCGGCTCGACGGCGGGCATCCGGCCGAGGCCGGGGCTTACGTGGTACAACGGCTCGAAGGCCGCGGTGAACCTCCTGTCGCGCTCCATGGCCGTCGAACTTGCGCCGCAAAAGATCCGCGTGAACTGCATCGCGCCGGTGATGGGCGCGACGGGGCTCCTGGAGCAGTTCATGGGCCTGCCGGACACGCCGGAGAACCGCGCGAAGTTCATCGCCACCGTGCCGCTCGGCCGGCTTTCAACGCCGCGCGACATCGCCAATGCCTGCCTCTGGCTCGCCTCCGACGAGGCCGAATTCGTCACCGGCGTCGTGCTGGAGGTGGACGGCGGCCGGACCATATAGCGGCGCCAGCCGGCCGGCCATCCCCATCAATAGATGCCAGTCAGATAGAAGAATGCGATCACCACGAAGACGGCGAGCGTCTTGATGCAAGTGATCGCGAAGATGTCGCCATATGACACGCGGTGAGTGAGGCCTGTAACGGCGAGCAGCGTAATAACGGCGCCGTTATGGGGCAGCGTGTCCATGCCGCCGGAAGCCATGGATGCGACCCGATGCAGGACCTCCATGGGAATGCCAGCCTCGTTCGCCGCCTTTATAAAGTCGTTCGCCATGGTCGCCAGCGCTATGCTCATGCCGCCCGACGCCGAGCCCGTGATGCCGGCCAGCGCGGTCACGGTGACCGCTTCGTTGACGAGCGGATTTGGGATGGAGCGAAGCGCCTCGGCAATAACGAGGAAACCCGGAAGTGAAGCGATCACGGCGCCAAAACCATATTCGGACGCGGTGTTCATCGACGCCAGCAATGCTCCGGCCACCGCGGACTTAGTCCCCTCGGCGAATTTGGCGGCGACCGTCCTGAATGCGAAGAGGAGGACGACGGCGATGCCGAGAAGCAAGGCCGCCTCGACCGCCCAGATCGCGATCAGCGGCTTGACCTGCACCGCTGTAGGATGACCGGTATGCGTCAGATCCACGGTGTAGCTGTCCGGGTAGAATTGTGGAATCCAGCCGGTGATCAGCCTGTTCATGACGCCGACAACTACGAGAGGCAGGAAGGCTATTAACGGATTCGGCAGCGCCTCCTTGGCGATCGGCTCGGGCTCGTTGATTTGAAACTCGCCATAGCCCTCGCCCCTTTTCTGGGCGCGATAGCGTCTCCATTCGAGATAGCTCAGCCCCACAATCAAGATGAAGACGCCGCCGACGACGCCAAGCCACGGCGCGGCCCAGGTGTTCGTCTTGAAGAATGTGGTCGGAATGATGTTTTGGATTTGTGGCGTGCCTGGCAACGCGTCCATTGTGAATGTAAATGCGCCGAGCGCGATGGTCCCAGGTATCAGGCGTTTCGGGATGTTGCTGAGCCGAAACATTTCAGCGGCGAAGGGGTAGACCGCGAAGACCACGACGAAGAGCGAGACGCCCCCATAGGTGAGGATCGCGCAAACGAGGACGATGGAGAGTATGGCCCGTTCGCGGCCGACCTGCCCGATCACCCAGTAAACGATCGACTTGGAGAAGCCGGACATCTCTATGAGTTTGCCGAAGATCGCTCCCAGCAAAAACACCGGCAAATACAATTTCACAAAGCCGACCATCTTCTCCATGAAGATATTGGTGAAGGCAGGCGGCACGGCCGCCGGATCGGTCAAGAGAACGCCCACCATGGCGGCGATGGGCGCGAAAATGATGACGCTGAAGCCGCGATATGCGACCACCATCAGAAAGACGAGCGCGCCGATTGCGATCAAGAAGTCCATAAAATCCCCCCCCGAGGAGCACGCGGCTGACCCCGCCGCGGCCGGCAGTTATGTCCAAGTTTTTCGGTTCTGTTGCTGGATCATGCGTTTGAACGTATCAGGGGGCCGCGGCCATGGCTTTTCCTCCCATAGTGTTTCTTATTCCAAACTGCTTCGGTGTTGCTCGCTCGATCGCCGCTTTGCGGCCATCGCTCGATAAAAGCAACCAACAAGCCGCCGGCGGAGCCAATTCAGCTCTTTCCGCGGAACGCCGTCTTGAGCAGGTCCCCGTCGAACGCGGACGGCGCCTTTCCCGTCACGGCGTAGACATAGGCGCCGGTGCGGAACAGCACGCCCAGCGTCGAGAAAACCACGACGACCGCCAGCATGTAGGGGATTGCAACGGCCACGAAGGCGAAGGACGCGCCGTGCGAGTGCGAGAGCGCGACAAGAAGCATCCCCAAAAAGATTGGCAGCGCGAAAAGGAAGGAGATCAGGCTCAGGCCGCCTTCGCCGCCGGCCGCCTCGCCCCATGTCCGCCGGACGATGGCGGATGAGCGCTTCAGCGCTTCGACGGGGCCGGCCCCATCGACCACCACCACCGGCACGACGAAATAGGCCGTGGCCGCCCACGCCAGTCCGCCCGCGCCGCCGAGCAGCGCGCCGAGGAGGCCGAGCCGGTCTCTCAAGAAGTTCCGCAACATTTGCATGATGACGCCAACCGTGGTCGCAAACAGCGCCCACAGGACGATCTGCTGAAATCGCCCCAACGCCGCATCGACGCCCGCCGAAATCGATGGCTCCCTGCCCGCGAAGCACTGAAGCGAGCAGAAAACCAGCGCCGCGTTGAAGAAAATGACGATGAAAGTGAAGGCGAAATAGATCGCGAACAGGAACACATACACAATGGGATCGGCGTGGTTGCCTCCGGCGCCCAAACGCAGGCTTCCGCCCGCCTGTAAAAACGATGTTCCCATGAGAGCGATCGGCGTCAGCAGCGCGGCGCCGGAAATGAGCGGAAGCAGCATGAGTTTGGGATGCCGCTGAAGCACGGCCCAGCCGGCTTTCACTATTCGCCAGCCGCGCGTCATCCGGTCGAACATGATCGCCTCCCGCAAAGGTTCAAGCCGCGATGATGTCAGAGGAATTGAAGTTTGTAAAAACCAAAACGCCGCGACGCCGAAGCCTGGTAAACGAGACTGAGCGCAAGAGAGAGGCGCCCGTTATGTCCGGAGTCGATATGCGGCTCGGGCCGGGCGCCGCGCGAGAGCTGCACCGGCACAAGGAGGCCGAATGGGGCTGTGTCCTTGAGGCCTGCGCGCGCCTGACGGCGGCGGCGGTTGTGGGCCTCCAAATACGCGAAGGTCGCGGAGACCGTCCTAGCCCCCGCGACCTGGTGTGGACTTTAATTGGTCAAGGCGACAGGGCCGCCACCGCCTCAGGTTGCGTATGGCGCCAACGGAGCAAGCGTTATGACCGTTGCCAAAGCAAGTGCGGACCATTCCATGAGAGTAAGTTTGTTAAGAATTGCCATCTGGCATCTCCTGTATGAAGTTCATCTACCCTCATTACGGCGTACTCTCCCACATAGATCGTTCGGACTTAGTCACATATTATTGTATCCAACGTCGTTGAAGCCTTACCGCTCGGGTCTCATATTGTTCACAGAGGCAAGCTTAATTTTGGTAATATATAATATAACCTTGGAACTACACATAGCGGAGCCATCCGCGCTTTCGGCTGGAGCAGCGGACGATCCGCTGCTCATGCGTGCCTCGAACGCCCATTCCTGCGTATCCGACGATCGTCCTTTCGGGAGAAGCCATGATCCAGATCTCGTATATAAGTTCTGCAACCGAGCCCATGTCCAACCAAGACCTGCTCGGGCTTTTGCAAGAATGCCGGGAAAGCAACGCCGGGTGCGGAGTAACCGGGATGCTTCTCTATGGCAACGCCACGTTCTTACAGGTTCTGGAAGGCGACGAGAAAGTTGTCGATGCTCTTATTGATCGGATCCGCAAGGACCAGCGCCACACCGATATGCAAATGCTGCACCGCAAGACGATTGAACGCCGTCAATATTCCGATTGGAGCATGGGATTTAAGCGAGTCTCGAATAAAGAACTGCAACACGTTGAAGGCTTGAGGCATTTCAGCGAAGAAGACTTCAATCCGGATTATCTCTTGCAGCACAGCGCGGTCGTTGACAGCCTCATGAAGCACTTCCGCAAGGAGAGGTTCAAAACGATCGGCCAGAGCGAACTTGGCGTCGACGAAGAAGATCCGATGATCAATGTTCTGCACCGGATCATCCGGGGCGCCGTCCGGGTGCTTGCGGTCTTGATGGTCGCGACCATCCTGTGGGGCGTGCTTGACGTGGCGCTGGTCCTTTACGGGCAGGTTCTCCGGCCTTCTTTCGAGGAACTCCACGCTCGCGACATCGTCATCACCTTCGGCGCATTTTTGGCGGTGTTAATCGCCATCGAGATTTTCCTCAACATCACGCTCTATCTCCGCGACGACGTGGTTCACGTCAAACTCGTCGTCGCCACGGCGCTGATGGCGATCGCCCGGAAGGTCATCGTCTTCGATTTTGCCAAGATTGACGGAGTGGAGATCCTGGGCACCGGGGCGGTTGTTTTGGCGCTCGGGATCGTCTACTGGCTCATCGACCGCCGAGCGGTCTGGGGCGAGGGCAATCATAGGCGTTAGCGCCACCCTTATCGAAAGAGGCGCGGCCTTTTGCCAAGGCCTGGATCGGAAGCTTCGCTAAACTCCGGGTAAAATAGGCTGAAAACTGGCGGAGGCCAGAGTCTGGCCGGCCATACCGCCTCGCCATACCGTTATCGGAGCATTCCGTGCGCCCTTCCGTCATCGCCGCGACCGGCCTTTATACACCGGCCGAAAGCATTTCGAACGCCGAGCTTGTCGAGACTTTCAACGCCTATGTCGCGCGCTTCAACGCCGAGAACGCCGCAAGCATCGCCGAGGGCCGCGTCCAGGCGCTCCTGCCCTCCTCGGTCGAGTTCGTGGAGAAGGCGTCGGGCATCAAGTCGCGCTATGTGGTGGAAAAGTCCGGCATCCTCGACCCCGGCGCGATGCGCCCCGCGATCCCTGAGCGGCCGAACGAGCAGATCTCGATCCTGGCGGAAATCGCGGTAAAGGCCGCGGAGGATGCGCTGGAGCGTTGGGGCAAGCCGGGAAAACGCATCGGCGCCGTGCTGTGCGCCGCTTCCAACATGCAGCGCGCCTACCCCGCCATGGCCATCGAGGTGCAGGCGGCGCTGGGCCTCGGCGGCTTCGCCTTCGACATGAACGTGGCCTGCTCCTCGGCGACATTCGGCATCAAGACGGCGGCGGACTTCATCGCGGCTGGCTCCCTGGACGCCGTGCTGATCGTCAACCCGGAGATCTGCTCGGGCCACCTCAATTTCCGGGACCGCGACAGCCACTTCATCTTTGGCGACGTGGCCACCGCCGCGATCGTCGAGCGAGCCGACGAGGCCGATGGCGGCTGGGACATTCTGGGGACGCGTCTTCTCACCCAGTTTTCGAACAACATCCGCAACAATTTCGGCTTCCTGAACCGGGCCGCGCCGGAAGCGCGGGATCTGCCCGACAAGCTGTTCGTCCAGCAGGGCCGCAAGGTGTTCAAGGAGGTCGTGCCCATGGTGGCCGATATGATCCTCGATCACGCCGCGGACCTCGGCCTCGACCCTCACAGGCTGAAGCGCCTCTGGCTGCACCAGGCCAACATCAACATGAATGCGATGATCGGCCATCGCGTGCTCGGCCGTCATCCCGCGCCCGATGAGAACGTCATCATCCTGGACAAGTACGCCAATACGTCGTCGGCCGGCTCGATCATCGCCTTCCATCGGCATTCGTCCGATCTGGCGCCGGGCGATGTCGGGCTGATCTGCAGCTTCGGGGCCGGCTATTCCGCCGGCACGGTGTTCGTGCGCAAGCGCTGAGCCGCAATAAAACGTGCGCCCCCATTGTGCCGCCTTTGGGCGCCGTGCTAGTGTGGCGTCTCGCAATTGCCTTCACCCTTTGCGGCATGCTCTCATAGGCACTTGCGAGACATAAGCCACACTAGAGCATTGTTTTTGATCGTGTCCCTTATGTCTTCGAATTGCCGTGCGAGCCAACTGCAAGCTTAGCGGCAATTCGAAAGACGGGACACGAGCGTTCGGCCGAGCTAAATCGAGAAGCGGGGACGATCCGCCATGTCGCGTGCTGTCCAAGCTTTCATTCTGGCGACCATCTTTCTGTCTCCAGCCTATGCGGAAGAGACGCAGCCCGCCAGGTGGAGCATCGCAACCATGATCCCTCGGGGCGCGGCGCCAAATTGGCCTGTCATTAAGGTGCAGGAACCCTATTGCGATTATGGCGTGGGCGTCTGCGGCGGATCGTGCGGCGAGGACGGCGGCAAGCGCTGGGATTGCGCGGCTACCGAACTGCCCTGTTACACGCTCGGCCATTGCAAATGCGAGGCGGCGGCGATGTGCAAGCCGGCGCCTCCGAAGAAGAAGAAGTAGGATGGCGCCGGGTAAGCGCCGCCGCCAAGGTCCGGGCTACTGGAGCCCGTCATTGGCCCCGACCACGGCGACAGCGGTCATATTGACAAGGCCGCGCACCGAGGCTGCCGGCGTGAGCACGTGCACCGGCAGCGCCGCGCCGAGCAGGATCGGCCCGATGGAAATGGCCGATGTCATGGTCTTGATCGCATTGAACGCGATGTTGGCCGCGTCGAGCGTGGGCATGATCAGCAAATTGGCGTCGCCCGTCAGCTTCGAATGAGGGAACAGTTCGGTGCGCACCTGCTCCGACAAGGCGGCGTCGCCCTGCATTTCGCCTTCCGCCTCAACGTCCGGGGCGAGTTCCCAGAATATGCGAAGCGCCTCGCGCATCTTGCGCGCCGTCGCCGTATCGGCGCTGCCGAAATTCGAGTGCGACAGGAAAGCGAGCTTGGGCGTCAGGCCGAAGCGGCTCACCTGGCGGGCGGCGAGCACGGCGATCTCGGCGACCTCCGCCGCCGTCGGATCGAAATTCACCTGCGTATCGGCGATAAAATAGGCGCCCGACTGGAGCAGGATCGCGCTCAGCGCTCCGAAGGTGCGCACGCCCCTGCGGCGGCCGATAATGTCGTTGACATGCTTCAGATGCCGGTCGAAGCGGCCCGCCGAACCGCAGATCAGGGCGTCGCCTTCGCCGAGTTTCAGCAGCATGGCGGCGATCGCCGTGTTCTGCCGCCGCATCGAGATGCGCGCATCGGAGCGGAGCACGCCCTTGCGCTCGGTCAGCGCGTAATAGTGTTCGGACAGGTCCTCGACGCGGGCGGCGTCCTCGGTCGGGTCGAAAACCTCGACATCCCGCCCGGCCTTCATGGGCAGGCCGAGACTGACGAGGCGCTCCTCGATGAAGCGCCGGTTGCCGACAAGGATCGGACGCGCGATGCCTTCGCTCAACACCTGATGCGCCGCCTGCAGGACCTTCACGCGTTCGCCCTCCGCGAAGATGACGCGCTTCGGCGCCTTCTTCGCGGCGTCGAACACCGGCTTCATCAACAGGCCCGAGCGGAACACGAAGCGCGACAGCCGCTCCCGATAGGCGGCGAAATCCGGGATCGGCCGCTGGGCGACGCCCGAGTCCATCGCGGCTTTCGCAACCGCGGGCGCGAGCTTCGTGATAAGCCTCGGATCGAACGGCTTCGGGATGATGTATTCCGGCCCGAACGCGAAGCTCTCCGCGCCGTAGGCGGTGAGCACGATGTCATGGGCTTCGGCCTGCGCCAGTTCCGCGATGGCGAGCGCGCAGGCCTTTTTCATGTCCTCGTTGATCTCGGTCGCGCCCGCGTCCAGCGCGCCCCTGAACAGAAACGGGAAGCACAGGACGTTGTTGACCTGGTTCGGATAATCCGAGCGTCCCGTGGCGATGATGGCGTCGGGGCGGACCGCCTTCACCTCCTCCGGCATGATTTCGGGCGTGGGGTTGGCGAGCGCCATCACGATGGGCCGGTCCGCCATCGTCTGGATCATTTCCGAGGTCACGACGCGCGGCGCCGAGAGGCCGAGGAAGATGTCGGCGCCGGCCATGGTTTCGGCGAGCTTGCGGAACGGCGTCGGGCGAGCGTAGCGGGCGAGATAGGGGTTCATCTCCTCGGTTCGGCCTTCGTAGACGACGCCGATGCGGTCCGAGACGAAAACATTCTCGCGCGGCAGGCCGAGGCTGACGATCAGGTTGAGACAGGCGAGCGCCGCCGCCCCGCCGCCGCAGCAGGCGAGCCGCACCGCGCCGATGTCCTTGCCGACGACCTTCAGCCCGTTCAGGATCGCCGCCGCCACCACGATGGCGGTGCCGTGCTGGTCGTCGTGCATGACCGGGATTTTCATGCGCTCGCGCAGCTTCTGCTCGATCTCGAAGCATTCCGGCGCCTTGATGTCTTCGAGGTTGATGGCGCCGAAGGTCGGCTCCAGCGCCGCCACCGCGTCCACGAAGCGGTCCGGCTCGTTGGCCGCCACCTCGATGTCGAACACGTCGATGCCGGCGAACTTCTTGAACAGCACCGCCTTGCCTTCCATGACGGGCTTGGAGGCGAGCGGGCCGATATTGCCAAGGCCGAGCACGGCGGTGCCGTTCGTGATCACGCCGACGAGGTTCGCGCGCGCCGTGAGACGGGCCGCGGCCGCGCTGTCTTTCACGATCTCGTCGCAGGCGAACGCGACGCCCGGCGAATAGGCGAGCGACAGGTCGCGCTGCGTCGCGAGCGGCTTTGTCGGCATGACCGCGAGTTTTCCCGGAGGATCGAACTCGTGATACTGGATGGCGCTGTCCTTGAATCCGTCCGCCATGGCTTTCTCCTCCGGCTCTCCCATGAAAGAGGCCGGTCCGCCGCCGCATTGTCAACCTAACGTTTAGTCAGAGAGAACGCCGCTTGCTATTTGACGAGGGCAAGCCGCGTTTGCCGCTCGCAAACGGCGCGGGACTATCCCAACATAAGATTAAGCTGGCGCGCCCCGCGGGAATCCAACGCATCGTCGTCCCGGCCAAGCGAAGCGCGAGCCGGGATCGTAAAAAATGAGCGCCGCGATTTATTACGATCCCGGATAAGGCTTCGCCCTTCCGGGATGACGAACGAAGGCCATCCGTTGGCGTACTTGGGAAACTTAGCCCGCTCACCGCTCCGCCGCGTATGCCTCGTTCGCAAGTTCGTCGAGATTGTCGCCGGTGAGGCTATCGAGAAAGGCCACAAGGCTCGAAATCTCGGCATCGCTGAGATCGAGCGGGCGAATGAGGGGATCGAGCCCGCTATCGGGAGCGCCTCCAGCATTGTAAAACGCGACGACATCGCGAAGCGATGCGAACGAGCCATCGTGCATGTACGGCCCTGTACGCGCTGCGTTGCGTAACGACGGCGTGCGATATTTGAAGCGGTCGAGCGGATCGTGCGTCACCGCCTCCCGGCCAAGATCGACGGCTCGATCCGCCGGGCGTTGTTGGGCCGCTCGCCAGCCTACCCCTGTGTTGTGGAAGCTCCGGTCCGTGAACAGCGCATCGGCCTCGCCGATGGCGTGGCAAGCGACGCAGCGCGCCTTGCCGGTGAAGAGCGCGAAGCCCGCCTTGGCCATGTCCGATAACGCTATTTCTTCGGCGCCATACCGCCAGCGGTCGAAGGGCGCGGCGCCCGACAGCAGCGTGCGCTCATAGCACGCTATGGCCTTGGCGATGTTCGACATTGTGGCGCTCTCGCCAAAGGCGGCCTCGAAGCGCCCGGCGTAGTCCGGCAGCGCGGCCACGCGCGACACGAGTCCGGCAATCGATGGGTTGGCCATCTCGTCGGCGGCAAAAAGCGGCGAAAGGACCTGCGCCTCAAGGGAGGGCGCCTCGCCGTCATGCATGAGGCGGTCCGCATAGGCGGCGTTAATCAGCGCCGGCGCATTTCGCGGCAAGGGTTTACCCGAGGCGCCGCGCGGGGTCGTCACTTGCGTTTGGGTGAAGGCTTCCCGCGGTTCATGGCAGGTCGCGCACGACATGCGCCCGCCGGCGGACAGGCGCGCGTCGAAAAATAATTGGCGCCCGAGCAGGATCTTCGCGGCCGTGGGAGGATTGGCCGGAGGGATGCGCATGGCGGGGAGGCCCAGCGGCGGATGCGCGATGCGCTGGAGCGCGCGACCGCCGTCAACCCCGGTAAGCGCCGCGCTGGCGCAAGCAAATGAGGCCACTATCGCAGCAAGCGAAAACCAGCGCGCGGTCATCGGCGTTTTTTTGGGTCTATAAGCATAACCGAGGCTCTTCCGCCGGCATTGGAATGCGTTGCAAAGCCAACCGATGGCCTTCGCTTGTCGTCCCGGAAAGGCGAGGCCTTATCCGGGACCGTAATATATCGAGGCGCTGATTTTTTGCGATCCCGGCTCGCGCTTCGCTTGGCCGGGATGGCGATGGGTTGGGCAAATCGGCGGAATCTGCTTAGGCGCGAACCCCTTCCCGCTCCGGCGGCTTATACGATCGGCCTTTGCTCGCTTCCGCCTCGTATGCGGTAATTGCGCTGGCGAGTTTGCGATAATCTTCGCATGCCTCGCCGCACCGGGCGCCAATCTCAGCGAGTTGTTGACGCGCGCGGGCAGGATCGCGCTTCTGAAGGAAAGCTTCGCCGAGGTACTGGCGCGTATTCGTCATGTTGGCGTTGAGCGCGAGCGCCCGGTCATAGTAACCCATCGCCTCCTCGATGCGGTCGAGGTGGCGCAAGGAGAAGCCGATCATTGTGAGAACGCGCGGGTCGTTGTCTCCGCGAGCCTCGCGCAGCACATCGAGCGCTTCCTGGTAGGCCCCGGTTTTTGCAAGCCAATAGCCGAGCGCGTAGGCCTCCTCGCGCTCTTCCATGTGCGAGCGCATGCACTTCTTCCACCCGTCGCTTCCTTTCTTGTACTTGGAGCACTTTTTGGCCCCGTCTCCCGGGTCCGACATATCGGCCAGGGTCGGTCCCGAAAAGCCAAGAGCGAACACTGAAACAGCGGCGGCGGCGAGCGTCAGTTTGATTGAGTTGCGCATGGCGGTTAAACCAGTTAGCTGGATTGGTCCTTCTCGCCCTTCGCATGGACGAGCTCTAGAAAAGCTGTATTTTCGAAACCGGTAACGTTCAATGCACGTTTGCGAGGGCGACGTTTCGGCTTATTTGCATTCGTTTGAACAATCCGGTTCGAGGTTTTGAAAGGCGCCCCTCCGGGATGACGACGTTAATAAAGGCCGCCGTTCGTGCGCGGATTACGAGACCGAGCCGGGGCATTTTGGGCTGGGCGATCACCGTTGCGGTTTGAAATAGAAGTCCTCGTCCGGAATGCTGCCGTAGACGAAGGGCTCCTGCCGGTTGCCGGTGGCCGCCAGCACGTCGCTCGTCACCCTGCGGAAGAAGCGGCCGAGTTCCACCCCTTCGTCGTCCAGATGCTTCGCGAGCGCGGTGGCGAATGGGCTGTTCGCGCCGGGACCGTCGGCGGCCACGGTGCCGTGACGCGCCGCATAAAAGACAACGTCGCCGCGCGAAGGCTCGATGGGGGCCAGCCCTTGGGCGACCGTCTGCCTGATGCCTTTGCCCATCTTCATGCGCACCACGGACGGATTGACGCGGCAGGCGTCGAAGATCACAACCCGCAGCTTGCTCGCGACGGACAGCCGGTCCAGCACGCGCTCCGCCGGAACAGCCTCGTCCGGAAGGTCGCTGGCGCGCCGGAGCAGGGCATCGACCGGGATGAGCCAATTCTTGCCGCCCAGTTCGAGGCCATGTCCGGAATAATACAGCACGGCCCAATCCGCGCCTGCCGCCTTATCCTCGAAATCCCGGAGCACGCGCCGCATTTGCACGATGCCGAGATCGCGCTCTTCAACAACCTCGAAGCCGATACGCGATAGCGCGCCGGCCAAAACAGCGGCATCGTTTACAGGGTTCGTGAGCGCGCGAATCGACGTGTAGGCGCTGTTACCGATGACAAGCGCGACCCGGCGCTCCGCCGTAACGATATGGGTCTCCCGGCTCGGAGACGGCGGCGGCGCCGGGGAACGAGGAACCTGCGGAGCTTTTGGCCAATACGCTAAAACAAAAACCGTGACGGTCAGGAACAAGAAACCGAAAAGGACGAATTCCAGCATGCCCGCTTCTTCGTGTGTTTCGTCACGCTCAAACGCTAGGTTTATAGTCGCTGACGCCGATAGACAAGGCCGCGCTTCTTGTCGCCCGATTCCTGAATGGCGATCTCTGTGTGACGTGGAGCCGCATGTTGGTTAGGTTGGCGGCGACGCTAAGCAGCCGCCGCTCAGTTGGCCAGCGGATCGTCATCCCGGCCAAGCGCTGCCCTTTTTGTCGTCCCGGAAGCCGCTTGCGGCTATCCGGGATCGCAAAAATAAAGCATTTCAATTCGTTACGATCCCGAGTCAGGCTCCGCCTGTCCGGGATGACGGCCGCGGCGATCCGAGCCAACTGCAAGCTTAGCGGCAATTCGCAGACGGGACGCTGGCGACGGGGTTCACGTCCACCGCCACCTCGACCTCATGCTCGCCGCCGCCGAGCAGCACGCCGCTCACGGGGCTCACATCCTGGAAGTCGCGGCCAAACGCGATGGCGATGTGCTCTTCCTTCGGGATGAGGTTGTTGGTGGGATCGAAATCGACCCAGCCGAATTCGGGCGACCACACGGAAATCCACGCGTGCGAGGCGTCGGCGCCGACAAGCTTCGGCTGGCCTTCCGGCGGATAGGTGAGGAGATAGCCGCTGACGTAGCGCGCCGAGAGCCCAAGCGTGCGCAGGCAGGCGATTTCGAGATGCGCGAAATCCTGGCAGACGCCGCGCCTGATCCGCAGCACCTCCTCGACCGTGGTCGCGGCGTCGGTGGCGCCCGACTGGTACTTGAACTCGCGGTGGATCCTCGCGGTGAGGTCTTGAACCGCCTCGATCAGCGGCCGGCCTTCCTGGAAGCTTGGCCGCGCGAATTTGTAGGTGTCGCGCGTCGCCCGGATGTAGCGCGAGGGGCAGGTATATTGCACCGCCTCGAACGTCTCCGCGCCGAGGTTGGCGCGAAGCTGGGCGGCAACGTCGTCCCAGCTCGCCGTGCGGGCCGTCTCGACCGGAAGCGGCGCGCGGACGTCGACTTGCGACCGCGAATGGATTTCGAGCTTCGTGTGGTCCTGCTCGATGGTGATGATCGAAGTCGGGTTGCCGAAATCGTCGACAAACTCGATCTTGGCGGCGGGAGCGGGATCGATGATGAGGCTGTGGCGCAGCACGGTCTGGCGGTGATGCGAGCGCGGCGTCAGATGCAGCAGGTGGTAGGACTGCGCAACGGGCGCCGAATAGCGGTAGATGGTCCGGTGACTGATCTCAAAGTTCATGAGCCGCTTCCGAACCGCGTATAGACGCGCCGAAGCTCGTCTTCGGTGAGATTGAAGTAACGGCGCGTAATCGCTTCGGAAAGTTTCGGCAAGCCCGAAATGAGATAGTTCAACAGCTCTTGCAGCTCGGGACGCTTCCCTTCCTCTTCGGCGTGCTCAAGGGCGGCGACCCTCGCCAGGCGCACTTTCGTCAACAGGTCGAGAATGAGGCGCTGCTCCTCGTTGTGCGGCGCATGCGGCGAGGCTTGCGGCAGCGCGGCAAGATGCTCCGAAATCGCGACGAGCTGGAAGCCGATGCCGCGCGGGTTCAACTCGTCCACCATGAGAAGGTCGAGAACGAGCGAGAGGATCGGCGCGAAGAGATAGCGCTGGCGGAAGGTGATGGTGCTGTCCGCGACGTTCAGGACGAAGAACAGGCGCGCGGTTTCCTCGTCCTCGCGCCGCACCTCGCCGAACAGCGCAAGCAACAGCTCCGCGAGGTTGAAGGCGCGCTCCAGGCGGCGGCCCATATCCTGGAACCGCCAGCCGTAATTCCGCGTCATGTTCTCCGCCGTCAGCCCGTTCATGGACGCGAGCGTGACGATGCCGGCGTTCAGCCGGTCGAGAAGCTTCACCTGGTCGCCAAGGTCGGCGGCTTGCGGCGTGGCGATGTTCGAGAAGCGGAGCAGCGTCTGCCAGACTTCGAGCGAGAGCCGCTCGCGCACGATGCTGCCGACGCGAAGCATGTTGGCTTCGAGGCCGGGAAGGCTGTGCGAACGGCCGGGCGCCGTCATGAGCAGGCGCACGGCGCGCTCTATCGACCGGGCGTCCGCGCCGAGGCCCTGGGACGCGCCCGGCGCCGTGTCCTTCGACAGGATGAGCTCCAGCGCCTTCTCGCCCCCGTCGCCCAAGGCTATGGCCCCGGTGTCGTCGGCGCGCGTCAGCGCTCCGCGCATCAGCCGCATCACCCAGTCGGCCCGCTCGCAATAGCGGCCGAGCCAGTAAAGGTTGTCGGCGATGCGGCTGCGGAGGCCGATGCCGGTGCGAAGCACGCGGGCGACTTCGCCGGCGGGCCGCATCAGCGTGATGTGCGGAACCTGCGCTTCGTCCGACGAGACCCAGACATCGCGGGAGTGGCCGTCCATCGCGGACATGGCCACGCCCGGCGCGCCGTCGAGCGACATGGCGAGCCCGCCCGGCATGACGCGATAGTCGCCGTCGACGGCCGCCACATAGAGCCGCATCGCAAAGGGGCGCGCCTTGAGGCCCTCCGCCGTCCAGGACGGAGCGGTGGCGCAGTCGTGCCGCTCCTCGGCCACGAAATCCTGGCCGTTCGCATCGAGATCGAATTTGAGCGCCTCAAGCTCCCGCGGCTGCAGCGTGTCCGGCATGACGCCAAGCTCCGCCCGGCCCGGCCGCCCCGTGCCTTCGTGCGCGTGCCGGATGACGAAGCGTTCGGGATGCGCGAACACGTAGACGCGGGACTCCATGTCGCCGAGCCAGCGCCGGCGCGTATCGTGCAGCAGCAGGTCCTCGCCCATCATCTGCCGCGCGATTTGCGGAAGAAATGGGATCAGCCCGCGATTTTCGACGACCGAGGCGCCGAGGTAGTTCATGACGAGGCGCGGATTTTTCCGCATCGCCTGGACGAGGCCCACCGGCCCCGCGAATCCGTTCGGATCGAGTTCCAGCGGATCGCAGTGCGAGCCTTGAACGCAGCGGATCATGAGGTCGATCGGCTTCAGGCCCTCCAGCGTCTTCATATAGACGCGGCTGCCGATCACGCGCAGGTCGCCGCCTTCCACGAGCTGGAAGCCGAGATAGCGCGAAAGATAAGCGTGGCTGAAATAGTCCTCGTGGCTTTGGCCGGGGGTGAGCAGCGTGATGAGCGGGTCGTCGCGCTCGCTGCGCTGGAGAAGCTCGGTCTGGAACTGCTGGAAATGAGGGGCGAGCCTGACGCCGCGACAGGCGCGAAAAACGTCGTCCATGAGCTGGCCGTGGAGCAGCCGGTTGGCGAGCGCGAAGCCGACGCCGGCCGGAGTTTCCGCGTGAACGTCGATGATTCGCCAGCTTCCGCTCATGTCGCGGATCAGGTCGGCGGCGAAGAAGTTGATCAGGTGTCTCGCGGGCTTCGGATCGCGGCAAGCCCGAAGAAAGGCCGCGTCGCTGAAGACGAGGCGCGGCGGCGCCTTGCCCGATTTCAAGAGCTTTTGCGGGCCGTAGAAGTCCTTGGCGATGAGGTCGTAAAGCGCGGCGCGCTGCGTGAGCCCCCGCTCCAGCTGCGCCCATTCGGCGCCGGAGATCAGGATCGGGATGAGGTCGATGGACCAGGGCTGGCGGCTTCCCGGCTCGGCGAAATGGTCGTGCGCTATGCCGTTTTCAACGACGAGGCGGCGCAAACGCTCCTGGCGCTGGAGCTGTTCTTCCTGCGGGATGGCGCCGAAAGCTTCCGAGAACGCCCTCCAATGCGGCCGGACCTCGCCATCGGCGCCGATGGCTTCGTCGTATCCGCTGGCGGGGGCGCTATAGCCGGCGAGCAAGTCTTGCGGCGGGACTGCGTCTTTCAAGGTGCTGCTCATGGCCCGCACTACGCCGCTCCCGACATCGCCGGAAGATGCACGTCATCGATGCTTATCATCTCAACCCCCGCCGGGACGCCGGATCGTCAGCGTCGTCGAACAAGTCTACCATCCCTTTCGCGGTTCCGCTAGCGCAGCCGCGCCATACCGGCTCCTGGGCGAAAAGAACGGCTGAGAAGCTTGAGCAATGGGGCCGAAATAAGATGACTATATTGCACGGCGGAAAGTGCTTCGGCTAAAGCAACGGACTTAAAGCCGGAATCGGCCTCACTCTCCCGGCGTCATTCCCGTGAAAGCGGGACTACAGGTATCCCAACGCTCATCGAATACTGGGTCCCCGCCTTCGCGGGGACGACGAAAACGCGGCTGCGTCCGATTATGCTCTAAAAGAGCTTCAGCCCCGGAGGCAAAGGCAGGCCGCTCGTGATCGCCTGCATTTTTTCGGCCATCGCCTTTTCGGCCTTTTGCTTGGCGTCGTTGTGAGCCGCGACGATGAGGTCTTCGAGAATTTCCGCCTCCTCCGGCTTGACGAGGCTCGGATCGATCGAAATCTTCGCCATCGAGCCCTTGCCCGTCAGCGTCACCTTGACAAGACCGCCGCCCGACGCGCCCTCCACCTCCATGGTTTCAAGCTCGGTCTGCAGCTCCGCCATCTTGCTTTGCAGTTCCTGAGCCTGCTTCATCATCCCGAAGATATTCTTCATACTGCCTCCTGGCGTTAACCCTTGCGCTCATCGAGCGAGCGCACGCTTTTGATTTCCGCATCCGGAAAATGGCGCATCACGCTTTTCACGGCGGGATGCTTCTTGATCTCCTCCACGGCCTGCGCTTCGTCCGCCCGGCGGCTTGCGCCAAGAGGCGCGGCGCCCCGCTCCTCGACAAGCGACACGATCCAGCGCTCCCCGGTCCAGGCCTGCATCTTGCGGGCAAGCTCCGGCGCGAGGTTTTTCGGCGCGCCCTCAAGGGCATGGATTTCAAGAAAGCCCACTCCGAATTTGACGAGTTCGACCTGTTCTTCAAGCGCTATTTTGAGCTTGATGTCGCGGACCCGCGCCGCATGCGCCACAATGTCCTCGAAGGATGAGAACGCCTGGGCCGGGCGCTGGACCGCATCGCCGCCGGCCTCCTCCGGAGCGGCGGCTTTCGCTTCCGCCGGCGCCGGCGCCGCGCTTGCGTCCGGGGCGCGCCTCGCTTGCGGCTGCGAAGCCGGTTTTCCCTTCAGCTCCCCGATGATGTCGGCGGGCGAAGGAAGCCGCGCCATGTAGCACATGCGAATGACAATCATCTCCACGGCGGCGAACGGCCTTGGCGCGCGGGCCGCTTCGTCGAGGCCCTTGAGCAGCATCTGCCACGCGGCGGCGAGCCGGGGTATGGCGAGATCGGCGGAAAGCCTGTCCGCCCGCTCCCGGTCGCCTTGCGAGAAATCGGCCGGATAGATCCCCGGCACGGCCTTGAGCCGGCTCAGCGCGTGAACGGCGTCGGCGGCGTCGGTCAGGATGGTGAGCGGGTCGCCGCCCTTTTCGTGCAGCGCATTGAGGGCTTCGAGCGCCGGCTTGGCGTCGCCCGCGAAAATGCGCTCCAGGAAGCCGAACATGGCGTCGCGCCCCGAAAGCCCCAGCATTTCGGCGACGGCGGCGGATGCGAGGTGTCCCTCTCCAAGCGCCAGCGCCTGGTCGAGCAGCGACAGGCCGTCGCGCACGGAGCCTTCCGCCGCGCGGGCGATGAGCGCGAGCGCCGCATCGTCGGCGGTTTGCCCTTCTTTCTTAAGGATGCCGCCGAAATGCGCGGCAAGCGCTTCGCCATCCACGCGCCGCAGGTCGAAGCGCTGGCATCGCGACAGGATCGTAACCGGCACTTTGCGGATTTCGGTCGTCGCGAAGATGAACTTCACATGCGGCGGCGGCTCCTCCAGCGTCTTCAGGAGGCCGTTGAAGGCCGATTTGGACAGCATGTGAACTTCGTCGATGATGAACACGCGGTAGCGCGCCGAGGCCGGCTTGTAGCGCACCGCCTCGACGATTTCGCGGATGTCGTCGATGCCGGTGTTGGAGGCCGCGTCCATTTCGAGCACGTCGACATGGCGGCTTTCCATGATCGCCTGACAGTGCACGCCAAGCTCGGCGATGTCGAGCGTCGGCTTATCGGCCACGCCGGGCCGCTCGTAATTCAGCGCGCGGGCGAGAATGCGCGCCGTCGTGGTCTTGCCCACGCCGCGCACGCCCGTCAGCATGTAGGCTTGCGCGATCCGGTCCATCGCAAACGCGTTGCGCAGCGTGCGGACGAGGATGTCCTGGCCGATCAGGTCGTCGAGCGTTTGCGGGCGGTATTTGCGGGCCAGCACCACGTAAGGCGCGGCCTGCGCGCCTGCGTCATGCGTCGATGGTGCTCGCCCTGTCATGGGGGAATGTTAGCGGAAGCGCGCGCCGATTGCACCGCCAGATTCATGCTGTCGTCATCCCGGCCAAGCGAAGCGCGAGCCGGGATCTTGAAATGCGAGCGCGTCATTTCATTAAGATCCCGGATCAGGCTGCGCCTGTCCGGGATGACGGCCCCGGCGAAACCCTGGTCAGGCCTGCACGAGGTCCAGCCGCTTCTCGACGCGCTCCATTCCGGCGTCGAGCCGGTCCAGCCGGCGATTGACACCCGCAATCGCCTCTTCCGCATTCGTCATGCGGACCTTGATGTCGCGCATGTCATCGGTCAGCCGGTCGAGCTTTGCATCGAGGCGGTCGAAACGCTCTTTCATCTCCGCGCGCATTTCGCGCAAGAGGATCAGCGTGCGATTTTCGGGTTCGTCAGCCAAGGCGCGCTCCTCATCCATTTGGGGAGAGGAATGAAAATACGGCGTCATCCCGGTGAAAAGGCGCGCCGCGGATACGGGATCGCGAAGCAATCCAGGGCCGCGTGCATGGCGCTCTGCATTGCTTTGTATGGCTACTGGCGCCCCCCCAAGAAAAATCGACTCGCCTACGGCGAGACAGCTTTCGCTCATGGCGCGGAACTGCCCTTCCGCCCCATAACCCGGCGAAGCCGCCTCACGCTTGGCGGCGCCGCCCGCGCCGCCCGCTCCAGGCTGCTCCGCCTCCCTTCTCCTGCTTGGCCCACAACCGGACTCAAGCACAGCAGCGGAACCCAAAGTTGAGGTCCCCGTCGCCGCGATCGTACCCGCGGCGGTTCGCCGCCCGCGCGTGCCTGGCGCTGTCGTACCAGGAGCCGCCGCGCAGCGCGCGCGAGGCGCTCTCCAGGGGGCCAGCAGGATCTGTAACAGGCTTGGCAGTGTAGCTGCGTCGCCCATCGGCGCACCATTCCCAAACATTGCCGAGCATGTCGTAAAGCCCCCAATCGTTCGGCCTTTTCAACGCAACCGGATGGCTGCCGGCGCGGCTGTGGTTATGTTGCTTACCCGGCCAAGATGAACTGTCATATCCGTTGCCGAGTTCGAACCCAACGCCGCTATTGCCGCCATACCACGCAATCCCGTCCAGTACCGGCGCGTTGTTATCGCCCAAAATCTGCATCGGTCCCGCATAGGTGGCATCCTTTGTGCCCGCCCGGCACGCATACTCCCATTGCGCCTCCGTCGGCAGCGATAGACCGAGCCCCGGAACCGCCGTGTTCATCTTGATCAGAAACTGCTGCGCATCGTCCCAGCTCACCGTCTCTACTGGGCGCTTGGGGTCTTTGAAATAGCTCGGGTTGTTCCCCATCGCAGCCGTCCAAAGCGCCTGCGTCACCGGCGTGTCGCCAAGCCAGAAGCCCTTGGTGAGCCGAACCTCGTGCCGCGGGCCTTCATCATCCCAGCGGCCCGCCTCGCCTTCGGGCGAGCCCATCTGGAACGCGCCCGGCTCGATCCAGCGCATCCGCTGCCGCGCATCGCTAAGCGCGAATTCCGCCCATGGGCCGAATTTGTCCTGCCCCGCAGCGCTCGCCCACGCCGGCCGGGCAACCGCCCGCGTCTCCCTGGCGGCAGGCGCGGCGGGCGCCTGCCCGCCGGACTGCCCCGCTACGAATGCCTTGACCTTATCCAGAAAACCGCCGCCGTCCGGCGCACCCGGTTGGGAGCCCCGGGCAGCAAGCGCCGGGCTCGCCGCAACCGGCGGCGCCGGAGGCTGCGTGACAACGGGCTTTCGTCCCAGCTTGGCGTCGATGGCGCTGTTGAGCTTGATCCATTCGGAGTGGCTCCGGTTGCCAGTCCAGCCCAGCAGCATCGTTTTCTGAGCTTTGAACTTAACTTCCATGGGCATATCGATAGGCTCGATATCGTCCAGAAGAATTTGGAACAGCTTGTTCGCCCTCTCCGCCTGGGTGCATTCCTGGACGACAGGGCCGCTGTGAACCGAGAAATTTGTCCAAACCACGACGGCAACGGGCGCCTTCAGGAGTTCGTCCTTGATGATGGCTTGGTAGTTGGGCGCCCCGGCGGGGATGTCGTTGGACCAGAACACGGTCAGGCCGCGCGCGCGAAATCCATCGTAGATCGCTTGAACGCGGGGTGTGTCGTCAGTCTTGAATGAGATGAAAATGTCGGCCATAGGAAACGCCATCCAGCTAAGCAATGGACATTTACCTCAAGCCGCCGCTGGCGTCTCGCTTCTTTTGGCGGAAGGCGCCGCGCCCATGCCGCGAGTGGAATTCGGCGCCGGTTCGCGCGCAATTTCGAAGCGCCACGTTATAGTTAAAATCGCCAGAGGTTAACGGCTGAAATGACGCTGGTCTCGCGCTGGAATTTCCTACGAATCCCTACGGAAATCGGAAAAAAGCTGGATTCGAGCCGAAAAAAGCGAGTCGGAAATCCTAGTTTACGGTTTTATTCTTGCGCGAATTAACTAAGAATTGCAGCCTCAGGTTGAGCCAAACGGTTTTGCATCCACCCCGGATCGTGCGCCATTGGCGGAAATTCCTCAGTAATGCCAATGCTATAGCGCCGCTTAAGGCATCCGCAAGGCGCCATCGGCTATACTGATCATGATGAGGGCAAAGAGACGAAAACACACGAATCGGCGGGAAGAAAATGCGGCGCAACAGAGTAAACGGAAGCTTATCGCGGATCGAGCCCGAGACCGCTTTCGCGGGAATGACGGCGCGGTTGTGGGAAGTGAGAGGCTGGACAACAACCCGCAGCGGATTCGTTAGGGCTGCTTCCTTCCGGACCTGACCCGATTGGCGAGCGATACGTCTGCGCCAACCTCCCGCCGCATTATATCGCCCGTCTTGCGTCCGCGCGCAAGTCCGCAAATGTCCTCAGGCGGCGGAACGGCGTGCCTGAAGTGTCGCGCCGGCGCTGGTGGAGAGGTCTTCGCGCGGCGGCAGGGATGGCCCGGCGGCGGTTTGAGCGGCGTGCGGCGCGGGCTCGGCGAGCGCCTCGTTCTGCCGATACCAGTCCTCGGCGCAGGCCTCGCAGCAGAACTTGCGGCCGGCGAGCGGAACGGACTCGGATTCCCGCACATGGTTCGAGCAAAAGACATTGTCGCAGAAGGCCATGCCATCTCTCCCGTGCTTCGGGCGCGGACGCACACTGGAGACTGAGCTTGCAATCGCGCTCTTGCCCGCGAATCGGGCCATGCATCGTCGGTAAAGGATGTGGCGCTTTTCGGAACTGGCGCCCTATCGCCATTCCACCGCCGCTTGCATCGTGATAAGGCCCTCGCCATTCGAGGCGTAAAGGTCGAGGCCGCCGTCGTCCCGTTCGCGCCCCGAAAGCGTGAGCGCGTCGAAATGGAAGAGGGGCCGCACCCCGCGAAACCTGTAGCGGGCCGCGCGCTTATCGGGATTGCGCTCCTCCGCCGCCCGGATCAGCAGCATGGCTTGCAACGGCGCGTGGACGAGAAGGCCGGGGTAATGTTCGACCTCGGCGGTATAGGCCAGATCGTAATGAATGCGATGGCTGTTGAAGGTCAGCGCCGAGAAACGGAACAACAGCGCGGTATCGATGGCTTGAGGCGTTCGCCAGGACAGCGCGTCCGGCAAGGGAACGGGCTTCGGCGGCGTATAGACCTTCGGCGTTTCGAGATAGGCGATGTCCTGCTCCTCCACGAGCGCAGGCCCGCGCGCCGAGCGGACCTCGTGCCTCACCGTGACGAGCGCCATCGGCCCGCTCCTGGTCTCCTTCTCCTCGATTTTCAGAATTTCGGACGTCTTCTCCATCGCGTCGCCGACGCGCAGCGCGTCGTGGAAGACGAAGCGGCCGCCGGCCCACATGCGGCGTTCGAGCGGCAAGGGCGGGAGGAAGCCGCCCAGTTCCTCATGGCCGTTGGGCGCGAGCCGGGACATCGGGGCCAGCGGCAGGAAGTAAAGCCAATGGCCGAGCGGCGGCAGGAGGTCGCCGGGTCGCGCGCTCACGGCTGCGTCGAGCGTGGCGGCAAGCGCCTCGATGGGCCATGCCGACGCCTCGTCCGCCGCCGTTTCCGTCCGTCCGACCCAATCCGTCCAGCCGGAATCCGACATGCCTCTCTCCACATGCACGAAGCTGTTTCAGGCGGCGCTTTCGTCCGGCTTGCGGTTGAGCCACTTCACATAGAGCGGGCCGAAAGCCTGGTTCTGGCGCAGCTCCAGAAAGCCCTCGCGGGCGAGTTCCAGCGTCGCGCCGAAGCTTGAGGCGGTGACGGTGCGCCCGAGCACGGGCGAAGGCTTGTACTCTTCGAGAAATTTGTCGAGCGCGGCCCAATCGGGCTCGCCGCCAAGCAGCGCCGTCAGCCGGTCGCGCGCCTGCTTGATCGACCAGACGACGCGCCCGCCCCATTTCACCTCGGTCACGGCTTTGCGCTGGCGCTGTTCGGCATAGGCCTTGAGCAGGTCGAAGATGCTCGCCTGATAGACGCTGGAGCGCACGATGCGGATGCCCTCCGGCAGGCCGCGCGCGAACAGATCGACGCCAAGCTGCTTGCGGCCCATCAGGCTCGCGAGCGCTTCCCGCATGGCTTCCAGGCGTTTCAGGCGGAAGGCGAGCTGGGCGGCGAGTTCATGTCCCGTCGGTCCGTCTTGCTGCTGCTCCCTTTCCGGCAGAAGCAGCTTGGATTTGAGGTAGGCGAGCCATGCGGCCATCACGAGGTAATCGGCGGCGATTTCCAGGCGCAGTTCGCGGGCAGCGTCGATATAGGCGAGATATTGCTCGGCGAGGTTGAGGATCGAGATCTTGGTGAGGTCGACTTTCTGGTTTCGCGCGAGCACCAGCAGGAGGTCGAGCGGGCCCTCGAAGCCGTCCAGCTCCAGATGGAAGATATCGGCGTCGTCCGCGGGCTCGATCCGCTCCGGCGCGTCCCAGCCGCTTTCCGGCGCCGTCCGCTCGCCCGTCTCCTCAGCGCTCACCGGTCATCTCCGCTTGACATCGATTGCGGCACTGTGAGCGATTCACGCCTCCGCCGCCAGAAAATCCCGGCGCGTTTGCTCAGCCGCCGCGCGGTCGAAGGCTTCCGGCGGACGCAGTTGCGCCAGCGCGGCCTCGAACCGCCGGAGCGCGTCCCCCTCAAGCGCGGGCGAGGCGGCGGCGACGGCCTCCATCTCGCGCCTATCGCCGTTGCAGTGGAGTGCGAGATCGCAGCCCGCTTCGAAGGCGGCGCGGGCGCGCTCGGACAGCGTCCCCGAAAGCGCGCGCATGCTGAGATCGTCCGACATCAAAAGCCCGCCGAAGCCGATGACGCCGCGGATGACCCCCGCGATCGCCTTTTTCGACACGGTGACGGGCGCGGCCGGATCGACGGCGGTAAAGACGACATGCGCCGTCATCGCCATCGGGATGGCGCGCAGCGCGCGGAACGGCGCGAAATCGTGGGCGTTGAGGTCCGGCAAGGGCGTATCGACCACCGGCAGGGCGAGGTGGCTGTCCGCCATGGCGCGGCCGTGCCCCGGAATGTGCTTCATGACCGGCAGAACGCCGCCCGCGAGCAGCCCCTCGGCAACCGCGCCGCCAAGCGCGATCACGCTCTCAACGTCTTCGGCATAGGCCCGGTCGCCGATGATGTTATCCGCGCCGGGGATGGGAACGTCGAGCACGGGCGCGCAAGTTGTGTTGAAGCCGAGCGCGTGCAGATCGTGCGCCATCGCCCTCGCGCAGAGCCGCGCCGGCGCCTTCGCCTCGTCGAGGCCGGGCGCCCGCTCGCAAAAACATCGCGCGGCGGGATAGCGCGGCCAATGCGGCGCGGAAAGCCGCTGAACGCGCCCGCCCTCCTGGTCCACCATGACGAGCATCGGACCGTCGCCCGCCGCCGCCCGCGCGTCGGCGATGAGGCGGCGCACCTGCTCCGGCGTATCGATGTTGCGCTTGAACAGGATGAGGCCGGCGGGGCGCGTTTCGCCGAGAAAGCCGCGCTCGCCCTCGCTGAGCGACAGGCCCGACAAGCCGCAAATGAAGGCGCGATGCTGCACGATGTCCTCCGCGATGCCGCCCGCGTTCCCGCCATCCTACGCGGCTTCGGCGCGCCGATCAAACGCCCTTCGCTTCCAGAATATGGAGCATCCGATCATGGGCAGCTCCTAGATCGCTGCCGCTGCCGATAGCTTTTTAACCGACTTCAGAAATTTGCAATGCAAAACATAAAAACAAATCACCTGCTTTAATCGGAACGTTGCTTTCCGGAGAAGCAATAATTACCAATCAAGTAATTTTAATAGAATTACATATACTGTGTTGCAAATATGTTAGCGAGTTTACCAGCACGAGCTTGAGCCAAATATTCTATTGAAGTAAATTATAATCGTACTGAGAACCATCTCAAATAATACAAAATAAATCTTACTTTGGTTAACCTCCTTGTAAAGCATCATATCCGCAATAGAGGCGATGTTGAAAAGGAAGCTGACCAACATAGCTTGTAAGTGTGCAGCGATGTAGCATCACTTCTTTCGCGGGCTATTATTGACATACTCTCTTGTCAACTGGCTCTGGTGGCATCCGATGCGTGAGGCAAGAGAGCTTTCTATTACAATAATCGTTCTTCTCTTATTCTTAGCCCTATCGTTTGCATCGGCGAGCAGGGTCTTCGATCCGCCCCAGACACGCAGTGAACCCTCAACGGGACCGATTGCAGGAGTGGGCCATTCGCTAACGCCGGGCGACGAGAGGGAGCTCCTTGCCAGGGCCATTAAGAAAGCTCGGATGTTTCGCGCCAGGCGGACGTGACGTAGTTCACGATGATCGACTTTCGCACCGCGCCGTGCAGCGGCTTCTTGCCGATGGCGTGCCAGGTGTTCTTCGCGGGCACGAAGATCAGGCCGAGGTTCCGGCCATAGGGCGCGGAGCCCGCATAGGTGAAGTCCGGCGGCCCTTCATGCAGATCGGTCCCCGCATGCGCAAGCCGCGGATCGTCCGACAGATAGAGCAGCATCGTGAACGTCTTCACCGAGATGTCGGTGTGCGGCGCGAGCCAGAAGCCTTCCACATCCTGGCAATATTCGATGCGTAAGTGCCCGCCGGAAAGATCGGCGCCGGTCGCCTCCACGATGGCGCGGCGCACGCGCGCGTCGTTGAAGCCCTCGGCCACGCGGCGGCACACCTCGAAGCGCTCCTGGTTCTCGCGATTGAAGAACACGCGCACCGAATTGTTCAATTCGCGCTTGCCGTCGAAAACCGCAGCCACGGGCGGCGCGAAGGGCAGCGCCTCGATGGCGGCCACGTCCTCCTCCGGCAGCGCGCCCGCGAGCAGCCAGTGCTGGAAGGGCGCGGCCACGCTTTGCGCGCGCGCGAGGGACTCGAGGAAGGCGTCGGCGACGGGGTTCGGCGATGCGGTCATACTATTTGCCCCTGTAGAAGAATGGGATAAGCCGCTTCACCTTCGCCGACAGCTTGTGCCGCCCGAGCTGCCTCGCATGCGCGCCCTCCGAGCGCAGCCAGTTCACCATCACGTAACGGCGCTCGCCCACATAGGGTTTATGCCCGTGCCAGGAATTGTGCGAGACCTTGAAGGCGACGAACGCGCCGCCATTCGGCGGAACCTCCGCGATGTAGTCATCGAGGTCGTGGCCGTTGCGCAAGAGGCGCAGGCGCCCGCCGCCCTCGTCCCAGACGCCGTTGAGATAAAGAAGGCAGGTGGCGACCTTGTCCTTCGTGTCGGTGTGGATGCGGCCGTCCTTCGATTGCGCCTGTCCGCGCACGGTGATCATGACCGGCAGGCCCACGAGATCCAGGCCGAGCTTGTCGCCGACGGCTTTGGCGAGCGCCGGCGATTGGATGGCTTCAAGGAGCGATGCGAAGCCCGGCCCATAGTGCAGCGCGTCCAGCGGGAACACGCCGGGCTTCTCGATGGAAGGGAAATCCTCGCGGATCTGGTTCAGATCGTCCTCCGCCAGCACCTGCGCCTGGAAAAAGGAAAACGGCTCGTGCGCCGCCTTCGCCTCCCGGATCGCCTCGATGTTCAGCATCGCCCCGTCTCCTCCGTTGCCGCACCCCTGTCCGCACTTCGCGAAACCGCAGAGTCTCTCCGCGTCGCATGCTCGTCGATTTCGGTCAAACCGCGACGCCACGGATCCAGTGGAGCACTCTTCAAAAGAGCGTGAGGCGGACAGGCGCCGCCGTCTGCTTGCGGCTGAGCCACGTCCCCGAGTGCGCCACATTTCCCGCCAGCGGCGCCTGGGTAGAGGCTGGGCGATAGACAAACGGCGCAATCCCTCACCCCAGCCCTCCCCAGCGCAAGCTCGCGAACTTGCCACTCTGGAGTGTCCGCATTCGCAAGCGAATGCGGACGGGCGCAGCTGTTGCAGCGGCGTTCCCTCTCCAACCGCATCCGCTTGCGGATGCGGTTACTTTGAGTGGCGAACTCGCCAAGGCGAGTTCGCTGGGAGAGGGACAGGGTGAGGGGGAACGGCGTTGGGTCTGTCTCGCGGAGCCTGCCCGCTTAAGCGGCGGGCCAGGGGCGGACGTATTCGGCGGGGTCGAGCGGCGCTGGCGTTTTCCCCGGCGTCTTCACCGTGCCGATATAGATGAGGCCGGCAATCGCTTCCGAAGCTTCGAGGCCGAGCGCTTCCTTCACGCCGGCGTCGTATGCGGCGGGGCCGGTCTTCCACATCGCCCCGAAGCCAAGCGCGTGGCTCGCGAGCATGACGTTCTGCGCCGCCGCTCCCGCCGAGAGAAGCTGCTCGACGGCCGGGATGCGGGAAGTCTCGTCGATATGGGCGATGGCGACGATCAACAGCGGCCCCCGCAGCGGTTTCTGCCGCTCAAGCTCGACCGCCTCCGGGCTCGCCTTGGGGTCGCGGAGCTGCAAGCCCGCGGCAAACGCATCGCCAAGGGCGCGCCGCCCGTCGCCGCGTATGGAAAGGAATCGCCAGGGACGCAGCCTGCCATGGTCCGGCGCGCGCAGGGCCGCCGCAACGATCTTGCGCACTGCTGCTTCGTCCGGCGCCGGCTCCCCGATCTCGACCGGACTGACCCTTGTCACAAGCGCGTCGTATGCATCCATGATCCCCTCCATCGGCAGGCAGGAATTGGTAGCACGGACGCCGGACTACGAAAACGCGAAAGCCTGTCTCACTTGGATGGCATGTCGATTTCGCCCCCTCCTGTGTGGTTCAAGTTTGCGCGCGAAGCAAAAATTCACGCCAGCGCCACCGAAGAAACGGCTGTTTTGCCGCCTTCTTCGGGCGATGCGGATGTGCGATCCAGACGGCGCGCTATCGACGGCTCGCTCCGTTTATCTGGCGCTGGCCTGGTCTTCCAACCTGCTCAGGAAACTCTGTAATTGCGCCATATCGATGGGCTTCTGCATGAAGCCATCGATTGCCGGGTGATTTTCAGCACGCTGTTGGTCGGCGGGATTTAGCGACGCACTCAACATCACCACCCGCGTGTTGGCTTTCAGTTCCGGATAGAGCTGCTCATATTCATCGGCGAACTTAAAGCCGTTCATACGCGGCATGTTGATGTCCACCAAGATCAGATTAATGTACGGCCGTCCTGGCGAGCGCAGATACGCCAGCGCCGCTTCGGCTGATGTAAAGTCGCGCACATCGCGCGCGATCGCAGCCTTCGTAAGCAAGCGCCGATTCGCATAATTGTCCGCGGAGCTGTCGTCGACAATCAGGATTGTTTCAAGTTTCGCGGCCATCATTCAGCCATCCCCCTCAGGGTAAAGTGCACCGCAGTCCCCCCATCGGGTCCATCTTCAATCCAAATCTTCCCTCCGAGCATATCTACAATCTTAAGGCATAAAGTCATGCCGATACCTGTGCCATCATATTCCGATCTTGTGTGCAGTCTGTAAAACAGCTCAAATACCTTCTCGCGGTATTGGGGGTCTATGCCAATTCCATTGTCCGATACCACATATTCAACAAAACCTTCTTGCCTTTTATAGCCAGAAATCGTTATGAACGGCTTCTTATCTGGAACCCGGAATTTAATTCCGTTAGAAATAAGATTCTGAAATAGACGTGTCAGAAGCACAGGTGTTCCCAAGCAGGGCGGAAGTTCATTTACAACGACTTCTGCCGATGATTTCTTGATGCTTTCTGCAATATCGCTCAAGCAGTCGCGGACAATCGTGGCGATATCGACAGGTTCAAGTGTAAGTCCCCTATCCGTCAATCTTGTAAAATCGAGGATGCCTTCAACCCGCTCTTTCATGCGTCCACTGGCTTCTCGAATATAAAACAACAATGGTTTGTCATCTTCGTCGAGCTTTCCGTCGAGAACCTCTTGCAAAAGGTTGATAAAGCTTTCGATGGTGCTCATCGGTTCGCGCAGTTCGTGCGCACAAATATAGGAAAACCTCTGCGTTTCTTCCGCTTTCCTGAGCGCGGCCAATTCACGGTTCTTTATATTCGTGATATCGGTATGACAGCCGACCATACGCAGCGGCTCTCCTTTTGGCCCCCATTCGATGACTTGCCCTCTGCGTTCCACCCAGACGACAGAACCGTCTTTATGGAAAAGGCGCACTTCTGCGACGTAAGGCACGTGTCCACGGCTATTCACATGCTCCTCAAGGAGCTTCAGCAACACCGGCAGGTCGTCGGGATGAGTAATGCTGTGCCAGGCTCCCGGTATATTCTCCATTTCGTGCGGGGCGTAACCTAACATCGCCTTGAAGCGGTTACTGAAATATTTACTGTTTTCGGAAATATTCCAATCCCAATAGCCCGCTGTCTGGCTATCCAACAGTCCTTGTAATACCTTCGCAGTATCGTGAAGTTCTGCTTGCAGCGATCTCGTGCGAGTGATGTCCAGGAAGGTCAAGACCACACCGGTATTCTGGGCGGTCAGATCCTGAAATGGCCGGATATTGGCGGCGTACCAACTCCCATCATTGACTTGCAGATCGAATGAGGCGCTCAAACCTTCTTTGAGTGCGCGATCCGCATAATCGAGGACCATCCTATTGAACTCGGGAGACATAGCCCCAGAAAAATGTGAGAGCGGCCGCCCTCGATCGGAATTTTCTATACAGTAAATATCTTTAAGACTCTCACTATGCCTTCTTATTCTCAGTTTTGAATCAAGGAACAGAGTTATAAGCGAGGTTGCCTGAAGAAGATTATCTATGTCTGCATAAGCGGCCTGAAGTTCCGATATTTTCTCGATATGCTCAACGTTAATGGAATGCAGTTCTTCGTTGACGCTCTGCATCTCTTCATTTGTCGATTGCAGCTCCTCATTTGCGGACATTAATTCTTCGTTAGATGTCTGTAGTTCTTCGTTGGTGACGCCGAGATCCTCAATAGTAAACTCAAGGGTTTCCCGGGTCGTGGCAAGTTCCGCCTCCAATTCCGCAACCTGCCGGCTCTGCTCGTAAAGCTCGTCGGAGTCGACCGCCTTTTGGACAGCGCCGGGATGGCTATCGCGCAATTCGGTTTGATCGGAGACTCTCAAAACGATCGCGAACAGATTCCGGCCACTCTCATGGGCCTGCCTGACACAATGCAAATGAACCGAGGATTGCGTTTGACCCTCGATCAAATGGATCGGCCCATATTCGGCTTCTTCATCTTTCTCGGCCTTGCGCAAGAGGATCGACAGGGCGCTGACAAGGCGCCTGGGCACGAGATCGAAAAGCTTGGACGAAAAACCTTCCTGGCGGAGTTTGATAAATCTGGTGTATTCGCCATATGTTTCAATGATTTGCATATGGTCATTCACAAGCAATACGCAGGCGTGCATGCCGCTGAGGATCGACGTAAAGAGACGATGAAAGGCCTTTTCGGCTGCAGAACCGTCGGGTTTCGCCAGCCTGAGAGGTGAGATTTTATAGCTTGGAGAAAAAAATTCCTGCAGCTTACTGCCATCCTGGTGCTTCGCGCGCGCCGTGTTACGGAAAATGCGAAAGCGCTGATCGATAGTCTGAAACCGGGAATAGCCGCGCTCGATGCTTTCGCTTGCCCCCAGAAATAGAAACGCCCCTTGTTTGAGCGCATAGGAAAATACGGTCAGCATTTGCGCTTGCAAAGAGGGCGTGAAGTAGATCATCATATTGCGGCAGATGATGAGATCGTTATTGATAAAGGGCGCGTCATTTGTGATGTCATGAACAGAGAAAATAATTTTCTTCCGTAAAGAGTGCTCTATTTGTATGACGCCGCGCTTGTTAATCGTATAATTTGTTGCATAATGGTGCGGTATATCTTCCAGAGCGGATTCCGGATAAACGCCCTCCTTGGCGATGTCGATACTCGCAGCGTTTACATCGGAAGCAAGAATTTTGAACTCTGCTTTACTTTTCGATTTCTTTAATAAATCGTCCAGCAGCATCGCGATGGTGTAGGCTTCTTCACCTGTGCTGCAGCCAATGGACCAAATCTTGATCGGCTGATCGCCGTTATTTTTACTAATCAGTTCCGCCAACACCTTTTCCGATACGACTTCCCAAGCCGGACTGTCACGGAAGAAGTGCGTTACACCCACCAGGAAATCGCGATGGAGCACCGCGACCTCACTCGTGTCGCTGTAAAGCAACTCGAGATAGGCCTCCAGCGTGTGGCATTGCTTGATCGCCATGCGGCGGGCGATGCGGCGTTGCAGCGTTGGCTGCTTGTATTTGGAAAAGTCGATGTCGGTTTGGGAACTGACGGCGCCGAGAATCTTCTGAAATTCCGCGCTTTGCTCCCGAAAGAGGCGCTCAATCTTCACCATGCCGGATTGATGGTGATCGAAATAGCGGTACAGCTCTCCGGCCATTTCGCCCGGCGGCAGGATAAAATCGGCGAGTTGCGTCGCTTTCGCCGCCCGGGGCATGCCGTCGAACGCCGCGCTTTCCGGTGTTTGCACGAGAACGAGCCCGCCGACATCCTTCACGGCGCGTATTCCGCGGCTGCCATCGCTTCCGGCGCCGGAGAGGACAATCGCTACGGCCCGGTCCCCCACGGCTTCGGCCAAGGATTGGAAGAATAAGTCGATAGGCAGATTGATCTGCGGTTTCGGCGGTTGATCGACGACCGCGAAGCGAAGCAGGGAATCCGGGTCCCGCCTAATCGTGTCCTCCGACGCTTCGCCATCGCCATTAGCGCTGTGTCCGTTGCCGGCCTGAGTGCCCCGGATGATAATGTTGACTTTCGGAGGGATGATGTAGACGTGGCCGGGCTCCACCAGCATATCCGCTTCGACCTGCGCGATTTTGAGCGGGGTTTCGCGGCGGAGCAACTCGCCCATGAGCGACTTATAATCGGGCGATATATGCTGGATGAAGACGAAGCTATGCGGGCAATCGGCTGGAAATGGCGAGAGGAACGTCTTGATTGCATCGAGGCCGCCGGCGGAAGCGCCAACCCCGATCAGAAAGAACGAGGTGTCGATGGTGCCAAGCTGCGTTATCTGGCGCCCGGCCAGCCCCAGATCGCTTGCGGATCCATACTCGGTATCGATTAGGGTTGTATCCATTCTTGGAATAGCCAAAAGGCAACCTTTGGTTGATTTCTGCCTAGGTACTAATACCTATACTCATAGGGGGCGCAAGCGCCATCGCGGCCCGAGCGGCTTTTTATCAACAAAAATTAATAATAGCATGTGCTTTATGGAAAAGAGCTGGGATGCGGCAGGGCTCCCCTGTTTAGCTCTGCTTCGTCAACGGCAAGAAAAGCTCTTTGTAACAGAATTGCCGCGAGCCAACTGTCCGGTTTAATTTCGCAGCGTTTCAACATCGTCATCCCGAAGGGCGCCTCTCGCGCCCTATCCGGGATCTTTCAAAACCTCGAATCGAAGTATTGGGGACGGCCCCGGATAAGCGCCAAGGCGCTTTCCGGGGCGACATTTGGGGCGCGGCGCCGCTTTCCGGCGCGCCATCGAAGGGCCGGCGAACGCGGGAATGACGCCGATGGGCATCCCGCCTGAACGGCGGTCGATGACGCCGAAGGGCCTCAAAAACCGTAATCGACGGCGGGTTCGAAGGCGCGGCTCGTGTGCCTGGCCACGACGAGCGTGATATCGTCGCTCGCCTTCAATCCGCTCGTTGAGAACAGCCGGTTCACGATGCCCTCAATCGCCGCCGCGGACGTATCGCATTCGCTCGCTTCGAGATGATCCCTCAGGGATTCGGCGGTGAATATGGAATGAGGCGGCCTCGGCATCTCCGTCAGGCCGTCCGTATAGAGCGCGAGAACGCCGCCGCCGAGGAAGGGCGCCGTTCGCTGTTCGTAGGTCGCGTCCGGGATAATGCCAAGCGGAAAGCTGGGCTGGCACAGCATCTCGAATGGATCGTGCGAAGACTTGCGATACAGCATGGGCGGCGCCCCGGCGGACGCATATTCGATGCATCCCATCTTAAAGTCGATGGTCGCGCAGAACATGGTTGCGAACTGCCCCTCGGGCAGCACCTCGCTCAACCTTCTGTTCAGTCTCGTCAGCATGAGCGCCGGGTCGTCGGTCGTACTGCACAAGACATGCACGAAGGAATGGAATCTCGCCGCGTTGAGGGCCGCGCCGACGCCATGCCCCGTGAAATCGGCGATATACAGCATCACACGGTGATCGCCGGTGGCTTCGATGCTCCAAATGTCTCCGCCGATCCCTTCGAGCGCCTGGTAGAAGCTTGCGACATCGAGCGGAAAACCGGCTTCGATCTGCGCGATCTGCTCCGCGCTCGGAAGCATGTCCCGCTGCAAGGCGATGGCGCTCTTGAGCTGTTCGTCCAGTTCGAGGGCCATGACGCGGCTCTTGATCACGGCGACGGCGATCTGGCTGAGGCCGAGAAGCGTTTCGACATCGCGTTCGCTGAACGCGCGGGGCTTTCTGTCGACGGCGCATAACGCTCCGATCCTGAGACCGGGCGCGGTTTCCAGCGGAATGCCGAGATACGACTTGACGCCCGGTTCGTCCGTCACCAGCGGATTGTCGCAAAAGCGCGGATCGGCGTCGGCGTTCTCCACGATGAACGGCCTCGAATTCATGATCGTATGCGCGCAGAAGGCGATCTCTCGTGGCGTGCCGCGGCCATTGAGGCCGGTCTTGCCCGCAAAAATCTGCTTGTTCTCAGTGACAAGCGAGATATGGCTGATCGGCGTTCCCAGCAGCCTCGCCGCGATGCAGCAAAGCTCGTCGAGGACGTTGTCGCCGTCCCATTCGCCAAAGCGAAGCTTTTGCAACTCTCTGACCCGTTCGTTTTCGTTGGATGGGATGGGGAAACCTTGCATGCATTCCGTCCGGTCGCAGGACCATGGCCTAAATTCAACTGCTTCAAGCCGCGCGTCCTGACCGCAAGCTTCGTCTTCGCATCATGCCCCTTTTGCGTTTTGCCTCTCTTACGGAGACAGCGACAATTGCACCGTTCTCGTGTCTCGCAATTGCCTATGAGAGCGTGCAGCGACGGGTGCAGGCAATTGCGAGACGCCTCACGAACTGTATTGGCCTCGCTTTTCCGGCGGCGGGATTGGGAAGCCGCATTGCTTTTGTGTAAGCCGGCCGATCGGCAAATCATGGCGGGCCGCGTCTTATTGGCCTATTGAATGATAATATGATTGTACAAATTCTATGCTTGAGCTATTCAGCATGGAGTGCCGCAAGCTGGCAAATTAGTGAACAAATCGTTAAATCAGATCCAGTAGCGAGGCGATGCCATGAGCACGATTATTTGGTGGCTAGAGTCGCCCTGGCAGATTAGGGCTTTCGTTTTTATCCTGGCGTTTTTCGCCTGCTTCGTCGCGCCGTACCTTTACACCGCCGGAAAGGCGGGGACAGCCGCGACGAGAAAGCCGGTTCAGGTCGAGAACGGCGAGAAGCCCGCCGCCAAGGTCGAGACGCCCGCTCACAAAGCGGAGGCGCTCGCGCGGCCGGAAGCGCCGGCCCCTCAAGCCGTGCCCGCGCCCAAGGCCGAGCCTCCCGCGAAGACAGCGCAGGCCCCACGGCCGGACGCCGAAACGCCCGTCCCGCATGAAGAGGCGCCGCACGAACAACCGCAAGCTCTGGCCGAGACGCCGGCCAAGCGGCCCGAGGCGCCGGTCGAGCAGCCCGCGGCGCCGGCAAAGCAGCCCGAGACGCCGGCAGCCCCCGCGCCGCATGAAGCGGTTGCGGCAAAGCCGCCGGTTGAGCCGGCGGCGCCCGCCGCGCAGCCGCCAGCGGCCGCATTCAGCTTTGCCAGCAAGCCCGCAAGCGCCCTCTCCCTTCCGGCCCTCGGTCGCGTCGAAAGACAGGAGATCTCCGTCGCGACCAAGACCGGCGGCTCGGCGGAGGTGGAGGTTCACGTCCTCCCAGGCAGCGCGGGCGGCCGCGCGTCCGCCCGCGCTTCGCGGCGCGGCCTCTCGGCCTATCTCGAAAGCGGCGCTTTCCCCAAGGGCGCGCGCCCTTATGACGCCGTCGTCTGCGTCGGCCTTGGCTCGCGGGGAGAGCCGGTTTCGACCCCCGAACTCCTGCGCCGCGCCAACCACGGCGATTACGCGCTTTGCGGCATCCTTGCGCGCAGGCCCAATCTTTCGAAAAACGCCAAGCTCTACGGCCTGCCGCTCGCGCAAGCCCTGGAAGCGGGGGGCCGCGCCGGGAACAGGAGGGTGCAGCCGAATATCGTCGTCGGGATCAGAGCCGCGAAGGGAGACCTCGCGGAGTTCGCCACGCAAAGGAAGATGATCGCGGAACTCATCCGGGAAAACAGGATCGCGCCCGCCGGCTTCGGCGAGAGCCCCAAGACGCCGGCCGCAAGGCAGGATCGCTATATCGCGGTGAAGGGCGGGAAGTCTCGAAGGAAGCACAAATCCGTCAAACCGCAGCGGAGCCTTCCCCTTCTCGACGACGTCCTCGACGGCTTCGAGACGATGGTAAAGCCGGATGCCTGGTCGTTCCAGGACCAGATTTCGCCTCGCCGCTGCGAGCGCGCGATCAGGCCACGCCCCTCGGCCGCTCAATCGAAGGCGATTCCCGCCGGAAGACGAAAGATGTCGATGCGGCGAATGGGTCTGTTCCCCGTCCCGCCGCAGCCGGTTTCTCGCCGCATCAGTCTCAAACAGGGTGAATGCGCGGACGAGTCCCTCTGAGGCTCGGCCTTGGCTGACAACCGGACAGGCCATGGCGGCGTTTCCGGGTTGGCGCTTGCCGAACCGTTCAGCCGGATTTGGTATTACTGGGCCGCGGCGAGAATGTCCTCGGCCTCCCGCTTGCCCTCCAGCGGCGGGAACTCCGCCGGCGTGATCGTCTCCTTCTGAAGGAGCAGCGCCGTGCCCTCCTCAAGGTCCTTGCGCCGCGCCGTAAGCGTGGCCTTGGCCTTCTCATAGGCCTCGTCGACAAGCTTGCGCACGGCGACATCGATCTCGCGATTGGTCTCGTCCGAATAGTCCTTCGGACGCATCCCGATCAGCGCCTCGCCGACAAAGGCCTGGCGTTGCGGCTCGTAGACGCGCTGGCCGAGCGCCTCCGCCATGCCGAAGCGCGTCACCATCTGGCGCGCGATGTCGGTCGCGCGGTCGAGATCGTCCGCCGCGCCGGTTGAAATCTCGTGGAAGACGACCTCCTCCGCCGCGCGCCCGCCCATCAGCACCGCCATGCGATTGACCAGCTCGCCGCGCTCGATCAGGAAGCGGTCTTCCGTCGGACGCTGCATGGTGTAGCCGAGCGCGCCTATGCCGCGCGGAATGATGGACACCTTGTGAACCGGGTCGACGCCGGGAAGCGCCGAAGCCACGAGCGCGTGGCCCATCTCATGATAAGCGACGACCTTGCGCTCCTTCGGCGACAGGATGCGCGAGCGCTTCTCGATGCCCGCGACGAGCCGCTCCACCGCGCTGGTGAAATCGTCCATCGTCACCTGCGTTGCGCCGCGCCGCGTCGCGGACAAGGCCGCCTCGTTGACGAGGTTCGCCAGATCCGCGCCCGAAAAGCCGGGCGTGATCGCGGCCACCTGCTCCAGATCGATGTCGGGCGAGGCTTTCACTTTCCTGATGTGCACTTGCAGGATCGCGATGCGCGCCGGCTTGTCGGGGCGGTCGAGCGCCACCTGCCGGTCGAAGCGGCCCGCGCGCGTCAGCGCCGGATCGAGGATTTCGGGCCGGTTGGTGGCCGCGAGCAGCACGATGCCCTCGCGCGGGTCGAAGCCGTCCAGCTCCGCCAGCAACTGGTTCAGCGTCTGCTCCTTCTCGTCGTTGCCGCCGCCCCCGATGCCCGCCGCGCGCGTGCGGCCGAGGCTGTCCAGCTCGTCGATGAAGATGATGCAGGGCTTCATCTTGCGGGCCTGCTCGAACAGATCGCGCACCCGCGCCGCGCCGACGCCGACGAACATCTCCACGAATTCGGAGCCCGAGATCGAAAAGAACGGCACGCCCGCCTCGCCCGCAACCGCGCGCGCGAGCAGCGTCTTGCCGATGCCGGGAGGGCCGACGAGCAAAATGCCCTTCGGCACGCGCGCGCCGAGCCGCCCATAGCGCTCCGGGTCTTTCAGGAAGTTCACCACCTCCTTCAGCTCGTCCTTCGCCTCGTCCGCGCCCGCCACGTCGTCGAAGGTCACGCCCGTCACCTTCTCGACGTAAATCTTCGCGCGGCTGCGGCCCACGCTCATCAGCCCGCCAAGCCCCTGTTTGTCGGCGATGCCGCGGATGAAGAAGGCCCAGATGCCGAAAAAAATCAACGCCGGCAGCACCCAGGACAGAAGATCGCGGAAGAAGGTCTGGCCCACGCTGCCGCTATAGTCGACGCCATATTTCTGCAGTTCGTCGGCGACGGCGGGTTCGACGCGCGTTGTCGAGAAATATTTCTTGCCGTCCTGCGGCGTCTTGAACTCGCCCCGGATCTGCGCCTGCCCGACCACGACATTCGTGATCTGCTTGTCCTTCACCAGCTCCATGAAACGGCTGTAGGGGACGGACTCGATCTCCGTGTAGCTCGTCCAATAAAGCTGGAACAGGAGCAGGAGCCCGATGGCGACCGCGATATAGGTAAGGTTGAGCTGGTGCTTCTTTTCCATCGTCCTCGTCCCTGTGTGACCTCTCCACTTAAGCGCGATGGCGCGGCGCCGTAAGGGGCTGTCCTATAAAGTTGATTGCATAAGCGCCCGCTTCGCGCACGCGCGCAACCGCCGCGCGGGCGTTTGGGGTGGGAAAATGCGCGGCGGGTGGCCGCTTCTTGGGCTTGGCGCATTTATCTGAAAAAGTGTAAGGGTTAGAAGACTTCCGGCGAAGCCTCGCTCAGGCGCCGGCGCCGTCATTTATTTTCAGCGCGACCATTGAGCCTCGGGGGATGGCGTGGCCGGCAAGATTTTCATCAACTACAGGCGCGAGGACGCGAGGGCGGAAGCCGCGCGGCTGCACGACCGGCTCGCTGCCGCTTTCGGCGCGGCGAACGTCTTCATGGACGTGGACAATCTGCGCGCGGGCGAGCGCTTCGACCTGAAGCTGCAAAAGGCGCTGGCGGAAACGGACGTTTTCCTCGCCGTGATCGGCGCGCGCTGGAGCGAACTGCTGGCGGCGCGGGTGGAAAGCGGCGAGCACGATTATGTGCGCGAGGAGATCGCGGCGGCGCTCGCGCGCAAGATTTCGATAATCCCCGTGCTGGCGGACCGCGCTCCGATGCCGCGCGCCGCCGATCTGCCGGGCGATATTCGCGATCTCGTGCTGCATCAAAAGCACGATGTCGTGCATGAAAGCTTCGGGCGGGACGCTGCCGCTCTGATCCAGGCGATCAAGGCGGCCCGCCGCGCGCGCTCGAAACCGCTTGCCGTGCCGTGGACGCCAATCATGGCCCTGGCGCTCGCGGCGGCGGGCGCCTCGGCGCATTTTCTGCTGCCGGCGAGGATGCCGGATCCAGCGCCTTCGGCTATCGCCGAACCGCCGAAGCGCAAGCAGGATCCGAAGCCCGCTCCCGCGCCCTCGACGCCGCCACGGCAAGTAGCTGAGGCTGAACCGCAGCCCGCGAAGCCGCCGGCGGATGCGCTCAAGACCGACGCGAGCGAGGCGGCGCGGGCCGCCTGGGCCGACATCGAGGACAAGACCGACCCGCGCCTTTTCGAGGCCTTTCGCCAACAGTTCGGCAAGAGCAACCCATTCTATGACGCGCTGGCCGAACGTCGCATCGCCGAGCTGACGCCCGCGCCAGCCGTTTCACCGGAACCGCCTGGAAATGTCCTCACAATCTCAAAAAAGCCGACGCCAGACCCGTCTTTAAATTCAGGTCCCTTCCACATTCAGGTGGGTGCATTCCCTGATGCGGCGCAAGCAGAGGATCGCCTCAATTTGGTTAAGCAAGCCCTTGGCCCCGCCTTGCTGCAAAAACATCCGGCATTCGTCATGCCAGTTCCTCTTCCGACCGGCGCGACCATGTACCGGCTTCGACTAAGCCGGTTCCTTGACGAGACGCAAGCGAAGGCGGTTTGCGCGAAGCTTCGTCAAAGCGGCCTGGAGTGCTGGGACATTCGGGCAGATTAGTATCTCAACACGGACGTTACGGTAAGCGAACAACCGGATGCATCGTGTTCAATTCGCCAGCGCCGCGCCTTCGAGCTGCAACCCCGCGAGCCGCGCATAGACGCCGCCCCCGCTCAGAAGCGCGGCGTGCGTCCCCTCCTCCACCAGCCGCCCGCCGTCGATCACGAGGATGCGGTCGGCGTTGATGACGGTGGCGAGACGGTGCGCGATCACAAGCGTGGTGCGCCCGCGCATGACGCGCTCCAGCGCCTCCTGCACGAACTTCTCGCTCTCCTGGTCGAGCGCGCTCGTCGCCTCGTCGAGCAAAAGGATCGGCGCGTTCTTCAAAATCGCGCGCGCAATGGCGATGCGCTGCCGCTGCCCGCCCGACAGCACCACGCCGCGCTCGCCGAGCAGCGTGTTATAGCCCTCGGGCAGTTGATCGATGAAGGCGCCGGCCAGCGCCGCCTGCGCCGCCTGCTTCACCTGCTCGTCGGTCGCGTCCGGCGAGCCGTAGCGGATGTTGTCCATCACGGTCTCGGCGAAGATGATGGTGTCTTGGCTGACGAGCGAGATGCGCTTGCGCAAGGCCGTCAGGTCCGCCTTCTCGACGGGCACGCCGTCCACGGCGACCTTGCCGCGGTCCGCGTCGTAGAAACGCAAGATGAGGTTGAAGATGGTGCTCTTGCCGGAGCCGGACGGGCCGACGATGGCCACGCGCTCGCCCGGCCGCACCGTGAAGGAGACATCGTGCAGCGCGCGCGAATCCGGGCGCAGCGGATAGGTGAAGGAGACATCGTCGAACGAGACTTCGCCCTTCGCCTGCTCCGGGAAGGGGCGCGGATCGCTCGGCGACACGATTTCGCTCCGGATCGACATCAGCTCGGACAGGCGCTCGGCGGCGCCGGCGGCGGACTGCATCTCGCCGAAGACTTCGGAGAATTCGCCGATGGCGGCGGCGGCGAGCACCGCGTAGAGCACGAACTGCGCCAGCACGCCGCCCGTGGTCAGCCCCGCCATCACGTCATGCGCGCCATACCAGAGCACGCCGACAATGCTGGCGAAGATCAGGAAAATCGCCGACGCGGTCAGCATCGCGCGCCGCTGCGTCCGCGACACCGCCGCGTCGAAGGAGCGCCGCACGGCGGCCGCATAGCGCTTGGAGACGGCGTCCTCCGATGTGAAGGCCTGCATGGTGCGCGTGGCCGCCAGATTTTCGCTCGCAAAAGCCGAGGACGCCGCGACCTCGTCCTGCGCGATGCGGCTGTAGCGGCGGACGGTGCGCCCATAGAGAATGAGCGGCACGATGATCACCGGGATCACCACGATGACGAGCAGGCTCATCTTCACGCTGGTGAAGATCATGAGCGCCACCGCGCCCACGAACATCACCGCATTGCGCAACACCTGGCTGACGGAGGTCGAAACCGCCGCCTTGATCTGCGTCGTGTCGGCGTTGAGCCGCGACATGATCTCGCCCGAATGCGTCTTCTCGTAGAAGGACGGGCTGAGCTTCGTCAAATGGCGGAACACGTCGGCGCGAACATCGGCGATCACGCGCTCGCCGAGCCAGGACACACAGAAGAACCGCGTGGCGCTGGAGAAGGCGAGCAGCGCCCCCACCGCGAACAGGCCGCCGAAATAGAGGTTGATGAGGCCCTGCTTCTCGTTCGTGAAGCCGCGGTCGATCATCTCGCGGACCGCGAAGGGCAGCATGAGCGTGGAGGCTGACGACAGAAGCAGCGCGATGAAGGCGACGACGGCGACGCCCTTATATCGAAGGACGTAGGGCCTCAAGAGAGAGAGAGGTTTCAGGCTTCGGCGCTGCCGCTTTTCGGGTTTCTCCACCGCGCCGGCGTCCGCGCTTTCGCTGGTTGCAGGCAGGCTGGTGCGGCGCTCCGCGATGTCTTGGAATGTCACTGTTCACACTCGCCGCGCATGCCGCCGTCGAATTTTCCGAATAAAAGCAGCGGGATGACGCTTGATCTTGTCATGATCTCACTTCGTCCTGTATAGCAACCATAATGGAACAAATACAAGGTGCAACTGGACGCGCCAAGGGGAACAGACCATGAAAAAGGACACTCATCCCGATTATCACAAAATCACGGTGGTGATGACGGACGGCTCGCAGTTCGAGACATATTCGACTTACGGAGCGGAAGGCCAGAAGCTGAACCTCGATATCGACCCGAAAACGCACCCGGCCTGGACGGGCGGCGGCCACACCCTCGTGGACCGCGGCGGCCGGGTCAGCAAGTTCAAGAAGAAGTTCGAAGGCTTCCTGAAGTAGCCGCGAGGCTCATCGCGTCCGCCGGTTTGGCGCATGCGGTGTTTGCGCGAAAACTAGCGCTTGAGAAGCGCGGCGGGCCGCGTTATGAAGAGGCATGGCGATGCGGTTGCCGCGCGCCAGCCCTGGTATGGGGGTGTAGCTCAGTCGGTTAGAGCGCCGGCCTGTCACGCCGGAGGCCGCGGGTTCGAGTCCCGTCACTCCCGCCATCTCTCCCATTTTTTGGGAGGCCCCTGCCCGCGCGGCTTCAACCGCATAAGCATACGCCGCCTAGCGTCGAAGAATCATTTTTTCCGCCGGGCGCCCCCGCAACAACTTATCTCAGTTTCGTTCTTATGAAAGCGACGATCCGTTCCATGTCTTTGTGAAAATCCGGGTCGGGCCGCACCCGCACGGCTTGGCGGGAAGCGATGTCCCGGAGACTTTCGGGGAGGCTCTTTTCGGCCGGCATTTCAGAACCTTGAACGAGCACAGGCACGACCGGTATTTTTCGCTTGAGCGCCGTTTCAATCTCAATGCGCATGATATCGTCAGGATTATCGATGCGGCTGGTCTCGCAGTCGGACAAGCCGCCCTTCCAATCCCTGCCGAGTATCGCGAGAAACACCCTGCAGATCTTTAAGCTATCGAAGATTTCTTTGCGGAAATCCGCCGCCACGCCGATCGCGTCGATGTCCTTGAAGACTGTCTGCTTCCCAAACGCGTCTGTGAGTTTGTCATGGATGCGCTCGGTTATATCGCGCAAATCGGCCTTCCGGTAGGATATGAATACAGCATGTTTCGCCAGTCCGGGCGTCGATCCCGGCAGAGTTTCTCCCCGCAAGATGCGCTCGCGCAGTTCCGCTTTCCGCCGGCTGCGCCAGGAATTGAATTTATACAGTCCGAAGATCAGGAGCGCCGAGGCTGCCGCTATGATTAATACCGTTACGACCGGCAATTCTTTATCGCCCGGCGCCATGACATCTTCCCGAAATTAGGCCGTCGCAAGGAACGCGCTCGATGCGCTTGGATCGGACGGGCAGAGGCCGCTATCGGCTCTGAGCGGGAACCGCCGTCGCCTGCGGGAGTTTCGCTGCTTCCGGCGGCTCTGGCAGCCGCGCAGAGGGCGGCGCAGTCAATGTGGGCTGCAGGCTGAGCGCGGGGAGCGGCAGGATTGTAGCGGGCGCGGACGGAGCGGGAAGCGGAGCAATTACAATGGGTACACCACGGAAAGGAGGCTCCTGAGCTCCCGCCGGGCCGGTCAGCGCCGCGAGGGATGCAAGCCCAGCCAATGCGCCGGAAACGCTCAGCGACAGCTGCCGGAACCCATAATGTCTTTCGATCATGTCATTCTCCTATGCAATGGCGAAGGGCACAAATTCGAGAACCCGGGCGGCGCCAGACTTGGAGCGCTCCCGCCTACTTTCCTACAAAACGAAGTGGAGCGCTATTATGACGCTCTCTCACCCGATGGCCGGCTCCAACCCGTCTTATTTTTTTGATCGACGGCCGATTTTATCAACTTCGGCTTCGCCGCCAGGGCGCCATAAACCGCGGGATTTAATGCTCAGCTTCATAACACGGACACGATAATCTTGAATGCTGTGCGGGGCGGCCAAAAGGCCGGTTTCATTCATGCGATTGTCGGAGTTCGAAACATGGCGATGATTAATCCGGGCGGCGGCGGCAACTATCGTTCTTCCTACAGGGCGACTTCGCACCGCAACCGCTCGAACGTCCGACGAAGGCGGCATAGCGGCGCCTCTTGCGATTATTGTTGTTTTCGCGACAGGCATTTTCACCACGGGCGTCACCGCTTTTGTATTTTCCGTTCTCTATCGGATTCTGAACGCCTCACCCTGGCGCTATGCGGCTTTTTGGACGAACCTGTCGCTTGATCTGGTCCTCTATGCCGCGCTCGGCTTGATAACCGGGCTCATACTCGAATGGGTTCGCGCCCGCTCCCGAAAGCAATCCGAAATCGTCGAAGAAATTATCAAGGAAACCGGATCGTCGCATGCCGTTGCGGCGTTCAAGCTCGGCTTGGCAAGCACAGTGCAGTCGGTCCTGATCGGCGCGGGCCTTGGGCTTCTGCTCTCCTATCTCGGCTTACAGCTGGGAGGCTTCTTTTTCTCGGACGGGAACCTGATCCAGCCCGGTAGCGCCCTATCTCTAGCTCTGGCCGGGGCGGGCGGCGGCGGGGCCTGCTCGGGCCCGGGGGGCTTCGCATTCGGTCTCGCTATTATTATCCTTATCGTTCTTATCGGGTATGCGGTTGCGGCGCTGGTAGCGGCGATGTTCGTCCCTTCAATCTCGGCCTTGTTCGCTTCGGCTTCCACCGCCGCCGGCCGCGCAGCCGGAAAAGAAATCGCGCGGCGCGGATATGCGACGACCAAGCTCATCATGACCATACTGATCGTGGCAAGCGTCCTCGCGGTGACGACGCGTTATTATAGATGACTGCTCGGCGCATGACAGAGTCGGCGGCTTCGTCGCCGTCGACGCCGCGGACCGCCGCGCTCCCGCGCGTGGCCGATTTCAACCGCAAAGCGCTCCTGCTTCGAGCCGCATTTCTTCTGCAGTTTATCGATGCCGATGCGCCATTTATATTCGAACTGATGAGGCCGACGGCCGGCAGCTCCTTGCCCAGGGGCGCCGCCGCGGAAGCAACGACGCGGCGTCAAAGACCTCTTGGCGACGGCAGCCAACACAGCGTTGAGGCAATGCGATTTTGCATTTAACGCCAGCTTGGGTTAATAACCTAGCGTTAGAGTGCGAACCAATCGGCTTAACGCTCGTTTATGAACCGAAACCACCTCATCCCGCCCCTGCGCGAACGCCTGTCGCGCTTGCCGCCGCCGCTTGATAACTACTTCGGGGTGGTTCCTTTCCCGCCGACCGAAGACGCTATCGTCCTCGGCGATGCCGCCCCCGAGCATCACGCCGCCATGCAGGCGCTTGGCCGCGCCAATGCGCTCTCGCAACAATACCCATACCACTTTTTACTCAGCAGAGTTCTCGTAAGAAAGGAAGCCGTCGCGTCATCCGATATCGAAGGCACGCACTCGACGCTCGACGCTCTGCTCGAAGCCGAGGAAACGAGCGGCGAGGACGCTTCCGAAGCCGATCTCCTGGTAAGAGATTACGCGATAGCTCTCGAATCGGCGATCGCCGATGTCGAGGCCCATGGCGCGGACGCCTTCACCATTCATACCATCGAAAAACTTCATCGCGCCTTGATGCGCAATGGCAAGGACTTCTTAAAGAAGCACGGCCCTCCCGGAGAGTTCAGGCGAAAGCAGGTCAGAATAGGTGGGCGCGACTTTAATGATTCAACATACAACCCGCCGCCGCATGCCAATGTGCTCGCCTGCATGGCCGAGCATATCGCCTATTTGCGATGCGAGGGCATGCAGCAGCTGCATCAAAGCATCATCGTCCAAATGGCGGTCGCGCACGCCCATTTTGAAGCCGTTCACCCCTTTGCGGATGGCAATGGCCGCGTCGGAAGACTACTGCTTCCCCTGATGCTGTGCGCCGCCGGTCAGACACCGCTCTATCTTGCGCCTTACATCGCCGCGTTCAAACCGGATTATTATTCTTCCCTGCGGGCGGCTCAACAGCGCCTGGATTTTGTGCCGCTTATCGCCCACCTCTCCCGCGCCATAAGCAACACCGTCACCGACGCCGAAACGGCCGTGCGCCGTCTGACAGACCTGCAAGCAGCCTGGACCCAAAGAAAAAAGTTCAGGAACAAGTCAGCCGCTCAAAAAATGCTCGATAAACTCCTTTGGCATCCGGTCGTCACGGCCAAATCGGTCGAACGTCTCGCCGGGTGCAGTCCAGCCGCGGCGCGAACAGCGCTCGCGCAGCTCGCCGAGGCCGATGTGTTGTTCGAACGGACCGGAAAAAGGCGTTACCGGATTTTCCAGGCTCGCGAAGTCTTGAGGATCTACAAGAACCCAAGCGCGGAGAACGGCAATTGAGGCAACCGGATCGTGCAGGTAACCGCTTTGTTGGGCGCGCTCTTCGTTCGATAGAGCGCGTGTAATATATAACTCTGCCCATGTGAAATTCTGTGTGAACCTTCCGCGCATGCCTAACTCCGTCGCGCGCCAATATGGTTGCGAGCGCAAGGGGCGGAAAGATCGGCATCGGAGGCGCCGCTCTAGACCGCCTCGCCGAAGTCCGGCAGGCCCATGCGCCGCCGCTTCAACACGTTGAAGGGCGCTTCCACATGGCGCAGCTCGGGAAGATTCAACGATGCGATTCCGGCTGCGCCATGGCGATCTGGAATCCGGAACGTCATCGTCGCTACGTTCAACTTCGCTCAACCGAATTTTATAGGGCGCGTCCGATCCAAACGCGTTAGCCGATGGCGAAAATACCCTATGCAACACAGTGAGCAAAAATTGCTCCGGCAGCCAATCTAAGCCGCTGATTTTTCTAGGCTGGTTCACTCCCGCCATTTATCCAGAAAACGAGTTCGCGAGCGCGACGTGTCTCGATTTCGCCCGGACCGCAAACAACCGGCTGTCCTTGGCGGCTTCGAACGCGGCCACGATGACCCGCGCTCGGTTCAAGGCTGCTTGCGGCCATAGGCGGCGAGAAAAACCTTGACCGCGCTGTCGAGGTTGCGCTCGATTTCCTCCGGCGGCGGCGCGGCCCGGTCCCCCAGCATCATGCGCAGATGGACGCCGGTCTTGCAGAGGTCGAGGAATTGCCGGGCGGCAAGCTCCGCGTCGCCGACGTCGAGCACCCCTTCCTCCGTGCGGCGGCGCAAATAGTCCGCGAGCCTGCTCGTCCCCCGGCACGGACCGGCCTCGAAGAACGCCTTGCCGAGTTGCGGAAATTTCGTCGAGGCGCCGACCACGATGCGCAGGAAATCCAGATTGTCGAGGCTCAGGAGCATGCCGAGGAAGGTCTTGCCGAGCATCCGCAGCACGCGGACCACGTCGCGGTCGCTCTCGTCGAGCGTGAACAGCACTTCGGCCTGCCGGCGGCGATCCTCGATGATGAGCGCCTCGAACAGCTTCTCCTTGCTCGGGAAATAGGCGTAGAGCGTGCCTTTCGAGACGCCGGCGGCGCGGACGATGTCGCCGACGCTGGCGCCGTCGAAGCCGTCATGCAGGAAAATGCGGCGCGCGCCCTCCATGATCTGCTGGCGTTTCGCGGTGTCGCAAGCGGGGCCGCACGCGAGGGCTTCGCCGTCGCGGGCGAGGACCGTGGGGGCGGTTTGGCGTTCGGACATGTGCGCTTTCATGAGTGAGCCGCGCGCCAAGGTAACATTGCTTGGCCTTTCGTATCTATCCGTTTGCGCTCGCCCGCTCTTGACCCCCTGTTCATAATCCCTTATCTCCTGATCGAACCGAACGGTTCGGTTCAGTCAGAAATGCCCCTTAACGGCGAAAACGTCAAGAACCAGGCCATGACGAAAATGGATAGATACGATGTTCCGGAACGCGACGTGACGCTCGCCGGGCTGGAAGGCGCTCCGGCCGAGGACTACGAAGCGAAGACATCGGACGCCGGCGGGACCGAAGCGCGGGCGCGCCCCATGCCCCTTTCCGCGCCGGCCGGCGCTGCGGCCGAGCCGCGCGCGCTAAAGGATGCGCCGCGCCAGCCCGGCAAACGCCGCATCGCTCTCGCGGCGGGCCTCGTCGCGGCGCTCGGGATCGGCGGCTATTACGGTACTTACTGGATGACCGAGGGGCGCTATTTCGTCTCGACCGACGACGCCTATGTGAGGGCCGACCTGTCGGCGATTTCGGCGAAGATCTCCGGCATCGTCACGCGCGTTCCCATCAAGGACAACATCCCCGTGCATGCGGGCGACGTGCTCGTTCAGATCGACGACCGCGATTACAAGATCGCCGTGGACTCCGCGCGGAACAAGCTCGCCACCGAGGACGCGACCATCGAGCGGCTGAAGCAGCAGCTCATCGCCCAGCGCGCGGTAATCGAGCAGGCGAAGGCGCAAATCGCCTCGGTAAAGGCGGGCCTGGTGCGCGCCTCGGCCGATTTCGAGCGGGCGCGGGACCTCGCCCAGAAGGAGTTCGGCAGCAAGCAGAAGCTCGATCAGGCGCGCGCGGACCGCGACCAGGGGCAAGCCGCCGTCGCGTCGGCGGAGGCCGCGCAAGGCTTGGCCGAAGCGAATTTGTCCGTGCTGGCCGCGCAAGTGAAGGAAGCGGAGGGCGTGCGCGCCGAACTGCAATCGAGCCTCGACAAGGCGCTGCTCGACCTCAGTTTCACCACGGTGAGGGCGGCGTTCAACGGCGTCGTCGGCAACAAGGTCGTGCAGGTGGGCCAGTATGTGCAGCCCGGCACGCGGATGCTTTCCATCGTGCCGCTCGACACCGCCTATATCGAAGCGAACTACAAGGAGACGCAGCTCGACGGCATCCGGCCGGGCCAGCCCGCCGAGGTGGCGGTCGACGCCGCGGGCGGACGCGTCTATCGCGGCGTGGTCGAAAGCATCGCGCCGGCGTCGGGCTCGCAATATTCGCTGCTGCCGCCCGAGAACGCGACCGGCAACTTCACCAAGATCGTGCAGCGCGTGCCGGTGCGCATCCGCGTCGAGGGCGAAGCCATCCGCGACGGCGTCCTGCGCCCCGGACTTTCCGTCGTGACCTCCGTGAATACGAAGGCCGGCGCGGAACCGGGCGGCGCGGCGCTCGCGCTGGCGGATAAGTAACGGATTGGAACCACCGGCGTACCCCTAATCATGTCAGCATCCGTTCAAGCCATTCCCGCCCCCGCCGCCGCGGCGCCGCACGCCGAGCCCGAGGTCGCGACCGCGCGCGTCCTCGCCTTCGTCGTCATGGTGTTCGGCATGTTCATGGCGATCCTCGACATCCAGATCGTGTCGGCGTCGCTCTCCGAAATCCAGTCGGGCATCTCGGCGAGCGCGGATGAAATCCCGTGGGTGCAGACGAGCTATCTCATCGCCGAAGTGATCATGATCCCGCTGTCGGGCTTCCTGTCGCGGGCGCTCTCCACGCGCTACCTGTTCGTGATGTCGGCGGCGGGCTTCACGCTGATGAGCATCATGTGCGCGACCGCGACCTCGATCGAGGAAATGATCGTCTGGCGCGCGCTGCAAGGCTTCATCGGCGGCGGCATGATCCCGACCGTGTTCGCGTCGGCCTTCTCGATCTTTCCGAAGTCGAAGCAGCCCGCGATCCAGCCGGTCATCGGACTTGTCGCCACGCTCGCGCCCACCATCGGCCCGACCGTCGGCGGCTACCTCACGGACCTGTTCTCCTGGCACTGGCTGTTCCTCGTGAACGTGCTGCCGGGCATCGCGGTGACCACCGTTTCCTGGTTCCTGATCGATTTCGACAAGCCGGACTTCAAGCTCCTGCAGAAGTTCGACTGGACCGGCTTTCTCACCATGGCCGGTTTTCTCGGCGCGCTCGAATACATCCTGGAGGAAGGGCCGACCGACAACTGGTTCGACAGCGGCCACATCGCGCTCGGCGTCGCCTTTTCCTCCACCTGCGCCGTGCTCTTCTTCTGGCGCGTGCTGACCGCCGAACACCCGGTCGTCGATCTTTCCGCCTTCAGGAACCGCAATTTCGCGACCGGCTCGCTGTTCTCCTTCGTGCTCGGCATCGGGCTTTACGGCCTGACCTATCTCTACCCCGTCTACCTTGCGCGCGTGCGCGGCTATTCCGCCTTGCAGATCGGCGAGACCATGTTCGTCACCGGCGTCTGCATGTTCGTCATGGCGCCGGTTTCCGGCCAGCTCATGCGCCGGGGCGTGGACCCGCGGCTGATGCTCGCGCTCGGCTTCGCCGGCTTCGCGCTCGGCACGTATCAGGCCTCCATGATGACGGTGGAGTGGGATTTCTACGAGCTTCTCGTCCCGCAGATCCTGCGCGGCGTCTCGCTCATGCTGATCATGATCCCGGTCACGACGACGGCGCTCGGCACAACGCCGCCCTGGAAGCTCAAAAACGCCTCGGGCCTGTTCAATCTGACGCGCAATCTCGGCGGCGCGGTCGGGCTCGCCTTCATCAACACGCTCATCAACAAGCGGCTCGACCTGCATCTCGCGCGCCTGCACGAGCAGGTGGCCTGGGGACGCGCCGCCGCCGAGGAGACGCTTGCGAAGCTCACCCAGCAGATGGCGCATCTCGGCTCCGGCGCCTCGCTCGCCGCAACCAAGAAACTTGCGCTCATCGTCCGCAAGCAGGCCACCGTCATGGCCATCGCCGACGTATTCTTCGTGCTCACCATCCTGTTTCTCCTGATGGCGGCGATGTCGCCCATCATGCGGCGGCCCAAACTGGATGGCGGAGGCGGCGGCCACTGAGGCAGGGCGGCCTTTCGCGCCCTATCCGGGATCTTGTAAAACTTCGACCGAAGATTGAGGACGACCCCGGACGGCGCGGCTTACGCCGCATCGTCTTTGCGAGGGGCAAAGCCCCGTGGCAATCCAGGGCAACGCTTACAAACGCCGGGTTTCCCGCACTGGATCGCCGCGCCGCCTCCGGCGCCGCGCGATGACGGCGCGGCTTGCGTTTGCGCCTATGGGGTCAACCCTCGGGTCAAACCCCGAGGGCATGGCCCGGCCATGACAAAAGAGGCGATGCGCGGGATACTCTGGCGGCTCTGCCCACGCTGCCCGGAGGGGGGGCAGAGCCGGTGGCGCTTATGCTGGAGGCCCCACTTCTCCATCGACTACGAAACTGCCCGGATAACCGGCCTTCCGGCCTCGCGCAGCTCAGGCATGCGGCGCCGGCTGCTCACCGGCGAGGCTGGCGAGCGCTCCGGGAGGCGCCGGAACGACGAAGGCCGGATCGGTCGCCGAGACTTGGGCCTCCTCCGCCGCAACTTCAGCGCGCGCCTCCTTGGCGGCAACCTCCGCCGGAGCCTCCTCGGCCGCGGTCTCGGCATGCGCCTCCCCGGCTATAACCTCGGCCGGAGCCTCCTCTGCCGCGGCCTTGGCCGAAGTCTCTTCAGCTGAAGCCTCGGCTTGCGCCTGCTCAGCTACAGCCGGAGCCTCCTCAACTGCCGCCTCGGCATGCGACGCCTCAGCTGCAACCGCCGCCGGAGCCTCCACAGCCGCCGCCTCGGCCGGGGTCTCCTCAGTCGCGACTGGAGCCGGGGTTTCCTCGACCACAGCTTCGGCATGCGACTCCTCAGCTGCAATCTCGGCCGGGGCCTCCACAGCCGCCGCCTCTACCGGGGTCTCCTCAGTCGCGACCGGGGCCGGGGTTTCCTCAGCCACAGCCTCGGCATGCGACTCCTCAGCTGCAATCTCGGCCGGAGCCTCCACAGCCGCCGCCTCTACCGGGGTCTCCTCAGTCGCGACCGGGGCCGGGGTTTCCTCGACCACAGCTTCGGCATGCGACTCCTCAGCTGCAATCTCGGCCGGAGCCTCCACAGCCGCCGCCTCTACCGGGGTCTCCTCAGTCGCGACTGGGGCCGGGTCTTCAGCCTTGATCTCGGCAGCCGCCGCCTCGGGGCTTGGCAAGGCTTCGGCCAAGTTTCCGCTCTCCGGCATCACAAGGGCTGTGCCGCATGCCGCGATGGGGTCGGCGACAAGGGGCTCGCCGGTTGCAGGCTCCGCATCCGCGATAGCCTGCGCCGGAGCGGGTTCCGCCTGCGGCTCGGCGGCCGCCGCGATGGGCTCGGGCGAGGCGTCGGCGGCAGTTGTGTGCTCAGGCGCCGCCAGTTCGGCGCCTTTGACAAATTCAAACATGCGTTGCGCCGCGGCGATGACGGCGTCAGCGTTGCCGCCTGACTCGGCAGCCATGCGCAAGCACTGCATGCGCGTGTCCATTAGGTCCATGGGTGTGGCCTTGAAAGATTTTTTGGGGGGGTTTCGGCGCCGCACAATCCACTTTCCGGCGCGATTAACACTATAAACGATTTTTTTACTCTTGTCCCAACTAGAACGACTTCATCGAATAATATTTTCCTACAAGAAAATTTGTAGCTTCGCAGTCGATCGTTTCAGGCGATCCGCTCTTCACGGCGCGCCACAATCCCGCCTCGATGCCGGGAGCGAGCGCCGCGCCGAGCGGCGGGCCGGCCTATTTCCGGGATTTTCGCCAAGGGTTGAAAAGCCGCGCGCCCGAATTCTCGAAATCGGCGGTATTTCGCGTGACGAGCGTGAGGCCGTGCACAAGAGCGGTGGCCGCGATGAAATGACGGCGCCGGGCCTTACAGTTCGAGTTCTTCGAACTGTAAGGCCCGGCCGAATTTCGAACCGCCGCGTCATGGTTAAAATCGCCAAGTGTTAACGGCCGGAATTGCGATGGATTTTCGCGGGGTTTCTCTATGAAACGCCTACGAAAAGCGCAAAAACCCGGAATCGACGCGAAAAAAGCGAGTCAGAAATCCTAGTTAACGGTTATAAAGTTGCGCGGGTTAATCGCAAATCCCAGCCTGGGGTTGCGGCGGACGGGTTCGCAACCGCTTCGATTCTTGCGCTGCAAGCGGAATTTACACTTTGAAACCAATGCGATAGGCGCCAGTTAAGGCTACCGCAAGGCGCTACCGGCTATACTGGCCGTAATGGGGGGAAGGGGACGAAAAAGCGCTGACTGGCGGAACCTTATTCCAAGGCGCCAAGGTTAACAAAGCGCTACCGTCCCCGCCAGGCGAGCGCCGGCGCCGCCACGAAAAAGAACAGCGCGCCGAGCGCGATCACGATGGATGGCCCCGCCGCCGTGTCGAACTTGAACGACGCGAACAGCCCGCCGAGCACCGCCGCCGCCGCCGCCGCGCCCGCCAGCGCCGCCATCTGCTCCGGCGTCTTCGAGAAGGGCCGCGCCACCGCCGCCGGGAAGATCATCAGCGAGGTGATGAGCAGGATGCCGATCACCTTCATGGCGAGCGCCACCGTCACCGCGATGAGAAGGATGAAGGCGGTCTCGACGCGCCGCACGGGCGCGCCCTCGGCGGCGGCGAGCTCCGCGTTCACGGTCGCCGCGAGAAGCGGCCGCCACAGCCGGAACAGCGCCGCCAGCACCGCCGCCGCGCCGCCCCAGATCCAGGCGATATCGGCCTTCGACACGGCGAGAATGTCGCCGAACAGATAGCCCATCAGGTCGAGCCGCGCACCGCCCGCGAAGTTCGCCGCGATGACGCCGGAGGCGAGCGCGACATGGGCCAGGATGCCGAGCAGCGCGTCGTGGGGGATGGCGCGCTGGCCTTGAAAAGCGCTGAGCAGGAGCGCCATGGCGATGGCGGTCGCGATCACGCCGAGCGTGAGGTTCACGCCGAGAAGGAAGCCGAGCGCCACGCCGAGCAGCCCCGAATAGGCGACGGTTTCGCCGAAATACGCCATGCGCCGCCAGACCACGAAGCAGCCGAGCGGCGCGGCGAGGATCGCGGCGCCGACGCCCGCGATGGCCGCGCGCATGAGGAAATCGTCAAGCATGGGGGCGCTCAATCATGGGCATGCCCGTCGCAGGCGACCTCGCCGGAGAGCGTGTGCGTATGGTCGTGGCGATGATGATAGAGACCGAGGCTCGCCGCCGCCGTCGGGCCAAACAGCCGCATATATTCGGGGTGCCCCGCGACGGCGTCCGGCACGCCCTCGCAGCAGACATGCCGGTTGAGGCAGACAACGCGGTCGCTCGCGCCCAGAACCACATGCAGGTCGTGCGATATGAGAAGGACGCCGCAACCGCGCCGGTCCCGGATCGCGGCGATAAGGCTGTAAAGCTGAGCCGCGCCGGCGAAGTCCACGGCCTGCGCCGGTTCGTCGAGCACAAGCAGCTCAGGATCGCGGGCGAGCGCGCGGGCGAGAACCACGCGCTGGAATTCGCCGCCGGACAGCTCGCACATCTGCGCGCCGATCAGCGAAGCCGCGCCCGTCTCGGCGAGGCTCGCCTCAACCCGGCTCCGCGGCAAGGCCTCGCTCAACGACATGAAGCGGCCGACCGAAAGCGGGATGATCCGCTCGATGGGAAAACGCTGCGGCACATAGCCGATGCGCAGGCCCGGCTTCTTCGCGATCCTGCCCGCCGACACGGGCTCAAGCCCCAAAAGCGCGCGCGCGAGCGTGGTCTTGCCGGCGCCGTTCGGCCCGATCAGCGTAACGATTTCACCGGCGTGAACGGCGATGCTCACCAAGACCAGCGCGGGCTTGCCCCGAAAGGCGAGCGAAACCGCCTCCGCCGCCACGAGAGGCGCGCCCGGCGCGGCCGCGCGCGTGTTCAACGCTTTCGGATGCGTCAGCATGAGGGTTCGCCTTCGCGGGCCGCGCACTCCGCGCAGGCGCCGCCGACCTCCACGACAATGCTCTTCGCGTGAAACCGGCTCGCCCGGGCCGCCGCGCCAATGGCGCGAAACGTTTCAGCCGCCTCGACCTCGACGACGCGTTCGCACGCCTCGCAGACAAGCGCGATGGCCTCAGACGCGCTGCGATGCTCTACCATGCAGGCGAAAAACGCATTGCGGCTTTCGAGGCGGTGAACGAGGCCCGCGCCCTGGAGCACGTCCAGGATGCGATAGACGGAGACGGGCGCCAGACGCTTGCCTTCCGTCGCGAGGCTTTCTATCAGCTCATAGGCGCTGACGGGCTTATGGCTCGTCGCCATGTGGCGAAAAACCTGCTCGCGGAGCGCCGTCCATTTGATGCCGAGTTCCAGGCACCGCGATTTCGCGCGGCCAAGCGCCGAACGCAAGCAGGCGCCATGATCGTGATCGCGGGGCGGAAAGACCGCCGCTTTGTGCCCAAGCATGGCGTTGATGTAATGTTATTCCGTTGGCACGGCAATCGCCTTTTGCGGCGCGGACGCATGCCGCTGGCCTTCCTGATTGCATGCTATATCTAAGCGCGCGGACGCACTTCGATGGCTCGCACGGCGGGCCGGCCTCCGAAGATTACACCAGGGGCTTGAAAGCGCGGCGCTTCCGGCTCGCGCTCAGCCAAGCGCGAGCGTGCGCAACGCCTTCGCCAGCGCCTCGATGGTGTAGGGCTTGGTCAGAACCACAGCGTCCGAAAGCCGCGCATCGGAGGCGCCGTCGAGAAGCCGGGTGTAACCCGTGGCGAGAACCACCTTGATGCCGGGGTAGCGGTCACGGCATTGAAGCGCGAGTTCGATGCCGGTCTGTCCCGGAAGCCCCACGTCTGTCAGGAGAAGATCCACGCTCTCGGCATCGAAAACTTTCAAGGCGGAAGGCGCGTCCTTGGCCTCGAAAACCGTATGCCCGAGGTCCTTCAGGAAATCGGCCGTCGCGGCGCGGATAAAGGGCTCGTCCTCGACGAGGAGGATCCGAAACAGCGCGCCGTCCTTGGCCTCAACGGGCTTGCGCCCTGGGTGGGCAACCTTTTTCGCCACGCCGTCCTTCCTCGCGTAATCGCCGAGCACCTGCCGGATCTTCCGCGCGAGCGCCTCGCGCGTATACGGCTTGCTCAACAAGTGAGTGCCTTCGTCCAGCCGGCCGCCATGCACGATGGCGTTGTCGGTGTAGCCCGAGGTAAACAGGATCGCGATGTCCCCCAACCGCTCGCGCGCCTTTCTCGCAAGTTCGGTCGAGCGAAGCGGCCCGGGCATGACGACGTTGGTGAAAATGAGGTCGATGGGGACGCCGCTTTCGATGACGACAAGCGCCGCTTGCGCATCCTTGGCTTTCAGGACGCGATAGCCGAGATCGGCGAGAATGTCGACGACGGTCTGGCGCACGCCGTCGTCGTCCTCGACGACGAGGATGGTTTCCGCGCCTCCTGCGATGGGTCCGGCTTCCGTCGGGATCACGATGTCCTCCTCCTGGCGAGTGCGCGGCAAGTATAGCCGCACCGTCGTCCCCTGTCCGACCTCGCTGTAGATTTTGGCGTGCCCGTCTGACTGTTTCACGAAGCCGTAGACCATGCTGAGGCCAAGCCCCGTGCCCTCGCCCTCCGGCTTGGTGGTGAAAAACGGCTCGAACACGCGGTCGAGGATGTCGGGGGCGATGCCGGGGCCGGTGTCGCTGACGGCGATCATAACATATTGCCCGGCGTTGACGTCGGGATGGCGTGCCGCGTAATCGTCGTCGAGCCAAGCGTTCCCCGCCTCGATGGTGAGCCGGCCGCGCCCCTTCATGGCGTCGCGCGCATTGATGGCGAGATTGAGGATCGCGTTTTCGAGCTGGGTTATATCCACGCATGCGTTCCAGAGGCCGCCGCCGGCGATGGTCTCGAGTTCGATCTCCTCGCCGAGCGCCCGGCGCAGCATTTCGTCGAGTCCGCGCAAATATCGGCCAAGATTGACGACCTTCGGCTCCAGCGGCTGGCGGCGCCCGAACGCGAGAAGCTGCGAGGCGAGCTTGGAGCCGCGCGACACGCCCGTCAGCGCGTTCCGGATGCGCTTCTCGGCCCGCTCGTTCGCGCCCACCTCCTTCGACAGAAGCTGAAGATTGCCGCTTATGACCTGCAGGAGATTGTTGAAATCGTGCGCCACGCCGCCCGTCAGCTTGCCGATGGCCTCCATTTTCTGCGCCTGCCTGAGTTGCGCCATCACTTCTTCGCGCTGTTTCGTCTCGGCGATGAGTTGGCGGTGCGCCGCGTGAAGTTCGGCGGTGCGCTGCGCGACGCGCTCCTCCAATGTCTCGTTCAAGCGGCGCAGCGCAAGCTCGGCCTCTTTTCGCTCGCTAATGTCGACGCACGCGCCCGTCATGTAGAGCGGTTTTCCGCCGGCGTCCTTATAGGTGAGACCCTTTTCCAGAATCCAGCGCTCGCCGCCGTCCTTCAAGACGATCCGATACTCCATGCCGCCATCGAAGCCGCGGGAAACGCATTGCCTGCAGGCCTCTTGCACGGCGTCGCGGTCTTCGGGATGCACCAGGGAAATGAATTTCTCGTAGGTCATGCCCTCGCCCTGCTCCAGGCCGAACAGCGCGTGCAGCGCGTCGTCCCAGATGATCGAGCCGTCGGCGAAATTCCAACGGAACGTGCCCGTGCCGGACGCGGCCAGCGCCGCCTTGAGCCGGCCGCTCGTCTCCCGGATGACCTCGCTCGTCTCGCGCCGGAGCCGAGCCAGCTTTAGCGCCGCGTCGACGCGCGCAATAAGCTCACGCGCCGAGAAGGGCTTGATGAGATAATCGTCCGCTCCCGCCGCGCGCCCCTCGATGCTGGCTTGCTCGCCAGCGCGCGCCGACAGCACGATGACCGGCACGTCGCGGAAGGCTTCGCTCTCGCGGATCGCCTCGATGAGGCCGAAGCCGTCGAGCCCCGGCATCATGATATCGGTCAGGACAAGATCGGGCCGCCGCTTCAGCGCCGCGTCGAGCGCCGCCTGTCCGTCGGCGACGGCCTCGACGTCATGGCGGGCCGAAAGCAGCCGCCACACGTAAGCGCGCATGTCCGCATTGTCGTCGGCGAGCAGCACGCGCGCTCGTGAGTGGCTTTCCGAAACGGGCATTTCGGAAAGATCGCCGCTCTCCGCGAACTCTCCGGTCCCAAGGTCCGAGCCTCCTGGCAGCCAGCTCAGCGCTTCCTCGACGTAGGCGTCGGCCCGAGCCGTGCGCGGCGCCGCGGCGGTTTCCCGGCGACGCCCATTAGCTTGAAGATGCGCGCCGCCATAGGGGATCGAAATCCGGAAGGCGGAGCCTTTGCCTTCCTTGCTTTGCGCGTCGATATGGCCGCCATGCATCTTCACGAGTTCGAGAACGAGCGCGAGCCCGATGCCGCTTCCCTCGTGGCTTCGGCCACGAGAGCCTTCGATCCGGTGGAAGCGCTCGAACAAACGCGGGATTTCCGCATTCGGGATGCCGACCCCGGTGTCGCTGACGGTGAGGACAATCTCGTCGCGGTCCCCCTCAAGAGCGACCCTGATCTCGCCCTCGAAGGTAAACTTGAAAGCGTTGGAGAGGAGATTGAGCACGATCTTCTCCCACATGTCGCGGTCCACAAAGGCTTCGCGCGGAAGGGAGGGACAATCGAGGACGAGGTTCAGGCCGGCGCGCTCGCAGGCCGAGCGGAAATTGCTGGCGAGGTCTCTTGTCAGCGCGGCCAGATCCACGGGCTTGAAGTTCGCCGAGGTTTTTTCCGCCTCGATGCGCGAGAAGTCGAGCAACGAGTTCACGAGCTTCAAGAGTCGCAAGGCGTTGCGATGCACAATCCTGAGCCGATCCCGGGCGGGCGCTCCCGCCGCATCGGCGTCTCCAAGCAGGTCTTCGAGCGGTCCCAGCAGGAGCGTCAGCGGCGTGCGGAACTCGTGGCTGACGTTAGAGAAGAAGACCGTCTTCGCCCGGTCGATTTCGGCGAGCGCCTCGGCGCGGCGGCGTTCGTCCTCATAGGCGCGGGCGTTGTCGAGGCTCGCGGCGATCTGGCCGGCGAGCAGATCGACAAAGCCGGCATAGGCGGACGCGAAGCGCCGGAACGGGTTCAGCGCCGCGATCATGAACCCTGCGGGCCGTTTCTGCCCTTGTTTCGCAAGCAGCGTCAGCACCGCTTGCCTAGGCACGGTATCGTATGGGCTCGGTGGCAGCGGGCGTTCGAAACAGGCGGAAACATCCTCGATCGTGACAGAGCAGGCGCTCGCGAGCGCCTGCGGCAGGGGCCAGCGGTCATAAGGCGGCAACGCGTACTGGACCGTCTCAAGGCTGCCTGTCGCACATGCGAGGCTCGCGGCGCCGCTCCCATCCGGCTCGAAAAGATAGGTGAGGGTGAAGGGCAGATCAGCCTGATCCCGCGCCTTAGCCCGGAAAGCCTCGAAGGTTTCTTCCTCCGTGCGAGCGAGCGAGAGGGCGGAGGCGAGATCGCGCAGAAGCTTCAGGCGCCGCTCGCCGATGACGCGTTCGGTGTCCTCGGTGACGACGCAAAGCATCCCGGCGATGTTTCCCTCGTCGTCCGCGAGCGGGCTATAGGAAAAGGTGTGGTAGGTTTCCTCCTTGAAGCCGCTTCGCTCCAGAAAAAGAAGCAGGTTCTCGTCGTAGGTCGCCGCGCCGGCCGAAAGGACGCTGTCGATGCGTGGACCGATTTCCGGCCAGATCTCCGCCCAGACGTCGCGGGACGACGCCCCAAGCGCCCAGCTTTGCTTCACGCCAAGCGTTGGGCGGTAGGCGTCGTTGTAGAAGAAGGTCAGCGCGCTCCCCCACGCCATCCACATGGCGAAGCGGGATGACAGCATCATGCGAACGACCGTCTTCAAGCTTTGCGGCCAACCCGCGGGCGCGCCGAGGCAAGTGGCCTCCCAATCGTGCTCGCGCATAAGGCGGCCCATTTCTCCGCCGCCGCTCAGGAAATCTAACGCCTTTGTCAAACGCGGATAGCCCATCGCCTTAGTTCGAGCTTCTTAGCAATTTAAAGCCCTAATAGAATGCAATACTACATGAAATATCCGTCAGCAATCCCCTTGTAGAATTGTCAGGTTTAAGGTAGTTATAGCGAACAACTAAAGCTATTGTGTATTTTTAAAAATATACTCGACGTATATTTGTACAGGAATGTCATCCTGACACAGGGAAAATTGCAAGGTGAAGTTCCGCCCGAGATTTCAGCGCGAACGCGGCCGGACCTATTGGGCTGCCTGGGTGTTGAACTAGATGCGCTGCATAAAGGCACCGTCATTGCGCGCCTTTGCTCTTTAGTTCGAAAGAAGGTTTTCCGATGAAAATCGCTCAGATTGCGCCACTCGTCGAGAGTTGCCCCCCAAGGCTCTATGGCGGGACAGAAAGGATCGTGTCCTATTTAACGGAAGAACTGGTGCAGCAAGGACACGATGTTACGCTTTTCGCTAGCGGCGACTCGAAAACGCAGGCTGAACTCGTCTCTTGCGCCGATATCGGCCTGAGATTGAATCCGCATTTTCACGACCCCCTCCCGCATCACGTGCTGATGCTTGAGCGGGTCCGTGAGCGCGCCCACGAGTTCGACGTCATTCACTTCCACATCGATCTTCTGCAATTTCCAATCGTCCATCCCTTCGCGGACAGGACGGTAACGACTCTGCATGGCCGCCAGGACCTTCATGGCTTGAAGACTTTTTACTCAGCCTTCCCGAATGTCCCTCTGGCTTCGATTTCCTTCAATCAGCGCGCGCCCCTGCCGCCGCGTGTGAATTGGGCCGGCAACGTCTATCATGGCCTGCCGCTCGATCTCCTGCGGTTCTCCCCTGAGGCGCATGGCGGCTATCTTGCCTTTCTGGGGCGGATTTCGCCGGAGAAGCGGCCGGACCGCGCCATTGAAATCGCGGTGAGAGCGGGGCTGCCTCTGAAGATCGCCGCCAAGGTCGACAAGAACGACCAGGATTGGTGGGATGAGGTCATCGAGCCCATGGTCAAGGCGAGCCCGCTCGTCGAGTTCGTGGGCGAGATCGATGAGCGGCAAAAGGCGGATTTTCTTGGCGGCGCCATCGCGCTGTTGTTCCCCATCGATTGGCCCGAGCCGTTCGGCCTCGTCATGATCGAGTCGATGGCGTGCGGGACTCCGGTGATCGCGTTCCGGTCGGGATCGGTGCCGGAGGTTGTCGATGACGGCGTCACGGGATTCGTCGTCGGGAACGTCGAGGAAGCCGTCGAAGCGGTCGGGCGCATTCGCGAGATCGATCGGGCCACTGTGAGAGCGGGGTTCGAAAACCGCTTCACGGTTGAGCGCATGGCGCGCGATTACTTGAAGATCTACGCGGGCCTGCCGGGCTCAAGGCGGGAAGAGATGCTGCCGCGGGTCGTAAACGGCCGCGCCCACAGCATCGGACTGGGCCTGCCGGGATAAACTACCCCGTCTTCAGGCGCGGTGATAGGGGTGGCCCTGAATGATGGTCATGGCGCGGTAAAGCTGTTCGGCAAGCACGATGCGCGCAAGCCCGTGGGGCAGCGTCATACGCCCGAGCGACAGGTGCAGATGCGCCGCCTTCTTCAGCGCCTCTCCATGCCCATCCGGGCCGCCTAGGGCGAACGCGACGTTCGAGCGCCTCGTCCCGGAGCCGGGAAATCATCGCGGTGAACTCGTAGGACGTGAGCGACTTGCCTTCTTCGTCGAGCGCCACGAGCCTCGCTGCGCCCACCCGTTTCAGAAGCTCATCGGCTTCGGCTTCCTTTCGTTCGGCGGCCAACTCGGCGCGGCCCTCCGCGATCTCAATAACCGCCATAGGCGGCATCTTGAGGTTGCGGGCCGATGCATTGAACAGATCGAAATAGCGGTTGAACTGCGTCTGCTCGGCGCCACTTTTCAGCCGGCCCACGGCCAGAATAGAGATCTTCATTCCGGCCGTCCGCTCTTGACCGTTCGTTTAGCGTGGCTCTAACACCCATGATGCGCGCGCTCATAGGCAATTGCGAGACATAAGCCACGCGAGCCTATTATCTTTGCTCGTCCCTTATGTCTTCGAATTGCCGTGAGAGTTCGCTGCAATTTGGGCGGCAATTCGAAAGACGGAACACTAGTCCGCCGCTTCCGGCTTGGGCCTGCCCGAGCCCCACATCTTTTCGAGATTGTAGAACACGCGCGCTTCGGGGCGGAAGATGTGCACGATCACATCCCCCGCATCGATGAGAACCCAGTCGTTGAGGGGCATCCCTTCGATCCGTGTATCGCGAACGCCTTCCTCTTTCAACTTCTCCATGAGGCGGTCCGCGATGGCGCCCACATGACGCTGGGAACGCCCTGATGCGACGATCATGGCGTCGCCGATCGAGGTCTTGCCCGCCAAGTCGATGCTGACGATGTCGTCAGCCTTGGCGTCCTCAAGAGCGTCGATGATGAGGTGAGAGAGGGAGGCGGAAGCCGCGGGGGCGCGTTTTGCGCCGCGCGGTTTGAGTTCAGCGAACTCTTGATTCAGAACGTTAGGTCTCAGAGGAAAACCCTTCTTCCGTACTGCTCCGGTTATGCTAGAGGATCAACATGTCGACAGTGCAAATGTGCATCAGTTTTATTGAATTTTCAAGACTGGCGTTTCAGGAGCCAAGGCCAAGCCCAACAACGCGCTCAGATCGCTTCTGCCCGGTTGAGTGACGGCTGCCTGCTCATAGCCTTCTTATTTTCTTTAGTTTCCTGGCGCTTTTGCGTGGTGACGGCGCCGGCGAGATCCATAGTGGTCAACTGCTCTCGCGGAGCCTACTTGGCGTCGAGCGACGCTGGCGCTCCTGCTATAGAGGCTGCTCGGCCGCGGTGGCCGGCGGCGCTTCGGGCTGGGCGGCAGGAGCTTGCGCCTCCTCCTTCACGGCCCTGCGCCGGCCCCGGAGGCTGCCTGCCAAATTCTCAAGCCCGTCGCGCAAGCGCTCGATGCCGCGCATAATTGATTCGCCTCGGCGCAACCGGCGGTCCAGCGCCGCCATGGTGCGGGCCATGCCGGGATCGTCGTCGTCGAGCCAAATCTTGAACACGCGGCTGTAGATCGACAAAAGCCCTTGCACGCGCAAGAGCCCGGTCCCGCCCTCGCCGCTAATGCCGGCCGCCGCAAGCATCCAGTATTGCGACTTGAGCGCGGGCCTCATTTGCGCCAGCGCTTCGCCGGGGCTGGCGCGCAAGTCTTGGAGAATGCTCCGGATCGCGGCCCTGTAGGGCTGCATCAACTCGAAGCGCGTGAGCAGAACGTCGAACAGCCGGTCGCGGGCGACGTCCGGCCCCGGCGCCGGGAACTTTTCAAGCACGGCGATGTCGAGCGCGCGCGCGAAGGCCGCCAGGATCTGCGCCTTGCCCTGGAACTCCTTGCGCAGTTCGACGAGCGGCACGCCCGCCTCGGCGGCGATCTCGCCCAGGCTCAAGTCTCGCCAGCCGCGCTCCTCGGCCAGGCGCAAGCTTGCGGAAATGATGCGTTCGCGAACGGTCCCGCCTTCGAGCATGGTCAACTCCCGGTCTAAAAGTCTCCGGCATATATCGCGCCGGAACGCGCTTCGTTCAACGCCTGCGCCATCATTAGCCCGACTTCGCCGATTCGACCGGGTTTGGCTGTTGAAAAGCGGCTTTTGCGCCAGAAAAGCCCTTATAAATCAGCGCCTGCATCTCCAGAAACGGCTGCGGTGCCGACCTACCCCGTTGCAGGCGCTGTAGTTTTCTGACTCACTTGCCCGCATGTTCTTAAGGGCGAAGACTTAAATCAAGGACGGCAAGGAGCACCGCTACTGGAGCGTGGTTGAGAACCGGCGCGTGAGCGGCGGCAAGACCATTCAGCGGCAGGTTCTGTACCTGGGCGAGCTTGGCGGCGGCCAGCAGACGCAGTGGAGCCAGGCGCTTGAGGCTTTCGATGAGGGAACGGGGCGGATGAAGCAGATCGCCCTGTTCCCCGAAGATCGCGTGACGCCCGCGGCGCTGCCCGAAGCGATGCAGGTTCGCCTGAAGGATTTCGAGCTTCACCGCCCGCGGCAGTGGGGCGCCTGCTGGCTGGCGCTCGATCTCTGGGAGCAGTTACAACTCGACGCCTTCTGGCAGAAGCGCCTGCCGCCGAGCCGGAAGGGAACCTCCTGGCTGAACGTCCTGAAAACGCTGACCTGCTACCGGCTGATCGATCCGGGCAGCGAGTGGCGGCTGCATAGACAGTGGTGGGACAGGAGCGCCATCGGCGATCTTCTGGGCGAGGACGCCAAGCTGGCGGAGAGCCATAAGCTCTACCGCTGCCTGGACAAGCTTGTGGAGCACAAGGAGGCTCTCTTTACGCACCTCACGGAACGCTGGAAAACCCTGTTCAATCCGCGCTTCGATGTGCTGCTCTACGATCTGACCAGCACGTATTTCGAATGCGATCCGCCCAGCGAGGGCAAGCGCAAGCATGGCTACAGCCGCGACAAACGCCCGGACTGTGTGCAGGTTGCGATTGCGCTCATCGTGACGCCTGAGGGTCTTCCGCTGGCCTACGAAGTGCTGGCTGGAAACACCAGCGACAAGACCGCCCTTGCGGATTTTCTGGCCAAGATCGAGAAGCAATATGGCAAGGCGGACCGCATCTGGGTGATGGATCGCGGCATCCCAACTGAAGAAACTCTGGCCAAGATGCGCGCCTCCTCGCCGCCGGTGAGCTATATCGCCGGCACGCCGAAGGGACGGCTGACGGCGTTTGAGAAGGATTTTACCGGCAAGCCCTGGAGCCAGGCCAAGGAAGCGGTCAGCGTCAAGCTTTTGGAGCAGGAGGGCGAGGTCTATATCCTGGCCAAGAGCGAGGGCCGTGTGCTGAAAGAGCGCGCCATGCGGCGCAGAAAGCTCAAGAAATACTGGACGCGGCTCAAGGAACTCCTCAAACAGGCGCCGTCGCGCGACCGACTGCTCCTGAAAATCGGAGCCGCGCAAAAGGAAGCCGGGCGCGCCAAAAGCCTCGTCACCGTCACGCTGCCCAAGGCCGGACAGCCCGTCACCCCGGAAACCTTCACCTTCACGCTGAACCGTAAAAGGCTTCGCGCCTGCCGGCGCCACGAAGGCCGGTATCTGCTGCGCTCCAATCTCACAGGAGAGGCGCCGGCGGAGTTGTGGGCCTTTTACATCCAACTCACCGAAGTCGAGCAGGCGTTCAAGGAACTGAAGGGCGATCTCGCCATCCGGCCCGTCTATCGCCAAACAGACGAGCGCATCGAGGCGCACATCTTCGTGGCTTTCCTTGCCTGCTGCCTTCAGGTGACGCTGAAGCAACGCCTGCGTGCGCTTGCGCCGGGGCTGACGCCCCGCGCCGTGCTTGAGAAGTTCGCCTCCATCCAGATGCTGGACGTTCACTTCCCAACGACGGACGGGCGCACGCTCATCTTCACCCGCTACACCCAGCCGGAGAAGGATTGCCAGCTTCTGCTGCGGCAGCTCAAGCTTCGCTTGCCGCCACAGCCCCCGCCAAGGATCGCGAAGCCGACGGCCGCCCAGTCAAGCCGCTGTGGCGCCGACTTTCAATAGTCAGATTCTGATATATTAGGACGTTAGCCTATCATAATCCGTCCAATCGGTGAAGTCGGGCTAAGAGGAATTTGCCGGACACGCCAACACTTCGAGTTTTATCGGGCCTTCGCGCCTGCTGGTGTGTGATGGTTTTGCACCACAATTTACGACGCCAAGCTTGACGCGTGCCTGCCATTGCGCAAGCTTAGCCATCGGTAACGGCGGAAAATTAAAACGTCCTCGGCCCAGAATAGAGCATCTATGCGCTCGCTCCAAGTCCAGCGCCTTGCAGAGTAGTTGTGAGAATCAGAAAATACCCATGCTGGATAAAGAGTTTATCATCTTCGGGCAGCCCGATATTCAGGCAGAGGATATTCAAGAGGTCGTCAACACCCTCCAAGGACTGTGGATTGGAACAGGCCCACGGACGCGCGAATTCGAGGGGCTTTTCGGCGATTATGTCGGCGCGCCCTATTGCGTCGCAACAAGCAGTGGGACGGCCGCGCTTCACCTCGCTCTCATAGCGCTTGGCGTTGGCCCGAATGACGAAGTCGTCGTGCCGGCAATGACGTTCCCCGCTACCGCCAATGTGGTTGTGCATGTCGGCGCGAAGCCGGTATTCGCCGACGTAGATCGGTCGACCCGCAATTTGTCAGCCGAGACGCTGTCCGCCGCGATAACGGAAAGAACTTCAGCCGTTATGCCGGTTCTCATGGCCGGCTTTCCGGAGGACATCCCCGCGCTGAAGGCAATTGCCGGATTGTACGGCGCGGCCGTCTTGGTTGACGCCGCGCACGCGACCGAAACGCGGCACAAGGGGCAAAGCATCGGCGCGCTCGGCGACATGACCGCATATTCTTTCTATGCGACAAAAAACATCACGACCGCGGAAGGGGGGATGCTAACCACCTCCGATGAAGCCCTGGCAAAAAGAGCGCGCATGCTTAGCCTCCATGGACTTTCCGCGGATGCGTGGAGCCGCTATTCAGGAAAGACAGCGCAAACCTACGAGGTGATCGAGCCGGGGTTCAAGTATAACATGACGGATTTTCAGGCCGCGCTCGGTATTCGGCAACTCCTTCGCATTGAGGCATCCTGGAAACGCCGTCTGAGTATCTGGAAGCGCTACGATGAGGGCCTGAAAGAGCTACCGCTAGAACTTCCGCATTCACCGGCTGAGGATTTCGGCCGGTCCGCGCTTCATTTATATTCGCCCTTGCTTGACACCGATCGCGTTCCATTCGATCGCGACGCAATGCGAGAAAAGCTTAGGCGGAACGGCATAGGCACCGGCGTGCATTTCACCGCCTTGCACCTGCACGCCTACTATCGGGAGAGGTTCGGTTATCGCGGAGGCGAGTTTCCGAACGCCGAGGAAATCGGAGCGCGCACGTTCTCGCTTCCACTTTATCCCCAGCTTCGCGATGACCAGGTCAACCACATCATTGACACGATCCGCTCACTACTTCTGCCATTTTCGTGACGTTAATCCCGGGGACGGATCAAGCCTGCGAGGAGGCAAAGAAAAAGCCCCTGGGCATGGTGACATCAACACCCGTCGAAACCATCATCGCTAGGCTCCCTCCCGTGAAACTTATAATCCAGATCCCTTGCTATAATGAAGAAGCGGCGCTTCCGGTGACCCTGGATGCTTTGCCTCGCAAGATTCCGGGTATCGATATCATCGAGTGGCTCGTTATCGATGACGGCAGCGAGGATGAGACCTCACGGATCGCGAGAGAACATGGCGTTCACCACGTCGTTACTCTTCCCCGCCACATGGGATTGGCCGCTGCGTTCCAATTCGGTCTGAATGCCTGTGTGAAAGCGGGGGCGGACATCATTGTGAATACGGATGCGGACAACCAATATTGCGCCGCGGACATCCCGAGGCTCATCAAGCCGGTGCTTGCGGGAAAGGCCGATATGGTGGTTGGCACGCGGCCGATTTCCGAGATCGAGCACTTTTCTCCGCTGAAGAAAGTTCTTCAAAGACTCGGGAGTTCCATGATCCGGGTCCTCAGCGGCACCGATGTCGTCGATGCCCCCAGCGGCTTCAGAGCGCTGAGCCGCGAGGCTGCAATGAGGATGCATGTTTTCAACAAATACACATACACGCTCGAGTCCATCATCCAAGCTGGGCACAAGGGCATGGTTGTAACCTCGATCCCCGTGAGCGTGAACGCGCCCATGAGGCCGTCCCGCCTTGTTCGCAGCATCCCAGACTACATTCGGCGACAGATACTAACAATGCTACGCATCTATGTTACCTATAAGCCGCTTCGATTTTTCATGTTTCTCGCCACCGTACCGCTCTTTGTTGGCGCGGTCGTCATCTTGAACTTCGTCTGGCTTTACCTGACCGCGGGCGGCGCAGGTCACATTCAGTCGCTCGTCCTCGCTTCCGGCCTGATCGTCATTGGCTTCACTCTGATTGTTCTTGGAATTATTGCCGATCTTATCGCGGTAAACCGCAAGCTTCTTGAGAAAATCGATTGGAAGGTTCAGGTCATAGAGGAGCATTTGCTAGCAGAGGGCCAGAAACTGAAACGAACCGCCGAGCTGGAAAGCACTCGCTGATAAGGGCGGATATTTCGAAGCGCCTGTGCGACATTTTTTGCTATCGCGAAAAATGTTGCTGGAGCCGCAAATCTCGATCTTTTAATTTTCTTTTTCTTATGGAACCTCGGTGACGGCTGGGAAATAGCAATGAGGATTGCGCTATTCACAACGTCTTTCCCCAGCGATAATGAAACCGCGATCAACGCGGGCGCCTGCGTCAAAGACTTCGCCGAAGCACTTACCGATCTCGGGCACGAGGTCGAGGTCTTGACGCCCAGAAAAAAGGGCGCGCGCCATGACTTTCGCCACGCCAGGACGAATTGGTTCTGGTGGCTGGGCGACGACGAATCTTTGACCCACATCCGGAAAACACCGCTCGGGCTTCTGAAGCTTTTCAGCGTCATCGTATTTGGAAGCGCGGCCGCGGTTCGCCTCCTGAGACGGTTTCAACCCGATCACGTTTTATGCTTCTGGGTTTTTCCGGGCGGCCTTTGGGCGCGTTTTGCGCAGCTCTGGGTTCCGGCGCCGTATTCGGTATGGGCGCTCGGTTCCGATATCTGGGTGCTTGGGAAACTGCCGGTCTTTCCGAAGATCCTGCGTTGGATTGGACATCGCGCAAATCATCGCTACGCGGACGGAGTCATGCTTGGGGAGCAGTTTCAATCCATCGCCGGTTCCAGCGTTGAGTTCTTGGCCACATCGCGGGTTCTTGCGCCGCCGCCGGGGGTCGAGGTTGGCGAGGGTGGATACTACCTTTTCCTCGGCCGATATCATCAAAACAAAGGAGCCGATCTTCTGGTGGAAGCCGCCGGCAGGGCTAGGGATCGGCTGCCAGAGGACTTCCGCCTGAAATTGCACGGATTCGGGCCGCTTGAGGATATGCTCCGGTCGCGCGTGCGGCAACTGGGGCTCGACCGTCTCGTTTCGATCGGCGGCCCTGTCAAAGCAAGCGACGTTGGCCTTTTACTTCGACGCTCGCGTGGACTTATCATTCCCTCCCGGATCGAAAGCATCCCGCTCATCCTCAGCGATGGACTTCAGATGCAACTTCCTCTTCTCGTGACGGACGTTGGGGATATGGGAACGCTCGTTCGCCGTTATTCCGCCGGACTCGTCTGCCGTCCCGAGGCGGACGATATTGCCGAGAAGCTCCTGACTCTCACGGCATGGACCGGCCCGTCGGACTGCACTGTTTTGCGCGACCTTCTCGATATTCGGGAAAGCGCAAAACGCTTCGTCTCCGACATCGCCCACGGGCGCTAGAGCATTTTGCATAAAGCCGTTGGCCGCATGACTCGCGGCTTGTTTCTCTTTGGCGATAAATGCCGAAAAAGACAGGGCCGCCGCCCGCCTTATTGCCCGGCGTCGAGGAGGATTTCGCGGCGCCCGGTCCGGCTTGGCGCGCCGACGATGCCTTCCTCCTCCATGCGCTCGATCAGCGAGGCGGCGCGATTGTAGCCGATGCCGAGCCGGCGCTGGAGGTAGCTCGTGGTCGGCTTCCGGTCCTTCAGGACGATGTCCACGGCCTCTCGATAGAGGTCGCGGCCGCCCTCGCCATTGCCGGCGCCATTGCCGCGCGGCGGAGGGCCATCCTCGAAATCGGCGGCGTCTTCCAAAATGTCGTCGCGATAGTTCGGGAAGCCCTGCGACTTCAGGCGCCGCGCGACCGCGTCGACTTCCTCGTCCGAGACGAACGGCCCATGCGCGCGGATGATGCGCCCGCCCGCCGCCATATAGAGCATGTCGCCCTGGCCGAGGAGCTGCTCCGCGCCCTGCTCGCCGATGATGGTGCGGCTGTCGATCTTCGAGGTGACCTGGAAGCTGATGCGGCTCGGGAAGTTCGCCTTGATGGTGCCGGTGACGACGTCCACGCTCGGGCGCTGCGTCGCCATGATGAGATGGATGCCGGCCGCGCGCGCCATCTGCGACAGGCGCTGCACCGCAAACTCGATGTCCTTGCCGGCCACCATCATCAGGTCGGCCATTTCGTCGATGACGACGACGATGTAGGTCATCGCGGCGGGCTCGAAGGTCTCCTCTTCCTCGATCGGCTCGTCGGTGCGCGGATCGAAGCCGGTCTGAACCACGCGGCGAAGCGGCTGGCCGCGAAGCTGGGCGGCGGCGGCCTTGGCGTTGTAGCTCGTGATATTGCGCACCCCGAGCTTGCTCATCAGCTCGTAGCGCGCGTTCATTTCCTTGACCGTCCATTTCAGCGCGGCCACCGCCTTCTTCGGGTCGGTGACGACCGGCGCCAGCAGATGCGGGATGTTGTCGTACACCGACAGCTCCAGCATCTTCGGATCGATCATGATGAAATTGCACTGGCTCGGCGGCAGCCGGTAGAGCAGCGACAGGATCATGGTGTTGATCCCGACCGATTTGCCGGAGCCGGTGGTGCCCGCGATCAGAAGATGCGGCATGCGCGCGAGGTCCACGACGATGGGCTCGCCGCCGATGGATTTGCCGAGCGCGAGCGGCAGCGCCGCCTGACTGTCCTGGAAGGCGTTCGATTCCAGGATGCCCCGGAGCGAAACGATCTCGCGCTTGGGATTGGGAAGCTCGATGCCGATGGCGTCGCGGCCGGGGACCACCGCGACGCGGGCTGAAACCGCGCTCATGGAGCGGGCGATGTCGTCGGCGAGCCCCACCACGCGGGAAGACTTCGTGCCCCGCGCCGGCTCAAGCTCGTAAAGCGTGATGACCGGGCCGGGATAGATGCCGGAAATGCGCCCTTTCACCCCAAAATCGCCGAGCACGCCCATCAGCGACGCCGCGCGCTGCATCAAGACGGGGTCGTGGGCGTTCGGCTTTTCGGAGGCGCGCATAGGCGCGGCCAGCAGCGACAGCGGCGGCAGCGCGGCGGACAGGCTCTCGGGCTCCGGCTCTTCCTCTTCCGGCGCCTCCACGGGAATGACGCCGCGCCTCAGGGCGATAAGGGGTTTGCGGCGCTTGATCGAAGTCGAAGTCCCGTTATCGAGGATGCGATGCGCGCCGTTTCTCGCGCTTTCGATCGCCTTCCCGGTCAGCCGGCGCCAAGGCGACGAGGATTCGGGCTCCGGTTCCTCCGGGCTCGTAGCGCCGCCTGGAGTGGGGGCGCCGCGCCGTGGGCCGAAAAAAGGCTCGATGCGGACGTCTTCAAAAACGTCCTCTTCCGGCGCCCGCTCCGGCTCCGGCTCACGCTCCCGCTCCTGTTCGCGCTGGGGGCGCGCCTCGAAAGCGGCGGGCGCCGGCGCCGAGGCCGAGGGGGCGACGGAGGCGGGCCGGCTTCCCCAATTCGCAAATGGAGAGAGCGCCTCGTTTCGCGCTTGCTTCGGCGGCGCCATCGCCTGGCCTTTCGGCTTCTCAACCTTCGCGGGCGTGAAGCGAGGCTCGGTTCGCGCCTGGATCATCCAGAATTCGCGCGGCGGCGGCGTCACCGTAAGCGCCTTGTCCCGCAAAGCGAAGCGCCTGACCCAGCTCGTCGCCTTGTTGACGGTCCTGCCGTCCCCTTCCGCGCCCGGATCGGGATAGGTCTCGATCGGCGCGCCTCCGCGAAAGGCGAGCGTCAGCGCCTTGGCGGAGAAGCCGCAGGCGCGAAAGACGCACCACACGCCCGCGGGAAGGAAAAGAATTGCGAAGGCGGGCCACAGGACATGCGGGGGAACCGCCTGGGCAAGCTTGCCCACCCTCGCCGCCACGAAGTCCCCCGCGATGCCGCCCAAGCCCGCTTCGAGAACCCAACGCGACGGCGCGGGAAACATCGCAAAGAACGCCGGAACGGCGAGCGCCGCCCCGGCCCAATACAGCGCCCTGAGCCTGGGCCTGAGCGGCAAATGCCCGCCGGCGATCCTGAAGCCAAGCGCGGCGAGCGGCAGAACCAGGAAGGGCGAGGCGAGCCCGAAAGCGTGCATGAGACCGTCGGCGACGCTGGCGCCGCGATGGCCGAGCCAATTGTGAGGCTGCGCAATCGTCGCGTAGTTCGGGCTTGGGTCGGCGTAGGACCAGCTGATCAGGGAGAGCCAGCAAGCGGCGGCGATGCCGACGAGCGAAGCGCCGAGCACGCGCCAAGGCAGTCGGCGCAGCTCCACGGTCAGCGCTTTCGGCAGAAACCGGGTTCGCTTCGTCTGCATCCGCGCACGCCATCCCACTACGCAGGGCTTGCGTCACAATGTTGTCGACGCCAGCCGATCCAATGCTTCCCGCGTTACGCCGAGCGGGTCCACGAGCGCGAGCCGGGCGTAATTCCTCGCCGGATTGACCCCGCTCGCGTCCGGTTGAGCCAGATAGGCTCCGGGCAGTATCTTGACACCGTATCCTTTCCAAATCGTTTTCGCTGCTTGTTCACCTCCGCCTAAATTTGAAAGATCGAGCCAAAGGAAGAAGCCGCCAGCCGGCTCGCGATAGCCCGGCATCGCGCCGAGCTTCCTTGTCGCGAGCGCGATCTTCTCGCGATAGAGCCGGCGGCTTTCCTCGACATGGGCTTCATCGGCCCAAAGCGCCTCCGAGGCATACTGGATGGGCAACGGCACTTGCGGCGAGGCAACGTTGCGGTATTGCGCGTAGTCCTTCAGGAAAACCTCATCCCCCGCGATGAAGCCCGAGCGAAGTCCCGGCGCGCTGGAGCGCTTCGACAACGAATTGAAGATGAGCACCCGGTCCAAGGCGCCAAGCTTGGCTGCGATTTCGAGCGCGCTGTGAGGGGGATCTTTCTGGTAAATCTCCGAATAACATTCGTCGGAGAAGACATAGAATTCGTGCCTCCTCGCGAGCCGGATCAACTCCTCCAGATAGGATGCCGGCGCCACCGCGCCTTGCGGATTTGCGGGCGAGGCGAGATAGAAAGCGGCCGCCCGGTCGAGGAGCGCGGGATCGAGCGCCTCCAAGTCCGGCAGATACCCCGTTTCCGCCGAGGCCGTCAGCAGCACGGGCTCGCAGCCGGACATCAGCGCGGCGGCGTAGTAAGCCTGGTAGAACGGGTTCGGCATCAAGGCGGCGGACCTGGACAAGCCCTTTCGGGCCGCGGCGATGGTCAAGGCGGAGACCAGGCCTTCGCGCGTTCCGCACAGCGGCAGGATGTGCCGGTCGGCGTCGATTGCGCTCGGTTTGAGCCTGTAGCGGCGGACGAGCCAGGAGGCGATGGCGTGCCTCAATTCCGGGATGCCGGCAATGGGCGGGTATTTGGAGAAAGCTTCGGAGCGCTCGGCGATGATTTCGGCGGCGAAAGGCGGAACGCCGTGCCTTGGCTCGCCGACGGTCATGTCGATGGGGGAGGCGCCCGGCCTTTCGTTTTCGAGAAGCTCTCTTAGCCTCGGGAATGGCGACTGGATCGCGGACAACACTGGTTCTGGCAAAGGCGCTCCAAACGCTGGGGTGCTTCCTTGAGCCGCGGACTCTCGTGTCCCGTCGCCGAATTGCCGCCCAGCTTGCAGCCGGCTCGCACGGCAACTCGGAGACATAAGGGACACGAGCAAAAACAAGCGGCTCGTGTGGCTTATGTCTCGCAATTGCCTATGAGAGCTTGCCGCACAGGGCGCAGGCAATTGCGAGACGCCACACTAGCACACGCAGCCGGCAATGAAATCCCTCGAAGACGCAAAAAAGCCCGGGATGCGATCCCGGGCTTTAGCGCCGGCGGCGGAGCCGCTCGCTAGGGAGGAGGAGCGCGCGCCTCGCTGGCGGCCGGCGCGAGGGCGGCAAACCTCGCCGCCCCGGCGTTCTTTACATGTTGTAGGCGCGCTCGCCGTGCTCGGAGATATCGAGGCCTTCGCGCTCTTTCTCCTCGGAGACGCGCAAGCCCACGAGGACCGAAATGATCAGGTAGACGAGCAGGCTGCCGACCGCCGACCAGCCGATGGTGATGGCGGCGTTCTTCGCTTGAATGATGACCTGGGCCATCATGTCGTAGTCGCCGATCGGGCAATCGGCTGTGACGATGCCGTCCTTGACCACGCACTTCGTGTAGTCGACGACGCCCGCGCCGCCGTAGAAGGGCGCGGCCACGATGCCCGTGCCGATGGCGCCGATGAAGCCGCCGATGGCGTGCACGCCGAACACGTCGAGCGTGTCGTCATAACCGAGCGCGCTCTTCACCGCTGTGCAGAAGAAGAAGCAGATCGCGCCCGCCGCAAGGCCGAGGACGAGAGCGCCCATCGGGCCGGCGTAACCGGAAGCAGGCGTCACGGCCACGAGACCGGCGACGACGCCCGAGGCGAGGCCGAGGAGGCTCGGCTTGCCTTTGAAAAGCCACTCGACGAGAAGCCACGACAGGCCAGCGGCCGCGGTCGCGACGAAGGTGTTCGCCATCGCAAGCACGGCGCCGGCGTTGGATTCGAGGTTGGAGCCGGCGTTGAAGCCGAACCAGCCGACCCAAAGCAGCGAGGCGCCGACCATGGTCAGCGTCAGCGAATGGGGAGGCATGGCCTCCTTGCCGTAGCCGATGCGGCGGCCGAGCAGGAGAGCGCCGACGAAGCCCGCGATGCCGGCGTTGATATGAACGACGGTGCCGCCCGCGAAGTCGAGCGCGCCCATCTGGAAGCCGAAACCGGACCTGGCAAGAGCCGCATCGTTCGCCGTCGCCAGATCGTTCGGGCCAGGGTTGAACCAAACGGAGTGAGCGATCGGAATGTAAACGATGGTGCACCACAGGACGGCGAAGAGGCAGACCGCCGAGAACTTCATCCGCTCAGCAAATCCGCCGATGGCGAGCGCCGTGGTGATCGCCGCGAAGGTCATCTGGAAGCAGACATAAACCAGTTCGTCGAGGCCGACGCCGACGGAGAATGTCGAAGCCGGAGACTTGGGATCGATGCCCTGCATGAACAGCCGCGAGAAGCCGCCGAGGAAGGGCGAAGTTGCGCCGCTGCCCTCGGTGAAGGCGAGGCTGTAGCCGTAGACGAACCACAGAACGCAGACGATGCACTGGATCGTGAAGACCTGCGTCAGCATCGACAGCATGTTCTTGGTGCGAACCATGCCGCCGTAGAAGAGGGCGAGGCCAGGCACCGTCATCATGAGGACGAGGAGCGAGGAGACCATCATCCAGCCATCGTCAGCCTTGTTCACGACGAGATCGGGCGCCTTGACCGCGGCTTTTGCGGCCTCCTCGGCCCAAGATGGCTCTATCATCGCCGTCGCCGCGAGCGCTGCGGCGCCGAAAAGTGTTAAATTACGCCAGACCGGTGTCATTCTTGTTCCCCTTTTTCTATCACAGTGCATCTGCGTTCGTCTCGCCGGTGCGGATGCGCACCGTCTGTTCGACGGGCAACACAAAGATCTTGCCGTCGCCGATCTGCCCCGTCTTCGCCACCGAGGAAATCGCCTCGATAACCTTTTCAACCGCGTCGGTCGGCACCACCAGCTCGATCTTGACCTTCGGTATGAAGCTCACCTCGTATTCGGCGCCCCGATAGATTTCGGTGTGCCCCTTTTGCCTGCCGTACCCCTTCACCTCGCTAACCGTCAGCCCCTCAATCCCGAGGCCGTCGAGGGCCTGCCGGACTTCTTCGAGCTTGAACGGCTTGATGATAGCAATCACCAACTTCATGATGAGTCTCCGATCGGTTCCTGCCTTCGAAATTCGCCCATTTTCTATCGAGTCCGCGCCGGGAAGGGCGAACGCGAAGACACGGCTTCGTTACTGCTATCAAAAGCTGTGCCAAAGCGCGAAAAGGCGCCTTCGGCCTATGGCGCCGCAAAAAAACCGGAGATTTACCATCCACCGGCCAAGAGCGGCGAGACTTGCGGCTTAATTTCGAAGCAGCGGCGGAATTCTGCTCAAGTTCTAGGCAATCTGCATTTTTGCAGTGCAAGACTTTAGGGGACGAGCTTGATTTTAAATAGATTTTCCAAATTGAAATAGCGAAAGCCGAGCCGGACGCCTCGTAAGCTCGCTCGCGAAGACGGAAGAAGAAGCCGCGCCTTCTGAGCGGCGCAGCTCCCGCATTGGCGAAGGCTCGTCAACTCTTCTTGAACATCTCGGTCTGGATTTCGATGGAAATCTCGGCGGGCACAAACGGGTAGGCCTCCGAGACGCCAAAATCGGTGCGATCGATCTCCGTCTTCGCCCCCACTCCCAGGGTCAAGTTCCTCGATATCGGATGAAGGCCGGAACGGTTCAGCGTCACGTCGAGGGTCACGGAGTTCGTGACGCCGTGAATTGTCAGATCGCCCGTCACTTTGCCCGTATTTTCTCCGGTCCTCTTGAACTTCGTGCTCTTGAACGTGGCTTCGGGATATCTCTCGACGTCGAACAGCTTGTCCTTCATGTGCTCGTTAAACTGCGGGACCAGCGTCTCGATGCTATCCGTCTTGAAAGTCACCTTGAGCGTGCTGTTCTCGGGATTTGCCTCGTCATAGAGAAGCTCACCGTCGTATTTCAAGAAGTGCGCGCATTGCCGGCTGAAGCCGAGATGGTTCCAGCAGAAGCGGATCTCGGTGTGCGTGGGGTCGAATGTGTAGGCCGAAGGGTCCGCCGAAGCGGCCGGGAGCATCGCAAGGAAAGCAGAAACGGCAAGAGGAGCAAGAAGCGTCGGCTTCATCCCGATTATCTCCAAATTGAAACATACCATCGGCCAAGGGCTAGCTTGGCAGCGCGGCAATGGCAAGGCCAGCAAGCGCGATCACGGGTGTTTGTGAGGCCGAGCGTTCCCCGCAGGCTGCGCGCGGGCGACCGCAAACAGAAAAGCCGCCCCGGCTTCGCGGGAGCGGCTTTGAATAGCGGAAGTCGGCCTGTCTTAGCCGCCGGCGGCCACAGCCAGATCGAACTGGCCGGCGACTGCGATGCGGCCGCGCCAAATCTGGCACCATTCGTAGCCGCTGCGGAGCCCCATTTCGGCCCAGAGGACGCGAAGCGCATGGACCAGATGATCCATCTGTTCCTCGGTATGCATCGGGCCGGGCGTCAGGCGAATACGCTCGGTGCCGCGTGGAACCGTCGGGTAGTTGATCGGCTGAACGTAAATTCCGAAACGGTCGAGCATGGAGTCGGTCAGCGCCTTGCACTGCACAGGATCGCCCACGAGGACGGGGACGATATGGCTCGGCGTATGCATCACCGGCAGGTTTTCGAGGGCCAGCCGTTCCTTCAGCTGAGCCGCGCGGAACTGGTGCTGCTCGCGCTCGGCCTGGCTCGTCTTGAGGTGACGGATGCTCGCAAGAGCGCCGGCGCAAATCACGGGCGCCAGAGAGGTCGTGAAGATGAAGCCTGGAGCGTAGGAACGGATGGCGTCGACGCAAGCCTTCGTCGAGGCGATATAGCCGCCCATGAGGCCGTAGCCCTTCGCCATCGTCGCTTCGATGATGTCGATCTTGTGCATGACGTTATCGCGATCCGCGACGCCGCCGCCGCGATTGCCGTACATGCCGACCGCGTGCACTTCGTCGATATAGGTCAACGCGCCGTATTTATGGGCAACGTCGCAGATGTCGCCGATGGGCGAAATATCGCCGTCCATCGAATAGACGGACTCGAACGCGACAATCTTCGGAACCTCCGGCCCATATTCCTGAAGCATGCTTTCGAGGTGCTCGATGTCGTTATGGCGCCAAATGCGCTTCGGGCCGCCGCCTTGGCGAACGCCCTCGATCATCGAGGCGTGGTTTTTTTCATCGGAGAAGATGACGGCGCCCTTCAGGATCTTCACAAGCGTCGAAAGCGTCGCTTCGTTCGAAACGTAGCCCGAGGTGAAGAGAAGAGCCGCTTCCTTGCCGTGCAGATCGGCGAGTTCTTGTTCGAGCTCGACGTGAAAGTGGGTCGTGCCGGAGATGTTGCGGGTGCCGCCTGAACCTGCGCCAGCCTTGTCGATTGCTTCGTGCATCGCGGCAAGAACCTTGGGATGCTGGCCCATGCCGAGATAATCGTTGGAGCACCACACCGTGATCGGCTTCGTGCCGTCCGGCGTATGGTGCACCGCGCGCGGAAACTCTCCGCGCCGCCTAAGTATATCGGCAAATACGCGATACCGTCCCTCGGCGCTCAGCGCTTCGAGAGCTTGACCAAACTTCCCCTGGTAGTCCATTAGCGTTCCTCTTCGGCGGGTCGGCGCGCAGGTCCGCAGCGCCGGGGCAAAAAGCGCCAGCTTGAGATCGAACTGGTAGGAATTCCGCCTGTGCGCCCGATGATTACGCGAGCAGAAACGGAAGCCCAAGCATTAGAAGCATTACAAACACGCGCACGTCAACTTTTTTTGACATACGACGCTGTAAACGCAACTAGACAGTCGAACCAAGACTCTCATACCAACCTCGACGTGCGCTCATTCTCGGGCGCAAGGCCACGCTTCTCTCTCATCAGGTTCGCAAACCTAGTGAATAGATAATGACTGTCTTGCGGTCCGGGCGACGCCTCGGGGTGATATTGGACCGAGAATACGGGCTTGCCCCTGAGGCGAATGCCGCAATTGCTTCCGTCGAACAGCGAAACGTGCGTTTCCTCGACGGAAGGCGGCAAGCTTTCACGCTCCACGGCAAAGCCATGATTCATGGAGGTAATTTCTACCTTTCCGGTCGTATAATCCTTGACGGGGTGATTGGCTCCGTGATGCCCGTGGGGCATTTTTATCGTGCGCCCGCCAAGCGCCAGCCCAAGCAGTTGGTGCCCGAGACAGATGCCGAACACCGGCACGCCGGAGTCGATGACTTCGCGGATGACGGGAAGCGCGTACTCGCCCGTCGCGGCGGGATCGCCTGGCCCGTTGGAGAGGAAAACGCCATCCGGCTTGCGCCCGAGAACGTCCTCGGCGCTGGCATGGGCGGGCAGCACCGTCACCCGGCATCCTGCCGAGGCAAGGCAGCGAAGGATGTTGCGCTTTATGCCGTAATCGATGGCGACGACATGAAACTGGGGGGTCTCCTGTTCCGTGAAGCCCCGGTTCCAGCCCCAAACCCGTTCGCTCCACGGGTAGCTCTGCGCGGTGGTGACGCCGCGGGCGAGTTCGGCGCCCTCCATGCTCGGACAGGCGCGCGCCACGGCGGTAAGCGCATCGAAATTGAAGTTGCCCGCGGGATTGTGCGCGATCACGGCGTTGGGCATGCCGCTCTCGCGAATGAGCATGGTGAGCGCGCGCGTATCGACGCCCGTAACGCCGATGACGCCGCGCGCGGCGAGCCAGCGGTCGAGGGCTTGCGCGGACCTGTAGTTGGATGGGTTCGTGATCGGCGCATGAAGAATGCAGCCGCGGACGCCGGACGAGGCAGCGAGGTTCGTCGTCTCGATGTCTTCCTGGTTCGCGCCGGTGTTGCCGATGTGAGGGAAGGTGAAGGTGATGATCTGACCCGCGTAAGACGGATCGGTCAGGATTTCCTCATAGCCCGTCATCGCGGTGTTGAAGCAGACCTCGCCGGTCGCCTCCCCTACCGCGCCTACGCCATGTCCTTGAATGATCAATCCGCTGGAAAGGACGACGGCCGCTGTGTAGGGGCGTTCCGCCCACGCGGCGCCGTCGGCATGGATGGCGAGAGACATGGCGTAACCTTAGGCTGAGCTTCGAGCACTGCACTGCGCGAGATTATGGCGCGATTTAAACCAAAGCGCGACTTCGGCTCGATGCTAACGGGTGGGGACCGGCACTTCGCCGCGATAGTCGTAGAATCCGCGCTGCGTTTTCCGTCCGAGCCATCCGGCTTCCACGTATTTCACAAGCAGCGGACACGGCCGGTATTTGGTGTCCGCCAATCCTTCGTACAACACCTGCATGACGGCAAGGCAGGTATCGAGGCCGATGAAGTCCGCAAGCTGCAGCGGTCCCATGGGATGGCGCGCGCCAAGGCGCATGGCGAGGTCGATCGACTCCACGGAGCCGACGCCCTCGTAGAGCGTGTAGACCGCCTCGTTGATCATGGGCAGGAGAATGCGGTTCACGATGAAGGCCGGGAAGTCTTCCGCCACGCTCACGGTTTTTCCGAGCGTTTCGGCGAATTTGCGCGCCGAGTTGAACGTCGTTTCGTCGGTTGCGATGCCGCGGATCATCTCCACGAGGTCCATCACCGGCACGGGGTTCATGAAGTGCACGCCGATGAACTGCTCGGGGCGGTCCGTGACGGCGGCGAGCCGGGTGATGGAAATCGACGACGTGTTGCTGCCGATGATCGCATGCGGCTTGAGCTGCGGGCAAAGCGCGATCAGGATCTTCCGCTTGACGTCCTCGTCCTCGGTCGCGGCCTCGATCACGAGGTCCGCTTCGTGCAGGGCTTCGAGCGAGGGGGCATAGGAGATCAGCGCCAGCGCCTTGTCCCGGTCTTGCTCGGAGATTTTTCCGCGATGCGCTTGCCGGCTTAAATTGCCGTTGATCGTCGCGAGCGCCCCCTCGACCCGTTCCTTGCTGAGGTCGTTGAGCAGCACACTGTACCCGGCGAGCGCCACGACATGGGCGATGCCGCTGCCCATCTGTCCGGCCCCGATGATCCCCACCGCCTTGATCGGGGCAGGCTCGCGCCCCCGGCTCTTGTTGATGAACGGGTTGCCGCGAGACGTGGGAGGTGGGGTTTGGGCCATCGTTAACTCTGGTTTGCCTTTGCGGATTTATTTCCTGCTGTCGAGCGCCGCCTCAAATTCCGGCAGAATCTGAAACAGATCTCCGACCAGTCCATAATCCGCGACCTGGAAGATCGGCGCTTCTTCGTCTTTGTTGATGGCGACGATGACTTTCGAGTCCTTCATACCGGCGAGATGCTGGATCGCGCCCGAAATTCCAACCGCGATATAAAGCTCCGGCGCCACGACCTTGCCCGTCTGACCGACCTGATAATCGTTGGGGACGTATCCGGCGTCCACGGCCGCGCGGCTCGCGCCGACGGCGGCGCCGAGCTTATCGGCGATGCGCTCGATAAGCTTGAAGTTCTCGCCGGACTGCATGCCGCGCCCGCCGGAAATGACGATCTTGGCCGCCGTGAGTTCGGGCCGCTCGGACTGCGCAATCTCTTCGCTGACGAAGCTGGAGACGCCGTTCGGCGCGGGCGCCGCGATGGTCTCGATAACGGCCGAGCCGCCTTCCGGGGCCGCGGCGAAAGCGGTGGTGCGGATCGTCAGCACCTTCTTGCCCTGCGTATCTTCGACGGTCTGGATGGCGTTGCCGGCGTAGATCGGGCGCTCGAAGCTCGTCGGCCCGCGCACCGCCGTTACATCCGAAAGCTGCGCAACGTCGAGAAGCGCGGCAACGCGCGGCGCGAAGTTCTTCCCCGTGGTCGACGCCACGGCGACGAGAGCGTCGTAACCGCCCATCAGAGGCACGATGAGCGCCGCCATGTCCTCGGCGAGCCGCGCTTTCAGATGCTCGGCGTCCGCCAGGAGAACCTTCTCGACGCCGCCAAGCAACGCGGCCTTTTCGGCGACGGCCCGCGCGTTCCGGCCGGCGACGAGAATGTGCACCGGGCCTCCGAGCGCCTTGGCCGCCGTCAGCGCTTTCGCCGTGGCGGCGTTGAGCGCCTGATCGTTATGCTCCGCAACCAAAAGGACGGCCATTATTGCAACACCCCCGCTTCAGTGCGCAGCTTGTCCACGAGTTCGACTGCTGTCTTGACCTTGATGCCGGCCTTTCTCGTAGGCGGTTCGTCCGTCCTGATAACCTTGATCTTCGGAGCGATGTCGATGCCGAGCGCCGCCGCGTCCACTTCGTCCAGCTGCTTTTTCTTCGCCTTCATGATGTTCGGCAGCGAGGCATAGCGCGGCTGGTTGAGGCGCAAATCCACAGTCACGATGGCCGGCAGCGCGATTGCGAGCGTCTGAAGGCCGCCGTCGACCTCGCGCGCGACTTGCAGGCCGCCGTCCTTCGCGTCGACCTTGAAGGCGAACGTCGCCTGCGGCCAATTCAGAAGCGCGGCGAGCATCTGGCCCGTTTGATTGCAATCGTCGTCGATGGCCTGCTTGCCGAGAATCACGAGCCCCGGCTTCTCCTGCTCCACCGCGTGCTTCAGGAGCTTTGCGACGGCGAGCGGTTCGACGGTCAGGTCTGTCCGGTAGAGGATTGCGCGGTCGGCGCCCATTGCGAGCGCGGTGCGGAGCGTCTCCTGCGCCTTCTGCGGACCGACGGAGACTGCGACGATTTCCGTCGCATGCCCGGCTTCCTTCTGGCGGATGGCTTCCTCGACGGCGATTTCATCGAAAGGATTCATGGACATCTTCACATTCGCGATGTCCACGCCGCCGCCGTCCGGCCTGACGCGGATTTTGACGTTGTAATCGACGACCCGCTTAACGGGCACAAGTATCTTCATTGTGAGCCGAATCCTGGCTTTCGACCATCAACGATGCTGGGCGGCGCCGCCGGATCAACTCGGCTGATGGTTCGATAGATTATCATTTTCAGCGGTGCTCAAGGAATCAAGCCTATTTCGCAGCCGCGAAGGTGTCAATCCACCGCTCCCTTAGACGTTCGGCGCGGCTCCTCGACGCCGGTGGAACCGTCGAATAGTCTGACGCCGGGCCGCCTCATCACAATGATGAGAAGCGCGCCGGCGAAAAAGCCGCCGACATGCGCCCACCATGCGGTCAACTCTCCGGTGAGGTAGATGCCGCTCAAGACCTGATAGGTCAGCCAGAGGCCGATGACGATTCCGGCCGAGAAACGCAGCGGCAGAAATGGCAGCACCGGAACGGGAAAAAGCACCCATACGCGGACATTGGGGTGCAGCACCACATAGGCCCCGATCACGCCGGCGACCGCGCCGCTGGCGCCGATTAAAGGCACATCCGGCGATACCGTAACCAGGCTATACACGAAGGCCGCGAAGACCCCGCAGATGAGGTAGAAGAAAACGAAGCGCACGTGGCCGAGCGCGTCCTCGACATTGTCCCCGAAGACGTAGAGGAAAACCATGTTGCCGAACAGGTGCCAGGCGCTGCCATGCACGAACATGTAGGTCAGGAGATGGAACTGGTGCGGCGCATGATCCATGAAGCCGCGAAGGGTCGCGACTTCGCGCGGCTTCAGCCCAAAAGCTTCAATAACGCTGCCCGGCGAATTCAGGAGCACATGCGTTTCGAACAGGAAATAAATTAAGGCATTTACGACAATCAGCCCTACGGTGACATACTGGTACTTGACCCTCTTGAGGGGGTTCAAGTCCCAAACCGGCACGAACAGCATGGATCGACCCAATTACGCGGAAACTTATGTATTCTGCCCAGGCTTCCATAACAGATCTAGCGTGCCTTTGCAGTTAACAAACCGGCTTGCGACAAAAAGATGATCCGACAGGCGGTTCATGTAGCGGCTCACCGCCTCGCTGACATGCTCGCGCTCCGTAAGAGTCAGCTCCACGATGCAACGTTCCGCGCGGCGGCACGTTGTGCGCGCAATGTGAAGAGCGGCGGCGGCCGGCGTTCCGCCCGGAAGGATAAAGGAGGCCAGCGGCGGCATTTCCGCGTTCATCCGGTCGATTTCGCGTTCGAGCCGCTCGACCTGCGTCATCTGAACCCGCAGCGGCTTATAAGGCGGCGCCTCATCCGTTTCCGGCAGGCAGAGGTCGGCGCCGACATCGAAAAGATCGTTCTGGATCCGCGCCAGCATTTCGGAGACGAGGGCCTGGTCTTCCGGCAGCAGAAGACGGGCCATGCCGATGGCGGCGTTCGTTTCGTCCACCGTGCCATACGCGGCGATGCGGCGGCTGGTTTTAGGCACGCGCTCCCCGCTTCCGAGGGCGGTTGTGCCGTCGTCGCCGGTCTTCGTGTAGATTTTCGTGAGGACGACCATGCCACTGTCTGACTTGACCCGTAGGATCAAGTCATATCACAGTTAGAACTTGTAGCCTAGCCGGAGGCCCGCGTTTGTGAGGCCGCGGTTCGGGGTGCACGTGCCGCCGTTCGACATATGGTCGATCGTCGCCAGCAGGCGCCAATCCTGCGACAGCGCGAAGCCGAGAGAGGCTGATTCCCTGAAGTTGACCTCGCAGCCGTAGGAGGCTTCGCGCCACGCGTCCAGCGGCCCGTCGTGAAGGGCGCCGCCAAAGGAAGCCTCAAAGAACGTGCGGTCGATGAGTTTCGCGTCCCAGGTTACGCCCCAATAGAACTCATCGGTCTTGCCGAAGGCGATCGTCGTGCCGATGTGCGGGCGCGGCGTCAGAAAGAAGTTCAGGATGCTGTTTTCATAACCGCCCGCAAAGTTGCCGCCGAGCACTTCCAGGTTCAAGGCCGGCCCGCCCTCATGCGGCGCGTTGTCGATGGCCTGCTTGAATCCGCCGGCGCGAACTTCGTCCACTGTCCAGAACGGATGATTCGCAATCTCGAACAACTCGATAAAGTCCGCTCGGCTCGCGGTAGGCGCAATCAAGGAGGCAGCGACGGTCAAGGCCGCAAGCAGTCGCCGTGCAACGTTAAAAGAGTTACCGCCGGTCACTCGCGCGCCCCCCCATTGTTTGATTGAATGTTTGGCGAGCTTTGGCGCGGTTGTCAAAACCTCGCCAGCCCAGAGGCCTAGTTTCCGGCAGGTCTGTGAGATTATTGACACGTTCGATCAGGCGGATGCGGCAACCGCGGCCTCGGCGCCTCACCTGTCGAGCCGGCTATGCGTGAAGGCGCCACGGGCTGCATGCCCCATCAAAAAGCGCTGCTGGCGCCACCAGCGCCGGTTCAGGGCGCGTTCGATGTCTTGATGTCCATTCACGAGCCTTGGATCGGGATGCTCATCGACCCGGCGGCACACGACGTCGAGAAAGAACCGGCGCTCGACAAGAACGGCCTGATTGCCCCAATTGCGAAAGCGCGAATCGGTCAGATAATTGCCGCTTGGAAGTTTGCGAACGGCGCCGGGCTGGGCCTTTTCCGGCTCCCGCTCGCAGAGGATCGCGCCGGACCGGAACTTATCGATGCTGCCGTGTTCCAGGAACATCCTCAGCTTGGCGAAAGCGCCGGTCTTCTTCGGGACGAGGCCGGGCAAGATGGGCTCCGCCACGCCGAAGGTTTTCATATATTTCGCGCCCGGCGCTCCCTGCCCGGGGTGCGGGCGGGACTTCAAGCTGAAGATCTTGATGTCATGCGCGATCATGTCGGCGGCGCAGGAGTCCACACACTCCTTTACGGAGGCGCCAGGCGCGGGGACGATGTCGTTTTCCAGGATGAGGACGTATGGGTTTTTCGCGATCTCGGCGATGGCCCGGAACCCGCCGTAAATGCCCCGGTTCGCGGACGAGCCTTCGTAGCGCACGCCTCTCTCAGTCGCGACGGCCTTGTCGTTCTCGCTCATCGCGTTGAAGTAGACGAAAAATTCGCCCGCGCATTCGATGAGCCCGCTCTCGCGATGGGATGCAAGCGCACGCGCTATCGTCTGGGGCGCACCGAAGCTCAGAACGCCCACGGACACGAGGGAGGCCGGGGAAGCGCCGGGTTCGGCGCGGGAGATGTCTTCAGCGATTTCCATTGGCGTCCGCTCCAATCGCATGGCGCTTCGCCGGAGCTTAGAACTCTCTTAGGTGAGAAGATGCAAGGAAAAAAGCGCCTTGTCGTCCGCCCAGCTTTTTGCCGTTTGCCAACCGCCGCGCGCGGCGATCCAGCGGAAACTGGAAAGCGAATATTTGTACGAGTTTTCGGTATGGATGGTCTCGCCGGGGCGAAACGAGAAGCGCCGCCCGGCCACCGTGACGCGCTGTTCGGCCAGGGATCGCAGATGCATTTCGATCCGGGATTCGCGCTCCTTATAGATGGCCCGATGCTCGAACGCGTCGAGGTCGAAGGTTCCGCCGAGCTCGCGATTGATGCGCGCGAGCAGGTTGAGATTGAACGCCGCGGTCACGCCCTCCTTGTCGTTATAGGCGGGAAGCAGGATGTCGAGCGGCTTTTCCAGGTCCGCGCCGATGAGGAAAGCGGCCTTCTCGCCCAGAAGCCGGCGCGCCGCGCGAAGAAACAGCGCGGCCTCGGTCTTGTTGAAATTGCCTATCGTCGATCCGGGGAAGAAGCCGATGCGGAACTCATCGCGGAGCGGCAGCTTTATCCGGTCGAGGTCGTGAAAGCCGCCAAGCACAGGGTGCACGCTAAGGCCCGGAAACGTGCGCGCCACGCGCCGGGCTGCCGGAAAAAGCGCCGCCGCCGAGATTTCGATCGGGATGTAAGCGCTGGGGCGTTCGAGAGCGCGAAGCAGAAGCTCGGTCTTGCGGCTGGAGCCGGAGCCGAATTCGACAACGGCGGCGCCTGCGGGCAAGAGTTCGCGGATGGCGGAAGCGCACGATTTGAGAAGCGCCGTTTCTGTCCGGGTCGGATAATACTCCGGCAGGGCGGCGATCCGCTCGAAAAGCTCCGAGCCGCGTGCGTCATAGAGGAACCGGCACGGCAAGCTCTTTTGGGGACGCGACAGGCCGGACAGAACTTCCCCTTCGAATTCCTTGCCCGCGCCGGCGCGCGTTTCGGGGAATTGAACCACGTGACCCATGCTCATGCGTCGTCCGCAAGGCGCAAGCCCATGAACTGCCAGCGCTGATGAGGATAGAAGAAGTTACGGTAGGTTCGTCGGCTGTGCCCGGAAGGCGTCGCGAAGGAGCTTCCGCGCAGGACCATCTGATTGCACATGAACTTGCCGTTGTATTCTCCGAGCGCGCCCCCGGCCGGGCGGTAGCCGGGGTAGGGCAGGTAGGCGCTTTGCGTCCACTGCCACACGGCGCCGAAAAAGCCCGGTCCGCCGCTTGCGGCCGCCGCGGGCAGGAGATGCGCAAGGGTCTGCGGCGAGGGGTCCGGCTCGCCGTCAGCCGCGGCTTCCCATTCGAACTCGGTTGGCAGGCGCTTGCCCGCGAAGCGCGCGAAGGCGTCCGCCTCATAATAGCTGACATGCGTGACGGGGCGGCTTTCCTCGATGGCGCGCAGCCCGTAGAGGGTCATCTGGAGCCAAGCGCCGTCGCGCCGCTCCCAATATCCCGGCGCGTCAAGGCCTTCGCGCTGTACGGTGGCCCAGCCATCCGACAGCCAAAGCGACGGCGTCCTGTAGCCGCCCGCCTCCATGAAGGCCAGCCATTCGCCGTTGGTGACGAGCCTGTCGGAGATGCGAAAGTCGCGCAGCATCGCCCGGTGCGCCGGGCCTTCATTGTCGTAGGAGAACCCATGCCCGCGATGGCCGAATTCATGGACGCCGCCTTCTATCGTCCGCCATCGCGCCGCCGGGGCGTCGCCGAACACGAGCGCTTCGCGCGCTTCCTCGTAGGCGGGCCGCAGCGGATTGGCCGCGAAAAGCGCGAGAATATCGGTGAGCATCAGCTCCTGGTGCTGCTGCTCGTGATTGATCCCGATCTCGACGAGCGCCAGCGCGTCTTCCGGCAGCGGCTGCGCCGCAAGCCTCTCCAGGCTCACGTCGACATGGGCGCGATAGGCGCGGACCTCATCCGCGGAAGGCCGGGTAAGGAGCCCGCGCCGCGGCCTCGGGTGGCGGGCGCCGAGGCTCTCATAATAGGAGTTGAAACAATAGGCGAAGCGCGCATCGAACGCCTCATAGCCGCGCAAATAGGGCTTCAGGACGAGTTCTTCGAAGAACCATGCCGTGTGCGCGAGATGCCACTTCGCGGGGCTGGCGTCCTCGTGAGCTTGCACGACCTGATCCTCCGCCGAAAGCGGGGCTGCGATGTCGCGCGAAAGCCGGCGTGTTGCGAAGAGACGGTAAGAGAGCTTAAGCTGGCGATCTTCGGCCCCGGAGCTTTGCGCGGGGCGGTCGTCGAGCGGCATAATCGTCTCCCCTTTGCCATTTCACAGCGTTTCCAATTCCCTCTCGGGGAAAGCTGAGGAACAAACTAATCGAGGATCGGGTCCATGGCGGTCACACTTGAGAGTCCGGCGGGCACGACTTCGTTACCGTTCACCGGCGGAAGGCCGGCGCCCAAGCCGCTGCGGGGCGCGGTGAGGTTGCTTCAGTCGCTGGGCCACGGGGCGCTCACCGAATTTCCGCTGAAGAGCGGGCGGCGCGCCGATATTCTGTCGCTCGGACTGAAGGGCGAGATCTGGATCGTGGAGGTAAAGTCGGGCGTGCCCGATTTCCGCTCCGACCGCAAATGGCAGGACTATCTCGAATGGTGCGACCGCTTCTTTTTCGCCGTCGGCCCCGGCTTTCCCACGCACATCCTTCCGGAGGATGCCGGGCTTCTGATCGCGGACGAGTATGACGCCGTGCTCGCCAGGGAGCCGGGGGTGACGCCGCTTGCCGGCGGAAGGCGCAAGGCGCTCACGCTGCGCTTCGCCCACCTCGCCGCGCGCCGCCTCTCCGGCCGGCCGGACGATGGCATGGGCGCGGACTGATCCAGCCGCTGGATTTGCGGGCTCATGCCGCTCGCCGGAGCGTTCGAGCATATCGGGCGCAAGCGCGCGAACGGTGACGAAGGATTAACTCTATTGGGTTCGTTTGGAAAAAAACACTGTTTTATTCTATCTATGGTTGCAGATTTTGCAATTTGACCGAAGCGCTATTCGGCGTTCCACGGCTGATATTCGCCATCCCCTTTGGGGCGGCGCATCTCTCCGACGAGGCTTCCGGGCGGGCGATAGGCCAGCGGCGTCCCCGTCATGTTCTCGACATGCGGCTTCTGCCACGGCCTCGGATGGTACACCTCCTCCGTGGGCGGCGTATCGACCGTGTAATGCAGCCAGCCGAACCAGTCCGGCGGCACCTTGCTCGCCTCGGCCAATCCCTTGTAGATCACCCAGCGGCGCGGCCTGTCCGCCGGGCCTTTATTATTCGGGTCTTCGTAATAGCGGTTGCCGCGATCGTCCTCGCCGACAAGCTGCCCGCGCGAATTCGTATACAGCTTCGTGGAAAGCGTCGCTTCGTGCCACCACGTGAAGAGATCGTTAAACAAGCCCATCCCGGTCCCTCGTTCTTTTCGTCGCTTTTACGCGAAAGCGCCCGCAACGTCCACCGCGACCGCGCGTTGCCTTGCGCTTCACTTTATGAATGTTTAGATCAACCCGATTGAAAATTGTCTGTGGGGGGAGTCTGCGATGGTCGCTGAGGCTAAAGGAAGTTCTGGCGCCGAGCCGGATGCGGTTCAACGCTGGGGCGGCCGGATTCCGATCGTTGTCGGCGCCTGCGGCCACCGCAATATCGACCCAAGCAATCCGCGTCTGATTGCTGTGATCGAGGAGCAATGCGCCGCTCTGAAAATGCGCTACCGGCACTCACCCTTTTTGATCCTGTCCGCGCTCGCGGAAGGCGCGGACCGGCTGATTGCCAAAGTCGCGATGGCAAAGCTTGAGGCGGACCTGATCGCGGTGCTGCCCATGCCGGCGGACGAGTATGAGAACGATTTTCAGACGGAGGAGTCCAAGGCCGAGTTCCGGGACCTCCTGACGCGTGCGCTTCACGTCAGGACGGTGGAAGTTCCCGCGGGCAACGCCTGGAAAACGCCCGGCGAGCCGCGCAACGTGCAGTATGCGCGCGCCGGCGCCATGATCGCGGATCAAGCGCAGGTCCTGTTCGCGATCTGGGACGGCAAAGGCGCGCGCGGCACAGGCGGCACAAGCGATCTGGTGGCTTGGTTCGAACGTGGCTACTCCCCGAAAGAATACACGGCCTACAAGGAGGAAGTGACGCCCCTCGATCCGCTCGAACCGGGGCGAAGCGTCCGCATCGATCCGGTAACCGGCAAATCCGTGACCGTGGAGAACCCCGGTTCCGTCGCAAGGGTGAAAAAAGTTCAACCGCCCGAGAAAAGCAAAATCGAGACGATCCTGGAAAGAACCGATGAATTCAATCGCGCCGTGCAAAGGAGCGCTCGCGCGATTTCGGCAAGCTATCCCCTCGCCGACAAGGCGAGCATCCGGGAGCTTGCCCTTACCGACGCCGCCTACCACGCGGCGGATGGCGTATCGATTCGATTTGCCAATGTTGTACGGCATACGGACGCGCGGATTTACGTCCTCGCAATGCTCGCCGTCGTCGTCTTCAACTTTGTCAGCTCGAAAGACTGGGCGCCCTGGACATATCTCGGCGTCACCGGCGTCATGGTGCTGCTTGGTTCGCGCGTCCTGGTTCCGGCGCTGGATAACCGGTTCCACGAATACCGCTGCCTCGCGGAGGCTTTGCGCACGCTGTTTTTCTGGCGCGCCGCCGGCATCGCATCGTCTGTCTGGCTTCCTTTCCTCGCCCGGCAATCGGGAGTGGTGCATTGGATCAGGCAGTCGGCTCGGACCGTCGAATTCTGCCAGGATTGCCGCCCCTGTTCGCATCCCAAGCTCGGAAGCGAATCCTTTCCCGAGGGGCTTCGCATTGCGAAAGAGAAATGGGTGGACGATCAGGCGAAATGGTTCGCGGGCAAGGAACTATTCCATTTCAAGAAGCACAAGTTCTGGAGCAAGATTGTTCAAAGAGCGATCGTCGGCTCCTTCGCGACGGCTGGCTTGATCGCAATTCTGACTTTGATCCCCGCGGCCGGCAGCGATGACAGCAAGTCAACGATATTCAACGAGTACGTAAAACCCGATAAGTTCACCGATTACTGGCAGCTGGCTCTGAGCCTGTTCGCGGCCGGAGCAGTCGCCGCGCGCGGCTTCCTTCTCAGAACCTCGCATTTGGAGCTCGCCAAGCAGTATGCTTCGCAGAGACAAATCTTCGAGCAAGCGAGCAGGATGCTCGAAGCCCATAAAAATGAACCGGCTCCCGAATGGACTCCGATAGAAATTCTTGAGAACCTGGGACAGGAAGCCTTGCAGGAGCAGGCCGAATGGGTCTGGCTCAAGCACACGCGGCCCTTCGAGGTGCCCGCTGGCTAGGCGGAGGATGGAGTTCTTCCCGATGACAAGCAAGGATAAAGGCGCAGGCATGCCACAGGACAAGGCGATTGCGGAAGCCCTGGATCGCGAAGGGAAAATCTATCGCAAGTCAGGTGAGTTTCGAGCGGCCCTCGCCGAAGTCGCGACGCCGGTGGAGACCGTTCTCGCGAATGGCAGGAAGGAAACGAAGAATACGGCCCATCCCGGCGATTACATCGTGACCGGGGCCGGCGGCGAGCGCTATGTGGTGAAGCCGGACGTTTTCGCGGCGCGCTACGAGCCCAAGACCGGACATCCGGGCGTCTATCTCGCGCGCGGCCATGTGAAAGCGATCCCGAACCCGTTCAATCGCCAGCTCCACATCGTGGCGCCCTGGGGCGAGATCCAGCACGGCGCGGCGGACTGTTTGGTCGTGGACATCTACGATCCGGCGACGAGCAAGCGCGACGGGAAGCCGTATCTCATCAACCGCGCCGAATTCGACGCGACTTACAGGATCGTGGACCCCGCGTCCTCCTCGTCGCCATCGAAAGCGCCATGGTATAGGAGATAAGCGGCCGTCCCGGGGCGAGCCGGTTACAGGCTTTTGTAGAGATAATCGGCGGGCAGGCCCAAGCGCTGGCAGGCCTGCACAGCGGGGCTCAACTCCAGGACGATGCGGTCGGCGAAGGCCGCGCCCCGCCGCACGAGAGCCGCTTCCCAGCTTCTCAACCCGAACTCCGCGCCAAGCCCGAGCAGTTCCCGCAGCCATGGAGGCGCGATGTCGACCGCCGCGCGAACGAGGAGCGGCTGAACGGGGCGAAGCAGCGGCGGCAGGATGGGCGCGGTTTGCATGATCCGAATGAATTCGGAAATAATCGGCGAAGGCTCCAGCCGCGGGCGCATCGCCTCGAAACACGCGGCAAGCTCGGCTTCGGAACGCGGGGGCGGCGCGCCGCCGTAGAGCCTCGCCACGGTCCCGCCTTCCCCGTAATAGCGGTCGCGCTCGGCGAGCGGCAAAGGCGCCGCGTAGATGTGATAAGCCTGAAGAAAGCCGAAGGCGGCCGTGGCCTGCACCCAGCTCAGAAGCTCGGGGTCGTTGGCGTCATACGCTTCCCCGCCTGGCGTCAGCCCGCGCACGCGCTCATGCATCCGGCGCACGTCCGCGATCATCGCCTCGGCCACGCCGCGCGCGCCATAAACCGTGACCATCGCCGCGAGCCCCGTGCGGCGAAGACGGCGTAGCGGGTTCTGGCGAAAGCCGCTGTGCCGCCAGACGCCGGTTCGCACGCGAGGCTCCGCAAGCTCCAGAAGAACGGCCGCCGCGCCGCCGATGAACAGCGTCACGGGGTTCTTGAAAATGCGCCAGGAAACCGAATTCGGCTGCGCGAGAGCCGGCTCGCCCGCGGGGCGGCTGAAATCGACGGCCGTGCCATCGCCGGGCAAGAGCAGTTCGCGCGAAGCCTTGTCGAGCCGCCTCACGATCGGCCCGTGTAAAAAGAAGAGCTTGCCTGCGAGACCATCCATGCGGCGTCAACACTCGAAGGCGGCGGATTGGCTGAAATAATCTTTCCTGGCGCTCTTTTCAAAAAAAAGCCGCCCCGGCGACCCGCCCCCCTCAACCCGCGCGGCCGCCAGCGCGAACGAGGGATGGCATTTTTCCACCCCCCAAGAGACGGCCCCTTGTGAATTGCCGGCCAATATGCAATTTCACTGCGAACGAAGCGGGGCCAGCGCCCGCGCGGCAGCAATAATGTGTTGCCTTGACCATGCCGCCGAGAAGCGGCCAACCAGAACCCGGTTTTACAATGCAAGTTACAGAGACTGTTTCAGAGGGGCTGAAGCGCCAATTGAAGGTTGTCATCCCCGCCGCCGATCTCTTGTCGCGCGTGGAGATGAAGCTTGAGGACATAAAAACCAAGGTCCGCCTGAACGGCTTCAGGCCCGGCAAGGTGCCGCTGGCGCACGTCCGCCAACTTTACGGGCGCTCCGTCATGGCGGAGGTGCTTGAGGAAACGGTCGGCCAGACGAGCGCGCAAGCCCTGCAAGAGCGGCATGAGCGCCCCGCGTTCCAGCCCGATATCAAGCTCCCCGAGGACAAGGAGACGGTCGAGCGCATGATCTCGGGCGCGTCGGATCTCGAATACACCATGTCCTTCGAGGTCCTGCCCAAGATCGATCTCACCGACCTTAAGTCCATCGCGCTGGAAAAAGAAGTCGCCGAGCCCGAGGCGGACGACGTCAAGAACGCGGTCGAGCGTCTCTTGAAGGCGAACGTGTCCTACGAGGCGAAGGACGGCGAGGCCGAGACGGGCGACCGGCTTTCCATCGATTACAAGGGAAGCGTGGACGGCGAGCCCTTCGAGGGCGGCGCCGGCGAGGACGCCTACATCGTCATCGGATCGAGCCGCTTCATCCCCGGCTTCGAGGAAGGGCTGCTCGGCGCCAAGGCTGGCGACAAGCGCGACGTCAACGTGACGTTTCCCGAGGACTATCAGGCGAAGCACCTCGCGGGCAAGGACGCGGTTTTCGACGTCACGGTGAAGGAAGTCGCCAAGCCCGTCGATGCGAAGGCCGACGACGAATTCGCCCGCACGCTCGGCATGGAATCCTTCGCGAAGCTGGAAGAGGCGATCCGCGGCCAGCTCCAGAGGGAGCTCGATACCGTCACGCGGAACAAGCTGAAGAAGTCGCTGCTGGACGCGCTTGACGAGAGGCATTCCTTCGAGATGCCGCCCTCGCTTCTCGACAGCGAGTTCGAAGGGATTTGGCGCAACGTCACGCGTCAGCTTGAGCAGTCGAAGTCGAGCTTCGAGGCTCAGGGCACGAGCGAGGAGAAGGCTCGCGCCGATTATCGCAAGCTTTCCGAGCGGCGCGTTCGGCTCGGCCTCGTCCTGTCGGAGATCGGCAACCAGAACCAGATCAAGGTCACCGACGAAGAGCTTCGCCGCGCCGTGATGGAGCGCGCGCGGCAGTTCCCCGGCCAGGAAAGGGAGGTCGTCGAGTTCTATCGCAAGAACCCGAACGCGATCAACGAGCTGCGGGCGCCCGTTTATGAGGAGAAGGTGATCAACTTCGCGCTCGAACTCGTGAAGCTCGACGAGAAGAAGGTCACGCCGGCGCAACTCACGGCGTTCGCGGCCGAGCAGCAGCGCGAGCAGGCGCTCCTGGAGGGCGGCGGCGAACACGAGGGCCACGATCACCATGGCCATGAGGGAGAGTGCGGCCCTGAGTGCGATCACGATCACGATCACGGCCACCACCATCATGGCTAAGGCTGGCCGGGCGCCAGCCTACGACGCTAGTTGCGCTCGTGCTCAAATCGCCCCATGTAAAGGAAGCAGGCCGGCAAAAAGCCGCCTGCGCCATTGAATAGCCGCCGAGTTCCAGCCGCTCGCGAAAAATTGCGCTCGCGGGCCTCAATCGAAAACGACGTTGCCGCGGCCTTTACGCTTGGGAGAGACTCATGCGCGATCCAGTAGACTTTTACACGAGCCAGCTTGTTCCGATGGTTGTCGAGCAGACCAACCGCGGAGAGCGCGCATTCGACATCTATTCCCGCCTCCTGAAGGAGCGCATCATTTTCGTGACAGGGGTCGTCGAGGACATGATGGCCTCGCTGGTGGTGGCTCAGCTTCTTTTCCTTGAGTTCGAAAACCCCAAAAAGGAAATCGCGCTCTACATCAACTCGCCCGGCGGCCATGTGACGTCCGGCCTCGCGATGTACGACACGATGCAATTCGTGCGCCCCCCTGTTTCAACCCTGTGCGTCGGCCAGGCCGCTTCGATGGGCTCGCTCCTGCTTGCGGCCGGCGAGCCCGGCATGCGCTGGGCGCTGCCGAACGCACGCGTCATGGTGCACCAGCCGTCCGCGGGCTTCCAAGGCCAGGCGAGCGACATCGAGCGGCACGCCGAGGACATCATCAAGACCAAGCGCCGCCTCAATGAAATTTATGTAAAGCACACGGGACAGCCCTACGAGATCATTGAACGCACCCTCGACCGTGACCACTTCATGACGCCGGAGCAGGCGAAAGCCTTCGGCATCATCGATGAGGTGCTCACCAAGCGCGCGCCCGCCGACGAGCCCGCCGCCAGCCGTTCCTAAGCCCGCACGGGCATCGCAACGCCGCTAAAAGAAGAGCGGGACCTTTAACGGCCTGGAAAGCATAAAAGGTCCAACGTAGCGCTCGGTGGGGGCGTGGCTGCGAATCGAAGCTATGGACAATCGCATGAGAAGCCGTAAGAGTAAGAGGCAGCGTACAAGGAAGGGTGCGGAAACGCGTGGTGGCTTGAGGGTGATGGAAAAGCTGCAAAACCGGTTGGTCAGTCATCAGTCGGGCGCAATTCCGAGGCCAGCTTCCTGGTATGTGGGTGCTAAGGTAGGTCAATGACGAAAGAAAGTAGGGGTCACGACTCCAAAAACACGCTCTACTGCTCGTTCTGCGGCAAGAGCCAGCACGAAGTCCGCAAGTTGATTGCAGGGCCGACGGTTTTCATCTGCGATGAATGCGTTGAGCTTTGCATGGACATCATCCGCGAAGAGAATAAGAATTCCTATGTAAAATCGCGCGATGGCGTCCCGACCCCGCAAGAAATCTGCAACGTTCTGGACGACTATGTCATCGGCCAGGATTACGCCAAGCGCGTTCTCTCCGTCGCCGTCCATAATCATTACAAGCGCATCAACCACTCCGCGAAAAACAACGACGTGGAGCTGGCCAAATCCAACATTCTTTTGATCGGTCCGACGGGGTGCGGCAAAACGCTGCTTGCCCAGACGCTCGCGCGCATTCTGGACGTGCCGTTCACCATGGCCGACGCCACGACGCTCACCGAGGCGGGCTATGTCGGCGAGGACGTCGAGAACATCATCCTGAAGCTGCTCCAGGCCGCCGATTACAATGTCGACCGGGCTCAGCGCGGCATCGTCTATATCGATGAAGTCGATAAGATAAGCCGCAAGTCCGATAACCCCTCCATCACCAGGGACGTGTCGGGCGAAGGCGTGCAGCAGGCGCTCCTGAAGATCATGGAGGGCACGGTCGCCAGCGTTCCGCCACAGGGCGGCCGCAAGCACCCGCAGCAGGAATTCCTCCAGGTCGACACAACGAATATCCTGTTCATCTGCGGCGGCGCTTTCTCGGGCCTCGAAAAGATTATCGCCCAGCGCGGGCGGTCGACCTCCATCGGCTTCGGCGCCAAGGTTTCGTCCGAGGATGACCGGCGCACGGGCGATATCCTGCGCGGCGTGGAGCCGGAAGACCTCCTGAAATTCGGCCTGATCCCCGAATTCATCGGCCGGTTGCCCGTGCTGGCCACCCTCGAAGACCTCGACGAGCCCGCGCTCGTGAAGATTCTGACCGAGCCAAAGAACGCGCTCGTCAAGCAGTATCAAAGGCTGTTCGAAATGGAAGGCGTGCAGCTCACGCTCTCCAACGAGGCGCTGAAGTCGGTCTCGCGCAAGGCCATCGACCGCAAAACAGGCGCGCGCGGCCTGCGCTCGATCATGGAGGCCATTCTCCTCGACAGCATGTTCGAGTTGCCGAGCCTGAAGGGCGTCGAGGAAGTCGTGATCAGCCCCGAAGTGATCGAAGGGAATGCTAAGCCCTTGCGGATCTATGCGGAGCGCCTAGATAAATCGAGTGCATAATGCAAAGGTTTGTTAACGGCAAACCGAAGCATCTTGACACGCGGTCCCTCCATCGTTCGTCCCTGCACCAGCCCCTCGTCAGGTGCAGACAATGCGCTACATTAACGGGTTATATAACCCTTCGTGGACGCGCCTCACAGACCGTGTACTCTGCCCTAAGTAGTGGTTTGGCGACCCTACTCGCCAAGCCTGCCGGATTGGCCCGGCATTTGTAAGCGGCGGCTCCAGCCGCCGAATTTAGGAGACTGACATGACGAACGCACCTTCGGGTTCCAACGAAATTTTCCCGGTCCTTCCGCTTCGTGACATCGTCGTGTTTCCCTACATGATCGTTCCGCTGTTCGTGGGCCGGGAAAAATCCATCAACGCGCTCGACGAGGTGATGCGCACCGACAGGCAGATCCTGCTTGCCGCGCAAAAGAATGCGGGCGACGACGATCCGGAGCCCGACGCCATTTATTCAATGGGGACGCTGGCGACGGTTCTTCAGCTCCTGAAGCTCCCGGACGGCACGGTCAAGGTTCTCGTCGAGGGCACCACCCGCGCCAAGATCAAGCGCTTCAGCCCGAACGAGCTCTATTTCGAAGCCGAGGTGGAGCGCACCGAAGAGACGCTCGGCAACCAGGACGAGATCGAGGCCTTCGCCCGCTCGGCGGTGAGCCAGTTCGAAAACTACGTCAAGCTGAACAAGAAAATTTCGCCCGAAGTGCTCAGCACCGTCGGCCAGATCGACGATTACTCAAAGCTCGCCGATACGGTGGCGTCGCACCTCGCGATCAAGATCGGCGACAAGCAGGAAATCCTGGAGCTTCTTTCGGTCTCCGAAAGGCTTGAACGCGTCTTCACGCTCATGGAAAGCGAGATTTCCGTTCTCCAGGTCGAGCGCAAGATCCGCAGCCGCGTGAAGCGCCAGATGGAGAAGACCCAGCGCGAGTACTACCTGAATGAGCAGATGAAGGCCATTCAGAAGGAGCTGGGCGACTCCGACGAGCGCGACGACATCTCCGAGTTCGAGGAAAAGATCGAGAACACGAAGCTTTCCAAGGAAGCCAAGGACAAGGCCGTCGCCGAGCTGAAAAAGCTCAAGCAGATGAGCCCGATGTCGGCCGAAGCGACCGTCGTGCGCAACTATCTCGACTGGATCCTGTCAATTCCATGGGGCGTCAAGGGCAAGGTCAAGAAGGACCTCGACGAGGCGCAGGCCGTGCTTGACGAGGACCATTACGGGCTTGACCGCGTGAAGGAGCGCATCGTCGAATACCTCGCCGTGCAGAAGCGCACCAACATGCTGAAAGGCCCGATCCTTTGCCTCGTCGGCCCTCCCGGCGTCGGCAAGACCTCGCTCGGCAAGTCCATCGCGAAGGCGACGGGCCGCGAGTTCGTGCGCATGTCGCTCGGCGGCGTGCGCGACGAGGCTGAAATCCGCGGCCACCGGCGCACTTATATCGGCTCGATGCCCGGCAAGGTCATCCAGTCGATGCGGAAGGCAAAGAAGACGAACCCGCTCTTCCTGCTCGACGAAATCGACAAGATGGGCATGGACTTCCGCGGCGACCCGGCGTCGGCGCTGCTGGAGGTGCTCGACCCCGAGCAGAACCATGAGTTCAACGATCATTACCTCGAAGTCGATTACGATCTTTCGAACGTGATGTTCGTGACGACGGCCAACACGCTCGACATCCCGCCGGCGCTGAAGGATCGCATGGAGATCATCCGGCTCGCCGGCTACACCGAGGACGAGAAGCTCGAAATCGCCAAGCGCCACCTCATGCGCGGGCAGATGGAGGCGCATGGCCTTCAACCCGGCGAGTGGACGGTGAGCGACGACGCCCTTATGGAAATCATACGGCGCTATACCCGTGAGGCCGGCGTGCGAAGCCTAGAGCGCGAGATCGCCAAGCTCGCCCGCAAAGCTGTGAAGCAGATCGAGAGCGGCAAACAGACGCAGGTGCATGTCACCCTCGACACGGTTCGCGATTTCCTCGGCGTCCAGAAGTACCGCTACGGCGAGGCCGAACTGGAAGACCAGGTTGGCGTCGTGACCGGGCTGGCATGGACCGAGGTCGGCGGCGAGTTGCTCACCGTGGAAGGCGTGCTCATGCCGGGCCGCGGGCGCATGAACGTCACGGGTAACCTTCGCGACGTCATGAAGGAGTCGATCCAGGCCGCGAACGCCTATGTCCGCAGCCGCGCGGTGGCCTTCGGCATCGAGCCTCCGCTCTTCGACAAGAAGGACATCCACGTCCACGTGCCGGAGGGCGCGACGCCGAAGGACGGGCCGTCCGCGGGCGTGGCGATGGTCACGGCCATCATTTCGGTGCTGACCGGCGTTCCGGTGCGCCGCGATGTGGCCATGACGGGCGAAATCACGCTGCGCGGCCGGGTGCTGCCCATCGGCGGCCTGAAGGAGAAGCTGCTCGCAGCGCTCAGGGGCGGCATCAAGCGAGTCATCATTCCGGAGGAGAACGCGAAAGACCTCGCGGAAATCCCCGATAATGTGAAGAACGCGCTTGAGATCATCCCCGTCGCCAGAATGGACGAAGTGCTCGCGATCGCGCTCGTGCGCAAGCTGGAGCCTATCGAGTGGGACGAAGCCGCGGCGCTTGCCGCCGCCCAGATGAAGGGCTTGGCGGTTGCGCAGGACGGCGACGGAACAGCGCTGCCCCATTAAGCGGCGCGAGAAAAGAAAACATCAGGACGGGCAGCGCCCGTCCTTTTTTTTCAAAAAGCGCAATGCGATCGGCGTCACTGCGGGCGAGGATCGCCACGGCGGCCAGAGCCGCCTCGCGATGACAACAAAATGCTCTAACGGACGATCTCCGGCTGCTCCAGGCGGCGGGGCAGGAGCGTGGAGCCCGGCACGAAGGCGTCGAAAGCGGCCCAGAACTGCTCGCGAAACTGATCGCGCTCCTGAAGGATCTCGTGCTTCGCGCCTGCGATGACGATAAGCGCGCAATTTTTGAGCTGGCTTGCAAAGCGTTCGATAGCGGCGGTCGAGACCATCGCGTCATTGCCCGCCGCGACGATGAGAACGGGAACCTTGACGCTCTCGGTGAATTCGCGCGAATTGATGGCCGTTATGGAGGCGCACGCCGCCGCGATCCAGCCGATGGTCGGCGAACCGACCGCCAGGTGAGGCGCGGCGCGCAGCATCTCCTGAGCGCGCTCGAAGCGAAGCCTGTCCGACGTCACCGGATTGTTCGCGAAGGGCCGTTCCTCCAGCGAGCGCGCCTTCCCTCGCGGGATGAAGGCGTCGCCGGCGCCGGCAAGCGCGCATGCCTCGGCGGCCACGCTCAGAAGCGAGTTTCCAAGCCGGCTGCCGGAAAATTGGATCATGGGCGAAGTCAGCACCATCCGGTCCCACCAGCACGCGCGGGTCTGCGCGAGGCGCAAGGCGAGATGGGCGCCGAGCGAGTGGGCGAGGCAGTAGTAGGGCGGCGGGCAGTCGGGGAGCACGATGCCGCTCATGAAGCGGCGCACGTCCTCGTCGAAATGCGCGAAGCTCTCGGCATGGCATTTCAGCCGGTTCTTCAGCAGCCTCGCTGAGCCGCCCTGCCCGCGCCAGTCCATCGTGGCGACCGCGAAACCGCGCCTTCTGAGGTCCGTGATCGTCTCGAAATATTTCTCGATGAACTCCCTTCGGCCTTGGAAGAGGCACACCGTGCCGATGCGCCGCTCCGCTGTCGTGTCCCAGCGCGCATAGCGCAGCGGCAGCCCGTCGCGCGACTCGAAGGCGCCGGCAACGGCGCCATTTGGCGCCGGGTTGCGCGTTACGCCGGTCAACTCCGCCGCTTCTGAGGCCATATTAAAGAGGCTCCTTCGGATCAGAGAAAAATTCTTACCCCATCATGGCGGGCAGGCTCAAGCACCCCTTGACAGCCGAGCTTCCAGAAATAAATCAGAAGACGCAGGCCGCATGGCTGCAAGGATAGACCGCCTGGCCTTTAAGGCAGGCTAACATTCTCGCTTTGACAAGGAGAACCGCTATGAGACGCATCGACCTTTCCCCCTTGTACAAGTCCTCGATCGGTTTCGATCATCTTGCAAATATTCTCGACCAGCTCGCCAATGTCGATACGGAGACAGGGTTCCCGCCCTATAACATCGAGCGCCTGGGTGAGAACGTCTATCGCATTTCTATGGCCGTCGCCGGTTTTGGCGAAAACGACCTCTCCATCGAGGTGAAGGAAGGCACGCTCACCGTTCGCGGCGAGAAGAAGAGCGAGGACAACGTTCGCCAGTATATCCACCAGGGCATCGCCGCGCGCAATTTCGAGCGCCGCTTCCGCCTCGCCGATTATGTAGAGGTGTCTTCCGCCGCGCTTGAGCATGGTCTGCTTCACGTCGATCTGAAGCGCGAACTGCCGGAAGCGATGAAGCCGCGCACCATCGCGATCGCGAAGGGGCAGGCGCCTCGCGTCATCGATGGCGGCATCGCCGGCAAGCCCCAGGCCGCTTAAGTCGCATCTCAGTCGATCAGCGTTTGAGGGCGGGCGAAAGCCTGCCCTTTTTGCCGCCCGGCCGCAGGAAGAGCGCGGCGATTTCGACATGCGCCGAGAAGCGGAACTGGTCGAAGGCGGAGAGCCGGGCGAGCCTGAAGCCTCCTGCTGCGAGGATAGCCGCATCGCGCGCAAAGGTCGCCGGATTGCAGGAAAGCATGATCGCCGCTCCGATCTTCGACGCGGCCAGCGCGCGGGCCTGGGCTTCCGCCCCCTCTCTCGGCGGGTCGGCGACGGCCGCCGCAAACGCGTTCAGCTCGAATGGCCCGAGCGGATTTCGGAACAGGTCGCGGCGCACAGCTCTCACGGCTTTAAATCCGGCCGCCGCTTTGGCTGCGGCGGCGAGTGCGGCCACGGCCTCGGCGCTGCCTTCATAGGCCGTGACGGGCGCCGATTTCGCGCACGGAAAGGTAAAGGCGCCAAGCCCGGCGAACAGGTCGCAAATGGGCCCGCGCTCCGCCTTCGCCTCCTTCAGCGCCAAGACGACGAAGCCCGCCATGTCGCTCTCGCAAGCCTCGACGGCCTGCAAGAAAGCCCCGGCGGGAAGAACAACCTTCACGCTTCCCGCCAGAACGAAAGGGGCGGCTTTCTGGATGACGATTTCTCCGTTCCAGGCAACCCGAACGGCGGGGACGGCTTCGAGCGCCTGAATAAAGGCGGCGCGCCGGCTCCCAGTCAGTTCCGGGCCTTCGATGGCGCAGTCCAGCCCATTCTCCGCCGCCGTCACGTGAACCTTCGCTTCGCCAGCGCCCGGAAGCGCGGCGCCCAACGCTTCCCTCAAGGACGGCAACGCCAACGCGATTTGCGGCGCGAGGATCGGGCACTCCGCGAGATCGACGAGGTCGTGACTGCGCGCGGCATTGAACCCTAGCCGCGCCTTGCCCTTGGCCTTGTCCTTGAGCGCCGTGAAGGCGGCGCGGCGGCGGCTGTCTGGCGGATAGTTTTTTAGCGCCTCAATCGGCGCCTCCAGCCCCAAGCGCGCAATCGCAGAGGAAATAAGGCCAGTCTTCCACCGCGCATAAGCCTCCTCGTCCCAATGTTGCAGGGCGCATCCGCCGCACGCGCCAAAATGCGGGCAGATGGGCTCGCGGCGCTCCGGCGAAGCGCCTTCTATGAAGACGGCCTCCGCCTTATCGCCCGAAAGCCGCACGCGCACGCGCTCGCCGGGGAGCGTAAACGGAATATAGGTCTTCACGCCCTCGATGCGAGCGACGCCGTGGCCTTGGCCGCCCATCGCCTCGATCGCCGCCGAAAACAAGCGATGCAACCCCTTACCCCAGCCCTCTCCCTCAGGGAGAGGGAGTCCGGCCGAAGCCGCTGCAACGTCGTTCCCAGAGGGAGAGGGACAGGGTGAGGGGTTGTGCGCTGGCGGCGCCTGCCTAGGTTTCGAGCCTTGCGGCGATAAGCGTTTCTTCATTGCCGTCCTGTCCCTTGATCGGCGATGGCAGCAGCCCGCACAAAGTCCACCCCGCCGCCTCGACGAACGCCGCTCCCCTCGCCGCAGCATCGCGTTTGGCGGCCTCATCCTTCACGATACCGCCTTTGCCGACAAGGGCGCGGCCGACTTCGAACTGAGGTTTCACAAGCGCGACAAGCCAGGCGCCGGGCGCCGCCAGGGGAAGCACATGCGGCAGAACCTTCAAGAGCGAGATGAAGCTCACATCGCAGGTCAGCGCTTCGATGGGCGATGGCAGATGCTCGGGCCTTAGCGAGCGGGCGTCGAAGCTTTCCATGGAAATCACGCGAGGGTCCGACCTAAGCGTGGCGTGAAGCTGGCCGCGGCCGACATCGACAGCGTAGACGCGCGCCGCGCCGCGCTCCAGAAGCGCCTCGGTGAAGCCGCCCGTCGACGCGCCGACATCGAGGCAGGTCCGGGCAGCGGGCGACAGCCCAAAATGGTCCAGCGCCGCGATGAGCTTATGCGCGCTTCGCGCGACATATTGTCTTATCTGGGCGACCTCGATGGTCTCGGCGGCGGAAACCTCAAGCCCGGCCTTAAGGACGGGCTTCCCTTGCAGGCGGACAGCCCCGCGTTTGATCAAATCTTGCGCTTGCGAGCGCGATTTCGCGATCCCACGGTGCACCAGGAGAAGATCGAGCCGCATTTTCATAAGTAGATTCCGATCCTCGCGGACGCATTCAATATGTATGTTGCAAATCCCTCCAATTGGAGCAATCATCAGTGTCCTGTGTTGCAAGCAGCAACCAGAGCAGGCGCTGCTTCCCAATTTCCGCTGAAGGATGTTGAAAAAACACATGTGAGAGACGAGAGCCTCCTTCGCGGCCGAGGTCGCCCAGAAGGCCGTGAGCGCAATACTTGGCGTCGAATCGTCAAGCTTCTAAGAAGCAAAATCCAACTCACAACTCTATTGGGATCCTTAAGTCATGATGCTTGTCCGCACCTATCTCTCGAGTAGCAAAATCGAGGGAATAGGCATCTTTGCCGCCGAGCCTATTAAATCAGGCGATTTGATCTGGCGCCTCGATCCGAAATTCGATGTCTTATTTACAGAGAGCGAGATCGAAGACCTTCCACCTCATATGCAAGACTTCATCGTGCGCTATCTTTACCCACACTTGAAACAGCCGGGAACCTGGGTGCTGGAATCCGACAACGGCCGCTTCATGAATCACAGCGAAAGCCCGAACACGGACTTCACGCAATTTGAGGAAGGCTTCGCCATCCGCGACATTGCCGCCGGCGAAGAGATCACCTGCAATTATTACGAGTTCGATTCCACTTTCAGGGGATGGTTCCCGCCTATGGCGAAAGCCGCCAACGGAGAGGCGCACGCTCACCCTTGACGCAATCATCGCTTGAAAAGCGCCGGCGCCCTTTGGGCTGCCGGCGTATCGGCTTGGGGGGCGCTTTAGTACGCCGAAATGACGCGGCGTGAAAAAAGGGATTGGCAAGGCCAGAATCGACGCCTATCTTATAGTCGTGCTGAGCATAAGTAAGCTGAGCCGGAAGACGGAAGGGAATTGGCCTTCTTTTTTTTGTACGGCACTAATGCTCAAACAGAGCATAACCCAGAGCGGGACGTTGGAGGACGACATGGCATTCTTGGATAGCGGAGTGACGCCACATCGGCGGCGGCGCGGCGACGCCGTTCCGGCGTTCGACCCCGGCTTCGATCTTGAGCCTCTCCGCCACGACTTCGACGCCGCCTTCGTTCGCGAAGCCCTTCGCGAGCTGAAGCCGCTCTACGCCCGCATCGAGCGCGTGATCTCGCCCTTCGAGTGGGCGCAGCACGCGCCTTACATCAAGGCCATCCGCGAGCTGAAGCGGGAGAAGAACGCGGTTATCCTCGCGCACAATTACATGACGCCGGAGGTCTTCCACGGCGTCGGCGACATCCTGGGCGACAGCCTTCAGCTCGCCAGGGAGGCCGCGAAGACGGACGCGGACATCATCGTCCAGGGCGGCGTGCATTTCATGGCCGAAACCTCGAAGCTGATGTGCCCCGGCAAGACGGTGCTCATCCCCGATGCGAAAGCCGGGTGCTCGCTGGCGTCGTCCATCACGCCTGAAGATGTGCGCGCTCTTCGCGCCGCCTATCCCGGCGTGCCCGTCGTGACCTATGTGAATACGAGCGCCGCCGTGAAGGCCGAATGCGACATCTGCTGCACCTCGGCGAATGCCGTGAAGGTGGTCGAGAGCCTTCGCGCGCCGCGCGTGCTGCTCATTCCCGACCAGTATCTCGCGCGCTACGTCGCCACGCAGACAAGCGTCGAGATCATTTCCTGGAAGGGCGCTTGCGAAGTGCACGAGCGCTTCACCGGCGAGGAGTTGCGGCGCTATCGGGACGCGGAGCCCGGCATCAAGATCATCGCGCATCCGGAATGCCCGCCGGACGTCATCGAGGCGGCGGACTACACCGGCTCGACCAGCGGCATGATCAAGTGGGTCAAGGATCATCAGCCGAAGCGGGTGGTTCTCGTCACCGAGTGCTCCATGGCGGACAACGTGGCCGTCGAGGCGCCGAAGACGGATTTCACCCGGCCGTGCAATTTGTGCCCGCACATGAAGCGGATCACGCTGCCGAAGATCTACGACAGCCTCCTCTACAACAAGGTCGAGGTGACGGTCGACCCGGCTGTGGCGGGGCCGGCGCGGCTCGCGGTGGAGCGGATGGTGAACCTGGCCAACTGACGGCAGAGCGTCTTCGAGGGGAAATGACCATGGGCGAATTGCGCTCGATACAGCCGCTGAAGTTTCGCCGCCGCGGCGGGCCGGACCGTGTCCTTGTGATCGGCGCCGGTCTTGCGGGGCTGTTTGCGGCGCTCAGGCTTGCGCCGCTGCCTGTGACGGTGCTGACGCCAAAGCCGCTGGGCGAGGGCGCTTCTTCTTCCTGGGCGCAGGGAGGCATCGCCGCCGCCATGGGCGAGGGCGACACGCCGGAAGCGCACGCCGCCGACACGATAGCGGCGGGCGCCGGCCTCACCGACGCCGCCGTCGCGCATCTTCTCACGCGCGACGCCCCCCAGCGCATCGAGGACCTGCTTCGCTATGGCGTGCCTTTCGACCGCGAACTCGACGGCCGGCTGGCGCTGTCGCGCGAGGCGGCCCACGGCGCGCGGCGCATCGTGCGCGTCGAAGGGGACCGCGCGGGCAAGGCCGTGATGGCCGCGCTTGTCTCTGCCGTCGCCGCAGCGCCCTCGATCACGGTCCTCGACGATTTTGAGGCTGTGGAGATCGTCCAAAGGGAAGGGCGCGTCGTGGGCGTCTACGCAAGCAGCCCCGCTCAGCGGGGCCGCGCGACCTTCATGCCCGCCCGAGCCGTGGTTCTCGCCACGGGCGGCATCGGCCAGCTCTACCGCGTCACGACCAACCCGAGGGAAGCGAACGGCGGCGGCCTCGGCATGGCCGCGCGGGCGGGCGCCATGATCGCGGACCCGGAGTTCGTGCAGTTTCATCCGACCGCCTTCGACATCGGGGTCGATCCCGCTCCGCTTGCTTCGGAGGCGATCCGCGGCGACGGCGCCCTGCTGATCAATCGCGCGGGCGAGCGCTTCATGCTCAAGGCGCACCCAAGCGCCGAGCTGGCGCCGCGCGACGTGGTCGCCCGCGCGGTTCACCGCGAGATTGCGGCAGGACGCGGCGCCTATCTCGATTGCCGCTCCATCGATCTCGAACACGCCTTTCCCACCGCTTATGAGGTCTGTCTCGAAGCGGGCATCGATCCGCGCAAGGAGCCCATCCCCATCGCGCCCGCCGCGCATTACCACATGGGCGGCGTCTTCACCGACGTGCGCGGCCGCACGACGCTCGACGGGCTTTGGGCCTGCGGCGAGGCGGCGTGTACACGCGTGCATGGCGCGAACCGGCTCGCATCGAATTCGCTCCTCGAAGCGGTTGTGTTCGCGGCGCGCGTGGCGGAGGACATTGCCGAGGATGCGCCGCATTGGCCAGCGATGGGCTACGAGTACGGCGCCGAGGACATCGCGGTTCCAACGGCCGATCCGGCTTTCGCCGCGCGTTGGACCGAGCGGCTTCGGGAGACGATGGCGGCGAATGTTGGCGTGGAGCGGTCGGAAGAGTCGCTGGCCGCCGCGCTGGCGGTTGTGCATGAGCTTGAAGCCGAAGCCGCGCCGCTCTCGCTCAAGAACATGGCCGCTTCGGCGCTTCTCGTCGCGGCAGGCGCCTATGCCCGGAAGGAAAGCCGGGGCGCGCATTTCCGGCTGGATCGTCCGGTTGCGGACTCCGAGCCGCGCCACACCTTCATGACGCTCCAGGCGGCTCGCGCCATCCTCGCGGAAGCCACAGGCGGCGCCTTCAACGAACCGGTCGCGGACCTTCCGCTCCGGCGCGCTGTAATGGCTCGGTAAATTGCGCTAATCTTTGCGCTCTCAAGCTTTGGTGTAGCAATGCCGGACCGTTACGATACCTTGCGATTTCCCTCTCATCTCATCGAGGACACGATCCGGGCCGCGCTTCTCGAAGACTTAGGGCTCGCGGGCGATATCACCACCAACGCCATCGTCGGCGCGGAAGCGGTCTGCGAAGCCGTCCTTGCGCTGAGAGAAGACGGATGCATCGCAGGACTGCCGCTCGCCGCGGCGGCCTTTCGCGCGCTCGACCCCGAGACGATATTTCAGCCCCAAGCCGGGGAAGGCGCGTTTGTCCCGGCCGGAGGCGCAATCGCGCGCGTCCGAGGGAAAACGCGAGCCATCTTGACCGGCGAGCGCGTCGCGCTCAACCTGGTTCAGCATCTCTCCGGCGTCGCCACGGCCACGCGCCATTTCGTTGAGGCGGTGGCCGGCACGCCCGCCCGCATTGTCTGCACGCGTAAGACCACGCCCGGCTTGCGCGCCTTCGAGAAATACGCCGTGCGCGCGGGCGGCGGTTTCAATCACCGCTTCGGGCTTTTCGACGGGGTGCTCATCAAGGACAACCACATCGCGGCGGCTGGGGGCGTTTCGGCCGCCATCGAGCGGGCGCGCGCCGCAATCGGCCATTTGGTGAAGATCGAGGTGGAGGTCGATACGCTCGACCAGCTTGAGGAAGCGCTGCGGCATCGCGTCGACGCGGTGCTTCTCGATAACATGGCCGTGCCGGAGCTGAAGAACGCCGTCGCCCGCGCGAAGACGGCGCGGCCCGGCATCCTGTGCGAGGCGTCGGGCGGCGTGCGCCTCGTCACGGTGCGCGCCATCGCGGAGACGGGCGTGGACATGATTTCCGTCGGCGCGCTGACCCATTCGGTGAATAGCCTGGACATCGGGCTCGATTTCTAGAGCAACGCGCCTCAAATCGGAATCGCCGTTATTGCGAGCGAAGCGAAGCAATCCAGTGCCAAGCCGCTGATTTCGTTCCGGATCGCCACGGCGGCTGAAGCTGCCTCGCGAAGACGAGTACCGCTGGTCTGATCGAGGGCCTCGAACAGTCCTCCCGCCCGCGTCTCAAAACCTTGCGAATTCGGGGTCGTGATGGTCGGCGCCTGCGGGCGCGGGTCTTTTCTTCGGCGCGGGCTGCGCGGCGGCGGCCTTGCCGTGCGCCTTGCCCTTCTTCTGCGGCGCGGGCGCCGCCGCCTGCGCGGCGGGCGCGGTCTCGCCGAGCCGGAAGAACGCGATGCTATGCTGCAGCTGCTCGGCCTGCCCCGACAGCCCCTCGGACGTGGCCGACATCTCCTCGGCCGCCCCCGCGTTCTGCTGGATCACCTTGTCGAGCTGCTGGATGGCCTGGTTCACCTGGTTGGCGCCGATGTCCTGCTCGCGGCAGGCGGCTGAAATCTCCTCGACAAGCTCCGCCGTCCGCTTGATGTCGGGCACGAGCTTGGCCAGCATCTGGCCCGCCTCGCGCGCCGCCCCGACCGTCTGGCCCGACAGCGCGCCGATCTCGGCCGCCGCCGTCTGGCTGCGCTCGGCGAGCTTGCGCACCTCCGACGCCACCACCGCGAAGCCCTTGCCGTGCTCGCCCGCGCGCGCCGCCTCCACCGCCGCGTTCAGCGCGAGAAGGTCGGTCTGGCGCGCGATCTCCTGCACGAAGCCGATCTTTTCGGCGATGATCTGCATGGCCTGCACCGCGCGGTTCACCGCCTCGCCGCTCGCCTGCGCGTCGACGGAGGACTGGCGCGCTATCTTCTCGGTCTCGGCGGCGTTGTCGGCGTTCTGCTTGATGTTGGCCGCCATCTCTTCCATCGAGGACGACACTTCCTCGGCGGAGGCGGCCTGCTCGCTGGCGCCGGCGGAGAGTTCGTGAGCCGCGGTGGAAAGTTGCTCGCTGCCCGTAGAGACTTCGTGCACGGCCGCAAGCGTTTCCGACACGACCCGGCGCAGCTTTTTTGCCATCCGTTGAAGCGCGAGCCCCAGCGCGTCCTTATCGGACAAAGCCTTGGGCTCCACACTGAGGTCGCCATCCGCGATGGCGTCGGCGACTTCGGCGGTGGCGCGCAGGTTAGCCGTCATGCGATTGAGGGTTTCGATAAGGGCGCCGATCTCGTCCCGCCGGCTGCGATCCACGTTCGTCGAAAAATCGCCCCTCGCCACTGCATCCGCCGCTTTATTTGCGGCCGCGAGCCCGGTCTTGATGGACCGGATAAGCGAGGCGCCGATAAGGGCGCTGGCGAGCGCAAGAACGACAAGGGCAAGGACGAGGAGACGATCTTGCTGCCAGATCTGCAAAAAGAGCCTATTGAAAAAAGCCGCGTCCATGTCGTCGAGGTAGACGCCGATGCCGACGAGACCTTCAATTTCGGGGACATTCCTTATATAGGACAGTTTCGGGGTGATCGGACCGCCGACGCCCTTTTCATACAAATACGGAACGAACCCGGCCCCCGAGGGCTCCTTCGCGACCTTGAGGAATGCCTGGATGAACTTGAACCCGCTCGGATCGGCGATTTCGAAGCGGTTCTGGCCGATTTTCGATCGATCGTTCAGAACCGTGACAACGCCGTTGTAGTCGTAAGCAAAGAGATAATTCGCCTGCTTTTCATTGCCGAAACGAGACGATTGGATAGAAGAGAAGAAAGCCTTGCGCCCGGTTTCAGTCGTGGGGCCGCCCGCAGCCGTCATCTTATCGCGGGCGATTGCGACGGCCATATCGGTAAGATTCCCAAGCTGGCTCCGTCGCTCTCCCATCATTTGAGCGCTAAGAATGGAATAGCCGATGGACAAGACAAGCAAGATTCCGATCACGCCCAAGAGCAAGGCCAAGTTGATGCGAGTTATTATTCGCAGGCGCGAAAGCATATCGGCTTCCTCAATCCAAGGTTGAGCCAATATGTGCCGCAGGGGTAAATCTCTGGTTACGCGCTCGGCAAAGCCGCCGTCACAAATGACGGCGGTGCGCTATCCCAGGGCTGTGAGGGATTGTTTCTAATTGGGTCAAGTCGCCCAATGGCGAGCGAAAGCGATCTGGGCTCAGGCGGACTGATAGAACCCCGACGCTTCGTCCTCCGGCTCCGCCTTTTTGGCCGGCGCCGCCGAGCCCCCGAAGAAGGCGAACATACGCCTGCGCCGCTGGTCTTTCTGCGCGCGCTCCTGCTTTCTCAAGTGCTGCACGAGTGCGAGAAATGGGTTGGCGATGGCGCGGTCGTCGGTCGTTCCCTTGGTGACGCGATAGAGGATTACGCCCAGCGGGCGGCGGGTGCGGACCTCGATGGCGCCGATCACAAGCACGGCGATGAAGGGAAACAGCCTTTCGAGCGTCACGGGGTCTATGGGCAGAACGCGCGCGCGGTTCTCGACGATTTTCTGGACTCGGGCCTCGCGCGCGAACAGGAAATCGAGGACGCGCTGACCTTCCTTGGCGACTTGCGAATGGCCAAAAATCCTTGGGTCGTCGAGGAAGCGGTCGTAGCGCCGCGAGCCCAGGAACTCAAGCACCGAAAGCAGACCTTCAGGCGTTTGCGCGCGCTTCTCGATGGCTTTGGTAATGGGAGGAATGAAGTACCGCACGGTTTGCGCCATTAATTCATCGCCAAAGCCGAACCCCTGACCCATATTCGTGAAGACGCGTGCGCCCTGCGCGCTTGCGATAATTTGAAAGAGCTTCATGCCCGCCTCGCTCCGCCGATGTGGCTTCGAGGCAGCAGTGCTGCGCCCCTAAGCCCGTCTCCCCGGGAAACTCATCCTACGCAACGACGCCATGTTACCGACTACCTAAGATAGCAACCGAATCGCTACCCTAAAAAAGTGTAAATTCATTCGACGCTGGGGCGAAGGCGCTGGATGCCCTCTCTATCTAAAGAACGCCCGATTCATCACAGTCGTTGTATTCTTGCATCATCGGAACGGCCGAGGGTTACGGCAACGCCAAGCCGCCGTCAGGCCGCGGGCAGGACCGCGAAGCCTGGAGAAGCGGCGGCGCCTTCCTCGACAATTGCAACCGCCTCGACCCTGGCGGAAGGCGGCCCATCGTGACAACGCTTCAGCATTTCGGCGACGCTCGCGCGCGGACCCGAGAAAAGCGCCTCGACTGCGCCGTCGCGCCTGTTGCGAACCCAGCCGTCGAGGCCAAGCTCCAGCGCGTTGTTTTCGGTCCAGCCGCGATAAAATACGCCCTGGACCCTGCCCGTAATGCGCACGCGAACCGTACGCCGTTCCATGTTGGCGCCGCTCATGAAATACAAAAATCGCCCTTCGGCCTAATCGTTCTCTGAAAGCCTGCGAGCCTCCGCGGCCACGCGATCGGCAACCTCGGAGGCGGCGGCCAGCACTTCCGCCGAGAGCGCCGCGCCCATATCGAAGCAGCGGCCTTCGATGGCATACACGATGATGCAGCGGGGCGCGAGCTTCAAGGCGCGAGCGAGCGCGACCGCCTCCGGCAGGCCGAAAGCATGGCTCGACGTGAAGGAGAGGTCTTGCGGCAGTTCGTTCCGCGTAAGGTCGATCCGGTGGATGCGGCCCGGCTCGGCGGCCGGCGCGGCTGCGGCGTCGATACAGATCAGCGCGTCGCAGCCCGCCCAGTCCTCGATGAGCGAGAGCATGTCGCCGCGGCGGCCGAGTATGCGCGCCTGAGGGGGCAGCCGGCCTTCGAGAAGCCGCGCAACCTCCGGCCCCGCGCCGTCGTCGCCGCGATCCGGGTTGCCGAGAGCGGCGACGAGCACGATCCGAGCGGCGCGCTCGCCGGTCATGAACGGCGGATGGACAGCTTCAGAAAGTGCGTCGAGCAGGAGATGCAGGGATCGAAATTGCGGATGGTCTGCTCGCAGCGATGGCGGATCGCGTCGTCCGGCTGATCGATGATCGACGTTGCGACCGCCGCAAGGTCGGCCTCGATGCTCGGCTGGTTTTGCGAGGTCGGCGGCACGATGCGCGCGGTCTTGATCGTGCCGTCCGGCTCGAACTCGTAGCGATGCCAGCAAATGCCGCGCGGCGCCTCGGTGCAGCCGAAACCGACGCCCGCGCGCGGCTCCAACGCGACGAAGGCGGCCGGCGGCGGCTCGTATTCGGCGATGATACGCAGCGCCTCCTCGAAGGCGTAGACGATCTCGACGGCGCGCACGAGAATACTGCGGAACGGGTTCCTGCACACGGATGCGAGGCCGGTTTCGCGGGCAAGCCCTTGGATCGAGGCGGGCAGCTTGTCGAAGTTCAGCGCATAGCGGGCGAGCGGACCGACGAGATAGGCGCCGCGCTTCTTCAGCACCGAATGCAGCGCGGTGGAACGCTCGACATGGCGCTCCTCGAATTCGCTGTCGTAGTCCGCGATGTCGATGTCGAGACCGCGGCTGGAGACGAGCCGGCCCTCGTTGAAAGGGTATTCGTCCGGATGGCGCAGCGCCACGAACTCATAATCGCGCTCGATATCGGGGAAGTTGAACGTCGCCACCCAGCGCGCGAGGCCCACCGCGAGGTCGCGCGCGGGCTTCAGCTTTTCCGCCAGCGCGTTCAGTTCCGCGCGCGTTGGAACGCGATGGAAGCCGCCGGCCTTCACGCTCACGGGATGGATTTCGCGGCCGCCGAGAAGCTGCATGATCTCGTTGCCAGCCTTCTTGATCGCAAGGCCGTTCTTGACCATGGCGCCGTGGTCGCGCGCCATGGCGATGCCGTCGGGAAAGCCTAGGAAATCCGGCGCGTGCAACATGACCACATGGAGGCCGTGGCTCTCGATCCATTCGCCGCAATAGATGAGCCGGCGCAGCGCGCGCAGTTGCCCCTCGACCTTCGCTCCGAAGGCCTGCTCGATGGCGTGCATCGCGCCCATCTGGTAGGCGATGGGGCATATGCCGCAAATTCGCGCCACGATGTCGGCGACTTCTTGATAGCCGCGTCCGCGCAGGAAGGCCTCGAAGAAGCGCGGCGGCTCGAAGATGCGAAGCTGCGCGGAGGTCACGCGCCCGTCCGAGATTTCGAGATCGAGGGCCCCTTCGCCTTCGACGCGGGCAAGGTATTCAACCAGGATCGACTTAGTCGCCATGGGCGTCGCTCTCTTTGCGGAACGATTCCGCGGCGGCGTTGAAGGTGCGGAAGACGCGATGGATGTCGCGGGGCGACGCGCCGAGCGCCGTCCATTCCTTCGCGAGCGCGGCCGTATTCGGCGACTCCATCGGCCCGAAGCAGCCATAGCAGCCGCGCCGGAAGGCGGGGCAGATCGCGCCGCAGCCCGCATGCGTCACGGGGCCGAGGCAGGGCGTCCCTTGCACCATGATGCACGGCGTACCGCGCAACTTGCAATCCATGCACACGCTGTAGGATGGGATGGACGGCCGGCGCCCCGCGAGATAGGCGGAGACCACCTCGGCGAGTTGCAGCTTGTTGATCGGGCAGCCTTGCAGTTCGTAGTCCACCTTCACATGCGCCGAGATCGGCGTCGATGTCGCAAGCGTATGGATATAGGACGGCGAGGCGTACACGGCCGAGATGAAGTCGTTAACGTCGGCGAAGTTCCGAAGCGCTTGGATGCCGCCAGTCGTGGCGCAAGCGCCGATGGTGACGAGAAACTTCGACTGCTCGCGCACCGTCTTGATGCGCTCCGCGTCGTGCGCCGTGGTCACCGATCCTTCGACGAGCGACAGATCGTAGGGCCCATCCGAGATCGCGCTCGACGCCTCGGGGAAGTTCGCGATCTCGATTTCCGCCGCCAGCGTCAAGAGGTCGTCCTCCAGGTCGAGCAGCGAAAGCTGGCATCCATCGCACGATGCAAACTTCCAAACCGCGAGCCTGGGGCGGGTCCGCTCGCCCATGTCAAATCTCCCGGACGGCGAGGATGCGCGCGATCTTGTCGTATCGCAGCACGGGGCCGTCCTTGCAAGTGAAGTCGGGGCCGAACTGGCAACGTCCGCAAAGCCCCACCGCGCATTTCATGTTGCGCTCCATCGAGAAGTAGATGCGTTCCTCGGGCACGCCCGCATCGCGGAGCGCCGACGCCATGTAACGCATTTTCGTTTCGGTGCCGCACACCATGGCGAGCGTCTCGCTCGGATCGAAATTCGCGCGCTTGATGAAGCCCAGCGCTTGCACGCCGCCGACATTGCCGCGCCAGCTCCTATCCGCGTGGTTGACGGTGACGAGGAGATCGATGTCGAGTCGCTGGCGCCACTGCTCGAACTCGTGCCTGAAAAGCAGATCCTCCGGACTGTGGAAGCCAAGCAGAATGGAAACGCGCCCATAGCGTTCGCGGTGTGCAAGAACATGGTAGATGGCGGGCCGCAACGGGGCGAGGCCCAAGCCGCTCGACACCAAGACGACGTCCATGCCTTCGGCTTCGTGGACGGGCCAGCCGGTCCCGAAAGGGCCGCGAACGCCGATCACGTCGCCGTATTTAAGCCGCGTCAGCGCGCCGCTTGCCTTGCCGACATCGCGGATGGTGTGCACGAAGCGGTTCTCGTCGGCCGGGTCGCCGCTCACGCTGATGGCGATTTCGCCGACGCCGAAAACATACAGCATGTTGAACTGCCCGGCCTCGTAGGCCGGCCTGTTCCCGGACACCGGCGCTATATCGATGGTAACGACATCCGGGATTTCCTGCGTCGCATGCGTCACGCGGTAGAGTTGCGGCAGGAAAGGATCGGCCGGCGGCCGGTCAATGCTTGTGGAATGCGTCGAGGATCTGAAGTCTTGTTGCATGAAGCCGTCCTACAAGGATGGGAAGAAAGCGCTTCATCATCTCGTAGCCGAGATCATGATCCGCCTCGCATTTCCCGCGAAGACATGCGGCGTCCATGCCGATGGCGCGGGTCAGTTCGACGGCGCGCGCGTCGAACATCCACCGGTAGGGAGGGACAAGCCACGACGCGCCCACGATATCGCCGTCTTGTAACGTCTCGAAGACGATCGGAGCGCGGCCTGGCGCAACGATCTCAAGCGCCACCTTACCGTGCCGGATCAGGAAGAATTCGTTCGCGCCGCTGCCTTCGTGGAAAAGAAACTGCCCGGCGTTGAAACGATGATTCTTCGCGCAGCCGGCGAGCAGTTGCCGGTGATCCTTCGGAAACGTTGCGAAGAATGGGTGTTCACTCAGAATGCGCTCAAGTCCCTCCATTGTGCTCCTCCGTTCCGGCTTGCGGTTCTGTTCTGATTGCCGCAGCTTCCTCTGTGATATCGATGCCCACGGGGCACCAGGTAATGCAGCGGCCGCAGCCCACGCACCCCGATGTTCCAAACTGATCATACCAGCTTGCAAGCTTGTGGGTCATCCATTGCCGGTAACGCGAGCTTCCGCTTTGACGCACGCTTCCACCGTGAATGTAGGAGAAATCCAGCGTGAAGCAGGAATCCCACTTGCGCACCCGCTCGGCGGCGTTCCCCGTCAGGTCGCTGCGATCGTCCACCGTGGTGCAGAAGCAGGTGGGGCACGCCATGGTGCAATTCCCGCAAGCAAGGCATCTCGCGGCGGCGTTGTCCCAGCGCGGATGGGTGGGATTTCCTTGCAGAAGCTCCCTGATGCCGCGCGTGTCGAGGCTGCGTCCCATCCGGCTCGCCGTGCGGGCGACGACCGCTTCGGCCGCTTCGCGATCCGCGTCCGTGGCGGCTTTCTTCGGCAGCCCTTCGAGCAATTCCGCGCCCGCCGCGCTGCCAGCCTCGACGAGGAACTTGTGGTCCGCCAACTCGGTAAGGGCCAGGTCGAAGCCGGATTCGGCCCTCGGGCCGGTTTGCATGGAGACGCAGAAGCAGGTACCTCCAGCCTCGCCGCAATTGACCGCGACGATGAAGGCGCCGCGCCGCCGGGCCGCGTAGCCCACGTCGGCATACGGCCCTTCAAGGAAGACCTTGTCCTGGATCGCAATCGCATGAAGCTCGCAGGAGCGGACGCCAATGAAGGCGAACTTCTGCTCCGGCCGCTCCGGCGGGACGATCTCAAGCCCGGCGCCGGACTTCCGGGCCTGCCAAAGCGTCTGCATCGGGGGATGCAGGTAGCGCTTCCACGAATGCGGTCCCACGGCGAAGCCGAAAAGCGCGTTGTCGCCGCGGCGCTCGATACGGTAACGCCCGGCGTCCTGGCGGTCGGTCCAGCCCGCCGGCAGGTCGGATACGGCGCCGATCTCATCGTAGACGATAGCCCCATCGCGCACTGTCGGACCGAGAGTTTTGTATCCGCGAGCGGCCAGCGCTCCGATAAGCGCGCCGAGGCCCTCAGCTGTGATTGCCGCTTTCGCCTCGCCCATAAGCAAGACTCCATTCTGATAGTCGTAACCGCAAAGCTGCCGTGGTCGATATCCGCAGATATGAGCCGCTTGGGGTGAGCGCAAGGAGTGCGCCTCATGCGTGTGCGGCTCACTTATGGCCGACTTGATCCGCTCCCGCTTTGACCGGAATCAAACTACAACTTTTTAGTGTGCTGGGTTAGGTGCGAAACAAATTTGCTATTTTAGATTCTTGCTCCGCCCGCCCGGGCGCATGAAGCGTGGCTTCGGAGTAAGAATTCGCCCCGTTGCGCGAGGTCCAAAGAATTGCTTCGTTTCTGGAAAGGCGGGACCGATACAATTACGAAAATATATTTTGCCGAAGCAGGGGCCTTGTGAGATGATTCCCGCACTCGAAACGGGGGGCGTCTCCATGCGGCCGGCAAAATCCAAGACATGCAGCTCCTGCCGGCAATTTTCCGCCGCCACCGCGATGTGTTCCCGCGCCTAGGCAAAGCGCTTTCACACCATCGGTCAGCTTCAATGCCGCCGGCCCGCTCCGGCGAGGGAAATGAGCATGTCGGACGCTTACGTTATCGAACTGCACGGCAAAGCCGTGGGCATCATTGTGCGCCAGCGCCAGAACGAACGGGCCTACCGCTTCCTCTCCGCGCTTCACGGCTTCAACAGCCTTGAGGGGCTCGAGTTCGCGGGGCCATTTCAAGCCGAGAAGGCTGCGCGCAAGCTTTGGCGCGAGCAACCGAACATCCTCTCGCGGAGAGATCTGGCGCGGTTTTGATCGCCCCTGCCCAACCCCAAATTTACTGTTTGTCTGAGGATTTCCCGCACTAGGCCTGCGAAGTTGCGATCATTATACTTCTCCGCTCCGGGGGAGAAATGAAGCGCGAACGAAATAACCGGCCCATGGATGTCAGCGCGTCGCGGCGTGGACAATGTGGCTGGCAGGCTGCAGTTCGCGTTCTGACCGCCGTCGCTCTTTTGTTGAGTTCGATTTTTCCATCCTGGCATCATGCGCGTGCGAAAGAAGCAGCTTTAAGCGATCTGGCCGAACTGCAACTTGCGCTCGGTGAGAAGCTCGCGGATTTGCGGGCATCGATATGCAGTCACGGCGACGAAAACTCCTCCGAGATCCCTGGCGATGACGAGACCAAGCTTTGTAAGCATTGCGCTCTTTGTCTGGCGTTCCAGCACTTCGCGGCGATAAATCCTCCACGAAATCTGTGGCGCCTCGCCTACGGGCCGTTTATCGTAGCCGTTTTCCTTCCTCACCGCCCGGGCCTCGGATTGCCGCGCGAAGCGGAGAACGAGGCGAGACCGCGGGCGCCGCCGCTCGCTTAAGAACTTCGCTCATCTGACAGCGACCTCGCGGCCATCGGGTTTGTCGTGGCGCTTTATGCGCGCCGCACGAGCCGAGCTTTTCAATCCATTCCAAAATTCGCCGCCTGGCGCGGCAAGCGGAGCAAGCGATGATCTTTTTACCCCGGAGTTTCAACCCTGTGCGAGCAATAACGCGCGGCCTCGCGGGCGCGCTTGTTTTGTGCGCCCTTATTCCAGCCGAAGCGCTCGCCTGCGCATGCGGATGCAGCGTTTTCGACGTCGGATCGACCGCGCTCTTGCCCAAAGAAGGCGATCATGGCGGCGCCGTCTATTTCGAGTGGGATCACTCCGACCAGAACACGAATTGGAGCGGCCTGTCGAAGGCGCCCGCCGCCAACAATGGCGACAAGCATATCCTCACCGATTGGTATGTCGTCGGATTGAATTACATGGTGAACCGCGATTGGGGCTTTAACGTCCGCATCCCGACCGCGAACCGGTCCTTTTTGACGGATAATGGTTTCAACGGGATCGGTCAGCCGGAAACTCCCGATATCGAGCGCTACCACGTCTCAACATTGGGCGACATCGAACTCACCGGCATGTATACCGGCTTTTCGGACGACATGTCGAAGGGGCTGATATTCGGCCTGAAATTGCCCACCGGGGATTGGAGAGCCTACGGCTTCGATCGCGACAGCAATGTCGGCACTGGAAGCACCGATCTCATCCTCGGCGGCTTCTGGAGAGGACTGATCACCGGCGACAATGCTTGGCAGTATTTCGCGCAGACGAAGTTCCTGCTGCCGATTTGGACGCATAGTGAGGCCGACCCGACCTTTGGAGCAGATGCAGGGGATTACCGGCCGGGCTGGCAGTTGGACACTGCCTTCGGCATTACCTACAACAACTGGTATCATGTCGGTCCCTTCGACAAGGTGGCGCCATTGCTGCAGGTCATCGTTTCCCATCGCGAGCCCGATAGCGGCGCCGCCGCCGATCCCGCCGACTCAGGCTTCGACCGTATCTTTATCTCGCCCGGCATCGACTTCACAAAGGTGCTCGACGATCCCAATAATAGGACGTTCAAGCTGTATGGCGACATCGAGATCCCGGTCTACCAGCGGACGAACGGAAACCAGCTCGTGTCGCCCTTCTTGTCCAAGATCGTCGCGGCTTACACATTTTGAGCGTGGATCGCATGATGGTAACGCAAGCAGCGCGGTTCGCGGTTCTGGCGGCGGCGCTGCTCCTGCCGGCGCCCGCCTGCGCAGAGCCGAGTTTGCGAGAGCCGGCGCCGCCGCTAACGATAACAACCAACGACGGACGAGTCTTCGACCTCGACGCAGCGCGAGGGCGGGTCGTGCTTGTTGCGTTCTGGGCGACGTGGTGCGGTCCCTGCCTCGCGGAAATGCCCGCGCTCGTGCGCTTCTACGGCAAGCATCGTGCCGAAGGGTTTGAGGTCATTGCGCTCTCAACCGATCGGCCGCAGCGGTGGCGCAAGGCGCTGGACATCCTGGCCGGGCTTCCCTTTCCAGGAGCGCTGCTGAGCGACGCCGCCCGCAATGGCTTCGGGCGCCCGGACGCGGTGCCCCTCAGCTTTGTCGTCGACGCCAAAGGCGTGGTGAGGGACAAATTCATCGCTATCGATGAACAGCTCTTGGACGAGGCGGTCTCTCCGCTTCTCAAAGAGGCTGCCGCCGCGCCGATATCGGCGGAGAAGCCCAAATGAAACGCACGCACGCGCTTCAGCTCTCCGCCTTTGCGATTGCCTGCGCTTTTCTTTCGGCGACTGGCGCCGGCGCGGGAGAATGGGCCGTGGCGGATGGGGGATGCAAGGTTTGGAATCCCAATCCGACGCCGGGCGAAACCGCTTATTGGACGGGCGCTTGCAAGAACGGATTCGTCGAGGGCGTAGGCGCACTTGAATGGCGGCGAGGCGGCAAGTCTTATGAGCGCGACGAGGGACTGTGGCGCGGCGGGCGTCAGGCCGGCGAAGGCTCGCAGACTTGGCCGGGCGGCCAATTCAAAGGCCAACTCGCCGACAGCATGCCACAAGGGCAGGGCGTCCTTATCCTTGGCGAAACGCGCTACGAAGGCGCCTTTTTGAGCGGAAAGCCGCACGGCCGCGGCGCGCTGACAAACGCATCGGGCGTTTTCGATGGCGCCTGGCGCGACGGGTGCTTTAACGACGGCAAGCGCAGAGCCGCTTTTGGCGTAGCTTTGCAGTCTTGTCCTTAAGAATAGAAGTGTGGCCGCCATCGAAGGAGACCGGCATGAGAACCTTGTTAGCCCTTGCGCTCATAGCAGGCGCCGGTGCCGCCGCCTTCGGCGCAACCACGTCAGCCGAGCCGCGCTGCCGGATGGAAAAGCAATGCCGGTGGGTGAATTTCAAAAAAGTCTGCACATACGTGCGGGTGTGCCGGTGACGAACCTCTTAGCGCAGCACGTCGGTGTAGAGTTCGGCGGCGTCGGGCTCGGGATCGTGTTGCGCGAATTCCGCGGCCTCGTTCACAATCGCGCGAACTTGCCGGTCGATCGCCTTCAGGTCGTCCTCGCTGGCGCGCCCCGTCGCGATCAGCCGAACGCGCACCTGCTCGATGGGGTCGTGCTCCTGCCGCATGCGCGAGACCTCCTCCTTCGAGCGATACTTGGCCGGATCGGACATGGAGTGGCCGCGATAGCGGTAGGTCAGCATTTCGAGGATGTACGGCCCCTTGCCTTCGCGCGCATGCGCCACGGCCTTCTCGCCCGCGGCCTTCACGGCGCGCACGTCCATGCCGTCCACATGCTCGCCGGGGATATGGAAGCTCGCGCCCCGCTGCCAAAGATCGGTGACGGCGGACACCCGGTCCACGCGCGTGCCCATGCCGTATTTGTTGTTCTCGACCACGTAGACGACGGGCAGGCGCCAGACCGACGCCATGTTGAAGGCTTCGTAGACCTGGCCCTGGTTCGCGGCGCCGTCTCCGTAATAGGTCAGGCAGACATGGCCGTTGCCTTTGTATTTGTTGGCGAAAGCGAGCCCCGTGCCGAGCGGAACCTGGGCGCCCACGATGCCATGCCCGCCGAAGAAAGCCTTCTCCGTCGAGAACATGTGCATGGAGCCGCCCTTGCCCCTGGAATAGCCGCCCCGCCTGCCTGTGAGTTCGGCCATCACGCCCTTGGGGTCCATGCCGCAGACGAGCATATGGCCGTGATCGCGATAGGCGGTGATCACCTGGTCGCCGTCGCGAACGGTCATCTGCATGCCCACGACGACGGCTTCCTGCCCGATATAGAGGTGGCAGAAGCCGCCGATCTGCCCCATGCCGTAGAGCTGCCCCGCCTTCTCTTCGAAGCGGCGGATGAGAAGCATCTCGCGATAGGCGCGAAGTTCGTCCTCGGGGCTCAGCTCCGGCGGCGCCGGCATGTCGCCTTTGTCGATTTGGGCTAGGTCATCGAGCATCGATGCGGCTTTCTTGAACGCGGCAAATCTCACAGCGAAGTTGTACGGCAAGAGCGCCGCGGCGCTGGAGTCGTATCTTATTAATAAGGTCTTCGCGCCCTCTAATCTACCCGGTCATCTCGCATAAGCGAAGACTTGCGGTATCGCCGCGTCAGCGGGCGTTTTTCTCGGAATTCACGATGACGATGTCGGAGGGCCTGGCCAGATCGAGAAGCGCGCGGGCCTGCTCATCGAGAAGCGCGGGCTGGCTCGCCGCCTTGGGGCCGAGCAGCTCGGCGTCGCGCTCAAGGCGCAGGCGCTGAGCCTTGAGCGCGGCCAACTCATTTTGCAGGGCCGCGATCCTCGCGTGAAGGATTTGATTGGCAATCAGGCCATGCGGCCCGCGCACGGCGTCGGACGCGACATAGCCGATCGCTACGAGGATCGCCGCAAGCGCGAGGGCTTGGCGAAGGAACCGGTTTTTCCGCCCTATGGTCATAAGGCCTCCCTGTCGGAAACGGACTATGAACGGCGCCCCATACCGGACGGTTAACAGCCGCGCTTAAACATGCCCGGACTTCGAATTTCGATCCGAACCGTGTCCCCCTTCAAACAACAAAGTTTTTTGCGGGCGGGTCCTCGATTAGAAATGGTTTACCACAAGGCAATACCATCCCAGGTTGAAGCGAAAGCTTCCTTCGCGGCGCATGGCGGCGGCGCGAATGGTTTCATCGACACAGGGGATGTACATGACAGAGAGCAATACACGCACATTTTTTGTCCTGCTGATGGGTTTTGCCGCGTTTATGGCGCTCGTTCAAATGTCGGGCAAAGCCGGCCCGCTATCCACGGCGGTTTTCAACGGTTATGCGGCTTACAAGGCGCCGCTGGCGCTGGCGGAACCGATGCTTGCCCGCAAAACGAGCGAGGCGGTTGCGCTGCCCTTGAACAAATGCGCGGTTTCCTGGACGAACGGCGGCAACTACGTGCTGGCCACGCCGAGCGGCTGCAACGGGGTGAGCGTACAAGCGATGACGATCCGCGCTTCCGCCAAATCCTGCGCTCAATCGGGCGACGCGGATTTCCGGAGCCTCACGAACGCCACCTATTTCAAGGGCGACTTCGGCTTCTTTCTTGGACAGGGCAACGTCGCGCGCTGCCTGGTCGTCGAGCAGATGGTCGGCCGGTATCTCTAACGCGTCCCTCCGGACGGGCTGAAACCGGCGCCTCAAACGAATGGGCGCGCTTCACGGCGGCGCCCCTTCGCCACGCCGCACTTTTGCAAGCGTATCGTTTTTGCCGGCGTTCCTTCGGCGTAAACATCGGCTCGCGAGTTGCAAATGGGGCGCCAATGTTTGTGCCGGAACACGAGCGCCGTCCGCCCCCCGCCGCCGGGCGCATTAACCATGCAAGGCTTGCCGGGGCCGCCTATGAAACCGCGCATTAACCAAAGCGGCCGTTTTGCGGTATTATAATACCGCAAAAACAGGTTTTTTGCCAAACGAACCCAATAGGGTTAATCGCGGCGCCGGGACGATGAGGGCGACCTCGATTTAAGGTCCGATGCCCTCAAACGTGCGCCTTGAGCCGTTCGCCGCGCCCGAATGTGTCGCAGACCGTCCCACATTCGGGCAAAGGGTATGAATTGCCACACCCCCGCCCATATCTTTGATATCGCAGCGCGTTTCGCCATCGGCGGTGCACGCCGAGGACGATCCGGCGGGCGCCGGTCGCCCCTCGCGCGAGCCTAGCCACAATTTGACCAATTTCAGCCGCATGCTTTGTCAAGCGCCTTCGCACTTGCAGCAAAAGGCGTCGGTTGCCTTTTTCTAACCTGAACGTTAAGCGAGTTCCACGATTGATGAAGCGAAAGATCCTTACTCTCCTCCTGGCGGCGGCGCCGCTGACATTCGCCTATGCAGGCGATGAATCGCTTTCGGGCGCTGCCCTGGAAAGCGCGGTCGCGGGCCGCACGGTGTATATCGACACGCCGATGGGCGAGGTTCCGATCCGTTATACAAAGCACGGCAGCGTTCATGGCAACACAGAGCTTGCGCTGCTCGATGGAGAATCGACCGCGGTCGATCGCGGCAAGTGGTGGGTTGCGGATAACAAGCTGTGCGTGCGCTGGCGGAACTGGATGAGCGGCCAGACGCATTGCTTCACCATGCATCGCGTCGGACCTTCCCACGTCCGCTGGCGCCGCGAGGATGGCAAGAGCGGCATCGCCCGGCTCGGCTAGGCATGCCGGCGCGCTTCCCCGCCTTGACAGGGAAGCGCTCTCGCATTAGGCGGCGAAGCGCCGTTCGTGCTTGCCTTCGCCGACCTCCTCGACGATCTTCGCCGAAAACGCGCCGAGGTCGGACGGCTGGCGGCTGGTGACGAGACCTTGGTCGGTCACAACCGCTTCGTCCACCCACTGGCCGCCCGCGTTAATCACGTCGGTCCTGATGGACTTGTACGACGTGGCGCGGCGGCCCTGAATAATCCCCGCCTCGATCAAGAGCCAGGGCGCGTGGCATATGGCGGCGACGGTCTTGCCCGCCGAGTAGAAGTCCTGGATGAAGGCGATAGCCTGCGGGTTGACCCTGAGAAGATCGGGATTGATCTGACCGCCGGGCAGCACGATGGCGTCGTAGTCGTCCGCGTCGACTTCGGCCAAGGTCTTGTCCACTTTGACGGGGCGGCCCCAATCCTTCCTCTCCCAGCCCATGATCTCGCCTGCTTCGGGCGACACCACGTCCACCGAGGCGCCGGCCTCGCGAAGCTTCTTCAGCGGAACCTCAAGTTCGGACTGCTCGAAGCCGTTCGTCGCCAGGATGGCGATTTTCTTTCCCTTGATGTCAGGCATGTGTTGTCCTCGTTCGATCTCGTATCGAGTTCGAACGGGTGAGCGCGCGGGACGTTCCCCAGTGTGGCGTCTCGTAATTGCCGGCACCCTTTGCGGTCGATAAGACGCACGACAGACATAAGGTTAGAGCGCCGTCATTGGGGCATGGAGTCCCAGCGGCCGAAGATCTTCGGCGCCGCTATTTGGGGCAGGAGCGTTTCCACCGGCATGACCTTCGGCGCGAGGAGGCCGACGATACGCTTCAGCTCGCAACTGTTGCGGTCCACGATCATGGGCGCCGAGTCGCCGCCCGCGCTTTCGGGGGGGCAGCGCGCCGGATCGCCGAGGGTGAGCCGGATGATGTCGCCGGACAGGTTCGAAAGCTTCCAGCCGAGCGGCAGCGGAAAGGCCTTCTGATCGAGCTGCACGACGATCATCCTGTCCTCAAGCTGCGTATGCGCCTCCTTGATGGCCTTGCGCGATTGCAGGTCGCGCACCGACAGAAGCGTCGTCACGGGCGAAAGAAAGTCGTAGATCAAGCCCGGCGCGGCGTTAAGCCCCACAGGGCGAACGTCCTTCGGCGTCACCGCCTTAAACTTATCGGTGAGCGCGATCAGATAGAGGTCCACGTCGTCGCCGGCGATCTGCTGAAGCTTGGTGTAAATCTGAAGCGCGGTGGCCGCGCCGGAGCTGTCCGCATAGCCGCCGTCCACGAAGGTCAGCCGCGATTTGCCCTCCAGCCTGAAAATCCAGGGGGGCATGAGGCCAGGGAAGCGCGCGCTCACCACCGCCGCCTCGATAAGCGGCGGGTCGGTTGGATTGTCCTTCAGATTTGCGAAGGAGTAGAGCGTGCCCCCGCCGATGGGCTGCAGGTCGAATGGCGAAAAGGCCACGCGATAGCCGGTCTCCACCCAGGTCGCGTTCAACACAAGAGCGGGCGCGTCTTCCTTTTCCGACCAGACCTTCGAGAAGGGCTTGATCATCAGGTTCTCGACGGGGTGGTTCGGGCAAACGCTCGTATCGAGACGCCGTTTCAATGGGTCGCTGAGCCGGAAGCTGAAGAGGAAACTCTTTTCGAGGATCCGGTCGCGCCCGAACGAAGCCGACGCGGACGGGTCGCATCTCCCCTTGCGGACTATAGCGGGGAGGAGCGGGCTCAGAAGATCGGGCAAGAGGTAGGCCAGCACCGGGCTGATATGGTCTTCCTGCGTGATCGCGCGAAGCCGCTTCGAAAGCTCGCCAGGCTCGCCGAACAGCTTGTCGCAGCCGGGCTCCACGTCGATGGCGGCCTTCCGGTTCGTGCCGCGCGCGACGCTGTCCGCGAAGGCGGCGTCGAACAGGGCCGCGCCCACGCTGCCGCCGGAAACCGCGCTGATGGCGAAGATGTGGCGTGCAAAGGCCGGGCAGTGATCCTGCATGGTGGCGAGGAAGGCGCCCGCCGACGATGCGGCGTAGATTCCGCCTCCCTGGGCCGCCACGACGAACACGGGATAGCGCGGCCCTGTCTTGCGTTCATAGAGCCACGCCCGGAATTTGACCGCGATGTCGTCCGGCCCGGCCGCCGCCGTCGGGTCCGGCCTCGCTCCCTCCCCGTCGGGCGCCCCGCCGATAATGCTTGCGGAAATCGCGGCGATAACGAGGAGCGGCGCCAGCACGGCCGTAGCGTCTCTCAACCCGCGCGGCAGCCCGTCCATGACCATCAAAACGACCGACGGCGCCGCCAGCACGGCCCTCAAGACCTTCCCTAAGAACAGAAGCAGAAGCCTGATCGCGACGCCGGCTTCGAAAAGCACGAACGCCGTGCTCGCAAGCGGACCGGCAAGGCGCGATGCGACGAGCGTCGTGTCGGGCGCCAGGAAGGGGGATGCCGCCAGGAACGCGACAACGCCGTAGGAGAGAGCGACCATGCGCCTTTGGCGCTTCGCGTTCCTTCGCCCGCTATGGAGCAGAACAACGGTTGCGAAGCCCGCCGCGAGCGTGATGGCCGCCGCCGCGATCGCATCGGAGGGAAGATCGGCAAGCCTTGGCAGCGCGCCATCGGGGAGCCCCGCTCCCGCGGCGTCGATAAGGCGCCGGTAAACTTCCGCAAGCCCGATGAGAAGCCCGAAGAACGGAAGGCAGGAGGCAAACGCGGTCTTGAGGTCCCGAACGCCGAACACGCGGCGGTCGAAATGGATGTCGGCGTGATCGGGATAGATGGCGTCGATGCGCTTCGAAACCTCGACATGGTTCCAAGCGTAGAGAAAGGCGCTGAAAAGGGAGACCGCCGCAAGCCCGCCGAGGCCGCGGCCCCAATCGGCGTCCTCGATCAGCCCGAGATAAATCTCCTGCATCTGAGGGACGGCGGCGAACAGATAGGCCGAGGCGAGCCCTAAAATCAGCGGCGCGACATGCACGATCCGGGCGATATATTGAAGGCGCCGGGTCGTGGATATGGCGAAGCCCGCGCGGCTGCGGCCGCCAAGCCGGGACCAGAAATCCGCAAGCCGAAATCTTTCCAGGTAGTCCTTCAAAGCGACCGCGCCTCCCTCTCGAACGCCGCCCCCTCCGTCAAGCGATGGGGTCTTGGGCCTCTGCCGGCTCCACGCCCGCGACATCCCGGATGGCTTTCTTCAGGATTTCCAGGTCGCCCTCGGAGTAGGCCAGAAAATAAACCTCGCGCAGCAGAGACTTGGGGTTTTCCTTGAAAAAAGCGTGCGCCCGCTCCACGAGCCGTGGCGCGACATCCCCCGTGGGAAAGCCGCCCTGTCCAGTTCCCAGCAGCGGGATCAGCGCCGAGCGGTAGCGCTTGGCGGAAATGGCCTTCAACACATTGTCTATCGACGTTTCGATGGTCGCGATCGACGTTGAAAGTCCGGCGCCGATGCTGCCGGCGACGGCCGCGACGTGAAAAATCTGCCGGACGTTATGCGTTTTCGCCAGTTCCCCCGCCCCCGTCCAAAGCACCGTTCCCGGCTTCACGAAACTGCGCGGCCCCATCTCGGCGGCGAGCGCCTTGCCGATGGTGTCCTCGGCGATGGACTTGCCGTCCTCGTGCTTGCGCGCGCCGAGCGAGCGGATCGTCGCCGACACGGAGCGGCCGAAGAAGCGGTCCATCATCATGTCGGTGTTCTCGGAGTTGACCCAGACCTCGACGTCCGCCGTGGCGCGAATGTCGCCGGTCTTAATGCCGAGGATCTGCCGCTCGCCGATCTTTGCGGCGAAGGTGCGCGACATCTCGGCGTCGAACTCAGCCCTAAGCGCGCCGCGCTGCGCCATGAGCCACTGCCCGGCGACGATGAGCTTCGGGTCCTCGAACTCGCCGCGCGTCAGCCGCGCGAAGAAATCCTCGATCGGATACTCGACGATCTCGATGTCTTCCCCGTCCGTGGCCAAGCCGCCGCCTTCGGCCTTCTTGTCGACCTTTCGCACCTCGGCGTAATAGAGATAGATGAGTTCCGTGCTTCCGCCGGGCGAGGAGAAGAACCTTGCAACGGCCGTTGCACGCGTGAGTTGATAGCCGGTTTCCTCCCGCACTTCCCGGATGAGAGTTTGCATCGGCGTTTCGACCGGCTTGCCGCTTTCATCCGTCGGGATCATGCCTGCGACGGCCTCGATCAGCCAGCCGCGGCCCTGGCCTTTCTCGCGCGTGGGCAGCCGGAACTGATGGACGGTAATGACGACGCGCCGCTCCGGATCGTAAAGCAGGGCGGCGACGGCGTCGCCCCGCTCGAAAACAAGGATCGGTCGCGGCTCGCTCATGGCGCCGTCGAAGCGTTCGTGAGAAACCGTGTATTCGTCGACCTTGAAAAAGGCGTCGAGCAACCGCCTCGGATTGACGATCTCGACCCGCCAGGGCTTCGTCCTCTCGGTCATGTCTCCAGCACCAGGATTTGCAAACGGCAGACTCATCGTTCGAGCGCGGATGAGGGCGGAGTGTGCCGCAATATTGGCAGGAAGACGGCGGCTGGCGTTTGCTCCTCAGCTATTCCCGGAAAGATAGCAGATTCTACTGGTTGGCGAAGATCGTCCTGTCGATGCGCTCCGGCCGGAACCCGAGCCCGATCGGTTCCTACGGCCTTGCAAGGAATTTCGCGATGGAAGTCACGCCCGCGTCGTCTATGCCGCAAGGCACGATGCCCTCGAAGTGGGACAGGTCGGGGCAAACATTGACGGCGACGCCGTGATAGGTCACCCAGCGCCTTACGCGCACGCCAAGCGCGGCGATCTTTTCGTCGCGGCCGCCGCGGCTCACCCAAATGCCCGGGCGCCCTTCTCTTCGCTCGCCGGCGATGCCGTAACATGCAAGCGCGGCGATGACCCAGGCTTCGAGCCGGTGCACGTGGAGGCGCACGTCGCGGCGGCGCCTGTTGAGGTCGAGCAGCACATAGGCCACGAGCTGGCCGGGGCCGTGATAGGTGTATTGCCCGCCGCGGCCTGTGCGATGAACGGGAAAGCGGGCGGGGTCGAGAAGGTGGGGCGGCCTGGCGCTTGTGCCCGCGGTGTAAAGCGGCGGATGTTCCAGGAGCCACACGAGTTCGCTCGCCTTGCCTTCGAAGATGGAGGCGGCGCGCTCCTCCATCGCCGCCACAGCCTCGGCATAGGGCTCCGGCGACAGGCTCATGCGCCATTCCACGCCGTCCGGGTCTCCGAGCATCCCGGCATGATCCCGAAGCCGCCCGGCGAAGGCGGCGACGCTTTCGCTCATCATCTTTTCTCGCCCGGTTTCCGCTTCCTGGCCACGCCTTTTACTGAAGGGTAACGCCTCGGGGCGATACTGCAAGGGTCTCGCGTCGCTGCGGGGTTGGGGCGCTGTCCCGCGTACGCCCCGACGCCCCGCAGTGGAGGTCGCGCCAGCTTTCGCCGCCATCCAACGAGCGGCGCCTTCGGAAAAAATGGCGCTGTTCGCGATTGATCGTGTGGCCCGCCAAGGTGGATGTTTCGCCGCCTAGCTTCAGTTTCTCACAATATGCTAATCCAAGTCTCATTTCATAATAACGGTTCCGTTTCGAAGCCTGGCGCGCCACATTATTTGCCCCGCTCATCCAAATGGATGATGAAATCATCTTGCGATCGATTTGCGCTTGACACTATCCAAACTTTTTCTACCCACTCCTCTTAGAAATGATTCAGATCAAATCGTTTTCAAAATGCGATGATAGGATCATCAAAATTGACGCTCGGCCGCGGACATTCTTGCGTTCCGAAGCGTCGCGAGCCTGGGAAGCTCATCTTTGGTTCCGTCTAATTTTCACACGCAAACGCGTCATGCATCGCCGGGGCCGTCCCTCCGGCTCCGAGGCGTCGATGCGATTTGGGGCTCCATCGTTCCCGCCATAAGAGAGCAGAGCCAACTAGAAGGGAGAGTCGAGGCGTGACGCATGCGGCAAAGCAGCCGGAGTTGAAGGTCGTTCCCTTGGAGGCGAGCACAAGCCTTAGAACGCAGGCTTACGACGAACTGAAGCGGGCCATCACGGAAATGGACGTATACGGGCAGTTCGATCCGATCCGGTTGGATGAACGCCAGTTGTCCCAGATGCTCGGGGTCAGCCGGACTCCGATCAGGGAGGCGCTGACGCTTCTCGAACAGGAGGGCTTTGTCCGGGCGGTTCCGCGTCGCGGCATCTATGTCGTCCGCAAATCCAAGAAGGAGATTTGCGAGATGATCGTCGTTTGGGCCGCGCTTGAGGGAATGGCGGCCCGGCTGGCGGCGGAAAAAGCGACCGGCGATGAACTCAGGAGCCTGGAGAAGCTCTTCGACCGGGTTAGGGGAGAGCCGCTCTGCGACCAGGTCAACGAATATTCGGAAGCGAACATCGGGTTTCATCGGGCCATCATCGGCCTTTGCGGCTGCAATCTCATAGCCGGGATGACCCAGAACCTGTTCATCCACATCCGCGCCATTCGCACCGTGTCCTTGCGCGCGGACGACCGCGCCGCCCGCACGATCAGGGATCACGACGCCATTGTCGCGGCGCTCAGGGCCCGCGACGGAGATCTCGCCGAGCGGCATGCGCGCGAACATGCGCTGGGCCTTGCCGCCCATGTCGAGAAGCACGGCGTCTTCACGGATTAGGCAGGCGCGCCTTCGGCGATGAGAACATCGGCCCGCCGCTAGCCTCCTTGCGCGCAGCCCTTACTCCTTTTTGGGTAAGTCGAATTCGATTTCGTCGATGTCTTGGGTCGATTTCAATTTTTCTTATTTGGCTCTAAGTCTCGCGGTTCCGGCCGACCGGGCAGCGAAGCCCTGGCTGCGCGGCGCGCGTCTCGCTCTTATGGCGGCCCTCCGCAAGACAGGCCTCGAAGGCGGCGAAGGACGCCAGAGCGGCGTTCTCGATGACCTGCGCCGCTTCCGGCGAACGGCCCGCCTCGTTCAGCACCGCGACGAAGCCGCGCCACATCTCCCCTGTTCGCTTGCCGTAGCCGCTGAAGAAATGGCCGCACCAATCGGGGCGAACGCCAAGGCGCGCGCCGAGCGCGCCCAACATCGCCTGCCGGCCGAGGCTCGACCCTTCGAGGACGTAGAGCGCGCCAAGAACTTCGAGCGGAGGCGCGAGCGGAGGAATCCCCGGATAGTCGGGCAGCCGCGCCAAGGTTTCGTCCGTGTGACCAAGGTCTTTGAGGTCCGCCTCGATCCAGGGGAGCTTGCGGCGGGACGGGTAATCGATGGGGAGCATGCTCAGGTCGAGCCCGCCGAGCATCGCTTCCAACGGCCGGACAAGGCGATAGAAGTCTTCGATGAAACCGCGGTAGGCCTCAAGCGAGGTGATCCGGCCGTCGAAATCGACCGCGTCCTCAAGCCGCAAGTGAGCGTCGCGGGTTGCGAGCCTTAGCCGCCCTCGAAAATCGGCTGGCGCTTTCTTTTCTGATGCCGCCATCGTAACCCCTCCGCCCGTCGTTATCGCGCCAAGCTTTTCTCAAGCTTCCGCCAGACCCATCCCTCGGCCTCGCTCCTGTCGCCCAGAACGTAGGCCGCCACGTTTGCATTTTGAAGCGCGAGGCGCTGATCGCCGGCCGCGGCAAGCAGCCCAGCGAACAAAATCCTGTCGCCCAACGCGATGCTGAAATCGTCGGACGGCAACTCGATCGGCTCGCCGCCCCTCACGACAAGAAGGGCCAGGCAGGGAAGCCGGTCCTGCCTCGATTGCGCGCTTCGCGACAGGTCGCCGATGGCCACCGGCCGCTGAATGCGCTTCATCGCATCGGCAAGACCGGGCGCCTCGATTTCGTCGATGACGAAGCTCCAGAAACCCGGCGTTTCCGCGCCCACCAGCGCGCGCAGGCTCTCCGCCAGGGAATACGCCCAGAAATCGTCCTTGCGCCTGACGATATCGAGAAACTCGGCCAGCAGCGGAGTGCGCAACACGGCAATGCACTCGTTGGCGATGATCTGACTTGGGATCATGGTCATGTTGGCGCCGAAATGCGCGAAAAGCATCTGGTTGGCCAACTGGTTCTGCCGCACGATGATGAAAATGCCCGGATTGAGGCGCCGGGCCGCGATGGCGATGGCAAGATTCGTCGTGTCGTCGTCGGTGCCCGCGAACAGCCCCGAAGCCGTGTCCAAGCCAGCCTCGTAAAGCGCGGCCGTGCCCGTTCCGATCCCCTTGATCGAGCGCAGCCCATCGGCGTGCATGCCGGCGGGGTCGATGATGGTCGCCTTGAAGCCGCCTCTCTGCACCGCCGACACCACCTCGTTGCCGAACCGGCCGTAGCCGCAGACGATCCAGTGCCCCGGCGCCGCGGGAATTCTCGGCGGAAGGCTTGGCGGCAAGTAGGAGCCGGGCGTACTCGTGAGCCACGCAAGCAGCCTCTGCGTATCGGGCGCCCGCATGGCGAGTTCCAGGTGGCTTCCGAACTCGCGAAAGGGGTTGATGACGCGATACGTCCCGAGCGAGGTCATGGACGCCGCCGCGGCGGGCAAATCCGCGCGGCCGACGACAGGCAAGCCGGGCCTGAGAAGCGCGGCGGCGATCGCGATTGCGAGGTTGGTCGCATCGTCGCTGGAAAGCGCGAGCACGCCCTTGCACTCGGGCTTCAGGAGACCCGCCGCCGAGAGCGTTTCGGGCGAGCGGGCGTCGGCGGCAAGCAGCGGCGCGCCGCTCGAAAGCTCCTCGATCTCAAGCTCCAGAACCTTGCGCTCATCCCTGTCGATGGCGGCGAAGCGATAGCCGAGTTTGTCGAGCGCGCGCACGACCATCGCGCCTGTCTCGCCAAGGCCGCAAACGAGGTAGAAAGGCTCGCGCAGCCTGCCGACCGAGCGCTGGAACCGCGCCGTCACGATGGCTTGCTGGAGCGCCTTGTCCTGCGTGAGGCCGAGAAACGAGCCGAGCAGGTACGCCCAGCCGATGACGGATGAGTAGATGATCAGGAGAACGAAGAGGCGCTGCTCGTCGGTGAAGGTGTTCGGAAGCTCGCCGAAGCCGATGGTGGTCGCGGTGTAGGTTACGAAGTAGAAGGCCTCGAACACCGTCATCCGCCAGGGCCGGCCTTGCGCGTCGACGCCGGGGATGAGCGCGAGCCCCATGGTCGACAGGGCGAAGATCAGGATGATGAGGATCAGCGGCGCCCTGAGCCGCCGGATGGTTATGAAAAACGCGCTGTGCACCTCAGCGTCTCTGGATCGTCGTATCGACGATCATGATGATCACAGACACAAGGTTGGCGAGCAGAGCGCCGGCGGCAAGGGACACGACGCTGGCGAATGTGGCGCCGGCTATCGGGGCGCCTTTCTGGCTGGCGAAGAACCAGACGAGCGCCGCCCCCAGGAGTTGCATCAAGGCGACGAGGTTCGAAGCCAAGTGAACCGCGCCGATATGGGTGCGATCCCCCAATTTCAGGACGATGGCGATCAAGCTGACGGTGACGGCGGCGAAAAGCTCCCACATATTGTGGTAGTCGGGGTTGGCGATGTCGCCATAGACAAACCCGAAGTTCAACGTGGCCGCCAGAAGAATGAAGAATCCGAAAACAACCTTTTCGAGGTCCATTGTATTTTCTGCCCTTGCAATTATATTATCGTTTTACCTAAATTTTTTCGTTGACACAAGTCTAAGGTTGGTTGCATGCGCCAATTTTGCGCCACCAAAAGCTTGATCTTGACCATCGCGGCCGCTCCCGAAAATCTCCTCTGCAACGACCGCCTCGCCTATTCGAGCGCCGGTCGAACGCCGGCAATCTCGTCGACGGGGAAGCGCGGCATCCCCGTTCTCGAACACCGGGAGCACGGCGTGTAAGCGCCAATCTATTGCCCGAGCCGCAACCGGGTCTCAACTATTTGTGTGGTAAGCGATGGGATGCAACCTGAGCCTGCGCCAGGAGTTAAGTCATTATCAATACTCAAAGTGTCCCTGGTGTTTCAGATGGCAAAACTTTCACAAACTTCGTTCGGCGCCGCTTACAAGCGCGATCTTGAGCGTTTGCGGGATGCCTTCCAGGAGCCCAAAAGCGCAGGCAGCGAGCCGGAGCGATTGGTTTCGCGCCTCGCGGGAGCGGAGCAAGGGAGCGCATTTCCCGCCTCCCGGCTGAGCCAACCCGTCCTGCAATCCCCGGATGTTCGCGTCCTTCCCGATGGCGGCCGCCAAGCCCGCGCCTTTACCAAGCGGTTGAACCATACAGCGGCTTAAGGCCTCTCGCTTCGCGGCGCAGCGGCGCCCCCGTAGCGAGAACTTAGGCGCTAAGCCAGCATTCGGCGGATATCGCTGGCGCGACCGTCCAAGAAATGATGCTTCAGCGCGCCGCCGGCATGCGCCAAAATCAAAACATAGAAGGCCGATGGCAGAACGAAGTCATGGGCCGCAATCCAGATTTGCGCGGCATGCTTGTCCGCGGTCGCAAGAGGCGGGAAAGACCACCCAAAAAACTGCATCGCCTTTCCGCTGAAGGCGCACATGAAAAAGCCGCTGAGAGGAAATGCGAAGATCAGGACGTACAGGCCGATGTGAACCAGCCGCGCCAGGCGGCGTTCCCAAAGCTTCAGAGCAAACGGCGGCTCGGGCGGTGGACTAACGCGGAGCCACAACAAACGAAGGATGGCGACCGCAAAGATCGCCAGACCAAGCGATTGATGAGCGGTAAGGTATTCGTCGCTTTCCGGGGATCCCGCTTTCAAGACCGAAACGAACAGCCCCATCGGCACAAGGCACAAGATCAGCGTCGCGGTGATCCAGTGCGCATAGCGCGAGATAAGGCCGAAGGCGGATGCCGTGTTGACAAGCGGCGCGGCCTCCACTGTGCGGCGTTTCAGCTGGAATAGGGCGCACCAAAAGAGGAACGCGGCGGCGGCCGTCGCCATGGCCGCCTGAATATTGAGAATAAGGGGCTTGAAGGGGTCGAGGGGCGACGAGGCCGGCGGCATCGCCGTAAATGTTCCATCGAAATCGGCCGCGACGATCGAGACGGCGAGCATCGAGAGAGCAAGGGCCGCGATTAGCGTTCCTCCCGCTCTGAGAAACCGGTTCGCCGCATTGAGGCTCACCGCCAAAGCAAGCGCAAGCGCAAGGTAGCCAAACGCCATGACACTATGATCCGTGGTTGCGATGGACGACGAAGAAGATGCTTCGAGAAAGCCGCTTTATCCAAGCCCGGTCAAGAGCCTGCCGTCCTGGCAGTCTTGATAAAGGTTCCGTCGCGCAGTTCGCGAACCGCTGCTTGCAATTCCTCTTCAGTGTTCATGACGATGGGGCCGTACCAGGCGACAGGCTCCTTGAGGGGCTTGCCCGAAACCAAAAGGAACCGGACCCCCTCCTCACCCGCCTCCACGGTAATCTCATCGCCGCTGTCGAAAAGGACGAGCGAGCGATCGCCGGCGCGATCGCGGATCAGGGTCTCGCGGCCATCGACGGTTTTCTCGGTGAGCGCGCCGAAGGGCCTGGGGAAATCTGCGAGACGCAGCTGGGGAGGAAGGGGCCGTTTATCTTGCCGCCAACTTGACTCTCCTGTCGCCTTACCTTATGTAAGGCAAGTAAGGATATGGTAAGGTGCTTATGCCTACATCCACCGTCACCTCCAAAGGGCAAATCACCATTCCCGCGCAGGTGCGGGCGGCGCTTGGGCTGGAGGCTGGAAGCCGCGTCGAATTCGTCGAGGTCGAGAAGGGGCAATATTTGCTGGTTCCCGCGACCGATGACGTTCAATCCTTAAAGGGCATGCTGAGGAAGCCACGCTCGCCGGTCACCATCGAGGATATGAACAGGGCCATCGCGGAGCGCGGAGCGGGCCGGTGATCGGACTGGACACCAACATTCTGGTCCGCTACATCGCCCAGGACGATCCGATCCAATCGCCAAAAGCAACCGCTCTGATCGAACAGCTTTCCGAAGACGAACCGGGGTTTATCGCCCTGGTTTCTATTGTCGAATTGGTTTGGGTCATGCAATCGTGCTACGCGGCGACGAAGACGGAAACCGTCGCCGTGCTCGATAAGCTTCTGAAGGTCAGAACCTTTTGCGTTGAGAATTCCGACGTCGTCTTCATTGCGGTGCGCGGCTATGCGCGCTCAAACGCGGACTTTGCCGATTGCCTTATCGAGAGATCCGCCGATCACGCGAATTGCTCGCACACCGTGACCTTCGACGAGAAAGCCGCAAAAACGGCCGGCATGCGCCTGGTTGCTTAAGCCAAGAGTTTGCGCTGCCGGTTGGCGCTGCGACCGGAAACTCTAACGCCGCGCTATTGCAGCTCGAACGGCTCGAACTTTCCGGCGTCGTTCAGCTGCGTGCCCCACACCTTGTGCGACCCCTGGTGCTCGCTGCGGCCAAAGTTGATGGGCGTCCCAAGCCCCATGTCGAAATCCCGCAGGTTCTCGAAGGCGTCCACCAGCTTCTCGGTATCGAGCTGCGGGCCGGCGCGCTTCAGCGCTTCGATGAGAATCTTTGTCGCGACGTAGTATTCGAGCGACACATAGTCCGGCGCCTCGCCGCCGAAGGCTTTCGCGAGCGCCGCCTTGTATTCGAGGATCAGGGATGAGTAGCCGTCCACCGCCGGGACGACTTGCGTCACGATCACGCCGTCCGCAAAGCGCGGCCCGAGCAGCATCAGCTCATCGCGCAGTGAAATGCCGCCGACAGCGGAAGGATTTGTGTAGACCAGGCCGGGGATGGCGTCGCGCGTTTTCTCGATGAACTTCGCCGCCGCCCGGTAGGTCGCGACCATCACCACTGCCTTGATCGAGGTCTTGCTGGCCTTCAGCTGCGCGATGGCCGGGTCAACGTTGAGCGAATTGCGCGGATAGCCGGTGCGAAGGATGAAGCCGCCGTCGCCGCCGCGCATCGCCCGAATGGCCTTCGCCACGCCAGCGAAGCCCGCGTCGCCATAGGCGTCCTGCTGCGCGAACACCGCGATCTGCTCCGGTTTCAGCCAGGCGCACCTTGATCAGATAGCGCACCACGGCCTCGGTTTCCTCGGCGTAGCTCGCCCGGTAGTTGAAGACGTAGCGGTCCGGCGGATCGCGGCGAAGGACGCCAGCGCCGGTATAGCCGGCATAAAACAGCATCTGGCGTTCGAGCGCGAAGGGCGCGGCGACCATGGCCGTCGCGGTGCCGAAATTCCCGACGAAGCCGAAGACCTGATCCTTGTCGTAAAGCTGTTTCATGGTCTCGGCGGTTCGCGTGGGCTCGTAGCCATCGTCGGCGGCGATAAGGCGCAAGGTGCGGCCGTGGACGCCGCCCGCGTCGTTGGCCGTCCGGAACGCGGTTTCGATCCCGACGCGGGTCTGATGGCCATAATCCTTGTTCGGGCCTGTCAGCGGCACGGAAGCGCCAAAACGGATTTCAGTATCGCTCACGCCCCGGATCGCGACGGGCGCGATTGGCGCGACTTGCGTGGCGAAGGCGGAGCCTTGCGATGGCGCGGCGGCCAACTGGGCCGGCTGCGGCGCTGGGGCGGGGACGGACGCCGCCTCAAGATCGCCAAGCTCGCGGTCAGCCGTAGAGCAATCCATCTGTCTCGCGTTCACCGAGCGGACGCCTTCAAGATAGTTGCCGTTGAACAAGTCCAGGATGGACTTGCTTTCGTCGTCGGTCGAAGCGGAAGACCTCACCACGTCGACGAATTTGTCGGAGATTCCCTTGATGCGCGGCCGCGCCACATTCGGGCAGGCGGAGGCGGCGCCGAGAACGTGGCCGAGCCGGGCGGCCATGCCGCGAAGGACGTTCGACTTATCGTCGCGGGGCGCCGCCACGGCGGACACGGTCGCCGCCAGGAGAACAGCGCAACCAATCAGGACTGAAATGCGAAATCTCATCTTACCCCCCTCGCGATTGCTCGCCCGGTACGCCACAGCCGAATTCTTAACGGTCTTGCCGGGGCGCCTGGATAGCCAGTTCACGGCCCCGTTTGTTTCTTCTCGTGTCGCTGTCGATGTCTGGAATTAGGCCTAACGCCATCATTTAGTCTAAAGTTTGACGCACCAGATACTTCTATATTTCTATTGTATACATTCTGGCGACGCGTTCCATACTGACACATAGCGCCCCTATTGTCCTGCCGGGGCGCCTATAAGTTTGAGCGGCGCTCATAGGGAGCGCTATCTGTCGCGCCCGGCAAGCTTCAGAACCGCCACATTCGCCTCGCACAAAGATGCTGAAATCGTTTCTTTTGAGATTTTGCCAATGACGCGCGCTCCACAACCCTACGATCTTGTCATTGTCGGCGCCAGCTTCGCTGGGCTCGTCGCCGCGAAGACGGCCGCGATGAGAGGCCTGAGGGTGGCCGTTCTGGAAGAAAAGCAGTCGGCGGGCGATAGCGTGCGGACCACCGGCATCCTGTTCAAGGAAGCCGCCGAGGAAGTCGATCTTCCGCACAATCTTACGCGCAGGGTCTACGGCGTCCGCTTGTACGCTCCCAATCTGAAGCATTTCGATCTCTTCGCGCCCGGCAGCTTCTTTCTCACGACCGAGACGGGCCGGCTCTTGAACTGGTTCGCGCAGGAAGCGATGCGCGCGGGAGCGCAAATCCTCTACCGCACGCCCTTCCAAGGCGCAGAGCGGCGCGGAGGCGCCTTCGTTTTCTCCGGCGTCAACATCTCGGCGCGGCATATCGTTGGCGCGGATGGCGCCCGGTCGGCCGTGGCGCGCTGTTTCGGCCTTGGGCTGAACCGGAGCTTCCTGACCGGAATCGAAGTCGAATTCGAGGGCCTGGAGCAGGCCGACCCGCGCTTCCTTCACTGCTTCCTCGATTCGAAGCTCTCTCCCGGCTACATGGCCTGGGTCGCGCCAGGGCCTTCGGTTTTCCATGCGGGGCTCGCGGCGGGACCGGGCCGGCGGCCGCATTTGCGCGCCTTCCTGCGCAAGACGGAGAAGATTTTCGGGTTCGGCGGGGCGAAAATCGCCGCCCAGCGGAGGGGACGAATCCCCTGTGGCGGGCTTGTCAGCCCGTGGGCCACGGACGGCATAACCCTTATCGGCGACGCCGCGGGCATGGTTTCGCCCGCGACGGGGGGCGGCATCGGCTACGCCATTCATTACGGGCGGCGCGCCGCGCATGTTGTCGCAGATAACCTGCTGCATTTGGGGCCGCCGCCGGAGGTTGCGCTCCGGAGCGAGTTGCCTCGGTTCTGGCTGAAGCACGCGACCCGTTTGGCGTTCGACCTCGCCCCGCCGAACGCCTTGATCTCGGCTGCGCACGGCGCCCCGCCCATGCGATGGTTCGCCCAGCACATGTACTTCCGCGAGCGCGGAGGCAGGGGCGTCAGTTTCAACGATTTCCAGGCCCGGCTTAACGGTCTGGAAATTCCGCCAATTCCCATCAGCGGCGCTGGGCCGCCTAATCTCCGATAGACGGGCGGCGGTTGCTGTTCTACCAACCCGGCTCGTGTGGCGTCTCGCAATTGCCTACCGCCTCTGCCGCGCGCGCCTATAAGCAATGCGAGCGTACTAGTCCGATTTGCGGCGTGGCTCGCAGCGCGCCGCGTGGTATCCTGAATCTCGAAAACTCCGCAGACCGCGATGGAGGACCTCATGCCGATGCATCGATTTCTTGAATGGCATGCCGGCCAATTCATGACCAAGAACGTCAAGACCGTTCCCCCCACGATGACTTTGCGGGAGCTTGGGCAGCTTTTCGATCAGAACGACTTCAATTCCTTTCCGGTCCTCGATGGCGATGAACTTCTCGGCCTTGTGACGAAGCTCGACTTCCTGAAGTCGTTCCTGTTCGACACCGGTCACCTCGTCCCCCATTACAATGAGGTCATGACCTTGACCGTGTCGAAAATCATGACCAAGGACGTGATTCATGTGGACCCGGAAACGCCGCTGACGCGCGTGCTGGAACTGATGGTGAAGCTGAGAACACGGGGCGTTCCGGTGATCGACAAGGGAAAGCTTGTCGGCGTGGTGTCCCGTACCGACCTTATGCACGCGCTTTCCACCGCGACCGAGGACGAATCGAAAAACGCCTGATCAGGGGATGAGCACGGCGGCGCCGGTCAGCCGCCCCTCTCTTAGCGCCAGCAGCGCTTCGTTCGCTTCGGTCAAGGCAAAGGTCTGTATCGTCGTCCTGACCGGAACTCTTGGCGCAAGCGCGAGGAACTCTTTCGCATCCTTCCGCGTGAGATTCGCGGCGGATCGCAGAACGCGCTCGCCCCAGAGAATGCTGTAAGGGAAGCCTGGGATATCCGACATATGGATTCCGCCGCAAACCACGATGCCGCCCTTGCGAACTGCCTTGAGCGCGAGGGGAACCAGCGCGCCGGCTGGCGCGAAGATGATGGCGGCGTCGAGTTCGGCCGGGGGCGTATCGCCGGAGCCGCCCGCCCATCGCGCGCCCAGCGAGAGCGCGAAGCTTTGCGCGGCCGTATCGCCGGGCCGGGTAAAAGCGTACACGCGGCGGCCTTCCCAAAGCGCGACCTGCGCCACAATGTGCGCGGCTGCGCCGAAGCCGTAAATGCCGAGATTTTTGCCCGGCCCCGCCATTTTCAGCGAACGATAGCCGATCAGCCCGGCGCACAGCAGCGGCGCGGCCTCCGCATCTCCATAGGCGTCCGGCAGCGGAAAGACGAAGGCGGCGTCGGCCAGCGCGTAGTCGGCGAAGCCGCCGTCACGCTGGTAGCCCGTGAATTCCGCGTTATCGCAAAGGTTCTCCTCGCCATGCTTGCAGAAGCGGCACAGGCCGCAGGTGTGGCCAAGCCAGCCGACGCCGGCGCGCTGACCCAACCGCACGCCCTCGACGCCCTCGCCGAGGCCCGCGACCTCGCCAACGATCTCGTGTCCCGGCACGATGCTGACGCGAACCGGCGCAAGTTCGCCATCGACGACGTGCAGGTCGGTCCGGCATATGGCGCAGGCGCGCACCTTCAACAGAACCTGCCCCGGCTTAGGCGCCGGAATGTCCCGATGTTCGAGCCTGAGAGGCTGGCCCGGCGTTGTGAAAACCATCGCTCTCATCGCGAAATCCTCCTCAAAGGAACCGAGCCGAGCATAGCATGGGAGAGCCGGGCGCATCGGCTTGACTTCAGTCAAGGCAAGGACTTCGGTGATCTACAATCTAAGCGTGGGTTTCAAGAACAGGGAGCCGAACCTTGACCATAGAGCCGCAAACGGAATTCTCCGACTTTCCAGAGCCGCAGGAGGTCCGCTTTCATCTCATCGGCGGCGGCATCGCCTCGCTCGCGGCTGCCGTTTTCCTTATCCGCGACGGAAAGATCGCCGGGCGAAACATCACCATCTATGGCGACCGGCCGAAGCCCGGCGGCAGCCTGGAAGGCGCGGGCTCGCCCGAGACCGGATACATCGCGCGCGGCGGCCGCGTGCTTGAGGCGCACTATGTCTGCACCTACGATCTGTTCTCCTCGATCCCGGCGCTCGACGGCTCGCGGTCCGTCACGCAGGAGATCTTCGCCTGCAACGAGGCGCTGAAGACCTATTCGCATGCGCGCCTCGTGCGCGCCGGCCGCAAGATGTCGTCGCCGCATTTCGGCTTGAGCGAGCGGCATCGGCTCAATATCATCGAGCTTGCGCTGAGCCCCGAAAGCGTGCTCGGGTCGAGCGCCATCGACGACCATTTCGACAAGGCTTTTTTCCTGACAGACTTCTGGGTCATGTGGGCGACCACCTTCGCCTTTCAGCCTTGGCACAGCGCCGTCGAGATGAAGCGCTATCTGATGCGCTTCGTGCACATGATGCAGGGCCTCAACCGCCTCCAGGGCATCATGCGGACGACCTACAATCAATACGATTCGATGGTGAGGCCGCTTGCCCGCTGGCTGGACGGGAAGGGCGTGCGCTTCGTGACGGACACGATCGTGTCCGGCATAAGCTTCGAGCGCATCAAGGACGCGCAGAGGCCGTCGGCGCTCGTGATCGAGCGCGGCGGCGCAGTCGAGGAGCTGAAGCTCGACGCGAACGACTATGTCATCGTCACACTCGGCTCCATGGCGGACTCGGCGACGCTCGGCTCGATGGACGCGCCCGCGCCTTACCTGCCCGAGAAGAAGGGCGCGGGCTGGCGGCTTTGGGAGCGGATTTCCGAGGGCAGGCCCGAATTCGGCCGCCCCTCCGCCTTCGACAGCCGCCCGGACGATTCGAAATGGGTTTCGTTCACGGGCACGCTGAAAGACCCCACCTTCTTCAACATCGTCAAGGATTTCACTGGCAACGTTCCCGGCGAGGGCGGCCTCGTCACCTTCGCGGATTCCGGCTGGCTGTTGTCGATCGCGCTCCCGCAGCAGCCGCATTTCATCGGCCAGCCGGACGGCATCGACGTCTTCTGGGGCTACGGGCTATCGGTCGACAATTCCGGCAATTTCGTCAGAAAGCCCATGACGAATTGCACGGGCCGGGAGATCATGACCGAAGTGCTCGGCCATCTCGGCGCACAAGAGCACGCACAGGCCGTGCTCGACAACGCCATCTGCATCCCGCGCACGATGCCGTATGTCATGAGCGAGTTTCTCACGCGCGCGCCGGGAGACCGGCCGCATGTCATGCCCAAGGGCTGGTGGAACCTCGCCTTTGCGGGGCAGTTCTGCGAACTGGCGGACGACACGGTGTTCACGGTGGAGTATTCGATCCGCTCAGCCCAGACGGCGGTTTATTCGCTGCTTCAACTCGATAAGGCGGCGCATCCGGTCTACAAGGGCCACCATAACCCGATCGTGCTCTACCGGGCGTTCATGTCCCTGCAGCATTAGGGCGTCGTGCGCTTAACCGGGGATGCGGATGGTCATGATCGTCATGGCTGCGACTCCCAATCTTCCCACATCATAAATGGGAACCGGGGCGATGAAAACATCGCCGGGTCTTGAGTTGGCGATGCGACAACACTACCCATAAGACATGTCAGACGAAACGATTCTCGCGCCCGCCCCCATCGAGCCCATCAAGCTGAAGGACGCGCTCGAAGAGCGCTACCTCGCCTACGCGCTCTCCACCATGCGCCGCGCGCTTCGATGACCAAGCAGAGCACGCGTGATATCCTCGCGCATCTTGCAACGAGGCCCGGCCATGATGAGGTGAAGGCCGACTTCCGCCAACTCCTGATCGAAGAGTTCGGAGCAGAGCTTCACGCCCTGAATTTCGAGCAACGCGTGCCTGAGGTTAAGGGCCGGCTCGACGCCCTGATTGGGCGCACGGTTCTGGAGGCAAAACGTAATCTCACCGCGGAATGGGGAGATGTCGAGCGTCGTATGCCCGACTATCTTGCCGACCGGGAACGCGAGACGGGGGAGCGGTTCGTTGGTCTCGCCACCGACGGTCTGCGATGGGTCGTTTTCGAACGCCAAAATGAGCAACTTCAAAAGATCAAGGAGGCAACGCTCGATCCCGCGAAAGCTGAGCAATTTCTCGCCTGGCTGGATGGCGCCATAGCCATCCGGGCTTCATTGCCGCCCGACCCGCTGACGGTTAAGATCGAGCTGGGCCAAGATAGCGTCGCCTACAGGCGGGCTCGTGACAAGCTGTCGGAGACTTGGTCGCGTATCAAGGACGCTCCAGCCACGGCGCTTAAGCGGCAGTTGTGGAATCAGCTTCTCACCCTTGTCTATGGGCGCACCATCGAAGGGGACGCCCTCTGGTTCCAGCACACATTTCTCGTCATTGTTGCAAAGGCCATCGCGCTCGCCGTACTCGGATTGAAGGATGACGACCCGGCACGCATTTTGTCTGGCGCCGCGTTTAGAGACGCCAATATCAACGGTGCCGTCGAAAGCGACTTTTTCGATTGGCCGCTTGCCGACCCCGAGGGGCGCGACCTCGTGCGGCGCATCGCTAATCACGTTGGCAGGTTCCGCCTTCGGGAAGCCGAGACCGACGTTCTCAAAGTGCTGTACGAAAGCCTCATCGATCCCGGCGAACGCCACGACCTCGGCGAATACTACACGCCCGATTGGCTTGCCGCAAAGGTGGTGAAGCATTCAATCAAACGACCTGTTGAAGATTTGGTGCTCGATCCGGCTTGCGGTTCCGGCAGCTTCCTGTTCCACGCCGTGCGACTCTATTTGCTCGAAGCTGAAGCCGCCGGCATGGATCCGGGAGATGTAGCCTACGAGGCCACGCTTCACGTCGCGGGCATGGATATTCACCCTGTCGCCGCAATTATAGCGCGCGTCACATATCTTTTGGCGCTGGCGCCGGTCCTCAACAATCGCTCCGGTCCGATCTCTATCCCTGTTTATCTTGGAGATGCGTTGCAGCTTGAGGTGACGCAGTTCTTCACCGGTAAAAAACTGACCGTAACCGTTCCGCCGCTGCCGCCCGACTTCGGGCCGGCGACACTGGACTTCCCGGAAGTATTCTGCAAAGAGCCGCCTTTGTTCGATAAAGCGATCCAGGCAATCGACGAGGCGTCGGAACGAGGTTTGTCGCGCCAGCAGGTCGAAAAGACAATCCATCGCATTACGACCGAGCATTACCGCCGCCCCACGACCGATGAAGAGGATTTGGGAATCGTCGATCTCGGAAAGACCTTCCTTGTCTACGATGAGCTTCGCAAGGTTGGGCGCGACTCGATCTGGTCCTACGTCGCCCGCAACCTTTCCCGGCCGCTTGCTTTTTCGGCGCGGGGCGGGCGCGTGACTGTGTTGATCGGCAACCCCCCATGGGTTGCCCTGCGGCACATGAGCGATCCATTGCAAACGAGGTTCAAGGAACTCGCGAAAGATGAAGGGGTCTATGTCGGCGGGAAGTTCGCGACGCAGAACGACCTCAGCGCCTTATTCACGATCAGGACGGCGGCGCTCTACTCGCGGCCATCGGGCCGGATCGCATTCGTGATGCCATTGGCGGCTCTGACGCGAGGCCAGTTTGGAAAGTTTAGAAGCGGCGACTTCAAGAACATCAAGATCGCATTCGATGAAGCCTGGACCATGGACGATGGCGTCTTTCCGCTTTTTCCAGTTCCGTCCTGCGTTGTGTTCGCGAAGAAGCGCGGAAAGGCGGAGGCAGCCCCTTCCACCGTGCGAGCCTATTCGGGAACCTTACCCTATCGCGACGCCCACGAAGACATCGCCGATTTGAAACTGACCGTACAGGAAGGCGGCCCCGCGCCCGCAACCGCACAGTTCACGTCCGGATCTCCCTATCGCCGGTCCTTTCGCCAGGGCGCTACCCTCGTTCCGCGCATGCTTTGTTTGGTGGAGCGGCGAACGATGGGTAAGCTTGGGGCAGACCCTTCCATGCCCCTCGTCCGAAGCAGAAGGTCGACGCAGGAAAAGAAACCCTGGAACGGGCTTGAGGCCATTGAGCATCGCGTAGAGGCAGGGTTCATCCGCCCGGTTCTTTTGGGGGAGAGCATATTGCCTTTCCGTCTATTTCGTCCGTTCGAAGGTGTAATACCTGTGAACGGGGATGGAACAATCCTAAACGCAAAAGGCGCAGCCGACAGAGGGCACTCGGGAATTGTAGGTTGGATGAGCGCAGCCGAAAAGACTTGGAATGAGTACGGCGACAACAAGATGAAATTAATTGAGCAGTTTGACTATTATGGCAAGCTCAGTGTCCAGTTTCCTATTCCGTCACTCCGAGTCGTATATGCCGCTTCGGGTACGTTACCTGCCGCCTGTGTCATACGAGATAATCGTGCTGTGGTTGAGCATATACTTTACTGGTTTGCGCCTGGAAGCGAGACTGAAGCTAACTACTTGATCGCGATACTGAATAGCGAAACCGGTCGCAAACAAATTTCCAATCTTCAAGCCGTCGGCCAATTTGGAGCGCGTCACTTCGATAAGGTCATGTTCACCCTTCCTATTCCGCGTTTTGATCCCTCCGAGGAACTTCATGAAAAGCTCGCGAGCCTCGCCGTGCAAGCGGAAGCTCTGGCCGCAGACGTGACGCTGCCGGATAATGTGAAATTTCAGAGGGCTCGAAGGCTTGTGCGAGAAGCTCTCGCGGAAGCAGGCATCTCCCAGGACATCGACGAAGCGGTCCGCGAATTGCTGTCCCTGCCAAAGGAAAGTGTTCAATAGCAAATCGGTATCTTGGCGCGCGGCTCCGCAGCCGCTACCTGTGACGAATGTCAGACGAAACAATTCTCGCGCCTGCACCCATCGAGCCGATCAAGCTGAAGGACGCGCTCGAAGAGCGTTACCTCGCCTACGCGCTCTCCACCATCATGCACCGCGCGCTGCCCGACGTGCGCGACGGGCTGAAGCCCGTGCACCGCCGCGTGATTTACGCCATGCGCCAGCTCCGGCTCGACCCCGGCACGGGCTTCAAGAAATGCGCGCGCGTCGTCGGCGACGTGATCGGCAAATACCATCCGCATGGCGATCAATCGGTCTACGATGCGCTGGTGCGGCTCGCGCAGAGCTTCGCGCAGCGCTATCCGCTGGTCGACGGTCAGGGCAATTTCGGCAATATCGACGGCGATAACGCGGCGGCGATGCGCTACACCGAGGCGCGGATGACGGCCGTCGCGGCGGCGCTGCTCGACGGCATCGACGAGGACACGGTCGATTTCCGCGAGACCTACGATGGCGAGGAGGAGGAGCCGGTCGTCCTGCCGGCGAGCATCCCGAACCTGCTCGCGAACGGCTCCAGCGGCATCGCGGTCGGCATGGCCACCAGCATTCCGCCGCATAACCTCGAAGAAGTGTGCGACGCGGCGCTCTACCTCATTCGCCATCCGCGCGCGAGCGTGGAGACGCTGCTGAGCTTCCTCAACGGGCCGGATTTCCCCACGGGCGGCATCCTTGTGGACGATCAGGCCGGGCTCGTCGAAGCCTACAAGACCGGGCGCGGCTCGTTTCGCCTGCGCGCGCGCTGGCATGTCGAGGACACGGGGCGCGGCACATACCAGATCATCGTCACCGAAATCCCCTATGGCGTGCAGAAGTCGCGGCTGATCGAGAAGATGGCCGAGTTGCTGGCCGCCAAGAAGCTGCCGCTGCTCGCCGATGTCGACGACGAGTTCGCCGAGGACATCCGCATCGTCATCGACCCGAAATCGCGCAATGTGGATGCGGCGCTGCTCATGGAGCAGCTCTTCAAGCTGACCGAACTTGAGGCGCGCATTCCGCTCAACATGACGGTGCTGTCGAAGGGGCAGATCCCGCAGGTGATGGGCCTCATCCAGGTGCTGCAGGAATGGCTCGACCATCGCAAGGTGGTCCTCCGGCGGCGCTCCGAGCACCGGCTGAAGCAGATCGAGCACCGGCTCGAAGTCCTCGGCGGCCTGCTCATCGCCTATCTCAACCTCGACGAGGTGATCCGCATCATCCGTAACGAGGACGAGCCGAAGCCCGCGATGATCGCGCGGTTCAGCCTGACGGATGTTCAGGCCGAGGCGATCCTCAACATGCGGCTGCGCTCGCTGCGCAAGCTCGAAGAGATCGAGATCAGGGCCGAGCACGGGACGCTTTCCGAGGAGCGCCAAGCCTTGCAGGAGTTGCTCGGCTCCGACGACAAGCAGTGGGACAGGATTTCCACCGAGATCAAGGACGTCAAGAAGCGCTTCGGCAAGGGCACGGCGCTCGGCAAGCGCAAGACCGAGTTCGCGGGCCTGCCGCAGATCGACGTTTCCATCGAGGATGCGCTGATCGAGAAAGAGCCCGTCACCGTCGTCTTGTCCGGGAAAGGCTGGATTCGCGCGCTGAAAGGCCACGACGCGGATTTGTCGAAGCTCGCGTTCAAGACCGACGACGCGCTCAAATACGCGATCAAGGGCCAGACCACCGACAAGATCGTGCTGTTCGCCACGAACGGGAAGTTCTACACGCTCGAAGCCAACGCGCTGCCGGGCGGGCGCGGCCATGGCGAGCCGGTGCGCCTGATGATCGACCTCGACGAGGCGGACGATATTCTTGAAGGCTTCATGCACAAGCCCGGCCGGAAGCTTCTCGTCGCCTCGACTGTCGGAAACGGCTTCATCGTGCCGGAGGAGGAAGTCGTCGCGCAGACGCGGAAGGGCAAGCAGATCCTGAACCTTGGCGAAGGAGAGCGCGCCGCGCTGTGCCGGCCCGCCGAGGGCGACACGGTGGCCGTGATCGGCGAGAACCGGCGGCTCCTTGTCTTTCCGCTCTCGGAGCTGAACGAGATGACGCGCGGCCGCGGCGTGCGCCTTCAGAAATACAAGGATGGCGGCCTTGCCGACGCGCAAGTCTTCGACGGCGCGTCGGGCCTCAAGGTTGTCGAGGCCTCGGGGCGCGCCAAGACCGTCACGGAACTCGCCGAAAATCGCGGCGTGCGCGCTCAGGCCGGCTCGACGGCGCCGAAAAGCATTCCGAAGAACAACCGATTCGGCTGGCTCGGCTTCGAGAAGGAATAAATTGGGCCTCTTCTTGCAACGTAATTAAGCAACGCTGCCATGAAATCTCCTCAGCGGCCTGGAAATGTGGTGCTATGAGCAAAGGCGACGCCTATATGTGTGCGCATAGGCGAGTTTGTGCTTGGGCGAAGGAGGGGCAGCCATGAAGGCGTGGCGGCTGATTATTGCCGTAAGTGCTGGCGGCGCGCTTGTCAGCGCGAGCGCCGCGCACGCCTTGGATTTCCCGCCCCCGGAGGACGCGCCGCCATCGGCCTGGATCGTGGATCTTGGCGGCTACGGCGTGCTTCAGCCGATCTGGCTCGGTTCCAAACATTACGAACTCGGTTTCCGGCCCATCGCCGACATCCGCCAGGCTGACGACAGGCAATTTCTGTCCTTCCCCAACGATGCGATCACATACAGCCTTTTGGAAACGGACAGCTTCCGCGCTGGCCCAGCGGTCTCGATTTCGCTGCAAAGCCGCCTTCACGGACAGGATATCGACCTGCGTCTCGCCAAGGCGGACGTAACGACGCAAGGCGGCGGCTTTATCGAATACTACCCCCTGGAATCCATCCGCACGCGGGCCGAAGTTCTGCAGGGCGTAACCGGCAACTCTGGCCTCGCCGTCAATTTCTCCGCGGACTACATCTGGCGGCCAAGGCCCGATTGGACGCTGACTTTCGGCCCGCGCGCCCAGTTTGCGAACGACCAGTACGCCTCGGAGTACTTTTCGACCCAATACGCCTTCGCGCACAATAATTTGTACTCGCCTTTCCGCGTGGAGGGCGGGCTATTGAGTTCGGGGGCTGAACTGATGGGAAAATACGACTGGACGAGCCGGGTCTCGACCAAATTCTTCCTGGATTATAACCAACTCGTTGGCGACGCCGCCGAAAGCGCGCGCGTGGCCACGAGGGGCGCCGCCGAACAGGTGACTTTCGGTATCGGCGCCACCTATCGATTCGCCGTCCACCCGTAGACCGCCGACTCCATCTCCCTGGGAGAGAGGACGCTTCTGCGCCGTCCAGGCATGTCGGCCAATTTTTTTTCGCCCACTCAGTAGCAGGGATGCCAAAATGCAACTTCCCTTTGCTATTGGGCCGCACGCGCCCAGTTAGAGGGAGCCAAACCCACCTGAGTCATCCATCTTAGCGTCGCAAATCACTGCAAGGACACAGGTTATGATCGGAATACGGCAAGCCGCTGTCTGTGGTGCGTTCCTTGGGCTTTCTCTTTCATCCGCGTGGGCGGCGGACATCCAAGGTTACCCTCTCTCCTCCAAAGACGGTTCGGGCGGCTACTGGGTCGTCACGATTGGCGGATATATCGCCACCGAGCCACAATATCCCGGCTCGAACGACAATACCGCCGCTTTCCGGCCGATCGTCGACATCCGTCGCGCCGGCGACAGGGAATGGATCAATCTTCCGAACGACGCCTCCAACCTGACCCTCGTCGAGGGAGCGAATTGGCGCGCCGGCGTCGCGGCGGACTACATTAACGACCGCACGCATGAGGACGCGGCGAGGGGACTGCACGACATCAACTACACGGTCGAACTCGGCGGGTTCGCGGAATATTATCCCGCTCCATTCCTTCGCACGCGCCTTGAGCTTCTGCAGGGCGTGACGGGCGCGGAAGGCTTGGCCTTGAACCTCGCCGCCGATGCTATCTTCAGGCCGCAAGCGCAATGGCTGTTCACGGTCGGGCCGCGTCTGAAATTCGTCAACACGCAATATCAGTCCACCTTCTTCTCCGTCGACCAGATAGAAGCCGCGCGATCCGGCTTGACGCCCTACGAAGCGTCGGGCGGCTTCAACTCGTTCGGCGTCGATGCGACTGCCCGCTATTACGTGAACGAGCGCTTCTCTCTTCGCGTCTTCGCCGAGTGGGACAGGCTCGCCAGCGATGCGGCGGACAGCCCCATCGTGAGGCTGCGCGGTTCGGAGGACCAGTGGCAGGCAGGCGTCGGCGCCTCCTACACGTTCCATTACGCGCGCTAAGACGCATTTCCATCGCCTGGGCTCCGCCCTTTCGGAGCCCAGTTACTTCTGTCCGCCTAAAGAGTTTCCCAATGAAGCCAAGGGATGGCCTTGGCTTGTCATCACGGCTATCGACACGCATCGTCTTCCCGGAAGGGCGAAGCCCTATCCGGGATCGTAATAAATCGCGGCGCTCATTTTTTGCGATCCCGGCTCGCGCTCCGCTTGACCGGGATGACGATGCGTTGGGCAAATCGGCGGAGTTTAGGCTTCTTCGGGAACCTTCAGCTTCTCGCGCAGGATGACGTTCACGGCGTCGGGATTGGCCTTGCCGCCGGTCGCGCGCATGACCTGCCCGACGAACCAGCCGAGCGTCTTCGGCTTGGTCTGCACCTGCTCGACCTGTTTCGGGTTCGCGGCGATGATCTGGTCCACCACCTTTTCAATGGCGCCCGTGTCCGTCACCTGCTTCAGCCCGCGCTCCTCCACGATCTTGCCGGGCGCGTGACCGGTCTCAAGCATGAGTTCGAAGACCTCTTTCGCGATGCGGCCTGAGATCACGTTCGAGGAGATGAGGTCGATCAACGCGCCGAGATGCGCGGCCGGGACCGGGCTTTGCGAAATATCCTTGCCGGTTTTGTTCAGCGCGGCGAAGAAGTCGCCCATGATCCAGTTCGCGGCGAGCTTGGCGTCGCGGCCCTTGGCGACCGTCTCGAAGAAGTCCGCCGAGGCGCGGTCCGATATCAACACGCCCGAATCGTAGGCCGACAGCCCATAGTCCTTCATGAAGCGCGCGCGCTTTTCGTCCGGCAGTTCCGGCAGTTCTCCATTCAGTTTCTCGATGAGAGCGTCCGAAAGCTCCAGCGGCAGGAGATCGGGATCGGGGAAGTAGCGGTAATCGTGCGCCTCTTCCTTGGACCGCATGGACCGCGTCGCGCCGGCCTTGGCGTCGAACAGCCGCGTTTCTTGGCGGATGCTTCCGCCATCTTCCAGCACGTCGATCTGGCGGCGCGCCTCGTGCTCGATGGCCTGCCCGATGAACCGGATCGAGTTCACGTTCTTGATCTCGCAGCGCGTGCCGAGCGGCTCGCCGGGGCGGCGCACGGAAACGTTCACGTCGGCGCGAAGCGATCCCTCGTCCATGTTGCCGTCGCAGGTGCCGAGATAGCGCATGATGGTGCGCAGCTTGGTGACGTAGGCTTTCGCCTCTTCCGCCGAGCGAATATCCGGCTTCGAGACGATCTCCATCAGCCCCACGCCCGAGCGGTTCAGATCCACATAGGAGAAGTTCGGGTCCTGGTCGTGAAGGCTCTTGCCCGCGTCCTGTTCAAGGTGCAGGCGCTCGACGCCGACCTCGATGGAGTAGTCCTTGAGATCGACCGTGACCACGCCTTCGCCGACGATGGGGTTCTTGTACTGCGAAATCTGGTAGCCCTGCGGCAGATCGGGGTAGAAATAGTTCTTCCGGTCGAACACCGAACGGCGGTTGATCCGCGCCTTGAGCCCGAGCCCGGTGCGGATGGCTTGGGCCACGCATTCCTCGTTGATGACGGGCAGCATGCCGGGCATGGCCGCGTCCACGAGGCTCACATGGCTGTTCGGCTCGCCGCCAAAAGCGGCCGGCGCGCCCGAAAAAAGCTTCGCATTGGACAGCACCTGCGCGTGCACTTCCAGGCCGACGATCACTTCCCACTGGCCGGTCGCGCCGTCGATGAGGTTCTCTTTTCGTATCTGTGCCATGAAATGATGTCCGGTTTTGAGATGACCGATTGGCGTCAGCGTGGACGGAAAGGCGGGTAGCGAAGACCGACCACCACCGTCTTCGGCGCCGGCAAGGCGAAGCGAGCCCTGTAGAAACCGATATGCGCCCCTAGGGTGCTCACATCGTCGGGGAGGACCTGGCTGTAGCCGCGCGCTTCCAGCGGCCTGCCCATGAAGCCCCTGTCGAGAATGCCGTTATTGTTCTCGTCGTGGAATGCGAAAATGGCGTAATCGCCCTCCGGCACGTCCCTGAAGGTGTAGGACACGGTCAGGTTCTGCAAGCTGTCGACGGTTCTGCGGCAGACCGAGGCCTTGGAAAAGTCGCAAGGCGTATCGTTCGGGCTTTCGTCGCGAAGCTGGACCCTGCCGTGGTCGGGAAAATGAGAGGTTTGATCGGCGGCCGCCCAGAGCACGATGACGACGCGGCCCTTGTAGTTGCGAAGCCCGCTCACCTCGACTTTAAGGTCCGAGGCCCCGTAGGCTTGTCCGGCCGCCGCGAGGAGCAATGCGCCCGCCAGCGCCAGGGCCTTGATGGAGGGGCGCAACCCCTCGCTACAGCCTCGATCCGAAGCGCCGTCTCCGTAAGAGTGAGGGACAGTATGAGGGGTTGCGGCTCCAAACATCCTAGTCTTTCGTTTCGCCGTTGCGTTGACCTAACTTTTCTTCCTCATACTGAATAAACCATCCAATCATTTGACGCCAGAGCGCAACCGCAAGTTCGGGCGGCAAACCCCTCTCTTTCGCGCGCGCCTCGACCTTGTCGATCACCTGCCGGACGCGCCACGGCACGGTGGCTTCCTCGGGGTTCTTCTTCAGCTGCCACGCGCGGTCGACATAAGCGAAGCGCTCGGCGACGAGATCGATCAGCGCTTCGTCGATGCGGTCGATTTCGACGCGCACCTGGTCCATGCTGGCGCAGTCTTCGGCTTTACGTTGCGCCATTTTTCTTCTTCCCGGGTTTCGCCTTGGACGCGCTTTTCCTGCCGGCGGATGCGCCCTCGGCGGCGGGCTTCTCATTTGGCGGCGTTTTTTTCGGGATCGGCGCCTTCGAGCCCGCGTACCTGGCGCCGCCCGCGCCGTCGATCCACCAGGGCTCAGGCATGGGCGTGCGCCCGACCGCGTCCTCGATCGCCTGGCCGGCGCGAAGCACGGTCGCCTCGTCGAACGGCTGGCCGATGATCTGGAGGCCAAGCGGCAGGCCTTCGCTGGAGAAGCCGCCCGGCACGGAAAGCCCAGGCAGCCCCGCCATGTTCACCGTCACGGTGAAGATGTCGTTCAGGTACATCTCGATGGGATCGCCGCCGCCCTGGCTGCCAAGCGCGAAGGCCGGCGTCGGCGTCGCGGGCGTCAGGATGACATCGACCTTTTCGAAGGCCAGATCGAAGTCGCGCTTGATGAGCGAGCGCACCTTCTGCGCCTTGAGGTAATAGGCGTCGTAATAGCCGGCCGAGAGCACATATGTGCCGATCAGGATGCGGCGCTTCACTTCCGCGCCGAAGCCTTCGGAGCGCGTTTCCTCGTACATGTCCACGATGTCGCGGCCGTTCACGCGAAGGCCGTAGCGGACGCCGTCATAGCGCGCGAGGTTCGAGGAGGCCTCGGCGGGGGCCACGATGTAATAGGCCGGAAGCGCCGCCTTCGTGTGCGGCAGGCTGATGTCCACGATCTTCGCGCCCGCGTCCTTGAAGATCTCGACGCCCTTCTTCCAGAGCGCATCGATCTCCGCCGACATGCCGTCGACGCGGTATTCCTTCGGGATGCCGATTTTCAAGCCCTTCAGCGGCTTGTCGAGCTCCTTTTCGAGATCGGGCAGCGGCCTGTCGACGCTGGTCGAATCCTTGAGGTCGTAGCTCGCCATGGCTTGCAGGAGCAGCGCCGCATCCTTCACCGAACGCGCGAGCGGCCCGGCCTGGTCGAGCGAGGAGGCGAAGGCCACCATGCCCCAGCGCGAACAGCGGCCATAGGTGGGCTTGATGCCGACGGTGCCGGTAAACGCGGCGGGCTGGCGGATCGAACCGCCCGTGTCCGACGCCGTGGCGCCGAGACAGAGCCTTGCCGCAACGGCCGAAGCGGAGCCGCCGGATGAGCCGCCGGGCGCGATCTTCTCGTCGCTGCCTTCGGCGCGCCACGGGCTGACGCAAGGGCCGTAATAGCTCGTCTCGTTGGACGAGCCCATCGCGAACTCGTCCATGTTGAGCTTGCCGAGCATGACGGCGCCCGCGTCCCACAAGTTCTGTGTGACGGTCAATTCGTAGGCGGGCTCGAAGCCGTCGAGGATGTGCGAGCACGCCGTGGTGCGGACGCCCTTGGTGCAGAACAGAATCCTTGATGCCGAGCGGGATGCCTTCGAGCGCGCGCGCGTCGCCTGCGGACTTGGACGCGAGCCGCTTGTCGGACTCCTTCGCCGCGTCCATCGCCCTGTCGGCGGTCACGAGGAGAAAGGCGTTCAGCGCCGTGTTGCCGGCCTCGATGGCGGAGAGGCACGCCTCGGTCAATTCGGAGGCTTTGATCTCTTTCCTGCGCAGCTTCTCGCGCGCTTCCGAGATCGTGAGATCGTTCAATGTCATGGCTATTCTATAACTTTCGGCACGAGGAAAAAGCCGTCCTCGGATTTCGGCGCGTTCTTCAGAATGTCGGCTTGCTTGCCGCCGTCGGTTACAGCGTCGGCGCGCATATGCAGCTTCGCCCCGCCGACGGACGTCAGCGGCTCGACGCCATCGGTCGGGATCGCGTTCAGCTCCTCGACCCAGGCGAGAATGCCGTTCAACTCGCGCTTCAGGCTTTGCGCTTCCTGCGATGAGACTTTGACACGGGCGAGGTGCGCGATACGGCGGACCGTCGCCTCGTCGATATGAGACTTTGTCATGGCGATCTCTGATGTGGGCGTCCTATGTCTAATTTCACGCTTGCCCGCCCGCAATCATTTCTTTTCCACTTGCACAGCCCGCCGGAAGTTGGCGCCCGTTTGCCGCAAGGACGCAAGCGGATCGCACACGGTCGCGGCCTGTATCCTCGACGATCCCGGCTCGCGCTTCGCTTGGCCGGGATGACGAGATCGCCCCCCTGAAACGGCTGACGCCGATGTTTCTCGATGGCGAATCCGCGGCCCGGCCCCCGCCACCACTTGGACGCAGACCGGCGCCATTTGGCCGCCGGGCTTGGGGAAAAAGCCGAAGCTGCGCTACTTGCGGTTCAGCCGCGCGATGAGGCTGGACGTGTCCCAGCGCTTGCCGCCCATGGCCTGCACCTCGGAATAGAACTGATCGACAAGCGCGGCGACCGGCAGATGCGCGCCGTTGCGGCGGGCTTCCTCAAGACAGATCGCGAGGTCCTTGCGCATCCAATCGACCGCGAAGCCGAAATCGAACCGGCCCTCCGACATGGTCTTCCAGCGGTTCTCCATCTGCCACGACTGCGCGGCGCCCTTGGAGATCGTATCGATCACGGCGGCCACGTCGAGCCCCGCCTCTTGCGCGAAATGGATGCCCTCGGCGAGGCCCTGGACGAGCCCGGCGATGCAAAGCTGGTTCACCATTTTCGTGAGCTGGCCCGCGCCCGATGGCCCGAGCAGCTTCACCGAGCGCGCGTAGCTGGCGATGACGGGCTCGGCTTGAGCGAATGGCGCGGGATCGCCGCCGGCCATGACGGTGAGAAGGCCGTTCTCGGCGCCCGCCTGGCCGCCGGAGACGGGCGCGTCGAGGAAATGCGCGCCGCGCCCGGCCGCCGCCGCGTAAAGCTCGCGCGCGACGGTGGCGGACGCGGTCGTGTTGTCGATGAAGATCGCGCCCGGCTTCAGCCCGGGAAAGGCGCCGTGCGGGCCGATGGTCACGGCGCGAAGATCGTCGTCGTTGCCGACGCAAGAGAAGACGAAATCGGCGCCTTTGGCCGCCTCTTCCGGCGCCGGGGCCACATGCCCGCCGAACTCCGCCGCCCAGGCCTGCGCCTTGCCGGGCGTGCGGTTATAGACCGTGACGTCGTGTCCGCCCTTCTTGCGGATGTGCCCAGCCATGGGGTAGCCCATGACGCCAAGTCCGATGAATGCAACCTTGCTCATGGGCTTCTCCCGTATTGCGACACAAGAAACTTAGCGCACCGGGCGGCCGTGGCAACAGGCAAAGGGAAGGCCGCCCGGCGCGCGCCTCATGAGTCTCTTGCGAGGCGTAACGAGCGCGCGATCACTTGATCGGCACGCCTTGCGCTTCGAGGCTCGCCTTGAGTTCGGCGATGTCCTTCTCGAAGGCCGGCACGATTTCGCCGCGCATGCGCTTGGTGTCGGCGAGGATGGCCCTCGCGGCGGGACCCGCTTTCCATTCGTGGCTCAGCACGTCTTTCATGGCGCCGTCCATGCCATCGTAGTAGCGGCGCACGCCCGAAAGCAGCTGCGGCGCGAGCTGGAAGGTGATGGACTGCTGCTTCATGGTCTCCCACACGAAGGTCTTCATCTTCAGCTCGTCGGGGACGATGCCGGCGTTGGACCAGCCGTTCTTGTCGCTCCAGTAGACGACCCAGCTATCCGAAGGGAGGAAATAGGAAGCGGAGATGCGGTTGCGCAGCGCCTTCTCGAAGGCCTGGCTCCAGTCGTCGACCGAATCGAGGTTGTCCTTCACCTCGTCGAGCAGCGCGCGCCGGAGGTAATAGCCGTCGCGCTCGCTGCGGGCGACCTCGAATTGCAGCGCCGTGGTGAAGCCCGCCTGCGCCGCGAGATAAACGCCAAGCACCGTCGAGGCCATGACGATCAGGTTCGCGATCCAGAATTCCGCGTTGCCGCTTTCGCGCACCTTGAAAATGCGAACGATCGAAAAACGCCGCCGCGGCTTCAATTCTCCGCCCAAAGACTGTCTCCATGTTCAGTTCACGCGCGACGCGGGTTTCATGAGCAAACATGGCGGCTTGGCGGCGGGAGTGCGCCGCCGCCGATAATTTTTGGCCTTGAACGTAACAAAATGATGCGGGAACGAGATTTTCGCTTCAATGTCGCGCGCGGCGATCGTCGCCATGCACAAGGCGTTTCCTATCGAGGAACCGATGGCTCTCCTTTTCCTGGGCCTTCTCATCGGCTTGGCCTTCGCCGGCCCGCTTCGCGCCCTCATCGGCGGCGCGCGCGCGCGCCTTGCAAGGCTCTTCCGGCGGCCGCCCGCCAAGCCGGACGCCCCCTCCGTCCCGGCCGAAATCGCGCCCGCGCTTGCGGACCCGGCCGAGGAGCCGCTCGCGATCAGGCTCAGAAAGGCGGAAGCGAACTTCCTGCCCACCGCGGACAACGCCGCGCATCCGAGGGAATTCCTGGACCAGCCCTCCTTCCAGGAAATGGCGGCTTCCCTTCGGAGCGAGGACGTATCCCTGAAAACGCTCCTGCAATTTGCGCTCGGCACGAACTGGGCGCTCTCTTGCGCCGGCCTTGCCGCGCTCGCGGAGCGCCCCGACCGCGGCGGCGCGAGCGAGCAGGTCCTCTCCGCCTTCGACCGCCTCCCGCCCTGGGCGATGTGGTTTGCGCTCGGCTATTTCCAGTCGCTGGCGCCGAGGCCTCCGCTTGGCGCGCCCTTCGTTGCGGCGAAGGAATGGTGGAAGGATAATTCCATCGTTCAGACGAACGCCCAGGAGTATCTGGACGAAGCGGAGCGGCTCGGCGACGCGGCCGCGTTCGGCCCGGCGCTCGACGCGGCGCCGCCTTCGAATTATCCATTCATCCGCGCGTTTCTCGGACGGTTGCATGGAGCGCTCGCGGGACAGCTGATCGCGGAAATCGACGCAAGGCAGCGCGCCGTCATCGACAGCACATTCCTGACCTCCTTCGGCCGCTTCTGGGGGGCGGGAGAGGGCAAGCTCGATCTCCTCGCCGAGCCGGAGGCCTGGCGCGAGATGCTGGCCGGCGCCGAAGCCGCCGTCATGTCCAAGCCGCCGCGTTCGCTTCTCGCCAGCGGCGACCCGCGCGTCGGCAAGACCTCGTTCTTCCGCCTGCTTGCAAGGCGCATCGAGTGGGAGGGCTGGCAGGTGTTCGAGGCGGGCGGGGCGGACCTCATGGCGGGCCAGCAATGGTTCGGCCAGCTGGAAGGCCGCATCCAGAAGGCGCTGGAAGAGCTTGCGGCCTCGAAGAGACTCGTTTGGTACGTCCCGGACATCCTCCAGATCGCGATGAGCGGCACGCATCAGGGCCAGGCCGCGAGCATTCTGGAGCAGATCATCCCCGCCATTTCCTCGGGCCGCCTTATCGTCTGGACCGAGGCTTCGCCCGCCGGCGCCGCGCGCCTTCTGCGGCAGCGTCCGCAGCTTCGCAACATGTTCGAGGCGATCCGCTTCGAGCCGCTTTCCGCCGAGGAGACGCTCGCGCTTGCGGGAACCGTGACACAAAGGCTTGCCTACGAAACGGGCATCGAGATCGGCGCGGCCTGCGCCGAGACCGCGCTCAGCTCCGCGCGGCAATATCTCAGCTCCACCGCGCTGCCCGGCTCGGCGCTCGACCTGCTGAAATCCGCGATCCTGCGCGCGGTCAAGGGCGACAACCGCGGCGTCGCGCCCTCGGACGTGATCGCGGCCCTGAGCCAGGCGACGGGCGTCCCCGCCGCGATCCTCGACTCGAAGGAGCGCGCGGACCTCGCCGCGATCCGCAAATATTTCGCGGCGCGCGTCATGGGCCAGGACGAGGCCGTCTCGACGGTGGTGGACCGCATCGCCATGCTGAAGGCCGGCTTGAACGATCCCGGCAAGCCCATCGGCGTGTTCCTGTTCGCAGGGCCGACCGGCACGGGCAAGACCGAGCTTGCGAAAACGCTCGCCGAATTTCTGTTCGGCTCGGCGGACCGCATGATCCGCCTCGACATGAGCGAATATCAGACGCAGGAATCCACCTGGAAGATTCTCGGCGCGGCGGACCCCACGGCGCAGGCGGAGTCGCTCATCGGCCGCGTCCGCAAGCAGCCCTTCTCGGTCGTCCTGCTCGACGAGTTCGAGAAGGCGCACGCGGCGGTCTGGGACTTGTTCCTGCAAGTGTTCGACGATGCGCGGCTGACCGATGCCGCCGGCCAGGAAGCGGACTTCCGACATTGCATCGTCATCCTGACGACGAACCTCGGCGCGACGAGCCATCGCAGCGCCGATCTCGGCTTCCTGCCGGGAACGTCCACCTTTTCGAGCGACCAGGTGTTGCGCGCGGTGAGCCAGACTTTCCGCCCCGAGTTTCAGAACCGGCTCGACAAGGTGATCGTGTTCCAGCCGCTCGACCGCGAGTTGATGCGCGGCATCCTGAAGAAGGAGCTTTCGCGCGTGCTCGACCGGCGCGGCTTCAAGGACCGCGAATGGGCCGTGGAATGGGAGGCGTCCGCGCTCGAATTCCTGCTGGAGAAGGGCTTCTCGCCCGAGATGGGCGCGCGGCCCCTGAAACGCGCCATCGACCAGTACGTGATCGCGCCGCTCGCCGCGACCATCGTGGAGCGCCGCTTTCCCGAGGGCGACCAGTTCGTGTTCGTGCGGAGCGACGGCAAGGCGATCCAGGCGGAATTCGTCGATCCCGATGGCGACGCCGGCCCCGCCGGCAGCCGCCCCGGTGGACGCGGACAACCGGCCTTCGCTTGCGGCCATGATCCTGAACGCGGCGGGCGCGGCGAGCGAATTGCAGGCGCTGGAGCGCGATTACGAGGAGATACTTGCGGCCTTCGCCTCGGAGGCCTGGGAGGCGGAGAAGGCGAAGCTCGCCGCGAAGATTTAAGGCGAGGGGTTCTGGACGAAGCCGGAGCGCTTCGAAGTTTTGTCGCGGCTGGCGCTCATGGACCGCGTGCGCGCGGCGGCGGGCACGGCGGAGTCGCTGCGCGCGCGGCTCGCCAAGGGCGCGGGGCCAGAGGGCCGCATGTCGCGCGAACTGGTTGGACGGCTTGCGCTCCAGCTTCACCTCATCGGCGAAGGCGTGAGGGACGTGCTCGAAGCGGCCCCGCTCGAAGCAGCCCTTGCGGTCGAGGCCGCGCTCGATGGCGGCGCCGGGCGCGGCGACGCGGGCGAATGGCGCGAAACGCTGCTCGCCATGTACCGCGCCTGGGCGTCGGCGCGGAACATGCAGGTCACCGAGGCGCGGCGGGCGAAGGAGGCGCCGATCCTGCTCATCGGCGGCTTCGGCGCCTACCGCACGCTCGCGCATGAGGCGGGGCTGCATGTGCTCGAAATGCCGGAGGAGGACAGGAGCCTCGACCGCGTCACCGCGCGGGTGCGGGTGGCGGCGGCGCCTTTCGGCGAGATCCCGCAAGCCAAGCTGCACGCCACGCTCGCCGCCGCGCTCTCGCAAAGCCCGCTCTCGAACGCCATGGTGCGCCGCTACCGCAACGGCGCTTCGCCGCTGGTGCGCGACATGGCGGCGGGCTGGCGCACGGGTCGGCTCGACGCGGTGCTGCGCGGCGATTTCGACCTCATCGCGTCCGCGCAGACCTGATGGATTGAAATACGCGTCCTCCTTGCGCAGCGTGCGCTTCTTTCACCCCGAAAGCGCGACGGTCTGGCGGTGATAGCGCGGGGCGTCGACCTCCCCGGCGACGAACGCGCCCACGTCCGCGCGCGAGATGCGCATGTTGCGCGTTTCGCCCGATGCGCTCGCGAGCCACGTCCCGGCCGCTGGCGCATCGGTGAGGCCCACGGGCTGGACGAGCACGTAATCGAGGTTCGTCGCTTTCAGCACGGCCTCTTGCCGCTCCTTGTCCGCCATCGCCTCCTTCAGGAACAGCGCGGAGATGAGCTTGAACGTCCACGTCATCTTATCGCGCGTGTCGCCGACGCCGAACGCCGTCACCGCGATGACGCGGGCGCGGGAGTCGGGGCCGAGGGCCGCGACGATGTTGCGCGTGCCCGCCTCGCAAATGCCGGCCGGTGTGGTGCGCTTTGCGCCGAACGCCAAGGCCGGCCCGAAATCCCGGCTGCCGAGGCTGACGACCACGGCGTCATGGCCGGGCAGCGCGCGCGCCACGTCATCGGCGGATATCGCGTCGCCCTTCGCTACCGTGAGGCCGGGCGCGGCGGCGATCTTCGACGGATCGCGCGCGAAGGCTGTAACCTGGCGGCCCTCGGCGATGAGTTTCGCGACGATGGCGCGGCCCGTGCCGCCGGTGGCTCCGAAAACGATGATGTTCATGCAAGCAATATAAGAACGAAGCCGCCGGAGTCACGCCCGGGCGGCGTGTTTGGCGCCGCCTGCCTCCGCGGCAATGCCGGCGAGCGAAACGCCGATGGCTTCGAGCTTCGACAAAGCGCCCGCGCCGGCGCCGAGCCTGCGGCCGAGCGCGGCCGGATCGCGGTACTGCAGCAAGACCTGGCCGTGCTCGTCCTCGCGCACCAGGAGACGCTGGGGGAAGTCCAGGGCGAAAAGCGGGTTCTCCGCGATAAGGGGCGCCTCCGCCTCCGGATAGCCGAAGATAAAGAGCTGCGTGGGTCTCAGCGCGATGTGCGCATCCGCCGCGCACTTCGCGTGATCGACGCGCGCGAACACCATCATGCCCCGGCGCTCGACCGCGACGAGCAAATTCCCGATCGTCTCGGCGAGGGGAAGGGGCGAGCGGACGCTTACAAGACCGGCCGCGGATGCATCGCTCATGGAACGCTCCCATCGAGGCGTTGTAAATGATACGCCCGAAAGGCCGCCTCCGCAAACGCGGCGGCGCGGGCGCTGGAGCGTCATGCTTTCAATCGAACTCAGCCGCATTCGGCGCGCGCGGCAGCCGCGATTAACCCTATTGGGTTCGTTTGGCAAAAAACCTGTTTTTACGGTATTATAATACCGTAAAACGGCCGGTTTGGTAAATGCGCGGTTTCATTGGCGGCCCCGGCGAGCCTTGCATGGTTAATGCGCCCGGCGGCTGGGGAGGACGGCGATCCGGCGCTGGAAAACCGGGTCGGGCCCGGCCATGATAATAAGCGGCGCGGCGATGACAAATGAAGCGATGCGGATTTTTTCACACGCTCTTTCGCGGGAACGACGGTGTGGGGAATGAGGCCGATTTCGACTTTAAGTCCGATGCTCTAAAGTCGGCCTTCCTTCTGTTGTTTGTATCCGCTATGAGCCTGCCACTGAGGCGGTTCAGGCTGCCATTTGCAGGTCTTGCACGGGCGCCGCGCGTGCGGCTTTCCAGTTCCAGGGCAGGAGTTCGGCCAGCTGATGGCTTTTGGTCTGGCCGGAGACGATGCGCTCGAGGACATCTGTGAGCCAGGGCTGCGGGTCAACGTCGTTGAGCAGGGCGGTGTTGATAAGCGAGGCGAGGACCGCCCACGAGTCTGCCCCGTTTTCGCTGCCCGCGAAGAGGCTGTTGCGCCTGCCGAGGCCGATGGGGCGCATGTCGCGCTCGACGGTGTTGTTGTCCACTTCCACGCGGCCATCGGCGAGGAACACGGCGAGCCCCCGCCAGTGGTTCAGCGTGTAGCGGATCGCTGTGGCGAGCGGCGATTTGGCGGAGACCTCCTTCAGCCGCTCCTCCGCCCACGTCTTGAACGCTTCCATAAGCGGTTTGCTTTCAACCTGGCGGACGGCCAGCCGCTCCGCGGCGCTCAGGCCGCGGATGCGCGTCTCGATGGCATAAACGGCCGCGATCTGGCGCAAGGCCTCGAAGGCGATGGGCGAGTTCGTGGCTTTGTGGAACTCGAAGAACTTTCGCCGCGCGTGGGCGAGGCAGAAAGCGAGCACGATGGGCTTGCCCTCGCGCTGCGTCTCCGCCAGTCTTTTGTAGGCGGCGTAGCCGTCCACCTGCAGGATGCCCGAGAAGCCATCGAGCAGCGTCATGGCATGCTCGGTTTTTCGGCCCTCGGCGAAAGCGTAGGCGACGGCGGGCGGGGCCGGGCCGCCCCAGGGACGATCATCTACGGCGACCGCCCAGAACTGGCAGCGCCTTGTCCCGCCGCGGGCGAACACCGGCATCGGCGTCTCGTCGCAGAAAATTTTCGGCCGCGCCAGGATCGACGCGAGCAGCAGCGCATAAAGCGGCTTCAGCCACCAGGCGGTCCGCCCGATCCACAACGACAGCGTCGAGCGGTCAAGCTCGATCCCTTGCGCCCGCATCATGCGCAGCTGGCGGTTCAGCGGCAGATGCCAGGCGAACTTTCCAACCGCGATGGCGGCGAGCAGCGCTTCGGTGGCGATGCCGCCATCGACCGGCCGCGCCGGCGCAGGCGCCTGGACCACGGCATTCTCGCAAGCCCGGCAGCCATAGCGCGGGCGGATGATGCGCTTCACCCGATATTGCACCGGCACCACGTCCAGCATCTCGCTCGCGGTCTCGCCAATGACGTGGAGCGCTCCGCCGCAACAGGAGCAAGTCTTGGCCTCCGGATCGATGCGTATCTCGATGCGCGGCAGATGCCCGGGCAGCTTGCCGCGATTGCGTTCGGCGGGTTTGCGCGGCTTTTTGCGAACTGCCGCGGAGGCGTCGCGGCTTTCACCAGCCCCCTCCGTTGCGGCCGCCGCCGCGGCCAGATCGAAGATGAGCTGCAGCTGATCGGGATCGAGCTTCTCGGAACGCTTCCCGAACAAGGCGCGCTTGAACTCAGCCAGGATGTAAAGGAGCTTCTCGTTCTCCGCTAGCGCCGCATCGCGCTGGGCGGCCGCCTCCTCCGCAGCGCTGGCCAGCTCGATGAGCCTTCCCTTGAGCTGCTCCGGATCGGAGGGCAAAGCGGAGAGATCGAGAATCATGACTGCAACTTATGCGAGAGCGTCGCCGTTCATCCAGTAAAATCGCTCGCTCTAAGCAGCTTTTATTGGACGCCTCATGGCTTTGACCGGCGCGTTGGTCCACGCCAGACCTTCGAGCAGCATGGACATCTGCAAGGCGCTGAGCTGGATCGTGCCGTTACGCGCCGGCGGCCAGCAAAAGCGCCCCTCCTCAAGCCGCTTGGTAGCCAGAATCAGCCCGGAGCCGTCCCAGACCAGGATTTTCAAACGGTCGCTGCGCTTCGGACGGAAGATGAACATATCGCCGCAAAATGGATCGGCTTTCAGCGCCTCCGCCACCAGCGCGGCGATGGAGTCCATCCCCTTTCTGAAGTCGATCGGCTCTGCAGCCAAGAAAATGCGCCGGCCGCCGGATATCCCGATCATGCCGTTTCGCGCAACGCCGCCAGCACGGTTTTGAGCGCCGCCTTGCCGACCGCGCCCTCGACGCGGACGCGCGCGCCCGAAAGCTCAATCTCGATCGCGCCGCACGGCGCGATGGCCCGATCTTCCTCTCCGCCGCCGCTCTCCTCCGCCAGTGCGATCGGAATGAACGGCGCCGTGGATGCAGCCGCTTGCCGGGCCTGACCGCGCCAATTATGCAGCAAGCCGCAGCTCACGCCATGACGCCGCGCCACAGCGGCGATGTTGGCGCCCGGAGCAAAGCTCTCCGAAACGATCCGCGCCTTCTCTTCATCGCTCCATTGCCGGCGCCGCCGCTGCCCCGTGATCGCCTCGATCCGCCGGTAGCCGTCCTGCCGTAAGAGACTGTGCCGATGCCTGTCACTTTGCATAAGCGCTCATCTTCCGTTCCCGCCTCAGCCCACACTCTCGCGCGGAAAAAGCCGATTTTGAAGGTGATGCCGCCGCAACGGATATGTTGTTTCGCGGTCTTGCCCTCGCGTTCCTTCTTCTTGGTGCGCTTCAAATTCTCGCGGTTCTTCTCCGGGCTTTCCTGGTTGGATGCGCCGGCTTCGTGAAGCGCGATGGCGACGGCCTGCCCGCGGCTTTTCACGGGCTGCCCCGTCCCGCTTTCGAGTTCGCCATGCTTATACTCATGCATGACGCGGCCGACGGTTTCCTTCTGTCCCGTGGTCTCTTTCGGCATTTCTTCCTCCCAGCTAAAATCGGCAACGCCTCAGCCGAGTCCGAGCGTTATGAACGCCAGGGCGGGCCTGAGACGCTGGAGAATAACTCCCACGGAAAGATAACGATCCGGATCGGCGGTGTTCCGCGCGGCGCTTGCCGCGATCCCCCAGGAGTTTCAGACTAAGGAAAATACGAAGCGGATTTTTTGTCGTTACAGTGCGATGAATGAGCAGCAAGCCGCGCGCCGTCGCCGCGGCTCATAGGAACGACCGCATGCCCGTGCAGGAAATCACCGTTCGCGCCCTGCTGCTCGGCGAGGGCCTCGACCTGAAAGGCATGGAGCGCCAGGACGCGTTTTCAACAAGCCCGCTGGCCTTCCGCACCGCGAGCGGAGGTACGGCCTTGCTGTTCAAGTCCGGCGCGGCTGTATTCTTCAACATGACGCCGGTCGAGGAGGACGATCTCATTCACGGCTTGTCGCGGCGCATTGTCGAGCCGCTTGACGAGCGCGAATTGGAAACAGCCGTCATCGCCATCGCGCCGGAGGAAGATCATCTGCTCACAAGCACTGGCGCCATTCGGCTTCGGTGCGCCGATCCCGAGCATTTGCTGCTCGTTGGCGAGGCGCTCGCGGTTTCGGTCGAGCTCGCTTATGACGAGCGCCTCATCGCGGTCGCGTTCGAGAAGATAGAACCGATCGCGGCGGCCCTGATGAAGAAGAGGCTGCCGCCCGGCCCAAAGTCGGGCTTGCTTGCGCAGATTGGGGAGGCGCTTCTGATCCAGAAGCGGCTGGCGTCTCGAGTCGATCTCGACGACAAGCCCGATGTGCTGTGGGATCATCCCGAACTTGAGCGTCTCTGGGCGAAGCTGGTCGATGAATACGATATGACCGCCCGTGCAAGGGCGGTCGAGCGGAAGCTTGTGGTGATCCGCGAGGCGGCGGACACGATCACCGATCTGATTTCGACGCGCACCAGCCATCGGCTGGAGATTTACATTATCATCCTCATCGCGATCGAGCTTGCGCTGGCCCTCTACGATAAGTTCCCGAAGTAAGCGCCGCGAGAGGCGCTACTCTTCGCCGCGCCGCTGATTTCTGTGATGAAGAACCGTGAGGATTTCCAGAACGGAGGCGACGTAGTTGTCGTAGTTCAACCCTAGTTCCTCCAACTCGCGAAACAACCGTTCGAGCTTCTTCTCGATCATCCCTCTATGCTTCGCAACGGCCCTCGTCTCCGGGCGAGACTTAGCCAAAGGGCCGCGAACGACGCTATGCTGCTGCACCAATAGGCTACTCATGGCTTCCTCCCATTACTCAAGCATTCGCTTCAAGAGCTGCCCAGCCGGCGCGCGCGACACCGCGCGGCGGCTTGCCAACTGCGTGCGCCGCGCTTCGGGCCAACTCTTTCCACAATCCATTCAGAAACTCATTCCCTTTCGTTTATTAGCGCGGGCTCTGCGGGAGACATAGATTCGGAAATTACTCATGCCGTGCGCATTCCTGGGCAAAGCAAGTAAAGGCTGAGCTGCTATTACCGTTTTGCGTAATCTTTTTATCGAAATTTGCTGGTAATGCTGGGCCTATACCGAATCCGGTTGAACGGTTCACCGCCGATTGGAGTCGATCCCGTGCGCGCCGCGCCATGAAATGCAGCCGCGCAGACGCGGGATCTTGCCACAGGCGCAGACGCTTGCGGAACCGTTCAGCCGGATTTGGCGTCAGGCCCTATTCGCAGCGAACGGCGGTTTGAAACGCGCGCGATGTCCCGGCTGCGATCACTCGCCGTCGACGATTTCAGGCTGCGGCGAGCCCGATGGAACGAGTTCGGAAAAGAGCGTCTGGGCTTCGCTTGGCGGGCCGCGCCTTTGGCCGATGGCGAGGATTTCGATGATGCGGACCCGGTCATGAAGGTTTGCGGTCAGAACGTCCCCGCTTCTCACGCAGGTGGCTGCCTTGAGCACGCGCTGCCGGTTCACGCGAATGCAGCCATCCTCGATCAGCTTCGCGGCAAGGCTGCGGGATTTCACGATCCGCGCGTACCACAGCCACTTATCGAGGCGCTGCTCTTCGTGTGAACTCAAATTGTCTCGTCCTGCGTCTGCAGTTGCTTCTCAAGGCGCTCCTTCAGCTGACTGAGCGCCGCGAAGGGCGAATCCGGGTCGATCCCGGACCGCTTCGGCGCCGCGCTCGCCGCGATGTGCTGCTTGCCGTGCGGGCGCGCGGGACGCGCATCGCGGCCGCGATCGCCCTGGCGGTCGTTGCGATCGTGGCGCGAAGGTTTGGCGTTGGAGTTCGGGTGCTGGGCGCCGCCCGCGCTTTGCTCGGGGGCATCGGCCCTGGCTGGCGCCGCCGCTCCGGCCTGCTGCTGCGGCGCGTGAGGTCTGCGCTCACGGTTGCGCTCGCCATCGTGCCTGTTGTGGCGATGGCGGTCGTGATGTCCGCCGGGGCGCTGTCCCTGCTCGCGATGGCCGGCCGCGGCCTCGCCCGTGCTCCCCTCGGCTTGAGGTTGCGCTTGCGCGCTCCCCGCTCCGGTCGAGTGGGGACGCTCGTGATGCGGGCGCCGCCCGCGCTCGCCGCCGCCGCCGGGCTGGCGGTTATGGCGCCGGTCTTGCCCTGGGCCGCGCTCGAACTTGGGCTTCGGTCTGCGGAAGCGCCAGACCTCTTCGAAGTCCGGCTCCGCTGGCGACGCCTCCGCCTCGGCCGGCTGCTCGGAAGGAACGGCGCCATCGGAGGAGAGCGCGGCTTCCGCGGGACGATCCGCCTCCGCCTCTTCCTCGTGAGCATTGTCATTCGCGCCGCCGGGCGCCGCTTCATGCGCCGCTTCGTGCGCCTCGTCGTGCGCGGACTCGACGCCGGTCTCCTCGTGCAACTCGGCCTGCGGCTCGGACGCGGCCGCCGGAGCCTCTTCCAAGCCAGCCGCCAGCGCCGCCGCATCGGCCACATTGTCATTCGCGGCGACATTTTCCGAAGCGGGTTCTTCCGGCCCGGATGCTTGCGGCGCCTTCTTCAGCGGACGCTTCTCGCGCCTGAAGCCCAGCAACTCGAGGATTGCGCCCAGTTCGTCGCCCGAGCAGCCCATGATGGACATCATGTCCGGCCTGATCTTGAAGGCGCCGCCGCCGGCCGCGCCGGGAGGCGGGGGCGCGCTCGCATCCGTGGGCTTCCATGCGGTCAGCGGGCGGATGATGTCGGCAAGGCGCTCCAGCATGTCGATGCGCACCGCGCGCGGACCGCAGACATGGAAGCCGGCGGCGCGATAGAACGCCTCCGGAATCGCGGCGTTGCGCGCGACCGAGGTGAGCCCCTGCCGTGGCGACTCCGAGATTACGGCGCCCGTGAGGTTGTGCTCGGCCCCGTGCTTCAACAGCCAGAACAGCAGCAGAAGATCCGCCGACGCCGGTTTCAACAGAAGCGGGAAGTAGATGTGATGCGCTCCGAAACGCACCCCGTACTTCCTGAGCTGAGCCCGGCCGTCCTGGTCGAGCGTCTTGATTTCGTCGGCGATGATTTCGCGCCTCAGCACGCCGAAATTCTCGCGCAGGCGGAAGGCGATGCCGCGCGAAAGCCCGGTGATGTCCTCCGCCTTCGCGATTTCGACGAGCGGCTTCAAGCGCACTTCGATGTAATGGGCGAGCCACGTCTCGATGCGCTTCGAAATATTCTCCTTGTCGACCGCGGCGAGATGCTCGTCGGAATTAAGCGTGAAGGTGGGCTTCAGCGGGTCGTCGCTCGCGGAAAGGCGGCCGATTTCCTGGTGCTCCCAGACGATCTGGCCCTCGCGCGTCAGCGTGAAGGCGGTGTCGGGCGCCGCGGTCAGCCTGTCGGCGCGGGCGGCAAGCTCATGGACGAGCACCTTCGCCGCCGCGTTGCGCGCAGCCTTGCCGTGGACGCCGGCCGCCGCCAGATCGGGCGTGAAACAAAAGCCTTCGAGCTTGCCGACATAGTGCTTTTCGACCACCACGCGGCCGTCTTTCTCGATTTCGGCGAACAGGCTTTCCTTGTCGCGCATGCTCTTCATGAGCACGCTCGTGCGCTTGTCCACGAAGCGCTGCGTCAACTGCTCGTGCAGCGCGTCGGAGAGCCGGTCCTCGATCTCGCGGGTCTTCGCCTGCCAGTGATCGGGATCTTTCAGCCACTCGCGGCGGTTCGAAACGAAGGTCCAGGTGCGGATATGCGCGATGCGGTTCGAGAGCGTGTCGATGTCGCCGTCCGTGCGGTCGGCCTGCTCCACCTGGCCCGCGAACCAATCTTCGGGGATCAGCCCCTCTTCGCTCATGATGAACTTGTAGAGCGTCGCCACCAGTTCGGCGTGGCTGTTCGGCGCAACCTTGCGATAGTCCGGAACCTGGCAGACTTCCCACAATCGCTTGACGGCGGCCGGCGCGACGGCGAGGTCGGCGATGCGCGGATCGCTGACGGCAAGTTCGAGCGCTTCGAGGTCGTCGGCGGTGCGCGCGCGGACGAGGCGAGCATTGGCCGGGTTCTGCCGCAAGCTGTCCTTCAGGCGCTCGACGCTGTCGAAATCGAGCTGCGTGCTGCGCCATTGGAGCGTTTTCACGGGCTCGAAATCGTGGTTTTCGAGCTTGTTGATCAGCTCCTGGTCGAACGGCTCCACATCGGCGGTCACGCCGAAGGTGCCGTCATTGAGATGGCGGCCGGCGCGGCCCGCGATCTGAGCGAGTTCCGCCGGCGTCAGGTCGCGATGGGCGCGGCCATCGAATTTGCGCGAGCCGGCGAACGCGATGTGATCCACATCGAGATTGAGGCCCATGCCGATGGCGTCGGTCGCAACCAGGAAGTCAACGTCGCCGGCTTGGTAGAGCGCGACTTGCGCGTTGCGCGTGCGCGGGCTGAGCGCGCCAAGCACCACCGCCGCGCCGCCGCGCTGCCTGCGGATCAGCTCCGCGATGGCGTAAACGTCGCTCGCCGAGAACGCGACGATGGCGGAGCGCGTCTGCAGCCGCGTGATCTTCTTCTGGCCCGAATAGGTCAGCTTGGAAAGGCGCGGGCGCGCGATGAAATTGGCGCCGGGGATCAATTCGCGGATCGTGTCCGTCATGGTCTGCGCGCCAAGCAGCAGCGTCTCGCTGAGCCCTCGCGAATGGAACAGCCGGTCGGTGAACACGTGGCCGCGATCCGGGTCGGCGGCGAGCTGGATCTCGTCCACCGCGAGGAAATCGACCTCCACGTCGCGGGGCATGGCCTCCACCGTGCAGACGTAGTAGCGCGGCCGCTCCGGCTTGATCTTCTCCTCGCCCGTGATGAGCGCAACGTCGCGCGGGCCGATGCGCGCGACGATCTTGTCGTAGATTTCGCGCGCGAGAAGCCTGAGCGGCAGGCCGATCAGCCCGCTCTCGTGCCCGAGCATGCGCTCGATTGCGAGGTGGGTCTTGCCTGTGTTCGTTGGTCCAAGCACGGCTGTCACATGCCGGGACTGGATTGGTTTCGTGGTGGCCGATTGCATCGCTGCGCTCATTGGCGGACTTTCTGTCGATACCGCACGCTTGTGTTCAAATTTCAGGCTGTGTGTAGCGCTAATAGCGTACGGAGAGGCGCCCTGCGGCAACAGCGAGCCGATCCCAGCAAAGGACCGCTCAGCTTATGTCTCGCATAAAGAGCCTTTCGGTTGATCCCCTCTTCACTCGGCGAGCGCGTGCCGCCCCGCTGGTGTCTGTACGTCGAACTTCACCGTTACCATGGAGGCCGTCCCCGCGGGCGTCGGCACTTGAATATAATACGGTACTATTAAACCCGCTTCCGGCACCGGGACAAGCCAAACTTCTATGCCAGTGTTCCCCGTAGCGTAATCGTTCTCGCTCAGCTTTCCCATTTTGTGTCCCGCGACCGGCACATACCGCACCGAGCAGACATAGGCGATCCCGCGCAGTCTGCCGGCCGCGCCGACGGTGCGCGTGCCTTTCGGAGACAAGACGAGGTCGAAACGGATTCGTCCATCGAAGATCGGCAGACGCTTATTGCAAGCGTCTTCCCGGCTTGAACGCGCTTGCGAAAGCAGCACGAGAGCGCTGAGAGGGTCCACGACATTCTGCAAATGGGCCGCGGTGATCGGCACGCGCCGCGAACCCGGAAATGCGGGAGGGTTGATGGAGATGTCCTGCACCATCTTTTGCTGGAAGCGCAGTTCGACGGTCTCCCGCCTGCCGCCCGTCGCATAGCGAAACATGTAATTCTGCGGCACTGGGCCGCTCGCCGTCATCGCGCCACTGCTCGTCGTGGCGCCCTCCCACGTATACGTTCCGAAAAAAATGCTGATATCGGCGTTCGCCTGAAGAGAATATTGCCTGTTCGTGATTGTGGACTTGAGCCTGAAATCGCCGATATGCGCGCCCAGCCAGCTGATGCGGTAAAGGGCGTCCACGTTGGATGCTCGCACGGCCAGATCCCCGCCCTCCGTCCGAGGCGTCAGATCCCTCGGCTTCTCCGCCCTCGTCTCTTTTGGCTCGGCGGGTTTCTCTTTCGCGGGCGCGGGCTTTCCGCTCACGGCCTCTTTCGGCTCGGCGGGCTTGGCGTTCTCGGGTCTCGCTTCCGCCGGCTTCGAGGGCGCGTCGGCGGCTGGCGTCTGCTTCGCGTCCTTCTGCTCGGCGGCCTGCGGAGGCTTTTTTTCTTCGGAAGGCGGGCTATCCGAACTTTTAACGGCAGCCCCGCCGCCTTCCCCTTCGGCATGAGCGAGGATCGCCGAAGAACCGGCCGAGAGAGCCAACGAAAGGAGAAACGCGGCCACGGAACGTACCCGCTCGCCGCGAAGCAACGGACGCTTTGCCATTAACGGGGTTCTTCCTTTCGAAGCCGGAGCTTGTCACCCGTGACTGCGGGTAGAGGCGGATTTCGTCAATTATGTGTTAAAAAATCGTAAAGGTCTGTGCGCGCCTTCGCCGTCGAGCAAAGCCGGCGCCTCGATTGAATGCATATGAAGCGTGGACGAGGCTTTCGCCTCTATCGGATTTCTCCTGCGTTCTCCCTGATAAGGTCGAGCGCGGCTTTCGGGTCGAGGCGGCCGTCGTAGAGCGCCCGGCCCGCGATCGCGCCGGCGATCATGGCGTAGGCGGGCGACAGAAGATGCTTCACGTCGTCGATCCCGGCAAGCCCGCCCGAAGCGATGACAGGGATGGAGACGGAGCGAGCCAGCTCCGCGGTCGCTTCGAGATTGAGGCCCGTCATCATGCCGTCGCGGGCGATGTCGGTGTAGATGATGGCGGCGACGCCGGTGTCGGCGAAGCGGCGCGCGAGTTCGGCCGCCGCGATCTCCGAGGTTTCCGCCCAGCCCTGCACCGCCACGCGCCCCTCCTTCGCGTCGATGCCCACGGCGATCTTGCCGGGAAAGCGCGCGCAGGCCTCCCTCACAAGCGTCGGATTGCGCACCGCCGCCGTGCCGAGGATGACGCGGGCCACGCCGCGGCTCAGCCACAGCGAGATCGCCTCAAGCGTGCGGATGCCCCCGCCGAGCTGCACCGGGATCGAGATCGAAGCGAGGATCGCCGAAACGGCGTCCGCGTTCACGGAACGGCCTTCGAACGCGCCGTTCAAATCCACCACGTGCAGCGCCTGGAACCCCTGCTCTTCGAACCGGCGGGCCTGATCGGCGGGGCTCGCGTTGAAGACCGTGGCCTCGTCCATGAGCCCCTGCCGCAGGCGGACGCATTGACCGTCCTTCAGGTCGATAGCCGGGTAAAGAATCATTGAGTTCCCCAATCTTAGCGCGGGTGGAGCGATGGCCGCGGCCTTTTGCGCTTCTCCAGGGCCGAAACCCGGGGTTGAGCGTCAAGCTCCCTATTATCGCGCGCAACTTCGCCGAAGCCAAGGCGCCCTAACGTCGCCGCCGCGGATTGGCTTCTGCGCCCGGAGAGCCGCGAATGTCCGGCGCGCACCCTTCAACGCGTCGACGGCCTCGCCGGCGATTTCGGCGATCTTGCCCGATTTCGCGCGCCGGAATTTCCGGAGCGATTTCGTACAGACTTCCCCGGATTACCGGCTGGACAGCGGTCCTGAAGCCGTCAAAAATCGAGGTCGATCCGTCCTCGCTGCCTGGGCGGGCGCGTGTGTAAAACCGTGGACGTTTTTTGGCGGCGACGAGTCCTTACGTGGGAGCTTTCGGATGAGAACAACGCCTCTTTGGTCGCCTCCGCAAGGGGCCGCGAACACGTCGCGCATGGCGCAATTCATGGCGGAGATCGATGCCGAGTGCGGCGCCGGTCTCAAGTCATACGCCGATCTTCACGCCTTCTCGGTTCGCGAAACAGAGGCGTTCTGGTCGAAGGCCTGGGATTTTCTGGGCGTGATCGGCGAAAAGGGCGCCGGCCCTGTCCTTAGGCTCGGCGCGCGTTTCGAAGACGCGACGTTCTTCGAGGGCGCGCGTCTCAACTACGCCGAAAACCTGCTGCGCAGACACGACGATGAGACCGCCTTGATCTTCTGGGGCGAGGACAAGGTCAAGAAGACGATGACCTGGGCGCGGCTCCATGCGGCGGTCAGCCAAGCCCAGCAGCTTTTGCGCGACGCGGGCGTTCGCGAGGGCGACCGGGTGGCGGCGCTGATGCCGAACAAGCCCGAGGCGGTCGTCGGCATGCTTGCGGCCGCCTCGCTCGGCGCGATCTGGTCGAGCGCTTCGCCCGATTTCGGCGTGCAAGGCGTTCTCGACCGCTTCGGGCAAATCGAACCCAAGGTCTTCATCGCCTGCGACGGCTATTACTATCGCTCCAAGGCGCTGCCGATTGGCGGCAAGGTTGCCGAGATCATCGAGAACCTGCCGAGCGTCGAGACTGCGCTGATCGTGTCCTATCTCGGCGACAAGGAGCCGATTCTGAAACGGGCGCCGAACGCGAAGGCATGGCGCGAGGCGCTGGCCCCATACGAGCCAAGGCCTGTCCAGTTCAACCGGCTGCCCTTCTCCCATCCCCTCTTTATTCTCTACTCCTCCGGGACGACCGGCACGCCGAAATGCATCGTTCATTCGGCGGGCGGCTCGCTGATCCAGCTGATGAAGGAGCATCAGCTTCACTGCGACATCCGCGATGGCGACAGGCTGTTCTACTTCACGACGCTCGGCTGGATGATGTGGAACTGGCTTGTGACGGGGCTGGCCAGCGGCGCGACGCTTGCCCTTTACGATGGCTCGCCCTTCCATCCCGACGGCAATGTCCTGTTCGATTACATCGACGAAGCCGGCATCAACGTATTCGGCACGTCGGCGAAATGGATCAACTCGGTGAAGAAGGCCGGCCTTCGCCCGCGCCAGACGCACAAGCTTACCACGATGCGGATGATGATCTCGACCGGCTCGCCGCTCTCCCCGGAAAGCTTCGAGTTCGTTTACGACGACATCAAACCCGATGTCGATCTGGCTTCCATCTCGGGCGGCACCGACATCTGCTCGTGTTTCGTGCTCGGAAATCCGCTGATGCCGGTCTATAGCGGCGAAATCCAGGGGCCGGGGCTCGGCATGGCCGTCGATGTCTTCGACGAGGCGGGCAAGCACATGCCGACGGGTACGGGCGAGCTTGTCTGCACGAAGCCTTTCCCGTCGAAGCCGGTGTGCTTCTGGAACGACCCCGGCGGGGAACGCTATCACCACGCCTATTTCGACCGCTTTCCCGGCGTCTGGCATCACGGCGATTTCGCCGAATGGACCGGGCATGGCGGGATCATCATTCAAGGCCGCTCCGACGCGACGCTCAATCCGGGCGGGGTGCGGATCGGGACGGCCGAGATCTACCGGCAGGTCGAGCAACTCGAAGAGGTCAAGGAAGCCCTTGTCATCGGGCAGAGCTGGGAGCGCGACGTGCGCGTGGTGCTGTTCGTGGTCCTGAACGAGGGGCTGACGCTCGACGACGCCTTGCGCCAGAAGATCAAGCTGCAAATCAAGAACGGCGCCAGCCCGCGGCACACGCCGGCCATCATCGTCCAGGTTGCGGATATCCCGCGCACCAAGTCGGGCAAGATCACCGAAATCGCCGTGCGCGATATCGTCCATGGCCGCGACGTGAAGAATGCGGAGGCGCTCGCCAACCCGGAGGCGCTGGAGCACTATCGCGATTTGGAGGAGTTGCGGAGGTAGCGCGGCAACAGTCGGCGGTATTGCGAGGCTTGCCCGGTTCTATTCCCAGGCGATCCCCCCAATTACGGAAACGAACTCCTCCGCTAGGCCGATGGCCTCGCTGGCCTGGGCTTCCGTAACGTTCGCTGCGGCGCCGGTTTCGTAATCGGCGGCGGATTTCAGGCTATAGGCGCGAGCCAGAAACGTGGAATGTTTGCGTTCGATGCGGCCATCGGATTTGGCGAGCCGCGCGAATTCCGCTTTGACGCCTTGATGAGTTGCGTAAACCTTGTCCGTGCGCTCGAACAGCAGGGCTTGCGCGGCATGGAACGCGGCGTAATAGGCAAGCCGCCCGGCTTCGTCGCAAAGGCCGATGGCATGCACGCGCCGGGCTTTGTCCAGAGTTTGCCGGGCCTTGGCCGGATACGCGGCGGCGGCTTCTTTCATAGGTCGCGGCCGTCCTTGCGGATTTCATGCATCAGCGGCGAAGCCCGGTCCCGCCAGGCGCCGGCGGGGTAAGGCAGCGCGTGCACCACGGCGCCCATCTCGTCCAGAAGGTCGACCTCGATCTCCGCCAGCACGCCCGCCTCGTCCCACCGGCTTTCCATACCGCTGAGGAATACGGCGATGTCGTAATCGCTGCCGGGCCTGGCGTCGCCCCTGGCGCGCGAGCCGAAGAACACGGCGCGTTCCAGGCGCGGGCCGTATGCCCGGCCAAGCGCCGCGCGGAATTTGGAAATGACAGGGTCGTCCATGAGTGGGAGCCTCGCGAAGCGCTGGATTATAGCACGAATGCCGGTTTCCGGGAATGCGTGCGGGCGCGGGATATCCCGCGCGCCAAGCCGGGCAGGATCGCCGAAATCGCCGTGCGCGACATCGTCCACGGCCGCGACGTGAAGAACGCCGGCGCGCTCGCCAACCCGGAGGCGCTGGAGCACTACCGCGATGTTGCGGAGTTGCGGGAGTAGAGCATCTTCAGGAGGCTGCGAGGGGCGTCGTCCGGAAACCAGCGTTAGCCTTGAAATCGCTTTGGATGGCCTATCACGCTGTTGCTCTTGAATGCTTACTATCTGATAATATCACAACGAATCAACCGGCAATAAACGGGGAAGCCGTGAGATTTGAACCCATCCGCTCGTTAGAGGTATTATACTGTGCCATCTACCTCGGACGGTACAGCCCGCTCATGACCAAGAAGTACGTTACATATCCGGTAAGCCGACGCGACCGTGCCGGGAATATCATGCGTGGTTTCATGCTCGGACTCGCCGAATTTAGTTGCCTAGGCACGCATCTTCACGACCTAGCCGGATATCCCTACGAATCAGAGGCTGATGCGATTCAATCCTATTGGACGGCTGTCGGCCGTGATATGTGGAAAGCCATTGAGGAAAATGAATTAGATACAAGTGATGCCGAACAAGCCAGAGATCCCAAGTCCGAAGCCGAGGGGTAAGGGAAGTGATGATTCCAACTTAGCAAACGCCAAGGAATCTAAAGTACCTCAAAAGTCATCTGTGGAATTGAAGTGGGAAGGCCCATTGCCCCCTCCGCAGGTATTGGCAAGATACGATGATGTCGTGCAGAACGGTGCAGAGCGCGTGTTCCGTCAATTTGAAGCGGAAGCCGAGCTACAAAGGGAGATGAACAGCGCGTCATTAAAAGCACAGATAAGAGATTTGATGGTTGGAAAAATCTTTGCTTTGATTTTTGCCATGGGCATGATTGGAGCAGTATTTTTTGCTATAGATCGAAGTTATCCGTATTTAGCAGGGATTTTGGGAAGTTCTGTGTTAGGGTCTGTAGTGTGGGCCTTTGTTAGTGTGACCGGCGAACGGAAGACCGAAAAGTCTAAGCAAGAGAGGAATTCTACCTCGAATCGTAAACGGTAAGCTACATTAGTGAGTGCGGCCCATCCTTCACGCTACCCTTAAGCGTTGCGAATTGGATGCCGACCTTGCGTATATTGCCGTCAATTTTCTCAAGGCTTGCTTCCATCTTGTCCATGCGATCTTCCATGCGGCCCATGCGTTCGCCGAGGCCATCGATCTGCTCAGAGATGAATGTCAGGTCTATGTTCGTCATGCCATTTCCCGCCTTGCGCCGATTTCAACTTAACATGGCGCCTTCCCCCGTCCAAACCAAGTTTGCGCCGGCGTTGAGGCGCAAGGACACGCTGAGCATCAGAACACGGGCACGGCGGCTTGCTCGATGCGCGGCCGCAGCATGCGATGGATGCTGTCTCGCGTCATGATATCGGCGCGGCGGCCAAGGATGGCGCTCGCGCGCTCCTTGATGTCCATGAGGCCGAAGAGATCGAGATCGCCTTTCTTGTAGTTGAAGAACAGATCGACATCGGAATCTTCGCGAGCTTCGTCGCGGGCGACCGAGCCGAACAGGAACAGGCGCTCGACGCCCAGCTGCTTAAGCTCCGGCTCGTGTTGCTTCAGGCAAGCGATGGCGTCGTCCCGTTTCATCGGAGCAGATTAGCATGGCCAGGGCCGGAATTTCCACAGGGTCAACCCTGGGCGGGCGTTATGTCGGTGTGCGCAAAATCCTCGCCCTTGAACAGCAAGGGCTCCCCTGTCGCCTTCGCCAGCGCGTAGGCAAAGCAGTCGCCGAAATTGAGGCCCGCCTTGTGGCGGCCTTTGCCGAAATCGAGAAAGGCCTGCCGGGCGAGTTCCCCGTGGTCGAGCGTTACGGGCTCAAGCGCGATGGCCGCACGCCGGAAAAAAGCCTGGGTCTGCTGCATCGCCTCGGAACCGAGCTGGCTTTCGACAACCATCGCCAGCTCAACGTAATTCGCCACGCTCATCCGGCAGTCATCGGCATCGTGAATGGCTTGCGCGAAAGCGGCGGCTTCCGGCTCCCTGTAAAGAATGGCGACCAGGGCGGATGTATCGAGGATCACTTCGGCAGGCCGCTTTCATCGTAGAGCAGTTCGCCATGGGAGACGTAGGGGCGCTTGACATGAGCCGCCGCCCTGCCGGCAATCGCCAGCAGCTCTTTCACGCTCGCCTTGCCCTTTTGGCGTTCTATCCTGGCGAGGCGTTCGCGAAGGGCTTCGGTGACGGCGCGGGTCAAGCTCTCGCCCGTGGCGCGGGAAATGGCCTGCGCGAGCCGATGCGCTTCGGGATCTTTGATGTTAAGGCTCATGGCCGTTTCCAACGTTCTGTAATTCACCTCGAAGTTCTACCATTCTACCTGACGACGCCATGCACGCCAAGGGCCATCAAGCCGGTAGCCCCTTTTCTTGGACGGGCATCCCGGTAGGCCTCGCGCGCGATCTTCGCCTTTGAACTGCCATCGTTATGTAAGCCTACGCGGCGCAGCCAGAGCGCTGGGCGATTTTCGTAACACCGGCGCATGGTTAAAATCGTGAGAGGTTAACGGGTGAACAGGCGGAGTTTTTGCGCCAGCATTTCCTACAATGTTCCTACGAAAGCGCCCAAAAAGGCGGAATCGAGCCGAAAAAAGCACTTCAAAAATCCTAGTTAACGGTTTTATTCTTGCGCGCGTTAACCGGAAAACCAAGCCTGAAGTTGTGTACCCGGTATTTTTTCAACCGCGAAGGGCTTGGGTGCGCCGCGATTTTCTCCATGAAAACCAACAAGATACAGCGAAAAGGCGCCGCTTAACGCGGCCGCAAGGCGCTTTCGCCTATCATGGTCGTAATAAGGAGAAAAAGGCAAAAACCCGCGAATTGGCGTAACCTTATTCGGAGGCGCCAAGGTTAACGAAAGTTGAGCAGGCGCAGCTTCGACGCTTCCTAAAATGGAAACCGGTTATGTATTTAGTTATTGTTCCAAGCCGCCCTGCGACGTATACGCCCTACACCGCGACGCTGAAATTCGCCTCGGTCTTCGCCTTGATCTCGTCGACCGTCACGTCTTTCGCCAGCTCGATGAGCGCGGCCCCGCCATTATGGTGCTTGTCGATGGAAAACACCCCGAGATCGGTAATCAGGAGGTCGACCACGCGCGCGCCCGTCAGCGGCAGGTTGCAGCGGTGCAGGAACTTCGGGCCGTCCTTGGCCACATGCTCCATCACCACCACGACCTTTTTTACGCCCGCGACGAGGTCCATGGCGCCGCCCATGCCCTTGACCATCTTGCCGGGGATCATCCAATTGGCGAGATCGCCATTTTCGGCGACCTGCATCGCGCCCAGGATCGAAAGGTCGATATGGCCGCCGCGGATCATCCCGAAGGAATCCGCCGAGGAGAAGTAGCTTGTGGTCGGCAGTTGCGTGATCGTCTGCTTGCCGGCGTTGATGAGATCGGGGTCTTCCTCGCCCTCGTAGGGGAACGGCCCCATGCCGAGCATGCCGTTCTCGCTCTGCAGCTGCACGGTGATGTTCTCGGGTATGTAATTGGCGACGAGCGTCGGAATGCCGATGCCGAGATTGACGTAGAAGCCGTCACGCAATTCCTTCGCGGCGCGCGCGGCCATTTCCTCACGGGTCCAGGCCATCAGACTTCCTCCCCAGCCGCCGCCGGAGGCGACGTGTGTTTGCGCGTGGTTCGCTGCTCGATGTGTTTTTTCGCGTCAGACACCCGGACGATGCGCTTCACGAAAATGCCGGGCGTGTGGATGTCGTCCGGATCGATGTCGCCGGGATGAAACAGGTGTTCGACCTCGGCGACCGTGATCTTCGCCGCCGTCGCCATCATGGGATTGAAATTGCGCGCCGTCTTCCGGTAGGCGAGATTGCCTTCCGTGTCGCCCTTGAACGCGTGCACGAGCGCAATGTCGGCGACAAGACCGCGCTCCATGATGTATTGCTCGCCGTCGAACTCGCGCACTTCCTTGCCCTCGGCGATGATCGTGCCGGCGCCGGTCTTGGTGAAGAAGGCGGGAATGCCCGCCCCGCCAGCACGGATGCGCTCGGCGAGCGTCCCTTGCGGATTGAACTCCAGCTCCAGTTCGCCCGAAAGATACTGTTGAGCGAACAGCTTATTCTCGCCGACATAGGACGAGATCATCTTCTTGATCTGTTTTGTCTCAAGCAGGATGCCGAGGCCGACGCCATCGACGCCGCAATTGTTCGAGATGACGGTAAGATTCTTCGCGCCCGAATCCCTGACAGCCTCAATCAGGGCCTCGGGAATGCCGCAAAGCCCAAAGCCTCCCGCCATGATCGTCATGCCGTCCTTGATGAGGCCTGCCAGGGCTGCAGTTGCGTCCGGATATACTTTTTTCATCAAGAAACCCCTCGGTTGGCGCCGATAATACTATAACGCGCGTTTTGGCGGCGCAAACTTTCGGCGCAGCTCAGGCGTGCGACCTCGCAGCGCTCCGCGGAAATGGCGCCAGCCCTGCGCCTCGATCCCGATAACCCCCAGAAAATCCCATGCCGTCGTCCGGGCGACCATAAGGGCGTCGTTTTCATGTGCAAGCTCTAGCGGAAGGACTGGCCAGCATGGGGCGAAACTTCTAAACCTAAACCTTAACACTCATTTTTCGGGGCGGCGAGGCGGCAGGCGTGCTAAACGCCGCCATGCTAAAGCGCTGCTTATCCGACCATCCCAGGGAAAGATGTATCAGATCGCCGGCAAAATTCGAAATGTTTTGGGATTTCTCGGAGTCCTCGCCGCGGCTTCCCTCATTGCGGCGGCAGCGCTTCCCCTCCTCGTAGACAAGGAAGCGGTTCGCGACAGTCTGACGCGGAGCCTTTCGGCCTGGACGGGCGGGCCTGTTACAATTTCGGGGCCGCTTCGCATCGCAGGCTTCGCCAACCTCTCGGTCGAGGCGGCCGGCGTCCGGCTCATGGCCGCCCCAAGGCTCGATCCGTTGAAACGGGCGGAGGCGGAAAGCGTTACGGCCGTCATCCGCCTTTCCTCCCTTCTTGGCGGCAGGATTGAGTTCAAGAAGGTCGTGGTGGCGTCGCCGAGATTTGTGTTTCGCCGGCGCCTTCCCGCGGCGGAGCATGGGCTGCATGGACTTGAAACCGTGGGGCTGGCTGTCGCGCTTACGGCGAGAAGCGCCTTCGAGGATATCGCATTCGTCAATCCCGTCTTCTTCACTGCCGAGGGCGACCGCAAGCCCTTCCGGCGCGCGAGCCTGGAACGGATCGATCTCGGATTGGCGGCGCCGGCCGCCGCTCCATCGCCCGCAATCGTGACGCTTCATGCAAATAACCCCGGCGTCAAAGCCTACTTTCGAGGCGAATGCGACCCGGCCGGCTTCACGGCGCATGGCGCGTTCCGTCTCATCGTTTCGCTCGACGAAGCGCCCGCCAGGGCGGCTATGGCGTGGCTGGCGCCCTGGGAACGGGCCGGCAGCGTCAACGTCTCCGGCGACTTGAACTGGTCTCGCGAGCGCATCGCCCTCGAAAGGGGCATGATCGCATTCGCAGACCATAGCGCAAGCGGCTCCGTCGCTCTCAATCTTTCAAACCGCCGGGCGCTTCTCGAAGGGACGCTCTCCTACGACATACTGGATTTGACGCCGGCCTGGATGGCTGCCGCCGAGGCGCGCGGGAAAGCGCAGACGCGTCCCTTGCGCGCCTTGCCTTTCGCGAGCCGGGACGGCGACCCCGCTCTCGACCTCGATATGCGCATCTCAGCCGATCGCATGCGGGCAGGATCGTTCGAAACAGGGCCGCTCGCCTTGGCGCTGACCGCCACGAAAGACAGGGTCGCCGTCAACGTCGCCGAGGTCGCGCTTTTCGGCGGCAAGGCCGCGGCAAAGCTCGAACGTCGAGCCGTCGAAGCCCATTGCGCTTTCCATGAGCGGGAGCGGATGGCAACTCGACCCGCGCGCCCTCGCCGAGGCTTTGCAGCTGCCGCGAGGCGTCAGCGGGCCGGTCATGGCTCAATTTGCGCTGACAATGCCGCTGACAGAGAAGACGCCTGCTGAAGATTTGAACGCGGCGCAAGGAAGTTTTTCGGCGCGCTTTCCTTCGGGCGGCGCGCTCGAAGGCGATATGGCCCGCATGCTCGGCGATGCGCTCGCCGATGGCGACCTCGATTGGGGGCTTGGCGGAGCGTCGTTGCCGTTTGCCGCCGCAACGATCGACGGCACGGTGAAACAGGGCGGGATCGCCCTCAAGATCGACGGAGAAGCCGGCAGCAAGAGCATCGGAGGATCGCTTAAGCTTGCATTTCCCGGCGCCGCCGTCACCGGCTCGCTCTCGACGAAGCGCAACGCCAGCGCTTCCGGATCGTTCGCGGACGCAGCCGACGACACCGCGGTTCAACTCGTGCTGTCAGGGAAAGCCGGGGCGCTCATCTTCTCCCCCTTGGGAAAAACGAGCCTGCCGAACTAAGTCCCTGGGACGCCGCTCTTGCGCGGGCGGACTTATACGCCGATTGCCGTCATCCCGAGCGCGCCGCGGCATGAAATGCTGCCGCTCAGACACGGGATTTTGCCACATGCACAGAGATATCCCGGATAACGCCTTCGGCGCTTCCGGGATGACGATTGCGGAAGCGTTCAGCCGGATTCGGACTTACGCTCCTTATCTGCTATTTCAACCGGTACCCCACTCCGGTTTCGGTAATGATATGCTGGGGGTCCTCGGGGCGCTTCTCGATCTTGCCGCGCAACTGGCGCACGTATATGCGTAAGTACTGCACGTCCGCGCCGCCCCCCCACACTTCGGACATGAGAAAGCGGTGCGTCAGCACTTTGCCGGCATGCAGCGTGAAAAGGCGCAGAATGTCGTACTCCTTGGGCGAAAGCTTCACGTCCTTCCCGGCGACGGCGACGGCGCGGTGGACGAGGTCGATCCTGAGGTCGCCGCTTTCGAAGATGGGCTCGGCGCCCTGCATTTGAACGCGATGCCGGAGCGAGGCGCGAAGGCGCGCGATCAGCTCGGCCATGCCGAACGGCTTCGTGACATAGTCGTCGGCGCCGTTATCGAGCGCCTCGACCTTGGTCGCCTCCTCTCCCCTGCTCGAAAGGACGATGATCGGCGTCTTGTCGCCCGCGCCGCGGAGGGCCCTGACGATGGAAAGCCCATCCATGTCGGGCAGCCCAAGGTCGAGGAGGATCACTTCAGGCTTCTCTCGTGCGATCAGGTCGAGCCCCTCGCGCCCATTGCCCGCTTCCAGGACGGTAAAGCGATTTGCGCCAAGGCTCATGCGCAAAAGGCGCCGGATCGGAGGCTCGTCCTCGATGACAAGAACCGTTGTGCGGTCGGTCAGCGTCATGGCGCCGCCTCGGCGTGTTGGGGCCGGGCGGCGGATGCGACGGGCATCTCGATGATGAAGACAGCGCCCGGCCGGTCTGTCCGGTTCGCCGCCACGATGGTTCCGCCCATGGCTTCGATGAAGCCGCGGCATATTGCGAGACCGAGGCCCGTGCCGGCGCGCTGATGATCGCGGCTTTTCACGCGGTGAAACTTTTCGAAGATCAGCGATAAGCGATCCTCAGGGATGCCGGCGCCTTCGTCGGCGATCTCGATACGCACTGTCGCCCGGTCCTTGCGCGCCCGGATCGTAATGTCGGACGGCGGCGAGCCGTATTTCCCGGCGTTGTCGAGCAAATTCATGAGCGCCTGCTCCATGAGCACCTCGTCGCAGTGCAGGAGCGGGAGGTCCGGCTCGATATCGAAGACGATTTTGAAGCCCTTGAGAAGCCCCGCCGTTCGGCGGACCGCGGCGCCGATGACCTCGGAAACGTCCACCGGCTCGCGCTTCAGCTCGATCGCCCCAGCCTCAAGCCTCGTCATGTCGAGGAGGTTGCCGACGAAGCGAGACATGCGCTGGGCCTCCTCTTCTATGGTCTCGATGAGATCGCTCCTCGTCTTCGGATCGAACAGCTCGCCGTATTCGCGAAGCGAGTTGGCGGCGCCGAGGATGGACGAGAGCGGCGTTCTCAGATCGTGCGACAGCGAGGTCAAGAGCGCGCCTCGCAATTTCTCGGCCTCGGCGGCGACGCGCGCGTCATCCATCTCGCGGGCGAGCCGGACGCGCTCGATGGCGACCGCGGCCTGATCCATCAGCGCGTCGAGGAGCCGGCGCTCATCGGGCGTCAGGAGTATGTCGGTCCGGTAACCGGGTCCGAGGCCCACCACGCCGATGACGCCCCGGCCTGTCCTGAGCGGTAGGAACAGGCGCTTGGCGCCAGGCAGCGTATCCGATCCTCGCCCCGCTCCGCGCCCGCTGTCGAAGCTCCAAATGGCTGCGCCGATGTCGGCATCGTCGATCATGTCGCCCGGCGGGAAGGAGGCGGCCACGGCGAGCCGGCCGGTAGCGTCCGGCAGGAGGATCGCGGCGCTTGCCTTCAATGACGCCGCGATCTGCGAGACCGACGCCCAAAGCAGGTCGTCGAGGCTCGCATTGCTGGCGAGGTTGCGGGAAAAGGCGTAGAGCGCGCTCGTGATGGCGGCCCGGTTGCGCGCCATGTCGGCCTGGCGGCGAACGCGGGCCGTCAGATTGCTGACGATCAGAGCGGTGAACAGGAAGAAAAAAAGCGCCGCGATGTTGATCGGATCGGCGATGATGAAGGTGTAAATCGGCGGCAGAAAGAAGAAATTGTAGCACGCCATGCTCAGAAACGCGGCGAAGAGCGACGGCCCGAGCCCGAACTGATAAGCGACGCCGAGCACGCCCATCAGGAAGATCAGCGGCACGGTCTCGGCGCCGAAATTCGGCCGGGCGAGCATGGCGGCCCCCACGCCCAGAGCTGTCGCGGCGATTGCCGCAAGATAGCCGAGGACGCTGAAGCTGCTTGGCCGGGCGGTCCTAACCGTCTTGCGCGGAATGGCCTCGTCGTTCAAGGCGTCGCCCGCAACCACATGCACGCCGATATTGCCGGAGCGGCTGAGCAGTTCGTGGACCACGGAGCCATGCCAGCGTTCGAACCACCAGGAGCGCGTCGACTTGCCGATCACGATCTGGCTGACGTTGTTCGAGCGGGCGAAAACGAGAATGTCGTCGGCTATTCGGCCGCCCTGGCCCGGCAAGGTCACTGCCGCGCCTCCGAGGCGTTCGGCAAGGCGAAGGGTGTCGGCGATCCGGTCGCGGGCCGCGACGGAGAGGTCCTGGCTTCGGAGCGTCTCGATATAGAGCGCGGTCCAGGGCGCGTGCAGCCGGTCTGCGATCCGTTTCGTGAAACGGACGAGGCCCGCCGAGCGAGCGTCTTCGGGAACGCAGACCAGCATGCGCTCGCCCGCGGGCCAAGGCCCCTGGATCGCGTGCGCGCGCATATGAGTTAGGAGTTGCTCATCGACGCGCTGCGCGGTGCGGCGAAGCGCAAGCTCTCTGAGCGCCGTCAGATTTCCAGGCGAGAAATAATGGTCGAGCGCGCGTTGCGCCTGGTCCGGCACATAGACCTTGCCCTCGCGCAGCCGCTGCATCAGCTCATCCGGGGTCAAGTCGATGACCTCGATATCGTCGGCATTGTCGAGCACCGAGTTGGGCACCGTCTCGCGCACGCGGATGCGTGTGATCTGGGCGATGACGTCGTTGAGGCTTTCGACATGCTGAATGTTCAGCGTCGCGTAGACGTCGATGCCGGCGGCAAGCAGTTCCTCGACATCGAGATACCTCTTCGGGTGGCGCCCGCCCGGCGCGTTAGTATGCGCCAGTTCATCGACGAGCGCGAGCTGCGGCCGCCGGGCGAGTATGGCGTCGAGGTCCATCTCCTCAAGCGTGCGGGTTTTGTACTCGATGCGCTTGCGCGGCACGACTTCGAGCCCCGCGATCAGGGCTTCGGTCTCGGGGCGGCCATGCGTCTCCACAACGCCAATCGCAACGTCCTCGCCGTCGGCCCGCCGGGCGCGCGCGGAGACCAGCATTTCATAGGTTTTGCCGACGCCGGGAGCGGCGCCGAGGAAAATCTTTAGCCGCCCGCGCCCCTTTTTCTCCTGTCGCGCGAGCTTGAGGAGCGCTTCTGGAGACGGGCGAGGAGTCTCGCTGGCCTTCACCATTGTTTCATTTCATTAAGGGCCGCCCGCGCTGGCCTACCCTCGCGGGATTAGATGGCAGCAGCGGCTGGCGCAGACAAGGCCGCGCCGCGCGGCTGGCGCCCTCGAAACGATAATCGGGAAAGCATAGCGGTTCGACTAAGCAAAACGTCGGGGCGCATAGGAATCTCATATATGAATAGCTTCCGCCTGTAAAAAAGCAGTTGCGGAAAGCGCGAGAGAATGAAAAAAGAGCGCGCCTCATGAATCCCGCTTTCGGCAGAAGCGAAGCATATGGGCGCCGCGCAAAGATAGGCGAACAGGAAATACATCGGTCCTGCCATTCGTTTCAGCTGCGTTCCCTAACGGCGATGAAGCAGAGTTTATGCAACCATTCCGATTGCCTGTTAAGGCTGCGCAGCTTTGGGCAGCTTTTATCCCGGGCTCGATCATGAGCGTCTCAAGGTCCTCCTCCTCCTTCTCGCCTCAAGGAGTCGCTGTCCATCCCAAGGGCGGCGTCGGCATGCTGGCGCTCGGAGCGCTTGGCGTCGTCTACGGCGACATCGGCACGAGCCCGCTCTACACGCTGAAAGTGGTGCTCGGCGCCACCGGGGCGCAAGTGACCGACCGCGCCATGGTTCTCGGCAGCCTCTCGCTCATATTCTGGACTCTCATCGTCGTGACGACCCTCAAATATGTGTGCGTCGCCATGCGGGTCGATAACTACGGCGAGGGCGGCATCATGGCGTTGATGGCGCTTCTGACGGGCCGGAAGGGGCTCGAAAGAGGCCGCACGAAAAAGCGCGCCGTGATCGTGGCCGCGGGCCTGTTCGGCGCTGCCCTCATTTACGGCGACGGAGTGATCACGCCCGCCATCTCGGTGCTGTCCGCGCTCGAAGGGCTTTCGATCGTAACCGGCAGTCTTGAACATTACGTGCTTCCGGCGACCGTTGGCGTTCTTATCCTGCTCTTTCTGCTCCAACCGCGCGGAACGGCGCTCATCGGAAAGTTGTTCGGACCGGTCACGGCGCTGTGGTTTGCGGTCATCGGCGCGCTTGGCGTCTCCGGCATCGTCCAAAACCCGTCGGTGCTCGCAGCTTTGAACCCGGTCTACGGCCTTAACTACCTCGCGGCTGGCGGAATGACGTCGTTTCTTGTCCTCGGCGCCGTATTCCTTTGCGTCACAGGCGCCGAGGCGCTTTACGCGGATATGGGGCATTTTGGCCGCCGCCCCATCCAGGTTGCCTGGCTCGTCCTCGTCTTCCCTTGCCTCGTGCTGAATTATGCGGGGCAGTCGGCGCTTATCCTGAATGGCGGTCCAATCCCGGAAAACACCTTCTACGCGCTCTGCCCCAGGCCGCTGCTCGTCCCTCTTGTGCTACTTGCAACAGCAGCCACCATCATCGCAAGCCAAGCCGTCATCACCGGAGCGTTTTCGATGACGCGTCAGGCCATTCAGCTCGGCTGGCTGCCTCGGCTTCGGATCAAGCAAACCTCGGCGCTGGGCTATGGCCAGATTTATGTCGGCGCCGTGAATTGGGTCATGATGGTCATCACCATCGCCATCACGCTTTTTTTCCGCAAGTCGGACAACCTCGCGGCCGCCTACGGCATCGCGGTCTCGGCCACGATGCTGATGACTACGGTCTTGCTCTTCATCGCGATGCAGGAAAAACTCAAGTGGAGCCTGCCTATGAGCATCGCGGTCGCCGGGGGCTTCGGTATCGTGGACAGCGCGTTCTTGATAGCCAACACCGCCAAGATCGAGGACGGCGGTTATATTCCCGTCGCGCTCGCCATCGCGATTTTTGGGGTGATGTGGATTTGGCACGCCGGGCGGGAGGCCCTTTCGCACGCGATGCGGTCCAAGTTTGTGAGGACCGATGTCCTGCTGAAGGAGCTTGAGGAAAAGCGGGTGCCGCGTGTATCCGGCACCGCGGTTTTCTTGACGCGCTCGAAGGAAGGCATCCCGCCGGTCATGGCCTGGCATCTCAAGCATAATCGCTCGCTCCACGAGAAGGTCATGGTCATCAACGTATCGATTGAGCCCGTGCCCTTCGTACACGCAAAGGATCGGCTGCGCTTTTTCCCGGAGGGGCCGGATTTCTGGCGAGCCGCCGTACATTACGGCTTCATGGAGCGGCCGGAGATTCCGCCGCTTCTCGAACAAGCGAAGGCGCAAGGCTGCGACATCGATCTAGACGACGTGACCTACTATGTCGGGCGCGAAACCGTGGTGCCCCGGACGGATGGGAAGGGGCTGCCGAGGTGGGAGGAAATCGTCTTCGCCGCGATGGAGCGCAACGCGGCGCAGGTTACGGATTTCTTCCGGCTGCCCGTCGATCAGGTGGTGGAGATTGGGCGCCAAGTCGCGATCTAGCACGCCGCGCGCGTTTGCCCGAGGCTCTTCCAGGATTTCCCGAGGATAAGTCCTGCTTAATGCCGGTGGGTTTCGGCGTGTTTGGCTTTGGCCTCGGGGCTTGCCTCGGTCTGATATTTCGCCTTCCACTCGTCATACGGCATGCCGTAGACGCGTTCGCGGGCGGCCTCCTTCGAGATCTCGACGCCGCGCTCGGCGGCGGCCTCCTGATACCAGTTGGAAAGGCAATTCCGGCAGAAGCCCGCAAGGTTCATCATGTCGATGTTCTGCGCGTCGGTGCGCGCGCGCAAGTGATCGACGAGGCGCCGGAACGCGGCCGCCTCAAGTTCGATTTGCGTCTTATGGTCCAGTTCGCCCATAGGGTTTCCTCGCCTTCTTGCGTACCGCTTCCATGTCGGAATTGATGGCGTTCCACTCAATACTTGTACGCCCCGCGGGAAATCCTGACATGAATTAAATTCGGACAGCTTCGCCGCGGCGCTTGGCGACCTCGGAGGTGAGCGGTGCGCAAATCGCTGTAAGACCGCGGCGCGACGGTATCCATTGAAACAGTCAAGGGCGTTGGCTACATCATTGTCGAGAAGACTTGAGCGGCCTTCACACACAGAACGAGGGCGCCTCTTGGGATGGAGTTTTTATGCGAAGGCTTCTCACTATTGGAACAGCGTCCTTCATCGCTGCAATCTTCTGCGCCAGCCTTGACGCCGCCGCCGCGCCGCTCAGCCCCCAGCCGGCGCCCAACGTCTTCGCTCCGAACTGCGCCCTTCCTCCCAGATGCGCCGCCACCGCCTGCCTTCGCAGCGGCCGATGCAGGCAGGGCGGTCAGCATCTTGTGACGGGGTGCCTTCTCTATTCTTGCAGGCGCGCGCCGAAGTGAAAAGAGTTCGAAAAGCGCAATGATGGATGAAGCCAGGAGCTACGCTGGCAAGGAGGATGCCGCGATGCGCAGGGTGGAAACTGCTGAAAGGCTGAGGATCTTCGTCGGCGAAGACGACAAGTATGAGGGCCGGCCTCTCTATGAGGAGATCGTGGTGCGAGCGCAGCAAGCTGGCCTTCTGGGCGCCACCGTCTTCAAGGGCGATCTCGGCTATGGCGCGCGCACCGGCCTTCACCTGGGAAAGCTGCTTCGGGTTTCCGGCGATTTCCCGGTCATCGTGGAGATCCTGGACAGCGAGGGGAAGGTCAACGCTTTTCTCGACGCGCTGGACGGGCTTTTGACCGGCGGCGTCGCCTCCTTGGAAACGGTCCAGCTCTATCGCTATAGCCGGAACAAGCAGACAGGTACGCCCCGCGGGAAGTCCTGACGCGTTACACGAATTGCCGTGCGAGTTCGCTGCAATTTGGGCGGCAACACGGAGACGGGACACGAGCATGCAGGCCTTCGCCGCCCTTCTCGACCGGCTTTATTACACGCACTCGAACCTCGACAAAGCGGCGGTGCTGGCGAACTACCTGCGCCGCACGCCGGACCCGGATCGCGGCTTCGCGGTGGGCGCGATCGCGGGCGCGCTAAGCTTTACCCTGTTCAAGCGCGCGCTCGTCCGCGACCTCGTGGCGGAGCGCGTGGATCCCGTGCTGCTTGCGCTGTCCTATGACTATGTCGGCGAAATGTCGGAGACGGCCGCGCATATCTGGCCGCGCAATCCGCATGGCGCCGTCCTGGATCGCCTGCCGCCGCTGCACGAGGTCATCCACGAGTTCCAGACGCGCGGCAAGCCGAAGATCCGCGAATATCTCGCCCTTCTGCTCGACGCCATGACGCCGCCGGAGCGCTGGGCGCTTCTGAAGCTCGGCGCGGGCGCGCTGCGCATCGGCATGTCGGCGCGCTTCGTGAAGCATGTGCTGGCCAAGTTCGGCGGGGTCGGCGTCGGCGAGATCGAGGAGGTATGGCACGCGCAGGCACCGCCCTATCTCGACCTGTTCGCGTGGCTGGAGGGGCGCGCCGCGAAGCCGGACATGAAAGACGCCGTGACGTTCCACCCCGTCATGCTGGCGCATCCGCTGGAGGACGCGGAGCTTGCCGCCATCGCGCCGGACGCCTTCATGGCGGAATGGAAATATGACGGCATCCGCGTGCAGATCGTGGCCACGCCCGCTGGCAAGGCGCTGTTCTCGCGCGGCGGCGACGACATTTCCGGCGCTTTCCCCGATGTGCTTGCGCGCGTGAATTTCGAGGCCGCGCTCGACGGCGAGCTGATCGTGAAGGAGGGCGGCGCGATTGCGAGCTTCAATCGCTTGCAGCAGCGGCTCAACCGCAAAGCGCCCGATGCGAAGCTGATCGCGGCCTATCCGGGCCACGTCATCCTCTACGACGCGCTCGCCATCGAGGGCCGCGACCTGCGCCCGCTGCCGCTTGTGGAGCGCAAGGCGGAGCTGGCGCGCTGGTTCGAGGCGGCGCGGCCCGAAGGCGCGGAACTGGCGCAGCCGCTCGCCTTCCGCAGTCCCGGCGACCTGCAAGCCTTGCGCGCCGAGGCCGCCGCGCTTGCCTCGCCGCACATCGAGGGGCTGATGCTGAAGCGGCTCGACGGGGCCTACGTCGCCGGCCGGCCCAAGGGCCAGTGGTACAAATGGAAGCGCGACCCGATGCTGGTCGACGCGGTCGTCATGTACGCGCGGCGCGGCGCGGGGCGGCGCTCATCCTTCTATTCGGACTACACCTTCGGGCTGTGGCGGGGCGGGGAACTTTTGCCCATCGGCAAGGCCTATTTCGGCTTCACCGACGAGGAGCTGCGCGAGCTGGACAAATGGGTGCGCCATCACACGGTGGCGCGCTTCGGGCCGGTGCGCGAGGTGGAGAAGACGCTCGTGTTCGAGGTGGCGTTCGACGCGGTGCATCGCTCGGCGCGGCACAAATCGGGCGTGGCGCTGCGCTTCCCGCGCATCGAGCGCATCCGCTGGGACAAGCCGGCGCGCGAGGCGGACGAGCTGCCGGCGCTGACGAAGTGGTTAGATTGAGGGCCGGTAAGTTTTACCACGCGTTTACCTTGGGCTCTCCGAATTTCTTCCCGCCAGTTGCGCATTTTTTGCCTCTTTCCTATCCATTATTGTCAGTATATCCGAAAGCGCCTTGAGGCCGCGTTAAACCGCGCCTCGCGCCTATCGCGTTGATTTAATTGATACATTTTCCCGCGGTGCACGGCCGAAACCGGTTGCTGCCTTCACCCTTCGCAACTTTAAGCTAGGTTTTATCGTTAATCCGCGCAATATTCGTGCGGTTAATTCCCGAATTACAGGATTCTCAACTCGGCCCAAATCGCGTTTTTTTCGATTTTTTCGCGTTTTTCGTAGGTTTTCGCAGGCGCCGGGGAAGATAGTCCTCCCCACTTCCGGCCGTTAACCTGCGCCGAATTTAACCATGCGCTGGCGATACGAAATTCAGCCGCCCTTGCGGCCCGCCTTACAGTTCGAGAATCTCGAACCGTAGGCGGCGACGGAGGCGCGCGCCTCGCGAAGCGGCTGGATCGCCGGGCAAATTACTTTATCCCCATTGAGACCAAGTGCGGCCCGAACTTCATGTCACTGCCCATGATGTGCGTGTTCAGCCAGCCTCTCAGGAATTTCGAAAGATCTTCCGACACAAGTTCTCTGACACCGTCTTCATACTTTGCCCTCAGTACTTGAACCAGTCTGACCAGGTTGTCATGTTCTCTGATGTGATCCGGCGCCGCGCAATAGCCCGTCTGGGCAAAGAGGGACTCCTCATACTGGAAATGATAAACTGTATAGTCGGCAAGCTCCTTAAGCACCTTGCCCAACACGGCCGGACCTCTCCCAGCCTGCGTGGCGTCGAAGAGTTCATTGAGCAGTCCTATCAGCACTTTGTGCTGCTCATCGATGCTGGGCACGCCTACCGACAGGTTTTCATTCCATTCCAAAAGCATCGCGGCCTCCGTTACATATCGCTTCTTGGCGCGCGCCTGGGCAGTAAGCGCGTTCAGCATCCGATCCATCTCCAAAAACCGATGCTCAACCTGAGCGAGCATATGTGCGCTATGCTCTTGGTATTGTAAAGAAAAAGCTTAAGATTGCAGCCGTCGATAGGGAACTCGCCGGCGCCTGCAAATCGACGCATCGTCATCCCGGCCAAGCGAAGCGCGAGCCGGGACCGTTGAGAACTCGGGCTGCGTTTTGTGCGATCCCGGATAGCCGCAAGCGGCTTCCGGGATGACGAACGAAGGCCATCCGTTGGCTTAATTGGGAAACTCTGCTTCCGCGGCGGATGGCGCGGTCTCGGGGGTGACGCCGCCAATGACGGCGAGGCGGACAAACTCTCCGCGCGAAGCGGCCGGATCAATCGACGAACACATCCGCGAGCGCGAGGCCGATGCCCGGCGGATCGAGCCGAAGCTCGCCCTCGCGCAGGATGACGGGGAGCGCGATTGCCTTGCCCTGCCGCCGGAAGTAAATCAGCTCGCGCGCTTCCCAATCCACGATGACGTAATGCGCGATCGACGGGACATTGAAGTAGCCCGCGAGCTTCACGCTCAGATCTTTCCGCTCGGTCGACGGGGAAATCGCCTCAAATACGATGACCGGCGCGACAGCGATGATCTCGTGCTTTCCCATGGGACCTTGGAAGACCACGATGTCCGGCTCGAAGGCGGCGCCCGGCCCGGCTTTGACGAGGAGACCGCGCGCTCCGAAAAGAAGGGGCGGCTGGGCTGAGGCGATGGCGGCGTCGAGGAGCGTACAAAGCTGCATGACTTGCCGCGCATGGCCGAGGTTCTGCGGCGGCTGCAGTGTTGGAACCCCGTCGAACAGCTCCCAATGCTTCTCCGGGCGCGCCTCGGCCCAGACCGCGAACTCTTCCGCCGTCATCGATTTTTGCGCGAGCGCCGTGTCCATGAGAATAAAATAACATCGCGGGACGGGCGCCGCAACGCCGCGAATGGCGGCAGCATCCGTCAAACTCCGCCCGCCATTATGCCAAAGTTGGGTTGATGCGGCAAAGTGACAGAGGCACAATACAAAAACTGCCTTCTAGCTCCTCGTGCTGAAAAGCAGATATGGCGGGCGCGCAAAGGGGGGTCCCTTTTCGCGCTCGCCGCTTTTTTGCCGGCCGCAACCGGATGCGGCCCGAGCGCTTCCGGCCGCCGAAACTGTCCCCTGCGCGAGGCGCGGGCCGGGCGGATTGGGAATCATGCGAACTCGTCATGCCAAATCCGGCTGAACGGTTCCGCAAGCGTCGTCCCGGAAACGCCCAAGGCTTTATCCGGGACCGTACAGGGCGCCGGCGTTCGCGGGCGATCCCGTGTCCGCGCGGATGACGATGTTGAAAACGCTGCGGAATTAAGCCGGTCCGCCGCGCCCCCTTCGCGGCGGCGGCTTAAACCAAAGCGGCGGACTGCGTTTGCGTCTGGCTCGCGGCGGCCGGCGGCGGCGCCGTCTCGGCTTCGCGCGTATAGCCGAAAAACGCCTGCCCCAGCTCGTCGGTCAGCCGGATGAGGCTCAACTGCACCCAGTCGTTGAAGGTGTGCAGGTTCTCAAGCAGGCGCTGGTCCTTGCTGGCGGCATTGAGCCCGACGATGGTCTGCTCCACCAGTTCGGCGGCGCCGGCGGCGTTGCGAAGCCCGAAATTGCGGCGCAGATGCTCGATCATGGCCTGGATTTCGCCGAGGCAAAAGGCGATGGAGCGCGGCAGGCGGTGATCGAAGATCAGGAAGCGGGCGACTTCGCTCGGCTCGATGTGGCGGGGATGGACGCGCCGGTAGGCGTGATAGGCGGAGGCCGCGCGCAGCAGAATGGCCCAGAACGTGTAGTCGAAATGGCCTTCGTCGCGCGCCATGCCGGTTTTCAGCTGGGCGAAGCGCACGTCGAGCAGGCGGCTCGTCTGGTCGGCGCGTTCGAGATAGAGGCCGAGCCGGAAGAAGGGCCAGCTCTCGTCGTGGTAGAGCGTGTTCTCCGCCACGCCGATCTGGGCGTAGCAGCCGCGCTTGATGGCGTCGCAGGTGCGCGACAGGCGAACCTCGGCGTAGTCGTTCGGGCCGAAGGCGAACAGCCGGTTGTGGAAGTCGTTCAGCTGATACCACATGTCGGTCGACAGCATGGGCCTCAGCGCGCGCGCATTCTCGCGGGCCGAGCGGATCGCGGATTGGATCGAGCCGGGGTTCTCGATGTCGGCCATGTAGTAGCGGATGACGTTCTCCGCGCTTGGCTCGGAAAAGGCCTTGGCGAATGCCTTCTCGTCGGAATAGAGCGCGACGATCCATGCCCAAGAAGTGTCCACCCGGCCGCGCTGGAACAACGTCTGCGTCTCGATGACGCGGGAAAGGCTCTCGGCGCGTTCGAAATAGCGCGCCATCCAGAAAACGCTCTCGGCGTGTCGCGATAGAAGGCTGCTCACTGGGCGTCCTCCGTCAGGACCCAGGTGTCCTTGGTGCCGCCGCCCTGGCTTGAATTCACTACGATGGAGCCTCTGCGGAGCGCGACGCGGGTCAGCCCGCCCGGCAGAAGCCAGGTGTCCCGGCCGGTGACGGCGAAAGGCCTGAGATCGACATGGCGCGGCTCCACGCCCTCGGCGCACAGAGTGGGACAGACCGACAGATCGATCATCGGCTGGCTGATATAGTTTGTCGGGTTCGCCTTCAACGCATCCCGGCAGGCGTCGATTTCGGCCTTGGTCGCCTTCGGCCCCACGCAGATGCCGTAGCCGCCGGACTCGCCCACGGGCTTCACCACCAGCTTGTCGAGATTATCGAGCGTGAAGGCGAGCGCGTCCGGCTCCCGGCAAATGTTCGTCTGCACGTTGGGCAACACCGCCTCTTCGTCGAGGTAATACTTGATGATGCGCGGGAGGTAGGCGTAAACGGCTTTGTCGTCGGCGACGCCGGTGCCGACCGCGTTCGCCAGCGTGACGTTGCCCTTGCGCGCGGCCCGCATCAGCCCCTTCACGCCAAGCGCGCTCTCCGGCTTGAACACTTCCGGATCGAGGAAATCGTCGTTGATGCGCCGGTAGATGACGTGAACCGGCTTCGGTCCCGAAACCGTCTTCATGAAGACCTTGTCGTCCTCCACGAACAGGTCGCGGCCTTCGACAAGCTGGACGCCGATCTCGCGCGCGAGGAACACATGCTCGAAATAGGCGGAGTTGAACACGCCCGGCGACAGCAGCACAATCTGAGGATCGGAAACGCCGGCCGGCGCCACCTCGATGAGCTTGTCGCAAAGCTGCGCGCCGTATTCGGACACGCTCTGGATGGCGAAACCGGCCATCAGGTCCGGGAAGGCCCGCTGCATCAGATGGCGGTTTTCCACCACATAGGACACGCCGGACGGCGTGCGGCCATTATCCTCAAGCACGAAAAACTCGCCCTTCGGATCGCGGATGATGTCCGTGCCGCCGATATGGATGTAGGTGCCGCAGGGCGGATCGTAGCCCACCATCTCCGGCCGGTAGTTCGGGTTGCCGAGAACGAGATCGGAGGGGACGAGGCCGTCCTTCAGGATCTTGCGGTCGTGATAGACATCCCACAGGAACGCATTCATCGCCTTGATGCGCTGCTTCACCCCGCGGTCGATGACGCGCCAGTCCGCGGCGGTGATCACGCGCGGGATCACGTCGAAGGGCAGTATGCGGTCGATGGCCGTGCGCTCGCTATAGACCGTGAAGGTGATGCCAAGCGTGAACAGCTCGCGCTCGGCGTCTTCGGCCCGCTCGCGCAACTGCGAAAGTTCGAGCTGCTGAAGGCGATGCCACAGGGCCGTGAGATGGCGGTTGCGGTTCTCCGGAAGCCCGAGGAGCTCGCAATAGTGCTTGCCCGCGTCGTATTTATCGAGGGGCGCCGCCGTCGATGAAGTTTTCAATGCCGTAACTGTCGCCATGCCGCCCCCCAGAGCGCATCGGCCGCCCTCGCCGGTCCGGAAGATTAATGAAGTCAAATCAAGCCAAAGGTTAGCACGGCAACCTACTGCGCCGGAATATAATTTTCTGCCGAAATATTGTGCATAATGCACGCCTCTTCTGCCGGTTTTCTGGGCGCCCCGGCTCAGCGGCAGATCAGCCTTGCACGAAGGGCTCCAGCCCGGAAAGCCGCAAGCGGGGCTCGATGGCCGGCACGGCGCGCGGCGGGAACGGAGCGACCGCTTTGGCGATGGCCTCGATGTGATCCGGCGTCGTCCCGCAACATCCCCCGACGATGTTCAACAGGCCATCGGCGGCCCAGGCAGCCATCGAGCGGCCCATCGACTCCGCCGTCTCGTCGTACTCGCCCATGGCGTTCGGCAGCCCGGCATTGGCGTAGACGCTGACATACGCATCGGCGATCTTCGAAATCTGCGCGATGGAGGGGCGAAGCTGCTCCGCGCCGAACGAGCAGTTCATGCCGATGGAAAACGGCTTCAGATGCTTCAGCGAATACCAGAAGGCTTCGGGCGTCTGACCGGAAAGGTTGCGGCCCGAAAGGTCGGTCACCGTGCCCGAAATCATGATCGGCAGTTCGATGCCGAGCGCGTCGAAGGTTTCCTTCACCGCGAACCCCGCCGCTTTCGCGTTCAGCGTGTCGAACACGGTTTCGATCAGGATCGTGTCCGCGCCGCCCTCGATCAGCCCGCGCGTCTGCTCGCTATAGGCCGCGACCAGCTCGTCGAAGGCGATGTTGCGAAAGCCCGGATTGTTCACATCCGGCGACAGCGACGCCGTGCGGTTGGTCGGCCCGATGGCGCCGGCGACGAAGCGCGGCTTCTCCGGCGTCAGCGCGGTGAATTTGTCCGCCGCCTCGCGCGCGAGCTTCGCCGCCGCCACGTTGATCTCGAAGGCCAGCGCTTCCATGCCGTAGTCCGCCATGGACACCGTTTGCGCATTGAACGTGTTCGTTTCGACGATGTCGGCGCCGGCGGCCAGATACGCCTCGTGGATGCCGCGAACGATGCCGGGCTGCGTCAGCGCAAGCAGATCGTTGTTGCCCTTCACGTCGCGCGGCCAGTCCTTGAAGCGCGCGCCGCGATAGCCGGCCTCGCCGAGCTTGTGGCGCTGGATCATGGTGCCCATGGCGCCGTCGAGGATGAGAATGCGCTCCTTGGCGGCGGCGGCAAGCGCCGCGATGCGTTCGTTCCGGTTCATGGCGAAGACCTCAGGCCGTGGCGCTGCGATGGGCGCATGGTTCATGCTTGATCCCGAGCATATGGCAGATGGCGTAGACGAGATTGGCGCGGTTCAGCGTGTAGAAATGGAACTCCGCGACGCCGCCCGCGACCAGATCCGCGACCTGCTCGGCCGCGACATGAGCCGCGACGAGCTGCGTTGTTTCAGGATCGTCCGCGATCCCTTCGAAGCGCCCGGCGAGGTCCGCCGGCATCGACGCGCCGCAGCGCGACGCGAAGCTCGCCACCTGCTTGAAATTATGGATCGGGATCAGGCCGGGGACGATGGGAATCGTAATGCCGCGCGCGCGGACGCGATCCAGATAGCGCCAGTAGCGGTCGTTGTCGAAAAAGAACTGCGTCATGGCCCGCGTGGCGCCGGCGTCTATCTTCGCCTGCAGCATATCGAGGTCTGTCTCGAAGTCCGGCGACTCGGGATGCTTCTCGGGATAGGCGGAAACCGAAACCTCGAAATCGGCGATGCGCTTGATGCCCGCCGTGAGGCCGGCGGCGTTGCAATAGCCGCCAGGATGCGGAACGTAGGCAGCGCCCGCGCCTTCCGGCGGATCGCCGCGCAAGGCCACGATGTGGCGCACGCCGATGTCCCAATAATCGCGGATGACGCTGTCCACCTCTTCGCGCGTCGCCGCCACGCAGGTGAGATGCGCGGCGGGCTTCAGCGAGGTCTCCGTCAGGATGCGCGACACGGTGGCGTGCGTGCGCTCGCGCGTCGATCCGCCCGCGCCGTAGGTCACCGACACGAAGTCCGGCGCGAGCGGCTCCAGCTTGCGGATCGCGGACCACAGCGTGGCCTCCATCGCCGCGCTTTTCGGCGGGAAAAATTCGAAGCTGACCGCGATGGGCGCATGAAGTCGACGATGTGTGCTTGCGTCCGTCACGAAGCAGCCCTCCATTGTTGTGGCGTTGTCTCCGCCTTGTCGCCTGTCCAAACGGCCACGGTCAGAGCGATTTCATTGGCGCCGTCCGCCTGAAGCTCGCGGTAACCGTGAGCGGCAAGGCCGAATTCTTCGAGCCATGCCCCGATTTCATTGGCCGCGAAGCCGAGCCGCACATGCGCATGCTCCTGACGCAGGAATTCGAGGTTATGCGGCGCGAAATCGGCGACCACAAGCCGCCCCTCGGGCTGCAGCACGCGGACAGCCTCGGCCAGCGCCGCCTTGGGGTTATCGAGGAAGTGCAGCACCTGGTGGATCACGACCGCGCCGGCGCCGCGGTCCGGAAAGGGAAGATTGTAAATATCGCCGAGGCGCACGCTGCAATTGGTCAATTCCGCCGCATCGAGGCGGACGCGGGCGCATTTCAGCATTTCACGGTTCGTATCGACGCCGATCAGCCGGTGCGCGCGGCTTGCGGCGAGTTCGAGAATGCGTCCCGTTCCGGCGCCAAGGTCCAGAAGGAGGTCGTAAGGGCCGGGACCCAGCGCCTCCAGGATCGCCGCCTCGACATGGCGCTCGGGCACATGAAGCGAGCGGATGCGATCCCACTCGGCGGCGTTGGCGTCGAAATAGGATTGGGCGAGAAGCGCGCGCTCCGCGCGGATCTGGGCCGCGCGTTCGGCGTCCCGCGCGATCTGCGGATCGTCCGGCGCGATCATGGAAAGCGCCGCCTCGATAAAGGCGCGCAACCCCGGATCGCCCGTCGCCCGCACGAAAACCCAGCTTCCTTCCTGGTGCCGCTCGATCAACCCCGCATCGGCGAGGAGCTTGATGTGGCGGCTGACGCGCGGCTGGCTTTGGCCCAGAAGCTGGGTCAGGTCCTTGACGTTGAACTCGCCGTTCTGGAGCAGGCGCAAAATGCGCAGCCGCGTCGGCTCGCCCGCGGCGCGCAATCGTCCGACGCTGTCGTCAAAGCTGTCCGTGGCCGCGCCCATCATGGCGTCTTATAAAGATATGTTTATGTCCTTTCAAGCGGAGTCGGCGCCGGCTCGCGAGCCGCGACCGTTTGCCGTGCCGCCGGCGCGCCGCGCGGCTCCCCTCTCGTCATCCCGGAAGCCGCCTCGCGGCTATCCGGGACCGCACAATACGCGGCCTGCGTTCTCAACGGTCCCGGCTCGCGCTGCGCTTGGACGGGATGACGAGATGCGCGCTCTTTGCTTATACGCGATGACGATGTTGAAAACGCTGTCCACAGCGTTCCGCACATTGGCGACGGGCGCCGTTGCTCCCGCCGCGCGTCTATGCGATGACCGCCGCGTCGAAGCAGAAAAGTGGAGGCAACATGACCGGGCGTCTCTTTGCGGCGCTGGCTCTTTCGTTTGCGTGCGCGGCCTCCGCGACGGCGGCGCAATGCGGAGGAGATTTTCGCGGTTTCATCGCCGCGATGTCGCGCGAAGCCGCGGCCGCCGGCGTTTCGGGCAGCGTCATCGACAGCGCGCTTTCGGACGTCGCGCCCGACCGGGCGGTGCTTGCTTTCGACCGCCGCCAGCATGGCACGTTCCAGATGAGCTTCGAGCGCTACGCCGCGACGCGCGTCACGCCGGGCCGCATTCAACGCGGCAGGCAGATGTTGCAGCGCCATGCCGCGCTCCTCGCCCGCATTCAGCGTCAATTTGGCGTGCCCGCTCCGGTGCTCGTCGCGATTTGGGGCCTCGAAACCGACTTCGGCGCCGGCGACATGGGCAAATTGCCTGTTATCCGCACGCTCGCCACCATGGCTCACGATTGCCGCCGCACCGATCTGTTTCAGCGCGAGCTTGTCGCCGCGCTCAAAATCGTCCAGCGCGGCAACCTTCCCTTGCGGGACCTCGTCGGCGCGTATGCCGGAGAAATCGGCCAGACGCAGTTTCTGCCGTCCTCTTATATCAAATATGGCGTCGATTACGATGGAGACGGCCGCGTCGATCTGAGGCACAGCGTGCCCGACGTTCTCGCCTCGACGGCCAATCTTTTGAAATCCAACGGCTGGCGGGCGGGCGCGCCTTTCGGTGAGGGGACCGCGAATTTCGAGGCCATGCGCGAGTGGAATCATGCCGAGATTTACCGCAAAACAATCGTTCTCTTCGCTGAACGGTTGACGGGGGCGTGACAAAGCGCCAGCCATTGTCATGGCCGGGTCGACCCCTCCCCGCGCCGGGGCTAGCAAGGGACATGGGACGCCGAGGCGTTTGGGATGCGGAGCGTGAAAACGGCGCCGCCATCCGCGTGGTTCGAGGCGCTGAGGCGTCCGCCGAGGTCCTCCGCGAGGCCGTAGCTCAGATAGAGGCCGAGGCCAAGCCCCTTGCCCACGGGTTTGGTCGTGAAAAAAGGCTCGAACAGCTTCTTCATCGCTTCGGGCGAGAGGCCCGGTCCGTAATCGCGGACGGCGATGGCGATCCAGTCCTCGCTCGCCTCCGCGCCGATTTCGATGCGGGGCGCCGCCGCGCCGTCCATGGCGTCGAGCGAGTTCTGGATGAGATTGACGAGGATCTGGTGCAGCGCCCCGCGCCGGCAGCGCGCGACAAGGCCATCCGCGACGTTGAAGGATACGGCGGCGTTCGTTCGCCAAGCCTTCACGACCCAGCTTACCGCCGTCTGGATGACTTTCGCCACGTCGACCCCTTCGGCGGCTTCCGCTTGCGAGCTTGAAAAGCGCCGCAAATCCTGCACGATCTCGCTTGCCCGGATCGCGCCTTCGAGCGTGCCGTCGAGCAGCGGCCCGATGTCCGCCATCATGCGATCCATCTTCAGTTCCGCGCGCAAGGCTTGCAGCTCGTCCCCCGCCATGCCGGCATCCACCGCTTCGAGATAGCGCCGGACTCGCTGCGTGTATTTCCTGAGCGCGTGCATATTCGCGAACACGAAGCTGATCGGGTTATTCAGCTCATGGGCGACGCCCGCCACGAGACGGCCGAGCGCCGCCATTTTCTCCGAAAAAATGAGATGCCGCTGCGCTTCCTGGAGATCGCGATGCGCGGCGTCGAGGCGCTTATAAGCGCCGCGAAGCTCGCTAAGGGGGCGCCCGACAATGACGCCGCCGGCAAAACGGCCCTTGCGATCGAAGCGCGCCGAGCAATTCAGGGCGAAGGGGGAAGGCGCGCCGGCGCCGTCGCGAAGCGAAACCTCGCAATCGGCGACCGCGCGATGCTCGCGAAGTTTCGCCAGCGCTTCGCGCACCGCCGCCGTGCTTTCCGGCATGAACGCCGCCGTCAGCGGCCAGCCGGTCAGATCGGCCTCCCGGCGGCCCGTCGCTTTCTCGAAAGCCGGGTTCACGCGCTGAATCCGGCCCGCGCAATCGCAGACCGCAAGCACATCGGTCATGGAGGCGAACACGCTCGCGATGAGCTGCTGCGCCTCCTCCAGCGCCGCGTTCTTCTTCTCAAGCTCGATCCGGTTCTCGACAAGCTCGGCGTGGACCGCGTCCATTTTCTGGATGACTTCGATCGAGGCCGCTTCGCCCGGCTCCGGCGCCGCCGGGACGGCCCGCGCCACGCCGGCGCGCCGCTCGTCGTCTTGGGGGTTCACCATGCGGCCACGGCGTCCTCAGGCGAGCTTTTTCTTCGCCTGCTCCGGGTGAAGCGCTTCGATCTTTTCGAGCCCATACCGCTCAAGCTTGGCGCGAAGACCGACGCGCGACAAGCCGAGTTCTTTCGCCGCCCGGCTCTTGTTCCAGCGATTGCGGATCAGGCTTTCGCGCAAGATCCCGGCCTCCAGGCACTCGATGCGCTCGCGCAGCGTGCCTTCAAGCCCGCTCAAGGCCAGCTCCTTTTCCAGCGCGGGCGCCTCGGACGCATGACGGATGCGGCGCGAGAGATGCTCCGCGCCGATCATCCCGCCGGCAGGCCCCATGACGAGCACATGCTGGATCTCGTTCTGCAGCTCCCGCACATTGCCGGGCCAGCGATAGCGCTTCAGGCATTCGACGGTCTCGCTCGAAAGGCCCAGCACCGTCTTGCCGAGTTGCTTCTGCGCCTTGTCGAGCAGCGCGGCCGCAAGGACCGGAATGTCCATCGGCCGCTCGCGCAAGGGGGGCACATGGATGGAAACGGTCGCGAGCCGGTAATAGAGGTCTTCCCGGAAGCGGCCGGCCTGCACTTCGGCTTCGAGGTCGCGGTTCGTGGCCGCGATCACGCGCACGTCGACAGTGCGGGTCTGCCGCGCGCCGACGGGGCGGATTTCGCCCTCCTGAAGCACGCGCAGGAGCTTGGCCTGAAAGGCGGGGGACACCTCGCCGATCTCGTCCAGGAACACCGTGCCGCCATCGGCCCGCTGGAACAGACCGACGTGATCGTCGACCGCGCCCGTGAACGCGCCGCGCCGGTGGCCGAACAGCTCGCTTTCGAGAAGCTCGTCCGGCAGCGCCGCGCAGTTCTCGACCACGAAGGGCTTGTTCCAGCGCAGGCTGTTATAATGGAGCGCGCGGGCGAACAGCTCCTTGCCGGTGCCCGATTCTCCGGTGATCGCCACGGAAATGTCGAAAGGCGCGACCCGGCGCATCCGCGCGCAAACCTCGTTGATCGGGCTGTTCGGCTTGCGCACGATGCCGTCGTCGCCCCGATAGGTTTCGCGTAAGCCCTGGCGGCGGCCGGCGACCACATTCTCGGCGCGGCTCGACGACATTTTCAGCTCGATGGCGAGAAGCTCGTTCTCCCGCTGAAGCTTGTAGAGGCGCACCGCGTTTTTCAGCGTCAGGGTAAGGCTGTCCGGCTGCCACGGCTTTGTCACGTAATGATAAATGCCGGCCTGATTGACGCCCTGGATGATGTCCTCGGCGTCGGTGTAGCCCGAAACGATCATGCGGACGGCATCCGGCCAGCGCTCCCGCACGGTCTTCAAAAACTCCACGCCGCTCATTTCGGGCATGCGCTGGTCGCACAGCACGACCTGGATCGCCTCGTCAGCCAGGATCGCCTCGGCCTCGCGGAACGAAGTGGCTTTCTTAACGTCGAAGTCGTCTTCGAGAATGCGCTCCAGGGCTTCGACGCTTCGGACCTCGTCATCGATGACAAGCACCGTGGGAAGCGCGGCGGGCTCAGCCATGCGGCTCCTCCAGCACCAGGAACCCATCCTTCGGAGCGTCGCAGACCGGACAGGCCCAGTGATCCGGCAGCTTCGAAAACGGCGTGCCCGCCGGAATCTGCCAGCAATCGTCGCCCTCGGCCGGATCGTAGACATGCCAGCAGATGCGGCACTCAAGCCGGGTCGCATCGCCGATCTTTTGCGCGTCGCCCCCATAGGAGCCCGCGAAAAAATGATCGCTCACCGGTAGATCTCCAAAATCTCGGCGAGGCGTTCCGCGCTGTCCTCAAGATCCTGCACCGCCGCGCAGGCCGCGCCGGGGAGGCGCACAACCTCGATGGTGTTCAGGATCGGCGTTTCGCGCGAATTGAAATAGCGCACCCACCAGGCGTTCCTGACGCCGGTCGAGGAGATACGGCAGTTGCCGTAGCCGCGCGAAAGGATCGTGACGGCGCCGTGTCCGAGCCGCTTTTCGAGATAGCCAAGGTCGCCGTCGCTGACCGGCAGCAGCGTAAGATTGAGGATGTGCGGCGGCGCATCGGGCGTGAACGCGGCGAGTTTGTCCGCAAGCTCGGCCGCGAGCGCGGGCGCGTTCATAAGCTCGCCGCTCGCCGCTTCCTCGACCGGGCGCAGACTGGGGCGGCCCGTGTCTTGCGCCAGCTTCAGCACGCTTTGCGGGAACTCGCCGACCTCGATGACATCGCCGGTCAGCGCGCCGCCGCCGCCGACCTCATGGACGCGCCAGACCCCGGCAAGGACCAATTCCTGCGCCTGGATCGCATCGCCCGCGATGATGCTGACCTCGCCCTCGCCGAGCGTCTGGTCGATGAAACCGCGATTGGCGGCGTCGAGGTCCGACAGGTCGACGGCGATCGAGGCGCCCGGCGCCGGTTTCGCGAGCAGAGCGCGCAAGACTTCGCGGAGCTTCTCAAGGGCGCCGCCAAAGGCCTTCGCATCGCCGGCTTCCGCCGTCTCGGGCATGGAATAGGTGCGCATTCCCTTCGGCATTTCTATGAAGGCGAAGGCGTCCTCCTCCTCCTCCGCGGGCTGGCTGCCGGGACCGGTCAGGGGCACTGTCGGCTTCATGCGTCTTCTCCCGCGAAACGATTCTCCGAAGCCCCGTTCGCCGCCGGTTGCGGCGCGCAGCGTTCGGGAAACGTGTAGGGCGGCGGCTCGGACGGCGCGCGCGCAAGGATGGCTTCGATTTCGGCGAGGTAATCGGCCCAGCTCAAAAGGCGGGAAATGGCGCCGAGATAGCCATCGCCGCGCAGGAAGACGAGCGCGGGGAAGGCGTTGAACCGGTAGCGCAATTGCAGGGGCCGTTCGGCGGCTTTCTCGACAAGCGCGGGGACGAGCCCTGAAAAGCGTTTCACAAGCTCGGGCAGCACGACGGCGACATCGGCGCTTTCGACAAGCCGCTCGGAATCGCCCGCGAAGAACAGCACCGAGCGCTCGCTGGCCGCGAGGAAAGCGTCGAGGTTGCCCTCGTTCACGGCGGCGAAGCCGTGCCGTCTCAGGAGGGCGTCGATCAGGGGAGAAGACATCGGGGGCGAAGACATGGGCTACTCCGCTGTTTCGGGAAGCGCGGGCTTAAGATGCGGCGGAAGCTCCGGCTCGCGCCCGATGAGGTCGGCGAACAGGTGGTCGATGGAGGTCTCGCCTTGCATGACGAGCGCGACCGCCTTCAGAGCGTCCTGCGTTTTTTGCGCATGCTCGGCGGTGACGACCTCGCGCGCCGCGTCGAGGAAGACGAGAACCCACGCGCCGGCCGGTTGCGGGCCGACAAGCGCAAGGTCGATCTCGCGCGGCTCGCCGCCGAAGCTCGCGAGCGCGCGCCGGCCCCGAGGCTCAAGGATCTGCATGGGAAGGCCGATGCACATCAGCGCGCCGCCTCTTCTTCCGCTTTCGGCGAGATCCGGGCGAGAAAGCGTTCGTCGCCGATGCGGCAGGCTTGGTCCACGGATGGCCGCTCGCCTTCGTAGCGCGACATCGCCATGCGCTGGCAGGCGATGGTGTCGTGTTCGGGCAGAGGAGCGGCGCGGCGAACCGCCGCAATGCCGAAGCGGGCCAGATAAGCGAGCGCGGCGTCGATGGCCGCCGGGATCTGCTCCTTCACCTCCGGGCGAAGGCTGCCGCCATAGTCTTCAAGCTCGGCGGGCTGCACGCCCACAAGGAACAGATGCCGAGGCAGGCGGCCGAGCAGTTCGGCGGTGGCGAGCACCTCCTGGAACCCCGTCTGGTGCAGGCTCATTTTCTTGGCGCCGAGAAATTTCGGGACGTTGCCGTCCTCCACGATCTTGAGCGAACCGGGAGGAAGGCCGTAATCGACGGCATCGAAGACGACGAGGATGCCGGCGGACGCGACGTGCTCGATGAGATAGAGGCCTTGCGTGCCCCCATCCATCAGCGTGACGTTTTCGGGGAACTCAAAGTCGCGGTTCAGCGCCTCGACGGCGCGCACCCCAAATCCCTCATCGGCCCAAAGCAAATTGCCGATGCCGAGAATCAAAACTCGCGGCATTCCCTCTCCCTGAGACGCGCTCTTGTCTGCTCTTGGTCTGCTTATCGAGCGCACCCATTCATAAGCAAGCGGTGGGCCAAAATCGAGGTCAAAGCACAACCTCCCACGCCTGGAACGCTGCCTAACACGATGCGCGGCGATGGGGCAAGCCGATCGAATTAATGTTAAGCCGGCGCTGTCCTTTTTTGCCGGCGGCCGCGCGAGTGGAAAGCTGAACCGCCGCTTTTCAGTCTGGCGGCAAGAAGGTTTCCACCGTCGCCTCTCGCCCAAAAAGAAACCTGATTACCGCAATGTTTCCGCTGGCGATTCTCGTTTCCCTGTCATGGCGGGCTTGACCCGGCCATCCAGTTTAATTCCGCCGGGTTTTCAACATTCGTCATCCCGGCCGAGCGCAGCGCGAGCCGGGATCGTAGAGAACGCAGGTTGCGTTTTGTGCGGTCCCGGATAGCCGCAAGCGGCTTCCGGGATGCCAAGGGGGGAGCCGCGCGGCTTCCGGGATGACATCGAAGGGTGAGCGAGGACCCCGGCCGGTAGAACGAACCGGACAGCCGTGGGCCGGCGTCCAGCCATGACAACGGCATTGGCGGAAACAGCGGGCACATCAAGAAAAGATATGGCGCGGACGAGCCGCGCCATTGCAAGCCGCATCGAGGGGGACGCGAAGCTATTGCCGGAAGGTCTCGTCCGGCTCGCGATAGAGGTCTTCCGGCCGTCCCGGCGTCTTGAACGTGCGATAGCCGGAGACGATGGTGCTCATGATGCTCTGGTTGCCCAGAAGCTCGTCGCGCACCGCGCCATAGACGTGGATGATGACGAAGATCACGATCCCCCACGCGACAAGATGGTGGTAGGTGTGCACGTCCTGGGGGTTTCCGAACAAGGGAACGATCCAGCTCGAAAAGAGCAGGTATTGCCAGGAACTCATGCCTTCGCCCTCGCCATAGAGCGCGAGCCCGGTGAAGATCATGAACAGGATGCCCCATACGAACATGATGTGGATGGAGATCGTCGCGATGGGGTTGTGGCCGACATACTTCCGCGCGACCTTTTCGAGGAAGAGGTAGCGCTTGAACTCGTGCATCACGTCGTCCCACCATCGCGGGTCGCCGAGCGGGAGCAGGAAAATTTCGCGCGAATGCGAATTGCCGACGAATGCCCAGTAAACGCGGACCACAAAGCCGATGATGAGAATATAGGCCGCCGTGAAGTGGGCAAAGCGGATGTATCCCATCAGGAAGTGGTCGCTGGCCTGCCCCGGCATGCTCGGCAGCGGGCTCGCGATGAAGTAGCCCGTCACCGCGAGCACCGCGATGGCGAAGGCGTTGGTCAGGTGCCAGATCCGCACAGGGAACTGGTACACATAGATGGCGGACTGGAAGCCCTGTTCGTTGACCGAAGGAGTAGACATGCCGTCTTCCTCCTCAGGCTATGAGCAGGCCGAAGCCCGCAATGGCCATCGCAGCGCCGGCCGCTCTCGCCGCCAGCTTCGATTTCGCGAGGGAGCGGCCAAGGCCGATGCCCGTGAGATGCAGCGCCGCCGTGGTCAGCGTGAAGCCCGCCATATAGGCGAGGATGCCGCCCTGGGCCTCGGCGCCGTGGGCGTAGCCGTGCATCGCGCCGAACGCGCCGATGAGCAGCGCGGCGAGCGCGGCCGGAACCTCGATGCGCGAGACGATCATCAGCCCGATGGCGATGACCGAAATCGCGATCCCGGCCTCGACGGCGGCGAAGGAGACGCCCGCGGCGCCGGCGGCGGCGCCGAGAAGCATCGTGGCGATGAAGGCGAGCGGCGCGACAAGAACGCGGTTCGCGGGCATGGCGAGCGCCGCCCAAATGCCGACGCCCAGCATCGCCAGCACGTGATCGAGGCCGGTGATGGGATGGGCGAGGCCGTTCAGCAGGCCGTGCGTGTGGCCTTCGGCGCCGGCATGGGCGAACGCGGGTTCCGCGAGAGCAAGCGTCGCAAGACCCGCGGCAACGATCGAAAGAAGTTTCTTCATGGACGTTTCCTCTCGCTTACCGGACGGTTACGCGGGCGAGTTCGCGCCCGTCTTCGCTCATGACATGGGTGGAGCAGGCAAGGCACGGATCGAAGCTGTGCAGCGTCCGCAAGATCTCCACCGGCTCCTCGGCGCGCTCCACCTTCGTGTTCATCAAGGCCGCCTCGAAGGCGCCGATATTGCCTTCATTGTCGCGCGGGCTTCCGTTCCACGTGGTCGGCACGACGCACTGGTAGTTGTCGATCTTAGTGTCCTTGATCTTGATCCAGTGCGCAAGCGCGCCGCGCGGCGCTTCGGTGAAGCCGACGCCCTTGACCTCGGCCGGCCAGGTCTTCGGGTCCCAGCGATCCACATTCGCGGTGGTGGTGTCGCCCGCCTTGATGTTGGCGATGAGCTTGTCCATGAAGTAGGACATCTTGTGGGCCGCCCACTGGCATTCGAGCCCGCGCGCGGCGGTGCGGCCGAGCGTCGAGAAGAGCGCGGTCACCGGCACGTCGAGCGTCTTCAGCACGAAGGTAAGCTGCTCGGTGATGTCCTTGTCGCCCTTGGCGTAGCCGATGACGTAGCGCGCGAGAGGGCCGACCTCCATGGCGTGGCCCTTCCAGCGCGGCGCCTTGATCCAGGAGTATTTCGCGCTTTCGTCGATCTCCTGGATGTTGGTGCGCGTTCCTTTCAGGTTCGGCCCGAGCTTGAAGTTCGGCTGGGTCACGCCGTCCCAGGGATGAAGCCCCTTCTTCTCGTCGTCGTAGGAATACCAGGAATGCGGCACGAACTCCTGGATCTGGCTCGGGTCGCGCAGGTCGACGTCGTGGACCTCTTTCAGATTGCCGTCGATGATCGCGCCGTGCGGCATGAGCAGGCTCGACGGCGAGTAGTCGTTCGCGCGATCCGGGATGTCGCCATAGGACAGCACGCTCTTCGAAGAGAGCCCGCCGCCATGCAGCCAGCCCTTATAGAACGAGGCGATGGCGAGAAGGTCCGGGATGTAGACGTTTTCGATGAACGTAATGGTCTCGTCGATGATGGACCGGACGTAGTTCAGCCGCTCCATGTTGATCGCGCCGACCGCGCCCTCGCCGCTGACGTTGATGGCGCAGGGGACGCCGCCCACGAGCCAGTTCGGATGCGGGTCCTTGCCGCCGAAGATGGTGCGGATGCGCATGATATGGAGCTGGAAGTCGAGCGCTTCGAGATAATGCGTCACGGCCAGCAGGTTCGCCTCGGGCGGCAGCAGATAGGCCGGGTTCGTCCAGTAGCCGTTGCGGAACGGCCCGAGCTGGCCGCTTTCGACGAACTTCTTCAGCTTGTTCTGCACATCGCGGAAGTAGCCCGGCGACGATTTGGGGTGGTTCGGCGAAACCTTCTTCTGCAGCTCGCTCGTCTCCTTCGGGTCCGCCTTCAGCGCGCTGACGGGGTTCACCCAGTCGAGCGCGTGCAGGTGGTAGAAGTGGACGAGGTGGTCCTGCGCTTGCAGCGTCAGCTGCATGATGTTGCGGATGGAGTTCGCGTTATCGGGAATGTCGATCTTGAGCGCATCCTCGACGGCGCGAACCGAGGTGAGCGCGTGCGTGCCGGTGCAGACGCCGCAAATGCGCTGCGTGAACGCCCAGGCGTCGCGCGGATCGCGGCCCTTGAGGATCACTTCGAGGCCGCGCCACATCGTGCCGGTGGAGACGGCGTTGCGAATGACGTTGTCGTCGTCGATGTTCACTTCGCAGCGCATATGGCCTTCGATGCGCGTCACCGGATCGACGACGACGCGCTTGCCGCTTGTGTCGAGCGTAAACCCGTTCGGTGTTTGAATCGCCGGCATTATTCTTTTCCTCCATTGCGCGCATTTTGCACGGCGCTTATTGCGGCATGAGCGGCGACGGCGACGCCGACGACGCCCGCGGCGGTCGCGCCGATGGCATCGGCGTTGGCTTCGATGCCGAATTGATTGATGTTGGTCAGCCTGTTGTAGAAGGAGCCGTTATCCCAGAAGCCGTCCTCCGAGCAGCCGATGCAGCCATGGCCCGACTGGATCGGGAAGGAGACGCCGCCGTTCCAGCGCGTGGTGGAGCAGGCGTTGTAGGTGGTCGGTCCCTTGCAGCCCATCTTGTAGAGGCAGTAGCCCTTGCGCGCGCCGTCGTCGTCCCAGGTCTCGACGAACTGGCCCGCGTCGAAATGGCCGCGCCGGTAGCACTTGTCGTGGATGCGCTGGCCGTAGAACATTTTCGGGCGGCCCTGCCGGTCGAGTTCGGGCAGGCGCTCGAAGGTCAGGATGTAGGTGATGACGGCCGTCATGACCTCGGGGATGGGCGGACAGCCCGGAACCTTGATGATGGGCTTGTCGCGGATGACCTTGTGGATCGGCACGGCTTGCGTCGGGTTCGGCCGCGCCGCCTGCACGCAGCCCCAGGAGGCGCAGGAGCCCCAGGAAATAATGGCCTTTGCGTTGCTCGCGGCGTATTTCAGCTGTTCGACATAGGGCTTGCCGCCGATGATGCAGAACATCCCGTCCTCGTTGAGCGGCGGGTTGCCTTCGCAGGCGAGGATGTATTCGCCCTTATATTTGTTGACGATTTCGTCGACGATGGCCTCCGCCTGATGGCCCGCCGAAGCCATGATCGTGTCGTCGTAGTCGAGCGAGATCATGGAGAGGATGGCGTCCGACGCCAGCGGGTGGGCCGAGCGGATGAAAGCCTCGGAGCAGCAGGTGCATTCGAGGCCGTGCAGCCAAAGGACGGGGATGCGCGGCTTCGTCTCCAGCGCGTAAGCCATTTGAGGCGCGACCTCGGGGGCGAGGCCCAGAGCCGCGGCGGTCAGGCTGCAGAATTTCATGAAACTGCGGCGCGAGACCCCCTGCCGCCGCAACACGTCGTAGAATGTTTCCGCCATGACGGGCGATCCTCCTCCGCGAAAACTGCTTTTCCATCGCCAGCCTTGCGCCGGCTTCGAGGGCTTGAACGCAAGGCTCATGCCAAGTTTCAGCTTGTTTGGAATTTCAAAGGGTTATGCTGAACTTCGCACGCCTTGAGGCTTTTGCCGGTTCCGCATCTGTCAGCGGCGGCATTGCACAGCGGAAGGGGATCTTCCATGCGATCGGGGTATTACCGGTCCGGCGTCGACCGGCGTGAACGATCGCCGCGCCATGCTCGCCGCCGGACGGCGGGAATGCCGCGCCGGTATCGTTGGCGGGGGGCAGCCTCGGTGCGCCTCCGCCGCGTCTTCAACGCGGCGAAAAATAAACCGGACAGCCGTGCAACGCCGCCAATGCCTTCGTTCGTCGTCCCGGAAGGGCGAAGCCCTATCCGGGATCGTAACAAATCGCAGGCCTCGTTTTTTTTTTGCGGTCCCGGCTCGCGCTCCGCTTGGCCGGGATGACGATGCGCTGGGCAACCGGCGGAGTTTGCTTGCGGAAATCCAGCCTGAAGCGCCGGGGAGCCGTGTTCAGCTTGTTGCGTATGCCGACCGGATTCCGGAAAGAATGCGCTGGCAACTCTCTCCTTGCTGCCACGATGAAATTTCGTCGCTCTCCCCGCTCATGCTTTTCATGAGCAGGTGGAGATGGTGAGCGAGAGCAGTGAGCATAATGCCGATTTCGCGCGCATTCGACGGTTGCAAGGTGCTCATGCGCTTCAAGATTTCAGCGTCCTCGGAGGCAAGCGCATTCCACTCGATACAAATGTGAACGCACCGCGGGTCGTCTTGCCGCGCGCCATTTTTGCTTAGAATCGCCAACTCCTGTTCGAATCTCTCCACCTCCCGCCGTAAAACGATCCGCCTCGATTCGAGCCTCTCGATTTCGCTGAATCTGAGCAGGTTGGAGGGGGGGACAACTTTCGGAGTGCGATCATCGTCTTGATCGAGAAGCTTGGCAGCCGTTCGCATCCTACACCTTACGTTGACACAGGGTGAACACAACAACCTCAGGACGAGGCTACAGGATTGATAAGTCCCAGTTGGTTAATATTTCCTTAACGCAATGTCTGGATGTGTGCGGTTTCTGTTAGGAAATCCGGCCGGGGCATTTGCGTCCGCCCACAGCGCTTGCCGGTTTCGCTATAGCCCCTCGGAAAGCACACAGGGAACTGAATTGATTGCGAATTGCGCATTCACAAAAGATTAATATTGACACCGCGATAGCGTTTCATATTTACGGTAACTTCACTTATCATGGTGATAAGTCGGGGGGCGTGGATGCCGATTAGCCAGAGATCGCAACCGTGGCGCCCCGCCGATGCGACAGACAGCATACGAGCGATAGCAAGAGGAAAATACACTCTTCACTGGAAGAAGCACTCTAAGGAGCGATTGACGCAGAGAGGACTCTCGGTTGGCGATCTCCTATATGTTCTCAAGAACGGATTTGTCTTTGAAAACGCCGTGCCTTCCACACGAGAGGGGTGTTATAAGTACTGCATAGAATGCAGCTCCCCAAATACAAATCAAAGGAGCCTGAAAGTCGTAGTTATACCATGCATCAATCCGCCTCAGCTTAAGATTATAACAATAATGTGGGTTGATGAATAGCGGGATGGTGCGGCGTGACCGGAGCAAAGCTATGGCTACTTACAGATATACCGAATGCGGACTTGACAACGTGATTATTCACGGAGCCGAGCTAGTTATCGACGATAATGGAGAAGAAGTCGTTAGTATTCCTAACATAAACGGACTTCATAAGGCGATATCTGAAAGCATTCTAATGCGCCAAACGAGCATGTCAGGAAAAGAACTACGGTTTATACGCACAGAAATGGGTTTAACTCAGGCTGAATTGGCGGACATTGTGCATAGGGAACCCCTGTCAGTAAGCAGGTGGGAGCGTGGAGAGAACCCGATAGATCACAATGCCCAAGCTCTAATTCGATTAATTGCGATGGAACGCCTTGAGATAGACAAAGATGTTTCTGTTCAAGAACTCACTGGGTGGTGCATTCCGACCGCTGGAGAATCGCCAATAGATATCGATGGTCATAACCCAGATCGATATCTATTGCCGCATAATAGCAAGCAATCTAGGTGACTAGCTACGCGCGGGCATACGGGAAGAGGTTATAGCCCTCGATGAGGGAGATGCGATCATTCACTTCCCAGACAATCTGTCGCCGGACAGCTTCGCCGACCTGAAAGACCGCCTCGGGGCGCGGCTTCTTGGCCGCCTCCCGGCGGCGAAAACAATCATGATTTGTGGCGCCTGGTATGATATGGCCCGGTAACCGAAGCCATGCTATTCGGGGTGGGCGCCGCAACCGGGGGGACACATGAGCTGGGGCGATGTTTTCTTCGGCTTTCGAGGCCGCATCGGCCGCAAGGTCTATCTGGGCGGAAGCGTCCTCCTCGGGATCGCGGGCGTCTCTTTCATCGCGCTCCTCTCCTATTTGGCGACCGGCAATCCTTTGGCGCCCGAGGTCTGGGAGCGGCCCGCCGACAGGAGCGGCCTCTGGGGTCCGGTTTGGCTCGCCTATTTCGGTTTCCTCGTCTGGCCGTCGACCGCGCTCGCCGTGAAGCGCCTCCACGACCGGGACCGGCCCGTCTGGGTCTGGTACGCCTATTACACGCTCTCGCTCGCGGTCTCGCTTACGCCGCTCAAGACCTCGCTCGGCGCCGACGCCAACGCGATATCCAGCGTTTTTGGCGGCCTGCTCGGCTTTTTCTGGGCCTACATCTTCGTCGAGCTTAGCGTCTTTCGCGGCGCGCCCGGGCCGAACGCTCACGGCCCCGATCCGCTGCCGCTGGACTATTACGGCGGCGACTACAATTTCTGGAGCTGGATGTTCGCGCTTGAGGGACGCATCAACCGCTGGAAGTGGTGGCTCGGCGTCTTCATCCTCGCCGGCGTTTTCATCGCCATCTCTCTCGTCACGGGGCTGGCCATGGGCGGTATTCTGGAGCGGTATCCCGAGTTCCAGCAGCATTTGAACGAGCCGGAGTGGTTCAACAGCAAGGAAGCGCAGCCGCTGATCTCAAAGCTTGTCCCCTGGGTAATCGCGCCGTCTCTCATTTTCGCCGTCGTCATGTGGAGCGCGTTCGCGCTCAGCGTAAAGCGTCTTCACGACCGGGGGCTGTCGACCTGGCTCATTCTCGTCGTGGTGCTTCCCTTTTTCGGGGTCGGCGCGGGACCCTCCATTTCGGAAAATGCGACCCGCATCGCGCTTCTGCTCCTGACCGCGTCCGCGATCTGGAGCGTCCTGCAATTCGGCATCCTCAAGGGCGAAACCGGCCCGAACAGGCATGGCCCCGATCCGGTCGCGAGATAACGGCATGGATCGTTTCGCCTTTATCTGGCTTCGCTTCAACGGCCGCATCGACCGGCTGACATGGATCGCGTTCGCGGCGCTGATTTCGCTGCTCGAATATGGGTCCGAACTGATGCTTCGCCGCGCGTTCCATTGGCCGGCGCCGGCGCGGACGGGCGAGACGCTGTCTTCCTATCTTGGCGACGAAATTTCCCTGCTGGCGTCTCTAATCTTCCTTTGGCCGTCGCTCGCCGTGGATGTAAAGCGCTGGCACGATCAGGGAAAGAGCGGCTGGTTCGCGGCTTTCGTTTACGGTCCCGCGCTCGCCCTTTTTGCCTTCGCTTTGTGGGGCCCGGGCGCCGCCGTCTCGCAACCGGACCGGCGCGCGACCGCCCTTCTTTATGCGTTCGGCCTTGTCTCGCTCGTCTATCTCATCCTTCTCGCCGCCAGGAAAGGCGGCGAGGAAACCAACCGCTACGGGCCTCCGCCGCCATAGGCCTCGCGGACGCGTTCCGGCCCGAGCCGGAACTCCTTCGCGTCCGCGCCTCCGCAAAACCGCCCTATCCGGAATTTCCATGCGCGAAGCCCGTTTTTGAAGGAGGGCAAGCAAACTGACTTTCTCGGCGGGCGCCATGATCCTACAATATCTCGACCTCGAACAACTCGGCGGAAGCTATAGCGGAGAAGAACGGCCACGGAGCCCGGGCGACGTCAGGAGCGTACCCCTTATCATGAAGAGCGTCATCGACCACGCGCAGAACCTCATTCGCTGCCGCAGCGTCACGCCCAATGAAGGCGGCGCCTTGCGCTACCTCGAAAGCGAGCTTTCCGCCGCGGGCTTCAGGTGCGAGCGCCTTCCGTTCAGCGAGCGCGGGACGCCCGACGTCGACAATCTTTACGCGCGGATCGGCGAAGGCTCGCCGCATGTCTGCTTCGCGGGGCATGTCGACGTGGTGGCGCCCGGCGACGAAAAGGCGTGGCGCTACCCGCCCTTCGACGGCGAAATCCACGACGAAACGCTCTACGGGCGCGGCGCCGTCGACATGAAAGGCGCGGTTGCGGCGTCGCTCGCCGCCGCGCTGCAATTTCTCGGCGAAAAGGCGGGCAAGCTCGAAGGCTCGATCAGCTTCCTGATCACGGCCGATGAGGAAGGCCCCGCCATTAACGGGACGAAAAAGGTCGTCGACCGGCTCATCAAGCGCGGCGAGCGCCCCGATTACTGCCTCCTCGGCGAATGCACTTCCGAGGCCAGCGTCGGCGACACGATCAAGATCGGCCGGCGCGGCTCGCTGTGCTGCGAGCTTCGGGTGCGCGGCGTGCAGGGCCATGTCGCCTATCCCCACAAGGCGAGAAACCCGCTGCCGCCCCTGATCGACGCGCTGAACCTGTTGAAATCCAAGGAACTCGACGCGGGCAGCACGCATTTCCAGCCCTCGAACCTGGAGATCGTCAGCATCGATGCCGGCAACGCCACTTACAACGTGATCCCGGCCACGGCGACCGCCCGCTTCAATGTGCGCTTCAACGATCATCACACGGGCGGCACCCTCAAGGCTTGGATCGAAAGCCAGGTGAAGGAGGCGCTGGACTGCACGGGCGTCGATTTTACGCTGGAGTATGAGCCTGTCGCGGACAGCTTCATGACCGACCCGACGGGCTTCGTCGAGAAACTCGGCGCCGCAATCGAGGCCGAGACCGAGCATAAGCCCATCCTCTCGACCGGGGGCGGGACGTCGGACGCGCGCTTCATCAAGGACCTTTGCCCCGTCGTGGAGCTTGGCCTGTTGAACGCGACCGCGCATAAGATCGATGAGTGCGTACCCATCGCCGATCTGCACACGCTCACGCGCATCTACACGCGCTTTCTGCGCCTCGCCTGCGGGTGAGGGTTGGCGCCGCGCGCGCAACCATCTTCAACCCAGGTTTCTCCGATTACAGCCATTCGATCATGCTATGCGCAGCAACCGGTAATTCGATGATCCGGCTGGATCACGAAGTTGTTGGCGCGCATGCGGCGGCGAAAATTCAACCTGAACGGCGCATTCATGTCGCGTTCATGCGCCGGGGGACATTCTCGCCTCATATCCCTGTAGTAACCATCACGAACCTTTCCTCGGCCCAATCTTTGAGAGGTATGAAATTCAGGGGTTTCATACCTCTCTTCATTTTTATCAGTGTTCCCCACAGCCACGCTTGCAAGCCCCGCCGCGGCAACCTAGGTTTCAGTCGATGAACCGAACCTAGCAGCAAAGGAGAAAGCCGTGGCGTTTCAATTGCCAGAACTTCCCTACTCCTACGACGCCTTGCAGCCCTACATGTCGGCCGAGACGCTGCAATACCACCACGACAAACATCACCTCGCTTATGTCGATATGGCCAACAAGCTGCTGCAGGGCTCAGGGCTCGAAGGCAAGGACCTCGCCGATGTCGTGAAGCTGAGCCACGGCAAGAATCAGGCGCTCTTCAACAACGCGGCCCAGCACTACAATCATTCCGAATTCTGGAAATGCCTCAAGCACGGCGGGGGCGGGACGAAGCTTCCCGGTAAACTCGCGGCGAAGATCGACAGCGATCTCGGCGGCTACGGCGCCTTCCGCGAGGCGCTCATCGACGCGGGCAAAACGCAGTTCGGCTCAGGCTGGGCTTGGCTTACAGTCAAGAACGGCAAGCTCGAAGTAACGAAGACCTCGAACGCCGAGAATCCGCTCGTGCATGGCGCGACGCCCATCCTTACCGTCGACGTGTGGGAGCACACCTACTACATCGACTATCGCAACGCCCGGCCGAAATATCTCGAAGCCTTCGTCGACCACCTTATCAACTGGGAATATGTCGAGGAGCTGTTCGAGAAGGCCCACGCCTAGGCAGACCTCGCCAGATAGGCCAACGACCCACCCCTCACCCGTCACTCTCCCCCGCAAGCTCGCCCTGGCGAGCTTGCGGCTTTTAGACTCCGCCAATTCGCCCACCGCATCGTCATCCCGCCCATCGACGCGCATCGTCATCCCGCCCATCGTCATCCCGGCCATCGACACCCCGTCGTCATCCCGGCCAAGCGAAGCGCGAACCGGGATCGCAAAAAAGCAGATGTTTCGATTTGTTACGATCCCGGATAAGGCTTCGCCTTTCCGGGACGACGAACAAAGGGCATCCGGGATGACAAACGAGGGGCATCCGCCGGCTTCATTGGGAAACTCTGCTTTGTACGTCGCGGCGGCGGCTGTCGCGTCTACTTCAGGCGAACCGGCAATATCTCGGCCGAGAGCTGCACATTGTCTCCAAGACCGTAAGAATAGTGGGCCGGTTGCGACATCTTGCGCAGGATCGAGAACAAGCATAGCCGCGCCCGGCCGAGGAGGCCCATGCCGTCGGACGGCAGGAGCTTCTCGAAGGACACGTGAACGATCCAGCGGTGCTCGTCGAGCGGCAAGGCGATTTCACGGTGCTTTGCCATCTCTTCCAACACGGCTTCGACATTCGGCTCCTCCATGAACCCGAATTGCAAGGTTACGGCGATGATGCTGGAATTGATGTCCCTATGGAAAACCTTGATGCCATAGCGGCCGTCATGGATGTAGGGCGTTTTCCGGTGCACAACCTCCACGAAAATCAAGTGCCGCGGCAAAATCCCGTTGCGGTCGTAAAGGAGTTGCAGGAGTGCGGGGGCGTTGTCGTTCAGCGACGAGAGATGCTTCGGCGTCATGACAAGCGCGATGCGCTCCATATACACCTTCTCGTTCTTATGGAAGTCGACCAGCATTTTCATCGTCATGGTGTGCTTGGCGGTATAGGCGGCGAACGTCGCTTTGCGGCCCCATCGCCAGGTGCGCATCACGGCGAAAACGGCCAAGCCGATGCTCAAGGGGATATAGCCGCCTTCCATGAACTTCAGAGAGCTGGCGGCGCAGAACAGACCGTTGACGAGCGTAAAAAGGCCGAACAGAGCGCCGCTGGCGAGGAGGCTCCAGCGCCAGTAGCGCATGGCTATGGGAAACATCGCTATGGAGGTGATGACCATCACGCCCGACACGGCGAGGCCATAGGCGGCCGCCAGAGAATCGCTCGACCGAAAACCGAGCACCAGCGTTATGCACCCCGCGTACAAAGCCCAGTTTACGAAAGGGATATAGATTTGCCCCTCGTGCGCATCGTGTGTGTGGACGACGTTGAGGCGAGGGAAAAGGCCGAGCGCCGCGGCCTGCGACGCCAGCGAAAATGCCCCTGAGATCAGCGCCTGGGATGCGATGACGGTGGCGGCCGTCGCAAGGGCGACCATCGGATAGAGCAGCGCTTCGGGAACCATGCTGTAAAAGAGCTGGGCTTGCTCGGCCGGGGGGGCGTTCAGGAGCAACGCGCCTTGTCCAAGGTAATTCATAATGAGCGCTGGAAAGACAATCGCAAACCAGCCGGCCCTTATCGGCCGCGCGCCGAAATGACCGAGGTCGGCGTACATCGCCTCGCCGCCGGTCACCACCAGCATCAGCGCGCCAAGCGTCAGCAAAACGCGATGAGCCTCCGTTTCATGCAGGAAAGCAAACGCATAAAACGGGTCGAACGCTAACAAAATTTCCGGGCGAACGACAATCTGGCGAACGCCGAGCAGGGCGATGACCGCGAACCAGACAATCAGGATAGGGCCGAAGATCCGGCCCACCCCGGCTGTCCCTTTGTGCTGGACGGCGAAGAGCAGCGTGAGGATGACGAGCGTGATGGGCGCGATCGCGCCGGCGAACATCGGGGTTGCAACTTTCAGGCCCTCGACGGCGGCGAGGACGCTGATCGCCGGCGTAATGATCCCGTCGCCAAAGAGAAAGCCCGCGCCCAGCATCAGCCCGCCCAGCAGGTAAGGGAAACACCGGCTCTCGGTTTTGTATTTGTGCAAGAGGCTGTAGAGCGCGAAGACGCCGCCCTCGCCATCGCTATTGGCGCGAAGGACGAAAACCGCGTATTTGCAGCTCACAATCAGCGTCAGCGCCCAAATGACGAGCGAAATGCAGCCGAGAATATTATCCGGCGTCGGCTCTACATGGGCGGGGCCATAAAAAATCTGATCGACGGCGTAGAGCGGCGACGTGCCGATATCGCCGAACACCACCCCGATCGCGCCAATCGTCAAGGCGGCGTCCGCCGCTTGGCTTCGCGGCTTATGGGAAAACGCGGTTCCGAGCGACCTGACGAGCATCGGTCAACTTCGCGGTTGTTGGCCCGCGCAGGCAGCATCGCCAAGCCGCCTACCGCGGGCGTGCCTTGATTGCTTCACTCACTCGACTAAGCGTCTTTTATTCTCCTCAAAAGCCTTTCTGTCCAGGCGCCGTGTGTCGCGCATGGCATTGCTTCCCATGATACTTTGGTTTGCGGCGTTTTCGCTTAACGCTAAATCCGGCGGCCGCGGCGGCGAAACGCCAGCCACTGTCATGGCCGGGCATGCCCTCGGACTCGATCCGGGTCGAAGCCCACGGCTGTCCGTCCCCGCCATGATCGTCATCCCGGAAGCCGCTTGCGGCTATCCGGGACCGCACACCGTCGCCGCCTGCGTTCTCAACGATCCCGGCTCGCGCTTCGCTTGGCCGGGACGACGAGGCCGGCGCTCTTTGCCGTCCCGGAAAGCGGCGCAATCCGGGCGGCGCCTTATGCGCCGCCGGCGACCGGCGCCGACGGCACGGCGGCCCATTCCGCCCAGGAGCCGTCGTAGACGGATGCGTATTCGTTGCCGAGGATGGCGAGCCCGAGCGCCAGGATGCAGGCGGTGACGCCGGAGCCGCAGGTCGCAATCACGGGCTTTTCCGGGCTGACGCCGGCGGCCTCGAAAATGGCCAGCAACTCGGCGGCGGGCTTCATGGCGCCGCCGGCGGTCAGGAGCGAGCCGTAGGGGATGTTCTTGGCGCCCGGCATATGCCCGAGACGCGGCGCCGGGCGAGGCTCCACCTCGTGCCCTTCAAACCGCGCCTTGCCCCGGGCGTCGATAATTTGGCAGCGGCCCGATTGCACCGCCTGCATCACGTCGGCGACATCGCGAACGAGCTCGGAATTTTTCCGCGCGGTGAAGTGCCGCTCGGAGCGCAGCCCCGCCGGCCCAACCTCGACCGGCCGCGCCTCGGCGCGCCATTTCTTGAACCCGCCGTTCAGCACCGCCACGTCCTCGTGCCCCATCACGCGGAACATCCACCACGCGCGCGGCGCGCTGAAAATGCCCTTGCAGTCGTAGACCACGATCTTCATGCCGTTGCCGACGCCCATCTTCCGCATGCGCGAGGCGAACTTCTCCGGCGGCGGCAGCATGTGCGGATAGGGCGAGGCGGCGTCCGAAAGCTCGTCGATGTCGAAAAACAGCGCGCCGGGGATATGCGCTTCGTTATAAAGGTCGCGGCCCCGCTTCGGCTCGCTGGGCATCGTCCAGGAGGCGTCCAGCACAATGAGGCCCGGCGCGCCGAGATGCTTTTCCAGCCAATCGGTTTCAACAAGCCACTTCGAAGACAGATCGGTCATGCTTACCCCCAAAATCGCGCGCGCTCACACTTGCTCGAAAACATCCGGCATGGAAGGCTTGGCCTCAAGCCATGCCGGGACAGGCAGGTTCTTCTCCCGCAGAAACCGGGGATTGAACATCTTGGATTGGTAGCGCGTCCCATAGTCGCAAAGCACCGTCACGATGGTGCGGCCGGGGCCGAGATCGCGCGCGAGGGCTATCGCGCCCGCCACGTTCACGCCGCTCGAACCGCCAAGGCACAGCCCCTCCTCGGACGCGAGCTGGAAGACCGCTTCGAGCGCCGCCGTATCGGAGATCCGGTAGGCCTTGTCGACCGCGGCGCCTTGAAGGTTCGCGGTGATGCGGCCCTGCCCGATGCCCTCGGTGATGGAAGACCCCTCGGCCTCAAGCCGGCCATGCGCATAGTAGCTGTAGATCGCGGAGCCCGGCGGGTCGGCGACGCCAATCGCAATCGACGGCCGCTTCGCCTTGAGCCCCAGGGAGACGCCGCCCAGCGTGCCGCCCGTGCCGACCGCGCAAATAAAGCCATCGACCGCGCCGCCGGTCTGCGCCCAGATCTCCTCGGCCGTCGTCTCGATGTGGCCCTGGCGGTTGGCGATATTGTCGAACTGGTTGGCCCAGATCGCGCCTTGCGGCGCCGTCGCGTTCAGCGCGTCCGCCAGCCGCGCGGAATATTTCACATAATTGTTCGGGTTCTTGTAGGGGACGGCGGGGACCTCGACCAGCGCCGCGCCCATGAGCCGCAGCGTGTCCTTCTTCTCCTGGCTTTGCGTTTGCGGGATCACGATCGCCGTCTTGAAGCCCATCGCGTTGGCGACCAGCGCGAGTCCGATGCCCGTATTGCCGGCTGTGCCTTCGACGATGGTGCCGCCCGGGCGCAAGCTCCCGCGCCGGATCGCATCCTCCACGATGAACAGCGCGGCGCGATCCTTCACCGACTGGCCGGGGTTCAGGAATTCGGCCTTGCCCAAAATCTCGCAGCCCGTCTCGTCCGACGCGCGGCGCAGCCGGATCAGCGGCGTATTGCCGATGGCAGACAAAACGGACGGCTTGACGCCGGAAAGGCCGGACGGGAGAACCATGAGCGCTCCAGCGTTGTTGCGTTTCTTCTAAGATGGACGCGTTTGCCGGGCGGGGCAACCTTTGATGCTGCGCGCCCGCCGCCGCTAACCCTCCTCGTTATCGAACCTCCACGACACCGAAGCCTTCCTCCAGCTTTTCAAGCACCGAAGGCCAAGCCGTAACCGACCGCCGCATTAAAACCCGTCGAACGGCATTACCGATCCGAATCCATACAACCTTTGGGCCATTGGCTTTTCCAGCTTTGAGCAGCGCGAAATCCTCGTCTTTCGAAATGATAATTGCGCCGATGCTTGCCGCATGCCGCCAAATCTCGATATCCCGCTTGGACTCAAGGCCAAGCGCTGTGGTATGCGCTGCCTCATGCCCCTGTTCGATCAACCAGTCGGCGAGCGCCGGCGGCAAGTTCGTATCGACGAGGAAGCGCATTATTCGGCTGCGGCGATGACCGGATGATCGGTTGCGCGCGCTGCATATTCGAGCGCGGCTGTAATATCGAGGTCTTCCAGATACGGGTAATCGGCTAGGATCTCCTCGCGGGTCGCCCCGCCCGCAAGCATGTCGAGGATATCCTTGACGCGGATGCGCAAACCGCGAATGCACGGCCGCCCGCCGCAAACGCCGGGATTTATGGTGATCCGGTTCAGGGCGCCGGTCATGCTGCAATCCTTTCCAGGCGCTCAGGATCGCATGTTTGCGAAATCCTTCATAGCGCTTTCGAGCGTCCGGCCCGGCTGCTTTTCAAGCGGCGGGCGGGAAATCGAAGGTGAATTGCTTCAGCACGGACGGATCGCCCGTCCGCCGCGACGCATCGAGGATTTCCAGGCCCACGATCCGCCCCTGGGCGTCGTAATCGACCACGATGCCGTCCGCGACCTCCTCGCTCTCCGCGATCCCGGCGCCGGTCAGGTTCACATAAACGGCGCCGGCCTTGCGATCCACTCTCACGCGCATGGCTTGGCCTTCTCAGTTCTGCTTCAGCAAGCGGTCATATTCGGCGTGGGCGCCGATCCAGAACCGGGAATAGCCATCGGGATTCCTCTGTAGCCAAAGCGCGATGTGCAAGTCCGACGCGAACGGACCACAAAACTCCCGTCTTCTTGAATTGCAACGATGGATGCCTTGGGTTCGCTTTGAGAAGCTCAAAACTCTTGTCCGCCAAACGCTGATGGGCAGGCGCGAGCGCATCGTAGCATCGCCAGAAGCTGGCGGTTGCGAAGTGTCTCACAATTCGCGACCGCGTCCGTCGGCGTAATCCCGCTTCGCCTGCTCGATGAACTTATCGAGCTTTCCCGACTCGCTATCGCGGGCGATCTGCCGGTCCCACTCATCCATGTCGAAGCGATGGAACCAATCGCGGAACTCCGCCAACTCCTCGGGCGAGAGCTTGGCGACGGCTTTCTCTAGTTCTTGAACGGTCATGACCGGTAAACTCCATCGAACCCTTGCGCCAGAATATACCCGGCTGCGCATGTGCTGAACACGTGGATTCCGCCCGGCGCCAATAGCGTTAATCGCCATTTATCTGAACCTGACCGGCGCCGGGATCGCGGAGAGCGAGGAAGTCGCCGGCCTTGCGATCCACTCTCACGCGCATGGCTTGGTCCTGTCGAAATAGGCGGTTATGACGTATTCGGGATCGCGCAGCGGCGACACGACCCGCAACATAACATGGCGGCCTGGAAGGCACTTGAGAAAAGAGCGGCGGCGGGCTGCCGTTTGCGTTGCGCCAGAATGAGCGAGCGTTTCGTGTTGAACGAAGATGAGAAGTACACTAACTTCAATCCATGCAGACAATCACTGTAGAACAAGCGGAAAAGAACTTGGCCGCGCTGCTCGAACGGGCGCGCGCTGGCGAAGAAATCGTTATTTCCGACGGCAGGCAACCCAGCCTGCGGCTTGAGCCGGTGAGCCAGCCGTCGCGCCGGGGATTTGGCGCGCTTCAGGGCAAGATCGAGGTTACGGACGAGGATTTGTTCGGGCCGCTGCCGGAAGACGAGTTGAAACGGTGGCGCGGCGAAGGCGAGTGAAGCTGCTCCTCGATACGCATGTCCTCGTTTGGTGGTTTGCAGGAGACCTGCGGCTGCCGGTAGCCACGCGGCAGCTCATTGATGGGCCCGAGGCGGAACCTTACGTGAGCGCCGCCACAGCGTGGGAGCTGACGACGAAATACCGGCTCGGAAAGTTGAAAGAGGCGGCGCCTCTGGTTGAAAGCTTTTTCGATCTGCTCGACAGATATGGCTTCAAGCGCCTGTCCATTAACACGGAGCACGCTCACCGCGCCGGTCTTCTGTCGGGCGATCACAAAGATCCCTTCGACCGGATGCTTGCCGCCCAAGCCCTGATTGAGGACATGGGTTTAGTTACCGCCGACCCGCTGCTTGCCGCGTTGGGCGCGAAGGTGATTTGGTGAAGGCCGCTGCGCCTGCCTGCCTGCCGGGTACAAGTGGACGCTGCCTATCCAACTCCTAAAGCGCGCATCAACATCTTGCCGTTCGTCTGAATATCAAACCTATAAAATGGCAATCGATGGAAAACGGCTAGCTCTTTCGGCACGCTTGCACCCAAATCTTCCAAATCCACCAGAATTAAGCGCGCTGAAGCTCCCATTGCCAGAAACGCCTTTAGCTCGCTAGCCATCCAAGGGTTTTGGAGAGCTTCCAATGTTAAGAATTGCACTAAGAACCCATTTTCAGCCGCGCCTCTGAGTGCGTCGTAGATAACCTTCTGAAAATCGTCGCCCGGCTTGATATTGAATAGATCCAGAAAAATCGTGAAGTCATTATTTCGAAGCAGATTTACGTAAGGTCTAATGCTCAACGCATCATGACGCCGGTAAGAGATATAAACCGTGCTTATCTTCAAAAGTTCGTCGATTGCCGCTTTCTGTTCCTCCCAGTTGGCATGGACGTCAATTTCTCGATAAGGCTTGTGTGGTAGCGATTTTACATACTCCACTTCTTCTCGTACCCAACGGGAACTTCTCGCATTTTCGCTATCGCATAGCAGAAAGAAATTGCGCGCCGCAATTTCGCGTTTGAGGAGTCCGTCGAGTTCTTCCTCTTCCGAAACGCATTTCAGAAAGAACAAGATCGGGTTCGCCCCCTGCTCTTCTAGATAGTTTCTTACCTTACGGACTGTTTCAAGGTCATGCACCGAATGAGATACAAAGATCCACGCTGAAGAATGTTTCTTCATAGCTTTCCCGGCGTCCCAATATTAAACTTTTCGCCTAGCGAAACTTGCCTGCCATTGCCTCCATTCCCGCCAGCGCCGCAACGTCGCAGCCGCATTGATCACCGCTAATCCCTATCGCAATCGATAGGAGTAAGCTTGCCTTCTCTATCCAAGCGGCGCACTTCCTCCGCCTGTTTTGCAAGCCAGTTCTGCGAAGCGTCCGAAGCGAAGACGCGATCCCAATTCGCCTCGTCCGCCAAGCCGGCGAGAATTTCAGAAGCAAAGCGATCCTGTTCTTCAAGCGGCAGGCTTGAAAGCTTTGCAATCGCCTTTTCCAGAAGTTCGGAGCGTTGTTGCGTCATGCGCGTTTTCCCATGGCGTCGGCGTCAATATACACCTGATTGCCCATCTCGCGAAACTTGCCCGCCATCTCCTCCATGCCGGCCTTGGCCGCCATCTCCGGCGTCTCGTTCAGCTTGGCGGCGTAGTCGCGCACCTGCTGGGTGATCTCCATCGAGCAGAATTTCGGCCCGCACATGGAGCAGAAATGCGCAACCTTGTGCGCCTCCTTCGGCAGCGTCTCGTCGTGCATGGCGCGGCTGCCCTCGCTGTCGAGGCCGAGGTTGAACTGGTCGTCCCAGCGGAAGTCGAAGCGCGCGCGGGAAATCGCGTCGTCGCGAAGCTGCGCGGCGGGGTGGCCCTTGGCGAGGTCGGCCGCGTGCGCCGCGATCTTGTAGGCGATCACGCCGGCCTTCACGTCGTCGCGGTTCGGCAGGCCGAGATGCTCCTTCGGCGTCACGTAGCACAGCATCGCCGTGCCGAACCAGCCGATCATGGCCGCGCCGATGGCGCTGGTGATGTGGTCGTGGCCGGGCGCGATGTCGGTGACGAGCGGCCCGAGCGTGTAGAACGGCGCCTCGCCGCACAGCGCGAGCTGCTTCTCGACGTTCACCTTGATCTTGTGCAGCGGCACGTGGCCCGGGCCTTCGATCATCACCTGGCAGCCCTTCGCCCAGGCGATCTTCGTCAGCTCGCCCAGCGTCTCAAGCTCGGCGAATTGGGCGCGGTCGTTGGCGTCCGCGATGGAGCCGGGGCGCAAGCCGTCGCCGAGGCTGAACGACACGTCGTAGCGGCGCATGATATCGCAAATCTCGTCGAAGCGCTCGTAGAGGAAGCTCTCGCGGTGATGCGCGAGGCACCACTTGGCCATGATGGCGCCGCCGCGCGACACGATGCCCGTCACGCGCTTGGCGGTCAGCGGAATATAGCGCAGCCGCACCCCGGCGTGGATGGTGAAATAATCGACGCCCTGCTCGCACTGCTCGATCAGCGTATCTTTATAGACCTCCCAGTCGAGCTTCACCGGATCGCCATGCACCTTCTCCAGCGCCTGATAGATCGGCACGGTGCCGATCGGCACGGGCGCGTTGCGGACGATCCATTCGCGCGTGGTGTGGATGTTGCGGCCCGTCGAGAGGTCCATCACCGTGTCCGCGCCCCAGCGGATGGCCCACACCATCTTCTCCACCTCTTCCTCCACCGAGGACGAGACGGCCGAGTTGCCGATATTGGCGTTCACCTTGGTGAGGAAGTTGCGGCCGATGATCGCCGGCTCAAGCTCGGCGTGGTTGATGTTGGCCGGGATGATGGCGCGCCCGCGCGCCACTTCGGAGCGCACGAATTCCGGCGTGATGAACTCCGGGATCGCCGCGCCGAAGCTTTCGCCGTCCGCCAGCGCTTCCTTCGCGCGATCCAGCGCGGCGGCGCGGCCGAGGTTCTCGCGATGCGCGATGTAGATCATCTCCTCGGTGACGACGCCGGCGCGGGCGAGTTCGAGCTGGGTGATGCCTTTGTTGTCATGGCCGCCCTTGAAGCGGCCATCCGGGGACTCCGGACCCGGGCCGTCTTTTTCCTGGATGGCCGTGTCAAGCCCGGCCATGACATCCAATGAACGGTAGACCCGATGCCGCGGCGGAAATTCGCGGGCGGCGGCGAGGGCGCCGACATTGCCGTTATCCTCGGGCGCACCCTCGCGTCCCGCATAGGCCTCGACCGCGCGCGCCTTCACCCACGGCTCGCGCAGGCGCGGCAAGCCCTTGTCGACATCGATGGCCACAGCCTCGTCGGTGTAAGGCCCGCTCGTGTCGTAGACGCGGAACGGCGGCTCGCCGCTAAACTCGTGCAGGGCGATCTCCCGGAACGGGACCGGGACGCCCGGCGCCGCCTCGACATGGACTTTTCGCGAGCCCGGCAGCGGGCCTGTCGTGACATGAGCCGGCTTGACGCTCTTCGGATCTATTGGCGCGTTCATCCCATCACCCTTTTTGCTGCGCGCATGAACCGGCGCGGCCGTCCGGCCGGCGCTCGGAAAGCGCGTCCCTTTAAATGTGCGATATCCCCTGCGATAACCATCCCTCCGCCGGTCCTAACCGGATCAGGTTCAATGGGTTGTCGCGCGGCGCTTCGGAGCGAGCCCGGCTTCGGGCCAAACCATCAGCGCGATCTCAGCCGCGTGCCCGCGGCCCCCCTTTGGTAGACAATATGATCGCGCGAAAGGTCCACGATTGCAACGGCCGTTGTTGCAGGAACGGCGCGCCTCCGGGCGCGCGCGCGCTTGCGCGGCGATTGGACGTTGAAAACGCGCCCGCAAGCCACAGAAGCGCCCAGAATCCCAAACCAACGTCGCGTTCCGGCGCGCTAGTGTAGCGTCTCGCAATCGCCTGCCGCCTTTGCGGCGCGCTCTCACAGGCAATTGCGAGACATAAACCACACGAGCCTATTGGGGTTTTGGCGGGCTGCGATGCGTACACCATACTAACGAGCGGGATAAAATGAAACGTTTCGCCTTGCCATGCGCCGCCGCCGCCTTGCTTCTTGCGGGCTGCGCCACGAATTCCGATCAGCCGCCGCGGCAGGCCGCCGCCGTCGACGCCTCCAAAATGCCGGCGACCGGCATCTTCACCGTCAAGGACGTTGTCGTCACCGACCAGGGGGCGGATACGCTCAGGCTCGCGGCGGCCACGACGAACAAGTTCACCTTCGCGGACCTGTCCAACGTGGTGTGGTGCCGCGCGCGCGAAGAAGCCGTCGCCCGCAAATATGACGGCTGGTATCAGGACGGCATCCAGCAGATTTCGAACGGCCCGGATCAGCCGCAGGTCGCCATCGCCACCGCGCATTACTTCAAGGGCAAGGCGCCCGAGGGAAAGAAGACGCTGAAGCACGAGAAGAGCCCGTGCCAAGACGTCCCGGCGGCGGCGAAAGCCAAGGTCTGACGCGCGCGCTTAACCGGACGCAGCCGCATTTTGTCGTCTGCGGCTATCGCGCGCATCGTCATCCCGGCATCGGCGCCCGTTCGTCATCCCGGCCATCGGCGCCCCGTCGTCATCCCGGCCAAGCGAAGCGCGAGCCGGGATCGCAAAAAAGGCAAACGTTCCGATTTGCTACGGTCCCGGATAAGGCTTCGCCTTTCCGGGACGACGGACGAAGAGCATCCGGGATGACAAACGAAGGCGATCCGCTGGCGCGCCTGGGAAACTTTGCTATTCGTATTGCTGCTTATCGGGCACAAGCTTCTCGCCATCCTTCGTCACGCGCAGGGCGAGATGCGTCGGCCGGATGTTCACGATCAAGGCGGCGAGCGCGAGCAGAAGAATAGCGGCGGCTTCATAAATGATATGGATCGGGTCCTGCTCTTTTTGCAGGATCGCTATCCGCGACAGCGCCGTGATGGCGATGAAAATCGGCAGCGTGATCGGAATTTGCTTGCTGTTCGAATAGGCGCCGATCATGCCGAGAACCTCGACATAGAGGAACATCAGAAGCAGATCCTGAAGGCCGACATCGCGCTTGCCGAGGATCAGATAGATCTCCTTGACCGCGCCCACCGCGGTGAGGATCGCGATCACAAAAAGGAAGAAGCTTTCTAGCTGCTGGATGGCTTTCCCAATCGTCATTCTGGCGACCTCTCAGCTCTTATGGTCCGCGACCGCGGGTTCCTGACTTCCATTGCCCGGCGCGTGGCCGGGGCCTTGATTTGCGATATACTGCCTGACCGTCTCGCGCAACCATTCCGCGTCGAGAAGTTGGGGCGGGATGAGTTGGGCGGGCATGACGATGCCGGCGGCATGAAACGCTTCAAGGATCGCAATGCGCAAGTCCGTGCGCGTGCCCATGCTCTTGTTCAAGTCGCCGATATAGGCATACAGCTTGAAGTTCATGGCGTCGGCGCCGAACTCCTCGAAATCGACGAATGGCTCAGGCGAGGTCATCACATTGAGGTTGTCCTGAGCAACCTTCAAGAGAATAGCCTTAACCTGTCGCGGATCGGCGCCGTAAGCCACGCCGACCGCTATTTTCAATCGCACGATATTGTTCCGAAGCGTCCAGTTCTTCACCTTGTCGGTGATAAACGATGAATTCGGCACCAGCACACTGGAGCGGTCGAAGGTCTCGATCTCGGTCGAGCGCACGCTGATCTTGCGCACGTAGCCTTCCTCGCCGCCGACGGTGACGAGATCGCCGACCTTGATCGGCCGCTCGGCGAGCAGGATCAGGCCGGAAACGAAATTGCTGACCACGCTCTGCAAGCCGAAGCCGATGCCGACGGAGAAGGCGCCGGCGACGATGGCGAGGTTCGAGAGGGGGAAGCCGGCGTAAGAGAGCGCGATGAGCGCGGCCGCGAACACCCCGGCATAGCCGACCGTGGTGCGGATGGAGTCGCGCAGGCCGCCCGACAGTCCCGCCGGCTTCAACACCTGCGCGTCGAGCCACCCCTGGAACAGCTTCGCGGCGAAGTAGCCGAGGATGAAGACGATGATCGAGGCGAGGATGGCGGCGAGCGAGAATCTGGGTGTTTCCGATGCGGAAACCGAAGAACAGCTGGCGGTACAGCTCCACGATGTCGGGCCACGGGTAGCCCCACTGGTTGAGAATGAAGGGGACGGAGGCGATCAGCACCATCAATTTAAGAAAGAGGCTCACGGGGACGGACAGCCGTTCGCGCCGGTCCCGGTCGAAACTGAGATTGTTAAGCCGGGCGCCCACTCTGGTCGTCTCCTCGCTCATGCTCTGGGCGAAGCCGTCGACCCAGAGGAGAAGGAGATAGATCAAGGCCAGGATCGAGCCGGTCACGATGAGCTGCTGCGCGATGAAGCGGGACAAGGCGATGTAGCCGGACAGCGTCGTGACGACGATGCCGATCGCGACGATCCACATCGGCGCGCGCAAAAAGCCGAGCCACTCAAGCGTCGGCATCCCATCGACGCGGCCATTCTTGAGCGGCGTTTTCAAAATCGCGGCCAAGAGCGCCGCGACGATAATGTTCGACGGCACGGCGAGCGCCAGAGTGAGAGAGAGGGGCGCCTGCACGATGCGCGTGACCGCGTAGAGGAAGGTCGTCACGCCGTACACGAGAACGAGCGCAAGCACCAATGCCGAGATGCGCGACGCCGCCCAGTCCGACATGGGCAGGAGCCGCCATCGCGGGGCGCCCGGGGCAAGCACCGTCGTCATCAGCGCCTGCACGACGGCGATGATGGTCAGCGACCGGCCCAGAGCATAGAACAGCCGGTCCACGTGATCGGGAAACGGTTCGACCTGATCCGCCGCGTTGAACAGAAAGACGGCCGGCGCGACCAAAGGCGCCGACCGCAGCAGGATGACGCCCGCGGCCGTCGAAGCCCTCTTCCAGAAGGGCGGCTCATCCGCATCGGGCCACGCGCGAAGCTTGGGCACGCCGCGCCAGGCGAGGACGCCGAGCGCAAGCGCAAGCGCGGCCGCCACGGCGGTCAGGTACATCAGCTGCTGCTGCTGGTCGCGAACGTCGTTCCACCAGTCTTGCACGACAATTCCGAACCTGCCCGCGGCAAGGCCGGCGTAATCGCGCACGTTGACATAGGTCTTGGCGGCGTAAACGCCCGGCGCCGGCTTGAAAAGGCTCGATGTGAACACCTTCCGGCGGATATCCTGGATCGTGCTCAGCTGCTGTTCGATGCGAAAACGCGTGGCGTCGAGCGCGCTTCTCGCCGATGTCAGCAGTCCGAGATGATAATTCAGCTCGGCGCGGAGCTGCGCGGCCTGCTCGGACTCCGGCGGCTGGTCCGGCGTCGGGACGGGGGGAAGCTTCTGAACCTGATCCGCGATGGCGTTCAGCGGCGGCTCAAGCTTCGCCTTGAACTCGTCGCCCTCGTCGCGCAATTTCAGAAGATCGTCGCGAAGGCCATCGAGGGTTGCGTAGGTGTGTTTCGGCTTTCGCAGCGCCTCGTCGACCTTGTCGAGGCTCGTCTGCCATCCCTTGAGCTTTGCGTCGATGTCGATGTCTTTGCCGACGCTTTCGTTTGCGAGCTTGTGGATCGCGGCTTTATCGATCTGCGGCGCGAAGGGTTTCGCGGGCTGGGCGGGCGCCGGAGCGGCATCGGCCGGTTGGGCCGGCTGCGCCGCCTTGGGCGCGGGGCTTTGGGCGACCGCGCCCCCGTGCATGAGCGTAACGATCGCCAACGCCGCGAGCGCGCGCGTCCAATAGCGCAAAATCATGGGGTGGCCCCTGTCCGGAAGCTGAACGATTGCTGTGTGTACTAGAGGCCAATGATGCGGGCAATAAGGCGAGCGCGGCTTATGAACCGCCTTCGCCCCGGTCCCCGCGATGAAGCGTCACCGGGCGGCCGGCTTGCGGGCCGGACCCGCTTTTCTCAAGACGAACCCGATCACCTCGGCGACGGCGCGGTAAAGCTCCTTGGGGATCTGCTGTTCGAGTTCGAGCGCCGCGAGAGATCGCGCGAGCGGTTCGTTATATTCGACATGCACCCCCGAAGCCTTGGCCGTTCGCACGATTTCGGCCGCGACATCGCCCTCGCCCTTGGCGGTGAGCCTTGGCAGGGAGTTATTTCCCTCATAATGCAGCGCGACCGCTATCGTGGCCGCGCCGCTCTCTCGATCCTTACCGGTTCCGGTCATGGGCAAAGCTTTCCGCCGCGGTCAAATCGTGAAGGAGCGGCTTTGAGAAGGCGGATCGAAGGCCGCCGTCCCCCGGCGCGCCGACACCTCGCCGACAGTCAGCTCCGACGCCTCAAGCGCGGTCTTGAGTTCGGGAAGCCACCCGCGCAAATCGGAGGCCGCTTGCGCGTTCTCGGCCGCGAGCTTCACGCTGACGGCGCCCGCGCGAAGGCCGATGCCGGCATGGACCGGCCCCATGCCGCCCGCGGTGAACGAGAAACTCACCCTCCAGGAGCGCACGGCGCCGCCGCCCGGCGCCGTTCCGTCTTCGCCGTCTTCCTCCTCCCGCTCCACACTGACCTCGATGGGATGCGGCATTTGCGGAAGCTGGAACGGGATGACGATGGCCCGAGCGGACGTCTCATTGGGCGCGGCGGATGCGTTTTGCGCATAGGCGGCGGCGGCTTGCCGCGCCTGTTTGAGATCGGACAGCGAGGGCGAGGCAGGCTGACGGGCGGCGGCGGGCGCGGACTCGCGGATGAGGGGCGCCATCGTCGCGGAATCGGGGCGCGTCTCCATTTGCATGGGCGTCCGCGCCGCCGTCTGCGGCTGTGCTTGCGCTGGCGACCCCGCCTGCTGCGGCGGCGCCGCCGGCTCCTGCGCCGCATTCTGCTCCGGCGCTTGAAGGCTGGCCGCGAGCTTCGATTCCGCGCTTAAAATCGCGTTGGCGATCGCGGCCCGGGCCGCGTCGAGGAAGGGGCCGAGCGAACTCGCCAAGGCCGGCGGGCTGCCTGCCTTCGCCGCCTGCGCCTGACTTGCGTCGCCCTTGATCAGGAGCTTGAGACCGCCCTCGCCATTCTCGACGGAAACGGCCAGCGACGTGCCGGGTTTGAGCGCGACGGGCGTGCTCACATCGATGGTTTGGCCGAGGACCTGGAGCCGCGCCGTGTTCGCGTCGAGCATCGCCAGCACGCGCGCTTGGAGGACGGCGCCGCTGCGAAACGCGGGGGCGTCGCCGCCGAGCGGCTGCGAAGGCGTCAGTGCAAGGCTGCCAACGGTCGAGGACGGCATCCTACCGGTCCGTGAGGTTCAAGGCGCGGTCAGACTCACTTCGGTCAGGCTAGGCGGGCAAGCAGGCGCGAGCCTTGCGGTTCGGGCTAAGCAAAGGGCGCCTTGGGCTGCTCGGGGTCGAATGCGGCTGTGCCGGTTTGGTCGAACTTATAGCCGGAGAGCCCCAACAAGCGGACATGGATGACTTGAGGCTCCCAACGTCAACGGCGGTTTTCGCGCGACGGCCTCTATCGCTGCCTTGACAATCACAGCTAAGGGTTCCACCATTTTCTTGTTCGAGGGGCATGGCGCGATGGGCGATGCTGAAACCTTTCTTCGAGCCATAGATCAAATCTATGAAGCCGCGGTCGACCCGTCGGGGCTCGACCGTCTGGCCCTTGTCCTTGCCCGCGTTTTCGACACCGAAAGCGGCTTTATCGCTTTCAACGAAATAAAGCCGGGGACGCCGGGCGCTTCGTCCATGCTTGGGCTGCCGTCCGCCACCCCCAATTTCGACAACTGGGCACGCGCCGCCTATGCCGAATATTATCACGATCGCAATATCTGGCATCAAGCCGGGGTCAAGAAAGGGCTGAACTTGGTCGTGCTCGGCCAGGAAATCGTGGATGACCGAACCCTATTGCGATCGGAGTGGTACGACTACTGCCAAAAGCTCGATGCTTTTCATGTGCTAGGGGCGCTATGTCAAATCGGTTCAGATCTGGCCGGACAGTTCGGCGCGCACAGGCCGCGCAACGCCGCGCCCTTCGATGAGGGCGATAGGACCAAGATGCTGCAGCTTCTGCCGCATCTGCAAAGGGCGCTTCAGGTCCATACCAGGCTCGAACTGGCCGAGCGAGGCCGCAATTGGGGCATGGATGTTCTTTCGGATTTAGCCGCGGCGGCGATCGTTGTCGCCAAGGACGGCGCAATACTTTTCGCGAACCGCGCCGCCGAGCGGGCTCTGGAACTCGGACAGGACCTTGCTGTCACGAGAGGAAGGCTGACCACGAAAAACCGGGCGCAGATGAACGCCTTCGCGCGAGCGATCGCGGGCGCCGCGGAGACAAGCGCCGGGAAGGGTGTTTCGCCTGGCGCTCTTTTCACGCTCACGGGCGTATCCGGCCGCTCCTGTTCGATCCTCATCTCTCCGCTGCGCGCGCGGCACGCCGGCCTTGGTCCGGAATTGCCGGCGGCGGTGCTGATCTTTTCCGATCCGGGCGCAGGAAACCCAGTTTCGATGCCTGAGGGCACGGCGCAAGCTCTAACGAGCGCCTATAAGCTGACGCCGGCCGAAGCCCGATTGGCGGCTGCCTTGGCCGCCGGCGAAACCTTATCGGAATACGCCGGCCGCAGGGGCATTGCCCTGAACACAGCGAAAACGCAGCTCCGCCAAGTCTTCGTGAAGACTGGCTGCGCAAGGCAGGCCGATCTTGTCAGGCTGCTGTACGCAAACTCGGCCCTCAGATTGGCATCGGCGCTGCCGCGCTAGAGGCCGCGATGGCCTCCGTTATCAGGGTAAGACTTTCGTCTTAGAGGGGCATACCTCGAACGGATGATGCGAGAAATTGCTTTTTGCGATTAAATTTGCCGCTAATCCGAAGCAGTCGCCTCAGTTTCTGATATTTAGCGAGTTTAGAAACGATTCGACGCTATCGTAACAACTACTTTGGAGTAAATTTATGAGTTCGATAGGACGCCGGATACTGTTGCGATACCTCAGTGTTGGAGTGGCAGGAACCGCTATTGCGTCTCTTTTCCGGACGCGCGCCAGCGCAGGCCCCAGTAGTGTTTTTGCCGAAAAGTATCTCGAGGGTGCACAAGTTTTAGATATTCCGCCCGGAAAGTATGACCCTAGTCGAAAGATGTTCATTGAAGAAGGGACCGGAAACCCATACTTCTTGCAGCGCGCTGGACTGACGTTGACGATGTCTTCATCATATTATAACACATGCGCTGCTTATAATGCACAGATGCAGTGTATTAGATGGAATTCTGATCGGCAATCAAGTCTAGATTTTAATGAGTCAAACTCATGAAATGCGCAAAGTGGTCGGAAACCTCATTCTAATATTAAGCAACCCGCTTGATCCTCACGCCGACCTCATGGTCGACCATTTGCGCCGCCGCGGGGCATTATTTGAGCGTCTACATGCGAACGACCTGCCTCAGGAGGCATTCTTGACGCTGCAAGCAGGGCATGGACAATCGATGAAGGGATCATTTACTGCCCAACATACTTACATTGATGTGGAGAGTGTGAAGAGCGTCTGGCGAAGGAATACCAACGACCCAGAGATTTCCTCGATTCTGAGCGATGATGAACGCTTGTTTGCGAAGGCCGAAACCGCCGAAGGCCTTTTTGCGTTTCTCGGCTTGATGGATGCATTCTGGGTGAACCCGCCTTCGAACAATCGCTTTGCTTCTTGTAAACCGATCCAATTAGAATATGCTCGCCAAGTAGGTTTCAACGTTCCGAGAACTATATTCACAAACAATCCGGCAAAAGTGGCAGAATTTTTTGACGAATGCAATGGTCAAATCGTATATAAAACTTTAAGCCAGGGTAAAATAGGTGCATCGGATGGCAGGTTCATTTATACCAATACTGTTCTTCGAGATCATTTGAGCGATCTCGATAGGGTACGGTTTTGTCTTTGTCAGTTTCAGGAGCATATCGCGAAAAGCCTAGATATTAGGATAACAATCATCGGCAACCAAGCTTTTGCTGTGGAAATAGATACATCTTTTCTGCCTGACGCGCGCCCCGACTGGCGGCGTTTTGACTTAAGATATTTAAGGCATGAAATACACAAGCTACCCGAGGTTATATTTAGTAACTGCCTAAAATTAGTCAACAAATTTGGATTGAATTACGGTGCGATTGATATGATGCTTACTCCAGAAGGGAAATATATCTTTCTTGAGATCAATCCATCGGGTCAATTTGGCTGGATTGAGAAGAAAACGGGTCTCAAGCTGACCGAAGCCCTCGCGGACTTGTTGATCGCCGGAGCTGTATAATACTGTCTCTCTGGCAAGGCGAATTGTAGGAGAGCTTCTATGAGAAGCAAGGTGTGTTCGAGGCATACTCAATTAACAACGTTAGTTTTGTGGCCTATAGCTATAGCTATAGCAATAGGTGCGGTCCTAACTGATCCTAGTAATGCCCAGGGCTGGCAGCCACCCGGCTGGCCTAACCCGAATACCAATCCTGGTCCACCGATGCCTCGCCCTGATCCCTATGAAGTCCGCCCGTCAACACCTACAGCGCGGAAATGTTATAGAAGCGAGAGATATTGCACGCAATGGCTCCAAGATGGTCATTGCAAATTGTGGGACTCTCGTTCAGTTGAATATGCGTGTTGAGCCTGAGCACCATTCCGCAAGATCCTTTAACTGGGTATGTCTGCGTTTGGGCATTCTTACGGCGCTAAGACGAAGGCGTTGCTAGCGCTCATACTTCGAACGGGTGATGCGATGGGCATCGCCTTGGATATAAACTCGGGCTATGCGTGAGCGCGGCATTGGGAGGGGCAGTGAGAACGTCATTCAGTGGTAAGCGTCATCGGCCTCTCTCTCATGCTGACGGCGTCAAGCGCGTTCGCGCAAGATGCTGGTGATGCTTGTATTTGGATAGGGCTAGCCGTGCCAGCTAAAGGAACCACGAAGACATTAATAGATGATGCGTTTGAGCGAGAGCTCCGCCACATATTGCGTGCACAAGCGAAGATAGCCAGCCGCTTTACAAATATGCCTGTTGAACAAGTAGTTGCTGAGTGTAATAAAGCGGAGAGAGAGACTTGCCGCCAGGCTCGTGCTTTTTTGAGAGAGGCGATGAGTGGCAGTCGATACGCGAAGATGTTGACTTGCAACTAGGGCCTCGCAGATTCATGTTTGGGCACCTGCTCCGTACTGTACTGATCCTTCTGCTCTTGTTGATCGGCGCCGCCGGGGCCGGCGCATATCTGGGCGAGAGCCGCGTCGCCACCGTGTTAGGTCTGATTGCCCCGCTGTTCCGGCGTGGCCGCGCGAACGCCGCTTCGGGCGATCCTTGGCGGCTGGTGCGGCAGGTGCTTACTGCGGTGTTGCTGTTCGCGGTCGGCAGCGGAACCGTATTCGCTTTACTTCCGCCTCGTGCGCCTTTTCTAACCGGACCTGCGGATTCTACGCGCTCTGTCGCTGACATCATAGTGTTTGCTGCGCCCTTCATCGTGGTGTTCATCTACATTGTTTGGCCACGGTCCCACCTCAAGAAGGCGTTGTCTTGATTTGACTCCTGCCGGACTGCTGAAGGCTGTGTTGGGATTGATGGCCCGAGTGAAAGAGGCTGGGTTAAACGAATACAAGCAGCCTGTAACGGAGCGTGCAGCGATGAACATGGTCGTCATTCTCATTTTTTTGATCGGAGCGTTGGTTTCGGCGAAGTTTTCAAAGAAGCGCGGGGCCGCCTGGCGCGTCGCGCTTGCCTATTCGGCCGGGTTCGCAACTGCGTTCGTGACTATCTTCATCGCCATTTTTATTGGCGTATTCTTCTTCTCATATCGTTTTTCGAGCCTGCCCGCCTACGGATCTCTCGCCGCATTCTTGGGCCCGCTCGCAGGGATAATTGCAGTGCGCGCGAAACAGCGGCAGGCGCGGGAGCAGCCGCAATCTCGTGTTTAACTAGTTGTGGGCGCTGGGAGGAGGAGGGTTGTTTACGGTTAGCGAACACGTCGGGTCACTGTCCGCTGCACCTTCAATTGCGTAATATTGTTCCGCGACTTCGAACATCTGCTTCCGGCCTTCTGCGTTCAGTTCACGGCTCGCGGAGTGTCAGCGCACAGTTCACGCTCCGCGTCGCGGATGGGTTGTAACTTGCGGGCGAGCGCGCGCCTTACAGTTCGAACTTCTCGAACCGTAAGGCGGCGGGCGAATTTCGTACCGCCGGGTATGGTTAAAATCGGCACGGGTTAACGCGCGCATGCGGGGGCGGCGGACCTTACGAAACGGGGCTTTCGCCTACGGAAAATGCAAAAAAAGCCGGATTCGACGCGAAAAAAGCGAGTCGGAAATCCTAGTTAACGGTTCTATTCTTGCGCGCGTTAACCGAAAAACCCTGCCTCCGGTTGCGCCAGACGGCTTCACAACCGCTTCGAAATGTGCGTCGCTGGCGCAATTTCTCAAGGAATACCAATGCGATAGGCGCCGTTTAACGCGTCCGCAAGGCGCCTTCGGCTATACTGGTCATAATAAGGGGAAAAGGGCAAAAAACCGCAAATCGGCGTAACCAAAATGCGGCGCGCCAGGGTTAATCGAGGGTTAGCGCGGATCGAGGCGGGGCCTCTGAATCGGGCGCCGGACTAAGGCCGCTTCCCGTCGCCGCCGCCGCCTGGCAGCACCGCCTTCGCGACGATGCGCCCCGCGTTCAGCGCCTGCGTCTTGAGCCGCCGCCAGTCGAACCCGCCGCCCGCGTCCTGCAGCGTCCGCACCAGCTGCGCGCGCTGCGCCTCGGGCATCAGCTCCACGATCGCGGCCCACACCGCATCCACATTATAGGGCGCGTCGAGGCGCACCGGGATGACATCGTCCGCCGCGAAGCCGAGATCGCCGCCCGCCGCCTCCACCGCCGCTCGGATCGACGCCGCCTTCGGGTTCGCCGCATCGGCCAGATCGTAGGGCGGCTTCCATTCCCGCATGGGCCGCAGCCGGTCCACATGGCTCAGCACCAGCAGCATCGGCGGGCGGCGGCGGTTCGGGCGCCCGGCGAAATAGGCGCGGATGGCGTCGAGGGCGCGCGCGTCGAGATCGCGGTCGGCGCGGACGGCGCTCGCTGCCCAGACGATAAAATCGGCCTGCGCCGCCTCCTCCACCAGCTTGTCGAGCCGCTGCTCGGGGCTGTCGAGGCCGGGGCTGTCGAGGATCAGCGCCTGCGGAACGCCCTCGCGCTTAAGCTCGTAGGCGGTGAACTCGCTCGTCAGCGGCAGCGCGTCCGAGGCGGCGCGGATCTCGCTCAAAAGCGCGTTGATGAGGCTCGATTTGCCTGCGTTCACCTGCCCGGCGACAAGCAGCCGCAGAGGTTCGGCCCGCGCCTTTGCCGCGGCGCGGCGGTCGCGCTCGCTCGCCTTGGTGAGATGCGTTTCGAGGTCTTCCGGCTCGATGCGCAGGCGCCCGCCATAAAGGTCGATGGCCGCGCGGCCCACCTCCTTCACGTAGCCGCGCGCGAGCCGCTTCGCCAGTTCCTCGCGCCCCCAGCGATACATCTGGTTGGAGAGCCGCTCGCGCAGCTCCTGCGTGACAGCGGTCGCCGGGTTCAGCATGCGGACGATGCGCCAGATATCGTAGCCCTTCTGCGCGATCTCTACCGCCGAGCGCCATTGGTAGATCTGGATCACCTGCGCGACGGTAAGCCGGTCGCCGAAGGGGATGTTGTCGATGACCTGCGGCTTCAGGCGCAAGCTCACCTGCTCGACGAGCGTCAGCGCTTCCGGCACGGTGAATTGCCATACCGGGTCCTGCACCTCGGGATGCAGCTTCCTCGCCACCGCCTCGATGGTCTCCTGCCCGAGGCCGAGGAAGGCCGTCCAGCTTCCGAAGTGGCTCAAATCCACCGTTTCGGCGACGGCGAGCACCGCGTCCCAGGCCTCGTTCTCGCGCGGCGTCCAGGACGAGGCGGCCGCATCCTCGGGCAGCTGCATAGGACGCGGCGCCTTCAGGGAGATGTCGAGCCGGTTGAACAGGTAAAGCTGGAAGAAGAAGGCCGCCACGACGAACAGGCAGGCGCCGGTCACCCAATAGATGGCGTAGCCGTTCTGCCAGAGCCACACGCCGCCAAGCGGCGCCAGCGTCAGTGTGGGCAACACAAGGCACACCGCCGAGACCCAGATTCGGAGCCAGAATGTCGCGTCGCGCTGCTTTTTCATGACGGCGCGCCCTCCTCCTGTCTGCGAATGCGGAAAGCCTGCGCGAGCGCCGCCGAATAAGCCGCCGCCACGCCTTTCGGGTCGCTCCCGCCCGCGCGGTGGAGGGCGAGGAAGTAGCAGGCCGCCTTGCCGATGGCGAAGGTGGTGGCGAAGCTCGTGGCCGCCGCCGCCGCCGCGCCCGCCGTCTGCCCGTACACCGGGATGAGCTTGGCGAGCTGGCGAAATCCGAAGCCCGCCGCATAGCGCGAGACCGCGCCGACGCCGAGGCATGCGGCGAATTCGCCGAGCGCGCGCTTGTTCCAGTCCACGCCGTAGATGCGGGCGAGGCTGTGCAGCATCTTCGACTGCACGACCGGCACGGCGACCGCGCCCGCGACCGGCAAGGCGTCCGCGGCGGCGGCGGCCGTGGCGTAGCCCACGATATGCGGATGCGCCTCCTTCGCGAGCTTGTCGCCGGTCTTGCCGTTCGCGTCCTTCAGCGCGGCGACAAGACCCGCCGGCGCGGCCATCTCAAGCACACGCAATAGGGCGGAAAGGCCGAAATCCTTCGGCTCGTAGCCGTCGCCGGGTTGGGTGAAATCGAGGGGAACGAAAACGCAAAGCCCGTTTCCCGTCAGGTCCGCGAACAGCGAGCGCTGATAGGCGAGGCTCCGCCCGAGGTCCGCCGGAATCGCATTGCTGGCAGGCAAATCGCCGCCGGGCTCTAGATAAGGATAGTCCGAGGGGTGGTTCTGCCCGGGCGCATAGGCTTCATGAAGCGTGGTTTGCGCCACGATCAGCGGCCACTCCGGATGGCGCTTGCGCGCCGCCTTGACGGTAGCGACCACGGCGTCCTGCTGCGGGTCGAGCGCCTTCATAACCGCGAGCATGAGATGGGCCCGCGCCTCGTGAACGCCGATGTCTTCGGCCGGGTCGTAGCCCTTTTCGCCAAGCCCGCGCGTATCGAGAAAGCGGATGACCGGCGCGTCGGACGGGAAATCGAAGATCCGGGCCGTCCGCGTGCAGGGCTTATAACCCTCGCCGACCTCCGCCGCGGTGGCGTCCGTCAGGGCGCGCACAATCGAGGTCTTGCCCGCCTGCACCTTGCCGATGAGCCAGATCAAGGGCGCGGTCCGGCTCGCCAGCTCCGCGACTTTGTCATCCGGGGGCGCAACCGCCTGCGGCGAAAGCACCGAATCGCGCAGGCTCCGCCAGCTCCGCGCCAACACGCCTTCCAGACTTGCCTGCCAGTCCATTGCCGCCATCGCGCGCCTGCCCGCAAACGTCCGCCCCGGACCAGGCGAAGAGGCCATGAATCCGGGCATAACCTACCCTATATAGTGTGTCCTATCCGCGCGCCTCCGCCATAGCGACTGTATTTTGCGGCAACATTGCATACTTGTCAGGGTCTTTGATTTCTGGCACGCTTCGGTTTTGATGGGGTAAAGAGCCCACGCGGTCGAACCCGGCCCGATGAACCGTTTGTTTTTTATAAACAAATGTGTTTCGGGTGCGGGCTTTTGCGTGCCCGCAAGAGAGGGCGTCAGGAGTGAAGAGATGAGCAAGGGCGGCTTTAACGGCGTTCGACATGACGGCATAGAAGCCGGCTGCGCCTCCCGAAAGCGTCACACTTAAGTATGCGTCTCCTCGCGTCCAAGAGGCGCGTTTGCCGACGCTACGCCACGATCGCCAACCGTTCAAAGACTTCGCTTGAATTTGCAGCCATGACCGGAACCGAGATGCACTTAGGTAACAGGTTCAATCACGCCCGCGGCCTCCCCGAGCCGCAAGGCCTCTATCACCCCTCGAACGAGCACGACGCTTGCGGGCTGGGCCTGATCGCGAACATCAAGGGCGTGAAGAGCCACGAAATTGTTCAGGACGCCATTAAGATCCTTTTGCATCTTGAGCATCGCGGCGCGGTCGGCGCCGATCCGCTCGCGGGCGACGGCGCGGGGATTCTCGTTCAGATCCCTCACGAGTTCTTCGCCGCCGAAGCGGAGCGTCTTGGCTTCGAGCTGCCCGCGCCAGGCGCCTACGCCGTCGGCCAGATCTTCATGCCCAAGAGAGATGAGCTTCGCGCGACCTGCGAGCGGATCGTGGCCGAGACCTTCGCCGAGGAAGGCATGCCGGTGCTCGGCTGGCGCGACGTTCCCGTGAACAATGAGTCGCTGCCCGAGATCGTGCTGGCTTCCGAGCCCTTCCACCGGCAGGTGTTTGTCGCCCGGCCGGAGAGCGCCGCCGACGAAAACGCCTTCGAGCGCGCGCTCTATATCGCCCGCCGCGTCATTGCGAACCGGGTGCGCGCTGAAGTCGGCCCCATCGATGTGATGGACTTCTATGTTGTCACGCTGTCCTGTCGCACGGTCGTCTACAAGGGGATGTTCCTGTCCTATCAGGTGGGCGAATACTACCTCGACCTCCACGACCCGCGTTTCAAGTCCGCGCTCGCGCTCGTTCACCAGCGCTTTTCGACGAACACCTTTCCGTCCTGGAGGCTCGCGCATCCCTATCGCATGATCTGCCACAACGGCGAGATCAACACGCTGCGCGGCAATATGAACTGGATGGCGGCGCGTGAGGCGAGCGTGTCCTCGCCGCTGTTCGGCGACGACATCTCGAAGCTCTGGCCCATCTCTCTCGAAGGCCAGTCGGACACCGCCTGCTTCGACAACGCGCTCGAGTTCCTCGTGCAGGGCGGCTACAGCCTCGCGCACGCCATGATGCTGCTGATCCCGGAAGCGTGGGCCGGCAACAACCTCATGGATGAGAAGCGGCACGCCTTCTACGAGTATCACGCCTCGCTGATGGAGCCGTGGGACGGCCCGGCGGCCATCGCCTTCACGGATGGCCGGCAGATCGGCGCCACGCTCGACCGCAACGGGCTCAGGCCCGCGCGCTACATCATCACGTCGGACGACCGCGTGATCCTCGCCTCCGAAGCCGGCGTTCTCACCGTGCCGGAGGAGAAGATCGTGCATAAATGGCGGCTCCAGCCCGGCAAGATGCTGCTGATCGACCTCGAAAAGGGCCGGATCGTCTCCGACGACAAGATCAAGGCGCAACTCGCGAACGCGAACCCCTACCAGGACTGGCTGCACCACGGCCAGGTGAAGGTGGAGACGCTGCCGCTTGTCGAACCGTCGCCCCTCAAGACGAACATCCCGCTGATCGACCGCCAGCAGGCCTTCGGCTACACGCAGGAAAGCTGGAAATTCCTGCTCTCGCCCATGATCGAGACAGGCCAGGAGGCCATCGGCTCGATGGGCACGGACACGCCCATCTCGGCGCTCTCCTCGAAGCCGAAGCTGCTCCACACCTATTTCAAGCAAAACTTCGCGCAGGTGACGAACCCGCCCATCGACCCGATCCGCGAGGAGCTGGTGATGAGCCTCGTGTCGTTCATCGGTCCGCGCCCCAACATTCTGGACCTGAAGGGAACCTCGAAGCTCAAGCGGCTTGAAGTCTCCCAGCCGATCCTCACGAACGAGCAGCTCGAAAGCATCCGCCACATCGCGGTGGCGCCCGATAGCGCGTTCAAAGCCATCACGCTCGACATCACCTACGCCGCCGACCTCGGCGCGTCCGGCATGGAGCGCTCGCTCGACTGGCTTTGCAACGAGGCCGAAGACGCGGTGCATCGGGGGTGGAACATCATCATCGTGTCGGATCATGCGGCGGGTCCCGACCGCATCCCGATCCCGAGCCTGCTCGCGACCAGCGCGATCCATCATCACCTGATCCGCAAAGGGCTTCGCACCTCCGTCGGCCTTGTGGTCGAGACGGGCGAGGCGCACGAAATTCACCAGTTCTGCACGCTGGCGGGCTTCGGCGCGGAGGCGATCAATCCCTACCTCGCCTTCGAGACCATCGCGGCGAACCTCGACGACCTCGACAAGCCCCTTGAGAAGCAGGAAGCCTTCTACCGCTATGTGAAGGCCATCGGCAAAGGCATCATGAAGGTCATGTCCAAGATGGGCATTTCGACCTATCAGTCCTATTGCGGCGCGCAGATTTTCGACGCGGTTGGCCTGCATTCGGATTTCGTCGGCAAATATTTCACCGGAACCCGGACAGCCATCGACGGCGTGGGGCTTGCCGAGATCGCCACGGAAACGGCCGAGCGTCACCGCCTCGCCTTCTCGGACGCGCCGGTGTTGAAGCATTCGCTCGAAACCGGCGGCGAGTACGCCTTCCGCATCCGCGGCGAGGAGCACGCCTGGAATCCCGATACGGTCGCGGACCTTCAGCACGCCGTTCGCGGCAACCTGCCCGAGAAATACCGCTCCTTCGCCAAGCGCCTGAACGACCAGTCGGAACGGCTGATGACGATCCGCGGCCTGTTCCGGATAAAGGCAGCGAGCGAAATCGGCCGCGCGCCCGTGCCTCTGGAAGAGGTCCAGCCGGCGAGCGAGATCGTGAAGCGCTTCGCGACGGGCGCAATGTCGTTCGGCTCGATCAGCCGCGAGGCGCACACCACGCTAGCCATCGCCATGAACCGCATCGGCGGCAAGTCGAACACGGGCGAAGGCGGCGAGGAGGCGGACCGCTTCAAGCCGCTTGCGAACGGCGACAGCATGCGCTCGGCCATCAAGCAGGTCGCCTCGGGCCGCTTCGGCGTCACGACCGAGTATCTCGTGAACTCGGACATGATGCAGATCAAGATGGTCCAAGGCGCCAAGCCGGGCGAAGGCGGACAGCTTCCGGGCCACAAGGTGGACGAGACGATTGCGCGCGTGCGCCATTCGACGCCGGGCGTGGGGCTCATCTCGCCGCCGCCGCACCACGACATCTACTCCATCGAGGATTTGGCGCAGCTCATCTTCGACCTGAAGAACGTGAACCCGGAAGCCTGGGTCAGCGTGAAGCTCGGCGCCGAGGTCGGCGTCGGCACCGTCGCGGCGGGCGTCGCCAAGGCGCGCTCGGACCACGTGACGATCTGCGGCTTCGAAGGCGGCACCGGCGCTTCGCCGCTCACCTCCATCAAGCATGCGGGCTCGCCCTGGGAAATCGGCCTTGCCGAGACGCAGCAGACGCTGGTGCTGAACCGCCTGCGCGGCCGCATCGCCGTGCAGGTCGACGGCGGCGTGCGCACGGGCCGCGACGTGCTTGTGGGCGCGCTTCTCGGCGCCGATGAAATCGGCTTCGCCACCGCGCCCTTGATCGCTTCGGGCTGCATCATGATGCGCAAGTGTCATCTTAACACCTGCCCGGTCGGCGTCGCGACGCAAGACCCGATCCTGCGCGCCCGCTTCAAGGGAACGCCCGAGCACGTCATCAACTACTTCTTCTTCGTCGCGGAGGAGCTTCGCGAATACATGGCCGCGCTTGGCGTGCGGACCTATGCCGAGCTCGTCGGCCGGACGGACTGGCTCGACAAGGAGCGCGCCATCGCGCATTGGAAGGCGCAAGGGCTCGACTTCGGCAAGCTGTTCTACAAGCCCCAGATGCCGGATAACGTGGCGATTCACCATTGCGAGAAGCAGAACCATCCCATCGCGCATGTGCTCGACCGCAAGCTGATCGAGTTCGCGAAGCCGGCGCTGGAAGCGGCCGGCCGGTGAAGCTCGAAGTTCCGATTGCGAGCAGCGATCGCTCCACCGGTGCGATGCTTTCGGGACGCGTCGCAAAGGTTTACGGCCATGCGGGCCTGCCGGAAGACACGATCTGGATCGGGCTGAAGGGCACGGCCGGGCAGAGCTTCGGCGCTTGGCTCGCGAAGGGCGTGACGCTAGATCTTCTCGGCGAGGCCAACGACTATGTCGGCAAGGGGCTTTCGGGCGGAAAGATCATCGTCCGGCCGCCGGAAAAGACGGCCATCGTGCCTGAGGAAAGCATCATCGTCGGCAACACCGTGCTCTACGGCGCCATCTTCGGCGAGTGTTATTTCCGCGGCGTGGCCGGCGAGCGCTTCGCCGTCCGCAACTCGGGCGCCATCGCCGTCGTGGAAGGCACGGGCGATCACGGCTGCGAATATATGACGGGCGGTTGCGTCGTGGTGCTCGGGTCCACGGGGCGCAACTTCGCGGCGGGCATGTCAGGCGGCGTCGCCTATGTGCTCGACGAGCGCGGCGACTTCGAGCGGAGTTGCAACATGGCGATGGTCGAGCTGGAGCCCATCGATCCGGGCAACGTCTCGCCCTTCGACCAGGCGAACGGCGACACGCTGGAGCGCTTCAATTTCGTGAACCTGTTCCACGACATGACGACGGACGACGAGGCGCGTCTTTACCGCCTTATCAAGAATCACCGCCATTACACCGGCTCGGAGCGCGCCAGGGCGATCCTCGACAACTGGAAGACCTATATTCCGAAGTTCGTGAAGGTGATGCCGACCGAGTACAGAAAGGCGCTCGAAGCCATGAAGCTCCGCGTCGCGCCTCATCCGCCGGAGCACGCGGACATCGCGATCGGGGTCAACGGCCGCTAACGGATCGGGGATCGCGCGAGGCGTTGCGCGTCCCCCTCAACCGGCGCAAGACCGGTGCATATTCTGAGGATGAGCATGGGCAAAATTACGGGGTTTCTTGAGATCGAGCGCGCGGACAGGGACTACACTCCTATCGCGGAGCGGACGCGCCATTTCCGCGAATTCGTGCTGCCGCCCACAAGCGAAGAGGTGAGCCGGCAGGCCGCGCGCTGCATGGATTGCGGCATTCCCTACTGCCATCGCGGCTGCCCGGTGAACAACCAGATCCCCGACTGGAACGACCTCGTCTATCACGGCGAATGGCAGGATGCGGCGCGCGCCCTACATTCGACGAACAACTTTCCTGAGGTAACGGGCCGCATCTGTCCCGCGCCCTGCGAGGCGTCCTGCACGCTGAATATCGACGACGTGCCGGTCACCATCAAAAGCATCGAATGCGCGATCGCCGACCGTGCTTTCGGCGAGGGCTGGATCGTGCCCGAGCCGGCCGAGAACAAGACCGGCAAGCGCGTCGCCATTGTCGGCTCCGGACCGGCGGGGCTCGCCGCCGCGCAGCAACTCGCGCGCGCCGGCCACGACGTGCACGTCTACGAAAAGAACGCCCTGCCGGGCGGGCTCCTTCGCTATGGCATCCCCGATTTCAAGCTTGAGAAGCAGGCGATCGAGCGGCGCGTGGCGCAGATGCAGGCCGAGGGCGTGACCTTCCATTGCAATGCGCATGTCGGCGTTACGATTTCCGTTGCGGATCTTGAGCGCGATTACGACGCGGTGCTGCTCGCGGGCGGCGCCGAGAAGTCCCGCGACCTGCCCATCCCTGGGCGCGAACTGAAGGGCGTCGAGCAGGCGATGGCGTTCCTGCCGCAGCAGAACCGCCGCGTTTCCGGCGAGCCGCAAAGCGTCGAACCCATTCTTGCGACCGGCAAGCGCGTCGTGGTGATCGGCGGCGGCGACACCGGCTCCGATTGCATCGGCACATCCTTCCGCCAGGGCGCCAAGTCGGTCGTGCAGCTTGAAATCCTGCCGCAGCCGCCGGAGAAAGAGAACAAGGCGCTGAGCTGGCCGAACTGGCCGCTGAAGCTTCGGACCTCGTCGAGCCAGGAAGAAGGCGCCGTGCGCGAATTCAGCGTGATCACGACGCACTTCGAGGGCGACGCGGCCGGAAATGTGAAGTCGCTCCGCTGCATGCGCGCCGACACGAAATTGCAACCTGTCCCCGGCACGGATTTCACAATCGAGGCCGACTTGGTGCTGCTCGCCATGGGCTTCGTCTCGCCGGTGCATGAGGGCATGCTTGCGAGCCTCGGCGTGGAGTTCGATCCGCGCGGCAATGTGAAGGCCAACGACCGCGATTACGCGACCTCCCGCCCGAAGATTTTCGTCGCGGGCGACATGCGGCGCGGGCAATCGCTGGTGGTCTGGGCCATTCGCGAAGGCCGTCAGGCGGCGCACGCCATCGACAAGGCGCTCATGGGCGCGACGCTCCTGCCGCGGTAAGACGGCTGCTGCACACCGCCGGCCGTCGCCTGCTCCGGGGTGAGCAACCCCTCGCCCTGTCCCTCTCCCGCGCAAGCTCGCCTCGGCGAGCTTGCCGCTTTGGAGTGTCCGCATTCGCTTGCGAATGCGGATCGGAGAGGGGACTACGCTGCAACGGGCACGGCGGAACTCCCTCTCCCAGAGGGAGAGGGCTGGGGTGAGGGGGGTACGACCTTGCTACTGGCCGAGGATCTCCGCCATATGCGTCCGCGCTTGAAGCCCGCGAAGGCGATCCTTCAGTTGTTGCACGTGGCGATAGGCGTCCTCGACGCGCGCTGAAGAGAGACGTCCCGACTTGAGGCCCGCCTCGACCGCGTCGCATCCGATGGAAGGCAGATCGCCGGGCAGGACGGACGCATCCTTGACCATCACAATGTCCGCCCCCGTTTGAAACGCTCTCAGGATCGCCTCGCCATAGCGGAACGGCGCGCCGTTTGCGCCCAAGTCGAGGTCGTAAATGATCGCGCCGTGGAAGCCGTAGCCGCGGCGAAGCTCGCTGGCGCTTTTCTTCGCCGCCCCTTCGGGTTGGAGATGGGCGAACGGCGTAGGCTCCGTCGCCTTGACCCTGATGACGAGCGCATCGCTGAGCTCGGTTCTTACCACGCTTCGGAGCATCGCGGCGCTCGCCCTCTCCGTCCTCCAGGACGGCAGCAGTCCGGCGCTGAATGGCGCATGGCGAAGCGCCGTCAGCACGCCCCGGTCATGATGCCCGAAGGTGAAGGCCGCGGCGAACGCGGCGATCTGCGGCGGCGCGGTCCCGAAGCAAGGGGCGGAAAGATCGACGCCCCCATCGCGACAGATGTCGCCGCTCGGCCCAATGTTCAGGTTCACCCCGAGCGAAGACAGCTCCGTCGCCATCTCGCGGTAAAAGAGCTGCGCCTCGGAGGGGGCGCGCTCGCTGCTCACCGCATTAGCGGACGCGTAATACGCAAAGCCCTTCTCTTCCGAGAGCATCGAGTCGGGGCCGCCCGGCTGCTCGATGGCGACGATTGGAAAAGCGCCGGCGCTGTCCTTCGTGATGGCCAGAACCAACTGGCGAAGCTGCCACAAGCTTGAGATGTTCCCGTCGCTCACGATGACCCCTGAGAGACGGCCGCCCTTGAGCGCGTCCGCAATGCGCGCCACGTCAGGATCGCTCGACCGCTTTCCCTTGAAGCCAGAGAGGAAGAGCTGGCCGACAGTGGACCGCGGCGCCAATTCAACCGGCGGTTCCCCAGGCTCCGCCTTTGCCGGCGCGCCGGGCGGCGTCCGCAAGGCTGTCGCCATTAGTGGCCTTGGAGCCTGCAAGGCGCGTTCTTGCTCGTCGAGCGCACGAGCCGCGGCGTGGACATCCGGCCTCTTGACCGGAAGCGGCGGAAGTTGCACGGTTTTTTTGATCGCGGACGCCGGTTTCCGCGCTCGCCTCTGCTGTGCGCCTTGAGGCGGCGCGCACTCACGGCGACGATACGGACCGTTCAGGCGACAATCCTCCGACCTTACGCTTGGTTCGACGTGCGGCTTTTTATGAAAGGAGGGAAAGTTGTGCTCAATATCCTCAACCCAAACGACGGCAGAAGCTGGGGAAACGGCGGCCCCCGATACCGGCATGGCCGAAGCCGGGATCGAAGTAGCGCAAACGCCGAGCGCTATGATGAAATACCGCACTAAAAACCCCCACACGCGGGTGGCTAATGACGAAGAAGCTTGGAGGATAATATTGCATACCTGAAGCGCATTTCGGCGCCTCATTCTTGCTATCAAGATTAATTCTTTCGCTTATGATGCATTTCGGTTTCGCCCGCGCGGAGAAGGTGAGGCTGGGGGCAACCGGAGGGTCGTGCGAACTGAAGCCCTCAATGGGTGGGCTTCTTTCGCGCGTATGCGGCGCCGGATGACCTGCCTTGACCGCTGCTTTTGGCGGCGAGTTTTTTGGACCGCCGCTCGTCAACCGGCCCGTGGCCGACGTGCACCGACATTTGCCTCTCGCCGTTGCGGCGCCAGCCCCCCGCGAAGCCGTGTGCCGGCCGCGGCGCTACCAGGAGCCCGGCGCCCCGATTACAGTCGGCTCTTCTGCCGGGCGCGGCGCCGGCTTCGGGGCTGGCGGCGCATGCAGGATCAGCGTCCGGACGAGGAGGAACAGCACGGTTGCGTTGAAAAGGTGCCAGAAATAATGCGTGCCGACCGGCAGGGAGGAGCACATCGGCATATCGGCCGTCCTGGCGGCGAAGGACAGCACAAAAAGACCGGCCGCCAAGACGAACGCCTTTCCGGCGCTCGCGTCCCGTCGCCATATGCCGGCGCCTGCCGCGAGGAGGAAGGCCAGGGTCGGCAGGTACATCGCGCCGCCCCACAGGAATTTCTCGAACTCGTCCAACTCCAGGTAGAACGTCGCTGCGAAGAGCAGCAGGCACGTCAGCGCCTTCAGCCAGATGGGCCAGCGAAAGAATGCCGTCAGCACCGCCCAGCAATAGACGATCATAAACACGAGGATCGGAATCACGTCCGCCCACTCGGCCCAACGCGTCGCAATGGTGTGGAAGGTGGCGCTGCCTGCTCCGACAACGGCAATATTGATGCACAAGAACCGGATGAGGCCATCGAGCGCAAAATTTGCGCGCCAGGCTCTGCAAGCGCCACGCGGCCAAGGCGGCGATGAAGAACGCGATGTTGGAAATGGCGTTGAGCGGCTCCGCGTTCCAAACGGCGCTCGTCCGCTCGCAATAAATATTGACGGGCCGGCTCATGTCGCCGAACCAAGAGTCCAATGATACCATCGCGCGCGCCCTCGCCTTGTGGCGTCCCTCTGCCGCCTTATGCTTTAGCCGAGGCATGACTCCCGGGCAACACTAAGAATGCAAGTTTTTCGGGAGTTTCTCGCGCCGGCCGGGCCCGTGACCGGCGCCCGCAGTGGCGCATGGGGCCGGTCTCCTGAGGTTCTGCCTATGGCCCTTCCTTCGGCACAACTCTGCCTTATTTGTAACAAAAAAACTCCGATAAGGAGCGCCATCAGCGAGGCTAGCCGACTTGTTAAGACAATAGTCACTGTCCACGCTTGCGTCCTCCGGCAATTATGCTACGCGAGCGCTCTGGCGATGAGGTGGCGGCGTCACAGGTTTTCGCAGGCCGGCTCGGGCATGACAGCAACTTCCCGCCTGTGAGCGTGGGGTAAGGACTGACTTCCTCAAACTGGAATGGAGTGGAACATGCGATTTATTGCGGCGCTTTTGGCGCCGGCAGGGACGGTCCTGACGAGATCCGGCGCGGGTCTCGTGGGCAGGATCGCAGCGGCTGCCCTTATTGGAGTTTTTTCGGTTTCGGCTGCGCTGGCCGATGACGACGATACCAAGCTTTGCAATGGAGGCGGGCGCGATTGCCCGTGCGCCCACGAGCCCGAGCTGCCGCCGGCCTGCAAACACGATCGCATCACCGCTGCCGGCGAGCAAACGCTGGGCGTGATCCGCAGCAAACATTATCTCGCGAGGAAAGCCTGGCAGCGTCAAGTCATCGATAAATTCGGCGAACGCTTCCAGCAATGGGAGAAAGCCGCGTGCCCAAAGACCGAGTGCGGCCCCGGTTCGATCGCGGGCTATATGCGGTGCGAATATTCCGCATATCCGTGTTCTCCCGATGCCGATAAGGTTGTGATCGACACGTTGAGAAACGGGGGCGGCGGCTATCGCGAAGCGGAGCGCGACCGTGACCGCGACCGGGGCCGCGATGGCGTATCCGACCGTACCGTGGACGAGCGCGAGCTTGGACCGCAGGAGATCGAAGAACTCCAGCACCTTCTAAGAAGGGCCGGTTTTCAAGTGAGCATCGACGGACAATTCGGCGAGCAGACCAGCGAAGCGCTGATCAAGTGGCAACGCCGGGCGGGCGTGCACGAAGATGGCGAAGCAACCTTTAGAAATCTGAGGGAGCTGAAACGTTTAGTCCAATAGCTGGACGAATTTACAGCAGCCCCGGCCAAGACAGGCTTGGGGCTGCCCCACTCGCGAAGCGTTCCGCGATCCCCTGGGGTTTCGCTAACCCGCGATCCGGCGCGCATCGGCGGCGTTAATGAGTATCGCCAGACCGAGGGCTAGCTCCTCCAGGCGCCGCGCCGGCGTTGCGAACTGCAATAAAACGTGACTTGCCTCGCCGGGTCTGAATCGAGACTATCCTCCTTAGCATCCCCCAAGGTGCTTTCCCCATAGTCTGAACCTCGGCCTCGCTCCCGGTTTTTTGGAGCGAGGCTTTCTTGTGCGCGGCTCCTGGCTCGCCGCCCGCCTGCCCATGCCAGCCGGGACTTGCAACTTCAGCGCTTCGCCGTAATTCTAAAGGGCGCTGACAAGCTCGACCGGGAGGGAGAATGGCCGACGCCGATCCGAACGAAGACTTCTACAAAAGCCTGAGACGGCCAAGCATCGCCGCCGAAATCCTCTCCGAGGCGCTGCCCTACATGCAGCGCTACGATCAGGCGACCGTTGTCATCAAATATGGCGGCCATGCCATGGGCGACGCGAAGCTCGCGGAAAGCTTCGCGCGGGACATCGTGATGCTCGAACAGGCAAGCGTGAAGCCCGTGGTTGTGCATGGCGGCGGCCCGCAAATCGCGAAACTCCTCAAGCGGCTCGACATCAAGAGCGAATTCTCCGGCGGCTTGCGCGTGACCGACGCCGCCACCGTCGAGGTCGTCGAGATGGTTCTCGCGGGCTCGATCAACAAGCAGATCGTCTGCGAGATCAATCAGCTCGGCGGGCACGCCTGCGGCATCTCCGGCAAGGACGGCAACCTCATGATCGCGAAGAAGCTGACGCGGACGGAGGTCGACCCCGATTTCGAACATCGAGCGCGCCGTCGATCTCGGTTTCGTGGGCGAGCCGGACGAGGTCAATCCGCGCATCGTGCAGGTGCTCTCCGCCAAGGAATTCATCCCCGTTGTGGCGCCGCTCGGCGTCGGCCGCGACGGCACCACCTACAACATCAACGCCGACACTTTTGCGAGTGCGCTCGCCGGAGCGCTGAAAGCCAAGCGCCTTCTTCTCCTGACCGATGTCGCCGGCGTGCTCGACAAGAACAAGAAGCTCATCCATCGCCTGCGCGTGACCGAAGCCAAGGCCATGATCGCGGACGGGACGATCACCGGCGGCATGATTCCCAAGGTGGAAGGCTGCCTCAGCGTGATCGAAGAGGGCGTCGAAGGCGTCGTGATCCTGGACGGCCGGGTGCCGCACGCGGTGCTGCTGGAGCTGTTCACCGAGCATGGCGTCGGCACGCTGATCGAGCGGGACGCCAATGGATAAGGCGAGCGCTGGCGCCGGCGTGGCGGAGGCATTCGCGGAAACAAGGCTATGGATCTTCGACCTCGACAACACGCTTTACCCCGCCGACTGCAATCTGTTCGCTCAAATCGATCGGCGGATGTCGGCGTTCATCCAGGATCTGCTGGGTCTCGACGCGACCGCCGCGCGCAAAGTGCAGAAGGAGCTCTATTACGAGCACGGGACGACTCTGGCCGGCCTCATGGCGAAGCATGACGTGAAGCCTGAGGTTTTCATGGATTACGTCCATGACATCGATCTGGCCCCCGTCTCGCATATGCCGGAACTCGCCGAGGCCATTTCGCGCCTCCCGGGGCGGAAGTTCATCTTCACGAACGGCTCGGCTCGTCACGCCGAGCGCGTGGCCGGAAAGCTCGGCGTGCTCGATCGGTTCGACGGCATTTTCGACATCGCCGCGGGCGGCTATGTGCCGAAGCCGAAGCCGGAAGCTTTCGCCCGCTTCCTCGCTTTCTGCGAAGGCGCGCACTGCAAGGCCGCCATGTTCGAGGACCTGCCCCACAATCTCGAAACGGCGCACGATCTTGGCATCGTAACCGTGCTCGTGCGGTCCGACTATGACGATCACCCCTCGCAGCACGCGCTCAAGGAGACAGCGCTGCCGCGTTATATCCATTTCGAGACGGACAACCTGACAAGCTTCCTGGAGGACGTCGCCGGGGAGGTCGCCGCTTGACGTGGGGTTTGGAAAGGCGCTCCTGCCGCGCGACGCCCTTTTGCCACTCTTGGTCTATGGACCAGCTCGGTGGTGAACCGAAATTCGATAACTCGCCAGAGCCACCGCCACAAGCGAGGTAAAGGGGCTTCGGCGTGAGGCGCAAGCTCAAAAGAAGCGGTGGCCAAGCAAGCGTCAGCGCTTGAAGTGTGGTTCAAAGCGGGCTAGGCCTGACTGCGGATGGATTTTGGGCCGCTTGAAACCTTTTGAAATTGACCTTGTCGAGAGGACTGATTTTCTAAAGCGATCAGAGCATTGTTCTGCAGGTTCGACAGAGGAACTCTTCGGTATGCTGAAACAGCTTGTTCGGGTAGGCAACGCTTTTCCAAATCGGCTTTTTGTCGCCGTCAGCCTTCTTTTGTGCCTTTGTGCGGATGGCGCTTGGGCCGCCCAAACCCGCAAATCCGATTGCACGTCCGCCTCGAATAAAAATAAGCCGCCCTGCGTTGTTGAAAGCCCAATAGGGCAGGTCACCGTTTTTTGGCCGAAGCTTCGCGCGAGCAACGCTGTCGGTCAGGTGCTCGAATCAAAAATGGTGGTGTGGATCGACAAGGTCCGTGTCGGCATGGTCGACCGGGATGCGCCGCTAACGATTAGCCTTCCAAATGGCGCTCACACACTTGAGTTGAAACCGTATGACGATTGGCTTGAAAATATAAGACCGACAAAGGCGACGCAGATCACAATTTCTGCGCAAAAACCGCTTTATCTTCAAATCATCCACCAAGGGTGGGCGATTAACGCCAGCGAACTCGATGCCTCCACGGCTCAAGGCGTGCTTCCCGGCGGCGAACCTAAAGACGAAGGCAACGCCTCTACGTCGCAAGCTGCGGTCTCCGATAAGGAAACGAGAAACAAAGGCGAAACCTTTCCTTCTTTAGCGTCGCTCTTTAGCGATGATAAAAAAGCGCCAAGCGGGCCGCCGGCAACCATCCATCTCTATTGGCCAAGACCAGCGCTCGACTTCGGCTTCCTGGACAAGTTTAATACGGCTGTACCGGTCATCCTGAACGGAAAGCGCATTGGCGCTATTACGACGGGCGAATATTTGGTGGTGACGGTTCCTTCGGGCGAGCAGGTCCTGGGACTGGATGTGGACTCGTCATCCGGCCGGCTGCCCAAACAAGCTTTCGTTCTTGGGGCAGGAACGACGCGCTATTTTCACGTCCAACACCATGATGAGTTCAGGATGGCGGAAGATTCGCCGGAAGAAGCCGCTGATTACGCCAAGGGACTGAAGCAGCGAGAAGTGTCCCCGCAGTGATGCGTCTATTTGTTTCAAACGTGGAACTGCTGCACAGCAAATACCCCAACGAGCTGAACTTGAGGACAGCTTCTCTGATCGAACCCGGAAGCGATCTTGTGTGCTGCAATGTCAGAAAACGGCATGCTGCCGAGATCCAAGCCCCAGTTGGGTAGTTTCGGCGTGAGCATTCGTGGCGGAGGAAGGCAAGCTGCGCTGCTCAGCCGGAGGAAGCCGGGGCCGGGCCGGGGATATTCAGCAGCCGCCAGACCTCGCCGATCATGGCGGCGGCGCGTCCGCGAACGGCGCCCGCGGTCCAGCCGTCCTGCGCCGCGACATCGGCCAGCGTCCTGTATTTCCGCGCCTGCTCGCGAATCGCGGCGAGCTTCAGCTCGAAATCGCGGTTGGCGATTTCAACATTCGCGTCATAGTCCATGACGGCGAGATTGCCGATCGAATGGCAGGCGGCGAAACGCTCCTCCTCGTTCGGGAAGTCGCGAAGCCATTGCGAGTGCGCTTCCGGGCGGCGAGGCAGGATGTGCTCGACGGTGGCGAAGGGCACGTCCGGATGCACGCTTTCCCCGCTCAGACCGGCTTCGATCCAGCGAAGCAGCGTCAGCCTGATCTCGTCGTCGTAAAGCGGGGTGGCGAGCGTCTCAGCAGCCTTCGCGAGTTGATGCGGCGAGAACGTCAAGGCGCCGGGCCGGATGCCCTTCGCCGATAGCGGGTCGGCCTTGCCCTTCCACTGCGCCAGCGCCTTGCCGAAAATCTTGGCCCGGTCGGTGGCCGAAAATTTGGCGAGCGTCAGCACCATGCAAACGCGGTGAAGCGCGGAGAAGCGCTTTTGGAACAGCGTCTCCGCCCTGGCGGCCGCGCCCTTCGCGGTCTTGCCCCGCTGGTCCCGGTACTCCTTGAACCACGCGAGCGCCAGCGGCCGCCATTCGAACCATTTGAAGAAGCGCAAGCGCCACACGCCCCGGTGCTCGATAGGGCTCGTGGATTGCTTCAGCTTCGCCGTCAGCTCGACCCAGGCCGAGGCGTAGTTCCGCATCTCATCCATCGCTTCGAGAATGCGGCCGGCGCCGTAGGTCTGCTCGATGAAATCGGCGAATTTGGTGAGGTGATCCGGGCCTTGAGGCGCGCGCCGCTTGATGAAATCGAGCGCCTGCAGAAAGGGTTCGATCTCATCGCCGAGGATCTGCAACAAGCCGTCCCAGGCGCGCGCGATCTTTTCGGTAACGCCTTCTCCTTCGGCGATGTCGAGCAGCTGGCCCTTGAAAATGTCGACGGGAGTCAGCTGCAGGCCGCGCCGGTTCGCGGTAATGAAGACTTGGCCCGCGAGGTCCGCACAGGGGGTTTCCGCCACAACGAGGAGCGTGCGCTCCATGAGGAAACGCGCAAACCCGGAAAGCCGCTCCTGGTCCCAGCTTTTGAGATAGCTGTAGAACAGGCCGCGCGAGCGCCGGATGCGCTTGCCGCGCGCGCCAACCTCGCGCCGGAAGTTTTTCAGCGATTGTTTGCCGGCCTGGATCTCCTTTTGCAGCGTACCGTCTGCGCCGGGAAGCGTCACTCTGCAAACGCCGCCGCTTTCGATGAGGGCGGTCGTCCGGTCGCGCAAGTCCGGCGAGACCGTGAGATCGCGGATGAGGCAGATCAGGATGGTGAGCGTCGTCGCGCGCTGGAGGCCGTCGAAAATTTCGAAACGGCTGGCGCCGAGGCGGCGCAGCACGATCCCGCCCAAATGATAGACCGGCGCGGTGTCGTGCCCGCCCTCCGGGAAGGGCGCGGATGGTTCCGGCTCGCCGTCATCCTCGTCATGGTCCTCATCGACGATGGAGATGCGGATTTCGCCGTTTTCCTCGGCGGTCCGGAACACGTCCGCGCTCGCTCGCTCAACGTCGTTCAGCAGGTCTTCGCTTTGGGCCGCGTCCCAGACGTAGTCTCTCTGCACGCGGGCGGGACTGAACGTCCCCAGCTTGAAAAATTCCTCGACCGGCAAAACGCGCGCCGACAACATGCCCATTCCCCCGATGCCGCCTGTAACAAGGCTACGGCCAAGCTAGCAGATCGACGCCGGGCCGCATTAAGAAACTGCTCCAAGATCGCTTGAAGATTGTCGGTTGTCCGCCATTATCAGGGCCTCAAAACGGCGCCGGAGGTCTCATGCCGGAAATGGCCTTGCGCACTGGGGGAAAAATCCTCGCGGACCAGCTTCGCCTGCATGGCGCGCGCATGATTTTCGGCGTGCCCGGCGAGAGTTACCTCGCCGTTCTCGACGCGCTCTACGATTATCGCGATGCGATGCCCTTCATTGTGTGCCGTCAGGAAGGCGGCGCGGCGATGATGGCGGAAGCCTACGGCAAGCTCACCGGCGAGCCCGGCATTTGCATGGTCACGCGCGCGCCGGGCGCCACGAATGCGAGTTCGGGCGTGCATGTCGCGCGGCAGGATTCTACGCCCATGATCCTGTTCATCGGCCAGGTTGGGCGCGGCATGACGGACCGCGAGGCTTTCCAGGAGATCGATTTCAGGCGCATGTTCGGCCAGATGGCGAAGTGGGTCGCGCAGGTCGACGACGCGGCGCGCATCCCGGAATATGTCAGCCGCGCTTTCCACACAGCGGTGTCGGGCCGGCCGGGGCCTGTGGTGCTGGCGCTGCCGGAGGACATGCTGCGCGAGGCGGCGGCAGTTCCGGATCCGGCGCCCTACAAACGCATCGAGGCGTGCGCTTCGCCTGCTGCTTTGGACGAGTTCCGGGAGCGGCTCGGACGCGCGAAGCGTCCGCTCGCGATCCTTGGCGGCGGCGGCTGGAATGCGGACGCCGCCGCGAAAGTTCGGGCTTTCGCGGAAGCCAGCGGCCTGCCTGTCGCGGCCTCATTCCGGCGGCAGGACAGTTTCGACAATGACAGCGCCTGTTATGCGGGCGACGTGGGCATCGGCATCAATCCGGCGCTGGCGCGGCGCGTCAAGGCGGCCGATCTTCTGCTTGTGCTGGGCGCGAGGCTCGGCGAGATGCCGACCGGCGGCTACACACTCCTCGACATTCCCCACCCGAAGCAGACGCTCATCCACGTGCATGCGAGCGCGGAAGAACTCGGCCGCGTCTATCAGGCCGACCTGCCCATCAATGCGGGGCCTCGCGCCTTCGCCGGCGAGTTGTCGAAGCTTGAGCCGGTCGACGGCGAGGTCTGGCGGGCATGGCGCGAAGAGGCGCGGCGAGACTACGAGGCTTGGCAGGTTGCGCCGGACAATCCGGGCGCGCTCCAGATGGGGCAGGTTATCGCCCATTTGCGAGAGGCGCTTCCCGCGGACGCGATCGTCGCAAACGGCGCCGGAAATTTCGCGATCTGGGTGCATCGCTTCTATCGCTACCGGCGGTTCGGGACAGAGCTTGCGCCGACCTCCGGCTCGATGGGCTATGGCGCCCCGGCCGCCATCGCCGCGAAGCTCGTTCACCCTCGGCGCGCGGTGGTCTCCTTCTCAGGCGACGGAGATTTTCTGATGACCGGGCAGGAGTTCGCCACCGCCATGCAGTATAAGGCGGCGGTCGTGTTCATCGTCGTGAACAACGGCATGTACGGCACGATCCGCATGCATCAGGAGCGGAGCTTTCCGGGGCGCGTCAGCGGGACCGACCTTACAAACCCCGACTTCGCGGCCTATGCGCGGGCGTTCGACGGCTTCGGCGCTTTGGTCACGCGAACGGATGAATTTGCGCCCGCCTTCGCGGCGGCCCGGGCGTCCGGGCTGCCATCGCTGATCGAGCTTCGAATCGATCCGGAAGCGATCACGCCGCTCCAGACGTTGCGCCAAATACGCGCCGCGGCGCGCTGAGCCGGGCCGCGGCTGTTGCATTATTTGAATGCCGCCGGCTGGAGCTTTTCAGGCTTGGCGTCCGCGGGCTGCTGTTCCTTTTGAGTCGCCTTCTTGGTCGCGAGCAGAACCGCCGAAGCCCCGACCCGCCACTGATAGCCGAAACTGAAATGCAGGCGCTGAGACCGCTGCTTCGCGAAAAAGCTATGCAACTCCGCCTGATAATTGCGCCGGAACACAGGGATGGGTCTCACATAATTGCCGAAGGGCCGCACATCCCACTTCGTCATGTCGTAATGGCGGAATGGAATGCCGAAGTCGTCCTGCACGATCGTGACGCTGTTGTTGAGCAGGAAATCGCGAACGTGGGAGAAGCCGTCGCTGTGGGGGAGATAGGACGCGCTCTTGATGAGGCTGTCGCCGCCCCCCAGCTTCTCGCAGAAATTCAGGAAGCCGCTTTGCTCCGTGCCCTGATTAGACAGGTCGGTGGCGAAGTAGTAGAGCATCTGCTTCCGATTGTCTTCTCCGGTGAAGGTAATCTTGACGCCAGCCGAGACTTGGCTTTCACTTTCTCCCTGCGCCCTGCCGGCCGTATCGGCGGGATGCAATTCGCCATCCTTGTCGACCGCGATGCTGCTGACGCTCTCGACGGTCTTGCCGGAGCGGGCCAGAAAAGCGAGCAGAACGGGCGCCGTCCCTGTCCAGCGCCGGCCATAAAGGCGATCCCTCATTTCGATTGTGCGGAAGAAACTGTAGGTAAAAACGGTCTTTAGCGAACCGCGCAGCGCATCGAGCTCATGCGCTACCGTCGATTTCGGCAGCATTGCAATGTCCGGCGCCTCGCCGGGAAGCTCAAGGCCTGCCATCACATAGGTTGTGGCTTTCGGAAAGAAGACGTTGGCGTAGAGAAAGTCCGGACCGCTAAACATATAGAAGAGCGTCGGCTGGCTCTCCTTCAGATTATTCGCGGCCCAGGTCCTTACCTTCGAAAGCTGGGACGTATCGAGGCGCGTCCAAGCCCGCTCGAATGCCTCGGAATGGCGGACGAAGGCTGTTTCCTTTGTCAGCGGTTCGAGAGGGCTGCCGGCGGAAACGCTCATGCCCGCGAGAAAGCGGGCTGTGTCGTTCAGCGCGGTGCCGGCGGCGCACGCTGAAGCGGTCGCAAAAGTGGCGGCAAGAATGAGTATTGCGGCTTGGCGCCAGCTAAGAAGGCTCTTCATTGTCAGGGTTCCGAAGGTGTTGTGAAAAAAAACTCAACGGGCGCAGCGCAAAAAACAATCCGCCGCGCGCCGATGAAGTCGAATGAGGCGCCGCAAAAGCCCAGCGACCGCCTCGCCTCAATGCCGGGATCGACGAAAAACATACAACGATGCCACCAAGGAGCGCCGCGCCCACGATCTCAGGCAGATGCGGCCTGAAACTCATAACCATTAATTTATTATGGATAGCTCAAGCGCGGCGCTGATGCGAGCGCACTGTAACCTTACAGGCTATTTTCTCGGTCACATGTTCAACCGGCAACGCGCGGAAGGCCCCGTGAACCTGCCGCCGTGCTATGATAACGTCAATTCTTGAACGGAGGCGGCATGACACGCGAGCAGTTGACGGAGAAGATACTCGACATCAAGCGCAGCAAGGGCTGGACCTGGCGGCACATCTGTTCCGAAGTCGGCGAGCTCTCGCCCATCCTTATCGTGGGCGCCTTGCTGGGCCAGATGAAACTCGTGAAGCCGTTGGCCGCGAAGGCGGCGCAGTTGTTCGGCCTCTCCGCCGATGAGGAGCGGCTCTTGAACGAGGTCCCCAATCGCGGCTCGCCGATGCCACCCACCGATCCGCTGATCTATCGCTTCTACGAACTCGTCATGATGAACGGCCCGGCCTGGAAGGCGCTGATCGAGGAGGAGTTCGGCGATGGCATCATGTCCGCCATCGACTTCGACATGGAGATCGAGCGCCTACGGAGCCCGAAGGGCGACCGCGTCAAGATAACCATGAGCGGGAAGTTTCTGCCTTACAAGTATTACGGCGCGGGCGAAGGCGTGCCGGAGTACGGCGTCAAGGAAGAATAGCAGGTCGCTGAAAAACCATGCGGCCATGGTTCGACAAGCTCGCCATGAGGTTCAAGCCGTTAAAATCGCTCGGCCTCATACGAAGCTTGTCGAAGCCTCATCCTGAGGAGGCGCGAAGCGCCGTCTCGAAGGATGAAGCCTAAATTTACACCTTTTTTCAGCATCCTGCGTGCATGCGCCATCGCCAGCTTATGCGCTTCGTTTGATGCTGAAGCTGGCCAGGTATTCATCCGGTTTCTCGGGGTCGAACTCCTTGCCCATAACGGCGAACGTCTTGTAGACGCTCGGCGGCGGCGCGAGCTTGAACTCCTTCATAAGCTTCTCGGTTTCCGTGGAGCGATACACCTGCTCGGCGATCTGGGCGTAATCCACTTCCTCCTTGATTTGCCCCCAGCGCTTCATCTGGGTCAAAATCCAGACGGCGAAAGAGCGCCAAGGGAAGGGATCGAAATCGATCCGGTTGGGCACGTCGCGCTCATTGCCAAGCCCGTCCGTAAATTTGCCGGTCAGGACCTGCTCCACGACCTTCGCCGGCTGGTTCAAATAGGGCTCCGCCGCGATGAACTCAGCAGCCTGCTTCCGATTGGCGGCCTGTTTGACGTAGGCCGTCGTCTCGATGATGGCTTTCAATAGAGCCTTGGTGGCGAAGGGCCGATACGACGCGAACTGCCGCGAGACCGCGAAGACGCAGCAGGGATGGCCATCCCATATATCCTTCGACAGCAGATGAATGAACCCGACGTTATCGTGGACGGCGCGCTGATTGAACGGGTCCGGCATCAGGAAGCCGTCGAGTTCGCCGCCAGTCAGCTTGGCGACCGATTGCGGAGGCGGCACGGCCACGATCTTTACATCCTTGTCCGGATCGACGCCATGCTCCGCCAGGTAATAGCGCAGCAAGTAATTGTGCATCGAATATTCGAACGGCACGCCGAACTTGAACCCTTTCCACACCGCGGGCTTGCGCTTCAGTTTGTGCTTGATGTGCAGCGTGATGGCCTGCCCGTTGATGTTTTCGACCGCGGGCATGGTGAAGGGCGCCGCCGGTCCGCCGAGCCCGAGCGTCATGGCGAGGGGCATCGGCGCAAGCATGTGCGCGGCGTCGTATTCCCTGCTGAACGCCCGTTCGCGGATGACGGCCCACCCCGGCGTTTTAACAAGCTCGACCCTGAGCCCGTATTTGGGGTAGATGCCCATCGCGCCCGCCAGAATCAGCGGGGTAGCGCATGTGATCGGGATGAAGCCGAGCTTGACGCCCCGGATCTCGGCGGGCGTGTCGGCCGCGAAGGCTTCCGTGGCGTTTGCGAGCGGAAGGACCTCCGAGATGGCGGCGAGCAGCGCGGCCTTGCCAAGAGCGCCGATCAGCGTTCGCCGCGCGATTGGCGAAGGGAAAACGGCTCGGGCGACGGCATTTTCCACGGCGCCGCGCCATAGCTCCTCCTCAGACCGGCCAGCGGCCCCGTGATCGCAATGCCCGCTACAATGGCATGCCTGGCGATCCGCTGCGCACGGCTCGCCACCATCCGCGAATGGCGCGCTTTCATCGATCTTGATCGGCATGAGACACATCCTGACGCTATCGATCTTATAATTTTCAGCAAAATAGCTTTTGTCAAAACACATCGTGCCGGAACGGAGGGATTTGCCGCCGTGTTGCGGACCGGCGACAAGGAAGACGCGCTCAAAGATCGGCCCATCGAGTTGTCTATTGCACACAAGAAGCGGCTGATACGCTCGCCCGCGATCCCTAAATATGGGAAGCGCTCGGGAAGAAGCCCGAGGCCTCGCGGACAAGCGCCGAACAATCGGCGCGCAGATTTGGAAACGCCCGATGACAGTTCAACACACCGCAGCCGCAACGTTCGAGCCGGGCGGCAAGGCCATGGTCGACCCCTTCGCGCGGCCCATCACCTATTTGCGGGTATCGGTGACGGACCGCTGCGATTTCCGCTGCGTCTATTGCATGGCGGAGGCGATGACGTTCCTGCCGAAAGCGGACCTGCTTACGCTGGAGGAACTCGACCGGCTGTGTTCGGCTTTTATCGCCAAGGGCGTCCGCAAGATCCGGCTGACGGGCGGCGAGCCGCTCGTGCGGAAGAACATCGTGTGGCTCATCGATGCCCTGTCGCGCCATCTGCGAAGCGGCGCGCTGGAGGAACTGACGCTGACCACGAACGGAAGCCAGCTTGCAAAGTTCGCGCCCGCGCTCGCGGCAGCAGGCCTGCGCCGCATCAACGTCTCGCTCGACACGCTCGACCCGCTGAAATTCAGGGCGATAACGCGCTGGGGCGATTTCGGCCAAGTGTTGGCGGGCATCGCGGCGGCGAGCCGCGCCGGCCTTCGCGTCAAGATCAACATGGTCGCGCTCAAGACCATAAACGGCGGCGAAATTGAACAGATGGTACGGTGGGCGCATGGGGAAGGGATGGACCTGACCCTGATCGAGACCATGCCGCTCGGAGACGTCGAAGGCGACCGCACAGACCGCTATCTCCCGCTGTCCGAAGCGCGCGCGCGGCTGAGCGAGCGGATGACGCTCGAAGACATCCCCGACCGGACGGGCGGACCGGCGCGCTATGTCCGCGTGCGCGAAACCGGCGGCCGGCTCGGCTTCATCACCCCGCTCACGCATAATTTCTGCGAAAGCTGCAACCGCGTTCGCGTCACCTGCACGGGCACGCTCTACATGTGCCTTGGCCAGGAGGACGCCGCGGATTTGCGTGCGCCGCTTCGCGCGAGCGCTTCGGACGCGCTGCTCCATGCGGCCATCGACGAAGCCATCGCCCGCAAGCCGAAGGGCCACGACTTCGTCATCGGCCGCGACCTGAAACCCGCCGTCGGCCGGCATATGAGCGTGACGGGGGGCTGATGCGGGACCGGGGAAAGAGGGCGCCGGGAGGGCGTCGCGTTAAGCTTTGGCTAACCTTGGCGGCGCGGAATAAGGTTACGCCAACTCCCGCTTTTTCGCCCCTTCTCCCTCATTCTCTTAATCATAGCCCATAGCGCCTTGCGAACGCGTTAAGCGGAGCTATCTTGTTGTAATATATAAGGAAAAATCGCCTGGGTCGCGAGATTCGCGACGGTTGTGAAGCCGTCCGGCGCAACCTTGGGCTCGGTTTTATGGCTAACGCGCGCAACAATAAAACCGTTAACTAGGATTTTTGAAGTGCATTTTTCGCGTCGAATCCGGGTTTTTTCGCGTTTTCCGTAGCATTTCGTAGGAAACGCGCGAGAAAAACCGCCGCTCCGGCCGCCGTTAACCTGCGCCAATTTTAACTATAACGCGGCGGATCGAAAATCGCCCGCTCCTTACGGTTCGAAAAAGTTGAACTGTAAGGCTTGCCGCGTCGATGCCCGGTCGAAGGCCTCCGGTGTAAATGCGGGAGAAATCGCACCTTCACGGCTTGGCGAGAACCTCGTCCGCATCGCGCGCCGCGGTTTCGCCAGAAAGATACGCATCGAGGCGCCGTTCCGCTTCCTCGGCCCAGGCCGCCTCGATTTCCGGCTCGGGCTTGTCGAGGCTCGCCAGCAAATGCTCAATGAGGCGGATACGCTCCGGCGCGGGGAGCTGCTCGGCTTCTTTCGTGAGAGACGCAATGCGATCGGTCATGCGCTGAGTATACCATACTGGGGTGTGCGGCGCGAGGCGGTTAAGGATTTAACGTCCTGGCGACGCGGAAGCCAAGCCATCGTCATCCCGGCCAAGCGAAGCGCGAGCCGGGATCGTTCAAAATGCAAGCGCATCGACCTGTTATGATCCCGGAGCCGCCAAGCGGCTTCCGGGATGACAAGTCCCCCGGTTTCCGCTCGCGGCGCGGGCCAGGGGAGCGCGCCGCTCGCGCGTGTAAGTCGCCTCGATCAGCGCCTCCAGCACGTCGAGCGCCGTGTTTTGCATGCGGTCCCCGAGGATGAACTTCTGGTCGCGCGGGAAATTCTCGACCGCAGGCCCGAGCCAAAGCAGGAAACGGAAATGCGCCTCGATGGCGGGACCGTTCCGGCGCGATTGGTCGGCCATATATCGCTCTCCACAAGGACCACGGCCCCTGCCGCCCGAGAGCCAAAGCAGGGACCGCGGCGGTATCGGGCGCAAACCACTTGCCCCGGCCATGATCGGCGTGAACGGCCCTGGACGAAAAATGCACGCTCTCCAGAGCCTTGACCCTGGAAATTCTGGCGAAGATCGTACTGCCAACCCAAGGCCACGCGGAAACCGATATTGTTATTCCGGTTCTGAGGGTTGTTGTTGTTGCGGTAGGCCGCGCGGAGATTCTGCGGATTGTTGTTCGTCACGCTGAAAGCGTGCCTGCTGCACGACGAGCCGCCGCGAAGGCTGCCACGAGCCGTCCAAGGCGCCCGGCCCAAACCGGCCAAGCGCGAAGAAAGAATGCGCCGATTCTGCCTTTAGCCGCCGCTTGGGAGGAACGGTTATCCCCAAAAATCGGGCTGAGAAGTTCGTCATCGCGAGGCGGCTTACCGCCGTGGCGATCCAGGGTTACGGATGCAGCCCTGGATTGCTTCGCTCCGCTCGCAATGACGCCCAAAAAAGCGGCTCGCCTTCGGCGAGACGGCTTTCGCGCGCGGCGCGTGACCTCCCTATTGCATAAATGGTAAAGTTCTAAAGATTAACGATTTAAGTCCTGCCAACCCAAGGCCACGCGGAAACCGATATCGTAATTCCGGAACTGAGGGAAGATGATGTAGCGGTAGGCCGCGCGGAGAAACTGCGGATTGTCGTACCACGAGCCGCCGCGAAGGACACGACTTGAGCAACCTTCGGTTGTTCTAGCTGAACCATCGCTGGGCGCGCCGTTGTAATTATCCACCCAGCAATCCTCCACCCACTCCCAAACATTGCCGTGGACCTGATAAAGACCCCAGGGGTTCGGCTTAAACGATTTTACAGGCACGGTTTTTCCCGCGCCGCCACTATAGTTCGCCTGATCCCGTGCAATCGACGCGCCCCACCAATAGGGCGTCGCCGTCCCGGCCCGCGCCACGTATTCCCGCTCCGCCTCGGTCAAGAGCCGGTAGCTTTTCCCAGTCTTCTTGGAGAGCCACGCCAGATAGACCTTGGCGTCGTCCCAACTCACATTGATGACAGGACGGTCGCCCCGGCCCCAGCCCTTATCGTCGGGGATGTGACTACAGCCGCCGGCGTCGACGCAGGCGTCCCATTCCGCGAACGTCACCGCGAACTTGCCCACCGCGAAGGGCTTGGCGATTGTCACCCGATGCTGCGGCCCCTCATACTTTGAGCGATCCGCCTCGCTCTCAAGCGACCCCATGCGGAAGCCGCCCGAGGGCGCGATCGCCATCTCCGGGCAGTCCGGGCAATCCTTGAAGCTCTCGCCCGAGCCAGGCTTGATGCAGGGCTTTTTGCCCGACGTCACCGAGACCAGAAGCCCGTCATCGCAGGCGCCGGGCGCCGGTTGCGCCGGAGCGGGCTTGGGGACGTTCAGCGCCGTCTGCCCGCGCTTCAACTCCTCCAGCCTCGCCTTGGCGAAACCGGCATAGACGCTGTCGGGGAAGCGGCGGATGAATTCCTCCAGCACCGCTCCGCTGGCCGTGTTCTGCACCACGCTCCACGCCTGCGCATCGGCGGACAGCGGCGGCTGCGCCTTCTCCTGCGCGGGCGCAGCCGGGTTGAAATAAAACCTCGCCGTCAGCGCATGGTTCTCCCAGGGAACCTGCCTGTTGCCCGTCGCGGCCAGCACCTCGTTCCGCACCGCCGTCAGAACGGAGAGGATGTCCTCGCCGGGCGCCGCGATGCGCCTCGCGAGCGGCCCGGTGTAGGGCGAGTTCCGCCCCGCTCCATCCTGAGCCACATTGCCGGGCTGCGTCGAAAAGCTGATGAGCGTGCCGATGCCGGATTCGGCGGGCGCGAGGCCCTTTCCTATTGTGTCGCCGCGCGTCCCCAGGGCGCGGGCGAGATTGCGGGCCAGCGGATTGTTGCGGCAGGCGTCCAGGAACAGGATATTGGTCTTGGCCGAGTTTTCCATGATGCGCTGGACGGCATCCAGCTTGATCATCTCGAACTCAAGCGCGTCCGCCGTCGAAAGCTGGGCATCCACCGGCACGATATAGTTGGCGCCCGCGACCTGCAGGCCATGCCCCGCATAGAAGAAGACGGCGGTATCGGCGCCGGATAGTGCGCTTGCGAATTCGCGGATTTTCTTTTCAAGCGCCGGTTTGTCGAGATCGGCGCCCGAGACGACCGTGAAGCCCGCGCCTTTGAGCGCCGCCGCCATGTCGCTCGCATCGTTGACCGGATTGGCGAGCGTTCCCGCATAGGCGTATTTGGCGTTGCCGACGACGAGCGCGACGCGATTTCCGGCCGGAGCGGCGGTGGCCCAGCCCACAATCGATAAAGCGCAAAAAATAAATGCCAGCACGCGCACGGCAAACCCGCTCCCGCCTTCGTTTCCCGATCCATACACTTTTTGGATAGCAGCGCCAAGCCCAAGACGCGCCGCAGCCGTCGTCCCGGCCAAGCGAAGCCGGGATACAGCTTCCCGTCATTGCGAGCGAAGCGAAGCAATCCAGCGTCGAAAATGAAGCCCTGGATCGCCACGGCGCGTTCCGCGCCTCGCGATGACGGTCAGCCGGAGCCGGTTATGCTTTGCGAGGCGCCGCGAAAACGGTTGTTCGCGGCGGCCGACTTGGCCTATTCCTGAGGCATGACGGCACACGGCATTCTTCCCTCGCAGGAAATCGGCGCGCTGATCGCGAGCGGCGCGATCCATGCCGCCGCTCCCATCGGAGCGGGGCAAATCCAGCCCGCGAGCCTGGACCTGCGCCTTGGCGCGCGCGCCCACCGCGTGCGGGCGAGCTTCATGCCCGGGCGCGCCACAACCGCGGAGCAGATCGAGCGCTTCGTGCTGCACACCATCGATCTTGGCCCCGGCGCGGTGCTGGAGGTCGGCTGCGTCTATCTCGCCGAGATCGAGGAGTCGCTGGCGTTGCCGCCGGACATCGCCGGCTTCGCCAACCCGAAAAGCTCCACCGGCCGGCTCGACGTTTTCACCCGCGTGATCGCGGATCATGGCCCCGGCTTCGACCAGACCGGCCCCGGCTATCGCGGCCGCCTCTACCTCGAAATCTGCCCGCAGACCTTCCCTGTGCTTGTGCGGACGGGATCGCGGCTCTCGCAAATCCGCTTTCACGCAGCCCTCGCGGCGGAGGCGGCGCCGGCGGAGCATCCGAGGGAGGTGGCGCTCTCCGTCGACCTCGCGGGCGGCGGCTTCTATCCGCTCATCGGCTACCGCGCCAAGCGCCATACGGGCGTCGTCGATGTGGATCGCGCGGGCGCCTGCGATGTGGAGGACTTCTGGGAGCCGCTGATGGTCGCGCCGCAAAAGCGGCTGATCCTCGACCCCGACGAATTCTACATCCTGGCCTCCAAGGAAGCCGTGCGCGTGCCCGCGACGCACGCCGCCGAGATGGAGCCGTTCAACGCGCCGATGGGCGAGTTCCGCGTGCATTACGCGGGCTTCTTCGATCCGGGCTTCGGCATGGCGGAGACCGGCGGCGAAGGCAGCCGCGCGGTGCTGGAGGTGCGCAGCCACAAGGTGCCGTTCATCCTGGAGGACGGCCAGCCGATCGGCCGGCTCATCTACGAACGCTTAAGCGAACCGCCAGCCCAACTTTACGGCCGCGAAATCGGCTCGCACTACCAGGCGCAGGCGCTGAAGCTGTCGAAGCACTTCCGCTGATTTTCCGGCAAGCGCCGCCCTTGCCACACTTCAAGGCGAGCGCCGGCGGCCTTCATCGTCGAAAAAGCGCCCCTTGCGGTAGCCGAATTTCGCGGCGATTATTCTGGCGGCCATCAGCATGACCGGCTGATATCTGAGGAGCCCGCCGGAACCGCTCACCGCGCGGATTCTCGGCGCCAGCGCCGCCGCGACCGTTTCGGGCGTCTCGGCAATCGCATTGAACAGCATGCGTTCTCGAATTCCGGCATCCTTGAGAAGCAGATCGGTCAGGACCAGGCCGGGGCTCAGTTCATGCACGCCGATGGCGCGCACCCCCGCCTTTTTGAGTTCGGCGTCGAGGAAGCCGGTGACAAGGGCGACGGCCCGCTTCGAGGCGCGATGAGGCGCCGCCGTCGGAGAAGATCGCACGCCCAAAGCCGAAAACCCCATATTGAAGATGTGGAACGAAGGCTGCGTCCCGTCGAACGGCTGGCGGAGCATGGCGCGCACAACCTCGGCGCAGAGCATCAGGACGCCGCAAAGATTGGTGCGGCAGGTTTCGTCGATGTCGTCCGGCGAAAGCTCCCAAAGCGGGCGTTTGAGGCGGCCCGCCGTGCCGGCGTTATTGATCCAGCGGTCGATAATCCCGAGCTTCGAGACGGCATGGGACACGAACGCTTGAGCCTCGCCGGGCGCGGACACATCGCACGCCATGCCATACGCCTCGCCTCCGGGCGCCTCGATCCGGAGCCGCGCCAGCGCCGCATCGAGGCGGTCAGGGCGGCGTCCGCAGATGACCACGCGGTCTCCGGCGAGCAGGAACATCCTTGCCATCGCGAGGCCGAGCCCCTCCGTTCCGCCGGTCACCGCCACGCCCAAAGGGCGCGTCGCGCCATGCTCTCTCATGCTGTTTCTCATTGGCGCCGGCCGCAAGGGGTGACATCGCCGAATCCATAATCCAAATATGGCGAAACCGCCAATATGCGCCCCAGACAAGGAAGATCCCGCCATGTCATCGGACCCCATCGCGATCTCGTCTTTCGCCCGCACGCCGATGGGCGGCTTCCAGGGCGCATTCGCCGGCGTCTCCGCGCCTGAGCTGGGCGCCGTCGCCGTAAAAGCGGCGGTGGAGCGCGCGGGCGCCGCGCCATCCGCCATCGACCGCATCTATATGGGCTGCGTGCTGGCGGCGGGACTGGGGCAGGCGCCGGCGCGGCAAGCGGCGCTCGGCGCGGGGTTGCCGATGAGCGTCGAAGCGACGACCGTCAACAAGATGTGCGGCTCCGGCATGCAGGCTGCGATCATGGCGGCGGAGGCGCTGGCGGCGGGCGGCGCGACCATTGTCGTCGCGGGCGGCATGGAGAGCATGTCGAACGCGCCCTATCTTCTGCCGGATCACCGTCGCGGCGCGCGCATCGGCCATGGCCGCATCCTCAACTCCATGATGCTGGACGGCCTGGAGGACGTTTATACGCCGGGCAAGGCGATGGGCGCTTTCGCCGAGGACAGCGCCAAAGCCTATGGATTTACGCGGGCGGAGCAGGATTCCTACGCCATCGAGAGCCTTGCGCGGGCGAATGCGGCGATAGCAACCGGCGCGTTCGAGGCCGAGATCGCGCCCGTGACGGTCAAGACCAAAGCCGGGGAAGCCGCCATCGCCATCGACGAGCAGCCCGGCAAGGCAAGGCCGGACAAGATCCCGTCGCTGAAGCCCGCCTTCGCCAAGGACGGCGCGATCACCGCCGCAAGCTCCGCCTCCATCTCGGACGGCGCCGCGGCCCTCGTTCTGACAAGGCTCAGCGTCGCCAAGGCGGAGGGCATCGCCGTCGCGGCCCGCATCGTCGCGGCGGCGGCGCACGCCCATGAGCCCGCGCTTTTCACCACCGCGCCCGGCCCGGCCATCGCCAAAGCCCTGGCGAAAGCGGGCTGGTCTGTCGCCGGCGTGGACCTGTTCGAAATCAACGAGGCCTTCGCCGTCGTGCCGATGATCGCCATGCGCGAGCTTGGCATTCCTCACGCGAAGCTGAACGTCAATGGCGGCGCCACCGCGCTCGGCCACCCCATCGGCGCTTCGGGCGCGCGCATCGTCGCAACCCTCATCGCGGCGCTTCAGGCGCGCGGGCTGAGGCGCGGGGTTGCGGCGCTGTGCATCGGCGGCGGCGAGGCGACGGCGCTGGCCATCGAGCTTATCTAACCCGAAGGAGGCGGCCATGAAGCCTGAACCCATCGTCCGCTGGCTCGAACTCGTGAAGTCCGGCGACGCAAGCAAAATCGAGGATTTGCTGACCGGCGACGCGGCGTTCCTGTCGCCGGCGCTGCACAAGCCGCAGGTGGGCGCGGCGCTCGTGGCGAAATATCTGCGCGCGGCCATCGCGGTGCTTGGCGCCGGCGCGTTTCGCTACACGAACGAATGGTTCGGCGAAAATTCCGCGGTGCTCGAATTCGAGGCCGAGATCGACGGCGTCTTCATCGACGGCGCCGATTTCATCTTCTGGAACGCCGAGGGCCGCATCCACACGTTCAAGGTGATGATCCGGCCGCTCAAGGCGCTCAACACGCTCATCGCGCTGATGGGCAAGCAGCTCGCGGCGGCGCCCCGATAGGCGGCGATTGCATCGTTCGGGCGCCGCCTCCGCCGGGGATGGAGGCGGCAGGGCGCTAACGATGTCGGTTCGGCGAAATCGCCGCCTTATCGCGCGCGTTGCATGGCCCATTCGTCCGCAGGGGGTCGATGAACGAAACCGCTCTCGCGGTAGGCGCTGCGTCGCGAGCAGTCTTCCTTCTGAAGCGTCAAGGGCAAGCTGATAGCTCCGAATGAGAATGAGGCGTCGACCTCACTCATAATAGGAGTTCTGTATGCGTATCAGCCCGCTGCGTCAGCGCATGATCGACGATATGACTGCGCGCCATTTCTCAGAGAAGGCGCAGAAGGACTACATCCGGTGTGTCGTGAACCTTGCGGCTTTCATTGGCCGGCCTCCGGAGACAGCGACGGCGGAAGATTTGCGGCTCTACCGCCTCCATCTTGTTCAGAGCCCGCTCGGGGCCTCCAGCGTAAACTCGCACATGACCGCGCTGCGGTTCTTCTTCAGCATCACGCTCGACCGGTACGAGCTTCGCAAGCCGCTGTTCCGGGTTGAGCAGCCCCGGAAGTTGCCCACGGTGCTGACCCAGGAGGAGGTTGCGCGCCTCCTCGATGCGGCGCCGGGCGCCAAGTATAAAGCGGCGCTCAGCGTCGCTTACGGCGCCGGGCTCCGGGCCTCGGAGGTGCTGGCGCTGAAGGTCTCCGATATCGACAGCGCGCGCATGCTGCTCCGCGTCGAGCAAGGCAAGGGCCGCAAGGATCGGTTCGCCATGCTGTCACCGATGCTGCTCGATGTTCTGCGCGAGTGGTATCGCATCGGCAGGCCGCAAGGCTGGCTGTTTCCGGGCCGGGAACCGGTGAACCCGTTGACCACACGCCAGTTGAACCGCGTCTGCCATATGGCCGCCAAGGCGGCCGGGATCGCCAAGCGCGTTTCAGCGCACACGCTGCGGCATAGTTTTGCGACCCATCTGCTTGAGCAGGATATCGACATCCGCGTCATCCAGGTTCTCTTGGGCCACGCGAAGCTTAATACGACAGCGCTCTACACGCGCGTGGCCGCCAGCACGATCCGCAAGGTGATGAGCCCGCTGGACCGGCTCTCCCCGATCGAGAAGAAGAAGGACGAGCCCAAGGCCTGAGCCGCCTCGGGTCATGCGTCCCATGCTTGAGGTTGCGGACATCTTCCGCAGCCACGGGGCAGCCTGGCGCACGGCCAACGCCGGGCATTTGAGCCTCGGGCAGTTGAAAGCGATGGCCGCCATCGAAGCTTGCCGGACGGCGGAGCTTGGCGGCCATGTCGCGGCCTGCGAAGACTGCGGCCACGCCGTCGTCAGCTACAACTCCTGCGGCAACAGGCATTGCCCCAAGTGCCAGGGCGCCGCCGCGCGTAAATGGCTGGCGGAGCGCGAGGCCGAGCTTCTGCCCTTGCCTTACTACCATATGGTGTTCACGCTGCCCCCGGCCATCGGCGCCATCGCGTGGCAGAACAAGGGGCTCGTCTACGGCCTCCTGTTCAAGGCGGCGTCCGAGACCATGCTGACCATCGCCGCCGATCCCAAGCATCTCGGCGCCCGCATCGGCGTCACGGCGGTGCTGCATACCTGGGGATCGGCGTTAACGCATCATCCGCATGTGCATATGATCGTTCCCGGCGGCGGGCTTTCGCTCGACGGCGAGCGCTTCGTTCCCTGCCGCGGCCGGCGCCGCCGGTTCTTCCTGCCGGTCCGAGTGTTGTCGCGGCTGTTCCGGCGCCTCGTGCTGGAAAAACTCGCCGCCCTCCATGACAAACTGACCTTGCAAGGCAGCCTCGCCAAGCTTGCAGCGCCCGCCGCCTTCGCCGCCGCGCTCAAACCGCTGCGCTGGAGGAACTGGTTCGTCTACATCAAGGAGCCCTTCGCGGGACCGAAGGCGGTGCTTGCCTATCTCTCGCGTTACACGCACCGCGTGGCGATCTCGAATACGCGGCTCGTCGCCCATGACGAGCGCGGCGTCACGTTCCGCTACAAGGACTACCGCGCGGACGGACTGGCCCGCCGCAAGGTCATGACGCTTTCGGCGGACGAGTTCATCCGCCGCTTCATGCTCCACATCCTGCCGAAGGGCTTTCATCGCATCCGCCATTACGGGCTGTTCGCCAATATCGGCCGCGCCGTCAATCTTGCGCGGTTGCGCGAACTGCTGGGCGCGGCGCCGCCGCCAGAGACAGCTGCAAATCCCAGCCGGGACGAGCCGGCGGAGAAGCTCTTGCCGCCGTGCCCGTGTTGCGGCGGGCGCATGATCGTCATCGAGTTTTTCGAGCGCGGGATGCAGCCGCGATACCGCGCGCCCTGCCTGATCTCGATCCGGATCGACACCTCATGAGCTGGAACGTACTGCTGAAACCCTCAATGCCATGTGGCTTTGCAGGCAGCTCCCAAGCCGCAAAGCCCGTCCCTTGCCTCCGGTGTCCGCCGCCTCGCAAGGTGACGCCGAAGATGCCGCGAACCGCGGCTTCTTCTTCGTCGAGCCAGGCTCTCACTCCCCGGACCGCGCTTGTCATCATCGAACAAACGCTCGTGTCGCCGACAGCCGCGGCGGCCGTTCCTCTCAAATCCCCATAGGTCACCGACGCTTCCCGCGGTTTCCTTCTTCGAGGGTTTTCAGACGCCGGCCGCGCCGCAGAAGACCCGCGCGCATCCATGCGGCCGCCATCTGAAACCCATTACGAAAGCGGTAGTACCGGGTTTCTCGCGATCCCCTGCGCGGCAAGGCAGCTTATAGAACCAAATGCGGACGCTAAGCTACTTAGTTTCCCTTCTGAATCTCTTGCTGGCGATAACATCGAATAACAAACGAAAAAAGCTCTCGGAAGAATTTCTTACGCCTTTCGGTAACTTCGGCTATTGCGAAGACGATCAACAATACCATGACACTCAAGAGGACCATGTCGCCAGCGCCATCAATCTTCCAGTGCAGAACGGCCAACAAGAAGTGCACCACTGGGTAGTGAAAGAGGTAGAGGGTGAATGTTGCGCCTGCGATATATCGCACGACACCCCGGACGGGACGTGCAAGTGGCGCGAAAAAAGCAGATACGGCATGAAATCAGATCACGTTTAAACTGAAAAAAGCGCCAACGAGGACATCCTCGTAGATTTCCCAATGATGCCAATAAAGCGGCACATCACTTGACGGCACGAGGCCGAGATATATCCCCACGTAGAATGCGGCCCATATCAAGCTGGAGCCAACAAGAAGCATCCAACCAAGACGCGGGTTCATGATTGTACGTGAGCATATCTGATAACTAACAACTCCCATCAACCAGATAGACGCCAACAACGCTACCCGTGGTCCGTACAATGCGAGCACAAGTAAAGGTAGAAGATAGCGCCGATAACCGCTGCTAAACGCGTAGCCAGCGAAGGCAATATAGTAGGGCACTTCATAGCCAAGCGACCAGTAGGGGCCATTCGAACCGACTGGAATGTTGTGGGACCAAACTTGATTGCAAAAAAACAAACCCGCCAAAAACTCTCTGATTATTTCCTGTCCGCCCGGGGCCGGGTGGAGCTCTGGTTCCTCCATCCTAGCGAATGCATCCAGTGCGAAGGTTGCAATCAACGCAGGCAAAGCGACAGAATAGATGCGGGCGAGCCGGCTGAGCGCATAATCTCTAAGGTGCAACTCCTTGGTGTCGACCACATAAGCGATAACAAATCCGGACAGGACAAAAAAGACGATGACGGCCTGAGACTGCATTGGAGCAAATACTGGCAGGCCCTTGCCACTCCAATCGTTCAAATGGTGAAGAAATACAAAACAAGCCGCTGCGAAGCGAGCCGCGTCAAGATACATCGATGTCGTTGAGTTCATCGGCGCTACCCAAAATTCGGTCTGTCAGTACGAATTTGCTAGATACGAGAAAAATATCGGATGTTGCATATCATAATAGATTGAGCCGTCAAGCTTCGAGTGACTATCGCGTTTCCTGTGTCTGAGCCAAGGACAACTCGCTCATTTGCCGCTGAGACGAACGCCCGCTAATGGATCCAAAAGCACCCATCGGTGATTTAGCATTTTTTGAGTCCTGCCGCGTCCGCTCCTGTGAACGTTTTCGGATACCGGCCCATGCCGAACCGCTCAGCGTGCGCCGCGGGCCGGTGTTCGAAAACGTCCGGGGAAGGAACACGCGGGGAGCAGGGCACGGACGCCCTCTCAGCTTATGGGGATTTCAGCAGTTTAGACGCCAAGCGCGCAGTGGCTCTGGGGCGGCAAAAGCCGCGCGCACAGCCAAGCAAAGCGCGCTTGCGGGAATGGCGGCGCCGGACCGGGGGCGAAGCTATGGCGGCAGGCCTCGAAAATGAGCTCGATTTTGCCCTTCAAGCAAGCGCCGCCGTTGCCAGCCTTTGAACGGCGGCTCAAGCCGGGCATCGATACGCTGCAAGCCGTCTTGGCGCCGATCATGACGTATCGAACCCCGCTGGCGGGGATGGCATTTTGCGCGGACGGCAGGCCCCTTCGAAACGCTCGATGACGAACATGCGGCTGCCGCATTTTGGGCAGCGCTCCGCTGGCTCGCCGGCAGTATCGGGTTTTGGCGTGGCGTTCACCTGGGGCAGCAGCGAGGACAGCGCGATCAACGCCCGCATCGCTACGAGATTGCCGGCGCGGACATTGCTGGCCAGGAGGCCATAATGCCTGATGCGGTGAAAGCCTTTCGGCAGCACATGGATCAGGAAACGGCGGATGAACTCGCCCGCGTCCAGCGTCATCTTCTTATAGCGGCCAGGTCCCTCGATCCGGTAATCCTTGAAGGTGAAGGTCACGCTCTTCTCATCGGCGGCGACAAGCCGCCGGTTGGAGATGGCCACGCGGTGGGTGTAGCGGGACAGGTAACAAAGGACCGCCTTTGGTCCGGAAAATGGACGCTTGGAATAGACGAACCACTTGGTCTTTTTGAGCGGCGCCAGGAAGGCGGTGAAAGCGTCCGCCGCGGCGAGATGCGCGTGCTCGCCGAAGAACTTAAGCTTGCCGGCCTTGTGGGCTGCGGCGAGCTTTTCCAGCATGAGCCGGCGGAACAGCTTGGAAAGAGCCCGCACGGGCAGGAAGAAGCCGCGGCGGCAGGGGATCCAGCGCAGGCCGTCGGCGGAAAGGCCGCCGCCCGGCGCGATCATGTGGACGTGCGGATGGTGCGTCATCGCCGAACCCCAGGTATGAAGCACGGAGATGAAGCCGATCCTGGCGCCAAGATGTTCGGGATCGGCCCCGATGATCAGCATCGTTTCGGCGGAAGCCTTGAACAGAAGATCGTAGATCACCGCTTTGTTCTGATAGGCGATATCCGCGATGGCCTCGGGCAAAGTGAAGACCTGGTGGAAATACGGCGCCGGCAGCAGCTCCGCCTCACGTTCGGCAAGCCATTTTCGCGCCGCCGCGCCCTGACACTTAGGGCAGTGCCTATTGCGGCAACTATTATAAGCCACATGCCTGTGGCCGCAGGCGGGGTTCTCGCAGCGCGCAACATGGCCGCCGAGCGCCGCGGTGCGGCAGCGCTCGATGGCGCTCATCACTTTGAGCTGGCCGAGGCTGACATGGCCGCGATTGGCTTGGCGCCATGCAGCCCCGTGGCCGTGGAAAATATCCGCGACCTCCAGAGATGGACGGGGCAAGGCCGGACCGGACTACTTGACCGGCTCCGGCTCTCTCTTGGCGGCCGGCAGCGTAAGGCGGTCGAGCGGGCTCTCGACGGTGCGCAGGATATTCGTAGCCACGTGCGTGTAGCGGGCGGTCGTGTCCAATTTGGAATGTCCAAGAAGCACTTGGATGATTCTTATGTCGACGCCGGCCTCCATGAGATGAGTGCCGAAGGAATGCCTGAGCGTGTGCGGCGAGATCCAGCTCCCGAGACTGGCGGCATCGGCGGCGGCGTGGCAGGCGCGGTTAAGCTGGCGGTCCGTGATCGGCAGCAGGGGATCCCGGCTCGGGAACAGCCAGCCCTTCGAGGGGCACTGCAACCACCAGGCGCGCAGGATCGCGAGCAACTGCTCGGAAAGCATCCCGTGCCGGTCCTTGCGTCCCTTGCCCAGCTCGACGCGGATCAGCATCCGTTTGCTGTCGATATCGCTCACGCGCAGAGCGACAACCTCGGCGCAGCGCAGTCCGGCGCCGTAGGCCACACTCAACGCGGCCTTGTACTTGAGGCCCGGTCCAGGCGCAGCCTCCAGCAGGCGGGCCACATCCGCCGGCGAGAGCACGCGCGGCAGCTTCCTCGGATAGTCGACGCGGGCGAGTTGGTGGGCGAGATCGAGGCGGCCGAGCGTGATCTTGAGAAAGAAGCGCAGAGCCGAGACCTGAGTGTTCATCTTCGGCGGCTTCGAGCCCTGCTCGATCTCATGCACCTGGAACCGGCGCAGGTCCTCCGCCGTCGCCGTGTCCGGCGAGCGGCCGAGAAAGATGGCGAAGGTCTCGACGTGCTTGATGTAATCGTGTTGTGTCTTCTCGCCGAGGCGGCGGACGGCCATGTCCTCCAGCATGCGGCGGCGCAGATCGCTGATGGGCTTCTGGTTCATCGGAGAGGTCCTTGTCTTGAGGGTGGAAGTGTCGAACCTCTCGATCCTCAGGACAGGACGCCTGCCGGCGTTACCGGTTTAGCTTCAGATGGTTACCACACCAGTTCAGGCCACCGCGAGCGCAGCAGCAAACTCGCGCGTAGCGTGTTCGTTCTTCGGCCTTTTGCACGCTTCCGCAACCAAGCGCAGCTTCCGCTCCTCCACGCAGGCGCGCAAGCCATCCCCGTCTTCCGGCCGGCCCCCCGGGATACAAGCCCAAGCGCCGGCCCGGCCATGACTTCGCCCGATGCTACAGGCTGTCGCCGAAATCGGCGCGGAACTTGGCGACGAGCTTCTCCTGCCAATCGGAGACGGGCTTCAGCCGCCCGTAGAAGAAGCGCAGGATCTCCGGCTCCTCGACGAAGACGAGGCCGCCGACGAGCTTGCGGTTCTGGTAGAGCCAGTCGAGCCGGTCGATGGCGTAATTCACTTGCGAGAGCGTGAAGACGCGGCGCGGCATGGCGAGCCGCAGCAGCTCCATGTTCGAGAACACTTCGCTGCCGTCCGGATTGCGCTGCTCGGAGAGCGTGCCGCGCTCCATGCCGCGCACGCCGCCCGCGATGTACATGGCCGCGCCCAGCGCGCCCGCGATGTATTGCGATGGCGGGATGTGATCGAGGAAGCGTTTCGCGTCGATATGACAGCCGAGGCCGCCGGCGGGCGTGATCACCGGAATGCCGCGCTTGACCAGCTCGCTCACCATGTACTGGATGAACTGCGGCCCTTGGCTGATCATGTCCTCGTCCATCGTCTCGTCAAGGCCGACGGCCAGCGCCTCGATTTCGCGCACGGACATGCCGCCATAGGTGAGGAAGCCCTCATAGAGCGGCACCAGCCCGCGCATGCGCTTGTAATGGTCTTCGCTCCGCATGCACATGGCGCCGCCGCGCACGCAGCCGAGCTTGCGGGCCGAGAAATAAATGATGTCGCAGAGGTCGGCGGTGCGCCGCGCGATTTCGCGAATGCCGAGAGGCTTGCAGCTCTCCTCGCGGGTCTTGTTGAAGTAGAGGTTGTCGGCGAGGAGGCTCGCGTCCAGCACGAGGATCAGGCCGTATTTGTCGCAGACCTTGCGGACCGCGGCGAGGTTCTGGAGCGAAACGGGCTGCCCGCCGATGAGGTTCGTGCCGGACTCCACGCGCACGAAGGCGACGTTATCGGCGCCGTATCGCTTCACAACCTCTTCGAGCCTGCCGGTGTCCATATCGCCCTTGAACGGCAGGTCGCTCGTGACTTGAAGGCCTTCCTCCTTGACGATTTCCTCCACGACGCCGCCATTCAGCGTGATATGCGCCTTGGTGGTGGTGAAGTGGTAGTTCATCGGCACGACTTGGCCGGGCTTGACGAAAGTCTGGGCGAGGATGTTCTCGCAGGCGCGGCCCTGATGCGTCGGCAGGATCCAGTGCATGCCGAACAGCTCGCGCAGCTTGGTTTCGAGCCGCGTATAGGTCGCGCTGCCGGCGTAGCTGTCGTCCGCCACCATCATGGAGGCGAGCTGCCGGTCGCTCATCGCGTTCACGCCGCTGTCGGTCAGCATGTCCATGAACACGTCGACGTTCTGCAGGAGGAACGTGTTGTTGCCCGCCTCGTTCATGGCCTTTAGCCGGTATTCCACCGGCCGCAGGTTCAGCTTCTGAACGATGCGGACCTTGTGCATTTCCAGCGGAAGATCGGCGCCGCTGTAGAATTTGATGCTCGCCACGTGAAGACCCTTGGAGTTGTTTTCTTGATTGCTCCCGCAAGGGTAAAGAGCGGCGCCTTTGCAATTCAATGTGTGATTAGGACGCTGAGACTTCCGTCGTAGGCGCTGGGCGTCTCAGCGCGCCTTTTGCATGGAAAGAAAGATCGCATTTGCAACGCGAGGCTGAAAGGCGCCATGCCGCTCTGGCATAGCGGCCGCCGGTTTGTTATTCGCTTAAAAATGTGTAATCTAGTAAAATACTTCTATATCCCGTCCGCTACTCCAGTATTGGGGTCGATCAAATAACCTTTGCGCATCTCTCCGCCGTCAACGGCAACGCATATGACTTCATACAACCGACTATCTTTAAGTCGTCTTACGCTCACCACGGACGCACACATCTTTCTATTTGAGTTCAAGCCAGACCGAAGCATGATATCCACATCATTCGATGAGGGGATTTGCTTTATATCGGATCTCGTAGCGTTGGCGCCCAATGCGCGCATGCCGAAGAGCATGAAGTTTACGATGTCGTCATCCTTATAATCCGCGCTCGCCGCTTGTCCCGCGGCTGAAGCCAAGATCACAAGAATTGCAAGAATACGCATGGCAATACCCCGACTGAAAGCAACTTTTCCAATTACATCAGATTACCCGCTTAGGTTGTATCTCGAAATTGCGGTTGTGCACAGGTGTTGATAAAGGGCGGGCATAAAGCGCCGTTCGGCGGCCCGATCGCCCCAGATGAACCAGCCAGCGGCGGCGGCCCACGCCACGCCTTCATGGCCGGGTCGAGCCATCCATGTCATGTGTGGATGGCTCCCCTGTTGCAAGGGTTTTTTTGGCGCGATGCTTTGCGGCGGGTGCGGTCATGTGTCCGGCGTGCGGCTTTTGCCTGCGCCTCGATGCGATCTGCGAACCGGCTCCCGATCATCCCGGCGGAGTTATCCTCCGATGACAAGGGCGGGTTTTTCCGGTCTGGCCGAGCCTTGAGCATCGCTCCTTTTCACCCTTGCGAACGCGATAAACTTTGAACCTTAGCTCTGCAAAATGGCCGGCTCTCTCATACGTTGGCCATTTGCGCGGCTGCGAGCGGCTTATAAGCTTCGGCCTTGGCCATCAGCGCCCAGGCAATCCTGGCGAGCTTATTGGCAAGCGCGACGGTCGCGAGCCGCCTTGGCCGCCTGGCCAGCAGCCCTTGCGCCCAAAGCGCAAGGGGCGTGGTTTTGTTCGCCAAGGAGCGCAAAAGCGAGGTTGCTCCAAGGACCAGAAGCCGGCGCAGATAGCCATCGCCTGCCTTGGAGATGCCCTTCAGCCGCGTCTTGCCTCCGGTCCCGTCTTGCCGCGGCGTCAGCCCAAGCCAGGCGGCGAGGTGGCGTCCGTTCCTGAACAGGGACGGATCGGGCACGAGCGCGCAAAGCGCGGTGGCGCCGATAAGGCCGATGCCGGGAACGGTGGCAAGGCGCTGGCTTTGCGCGTCGCTTGTGTGCCAGGCCCTGAGCTGCTTCTCGATGGCCGCGAGTTGGACATCGATCGCCGCGATCGTATCGAGGAAACCGGAAAGCGCAGCGCGCGCCACGTCCGGCAGCGCCTCTTTCGGGGCTTCGCTCACGATCTTGATGAGATCGGGCAACTTGCCGATCCCCTTGGCGGCGATAAAACCGAACTCGGCCAGATGGCTGCGAAGCGCGTCGACGAGCATGGTCCGGTTCTTGATCGAAAGATCGCGCGAGCGGTGCAGCATGGCCAGAGCCTGGCCCTCAAGGCTCTTGACCGGCACGAACCGCATCGAGGGCCGGCTCGCCGCCTCGCAAATCGCCTCGGCATCGATGGCGTCGTTTTTCCCGCGCTTCACATAAGCCTTGGCGTAAGCCGGGGGCACAAGCCGCGTCTCATGACCGAGCTTTGCGATCTCCCGCGCCCAGCGATGCGCCGCGCCGCAGGCTTCCATCGCCACCGCGCAAGGATCGAGCTTGGCGAAGAACGCAAGAACCTGGCGCCGCTTCAACTGCTTGCGCATAACGCACCGGCCCTGCGCATCGGCGGCGTGAACCTGAAAAACCTGCTTGGCCAAATCCAAACCGATTATGCTAATCTTTCCCATGGGTGGCTCCCCTCGTCCGTGTCTTCAGCTGACACCCCTTTTGGCACATCGATGCCCTGGAAGGGAGCCATCCACCCCATCATCCCGGAAGCCGCTTGCGGCTATCTACCGTCTTGTCTGTCAGCCGGTTTGCGCGTGTTTCCATGGCTCGCCGGTGCGGAGCATGGCGTTGAGCGTGACAATGAGCTTACGCATAACGGCGGTGATGACGGCTTTGGCGGGTTTGCCCTTCTGCCGGAGTTTTTCCGCGAAGCTTTTCATGATGGGGTTGTGCCGGATTGCGGTCAGGGCCGCCATGTAAAGCGCCCTGCGGACGGCGGCCCGGCCAGCTTCGATATGGCGGGGGAGGCGCGTTTTGCCGCTCTCATCGTCGAAGGGGGCGACGCCGGCCATGCTGGCTGCCCCGGCCCTGCTGAATGCTCCAAGCTCGGGCATATAGGCGAGCAGAACCGTAGCGGTTCCAGGGCCGATGGACTTCAGGGTGCGCATAAGGTCCGCTTTGCGGGCAAGCTCCTTGCTGGCTTGAATGTGCGCTGCGATCGTTGTTTCGAGCACAGCCAAGGCTTGCCGCAGAACTTCGCTATGCTCCTTGAGGCTCTTCGTAACGCTTTCATGACGGACATGTTCGAGCCGGTTCGTTTCGGCAAGCAGCATGGCTTGGATTTGGTCCCGCCGCGCCCTCAGATCGATGAGGGCCTCCAACTCGGGTGTGGGGGAGGTATAAAGGCGCAGGCTATCGGTCTTCAAGCCGAAGAGGGCGAGCACGCGCGCGTCGATTGGATCGTTTTTTGCAATAAGGCCAAGATCCTTGGCGAAGTGCCGGACGCGAGAGCCGTGGGCCTTATGGGCGGCGATCTCAAGCTCAACGCAGATTTCAAGCAGCCGCCGCTCGTAGCCGCCGGTCGCCTCGCAGACAACGAGGAGAGGCCCAAGGTTCAAATTGGCGTTGCGCCGTATCTGCGCCATGAGCAGCTTGCGGATTTCCTTGGGTTTGTTCGCGATGCTCAGGCGCTCATCGCCTGGCAGGATATGGACGGCGAGGCTTTCCTTGCCAACGTCGAACGCGACGATGTGGTTGAATGTCTTCTGAGCCGGGATCATAGTCATGATGCGATTCCGTGTTCCTGGATTGTATGCGGCCGTTAGAGGCCGTTCTACCGTTCGGATGGACGCGGAACAGAAGCGGCGCGGGTCAGAGATAACTCGGGACTGTGCAGTCTCTCCGGATACGGCCGCGGCGCCGCCCATGAGGGAGGGTGGCCACCCTCCCTCATGGGCTGACCTTCACCGATTCGAGCCCGGAAAGGTCAACCGGCGGAAACATACAATCCGGGATCTTGCCAAACCTCGAACCGAAGTATTGCGGAGACCCCGGATAAGCGCGAGGCCGCTTTCCGGGACGACATCGAAGGGTTGGCGAATATTCCCCGGTAAAACGAACCGGACAGCCATGGTCCAAGGGCGGCCATCCGATGTTTCGTCGCGACCTGGCGGGCGCTTACTTGTAATAGCCGACGCCGCAAACCTCGTCGCCGACCTTCGTCACGAAGGTGACTTTCTCGACGGGATCCGTGCCGCCTGGGCGCGGGTAGAAGTATTCCACTTGGCCGACCTTATCCTCGGCCGCGACCTTTAAGAGTTCCTCGCCAAGCTTCTTGCCCTTCTTGTCGACGAGGGCGGCCAAAGGAGTTCCCCTCAGCTCGGCCTTCGGATGGGCGGTAAAGTTGTACGCCGGCGCGGCGGCGCAGAACACGTAGAGGTCGCGGTCGCGGAAGCCGCCTGTCGGGTTATTGAAATCGTCGATGGCTTTTTTCGAATCGGCCTTGAGGGCTGCGACGGCCTTGCTCAGAAGGGCTTTCGCCTCGTCGGCGGTGCCGGAGGTTTGCGCGAAGGCGGCGCCGGTGAACGCGAACAAGACGGTGAATGTGGCTGCTATGAAAGTCCTTACCATTGGGGCGCACCTCTTTTGGTTTTATGATCCTGGGCAATGACAGTTTTGTCAAAGAGCCTAGTTATTCAAGTTAGACCAATGGCGTACCACTTTAGCTTGAGCCTGAAAGTCCTCGCACGCCGTCCGGCAGATCCCAGCGCCGCGTCGTTCCGTCTACGTCTATTACGAAGACAAAGCTTTTCCCTTTGGGCAAGAGCGCCGCGGCGTACTCCTTGCCGTAACGCCGGCGAATTCCGGCGATGCGCCGGACCAGAAGATCGATGAAAAGACCGGGGCCGCTCGAATAGATGCGCCAGCCGCCCTCGACGGGAATTGAGCCTGCCTTCAGGCGGTCCCATTCGGCGTTGGCCTCATAGCGGTCGCGAAAAGCCGCGTCGCTGCTCGTATAATAGCAGTTCCTTTGCCTCGGCGCGGCGTGGCCGGCGGGCTCGATCGGATCGACAAGGCGAAGGCCCTCCCACAGCGCCTCCGCCTCGTCCAGCACCGCCATCGCCTCGCAGAAGCGAAGGTGCGCCTGGACGTACATGAGCCCGATTTCGCGCCCGAAGAAAGGCGACAACTCAGCGCGGCGGAAGATCCGCTCGGCCCCGCCGCGGTAGGGCAACGGCTTGTCCATGAGGCGCACGCCGTCCGGAAACATGAGATGCTCGCGGATGAGGCCGAGATGGCGCCGCGACTGCTCGGGCGTGAAGAGGCCGCCCGCGATGGCCGCGCTCATGGGGATCAGCGAATAGCTGACGCCGGTCTTTTCGTCGCTCGGATGCAAGAGAAGTTCGGGCCGCCCGCCATCGGGATCGAACAGCGCGTAGCCCGCAACGACGCCGTCGCGGATCAGATGGCGGTTGAATTCGTCGCGGATGACGTCCGCCAGTGCGGACAGCCGCGCGGCCTCCCCGCTCGATCCGGCGCGCCGCAGCACCTCCACATAGCGAACGAGCTGGTGGAAGAACAGCGCGACCGTCCAGCTGCTCACGAGCCAATCGCGCAACGCGAGGTTGGCCGGCTGCAAGGTATCGTTCCAATCGCCCTCGCCGTAACGGATGAGGCTCGTCCCCGGAACGAAGCGGGAGATCGCGCCGTTGAGCAACGCCTCGATATGCTCGGCCACCGTTGCGGCGTCGGCGCTCGGCGTTCCGTCCGCATTCGGCCAGGGGACGCGCTCCTGAAGGAACGCGATGTCGTCCGTCGTCTCGATATAGTCGCAGAGCGCCTTCAGAGGCCAAACGATGATGTCGCCGTGGCTCGTCTGGGACTGGATGAATTCGTAGGGCGCGAGGAAAAACCATTGCGGCCAATCGCCGTCCGAGCGGCGCTGGCGAGCGAACACGCCGCGCAGCACGTCCTTCGCCGCCTCGTCGTGACGCAGCGCCAGGAAAAACTCGATGGGGCCTTGGCACACATCGCGGGCGCCCCAGGCCCCGCCGGAATATTGTTCGAGCCCGTGCGGCGCGCTCACATGGATGATCGCGTCATGCGCAAGCCAGGGGAACAGCGTGTTGAAGGCGGCCGCGCCTTGCGCGCTTCCCTCGATGCGAGCGTTGCGGGTGACTTTCGCCCAGAACGCATTCGCGCCGGCGAGCGACTGGCTCGGCTCGACCCCCGCCTCGTATTTAGCCGCAAGCCGCTCCGCCTCGCCCGCATCGGTCATGGAGCCGGCAATCGCGAACCGCAGCCTGTTGGTTGGATGCGTCCTCAGCGCCGCGTAGGGCATGCCGCGCGGGGCGCCGCCGGGGTAAAGCAGCTCGCCGCCGCCCAGCGCGTCGATGGCGCCGGGCGTGCTCGTTACGAGATGATAAACGGCGTTCGGATAGCGCTGGCCCCAGAGCCAGTCCGGGTCCGGGCGGAAAGAGAGGCGCTTGGCGGCCTCGTCGACTTCAACGCGGCCCGACTGCGCGTAATCGTGCTCGCCCATCACGAGATGGCCGAAGACGAGGAGGCGGCAGGGCGCGCCCTCGACCTCAATTTCGATCTGAAGCGCGGCGTCTTCGCCGGACGCGATGGCGTGCACGACGATGGCGCCGCCGTCGTGGCGGTATTCCCAGCGGCAGTCGCCGAGGCCCATCTCGAAGCGCGAGGGCAGCGCGAGAGCCCGCCAGGCGCCGCCCACCTCGGCGAGGATGCGCAGGCCGTTCGCGCGCGCCATGTTGTAGGCGTCGCGCGACACCGAGAAGAGCTTGTGAAACGACGTATTGCCGATGGCGAGCTGCGCGGCGAACAGGCCGTGCATCCAGCATGTCGCGCAAAGGATGTCGTCGGCGGGCAGGAGCGAGCCGCCGCTGCGGACGATGGCGCCGTGGCGGCGCCGGACGAGGCGATCCTTCTCGCGCAGCACGACATGCCGGTTCAGCGCGCCGTCCTCCACGAAATAGGAGAGCAGCCTGCCGCCGCTCCATTCTTCATGCATGCGGGCGGCGTCCGCCTCCTCGCTCAAGTCGCGGCATTGAAGCGGCGCGGCGTCCTGGAGGATGCTGCGGGCCGGCGACTTGAGCGCAATAGCGCTTTCCACGTAAGCCTTCGCGGCTTCGGCGGCGGCGTCGATACGCGCGAGATCGGCCTCGCTTGTCGGCTCTTGGGCGTCCGGCTCGAAAAGGCCGATGAAAGTCCACGCCGCGCGCTGGCCGGGCTGGAGCGTGGCCGCTTTCGTTTGAAGTATGGCGCAGGCGCATTCGTGCTGAAGCCGCTCGCCCGGCAGACTCTCGCCGAAGCCGGGCGCGATCTCGTCCGCGTCGCGAAAGGCGGGGCCGAACAGTTGCAGCGCATCGGTCGCGAAGCTCTCCGCGCCCTCGAGGCAGGCATGGGCGACCCAGGGGTGGCGCCCGTCTTGCGCCATGTTCTGGCGGCTCATCACGACAGGTCCGAAGCGCGGATGGGCGCCGATGGTATGGTCGATATATTGCGAGGCGTAGGCCTCGTTGCTCATGACGAAGCCGCGCGGGCCGAGCCCCAGATCCTGGACGAAAATGGCGTCGCAAGGGATTTCGCGGCTGCTTCCATTCTCGGCATCGAGCCGCCAGAGCCAGAGCGGCTGCGAAGGATGCAGCCACAGCGTCACCCGATGGCGAAGCCCGCCCGTCTCGCCCTGCCAAACGACGCGATCCGCGTCCGCGCCGAATGCCACGCGCGCGCTTGGCCCCATCGCCTCGACGATGCGCGGATCGCCGCCGCCAAGCCGAAGCAGGATGCGCCCAATCCCGGCGCCCAGCGGCGAGCCGAGCAACTGGTTGATCATGGTTCGAGCACCGCTCCGCTCATGCTCCAGCGCAAACATGCAGCCGTTCGGAAGCACGCCGGCTTCGATGCCCGCCGCATTGGCAATGCGGGTGAGGCCGAGGCCGCTTTCGGTGGCGGTGGTGAAGCTGCGTTTTCCGGTCATGTCGGATTGCCGGCGCCGATGGCTTCGCGGCGCGCCTCCCAGGCGGTGATGAAACAGGCGTAGCTCCAGGACAGGTCCATGGCCGAGGTCTGCTCGCCGGTCGTCTGGTCGAGTTGCTCGGTGAGGTCGAGCGACGCCGGAATGAATTCGCGCGTGCGGGCCAGGATCGCGTCGCCTTTTGCGATAAGCTCCGCCGCTTCCGAGGGCGACGCGGCGGCGAGCCGGTAATAATATTCCGCCGCGCCGAAGGTGGAGAAATAATAAGCGCCGCCGCTGATATAGCGGTCGTCCTTGTAGCGCCCGAACAGGATGCCCGACGCGCGGCCGCGATTGAGCCCATAGAGCCCGCCGAACAGCGCTTCGAGCTTCGCGAAGGTTGCGCGCACGCGCGGGCCTTGAACGCTGTGCGGGCCGCTTTTAAGCCCGGCATGAATCACGCCGAGGATGACCGCGAAATCGAGCGCCTTCTCGGGATCGACGCCCTCGCCGGGAAGCCGGCTGTGAATGAAGCCCGACTTTTCGGACCAGAACCGGTCGAGGAGCGCGATGAGCCCGTTCGCGCGCTCGCGCAGGATCGCGGCGCGGCCCTTGCGGCCCGTCGCTTCCTCGAAGCGCGCGCCGTGCTCCAGCGCCGCGTATTGCACCAGCGCCGTGTAGAAATGCTGTGCCGGCTCCTCCTCCCAGATGTCGTAGCCGACGGCGCCGGCATGGCTCGCCGTATAGGCGAGGTCGCCCCGGATCAGGTCTTCGGCGCGCCGCCTCGCCTCGCCCTCGGCAAACCCGTCGTCGAGGAAGCGCATCGCGGTCAGCGCGCGCGCGGCGGGGCCGTCGTGCTGCGGGCGATTCCAGCGGATGAAGTCGAACGCGCCGTCGGCGTTGTAACGCGCCTCGCCCAGCACGCGGTCGCCTTGGACGGCGGCGATTTCCTCGTCGGGCCGCACATATTGCCGGAACCAGGGTTCGGCCCTCTCGCGGAAGCCCGCCTCGCGCGCTAGGAAATCCGGCCCGCTGAGCGCGCGAAGGCCGAGGCTGAAGTCGATAAACTCTTCGAAACGCGCCTTCCACTCCCCGGCATTCTCGCCGCGCCGGATGAGGAGGCGCACCGCGTCCATCACGGCGGCCGAGTCGCGCAGCCAATGGAAGAAGTAATCGGGGTCGCCCGCGGATGGGCTCGCGAGCACCGAGCCTTTCGCGGGCCGCACGCTCGTTCCGAAGCCCGGCCGCTCCTTCACGAGCGAAGTCGCGGAGATGCTGCGCGTAAGCTTGTCCGCGCCATGCCGCCAGAGGCGTTCGGCCCAGTCTGCAAGCGGCGGCTCTTCGGCTGAGGTCACGGTCAACTCCTATGCGATTGCGGAACTTTCCTTGAACCCGAGCGCTTGCAAGCCCTGGCGAACCTCGGGACAGCTCATGAACAGCCGCCAGAGAAGGCCCGTTCGGTAATTCTCGATCATGACGACGATAGGGCCCTGATCGATGGCGAGATTGTCGCTCGCGACCCAGCCCGTCGCCGGATTGAAGGCGTCGGCGAAGCCGTATTTACCCCAGATGCGCGGTCCCCGATCGAAATAGAAATGGCGCAGAGCCTGCATGGATTGCTCCGGCGTGTAGGGCATGCTCCCCAAGGCCGCGGTGGGGGTTATCACGCCCCGGTCCACATCGGGAGCATGAGGGTAGTAGCCCTCGTCGCCGTCGCTTGCGGTGAGGCCCCAGCAATCCGGACCGTAGCCCGCGTATTTGTTGGGATTTCGCACGCAATGCTCGTAATTGATGAGCGTATGGCGGCGGTTCTGCTCCCAGTAATTGGCGTAGCGGTCTTCAAGGCCGCGCGGATCGAGGCCGAGGAAGGAATAGTGGGCGAAAAACAGCGGGCCGCCATAGTCCGGGCCGAGCGGCAGCTCGATGCCGTAATAGGCCTTGCCGTTCGCGAATTGATCGCCCTTCGCCCAGCCCTCGCGATAGGCGCTGGCGGCGATGGGGTAGGTGGGCGAGGAGGCGGCGAGCACGTAAGTTATGAGACACTCGTTCCAGCCCCGGACGGTCTGAGGCGGTTCGCGTTCGAGCTTCGGGCTTCTGTGCCAGAAAAGCACGTCCTCGCCCTTGGTGTGCCAATTCCAGTTCACCTCCCGCCATAGGGACTCGATGCGGTTTCTCAGCACGGTTTCCCTGTGGCTGCGTGCGCGGAAATATTGGCGCGCGGTCAGCAGGCCCTGCACGAGATAGGAGGTTTCAACGATGTCGCCGCCGGCGTTGTCGGCCCAGAACGCTACTTCCTTGCCGGTGCAGCCGTCCATGTAGTGGGGGAAGACGCCATTATACCGCTCGGCGGCTTCGAGATGGCGGACAATGGCGGAGATGCGGTCCAAAGCCTCGGATCGCGCGATCCAGCCGCGCTCTGCGGCGACCAAGATGGCCATGATTCCGAAGCCCGTGCCGCCGACGGCGATCAGGTCGTTGCCGCCGCTCCCGTCAGCCGGCGCCCGGTCGAGCGCCATGCCGCATCTTTGGTGCGCATAGTCCCAGAAAAAGCCGAAGGTCTGCCGCTGGACCAGATCCAGGAGCGCCTCGTCTCCGATACGTTCGGTCGGGCCCGGGACGCTGCGTTCGGTCGTATCTTTCATCGCCGCCTCGTTGGATTATGCCCAAGCTTATGCACCCTATCGCATTCGCGGGTGCGGATCCCATGACAATTGCGTACTTCGCACGGCGGCATCATGCGGCCGGCAAGGCTGGAATGTTTTCAACCATATGCATCGGAAGCCGAATCCCGGGAAGCCGGGTCTTGAGCGTCAAGGTCCGTTGATAGAACCCATGGATGGGCTCGTGGCGGCCCACGCTGATGAACGCCGTGTCGGCAAGCTCTGTCGAGAAAACGGACAGCGCAAGCTGCCGGCTTTCCTCGTCGAGTTCGCTGATGGATTCGTCTTTGATGACCCATTTCGGCCGATGCAGGAGCAGCCGCGCGAGGTTGAGCCTGCGCTTCTCCTCAAGCGACAATTCCTTGTCCCAACGCTTCTCAACGTCGAGTTCGCCCGCGAGCTGGCCAAGCTTCACCCGTTCCAGCGCCTTGCGGGCGTCGGCGTCGCTGTACCTTTCCGGCGTCATGGGATAAGCCATCGCCGTCTTCAAGTCGCCCGCCGGGAAATAGGGGACCTGGGGAAGGAAGATCATGCCATCCGGCAGGCGGATCGTGCCGCTGCCCCATACCCATAGCTGCGCCAGAGCCTTCACGAAGATGGTCTTGCCCGATTTTGGAGGCGCGACGATGAGCACGCGCTCGCCGGGCTTGATGATGACGGATGGGTCGCCAAGCGTGACGCGTCCGTTCGGCGCCACCACGCAAAGGTCCTCAAGACAGAGCGCCCCGGATGGGCTGTCGATGTAACGGATCCGTCCCGCGACGCCGTCGAGCGTTTCCACGCGCTGCAGGGCGCTGCGGTAGTCGATGACGCGCCCGAGCATGGCCCGCCATTCGGCGAGCGCGGGAAAGCGGTCCACATACCAGCGAAGCGCCTGCTGCACTTGATAGAAGCCGCCGACCACCATCATCAGGCCGCCGAGCGTAAGCGTGCCGCCGAAATAGCCGGGCGCGGCGAGGATGAGCGGCGCGAGGATCGCGAACCAGCCATAGGCGCCCGTGACCCACATCAGCGTGGCGAGCCTGTTGGCGATGCTGCGCATGATGGTCAGCACCGCGCCGAGCGGCTTTTCGAGGAGCTTGCGCTCCGTGTCCTCTCCGCGGGAGAGCGCGACGCCCTCCGCCGCCTCGTTCAGCAGGACGAGGTCGAAGCGGAATGTCGCCTCCGCCGCGCGGAGCCGCGTGTGCGCGTTGATAAGGGGCCGTCCGACGACCCAGGTTACAAACGAGCCGACCGACGCGTAGGCGATCGCGGCCCAGACCATGTATCCCGGGATCGTCACGGGCTTGTCCCCGATGACGAAGACGACCTGCGACGACAAATTCCACAGCACGCCGACGAAGGCGAACAGCATGAGCGTCGACTGCACAAGGCCCACCGTGAGGTCGACGGTGAGCTCGGAGAGACGGCGCGTGTCTTCCTGGAGGCGCTGGTCGGGGTTGATGCTGATGTCGCCGCTCAGCGGCAGGAGGAAGATGCGGGCGGGCTTCAGCCATTCGTCGAGCAGATCGAGGGTCGCCGTCTGACGGAGCTTGACCTTCAAGCGCTCGTGCAGCCAGGTTTGCGCCACGCCAAGACAGAGGAGCACGCTGACGATGACCGTGAACACCCCGATTTCGCGCATGAAGATGGAGATGTCGCGGGAGCTGATGGCGTCGTAGATGCTGCCCTGCCACGAATTCAGCCGGACCTGGACGATAGCGTTCGCGCCGATGACGAGGGTGATGAAGAGGAAATAGCGGGTGAGACTGCGACGGGATTTCGGTCCATCCAGCATCTGCCAGAAGAATCGCATTTGATTGAAAGTGCTTTCATCGGCTGTGCCAGTTTTTCCTGTGCGGTTCAGCATGCCTTCCTTTCTCGGCGGAGATTGACCTAAGCTTAGCCTCCTTTATAAGCCTTAAGGGAGCAATTGACTACCAAGGGTTGTCATGACACGCGAAATTACCAATATCGAGGCGCTGCTTCAGGCCATGTCCCTCGATGAAAAGCTGGGCCAGCTGACCATGATTCGGGCGGATTTTGGCGAGCGAGGGGCGGAGCTTGGGCCTGGCAAGCTCTCGGAGATAAGGGCGGGGCGGGCCGGCAGCGTGCTCGATCTGAAGGGAGCGCATGGCATCCATGCAGGACAAAAGGTCGCGGCAGAAGAGTCGCGGCTGCGCATCCCGCTCTTGTTTACGCTCGACGTGCTGCATGGCTACGAGACAATTTTCCCGATCCCGCTCGCAGAAGCGGCGGCTTTCGACTCGGATTTGTGGGAACGAACCGCGCGCGCCGCGGCGGCCGAGGCGGCGGCGGACGGGATCGCGCTGACCTACGCCCCCATGCTCGATGTCTCGCGCGACCCCCGCTGGGGCCGCATCGCCGAAAGCCCCGGCGAAGATCCCTGGCTTGGGGCGCGCTTTGCGGAAGCGAAGGTGCGCGGGTTCCAGCAAGGCGGCCTCGGCGGAAGTGAAACGGTGGCGGCCACGGCAAAGCATTTCGCGGGCTACGGCGCCGTGACCGCGGGACGCGAATACGCCTCCGCCGACATCTCGGCGCGCACGCTCCGCGAGACGCATCTTCCGCCCTTCGCGGCGGCGGTGCGGGCTGGCGTCGCGGCGGTCATGCCCGCCTTCATCGACATCGCGGGCCGGCCGATGACCGCTCACCGGGACATGCTTCAAGGCGTGCTGCGTGGGGCGCTCGGCTTCAGCGGCGTAACGATCAGCGATTTCTTCGCGGTGCGCGAGCTGATCGCCCATGGCGTGGCGGCGGACGCCGTGGAGGCGGCGGCGCTGGCGCTCAACGCCGGCGTCGATATCGACATGGCCAGCGGCGCCTATCTCGAAGGCTTGCCCGAAGCGCTGTCGCGCGGCCTCGTCGCGCTTGAAACCATCGACGCCGCGGTGCGGCGCGTGCTTGAGCTGAAGGTGCGGCTCGGCCTGTTCGAGGCGCCGTTCGCGCGGGGCGGCGGGCCGCTCTCGGATGCCCGGCGCGGGGAGCATCGCGCGCTTGCTCGCGAGGCAGCGCGGAAATCCATTGTGCTTCTCAAGAATCGCAATGCGATCCTGCCGCTCGGCGGGGCCGGACGCCTCGCCATTGTGGGGCCGATGGCCGACGCTCCTGCCGACATGCTGGGATGCTGGCGCGCAAGCGGCAAGCCGGAAGACACGATCAGCTTTTTGAATGGGCTGCGCAGCGCCCTTTCCGGCTGGCGGGTGGACGATGGGGCCGGCGCCATCGGCGACGCGGATGTCATTCTTCTCTGTGTCGGGGAGAGCGCATCGATGTGCGGCGAGGCGACGAGCCGCGCCCGCCCCAGCCTTCCCGAGGAGCAGCGCAAGCTCGCCGAGGAGGTTTTCAGCGTGGGCAAGCCCGTGATCGTGGCGCTGACTTCAGGCCGCCCCCTCATCGATCCCTGGCTGATCGAGAACGCCGGCGCGGTTCTGGCGAGCTGGTTCCTGGGCTCGGAAGCGGGCGCCGCGCTCGCCGATGTCCTGAGCGGCGCGCACAATCCGGGCGGCAAGCTTCCCATCTCCTGGCCCTATGACGTTGGCCAAATACCCATCGCTTACGCAGAGCGTCCGACGGGCCGCCCGGCCAAGGCGGACGAGCACGATACCAGCAAATATCTCGACGTTCCGGTCGGGCCGCAATTTCCCTTCGGCCACGGCCTCTCGTATTCGCGCTTCGTCTATGGAGAACCGAGCGTGTCGCCGGACGTCGTTCGCGCAGGGGGTCGCATCGTGGTGGAGGCCGAGATTACGAACGAAGGCCCGGCCTCGGGCGAGGAAACAGCCCTGCTCTTCATTCGGGACCCGGTTGCGTCGATTTCGCGTCCGGTCCTGGAGCTGAAGGGCTTGGCGGCCATAAGTCTCGCGGCGGAACAGTCGGGAACGGTGCGGTTCGAGCTTGGCGCGGACGATCTGGCTTTCCACGGCGAGGATGGAGCGCCCCGGCTCGAACCGGGGCTGATCGAGATCTTCGTGGGGTCAAACGCGGATCGCGCCTCGCTGAAGGCGTGCAGGCTTCATGTCGCGGCGGACTGATGCCAATCGCCGAAAGTCCTGACCGCTCCGCAGCGCCGTCTCCGGCCCCGCCTTCGTGTTCGCGGGGATAAACTCCGGCGGGAACCCAGGAGGCGATAAGCTATGTTATTGTGTCCGAATACTTTGTCGTCCCGATACCTGGATGCCCGCCTTCGAGCGTGTGAAAAAATCGTGTTGCGGCCCAGCTTTCGTTGTCATAGCCGCGTCAAGCCTGGTCGACGCCCGGCCATGACAAGAGGCGGTGCAACCATGACGACGGAATCGGCGGAAACATCCGGGTAATCAAGCCCCGGAAAGGCGAAGCCTTATCCGGGACCGTAATAAATCGTAGCGCTCATTTTTTTGCGATCCCGGCTCGCGCTTCGCTTGGCCGGGATGACGATGGGTGGTGGCAGGGATGACGCTGGGCGTCGATGGCAGGGCCGACGATGGGCGCCGATAACCGGGATGACGATGCGCTGGGCTCAGATCCGCGTTAGCGTGATCTCGACATGCGCAATTTCGGTCGCTCCGCTGGGATCGATCGTGATCGATTGACGGTTGGCCTCGGTCAAAATGTCCATGCCCGCCGTAAATCCGATGCCGTCGATCATGGCTTTAATTCCCGCGCTGGTGATCGTCCCGGAGATGTTGCCGATCGAATCGCGCGTAATCTCATTCCATTTGCCGGTGAGCCGGGTTCCCGTCGCGGCGACCTTGCTTCTGACTTCGAGCTTGTAGCTGTCGCTCGCACACCGCATTTTCTGCTCAAGCGAAGCGCCGCCCGACGCCACGTCATAATGCACCTTGCAACGAATTCGCTCACGCCCTGCTGTCGTCTTGACGGTGCCTTCGCCGGACCAGTCGCCCGCAAATTGAGAAAAGGCGCCGCCGGCCTGCTGTTGTGCGGACGCGGAGACCGGCAAGAGAAACAGGCCGGCCGCCAGCGCAATTGCCTGCGCCTGGAAGACGCTCCATTTTTGAAATTTCATTGACATTCCTTTTCCCCTCTCTCGCAAGGTTCATAAAGCCTCATGCAAACGCCAGCCCGTTCGCGCAAGCGGTTGCGTTGGTTATTCTCTCAATCGAGGGGCGCTTCGGCGCCGCTCGCATCGTCGTGCAGACGAACGCGCCCGGCCTTGCCTTCCTCGACGTGCTTCGCGCGCAATTGGGCCTTGATGAGGCGGATCGATGCATAAAGGTCCTGCGAGCTCTTCTCCAGCGCGTCCGTGTTCGGCAGAAATTTCGCGCGGTAGTCAACGTCCTCCACGGCGGTCGCGCCGAGCTGAGTGTAGGAGACGGCGGTTCCGATTGTGCCCTGAAGAGCGAAGGCGCTGGCGACGCTGGTCGCCCCCAGTCCGAACGCATCGCGAAGATTGGATGGGCCGAGAAGCGGAATTTGGACGATGGGTCCAGGCCCTACGCCCCAAACGCCGAGAGTCTGCCCGAGATCCGCGTAGTGATACTCGCGGCCCCATGCCCCCGCCACATCGACAACGCCGGCGACGCCGATCGTGGTGTTTACGGCGAAGCGCTGCGTCGTATTCCAGGCCCGCCCGGCATTGCCTTGCAACACATCGTTGGCGAGAGTGACGGGTTCCCCAATATTGTTGGTGAAATTGTTAATGCCCTGACGCACATCCTTGGGCAAGCCTTCGACATAGGCCCGGGCCACCGGCTTCAAGACGTAGTCGTCGAAAAGTTTGTTGAATTTGAAGATCTCGCGGTTGACCGGTTCCGCCGGGTCGTTGGCGGCATCGACCTTGCCTTGCTCGATCGGATCGACCGGCTCGCGGCTGAACGGCCCCCAGGCCTCCTGCGCGCAAGCGGGGCCGGCAAGGATCGAGACGAGAAACCCAGCCACGATCCAATGGGCTGGCGAAAGAACGCGCCGGGGCCGCCTAGCGAGGCGCTTATCCCGCGCGGGGTCTTTCATCCGGGTTTGGCCGCCCGCCTGCGCTTCGAACACCGTGGCGTTGTGCATTGCGGTCAATTCGGTTCTCATAAATAGGTGCATAGCCTCTTCTATCTCAGCTCTACCTTATCTAACGATAAGTTGGGCGTAAAAATGGTAGCAATTTGTACGCGAGTTTCCCGGCCGCGATACACCGGAGGCCGGCGCCTTCTGGGCGCGTCGAGGCGGTGGCTGGGGACGAGCGGGGCGGCGAAGAGGCTCCTGCGTGGATCACGCGGAGACTTCCACAACCTCGCCTGGGGCGCACGCGTCCAGCGCCCGCAGCATGGCCGGCATCAACGGAAGAAGATCGGGAAGCCGGTTGCTCCGCGCGCGCAGCAGCGGCGCCGCAAATAGCCTGCCCCGCAAGTGCTGCTGGAATCGCAGGCTCTTATCCATTGCGATCAGCACGTCGAAGCGCGGCCAGACGTGGCTACGCCGCCCCGCGCGGTTCAATCGTCTCGATTTCGGCGTGAAGCGCGCGCCGCGCGACCTCCAGATCGTAGCGCGCCTTCACGGTGCGATACGTACTTCAACCAGCGGACGCGATGCGCGGGGCGCCTGGGCGTGGAGAGGCGAAGCGATACGGGCAGAGCAAAACGCCGCGGCCCCGATGCACCGCCGCGCGCCCGCCGCCGCGGTTGCGCATAATCCCTCAAGGCTCTTGCGCGCATGCGCCGTTTGGCCTAACTTCCGGTCAGCTCAATATCATCTCTGACAAAGAGTGGGCCAGCCGGTCCGCTCTTTTTCTTTATCCGGCGGCAGACGTGCTGGAGCACAGGAGCATATGGACAAGGACGCGGCATCGGCGAAGATCGAAGACGCGGGCTCCGCGGCGCCCACCGGGCAATTCGTCCGGGAGACGGGTCCCGCCGCGGACCTCGCCACGCTGGTCGAGCCCGTGCTCGAAGACATGGGCTTCCGCCTCGTGCGCGTGGCGATGTCGAAGCGCGACGGCGCCACGATCCAGATCATGGCGGACAAGGCCGGCGGCCCGATCAACGTCGACGACTGCGCAACCATCAGCCGCCGCCTGTCGCCGCTGCTCGACGCGCACGACCCCATCGACAGCCGCTACTACCTTGAGGTCTCGTCGCCGGGCATCGACCGCATTCTGGTGCGGCCGTCCGATTTCGAGGACTGGGCGGGGTTCGAGGCCAAGGTCGAGCTGAAGGAGCTGGTCGACGGGCGCAAGCGTTTTCGCGGCATCCTCGAAGGCTACGAGAACGGGGAGATGCTGCTTCAGGTGCAACTCGACGAAACCGGCGAGCCGCAGACGATCGGCCTGCCGGTCGGCCTCATTCACGACGCGAAGCTTGTGCTGACGGACGAACTCATCCGGGCCTCGCTCACAAAAGCGAAAGCCGCCGGCAAATGGGCCGAGGGCGGCGAAATCGACCATCACGAAATTGAAGAAGATGCGGAGTTGAAGCATGGCGCAGATCGGAATTAGCGCAAACCGCCTGGAACTGTTGCAAATCGCCGAAGCGGTCGCGCGCGAAAAGTCGATCGACCGCACGCTCGTGCTGTCCGCGATGGAAGATGCGATCCAGAAGGCCGCCAAGTCGCGCTACGGCAGCGAGAACGAAATCCGCGCCGAGATCGACCCGCGCACGGGCGAAATCAAGCTGTCGCGGCTTCTGGAAGTCGTCGAGAAGGTGACGCTCGACGCCACCGAGATCAGTCTGAAGGATGCGAAAAAGCGTAATCCCGAAGCGGAGGTGGGTGATTTCATCGCAGAGCCGCTGCCGCCTCTCGACTTTGGCCGGGTTGCGGCGCAAAACGCCAAGCAGGTCATCGTGCAGAAGGTGCGCGAGGCCGAACGCGAGCGTCAGTTCGAAGAGTATAAGGATCGCGTGGGCGAGATTGTGAGCGGCATCGTGAAGCGCGCCGAGTACGGAAACGTCATGATCGACCTGGGCCGGGCCGAGGCGATCATCCGGCGCGACGAGACGCTGCCCCGCGAAAATCATAAGCTCGGCGACCGCGTTCGCGCTTATGTCTACGATGTGCGCCGCGAGAACCGCGGGCCGCAAATCTTCCTGTCGCGCACGCGCCCCGAATTCATGGCGAAGCTGTTCGCGCAGGAAGTGCCGGAAATCTACGACGGCATCGTGGAGATCAAGTCGGTCGCGCGCGATCCCGGCAGCCGCGCGAAGATCGCGGTGGTGTCGAAGGATACGTCCGTCGATCCGGTCGGCGCCTGCGTCGGCATGCGCGGCAGCCGCGTGCAAGCCGTGGTGAACGAGCTGCAAGGGGAAAAGATCGACATCATTCAGTGGTCGCAGGACGCCGCCACCTTCATCGTGAACGCGCTGGCGCCCGCCGAGGTGGCGAAGGTCGTGCTCGACGAAGAGTCCGAGCGCATCGAGGTGGTCGTGCCGGACGAGCAGTTGAGCCTCGCCATCGGCCGGAAGGGGCAGAATGTCCGCCTCGCCTCGCAGCTCACGGGCTGGGACATCGACATCATGACCGAGGCCGAGGAATCGGAGCGCCGCCAGAAGGAATTCGCCGAGCGCACCAATGCCTTTGTCGCCGCGCTCGACGTGGACGAAATGATCGCCCAGCTTCTCGTCTCGGAAGGGTTCACCTCGGTCGAGGAGCTTGCGTTTGTGGATTCGCACGAAGTCGCCAGCATCGAGGGTTTCGACGAAAACACTGCGGTCGAAATCCAGGATCGCGCGCGCGAATTCCTGGAACGCCAGCATGCCGAACTGACCGAGAAGCGCCGCGCGCTCGGCGTCGAGGATGAGCTTGCGGAAATCGAAGGGTTGACCGTGGCGATGCTCGTGACGCTTGGCGAGAACGGGATCAAGACGGTCGAGGATCTCGCCGATTGCGCGACCGACGAACTCGCCGGCTGGCATGAGCGCGCCCAGGGACAGACGAAGCAGCATCCGGGAATTCTCCAGAATTTCGATCTGAGCAAGTCCGACATCGAGCAGCTGATCCTGCGCGCGCGCGTAAAGGCGGGTTGGATCGAACCGCCGGCGCCGGCGGAAGAACCGGCGGACGAAGAAGAAAGCCTTGCCGAGGACGGCGAGGGCGAGGGCGAAGGGGGCCGCCATGCAGATGGCGAAGAAAAAGCGCTCTGAGCCCGAGCCCATACTGGATTTCGATGAAGCGGCCTCACATCTAAAGGAGGGCGAAGGCGGCGGCGCCACAGTCCCGGTCAGAACCTGCATCGTCGAACGCGAGAGGAAGGAAAGGCCGTTCCTCCTCCGGTTCGTACTTTCTCCGCAAGATGAGGTGGTCCCCGATCTCAAGGGGAGCCTGCCCGGCCGGGGCGTTTGGGTTACCGCCACAAAGCAGAGTGTGGCCGAAGCGGTAAAGCGGCGCGCCTTTCAGAGGGCGTTTCGAAAGCCGGTTTCCGTAAGCGATAGCCTTCCTTTAGAAGTGGAACAGCTTTTTAAGCGATCTGCGCTAGAACGGTTATCGATTTGTAATAAGGCTGGGCTTTTGGTCGCCGGGTTTTCGAAAGTCGAGGAAGCGCTGAAGCGAGGCGAACTGCTCGCCCTCCTTCATGCCGACGCCGCGGCGCCCGATGGCAGGCTGAAGCTCGACCGGAAGCTGCAAGCCTCATCCGCAGGAAAAGAGCATATCGAGCCAGAAAATCGCTTCACATCCGCTGAAATCAGTTTGGCGGCGGGAAGCACAGGTGTAATACATGCGGGACTAAGGGAAGGCGGGGCAACCCGCGCGTTCTTGAAGGCTCTCGATCTTTTAGAAGCCTATTGCGCAGGAGGAGCCTGAGTGCTTCGCTGCGCCAGGATAGAGAATGAGCGAAACGAAAGAAACGGACCATAAAACGGCGGGCGGCCGCAAGACAATGTCGCTGAACGTAAAGCGGACGGTCGAACAGGGCCACATCCGCCAGAACTTCAGCCACGGGCGCTCGAAATCCGTTCTTGTGGAGACCAAGCGCAAGCGCGCCGTCCCTTCAGGACCATTGACCGAAGAACCGCAGCCGAAGCCCGCGCCGCAGAAAGCGGAGCATCGCGCCTTTCAGAACCCCGCGCACGAATCGACGCCGGCGGACAAGCGTCCCCAGAAAGTCTTGCGTCAGCTTTCGGCTGGCGAAGTGGACGCCCGGGCGCGCGCTTTGACCGAAGCTCGCAAACGCGAGGATGTCGAACATCGCGAACGCGAGATCGAGGAGGCGCGCCTTCGCGAGGAAGAAAAACTCCGCGCCGCCGAGGACCTGAAGCGCAAAGCCGAGGAAGACGCCGCTGCCAGGAAGGCCGCTGAAGAAGCGGAGCGGGAGCGCGCGGAAGAGGCCGCAAGGGCGCCGAAGATCGAAGAACCGGCTCAAGCGGCTCAACCCGCCAGGGCGGCTCAACCGGCGCCTGCGCGCTCTGAACCGCGCCGCGCGCCGCCGCCCCGCCAGGTCGGCCCGGATGTGCGTATCTCAGCGCGGCCTCCGCAGGAGGATCGCAGGCCGCAACCCGGCGCCCGCCCAGCGGAAAGCGGACAGCGCGCCCCGGTCAGGGAAGGCGCACGCGACGGCGCCCGGGCGCCAAGCCGCGAAGGCGCTCGAACCGAAGGTTTCCGTCCAGGCGGGACGGGCGCGAGCCGTCCGGGCTTCGGCGGCGGGCGTCCCCCCGCGGGCGGCCCGCGGCCGGCGCCAGCGCCGGTCTTGGACGCCAGCGGACGCCCCGAACGGGTTCGCGGCGAAGGCGACTTGGCCGTTCGCGCGCGCACTCCCGACGCCGAGGAGGAAGACCGCCACGTCAAGCGCGGCGGCGTTCCCGGCAAGGTTCCAGCGGCGCCGGTCAAAAAAACCGCCGTGGAGCGCGCCGGCCGCGCGCGGCTGACCCTTTCAAATGCGCTCGACGAGCAGCAGCGCGAGCGCAGCCTCGCCTCGCTTAAACGCCAGCGCGAACGTCAGAAACTTCAAGCGCTGGGCGGCGCCCGGCAGGAGCGCGTCAAAATTCAACGCACAGTGCAACTGCCGGAAGCGATCACGATCCAAGAACTCGCGAATCGCATGGCCGAGCGCGCCGTCGACATCATCAAGTTCCTGATGAAACAGGGGCAGATGCTGAAGATCAACGACGTGATCGACGCCGATACGGCGGAGCTGGTCGCCTCGGAATTCGGCCATTCGGTGAAGCGCGTCTCCGAGGAAGATATCGAGGAAGGCTTCATCGGCGAAGTCGACGCGGCCGAGATGCTCCAGCCGCGCGCGCCGGTCGTGACCATCATGGGCCACGTCGACCACGGCAAGACCTCGCTTCTGGACGCCATCCGCAAAGCGAACGTGGTCTCGGGCGAAGCCGGCGGCATCACGCAGCACATCGGCGCCTATCAGGTCACGACCCCGAGCGGCAACCCGATCACGTTCATCGATACGCCGGGCCACGCCGCGTTCACCGCCATGCGCGCCCGCGGCGCCAAGGTGACGGATATTGTGGTGCTCGTGGTTGCGGCCGACGACGGCGTCATGCCTCAGACGGTGGAAGCCATCAATCACGCCAAGTCCGCCGGCGTGCCGATCATCGTCGCCATCAACAAGATCGACAAGCCCGCCGCGGACCCCTTGCGCGTCCGCACCGATCTCTTGTCTCACGACATCGTGGTGGAGAGCATGGGCGGCGACACGCTGGAGGTGGAAGTCTCGGCGAAGCAGCGGCTCAATCTCGACAAGCTCTTGCAGGCGATCCACTTGCAGGCCGAGGTTCTCGAACTGACGGCGAACCCCGACCGCCCGGCGGAAGGCATCGTGATCGAGGCGAAACTCGAACGCGGGCGCGGACCGGTCGGCACCGTGCTCGTTCAGCGCGGCACGCTGAAGGTCGGCCAGCTCATCGTGGCGGGACGCGCCTGGGGCCGCGTCCGCGCGCTTATCGACGACAAGGGCGAGAACGTCGTTACGGCGGGTCCCTCGACGCCCGTGGAAGTGCTTGGCCTCGACAGCGCGCCCGAGGCGGGCGATCAGCTCGCCGTGGTCGATAACGAAGCCCGCGCCCGCGAACTGACCGAACACCGTGTCCGCAAACTGCGCGATGTGCGGGCGGTCGGCGCCGGCGCACGCAGCTCGCTCGAACAAATGATGAAGCAGGCCGCCAAGGGCGGCAAGAAGGAGTTCCTTCTTATCATCAAGGGCGACGTGCAGGGTTCGGTCGAGGCGATCAACTCGGCGCTCGAAAAGCTCGGCACGGACGAAGTCGAGGCCCGCATCATCCACTGGGCGGTCGGCGGCATCACCTCGTCCGACATCGCGCTGGCGGAAGCCTCCGGCGCCGTCATCATCGCGTTCAACGTCCGCGCCGACGCGCAAGCCAAGCAGCAAGCCGAGCGCGACGGCATCGAGATCCGCTACTACAACATCATCTACGATCTCGTGGACGATGTTAAAAAGGCGATGTCGGGCCTTCTCGCCCCGGTCAAGCGCGAAGAGTTTTTCGGCAATGCCGAGATCCTCGAAGTCTTCAATATCTCGAAGGTCGGCAAGGTCGCCGGCTGCCGCGTTACCGAGGGCAAGGTGGAGCGCGGCCTCGGCGTGCGCCTCGTCCGCGACCATGTGGTGATCCACGAAGGCAAGCTGTCCACGCTGAAACGCTTCAAGGATGAAGTCCGCGAAGTTGTGGCGGGCCAGGAATGCGGCATGGGCTTCGAGAACTTCCACGACCTCAAGCAAGGCGACACGATCGAGTGCTTCCGCACCCATATCGAGACGCGCTCGCTGTAGGAAAAAGCCCGCGGCGCCGCCGCGGGTTCTCGCCCATTGCCTTTGGCGTCCTGAAGCAGTGGGCCGAAGACCATGCGGCCCATGGTTCGACAAGCTCGAAGCCTCATCCTTGTAACTTCAAAACTGCCGCATTGGCGAGGCCTGTTGCCGATGCGGTGGCGGCGGAGAGACCGCCTCATCCTTGGACGAAAAAGTCCGCAGCTCAGCATGGGTCCTCCGCCGCAAGTCCATTGAACCCGCACAGTCGCCTGGGCCGCAAAGCGAGCCCGTTTAGACAAGGAAGGGTAGAGATGGAAACAATCGTGCAGCCTGTTTTTGTGGGGATCGATGTCTCGAAGGATAAGCTCGATGTGGCGCTTTGGCCGTCGGGAGAAGGGTTCACGGTCGAACGCAACGCAATAGGCCTGAACAGCCTCTGCGCCAAACTCGCGGCCGTAACCCCTGTCACCATTGCCTTGGAGGCCACGGGCGGCTTCGAAACCGTTGTGGCGGCAGCCCTGGCGGCGGCCGGTCTGGCGGTCGCCGTTGTTAATCCCGCCCAGATCCGGGCCTTCGCCCACGCGCTCGGCAAAAGAGCGAAAACCGATCCCATCGACGCCGCCGTCATCGCGCGCTTTGCCGAAGCAGCAAGACCCGCCATCCGCCCCCTCGCCGATGCCGAAACCCAACTCCTCGCCGATCTCGTCGGCCGGCGCCGGCAAATCGTCGACATGATCGTCGCCGAAAAACAAAGGCTTGGCCGCGCTCCCGCCAAGCGCCTGCGCAAAAGCATCGAACGGCTCTTGAAAGCCTTGGAGAAGGAGCTCTCAAGCCTCAATGGCGATATCGACGCCGCCGTAAAGGCTTCGCCTTTGTGGAGAGCGAACGAAGAGCTTCTGACCTCCGTCCCCGGCGTCGGCCCAACCACCGCGCGCACTCTCATGGCGGAACTGCCCGAGCTTGGCGCCTTGACGCGCAGGGAGATCGCCTCGCTGGCCGGCCTTTGCCCCTTCACCCGCCAGTCCGGACAATGGCGGGGCAAGAGCTTCATCGCGGGAGGCAGAGCGGACGTGCGCGCAGCCCTGTTCATGTCGGCCATGGTCGCGGCAAGGTTCAACCCCATCCTGAAAACCTTCTATGACCGGCTTGCCGCAGCCGGCAAACCCAAGAAAGCCGCTCTCGTCGCGGTCGCGAGAAAGCTCCTCACGATCCTCAACGCCATCCTGAGAGACCAAAAACCATGGCAACCCGCTTGACAGCCAAGACAGTCGCTGAGGAGGCGCGAAGCGCCGTCTCGAAGGATGGAGCCAAGAATTCCAGCTTTCTCAGCATCCAGTTAACGCGGGCGCCGCGCTTCGAAGCGGGCCGCCCGCGCGGTTGAGGGCGCCGGCAAGACGTTCCGGCGCAAAATTCACGCGCGCCGCGGCCGCATGCGGTGGTAAGATGCCGGACGTGCAGCGGTGAACACAGCAAATGGCCTTGAGGCGCGATGGGTGGAGATCAGGCAAAATTCGCCGGTGAGACCGGCGCGAGCAAGTTCAGCGATTACGTTCTCCCTTTTCAACTCGAAGCATCCGGCGCCCGGGGGCGCTTGATCCGTCTCGGCCCAGTCGTGGACCAGATCCTCGGCCGGCACGCTTATCCGGAGCCGGTTTCGCTTCTGCTCGGCGAGGCCGTGACTTTGACCGCGATGCTCGGCGCCGCGCTCAAATTCGACGGCAAGTTCATTCTGCAAACCCAGTCCGAAGGGCCGGTCGGCTTCCTTGTCGTACACTACAGCTCTCCGGGCCATGTGCGCGGCTATGCGAGCTATAATGGCGACGACGTCGCGCGCACATTGAACGGCGGCGGCGACGCGGCGCTGCTCGGCGACGGGCATCTGGCCATGACCATCGATCCCGGCGCCGGCATGGACCGCTATCAGGGCATCGTCGCGCTGGCCGGAAACACCCTGGTCGACGCCGCGCATGAATATTTCGACCGGTCGGAGCAGATCCCGACCTTCCTCCGTATCGCGGTGGCGCGCCACTACACGGCGGGCGACGGCGCGCGCCCTGGGCAATGGGGCTGGCGCGCGGGCGGGCTGATGGTGCAGAAGCTGACGCGCGAAGGCGGACGGCAGGACGGCGGCGACGATACGGCGGACGAGAACGGCGGCGGCTCCGACGACGACGGCTGGCGGCGCGCCCTTGCGCTGGCGGCCACCGTCGAGGATCACGAGCTTCTGGACCCGACGCTCCTGCCCGAGCGGCTGCTTTACCGGCTGTTCCACGAGGAAGAGGTGCGCGCCTTCACTCCGGCCGCGCTCGACGCCCAATGCAATTGCTCGCGCGAGCGCGTGGAAACCATCCTGAACCAGTTCTCGGCCGAGGAACTGGACGGCATGGCCGAGGACGACGTGATCACGGTCACTTGCGAGTTCTGCAACACGAATTACAAATTCGACGCCGAGCGGTATGTGAAAAACGATTAGGGAAACGGATGCGCTTTGAAGGAACGGAAACCTACGTCGCCACCGACGACCTTCGCGTCGCGGTGAACGCCGCCATCGTGCTGGAGCGTCCGCTGCTCGTGAAAGGCGAGCCCGGCACCGGCAAGACCGTGCTCGCGAAGGAGGTCGCCGCCGCGCTCGGCGCTCCGCTCATCGAATGGCACATCAAGTCGACCACCAAGGCGCAGCAGGGCCTCTACGACTACGACGCCGTGAACCGGCTCCGCGACAGCCAGCTCGGCGACGAGCGCGTGAAGGACATCCGCAATTACATCCGCAAAGGCAAGCTGTGGGAGGCGTTCGAGTCCGGCGCGCGCCCCATCCTCCTCATCGACGAGATCGACAAGGCCGACATCGAGTTCCCGAACGACCTGTTGCAGGAACTCGACCGCATGGAGTTCCACGTCTACGAGACGGGCGACGTGGTGCGCGCGAGCCTGCGCCCCGTCGTGATCGTCACCTCGAACAACGAGAAGGAGCTGCCCGACGCCTTCCTGCGCCGCTGCTTCTTCCATTACATCCGCTTTCCCGACCGCGAGACGATGCAATCCATCGTGGACGTGCATTTCCCCGGCCTGAAGCCGCGGCTGTTGCGCGAGGCGCTGAACATTTTCTACGACGTGCGCGATGTGCCGGGGCTGAAGAAAAAGCCCTCGACATCGGAGCTTCTGGATTGGCTCAAGCTGCTGGTGAACGACGACATCGACCCCGAGGCGCTGAAGGAGCGCGACCCGCGCAAGCTCATCCCGCCGCTGCATGGCGCGCTGCTCAAGAACGAGCAGGACGTGCAGCTTTTCGAGCGGCTCGCGTTTTTGAGCCGGCGAAAAACGCAGGAGTGAGGCGCGCCGGCATCGCTTCAAACCGCTCGATACAACCTCGCAGCGGCAAAACGGCTTTTTGCCGCCTCGGCGCCACAATTTTGCACGCTTCGGTCAAAGCTATTGCACATTTATCGGCAAGCCTCCAAAAAGCCGGGGACAGACTACGCGTGAATTTTACAGAGAGGTGGAGAATAAATGTTTCGCAAACTCGCATTAACGCTGGGCGCTCTGCTCTTCAGCGCCGGTATCGCTAACGCTGGCGAATGGGTGAGGCTCGCAGATCGCAATGTGGGCTTCATCAACGACCACGATACGATCCATGTCGGCCGTCGCGACGGCAAGTTCAAACGGCTCAAGCTGATCGTTCGCCGCAACGACATCAAGCTCAACAGCATCAAGGTTTTCTTCGGCAATGGCGAGGTTGAGGATATCGTCTTCGACCGCAAGATCGACGATGGCGGCGAAGCGGTGATCGACCTGCCGCATGGCTGGCACGAGGGCCGGACCATCCGCGATGTCGAGCTGCATTATCATTCGCGGCCCGACTTCCGGGGCGAGGCGCTGGCCGAGCTTTGGGGCAGGGAAGACTAAGGCCAAGCTGGGCTGATATTGCGATTTGCGGCCGGGACTCCTTGCGGGCGCCGGCCGCTTTTTTTTCGGGGCCGGAGCGTTCGAGCATACCGGGCGCGTTGCGCGAGGGTAAACGGCCAATTTACCCTATTGGGTTCGTTTGGAAAAAAAGTGCCTTTTCCGGTATTATGATACCTTTTTGCCGCCGCTTTACTAAAAGGGCGTTAAAATGCGACGCTTTCCTATGACTAATCCATACTGAATTTTTGATCCTGGCGGACGCCATGAACGCGTTTTGCGAGGAGCCGGAGAAGCCCTGTTCCGGGCAATTCGTGGCGCCCGTCGATCCGCCGTTGCATAAGCGGCGGCGGCGAAGCGGTCGGGGATGAGCCTCAATCGCTGGGTCGCGGCGGCGCTGGAGCGCGCCGCGGCGCGGGGTAACTGCATCCCCGAAGTTTGAAGGAGCGCGCCTAAAAGCGGCCGCGATGCCCCCTTCAGAGATCATCAAGCGCTCAGGGAATGTAATTTTGCCAAAGAAGGACCACCCATGACCCTCCCCCCCAACCCCTTCAAGCGCGCGCTCAAATCCGGCCGCCAGCAGATCGGCCTGTGGTGCAGCCTGCCGAGCCACGTGAGCGTCGAGGCGCTGGCGGGCGCGGGCTTCGACTGGCTCCTGCTCGACACGGAGCACGCCGCGAACGAGCTGCCCATGGTCTACAGCCAGCTCCAGGCCGCGGCCTCGGGCGGGTCCGCGCACGCCGCCGTGCGCCTGCCGTGGAACGACGCGGTCGCCATCAAGCGCTACCTCGACGCGGGCGCGCAGACGCTGCTCCTGCCCATGGTCGAGACGGCGGAGGAGGCGGCGCGCGCGGTTGCGGCGACGCGCTATCCGCCGGCGGGCATGCGCGGCTTCGCGGGCGCGTCGCGGGCGGCGCGCTTCGGCCGGGTGGCGGATTATCATGCGCGCGCGGCCGAGGAGCTGTGCGTGCTGGTTCAGGTGGAGACGAAGCGCGGGCTCGAAAACCTCGACGCCATCGCGGCCACCGAAGGCGTCGACGGGGTGTTCATCGGCCCCGGCGATCTCTCGGCGGCGCTCGGCTATCTCGGCCAGCAGAAGCACGCGCACGTGGTGGCCGTCATCGAGGACGCCATCCGCCGCATCCGCGCGCTCGGACAAGCGCCCGGCATCCTCACCAGCGACGAGGCGCTGGGGCGGCGCTATATCGAGGCGGGCAGCCTGTTCACGGCGGTGGGCGTCGACCTCAGCATCCTCGTGCGCGGCGCCGACGCGCTCGCGGCCAAGTTTTCCGGCGGCTGACGCGGGACGCGCTTAATTGCAATCGACGTCATTGCGGGCGCGGCGAAGCAATCCAGGGCCAAGCCGTCGACTCTGTGGCTGTCTAAGGCATGGCCGAGGAAGAAGGCCGGCTAGAAAGCGAAGAAAAGAAGTTCCCCGGTAATCGGCCGAGAAGTTTTATTTTCGTTGCAAACGTTGATAACCATCAAGGTTCGATACTTAATTTTATTACATATTTATGGTATCAAAGTGCGGAGAAGCTTTAGTGGAGTAAGCCGCCATGACAACAGAGACTCAAGCCCAGGCTAACCCCTTCGACATGTCCCCAATCTTTCGAATGTACATGGAGTTTATCGAGACCTGGAGGAAAAACTACGAGACCTTCGTCAAGAACGCGCACTCCGCCTATCCGGGCGATGACGTTAGCGGAAAAGCGGCCGCCAACGCGACGCATGCGGCGGAAAGCGCGGCCTCGGCCATGGACGCCGCCGTGGTTAACTGGCAGAAATCGAGCGAGGAGCTTTTCAAGCGCTTCTTCGAAAACCAGGCCGAGATATGCCGCTTCTTCAGCGCCCGCTGGGAGCAATATCTCAAATTACCCGAGCAGCTCTCGCATGCCCGCTCGATCGCGGAGCTGGGTAATATCCAATCGCAGTTTATGAGCCAGGCCGCGAACGACTACGCGCACGAGACGGAAAAGCTCGCGAAGCCGGTCGCCGAAGCGATGACGAGCATGGCCGGCTCGAAGGCCGCATAACGCCTCCGAGTGCGGCGCCTCCGCCGGCGCGGCGCGCGCGCAGTTGAATTCGCAAGCGCAAAAGCACAAATTTGCGGCTGCGGATCGACGGCCTAGCCCCAGCGCCGGTTGGAAGCGTGAGAGGCGGGCCTCCATCCCGATACGGCGGCGCTCCCTGTCGAACGCCGCCATGCACGCGAGGGGTCATGACCGGAAGCTCAAGCGCGATCGACCGCTTCTTTCATTACGCGCTGTCGAAACAGACGGGCGGGGTCTCTCCCGCCGGGCTGTGGCTCTCCTTCATGGATTGGGCGATCCACCTGTCGCTCGCGCCCGGAACGCAAGCGGCGCTCGCGCAGAAAGCCTTCAGCGACAGCGTCGCCTTCCAGGCCTATCTCGCCAGCGCGGCCAAAGGCGGCGGGGCGGCGCCTTGCGCGCAGCCCGCGCCGGGCGACAGGCGGTTTTCTCATCCCGGCTGGCAAAGCTGGCCCTATAACGCGCTGCATCAAGGCTTCCTTCTCTGGGAAGCCTGGTGGGACGAAGCCACGAAGAACATCCGCGGAGTCAGCCGCCATCACGAGGCGGCCGTGAACTTTGTCACGCGCCAGATGCTCGACATGGCGGCGCCGTCGAACGTCCCGCCCGCCAATCCCGAAGTGCTGGAGCGCATCATGCGCGAAGGCGGCGCGAACCTCATCCGCGGCTTCGGCAATTTCCTGGAGGATGCGCAGCGCACGCTTGCCGGGCTTGGCCCGATTGGCGTCGAGCAGTTCAAAGTTGGCAAGACCATCGGCATTACGCCCGGCAAGGTCATCGCCCGCACGAGGATGATGGAGCTGATCCAGTACAGCCCAACAACCGACACGGTGTATCCGGAACCCGTGCTGATCGTGCCGGCCTGGATCATGAAATATTACGTGCTCGACCTGTCGCCCGGCAATTCGCTGGTGAAATATCTCGTCGGCCAGGGCTTCACCGTCTTCACGATCTCCTGGAAAAACCCCGACGAAAGCTACCGCGCCGCCGGCATGGACGATTACCGCCGCGATGGCGTCATGGAGGCGCTGCGGGCGATTTCGCAGGTCGCGCCGGGCAAGAAGGTCCATGCGCTCGGCTATTGCCTGGGCGGCACGCTGCTCACCATCGCGGCCGCGGCGATGGCGCGCGACAACGACGCCCGGCTGAAATCCCTGACGCTGCTCGCGGCCCAAACCGATTTCAGCGAGCCGGGCGAGTTGTTCCTCTTCGTCGGCGACAGCCAGCTCGCCTTCATCGAAGATGCGATGGAGGAGGCCGGCTTCCTCGAAGGACGGCAGATGGCCGGCACGTTCCAGCTCCTGCGCTCGAACGACCTGATCTGGTCGCGAATGCTGCGCGACTATCTCATGGGCGAGAGGCAGCCCGCCAGCGATCTCATGGCCTGGAACGCGGACGCCACCCGCATGCCGGCCCGCATGCATTCGGAATATCTGCGCGACATCTTCTTCGACAATCAGCTCTCCGAAGGGCGCTATCGCGTGGATGGGCGCGCGGTCGCTGTGCGCGACATCACGGCGCCGATGTTCGTGGTTGGGACCGAAACCGATCACGTGGCGCCGTGGCGCTCGGTCTATCAGATCAACGTCATCTCCGACACGGACGTGACGTTCCTTCTCACCAGCGGCGGGCACAATGCGGGCATCGTCTCCGAGCCCGGCCGCAAGCATCGCACCTACCGCGTCTCGACCTTCAAGCACGACACGCCTTATGTCGGCCCGGATGCATGGCTCGCCCAGACGAAGCCGGTGGAGGGCTCCTGGTGGCCGGAATGGGTGCGCTGGCTGAAGGGGGGCTCGAACGAGTTCACGCCGCCGCCGCCGATGGGCGCGCCCGGCGCCGGCTATCCGCCGCTCTGCGATGCGCCGGGCACGTATGTTTTCGAGTAACGGCCCGTTCGCGCCGCCGGGCGCCTATCGGTGGCGAACTTTTCAACCGGATTCGGTATGAAAGTTCAAAGGCTAAGCTTTGGAAGTCTGAGTTGGAAGAATTAAAACGGAAGACGAAAGCTTAACCGATGAAGATGCTTTCTAAGAAAAAAAAGGTTCGGGCTGCTCATCAGCGCGCTTATAAGGTAAGAGCGAATCGGGGCTACAAATTCAACTTTTTGTAACAAGTTGTCGTTCGAGCAGATCGAGCGCCACACGCGACAAAGCCCGTTCTTGCTGATTTTTGCCATGATTGCGTCGGGCCGGTAATACAACTATTACTATATATTTCCCTTGGCTGTTACAAGGTACAGAAAAATCTGTATTGGTCCTTTTTATGTAAGGCGCTATCGTCATAACTCGGCTTGGAACCAACCAAGCGAGAAGCGGTAGAAAACCGCGCATTCGGGCCGAGAAGGTATCGCAACACCATAAGAGGTAAGCATAGATGTCCTTCAGAAAACTTTTTGTAGCCGGAGCCGCGGCGCTTGGGCTGGCCCTGTTCGGTCAGGCCGCGCAGGCTGGTTCGGCCAGCGTGGCGGGGTCGCTGGAAACTCCAGCGTCTAGCGGAGCCATCCTCGTTCACGGCCATGGCGGCGGCGGGCATGGCGGCTGGCATGGCGGCGGCGGCTGGCATGGGCATGGCGGTTGGCATGGCGGCTGGGGCGGTCGCGGCTACCGTTATTATGGCGGCGGCGGTTACTGGCCGTATTATGACGATTATCCCTATTACGGCTACGACTATTACGGGCCGTGGGGCGGATGGTATGGCCATCGCTACTGGGGTCATCGCTACTGGGGTCATCGCGGCTGGGGCGGCTATCGCGGCGGCTGGGGCGGCCATCGCGGTTGGGGCGGACATGGCGGCTGGGGCGGCCATGGCGGGCATCGCCGTTAACAGCGCCACGCTACACTTTCACGAACGGCCCCCTCGGGGGCCGTTTCATTGTGCGTGAGCGGACGGGACACGAGCCGCGCTTTTATGGTTCTTTTACGCGCCTCAACTAGAGATGGCAGCGCGACGTCTTTAGTTCTCCGAGGCGCGGATGTTTGCACGCGTAACGATTAGGTTTCGTATTCTCCTAATCCTTTTGCTCGATGCAATAGGGATGGTCGCCTGTTCGGGGGTCGGCCTTTGGGCCTTGCGCGAGCAATTGTTGGAGGACCGGAAGGTCCAGCTTCACACGATTATGGATTCGACCCTTTCAGTCGCCCGCGCGGCCATGCAGGCGAGCGGCGGAGCGGAGAGCGACGCCGGACGCGCGGCATTCTTTTTTGCGCTTCGCTCCATGCACTTTGGCAGTGAGAGCGAACAGAACTACGCTTTCGCGATGAATTATAACGGGGTCAGCATCAGCACGATCAATAAAGCATGGATAGGCCGCAATTTTTATGACGATGTCGATCCGAATGGCGTCAAACCCATCCAGGCCATGATCCGTATCGCGCAGAGCCCGCCGGGGAGCGGTTTCGTTAACTATATATTTAAAAAAGGTTCCCAGGGGGCGATGACCCCGAAGCTCGTTTTTGTGCAGAACGTTCCCGAGATCGGCGCCTTTGTGGGCATTGGCGCATACATCGACAACGTCCAGTCGGTTTTTCTCCATAGAGTTATTCTCGAAGGCAGCCTGCTAGGCGCGATTCTGTTTGGCATCGCCGCGTTGAGTTTTCAGATCGGCCGATCCATTTCGAACCCTCTTTCAAAAGTCGCGGCCAGAATCGCGCGGCTTGCCGAGGGCGATCTGGGCATTCCTTCCTTAGGCTCGCCGCATAAGACCGAACTTGGCAATATCGAACGCGCTTTAGATGTGTTCCGCGCAAACGCCATCGAGCAACACGCCTTGCAGGAGAAGGTCATCGAAGAGAAGGAGAGAGCGGAACAGGCGGACAGGGCAAAATCGGAGTTTCTTTCGAACATGTCGCATGAACTTCGAACGCCCATGCATGCAATTCTCGGTTATTCAGAAATAAGCAGGTCAAATCTTGATGAAGGCAGAAATGATAATGTCAAAAAATATTTGAATAACATTAGTATTGCCGGGCACCGCTTGCTGATTCTATTGAACGATCTTCTCGATCTCTCAAAAATGCAAGCTGGGAAAATGGATTATAAGATCAAGCCCGACGATTTGATGGAGGTTATCGACCACACACTGTTCGAATTGGAGTCCCTCCTTCGCAAGAAGGAAATCGAAGTGTCTACAGAAATCAACGTTGAAACCACGCATTGCATGTTCGATAGTCAGCGTATTACTCAGGTTCTCGTCAATCTTATGTCTAACGCGATTAAATTTTCGAAAATTGGCAAAACAATTCGCATTCAGCTTTCCGATATGACCGGGGCTTCAACAGTCAGGGGATTTTGTTTCCGCGTCGTCGACGAAGGACCCGGCATACCGGAAGCCGAGCTAAAAACGGTTTTCGACAAATTCACCCAAAGCAGCAAGACCAAGACCGGCGCGGGTGGCACAGGTCTCGGCCTCGCCATTTGCGATGAGATCGTCGCCGCGCATGGCGGACAAATATGGGCCGAGAACGCGGCAGGGGGCGGCGCTGCGTTCAGTTTCTGGATTCCAGCGTGCAACTCTGACGAAACCGGAAACGGCGATGCTCAGACGCAGGCAAATGAGGCGCCGTTCCGCGCGATGGCCGCGACCTAGGATTATGCGCGGCGGCAAAGCGGCGCAACGCTCGCTACGCCCCTACAACCAAGAACATCCTTAAGGTGCAAGATTAGCGCAAGCGAGGGGCGCTAGCCTTTTTCTATATCGATTCCCACCGGACCTCCGGCTGACTGCCGCCGGCAAACAGGCGGCCAATCTTCAAGTGCAGTCGCTCACGCGTGCGGTTCAAACATGCAATCCTTAGAGCAGCGCAACCGCGGCTAAGCGGGAGGAAAAGAATGGCTAAACGTTCCAAGGCAGGCCGGTCGGCATTGAAGATCGCCGTTGGCTCTGTAGCCACAGGACTTCTCTCTGCTGTCATAATGCAATGCGGGGTCAAGCATGCGGAAGCGGGGCCTCCGGCGCCGGCCGTCAACGTCGGACAGGCCGGGGCGCTCAATCTTGGCGGAACGAGCTTTTATGATGGCTTCGGCCGCCTCGACATGGGCTTTACTTTTATGCAATACGGCCTTTACTCCCATGTCGCGGGCCTGACCGACATCAACGGCAACTTCACAACCCCGTTTAAGCAGGTCAACTTCGATAACTTTATGACCCTTGAACAGGTGCATTTCACAACGCCTTGGCGCCCCTTCGGCGGCGCCGTGGTGTTGTCGGCGGCAGTGCCCCTGATAGACTTCAACACAACGGACGATCCCTCGGGCCGCCATTTCAGCAACAACCGGTTCGGAATAGGCGATATGACCTGGGGCCCAGGATTCCAATCCGCGCCCATTTACGATGGAGATCGTATCGTCTTCGTCTGGCGAGCGCAAATGCAGATCATCTCGCCTGCCGGAGAGTTCAATAGCGCGAAGAACTTGAACCAGTCCTCAGGTTTCTGGGTAATTAATCCCTATTACGCATTCACGTGGCTTCCCGCGCCGAAGTTTGAAATTAGTGGCCGGATTCATTATATCCTCAATACCTCGACCGACCAATTCAGCGATCCGAACCCCGCGGTCTATACGACGAATAGTGGACATCCATACGCCAAAGCGAGCGACGGCTGGTTCACGAATTTTACCAGTTCCTACGAATTCGATTCTGGCAAGTTCATCGGCGTGAACGGATACTATTTGCACGGCTTTGGAGACAACGAGTTCAATGGCGTTCCGCTGCCGAATACGCGCCAGGAGTATCTGTTCTTCGGCCCAGGCGGCCGCTGGAACATCGGCAAGGCCGACTTCCTTAACGTCAATTTTTATCTTCCCGTGATTGCGCGCGACGCCACGCCGGGCCCGCGTCTGAACTTCCAATACATCCATCGCTTCGATTCGCTCGATTCGATTGAAAAGGATCGATGACGGCCCCTTCCAATTAGCGGCTTCAACGCGGCAACGCCCGTCCGACTCACTCGAATTCAATAATCGCCGTCATGAAACTCTCTTGCCTGCACCTTTGGTTCGTCCCGCTTTTGAGCCTCGTCGCGTCAGCCAGCGCGCAAACCACGCTTGACGTCACCGTCCATGACCTGACCCCTGACGGAAAGCTCCCATTTGACGCAGCCTATTGCGTACCGCCGTCTAAAGAGGAAGCGCCGCACGACATCAGCCCGGCCGTCTCCTGGTCGCAAGGACCCGCGGGCACAAAGTCCTATGTCCTGATCATGACGGACCTCGACGTGCCGAACGATTTGAGCCTCATCAACAAGGCCGGCGTTACGCTGACCCCGTCAACGCCGCGTGTCCCGTTCATCCATTGGGTGCTCATCGACATTCCGCCGGGCATCGCGCATCTTGACAAGGGCGTTGAAGGCAGTGAGTTCATCGCGAAAGGCAAAGCTTTCGGACACACGGATCATGGCATTCGCGGGCTTAACGTCTTTTCGCATTTCTATCCGGAAGGGTCGCCGTTTGCTGGGCCTCATGCCGGCTATGACGGTCCCTGTCCGCCTCTCAACGACACCGTCACCCATCGGTATGTCACCGATATTTACGCCCTGGATGTCGCCAGCCTCGGGCTGTCGGGACAGTTTTATGGCGAAGCCGCGCTGGAAAAAATGAAAGGGCATCTTCTGGCGAGCGGCCGCGCCAATGCCGGCTATGGCGGTGCTCCATTGCAGACGAAGTAACTCTAGCTTCGTAGCTTCCGGAACTATTCTTGCAGCCGACCGGCATCGGGGCTCGGCGCCGATCGGGATGCTAAGACCCCGTTATTGCGGCAGCGCCTCCACGCGCACGACGCGGAACGTCCGCATCACGTCGTCCTCGTGCTCGCGGATGGACACATACTCGCCGACCGCGAACTTGTGGCTGCCCAGGCGATAGCCGCTTTCGTCGTCGTCCACGTCGCCGTCGATGTCATAGTGGAACGCCCAGTGGCCGCCCGGCTTGCGCACCAGATGGCCAAGCTCGTCGTCCTCGTTTTGCCAGAAGCGGCGCACGCGGCAGCGCTCGCGGTGCTTCTTCCACTGCGCCGCATCGAGATGGCCTTCCTCGTCGAGCGGGCCGACAAATTCGTAACCGTGCCGGTTGCTGCCTTCGGGATGCTCGCGATCCCTCGCCAGCTCCAACCTTATTTTTCTCAGCGTCATGACCGATCTCCAGCCAAGCAATGCTCCTAATGCGACACAAGCGTCGGAACCCAGGTGCCGCGCAGAATGTCCCGGCTCACGCCGCCAAAAATCATCTCGCGCAACCGCGAGTGACTATAGCCCCCCATGATGAGGAGATCGCACCCTTCCTCAAGCAGCCTTGAGAGAATGGCCTCGCCCGCGCTGCCGGCGCCGGCATAGGAGACGTTGAGCGAGGCGGCGACGCCATGCCGGGCGAGGCTGGCGATCAGGTCCGCGCCGAGCGCTTCGGCCGCTTCGCGCTGATGTTCTTTTTCGATCAAGGTCAGGGCGCGCACCGTGGATGCGGCCTTGAGCAGGTCGATGGAGTCGAAAACCGCGCGCGCGGCCTCGCGCGTGTCGTTCCACGCAATGATGACGTGCTCGCCGAGCGTTTTGTGGGGCGTGAGGACCGGCACGATCAAGACGGGGCGGCCGCTGCGCATGATGGCCGTTTCCGAAAAGTCGCTCCAGGCGTCGGGCGCTTCCTCGCTCGGCTTTCCGCAGACGATGAGATCGGCGGCGCGGCCGTTCTGCGCGATGAGGTCGTTGCCCGCCCCGTAGGACGCCGCGAAGCAGCGCCATTCAAAAGTTATCGGGCCGCTCTTCTGGACATGCTCGTCGAACGCGCGCTTGGCGCCCGCCGCCGCTTCCTTGCCCGCCTTCTGAAGGCGCGCGATTACATCCTCGGAAACCTCGGCGGGGAACTCGCCATAAACCGGCAGGTCGGCGATCAGATGAAATCCGATGAGATGGGCGCTTCTCTCGACCGCTATCTTCAACGCGGGCGTCAGAACGGCTGCCGCGCTCTTCTCAGACGGTATATAGACCAAGATTGTCTTGATAGACATGATCGCAGCTCCAATTAGCGTGGCGCCTCGCAATTGCCTTCACCCTTTGCGGCAAGCTCTCATAGGCAATTGCGAGACATAAGCCAAACTCGCCACTTGCTTTTGCTCGTGTCCCTGATGTCTTCGAATTGCCTTGTGAGTTCGCTGCAATTTGGGCGGCAATTCGAAAGACGGGACACGAACTTCAACATAGTGCGCTTCAAGCGACAGCCCGGCTTTGACCATCGTCAAGGTCTTCGGAACAGCTTTCCATCCGCGCGACCGCGCCGAGCCGTTCGATGTCGGGAATGACGATGTCGCGGCTCGAAGGCAGGTCGATGACTTGCTTCTTCTTGAGAAGGCTGAACTGCCTGCTGACGGTTTCGAGCGTCAGGCCGAGATAATCCGCCATCTCGGCCCGGGTGAAAGGCAGTTCGAAGTGAACGTAATTCTTGGGCAGATGACTGGCGCCCTTCGGCGCGCGCGCCGCCATCATGAGCAAGAAGCCGGCGACCCGTTCATAGGAGCATTTCCTGCCGAGCAGCAGCGTCCAGTCGCGGCAAAGGTCCAGTTCCCTGATGGTCATATGGAAGATCTGGCGCTCCAGCTCCGGATGGGACTTAAGAAACGCCTCGAATGGCGAACGGGGATAGACGCAAAGCTCGACGTCCGTCGCGGACTCGGCCGCATAGGTGTGATGTCTGTTGAGCGACTGTCCCATGAAGTCGGCCGGATAGAGGAGTCCAACAATGTGCTGATGTCCATCGGCGAGCGTCTTCACGAGCTTAACAATTCCGGCCGAGATATTGTAATAGTAATCCGCAAGATCGCCGTCACGGAAGATTTCGTGATGAGCTGGAACGGTTTTGTGCCGGGATAACCTGAGAAGGTCCGAGAGCGCCTCGGTCTCAAGGGCGGCGCAGATACCGTCGCGCCGCACCTGGCAGGTCTCGCAGCGCGCGCGGATGCCATGCATCACGCTCTCCTTCACTGCACAAGAGGCAAGCATAGCACCCGCGACTTATTCCATCAAACGAATTTGCCACGCCCAAGGGCTGGCGAACGTCCGATCCGAGCACTACCGTGAGAGGGCCGCCCCGCCCTTCCGACAAAAGAAGATTTGAGCGCGCGCCGTCGGCGACGAGGATGGCAAGTCCGAATGGGCTTCATTGCTTTTCTCCAATTCAGAACTCTTCTCGACCGCCATCGAAGCTTTTAAACCTTGGGCGGCGCAATAAGTCCCGAATTAGAGCTCTCCATGATTGACTTTGACGAATATTAAAACTTTGACATCCATCAATGTTGCGAGGCGCGATCGATATTTATGCTTATGCAACGAGATAATGTTCAGGGAGTTCAATGTCATGAAAGTAAAGAAAGCCATGCATAAGGGCGTCGTCTGGGTGACGCCCGATACGCCGCTGATGGAAATTGCGAAGAAAATGCAAATGGAGGATATCGGCGCGCTTCCCGTGGGCGAGAACGACAAGCTGATTGGCATGGTCACGGACCGCGACATCGTCTGCCGTGGCGTCGCCGCCGGCCATAACATCGCGAAAATGACCGCGCGCAACGTCATGACGAAGGGCATCGCTTGGTGCAGGGCCGACAGCGACATCGAGCAAGCGCTGGAGTTGATGGAGAAGAACCGGGTCAGGCGGCTTCCCGTGATCGACGACAACAAAAGGATGGTGGGCATCCTGAGCCTCGGCGACATATCGCATGCTGCGACCCGCGAGCTGACCTGCGAGATGGTAAAGGCTGTTTCAGCGCATCATTAGCGGAATGCTGAAAAGTTGTATTGCCCATGGTTCGACAGGCTCACCATGAGGTTTAAATCACTGATAACGCTGAGCCTCATCCTTGTAACTTCAAAACTGCCGCATTGGCGAGGCCTGTTGCCGATGCGGTGGCGGCGGAGAGACCGCCTCATCCTTGGACGAAAAAGTCCGCAGCTCAGCATGGGTCCTCCGCCGCAAGTCCATTGAACCCGCACAGTCGCCTGGGCCGCAAAGCGAGCCCGTTTAGACAAGGAAGGGTAGAGATGGAAACAATCGTGCAGCCTGTTTTTGTGGGGATCGATGTCTCGAAGGATAAGCTCGATGTGGCGCTTTGGCCGTCGGGAGAAGGGTTCACGGTCGAACGCAACGCAATAGGCCTGAACAGCCTCTGCGCCAAACTCGCGGCCGTAACCCCTGTCACCATTGCCTTGGAGGCCACGGGCGGCTTCGAAACCGTTGTGGCGGCAGCCCTGGCGGCGGCCGGTCTGGCGGTCGCCGTTGTTAATCCCGCCCAGATCCGGGCCTTCGCCCACGCGCTCGGCAAAAGAGCGAAAACCGATCCCATCGACGCCGCCGTCATCGCGCGCTTTGCCGAAGCAGCAAGACCCGCCATCCGCCCCCTCGCCGATGCCGAAACCCAACTCCTCGCCGATCTCGTCGGCCAGCGCCGGCAAATCGTCGACATGATCGTCGCCGAAAAACAAAGGCTTGGCCGCGCTCCCGCCAAGCGCCTGCGCAAAAGCATCGAACGGCTCTTGAAAGCCTTGGAGAAGGAGCTCTCAAGCCTCAATGGCGATATCGACGCCGCCGTAAAGGCTTCGCCTTTGTGGAGAGCGAACGAAGAGCTTCTGACCTCCGTCCCCGGCGTCGGCCCAACCACCGCGCGCACTCTCATGGCGGAACTGCCCGAGCTTGGCGCCTTGACGCGCAGGGAGATCGCCTCGCTGGCCGGCCTTTGCCCCTTCACCCGCCAGTCCGGACAATGGCGGGGCAAGAGCTTCATCGCGGGAGGCAGAGCGGACGTGCGCGCAGCCCTGTTCATGTCGGCCATGGTCGCGGCAAGGTTCAACCCCATCCTGAAAACCTTCTATGACCGGCTTGCCGCAGCCGGCAAACCCAAGAAAGCCGCTCTCGTCGCGGTCGCGAGAAAGCTCCTCACGATCCTCAACGCCATCCTGAGAGACCAAAAACCATGGCAACCCGCTTGACAGCCAAGACAGTCGCTGAGCCTGTCGAAGGATGAAGCCACGTTTTCATGCTTTTTCAGCAACCTTTTAGCGGAACGCGGCGCTCGCCGCGGCCTTTGCGAGCCCGCGATGACTCGCGCATTCCGCATAGGGAGGCGGCTTAAGCCGCCTCCCTATGGGTTAGCTCTTGCCGCTCGCCCCCGCCAATGCCGCGGCGGCGGCGTTTAATACAGATAAAACTCTTCCAGCAACAGGGGTTGCAGTTCGGAGGGCAGAACCTTCCGCAGCTTCTCGATCTCGTGCGCGTCGATCCTGTCGGCGACGGTCGCGAACACGGCCTTGACCTTGGACTGGACATCGCCTCCAAAGCTGCAGCCGGCTTCATCCTCGATGGCGTTCAGAAAATCGTCGAGGTGACGCGTTTTCGTTTGCGGCTTCGCGGGTTGCCAGCCTTCGTAATAGAAGCCTCGGATCAGCATCGGCAGTTGCGCGCCGAAATGCACGGCGTTCTCCGCGCCGATGCGGTCGCGAAAGACATGAAGCGTCGCGCGAAGCACCCGATAGGCGAGATGCCGGTCGTTGGAGTCCAGCCTCGTCATCAAATCCTTGAGCCAGAGATTGGTTTGCTGAACGGTTGAATCGAAAACGTCGAGACCCGTCGTCATGGCATCCTCCCTTATCGAACGGGGGCATTTCTATAGGCCAGGGGACATGAGCGCTCTCGAAAGCGCCATGACCGATATCAAATTGGGCGCAATCCCTGCGCGCAAAGTTAATCGCGCGTGAGCGCCGCCGTATCGATTTTCGTTGCAAGCTGGATCTGAAGTGACCGCTTCGCGCTCGCCTCTTCAATCTTGGCTTTCCATAATTTTCGCGAAGACATTGTCCCCTGCACAATAGGTCGCTTCCTTTGTGATTCGTCAAAGAGCAAAGACCGGCCGCCCCCTTAATATTTACGAACAGCGTCAGCGAACGGGCTTCGACATGCAAAATCTTCATCTCGAACGAAAAGACTGGCAGAACATCCTCGATCACGTGTCGCGGTGCGGGGACATTCACAAAGTCACCATTGAGGTCATCCGGGACGATCTCGGCGCGCAGAAAGAAGTGGAAAACGTGACGTTGCGCGGCCTGAGCTACGACCCGAAGGGCGGCGACATCGCAATTCGCGCAGGCGCGGTGGAGCACATGATCCACCATCCGGCAGGGATCGAAATCGCGCATGCGGGCACCGATCTGATCTGCCTGGAAGTGATCGGCTCCGACGCCTCGCGGCATCTCATCACGTTCCTGCCGCCGCTGCACCTGCCGGATCTCTTGATGCCGGCTTGCCGGTGACGCTCCTGGCGGGACTACCAGCTGCTTGAGCCGATTACGGCGATCGGCAAGCAGGCTCCAACGGCGCATATCGCGAACTGCGATTAGCCGTCAGGGGCGGTAGCGTGCGCGCTCAATTTGCCGCTCTTTCTCCGAGTTCTGAGAAAGAAGGCTGTGGGTAGAAGGCTCCCGCGGGGCTTGAAAGCGCCGCCGCCGCAACATCGGCTTGCAAACGCCGCCTATCGCGACTATTTTGCGGGCATCCCAACATCCTGAGGTTTGCATGGCTCGCGTCACCGTCGAAGATTGCGTCGATAAAGTAACGAACCGTTTCGAGCTCGTCCTGCTTGCGGCGCATCGCGCGCGCGCCGTTTCCGCCGGCGCCCCGATCACGATCGATCGCGACAACGACAAGAACCCCGTCGTGGCGCTGCGCGAAATCGCCGATCAAACGGTTTCGCCCGAGGATTTGAAGGAAGACCTCATTCATTCGCTGCAAGCGCATGTCGAGGTCGACGAGCCGGAGGCCGAGGCCGCGCCCGCTTTGCCGAGCGCGCGCCCGGTGAATGTCCTTGGGCAGGACGACCCGTTCTCGGACGCGATCATCGACCGGATCACGGAGGAGGAGCTTTTGCAGGGGCTGGCGCGCAGCATCCCGGCGGAAGCAGCCAGCGGCGGCCGTTCGAAAGGCTAAGTTGCGGCTTGACGTTGGCCGGTTAAGGAGATTGATTTAACCTTGCGTTGAAGACGATTTTGAAGACTGGCGAGTCCGTGCAGCTTGAAACACCCGCGAGATCGCAGCCAATTATGCGGCAGTACGATCTCGTAGAAAAGGTTCTGAGCTACAATCCCAAGGCGAATGAAGCTCTGCTCAATCGCGCCTATGTCTACGCCATGAGGGCGCACGGCCAGCAGAAGCGAGCTTCCGGCGACCCGTATTTCTCCCATCCCCTTGAAGTCGCGTCGATCCTGACGAGTCTCAAGCTCGACGACGAGACCATCGCCACCGCGCTTCTCCACGACACAATCGAGGACACCCAAACCACCAAGGACGAGATCGAGCGGCTGTTCGGCTCGAACATCGCTTCGCTGGTGGACGGCTTGACGAAGATCGAAAAGCTCAACCTCGTCTCCAAGAAGACGCAGCAGGCCGAGAACTTCCGCAAGCTCCTCATCGCCATTTCGAGCGACGTGCGCGTGCTGCTCGTGAAACTCGCCGACCGCCTCCACAACATGCGCACGCTGGAGCACATGCGGCCCGAGAAGCGCCGGCTTATCGCGCAGGAGACGATGGACATCTATGCGCCGCTCGCCGGCCGCATGGGCATCCAGGAAATCCGCGACGAGCTGGAGGAGCTGTCCTTCCGCTGGCTCCATCCCGCCGCCTACGAGACGCTGATGTCGCGGCTCAATGTTCTGCGCGAGCAAAATCGCGGGCTGACGGGCGAGATCGCGACCGAGCTCAAGGCCAAGCTTGAGGCGCGAAACCTCAAGGCCAACGTCTTCAGCCGCGAGAAGAAGCCCTATTCGATCTGGCTCAAAATGCAGAACAAACAGATCGGACTGGAGCAGCTCTCCAACGTCTACGGCTTCCGCGTTATCGTTCCCACCCTTGAAGATTGCTACGCCGCGCTCGGCATCGTGCACACAACCTGGCGCGTCGTGCCCGGCCGCTTCAAGGACTACATCTCGACCCCGAAACACAACGAGTATCAGTCGATCCACACCACCATCGTCGGCCCGCGCCACCAGCGCGTGGAGCTTCAGGTGCGCACGGCCGAGATGCATCAGATCGCGGAATATGGCGTCGCGGCTCATTCCGGCTACAAGCTCGCGGCGCTGGCCAGGCTGAATGGCGATGCGCGGGCCGTCCAAGGGCCGGCGCCAAGCGAAAGCACGGCCTATCAATGGCTTCGCAAGCTCGTCGACAATCTGCTCGAAGGCGATAACCCCGAGGAGTTCCTGGAGCACACCAAGCTCGAACTGTTCCACGACCAAGTGTTCTGCTTCACGCCGAAGGGCCGCCTGATCGCGCTGCCCACGGGCGCCAACGCCATCGACTTCGCCTATGCCGTCCATACCGATGTCGGCAATCATTGCATCGGCGCGAAGATCGACGGCCGCCACATGCCGCTCCTGACCGAACTGAAGAACGGCGACGAGGTCGAAATCATCCTTTCGTCGGCCCAGACGCCCCCCGCCGCGTGGGAAAACGCCGTCATCACGGGCAAGGCGCGCTCCGCCATCCGGCGCGCGACCAAGGACGCCGTTCGCAAACAATATAGCGCTTTGGGCCGCGACATCGTGAAGGTGGCGCTCGATCGGGCCGGCAAGCCGGGCGACGCCGATTTGACAAGAGTTCTGCCAAGGCTCGGGCACAAGACGGTCGAGGACTTGCTGACGGCTGTCGGGCGCGGCGAGACGGCGGCGGACGACGTGCTGACCGCCATCGATCCGGATTTCGTCAAGGACGCCGCGCCCAAGCGCCGGACCATCACCCGCAATGAGGAGGGGTGGTTCAATCTTCGCCGCGTTACGGGCTTCAAGTTCCGCTGGCCGGGCATTCTCGCCGCCACGGAGGCGGAAGAAGGCGGGAAGGGCATCCCGATCCGGGGCGTGAACGGCGCCTCCGTTATCCATTTCGCCGAAGGCGGAGCGGTTCCCGGCGAGCGCATCGTCGGCATCCTCGATCCCGGCAAGGGCATTACGATCTACCCGATCCACTCCCCGCATTTGCGCGAATTCGAGGATCAGCTCGACCGCTGGATCGACGTGACCTGGGACATCAAGGAGGGCGCGACCGAGCTGTTCCCCGCCCGCATTCTGGTGACGGCGGTCAACGAGCCCGGCAGCCTTGGCCGGCTCGCAAGCGTTATCGGGGCGGCGGGCGCCAATATCGACAAGCTGCAAATGGTTAACCGCGCCCTCGACTACACCGAGATGCTCATCGACATCGAGGTGCTCGATATGAAGCATTTGACCGACGTGCTGAACGGAGTGAAAAATCTAAGTGTGGTAAGCGCGGCAACACGGGTCTTGACCTAGCAAACTCCGCCGAATTGCCCACCGCATCGTCATCCCGGCTATCGGCGCGCATCGTCATCCCGGCCATCGGCGCGCATCGTCATCCCGGCCAAGCGAAGCGCGAGCCGGGATCGCAAAAAAATGAGACCTGCGATTTATACCGCCGGACAATAGCGCCGACCCTTTTGTCGTCATTCCCGCGAAAGAGCATGTGAAAAAATCGGCTTCCGGCTCTGTCTTTGGTGTCATAGCCGCCCCAAGCCAAGGGCCGCCACGACGACCGCCAGCCGCCTCGCCGGCTCTCGCCGATGGTCGGAGCCTGGACGCCATGCGTGTGGGCGCCGCGATTAACCCTATTGGGTTCGTTTGGCAAAAAACCTGTTTTTGCGGTATTATAACACCGTAAAACGGCCGGTTTGGTTAATGCGCGGTTCCATTGGCGACCCCGGCAAGCCTTGCATGGTTAATGCACCCGGCGGGGGAGGACGGCGATCCGGCGCTGGAAAACCGGGTCGGGCCCGGCGATGACAAATGAGGCGATGCGGATTTTTTCCCACGCTCGAAAGCGGGAATCCAGTAGTCCCGGCGGCGGAAGCTATTGAAATAACGCAGCGATTACTGGGTCCCCGCATTCGCGGGGACGACGCCGAGGAGCGGTCGAGACTTTTGGCCGCTGGTATTATTAAGATCCCGGATAAGGCTTCGCCCTTCCGGGATGACGAACGAAGGCCATCCAGGATGACCGGTCATATTGCTGTCTCATCCCGCTGCGAGGATGGCGGCCCTTCGCAAGCCCGCCGCCGGGAAAGCGACGCCGCCCACGGTTCGACAGGCTCACCATGAGGTTAACCCATTGGAAACGCTCCGCCTCATCCTGAGGTTGTCGAAGCCTCATCCTTGTAACTTCCGTTCCATGCACAGGCCGGCGCCATGCTGACCCACGACGCTGTTTTGCAGGAGTTCCGCGACGCGGGCGCGCTGCTTGAGGGCCACTTCATCCTCTCCTCCGGCAATCATTCGAGCGCCTATCTCCAATGCGCGCGCGTGCTCATGGACGCGCGCCGGGCCGCGAGGCTCTGCGAATCGCTTGCCGGAAAGGTGAGGGCGGCGGGCGTTTCCGCCGATCTTGTCATTTCGCCAGCCATGGGCGGCGTGGTCGCCGGTTATGAAATGGGCCGGCAGCTCGGCCTGCCCTCGGTTTTCTTCGAGCGCGTCGACGGCGTCTTCGAGTTGCGGCGGGGCTTCCAGATCGAGCCGGGGCAGCGCTGCCTCCTGGTCGAGGACGTCGTAACGACGGGACTGTCGTCGCGGGAATGCATGGAGGCGGCGCGCATGCTGGGCGGCGACGTTGTCGCGGCGGCCGCGCTCGTGGACAGATCCAGCGGTCGCGCGCACTTGCCGGTTCCTTTCATTCCCCTCATTCAGCTTGACATTCCTCATTTCCCACCCGATCAACTGCCTGCTACGTTAAAAGAGATTCCGCCGCTCAAGCCGGGAAGCCGAGGCTTGAAGGCATGAGGCAGGAGAGGGACAAGGGAACCGGAGAGGGGGCCTGCGTCTTTGCGTTGTGTCGCTTCAGTGGGGGCTGGGACCATGCTTTTTAAACGCCGAAAACGCCTTTCCCCGGTCATGCGTTTGCGCAATGCGATCTGGCCGGCCCGCAGTTTCGAAAGATCGTTCCGCTACATGATCCTCAGGCTAGGGCGCATCCAGGCGACCCCGCACAGCATCGCGCTCGGCTGCGCGGCGGGCGTGTTCGCGGTGTTCACGCCGTTCCTCGGCTGCCAGATGATGATGGCGGCCCTGCTCGCGATCCTTCTCAGAGGCAATGTCTTCGCCTCCGCCGTCGGCACGTTCGCCGGGAATCCGCTGACCTATCCGATTATCTGGGGCTCCACTTTCGCGGTCGGGAACCTGTTCCTCGGGGATTCGGCCAACGCCGAGATAAGCAAATTTTCGACCGGCGCGGAGGCCTTGAGCCGCAGCATCAGCGAGGCCTCGCCGGACGCCGTGGCTTCCGCGGTGGAAGGCCTTTGGCCCGTTCTGAAGCCGATGGCGCTCGGCGCGCTGCCGCTCGGAGGGCTCACGGCGGCGCTGATTTACTTCATGATTCGCCGCCTCCTGCAGGCGGGACGCGACAGACGCATCCAGAGGTCGCAGCCAAGCGCGGCCGCGGCGGCGGTCCGGTAGCGTCATGCATGCCGTTCGCCTCGGTTTGAATATCGACCACGTAGCAACCCTTCGCAACGCCAGGGGCGGCTCGCGGCCGGACCCCATCCGCGCGGCTCGGATCGCCGTCGAGGCGGGCGCGGACGGCATCACCGCGCATCTGCGCGAGGACCGCCGCCATATCCGCGACGACGATATCCGCCGGATCAAGGCCGAGATCGAAGCCCCGCTCAACCTCGAAATGGCCGCGACCGAGGAGATGACCGCCATCGCCGTCAAGACGAGGCCGCACGCGTGCTGCATCGTGCCGGAGCGCCGCGAGGAGATCACGACGGAAGGCGGGCTCGACGTGGCGGGGGCGCAGGCCGCTTTGGCGCCGATCGTCCGCCGGCTCCTGGATGCGGAGGTGCGCGTTTCGCTGTTCATCGATCCCGACCCGCGTCAGGTCGAGGGCGCGTCGCGCGTGTCGGCCCCCGTGGTCGAATTCCACACGGGCCAATATTGCGAGGCTTGGCTTGCCGCGGACGCCGTCGCGGCAGGTCACGAATTCCGCAGACTGGCGCGGGCCGCCGAGCTTGCGGCGCAGGCCGGGATTGAAGTCCACGCAGGCCACGGCCTGGACTTCGAGACCGCCGCCCATCTCGCCGCTCTTCCGCAAATCCGGGAGCTGAACATCGGGCATGTGATCATCGGCGAAGCTGTTTTCATCGGCCTGCCGGAGGCGCTCTCGCGGATGCGCGCGGCCATCGGGAAGGGCGTCGCGGCCCGCTCGCTCGCCGAAACCGGGCAGCAGCAATAGCGGCGCCGGAGGGCAGCTTTGATCATAGGCATCGGCAGCGATTTGATCGACATCCGCCGCATCGAAAAGACCATCGAGCGCCATGGCGAGCGCTTCCTCGACCGCATCTTCACCGACATCGAGCGCAAGAAGTCCGACCGGCGCGCGGCGCGGGCGGCGTCCTACGCCAAGCGCTTCGCCGCGAAGGAAGCCTGCGCCAAGGCGCTTGGCACAGGGCTGTCGCAGGGCGTGTTCTGGCGGGACATGGGCGTCGTCAACCTGCCAACGGGCCAGCCCACGATGAAGCTCACGGGCGGCGCTGCCGAGCGGCTGAAGCGCCTCCTGCCGGACGGGCACGCGGCGCAGATCTGCCTCACCATCACCGACGAATTCCCGACCGCAAGCGCCATTGTCATCATTTCCGCCGTTCCCGCAAATCCGGGAAACGCCACGGAATGACGCATCCGGACCGGCTTTTCATCGCCGCCGCCGCATTTGCGCTTCGAGGTTCGCCTGAACAATCGGACCGTCAACCCGGTCGGATTCCCGCCGCCACGCTGACGGCGCCTAACTTTCGCTATCCTTTTCAGCAACCTCCGCGCGATGATGACAAAAATATCGCGCCGGGCCGTGCTTTCAGCCGCTCTGGCGGGCGTCGCGGCCAGCGTTTGCAGCGGCGGCGCCTTCGCACAATCGGCCCGGCTTCCCTTCGCCCAATGGGTTGCGGCCTTTCGCAGCCGCGCGCGGGCGAAGGGCATTTCGGACGCGACCTACAACCGCGTCATGGCGGCGATCGAGCCCGACATTTCGGTCTACGAACTCGACCGCGAGCAGCCCGAATTCAAGGAAGAGGTCTGGCAATATCTCAATCGGCGCGTGTCGGACTGGCGGATCGCCGCCGGCAAGGCTCGCGCTGAGCAGCATGCGGAACGTCCTGGAGCGCGTCGAGCGCGCCTATGGCGTCGACCGCCACATCATGCTGGGCCTCTGGGGCATGGAGACGGCCTTCGGCGATCTCGTCGTGAACCCCAAGCACATGCGCCCGGTGTTCCCGGCGCTGGCCGCGCTCGCCTGGGGGGAACCGCGCCGCCGCTCCTATTGGGAGCAGGAGCTTTTGAACGCGCTCATCATCGTGGAGCGCGGCTGGGCCTCGCCCGAGGAGATGATCGGCTCCTGGGCCGGCGCGATGGGCCATACGCAGTGGATGCCGGAGGTCTGGCTCAACATGGGCGTCGATTTCAATCACGATGGCCGCATCTCGCCCTACGGACCGCCGGACGACGCGCTTGCGGGCACGGCCCGCTATATCGCCGAGCGCGGCCATTACCGGCGCGGCGAAGGCTGGGGCTACGAGGTTGTCCTGCCGCGCGGGTCAAGGGTTGCGGGCGGGACGCGAAGCATCGCGAGCTGGCGCGACCGGGGCGTTCGCCGGGCCGACGGGCAGCCTTTCCCGAGGCCCGCCGAGCACGCCCGCCTCTGGCAGCCCGCGCCGGGCGGCCCCGTCTTCCTGCTGACGCACAACTTCGATGCGATCAAGTCCTACAACCCGGCCAACACCTACGCTCTGGCCATCGCGCATCTCGCCGACCGCCTTCGCGGCGAAGGGCCGTTCGTGCAAGCGTTCCCCGGCGGCGAGCGGCTGCCCACGCTTGCCGAGGTGCAGGAAATCCAGCGGCGGCTCACCGCGCTCGGCTTCGACACCGACGGCACGGACGGCCGCGTGGGCAAGGACACGATGCGCGCGATCCGCAACTTCCAGCGCAAGGCCGGAATGACGCCCGAGGACGGCTATGCCGGGCTCAAAGTGCTGGCGCGTCTGCGTGAGATGTCCTGAGCAGGCGCCGTTCGGGGCTGGGCCGGGAAAGAACACGGTGGAGGTGCTTAGGGCACGGCCTCCATCAGGATTTCCATGGCCGCGCGGTTGCCGCTCATGACGGCGCCGTTCATGTAGCCGAGGAATTCGGGCTCGGTATGCTCGCCCGCGAAGTGGAGGCGCCCGTCGCATTCCTCGGTCCTCGCGGCGGAGAGGAGCGTGGTGTATTGACCGGGCCTGGCGCAGGCGTAACTGCCAAGGCTCATAGGGTGCTGCCCCCAGGAGAAGGAGGCCGCCGCGTCCCGGTCGAGCGAGGCGCCGATGGCGGGCGAGATCGCGGAAAGCCCGCTCTGGAGATTTGCAAGAGCGTCGTCCCGCGTCGCGGGCAGGGCCTTGCCCGCCATGAAGTTCGACAAGAGCCCGTGGTCTCCCGGCTGGGCGCGGCTCGAGTCCCAGACATTCTGGAACGGCAGGTCCGAGTAGAAGCAGCCATTGGAAGGGTGGGGCAAACCCGCGCCGGGCGTTCGCCACGCGCGCGAGGCCGTTCCGCAGACGAGTTTCATGTTGTTGCCGTAGCCGAGTTCCCGGATGGCCTTGAGTTTCAGGGGGCTCAGTCCGAGCGCGTCGATGCCTCGGGCCGCGCGAAGCTTCGTGAACGGCAAGGCGAGGATGACGGCGTCGAAGACTTGGGCTTTCGTGCCGCCATTGGCCGCGCAGGTCAGCTCGATGCCGCTGTCTCGCCGCGCGATGGCGGTCAGCTCCGCGCCAAGCCTCAGATCGCACGTCTCCCGGCACGCGGCGACAAGCGCATCGATGAGGCGCGACGAGCCGCCCTCGATGCGGAACGCTTCGTCGCTCTCGCCGAAAATCTCGAAATGCTCCTTCGGGTCCGTGGAGATCAAATCGACGAGGTTCAGGCTCGACTGCTCCGCCGGATCGACGCCGCATTCGATGGTGTAGGCCACCGCGATGAGATCGATGGCCCAATCCTCGGTCTTGCCGCGGAACTGCTTGAGGTAGCCGGCGAGGCTTGTCGCGTCGAGCGCCCGGGCGCGCGCGGTGAAAGCGTCCGCTTCGTCGCGCAACGCCTTTTTGTCGATGGCGAGCTGTTGCGCCACGGGCACGAACGCGCCCGCGCCCGCATTCAGCATGTCCCCCGGCGCCCTCAGCTTGCCGCCGAAAAAGTAGAGGTCGCGGTCCCTTTCGGCGGGATCCCCGGAAAAAGCTTCGAGCGACAGGCTCAGCTCTTCCGCGAGCGTTTTCAAATCCTCATGGCGGGTATCCACCAGCTCGCCGCCAAGTTCGGCGAACATGCCGCGATAGAAATCGGGCACGGTGAGCATGCGGCCGCCCCAGCGGTCGGCCGCCTCGAACACGACAGGCCTCAACCCTTGAGATTGCAGACGATAGGCGGCCGTGAGCCCCGCCGCCCCGCCGCCGACGATGGCCACGCGCAACTCGCGCTCCCGCTCCTCTTCAGCCCTCGCGGACCAGGCGCCCGCGAGGGACGCGGCGGCGGCGGCGGCCGACCCGCGCAAGAGGCCGCGCCGCGAGATCGATCCGCGCTCAAAACCCTCGGCCGCCGCTTGAGCCGCCGCCAAGGTCCGCGTCATCATCCGAAAAATCGGCGTCCGCGCCATCGTTCCCTCCGTTGAGATTCGGCAGAGCTATAGCCGCCGCCGCTCATGCCGCCAAGCTTGTTGCGGATAACGAACGCGCGCGCTTGCGAGAACAAAAGTGAAACGCTAGCGTCTGCTGGGACGCATTCCAATTCGAGAGCGATGCAGGACGAGGCGGGAGAAGATTTGCTGCGGATGTTAGGCGGGCGGCGCTTTGGCGCGATCCTGGCCGATCCGCCGTGGCAGTTTCAGAACAAGACCGGAAAGGTCGCGCCGGAGCATCGCCGGCTCAGCCGCTACGCGACCTTGACGCTGGACGAGATCGTGGCGCTGCCGGTTCCTGAGATCGCCGCGGAGACGAGCCATCTTTATCTCTGGACGCCGAATGCGCTTCTGCCCGAGGCGCTCGGCGTGATGAAAGCCTGGGGCTTTGCCTACAAGACGAACCTCGTCTGGCACAAGATCCGTAAAGATGGCGGCCCGGACGGGCGCGGCGTCGGCTTCTATTTCCGCAATGTGACGGAGATGCTGCTGTTCGGCGTGCGCGGCAAGAATGCGAGGACGCTGCCGCCCGGCCGCCGCCAGGTCAACTACCTCGCGACGCGCAAGCGCGAGCACAGCCGCAAGCCCGACGAGCAGTACGCGCTGATCGAGGCGTGCTCGCCGGGGCCGTTCGCCGAGCTGTTCGCGCGCGGCGTGCGCGCCGGCTGGGAATGCTGGGGCGCGGAGGCGAACGACGGCTACGAGCCAACCTGGGCGACTTACGCGAACGCGAGGTCTAAGTTGTTTGTGAGCGGACACAGTCCTGCCCCCCAGCGGCAAGACGCGAAGCAACTTACAGCTTTGGAGTTGTGCGCAGGGGCCGGAGGGCAAGCGCTGGGACTCGAACAGGCAGGATTTGCGCACGCGGCTTTGGTTGAAATCGATAGTGACGCCTGCAAAACGCTGAAGCAGAACCGCCCTGATTGGCGTGTCGTCGAGGGTGACATAACCACTTTCGACGCAAAACAATACAGGGGCGTAGATCTTGTTACCGCCGGTTTGCCTTGCCCGCCCTTCTCGGTTGCAGGCCAAAAGCTTGGCGAGGCGGACGAACGCAATCTTTTTCCCGCGGCATTTCGGATCATTGATGAGGTGCGGCCCAAGGCCGTGATGATTGAAAATGTGCGCGGACTGCTCGATAAGAAGTTCGACTATTATCGCGAGCTAATTACTAGCCGCCTTCAAAGTCTTGGTTATGAGACTCGTTTTGAGCTCTTGAACGCAGCAGACTTCGGCGTTGCTCAAAACCGGCCTCGTGTCTTCATCATAGGTATGCTTCCGCAATACAGTTCCGTCTTCGAAATGCCCCATAAGAAGACCTCTCGAACTTCGGTCGGGGAAGTCCTGTTCGACCTCATGGAGAGTGGAGGTTGGAAAGACGCGGCTGATTGGAAGAGGATGGCGTCAGGGATTGCGCCCACGATTGTAGGCGGATCGAAGAAACATGGCGGCCCGGATCTTGGGCCAACGCGCGCACGCGCCGCGTGGGCCTCATTTGGCGTTAACGGAAAAGGGATCGCCGATCATCCGCCCTCGGCAGACTTCGTCGGACATCCAAAACTCACGGTCGGCATGGCTGCGAGGATTCAAGGCTTCCCGGACGACTGGAAATTTAGTGGCGGAAAAACGGCGTCCTATCGGCAAGTCGGAAACGCTTTGCCGCCGCCGCTGGCATCCGCTGTTGCGTCGTCCATTGCAAAGGCGCTAGAAGGGGATATGCAAAGCTTACGTTTTGGAACTTAGATGTCGATGAGCGTTATTTCGGACGCCCGCCTCGCTTATCATAATGAGCTTAAAGAAAGAGCATTAGTAATAAACGAAGGCGATGGGAAGGCTTCAATTGCGGATAAGGACAGCTCCCTAAGTGTAGCTTTGGCCAATGAAGTAACAAAGCTGCTCGATGCCCCACTTGGGAAGAAGCTGAAGGCGCAATCTGTAGGAATAGTTTTCGAGGCAAGAACCTGCGCATTCTTGCAACGAACTTTTCTCAAGCTAATTCATTTGAGGCCGGGAAATTGGCTAATCGAAACGGTGGCAGCAACATCCAAGTTGCAAATCGCGAAGTACGAGCAGTACAGACACCTACTTGTCCTCGATGATCTGGTCAGAAGTCAGAGGGAATTAAAAAGTATTATAGGTCTAGATTATACGATCGCTCCAGATATCATAATCGCCAGACAACCTTTATCGGATCAAGAAATAAATGATGGCGGAAACTTTGTCGATCCGTCAGCGAAATCGCTCAGCTCGGTGCGATTGGCCAATGGAGCTTTAGCTTCTTTGCACGCCAGCATTTCATGTAAGTGGACACTCAGAAGCGATAGAGCTCAAAATGCCAGATCGGAAGCCCTGAACCTGCTTCGAAACCGAAAAGGCAGAACACCGCACATTATCGTAGTTACCGCCGAGCCGCTCCCCAGCAGATTGGCGTCGCTAGCGCTGGGGACGGGAGATTTCGATTGCATTTACCACTTCGCTTTAACAGAGCTTCGTGAAGCAGTCGAAATCTGCAAAGGAAACTCAGCCCCCAGAGAGCGCGTTAAGTTTGATAAGGCGAGCGACGATCTCGAAGCGATGATTGCTGGGAAACGACTTAAAGACATCTCGGATTTGCCGCTAGATTTGATTGCTTAGATGGATAAAATATCAGCGGATGAACGAAGCAAGAATATGGCTGCGATTCGCAGCAAGGATATGAAGCCGGAACTTGCCGTTCGGAAATTAGCACACGGGCTTGGCTTCCGCTTCCGGCTTCATCGCAAAGACTTACCCGGCAAACCAGATCTTGTATTTCCCAAATACAAAGCAGTCATTTTCGTTCATGGCTGCTTTTGGCATCAGCACGGCGTCGCAGGCTGCCTCGACGGAAAACAGCCGAAATCCAACTCGAACTATTGGGTACCTAAACTAGCCCGGAATGTCGAGCGTGACGCGATAAACAGAGCAAGCCTAGAAGAGGATGGTTGGCGGGTATTAGTTATTTGGGAGTGTGAAACCAAGCAGTTTGACTTGCTTGCTCCGAGAATCCGCCAGTTCTTACTGCTTGAGCAGGCATCATAAGGGGAAGCGCCCCGAGGCGATGCAGGGGCGGCCCGCGACAGGCCCGGCATAGGGGTAGACCCAGCAGGCGACCGAGCCGCCGCGCGCAAGCTGCGCCTCCACCACGGCGCGATAGAAAAGATCGGGCTTCGTCCCCACGCCGCCGCAGCCCTCATAGGCGTCGAGCGCGGCCAGCAGCGACGGGTTCTGCACGAGGAACGCCTCGCCGTGGATTTTGCCCGCGCAGGCGGCGTCGAACACCGCTCCGGGAAAGCGCCCGAGATTGTACAGCCGCCCCCGCGTCCACGCCTCGCCCACGAACCGCGCCCGCGCCTGAAGCAGCCGCGCATAGGGGCTGCGGCTCGCGCGCATCAGCGTGCCGTAGACGAACAGGTGTTTCGGCTCCCCCGCCGTCATCCCGGACGCGGCGAGCCGTGCAACGGCGCGCCGCGGATCCGGGATCGTAAAAAGGGGATGAGCTTGGGGCGATCCCGTGTCTGCGGCGCATCGCTCCGAGCCGCGCCGCGCGCGGGACGACGATCGATCCTCGGTCATGGCCTCACGACGACCTTGCCCTTGATCTGCCGCGCCTCCATCGCGCGCAACGCGCCGGCCGTCTCGGCCAGCGGAAAGATGCGGTCGATATGCGGGCGAAGCTTGCCCTCCGCGGCCCACCGGATGAGCCGCGCCATCTGCTCGCGGAAGCGCGGCGGGTTCAGCGCGACATGCCGCCCCCAGAACACGCCCGCGATTTCGCATCCCTTCAAGAGCAGCAGGTTGAGCGGGATTTTCGGGATGCCGCCCGCCGCGAAGCCGACGACGAGATAGCGCCCTTCCCAGGCGATGCCGCGAAGCGCGGGCTCGGCGTATTCGCCGCCGATGCAGTCGTAGATCGCGTCCGGGCCTTGGCCGCCATTCAGCGCCCGCACCGCCTCCTTCACATCGGCGCCCGTCAGGTTGAGAAGGCCGGCCGCGCCGCGCTCCGCGCAGATCTTCAGCTTCTCGTCCGAAGTTCCGGCGGCGACGGCGCGCGCGCCAAGGCAAACCGCGACTTCCACCGCCGCAAGACCCGCTCCGCCCGTCGCGCCGAGCACGAGCACCGTCTGACCGGGGCGCACATGCCCGCGATCCTCCAGGCCGTGCAGGGCGGTGCCGTAGGCGATGGGAAGCGAGGCGGCGGCTTCGTCCGAAACGCCCTCGGGCAAGGGCAGCACGCGGGCCGCCGGCGCGAGCGTCTCCTCGCGGCACCCATTGTAGCCGATATAGGCGAGCACGCGCTCGCCGATTGCGAGCCCTTCGACGCCCGCGCCAAGCCGCGTCACCGTGCCCGCGATTTCCCCTCCCGGCGAAAATGGCGGTTCCGGCTTCGTCTGGTATTTGCCGCGCACGATCAGCGTATCGAAGAAGTTCAGCGCGACCGCCGAAACCTGGATCGCAACTTCGCCAGCGCCGGGCGCGGCGGGCGGCAGCTCCGCGACCTCAAGCGCGTCCGGCCCATCGAGAGACTTGCATAGAACAGCTTTCATCGCCTACCTCAGTCGGAATGCAGTCATCATACGCGAAACCGGGCATGCGCGGCTATTTCGCCATCGGCGCCGAACGCATATCGAAGCCCATGAACCTGGGCAACCTGTTGCGTTCCGCCCACGCCTTCGGAGCGAAGTTCTTCTTTACCATCGGGGCGGATCCGCGCGCCTTCGAGGCGAAGTCGGATACCGCGAAGTCGGCGCATCGTGTGCCCGTCTATAATTGGGCGAGCGCGCACGAGATGTCCTTGCCGCTTCGCTGCAAGCTCGTGGGCGTGGAGTTGATCGACGGCGCGACCGACCTTCCGGCCTTCCGCCATCCGGTTCACGCGGCCTATGTGCTCGGGCCGGAAGTTGGCGTTTTGTCCGAGGGGGTGCTCGCGCGCTGCGATCATGTCATCAAAATTCCGACGGCGTTCTGCATCAACGTAGCCATGGCCGGCGCCATCGTCATGTACGATCGCATGCGCAGCCTCGGCTCGTTTCCGGACCGGATGGCGCCCCCGCCGCCGCTCCCGAAGACGACGAGCGGCGGCCGGTAAGCAAAGCCAGCGATTGGACTTGACGCATCGGAGAGATTAACAAAGGGTAACGCGCCCCCGATCGAACGGAAACTCCCGCATGTGGCGTACTCTCCTGCTTCCGGCTTTGCTGATAGTCGCATTTGCCTCTCCGCCCGCCGGCGCGCAGCAAACCGCGCCGCAGCAGCCCGTGCCGCAGCCGGCGCCAGCGCCGAAGCCTGCCGCGCCCAAGGCCAAGCCGAAGCCGGCCGCGGCCAAGAAGCGGGCCGCGCCGGCGCCCGAGGCGAAGGCGAAACTTCTCGAAAAGATCAAGGATTGGACGGTTTACATCCACGAGGGCGCCGAGGGCCGCGTGTGCTTCGCCGCGACCGCGCCGTCCGACATGCAGCCGAAAACCGCGAAGCGCACGCCCGTCGTCTTCTATGTGACGACCTGGCAGAAGGAGGGTGTGCATAGCGAAGTCAGCGTCAAGCAGGGCTACGCCATGAAGCCCAACGCCACGGCCACGGTGACAGTGGGCGGCCAGACCTTCACGCTCACCGCCGATGACGACAAAGCCTACGCGAAAGACCCGATGGAAGAGCGGAGGCTCCTGGCCGCCATGGCGGCGGGCGGCGCCTTGATCGTAAAGGCCGCGCCGGCCAAGGGGGCCGTCACGACGGATCGCTATTCGCTCGACGGCCTCGCGGCCGCGATGCAAAAGATCGAGGAGGCATGCCCCTAGGCAGGCGCCGGCGGTTCGATCGACCGGCGCGGCTCAGAACCGCTTGCGGCTATCCGGGACCGTAATAAATCGCGGCGCTGATTTTTTTTTGCGGTCCCGGCTCGCGCTTCGCTTGGCCGGGATGACGATGGGCGTCGATGGCGGGGACGACGACGCGGAAGGTTACCGCCCGGCTTTCCGCTCCAATGGCGTAATGCATCTCGCCACGTTTCCAATCCCGAGATAGTCCAGGCTTTGAAAGGATGCGCGGCAGGTCGCTATCCCTCGGCCATTGAGGCGCCTTGCGCCCGCGGGAGGGAAGTCCAGATACCGGCGCCAGTCGAAGCCCTGGCCCTTATCCTCGATGTGGACGACAATAGCGTCTTCGGTCGCCTTGAAGGTGAGAGACGCAAATTTTTCACGGTTCTCGGGCAATTCGAGCCGGCGTTCGACCTCTTCCCTCCAGCAGCCGCTCCTGAGGAGATCGGTCTTCCCGCTGTCGCCGATGCCGAGATTGCCGTGCTCGACAGCGTTGAGCAGCACCTCATTCAATCCCAGCACCGCTTTGCCGGGATCGGGAAAACAGGTCGCGATGTTGCAGGCAAGAGTGGCGGCTTCGTCCAGGGTGCGGAAATGGAAACGCGCCTCCCGCATGAGCCTCAGGGCATCGTTGAGGCCGCGAATCTTTTCGGCAAGGACCCTTCGGTTGTTCGAGTCCTGCAGGGCGACGTTCACGATGCCAAGCAGCATGGCCCCGTCGAAGGGTTTGGACAGGTGATAGCGCAGGCCCGCCCTGATCCCTTGCACCGCTTCCTCTTCCGTCGGCGCGGCGGTCAGCATGATAACCGGAATGTCCTTGAACCGGGCGTCCGCCTTGACAAGGCGCAGGAAGCCCATGCCGTCGAGTTTCGGCATTATTTTATCGACCAAGATAAGGTCGATATGAGCGTCTTCTTCGAGCTTGCGCCAAGCAACGCCGCCGTCTTCGGCCCGCACAAACCGGTGGCCCCCCGCAGCGAGATAGCGCTCGATAAGTTCGAGATTTGCGGGTTGGTCGTCGACGGCGAGTATTTTCGCGGGGCGGCTCATCGCATTATGAGCGGATGCGCTCACACTCGCTGGAGGCCCATCCGACCACGCTTGCTATCGCCCTGCTGGGCGGCAGCCCGCGTTCCAGAATTCGCTCATACTCTTGAATGATCCGGCCGACAAAATCGTTTGCCAGTTGCGCTTGCGCTTCTTCTTCCTGCATGACCGCCGCAGGCGGGAGCCCCAGCGAGCGCTCGCTTACGTTTCCGGCTCGATGGTTTGTCTCGCTGCTTGAGGCGAGACGTTGATTGGAGGCGGCATCCTCATCCGGACGAAATTCGGCGCAGGCAAAGAGCGCCTGAATCAGGGTCTCGTTACTCGCAAAGCCCTCATGGTCGATCATCGGACATTTCCTCTTGGCGCCTCTAAGGCAAGTACGCATAATGCCGAGGCTCCGCTCAACCGGCAGAGAGAAAATTGTACAGAATTGTGCGCCAGCGTTATCAGACTGCCGAAAACAGTGGCGCCGCTCACCGCTGTCCGGATAATAAGCGAATAGATTCAATATGTTATTTATTTTCTACGCGTCGTATTTTGGATCACCTCCGGCAAGGCGAGGCAATTCTCCACCGTCATGGCCGGGCATGCCCTTGGACTTGATCCGAGGGTCGAGGCCCGGCCATGACAAGAGGCGGCGGCGCCATGGCGACTGAATTGGCGGAAACATCCGGGTAATCAAGTCCCGGAAGGCGCCTTTAGCGTCCTATCCGGGATCTTTCAAAACCTCGAACCGAAGTCTTGAGGAAGACCCCGGTCGGTTAAACGCGCCGGACAGCCGGGGATCAAGGGCGGCTATGACAACAAAGGCAGCGCCATAGCCCGATTTTTTTACACGCTCTTTAACGGGACCGGCATGCGCGATCCAGGCTGGCAAGCGCGCAGTCTGGCAGGTCTTAGCCCAGCGCGCTTGCCCTGTCGCAGTCTCGGACGGGCGCAACCTAGAGCGGCGGCGGGCGCGCGGCTACAGCCAAATTGTGCAGAAATGTCCGCTGGCGCGCATTATAGTTCAAGCTTCTCGAACCGTAAGCGGCGAGCGAATTTCGTAGCTCCGCGGTATAGTTAATATTGCCCCAGGTTAACAGCCGAAAAGGCGGCGCTCGGCGCCGCCGATTTCCTACGAATCCTTACGAGAAATGAGAAAGAACCGGATTCGACGCGAAAAAAGCGAGTCAGAAATCCTAGTTAACGGTTTTATTCTTGCGCGCGTTAACCGAAAATCCCATCCCCAAGTTGTGGCGGGCGGCTTCGCAACCGCATCGCCTAGGGCGCGGAAAGCGGAATACCCCGTGTAATATCAGAGCGATAGCGCCATTTAAAGCATCCGCAAGGCGCTTTCGGCTATGATGGTCATAATGAGGCGAAAGAGGCCAAAACCCGCGAAGTGGCGGTACCTTATTCCGAGGCGCCAAGGTAAACGCAAGGTTAATACGGCGCCGCTTCTTGCAATGACGAAGACAATCTTGCACTATGAAAAATATAATCAAAACATATCGAAGCCGTTCGCGCCCGTCGCTTCGGCTAGCCCCCTCGCCGCTCCATATGGCGGGCCACGAGGCGCGCGAGCGGCGGCCCGATCATGAGGATGGTCAGGAACCGGATGGTTTGCAGCGCAAGCACGAACGGCGCATCGACGTTGGTCGACGCCGCGATGATCGCCACGGAGTTGAGCCCGCCGGGGCTTGTGGCGAGATAGGCGGTGAGCGCATCGATCCCGAGCGTCCGCGTGAGCACATAGGCGAGCGCGGCCGAGAACGAAATCAAAAGCGTAACTGACAGAAGGATTTTCGGAATCGCGCGCAGCGCATGGCGTAAAACCGCTGGCGTGAAGTGGAGGCCAACGCTCCAGCCGAGAACCGCATAGGCCGCCGCCATCGCCCATTTCGGCAATTCGATCGCGATCGCGCCGCCAAGATGAAGAACCACGCCGCATCCGAGCGCCAGCAGCATCGGCCCTGAAGGGATGCGGAAATACCGGCCCGAAGCCGCGCAACAGCCGGCAAGCAGCAGCGTTTCGGCAAAGTTTTCCCAGCCGATTTGCGGAAACCAATCGATGGCGGGGCGCCAAACGCCCGCGCCCGGAGCCCACAGCGCCGCGACCACGGAGGCGACCCCGGCGACGCAGGCGACGCGGAAATACTGCATGAAGGCGACGAGACGCGCATCCGCGCCGAACTCCGCCGCCATGATCACCATTGCGGACGCGGCGCCGGGCCACGAACCCCATACGCTCGTCGTGCCCGGCATGACGCGCCAGCGGCTCATGATGAAGCCGAGAAAGCTGCTGGCGGCGACAATCGCGAAGACGACAGCGAGGATGACCGGCCATTCCTCAAGGAAGGAGGAGAGGATCGAGGGCGTGATCGCGCTGGCGATGAAAAGCCCCATCAAAGCCTGGGCGCCGGCATAGGGGACGGCCGGGATGCGCACCGTGGCGCCATTCACGCCGAGGACAACGCCGCCCGCCATTGGGCCAAGAAACACGGCGGCGGGCAGGCCGGCCCAGTTTAGGATCGCGCCGCAGACCGCCGAGATCGAGGCGAGAAGCAGCCACTGCGCGGGCGCGGGCATTTTTGCGACGCTATCGGCGCGGGCTGTCAAAACGGCGGTCCTTCGCCGCCCTGCATACACTCGCGGCCTTGGCGAGAGCTTTATTCCGCACAAGATGGAAACGCAATCGCCGAGCGAGCGCCCCCGCCTGCGCAGCCGCGTGTTGATAACGGAAAGGCGACCTCGCGCCGGCCACTTTGCAGGTGCTAATTTCAGCGACAGCAATCGCCTCGATTTCCGGCCACTCCCCGCAGCCCCTCATCAGAGACTCGGTCCTCGCACCCATGTCATCGAAGCCAGCCAAGCCTCGCCTTTGCCGCTTTCAAAGCCTCGGCCCCCATGGCTTTCACGAAATCGCGTATACCGAATGGGGTAATCCGCAGAGCCATCGCCTCGTCTTTTGCGTGCACGGCTTCACCCGCAACGCCCGCGATTTCGATGAGCTGGCCGCGAGCCTTTCCGAGACATGCCACGTCGTCTGCATGGACGCGGCCGGGCGCGGCGCGAGCGAGTGGCTGCCCCACAAGGGCGATTATAATTTCTCGCTCTATCTGTCCGATGCGGCCGCGCTGATCGCCCGCGTCACCGCGCCGATGCCTCCGCCGAGCCGCATCCGCCGTCTGTTCGGCAAGGCGCCCGCGGGGCCGAAGCACATCGACTGGGTCGGCACCTCGATGGGCGGCCTCATCGGCATGATGCTGGCCGCGAAGCGCCATTCGCCGATCCGCAGGCTCGTCTTGAACGATGTCGGCCCGCTCGTGCCCTGGTCCGCGCTGATGCGCATGAAGCAGTCGCAAAAGGCGCTGAACCCGAAATTCTCCACACTGGAGGAGGTCGAGGCTCAATTGCGCGAGACCTGCGCGGAGTTCGGGCCCTTGAGCGACGAGCAGTGGCGGCAGGTGGCGCAGCATGGCGCGATCCGCAAGACCGATGGCTCGCTGGTCCTCGCCTACGATCCGGCCATCATCACGCATATGCGCACGGGCTCGGTGCCCGGCGTCGCCTTCGGCAGCGAGTTCCTGTCGGGCATCGATCTGTGGCCAACCTACGACATGATCCGCTGCCCCACGCTTGCGCTGCGCGGCGCGCTGTCGGACCTGCTTCTCAAGAAAACCGCCGACGAGATGACCCGGCGCGGTCCGAAGGCGCAAGTGGTGGAGTTCGAGGGCATCGGCCATGCGCCCTGGCTCATGGCCAAGGATCAGATCGAGGTCATCCGCGATTTTTTAATCGAGCCGGCGGGCGAGGCGCGCATTCCTGAGGCGGCGAACCCAGCCGTCCTCGTTCCCTCCTATCAAGCCTGAAGCGCCGCGCCCGAAAACGCCGGGCCGCGCTCAAGCCGCAACCTCCGGTAAACAGCCCTACACGCGCTTGTCAATGTACTTTTTACGGCTCTTGAGGCTCGATTGAGAGAAACGGAGGAGACCGGGCGACCGCAAGCCGCCGGAACAGGAAGGCTTCCGCCCCTCCCCGTCCTTGGCGGACGATAGCGGAGAGGAGCGGGACATCTGTCGCGCGCAAACGTTTCCCTGGCTCCGCAAACTGAATCGGAGCGTCCTTCGATGTTGAAGAATTTCTGGTATGCGGTCGAGTTCGCGGAGCGGCTCGGCCCAAAGCCTCTGAGAGTCACCGTGCTGGGCCAGCATCTTGCCCTCTATCGCACGCCGGAAGGCCGCCCGGTCGCGCTTTCGGATCTGTGCGTGCATCGCGGCGCGGCGCTCTCCGGCGGCGCGGTCAAGGGCGACCGCATCGTCTGCCCCTATCATGGCTGGGAATACGCGCCCGACGGGCAATGCAAGAGGATCCCGGCGAACCCGTGCGCGCGAAGCATCCCCCTGAAGGCGCGCGTTGATTCCTATCCTGTGCGGGAGCGGTACGGCTTCATCTGGGTCTTCCTCGGCGATTTACCCGAGGCGGAGCGGCCGCCCATGCCGGAGCTGCCGGAACTCGAACAACTCATCGAACAAGGCGGCAGGTTTCGCGCGATAAGCGGCGATTTCCTCTGGCGCGCCAATTACGAGCGCATCCTGGAGAACGGCTGCGACATCGCTCATGGTCCGTTCGTGCATGCGGGCTCGTTTGGCGATCCGGAGCGCCCCGAAGTGCCGGATTACGAGATCGTGCAGCCCGATGCATGGTCCGCCTTCGCAACCGTCGATCTGCATCCGCCCGCGCCGAAGGGACTGTGGGGCATGCTGTGGCGGGCGCGCACGGGGCTGAAAGAAAGGCCGCCCGTGCCAACGACGACGGGATGGATCCTCCCCAATATTGTGACACTGCATGTGAAGCTGCCCATCGGCGAGCTTGTCAGCTACGCGAGCAACATTCCCATCGACAAGACCACGACGCTGACCAAGTTCTTTTCGCTCCGCTCTTTCTTCACGGCGAAGTGGGCGAACAGAAACGCGCTTTCGCGCAGCCTGAAAATCTACGACCAGGACGTCGTCGTCATGGAGAAAGTGCGCCCCGAACTCCTGCCCTTCGATCTTTCGGCCGAGTTGAACGTGCGCAGCGATCTGCTGGGGCTCGCCTATCGCCGCCGCCGCCGGGAGCTGGCCGATAAGGGCTGGCTGCTGTCGGACGCCGATAGGGTTACGGGCGACGCGCCGAAAAGCACGGCCACCGTCATTCCTTCGCCCGCCCGCCGCGAGAACCCGGAACTCGCGGGCGCCTGGGTGCACAAGGCAAAGGACGCGGATCCCGCAAAAGCTGCTTCGCCGGCAAGCGTTGGCGAACTGGTCGCCGGCGCCACCGACAGATAGTTTGCCGGACACGGCGTCGCCCCGAGTCGCGTTCGATGCGCTAAGCGTTCGGGATGGCGCGCGCGGCGCGAAGGGCGGTCGAAGACAATTTCGACAGCCGCCCCGACAGGGTGCACCAAGCCGGCGGCTCAAGGTTGGGGAGCGCCGCCGCGCCGCTCTCGGGGATGCGATTGCGCGCAAACCGGCAGGCCGCCGGAGAAGACAGCGCGCGATAGCGCCAGCCGGGCCGGTCCCCCACCGCTATCGGCATCGTCTCGAAAATCGTCCGCCAATCCTTCCAGCGGTGGAAGCCCGCGAGATTGTCGGCGCCCATCAGCCACACAAAGCGCACGCGGGGGAAGCGCTGGCGCAGATAGGCGAGGGTCGCGGCGGTGTAGGCCGTACCGAGCGCCGCCTCGAAGGCCGTGATCTTGATGCGGGGATCGCGCGCGAGCTTGCGCGCCAGCCGGACGCGTTCGGCGAGCGGGGCGAGTTGGGCGCGATCCTTGAGGGGATTGCCGGGCGTCACGATCCACCACACCTGCGCGAGGCGGAGGCGCTTCAGCGCAGTGTCGCTGATCAGCCGGTGCGCCGCGTGCGGCGGATTGAAGGAGCCGCCGAGAAGCCCGATGCGCATTCCGTCCGCCGCGGGAGGAGGACGCAAATCCGCATTCGAAAGCCCCAATGACGAGGCTGGAGGTCCCCGTCTCATCCTTCGACAAGCTCAGCGACTGTCTTGGCTGTCAAGCGGGTTGCCATGGTTTTTGGTCTCTCAGGATGGCGTTGAGGATCGTGAGGAGCTTTCTCGCGACCGCGACGAGAGCGGCTTTCTTGGGTTTGCCGGCTGCGGCAAGCCGGTCATAGAAGGTTTTCAGGATGGGGTTGAACCTTGCCGCGACCATGGCCGACATGAACAGGGCTGCGCGCACGTCCGCTCTGCCTCCCGCGATGAAGCTCTTGCCCCGCCATTGTCCGGACTGGCGGGTGAAGGGGCAAAGGCCGGCCAGCGAGGCGATCTCCCTGCGCGTCAAGGCGCCAAGCTCGGGCAGTTCCGCCATGAGAGTGCGCGCGGTGGTTGGGCCGACGCCGGGGACGGAGGTCAGAAGCTCTTCGTTCGCTCTCCACAAAGGCGAAGCCTTTACGGCGGCGTCGATATCGCCATTGAGGCTTGAGAGCTCCTTCTCCAAGGCTTTCAAGAGCCGTTCGATGCTTTTGCGCAGGCGCTTGGCGGGAGCGCGGCCAAGCCTTTGTTTTTCGGCGACGATCATGTCGACGATTTGCCGGCGCCGGCCGACGAGATCGGCGAGGAGTTGGGTTTCGGCATCGGCGAGGGGGCGGATGGCGGGTCTTGCTGCTTCGGCAAAGCGCGCGATGACGGCGGCGTCGATGGGATCGGTTTTCGCTCTTTTGCCGAGCGCGTGGGCGAAGGCCCGGATCTGGGCGGGATTAACAACGGCGACCGCCAGACCGGCCGCCGCCAGGGCTGCCGCCACAACGGTTTCGAAGCCGCCCGTGGCCTCCAAGGCAATGGTGACAGGGGTTACGGCCGCGAGTTTGGCGCAGAGGCTGTTCAGGCCTATTGCGTTGCGTTCGACCGTGAACCCTTCTCCCGACGGCCAAAGCGCCACATCGAGCTTATCCTTCGAGACATCGATCCCCACAAAAACAGGCTGCACGATTGTTTCCATCTCTACCCTTCCTTGTCTAAACGGGCTCGCTTTGCGGCCCAGGCGACTGTGCGGGTTCAATGGACTTGCGGCGGAGGACCCATGCTGAGCTGCGGACTTTTTCGTCCAAGGATGAGGCGGTCTCTCCGCCGCCACCGCATCGGCAACAGGCCTCGCCAATGCGGCAGTTTTGAAGTTACAAGGATGAGGGTAAGAAACAAGTTCGAGGCGATGGCCAGCGCCATCGGCGGGCCGACCCTCATAGTGAGCCCGTCGAACCATGGGCGGCATCCCCATCCACACGCCCGTCATGCGGGCCGTGTCTGTCCGTCGCCGCGCACGACATATTTGAAGGTCGTGAGTTGCTCCACGCCGACCGGCCCGCGCGCGTGGAAGCGCCCCGTGGCGATGCCGATCTCGGCGCCCATGCCGAACTCGCCGCCATCGGCGAATTGCGTGGACGCGTTGTGCAGCACAATGGCGCTGTCGACTTCGCGCAGGAAGCTCTCGGCGGCGGCGGCGTCTTCGGTGACGATGCAGTCGGTGTGCCGCGAGCCGTATTTGGCGATGTGGCCGATGGCGGCGCGCACGCCGGGGACGACTTTCGCCGAGATGATGGCGTCGAGATATTCGGTCCCCCAGTCGGCTTCGGTCGCGGCCACGGCGCGGGGATCGGCGGCGCGCACCGCCTCATCGCCGCGCACCTCGCAGCCCGCGTCGATGAGGGCGGAGACAAGCGGCTGAAGCAGCCGGGCCGCGCCGGCTTCATCCACGAGCAGCGTCTCGGCGGCGCCGCAAATGCCGGTGCGGCGCAGCTTGGCGTTCAGCACAATGGCGCGCGCCTTCTCCAGATCGGCGGCCTTGTCCACATAGACGTGGCAGATGCCTTCGAGATGGGCGAACACCGGCACGCGCGCCTCCTTCTGCACGCGCTCGACGAGGCTCTTGCCGCCGCGCGGCACGATGACGTCGACGGCGCCGTCGAGACCTGCGAGGAGATAGCCCACAGCGTCGCGATCCGCCGTGGCGATGAGCTGGATCGCGGTTTCCGGCAGGCCCGCCGCCTTCAGCCCCTCGGCGAGGCAGGCGTGAATGGCGCGGTTGCTTTCGAGGCATTCCGAGCCGCCGCGCAGGATCGCGGCGTTGCCCGATTTCAGGCAAAGCCCGCCAGCGTCCGCCGTCACGTTGGGGCGGCTCTCATAGACGATGCCGATCACGCCGAGCGGCACGCGGACGCGCGAAATCTTCAGGCCGTTCGGGCGATCCCAGGCGGCGATGACCTCGCCGACGGGATCGGCGAGCGCGGCGATCTCATCGAGCCCGCGCGCCATCGCCTCGACGCGCGCCTCCGTCAGCGTGAGCCGGTCCACGAAGGAGTCGGGCCGGTCCGCGTCGCGCGCCGCTTTCCGGTCGCCGGCGTTCGTGGCGAGGATGTCTGCCGAGCGCGCGCGGATCGCGGCGGCGGCGGCGCGCAACGCCTCGTTCTTTTGCTCCGTGGGCGCGAGCGCCAGCGCGCGCGCCGCTCTCTTCGCCTGCCCGCCGATGGCGAGAAGCGCCGCCCTCAGCGAGCCGCTGCCTGGGGTATCCGCAAGGAGCGCCAGCGTCATGATAACCACCAATACCTTCGATGTGGACTTGGCCAACCTCATCATCCCGGAAGCCGCTTGCGGCTATCCGGGATCGTTCTAAGAAGAACCGCTTGGCCCTTTGCGATCCTGGCTCGCACTTTTCCTGACCACGATAAATGCCGCCGACGCCGCTTCGGCACAAGAGAAAATGGCGTGCGTCTCTCGTTGCGCGGCGCGGCGCAAGGGTAGGGATTTGTTTGCCTTATTGGGTTCGTTTGGAAAAAAAGGCCGTTTTCTGCTATCTTAGGTAGATATTTTTCATCTATTATCTTAATAATTAACCTATGGTTGTGTTAATAAATAGGCTTGTGGCCGAATTGCAACGTAGTGTGTGTGTCGAAGAGCACATCTCTGGCACGGGCTGGTTGACTTGGCGCGGTGAAAATTTGAAGCCGTTCCCGTGCTCAATCGCTATCGCGGTGAAGCGCCATGTCGTCGCGATGGATGAGCGCGGCGCGGCCGGCATAGCCGAGCGTCGCCTCGATTTCCTGCGAGTTGCGGCCCGCGATCAAGGCGGCCTCTTCGGCGGTGTAGGCGGCAAGCCCGCGCCCGAGTTCCCGGCCCGCTATGTCGCGGATGATGACAGCCTCGCCGCGCTCGAACTGGCCGCTCACGCTCTTGACGCCCGCCGGAAGCAGGCTGCGGCCCGATTGCAGCGCCGCGCGCGCGCCGTCGTCGATCACGATCGCGCCCTTGGGTTCGAGCGTGCCCGCGATCCAGCGCTTGCGGGCCGTGACGGGGTTGGCGCTGGCGACGAACCAGGTGCAGGGCGCGCCCTCGCCGAGCGCCCGCAGCGGGTGCAGCCCCTTGCCCGACGCGATGACCATGTGCGTGCCCGCCGCGACCGCGATCTTGGCGGCGGCGAGTTTCGTGACCATGCCGCCGCGCGAAAGCTCGGTGGCGGCTTCGCCCGCCATCGCCTCGATTTCGGGCGTGATGGCGGCGATCACGTCGAGCCGTCTGGCGTTCGGATCTTGCGCGGGCGGCGCGGTGTAGAGCCCGTCGATGTCCGAGAGCAGCACGAGACAGTCGGCCGTCATCATGGTGGCGACGCGCGCCGCGAGGCGGTCGTTGTCGCCGTAGCGAATTTCCGAGGTGGCGACCGTGTCGTTCTCGTTGACGACGGGAATCGCGCCGAGCTTGAGAAGCGTTTCGATGGTATTGCGCGCGTTCAGATACCGCCGCCGTTCCTCGGTGTCTCCGAGCGTGACAAGAATCTGCGCCGTCGTCAGCCCGCGCTCGCGGAACACGGTCTGATAAGCGTGGGCGAGGTTGATCTGTCCCACGGATGCGGCGGCCTGCGCCTCCTCCAGCCGGAGCGGCCCGCGCGCAAGGCCGAGCGCGCTTCGCCCGAGCGCAATGGCGCCCGACGACACGAGGATGACGTCGCGCCCCTCCGCCTTCAGCGCCGCCACGTCGTCGCCGATGGCTTCGAGCCAGGATTGCTTCAAGGCGCCGGTCGCGCGGTCGGTCAGCAGCGCCGAGCCGATCTTAACGGCGATGCGACGCGCGCTGCGCCATTCCGGCCGCGCCAAATCTGTTCCTTCGAGACTCATGATCCCTTGAGGAACCCCGATTTCGGCGCTCCGTCAAGCCGTCGTCTGCACGGGGCGCTTGGCGGCGGCGTTGGCCGCGAACGACAACGGCAGCGCGGTGGTGAACTTGATCTGCTCCATGGCGAAGCTCGAACTCACGTCGGTGAGGTCGATCCTCGATATGAACGCCTTGTAGAAGCGGTCGTAGCTCGCGATGTCCGGGACCGCCACGCGCAGGAGGTAATCCACCTGACCGCTCATGCGATAGGCTTCGACAATCTCGGGGAAACTTTCGACGACCCCGTGGAAGCGTTCGAGCCAGGCCGAATTGTGCTGGTTCGTGGTGATGGCGACGAAAACCGTGACGCCCGCGCCGACGCTCTTGGGGTTGAGAAGGGCGACCCTCTTCTCGATGACGCCGTCCTGCTCCAGCTTCTGGATGCGCCGCCAGCACGGCGTCGTCGAGAGGCCAACCTTCTTGCCGATCTCGGCGACGGGAAGGGTGCTGTCCTCTTGCAGAATTGTAAGTATCTTTATATCCATCGTGTCGAGCATCGGCGAGTCCAGCATAATTTGCTTCAAGCGGTACGGTTGAGCGTAAGCTTGAGCCACGTTACACACGAAAAAGCCCGATGCATAGAAAATTTTTGCTGAACTGCATGCTTCAAACGTCTAACGACATCCCGTCCTCGGCGAGAATGCAGCGGCTGCGATCGATATTTTTCGCGGCCAGCAGCATTTCGGGGCTCATATGGGTGAGGAGATAGCGCTTGGCGCCGATGCGGCCGAAGTTCGCGGCGAGCGTGAGATAGTCGAGATGCACGGCGGTTTTAATGCTGTAGGTGGTGCATTCGACGAGGTAGAGATCGGCGCCGCGCCCGGCTTCGACTACTCCGCCGCACCAGCCGCTGTCTCCGGAAAAACTGAAGCGCTTGCCGCCGTCGCCGATCGCCAAAGCGAGCGAGGGCGTACCGGAGAAATGGTCGACCTCATAGGCCGCGATGGAGACGCCGCGCCATGAGGTGGCCTGACCGGGTTCAAGCTCGCGATAACGGATTTCGAAGTCCCTGGGGATGGACTGAAGGGAGGGGTAGAGCGCTTCGAAAAGCTCCGCCGTTCGACGGGCGACGCCAGGAGGCCCAATGATTTCGAGAGGCTTCGGCCCGCGCTCCATGAACATCCGCTCTATGAAAAGAAACGGCAGGCCGCCGAAGTGGTCGCCATGGCAATGGCTGATCGCGATGGCGTCGATGGAAGCGATCCCGATCCCCGCTCTTTTCAGCGCGAAAGGCGAGTTCGCCCCGCAATCGAGCATGAGGCGCCCTTGCGACGTTTCAAGCAGATAACAGCTGTGAAAGCGCCCGCCGGAACCGAACGCGTCGCCGCATCCAATGATCGTCAGTTTCATGAATCCTCAGGCTTTATGAGAGGGCCGGGACGATGCGTCCTCATACCACCGCTTGAAGTGAATGGCATCGCCGGGAACGGCGAGGCGCGCGGGTTTCATGAAGTCTGTTGCGATCATGGCGGTGATGTCGGCCACCGAGAAGCGCTCGCCCGCCAGATAGGGCGACGCGCCGAGCCTCTCATCGAAAACTCGGACGATCTCCGCGACGCGCGGCTTGTTCGCCTCGGCCCAGGCCGGGACCTGCGGGACTTCGAGACCCGCCATCGCGGGGTGGGTGTGCCGGAAAATGTGGGCCACGGGGAAGAAGAAATTGAGTTCGGCCCTGCGGTTCCACATTTCGATGAGCGCGATTTCAATGGGCGTCTCGCCGAAAAGCGAAGGCTCGGGCTGAATGGCCTCGAAATAGCGGCAGATCGCCATGCTTTCCGAGATGGCGGTTCCGTCGTTCAGGACGAGCACCGGAACGCGCTGGACCGGATTAAGCTTTGTGAAGCCGGCCAGTTTGTGCGCCCCGGTCATGATCTCGACCTGCTCGAACGGGACATCGATCCCCTTCTCGGCCAGGAAAACCCTTACCCGGCGGGGGTTCGGCGCGCGCTTCTCATCCAGGATTTTCATCGTTTACCAAGCCTCGATAGTTTCACCGGTTTGTTACGGAACCGAAACTCAAGATTAAGAAGGAGAACGGCTCGTCAACCGGATGTTAGCACTTTTTCAGTCATAATCTTCTCACTGGCGCGTTGAGGGCAGCAATCGCGCAACGTCCCTCCAGATGTGGATCTCGGGTTGATGAGTACCGCTGGCTCCGTTTACTGGCGCGTATTTGCGCGCCAAGGCAGCAAAAGTCGGAAAGCCGTGGCCGAGAGTCCGCCGGAGGCCAAAGCGACGGCATCGAGAGACTTCGCCTACGACCTCCTTCACATGTTCGTGCGCAACGAAGGGGTGGCGGCGCTGACCGTGCCGATCCTTGCCATCGTGGTCGCCGTCACCATGCTGAGCTGGGCCGATCCGCGCCAGCTCCTCCTGTGGCTTGCAACCATTTTCATTTCGGAAGGCATATTGCTCGCCCTGTGCCGCCGGTTCCGCATGGAGCCTCGCGAAACGGTCGACCTTCGCCAGTGGCGCCGGAACCTCGCGGCGGCGGAGTTCCTTTACGGCGTCTGCTGGGCGGCTGTCGCGTTCACGGAATTCACGCGGCAGAGCGAGGCGGCCTACTTCTTCCTCTTCGCCGCGCTTACCGTCGTCACCGCGATCCGCATGCTGTTCGCGGCTTCGGTCATGACGATCCTGCATGCGGGCACCATTCCGGTGACGTCGGCTCTCGCGCTCCGTTTTCTCATGACGGGCGACCCCTTCTACTGGATCATGGCCGTCGTCGCCGTGGGTATCCATTTCTATTTCGTGTTCCTGGTCAGGACCTTGCATCGCACCGTGCTTTCGATGCTGGATTACCGCGCGGAAAAGGACAGGCTCATCGAGGAGCTTGGAAAGGCGAAGACGGCTTCGGACGAGGCTCGAATGAAAGCGGAGGCGGCCAATCTCGCGAAATCGAAATTCCTCGCCAATATGAGCCACGAGCTGCGCACCCCGCTCAACGCCATCCTCGGCTTTTCGGAGATGATGAAGGACGAGATCATGGGGCCCATCGGGAGCGCGACCTACAAATCCTACGCCGCCGACATCCACGAGTCCGGCAACCATTTGTTGAAGGTCATCAACGAGATCCTCGATCTTTCGCGGATCGAGGCGGGACGCTACGAGCTTTCCGAAACGGCGCTGGATGTCAAGGAGGTCGTGCAGGAAAGCCTGCGCATCCTGAGGCTCGACGCACAAGCCAAAGGCTTGCGCCTCATCACGGATTTCAAGCCGGACATGCCGCCGGTTTTCGCCGACGAGCGGGCGCTGAGGCAAATCTGCCTGAACCTGATCTCGAACGCGATCAAGTTCACGCCGGACCAAGGAATCGTGGCCGTCCGCACGGGCATTCTGGCCGCGGGCGAGGCCTTCCTCAGCGTCCGAGACAACGGCCCCGGCATTCCCGAGGACGAGATTCCGCGCGTCTTGAGCGCATTCGGGCAGGGATCGCTCGGCGCCAAGCTGCACGGTTGCGGTACGGGCCTTGGCCTTCCCATTGTGGCCGGCCTGGCCGAACTGCATGGCGGCCGCTTCGAACTCAACAGCAAGCTCGGCGCGGGCACCGAAGCCGCGCTGATCCTGCCGAAGTCGCGCGTCATCCCGGGCGCGTTTTCGCCGCCGCGTAAAGGCGCCGAGAACGTCATGCCGTTCCAAATGCGCGGCGCCGCGTGACTGACGTCGCCTTTCGGGCGGCCCGCCATCATGGGTCGACGGAGCGCTGGCCCGCGCGCTAGGATTTCGAACGCGGCCCGTCCTAATTCAGGCCTTTGAGCCCTTCGGTGAAGCCGGCCAGCGGCGCCGGAAAGCCGATGCCGGCTTCCTGCGTCGGAAACACGATGAAGCTTGCGGTCTGCCCCGCAGCCAACTTCGAGACGAGCTGATCGTCCACGACGACCTCCGCGACGCAGCCGAGATGGAAGCACTTGATGAAGGGGACGTGTCCCACGTCCGCGCCGTCAACCTTCAGGCCGAGGCCCGCCGGCACGAGCATGCCGAGCGGCGCCACGACTCGCAGGATTTTCCGGTCTCCGCCATCGAAGGATCGCAGCAGGATCACCGTCATGAACATGTTCTTGCGGTCCGCCAGCGCGAGATCCTGGACAAGCGCGCATTTCTCGTGCTTTGCGCCGGAGAGCTGGGCGCATTTGAGCTTCCAGGCGCCGTAGACGGCCTTGACCTGGCCTGACCCGACCTCCGACTGAGCTTGAGCCTGAGGGCAGCCGAGGGCGAAGAGGAGGCAAGCGGCGAGGAGCTTGGCCGGTCTGAGCATCGTTGCGCACCGTATGAAGTGGAAAGTTCAACGCTCCCGCTACTCGGCAAGGAATCGGGGCCAAATTGAGACTGAAGCGCCATCGCGTTCGGCGCCCGCATCCCGTCGCGAAGCCCAAGGCCGACACGCGGATTTGAACCGAATGCCCCGTCGCGGGGCGTCGCTCGCCGATCGGCTTGTCCGTAAACCGAGGCGATGGCGATCCCCGCCTTCGAAGGCGGGAACCGAGTAAGCATCGGAGCTGTGCTCTAAGCGGCGGTAGATGCGAGTTGCTGCGCGGCGCCGTTGAATTGCGTGCGTTTCAGCGCGCTTTCGAGGAAGTCCTGGAAGATTTTCACTGCCGGCCGCATGAGGTGCGATCCGGGCGTGACGCACACGATTTGAGCCGGCGGAAGCTTGTCCCTGAGCGGCTTCACCACGATCTGCCCGCCATCATAGGTCGTCGAGGTCTGCGGCACCGAGACATGCAGCGCATAGCCGTGGCCGCGCGCCACAAGCCCGCGCATCAGCTCGAACGAGTGGACCTTGATACGAATATTAGGCTGAATCCCGAGCGCATCGAACACGCTCATGGAGTAATCCCGGATGAAGGGGCTGTCGAACAGGATCAGCGGCTCGTCTTCGAGTTCGGTCAGGCTGGCGTCGGGCGCATTCGCAAGGCGGTGATTCGCTGGGAGAGAAACGACGGGCGGGAGCGTCAGAAGCGGCTTCGTATCGAAACCGGGAGGCGCGCCGTAGATGTAGGAGAACGCCATTTCGATCCGGCCTTGCGCCAAGTCCTGGAGAAGCTGCTCCTGGTCGCCTTCTTCGAGCCGCAGCGCGATAAGCGGATGGCGTTCGGCGAAGGCGAGCATGATCGACGGCATGTACATGGCCGCGAGCGTCGGGAAACAGCCGATGGTGATCTCGCCCCTGTCCGTGTCGCCCAGAGCCTCCGCCGTTTTCGAAAATTCCTCGGCGTGCTTCAACAGCAGCCGCGCCTCGGCGATCAGCCGTTGCCCGGCCGGCGTCAGCGTCACGCCCTTGGCGTGATGGCGTACGAAAATGGTGATGCCGAGCATCTGCTCCAGTTCGGCGATGGCGGCCGAAACCGAAGGTTGCGATACCTGAAGGCGGCGAGCAGCTTCCGTGACGTTTGCGCAGTCTGCGGCGGCTGTAACATATCTTAAAAGTCGCAATGATATATTCATACCTACTGTGTAGCCCAAGTCCCCATCCATACGCCATACCAGGACGGCAATACTTTTGGTAGAGATGCATTTTTGCATCAGGACTACCTATGCGAGCGGCGGCGAGCCCAAAAAAGCCCCCGTCTGAGGGGGGCTTCGAGGAAATCATTTCCCCTTCAGGGCGTCCTTGACGCCGCCTACGGTGCTTCGAACTTTCCCGGCGGCCTTGTCGGCCTTGCCCTCGGCCTCTGTCTTTGTGTCGCCGGTCGCCTTGCCGGCAGCCTCCTCGATCGAGCCCTTGGCCTGCTCCGCGCCGCCCTTGATGCGTTCCTTATCCATTGCCTAACTCCTTTACGTTAGCCGAATGAAAACTCACGGCGCGGCAAAAGGTTCGCCAGCCGATGCGGCGGTCCGGGCTTTGGCAAATCCTTTATGAAGGCGAGCCCTCGCCAAGATTGGGGGGACTTTTAGCCGCAACGGCGCGGGCCTTAACGTTCCCGCCAGCCCTTTACGCGTTGGTTTTTAGGGCGAATGCGCCGGCGGGCGATTCGGCGCCATCGATGGGGACAGACCCGGCGCCGCGGGGGGTCAAGCCCGCGCTTTCCGAACGCCACTGAGCGATTCCAATGGGTTAGAGCCGCGCTCCCGGCGCTCGACGCGCCCCGCATGTGGATAAAGCCCGCTCGCGGAGGTTGGGCTTGCGCCTACCCCGCATTTACCATTTAATGCGGCTCAGGTTCGATGCGACGAATATGTGACGGGTGCTTCAGGCTCGAATGCGGACGAGGCCTGAAAGATGGGGCAAACGGCCTGTCAAGCAGCGAAACGTCGCTCAACCGCATAAAAAATGGCCGTAGCGACGCGCAAGGCATGCAGGAATCCTTGCGAAGCGGCTCTAAATTTAAATACACTATCGTTTGCCGGTTTGAGGGGTCATGTTGGCAGACGATGGTCCGAGCGGGGTATAGAGCTATGATTCCGGGGTCCGCGGAGGTCTGCCTTTCCGCGTTGTTCGTCGACTTCGACAACGTGTACCTATCCTTGCGCCGCGTGAGCGAGGAAGCGGCTGGCCGCTTCGCGAGGAATCCCGCCGAATGGATGAGCCGGATCGCCATGGGCGGGCTCGTTCGATTCAAGTCCCATCAGGATTACGTGCGCCGCCGCTTTGCGGTGGCCCGCTGCTACGGCAATCCCGGGCGTTTGCTCGTCAACCGCGGCGGCCCGCACGATCCGCACAATTTCGCAACCGTGCGGACGAACTTCATGGTCGCCGGGCTCGAAGTGGTCGACTGCCAGCCGCTGTCGTCCCAGTTCAAGAACGGCACCGACATCAAGATCGCGTGCGATATCCGCGACTACCTGGAGCATCCCACGCGCTTCGGCGAGTTCATCATCCTGTCGGGCGACGCCGATTTCACGCCCGTGCTGCATCATCTCCGCTCGCACGACCGCCGCACCGTGGTCTACGCGAACGAGAGCACCGCCGACATCTACAAGGCCTTCAGCGACGGTTGGATCGAGGAGCGCGAGATGATCGCCTTCCTCCTCGATGAAACGCCCGCGTCTCTCATGATTCCTCATGACCGGAGCGCTTCGCAGCGTCCGGAGCTTTCTTACGACGGAGCGCGGACCTACAGCCAAAGAGAGATAGCGCCGCCGCAGACGCTGCACGCCTTGCCGCCTTATTCGCCGCCCGCGCCCGCGCAAGCCTATCCCGCGCCGCCGCCCGCACAAGTCTATCCCGAGCCAGCGCCGGCGCAATCCGAATACATGCCCGCTTACGCGCAGCCGCAGGAGCCCGCAAAGAGAAGGCCAGCCGGCCACGCGAATTCCGCGGTACAATCGCTCATCGAAGACTTCCAGGCCATCGGTCAGGAAATCCTCAATCTCGTGCTCGAAGTTGTCCGCACCTCTGAAAAGCCCGTGCCGATCGCCTATCTCGCCGACCGCGCGCAGAAGATTTTGGGGCATGCGAAAACGCTCGGCACGAACTGGGCCGGCTCCGGCGGCTTCCTCAACTTCCTGAACGCCACCTTGCCCGAAGGCATCCGCCTCACCGACAAGGCGCCGCATTTCGTCTACGATCCGAAGCGCCACCGGCTCGATGAGCGGGTCGAGTTTGCGGCGCCGCAACCCGCGCAGCAAAAGCCCAATCGACTGCCGCCGCCCGCCGAGGCGACCTCGTCGAAACTCGCCGAACTCCAGAACTCGATCACGCGCATCTATGACGCCTGCAAGGCGCCTCCCCTGCCGCCGAGCGAATATCAGCTTCTGTTCACGCTCGTTGCGACAGAGGTTCACGAGCGCGGCTTCGCGCCGGTGAAGACGGCGCAAGCCGTAGTTGCGCGCGCCACGCAGGAGGGATTGCGCGTCGCGCTGAAGGATGTGTCCTTCGTCCTCGACGCCATCGACGAGATCGATCCCTGGCTCGAACACACGCGCTCGCCCGCGGCGGTCGCGCGCGCTTACCGCGATTTCGTGCTCGCCAAATGCCGCCATGCCGGCGTGCAACTCACCGACGACGAGCACCAACTCGTGCAGGTCTGGTTCGGCGCGAGCCAATGGTCGGCGGTCGGCCAGCCCACCCCCGAAGCGTCATCGCAACCCCGCCCAGCCCCCAGCCCGCAGCGCGCGCCGCTCAGCCGCGACCCCAGGAGCTATCTTTCCGCCGGCCCTCGCCGCCCCGGACCCGCGCAGCGATATTCCTCTTCCGCCGGATTTCGGCTTCGACCGCGAGCTTGAGCCGGAGATGCCCAAGACCGCGGCCCAGCGCTACGGCTTCAAGCATTAGCTGTCTGCTGGAAAAGAAGGAATTCTTGGCTCCTCCATCCTTCGACAAGCTCAGGATGAGGCCGCGTTTTTCCAGCGGGTTAACCTCATGGTGAGCCTGTCGAACCATGGGCGGCATCGCTTTTTCCGCATTCCGATAGGCTTGCATTCCCTTCACGTTGGCAGAGCCGGCCTCGGCCGGGTGTGGGGGTTTGCGTCCATGATCCTCAAGGCCCCTTTCAATCCGGCAAGACCTGCGGTCCTTCGCATGCTCGCGGCGCTCATCGCCTTTGCCGCGATGACCGCTGAAGGCTCGGCCGCGCCAAATGTCGTCGTCACGATCAAACCGGCGCACTCGCTCGCCGCCGCCATTCTTGAGGGCGTCGCTCAGCCGAAGCTCCTGCTCGAAGGGGCGGTTTCGCCTCACGCCTATTCGCTCAAACCTTCGGACGCGAAGGCGCTGGCCGAGGCCGACGCCATTGTCCGCGTCTCGGACAACCTCGAAGTTTTCCTCGACAAGTCGATTGCGACGCTGCCGGGCAAGGCGCGAATCATCGATCTGGAAAACGCGCCCGGCCTCACGCTTCTCCCGGCGCGGACAATCGGCGCCGACATGCGGGACGCGGAAGCCGAAGGGGACGGCCATCGTCGCGCCGGCGGCCCCATCGACGTTCATTTCTGGCTCGACCCGGCGAACGCCATCCGGATCGCCGCGTATCTGGCCGAAGAGTTCGCCGAGATGGACCCCGAGCATGCGGCGCGGTACAGGGCGAACGCCTCGAAGCTGAAGGCCAGGCTCGAAGCGCTCGACGCCGAGTTGAAAAGCCGGTTCGAGGGGCTTTCCGGCAAGCCATTCATCGTCTTCCATGACGTGACGCAGTATCTCGAAAAGCGCTACGGCCTTCACGGGCTTGGCGCCGTGACGCTCAGCCCGGAGCGGCCGCCCGGCGCGAAGCGGCTGTCCGCGATCCGCGCGAAGATCGAGGCGGGAGGCGCGCTTTGCGTGTTTTCCGAGCCGCAATTCCCGCCGAAGCTTGTCGACATGCTCACCGAGGGCACGGCTACGAAACGCGGCGTGCTGGACGAAATCGGCGCGGGGCTGCCCGCCGGTCCCGGCCAGTATTTCGCGCTCATGCGCTTCGACGCCGAAAGCCTCGCCGCCTGCCTCGCGCCTTGACAGCCGTTCTACGCGCCAGCGCATGAGCGAGAGTTCAGGGGCGCGTTCAGGCCGGAACCCGGGCCGCGGCGTGCCCGCTTCCACAAGCGGGTTCGCGTTGCCGGGAGGCCTTGCTTAAAATTCTTCAAAAAATTGGGTTCGTTTGGCAAAAAGTCCTATAAGTATATAGATAGAAAACTCTCTCGAAGCCTTGATTTTGCTGAGTTGCCATGCGCCCGGCTTTGCATAAATTACTTAATCATTGTGTTTCTTTTGGTTAAATTTCAAAAACTCGCTGGTTAATGCAAGCGGAATGCGTTAGCGCGAGGTTAACGGGATTTTTGGCGGCACGGTGGCGCGGGGCGCCTCTAACATGAATGCCCGCAACTAGGCCGAGAACCGAAGTTCGAGATTGCCGATCCCTATAACGCTATTGGAGGCATAGCGGACAGCGGTATGAGCCCAATTGTCTCTCCTTGCGCAATCAGTGTTTTGCGCGGTGTTTTTCGCTTTCGCCAAGCCGCCCGGCAATGTGCTGGCGGGTTAGCGCTGAATATTCGCCGCGAAGGTTGTGACGTATCATCAAGGTGAAAAGTAGGCGTTTGTTCCGAATAGAAATAGAAACGCTACAAATATTTTGCCGATTTCTGTCGCCCAGCCAGGAAATATATCTACGACATCAACTCCTTCGAATGAGACTATCCGCCCGAAATTATCAAGATAAACAATCAAGAATACTAAAAACGTAAGGGGCCATATCGTTGGAGCCAAAACAAGAATAGTTCTCTCTGCTGTGGTTTTCTCTTGCCAGATAAACCTTGCTAGAGAAGATGCTATAACACAGTAGATAATAAGTGCGTCTGATGGTATTTTAGGAAGCTCAATGTGGACCAGATGCACCGCCCATTTTATCGAGGTTAGCAATGCATCGGCCAAAGGATAAAGCAGATCGCGATAAAACTTCAAAAAATCCTCAATAACTGGGGCCAAACCGAAATTGAAAAGCTTTGCGGAAAGACTGAAGAGCGAAATCGCTCCCAGTAGGATACCCCCCGAGCGAATCCAGAAGCCCATGCGATCGCCTGTCAATCAATAAAAAGCGGACCGGGTGATAACACCGCATCGCTAAGCGTTCAATGCTGTTGGGTTTTGATCGCCTAATGCTCACTGTTAACGCCCTACCGCCGCTCGAAAAGCCGCTCCAGGTCGGTGCGGGACAGCTCCACGAAAGTGGGGCGGCCGTGGTTGCACTGCCCCGTGTTGGGCGTCGCCTCCATCTCGCGGAGCAGCGCGTTCATCTCGTCGAGCCGAAGGCTGCGGCCGGCGCGCACGCTGCCGTGGCAGGCCATCGTGGCGCAGATGGCGTGGATTTTCGCCTCCACGCCGCCCTTCGCGCTGTCCTCAAGCTCCTGCGCGAGGTCGCGCACGAGGCCTTGCAGATCGGCCTGGCCGAGAATGGCCGGCGTCTCGCGCACGATGACGGCGCCCGGCCCGAAGCTTTCGAGCACGAGGCCGCTCTCGGCGATGCTGTCGCGATGCTCGACGACAAGCGCGGCGTCCTCCTCGGGCATTTCGACAATTTCGGGGATAAGCAGAAGCTGCCGCGCGATGCGCCCGCCCGACAGCGCGGCCTTCAGCTTCTCGTAAACGATGCGCTCATGGGCGGCGTGCTGGTCCACGAGGATGACGCCGTCCTCCGTCTCGGAGACGATGTAGGTCTTGTGCACCTGCGCGCGCGCGACGCCGAGCGGGAATTCCGCCTGCTCGCCTTCGGGGGCGCCGTCCTCGCGCAAGGCGGGTTGCGGCGCCTCGGCAAAACCGTTCGCGCCGTTCGACAGCAGCGGCGGCGAGGCGGGACGCAGCGGCGCGCGATATTGATGGAAGCCCGGCTGCGCTTGCGGCGCGGGGCCAAGCTCCCCCGCGAGGGGCCTGGCCGCGGGCAAAGCCGAGGCGGCCACGCGCAACGTCTCGTTCAACGCGGAGATGACGAAGCCGCGGATCAGGCTCGCCTCGCGGAAGCGCACCTCGGCCTTCGCCGGATGCACGTTCACGTCCACCTCTTCGGCGGGAAGCGTGAGGAACAGAACCGCAAGCGGATGGCGGCCGCGCGGGATCGTGTCCTGGTAGGCGGCGCGGATGGCGGAAAGCAGCAGGCGATCCTTCACCGGCCTGCCGTTCACGAACGCATATTGCAGCGATGGGTCCGGCCGGTTCAGCGTGGGCCTGCCCGCGAAGCCCGTTAGCGAAATACGCTCGCGTTCGAGCCGGACGGGCTCGGCGCCTTCGGCGAAATCGCGCCCCATGATGCGGGCGAGCCTCTGGCGGACGGCGTTCTCGTCGTTCGCGCCGGCGCCGGCAAGCGAGAGCGATGCGCGCTCGCCGGCCGTCAGTGAAAAGCCGATATGCGGGCAGGCCAGCGCCAGCCGCTTCACCACATCGGCGATGGCCGCATTCTCGGCGCGCTCCGACTTGGTGAATTTGAGGCGCGCCGGCGTCGCGGAGAACAGGTCGCGGACTTCGACGCATGTGCCGGGCCGGGCCGCCGCCGGGCGGATTGGCGATTTCTCCCCGCGCTCGACCACGATTTCGAAGCCGCTCGCGGCGCCTCTGGGCCGCGTCGCGATGCGCAGCGTCCCGACGGAGCCGAGCGAGGGAAGCGCCTCGCCCCGGAAGCCGAGCGTTCGAATGTCGAAGAGGTCGCCGGCGTGAAGCTTGGAGGTGGCGTGCCGCTCGACGGACAGGCTCAGATCGGCCTCGTCCATGCCGCAGCCATCGTCGCTCACGCGCAGGAGCGAGAGGCCCCCGCTCTGCGTCACGATCTCGATGGACGCGGCGCCCGCGTCGATGGCGTTCTCCACCAGTTCCTTCACCGCGCTCGCCGGCCGCTCGATCACCTCGCCCGCGGCGATGCGATTGATCTCGACCTGGCTGAGCTGGCGGATCGTCGCCATTTATGCGCGCCCCGGCGGCGTCCCCTCTCCCATCCGCATCCGCTTGCGGATGCGGACACTCCAGAGCGACAAGCTCGCCAAGGCGAGCTTGTGTGGGAGAGGGGTGGGGTGAGGGGTTATGAGCTTAGCCAATCGCGTAACCCTGCCTAGCCCGCGAGGTACTGCCGCGTCAGCCGCTTGCCGACTTCGACGGCGGGCTGATCGAAGGGATCGACGCCGAGGAGGTCCGCGGCGAGGATCGTCTCGATGAAGAAGTGCATCATGAGAGCGCCGAGCGCGCGCTCGTCGAGCTTCGGAATGTCGATGGTGCGGACGGGGCGCTTCGCCTCGCCGAACGCATCGACGATGGCCTTCTGCTGCGCCTGGACCAGATCGCCGATGGCCTTCCCCGCGAGATAGGGCGCGCCAGCTTCGGCGGCGAGGTCTGGCGGAATCTGAAGGCCGTTATCCGGGCCTTGCTGCGGGCCGACCCTGAGCACGGTCATGAAGTGAACATGCGGGCCGTCCATGAAAAGCTGGAGCTGGCTGTGCTGATCCACCGGACACAGCGTCGCGATGGGCGTCGTGCCTTCGCCGCCCTTGCCGAGGCTCTCCGCCCAGAGCTGGACGTACCAGGCGCTGAAGCGCTCAAGCCGGTCCGAATAGGGCATCATCACGGAGTTCGTGACGCCGAGATCCTTGGCAAGGCCGATGGCCACGGCGGCGCCCACGGCGGCCGGATGCTCCTCGGGCATGGTCGCGGCCGTAAGCTGCCGCACGACATCCTTGCCGCCCGCGCGGAACGCCGCCACGTCGAGGCCGCGCGCCATCGCCGGCAGAAGGCCGACGGTGGTGAAAGCCGAGTAGCGGCCGCCGATCTCGGTGCTGTGCGGCAGCAGGGGAATGCCCCGCGCCGAGAACAGCGCGCGCAAGCCATTGCCGACGCCTTCCTTATGGGGCTCCGTCACGCCGAGGAAGATCTGGGGGATGAGCGAGGCGTGGCCCGCATCCTCGATGAATTTGAACGCGGTCAGCGTTTGCGCGAGCGTCTCGCCCGTCGTGCCCGATTTGGAGATGGCGATGAAGCGCGTCTTGGGGATGTCGAGGATGGAGAGGCCCCGCACGAAGGAGCGGGCGTCGAGATTGTCGTAGAAGCGCAGGCGCGGGCGCTCGCCGCCGTCCGGACCGTTGTCGCCCGGGATCGACCAGCCGCCAAGCTGCGCGATGGCCTGCCCGCCGAGGCTCGAACCGCCGGTCCCGAGGATCACGATGGTCTCGGCGCCGGCGGCGAGCTTATCGTAGGCGGCGCGCGTCTCTTCGATATCGGCGGTCTCGTCGAGGATGCGGAAATGCGCGAAGCTTTTCGCCTGCGCCTCTTCTTCGAGCGCCTTGAAGCGCGGCGTCAGAAGGGTGAGCCACTGGGTGAGACGGTCGTCTGTGAGACCGGCGTCCCCGATCTTCGACGACAGGCAGCCTTCTATCGATTGACGGTACGTCATGTGCGCGAATCCTCTCCCATCGAGCTTACCCTGGCGACGCCTCCTTCGGCGCGAAAGCGAGGAGGCGCCCCTCGCTTTCAACAACTGTTTACACGCAACGTGGCCCGAACAAAGAAAAAGCCGCGGCTTGCGGCTTTTTGCGATGTTTTCGGCGCGTTTAGGGCTAAGCGGACTCCGCCGATTTGCCCAACGCATCGTCATCCCGGCTATCGGCTCCCATCATAATCCCGCCCAACGACACGCATCGTCATCCCGGCCATCGGCTCCCTTCGTCATCCCGGCCAAGCGAAGCGCGAGCCGGGATCGCAAAAAAAATGAGCGCCGCGATTTTTTATGGTCCCGGATAAGGCTTCGCCTTTCCGGGATGACGAACGAAGGCCATCCGTTGGCCTAATTGGGAAACTCTACAGCCCCGTCTCGGTTATGCCCTCCGGCTCTCCGACGACGGTGACGATCAGGTTCTTCGGCTCCAGCAGCCGCTTCGCCACGCGTTTGATGTCGTCGACCGTCACGGCCTCGATCTCGCCGTTGCGCCGCTCGATGTAGTCGATGCCGAGGTCGTCGAGCTGGATGGCGAGAAGCTGGGCCGCGATCTTGCCGCTCGTGTCGAACCGAAGCGCGAAAGAGCCGGTCAGGTAATCCTTCGTGGTCCTCAGTTCCTCCTCGGTCAGCCCCTCCCTGGCGGCGCGGTCGAACTCCGCCCGGATAAGGTCGAGAGACTGGCCGACGCTCTTGTTCTCGGTCGCCACGCCGCCGAGGAAGATGCCCGCGTAGTCGAGCGGGTAGAGCGTGGTGTAGACCGAATAGGCGAGCCCGCGCTTCTCGCGAACCTCCTGCATGAGCTTGGAGGAGAAACCGCCGCCCCCGACGACATAGTTCAGGATGTAGGCGGGGATGAAGTCGGGGTCTTTGCGCTTCAGCCCCTTGAAGCCGAGTTGCACGACGGACTGCGGGTTGGGCATGGACACAATGCGTTGCTTCGAGGCGTTCGCCCAAACGAACTCTTCCACCGGCCGGCGGTTCGACTTAGCCGGCAAGTCGCCGAACACGCCGTCGAGCGCCGAGGAGAGCGCCGCCGCGTCGATGTCGCCCACGACGGCCACTTTGAGGTTATCGCGCGCGAACACGTTTTTCACGAAAGCGCGCAAATCGTCAGGCGTAATCTTGGCCACGCTTTCGAGCGTCCCGTTATTGGGGCGGCCATAGGGATGCGAGCCGAAGGCAAGCTTGCTCCATTCGACCGAAGCGACCTTGTCCGGATCCTTTTCGTCGACGCGAAGCGTGGCGATCAGCTGCTCGCGGATGCGGTCCGTGTCCTTTTGAGCAAAGTGCGGCGAGGTCAGCGCCATGCGCAAGAGCTTGAGCGACTCGTCGCGGTTTTGCGTGAGCGTTTGAAACGACCCCGTGATCTGGTCGTAGGATGCGCTAACGCTCAGTTTCGCCGCAAGGTCTTCCAAGCGGTTCTGAAAGGCCTGCGAGTCGAGGTCGCCAGCGCCTTCGTCGAGCATACCCGAGACAAAGGTCGCCACGCCTTCCTTGCCGGCGGGGTCCTGGACGGCCCCCCCGACAAAGGCGAATTGCAGGCTGAGAATGGGCCGGCTGTGATCCTCCACGAGCCAGGCTTCAATCCCTTTTTTGCTGACGACTTTCTGAATCTGCATGGCTTCCGCTGGAAGTACGGTCCAAAGAAGGAGCGACAAGAGGGCTGCGGGGGCCAGCAGCGCATGCGCGAGCCGGTTCCCAGGACGATTTCTTTTCATGTTGGTTCTTCCCCTCCTCAATGGAAGGCGCCGGTGGAGGAAACTGCGTGCGTATCGACCTTCGCGAGCTTGGACGGCACGGGAAGGAGGTAGCCGGTTACGGATCGCTTGCGGTCGAGATATTTGACGGCGACGGCTTGCACGTCTTCGCGGGTGACGGCTTTCAGCCGCTCGGGCCGCGCTTCGACATCCTCGATCGTGCGGCCGGTGGCGAGATTCCAGCCATAGGTGTGGGCGAGGCTCTGCTGGCTGTCGGATGCGTAGATCAGGTTCGCGATCTCGCTCGTCTTGGCGCGCTCAAGCTCCTCCGGCGTGACGCCGTTCTTGATCACCTCGCCGACAACCCTGTCGACCGAGGCTTCGATGTCTTCGAGCTTCGTATCGCCCGCGGCCACGGCGTAGAAGCCGAAGCGGCCCTCGTCGAGAGCGAGACCGCTATAAAAGCCGCTGGCGCTCGAAGCTTTCTGTTCGTCGCGGACAAGGGCGGTGTAGATGCGGCTCGTGCTGCTGCTGCCGACGATCCGCGCCAGAAGCTGCAGGGCTTCCGCTTCGCGGCCTTTGGCCGTGTTGTAGCTCGGCGCGAGATAATAGCGCTCGAAGGTGGCCTTGCCGACGCGTTCATCGCGCAGAACGACGCGCCGCTCCGTCAGCGGCTCCGGCTCCACGGGCCGCTTGCGCGGCGCGCCGACTTCCGGATTGGCCGGGATCTTGCCATAGGTATTCTTCGCAAGCTCCATGACCCGATCCGGCTCCACGTCGCCGGTCACGACCAGAATCGCATTATTCGGCGCGTAAAACTTCTTGTAATGCCGCAGCGCGTCCTCGCGGGTGAGTTCGCGGATCTCGGTGTCCCAGCCGATGACGGGCGTATGATAAGGGTGCGCCACATAAAGCGACGCCATCAACTGCTCTTGCAGAAGCGAGGATGGATCGTTATCGACGCGGCTGCGGCGCTCCTCGCGGATGACCTTGCGCTCGGTGAGAACCTCTTTTTCGTCGAGCTTGAGGTTCGCCATGCGGTCGGCTTCCATCTCCATCACCTGCGGAAGCTTCTCCTTGGCGACCCGCTGGAAATAGGCGGTGATGTCTTGCGCCGTGAAAGCGTTATCCTGGCCGCCGAGGCGCGCCACGATCTTCGAGAATTCTCCGACCGGAATCTTGTCGGTGCCCTTGAACATCAAATGTTCGAGAAAATGCGCGATGCCCGACTTTCCCGGCGGTTCGTCGGCGCCGCCGACCTTGTACCACACCATGTGCGTCACGACCGGAGCGCGGCGATCCGGCACGACCACGACCTCAAGGCCGTTATCGAGCTTGCCGTGATAGGCGAGCTTCGACGGCGTGAGCGTCTGAGCGGCGGAGGCCGGCGAAAGGGCTAGGGTCATGAGAAGCGCACCAAGCAGTTTGATCTTAATCAGTTTGCCGGATCCCAATGTGTTTGAACAGGGCCGGGTTCCTAAAGGCATAGGTTGAAGCATCGGCTATCGACCATCCAGGTTGAAGGGCAGCCAAGATATAGGCGCTCATTCCCAAGCCGCCAGAATTGTTACGGCTATTTCATGGCCCTTGAGGCTGAAGGGTCTCCGGCGCAAGGCTTTTTCGTTCGCCGGATGCGGAAATAACAGCTGCCGGAAATCCCGCCGCCATGTAAAGCTCTTTCACATGAGTTGCAAGAATCGCGGCCCGGGCCGCCGGGGCTATCATCACGGGAATTTGCGCGAGGCGTTGATAGAGAGCGCGCTGAACCTGATCGGCGAGAAGGGCCCCGCGGGCTTCACCATCGCGGAGGCGGCGCGCTCGGCCGGCGTCAGTCCCGCCGCGCCTTACCGGCACTTCCGCGATCGCGAGGAGTTGATGGCCGATGTGGCGCGGCTCGGCTTCGAGCGCTTTGCGAACGATCTCGAAAAGGCGTGGCATGGCGGCCATCCCTCGCCGCTGGAGGCGCTTCAGAACATCGGCCGCGCCTATCTCGCCTTCGCCCGCAACGAGCCCGCCTATTACGCGGCCATGTTCGAGACCGGCCTTCCCAAGCCCGCCAGCGCCGAACTCGATCAATCGGCGAGGCGCGCCTTCGATGCGCTTCATACGGCGACAAAAACGCTCATCGAGAAGCTGCCGGAAGAAAGCCGCCCGCCCGCGCAGATGGTCGCGCTGCACATCTGGTCCTTGTCGCACGGGATCGCCTCGCTTTTCGGGCGGGGAGGCGCGGAGCTTCGTGCGCCGGTTTCGCCGGAAGAACTGCTTGAGGCGGGCGTGCTGATCTATTTGCGGGGCTTGGGCCTGGCTGGCGGCGCCGCGCCCGGCGCCGGTTGAAGACGGCGCGTAAAAACTTTCCCATGCGCCGGCGGGCGCGACCATTTAAACGCTACTCTCTAACGCTTCGGGGAGATAGACTCTCAAGCCGCAGTGGCATGAATCACTCGATTTGGACGACCCACACTTCAACCGGAAGAGGATACTATGAACCCGGCATTAATTTGGATCGACATTATCGTCGTCTCCTTCGTCATCGCGGTTTACCTCTTAAATAAGAAAAGCACCTCGAACATCCCGTCCTCCTCGTATTATATCAACGGCCGCGCCTCGAAGAAGTAAGCGGCTTTCTGAACTGTATCCTTTTCGCTGCCGGCGCGGTCCATCCCTGAGATCGCGGCGGCGGCGGCTGATTTCGCAGCGGCGGAGCTTTACCGAGCCGCGCGGCGTCTCTTTTGGCGCGCGCTCTGTAAACACCTCATCGTTCGCCTTGAGGTCGAGGCCCATTTCCACCGGATCTTGCCCCTCGGCGGTGAGATCGAAAATGGAGGCGCCAATCGACCGGCGCGCCGTCCGCCGCGGCCTCGAAAGCGAGTGTGTTTATCCGCGAAAGCCGGCGATTGCGGCGGCGCTGCTGCGGCAGTTTGTCGTAATCCCCCAGCGCGAAAAGGCGGGGCGGCAAGAAAGGGCGCTTGGCGAAGCTCCTCCATCGAACATGAGCCCGGACTGAAAAACATTGCGGATCAATACAATGTTGTGCCAATCGTACTCAAGGTCTAGGTTATTCAAAGCTCCGCTTAAGCTTGCAGACTGGCAGAACAAATTTAATGAATTCGAATAAACTAATGTTTACGGGCGGTTCATTCAGCTGTACCATTTATTCATCAAGTTGAATATTGGCTTGATCTTAAGACGCCGCGTTCGACGAGCTGGGTGCAGCGCCAAATTCCCCCGCAGGCGGCTGGTTGTGTGAATGATTTTCGCTTCGGAGCGAAGACATTCATCCGGCTGACGCTATGCGTGCGAGACACTGGCCCGGCAAATCGAGGCGGCAGTGCCCGCTGTTCAACTTGAAGCTAAAGTTAAACAGAGGAGGTTACTATGAACCCCGTTTGGATCTGGGTTGACATAATCGTTCTTTGGTCGGTCATCACGGTCGTCTTGTTGAATTTAAAGGGCGGAGCCAAGTAGGATGCCCGGCTTATTGGAGTGTCCCGCCATTCTTCCCAGGTAATTTTAGGCAGCAAATGCGCTTTCGCCGCTGAAGCGCATTTGCGATCCCAATCGCTGGAGAAGCCTCGGATATCGTTCATCTTCATGGCGCCGCGACCCGATATAAATCAAAAGAAAATCTAATACCCCAAGGGCCGCGCATCGGTGACGAACGGGTGGTATTGGTAAAGCCAGGTTTCGGTCAGCACCTTGTCCGCCGCCTTGAGGTAGAGACGCATCTCCACCGGATCGTGCCCTTCGACCGCGAGGTCGAAATGGGCCCGCCAATGGCCTGGGACATCGTCCGGCACCGCCTCGGCCCTCATCCCCGCGAGACTTCCGCGCGACGCCCACATCACAAGCTCCGGGTTCACGCCGTTCGGCAGCTCGGACAGGGGCCCTCCCAGAAACTCCACGGTGAACTTCCTGACGCCATAAGGGCGGCTGGTGCCCGGTTCGCCGCCCCGGCCGAGGCGCGTGGCGACGCACCGGCCAAGCGGCGTCGGATAAGGCTCGTCGGCCAGCCAATGCAGGCGGTAGCGCAGGTCGATGCGGTCGCCGGGCTTGGGCGAGGCCTCGGGACGCCAGTAGGCGATGACATTGTCCATGATCTCGTCGTCCGTCGGCATCTCGACCAACTGCACGGCGCCCTTGCCCCAGTCGCCCAAGGGCTCCACCCAGGCGGAGGGGCGCTTGTCGTAGCGCACGCCGTCGAGATAATGGTCGAACTCGCGGTCGCGCTGCAGAAGGCCGTAGCCGCGCGGGCGCTCGTCCGCGAAGCTCGAAACGGTGATGTGGGCCGGATTGTTGAGCGGCCGCCAGATATGCTCGCCGCCGCCGGTCCACATCGAGAGCCCGTCGGAATCGTGAACCTCGGGGCGCCAGTCGATGGCCGCCTGCTTGACGGTCTCGGAATACCAATACATGGACGTGAGGGGCGCGAGGCCAAGCCGCTCGACGGGCTGGCGGAAGAACAGGGTCTTCTCGATGTCCATGACGACGCCCTTGGTGCGCTCCATGATGAAGCGGTAGGCGCCGGTCACGCTCGGGCCGTCGAGAAGCGCATAGACGGTGACGCTCTTCGCGTTTGGCGGCGCGGGCAGGAACCAGAAGGCCACGAAGTCCGGGAACTCCTCAGGCGTGCCGCCGCCCGGCGTGAGCGCGATGCCCCTTGCCGAGAGGCCGACTTGGCCGAGTTCGCCCTTGGCCCGGAAATAGGAAGCGCCGAGGAACGTCACCCACGGCTCGGCGAGGCGCCAATCCTCGGAGCCGGCTTTCGGCTCGCGCACCCAGAACCCCGCGAAGCGGGACGGGTTGGGAGGAAGCTTGGCGGCGGCGCTATCCGGCGGGATCGTGAAGTAGTCGGGGTCGTAAAGGATTTCCCGGGCGCTCATCGAGCCGTTGGGAGAGCCCTCCACCGCGAACATGCGGACCGTTTTCGGGAAATACTGGCCGACATGCATGAAGGTGATCGGGAAGGCGCTCTCATGGCCGTCGCCGTAAAGCGCGAAGTCCGGCTTGTATTTCAGCTTGCCATGCAGATCGTAATCGATGGAGGCGACGATCTGCGGATCGGGGCGCGGCGGCGCGCTGTATGGCTTTGTCGCCATTTCCTGGGCGTGGGCCTTCAGCCAATCCTGGGAGAAGTGCTCGGCTTCCCCGAACTGCAATGAGGGGGGCGCCGCCCTCGCTGGAAGCGCCGCGAACGCCTGCGCGGCGAGGATGAGTTTCATAAAATTCCGGCGATCGAGCATGCGTCCCAGTCCCTCTCCACGTCCTTGCGCGGGCGCGGGGATCGTCCGCGCGCATTCGCGCCGGAAGTCTCTAGCTTTGCAGGTGGGAAATGGGAAGCCCAATTCGGCGGCTTCAAGGCAGGCTTCTCTTTGCCGCAGCGCCCGGAGCGCATGGGCAGGCCGCACTTGCTGTTGAAGAAAGTTCCAGCGACGCTTAGTATAAAATCTCGCCCGGGACGCCAGGCGAGATCGGAACCGGCATCGAGGGCGATGACTGCCGGTTAGGCATCCTGCAAATTTTCAGCGGAAGACTTTCCAGTCCTGTCGTCTGAAACAATGTCGAAGGAAACCTTCTGCCCCTCTCTGAGATCATTCATTCCGGCGCGCTCGACGGCGCTGATATGAACGAAAACATCTTTGTTTCCGTTATCCGGTTGAATGAAGCCAAAGCCTTTTTGGCTGTTGAACCACATTACGGTTCCTGTATTCATGATATTTCCTCCAGGTGCGTTTGTATTGAAGCCGGCGCACATACGCAGCTTACTAATTCGAGACTTTTGGGGGGATGTCGTCAGTCGGGTGCACTACCGCAGCAGGGCCAATTCGTTCGGCCAAGACTCGAATAATTTTATATCGTCATCGCAACCTTGTTTCACAAGTGGAGGTTTTCCAGGAATACCGAAGCCGGGAGCATGGTTAAACCGGGGCTTGTATGGCCGCGCCAAGCAGACTCCGCCGACTTCTCCCAACGCATCGTCATCCCGGCCATCACGCGCATTGTCATCCCGGCCAAGCGAAGCGCGAGCCGGGATCGCAAAAAATGAGGCCTGCGATTTGTTACGGTCCCGGATAAGGCTTCGCCTTTCCGGGACGACGAGCGAAGGCCATCCCTTGGCTTCATTGGGAAACTCTAGCAATCGATGGCCCGGCGCCGGATAAACCCACTAGCCTCGTTGGAGCGCCTCCCCTGACCGAAATGGAACCCGCCGATCTCTTCGCCTTCGACAACAGCTACGCGCGGCTGCCGGAAGGCTTTTACGCAAAGCTTGCCCCGGCGCCGGTGGCCGCGCCCCGCCTCGTGCGGCTCAACGAAGGGCTCGCGCGCGAGCTTAACCTCGATCCCGCGGCGCTGGCGAGCCCTGACGGCGTCGCGGTTCTCGCGGGAAACCGCACCCCCGAACGAGGCGATCCGCTTGCCATGGCCTATGCCGGGCATCAGTTCGGCGTGTTCGTGCCGCGGCTCGGCGACGGCCGCGCGATCCTCATCGGCGAGGTGATCGGCCGCGACGGCCTGCGCCGCGACATTCAGCTCAAGGGATCGGGGCGCACGCCCTTTTCGCGAGGCGGCGACGGCCGCGCGGCGCTGGGGCCGGTGCTGCGCGAGTATATCGTGAGCGAGGCGATGGCCGCCCTTGGCGTGCCGACGACGCGGTCGCTGGCCGCGGTGACGACGGGCGAGACGGTTATACGCGACAGGCTCTTGCCGGGGGCCGTTCTGACGCGCGTAGCCTTGGGTCATGTGCGGGTCGGAACCTTCGAGTTCTTCTCGGCGCGCGGCGACGCCGAATCCACCCGCCGGCTCGCCGATTATGTCATCGCTCGCTGCTACCCCGAGGCGGCCGGCGCCGAAAACCCGTATCGCGCCCTGCTCGATCTCGTTATCGCGCGCCAGGCGAGCCTCGTCGCGCAATGGCTCCTCATCGGCTTCATTCACGGCGTCATGAACACCGACAACATGTCGGTCGCGGGCGAGACCATCGACTACGGCCCGTGCGCATTCATGGACGCCTATAACCCCGCCACGGTCTACAGCTCCATCGACCATTACGGCCGCTACGCCTACGCGAACCAGCCGCGCATCGCGCAGTGGAACCTCGCGCGGCTCGCCGAAACGCTGCTGCCCCATCTCGCCGGGGACGAGGCCGCCGCTATCGAGGCTGGGACGGAGGCGGTGGCCGGCTTCGTTCCCCGCTTCGATGCGGCCTTCGCGGCGGGGCTCCGGCGCAAGCTCGGATTGCTGCGAACGGAGCCGGACGACCTCCCGCTCGCGAATGACCTGCTCGACCGGATGGCCGGGGGCGGCGCCGATTTCACGCTGACGTTCCGCCGCCTGTGCGACGCCGCCGGCGATCCGCATCGGGATAAGGCCGTGCGAGGCCTGTTCCCCGATCCGGGCGCGTTCAACGTCTGGGCCGCGCGGTGGCGCGAGCGGCTTCTTCGCGATGGCGGCGATCCTGGCGCGCGCCGCGAACTCATGCGCGCGGCGAACCCGGCGTTCATCCCGCGCAACCACCTCGTCGAGGAGGCTATCGCGGCGGCCCAGGACCGCGGCGACTTCGCGCCCTTCGAGAAGCTGCTCGCCGTGCTGGCGAAACCCTATGACGACCAGCCGGACGCCGCCCGCTACGCCGCGCCGCCCCGCCCCGAGGAGATCGTGCGCCAGACTTTTTGCGGCACCTGATCCGGCCAAAGCGCAGCCTCGGCCATCGCGCCGCACGGCAAAAAATCCTGTGTAAGCCGCTCGAAAGAAGCGCGCGGCGTTTGTATAGTCAGCAAACGAAAGCAAAAAAAGCGCCCATGAACGCGGGCCATGTGGGAGGGCAGGATGGACGCCTATGTCAGAGCCTCGAACTCAATCCGGAATAAGATTTTGTGGGCTTTCATCGCCGTTACCGGCGCGGTTTCGCTCGGCGTCGTCGCGCTGAGCCGCGGCGAGAGCATCGGCGCGGCCTGGCTGGTGACCGCGGCGATCTGTGTCTACGTCTTGGCTTTCCGGTTCTACGCGCTCTTCATCGCGAACGCCGTGCTGCGCGTGGACCCGGCGCGGCAGACGCCCGCCTGGCGCCATAATGACGGCCTCGATTACGTCCCCACGAACAAATACGTGCTTTTCGGCCACCACTTCGCGGCCATCGCTGGCGCGGGGCCGCTTGTCGGGCCGGTGCTCGCCGCGCAGATGGGCTACCTGCCGGGCACATTATGGATTTTGACCGGCGTCGTTTTGGCGGGCGCGGTTCAGGACATGACCGTGCTGTTCTTCTCCACTCGCCGCGACGGGCGTTCTCTCGGCGACATGGTGCGCTCCGAGATGGGGCCGGCGGCGGGGGCCATCGCGCTCATCGGCGTGCTGCTCATCATGATCATTCTGCTCGCCGTTCTCGCGCTTGTCGTGGTGAAGGCGCTGGCCGGCAGCCCGTGGGGAACATTCGCGGTGTTCGCGACCATCCCGATCGCGATCCTGATGGGCGTCTATGCGCGCTTCATCCGCGTGGGCCGCATCGCGGAGATGTCCGCCATCGGCGTCGTGCTCCTTTCGATCGCGCTTGTCTATGGCCGCGTCGTCAGCGAGACGCCCGAACTGGCGCGCTACTTCGATTTTAAGGGCGAGCAGCTCGCGCTGCTCATCATCGGCTATGGCTTCGTCGCGTCCGTGCTGCCGGTGTGGCTCCTGCTCGCGCCGCGCGACTACCTGTCGACCTTCCTGAAGATTGGCACGATGGTGCTGCTTGCGGCCGGAATTCTCATCGCACAGCCGAGCCTGGAAATGCCCGCCGTCACGAAGTTCATCGACGGCAGCGGGCCGGTCTGGGCCGGCAGCCTCTTCCCCTTCCTGTTCATAACCATCGCCTGCGGGGCGGTCTCCGGTTTCCACGCGCTCATCTCATCCGGGACGACCCCGAAAATGATCGAGAGCGAGAGCCAGGTGCGCTTCATCGGCTATGGCGCGATGCTGACGGAGTCTTTCGTTGCGATTATGGCGACGATTGCGGCGACGGTCCTGCATCCCGGCGTCTATTTCGCCATGAACAGCCCCGCCGGCCTGATAGGCGCGGACGCCGCGAACGCCGCCTCGGTCATTTCGAATTGGGGCTTCGCCGTCACCCCGGACATGCTGACGGGGATGGCGCGGGACGTGGGCGAGAAGACGCTTCTGTCGCGCACCGGCGGCGCGCCGACGCTCGCGGTCGGCATGGCGCAAATCCTGTCGGGTTTCCTCGGCGGGCAGACCATGATGGGCATATGGTATCACTTCGCGATCCTGTTCGAAGCGCTGTTCATTCTGACGACCGTCGACGCCGGTACGCGGGTGGCGCGCTTCATGATCCAGGACATGGTCGGCAGCGTCATCCCGCCCTTCAGGCGCACCGAATCGTGGATCAACAACGTGATCGGCTCGGCGCTGGCGGTGTCGGGCTGGGGCTATTTCCTTTATCAGGGCGTGATCGACCCGATGGGCGGCATCAACACGCTGTGGCCGCTGTTCGGCATCTCGAACCAGATGCTGGCCGGGATGGCGCTCATTTTGTGCACGGTTATCCTGTTCAAGATGAAGCGCGAGCGCTACGCCTGGGTGACGATCCTTCCCACGGTCTGGCTTCTCGTCTGCACGCTGACGGCGGGGCTAGAGAAGATTTTCAGCGCCGACGCCAAGATCGGCTTCCTCGCGCATGCGCATAAGTTCGAGGACGCGCTGGCGGCCGGAAAAGTTCTCCCGCCCGCGAAAACGCTCGAACAGATGCAAGGGGGCATCAACAACGACTATGTCGACGCGACCCTTGCCGGGCTGTTCGTGTCGGTCTTGGCGGCGATGGCGATTTTCGGGGCGATCTCTCTCGCCAAGGCGCTCAGGAGCCGAACCGCAACGTCCGTGGAAGTTGGAGGCCCAGCAGATGCGATCCCGGCGACCGCTCATGTCTAGCGATCTCAATGCCTGGCAGGTGTTCGTCCGAGCGGCGCGGCTGATGGTCGGCATCCCCGACTATGGGACCTATGTCGAGCATCGGCGGACGAGGCATCCCGGCGAGCCCGTCATGACTTATGAGGAGTTCTTCCGCGAGCGGCAGGACGCCCGCTACGCCGCCGGCAGGGGCAAGATCAGCCGCTGCTGCTGACGGGCAATGAGGGGCGCCAAGGATTCACCGCAGATTAATCCTATTGGGTTCGTTTGGCAAAAAAGGGTGTTTTTGCGGTATCATAATACCGAATTCGGCGAAAACGGGTGCATTTTGAGGCGGTTTCGTGTCAAAACAGCCCGACGGACTTCATGCTCAGGTGCCCGTCGCGGCCGAGGATGATGTGATCGTGAACGACGACGCCGAGCTTGCCCGCGACGTCGATGATCTGCTTCGTCATGTCGATGTCGGCCTTGGACGGCGTGGGATCGCCCGACGGGTGGTTGTGGGCGAGGATGATCGCCGACGCCGACAGCTCAAGCGCCCGCTTCATGACCTCGCGCGTGTAGACGGGCGTGTGATCGATGGTGCCGCGGCTCTGCACCTCATCGGCGATCAGCTTGTTGCGGCGGTCCAGGAAGAGGATACGGAACTGCTCGCGGTCCTCGAACGCCATCGCCGAGCGCAGGTAGGATAAAACGGTCGACATCGCCGCCAGCACGGGCCGCTGCTTGACCTCGCTCTGGGACGTTCTGAGCGCGGCCGCCTGCACGATTTTGATCTCGCTTACGACGGCCTCGGTGACGCCTTGGATTTCCATCAGGCGCTCGGGCGCTGCCGCGACCGCCTCCGCGAAGGAGCCGAAGCGCGCCAGGATCTCCTTTGCCAGCGGCTTCACATCCCGCCGGGGGATCGCGCGGAACAGGATCAGCTCCAGCAGCTCATAATCGGGAAGCGCGCCGGGGCCGCTTTCGCGGAAGCGCTTCCTCAGGCGATCGCGATGCCCCCAATAATGGGGGACGGGGCGAGGAGGTTGCGGAGGAGGAATGTTGGCCCCGGCCTCAAGCGCATACAGTTCGAACAAAGGACTTTCTTCAAAGCTATTTGACATGGCAAAACGCCCACGCAACATCCCCGACCCAGAAGACCCTTATACAGGGCATTCCTGGCCTTTTGAATAAACATTTATGCTGTTTTGTTAAATTCCGGCGGGATAAGGCGGCTTGTGGAAACCCTTCAGGCTGTAAGTGAAGACCTCGCAGCCATCGGCCGTCACTCCGACGGTGTGTTCGAACTGCGCCGACAGCGAGCGGTCCCGCGTCACCGCCGTCCAGCCATCCGAAAGCATCTTCACATGAGGCTTGCCGAGATTGATCATCGGCTCGACCGTGAACATCATGCCGGGCTCAAGCGTGACGCCCTCGCCTTGCGTCCCGTAATGCAGGATGTTGGGCTTGTCGTGGAAGACGAGTCCCAAACCGTGGCCGCAAAAATCGCGCACGACGCTGCATCGCTCGCTTTCGGCGTATTTCTGGATCGCATGGCCGATGTCGCCGACTTTCGCTCCCGGCTTGATGACGGCGATGCCGCGCATCATGGCCTCATAGGTGACCTCGATGAGCCGCTCCGCCTTGCGCGGAATGTGGCCGACGGGATACATCCTGCTCGAATCTCCATGCCAGCCATCCACGATGAACGTGACGTTTATGTTGAGGATGTCGCCTTCGACGAGCACGCGCGGACCGGGTATGCCATGGCACACGACGTGGTTCAGCGAGGTGCAGCACGACTTCGGATAGCCGCGATAGTTGAGCGTGGCGGGCACCGCGTTTCGCTGCATGGCAAAATCGAAGACGAACTCGTCGATCGCCTCTGTCGTCAGTCCCGGCCGCACCAAGTCCGCGAGGAGGTCGAGCGCCTGCGCCACGATTTTGCCGGCGCGGCGCATCCCTTCGAAGCCTTCCGGGCCGTAGAGCCGGATTTTCCCGTCGTTTGCGAACCTCAGCGGCGCGCCCAATTCCGATCCATGCATGGCGATCAAATCCGCGCGCGGCGCGCTCTGTTGGTTGCTACGTATGATGCAGGCAAACCCCGGCGGCGGGCGGAACGCGGCCGGCCGAGATACAAACAATCCCTGTGGCGAATATGACAGCTACCGGCTGAACTCTCAACTCCCGAACGGGCGGCTTTAAAATTTCGCCGCCGCGATCCCTGCCGCCGGCCGCGCATTCTCCAGCCCCGGCAACGGCGACGTTTCCGCCTATAAATATATGGATGCGACACTATCGCGCAACCTGAGCAAGACCGGCGTGGCGCGGAAGCTTCATCGGAGGACCGGCGCGCGCCCGCGAGATCCTGACGCGCTTGCCCAAGGCTCTTCCCACGAAAAAGGCGGTACGAGCAACTTATTGATTCTCGTGCAGGTTATCTGAGGCAAGTTCGCGCGGACGCGGGCGGCGAATGGCGCGCGAACTCTCCCTCCGGCTGTACTGGATCGGCCACGCGGCCGATTTTTCGAGCCGATTGTCGTCGCCGTAAAGAAAAAATACTTTCGGCTGTGCGGAATATATTGCGTGCGCCGAGCGTTGTAATTCACGCGATGTTGCTCGGGTAGGCTCGAAACCTATCAATGATGATAGCTGATTAGCGTCGTGAAAGCGCCCTAGGCTCCTCCCACACTGCCGTCGATCCGGCTCGGTAGCAGTTTCAAGACTTGAAAGATGATATGATGAACGTCGTCGTCTTGTCTCGTGTTCGAAAACACACCATGCCCCAGGAAGAAGTTACGGCCGCCCTTCTCGTCATCGGAGATGAAATACTTTCGGGAAGGACGAAGGACCGGAACATCGGCGCCGTGGCCGATCATTGCACGCAGATCGGTATCCGGCTCAAGGAAGTTCGCATCGTCGCCGACGACGAGGACGCAATCCAGGCTGCCGTGCGGGAGCTGAAGCGGTCGCACGACTATGTCTTCACCACCGGCGGCATCGGGCCGACCCATGACGACATCACGGCGGATTCGATCGCCCACGCGTTCGGCGTGCCGATCGACATCGATAAGCGGGCGGTGGCGCTCATGCGCGAGCGTTACGCGGACGCCGATCTTACGCCCGCCCGTCTTCGCATGGCGCGCATTCCGGAAGGCGCCGAACTCATCGACAATCCGGTGTCCAAGGCGCCGGGCTTTCAGATCGAAAACGTCATCGTCATGGCGGGCGTGCCTTCGATCATGCAGGCCATGCTGGAAGCGGTGACGCCGCGTCTGAAGACAGGGAAAAAGATGCTCTCCGATCAGGTCCGCGTGGCGGCGCCCGAGGGCCAGATTGCGTGCCCGCTGGCCGCCAGCCAGCGAGCCTTTCCGGACGTTCTCGATGGGGAGCTATCCGTATTTCGAGGATGGGCGGTTCGGAACGCATCTCGTGCTGCGCTCCACCGATGAAAACCGCCTGCGGCTCGCGAAAGCGGACCTGATCGCGCGCCTTACGCCCGGGTTTAGCATTTCTGAATAAGCATGCGCAGCACGCCGCCCTCAAGCGTCTCCGCCGAAACGAAACGGCAGGCCGAAACTTCGCAATAGGCGCGCACGTCCTGTTCGGCGAGCGGGTCGGTGGCCAGGATCTCCGCGGCGGCGCCTGGCGGGACGGTTCGCATGACCTTGCGCACCTTCAGCACCGGAAGCGGGCAGGACAGCCCGCGTGTATCGATCGGGACGGGGTCCATGTCCTAGCGGAGTTTCCCAATTAGGCCGGCGGATGGCCTTCGTTTGTCATACCGGAAAGGCGAAGCCTTATACGGGACCGTAATAAATCGTAGGCCTCATTTTTTTGCGATCCCGGCTCGCGCTTCGCTTGGCCGGGATGACGATACGTTGGGCAAATCGGCGGACTCTGCCTAGGGCTGCGGGGTCAACTCCGTCGTCGCCTCGACGGGGCGGCGGCGGCGGCGTTCTTTCGCGCTCTTCCCCCCCATTTTCACGCCCACCAGCGTGAACGTCGCCGTGAGCGCCAGGATGAAGGCGACGACGAGCGCCCATTCCTTTATGCTCAAGGCGCTGAAATCGCCGACGCTCTTCGCGAAAAAATAGCCCGGCAGAAGCATGAAGGGCACCCAGGCGATGGCCGAGGTGACGTTCGCGATCTGAAAGTTGATGTGCCGCATGCGCATGATGCCGGCCACGAGCGGTATCGTCGAGCGCACCGGCCCCAGGAACCGGCCTATGAAAATGGACAGGAAGCCATATTTCCGGAAGAAAAGGCGCGCCCGGGCCACGGCCTCCTTGTCGCGGTTCAGCGGCCAGTGATGGACAACGCTCGGCCCGATCCACCGGCCGAGCCAGTAAGTGACGATATCGCCGAGCGTAGCGCCCGCTATCGACCAGAGGATAACCGTCGCCGGGTCGAGAAGTCCTTTTTGAAGGAGCCCGCCGGTGAACAGCATGATCGCGGTCGCCGGAAAGAAAAGACCCACAAGGACGAGGGACTCACCGAACGCTATGATCCCCAGAATGGGGCCCGCCATGTCTCGATGCGCGAGGAGGAAGACTTTGATACTGGCGACAACGTCCACGAGAGTCCTTTCTCTGAGGCGGGCGGAATTCCGGATTTTATTCTAATCGAAAGGCCGGTCTCACATCATTTAAAAATGCTGAAAAACTCGCTCCTTTGATGACGGCTGGCGGGCCGGTCTCCTCTTCCGCCTCGCTCGGCGCCCCGACGGCGAAGGCGGCTCATTTTTCGCTCGATCGCCAAACGGCGCTACCACTAACGTCATGCGTCGGCAACACTTAAGTTTCCGATGCTGGAACCCAAGGGTTGGCGGGACGCGATCGCATCCCGCGATGCAAGAGGCGGGTGAAATCCTCCCTGGCTTTGGGGATCGGCTTGCTTGCTTGCGAAAAGACGTGCGCGGCAAGAAAGTGCCCGGTCATGGTAAAAGCTGCATAAATCTCATTGCGGCATGGCGGGCCTTCGCCCTGCGTCCCGGTCAAGAACTTTGGAAGCCGAAGCAGCTTGTCGCGATAAGGCTCGCCCGCCTCGCGCGTCACCGCCTGCCCCGATTTCGGGGAAACATACGCGAGGTCGTCGGAGCGCCCCGTCGCCGCGCAGGACGCGAGGTTGAGCCCAAAGCCAAGCTCATCGAGAAAACGAAGCTCGAAGCGGATGAGCGCGGCGGGGAAATCGTCCTCGCCGGCCGCATCGAGGCAAGCGCGCGCGGCGTCGAACAGCCGGGGATGGGGATCGCGCTCCGGCAGAACCTGCAACAGCGCGGCAAGCGCCGTCACGCCCGCAAGCGACAGCTCATCGTCAAGCACCCGCGACGCCGTGGCGTCCATAAGCTCCAAGGTGTAGACGCCGAGCTGCTCGTCGAGCCTTGCCCGCCACTCGACTTTAAGCCCATTGCCGGTTTGCAGGAGCGGACGAATGCGCCGCGACCGCCCGCCCTTGACAAGGCCGCGCGCCCGGCCGTTCTGGCGGGTGAAGACATCGGCGATGACGCTCGTCTCGCCATGCGGGCGGCCGGCGAGAAAGATGCCGTCGTCAGCCCATCTCATGCCGCATCCTCATCATGATTTGGGGAAATCCAGCCCCATTTCGCGGTAGCGCTCGGGATCGTCCGCCCAATTCTCCCGCACCTTCACGAACAGGAACAAATGCACGGGCAATTCGACGCCCTCGGCGATCTCCTGGCGCGCTTCCATCGAAATGTGCTTGATGGCCTGCCCCTTGGCGCCAAGCACGATTTTGCGCTGGCTCTCGCGCTCAACGAAGATAGTTTGATCGATTCGGATGGAGCCGTCCTTGAGGCTCTTCCAGCCCGTCGTCTCGACCGTGGACGAGTAGGGGATTTCCTCGTGCAGCCTGAGGAACATCTTTTCGCGCGTAACCTCGGCCGCCCATTGGCGCAGCGGCGCGTCCGCGATCTGGTCTTCCGGGAAAAGCCAGGGGCCGAAGGGCATCCGGCCGCCAAGCCAGGTTTTGAGGTCGGCCACGCCGTCGCCGGACAGCGCCGAGATCATGAATAGCTGCTCGATGGACAGGCGCTTGTCGGCATCGGCGGCGAGCGCCAGCAATTTGGCTTTCTCGATTTTGTCGACCTTGTTCAGCGCGAGCGCGAGCGGGATTTTCAGCTCGCGCGCGTGATCGAGGATGGGCTCGACGAGATCGTCGAATCCGCGCGCCGCGTCGACGACGAGAACCGCGACATCGGCCTCCCGGGCTTCGGTCCACGCCGTTTCGACCATGGCGCGGTCGAGGCGCCGCTTCGGCGAGAAAATCCCCGGCGTGTCCACGAGCACGATCTGGCTTTCGCCCTCGATGGCGATGCCGCGCATGCGGGCGCGGGTCGTCTGCGCCTTGTGCGTGACGATGGACACTTTTGCGCCGACGAGCGCGTTGACGAGCGTGGACTTGCCCGCGTTCGGCGCGCCGATGACGGCGGCGAAGCCGCACCGCGTGGCGGCTGGCGTAGTCTCTTTCCTGGACTTATGCATGCTCCTGCTCCGCCGGCCAGATCGCTTCGCGCTTCAGAAGAGCTTCGGCGGCGGCCTGCTGCGCCTTCTTCAAGGATGGCCCGTCGCCGCGCTCCGGCATCAGACCTTTCACAGAAACCTCGACGGTGAAGCTCGGCGCGTGGTCGGCGCCGCTCCGCGCGACTTCACGGTAAACCGGCAGCCCGCGCTTTTGGCTCTGCGCCAATTCCTGCAGCGCCGTTTTGGCGTCTGGAGCGGGCGCTTCCGCGCCGAGCACGAGGGGCCCCCAAAGCCGGCGAACCACGTCTTCCGCGCCTGAGAAACCGCCATCGACCGAAATAGCGCCCAAAAGCGCCTCGCAGGCGTCCGCCAGGATCACGTCCTTCTTTCGCCCGCCGGACCGGGCTTCGCTTGCCGCCATGGCGATGTGTTGGCCAAGCTCCAGCCGCTGCGCGATCTCGGCGCAAGTGGTTTTGCAGACGAGCGAATTGAAGTGGCGCGCCAGCTCCACCTCGCGCGCGGCGGGAAAGCGCTCGTAAAGAAGCGCGGCGATCGAAAGGCCGAGAACGCGGTCGCCGAGAAACTCCAGCCGCTCATTGTCGCGGCCGCCATGCTCGTTGCGCGCACTCGAATGCGTCAGCGCTTCATTCAGAAGGCTGCTGTCCTTGAACGTGTAGCCAAGCAGGCCCTCAAGCTCTGAGATATGCGGTTTCCTGGTTGCCACTCAGTGGATCACGTTGCCAATGCGCGGCCAGCGGATCTCCACCGGCCAGCGCCAGGGAGCGAACCAGCTCGCGTTCTCGTCGATGGAGAAGAACAGGACGCGCGCGCGGCCGACGAGGTTTTGCGCCGGGACATAGCCGACGCCATTGCCGTCGGTGAAGCGGCTGTCGGCCGAATCGTCGCGGTTATCTCCCATCATGAAATAATGATGCGGGGGCACAACGAACACATCCGTGTCGTCGGCGGCGCCGAACCGGCCGAACCGGCATGTCTCGGAAAGCTTCTGCGTGAAGTAAGCCCGGCCGTTCGGCATCGTCTCGCGATATTGGTGAACCACTTGGCCAGGTCCGCATTTCGTATCCTCGACGATGTCTTCGACACGCTCGCGCTTCACCGGCTCGCCGTTGATGTTAAGCACTCCGCCGATCATTTGTATCTTGTCGCCGGGCAGGCCCACCAGCCTCTTGATATAGTCGGTCGAATTGTCGCGCGGGGTTTTGAAGACGATCACGTCGCCCCGTTCCGGCTCCGAGCTTAAGACGCGCCCTTCGAACAGGTTGAAGCCGAGCGGGAACGAGTACTTGCTGTACCCGTAGCTGTATTTGGACACGAACAGGTAATCCCCGATCAGGAGGGTCGGGATCATCGAGCCGGACGGGATGTTGAAGGGCTGAAAGAGGAAAATACGGATGACGATCGCAATCGCGACCGCCTGCAACAGCACCACGGCGAGATCGAAAGCGCTGCTCTCTTTTTTCGGTTGGGTCACGTCCGTTTTCACGCTCATCGTTCCGATCCGGTTCGTTCGTTTCAAAGCGCCATACCCAAATAAAGCCGCGCCGCAAAAGGATGAGCGCGTCGAACGCCAGACCGCTGCTTATTGGGTGAGCCCGCTTGGCGCTTGATATAGCTGATGCGGCGCTGAAAGCAAGCGGGCCGCGGACGCACCAAGAAGCGGCGGGTTGAGCGCCGTCTCGATTCTCGCGCCGCTGCGCGATTTCCTGCTCCGTCCGTTTCTTGGTAGCACTGCTCGACATCGAAGTCGACATCGACATCGGCAAAAACGGCCAAAAAACCTTCTTCCCCGGCACATGCGACGCCAAAGCAGGACGGCGGTTTCGCGGGCGACGTCACGGTGGCGGGCTCGACCTGGGGCCGACCCTGCTCTACGCCAAGGGCGGCTTTGCCTGGCTCGAATCGAATCTTTCGGTCCGGGCGACGAGCTTCGATCCGGCTACCGGCCAATACGCTGCATTCTCGAACGGCTCCGACTCCGGCGCGCCGCCTTTCGCCGCGTTTTCTGTTCGCAAGAAGCCGCGCGCCCAACCCCCACGAACCCCGCGAATCTCGCGCTTGGCAATCCCTTTTCGCCTTGCGCGCCCAATTTCGAGGCCGCGACAGGACTCCGACTGTTGCCAAATAACAACAAATTTGCACATCTTCAATGAACTAAGCCATTGAAAGTCAATGGCTTAAGTCCGCCGCGCCCAAATCCTCACCTTAAAAGCGCACCCCTGATGTCTTCACAACCTTGAGTTTAGTTTCGCTTCATGCAATCAAGGTGCAGAGTTTGCGTGCGTTAACGCAAAAATACAACCTGCGGAAGAGGAGAGAAGACATATGTCTCTCGCGAAATTCGTGCAGGCGAGCGCCGTCGCAGCCGGCGCGCTCGTTGCTGCTACACAAGTGAATGCGGCGGACATCTATGCCGGCGGCGGCGGGTTCAAGGATGCGCCCATCTATGCTCCGGCGCCAAGTTGGGCCGGCTTCTATTTCGGCTTGAACGGCGGTTCCGGCTGGGCAAACGATAAGCAGCTTGTCGTTGCAAACCCGGCTTTCAACGGCCTCAGCCCTGATGGCGGCTTCGGGGGCGGTCAGATTGGCTACAACTTCCAGGGCGGGCTTTACCCAGGTTTGGTGCTCGGCCTCGAGGCTGACTTTGAGGGCGCGGATATCCACGATTTCAGCAGAAGCGGCATATATTGGTACAATTCTGGGGTGGATTACTTTGGAACCGTTCGCGGGCGCATCGGTTTCGCCGCTGAGCGTACGCTTTTCTATCTTACCGGCGGTTTCGCCTACGGCGATCTGACGAAGGGCTCCAACAGACTTGTCGGCGACGCCTACAGCGACACAGCGAGCGGGTACGTACTCGGCGGCGGTCTGGAATTCAAGCTCACCCCCGCTTGGTCGATTAAGGCTGAGTACCAGTATTTGAATTTCGGCCAGAACGACCCCGTTTCATCCATTGGTCATACGTTCTCCGCCGATACCGGCGTCAATCAGAAAGACGACGACTATCATACCGTCCGTGTCGGCCTGAACTATCACGTCGGCTATGGCTATGAACCGCTGAAGTAGGCTTACGCACGAGAGAAATTTTAGCGGCGCCTTCGGGCGCCGTTTCCTTTTTGCGGCTCATCCCAAAAAACTGAACTTGGCGCCGCCATATGTCTTCAGCCCCGATTGTCGTTGCGCGTCTCCCTGAAGGCGGGGAATATGCATCAGGCGGAACGGGCAAAGGAGCGAGGGCTCGTTGAGCAGTCAGGCACATCCGCGCGACGCGGTGGAAGACGGGGATCAGTCCGCCGTCATCGCCTTTCTTTTGCAGCCGCAAAATTACCCCCAAGCGGACATCGTCAAGCCTATCGGCACCCACGCCGCAATCGTTTTTCTGGCGGGAGATCGCGCATACAAGCTCAAGCGCGCGGTGAAGCTTCCCTATCTGGATTTCTCCACCCTCGAAAAGCGCCGCGCCGTCATCGAACGGGAGCTTGAAATCAATTCAAGGGCGACGCCCGAGCTTTACTTGTCGGTCCTGCCGGTCACGCGGGCGCCGGGCGAGGATCGCCTCGAATTGGGAGGCGCGGGCGAGCCGGTGGACTGGCTGCTCGCGATGCGCCGGTTCGACCAGGATGCGCTTCTGCACAAGATGGCGTGCGACGGGCGTTTCACGCGCGGGCTCGCGGCGGATTTGGCCGTTACCGTCGAGCATTTCCATCGCCATGCCCCGGTCGTTAACGACGCAGGCTTCGCCGACTGCCTCCAACGCGTGGCCGATACCCTCGAAACCGCTTTGTGCGGTCCGGTCGCGCAAGCGCGGGGGGTGCAGGTTTTCGCTTACATCGAGCGGCTTCGACAAGAACTCGCCGGCAAGCGGGCGTTGATTGGCGAACGTGAGCGCGAAGGCTTCGTCCGGCACTGTCACGGCGACTTGCACCTCAAGAACATCGTCCTCTGGGAGGGCAGGCCCAGACTGTTCGACGCGATCGAGTTCGACGACCGGCTCGCCACAATCGACGTGCTGTACGACCTCGCCTTTCTCCTTATGGATCTCTTGCGCCGCGGACTGAAGGACGAGGCCAATGTCATCTTCAACCATTACCTCAAATTAGGATCGATCCGCGAAATCGAGGGTTTGGCGCTGCTTCCGCTGTTCCTTTCGTTCCGGGCAGCCATCCGCGCCATGACCGGAATTCATGCGCTCGCCGTATGCGGCCAGGCCGAGTGCGAGAGCCTGGCGCCCGAGATCGCCAGCTACGCGAGCTTCGCCGCCGGCCTTCTCGATGTCCGCCGTCCGCGCCTTGTCGCCATCGGCGGCCTTTCCGGCGTCGGAAAAAGCTCCATTGCGCGCGACGCCGCCGCGTCTATCGGCGCGCCGCCCGGCGCCTTGCACCTTCGCACCGACGTCGAACGGAAGATCATGCATGGCGTTTCGCTCACCTATCGTCTTTCGCCCGAGGCCTATACTCCCGAAAGCCGCGAGGAGGTGTACAGGAGGGTGTTCAAGAAGGCCGAGGTTGCGCTCGACGCCGGAGTTTCCGTCATCGTCGACGCTGTCTTCCCCGTGGCCACACATCGCACCCAAATTCGCGACATCGCGCTTCGCATGAACGCGGGCTTCCACGGGCTCTGGCCCGAGGCGAACGAGCAGGTCCTGCGGCAGCGCATCGAGGCGCGGGGCGCCGACGCCTCCGACGCCGACGCCTCCGTTATCGAAAAGCAGTTGAAGACCGTCGAGCCGCCGGACGCCTGGACCAGGATCGACGCGTCGGGCGAAAAAAAGGCGACCATGGCCGCCATCGCAAGCGCTCTCAACGATTGAGCGCGCGCCCGTTTTCCCTTCGCCCCGGCCATCCTTTCCGCCAGCGACCGGGCCGTCGCCCGCATACCTCATTCGTAAATATACTAAAAATTTACTCGAAGCCGCGATACTTCCGGTTGGGTATCCACCGTGAGAGGGCAGTGAGTATGAGAGTTATCGTTGTATTAGTCGCAATGTTGTTGAGTTCCGCTGCCTCGCAAGCGCAAGCTCGCAACCCCTATTTCGGCGAGCCGAGCGACTTTCTGGGCACCTGGACCAATGTCGAAGCCCAGCGCACCCTGGTGACGCGCATCGAAATTCGTCCCGAAGACGGCGCGCGCGTCCGTGTCATCGTCTACGGCCTGCACGATGGCGAGCCGTGCGTCTTCGGCGAATACAGAGGCCGCTTCTACATTTCCAAATATCCCAAGGAGCGCGAGCAGGACAATTCGGCCGTGCTCGTTCGCATCGAGCGGGAATGGATTCGAGGCCATGTGCTCCTTCGCTTCAACGGCCGCGGCGAAATCGTGAGCCACGCGCTCCTTAGCTTTCCCGAGCGCGGCGACGTTTACAGCGTCGAGCGCTTCGCCGCGGCGGGCTATCGCGGCGAGGGCGAGTACGACGACGGCCATTATCGCCGGCATTACCGCGGCTACTAAGCCGGGGTCTGAACCCACAAGCAAAGCCTCGGACCGTTTCGCCGCCGTCCGGGGCTTCTTTTGTGCGCAACGCGTTAGCGCGCGCCGCCTTTAGTCTTTTTCGAAAACGCCGGAGCAAAAAGACCCGCCCTGGAAGCGGTCGCCGATTTCATCGGGCGCAAGCAGCGCCTGCGCCGCCAGCGCCTCGGCCGCGAACGCTTCAGATCGGCCCTCAGGCCGGTATCCGAGCTCCGCCGCCCGGGAATTGTCCCACCATGCCCTCGCATTGTCCGACATGCCATAGACCACCTCGTAAACGAGGCCTTCCGTCTCAAGGCCGATGCGGATGAGCGAAACGAGGTCCTCAGGCTTCAGCCAGATGGCGAGGCGGCGCTCGTCGGCGGGGCGTTCGGCGACATGTCCGACGCGAATGCAGAACACGCAAAGTCCGTGTTTGTGAGCGTACAGCGCGCCCAGGGCTTCGCCAAAGGCCTTGCTGACGCCGTAGCGCGTGTCGGGGAGCGGGAGCGCTTGCGGGCCGATCTTTTTCGAGCGCGGGTAGAAGCCGGCGACATGATTGGTCGAGGCGAAGACAACACGCCGCGCGCCGCCCTTTCGCGCCGCCTCGAACAGGTTGTAAGTTCCCACAACGTTCGAGGCGAGGATGGCCTCGAAGGGCGCCTCGCCGGATAAGCCGCCGAAATGAAGGATGCCGTCCACCCCGGCGGCGGCGCGCTCAATGGCGGCCGCATCGGCGAGATCCGCCGCGATAAAGGTCTCGTCCGGGCGAAGATCGGGAGGCGGCGCGAGATCCGTCAGCACAAGATCGTAAAGGGGAGGCAGCAGCAGCCGGAGCCTCGATCCTATGCCGCCGGAAGCCCCCGTTAGAAGAACGCGCATGGCTTGGGTCTACCGCTCGCCCGGAATTTTCGCCGGTTCATGGAGAATCGGCGCCGCGAAGATGTGTCTTATATCATTTAACCACTAAGACGGCGGAAAGCGCGTGCTCGACGAGCCTGTCGGTTGTACTGCCGATGAGCCGGTTATAGAGCGCTGAATGGCCCATATAGCCGATGACGAGCAAATCGAACTCTCCCTTCTCGACGAAATCGCAAATCGTGGAAACGGGATGACCGACCAGAACGTGCGCAATCAGCTTCACCCCTTGCGCCTGCGCCTGCGCGACCGCCCGGCTCGTGACAGCCTCATAAACGTGATTGGCTTCGCTCTTCTCTTCGATGACTTCGTCGATGGAAGCTGGAAAGCTCGGCATTTCCTCGACCGAAATCATCTGCAGGTCGACGCCCTGCTGCTTCGCCAGTTTGATTGCCGCCGAGAGCGCGCGCGCTGCTCCCTCCGAGCCGTCATTCGCGATGAGAATCTTCTTAAACATGCGATCCTTCCTCGATCTCGCCAGCGGTCACGTCTATAGGCGCATGCTCCTTCTCAGACTGGAGCGAGGGCATGAACCATCTTTGGGCGATCAGGGTCGGCACGACCGCGCTTCCAATCACCGCCGTCACCAGCACCGTATATTGCTGCTGATCGATGATATGATTGGTGAGGCCGAATAGCGCCGAGATGCTTCCGAAGGTCAGGCCGGTCGACATGAGGAGCGTGGTGTACATCCCCTCTCTCGGTTCGAACTTGAAAGCCTTGGTCAAAGGCAGAATGCCCACAAACTTGGTCGCCATCTTGATCAGGAGCAGCACGGCAATCAGCCCGGCCGAGTTGGCGACAGCGTTGAATTCGACAAGCGAACCTGCTTTCAGAAAGTAGAAGGGCGTCAGGATCGTGAATGCGATAATGCGGAAACGATGCCCAAGCTCCGCGTCGTTCAAAAAGGCTGGCGCCAGCGCCATTCCAATGAGGTAGGCCGGAAGCACGGCCTCACTGCCTGCGATTTGGGCAAGGCCGCCGAGCGACAGCAAGATAAGAACGACGAATTTCGCCTGGGGCTCGCTGACCCGATGTCCTACAGCCTTGAAAAACCTTGGCGCGAGCCTTGGCAGAAGCCAAAGCACAAGAGCCGTCGCCGCCCCGAAAAAGGCAAGCCAAAGATCGTAGTGTGCGAAGACGATGCCGAGGGCCAAGACCGTGCCCAGGTCGTTAATGAAGCAGGCGGCTAATATGATCTTACCGAGTTCAGTCTTATTGAATCCGGTTTCGACCATAACCGCGTAAACGACGGCGACCGAGGTTGTTGAAAGCGCTATGCCCGCGATCTGCGCCTGCGGCCACGGCCATGCGAGGCCGAAATGGACATAGGCGAGCACGCCGAGATATGGCGCAAAAAATCCAACCAGCCCAATCCCGATGCTGGCTCCGAGATTATTCCGGATCACCTTCATCTCAATCTCGGTGCCGGCGAGAAAGGTCAGCAAGATGGCCCCGAAACCGGCGAGGAAGTTCACCCAAGGCGTCAGATCGAGGCCGATCGTGTTGCCAGCGATAGCGCCGACGACAATCTCGACAAGCGCAACCGATATGGCGACCCTGATTGAAATGATGGACGCGGCCAGCGCCAGCGCAATCCACACCGAACATGCCAGCCAAACGTTGGTCATGATGAACTCCTTCCGTCTGGAGGCGCCATGCAACCTCCGAGCCAAGCTTGAACGCGAGTGGAATGGAAAGAGTTGCTTCGATCCAGGCGCACTCCGACCGTCACAGTCGCGGTAGGAGTCATCAGCCCGCAGGCGGTTCAAGGGGAACTCCATCCCCTCTAAGGTGCGGTAAACGTAGATAGGCTTTGCGCCCGGGTCAACCTGAAAAGTCAAACGCGACTCTCATGCGCCGAGCCAAGGGCGCCAGGTCGATGCCTCGCGCCCGAAGGGCTAGGAGAGCCCAAAATCCTTGCGATATCGCGAGATGAAGAGGGACTTGCCCTTGATCGTCGAGGTCAAGAATCCGCCGACGGCGACACCGGACCCGGCGACCGGAAGCACGCTCGCGCCGCGTTTGGGGCCAAGAGGAATCAGGATCGGGGGCGCGGGCCAGGGCGCATAGGGGGGTAGCGATTCCAACTCCGCACCGGCCAGGAGAGCCTTGATCGCGTTACCGAGCCAAGGCGCCTGCCGGGTAACGGCGACGATCGTCATGAGATCGCCAGCCGCCGCGACATCGCCGAGGGCGAAGAGGTCTCGTGCGCCCGCGGGCCGCAGCCAACCGTCGACCGCGACGCGCCCAACGCGATCGAACGAAGCGCCAGGCATGGCCTTTAGCAGTGCATTAACTGGCTTGGCGCCAATTGCGGGAAATATCAGATCGGCGGAAAGCGGCGGCATTCCCGCGACCGTGAGCGCTCCCGATGACGGCGCTTCGACCGCGCTGAGCCCGTCCGCGGTTGCGCCGAGATGAACCGCGACGCCCATCGCTTTAAGTTCGGTAAGCAATCGCCGGCCGAGCGCGTGCGTGAAATCGGGGAAGAGCGTCGCCGTCGAGGATATGAGATCGATCCGCTTTCCTGGCATGCCTGCCGCAATTTCTCCGGCGAGTTCAACTCCCACGGCGCCCGCGCCAACGATCGCGACGGAGCGCGCGGCTTTGAGCTTCGCATGGGTTTCGAGAAGCACGGCGCGGAAATCGGCCACGCTGTCGCCGGAGGCCTTGAAAGGCCGCGCGTAACTGGACCCCGTCGCGATCACGACGATATCGCCTTCCAATACGCCGCCCGCGGCAAGATGAACGGCATTGCCTTCGATCGCGGTAACGCGCTCCCTCAAGACCCGGCCACGCTTCAAAAGGCGGTCGTAGGGCAGGATCAACTTGTCCAGCCAAGCGGGATCGACAACCGCGCGGATCGCCGCGACATTATGGATGAAGGCTTCTTTGGGCTCGATCAGGACGATCTCGGCGACGGGGTCTAAAGCCCGCGCCAATATGGTCCCGGCATAGCCGCCGCCCACGATCACAATCCGTTTCATGGAAGCCCCCTCCGTGTGGCTTATGTCTCGCAATTGCCTACGCCATCCGCTTGGCGTCAAGCCGCAGCCGGCGCGGCGGTTGTTGTGGACGCACGGCGTCAGCATCGCCCGCCGCGCCCGCATTAAGGTTGCGTTGCGCGTCTGTACACAGGAAATTAACGATAAACTAAGACTCGATTCGGCATATGTGCTGATTGCTGTGGCTCCTCCCGCGCGAGAAACCGATGAAACTCGTCTGTGAATCGTTTCGGTTGGCCTTCGGGATTTTGGCGATTTCTTTATTGCCGATAGCGGCTCAGGCGGCTCAATCGGACGCGGCGGTATCGGGGGCTTGCGCCTTCGGAGGCGCGAACGCGGTGCTTGCGGGCGCCGTGTTGGCCGGGATCGCCGCCGCTTGCGCGCTTCTCGCCGCCTTCTACCGGGAAAAGGCGCACAGGCTCGCCAAGCTGGCGCTTCGCCAGGGCGCCCGTCTCGACGTGCTGTTAACCGTGGAGAGCAATTTCCGCGCGCTGGCCGCCCTTGAGACGCAAGGCTTCGTCATATGGACGGACGGCCATCCGCGACTTGCTCTGTACACGCTCGCGGGCGCGCTCGGCGTTCCGGCTAAGCTTTCGCAGCTTTTGCGTTTCGCGACATGGCTTCACCCCGACGACGCGGGACGAACGGCGGAAAGCCTTGCCCGTCTGCAGAGCCGGGGCGAGGGCTTCGTGGCGAATGCCAGCACGCTGGAGGGACACGTCGTCGAAATCGCGGGCGCGGTCTCGGGCGCCGACATCGTCTTGCGGGTGAGGCCTTTCTCGCCCGTGAACAAGGAACTTGTCCGCCTCATCGGCGATAACAAGCGCGCGAAACAGGCGATTCAGGATCGCGAAAGCCTGCTCGACAGCCTGCCCATGCCGGTTTGGCTGCGCGAGCCGAAGGGCGCGCTCGCCTGGGTCAACACGGCCTATGTGAACGCCACCGGCGCCGCGAGCCGCGAGGAGGCCATCGCAAAGCAGATCGAGCTGTTCGAGACGCGCCAACGGGCCGACCTCATCCGCCTCTCGCAGTTGAAAAAGCCCGGCCGGCTCAAATTGCAGACCATCGTCAACGGCGGCGTCCAGATCTACGAGGCGATCACGGCGCCGCTTGAGCGCGGAAGCGGCGGCGCGGCATCGGACGTGGCGCCGCTCGCCATCGCGCAGGACGAACTCGAGCGCCAGATGGCCGCTCACAGCCGCACGCTCGACAAGGTCTCGACCGGGGTGGCGGTGTTCGGCGGCGACCGCAAGCTCGTCTACGGCAACGACGCGCTCGCCCGGATTTGGAGCCTCGATAGCGCCTGGGTGCAGGAGAGGCCCTCCGCGTCCGAGTTCCTCGATCAGCTCCGCCAGCGGCGGCTCCTCCCCGAGCAAGCCGATTATCGCAAATGGCGCGACGGCAAGGTTCTCGCCTGGGATCGCAATCGCACGCTCGACGAGCAGTGGCATCGGCCGGACGGCAGGACCGTCCATGTCGTGACCGATTGGCGCGACGATGGCGGCGTCACCTTCCTCTTCGACGACGTGACCGAGAGGCTGTCCCTTGAACGGCAATATCGAAGCCTCATGGAGGGTCAGCGCGAAACGCTCGACCACTTGAGCGAGGGCATCGCCGTGTTCGGGGCCGATGGCCGGCTTCAACTTTACAATCCGGCGTTCCAGGAGATCTGGCGGTTGCCGGTCGAGATGCTGAGCGGCAAGCCCCATTTCGAGGACATCAAGGCGACAAGCGAAAGCTCCGCGCCCGATACCGACTTCTGGCATACGCTGCGCGAGGCGATCACCGGAATGCCGGAAGCGCGGGACACCTTCAGCGGCACGGTCGCCCGCCGCGACGACACTCACCTCGCCTACGCCGTGACGCCGCTGCCCGATGGCGGCACGCTCGTCACCTTCGCCGACGTGACGGACAGAAAGCGCTTCGAGGAAGTTCTGCTCGAACGCAACGAGGCGCTGGAGGCCTCGGACCGCCTGAAGACCGCCTTCCTGAGCCACGTCTCCTACGAATTGCGCACGCCGCTCACGACCATCATCGGCTTCGCCGACCTTCTCGCCGAGCCCGCCATCGGCCAGCTCAACAACAAGCAGCGCGAATATCTGAACGACATCAAGTCGTCGAGCCAGGTGCTGCTCGCCATCATCAACGACATCCTCGATCTCGCCGTGATCAACGCCGGCGCGCTGGACCTGAAGCTTGCGCCCGTGAATGTCGAAGACGCGATCGAGGCCGCCGAGCTTGGCGTGCGCGAGCGCCTGTCGCGCGCAAAGGTTCAGCTCGACGTTCACATCGCCAAGGGCGCGGGCACCGTGACGGCGGATTCCAACCGCCTGATCCAGGTGATCTATAATCTTCTGTCGAACGCCATCGGTTTCTCGCCGGAAGACGGAACCATCACGCTCACCTGCCGCCGCGAAAAGAGCGGCGTCGCGATCAGCGTGCAGGACACGGGGCTCGGCATCCCCGAGGAGGAGCAGGCGACCGTGTTCGAGCGCTTCGAGTCGCGCGGACGCGGCTCGCGGCATCGCGGCGCGGGGCTCGGCCTCTCGCTCGTCAAGAGCATCGTGCAGCTTCACAAGGGCCGCATCGATCTGCGCTCAACGCCCGGCGCCGGCACGACCGTCACGGTGTACCTCCCCGACCGCCATCCCGCCTTGCAGCAGAAGAACGGATCGGACAAAGCGGCGCGCAAGGCCATCGCCGCGCAGTCGTAAGCAGGTATTCGCGGCTGGGACGGCCCTTTACGAGTTTGTGATGCGTCGGCGGTCCCGCGCGTGCGCCAAACCCTGGACGTGCCGCGACGGCGGCTGCATAATAAAAGCTTAAATAGCTGATAAAGTTTTTCCATCCGCTTTCACCGGAGGCGCCATGGCCAAGGGCGACGTTTCCTGCCGTTTAATCCAGGCCTCCAACCTGGCTTATGACATCAACTACGGCAAGCCGGCCTCTCAGCAACCGCCGGCGGTCGTCAAGGCGATGGAAGAGATCGGCTTCATCGCCCAGACCTTGCAGTCCATCGAAATCGGCGACGATGCCTGCGCTTTTGCCGAGACCGGCGCGGAGGGGATTCTGTTCTTTCGCGGCACCTTGCCGCCAACAATCGTCGGTCAGGACCACAGCCGATTTCTGAGCATTGTCAAGGACTGGCTGAACGACGCAAAGGTTGCGTTGGTCAAGGGGCAGAACCTTCCGGGCCTTGTGCACCAGGGTTTCCTCGGCTCTCTCGACGTTCTATGGCCCAACATCGAGGCTTATTGCGCGGCGTCGTCGAAGCCTCTTTACGTCACGGGTCACAGTAAGGGCGGCGCTTTGGCTTTTCTTGCCTCCTATCGCCTGTCAAAAACGCTGAAGAAGCCGGCCGCCGTTTACACCTATGCGTCTCCAAGGGCCGGCGACGGAGCTTTCGCCGCGGCCTATGACCTTGAGGTTCCGGGTACGTTTCGTGTGGAGTACCGGGACGATCTTGTGCCCCACCTTCCGCCTGCCACCGGCGCGTGGCTCAAAATTCTTGAAGGGTATAAGAGCGTCGGCGCGATGTTTCCTCTTCAGGCGCCGCACGTTCAGCTCGATTCAGAACTCGCGAAAGGTTTTGAAGAAATCGTCGAACGGCTGAGGTCGCTCCTCGCTGCCGGCTTCAACTATAGGTCGGCGGGCGCCCTCCAGTTTCTTGACTGGAACTCACCGCCGCAGGTTCTTCCCGACTCCTATTCCTTGGCGCTGAAAAGGAACCTGCATCTCGCCCTCAAGGCCGCCGGGCTTCAATTTATCGAGATTATCGAGGACCACTTTAGCAACGGGGGTTATAAGAGCGGCATGTGCGGGGCTGCTTCTTCACCTCCGGGCGCTTGAGCGATACTGCGCGGGCGGCGCGCTGCAACCAGCAGCGTTTGCGGCGGCGCCGCTCAATCGTAAGCTGAGGCCTGTCTTGCGGATCGGCTAGCGCGCCCGTCACAATTTAGCGGGAATCCGGCAATAACGCCCCGTCATGGCTAACGCTCCAGCCTTTCTGCGGAGAAGGCGGTTTTCAGAGGCATGACTGTGTGGGACTTCGATACGCCCGAGGCAATGAAAGCGCTGGCGAGCAGGCTTGCGCCGTTCATCTCCGCGCGGGATTTCATCGCGCTTTACGGCGAACTCGGCGCGGGCAAGACCACGTTTGCGCAGGGGTTGCTTCCCGCGCTCGGCGTCGAGGACGCGGCGACGAGCCCGACCTATCAGCTCGTGCACGCCTATTCAGCGCCGCGCCATGCGGTCTATCACTGCGATTTCTACCGGCTGCGGCCCGGCGAGGAGGAGGAGATCGGCTTTCGCGAGTTGTGCGAGACCGGCGCCGTGCTCGCCGAATGGCCGGACGCCATCCAGCGCGGCCTTCCCGCCGACCGGCTTGAGGTGCGGATCGAGGGCGAAGGGGATTCGCGCCGCGCCGCGCTTTTCGGCTTCGGCGCCTGGGAGAAGAAGCTTGTCCGCTTTGCCGAGGCGAGCGCCTTCCTCGACGCCAATGGCTGGGGCGGCGCGCGCTGCACAGGCGTGCGCGGCGACGCGTCGGCGCGGCTGTTCTCGCGGCTCGTTCGCGGGACCGAGACCGTCATGCTGATGGACTGGCCGCCCGTCAGCGACGGCCCGCCGATCCGCGACGGACGCCCCTATTGCGAGATCGCGCATCTCGCCCGCAAGGGCGGCTCGTTCCTCGCCATCGCCAGCTGGCTGCGCTCGAAGGCGGGCCTGAGCGCGCCCGCCGTGGCGGCGCACGACCTCGATCGCGGCCTTTATCTTATCGAAGATTTGGGCGACGCCCTTTTCGGCGCGCTGGCGGCGGCGGGCGAGCCGCTTCCACCGCTCTACGCGCTCGCTGTCGATGGGCTGCTCGCCCTTCGCGCCTCCAAGCCGCCGCGCGCGTTGCCGATTCCCGGCGGCGCCCTCTATCGCGCGCCCGACTACGACCGCGAGGCGATGGAAATCGAGCTGGACCTGCTTCTTCAATGGTATTTCAAACTCGCGCCTTCGCCGCTTCAGCACGAAACGCTGGCGCGAACCTTCTTCGAGGCTTGGCGCCCCCTGCTCGACTGGATTAGCGCGCTGAATACCGATCTGGTCCTTAGGGACTACCATTCGCCGAACCTGCTTCTCTGCGAGGGGCGAGCCGGCCTTGCCCGGCTCGGCGTCATCGACTTCCAGGATTCGGTGTGGGGACACCCGGCATACGATCTCGTTTCGCTGCTCCAGGATGCGCGCCTTGAAGTGCCGGAGGAAACCGAGCGCGCGCTGTTCGAGCGCTACTGCGAAGGCGCCGCCATTGAGGACCCCGGCTTCGACCGCGCCGCCTTCACGAAAGCCTACGCCATCCTCGGCGCGCAGCGGAACACCAAGATCCTCGGCATCTTCGCGAGGCTTTCCTTGCGCGACGGCAAGCACGGCTATCTGGCGCATTTGCCACGCATCGCGCACTATCTGTTCAGAAACCTCTCTCACCCGGATCTCAAGCCGCTTCGCTCGTGGTATGAAGCCAACCTTGGCGGGACGCCGGGCGCATAGGCGCGCGGCTAGAGGGCAAGGCGTCATTGCGAGCGAAGCGAAGCAATCCAGGGGCTTAAGTCACTGTTTTTGATTCTGGGATCGCCGCGGCGGCTGAAGCTGCCTCGCGATGACGTTGCGTTCGATTGGCCGCCCTACGGCCAAGAGGGGAGCGGGTTTGGATAAGGACAAAGCGGACGGAGGAAGGATCGCGACAGCAATGGTGCTCGCCGCGGGGCTCGGCACGCGGATGCGCCCGCTCACGGAAAGCACGCCGAAGCCGCTGATCCGCCTGCAAGGCCGCGCGCTGATCGATCATGCGCTCGACCGGCTCGCCGGGGCGGGGGTCGAGCGCGCGGTCGTCAACGTCCACCACTTCGCGGATCGGATCGAAACGCATCTCAGCACGCGCACGGCGCCCAAAATCGTCATCTCGGACGAACGCGACGACATCCTCGAAACGGGCGGCGGCGTGCGAAACGCCTTGCCTCACCTGGGAAGCGCCCCGTTCATCGTCCACAATTCCAATTCCGTCTGGAGCGAGGGCGCCCGCTCCAATCTGAAAATGCTGATCGCCGCCTGGGACCCCGCCCGCATGGCGGCGCTGCTCCTGCTCGCGCGGCGCGGCGCCAGCATCGGCTATGACGGCCGGGGCGATTTTGTGATGGACGAGGCGGGGCGGCTTCAGCGCAGGGCGACGGGCGAGGACGCGCCCTTCGTGTTCGCCGGCGTGTCGATCCTCGACCCGGCGCTTTTCGAAGGCGTCGCCGGGAAGGCATTTTCCTTGAACGTAATTTTCGACCGGGCCATCGCGCGCGGCGGCTTGTTCGGCGCGGTTCTCGACGGAACCTGGATGCATGTCGGGACGCCGCAGGCTCTTTTGGAAGCGGAAAGCCATTTGAATGAAGGCCGCCGTCGCAGAGCGTGAAGCGCGCGGGCCATTTTCGGGCGCGCCGCAGGTCCTGAATTGCCCCCCGGCCGCGCCGTTCCTTCCGGCGCTCGCCGCGTCGATTCTCAAGGGCGCGATCTGGAACGCCGGAGCGCCGGAGCCTCACGATCTGCCTGCGCTCACCATCTACCTGCCTTCGCGGGCCGCCGTCGAGCCCTTGAAACTCGACTTCCTGTGGCTCTCGCCCAACGAGGCGACTTTCCTGCCGCGCATCCGCGTGCTGGGCGAGGCGGACCCCCTCGATCTGTTCGCGGCTTATGGGACGCGGATGGCCTCGGCCGGCGCGGCGCTCGACCTTCTCGAACAGGCGCTCGCCATCCCCCCCGCCTTCGAGGAGCTTGAACGGCGCATTCATTTGAGCGCGCATGTTCTCAAAGCCGCTCAAGCGTTGCGCAGCACGGAGATTGAGCCTGGCGAGCGCCTGTTCGCCGAGGTGCGCGCCGCGAGCGCCGCCGCGATAGCGAGCGAGATCGCGGCCCTGATCGACGAGGCGCATTCCGACGCCGCCGACTTCTCCCGCATCGACCGGCTCGACGCAGCTTTGTCGTCGGGGCACGAGCAGCTTGCGCTTCAGCTGTTGCGCGCCGTGCGCAAGAGCCGGGAAGCGCACAAGGCGCGTTCGGGCAGGCTCGACCCGCAGGAGCGGCGCAACAGGCTGATGGCGATCGAAGCGGAATTCATCCGGCAAAGCGGCGCGCCCGTGATCGTCGCGGGCTCGACGGGAAGCGTGGCGGCGACCATGGCGCTGATGGAGATGCTGGCGGCGAGGCAAAACTCGGCGATTGTGCTTCAGGGCCTCGACCGCGACCTCGACGCCGCGTCCTGGGCCGCGCTTCAAGACCATCCGGAGCATCCGCAGCATGGCCTGCATCAGCTCCTTGCGCGGCTTGGCGCAACGCGCGACGGGGTCCGCGATCTTGCCGCCATCGCGGCGGGCGACGGGCGGATGAAGCGTCGCGCCGCCTTCCTCGGCGAAGCGCTGCGGCCCGCCTCGACCACGGCGCAATGGGCTGGCTTCGTGAAAAGCCTGAAGACGGCGGACAGCGCCGCGCCCGGCCTGTCGCTGATCGAGGCGGAGGCGATCCATGAGGAAGCGGCGGCCATCGCGCTTGTCTTGCGGGACGCGCTCGAAACGAAGGGCGCGACGGCGGCGCTCGTCACGCCCGACGAGAAGCTGATCGCGCGCGTGCGCCACGCTTTGACGCGGTGGGGATTGACGAAGCCAACGAGGCAGGCCCGCGCCGACGTGCTGGCTTCGCGCGCCGTGTCCGCCGCCGCGAACGGAAAGGCTGAGGACCTCGTCGCGCTCATGCGGCTCGCCGAAGGCGCCGATGCGGCCGCGATCCGCCGTCACGCCGAAATCGTGGACCTTGGCGTGCTCAGGCAGATGTGGCGGCCCTCCTCCATGGCCGGCGTCGGGCAAGCGCTCGCGCGCGCCGAGCATGCGATCGCGGCGGGCGAAGCGCGGCATCCGGCGATGAAGCGCATCGCGTCCCCGGAGTGGGAGGCCGCGCGCCTGTTTGCGGACCGCGTCCTTGAGGCGCTGGACCCGCTTGCGTCCAAGACCGATGCGCGCTTGCCCTTCGAGGAATGGACAGCCGCCCACCTCGCAGCCCTGGATCGGCTTGCCGATCTTGGGTTTTCGACAGAGAGCGCGGACGAGGAAGAGCGTTCGACGCTCGAAGCCGCCGCCAGCGTCTCGAACCCGGCGCTGACGTTCGCGCTCGCCGATTATGCCCAATTTTTTGCCGAACTCTGCGCCGGCGCCAAAGACTACGCCGAAGACCCGCATCCTCGCCTCACGCTTCGGACGCCGCTCGACTTCCGCTTGCTCTCGGCCGATGTGATCGTGCTTGGCGGACTGAACGAAGGCTCATGGCCGCGCGCGCCAGGCCCGAGTCCTTGGCTCGACCGGCGCGCCCGCGACTTCATCGGGCTTTCGCCCGAAGAGCGGCGCATCGGCCAGTCCGCGCAAGATTTCGCGGCGCTCGCTTCCGCCGCGCCAAAAGTTGTGCTCACGCGGTCGAGGCGAGTCGATGGCGCGCTCACGCGCCCTTCTCGCTGGATCGCGCGCATGACGGCGCTCGCCTCCGGCGCGGGGCTGTTGCGAACGCTTGAGCCGGAAACGCCATGGCTTTCCTGGGCGCGATCCCAGCGCGCGCCCGCGAAAACGGCGCCCGCGCAGCGCCCTGCCCCGGCGCCGCCCATCGAGGCGCGCCCGCGGCGCTTGAGCGTCACCGCCATCGAAACCTGGCTCGCAAACCCTTACGCGATCTACGCTCGCCACATCCTCGGCCTGGAGCCGCTCAGCCCCATGGGCAAAGGGCAAACCTCTCGCGACAAGGGCGTTCTTTATCACGCAGCGCTGCACCGCTTCGTCCAGGCCTATCCCGCAAGGCTGCCCGCGAACGCCGCCGAAGAGCTGGCGCGATGCCTCGACCGGGCGGCGGACGAACTCGGCTTCAATCTCGAAAACGGGCCCCTGTGGCGCCCGCGCTTCGCCCGTTTCGCGGAGTGGTTCGCGAGCACGGAAGGCGCGCGCCGCGCGGGCGTTCGCCTCTTGAAAAGCGAAGTCGGCGGCAAGCTGCGGCTTGAAGCGCCCGCCGGGCCGTTCGAGATCGTCGCGCGCGCCGACCGGATCGACGTGGCGGAGGACGGCTCGCTTCGCATCTACGATTTCAAGACAAGCGCGAGCGCCGCGAAAACTTCGGCTTCGCGGGACGCGCCGCAGCTCGCGCTCGAAGGCATGCTCGCCATGGCGGGCGCGTTCGCGGGCGTCCCCGAGGGGCGCGCGGCGGAGCTTATCTATATCGTGGCCACGGGAGGCCAGCCGCCGGGCGACGCGGTTCAGCCGAAAAAGCCGTCCGGCGAGGCCATCGAAGAGGCCCGCGCGGCCATCATCGAACGCATCGCGCGGTTCGACGATCCCGAAACGCCCTACGCCTACGAGGCGCGCGCTGTCTTTCGCGACAAGGCGGATCACGATCCCTACGCGCATCTCGCCCGCCTGAAGGAATGGGCGGCGGATGAGGGGCAAGGCGAGGACGGCGATGACTGAGGACACGGCCCATCGGCAAGCGCTTCTCGACGACGCCGAAAAAAGGCAGGGCTCGGCCGCCGACCCTTCGGTTTCGGCCTTCGTGCGGGCGAATGCGGGGACCGGCAAGACGCATGTGCTCGTGCAGCGCATTTTGCGGCTGTGCCTTAACGGAGCGAACCCCAGTTCGATCCTGTGTCTCACCTTTACGAAGAACGCCGCGGCGGAGATGGAAAGCCGCGTGCTGGGCGAACTCGGCAAGTGGGCGACGGCCGAGGACGAGGCTTTGACGGCGCATCTTGCAAAGCTCCTGGCGCGCGCGCCCGGCGCGGAGGAGATGGCGCTGGCGCGGCGGCTGTTCGCGTCGGTGATCGACGCGCCGGGCGGGCTCGCGATCATGACCATCCACGGGTTTTGCGAGCGAACCTTGCGCCGCTACAGCTTCGAGGCGAATGTGCCGCCCGGCTTCGCGGTCCTGACGGAGGAGGAGGCGCGCGACGCATTGGACGCGGCGACGGCGCAGGCTTTCGCGGACGCCTCCGCCGGGCCGTTGCGCGAGGCGCTCACCGAAATCGTCGCTTACGCGAACGAGGCCGATTTCGCGAAGGTGCTCAAGGCCATGCTGGCGCGCCGGGTCGAGATCGTCCATCTTTTGCAGGTTTCGGCATCGGACGATCCTTTCGACGACATCGAGGCGCGGCTCCGGCAGATCTTCGCGGTCGACCGCGAGGACACCGGGGAGAACTTGACGGATCGCGCCGTCCGCCTGCTCGACGGGAGCATGCTCGCGGACGCTATCGCCGCGCTGTCGACTGGCGGCGAGAACGATTTGAAAGCCATGGCGCGCTTTCAGGCTGTGGCGAGCGCTTCAGGCGCCGAGCAGAAGCTGGCCGCCATGAAAGCCGCTCTTCTGACGCAAGCCGGGGAACCGCGCAAGTCCTTGATGACGGCAAAGGTCCGGACCCGGGCGGCCGCCCTGCACGCGCGCCTGGAGTCCGCGCAGGCCGCCTTCCTCGATCTCGACGAGACTCTCCGCGGCGTGAAGGTCGTGACCGCGACCGCCGCTCTCCTTCGCCTGACGGCGGCGATCTTCGAACGCTACGAGACGGAGAAACGCGCCCGCGGCGCCGTCGATTTCGAGGATCTCATCTTAAGGACCATCGGCCTTCTTTCCCGCGCGGAGGCCGCCGATTGGGTTCTGTACCAGCTCGATGCGCGCATCGATCACATTCTGATCGACGAGGCGCAAGATACGAGCCCCGCGCAATGGCGGATCGTCGAGTTGCTGGCCTCCGATTTCTTCTCGGGGCAAGGCGCGCGCGCATCCATGCCGACGGTGTTCGCGGTCGGCGATGAGAAGCAATCCATCTATGGCTTTCAAGGCGCGAGGCCGGAGGAGCTTCAGCGCTCCAGCGTCTGTTATGAGGCAAAGGCGCGGGAGGCGGGCTTCGGCTGGCGCGCGGTGGATCTTGGCCTGTCGTTCAGGACGCTCGCTCCGGTGCTTGAGGCGGTCGACAGGGTGACCGCCCAACTGCCCGGTCTTAAGGATGGCGAGCGCGTCCCTCACATCGCGTATCGCGGCGCGGCCGGCGGTCTCGTCGAGCTTTGGGAGCCGGAACGGGGAGAGCCGGAGGAAAAGGGAAGCGTTTGGGAGACCGGCGCCCCGCGCGTTTCAGGCTTAGGCCCGGAGGGCGCGCTTGCGGCTAGAATAGCGGCCAAGATCAAGCATTGGCTCGACGGAGGCGAAATTCTCGCGTCCGCCGGCCGGCCGATTGCGCCCGGCGACATCCTCATCCTTCTTCGCAAGCGCGAGCCCATGGCCCGGCTTCTCAACGCCGCGCTCAAGCGCGAAGGCGTGCCCGTCGCGGGCGCGGATCGCATGGCTCTCCTGGATGAACTCGCCGCCATGGATCTTCTCGCGCTGGCGAGCGCCATGCTCCAGCCCGAGGACGATCTTGCGCTGGCGGAGGTTCTGAAAAGCCCGCTGTTCGGTTTTTGCGATGACGATCTGTTCGATCTTTCGCACGGCCGGGAGATTTCGCTTTGGCAGGCTTTGGCGGACAGGGGCGCCGATGGCGATGGCGGCAGGTTCGCCGCCGCGGCGCAGCGGCTGGGTTTGTGGCGGGACCTCGCGCATCGGGCGAGCCCGTTCGATTTCTTCGCGCATGTTCTCGACGCCGAAGGCGGGCGAGAGGCTTTCGCTTCGAGGCTCGGCGCCGACTGCCTGGACGCGCTGGACGAGTTTTTGAACCTTGCGGAGGCGTTCGGCGCGGGCGCGGAGGCGAGCCTTGCCGAGTTTATGGTTTCGGTCCGGCGCGGCGCGTCCGAGGTGAAGCGCGAGACCGACCGGGCCGGCGGCGAGGTGCGCGTCATGACCGTCCACGGCGCCAAGGGGCTTGAGGGGGCCGTTGTCATTCTGGCCGATGCGTGCGGCGTTCGCGGCGCGTCGCCCGCGCCCGTCTTTCTCGTCGAGGACGCGATCGGCGCCCCCGCGATCCCCGTTTGGGCGATCAAGGGCGCCGCGGGTCTCCCTCCCATTGCGGCCGCGAAAGCTGTTTTGAGCGATGCGGACCTGCGCGAGAAGGGGCGGCTTCTTTACGTCGCCATGACGCGCGCGCGCGACCGCCTCCATGTGACGGGCTTCCATAAAGGCGAGCTTCCCTCCGGCTGCTGGTATGAGACCGTCCGGGCGGCTCTCGCTTCCGATTTGCGGCAGGACGCCGATTTCATGGGCCGCGCTGTGTGGCGGCGGGGCGCCGTCTGGGAGGGGCAGCCGGATCGCCCTGCGGATCGCCCGGCGGCCGGCGTGTCTGAGGCGCCGGCATGGCTCGGCGTTCGCCCCGCCATCGAGGCGCCTCTCCGGATTCTCTTGCCTTCGAAGCTGCTGCGCGAGCACGCTGCCCTTCACCGTCAGGACATGGGGGCGGGTCCGGGGCGCAAAGCCGCTCAAGCCAAGGGCAGCCTGATTCACAAACTTCTGGAGGTTCTTCCGGCCTTTTCCCGTGAGGAGCAGTCGCGGACGGCCGCCGCCGTCGCGAAGGCATTTTCGGGGATCTTGCCGCCGGGGCAGCGACGGGAGGCGGTGGAAGAGGCGCTGGCGCTTCTGAACAGCGACGCATTTGCCGCCGGAGCGGACCGAGCCTTGCCTGAAGCCGGCCTCGCCGCCGCTCTTCGCGACGCTGGAGGAGCTTGCCACGGCCTTATTCTGGGACAAGCCGACAGGATCGTCTTCGCCGGACCGGATATTTGCATTCTCGACTTTAAATCGGGCGCCGCTGGCGCCGGGCGCGGGTCGCCTTCCTCCTCAAACGGCCAGCTCGCGAGCTATCGCCTTGCTCTGCAACGGATCTACCCGGCTGCTACAGTCGGCGCGGCGCTGGTGGATACGAAATCGGCCACGCCGCTGCCGGCGAATGGTCCGGCTCTCGATGACGCTTTCGCTTTCATCATTCGTGCGCTTGCCGGCCAGGGCTGAACGGCTGCGCTACCGCGCGGGCCCATAAAAAAACCTCCGCGGGAGGCGGAGGTTTCTTCGATTGAGCAATGGCGTTTGGCGCCGCCGCCGAAGCGTGCGGCGTCTTTTCGTGTGGTTACTTAACCGCAGTCTTATCGGGCGACGGGCCGGCAAGCGCAGGATAGTCCTTGAGCTGGCTCACCCCGTAGAGCGGCTTGAAGGCGCCCTGATGGCAAGTGGCGCAATAAATCTTCGGAAGATCGCCGGCGGGCCCTTTGCGATTGGGCACATTGGCGTAGAGCGGCGTCAACGGATTGATGTAGTTGTTGTTGAGGTCGCGCACCAAACGAATGCCGTACCACGCCGTCACGCGTTGCTGCGTTCCGCCCGACCAGGTCGAGAAGTTTTGCGTGTTATGGCAATAGGTGCAATTCACGCCAAGCGATCTCGAGAACACGATCATCAGCGAATAGGTCCACTCGGCCTGCTTCAACGAAGTGCGGTTCGTTGTCGGAAGCGCGGTTTGACCGAAGACGCGAATGTTCTGATCGCCGAGAAGGAACGGCGTGAACGGGTCGATGGGCAGAGACGAATAGCCAACAATTTCCGCCCTGGTGTTTTGACCGGCCTTGTTGCCGAGCAAGGCAAGCGACCCACGGGGCGGCACGGGGGTGTACCAGACATTCTTCGGAATGTGGTTGCCCCTGTGGCAGGTGTAGCAAGTTACGCCTGCACCCTTGATGGCGACGTGTTGTTTCCAGTCGGAGTTGAGATGACGGACCATCTGGATCATCCGGCGGGCAACGATTTTGGTGTAGAGGACGTCCTCAGCGAAGTTATGGCCGTCGGCATGGCAATAGGAGCAACCGACGTCGGGAGCGACCCATGATGCAATGGCCGTCATCTGGCGCAGAAGCTCGTTGGAGTCGATATCCTTGAGCACCTGCACGTTCTGGTAGACTTCCGAGGCCTTGGTTCCCGCGGCGTCGATCTTGTCCTGTGGTTCAGGAACCGCGTTCAGAGCCTTGACAGCCGGGCTGTTGATCGTCCGTGTGTTGTACAGCTGAACCATGCCCGATCCGCGCGGCCCCCACTGCACCCACTCAACGGTGGGCCGTTCGAAGGTGTAGTAGGCGAAGATGACAAAGAGTATCGCGCCGGCAGTCAGGGCAAGGGCTATTGATAGGAGACGTTGTTTATAACTCATTTTGGTGCTCCCGAAAGCGTGGCCGGGTCGATAATGGCGGGACCCGTCTCAGGCCAAGCGGGCACGATGCCGTGCTTGATTCCCCAGAGGTACCAGTTCTCGACAACGGTTCCGGTCAGAAGGATGCCAATACCGCCCGTGAGCGTGCACAGAACAGCAAACCACCAAGCCCAGCGATGGATGGATTCCATGGAGGCGTTGAAGCCCATGGTCCAGCGCCAGAACAAACCCGCGCGCTCTAGCGCAGTGCCGCGGTCCGTGGTCTGCTCGATCTCGCGCTCGCCGCCGTAACGGCTGACCGCCAGGATCGTGGCGCCATGCATCGCGAACAAGAGCGTGGAGCCGTAGAGGAAGGCGATCGAGAGCATGTGGAACGGATTGTAGTAAAGATTCCCGTACCGAAGCGAGAAGGCCGCGGTCCAGTCGAGATGCGGGAAGATCCCGAAGGGAGGAGCTTCGCCAAAGCTGCCCATGATGACCGGACGGATGATACCGATAACCAGGTAGAGCCAGATCGCCGAAGCGAAAGCCCACGGGATATGGGTTCCAAGTCCGAGTTGACGGGCGCGGAGGAAGACGCGAGCCCACCAGCACAAAATCGACAGCGTCAGGAACAGGCCGGCCGCGAGCCACCATCCGCCCTCGTTCAAAGGAGGAATGTGAAGGCCGTTGGCGGGGGCTGGCGGTTCGAGGGCAAGCCAGGGGAGTTGCTTGATGAACTGAACCGGGCTCCAGTTGACGGAGGCAGCCATGTTCAAGCCAATGATTTCAATGGCTATGAACCCGAAGATGAAGGACGCCACACCGGACAATCCGAGGTAGATTGGACCGATCTGAGCGTCGCCGATGAGACCGAGCAAATAGATGTGGAAGGGTTTGCCCGTGCGGCCATATTGGTCGCGGTACAAGGGTGTGCCCAGATGAACTGGTCCCTTGACTTGAACTTGAGTGAAGATGTTTTGATATTCGGCCATGATGTGATGTCCCGCTTATCGCCAGATTGGGATATTGAACCACCAGTTCCACCACTCGGGCCAACCCTTCGTCCAGAACGGTCCGCTGATGATGATGCAGAGACCGCTAAAGAACGCTGCGCTGATCGCGGTGAACAGACCAATCCTGTGAATGCCGAGGGTCCCGGTGGAGTAGCCCAGCAAGTCTCGCGCGAAAGTGTTCTCGTGCTCCGGCGTCTTCACGACATCGCCGCCGCCTGGGTTAAGCGCGGACAGCACGAGGCCGCCGTGCAAAGCCAGAAGCAACGTCGTCGTGAACAAGAACGCAATTCCGAGCATATGCGATGGGTTGTAGTGGAAGTGCAGGTATTGATGTCCGGTGTTCGACACCCAATCCAAGTGGCTCAGGATGCCGTAGGGGAAGCCGAAACCCCAGGCGCCCAGCAAGACCGGGCGAATGACCACGATGCTGACATAAGCAAAGATAGCGAAGCTGAACGCAACAGGCACGTGATACCCGATGCCAAGCTTCCGGGCGATTTCAACCTCGCGCAGAGCCCATGACACGAATGCTCCGATGGCGCATATCGTGATGATCTGCCACAGCCCGCCCTGTGCGAGGGGAGCCACGCCCAAACCGTATTTCAGGTCTGGAGGGGCGATGTTGATTTTCCAGATATTTCCGGTGTGCCCAAGCGCGGCCCCCCAGACGATGAGGGCAGTGCCCAGGACGGCGAAAAAGAACGTGGTGACCCCGAAAAATCCGACGAAGAACGGGCCCACCCAGAAGTCGAATAAGTCGCCCCCTACCAGGGTGCCGCCTCGTATGCGGTACTTTTTTTCATAACTGAGCAATGCCATCGCTCACCTCCAGCTAGGAGGCGAGCTCGCGCTCGGCCTCCTGTGAAAAAATCCCGAGAAAGCGGGCGAGGCTTAAATATTCCCCACCCGCCATCCTGATTGATCCCAACCGTTTAGCGAGCTGGAAGGGCAGTGTTCGAGGAAGCCGCGGTCTTACCGGGGCCCGTGTCGATCCAGTTGTAGCGGGTGGTGCTCAACAGGATGAAGTGGATCAGGAGCGCCAGCACGATCAGGAAGGCGAAGATCGCAACAAGCACACGACGAGGATCAAAGAGCAGCCAAATGCGCCACATGTGTTTTTCTCCTTATGAAAGATATTGAACGAGGTTGAGGGCAGCGGTTTGCACCGTGTCCGGAATGGAGCTTAGTTCGCGGGCCCAGGGGCGCCAGTTCCAAGCGAGCACGTGCGCGATGATGACGACGATGCTAAAGCCAATAAAGCTCGCCACGAAAATGCTGTGAAATTCCTTCGCCTCGCTTTCGGTCAGCCCGGTGAGCGAGACATCCCTTTCTTCTTGAGCCATAAGCTTGATCTCCGCTAAAGTGGACTCTCTGTCAGTTACCGCGCATTGCCCTCGCGGCCAGGTTCGCCATGGCGTGAGCCGCCATGGAGTTCGCTTGCCCGGAAACGGCCCGGGCGAAATCTCTTGCCCCTAGCGCATGAAAGCGAAGGGGATGCAGGTGTTGGCCGCGGCGCGCGCCTCGGCAAAAATGGACTTCCGCTGGTTCGCAGTGCGCCGTGGGGACAGGGCCCTGCCCAACAGCCCCGCGGCCAGGAAAAGGGGAAAGGTTGCAATGAGCATCAGCCGGAATTCTTTCGCCTCCCGCGCCCGGATATGCGCGTGCGGCCGGCTCGATTGCAGTTGATAAGCAGACATGCTCATCTTCCTCCTCGCCATGACTGATACATTGAGCAAAGTCTAATTCTCATGCTGCCCTCCCACCCACTGCTTGCGCAATGGACAAGCTGACGCGCCCCGCTGAAACTTGTGGTTCGCCCGCCTCGCGGGCGGCCTTTTCGGCTGCGTCGCGAAGGCGTTTTGCGGCGGAAATTCTTACGAGCACGGGTTGCGCCTCGACCAGTTCGTCGAGCAAAGTCTTGGCGTCCTCGTCCCAAGGCAGTTGCCGCGCCAGCCTTGACGGAGTGGCTTCGATGCGGTCCAGATCCTTGCCGAGAGGAAGGATATTGAAGAGCGCATCGAAAAGCGCGTTGCAGACCTCCTGAACGAGGTACGTCGCTCCGGCATACCCCATAAATGGCGTTCCCGTATGGCGACGAATGATCGCGCCTGGGAAGGAAGCCGGAATGTACATCGAGCGCCCGCCATTTTCGGCGGCATACATGCGTTCGTTGTAGCTGCCGAACAGGACGAGAGGCGGCTTTTCGCGCACGAGACGCCTTACCTCTTCGTTGTCGGGTTTTACGCCGGCGCGCCGGGAGATCGCGAAGGCGCAAGGCAGGCCCAGTTCATCCTCCAGGAAATGCCGGACGCCCCGCGCATAGGTCTCGTTCGCGACGATCGCGAAGCTCGCCGTCCCGAAGAAGTCCTGCGTGACCGATCGCCACAGGTCCCAAAGCGGCTTGATGGTTGTGTGCTTCTCGCGCTCGATGAAGGGCTCCGGATCGAGGCCGAGAATCTCGCCCAGCGCGCGCAGGAACTTCGTCGTCGAATAGAGGCCGATGGGCGCCTGCAGGTAGGGCTTGTCGAGCGCTTCGCACAGAAGCCGGCCGAACTCGCGGTACATGCAGACATTGGCGTCCGCTTCGGCGAGCTTGGGCACGTCGTTGAGATGGGAGCCGAGCGGGAAGATCATGTTCACTTCGGCGCCGATGCCTTCGATAAGGCGGCGCATCTCCGCGATATCGGACGGCATGTTGAAGACGCCGTAACACGGGCCGACGATGTTCACGCGCGGCTTGGCGCCGGCCGCTTTCGGCTTAACCTTAATTTTCCGCCTGGCGCCGTACTCGCTCCACAGCCACATGATCGCGCGGTTCGCGCTCTGCCATTGGTCCTCGTCGATGGTGCGCGGCAGGAAGCGCTGAATATTGGTGCCCTCGGGCGTCACGCCGCCGCCGATCATTTCGGCGATGGAGCCCGTCACCACGACGCTCGGCTGCTTCGGATCGAGCGTCTTGTGGGCGCGCTTCATCGCCTGTTCGGTGCCGAGCTTGCCGAGTTCCTCCTCGGAAAGCCCAGTCACCACGACCGGCAGTTCATGGGGCGGCAGTGCGTCGGTGTAATGCAGCACCGCCGTCACCGGCAGGTTCTCGCAGCCGACCGGACCGTCGATGATGACTTGCAAACCTTTGACCGCGGCGAAGACATACACCGCGCCCCAGTAGCCGCCCGCCCTATCGTGGTCCGCGATCAGCATCCGATGGCCTCCTCGGGCATCTTGATCGACGGCTTTTTCACGGAAAGTTCGTGCTTCTTCGGCGGGGCCTTCGGCGCGCTTTCCCAGACGCCGGCGGCATGACCTTCGCCAACGCCTTCAAAGAACGCCTTCATCTCTTCGAAGCGCCCTTTGCTGGCGATGGCGGCGTTGACGACCTGAGCGAGCGAGCCTGCGCCCGCGGCGCCCATCAGCGGCCGCGCCGAGATGAGGTTCGTGAAATAGAGGCCGGGAATCGCGCGCGCCTTGGCGTGCTGAACGACCGGCGTGGTGCCGATGGCGAGGTCCGGCTGGTATTCCTCGACCGCGGCGATGTCCTGTTCGAGCGAGGCGCGGAACTGGACGCGCACCCCTTTGGCTTCCAGCCATTCGCGGTCCACGTCCGAAAAGCGCGTGCGAGGACAGGCGCTGCCGACATAGGGGACGTCCGCGCCGCTTTCGATGAGAAGGCGCGCGACCAGCAGTTCGGAGCCTTCGTAGCCCGACACGACGATGCGGCCCTTGATGGGCTGCTTGGCGATGGCGTCGCGCACCTGCGGCAGGATGCGGTTCAACGCGGCGTCGACCGTCGAGCGGGCGATGCCGCAAAGGTCGCCTATCGCCGCCAGCCAACTGGCCGTGCCGTCATAGCCCACCGGCGCCGAGCCCGCGATGACGCGGCCGGCTGCCTCAAACTCGCGGAACGAGGCTGTGTAAAAAGGATGGATCGCGGCGACCGCGGCGCAGTCGAGCGCGGCATAAAGCTCGCGCCATTCGCGCGTCGGCACGACGGGACCGGCCGCGAGCCCGAGCGGCTCCAGCATCATCCCGATCGTGACCGGATCGACGGGGAACATCTCGCCGACAAGCGTGACCGTCGGCTTCTCGGACCGTCCGCCGCGCGGCGCCTGCACCGGCCCCTGCTCGGCTTCCAGCCGGGCGTAGCGCAGCATCGCGCCGGCCAGAACGTCCTTCGCTTCCGCATGGGTCGGCACGCCAAAGCCCGGCACGTCGATGCCGATGATGCGAACGCCGTTTATTTCCTTCGGCAAGAGCCGCAGCGGCACGCCAGAAGCCGTCGGCACGCAGAGGTTCGTGATCACCACCGCGTCGTAGTGCTCCGGATCCGCGATCTTGAACACGGCCTCGCGGATGTCCTCGAAGAGCTTGCCCGTCACCAGCGTTTCGGAACTGAACGGCACATAGCCCACGGTGCGCTTGGCGCCGTAGAAATGCGACGTGAAGGTCAGGCCGTAAACGCAACAGGCGGAGCCTGAAAGGATGGTCGCGGTTCGGCGCATGCGAAGGCCGACGCGGAGCGAGCCGAAGGCGGGGCACATGCTTTGCGGCTGATCGTGCGGCCCCTGCGGATAATCCTTCGCGTATTGTTCGAGAATCTCGCTCTTGCCGGCAGCTTCCGCTGCTTTGCGCATCTCGGCCGCGCCTGCATGGCAGCCGGCGGCGGTCTCCTTCGAGGCGGCGTTCGGCTGGATGTTCGCCTTGTCTGCCTTGGCCTCCGCGGCCGCAACGCGACCGGCGTCGTCATAGACGACTTCGCCGGAGGCGGCCTGAAGGGGTTGGCGGTCAAGTGCTGTCATAAAATCGCTGCTCCTTTACGCGGCGTCGTAGAAGATTTCGAGAGACGGCTTCTCGACCACTTCATGGCCGCGCATGTCGGCCTGGGTCGCAGGCTCAAGCACCACGTTGCGCCCAACCGTATCTCCCGCGAAAAGACCGAGGAGTTCATCTTGAGTGAGTGGCTTCGGGCGCACCGGAGGCGCGACGCCGACATTGGTCGCGAGCGCCTCAAACATCGGACCCCATTGGCCGTCGAGCCGGGCGATGATCTCGTAATTTGCGCTCTTCCGGCGGATGTCCTCGTTCTGGGGAATGGCCGCAAGCACCGGAATGCCGACCGCGGAACAGAAGGCCTGAGCCTCGCCCGTTCCGTCATCCTTGTTGATAACCATGCCCGCGACGCCGACATTGCCGCCAAGCTTGCGGAAATATTCCACCGCCGAACAGACGTTGTTGGCGACGTACAAGGATTGCAGGTCGTTCGAGCCGACGACGATCACCTTCTGGCACATGTCGCGGGCGATCGGCAGGCCGAAGCCGCCGCAGACCACGTCGCCCAGAAAGTCCAGCAAAACGTAGTCGAAGCCCCACTCGTGGAAGCCAAGCTTCTCAAGAAGCTCGAAACCGTGAATGATGCCGCGCCCGCCGCAGCCGCGTCCCACTTCCGGCCCGCCGAGCTCCATGGCGAACACGCCGCCACGCTTGAAGCAGACGTCGCCGATCAGCACTTCCTCGCCCGCCGCTTTCTTCTTCGAGGAGGTCTCGATGATGGTGGGCGTGGCGCGGCCGCCGAAAAGAAGCGAAGTTGTGTCGCTCTTGGGATCGCAGCCGATGAGCAGGACTCGCTTGCCCGTCTGCGCCATCATGTAGGAGAGGTTCGCGAGCGTGAAGCTCTTGCCGATCCCGCCCTTGCCATAGATCGCGATGATCTGCGTCTCTTTCTTGGCTTCGGTCGCAGGAACCGCATCGGGCTCGATCGCCGCCTCCTCGCGAAGCGCGGCGGCTTGCTGCTCGAGGGCAGTTGCCTGGTTTCCGTCCAAAGAACTCATGCGCACGATCTCCAATCCAAAACCATCTTAAGGCATGCCGGATCTTCGAAGGCGGTCCGGTATGCGCTCGGGGCTCCATCTGCCGTACTGCGATGCGTAATGAGACCGTCAAGAGACAAGCGGCCGCTCTCGACCAAGTCCTTCACGGCTATCAAATCCGCCTTCTGCCACTGCGCTGCCGCCCGCATCCGCGCTTCTTTCATGAAGGCAGGCGGGAAGCTGAAAGAGAGGCGATCCGCGTAGAAGCCGGCGAGGATGATTTCTCCGCCGGGAGCGAGGCGAGACACGAGCGCATCAAGGATTGATGAATCTCCGCTTACGTCGCAAATTACGCGATAATCGCGCCGCGGGTCTTGATCGGGATCAATAACTTGATACCCCATCGAGCCCCCGAAACGAGTTGAATTTTTCTCCCACACCGTTGGCGCCGGCGCTCCGGAGGCGATCGCGATCCGCGCGATCAGCCGGCCGAGAACGCCATGGCCCACGATCAGATCGGCGGCCACGCCCTTGTCGGAGAACGCGGCGTGATACCCTGTCGCGGCGAGCGCGAACAGAATGCCCTTTTCTCCAAGACTTTCGGCGATCGGGATCGCCCGCGCCCCGGGCAGGACGACGCGGGACGCCGTGCCGCCAAACAGGCCGCGAACCGCTCCGTAACAGTTGGCGCCCGGAACGAACACGCGCTCGCCGACACGGATCTGCGTGGAGGACCCGGCCCAGGACACTCGTCCCACAAATTCATAGCCCGGAACAAGGGGATAACCCATGCCGGGGAAATGCGGCATGCGGCCCGACCAGAGAAGCCGCTCGGTGCCCGTACTGATGCCGCTCCACTCAACGTCCACAACGACATCGCCATCGCCGGGAGCAGGCAAGTCCAGCCGCTGAAGCCCAAGATTTTCAGGCTCTTGCAGAACCACCGCTAGCGTCTCCATTGGGAACTCCGGAAGGCGGGCCATGCAGACATCTATCTCTTCACAAGATTGTGTGTCATCCTAACTTTACCCGCAGATATGTCAATCTAAACTTACACTGTCTGCGCACGGCTCAGGGCCTGGCGACAAGCAGCCGGACAAGCAAGGGCTGACACGTCGAGCGGCGCTCGATGCGGCTGAATCCGGCCTCCCGGATAAGCGCCTGCAATTGCTGCTCGGTGCGAGGACGGCCGCGCCCCATCGCCATCAAATAGAGGCTGAAATACGCCGCCACCTTCTCCGCGCCGCGCGTCCCGGCCATGGGCTCGGCCACGATGAGCGCGCCGCCCTGCGGCAATGCGGCGCGCGCCGATTTGAGGATGGCGAGGGCCGTGGCGTCGTCATGGTCCAGCAGCACGCGGATGAGCGCGATCGCGTCGGCGCCGGCGGGCAGATCGCGCAAGAAATCGCCGCCCGCGGCGCGTGCGCGCGCCTCGATGCCGGCGTCTTTGAATCGCGCGGCCGCCAGTTCGGCCACCGCCGGCACGTCGAAGAGCACAAGCTCAAGGTGCGGGGCGCGCGCCGCCGCGTTGAGAAGGAATGTCCCATTGCCGCCGCCGACATCCATCAGGCGGCGATGCGGCTTGAAGTCGTAAGCGTCGAGGATTTCCACCGCTATGGCGGGCTGGGTGGCGGACATGAGACCGGTATAATCGGCGACCGCGTCGCGGCTGGCGCCGGTATCGCCCTCGGCATAGGGCCAGTATGACGCCAGACGAGTTGCCTTGCCGGCGGCGGGCTCGGCCTGAGCCGCCTCCCCGCGCAGGAGCCGGACCGGATCGTCGAGGTCGCGATAGAGAAGCGCGTGGTGCTCCACCATCGTGGCAAGGCCAGGGCTCGCCAGCATGGCCGCGCCAAGGCCGCCAAGGCCGAAGCGCGCGCCGCTGCGATGCTCGGCGAGCCGCAAGGCGACCGCCGCCGTGAGCAGCCGTCCGGCCGCATCCTCGCCGAGACCGAGCCGATGCGCGGCCTCCTCTTGCGTGAGCGGCCGGTCCTTGAGCGCGTCGAACAGCTTGAGGCGCACGCAGGCCAGAAGCGTCTGCGAATAGACGAAGCCCGAGCAAAGATCGAAGAGCGCGCTGGCCTCGCGCCGCGCCTTTATCCGGGTGAGCGGAAATTTTTCGGCGAAACGGATGAAGCGCGGGTTTGTCAGGCACCGATCGCGAAAGGCGAGCAGGCGATCCATCGCGGCGTCGAAGGCGCCGCGACTATCGGCTTTCACGATATTTTGGGCTGGCGTCACTTGGAGTGTCATCTATAGTTGGCGGCTCGACTGTCACGTTAAATGGACAGTCATGGATCGCCGTGTCAACGCCGTTTTGGAAGAGGCATCGTTTGCGCAAAGAGCGGGTGGTCGTCGTCGGCGCCGGGATAGGCGGCTTGGCGGCAGCGGTCGAATCGGCGGCGGCGGGCCTGGATGTGACCGTCGTCGAGAAACACGGCGTCCCCGGCGGCAAAATGCGCGAGGTCGACGCCGGCGGCGCGCGCATCGATGCCGGCCCCACCGTTTTCACCATGCCGGACGTGTTCGAACGCATCTTCGAGAATGCGGGGGCCTCGCTTTCGGACTATGTGACCGTGAAGCCGGCGCACCTGCTTGCCCGGCACGCGTGGGAGGCGGGCGGCGAACTCGACCTTTTCGCCGATATGGAGAGGACGGCGGACGCCATCGGCGCCTTCGCCGGCGCGGCCGATGCGCGCGGATACCGCGCTTTCTGCGCCGAGGCCGCCAACATCTACCGCATTCTGGACCGCTCCTTCATCCGCGCGCAGAAGCCGAACCTGCCCAGCCTGATGTGGCGCATCGGCCTTCTGAATTTCGATGACCTCTGGCGCATCAACCCCTATGAAAGCTTCTGGAACGCCGTGTGCCGGCACATAAGCGACGCGAGGCTGAGGCAACTTTTCGCCCGCTATTCCACCTATTGCGGGGCCTCGCCCTTCGCCGCGCCGGCGACGCTGATGCTGGTGGCGCATGTGGAGCAGCGCGGCGTGTGGCTTGTCGAGGGCGGCATGCATCGCATCGCCCTGGCGCTGGAAAGCCTCGCGAAAAAGCTCGGCGCCGTGTTCCGCTACCGCTCGGAAGCCGTCGAGGTGCTTTCGGATAGGAACGGCGCGTGCGGCGTCAGGCTCGGAGACGGCGAGCGCCTGCAAGCGGACGCCGTGGTCGTCAACGCCGACGTGTCGGCCGCGTCCGCCGGTTTTCTCGGAGAGGCCGCGGCGCGCGCGGCGGGGCCGATCCCGCCACGCAAGCTCTCTCTCTCAGCGCTTACTTTTGCCTTTCAGGCGGAAGCGGAGGGCTTCCCGCTCGCGCGGCACACGGTTTTCTTTCCAAACGCCTCCTATGCAACCGAGTTCGACGCCATATTCCAGCAAAGAAAGCTGCCTCCTTCGCCCGCGGTCTATTTGTGCGCGCAGGACCGGGACGACAGCGGCGGCGGCAACGGCGAAGGCGCCGAGCGCTTTCTCGCCATCGTTAATGCGCCAGCCCAGCTCGATGCGAAGGCGCTCAGCCAATCGGAGATCGAAGAATGCGAGACGAAGACGTTCCGGCTGATGAGGGCTTGCGGACTTACGCTTCGGCCGGTGGACGGAGCGATGGCGAGGACGGCGCCGCAGGACTTCGAGAGGCTGTTCCCGGGGACGGGCGGAGCGATCTACGGGAGAGCGCCGCACGGGTGGATGGCGTCGTTCCAGAGGCAGGGGATACGGTCGCGCATGCCGGGCCTCTACTTCGCGGGCGGGAGCGTGCATCCGGGGCCGGGCATTCCGATGGCGGCGCTTTCGGGGCGGCTCGCGTCGGAGGCGCTGCTGGCCGACTTGGCTTCGATGAGAGGGTTGCGAAGAATGGCTACGCCTGGTGGTATGTCGATGCGTTCAGCGCCGACCACCGCTTCGGACTGACGATCATCGCGTTTATCGGCAGCGTGTTCTCTCCCTACTATGCGAGCCGGAGGCGCCGGCTGGGCGAGGCCGACCCCGCGCAGCACTGTTCGCTGAACGTCGCCGTCTACGGCCAGGGCGTCGGCCGCTGGGCGATGACAGAGCGCTGCGGCAAGGCGCTGAGGCCGAGCGCCGACGGCCTTCAGATCGGGCCGAGCTCCATCCGCTGGGACGGGACGCGGCTTCGCATCGAGATCAACGAAAAGGCGCCGATCACCATGGCGCCCCTGCGCGGGACCGTGACGCTCGAACCCGAGATCCTGCCCGATTTCGTCGCCGACTTCGGCACGGGCGGCCGGCACCGCTGGTCGCCCATTGCGCCGCTCGCCCGCGTGGAGGTGCGTCTCAGCAATCCCGCGCTGTCCTGGAACGGCGCCGGCTATCTCGACATGAACCGGGGCGAGGAGCCGATCGAGGACGGATTTTCGTATTGGAACTGGTCGCGCGCCGCCCTCTCCCGCAAAGCCGCGATCCTTTACGACGTGATTCGCAAGGATGGCCAAACCGGCTCGATGGGGCTTGAGATCGCGGCGGATGGCGCGGTTACGCAGGTCGACATGCCCGAGCATTGTCAGCTCGCGAATACGCCGATCTGGAAAATGCCAAGGGAGACGCGCTGCGACAAGGGACATTCCGCGAGGATCGCAAGCACCTTCGAGGACACGCCCTTCTATTCGCGCTCGATGCTGGCCACGCGCGTGCTGGGCGAGCCCGTCAACGCCATGCATGAGAGCCTGTCGCTCGACCGGTTCCGGAAGCGCTGGGTGCAGACGCTCTTGCGGTTTCGCATGCCGCGCGTCTCGCTTTAGGCCGCCGCGCATCGAGATGAGGCCGCCGCGAGCGAGAGTCCAGCAATATTGGCGTAAGCTATTGATTTTATGGATGTATTTTCCGCAGACCGAAGCCGATTCGTCAAAATCCGCTCGCCTTGGCTGAAGCAAAAAAGTCACGCACGCACAGATTAGCGCCGATTACTTGTGGAAATGCCGCGGCTGCGTTTGTTTTGCGGACCGAATTTGGCTTTCGATGGAAATTGTCCACAACAATATTGCTAGGGGCAAAGACCATGGCAGCAAAGAAACCAGCAGCAGCACCAGCGGCGAAGCCGGCGGCGAAAGCCGCTCCGAAGGCAGCCGCTCCCGCGAAGTCCGCTGCGAAGCCGAAGGCGAAGGGCAAGTAGCTTCTCCTTGTTCACATGAATGACGCGAGGCGCGGGCGACCGCGCCTCGTTTCGTTTCCGCGGGCCGTCGCTCTAAACGAGACACCCGCCGCCGGGCGCATTAACCATGCAAGGCTTGCCGGGGCCGCCAATGAAACCGCGCATTAACCAAACCGGCCTTTTTACGGTATTATAATACCGTAAAAACAGGTTTTTTGCCAAACGAACCCAATAGGGTTAATCGCGGCGCGCGACCGCGGGCGAGCGGCTGGCGGTCGTCCTGGCGGCCCTTAAAGAGGTCGGGTCAGGCCCTAAACCGCGTGGACGATGTTGCGCATCGCGCCGATCTCCGCGATCTCCGTCTCCATCGCGTCGCCCGGCTTCAGCCATTCCGGCGGGTTACGCCCCATGCCGACGCCCGGCGGCGTCCCCGTCGCGATCACGTCGCCCGGCTCAAGCGTCAGCCCGCGCGAAAGCTCTGCGACGATGCGCGGTATCTTGAAATACATGTCGCTCGATGAGCCGTCCTGCTTGACCGCGCCATCGACGCGCAAGACAAGCCGCAGGTTTGTGGGATCGAGGTCGGCGGCAGGCACGATCCAGGGCCCCATGGGCGCATGGCCGTCGAGGCTTTTTCCCTTGAACCACTGGCCGCCATGCGCGGTCTTTTGCAGATCGCGGGCGGAGACGTCGTTCAGAACCGTATAGCCGAAAACATGGTCCGGCGCCTCGGCCTCCGAAATATTGCGTCCGCGTTTGCCGATGACGAGGGCAAGCTCCACCTCCCAGTCGATCTCGCGCGAAATGGCGGGATCGTAGGGGATCGGATCGAAGGGACCGTTGAGCGCGCCGGTCGCTTTCGTGAAAAAGACCGGATGCTCGGGCAGCTTCTGCGCCGCGTCGCGCATCTTCGCGCCTTCCGCGAAATGCTCCAGATAATTCCAGCCGACGCAGAAGATGTTGCGCTTAAGTTTCGGCAGCGGCGGCAGAATGCGCAGTTCGCCAAGCTTCAGCGATGTGGCAACGTCCGCGCCCGCGATCTCGCGCACTTCGGCCAAGCCCCGCGGGCCGGCCTCGATCAGCGCGAGCATCGAACTCCCATCGAAGCCGATGGCAACGCCCGCCTGCCGCGCGCCGTGCGCCACATCGACCGCATGCCCGTCCGCGCGGACGAAGCCGAGGCGCGCGCGCCCGCTCTCATCGGCATAGCTGAGCAGCCGCAATCTCGAATCCAGAGGCACGGTGATCGTCATTGTCGCATCCCTCCTGTTTTCCGGTTTCTTGCCGGTTTCTACGGCGCCGCGGAAGCGCTTTTCGCAGGCCCGTAGCCCTCGATCAGATCGGCGCCGGCCGGGATCTCGACCGTCGCGCCTTTCAGGTCCGCCGGCGCGATCGGCGCGATGCGGCCGCCAAGGCATTTGCCGAGGAAGGTTTCCGCGATCGCCGTAAACGAGATGTTGTTCTCCGGCTGCGCGAAGCCATGTCCCTCCCGGCGATAGAGCAGATAGGTGACGGGAATGCCCCTCTCCTGCATCGTCTCCACGATCTTGTCCGATTGCTCCTTCTTCACGCGCGGATCGTTCTCGCCTTGCGCGATCAGGAGCGGCTTCTTGATCCTGTCCGCCTGGTAGAGCGGCGAGCGTTCCTTCAGGAGCGCGCGGCCTTCCCCGGTGTCCGGGTTGCCGATGGCCTTGAGGAAGCGCGGGCGTCCGGAGGCCCAGTAAGGCGGGATCGTCTTGATGAGACGATCGAGTTCCGAGGGGCCGACGATATCGACGCCGCAGGCATAAACATCGGGGTCGCGCGTGAGCCCCGCGAGCGTGGCGTAGCCGCCATAGCTGCCGCCCATGATGGCGATGCGCGCCGGGTCGGCGATCTTCTCGCGGACGGCCCAGGCGACGCCGTCGAGCAGGTCGTCGTCCATCTTGCGGCCCCATTCCTTGTCGCCGGCGTTCTCGAAGGCTTTTCCGAAGCCGCTCGATGAGCGGAAATTCACGCTCAGGACGGCGTAGCCCCTGTTGGCGAGCCACTGATGATAGGAGCTGTAGCCAAGACGGTCGCGCGCCCACGGTCCGCCATGAACGAGAAGCACCATCGGCAGCGGCTCATCGGGCCGCCCCGGCTGCGCGCTGTCGGCGCCTTTCGGCAAGGTGAGGTAGGAGACGAGGTCGAAGCCGTCCCTCGACTTGATGACGACGGGATGCATGGCGGCCAGCGGCGCGTCGGCGAGCTTGGGCCGCGCGTCGAACAGCTTCGTCAGCGTCTTGTCCCCCCGGCCGTAGAGATAGGAGCTTGCGGGTTTCGTCGGGCTCCCGACCGAGACGATCCACAGCGTGTCGTCCTCCGTTCGCGAACCGATGCCCCACTCGCTGCCGAAATTTTTCGAAAGGAACTCGAAGTCGGCGGCGAGGCGGTCCCCCAGCGTCTTGTGCTCCGTCCGCTCGTAATTCACGGAATAGGCGAGCGGCTTGTAGGTTTCCAAATCGGCGACGATGCCGCCGATGTCGGCGCGCGGGTCTTCGGCGAGAACGCGCGTTTCGCCCGTGGCGAGATCGATGCTCGTCAGCGCCGCCGTGTTGCGGCCGCGGCTGTCGTGCATGAACAGCGTCCTCGCTTCGCTATCGAGCGAGATCATGCCGGTGTTGGCGTTGTCCTCGGCCGAGATCTCGATCCAGGGCTCCCAGCCCTCGTCCTTCTTGCGCAGGATCGTTTCGCCGCCGTCCGGCGTCGCCTTCGAGGCGAGCCTCGGAATGAAAGTGTCGTCGGTTTCGAACTCGGCAAATCCGGGGTTCTCCGCGACGAGCTTCGGATCGCCGCCATTGAGATCGACGCGGAAGAGGTCCGGATAGCGCTTGTCGCGGGCGTTGTGCGTAACGAGGATTTCGCCTGGGATCTTCCGGCTGCTGCCCGCGAACGCGGCGCGCACGCCAGGGAACGGCGTCAAATCCTTGGTGGCCCGCGCCGCGACGTTGACAGCATAGACATGCCAGTTCTCGTCTCCGCCTTCGTCCTGCATGTAGATGAGATGAACGCCATCGTAGCTCCAGCGATACATGCGAATGCCGCGCTTCTTGTCGGCGGTGACGGGCGCGGCGGCTTCAAGCTTGCCGATGGGAGCGACCCAAACGTTCATGACGCCGCCGGCGGGCGCAAGCCATGCGATCCATTTTCCGTCCGGGCTCACTTCGGCGGCGCTTTTTTCGGGATTGCCGAACAGGTCTTGCCTTGGGATCAGCGGAAAGCCGGTTTTCGCGTGTGCAGGGATGGAAAATGCAAGGAGGGCTAGTGTCAAGATAAGCTTGAGCTTAGACGACGCTGTCATCCTGTGTGTCCCCGAGGTTCGACGGTTGCGATGGGCTAAAATCGAAGATTAATGCGGCAAGGGCTACAAAATAGCCTCGACCTGAAGTAAGAAGAGTATACGCGGCCGGGAAGAGGGAGAGGCCATGCGCGCCCTTCGGACTCTGATCATCGTTGTCTTGCTTCTTTGCCTTGTGCCGCCCGCGAGCCTGCTCGCCGCCACGCTGATCGCCCGCTGGGCCAAGTGCGAGCTCGATCCGAACGCGCCGGTCGCCTGCACGGCGTTCGGCAGCGATATTGGCGACATCCTTTTCAAGGTGGCCGACTTCGGATTTTACGCGGTCGAGACGATCCCAACCTTCGTGGCTCTTCTTGCGGGGTGGATCGTCATCGAGATCGTTCGCGCGATGGGGCGGCCGAAGAAGAAGCCTCAGTCAAAGCGTCAGACGCCCGCTCCCTCGCGGAACCGCGCGCGCGGGTCGTAAGGCTGCTTCTTCGCCCAATCCTGCATGAAGCGCTCAAGCTCGCCGTCGATGACGGCGGGCAGCACCACCTTCAGTGTGATGAGCTGATCGCCATAGGCGCCGGAGCGGCTGTTTTTCACCCCTCTGCCCCTGAGCCGCAGCACCTGCCCGCTGGAAGCCCCCCTCGGCACCGCGACCGTCACCCGCCCGCTGATCGTCGGCGCCTCGATGCGCGCGCCGAGCACGGCCTCGTTCAGTGAAATGGGCAGCTCCATGACAATGTTGTCGCCGTCGCGCGTGAAGAGCGGGTGCGGCTGCACCTTGAGCTCGATCAGCGCGTCCCCAGGCTCGCCGCGCCCGGCGCCGGGGCCGCCCCTGTGCCTGAGCCGCAGCGTCTGGCCGCTCTCGACGCCTGACGGCACCGAAATGTCGAGCGTCTCGTTATCGGGAAACTGCACCCGCTTCTTCACCCCGTTCACGGCTTCGAGAAAGCTGATTTCGAGGTTGTAGCGGTAATCCATGCCGCGCATGGTGAAGGCGCCGCCCTGGTTGCGCCGCCCGAACAGGTCGCCGAAAATATCGGAGAAATCTCCGCTTCCACCGCCATTGAAGCCGCTGTCGTGGTCGCGGCCGCCGAAGCCGCCCGCGCCGCCGGCATATTCCCGATAGAACGGGTTGGCGCGCTCATTGCCCATGGCGTCGATTTCGCCTGCGTCGTAGCGCTTGCGCTTCTCAGGGCTGCCGAGCACCGCAAAAGCCGCCGAGACGCGCTTGAATTGCTCCTCCGACCTCTTGTCGTTCTTGTTCTGGTCGGGGTGCAATTCCTTGGCGAGCCGCCGGTACGCCCGGCGGATCTCGTCGTTCGTTGCGGTGCGTTTCACGCCGAGAAGGGCGTAGAGATCTTGATTCATGGAACCTGGAACGATTGAACTGCTTGGGCAAAGTTATGACGCAAAACCGTTCGTACAGATAGGAGTCCGTGCACTTTCCCACGCTCTAAATGCGTTCACGCCTCGCTCAGCCCAAGAGACCGCCCAAAAATGTTGTTTTTGAGGGTGGAGGACCGTCCGAAATTCGCACGTCCGGCAGGAGCCCAAGCTCCCGCGCGACCGAGCGCAGGCGGCGCTTGAGCTGCTCTCCATCCAGCGCTTCGAGCTTCGGAGGCAGATTGAGGACAAGCTTGTCTTCCTCACAGGCGAGCGAGGTTTGCGGCAGAACGCCCTTCTGCCCGGCCGACAGCGTGTGGGCGAGCCGGACGGCCTGCCCGATCACCAGCGCGCGCTTCTTTTGTTGGCGCGTCAGCATGGCGGCGAGCTTCGGCAGAAGCTCTCCCGTCAGCTTGCGTTCGTAGCGATGATAGACGCAAAGCGCCAGGAACGCGCGGCCGGGGTGATCGACGCCGACGAAGGAGGACTGGGCGATAAGAACCGCGCTCTGTTCGCCGCGGTAATCGGGATGCGCGCGCCAGGAAAGGTCGGAAAGAAGGCACGCGGCGCGTCTCAACCGGCGCTCTTCGGCGGTTTCGGCCGGCTCCGGAAAAAGCGCGTCCGTCCACCCTTCCAGTTCTTTGGCGTGCTGCGGCGACCGCGCCCTGCGGGAGGCCACATCCTCGCAGGCGGACAGCAGCGGATCTTCCGCGCGCTGCGCCTCGCTCAAAAGGCGATAGATTGTGCCTTCGCGCACGCCAAAGGCGGAGAAGACCACCTCATCCGGCTGCATCTTCCTGACGATCGCGTTGAGAAGAAGCGCGCCCAGCGGCAGCGTTTCCTCGCGGCCCAGCGGCATGCCATCGAGGCGGGCGAGCGTCGAGGGCGCGCTGTTTGCATACCGCGCCGTGATCTGCAAGGCTTTCCGCCCGTCGAGCCGGTAGCCGTGGACCGCCGTCAGCGGATATGCGGTCTGGCGCATGTACACCTTGGCGAGCGCGCGCCAGGTTCCGCCCACGGCGTAGAAGATCTGCCCTCGGGCGTCGCCGAGCCAGGGAAGAGAGGCAAGCCCTTCCTCGATCAGCGTTATCGCTTCGGCCTTATTGCCGCGCGTCTCGTCCATAAGGGCAAGGCTGCCGAGCGGCAGCGACACGTTATGTTCCAGGGTCTCGCCGCGCAGCCGCACCAGCTCAAGACTGCCGCCGCCCAAGTCGCCGACGATTCCCTCGGGGTTCATGAAGCCCGCAAGCACCCCGGTCGCGGCCAGTTCGGCCTCTTCGGCGTTGCCGATCACCCGGATGGGAACGCCGCAGGCCTCTTCCGCGCGCGAAAGAAACTCCGGCCCGTCCTCCGCCCAACGGACCGCCGCGGTCGCGAAAGGATGAATGTCGCGCGCTCTCACCCCGCAAATGTCGGCGAGCTTCCGAAATCGCGAAAGCGACGAAAGCGCCATGGGGATCGTGGCCTTGTTCAACCGCCGCGTGGAGTTGAGATAGCGGCCCAGCCCGCACATCGCCTTCTCCTGGAAAAGCGGAGTTGGGGACCGGGCCAATTTTTCATAAACGACGAGGCGGATCGAGTTCGAGCCGATATCGATCGCGGCCACCGGTCTTCCGCCCTGGCGCCCACCTTGGGTCAACACATCCACGGTGCGCCTCTAGGCGTGGGGCGCGGAAGCGGCCGCGAAGCGGCGCGGGAAATTCTGTTTCAAGGCGCCGCCCCGCCCGGAAAGGCTGGGGTTGGTCATGAAATACTCGTGGGCGCTGAAGGGCTCCTCATCCGGCTTCAAGCGAAAACGCTCCGAAGTCCCGTCGCTGCGAACCCGCCAGCTCTGCAAATTATCCTTCAGGTTTGCGATCATGATCTGGTCGAGAATCTGCTCGTGGACGGTGGGATTGGTTATCGCTGTCATAGCCTCGACGCGCCGCTCCAGGTTGCGCGGCATCATGTCGGCGGAGCTGATATAGACATGGGCTTCCTCGGAAGGCAACCCGTGGCCCGCGCCGAAACAATATATTCGTGAATGCTCCAGAAACCGGCCGATGATGCTTTTCGCCCGGATGTTTTCGGAAAGTCCCGGAATTCCGGGCTTCAGGCAGCATATGCCGCGAATGACGAGATCGACGGGGACGCCGGAAAGGCTCGCCTCGTAAAGGGCGTCGATGACGTTGGCATCGACGAGCGAGTTCAGCTTCATCCAGATCGCGGCGGGCCGGCCCGCCAAGGCGTGCGCCATCTCGGCTTCGATTTCCTCGATGATGCGCGCCTTGATCCCATCCGGGGAGATGTACGTGCTGTTGAGATCGGCCGGGCGGCTGTAGGTTGTGACGTAGTTGAAGATTTTGGACACGTCGCGCCCGATGACGGGATCGGCGGTGAAATAGGACAGATCGGTGTAAACTTTCGCGGTGGCGGGGTGATAATTGCCGGTGCCGATATGGCAATAGGTCCGAAGCTCGCCATTCTCCTTGCGGACGACCTGGCCGAGTTTCGCGTGCGTTTTCACGTCGAGCTGGGTCAGGCCGTAGACGACATGCACGCCGGCCTCTTCGAGCTGCTTGGCCCATTCGAGGTTGGCCAGTTCATCGAAACGCGCCATCACTTCGATCATCACGGTCACGCTTTTGCCTGCTTGGCGAGCCTCCCTCAACGCCTCCACGATGGGCGATTTTTTCGATGTCCGGTAGAGCGTCCACTTGATCGCGACCACATCCGGATCGGCCGCGGCCTGCCGCAGATATTGCAGAACGACATCGAAGGATTCATAGGGGTGATGGACGATGATGTCCTTTGCGGATATCGCCGCGAAGCAATCGTTGTCGTACTCGGCGATGCGTTCGGGGAAGCGGATTTCGAAGGGCTTGTAGAGAAGATCGGGGCGGTCGCTCACGATGACCTGGGAAACATCCGCGATCGAGAAGAGCCCGTCCAGCATCACGACATCGTCCAGGCCGATCTCCAATCCTTCCGTGATCAGCTCCTTCGCGGCTTTGGGAAGGGAGGAACTCATCTCAAGCCGGATGACCTCGCCGAGCTGGCGTTGCACCAGCGCCTGACGCAGGGTTTTCTCCAGGTCCTCGCTCTTCTCCTGAAAGTCGATCTCGCTGTTGCGGAGCGGCCTGAAAAGTCCCGCGTCCCTGACCTTGAAGCCGGGCAAAAGCGTGTGCGCGAAAAACGAGATGACGCTCTCGATGGCCACAAAGCGCACGGGCGGCTTGCCGTGCTCGGCGGCGGCCGGCGGCAGGCGAATGAAGCGGTCGAGGCCGTTCGGCAGCACGACGAGCGCATACATCGAGCGGGGCTCGCCCTCGCCTTCCCGCTCGCAGTCGAGAACGACCACGAGCTCCTGGCTTTGCACATGGGGGAAAGGATGGGCCGCGTCGACCGCGACGGCGCTGAGCGCGGCGAAGACCCGCCTCATGAAGTACATTTCGAGCCAGTTCTTGTCCTCGGAGGGAAGTTTCGCCGCTTCCACAAGATGGATCGCCTCGGCGGCCAACTCCTTCTTGAGCGCGGTCCAGCGGGCCTGCTGCTTTTCGGAAATCGCCGCCACCGCGGCGTCGATCTTCTGCACCTGCTGCTCAGGGGTCATGCCGTCGGGCGAGATTTCAAGGATATTCGCGGCTGCCTGCTCGTGAAGACCGGCGACGCGGACGCGGTAGAATTCATCGAGGTTCGAGCCGGAGATCGCAAGAAAGCGGACCCGTTCCAAGAGCGGGTTTCGTTTGTTTTCCGACTCTTCAAGCACGCGCTTATTGAATTCGAGCCACGACAGTTCGCGGTTGAAGAAGCGTTTCGCGCCAAAGGCAGCTATTCTGTCCCTGTAGCTTGGGGCAGGCTTGGCTTCGGCGCGTTTCATCTCCAGTGACCTCCGGCTGAAAAGGCGTCCGGCCTCCGGCGCGCAAACTCGTTGCGCATCCAGCGGAGCTTGAACGAGATAAATCGCAGTCCGGCGCGCGTAACGGCCCATGCGCCCGCCAGCCCCTATGGCCCGCGAGTTCACGGCCAAAATCTTAAGATCTCAAGGATGAGGCGCCTGCCCGCCCACTGCAAGATCTTCTTCGGAGCCCGCGCCTCACTTTTCGGAGGGGGCAAACAGGCAAATTCAGGCGGCCTCAACGCAGAGGGGCAGCGGCTTGACGGCCGAACCGCCGATTGAGCCGCCGCCCCGTTTGCGTTGAAGCTCAGGTTTTTACAGCGTCAGTCGCAGTAGCCTTCCCGGCAGCGCTTGCGCATCTCGTCACGCAAATCCCGCCGCCACTCGTCCGCGTCACGCCTTCCGCCTCTGGCGCCGTCCCGTTTTCCGATGCCCCAGCCTTTCTCGTAGCCGACGCGGTAGCCATCCTTGTACCCCTCGGCAAAGTCTTTATCGGACTGGCTGTACCTCAAGCTCTGTTCGAGCCGGTCGCGAAAAGACTCGCGGTACGCGTCCTTGTAACCGTCCTTATATCCATCCGTTCGACCGGCCCGTTCGCCGGCCGCGTAGCCCTTCCGGTAATCCCAGCCGCTCGCCTCGGCGGATGGCGCCGAGAGGATCGAAACCGAGAAAAGGGCGGCGAACGCTGCGATAACGAAGCTGGCAAGCCGCAGCGGCGCAATGGAATGAACTCTTCTGCTTGCAATGACCATGGGCATTCCCCTTAAAAAATCACGAACGTCCGGGGGCCTCGGCAAACGCCCGGATGAGCGAGCTTAATTAATTTGCCGCCGGCCATAAATTAACATTTTCAAGAGCGCGCATTTTGTTGTGGGTTGCAGGGCTGGGCCGATGGCGCCCGCCGCTAACCAGGCGCCAGCGTTAAAATGATCTGTGCTTCACATCCGGGTTTGTGCTGGTTTCTCTGACGCCTTGCCTCATGTGTGGATGGCTTCGTTATGCAGGCATCCCAGAAACCTGCGGAGGGCGGGAGCGATAACTCGGCTGACGTTGGAACCAGCGCGGCGCCGAAACTGCAACCGGCATAGGGGGGAGGCAGGCTTATGCTCGCGGAGGACAAACTGACGTCGATACGCGATAGGTATTTCAAAAGCATCCACGCGATTGCCGCCGGGCTGGCCGCGGTCGCCTATCTCGCGGTTGTAGTTGGCTTCGCCTGGAACCCAACGCCGCTCGCCCAGGCCCTTGCGGCCGCCGGCATCGCCGCCGCCTTCGCCCACGCAAGCTTCACCTATGGCGCGAAACACGCGCTGGCGCTGTTTGTCATTTGCACGGCCATAACCTTCGTCATGGAGAACCTCGGCGCAGCGACGGGCTTCCCCTTCGGATACTATCATTTCGAGGTTGCTTCCGGCCTTCCCCATGTCGGCGCTATTCCCATCGTGGTCGGCCCTTTGTGGTTCGGTATGGGCTATTTCTCCTGGATCGTGGCTGGCATCCTGCTCGACGGCGCCGACATTCACCTTCGGGAGCGGTTGAACGTCATAGTGCTGCCGGTGATCGCCGCGTTCGTAATGACCCAATGGGACCTCATTCTGGACCCGCCGAGCGCCACCATCTCCAGAGCATGGATCTGGCGCGATGGCGGCGGATTCTTTGGCGTGCCAGCGTCCAACTTCTTCGGCTGGCTGCTGACATCGTGGCTATTCTTTCAAGCTTTTGCGCTTTATCTGCATAGCCGCAAGGGCGCACTCGCGCGCGCAGCAGGCCAAGGCCGGCAGTTTCGCGCGTTGGCTGTACTATTTTACTTGAGCTCCGGGCTTACTCATCTCACGCCCTGGCTTATGGGCCAGTCGGGGGAAGCCGCCGATGGCGCCGGCCACATCTGGCGCGTGGAGGACATACGCGAGACGGCTGTAATCGAAGTGCTGCTGACCATGGGCTTCACCTCGCTCCTCGCGCTGAGTCGCCTTTTCCGCTGATACGAGCCTACGGCGAGAACAGCCGGCGCAGCGCCTTCTTGTCGATCTTGCCCGTGGGCCCGAGCGGGATCTCCCGCACGAACTCGACCCGGTCCGGCGCCTGCCATCGCGCGATTTTGCCGTCGAAATGATGGCGGTAGTCGTCCGGCGTGGCCGACGCGCCACGCTTCAGCTGCACGATCAGCATTGGGCGCTCGCCCCATTTCGGATCGGGGATGCCGATAACCGCGCATTTATCGCAGGCGGGATGGCTCGCGGCGATCCCCTCCAGCTCGACCGACGAAATCCATTCGCCCCCCGATTTTATAATGTCCTTCGCCCGGTCCGTGATCTGCATCACGTTCCATGGGTCGATGGTCGCGATGTCGCCCGTATCGAGATAGCCGCGCGCGTCGAGGATCGCCCCGTTCTGCCCGAAATACGCCTTGGCGATCGTGGCGCCCTTGACCATCAGGCGGCCCATGGCTTTGCCGTCGCGCGGCAGGTCGCGGCCCTCCTCGTCCACGATCTTCATCTCGACCCCAAACGCGTTACGGCCCTGGCGCATTCGCGCCGCAAGCTCCGCTTCCCCGCCCCGCGCCTCATCCTCGGGCGCGATCCCGCCCGACGTTCCGATGGGGCCGCTCTCCGTCATGCCCCAGCCGGGCGAGACCGCGACGCCCAGCCTCTCGAATGCGCTTGCAAGCGCGGGCGGGGTGGGCGCGCCGCCGATGCGCAGCTTCTTCAGCGTCGAGAAGGCGAGCTTGTTCTCGCTCACATGCGAGAGGAGCGAAAGCCAGAGCGTCGGCACGCCCGCCGCCCAGACGACGCCCTCGGACTCCATGAGGCCGTAAAGCGAGGCGCCGTCGAGGAACAGCCCCGGCAGAACGAGCTTCGCCCCAAGGGCCGGAGCCAGGAACGGAATGCCCCAGCCATTGGCGTGGAACATCGGCACGGCCGGCAGCAGCACGGCGTCCGGCCCGAAGCCGAATGCGAGGCCCTGGAACAGCATAAGCAGCATGTTGGAGCGGTGCGAATAGAGCACGCCCTTCGGATCGCCGGTCGTTCCGGAGGTGTAGCAAAGACCGCAAGCCGCGTTCTCGTCGAAATCGCCCCAGAGCGGCTCCGCGCCGCCGCCCTCCGCGAGGAAGGCGTCGAAGCCGATTGCGTTGCGCAGGTGCGTCCCGGGCGCCTGCCCCGGCCCCGTCAGCACGATGAACGCCTCCACGTGAGGCAGTCTGTCCTCCAGCGACTCGAGCAGCGGAACGAAACTTTCATCGGCGAACACGAAACGCGCGCCGCCCTCTCTCGCGATCCAGGCGAGTTGCGCCGGAAAAAGCCGCGGATTGAGCGTGTGGTAGACCGCGCCGATGCCGGCGATCCCGTACCAGACCGCCATGTGCCGCTCGCTGTTCCAGGCGAGGGTTGCGACGCGCTCGCCCTGCCTCACGCCCCGGCGGAGAAGCGCCGCCGAGACGCGCCGCGCCAGGTCGTAAACCTCGCCATAGGTGGAGCGGCGGATCTCTCCGTCCGCGCCCCGCGTGACCACCGGCCGCCAAGGATGCGTGCGCTTGGCGTGCGCGATGATTTTGTCGACGGTCATCGGCCAGTGCTGCATGAGGCCGGGCAAAGAATTGCCGCTCATGCTTCGCCCTCGTCCTCGCCTTCGGCATCCGCGCCGAGGTCCTTCAGCGCCTTGGCTACGAAGGCGCGGGTCAATTTGCGATGCTCGGCAAGCGCGAGTTTGTCGAGATGGCAGGCGATGGCCTGCGCCGCCGCCATCGAGCGCTCGATGCGCGCCACGAGATAGGCGATGACATCGGGCGCGATCTCGATCTGCCGGTCGCTGAAATGCTTGAGGAGGGCCGCCGCCAGATGCTCCTCGTCCGGCGGTTCGATTTCGGCGGCGGGATAGGAGCGGATGCGCGAGCGCAGGTCGGGCAGCGCGATTTGCCATTGGCCCGGCGCCGCCTGCGCCGTCATCAGGATTGAGGCGCCGTGCTCGCGCGCGAGGTTCAGGTGGTGGAACAGCGCCGTCTCGCAGAAAGCCGCGGCATCGACGTCCTCGATGACGAGCGGCGCGTAGGGCGCGGTCCAGGCATGCGCCGCAAGCTCGGGCGCGGCCAGGAATGCGGCTTCCGCGCGGTTGCGCCAGATGTTCGCCAGATAGGTTTTCCCCGACTGAGGCGGCCCATACACGATGGCGGCGGGCGCCTGCCATTGCGGCCACGCCATCACGAGACGAAGCGCGAACTCGTTGCGCGGCGTGATGAAGAAATCCGCCTCGTCGAAGCTCTTGGGCAGCGGAAGGTCGAGGACGAGCTGCGATGCCCTCACCTAATGCTGCCTTCCGGCGATCTGGGCCTTGCGCTCATGCTTCTCCTCGCCCTCGTAAACCTGGCTGCCATGATACTTGCGGACGCCGAAGCGCACCAGGACTCCGATGGCGGCGGCGAGCGGCACCGAGATGAGCAGCCCCGTGAAGCCGAGGAGATAGCCGGACGCGATCAACGCGAACAGCATCCACACCGGGTGCAGCCGCACCTTGTCGCCGACGATGTTCGGCGTCAGCACATTGCCCTCGACCACTTGGCCGATCACGAAGACCCCGCACACCAGCGCGACCATCCAGTAATCCGGCCAGAACTGCGCCAGCGCCACGCCGCCCGAAACGAGGAACCCGCCCGTGGAGCCGAGATAGGGCACGAAGCTGATCAGCCCAGCCCCGAGCCCGATGACGAGCCCGTAATTCAGGCCGATCATGCCGAGCGCGATCATGTAGTAGCCCGACACGATCAGGAGCACGATCAGCGTGCCCCGGAGATAACCCGATATGGTCCAGTCGATCTCTTGCGCGATCTCCTTGATGGCGGGCGCGTCCTTGCGCGGCAGAAGCTCCTCCACGCTCGCGATCATCGTGTTCCAGTCGCGCAACAGGAAGAAGGTGACGACGGGCGTCAGGAACATGAGCGCCAGCGAATTGAACAGCGCGAGGCTGCCTTTCAGAAGGTTCTGCAACTGCGTCAGGAGCCACGGCGCGAGGTCTTGCGTGATCTGGCGCTGCATGTCGGGCTGGTCCGGTTGACCCGGCGTCTGCGCCCCGCCGAGCTGCCTTTGCAGCGGCTGCAAATAATGCCCGTAATGCTGGATGATGTAGGCGCGCGCCTTCGCATAGTAGCCCGGCAGCTGGTCGATGAGCTGGGAGAGCTGGTCGAGCACCGGCGGCAGGATCAGCGCGAGGATGATGGCGAGGGCGAGCGTGAGGACGGCGATGATCGCGAACGCCGCCGCGCCCCGCCCGATGCCGATGCGGTTGAGCCTGTCCACGAAGGGGTGGAACAGATAGGCGAGCACCAACCCGGCCACGAAGGGGAGCAGGATGTCCTCGAACACGAGCAGCGCCAGCAGCGCCAGCGCGAGGGACAGGAGCCAGAATGTGGCGCTGGGCGATAGGCGGATCGGGTTTTCGTTCATGGCGGCGTTGGGCTCCTCGTGGCGGCGCGCCAGCGTCAACGCAGGGGCAGGCGCCTCGTTCCCGGCGGGGATGTCATAGCGCGGGCGGCCGCGAAATTAAAGTGGGGACGTTGGAGCGATTGCTTTTCGGTGTGCGCGTTCGAGGCTTACTCGGCGGCCACCGCGCCGACGCGTCTGTTCGCCACCTCGATCACGGCGACCGCATGCGCGCGCGACACGCTCGGATAATCGTCGAGGAATTCTTCGAGCGGGTGGCCGGCCTTGAGATAGTCGAACAGCGCCTTCACCGGCACGCGCCGCCCCGCGAAGCAGGGCTCGCCGCCAAGCCAATCGGGCGAAGCGGCGATAAGCGGGTCCGGCAGCCGTTCGAGGTCTTTTTCCATAGCAGAATTTTAGCACATTGCACGAATTCGACAAAGCTGCTCACGGCTGGCCTCGCCGTTCGACAGGCTCAGGACGAGGCTTCAGACGCCCTCATGGCGAGCTTGTCGAACCAGGAGGGCATGCGGCGGTTGCGCTTGTGCTGACAAACTTGGAGAACTTATTATAAATGCATGCGCGCCGCGCGCGCGTGCGCGCCGGCGGCGGATGCGGGGTTCTCTTGGCCAGCGCTGGACGACGCGAACGCCGCCCCACCCCCGCCGCCAAGCCAAGGCCTCTTCGACAAGGTCCGCAAGTGGTTCTGAGCCGCGCCGCCGCGCGCATTAACCATGCACGTCTTGCCGGGTCGCCAAAGAAACCACGCATTAACCAAGGCGGCGCTTTTACGGTATCATAATACCGTAAAAACATGTTTTTTGCCAAACGAACCCAATAGGGTTAACCCGCTGCCGGAAAACCGCACGCACGGTTCGGAGGGAGGGGCGGCGATGCCGTCCCTACCCCTATCGAACGAAGGGCATCCAGTTAATCGTCGTCGCCATAGGGGCCGTAATAGGAGATGCGCCCGGCATAGCGGTCGCCGTAGTATGACTCGCCAAAGTACTTTCTGGCGGAGTAGCGATCCTCCCCATACCAACGGTCGCTTTCGTATCTACGGCCGCCTTCGTATCTACGGTCGTTTTCGTATCTATAATCGCTTTCGTATCTGCGATCGCTTTCGTATCGACGATAACTGTCGTATCTGCCGTAGCTGGTGTAATTGCGGCGGCTGTACCATCCATCGTCATCGTAACGGCGATACGCGTGCTCCCGATAATATCGGCGTTCGCGATAGTATTCCCGTTCCTCGTCATAATATTTGCGAACGCTGTAATTTGGGCCGACGTAATAGCCGCCGCCATAGTACGGGCTGTAAGCATAGGAGCGGCGATAATATCCGCCGCCGCGATAGGGGCTGCCGTAATAGGGGCTGACGTAGTAGGAGCGCTCGTAATACGGCGTGTCGTCGAAAATGCCGCCGAAAATGCCGCCGACAAGGCCCGCGACGCCGCCGAGCACCGCGCCGGGAAGGTCGAGAAGGCCATTCCCCTCGTCATAGCGTTCGCGGTACCGGTATCCGTATCTGTAGGAGCCCGGATAATAGTAATCCACCTTGACGAAGCCGGCGTCGTCCCGCTGCAAGGAATGACCGATGGAAATCGGCTGCGCGTGAACCCCCGTCAGAGTCGCAAATCCGCAGCAGGCGCCCGCCGCCGCTAATAAAAGTCTCCTGCAACGCATGTCTCATCCCTCATCGGCGCTGGGCTGGCGAACCCGAGCCCTGCCGCAAGGATGATAGCATTTGCCCCTAATTGTTCTAAAATCAAACCGGTTGCATAGTTAACCGGCGGTTGCCGGCCTTTCCCAAACAGCCCAGCGGATGGCCTTCGTTTGCCCTCCCGGATGCGCTTTGTTCGTCATCCCGGAAAGGCGAAGCCTTATCCGGGACCGTAACAAATCGAAACGTCTGCTTTTTTACGATCCCGGCTCGCGCTTCGCTTGGCCGGGATGACGGTGGGCGTCGTTCGCTAACCTCTTACGCCCTCACATTCAGAAGCTCGACCTCGAAAATCAGCGTCGAATTCGGGGGTATCGTGCCCGATCCCGCCGATCCATAGCCGAGCGCCGGCGGAATGATGAGCGTGCGTTTGCCGCCGACCTTCATGGTGCTGACGCCCCTCTCCCAGCCTTCGATCACCTTGTGCTCGCCCAGCACGAAAGCGAAAGGCGTCTTGCGGTCGACCGAACTGTCGAACTTCTTGCCCTTGACGCCATTCTCGTACAGCCAGCCCGTGTAGTGAACGACGCAGGTCTGGCCGGGCTTGGGCGTGAAGCCGGCTCCAACCTTTATGTCGGTGGTCTGCAGCGCGGGCGCGGCGGCGGGCGCAACTTGCGCGGTTCCGGGGTCGGGGGCGCCTCCCGTGCAGCCCGGAAGCGCGGCGGACACAACGAACGCGGCGAGGAGGCCGGCGGCCGGACGAGGAAAAGCGCGCAAATCTTTACTCCTTGGGCGATTGAACGCGAGATGCTTCTGGTTAGTCGAACTGGCGGCGGTGTTCCAGGCTCTTTTTTCGTTTACTTACAGCTGTTGCATCCGCGGGGCGCGGCGGCCGTCTTCTGCCTGTCACAGCTCTCGTCCAGACTTCGTCAACGCCGCTTGAGCGAACGCTCGGTGGCAAAAATGTTGCGCCAACCGGCGAGATGGAGGTTTTAAATGGACGAAGACGCCTCGAAACTCGAAGAAATGCAAGGCGCTTATAAGGCCGCGGTCGAGAAATGGGTCGCTGCGATCAGGGAGGAAGAGGCGCTTGTGTCGGTCACCCCGCATTCGGTGGCCGAAGTCGACAAATGGGAGGCGGCGCACTTCAAGGAGGAAGAAATCCGCTGCGAGGCGAAGGCCGCCAAGAAGGCGTATGAAGACGTGCTGCGCGAGAAGTTTTTCGGATTTTAACGGGCCGCCCGGCGCTTGCAATTTTATCCGTTCGCGCCTATAGAAGCGGCATCTCACACGCGGGGATTATGTCATCGGGCCGTTCGCGGCCCTTTTTGACATTCCGGTGATGGCATCGGCCATTGACACCCTGCGGAGGCTCAACCGGACGAAGGACCGCTATGACTCTGCCCCAATTCACGATGCGTCAGCTCCTCGAAGCTGGCGTCCATTTCGGCCATCAGACGCACCGCTGGAACCCGAAAATGCAGGACTACCTGTTCGGGGCGCGGAACAAGATCCACATCATCGACCTGTCGAAGACGGTGCCGCTGCTGCATCAGGCCGTGGTGACGGCGAGCGACGTCGTGGCCCAGGGCGGCCGCGTGCTGTTCGTCGGCACGAAGCGGCAGGCGTCGGACGCCATCGCCGACGCGGCGAAGCGATGCGCGCAGTATTACGTCAATCACCGCTGGCTCGGCGGCATGCTGACCAACTGGAAGACCATCACCAATTCGATCAAGCGCCTGCGCTACCTCGAAGATCTGGTCGCCGGCGAAGGGCAGGGCTTCACCAAGAAGGAACTCCTGAACCTCACGCGCGAGCGCGACCGGCTGGAGCAGGAACTCGGCGGCATCAAGGACATGGGCGGCGTTCCCGACCTTCTGTTCGTGATCGACACGAACAAGGAGGCCATCGCCATCGCCGAAGCGAAGAAGCTCAAGATCCCGGTCATCGCCATCATCGACTCGAACTCGAACCCCGACGGCGTCAACTTTCCGATCCCCGGCAATGACGACGCGGGCCGCGCCATCACGCTTTATTGCGACCTGATCGCGCGCGCCGCCATCGACGGCATCGAGCGCGCCCAGGGCATCGCCGGCGTCGACATCGGCGCCGCCGAGGAACTTTCCGAGGCGGCTTTGGAAGAGCCCGCGATTGTCGAGCCCGCCAAGAATGGCAAGGACGGCGCGCACGCGCACGAGCACAAGGCCAATGGCGAGGCCGCTCCGAAAAAGAAAACCAAGGCGCCGCCCGAGCCCAAGGCCGAGGAAGAGCAAGTCTCCACCCTCGAAGGGCTGGCCGAGCCGCAGGGCGAAAAGGACGACCTGAAGAAGATCCGCGGCATCACCAAGGCGCACGAGAAGAAGCTCAACGAGCGCGGCGTGTTCCATTACTGGCAGGTCGCGGCCTTCACCCAGGACAACCTCGATGAGATCGACCGCTTGCTGCACGGCAACGGCCAGATCGCGAAGGGCGATTGGGTGGATCAGGCGCGCGAGCTTACGAGCTGACGGCCGAGGATGCGCCTTCGGGCGCAATTCCGTTCAAACACACGAGGTAGCACATGGCTGCGATAACTGCCGAGCAGGTCAAGACCCTCCGGGAGAAGACTGGCGCCGGCATGATGGACTGTAAGACGGCGCTGAAGGAATCCGGCGGCGAGATGGAGGCGGCTATCGATTGGCTGCGCGCCAAAGGCCTGTCCAAGGCCGCCAAGAAGGCTGACCGCGTCGCCGCCGAGGGCCTGATCGGCGTGGCTTCCGCCGCGAAGACGGGCGCCCTTGTCGAGGTCAACTCGGAAACCGACTTCGTGGCGCGCAACGCCGAGTTCCAGAAAGTTGTCGGCGAGATCGCCAAGCTCGCGCTCAAGGCGGGCGGCGATGTCGAAAAGCTCGCCGCGATGGAGTATCCCAAGAAGAAGATCGGCGTCGCCGATCACCTGAAGGAGCTTATCGCCACCATCGGCGAGAACATGTCTCTGCGCCGCACCGCCGCCCTGAAGGTGAAGGACGGCGTGGTGGCCACCTACGTCCACAATCAGGCCGCGCCCGGAATGGGCAAGATCGGCGTTCTCGTCGCGCTCGAATCGAAGGGCGACCACGACAAGCTGAACGAGATCGGCCGTCAGGTCGCGATGCATGTCGCGGCCACCAATCCGCTCGCGCTGAAGGACGAGGACATCGACCCCGAGGTGTTGGAGCGGGAACGCGCGATCTTCGCCGAGCAGGCCAAGGAAAGCGGCAAACCGGAAAAGGTCGTCAAGCAGATGATCGAGGGGCGCATCAAGAAGTTCTACCAGGAGGTGGTTCTCCTGAAGCAAGCCTTCGTCATCAATCCCGACCTGACCGTCGAAAAGGCCTTGAAGGAGGCCGAAAAGGCCGCCGGCGCGCCGATTGCCGTGAGCGCGTTCGTCCGCTACGAGCTTGGCGAGGGGATCAAGACGGAAAAGGGAGATTTCGCGGCCGAGGTTGCGGCGGCGGCTGGCAAGCAATGACTGCCATCCAAGACTTCGAACGGCGTCTCGCCGTTCGCCACCCGCTCGCAAGAGGATAAGACGATGCCGCCACTGCCCTATACTCGCCCGCTCATCAAGATCTCGGGCGAGGCGCTTATGGGATCGGGGCGGCACGGCATCGACGCCGAGACGCTTTCCGCCATTGCAACGGATCTTGCCGGCGTTGCGCGCGGCGGGGCGCGCGTGGCCGTTGTCGTCGGCGGCGGCAATATTTTCCGCGGCCTCACTGGCGCATCGCACGGCATCGATCGCGTGAAGGCCGATTTCATGGGGATGCTGGCGACCGTCATGAACGGCGTCGCCCTGGAGCAGGCCTTGCGGCAAAAGGGCCAAGCCGCTGCGCTTTACTCGGGCCTGCCCGTTCCCACGGTCTGCAAGACGTTTTCGCGCGACGAGGCCGCGGCCGATCTGGACCGTGGCGCCGTTGTCGTGCTTGCGGGCGGGACCGGAAACCCGTTTTTCACCACCGACACGAGCGCCGCGCTTCGCGCCGCCGAACTCGGCTGCGACGCGGTTCTCAAGGCCACCCAGGTCGATGGGATTTATTCCGACGATCCCAAGACCAATCCGCGCGCCGAGCGCTACGACCGGCTCACCTTTTCCGAGGCGCTGGCCCGCGACCTCAAGGTGATGGACGCCGCAGCGATTGCCATCGCCCGCGACAATTCTGTACCAATCGTGGTGTTTTCGCTGCATCAGAAGAACGCTATTGGAAAAGTTATCCGTGGCGAAGCCCTCTATAGCGTTGTCGGAAACGACTGAGCGGCATAAATGAAGGGCATGGAAGACGCAGCCTTGAGCATAAAAGGGGACCGAGATGGCAGCCGGCAATTTCGACGTTAAAGAAATTGAAAAGCGCATGAAAGGCGCTGTCAGCGCGCTCAAGTCGGAGTTTGGCGGCTTGAGAACGGGCCGCGCGAGCACGACGCTGCTCGACCCTATCATGGTCAACACGTCTTACGGCGCGAAAATGCCGATCAACCAGGTGGCGGCGATCAGCGCGCCCGAGCCTCGGCTCATCACGGTTCAGGTCTGGGACAAGAGCAATCTGCACGCGGTCGACAAGGCCATCCGCGAATCGGACCTGGGGCTCAATCCCGTGGTCGATGGCTTGACGCTTCGCTTGCCGATCCCCGAGCTGAACCAGGAGCGCCGCAAGGAACTCGTCAAGGTCGCCCGGAAATACACCGAGCAGGCCCGCGTCGCAGTCCGCAACGTCCGCAAGGACGGCATGGACCAGATCAAGAAGCTCGAAAAGGACGGGAAAATAAGCGAGGACGACAGCGGCAAGCTTCACGACAAGGTCCAGGACCTGACCGACCGCACCATCAAGGAAATCGATGGGCTTTTCACGGGCAAAGAGCAAGAGATCTTGCAGGTGTGATCGAACAGGCTGCAAGCTCGACGCCGGCCGCCGCCTCCTGTATTCCAGGCGTGAAGGGCCTGCGGAAAAATGCGGCGCCAAACAGGTTTTCTTTATTGTCTCGCTTTTTTGCGATAAAGACCGCAGACTCTGCGCGTTCGAATAATAGGTGGCGACGGGTGAGATTGCAGGAACAAGCTTTTGCGCTCGGCAAAGAGCGCCCCTATCCTAAGCATATTGCCATCATCATGGATGGAAATGGGCGCTGGGCGGCCCAAAGGGGCTTGCCCCGGACGGAAGGCCACCGGCGCGGAGTGGAAAGCACGCGGGAATGCGTGCGCGCCGCATCCGCCCTCGGCATATCCTACCTCACGCTCTACAGCTTTTCGTCCGAGAATTGGAGACGGCCGCCGGTCGAGGTCTCCTACCTCATGGGGCTGCTGCGGCTCTTCATCCGCAGCGATCTGGCGGAGCTTCACCAGAACAATGTTCGGGTGCGTGTTATTGGCTCAGAGGAGGGCGCGCCGCGGGACATCGTCGCCATGTTCCGGGAAGCGGTGGCGCTGACGAAGGAAAACACCGGTCTTCAGCTCATCATCGCCTTCAATTATGGCGCCCGCGACGAGATCGTCCGCGCCGCTAAGCGCTTGGCGGAGAGGGTGAAATCGGGCGAGATTGGCGCCGAGGCGATCACCCAGGAGGTGTTCGCCGAGCATTTCGACACCGTCGGCATTCCGGACCCCGATCTGCTCATCCGCACAAGCGGAGAACAGCGGATCAGCAACTTCCTCCTGTGGCAGTGTGCATATTCCGAGTTTTTATTCGTTGATAATTTCTGGCCGGACTTTACAAGACAGACCTTGGAAAGCGCGATCGCATCCTACCAGCAGCGCGAACGCCGGTTTGGCGGCCTTGCCGGTTAGTGCTGGTCGGCGCCCAGGCCCCCGCGGCCAGCTTCAATAGCGAAGGATAATGGCAAAGGCTGTCAATTCAGAGCTCGCTACCAGGATCAATTCAGCCCTCGTTCTGGCGGGGCTGACCCTTGCGCTGACCTATGCCGGGACGCAAACCTTTGCGGCGCTTATTCTCTTCGCGACGAGCCTGATGAGCTGGGAATGGGGGCGTGTTGTCCGGGGCGTGGGCGTCGACTGGATCTTCGCTTTGCAAACGGCCGCGATCGTCGCCGCGGGCTTTCTAACTTTAATGAAATGGCCCGAGCTTGCGGTCGCGCTCATTATCGCGGCGACATGGCTTGCTTTTCGGATGCATAAAGCCGCCAAACTGCCAAGGGACCCCTGGTGGTCGGCCGCCGGCGTCTACTATGCCGGCTTCCCCGCCATCGCGCTCATCGCCATCCGCCAGGACCCCGAATACGGCTTTTACGCGATCCTCTATCTGTTTCTCGTGGTCTGGTCCGCGGACACGGGCGCGTTTTTCGTCGGGCGATTGATCGGCGGCCCGAAGCTGGCCCCCAAGATTTCGCCGAACAAGACATGGTCCGGCTTTATCGGCGGCGCGCTTGCCGCTTGCCTCGCCGGCGCTCTCTTCGCCGTCTGGCTCGGGCAAACCTCCATTCTGGCGCTCGCGGCGCTCAGCGCGGCGTTCGCGGTGATTGCGCAAGGCGGCGATCTCGGCGAGTCCTTCATCAAGCGCTGTTTCGGAGTGAAAGATTCGAGCGGGTTGATTCCCGGCCATGGCGGCGTGCTGGACCGCCTGGACGGGCTTGTTTTTGCGGCGATCGGAGCGGGCCTCATCGCGGCCGCGGCGGACCCCCTAAAACCGGGGCGGGCGTTGTTGGTTTGGTAAGCACGGGCAACCGCTTGGAATCAGTGGAGTGAAGATGAAAAAGAATGGTCATGGCTCTCAACCGGAGGCGGGCGGAAAAAAGCGCGTGAGCGTGCTTGGGGCGACGGGAACGATTGGACAGCACACCTGCGACATCCTTTCTCTTCACCGCGATCGTTACCAGGCTGTGGCGCTGACCGCGAATCGGAACGCACAAGCGCTTGCGAGCCTCGCGGTTTCGCTGAACGCGGAGTTTGCGGCCCTTGCCGACGTGAGCTTGGAGGGCGAACTGCGCCGTTGCCTTGAAGGAACCGGGATCGAATGCGGCGCCGGCCCGAATGCGCTGATCGAGGCGGGAGCGCGCTCCGCCGGCCTGATCATGGCCGCGATTGTCGGCTCCGCCGGGCTCGCTCCTACGCTGGCGGCGCTAGGCCAGGGCACGACGGTGGCGCTCGCCAACAAGGAATGTCTCGTATCGGCGGGCGCGTTCTTCATGAAAGAAAGGGCGCGCCGCGGCGCGACCTTGCTCCCCGTCGATTCGGAGCATTCGGCGGTGTTCCAGGCGCTCGACGCGCCTGACTGTCGTCATGTGGAAAAGATCGTCCTCACGGCGTCGGGCGGCCCATTTCGCACCTGGACGCTCGAACAGATCGCGGCGGCCCGCCCCGAAGATGCTCTCAAGCATCCGAATTGGACGATGGGACAGAAAATCACCATCGACAGCGCCACGATGATGAACAAGGGCTTGGAGCTGATAGAAGCGTTTCACCTTTTCGAGGTGGAAGCCCATCAGCTCACCGCCGTTATTCATCCCCAATCGATTATCCACGCGCTCGTCTATTACACAGACGGCTCCGTCATCGCCCAAGCCAGCCTTCCCGACATGCGCACCCCCATCGCCTATAGCCTGGCATGGCCGGAACGCCTTGAGGCCGATTTCAAGAGGCTCGATCTCGCCACCGCCGGCAACCTCACTTTCGAGGAGCCGGACGAGACCCGCTTTCCGGCCCTGAAGCTCGCCAAGCAAACTCTGAAGGACGGCGGCGCCGCGCCAACGGTGCTCAACGCAGCGAACGAGGTTGCGGTGGACGCTTTCCTCAAACGCTCGATTTCTTTCCCCGGCATCGCCTCGCTGGTCGAACAAACGCTCGACAAGGCGGTTTCCAATCTCGGCAACGTTGCGCCGGACAGCCTGGAAGAAGTCATGTACATCGATGCGCGCGCCCGCGAGATCGCGAAAGCGCTTCTCGATAAGCCTGCCGCTGGCAAGGGGCGCGGCGGCGTCCCGGCGTCTATTTAAGTATGCGGCGCAACGCCCATATTTGTGGCTTCATCGAGCGTTTTCCCATTTCCTTTCACCTTGAAGGGCTGCGCCGCGAAAGCTAAAGCGCCCTCCCGCCCGAAAGTTTCGCCTTATGATGCCTCAGGACTTGTCGTTCGCGTTCGGACAACTTTTCTGGTGGACGGTTCCGTTCCTGCTCGTCTTGGGCGTGGTGGTGATCGTCCACGAACTCGGTCATTTCCTGGCCGCCCGCGCCTTGGGCATCAAGGTCGAAACCTTCTCGGTCGGCTTCGGGCGCGAGATCGCGGGGTTCCACGACAGGAGCGGCACGCGCTGGCGGTTAGCCTGGGTGCCGCTTGGCGGCTATGTCAAGTTCAAGGGCGACGAAAGCATCGCCAGCATGCCGTCGGCCGAGCAGCTTGAGACGCTGACGCCGGGCGAACGAGAGGGCAACTTCCACACGGCGCCGGTCTGGCGGCGCACGCTGATCGTGCTGGCCGGGCCGTTCGCGAACTTCGTCCTTGGCGTCGCCATCTTCGCAGGCATCGCACTGTCCACGGGAATCGTCTATCAAGAAGCGCGAATCACCTGCGTGGAGCCGGGCACGCCCGCCGAAAAAGCCGGCCTCGAAGCGGGCGACCGCGTTGTGTCCGTGGGCGGCAAGCCTGTGAGAAGCTTCGAGGATTTCAGTTTCTCGGTTAAGCTTAACGCTCGCTCCCCCATCGACATTGCCGTCGACCGCGGCGGGAAACTAATAAATGTCGTTGCGGTTCCGGAGTTGACGGAGGGCGAGTGCATTGGAAGGCTTGGCGTAACCGGCACATCGAAGAAAGACGATGAGAAGGTCTTGAGCGCAGGCCTGCTTCAGGCTACGGGAATAGGACTCGATAAATCTTGGCGAATCGTCCAGGGGCCGTTTCAGTTCTTCGACCAATTGTTCAGGGGCAACGCCTGCGCGAGTTCCCTGGGCGGTCCCATTAAGATCGCGGAAGTCGCGAAGACCTTCGCTTCCGAGAGCTTCGTCAATCTTGTGCCGCTTATCGCGTTCATTTCGGTAAGTATCGGTCTATTTAACCTTTTTCCGATCCCCGTGCTGGACGGAGGTCACCTTTTGTTCTATGGCGCGGAAGCCATACTTGGCCGCCCATTGAACCAAAGAGCCCAGGAAATCGGTTTTCAGTTTGGATTCATTTTGCTTCTCATGTTAATGGTTTTCGTAACTTGGAACAACGTAGCCGACATTTTCCGTGGACCGGCGCCCGCCCAAAAGGCGAAAAGCGTATGTCCCCGGTAGCGTAAGAGAAGGAGTGCTCTCGATTCACCTGGTGCCGGGGGGCAACAGGAGGGTTTGGAAAAGACTAAGCGGTGGGGGACAAGCCACCTTGGCGTCACAAAGTGCTAGTTTCTGGCAGGTTGAAATGCTGAGGTGGGGATCCGGCGTAATAGGGGCAACAAGAACGATGCTTCGCACGAGCATATCTCGAAGGGTTCATGCAGCCCTCGTAGTACTCGCTGCTGTGATTACGGTGACGATCGCAGCCGGTACGATCTACTCAACAGAGGTGTTTGCCCAAGGAGGCGGCGTCATCCGTGACATACGGGTGGTCGGCAATAAGCGCATCGAGCCGGAAACCGTCAAATCCTACCTCAAATTCACGCCCGGTCAGCACTACGATCCCAACAAAGGCGAAGAGAGCTTGAGGGCGCTTTTCGCAACCGGCCTCTTTCAAGATGTCCGAAATCAACCACGAAGGCAGCGTGGTCGTCATTTCGGTCGTGGAAAACCCGCTCATCAACCGCGTCGCCTTCGAGGGCAATACCGAGGTCAAGACCGATACGCTCAACCAGGAAGTTCAGCTGAAGTCGCGCACCATGTTCACGCGCGCCAAGGTTCAGGCCGATGTGCAGCGGGTGCTAAACGTCTATCGCCGGCAGGGCTATTACGCGACACAGGTCGACGCTCAGATCATCGAACTCGACAACAATCGCATCGATCTTGTCTTCGAAATCCGCGAAGGTCCAGAGACCAAGGTGGCTGGGATCAACTTCATCGGCAACCAGGCTTTCTCGGACACCGAGCTGCGCGGCGTCGTGACGACGACCGAGTCGAGCTTTCTCGATTTCTTGAAGCCCACCTCCGTTTACGATCCCGATCGCTTCAATCTCGATCGCGAGCTTCTGCGCCGCTACTACCTCAGGAACGGCTACGCGGATATGAGGGTCGTCTCCGCCTCCGCGGACGTCGATCCCGAAGGAAAGGGCTTTTTCCTTACATTCACAATCGATGAAGGCGCGCCCTACCGCTTCGGCGCCGTCGATCTGGAATCCACGCTGGCGGGCTTCTCGGCCGATAGCGTGCGTGGCCGCGTGCTGGCCAAGCCCGGCGACAGCTATAACGCCGAGCTTGTCGATAAGACAGCGGAGGCGCTGACTGTCGCGGTGGCCGAGCAGGGCTACTCTTTCGGCCAGGTTCGTCCTCGGATCGACCGCGATCCTGTGAACAAGACCATCTCTGTCGTCTTCGTGGTGGAGCAAGGCCCGCGCGTTTACATCGAGCGCATCAACGTCGTCGGCAACTTCCGCACCGAGGATTACGTGATCCGGCGCGAGTTCCGGGTTGCCGAGGGCGACGCCTACAACAAGATCATGGTGGACCAAGCGCGTCAGCGCCTCGTCGCGCTCGGCTTCTTCAAGGACGTCAAGGTCAACAAGGAGCCCGGCTCCTCCCCTGATCGCGTCATCCTGAATGTCAATGTCGAGGAGCAATCGACGGGCGAGCTCTCCTTCGCAGCCGGCTATTCCTCGGCGGAAGGCGTGATCGGCGAAATCTCCTATACAGAGCGAAACCTGCTCGGCACCGGTCAATATCTCCAGGTCAAGGTGAGCGGAAGCATGGTGAGCGGAGGCGCCGACGTGAGCTGGACCGAGCCGCGCTTCCTCGATCGCAATCTGTCCTTCGGCGTGGACGTTTTCGCACGCGATAATAATTATACCCAGTCCGCGGGGTACCTGAATGCCGGCTATGCCGACCTCAAGGTTGGCGGCAGCCTCCGCTTCGGCTTCGCACTGATGGACAATCTTTGGCTGAACACGAACTACACCGCGTATGACGACAACGTTTACCAGGTCAATTCGACGGCTTCTTACGCGGTGCAGCAGATGGCCGGAAATGCGGTGGTCTCGTCGGTCGGCTACAATTTGATCTACGATACGCGCAACAACCGCAAGAATCCCACGAGCGGCATTTATCTCTCGTGGGCGCAGGACTTCGCGGGGCTTGGCGGCGACATCGACTACATCCGCTCGATCGCCGAAGTCAGGGGATACTATCCGCTGACGAAGCAATTTACTCTGGTCGGTCGCGCCATCGGCGGCACAATTCAGGGCTGGGATGGCCAGGATGTTCGTATCGTGGACGACTTCTACAAGGGCGGCGAGACCATCCGGGGCTTTGCGACAGCCGGTATCGGTCCGCGCGACCCGACGACCGGCGAATCATATGGCGGCAAGACCTTCTATGCAGGAACGACGGAAATACGCTTCCCGCTGCCCTTCGTTCCGGACGACCTCGGGTTTGGCGGCGCGGTATTTGCAGACGCCGGCACGCTGTATGGCACCGACGCCGCTTCGTTTGCCGCCAAGTTCTGCGCCAAGTCGACGAACGCTGCTACGTGCGCCGCCACGCCTTTTGCGACGCCTGAAGACTCCGACGGGATCCGGTCTTCGGTTGGCGGCAGCATCATTTGGAATTCGCCGATCGGGCCGCTGCGCGCCGACTTTGCCTGGGCTTTGACCAAGGAGTACTTCGACCAGACGCAGGTCTTCCGGTTTGGCGCCGCGACCAAGTTCTGAGGATTGGCGGCCCGGGCTAAGGCGAATGTGCAGACATGCTAGGCGGGCGTAGGCCCGCTTAGCTTTTTTCAGCGTAACGGATCATGGATCATCCAGGATTTTGGGCTCCAGCCGGGCCATTCCTTCTTTCCGAAGTCGCCGCCCATGCAGGTGCAGAGATCCCGGAGTCCTTCCTTCCGGAGGCCGGCAAGGCGATACGGGCGGTCAAGACGCTCGACGACGCCGGCGGATCGGATGTTTCCTTCCTCGACAACCGCAAGTACCTGCCCGCTTTCAAAGCCACGAGCGCCGGCGCCGTGTTCGTCAACGCGGACTTCGCCAAACATGTCCCGCAAGGCGTCGTCCCGCTGATCTCCCGCGATCCCTACCGCGCTTTCGCCCGCTCGCTCGAAATGTTCTTTCCCGACGCGCTGCATCCGAAGATCTGCGGCGGGCCAACAGCCGTCGATGCGACCGCGCGAATCGAGGAGGGCGCCATCATCGAGGCCGGCGCCTCGATAGGACCGGAAGCGCAGATAGGGCGCGGCGCCCGGATCGCGGCGGGCGCGGTGATCGGCTACCGCGTCGCCATCGGGCGAGATTGTTTTATCGGCCCCGGCGCCTCCATCGCGCACGCACTCATCGGCAACCGCGTCATTATTCACGCGGGAGCGCGCATCGGCCAAGACGGTTTCGGCTTTGCCATGGGACCTTCCGGTCATTATAAGGTGCGCCAGGTCGGACGCGCGATCCTGCAGGACGATGTGGAGATCGGCGCGAACACAACCATCGATCGCGGAGCGCTTAAGGATACGATCATCGGCGAGGGCACAAAGATCGACAACCTCGTGCAAATCGCCCATAACGTCGTGATCGGCCGTCACTGCGTGATCGCCGCGCAAACTGGCATATCGGGCAGCACGATACTGGAAGACTTTGTGGCTATGGGCGGCCAGTGTGGCACGGTCGGACATATCCGCATCGGCGCGGGGGCCCAGATCGGGGCTCAGAGCGGCGTCGCATCGGACATTCCTCGTGGGGAGCGCTGGGGCGGCTATCCCGCCAAGCCCATCGTATCCTGGGCGCGCGAGGTGGCGCTCCTGAAACGGCTGGCGCGGCGCGGGGGCAAGGCTGGCGGCCCCGAGGACAGCAATGATTAAGAACGACCGTTATGACATCTGACGCCAGCAACGAGAGCGCGCCGCAGCCCGGGAAGAAGCAACTCGGCTCGGCGGATATCGCGCGCATCCTGAAGCTTCTGCCGCATCGCTATCCCTTCCTGCTCGTCGACAAGATCGTGGACATGGATGGCGACAACTCCGCGGTCGGCATCAAGAACGTCACGATCAATGAGCCCTTCTTCCAAGGGCACTTCCCGGACTTTCCCGTCATGCCGGGCGTGCTTATCATTGAGGGGATGGCTCAAACGGCCGGCGCGCTCTGTGTGTCGAACCTCGCCAATCCCTACGAGCCGCATCTCGTCTACTTCATGACCATCGACCGCGCGCGCTTCCGCCGCCCCGTGATGCCAGGCGACACCGTCCATTATCACATGACGAAGCGCCGCAACCGGGGGCGGGTCTGGCGCTTCGAAGGCAAGGCGAAAGTCGATGGCCAGGTCGTCGCCGAGGCGGAGATCAGCGCCATGATCGTCGATCCGAAGCAGGGGCCGGGCAACGCCGAAGGGAACGGGTGAGCGAGCCATGACCGAGATGATGGTGCATCCGGCGGCCGCGATAGACCGCAAAGCGCGCCTCGAAGAGGGCGTCGAGGTCGGGCCTTTCGCGGTCATCGGCCCGAACGTCACGCTGCGCAAGAACGTGAAGATCCACTCCCACGCCGTCGTCGCCGGAAAGACCGAAATCGGCGAGGGTTGCGAGATCCACCCCTTCGCGGTGGTCGGCGGCCCGCCCCAGGACAAGAAATATCGCGGCGAGCACAGCGAACTCATCGTCGGTCCCTTCACGACCATCCGCGAGCATGTGACCATGAACGGCGGCACCGAGGGCGGCGGCCACGTCACCCGCATCGGCGCTCACGGCCTCTTTCTCGCGGGCGCCCATGTCGCGCACGATTGCCAGATCGGCGATCACGTGATCCTCGTCAACAACGCGACGCTCGCCGGCCATGTCACGGTCGACGACCACGCCATACTCGGCGGCCTGTGTGCGGTCCATCAATTCGCTCGCATCGGCGCCTACGCCTTCGTCGGCGGCATGTCCGGCGTCGAGAACAACGTCATCCCCTTCGGCATGGCGCTCGGAAATCGCGCCGCGCTCGCCGGCCTCAACATCGTCGGCCTCAAGCGGCAAGGCTTCGACCGCGAACAGATCCACGCGCTGCGCAAGGCCTACGGGCTTCTCTTCTCGCAGGAGGGCACGCTGCAAGAACGCCTCGACGATGTCGAGAAGATGTTTCCGGCCGAGGCCCCCGTCCAGCGCGTCGTCGCTTTCATGCGAGCCAAGGCGGATCGTTCCTTCTGCGTGCCGCGCAGCCTGCCATGACCGCCGGCGCGGCGGCGGCCCTGGGCGAGGCGGCGCGCGCCGTGGATGCGGCTTGCTCACGGATCGGGATCGTGGCGGGCGGCGGCTCGCTTCCGCTGGCCGTAGCCGAGGCCGCCGAAAAGAGCGGCTGCAGGCCCTTCATCGTCGGCCTTAAGGGAAACGCTTCGGCGGGGATCGAGCGCTTTCCGCACGCCTATGCGGGCATCGGGCAAATCGGCCTCGTGCTGCGGACGCTCCGCCGCGAAGGCTGCAAGCGCATCGTGTTCGTCGGCAGCCTGCGGAGGCCGAACCTTTTTCGGCTCAAGCTCGACTTGGGCTTCTTCCTCCATCTTCCCCAGCTCCTGCGCTTGTTCAAAGGCGGCGACGACACCGTGCTGCGCGGCGTCGCGCGCTTCTTCGAGGGCTGCGGCTTCGAGGTCGTCGCAGCCCATGAGATCGCGCCCCGATTGCTCGCTCCGGCGGGCGCCTTTTCGGCCAAATCGCCGGATGCGGAGGCGCTCGACGACATCAAACTCGGCTTCAAGGTCGCGCGCGCGCTCGGCGTTTTCGACATTGGCCAAGGGGCGGTGGTGGCGCGCCAGTATGTGCTGGCCGTGGAGGCGGCGGAAGGGACGGACGCCATGCTGCGCCGCTGCCGCGACCTGAACAATTGGGGCTTCAAGGCGCGGAAGGGCGCGCTCGTGAAGACGCCGAAGCCCGGCCAGGATTTGCGCCTCGACCTGCCCGCCATCGGCCCCCGCACGGTCGAACTTGCCGCGGAAGCCGGGCTGGCGGGGATTGCTGTCGCCGCCGGCGCCGTCCTTTTGGCGGAACAGCAAGAGCTTGTGGAAAAAGCCGACAAGCTCGGTCTTTTTCTCTATGGGGCCTCATCCGCGGAACTTTTGGACAGTTAACCTGAGCCGAACGGTTCACGGGCGAGGCGCATGGCTCAGACAAAGCGCATCTTCATTGTCGCGGGCGAGCATTCCGGCGACGTGCTCGGCGGCAAGCTTCTCAATGCGCTGCGCGAAGAGGCCGGGGCCGGCGCCTTCGAGTTCGCGGGCGTCGGCGGCGACCACATGCGGGAAGCCGGCGTTTCATCCATCTTTCCACTCGCGGACATCGCTGTCATGGGGCCGGTCGCAATCCTCGCCCGGCTGCCTAAGCTCGTGCGCCGCGTCTATCGGACCGTGGATGCGGCGCTCGCCTTCAATCCGGATGCTGTCGTGATCATCGACAGCCCGGAGTTCACGCACCCCATTGCCAAGCGCATTCGCCAGCGCCGCCCACAGGTCCCCATCGTCGATTATGTCAGCCCCAGCGTCTGGGCCTGGCGGCCGGGCCGCGCGCGCAAAATGCGGCCCTATGTCGATCATCTCCTCGCGCTTTTGCCGTTCGAGCCCGAGGCTCACAAGCGGCTCGGCGGCCCGCCCTGCACCTATGCCGGCCATCCCCTCATCGAACGGGCGCCTTGGATCGACGCGCTCGACGCCGAAAGCTTGGCCGGCCGGCTCGGCCTGCGGCCCGGCCTGCCCGTGCTCCTCGTCCTCCCCGGCAGCCGCCCATCAGAAGTGTCGCGCCTCATGGCCCCGTTCGGCGAAACGGTTCAGGCTTTGCGAGAGGCCGCCGGTCCGTTCGAGGTCGTCATTCCGGCGGTGTCCTCGGTCCGGCCCATGATCGAGCAGGCGCTTGTCTCCTGGCCGCGGAAGCCTTCCCTCGTCGAAGGCGAGGAGGACAAGTTCAAGGCCTTCAAGCTGGCGCGGGCCGCGCTGGCGGCGTCCGGCACCGTCACGCTCGAACTTGGCGTCGCGGGCACGCCCATGACGGTTGCCTACCGCGTCGATCCCGTCGCCGCGCGGCTGCGATTCCTGCTTCAGGTCCATTCTGTCGTTCTGGCCAATCTCGTGCTTGGCGAAAACGCGTTCCCGGAATTCATTCAGGAGGATTGCACGCCTTCGAAACTCAGCGCCGCGCTTGCGCCTCTGCTCAAAGACACGCCAGAGCGCGCGGCTCAACTTGCGGCGCTGGCCAAGATCCGCGAGAGGATGTTCCTGCCGGATCGAACGCCCAGCGGAAAAGCGGCCGAGGTCGTGCTTTCCATCCTCGACCGCGCCAGCGCCGGCGCCCGCGCGGCCTAGCGAATGAGCGGCCGGATGCGCATCCTTCATGTCATGCTGAGCAAGGTCAATGGCGGCGCCGAGACCTATGCCTGCGACGTCATCGCGAAACTGCATGAGGCGGGCGTCGATCAATGCGCGGTCATGTATGAGGACGCGCCGCGCTTCGCCGAGTTGAAGGCGCTGGGCATCCGGATGGCGCCCTCGCCGTTGCGCGTCCCCCTGGCGCCCGCTCAACGCTTCCTCCTGCGCGGGCTCATCGCGCGCGAAAAACCGGCGATCGTGCAGACCTGGATGCGCCGCGCCGCAAGCGTCGCAGGCAAGGGAGCGCAGCCCGTCATCGGCTGGCTTCCCGGCTATAACGATCCGCGCCACTTCAAGACCTGCGACCTCCTCGTCGGCGTGACCCGCGACGCGGTCGCGCATATGGTAAGAAACGGCGTCGCGCCGGAGCGCGCGCACTATATCCCAACCTTCCCGGTGATCGCGCCCTCGCGGCCGCTCGACCGCGCAACGCTCGACACGCCGGCGGATTCGAAAGTGCTGCTGCTCCTGTCGCGAATGCATGAGCGGAAGGGGATCGACACATTTCTGCACGCGTTCGCCGGCGCGCCCGGCTGCTATGCTTGGCTTGCGGGGGACGGTCCGCTGTTGGAGCGGATGGAGAAGCTTGCGAGGGAGTTGGGGGTTGACGGGCGTGTCCGCTTTCTCGGGTGGCGCACGGATCGTTCCGCCTTGCTGGGCGCGGCCGATGTCTGCGTGCTGCCTTCGCGCTACGAGTCCTTCGGCACCGTCATCCTCGAAGCGTGGGCGTCGCGCACGCCTCTCATCGCCTGCGCGGCGCAGGGGCCGGCGGCGCATATCGCGGACGGCGTGAACGGGCTCTTGGCGCCCGTGGACGATCCCGCCGCCTTGGGCGCCGCGATCCGGCGCCTCCTTTCGGATGAAGCCTTGCAGAACAGCCTGATCGAGAACGGTTTCGAGGCCTATCGGCGCGATTTCACGCCGCAGGCCGTCACCGCGCAATGGATCGGCTTCTACAAGGGCCTGGGCCGAAACGATGGCGTGACATACGCGGCTTAAACCGGCCGGCGGACTTCTCTACTCATGCCAATCGCTGCCGCTTTCGGCGCGCGCCAGCGTGTACCGTCGATTAACTCTATTGGGTTCGTTTGGCAAAAAACATGCTTTTTCGGTATTATAATACCACAAAAGCACCGCCATGGTAAACAAGGTCGTACTTTTGGCGGCCGTATTGGACAGCGCCCGCCTCAAACCTTGCCCGCATTCGGCTGCCAGCGTGCGTTGTGCAAGGGCAGGGAGCCGCTGCCGCTGGTAAACGCGCGGTGGTCGAGATGGGGCAGAGTCATCTCGAAGGCGAGCGATTTCGGCTTGCGGCGGAACAGGCCGCGCCTCCGGGCCGTCAAGGGTATGATCGTGAACTCGAATGTCGCCGGCGCCTCGACGATCTGCTGCACGCGGGAGTCGTTGCGCGCGTAAAACAGCACCGTCTCCGACTGGGACGAGCGGCCCGTCAGCGACACGGGCGTGAACGGCGCAAGCCCTTCGCCCTTGGCCTTGGCGAGGCTCCAGGGGCCAAGCCCGGCGCTGTAGAAAAGCTTCGATACGCCGGTTTGGGCGTTCCTGACCTCAAGGTCGAAGGACAGGATCGTCCCCGTCTGCGCGCCCTCGTTGATGGCCGTCAGCGGGATTTCGAAAACTTCGAATACGCTATTCTGATAAGGCGAAGCGTAGCGGATCAGCGGGGGCACGAAGATGCGCAGGTCCGCCCCTCGGAGCGTCGTGCGCCACAAACTGTAAACCGACACGACCACCGCCACGCCGGAGAACACCTCGGCGGAAATGCCAAATCCAGACACTTGTCGTCCCTCTTTCTGCCCCGCCCGACCTTTTCAGATCGGGGCGCCCCCGTCAAGCCTCGCGGCGGCGGGCAGGATGGGGGAGGGCGCGCAGCTTCGGCGCTATTCGGAGTTGCGGCGGGCGAAGGCGCGAAACGCCTCCAGAGTCTCGGCGCTGACGTGATGCTCGATCCCTTCCGCGTCGCGCCGCGCCGTCTCCGCGCTCACGCCAAGAGCGATCAGGAACGCCTCCACGGCGCGATGCCGCTCGCGCGCTTCGATCGCGAGGCTCTGACCTTCGGGAGTGAGAAAAACGCCGCGATAGGGCTGCTGCAAGACCAGCCCATCCTCGGTCAGCCTCTTCAGCATCTTTGCGACGGTGGGCTGGGCGACGCCCAACCGCTCCGCGATATCGACCTGCCTCGCTTCGCCATGCGCGGACAGGAGATCGTCGATCAACTCGACATAGTCCTCCACAAGCTCCTGCCGCCTCGCCTTGCGGTTCTGGCGGAAGCTTTCCGACTGGATGTCGGCCGCGATAAGGGTGTCCGTCTCGGATTTCCTCGGGTGGCGCATGATCCGGCGATTCAGTGTCCAGTCCTCTCGAATATTAGCACTTTGCGCGCCCGTCCTCACGGCATTTTAGGGCGTATCAACTATTCCGTGACGCCGGGAAGAGCCATTGCATCCTTGTATAGCATATGCTATATGTTGATATAGATCAAAAACGAGAGACAAAGCGATGAACGCTCCCATGGCGGCAACGGCGGAAAGCGGTATCGCGATGGCCTTGCGCGAGGCCATAGCGGGCAAGCGCGGCAAGATCGCCACGACTTGGCTTTTTACCGGCCCGGCGGTTGTCGCCTCCATCGCCTACATCGATCCGGGCAACTTCGCGACCAACATCCAGGCCGGCGCCAAATACGGCTACGGTCTGTTGTGGGTGGTGCTGGTCTCGAACCTGATCGCCATGCTGTTCCAGGCGCTTTCGGCGAAACTCGGCATCGTCACCGGCCGCAACCTCGCCGAACTGTCCCGCGAGAAGTTTCCGCAGCCCATTCCGTTCTTCATGTGGGTCGCCAGCGAAATCGCCGCCATGGCGACGGACCTCGCCGAGTTCCTTGGCGGCGCCATCGGCCTGTCGGTGCTGTTCGACGCGCCGCTGTTGTGGGGCATGGCGGTCACGGCGGTCATAACCTATGGGATCTTGATGTTCGGCGGCTCGCGCTTCCGCAGGATCGAGTTCACCATCGGCGCCTTCGTCGCCATCATCGGCGTCTGCTACCTCATCGAGGTGTTCATCGCGCCTGTCGATTGGGGCGCCGCGGGGCGCGCGGCGCTCACGCCTCGCATCGAAAACGCCGACGCGCTCATGATCGCCGTCGGCATCGTCGGCGCCACCGTCATGCCGCACGCCATCTATCTGCACTCCGCGCTGACGCAATCGCGCACCCTGCTGATCTCCGACGACGAACGGGCGCGGGTGCTTCGTTACTCCAACCGCGAGGTGGTCGGCGCGCTGATCGTGGCGGGCGCCATCAACATGGCGATGGTGATGATGGCCGCCGCCGCCTTCAATTCCGGCCATCCCGACGTGGCCGAGATCGAGACCGCCTATCACACGCTGACGCCGCTGCTCGGCGCGGGCGCCGCCGTGGCGTTCCTCGTCTCGCTGCTCGCGTCGGGCATCTCCAGTTCCGTTGTGGGAACGATGGCCGGCCAGACGATCTTCCAGGGCTTTATCCGCCGCCGCATGCCCGTCTGGGTGCGCCGGCTCGTCACCATGCTGCCGGCCTTCGCGGTGGTTGCGCTGGGCGCGGACGCGACGAGAGCGCTTGTGCTAAGCCAGGTCGTCCTGAGCCTCGCGCTGCCCGTGCCGATGATCGCGCTCGTGATCTTGTCGGGCGACAAGCTGATTATGGGCCGCTTCGCCAATGGGCGGCTGACGAAGATCGCGGCGCTGACATGCACGGCCGTTGTGCTTTCGCTGAACGCGGTCTTGCTGTATGAAACCGTATTCGGCGCTTGAGGCCGCGCCGCTGAAAAGGCTTGACGCGCGGACGATGCTCCGCTGTGTTAAGCGCCTGCGCCGCGCGTGTAGCTCAGCGGTAGAGCATCTGGTTTACACCCAGAGGGTCGGGAGTTCGAAACTCTCCGCGCGCACCAGCAAAATCAAAGAGCTAAGCCAATTTCTTTGAGAACATTTGTTCACGTTTTACAATTTCTGACGCCGCGTTTTACAACAAACCCGTTTCGACGTTCTCGATTCGTCTCACGAATCCGCCGTCTCCCGCTTCAAGATAGCCCGCGCCGCCTTGCGTTGGTTCACCTGCGGGGGCGCCCGGTGCTTTACCGCTAACGCGCCAAAGGTTCCGTACCCTGATTCAGAATATCGAGATAGCTTCGATAAACGAAGACCTTGTGCCGTCCCTTGCCGGTCGCCTCCCGAACGATGCCAAGCGTCTCGAGTGTCGCCAGCGCGCGCAAAATGGTCGGCAACGACACGGAACAAGCGTCTTTGATCCGCGTCGTGTTGGTCACGGGATGGCGTTGAAGATAGCTGTAGACCGCAAGCACGTTCGCCGTCGATTTGCCGGAAGCGGCAATCGTTTCGCGATCCCGATGTTACTCTAGAGTTACAAGAGGACTGCTTAAGGCGTCGCTTTCCCTTGGCGTAGCTTCCTACCCAAATCAGGAATCGCGCGTCCTCATCGCGAGCGGGCTCCGGCGAGGAGGGCGGTAGCGTCCGCCGCCATTCCACCCACTTTCAAGCGAAGGCGCCAATTGCTTGAGCCATCCCTTCGTCCGATAATTGAGTCACAAAAGTCGCGCTCAAGCGCGCCGTTACAGGAGGAAACCATGGCGGCTCACGACTCTCCGGCGAAGGCTGGGCGGGGCAAAACCCTTGAGGATCGAGCCTACTCCAAGGTGGACCGGCGCATCGTTCCCTTCCTCTTTCTTTGCTATATCCTGGCTTATCTCGACCGCGTCAATGTAGGCTTCGCCAAGCTGCAAATGTCCAAGGACTTGGGCTTAAGCGACGCCGCCTTCGCTACGGGAGCGGGAATTTTCTTCATCGGCTACTTCTTCTTCGAAGTGCCGAGCAACGTGCTCCTCAAGCGCTTCGGCGCGCGCATCTGGATCGCGCGCATCATGATCACATGGGGCGTCATTTCGTCCGCGATGATGTTTGTCACGGGCGAGTTGAGCTTCTACGCCATGCGTTTCGCTCTCGGTTTGGCCGAGGCGGGATTTTTTCCCGGCGTCATTTATTACCTGACGCTCTGGTATCCCTCCAGCCAGCGCTCCACCCGCACAGCGTGGTTCGTGGCGGCGATAGCGCTCGCCGGCGTCATCGGCAACCCGATTTCCGGCATCATCATGGATCGGTTCTCCGGCGCGTTTGGGTTGGCTGGCTGGCAGTTGCTCTTTCTGTTGGAGGGCATCCCGTCGGCGGCGGTCGGCATCTGGGTGATCTACTACCTCGACAGCGCCATTGCGGAGGCCAAGTGGCTCGACGAGGAGGAAAAGGCCGTCTTGATCGAGGCGATTGAAAACGAAGAAAAAACCAAGAATGAGCATCGGCTTATCGATGCATTCAAGAGTTCGCGCATCTACCTGCTCTGCGCGATCTATTTTACGCTGACAATCGGGCTTTACGGCTTGGCCTTTTGGTTGCCGACCATCGTCAAGGCGTCAGGAGTGACTGGGTATCTCAACATTGGCCTGGTTACGGCCATCCCTTACAGCTTTTGCACAATCGGCATGCTGTTCCTGAGTTACAATTCGGATCGCACCGGGGAGCGCCGCATGCACTATGTTTTGAACATGACCGCGGGCGCCATCGGATTTGCGCTGAGCGGCGTCTACGCTGCAAACCCCGTCCTCTCCATAGCCTTCCTATCTATCGGCGCCCTGGGCGTTATCGGATCGATGCCTTTGTTCTGGCCGATGCCGTCCGCTTTCCTGACCGGCACGGCCGCCGCCGCGGGCATCGGAATCGTCAACTCGGTGGGCAATCTCGGCGGCTATATCGGGCCAAATGTTCCGGTCTGGACGAAGCTGATTTCGGCGAACCCGTCGGCGCCCCTCTACGCCATCGCCGCAACCTTGCTTCTTGGGGCCGCGCTCATGCTGTTCTTTGTCCCCGGCAGCGTCGATGTCAGGCCAAGAGAGAACCGCGGCCCCGATTGACGCGCTCGACCGGCGGTCGGCTTGTTGAGCAATACCGAGACGCAGATCGCAGCACTGTTGCGCTGCTCCGCCGGAAACGCGAGGCATTGACACAATTTGAGTTCGGGAGGCGACATGACCAAATTCGTCGGCGCAATCGATCAGGGCACAACCTCGACACGGTTCCTTATCTTCGACCGCAAAGGCGCCATTGTCGGCTCGGCGCAAAAGGAGCACGAGCAACTCTATCCGAAGCCCGGCTGGGTCGAGCATAACCCGATGGAGATCTGGCGCAACACAGCCGCGACCATCGCGGATGCGCTCGCCGGCGCGGGCCTTTCCGCTTCCGATCTTGCCGCCGTCGGCGTAGCCAACCAGCGCGAGACGACGGTCCTCTGGGACCGGCGCACGGGCGAACCCCTCTATAACGCCATCGTCTGGCAGGATACGCGCACGGCGCGCCTCGTCACAGAGTTCAGCAAGGACGGCGGACAGGACCGGCTCCGGGCGAAAACGGGCTTGCCTCTTGCAACCTACTTCTCCGGACTGAAACTCTCATGGATTTTGGAGACCGTGCCGGGCGCGCGCCAAAAGGCGCAAACGGGCGACGCGCTCTTCGGCACGATCAATTCCTGGCTCGTCTGGCTATTGACTGGCGGACCGGCAGGCGGCCTTCACACGACCGACGCGACGAACGCCAGCCGCACGCAAATGATGAACCTCGCGACGCTGGACTGGGACGGCGATCTCCTGTCCCTGTTCGATGTCCCGCGCCCCTGCTTGCCGGAGATTGCGCCCTCCTCGCGGATTTATGCGCAAGCGACGGGCGTGCTGGAGGGCGTTCCCATCGCGGGCATTCTCGGCGATCAGCACGCGGCGCTGTTCGGGCAGGCCTGCCTTAAGCCCGGCGAAGCCAAAAACACCTATGGCACCGGCTGCTTCATGCTCATGAACACAGGCGAGCGGATGGTCCCCTCGACATGCGGGCTTCTGACCACGCTCGGCTATCGGCTCGACGGCCATAAGCCCGTCTATGCCCTCGAAGGCTCGATCGCCATCGCGGGCGCGCTCGTGCAGTGGCTCCGCGATAACCTCGGCCTCATTCAGAATTCCGCCGAGATCGAGCGGCTGGCGCGCAGCGTGGACGACAATGGCGGCGTCTTTTTCGTCCCCGCCTTTTCCGGTCTCTATGCGCCGCACTGGAAGGAACATGCGCGCGGCGTGATCTGCGGCCTGACCCGCTTCGTGAACAAAGGTCATATCGCCCGGGCCGCGCTTGAGGCGACCGCTTTCCAGACGCGGGAGGTGCTCGACGCCATGACGAGGGATTCGGGCGTCGCCATCGCTGAACTGCGCGTGGACGGCGGCATGGTGGTCAACGATACGCTGATGCAGTTCCAAGCCGACATGCTGAATGCGCCCGTGGTGCGCCCGCAGGCGATCGAGACGACGGCGCTCGGCGCCGCCTACGCCGCGGGGCTCGCCGTGGGCTATTGGAGTTCGCTCGACGACATCGTCGAGAACTGGAGCGCCGCCAGACGCTGGTATCCGGCGATGAAACTGGCGGAGAGCGACACGCTCTATCGCTATTGGCAAAAGGCGATCTCGCGCTCGCTCGATTGGGCGGAATAAGTCTGTGCCGGCGCCGGAGCGCTCGACGTTTGTCTCGACACGGGCTCCAAGCCTAACCGGAACTTTTTCAGACGCCGTCGCGAGCAGAGAGCGCCAGTTGCCCTTTGCTCAATAGGCCGTTAACGGACTAAGCGGCATTAAAAACTTTGTTATATCGGCGCGCCGGCTTTCTGATCGCTTTGCGGACTTCGAAAGATTGAGCCTCAGACGGTGAAGCTGGGCCACAGAACGAACACGCTACGCGCGAGTTTGCTGCTGCGCTCGCGGTGGCCTGAACTGGTGTGGTAACCATCTGAAGCTAAACCGGTAACGCCGGCAGGCGTCCTGTCCTGAGGATCGAGAGGTTCGACACTTCCACCCTCAAGACAAGGACCTCTCCGATGAACCAGAAGCCCATCAGCGATCTGCGCCGCCGCATGCTGGAGGACATGGCCGTCCGCCGCCTCGGCGAGAAGACACAACACGATTACATCAAGCACGTCGAGACCTTCGCCATCTTTCTCGGCCGCTCGCCGGACACGGCGACGGCGGAGGACCTGCGCCGGTTCCAGGTGCATGAGATCGAGCAGGGCTCGAAGCCGCCGAAGATGAACACTCAGGTCTCGGCTCTGCGCTTCTTTCTCAAGATCACGCTCGGCCGCCTCGATCTCGCCCACCAACTCGCCCGCGTCGACTATCCGAGGAAGCTGCCGCGCGTGCTCTCGCCGGCGGATGTGGCCCGCCTGCTGGAGGCTGCGCCTGGACCGGGCCTCAAGTACAAGGCCGCGTTGAGTGTGGCCTACGGCGCCGGACTGCGCTGCGCCGAGGTTGTCGCTCTGCGCGTGAGCGATATCGACAGCAAACGGATGCTGATCCGCGTCGAGCTGGGCAAGGGACGCAAGGACCGGCACGGGATGCTTTCCGAGCAGTTGCTCGCGATCCTGCGCGCCTGGTGGTTGCAGTGCCCCTCGAAGGGCTGGCTGTTCCCGAGCCGGGATCCCCTGCTGCCGATCACGGACCGCCAGCTTAACCGCGCCTGCCACGCCGCCGCCGATGCCGCCAGTCTCGGGAGCTGGATCTCGCCGCACACGCTCAGGCATTCCTTCGGCACTCATCTCATGGAGGCCGGCGTCGACATAAGAATCATCCAAGTGCTTCTTGGACATTCCAAATTGGACACGACCGCCCGCTACACGCACGTGGCTACGAATATCCTGCGCACCGTCGAGAGCCCGCTCGACCGCCTTACGCTGCCGGCCGCCAAGAGAGAGCCGGAGCCGGTCAAGTAGTCCGGTCCGGCCTTGCCCCGTCCATCTCTGGAGGTCGCGGATATTTTCCACGGCCACGGGGCTGCATGGCGCCAAGCCAATCGCGGCCATGTCAGCCTCGGCCAGCTCAAAGTGATGAGCGCCATCGAGCGCTGCCGCACCGCGGCGCTCGGCGGCCATGTTGCGCGCTGCGAGAACCCCGCCTGCGGCCACAGGCATGTGGCTTATAATAGTTGCCGCAATAGGCACTGCCCTAAGTGTCAGGGCGCGGCGGCGCGAAAATGGCTTGCCGAACGTGAGGCGGAGCTGCTGCCGGCGCCGTATTTCCACCAGGTCTTCACTTTGCCCGAGGCCATCGCGGATATCGCCTATCAGAACAAAGCGGTGATCTACGATCTTCTGTTCAAGGCTTCCGCCGAAACGATGCTGATCATCGGGGCCGATCCCGAACATCTTGGCGCCAGGATCGGCTTCATCTCCGTGCTTCATACCTGGGGTTCGGCGATGACGCACCATCCGCACGTCCACATGATCGCGCCGGGCGGCGGCCTTTCCGCCGACGGCCTGCGCTGGATCCCCTGCCGCCGCGGCTTCTTCCTGCCCGTGCGGGCTCTTTCCAAGCTGTTCCGCCGGCTCATGCTGGAAAAGCTCGCCGCAGCCCACAAGGCCGGCAAGCTTAAGTTCTTCGGCGAGCACGCGCATCTCGCCGCGGCGGACGCTTTCACCGCCTTCCTGGCGCCGCTCAAAAAGACCAAGTGGTTCGTCTATTCCAAGCGTCCATTTTCCGGACCAAAGGCGGTCCTTTGTTACCTGTCCCGCTACACCCACCGCGTGGCCATCTCCAACCGGCGGCTTGTCGCCGCCGATGAGAAGAGCGTGACCTTCACCTTCAAGGATTACCGGATCGAGGGACCTGGCCGCTATAAGAAGATGACGCTGGACGCGGGCGAGTTCATCCGCCGTTTCCTGATCCATGTGCTGCCGAAAGGCTTTCACCGCATCAGGCATTATGGCCTCCTGGCCAGCAATGTCCGCGCCGGCAATCTCGTAGCGATGCGGGCGTTGATCGCGCTGTCCTCGCTGCTGCCCCAGGTGAACGCCACGCCAAAACCCGATACTGCCGGCGAGCCAGCGGAGCGCTGCCCAAAATGCGGCAGCCGCATGTTCGTCATCGAGCGTTTCGAAGGGGCCTGCCGTCCGCGCAAAATGCCATCCCCGCCAGCGGGGTTCGATACGTCATGATCGGCGCCAAGACGGCTTGCAGCGTATCGATGCCCGGCTTGAGCCGCCGTTCAAAGGCTGGCAACGGCGGCGCTTGCTTGAAGGGCAAAATCGAGCTCATTTTCGAGGCCTGCCGCCATAGCTTCGCCCCCGGTCCGGCGCCGCCATTCCCGCAAGCGCGCTTTGCTTGGCTGTGCGCGCGGCTTTTGCCGCCCCAGAGCCACTGCGCGCTTGGCGTCTAAACTGCTGAAATCCCCATAAGCTGAGAGGGCGTCCGTGCCCTGCTCCCCGCGTGTTCCTTCCCCGGACGTTTTCGAACACCGGCCCGCGGCGCACGCTGAGCGGTTCGGCATGGGCCGGTATCCGAAAACGTTCACAAAAGCCGCCGTCCGGGATCACGATCTTTATTCTATAAGTTGCAATTCGGGTTATAATTTAGTAATCTTAAAAAGTAAGGTAGGTTCAGGGGTTTTTTATGCTTGAGGCCGCAAATTTTCCTTGTAAACTTAGACGGTTAATCGTCGGGGCGACAGTTTTAGCCTTAACTGTGGAAACTCCGGCGACGGCCGGGGATTTCGGAGCGGGATTCGTTACGGGTATGATTGTCGGTCACGCCCTCCGGGGTCTCGGCGATGGCGGGGGTGGAGGCGGAAGACATCGCCATCGCGGGGGCCACGATGACACGACGAGTAGCTCAAGCAGTTCGTCGAGCAAGAACCAGCAGAAGCAGCAGGTCAATGAGAACGCTGCTGACGACACTGCGGCAATCCGGCAAGTGAATGCAAACATTCAGACCGAGCTCAACCGCAATGTCGATGCCGCGATCGAACACTTCGTCGATACGCTGAAAGAACTGCACCGAACCTTCGTTAAAGCCTCCGAGAACTCAAATCAGATCACCAAAGGAGAGATCCTCGCCGCAGTCGGCGACGCTTACAGCTACGCCCATTTGTCGGATTTCGACGGCTTAGCTGGCGAATTATGGACAAGAGATCGCCTGCAAGTTCAGATCCTGCGAGAAGGCGAAAAAGGAATTAGGCCTTACTTCGATGGCGTCGCCTCCAAGGGCGCCGACCTTAACAACCTTAAGCAAGTCTTGAGCGACGCCGCCACAAAGGTTTATGCCCGCGCTCTTGAGATTGGCGATATTGTTGGCGTAAGCCACAGTTTCGATCAATTCATTCGCACGATTTACGAAAATAGCGATCGCGTACCGCAAAACCTATGGACGCTCGGCGCCGACGGTCATTATGAGCGGCTGCTCACGACGGTGATCAATGGGGTCGACCGGCAGTACTTCTTGTCGGCGAGGCCGATAAACACCGCGAACACAGTTGAGACCGATCGGCTTTATTCCAGGATTTCGATGCAGTTCGATTTTAGGTTCCGAGGCCGCCGCGTCCTATTCGATTGTTTGTCGTCGAATTACGTGGAGTTGGCGAAAGCGCCTGCTTCCGCTCAGACCGTCAACCTCATCCAAACGGAGCCGCTGCGGGGCGCCCAGATCGACATTATCGGCTCAAAGGCAGCTGAGAAAAGTTTCAACGCTTCCCCCCTTAAGGTGGCCCAAGGGGCCGGATCGGCGGAAATCTGGGAACGTGCGAAAAAACTTGTGAGCGAACAGTGTAAAGCGAATATGGCGCCGCTTGCTCAGGAAGCACTCGGTCAAGGCCTGAAGCCGATCTCAGCGCGCTGGGATAGCACTGCAGCTCTATGGCCCGATCAACCCGGTCCAAATTCCGGCCCATAACAACAACTAATTGCTCAACTCATCGGTAAAAGGTGCAGCGGCCAGCGCCTTTTTATATCCATAACTTCACTTCCACGACCCACATCCCGCCTGTCAGAATATAAGACCTTCCGTGTGGAGAGGCTCATGCGATTTTACGCGATTGTTGGCGTTATTTTCAAAGTGCTGATCCCGCTTTTGATTTTCAGCGCTTCTTCCAGCGTGCAAGCGGCATCGCCTTTCGGCAAACAGCGGCACGCTCTCGTGATCGGTGTGAGTGAGTACAAGGAAAAAAGCGGCCTTGGCAAGTTGAATGCCCCCGCGAACGACGCGGAAGATGTTAAGTATGTTCTTGAGCGTTTGAGAGACCGCTTTACGGTCGACTTGCTTACGAATGATCAAGTCAAAGACAAAGAGACGTTTCAGGCCGCGTTCAACGATTTTTTGAACAAGATAGAGCCTGGGGACGACGCGTTGTTCTATTTTTCAGGCCATGGCTTCAGTTCCTCCGATAAAAAGAATTACTTTTTGCTCCCAAGCGCAAAAGGCAAAACAGCCTACTTGCAAGGGCTCGATGCGAACGAGCAAACGAGCCTTGATAGTCAGGACAAGAAGGACAAGAAATATCAGCAGTGGATCGCTCAAACAGCTGTATCGGAGGACGATATTGAAGCAGCGATCAGGAAGAAAAACGCCAGTGATTCCAATAACGCCGGTGTTATCATTATCATCGCGGACGCCTGCCGGAACTTGCTGGAGGGAACGAAAGGAGCCGCGGTCGACCCCCAAACCATGGGCGTCGTCTTGCCACGGGCCACAGCGAGCGGCACTTTCCGCCTTTACTCTGCAAGTTTTGGCCAATTTTCCCTCGACAGCCCAGAGCCCTATGTCAGGCCAAATATCGGGGCTTTTGGCTATAAGCCGCAGCAAGAGTCTCCTGATAAGAATGGCAAAGAGAAAGCAAAAACGCGAAACAATTCGCTGTTTACGCGCGCGCTCCTAACGCAAATCGACAAGCCTGGCCTCGAAATCTCCGTCATGGCCGCATACGTCAAAAACGCCGTTCGTAGCCAGGCTCGCAAAATTTCAGCCTTCGAACAAATTCCCGACTTTAGCGAATCCGTCGAAAGCACGGATTTCTACTTTGTCTCGCCAAGCGGCGACCCGGAATACGTGGCATACTGCCATTCCGTGGAAGCCGAACTTGCGCAGCTTCGCTATGGCGTTGCCGCCGGCAATGTTGGCAGAGACACGTTTGAAGAAAAGAAGAACGAACTTTCACGGTGCAGCCCGAAGATTAAGGACCAGCTGGAAGCGCTGGCGAGAATTTTCAGCCAGGGGACAGGACTGTTCGTTTCCCAAACGGGCAAAATCGTCGAATCGGAAAATCTGACCGATCCACAGCAAATCTGCGATGTTAAAGGGTCGTCCCCGCTCGATCCCGATCGCCCGACTGGCATCTCCGGACTCGATCTACAAAAAATAGCGGTTGCTGCTATCGCTGGCGAAGCCGATAGAGCGAAGACCGAGCAAGAAATTAAAGGAATTGTCGATGCGTGCGAAAAGGCTGCGGAGCAGCGTCCGCGCGTGGCGCGCTTCAAGTTCAACGCAGCGCGGGGAAACTACGTACTGGCCACCATGACCGAAGGCGTCGAACGGGTCGTAGCCCTGAAGAGGGCTTCGCTCTATAACGCTGGCGCGGCTGAACTCGGCTACCCCGCAGCCTATAATAACCTTGCGCTGATGATACAAAAAGGCGAGTTTTATAATATTGGAGCCGATGCCCCAGAACCTGCGGATCGCGAGAAGGCAGCTTCGTACTATACGCGCGGCGCAAACCTCAACCACGTTGTCGCGCAATACAATTTGGGGATGGCTTATTACAACGGCGATCTCGGGCTTTCGAATTCACGTTCGACCTCAAAACTGAGTTACGCCAAGGCATATGAATTTCTTTCCGTCGCTGCTGAACGCGGCTACGTGCCCGCGATGATCGAGACCGCCAAGATGCTCTTTTGGGGCTTTGGGGTGCCGCGCAATACAAAGCATGCTTTTGAGTTGCTGCAAGCTGCCTCGACCCAAGGTAATTGGGATGCCATGTACTGGCTCGGAGATTTTCATTATCGGGAATCGAATGACGGTCAAAGCCCCGATGCCGCCCAAGCCGTAGTTTGGTTTGCCCGCGCTGCCGAAGCGGGCGACGTGGATTCACAGGAAATGCTGGCAAGGCTGTTGACGGAAGGGTACGGTGTTCCCTCGCCTCAGCCCGAGGCGTCTGGCCGCTACTGGCGCCTCGCCGCCTATTCGGGATCGAGATCGGCGCAAGTTGAACTCGCCCGGTTGTTGCGCGATCGTAAAATACCGTTCCGTCCGGTCCTCGTTGGCAAACCGGACGACGGCGCAGCCGAAATTCGCAACCTCTATCTTGAAGCGTTTCTGCGCGGCAACCCCGTCGCCGGGCTTGAACTTGCAAGACTTTATCGCACTGGGTATCCACAAGATATCGGCTCGGAAGCTATTCCCAAGAACCCTGAATCGGTCATCGCTTTGCTTTATCGGACCATAAACAAAGTCAGGCTGGCCGAGCCTGGATCGGAGGAGGCCGACCCCAAAACCGAAGCCTACGCGGCATTCGAATTATTGAGCATGGCCGACAAAGGCGAAGCTACTCGCCCTGACGGATCGGCTCTGCTGACCGAGGATCAGGTGCGCCAGCTTCGGAACGATTACGGCGCTAAAGGCAAAATCGGATATATACGTGCGAGCGCGCTTGAGCCAATACGGTGCCGGGATGAATACGACCGTAACCCCTACCAACTCTATTATGAATGGATCCTTGTTTGGGACTGGGATCGCGACGAGCTGCCGATAGAACCGCAGCTCCGCTGGCTTGAACGCAAGGAACAATGCAAAGAAAGAGAGTTCTCGCGCGCCAAGGCAAAAAACGAGAGCGAACCTAAGCTTGAAAATATCGGCTTCACCAAGGAAATTCGAGAAAAACTTGCAAGTAAATTCAAGGAGGCTCGGGCAGACGCCAAAGAACACGGCGCAGGAGCCAAGTCGTACTACGAAAGGTTAGCGGAACTCGTTTCACCGAAGGAGGGAAAGCGCCGCCGCTAGCAAACACCCGCACTACGCTTGGCCGATGCAACTTGTTCAGGGATAGAACATGGCCCAAACGAATAGGCTATACGCGCACAAGGCAAGCAGGATGTGGGGGCTGATCCTCGCCACCGTGGTTCTTGCGACCTTAGAACTGCCAGCGCCGGCCCCTGCTCAAACGAATGCCCCCTCCACTCCCGAAGTGGGCATCCTTGCTTTGGTTGTTGGTGTGGATGAATATCCCAACCTCGGGCGCGAATCCCAACTTGGCGGCGCGGTTGCCGATGCGCTTGATATTTACCGTGCGCTTTCAAAGGCTGGGGTCAAGGACGTCGAACTCTTGACGAACCAGGCTGTCACCAGAACATCGTTTGTGCAAGCGATCGAGCGCTTAATTGAGAAAGCGCAAAAGAATGATCTTGCCATTATTTCCTTCGCCGGACATGGCAGCCAGGAACTCGAAAATCCGAGCGATCCGAACAGCCCGAAGTTTGAAAGCTTTATCCTCTCGTACTTCGACCCGCTAGATCCCAGCAAAACGCTGGAGCGCATCAAGGATAAAGAGATTTTCGATTGGCTTGGGCAACTTGACAGCAAGGGTGCAAAGACCATCTTTCTGGCCGACAGCTGCCACGGCGGAGGCATGTCAAAGGCGTTAGACCAGCATCGGCAAGGCGTAAAGGTCCGCAGCCTCAACCGCGTCTATTCAAAGGCTGATTTAGGGTCTTCGAGTTTCTACATACCGCCGGGTATCGATCTATTGCCCTCGGTTCAGAAAAGCAGCACATCGCAAAGCGTCAATGGCGAACTCGCTACCACTTACTATAGTTCGGTGACATTTCTTGCTGCTGTCGACGCGCAACACGAGGTGCCAGAAATAAGAATTGATCCCGAACCCTCGCGAGGCGCTTTAAGTTACTCTTTTGCTCGCGCGATCGATGCTGTTGGCGACATGCAGTCAGGGCTTACGCGCGGCGCTTTATTCAAATTCCTGCATAGTCGAGTTCTGGCCCTCACCAATCAAAAGCAGTACATTGTCTTCGAACCGGATACACCGGAAACAGCCACGGCTTTACTCCTTCAAAAACAGGCAAGTGGAATCGCGCCAGCCTCAAACAGAACTGCGGAAGCCTCGCCGAAACCTTCTGTTGACGCCCTTTCCGACCCGCGTATCCGGTGGAATCCTGGCGATGTTCAGGCCGCGCTTCGATCTGTTTTTGAGACCTTGCATGTTAAACAGCTAAAAGTGGGCGTTTCTCCTTCGCCGCCTCATTATAAGGTCGATCAACACTTCGATCTTAAGATCGAAGGCCTATACCGCCGGGCGCTTATTTTAGTGAATGTTGCTGGAGATGGCGAAGTGCAATTCTTGTTTCCAGTCGGTAATGCTGATCCAATCATCACGGATGATGCCTTAAATATTGGCATGCTCGCAAAGCCGCCTCTTGGCAACGATACCATTATTGCTCTTGCCTTGGCGCGCCGAAACGCAGACCTTGAATTTGACCTCTCCAACCTGAACGGCAAAAAGCAGCCCGAAGAGTTCGTTGAATTGATCAGGAAATATTTCTCACCCGGGGATTTGGCAGGTTTAACAAGTTATCAAACGTCTTGGTAAAGAAAAGATACGAGGCCGCTAAATTCGTTAGGCCTTCGATCAAAAGCTCGCTCAACTCCTTCTCTTGAGCCGCATCGAGCTTGCATCAGCGAACGTGTATCGTGAGCGCAAGCGCACCCTCATGGCGGCCCGCTTTAGCGCGGTCGAACAGGCCCTCCAGCCCTTATCTTCGCCTGGGCAGGAAGCTTGTGCCATTGAGAGCGCCGATGTTGCCGCCCGCCGCCACGCCTCCGAGAGGCGTGAGCGTGCGCGGGGAATGCTGCTGGAGATTGCCGGCCATGCCCATGAGCGTTCCATTTCTCGGGGGACCGAGTTGAAGCGGTTGCGCTGGGGACAGCAGCGAGGGCCTGATAGAGGGGACGCCGCCCAGTCTTTGGGTTTCAGCCTGGATTCTTAGGTATTCGGCTTGACGCACGCCGGGTGCGGGCGCAGCCACGGGAATGGCGGGCGTCTTCAGGCCTAGCTCGCTCGGCGGCCGGCCATTGACGCTGGCTTCCTTCCGGGCATTCTCGCGCTTTCCAGGCTCCGTCTTTTGGACGCTTTCGGTCTTGACGGCGCTGGGATTGCTGCCGTGCGGGGCTGAGTGTATCGGCCCTCCTTTGGCGGGATGCGGGTGCGCCAGCCCAATCGCCGCCGCGGTTTTCTTGTCGATCGCGGTGCGCGACCCATGAAACGGGCCGCGTGTCGCGCCCTGCCCGCTATCGGCCCATACCGACAGCATGATAGCGGCAAGGGCATAAACCGTAACTCTCATGCTAGCCTCCTACCATCGCTTTGGCTTCGACTTCTCGCCCCGCACGCACGGCTTATGCCTCCGCCGGAGCGTTTCGATCTTCGACCGGCGCCTCGGGCGCCGGCGCATCGTCTTCGCCAAGGAACATCATCCGGAGCGCCGGCACGACCACCAACAGCAGGATTGGGCCAATCAGCATGCCGCCAACGACCACCGTCGCCAGCGGACGCTGGACCTGGCTGCCGATGCCGGTCGAGATTGCCGAGGGGAGCAACCCGATACAAGCAGACAGCGCGGTCATCAGCATCGGCCGCATTCTCTGCTCGGCGGCCTGAAACATGGATTCGCGCGTCCCCACTCCGCTGCGGCGAACCTGGTTGAAATAGGTGATCATAAGAATGCCGTCCATCACGGACACGCCGAACAGGGAAACGAAACCGATTGCGGCGGATATGCTGAAATCGAGGTCGGCGACATAGAGCGCAATAATTCCCCCCGCCACGGCAAACGGGATGCCGGCAAGGGCGAGAAGGCTATCTCTCGCCGAGTTGAAGAGGCTGACCAACAGAATAAAAATCAGCGCCAGGCTCACGGGAACGATGATTGAGAGACGCTGCTTGGCGAGTTGCAGATCGCCGAACTCTCCGGCCCAAATAATGCGGTATCCGGGGGGGAGCTTGACGTTCTTTGCGATCCTCTCTTGCGCTTGCGCGACAGTACTGCCGAGATCGCGGCCACGCACGCTGAACTTTATCGGAATGAAGCGTTGCACACCCTGATGGTAGATATAGGACGCCCCTGTATCCAAACCGATGGTGGCGATCTCGCTCAGCGGGATGTACGCGTTCTGCCCGGCGCCGCCAGCCACCTTGACATTGCTTATAGCCTCGATGCTGTCGCGGTACTTTGCCGGAAGCCGAACCGTGAGGTTCCACTGGCGATCCCCTTCAAGCACGGTCGTTGCCGTCGTCCCGCCCATAAGGGCTTGGATGACTGTGTTGACGTCGCCTGTATTGAGGCCGAAGCGAGCGGCTTTTTCTCGATCGATTTTGATATTCAGGTTTGGCTGCCCGAGGACGTGGAAGATTCCGAGATCGGCGATCCCCTCGACCTGATTCATTTCACGCGCCACCTGGGCGGCGAGATCTTCAAGAGTTGCGAGATTGGGACCGATAAGCTTAATCGAATTCGCGCCCTTGACGCCTGAGATCGCCTCTTCGATGTTGTCCTGGATGTATTGCGAGAAATTGAAGGTGACTCCGGGAAGGGCTTCCTTAAGTTCCTCCTCCAATTGCGCCGTCAGTTTCTCCTTGGTCTGCCCCGCGGGCCATTGAGCCGCCGGCTTCAGCGGTGCAAACAGCTCGACATTCGAGAATGGCGATGGATCGCTGCCATTGTCGGGCCGGCCATGCTGGGAGGTGACGAGAGTGACCTCCGGATGGCTCAATACGATGTCGCGCATTTTGCGTGTGGCTTCCGTGCCGGCTTCCAGGCCCATGGACGGCGGCATCGACGCGCGGATCCAGAAGTTGCCCTCCTCAAGCGTCGGCAGGAATTCGCTTCCAAGACGCGTCGCCAGCAACGCCGTTCCGGCCAGGAACGCCAAACCGAACGCGACAGTGACCCTTCGATTTGCGAGCGCAAACCGCAGCACAGGCGAATAAATCGCCCTCAGCGCCCGCACCACGACGGTCTCGACCTCTTTGACGCGCTCGGGCAGCAGGAAGGATGCGAGAACCGGCGTCACCGTGAAGGTCGCGATCAGGGCGCCGGCCAAAGCATATCCATAGGTCCGCGCCATGGGGCCGAAGATCTGGCCTTCGACGCCTTGCATGGTGAACAGGGGAACGAAGGCCGCGACCGTAATGGCAGCCGAGAAGAAGATCGACTTATCGACTTGCAGAGCGCTGATCAGGATGAGGCGCAGCCGGTCGGTCCAGTTCTTGATCGTCGAGATTCGGCTGGCGCTTGTCGGATCGGTTCCCCAAACCCCTTCGGCCAGGTCCGCAAGAAGCTGCTGCCTGACCTGCGCCGGCGACTGAAAATTCCGGAAGATGTTTTCCACCAGAATAACAGCCGAATCGACAATGATGCCGAAGTCGACAGCGCCGAGCGACAAGAGGTTGGCCTCCTCGCCTCTAAGCACCAGAATGACGATCGCGAAGAAAAGGGCGAACGGGATATTGGCCCCGACAATGATTGCGCTGCGTAAATCTCCAAGAAAGATCCATTGAATAAGAAAGACGAGAAGGCAGCCGAAAATCAGGTTGTGAAGGACGGTGTGCGTCGTGACGTCGACCAGCGTCGTGCGGTCGTAGTAGGGAACGATCTTCACCCCGGGCGGCAGGGTTCCGTCCGTATTCATTTTATCGACTTCGGCCTTGATCGGCGGCACCACATCGTCGGTATGCATGGTGCGGTTCATGACCACGATGGAGAGCGCGACATCGTCGTCACGATCCTTGCCGGTGATCCCGAGCCTCGGAGTATACCCGACGGAAACGGTCCCAATATCCTTAACGAAAACGGGAACGCCGTTCGCCTGGGCCAGCGCGATGTTCTCAATATCCGCGGTTTTGTCGCCAATGGTCAGATCCTCGGCTCCGCCATCATCGATCAAGCCGATACCGCGTATGTTGACCGATTGCTGGCCGACGGCGATTTCGCGGCCGCCGACGTTGATGTTGGCGTTGCCGATGGCGGCAATCAGCTGGGGCACTGTGATGCTGTAGGCCTCAAGTTTCTCTAAGTCGGCCTCGACATGAAATTCCTTGGTCGTCCCGCCAAAAGAGTTGACCTGCACCACGCCCGGCACGGTGTAGAGGCGCCTTGTCACCACCCAGTCCTGAATGGTCCGAAGATTGGTCAATCCAAAATGCGCAGGGCCGACAATCTGGTAGCGGTACACCTCGCCCACGAGGCTGGATTGCTGGATTTGCGGAATTTGGTTCCCGGGAAGAGCGACATTCTGCTGAAGGCTGATCACTGCCTGCGTGTAAGCGAAATAAAAGTCTACGCCATACTTGAATGTGACCCGCACAAATGACAGGCCATAAAATGAGGTCGAATTAATGCTGGCAATGCCCGGCGTCGGGTATAGGCCGATTTCCATCGGAATCGTGTAGTAGCGTTCCATCTCTTCGGCGGAGAGGCCCGGCGCTTGCGCGGTGATCTCGAGAATGACTGGCGCTGGATTGGGATAAGCCTCGATAGCAAGGTTCCTGAACGCGAAATAGCCCGCGCCCGCGAAAACCAGCAAGCCCATCAAAACGATCATGCGGCGTGTGAGCCCGAATGCGAGAATGCCCTTCAGCACCGTCTACCTCTTTTTTTATTCGCTGGCGCGAGCAACAGATCGGCTTGGCTTGGCGAGGCGCCTTAGAGCTGACTTTGCAGCAAGAGCAAGTTGCTCAAGAAAACCGCGCCGTCGCTCACGATGAGTTCTTCGGGCGCCAGCCCCTTCAGGATCTGATCGTAGCCATCGCGCTGGAGCCCGATTTCGACGATCCGCTTTACGAAATGCCGCCGGTCGTTCGTAACCCAGACGGTCATCGTGCCGTCGCCTTCCCGCACCACGGCGTTAACCGGAACCGCGGTGGATCGAACCGGTTCGCCGGTTCGGGTCACAAAGCTTGCATACATGCCATAGAGGAGGAGATGCTCGGGGTCGGCAATTTCGGAGCGCACGAAGGCCCGGTGGGTGTTGGGATCGACCAAGGATCCGATGGTTGTAATTGTCCCTTCAAAAACACGGTCCGGGTAAGCCGTGACCTTAACCCGCGCCTCTTGGCCCACGCGGTAATTCGGGATGTCGCTCTCGATGACATTGGCGATCATCCACATCGTCGAAATATCGCTGACGACGTAAGGAGCAGGCGCGGTTCCGGGCTGCACGAAAAGTCCGGGCGCGGCATTGCGGGCCGTGATCCGTCCACCGATCGGGCTTGCCACAATCAAAGTGGAATCGACCTTGCGGTCCAGGACCATCTTGTCGACTTCGGCATCCGTTTTCCCGAAAATGCGGACGGCGTCGCGGGCAGCCTTCAGTGCGCCCTCCGCCGTCTGATGATCGGAAACGGCCTGCTCGAAATCCCGCTGCGCCGCCGCGTTTTGCTTGTAGAGATTGCGCTGACGCTCCAGGTTCTTGTCGGTCAAATCAAGCACGCCAGCCGCCGCGATGAGCGTCGATTCCGCCTGCAAGAGGTCGGGACTGTCGATTGTAAAGAGGGTTTGCCCCTTCTTGACCTCGTCGCCGATCTTGGCGAACAGCGCGATGATTTTCCCCTGGTACGGCGTGAACACTTGAACGGACATATCCTCGTTGAAGTCGATACTCCCCACGGCGCGCTTCTCAACCGGGAATGTATGTTCGCCAACGCGTTCAATTTTTATCGAGTCGCGTTGTTTCTCGGATAAGTCGAGGGCTTGCGGCTCGGGAGGGCCGTTCTTTGCCGTAGCCAGGCTTGGTTCATTGTTTTGCTCTCCCAACGGCGGCGAGGGCTGGTTCTTGCCAAGGCTCGCGATAGCGGCGGCGGTCACGATAAGAGCGGTCCCGATCAAGAAAATCGGACCTCTCCGCCTTGCCCAATTTTTCAATCCCATCGTTCGCTCCTGCGCTGTGAAGGCGTTGCCATCTTGACGTTCGACTGACTACTGAGTGAGAGCGCCGGTCGATTGCTGAAGAAAAAGGCTTCGCAATCGGCTTACCAGGCGCACGGGCCGCTTCACGCCCGGGCAAGCTCCAAGAGGACGACTAGCAAAGAACTCGGCCTGAGCGACCCGCAAGGCTGTGCGCGCGGCCTCGATGTTTGGATTGTCGCGCGGCGCGGGATTGACGCGGCTGCTGAGCGAAAGCGAGCGGAACAGCTCCCGCCCTCCGGCGGGAAGTTCGCGATGGATGCCGAGATGCTGCGTTTTGCGTTTTGCCCCGCGCTGAATAGGTCTTGGGTTCCTGCCCAGGGGTATAGCTGGCGACATCGGGCGATGCGGGGGCTTTAAAGTCATGCTCCATCCTTTTATGCCGCATAGGTCAATAAGGAAGAGAGGCTTACAGGGTCCTTACAACTCCGCTGAAGGCGCAACCGCGCAACAGCTTCGCGACAAATCGGCCGTGGTTTTCGATGCTGCGGTTGCTCGGCAGAATTAGAGCACCGTGCGTTTAATCGGACGCAGCCGTCAATCCCCTCCCCGCGAATGCGCATACGCGCCAAGATAAAGCGGAAACCTGCGCCGAATTCGTCCTTGCAAGGGGCAAAGCCCCGTGGACATACAAACGTCCGGTTTCTTGCCTGGATCGCCACGGCGCCTCCGGCGCCTCGCGATGACGGCGCGGAGTAAGTAAGCGCGTATGCGCTTTCGCGGGGCCGGGAATGACGCCGCACGGCATGAGGCCGATTCCCGTTTTAAGTCCGATGCCCTAGCATTGGTTTTGCATCTCAGGGCATGCGCTCCGGCGCCCATGTCGATGGCTTGGCGTCGCCGCCGGCCCGGCCGGGCGGGCGGCTCGCCCTTGGGGCGGGGCAGGCTGACCGCAACGCAGGCGCATCGTCCGCCGCGCGGCCCGGCTGCACGGCGTAGCGCTTGTCGCACACCGAGACTTGCGGCGGGATGCGGCTTTCCTCGAAAAGGTCGAAGGCGCGCTTCAAATCCCGCCAGAACTCAGCGGAAGGATGCCATGCGAAGGCGGCGAGCCGCTCCTCCGTCATGCGGAATGGAAAGGCGTGCACGCCGACGCGCTCCTGGCCCGCGTCGAGCGCCGCGGTGACGATCTGCCAAAGTTCGTCGATGGCGGCGTCGGTCATGGCGTAGCAGCCGACGGACGCGCAGCCGCCATGCACCATGAGGAGCGCGCCCGTCCTGTTATGCGCGCGGTCGAACAGGTTGGGGTAGCCGAGGTTGAAGGCGCGGTGGTAATGGCTGTTCGGATTGAGCTGGCCCTTGCCGATGGCGTAGAAGCCCTCCGGCGCCTGCCCGTCGCCCTCCGTGAGCTTCGGGCCGAGCTGACCCGACCACGCGCAGATGGGATAGGTCGCGAACAGTTCGAAGCGGCCCGCCTTCTTGATCCAAAGCTCGGCTTCGAGATCGCCCTTGAAGATGCGCAAGTAAACCGGATCGCCGCGCTTGAAGCCCTTGTCGGCCAAGCGCTTGTCGAGCGCGGCCGGGTCGGCGGTCTTCGTGGCGGCGGCGCCTCGGAAGAAATCGCGGTGGCCGCTCGGCCAGAAGGTTTCCGATTGCAGGTCGATGGTGCGCACAGCCTGCCCGGTTTCCACGTCCCAGACCCGGATCGTCTTGTCGGCGCTTCCGGAGATGGCTGCGCGCCCGCCGGACGAGAACTGAACCGAGGCGACGGCGCCGGAATGCCCCTCCAGCGTCTTCAAAAGCGCCCCCGTCTTCGCGTCCCATAGCATAAGCGCGTTATCCTTGGCCCCCGAAAGGATGCGGCTGCAATCGCTGGCAAAGGCCACGGACACGACCTCGCCGGCGCGCGCCTCGAATGTCTTCAGAACCTGCCCTGTCGCCGTGTCCCACAGCTTGACCGTTTTGTCCTTGCTTCCCGAAACCGCCCGCGCGCCCTCCGCGCACAGCGCAACGGATGTGACCGCATCGGCATGGCCCTGGAAGGTCCTGGACTCGCCCGTCTCCAGGTCCCAGAGCCTCAGCGTGGCGTCGGCGCTCGCCGAGAATGCGCGGCGCCCGTCCGCCAAGAAGCCGGCCGCCGTCGTCTCGCCGGCATGGCCTTCGAGGGTCTTGACGAGTTGGCCCGTTTCCAAGTCCCAGAGCTTGACCGTCTTATCGCTTCCCGCCGACAGGGCCTTGTTGCCGTCCGGCGAAACCGAAACCGAGAGCGCCTCGCCCGCGTGGCCTTCCAATGTCGCCACGGTCTGGCCGGTCGCCAGAGAGAAGACGCGAAGCTTGCCGTCGGAGCAGGCCGCGACGATGCGCCGGCCGTCCGGCAAGAACGCAACCGAGGCGATCCTGCCGGCCTGGGCGTCGAAGGTGCGCAGCAGAAGGCCGGTCTCGATGTCCCAGAGTCTTGCGAAATTATCCTGGCCCCCCGATACGGCCTGCCGGCCATCCGGCGAGAGCGCGACCGTCTGCACGGCCTTCGAATAGCCGAAGAACAGCGCGAGCGCGGGATCGGTCGCCGCGGCCGCCGCTGCTGACGACAGCGCCAGAAAAATCATCGAAAGCCATGCTCGAAGGCCGCGCGCCATAGGTCCCCCATTAACGCCGATCGCTCGGCATGTCTTATACCAGTGGCCAAAAGTCTTGACCGCTCCGCGGCGCCGTCCCCGTCCCCGCCTTCGAGCGTGTGAAAAAATCCGCATCGCCTCATTTGTCAAGGCCGGGCGCATTAACCATGCAAGGCTTGCCGGGGCCGCCAATGAAACCGCGCATTAACCAAACCGGCCGTTTTACGGTATTATAATACCGTAAAAACAGGTTTTTTGCCAAACGAACCCAATAGGGTTAATCGCGGCGGCTGCTCGCGCGCCGGCGTCCGGGCTCCGGCCATCGGCGAGAGCCGGCGAGCGGCTGGCGGCAGTCGTGGCGGCCCTTGGCTTGGGGCGGCTATGACGCCAAAGACAGAGCTGGAACCCGATTTTTTCACACGCTCCTTCGCGGGAATAAACTCCGGCGGGGACCCAGGTATCGCTGCGCTATTTCAATAGCTTCCGCCGCCAGGATACCTGGATTCCCGCTCCCCGTCTGCACGGGACAAGCTTCGCGGGAATGGCAACAAAAGGGTCGGCGCCATTGCATCGGCGCGCTAGGGCGCGCGCCCTTCGCCATCGCTTATTGGCCATCCGCGCGTTTCAGGCTGCCTTCAGGGCAATAATCGCTGTCCTGGGTCCGGTCGGCCGCAATGAGTTCGAGCGTTTTCCCCCTATCCGTGAACGCATATCGGTAAGAGCATTGCGTTGCGCCCTCTTCGTAAAACACATTCAAGTCGGACGCATCCCCGGCCGCGCGTATCCTTGCGGCGCCACGACTGGGATGAAGCCAGCGGCCATTCCCGGTGATGCTTAGAATTTCTCCGCTCTCGCCTATGATCCACTGCCCGGCTAAGGACGCGGACTCCGCTGGGCGCAGACAGGGAGCAATATCGGGCATCGCGGCCAGCGCTGCCCGGATGTTTGGCAGCGGGCCGATATGGCCGCCGGCGGGATCGGCCTGGGGAGTGCCGGTCGACGAAAGGATCGCGCGCATTTCAAGGGGGGAAGCGAGAGGCGCTTTGCAGGCTTTGCGGACCCCGTTTATTGCAAGAACCGCTGACGATACGATTGGGGTTGCGGATGACGTACCCCCGAACCGGTAAGTATAGCGTCTTTGTTCGTTTCCCGGGCTGAACGCATCGCCGTACCCGGTTGTAGCAACCTGTTGGCCCCAGCCTTGCACGTCCACACGCGATCCATAATCCGAAAAACCCAGGCGCGCATGATCGCTCGCTGAGCCGGCCCCCACAACGATCGCTCCAGAATCGCGGAGAGTCCGGTCGAACTTGCCCTGACACTGCGCGCCATCGAGATCGGCGCGTCCGTTCCCCGCGGCTTCCACAACAATAATGCCGCGGCTCGTGGCATTCTGTATTGCGTCGAAGACAGACTGCTCGTCCTCGACGGGGCCGCACCCCACCTGGTCACGCCCGCAAGCGCCTCCGCAGGCGCCGGTCTGCTGCTCGACGATGATGACCTCTCCAGGAGCTAAGAGGGCGGCGGCGGTTTGGATGGCGTTTTCGAGACTGTATCCCCCCGTGGCGCCAGTGCAAGCCACAGGGATAACATGCATTTGGGTCGCCGGGACGACGCCCGTTATGCCAAAGGCGTTCTTTGACGCAACGACTTCGCCCAATACCGCCGTGCCATGATTTATGTCGTTGAAGGGATCCCGAGCCACGCAGCCCGGGATTAAATGCATGCGATCTGGCGGAAGATTGAGGTCTTCATGGTCCAGGCGCCAGCTATATTCCAAATCGACGGCATGCAAGCCCGCGCCGTCGCTACCGCGAACGTCGCCTTCTTTTGGCGCGCCGATCCCCTGAGGCGCTTCGTTCTTATAGCCTTGCCAGGATGTAAGGTCGGGGGTTGCCTCCTGGGGGGCGGGCGAAGGCCTTCGGCGCGGCTCCGCAAATTCGACCGCACTGAGTTCGTTGAGTTTGCTCGCCACGGCGGCAGGATTCGCCCCTTCCGGAAGATCGACGACGTAATAAAGATTTAGGTCCGCAAGCTGCTTTCCGCTTTGCCGCTGCCCGTCAATCCGTTCGGCATCGAGCTGCTGGCGCGGCAAGGTCAACAGCGGGCGGATGCGGTTCAAAGCGATGCCCAAATCGCCCAGTGTCTTTAACAGAGGGCCGATTTCGTCGGCTTCCAGGGCGGTGGGCTGGCCATCCTGGATGCGAAAACCGCTGCCTTCGCGGAATTTAACCGTGACCTCGTTTGTCGCGGGGATGGATTGCAGCTGTTGCAGCGTCGCCTTAGGGGGCGCAATACGAGGCTTAAGCTCCTGCTGCGCGGATGCAGGTATAGGCGCAGCCATGAGAGCAATCATAACAGAGCAAGTGAAACGGCGCCTATATCTATAGACACTTAGAGAAAAAATGCCTCTCGCCATAATGCGATCTCCCTTAAATAAGGAGGAAGTTTAGCCCGCCTTCAGCTCCGGTCCCAAACGGAGCATGGACTGGCCGCCCGATTGCGTCAATCTGAGAGCAAAAGACCCCTCCTCTATTGTTGTTAGGGGCATCCGGCGATTTGCGCGCGGCTTCAAAGACATGCGGCGCGTTCGGCGCGAGCATGACGGCGCGGTTGCGTGGGTCCTGGCCATCGGTCGCAGTTTCGCCCATTCTTTGCGCCTACTCTTGGCGCGCTTGGCGGAGAATGCGGAGCTTTACGGCGTTCGGGCGGCTGGGTCGGACATGGCGGAGCGGCTCTTGGCATCGCGGCGCGCCTCGGTCCAAGGCCGCGCGGCGAGCATGACGGCGGGGCGGGCATCGCGCGCCGAATCGGGGAGAATGGTTTGATTTCCATGACGACACTGGCTCGGAACGCAGGCGACATTCGCGTCTCGACACGCGTTCTCGCCTTCACGCCGCGCGAGGGTCTGGATAAGCGCCATGGCGCGAGCCGGCGGCAAGGGCCTCAATGGTGATTTCGCTCATCGGAGGGATCTTCGCGGCCATCGCCTGCCTCGGCTGCCTCTACCTTGCGGCGGCGATTTTCGTTGTCCTGTTCCGGCGGCGGGGCGAGCGGGCGCGGGCCGCGCCCGAGCCCGTGACGATCCTGAAGCCGCTGCACGGCGCCGAGCCGCGCCTCGACGCGTGCCTTGCGTCGTTTTACGCGCAGGACTACAGCGCGCCAACGCAGATCGTGTTCGGCCTTCACGACGGCGCCGATCCGGCGCGCGCGGCGGCTGAGCGCGTTGCGGCGCAATTCCCCGCCGTCGATACGGCCATCGTCGCCGACCCCGCCTCGCACGGAACGAACGCCAAGATCTCGAACCTCATCAATATGGAAGGCGCGGCGAACCATGGCGTCTTGATCGCGGCGGACAGCGATATCCTCGTGACGCGCGATTACCTGAACGAGGTCGTCGCCCTGCTCCAGATGCCCGGCGCGGGCGCCGTCACCGTGCTTTACACGGGCGAAGCGGCGGGGCCGGTCTGGTCGAAATTCGCAGCCCTCGGCATCAACACGCAGTTCCTGCCCAATGTGCTCATGGGGCTGGCGCTGGGGCTCGCCAAACCGTGCTTCGGCTCGACGATTGCGCTTCGGCGCGAGACGCTGGGCGCGATTGGCGGCTTCAAGGCCTTCGCGAACCAGCTTGCCGACGACTATGCGATTGGCGCGGCGGTGCGCAAGGCGGGGCTCACGGTTAAGATCGGCCCGTCCTCCGTCGTCCATGTCTGCCACGAGGAAAGCTTCCTCGATCTGTTCCGCCATCAGCTTCGCTGGGCGCGCACCGTGCGCTCCATCGACCTGCCGGGTTATCTCGGCTCGTTCGTGGCCCATCCCTTCGCGCTCGCGCTTCTCGGCGCGGCGGCGGGCAACGCCTCTTGCGTGGCGCTCGCCGCGCTGGCGCTCGGGCTGCGGACCGGCCTGGCCGTGGCGGTAGGCCGCTCTTTCAAGCTTGCCCGCCAGGACTATTGGCTGTTGCCGCTCGCGGACCTCTTGGCGTTCGCCGTTTTCGTCTGGAGCTTCTTCGGCACGACCATCGCCTGGAAGCGCGCGACCTACGACGTGCTCACGGACGGCACGCTCGCCAACTCTCGCTAGGATCTTCCCCGATGAACATTCTGTTTTTGCAGGCCCCTTCCTTCGACGGCTTCGACGGCGGCGCCGGCTCGCGCTATCAGGCGCGGCGCGAAATCCGCTCCTTCTGGTATCCGACCTGGCTCGCGCAGGCGGCCGCGATGGTTCCGAACGGAAAGCTGATCGACGCGCCGCCGCATGGGACCGGCCTCGAAGAAGTCATCCGCCAGATCGACCATTACGACGCCGTGATCTGCCACACCTCCACGCCGTCCTTTCCGTCGGATGTGGCCGCGCTCGAAGCGCTGAAGGAAGCGAAGCCGGAGCTGAAGGTCGGGCTCATCGGCGCGAAGGTCGCCGTCGACCCGGAAGGCAGCCTCGCCGCGTCCAAGGCCATCGATTTCGCGGCGCGCGAGGAATTCGATTTCACCGTGAAGGAGTTTGCGGAGGGCCGCGACTGGGCGAGCATCAAGGGCCTCTCCTACCGCAACGCCGCCGGCGCCATCGTCCATAACGAGGATCGCCCCGTCCTCGAAAACATGGACCTCCTGCCCTTCGTCACGCCCATCTACAAGCGCGACCTCGACATCCAAAAGTATTTCATCGGCTATCTGAAACACCCCTATCTTTCGCTCTATACCGGGCGCGGCTGCAAATCGCGCTGCACCTTTTGCCTCTGGCCGCAAACGGTCGGCGGGCATCGCTATCGCACGCGCAGCGTCGGCCATGTCATGGAGGAGATCCGCTGGGCGAAGGCCAACTTCCCCGAAGTGAAGGAAATCTTCTTCGACGACGACACCTTCACCGACGACACGGAGCGCACCGAGGCCATCGCGCGCGAGATGGGCAAGCTCGGCGTGACCTGGTCTTGCAATGCGAAGGCGAACGTGCCGCGAAAGACGCTCGAAGTGCTGAAGGACAACGGGCTGCGGCTCCTGCTCGTCGGCTATGAGAGCGGCAACCAGCAAATCCTGCACAACATCAAGAAGGGCATGCTTGTGGACGTGGCGCGCCGCTTCACGAAGGATTGCCGCGAGCTTGGCATCGCCATCCACGGCACCTTCATCCTGGGCCTGCCCGGCGAGACGCGCGAGACCATCGAGGAGACGATCCGCTTCGCGCAAGCGATCAACCCGCACACCATCCAGGTGTCGCTCGCGGCGCCCTATCCCGGCACCCATCTCTACAAGCAGGCGATCGAGGAGGGCTGGCTCAACGAAGACCGTCATTACGTGGACGAGAACGGCGTGCAGCTCGCGCCCTTGAGCTATCCGCATCTGAACCACACCGAGATTTTCAGCTCGGTCGAGGAGTTCTATAAGCGCTTCTACTTCCGCGCGCCGAAGATCGCCTCCATCGTGGCCGAGATGGCGGTAAGCCCCACCATGATGAAGCGGCGCTTGCGCGAAGGCGTGGAGTTTTTCCGCTTCCTGCGCGAGCGGCGGCAGTGACTTGCGAGGCCTCTAGCTGGCGCAAGAGGCCTCCATGCCACTATGACCGACGGCGGTAAGCCAGCCCCTTTCTATCCGGGGGGCTGGCCTTAGGCCATCTATTTCGAGCTGCACGCGAATTGAGAGGGGAGATAATCGAGGTTGAAACAGGTGTTATCCCATCCGCGTGCGGTGTTCCGAAGCCGCCAGCCATGGCAGTCAACCAGCTCCCCGTTGGCTGTGCGGTGCAAGGGACAGGCTGATTCCGCCCTCATGCGATGACGATGATGCTGTGCATTGGTCGCCACGCTAGCCCCGGCGCCGGCCACCGACGCCACAAGCACCCCAACAGTGGCGATTATCGCCACTAGCTTAAGATTCATAACTCTCTCCACGCTTGTAAGGCGCCTAGCTTGAGTTTTGCTAGACTAAATTCATTATAATCGAAATTAACTTCGGAATCAATTTGCGCTTTCTACGCAAAAACTATTGCACTTCACTTATTAACTTGAGCGTAGCAAAGACATACTTCAATTAGAAATTTTATTTGAAAGGTTTATTTAGGCGCTCTTGCTTCATGAGGCCGAAAAAACCCGGATCGCGTCGCCGCGCCGAGGCTTCGCCGTTTCGACGGGGGAGGATTTCTCATCCTAAATCCGGCGGTTGCAGCGGCGAAACGCCGGGAGCAGCCATTCCGGCCGCGACCTGCGGGTGGAAACGCCAGCGCGGCTCCCGGCCCTGAAGAGACGCCGCAAGCCGTTCGCTCATCGGCTCCATTCCCGCAAAACAGACCGGCGCCCTTACCCCGGCGAGAGCGTAACCCGGCGGTCGAGCGCCGCCTGCTCCTGCGGGACCATGCCCGCCGCCTGGAACCAGGCGATGGCGTCGGCCACGCCCTCTTCATAGGGCCGGGGCGCGTAGCCGAGTTCGCGGCGGGCTTTCGCGTCGTCGAAGAACATGTATTCGCGCGCCATTTTCAGGCTGTCCCGCGTGGCGAAGGGCTCTTTGCCGGTGAGATGCGCGAAAAATTCGCTTGCGGCGGCGAAGGGATAGATCGCGGCGATGGGAAGCTGCGCGAGCGGCGGGCGGCGGCCGGCCTGACGCGCGATTTCCGTCAGAAGATCGCCAAGGCGCACGTTCTGGCCGCCGAGAATGTAGCGCTCGCCCGCCACGCCGTGCTTCAGCGCGAGCAGGTGCCCATGCGCCACGTCGTCGACATGGACGAGATTGAGGCCGGTGTCGACATAGGCGGGCATGCGGCCCGACGCGCATTCGACGACGATCCGCCCTGTCGGGGTCGGCTTGATGTCGCGCGGGCCGACCGGCGCCGACGGGTTCACGATGACGGCGGGCAGCCCGGCCTTATCGACCAGCTCGCGCACGGCCTCTTCGGCCAGGATCTTGCTTTTCTTGTAGGGATTATAGGCCTTCGCCGCGTCGAGCGTGCGCGTCTCGTCGGCCACGGCGCGCGGCGTCTCGTGGGCGAGCGTGCAGACGCTGCTCGTATAGACGATCTTCTCAACGTCCGCTTTGAGCGCCGCCTCCATCATATTGGTTGCGCCCAGCACATTCACGGCCATGAGTTCCGAGGGGTTCAGCGTCCAGATGCGGTAGTCGGCAGCGGCATGGACGAGAAAACGCACGCCGCGCAGCGCGTCGGCGAGCGAGCGCTTGTCCGATATGTCGCCTTCCGCGATCTCGACCGGCAGACCGTGGAGATTTGCGCGGGGGCTCCCGCGGCGGACGAGCGCGCGCACGGCGAAGCCGGAATGCAGGAAAGTCCGAACGATAGCGGAGCCGATGAATCCGCTTGCGCCGGTGACAAGGACACGTTCGCTGGCTTCGTGAAACACGATACTTCTCCTGAGGCGTTGACGCGAAACGCGCGCTGTCCGGCGACAGGATTCGCCGGAAGCGAGCGAAGTCTGCAATCCGTGGCGTGCGCGCCGTTTTCCTCCCCGTGCCACTTTGTCTAAAGGTCTTACGGAACTGTGGCCGGAGCTTGGCCTGCGCCGCTTCCGCTTCGGTGCTCGAAAAAGCAAAGCACGCAGATAGGAAAGAAGCCAGCAATCGCCTGCAATCGGAGGTTGTTTTGCCACAGGTAAAATGAGGAGCGCCGCGATTTTTCGGCATTCGCGTGTCCGCGCTTTAGTAGCGCTCGCGATCTCTTCCGTTTTGGTCTACGAATGCGGCGCGCCGGTTCATATATTAGCGCATGCGCTTCCACCGGCGCTCAAGGATGCGATCCACGGGGTTTTTTCATGGACGGGCTTGAATTGAGACGCAAGCGCGCGGTTTTTCGCGCGCTGCATCGCGGCACGAAAGAACTGGATCTCATCCTTGGACGTTATGCGGAAGCGCGGGTTCCGGCGATGGACGAGACAAGGCTTGGCGTCTTCGAAGAGCTTCTCGCCTCGCCCGATCCGGACGTTGACGGGTGGATCAGGGGAAGAGGGGCGCCCGAAGATTTGAAGCTCCTGGTGGACGATGTCCGCGCCTTTTACGGGCTCGCAAAGTGAGCGGTCCGGGGCGGGATTAATTGGGCGGTCAAGGCGTAACCGGCATGGTGGGCGAAGCCAGCACACTCGACAAGAAAACAGCCGCGCAAGGCAAGCCGAGCGCGCCGACCGCTCTCGACAGGCTCGCGGGCGGGGAGGGCGCCATCGTGGCGGCCGGCGTGCCGGAGGGCTACGACGCTTTCCTCCTGGCGGCGATTGCGAGGCGGCTTCCCGCCGATACGGCGTTCCAGCAGGCCGTGCTGCATATCGCGCGCGACGGCCAGCGGCTCCAGGCGCTTCGCAGCCAGCTCGAATTTTTCTCGCCGGGCGCGGAGGTCATGGCGTTTCCGGCCTGGGATTGCGTGCCTTACGACCGCGTCTCGCCCGACAGCGACATCGAGGCCCGCCGCATCGCCACGCTGGCGAGGCTCGCCCATGCGAAGGGCGGCAAGCCCGCGATCATCGTGCTGACCACGGTCAACGCCATCCTCCAGCGCGTGCCGCCGCTCGACTGGATCAGGAAGTCGGCGGCGAGGCTGGCGGCCGGCGCCCAGATCGGCATGGATCAGGTGAGCCAGCGGCTCGAAGCCTCGGGCTTTCACCGGACCGGCACGGTGATGGAGCCCGGCGAATACGCGGTGCGCGGCGGCATTCTCGATCTGTTCGCGCCGGGGCATACGCGGCCCGTCCGGCTCGACTTTTTCGGCGACACGCTCGAAAGCATCCGCCAGTTCGATCCGGTGACGCAGCGAACCCAGTCCGCGCGCGAGCAGATCACGCTTCTGCCCATCAGCGAGGCGCCGTCGGGCGATGCGGCCATCAAGCGCTTCCGCCAGCGCTATGTCGAGCTGTTCGGCCCCGCCAAGGGCGACGACGCGCTTTATGAAGCGGTTTCGGCGGGCAGCCGGTATCCCGGCCAGGAGCATTGGCTGCCGCTGTTCTACGAGCGCATGGACACGCTGTTCGATTACCTGCCGAACGCCGTCGTCACGCTCGACCATCTGGCGGAGGACGCCAAGACGCGGCGGCTGGAGACCATCGCCGACCATTACGACGCGCGAAAAGAAGGGCTGGAGCAGCGATCCTTCGGCGCGCCGCCCTATAAGCCGCTGGCGCCGGACGCGCTCTATCTCACGGGCGAGGAATGGCGGGAGCGGCTTGCCAGCCATAAGCTGCGGCAGTTCGAGCCGTTCCCGCAAGCGGAGCCGCGCGGGCGCCAGATCGACTTCAAGGGCAAGCAGGGCCGCAGCTTCGCCATCGAGCGCGCCAAATCCTCGGACAAGCTCATCCCCGCCGTGGTCGAGCATATCCGCATGCTTCAAGGTCTCGGAAAACGCACGCTGATCGCCTGCTGGACGAATGGCGCGCGCGAGCGGCTCGGCGCCATGATCGGGGCGCATGGCGGAACGCGCATCGAGAAGGCCGCCACCATCGCCGACGCGCGCAAGGCCGATAAAGCCGCGGTGAACTTCGCGCTGCTCGGTCTCGAAAGCGGCTTCGAGACGCCGGACCTCGCCATCATCGCCGAGCAGGACATCCTCGGCGACCGGCTCATCCGCCGCCGCAAGGCCAAGAAGGCGAGCGATGTGCTCATCGAGGCGTCGAGCCTCGCGCCGGGCGACCTCATGGTGCACGCCGACCACGGCATCGGCCGCTTCATCGGCCTCAAGACCATCGACGCGGCGGGCGCGCCCCACGATTGCGTCGAACTCGAATATCAGGGCGGCGACAAGCTGTTCCTGCCCATCGAGAACATGGAGCTTCTGACGCGCTACGGCTCCGACGAGGCGGGCGCGAACCTCGACAAGCTCGGCGGCGCCTCCTGGCAGGGCCGCAAGGCGCGCATGAAGAAGCGCATCCGCGAGATGGCGGAGGAACTGATCAAGATCGCGGCCGCGCGCGAGACGAAGGCGGCGCCCGTCTTCACCGCGCCCGAGGGCGCCTATAATGAGTTCGTCACGCGCTTCCCCTACGAGGAGACCGACGACCAGCTTTCGAGCATCGAGGCCGTCGCCGACGACCTCGCCAAGGGCAAGCCGATGGACCGGCTCATCTGCGGCGATGTCGGCTTCGGCAAGACCGAAGTGGCGCTGCGGGCCGCCTTCCTCGCGGTGATGGAGGGCAAACAGGTGGCCGTCGTCGTGCCGACGACGCTGCTCGCGCGCCAGCATTACCAGACCTTCGCCGAGCGCTTCCACGGCTTCCCGGTGAAGATCGCGCGCGCGTCGCGGCTCGTGCCGGCGAAGGAGCTGGCGCAGACGCGCGAGGAGCTGAAGGCCGGCCAGGTCGACATCGTGGTCGGCACGCATGCGCTGCTGGCGAAGAGCATCGGCTTCAAGGATCTGGGCCTCCTCATCATCGACGAGGAGCAGCATTTCGGCGTGGGGCACAAGGAGCGGCTGAAGGCTCTGCGCGAAGAGGTGCACGTGCTGACGCTGACGGCGACGCCGATCCCGCGCACGCTGCAACTCGCGCTGACGGGCGTGCGCGAAATGTCCGTCATCGCGACGCCGCCCGTGGACCGGCTCACGGTGCGCACCTTTATTACGCCGTTCGATCCCGTGACGTTGCGCGAGGCGCTTTTGCGCGAACGCTATCGCGGCGGCCAGAGCTTCTATGTCGTGCCGCGCATCTCCGACCTCGAAGACGTGGCCACGTTCCTGCGCGAGCAGGTTCCCGAAATCCGCTTCATGCAGGCGCATGGCCAGATCGGCGCGACGCAGCTCGAAGACATCATGTCGGCCTTCTACGACAAGCAATTCGACGTGCTGCTCTCCACCACCATCGTGGAATCCGGCCTCGACATCCCGAACGCGAACACGCTCATCGTGCACCGCGCCGATATGTTCGGCCTCGCGCAGCTCTATCAGCTTCGCGGGCGCGTCGGCCGCTCCAAGACGCGCGCCTACGCCATGTTCACCATCCCGCCGAACGGCAAGATCACGGCGCAGGCGGAGAAGCGGCTCAAGGTGCTGCATTCGCTCGACAGCCTCGGCGCGGGCTTCACGCTGGCGAGCCACGACCTCGATTTGCGCGGCGCGGGCAACCTCTTGGGCGAGGAGCAGTCCGGCCACATCAAGGAAGTCGGCTACGAGCTGTACCAGTCCATGCTGGAGGAGGCCGTGCACGCGCTGAAGCAGCAGGGCGCGGCGGCGGCCGATGAGGAGCAGTGGTCGCCGCTGATCAATATCGGCCTGCCGGTGCTGCTGCCGGAGAGCTATGTGCCCGATTTGCAGGTGCGGCTCGGGCTATACCGGCGGCTTTCCGGCCTGCACGAGAGCGCGGACCTCGAAAACTTCTCGGCGGAGCTTGCCGACCGCTTCGGCGCGCTGCCCGAGGAAGTGAAGCACCTTTTGACCGTGGTGCAGATCAAGAATTACTGCCGCCGCGCCGGCATCGCCCAGGTGGACGCCGGGCCGAAGGGCGCGCTCATCTCCTTCCGGCACAAGAAGTTCGCGAACCCGCAAGGGCTGGTGAAATTCATGCACGACAATGGCGCGGCCGTGAAGCTGCAGCCGGACCACAAGCTCGTGTTCCGGGCGGAGTGGGAGGATGGCGTGGAGCGCCTGCGCGGCGCGCGCGCGCTGGTGCGGGAGCTGGCCGACATCGCGACGCGGACGGAACCCGCGCTGCCGCCGACGGCGAGCGGCGACGCCATGCCCCGCCTCAACCTCGGCAAGCCGAAACCGCCGCCGCCCGCGCCCATCAAGAAAGCCCACGCGCCTTCCACGCCGGCCGCTTTCAAGCAGCCTCCGCGCGGGTTCGGGAAACGCGGGCGGTAGGCAACAGCCAACGGATCGTCATCCCGGAAAGGCGCAGCCTTATCCGGGAGCGTAACGCATCGAATCCTTTGCTTTTTTGCGGAGCAGCCTCTTCACCCCTCCCAGTTTTCCACCGCCAACCCATCCACGCGCTGAAATTCCCGCAAATTGCGAGACACAAGCACGAGGCCGCGGGCGCACGCTTGCCCCGCGATCAGCACATCGTAGGGACCGATTGGCGTTCCCAACGCCTCCAGGGCTGCGCGGATCTCTCCGGCTTGGCGGGCGTCTTCCTTGTCGAACGGAACAACCTCGAACTGCAAACTGTCGACGACGGTCAGATTATGCGCGCGGCGCTGGCTTTTGATCGCGCCGAAGTAAAGCTCGTAGACGGCGATGGCCGGCAAACCGATGTCGGTTGGCCGATGTTGCCGCGCACGCTGAGCGAGCGGCCCGATGGGATCTCTGAGCAAGGCGATCGCCGCGTTGGCGTCGAAAAGGTAGCGCATCAGCGAAACGCTTCATCCAGCGCCGGGCGCTCCTGCATCGGCGGCTGCTCCAGCGCCGCCTCGACGAAATCGGAGTCCAGCGAGCCGGAAAGACCGTCCAGCCATGCCCAATCCGTTGGAATCGGCTCCAGGATGACGGCTGCGCCGTGCCGGCGGATGCGGACTTCCTCGCCCTCGAAACGATAGTCTTTTGGCAGCCGGACCGCTTGGGAGCGGCCCGACCAAAACACGCGCGCTGTTTCCATGGCGGCCTCCGGTTGGTATATAGCAAAAGAATATACCACCGTGCCGTTTAGGTCAAATGTCCAACGGCGCTCCGAGCCGCCGCCGCTGCGGGCTTCGACGCCATCGAGCAGGGCCGGTTTCAAGATGTCCATGAAGAGGATTTAGCCGAGCATATCGCCGCGCTCGGACGGCGGGCGGCTGAGACCCCTCGAAAACCGGCGCATAGCCTTGTCCCTCGTCCGGCTCTCGTCGCTGTTCCGCGCATCCAACGCACGCGAAGGCCTACCGGCGGCCCATAGGCGAGCATAGGCGCATCGTGGCGAACCGCCGATTTTCGTACCGCCGCGGCATGGTTAAACAGCGCCGGGTTAACGGCCGGGAAAAAGGCGAGCCTTCCTCTCGAAATCGCGGGTCCGCCTTACGGAAAAAGCGAAAAAGGCCGGATTCGCCGCGAAAAACGCGCTTCAGAAATCCTCGTTAACGGTTCTAAAGTTGCGCGCGCTAACCAAGAATAGTAAGCGTGGATTGCAGGGATATTCTTTGCAACCGTCTTGCACTGCGCGCCGGAGACAGTATTTTCCAAGGAAATCCAATACGATGGCGTCTCTGAAAGCTTGAGTAAGGCGCTTCGGGCTATACTTGAAATAATGTGGGAAAAGAGACGAAAAACCCCGAGTTGGCGGCGCCAAAATCCGGGGCGCCAGGGTTACGGAGCCGTTCACGCGCGACAGGGCGCCGCCGCGCGCTGGCGCCCGAGGCATTTCCGCGCGCTTGTGCAAAGTCCTGTAACGCGGACGTGGCGTTTCGCCCCAGGGAGATAGCGCTCCTCTATGCGCTGAAATATAAAATAGCGCCTGGACTTCATATTCAGCTGGATCTTTTTAGTTTGGGAGGCGGAAATGGGAGCTAATAGCCTTGCCGGCGCCGTGGAAGACTATATTCGGAGCCAAGGCGGCGTGAGCGGTCTCGTTAAGAAACTTGAGGACAAGGGACTGGGCTCTATCGCTCGATCCTGGACGGACCCGGGACACAATCACCCCGTCACGGCCGCGCAAATCCACCGCGCGATCGGGTTCGAAACGTTGGCGGATTTCGGTAAGAAATGGAAACTCTCGCCGGACGCAACGGCGGAGAAGCTGGCGGAACTTCTTCCCGCCGCGATCGACAAATTGACGGTGAGGAAGGGAACGGCGTCCGCTCCCTATCCGTGGACGGGGACGAGGAAGCGCTAATCCGGCGGCGAAAACGCTTTCGGTAACGTGGCCCTCGGCGCAAGGCGTCATCCCCGATCTGAAAGCGCCTCCCGGAGTTTCGGCGGCGCATGCTCCCTTAGGCATGCGCCGGAAGCAGGTTGCGCCCGTTACCCCGAAAGCCCGCCGGCGAGCGACGGGATGGCAAGCGGACTAAATCCATAATGCTTCAACCAGCGCAGGTCGCCGCCGAAGAAGGCGCGTAAATCCGGCATGCCGTATTTCAGCATCGCGATGCGGTCGATGCCCATGCCGAAGGCGAAGCCCTGCCACGCCTCGGGGTCGATGCCGCAGGCGCGGAGCACATTCGTATGCACCATGCCGCAGCCGAGAATTTCAAGCCAATCGCTGCCTTCGCCGATCCTCAGCTCCGGCCCCGACCTGTCGCACTGAATGTCCACCTCGGCGGACGGCTCGGTGAAGGGGAAGTGCGACATGCGAAAGCGCATCTTCACCTCGGCGACCTCGAAGAACGCCTTGCAGAACTCTTCCAGCGTCCACTTGAGGTGGCCCATATGCGTGTCGCGGTCGATGACGAGGCCCTCGACCTGATGGAACATCGGCGTGTGCGTCTGATCGCTGTCCATGCGATAGACGCGGCCCGGCGCGATGATGCGGATCGGCGGTTTTTGCGCGAGCATGGTGCGCACCTGCACAGGCGAGGTGTGCGTGCGCAGAAGCAGCCTCTCGCCTTGCGCATTTGGCGAGAAGAAGAACGTGTCGTGCGCCTCGCGCGCGGGGTGGCCGACGGGGAAATTCAGCCGGGTGAAATTATTGTCGTCCGTTTCGATGTCGGGGCCATCGGCGACGGAGAAGCCCATATCGGCGAAGATCGCCATCAGTTCTTCCCAGACGCGGCTGATGGGGTGGATGCGGCCCTCGGCGGCCGGGTTCGGCCGGGGAGAGAGGGTCACGTCCACGCGGTCGGTGGCGAGTTTCTCGGCAAGCGCGGCGGCTTCAAGCTCGGCTTTGCGCGTTTCGAGCGCGGCGCCGATGCGGTCCTTGACGGCGTTGACGGCGGCGCCGAAACTCCGCCGCTGCTCGGGCTGCATGGCGCCGAGCTGTTTCATCAGCTCCGAGACTTCGCCCTTCTTGCCGAGCGCGGAGACCCGGATCGCCTCCAGCGCCGCAAGATCGGCCGCGGCCGCAACGCTTGCGAGCAAGCGCTTCGTCAACGCTTCGAGATCGTGGGATTGTTCGGCGACGGCGTCCATGGGGATGTTCCGCTTCAAATTGTGGCGAAAGGCCTGCCATTTTTGGCGCGGCGGGTCAAGCCGCATAGGCCGTTCGTCCGCTACTGTTCCGCCTCGCCGGGGGCTTCCTTGCCGCCGGCTGGCGCGCTCGACTGTTTCGCCTTGGCTTTAAGCTTCTTCACAATCGCGTACTGCCGCTCCATCAGCGTCTTTGCGATGGCGTCGTAGCGCTCTGAATCGCCGGGCTTCACGTCGTAGCAGGTGGACGCGACGACCGGCTTCGCGCCGGGGCGGCCGAGCAGCCCGGACACCGTCGCGAATGTGAAGCCTCTCTTCTGAAGCCCGTCGATGACGGCGGGCAGCGCTTCGCCTGTGTGCCAGCCCCTGCCATTGGCGTGGAAGATGATGATCGAGCCGGAGTGCGCGCCGTTGATCGCGGCTTCGACGATCTTGTCCGCGCTCTGGCCTTTCACGGGGTCGGCGGTCGCCACATCCCATTGCACCGCGCGAAGGCCCGCATCCTCCACCGCGCGAAGAGCGGCGTCGTTGCAGGCGCCGAACGGAAAGCGGAGCAGGGTCATGCGCTCCGGCGCGCGTGCGGATGCGAGCGCGGCGCCGGTGCGGTCGAGGCATTGCTTGCGGCTCAAATTGGCGCGCGTCTTGAGATAGGCGGCTTGCGGATTGTCGATTTCGTCCGCGAGTGCGGCGCCCGAGACGAGCCTTAGGTTTGCGTGATCCCAGGTGTGGTCGCCGACCTCGAACAGCGGGTCGGCCATGAGCTGCTCGGCGCGCTCGGGATGGGTGAGCAGCCATTTGCCGCCGGCGAAAAAGGTGGCGGGGATGTTGCGGTCGCGCAGCGTGTCGATGAGATCGCCCTGATAGCCCGCGACCTCATGCGGCTGTTCGCAAAGGTCGAAGGTCAGCGCGACGACCTTCTCGCGGCCGGGCAGGTCCACGCGCCTGAGCACGCCGTTCCAGCGGGGGTAGGGGCTTCGGCCGGTTCGCGCCTCCGCGACCGCGGGCGGGGCGACAAGCGCCCTCGGCGCGCCTTGAACGATGGTCTCTTCGCCCGGCCGGTGTCGCAACGCGGCGGCGGACCAGCAGGCCTGTTGCGCGCCGGCCGTTTGCATCGACGCGAAAAAGGCGGCCAGCGCAAAGGCGGGGATCGCCGCCGGGCGGGATGCGAAAGCGAAGCGGCGGGAGTGCGGTTGAGCGCTCATGACGTATCCAGAAGATCCATCTCGCGCCGCCGCCGGGCCGGCCCGCGAGCAGCGCGCGCTCCAGAAAATATCCGATAAAAGCGCCTAATGCACCGTGCCGGCGGCGGAGGGCTGGTTCACGCCCTCCTTCTCCGAAATCAACTTCAGCACATAGGCGATTTCGTCCCTTGCGTCGCGCGTCGCCCGCCTGTCCTCCTTGGGGATCTCCTCGGCGATCCGTAAGAGGACGTTGGCGAGCGCGAGCAACTCGGGGACGGTCAGTTCGGCCAGTCTCATGCGGGACGCAACTCCGCGGGCAAGGCCGCGCACGCCTGTTTCACAAGCGCGGCGAAACCGCCCGGATCGGTGATGGCGAGATCGGACAGAACCTTGCGGTCGATCTCGATGCCCGCCTTGTTGAGGCCGTCGACGAAGCGGCCATAGGTGAGGCCATGCTCGCGCACGGCGGCGTTGATGCGCTGGATCCAGAGGGAGCGGAAATTGCGCTTCTTGGTGCGGCGATCGCGGTAGGCGTATTGCCCGGCCTTTTCCACGGCCTGGCGCGCGATGCGGATCGTATTCTTGCGGCGGCCGTAATAGCCTTTGGCCTGCTCCAGGACCGCCTTATGACGGGCGTGGGAGGTGACGCCGCGCTTCACACGTGACATTTCATATCTCCAAGCTCAAGCTTCATTAACTTTGCGCGATCAGTCAAGCCCGTAGGGCGACATTTTCTTGATGATGCGCGCATCGCCGTCTTCGAGCACGAATTTGCCGCGAGCGTTTCTGATGAACTTGGCGGTGCGTTTGATCATGCCGTGGCGCTTGCCGGCCTGAGCCGCCATCACCTTGCCGGTGCCGGTGATCTTGAAGCGTTTTTTCACGCCGCTTTTGGTTTTCATCTTGGGCATTTTGCTTCCTTTCGTTGGTGTCTCTCGCGAACGGAACAGCTTTCGGCTTTCGCCGGCTGCAAGCCATCCGTTTGCATGGAGAAGCTTTGAAGCAGCCACGGCATGCCCCGCCGGGCGGCTTATGCGGCGGACAATAAGCTGAGCCTTCGAAAGACGCAACGGGTTTCCGCTCCGCCCTTGGCGTATGGACGCGGGCGCGCGTACACCGCCGATAAACGCTATTGGGTTCGTTTGGCAAAAAAGCGCCTTTTGCGGTATCATAATACCGCAAAAGGGCGGCCTTCGTTAATGGCGTCTTAACGCTTAAGGCATGGCGAAGGCGATGTTGCGCGCCTCCTTCGGCTTAAGGTCGACGGGGTGCTGCAAGCCGCCCGTCAGCTCCTTCACGCGCTCCTTCACATACAGGTTCAGCTCGTCGATGGTGATCACGCCGTCCTTCGGCATGATGTCAGCCGCGCCGGCGAGCCCCTCCAGCAGCGCCTTCGTGAACGCGCCGTGCCGCCAGTCGTCGCGCTCTTGGCTCAGCTCGCCCGACGTGGAGCTTGCCAGCACGATGGCGTTCGCGCTCTCGGCGATTTCGTTGATGAGCTTGTTGGTGTCGGGCGCGCCCCGGAACGAAATGCCCGCAGCGCCGCCCGCGTGGCAGGTGTCGAAGAAGAACAGCGCGTTGCCCGCGAGATCCCTCAAGGCTTGCCGGATTTCGGAGGCGGGCACGGAACTCGCGCGCGTCGGCAGCGCTACGCCCGCCACATCTTCCAGCCGCGCGTTGTAGGGCACATAGGAATAATTGCCCCTCGGGTCGGTGACGCCGTGGCCCGCGAGGAACACCACGCCGACATCGCCCTGGCTCACCTGCCGGCCGAGCCATGTCAGCCCGTCGATGATCGAGGCGTTGTCGGCCTCCTCCTCCGCGAGCAGCTTCACCTCCACCTTGCGATAAAGGCGGCCCTGCTGGCGCTGCAGCGCGCCGGCGAACGCGCGCGCGTCCTCGCCGGCCCAGGTCAGCGGGTTGATCTTCGCGTCCTTGAACTTGCCGACGCCGACCACGAGCGCGTAGAGCGACACGGTGGGCGCGCTGGCCCTGGCGGCGTCCTGCGCGGGCTTCTCGGGCGCGCCCTTGAATTTGAGGCGGACGCTGGCGGGCGGGCTGTCGAGTCCCCCGGCGCGGGCGACCAGCGAGAGCGTGAGGTCGCGCTGGGGCAGCCCCGTCAGCGTCATGCGGGCCGTGGCTTCGCTTCTGAGATCGAGCGACATGGCCCCGCTCGTCGTGGCGCCGGGCAGCGGGCGGCCGTCGACAAGCGCGGCCACCTCGGTTACGGCGAGGCCGTAGGGCGAGCGCAAGCTGTATTCGATGGCGAGCCCATCGCTCGCGAACGCGCCGCCTTCATTCGGCGAGAGGATCGTGACGACCGGCGGCAGCTTCTTCGCGATGTCCTCGGCCTGCCTCGCGCCCGCGAGCCGGTTCGCCTCGGCGATGGCCGCGTCCTCATCGAGGTCGTCGAGCACGCGCTTCACGATGTCGGGGCGGTTGAACTGATCGCGGAAGCGCGAGGCGGGATAGAAATCCGGCGCGTGCTCCCAGTCGCGGTTCACATGCCAGCCGATCAAATCTTCCGAGCCGGGCGAGGCGGCGTAATAGCCCTTCGGCGTCCAGGCGACATAGCGCTTGTCCTTTGCATTCACGAACAGCGCCAGCAACTCCTTGCCATCGGACAGGCGATGCCAGCGAATCGTGCCGTCGCCATAAGCGGCTGCGACGAGCCTGCCGTCGCGGCTGATATTCACGCCCCAGGCTGTGCCGGGGATGGCCTTCTGCCAAAGCTCGCCGCCATCGGCGCGATAGGCGCGCAGCGTCCAGTTCGTGCCGAGCACCAAGCGCGAGGCGTCCGGCGCGACAGCGAGCGCCCGCGATCTTTCGTAATCCTCAAGCGCGATGGGCTTGCCGCTCAGCTTCGGCGCAAATTCGTTTTCCCAATCGCTGACGGCGAGGCCGGAAACCTTCGGCGCCGCGAGCCCCGCAACAGCTTGCGGCGCCTCCGTCAGGCGGAAGGCGTTGAGATCGAACAGCATGGGCTGCTCGCCGCCAAGCCCCAAGCCGAAGCGCACGCGCTTGCCGTCGGCGGAAAGTGTGAACGCGTCGCGCGTCTTGTTGCGCATATCGGCGGCGACGCCCTCCTGCCAGACGCGCTTGGCGCCGTCCGCCGCGATCAGGCCGAAGGCAGGATCGGCGGCGCCCGCCGCGACGCCATCGCCGCAAGGCAGAAGCTGCATGACGGTGTTTTGCGACAGCGGCGCTTGCGAGCGCTTTCCCCTGCCTTCGCCCTGCCAGATGAGCAACCGGCGGCCATCCGCTGGGAAGAACGTGCCGCCCGCATAAAGCCGCGCGCCATCGGCGGACCAGGCGACACTGCCGAGATCGCCGCCGCTGACGCCGCTCGTATCGGCGGCGTAAAGCCGCTTCAACGTGCGCGCGTCGTAAACCTCGACCGCCGTCGTGTCGTTGAAGCCAATGGCGAGCTTGCGGCCTTGCGGATGCACCGCGACGCTTAAGGGCTCCTTGCCGCCCCGCGCGCTCGCCTTCGCTTCGAGACGCCCATCGGCGCCATAGCGCCGGATCTGCCCGTCATCGGCCACGGTGTAGAGCCGGTTCGCGCCATCGAAAGCCGCGCCATAGCTGTCCTTGCCGCCATAGTCCTTGTCCTCGGCGAGAAGCCTCCAGCCCGCCGTCTCCCACAGCCGCATGCCTTCGCCGCCGCCAAGCGTCGCGGCAAGGCGCGAGCCATCGGGCGAGAAGGCGAGATGGTTGATGACATCGCCGAGGCGGCCGAGGCGCGTCACGAGCCGGCCCGTGGCGGCTTCGAAGATGTAGGCGCTGACTGTACCACGACCTACACCGACGTACCCAACATCCCAGCCACCTGCCGCGACCCATTTGCCGTCCGGCGAAAGCGCCACGGCGTAGACCTTGCCTTCATCGCCATCGCCGATGGGGACGCGCAAAGTCCGCACCAGCTCCGGGCTTCCTCGCCCGCGCTGCGGCAGCGCCCAAAGCCGCGCCGTCTTGTCGTCCGAGCCTGTCACCATCAGCGTGCAGGCCGCATCCACGCCGATGCGCTTGATTTGCGCAGTATGCATGCCCGGTTCGATGCGCAGCATGGGCCGCTGGTCGGGCAAACCGTCCGCCCGCGCCGCGCCCATCAGCGCCGCCATCGCCAAAATCGCCGCCACTATGCGCATGCAACATCCCCCTCGGCGCCCCTATGAAGCGTCGCCTTCGCTTTAATTAGCTTAAAACTTCACCTCGCGCCAGAGAAGCGCTTCGCGCCGCCAACGGCAACTTTAACCTTGGAAGATGTCCTACCGTGCGGTACATTAGTACAAAACGGGGCGGGATCGGGGGAATGATTGTAAGCTTCCGGGAGGGATGGCTGCGCGCCTTTTTCGTCGAGGATGTGCAGTCGAGACATATTCCCGCCGATCTTGAGAAACGCCTTTTTCGCAAATTGCAAATGATCGACGATGCGACAGCCGATAAAGACTTGCGTGCGCCGCCAAGCAACCACTTTGAGAAGATGAGCGGCAAACTGGCGGAGTTTCATTCGATCCGCGTCAACAAGCAATGGCGTCTGATTTTCCGCTGGGACGGCGCCCGAGGCGAAGCCTCGGACGTGTCCTTGGACGATCAAAGCTATAGGTGAAGAACACATGCTCATGACCAAGCGCAAACCCGCGGGCGTTGGCGAGATCTTGATCGAAGAATTCATGCAGCCCATGGGACTGACCCAAACCGCGCTTGCCTCGGCAATGGGAGTGCAGCGCAAGCACGTAAATGAGCTTTGCAATGGCCGCCGTAGCGTCACCGCCGCTACGGCGCTGATCCTTGCCCGCGTGTTTGGCAACAGCCCCGAATTTTGGCTCAACGTGCAGCGGCGCAGCGACCTTTGGGATGCAATGGACAGCCCCAGGCAGCGAGAGCGGATAGAACGCGCCAAGCCCCTCGGTGAGGCTATGCCGGGAGTGTAGTTGCGGCATGGCCGGCGGGCGCGCGAGGGACCCGCGCGCCCGCCGGTTTCACGCTGCGGCCTTGTAGAAGGTCTCGCCCTTGGCGGCCATGTCGCGCAGGAGCTTCGGCGGCGTGAAGCGGTCGCCATACTTCCCGGCGAGCGCATCGCATTCCGCAACGAACGTCGCGACGCCCACCGTGTCGATGAGGCTCAGCGGCCCGCCCGTATACGGCGCGAAGCCGAGGCCGAAAATGCCGCCCACGTCGCCATCCTCGGGATCGGTCAGCACGCCCTCCTCCATGCAGCGCGCCGCGTCGAGCGCCTGCGCGTAAAGCAGCCGCTTCTTCAACTCCTCGATGGACGGCCAGTCGAACTCGGGCTTCGGCGGATAGAGGTCCACAAGCCCGCCCCAGAGGGTCTTCTGCCCCTTTTCGGGATAGTCGTAGAAGCCCTTGCCGTTCTTGCGGCCCGCGCGGCCGTTCTTCACATACATCGTCTCCATCACCCACACGGCGGGGCTCGGCTTGTAGGCCGGCCCGAGGTCGGCTTCGGCCGCCTTGTGGATCTTCCAGCCGAGGTCGATGGCGGTTTCGTCGGCGAGCGCCAGCGGCCCCACCGGCATGCCGGCGAGCCTGCCCGCGTTCTCGATCAGCGCCGCGGGAACGCCTTCGGCGAGCATGATTTCGCCCTCCATGATGTAGCAGCCGCAGAAGCGCGAGGTGAAGAAGCCGCGCCCGTCATTGACGACGATGGGCGTCTTCCTGAAGGCCTGCACGAGGTCGAGCGTGATGGCCAGCGCCTCGTCGCTCGTCTCCTTGCCGCGGATGATTTCGACGAGCGGCATCTTCTCGGCGGGCGAGAAGAAGTGGATGCCGATGAACTTGCCGGGCCGCGCGCTGGCCTCGGCGAGCCCCGTGATGGGCAGCGTGGAGGTGTTCGAGCCGAACACCACGCCGGGGCGGATGACCGCTTCGGTTTGCTTCGTCACGCCGGCCTTGATGGTGCGGTCCTCGAACACCGCCTCGATCACGTAGTCCACATCGGCAAGCGCGGCAAAATCGGTCGCGGGGTGGATGCGGTCGAGGATCGCAAGCCCCTCCGCTTCCGCCATCTTGCGCCGCGACACCGCCTTCTCGACGAGGCTCCTCGCATAGCCCTTGCCCTTATCGGCCGCCGCCCGATCGCGGTCGATGAGCACGACCTCGATGCCGTTCGACGCGGCGACATAGGCGATGGCCGCGCCCATCATGCCGGCGCCCAGCATGCCGATTTTCTTGAACTTCGCCTTCGGCACGCCCTGCGGACGGCGCGCGAGCTTGTCGGCCTTGCCCTTGTTCACGAACAGCGTGCGGATCATGTTCGCGGCGACCGGCCCGCGAAGCAGCGTGAGGAAGTATTTCGCCTCGATCTTGAGGCCGAGATCGATGGGAACTTGCGTGCCTTCGTAGACGGCGGAGAGGATCGCCTGCGCGGCGGGATAATTGCCGAAGGTCTTGTCGCGCGTCATGGCGTTGGCGGCCATGAACACCTGCGCGGCCTGCGGGTTCATGCCGCCCGCGCCGCCCGGAACCTTGAACGACTTCTCGTCCCAGGGCTGCACGGCTTTCGCCTGCGGCGAGGTCAGCCATTTCTTGGCCGCCGCGAGAAGCTCGCCCGCAGGGACGACCTCGTGGATGAGGCCGTTCGCCTTCGCCTGGACGGGCGACAGGTGCTTGCCTTCGAGCAGCAGCGGCAGCGCCGGCATGATGCCGATGAGGCGCGGAATGCGCTGCGTGCCGCCCGCGCCGGGAAGGAGGCCGACCTGCACTTCGGGCTGGCCTATCTTGATGTCCTCGTCCTTGGCGGCGACGCGGTAATGGCAGGCGAGCGCGATTTCGAAGCCGCCGCCAAGCGCCGTGCCGTTGATGGCGCAGGCCACCGGCTTGCCGCACGTCTCAAGCTTGCGCAACACGGCGGTCAGGCGGGACGAGGCGGCCAGGGCTTCGGCTGGCGGCGCGGTCCGGGCCTTGGCCAGAAGGGCGCCCATGCCGATGAGGTCCGCGCCCGCGACGAAGCTCGACTTGCCCGAGGTGACGATAATGCCCTTCACGGCGGCGTCCGCGGCGGCGCGTCCGATGGCGGCCTCGAACTCGTCGACGAATTCCGGCCCGATCACGTTCATGGACTTGCCGGGCTGGTCGATGGCGAGGGTGGCGATGCCGTCGGCGTCGACGGCGTATGCGATGCTGCTGGTCATAATCCGCTCCGTGTCATGGCCGCCCTTGAGGCGGCCATCCAGGGCCGCAAGCTCGGGGCGTGAAAAAAACTGGATGGCCGGGTCAAGCCCGGCCATGACCGAAAAGCGCTAAACCCGTTCGAGAATCGTGGCGGTGCCCATGCCGGCGCCGATGCAGAGCGTGACAAGGCCCGTGGCCGCGCCGCGCCGCTCCATCTCGTCGAGCAGGATGCCGAGCACCATGGCGCCCGTCGCGCCGAGCGGATGGCCCATGGCGATGGCGCCGCCATTCACGTTGAGCCGGTCGTGAGGCACGCTCAGCACGTCCATGAAGCGCAGCACCACCGACGCGAAGGCCTCATTCAGCTCCCACAACTCGATGTCCTCCTTCTTCATGCCGGCTTTCTTGAGCGCGCGCTCGGCCGAAAAGCTCGGGCCCGTGAGCATGATGGTCGGCTCCGAGCCGATGGAGGCGAAGCTCTTGATGCGCGCGCGGGGCTTGAGGCCGGCCTTCTCGCCCGCCTCCTTCGAGCCGATCAGCACGGCGGCGGCGCCGTCCACGATGCCGGACGAGTTGCCGGGCGTGTGCACATGCTCGATGCGCTCGACCTCGGGATATTTCTGCAAGGCGACGCCGTCGAAGCCGTAAGTCTTGCCCATGTCGGCGAAGGACGGATTGAGCGCGCCGAGCGACTGCATGCTGGCGTCCGCGCGGATCATCTCGTCGCGCGCCAGAAGCGAAACGCCGAGAATGTCGGTGACCGGTACGACCGAGTTGGCGAAGCGGCCCTCTTCCCAGGATTTCGACGCGCGCTTGTGGCTTTCGACCGAGTAGGCGTCGAGGTCGTCGCGGCTGAAGCCATATTTCGTGGCGATGAGGTCGGCGCTGATGCCTTGCGGCACGAAATAGGCCGGCATCGCAACGGCGGGATCGATGGGCCACGCGCCGCCATCCGACGCCATGGGCACGCGGCTCATGGACTCGACGCCGCCGCCGATCGTAAACGGCGACTGCCCGGACATGACCTTCGCCGCCGCCATGTTCACGGCTTCGAGGCCCGACGCGCAAAAGCGGTTCACCTGCACGCCGGGCACGGTCTCGTCATAGCCCGACATAAGCACGGCGGTGCGCGCGATGTTCGCGCCCTGCTCGCCGACGGGGGTCACGCAGCCGAGGATCACGTCCTCGACCTCGCGCGTGTCGAGGCCCTTGTTGCGGGTGCGCAGCGCGTCGAGCATCTGCGAGGCGAGCTTGACCGGCGTCGCCTCGTGCAGCGAGCCGTCTTTCTTGCCCTTGCCGCGCGGCGTTCGCACGGCGTCGAAAATATAAGCGTCTGGCATTTTAAGCTCCTCCCTAGCCGTCATGGCCGGGCTTGACCCGGCCATCCAGGCGACGTGTCAAACAAGGGTGTCAAACAGGTCGATCCACTCCGGATTGTTCTTCTCAATAAAATCGAGTTTCCACTTTCGCGGCCAGCGCTTGAGGTTCGTTTCGCGCTGGATTGCGTCCTGAGGCGTATCCAGGGCTTCGGCATGAACCAGCATGGCGACGCCGTATTTCTTCGTAAACCGGCTTCCGGTTCCCTGCTTATGCTCGTAGACGCGCCGGGCAATATCGTTGGTTACGCCGATATACAAGGTTCCGTTCCGTTTGCTTGCGAGGATATAAACAAACCGGCTCATCGCCTTCGCCTCCGGATGGCCGGGTCACGCCCGGCCATGACTTAGCTGCGGGCGCTCTCCTAAAGCGTGCGCGCGATCAGCTCCTTCATGATTTCGTTCGTGCCGCCATAGATGCGCTGGACGCGGGCGTCGGCGTAGGCGCGGGCGATGGGGTACTCCATCATGTAGCCATAGCCGCCGTGGATTTGCAGGCACTGGTCCATCACCTTGCATTGCAGGTCGGTGATCCAGTATTTCGCCATCGCGGCGTCGGAGGGATCGAGCGCGCCCTCCATCATCTGCTGGATGCAGCGGTCGACGAAGACGCGGCCGATCTGGATTTCGGTCTTCAGTTCCGCGAGCTTGTGTTTGGTGGTCTGGAAGTCGAACACGGTCTGGCCGAACACCCTGCGGCCCCTGGCGTAGTCGACGGTCCATTGCAGCGCGGCCTCGGCGGCGGCGATGCCGTAGATGGCGATCTGGAGCCGCTCCCAGCCAAGCTCCTTCATGAGAAGAACGAAGCCCTGGCCCTCGGCGCCGAGCCGCGCGTCGCCCGGAAGCGCGACGTCCTGGAAGAACAATTCGGAGGTGTCCTGCGCGTGAAGCCCCAGCTTTTCGAGATTGCGGCCCTTGGAAAAGCCGGGCAGCGCCGCGTCCACCAGGAACAGCGTGATGCCTTTCGCGCCGAGCGACGGGTCGGTCTTGGCGACGACGATGACCACGTCTGCGTTCTGGCCATTGGTGATGAACGTCTTCGAGCCGTTCAACAGATAGCCGTTGCCGCGCGCGATGGCCGTGGTGCGCACGCCTTGCAGGTCGGAGCCGGCGCCGGGCTCGGACATGGCGATGGCGCTTATGATCTCGCCCTTCGCCATGGCGGGCAGGTAGCGCTTCTTCTGCTCGTCCGTGCCATAGGCGAGGATATAGGGCGCGACGATGTCGGAATGCAGCGAGAAGCCGGGGCCGGACGCGCCGGCGCGCGCCAGTTCCTCCATCACCACGGCCGAATGCAGCCGGTCGCCGCCGGCGCCGCCATGCTCGTCCGGGATGGCGGGACAGAGAAGCCCGGCCTCGCCCGCGGCGAGCCATACGGAGCGCGGCACGCACTGCTCCTTCTCCCATTTGGCGTGATGCGGAACGATCTCGCGCTCGACGAAGCGGCGGACCTGATCGCGGTACATCTCATGCTCTTCGGAAAATAGGGTACGGGGCAGCATGACTTAATCCTCACTCCGGCTACGGCGGCCCTTCCTGGCGGGCGCGGGTTCTTCCTCTTGGCACGGCGCCTTCTCGGCGAGATAGAGAAGGCACTGCCGATGAATGTCTTTCAGTTCCTCGATGGTCGCGGCGATGGCGGCCTGCTTCTGCTCCAGCTCCTTGACGAGCGTGGCGGAGCGGGCGGCGACGAAGGCCATCTGTTGCGGCCGGCCTTCGCCGCGCTCGCCGTAGAGGCTCAGGAACTGCTTGATCTCCGCGAGCGTAAAGCCGATGGACTTCGCCCGGAGGATCAGCTTCAGCCGGGCGCGGTCCCGCTTCGTGTAGACGCGGCCGTGGTTGACGCGGGGCGGCGTCAGGAGCCCCTTCGCCTCGTAGAACCGGATGGCGCGCGCGGTGATGCCGAATTCATCGGCGAGTTCGGCGATTCCGAAGAGCCGTTCCGATTCGGCGGGGCTTGAGGCTGCTTCAAATGCTGAGGTCAATGCAGTCCCGGCTTTCCGCCCCTTAGACGAGCTGTCCGAGTTTCATCGCGAGCCCCATGTCGCCGTCGACGCGCATCTTGCCCTGCATGAAGGCGGAGGTGGGCTGAAGGCGGCCGTGCATGAGTTCCGAGAAGTCCTCGGCGCTCATGGAGATGGTGCAGCGGGCGGGGTGATCCTGGTTGACCGCCACCGTGTTGTCGGCGCCCGTGCCGTCGATCAAGAGGCTGCCGGCGTCGCCGAGATCGAATTTGATCGTTCCGCCGAGCGGCGTCTTTCCTCCCACGCGATTCGCGAGCGCTCCGGCCACTTCGTGCAAGTCCATGCGATGCTCCTTGGGTTTCGTTCCAGGACGAATATGTAGCGCATCTTGTTCACGTTAACAAGAGGTAGTTGACGTATACGTCAGGATGATGTCGTGAATATCGCGCCGGAAATGGGGCCATATCCGGCACAATCCGTCAGGCCAGCCCTATCCGGGGGCGGAGGCGCAAAAAAAACACCGGCAAGTCTCCATGCCGGCGTTCCGATCGGTCGCATCGTCATCCCGGAAACGCCGGAGGCGTTAATCCGGGATCGTAATAAATCGATGCGCTGATTTTTTTGCGATCCCGGCTCGGGCTTCGCTTGGCCGGGATGACGATGGCGTCGATAGCCGGGATACGATGCGACGGGCAAATCGGCGGAGTCTGCCTAGCAGCCGCGCCTTTCAGCGCATTCACGGAACTCGCGGCCATCGCCGTGGCGTTCGCGACATTCGCGGCGCGCTTGTTCGCAGCGCTCATTGCGCTCACGGGCCTCGCGCCTCTCGCGCTCGCGACGTTCCTCGCGTTCACGCTCCTCGCGCCGGTCTTCGTCGACCTTGATGACGCTATTTGCAGGAGACACGGCGATTGCCGGCGCCTCAAAAGCAGAGGCTGGCGCCCCAGCCGGAGCGAATGTTGCGATGGCCAACGCAAAACCAAAACAGGCCGATGTCATAAGCTTCATAGGACCGCTTCCTTCCCGTGGAGTCTTTCTTGGTAGGAGCTTCAACAGAGCAAAGGCCAACAAGTTCCCTTTCCATCGAGGAGGGGGGGAACGCCAAATGCCGGTGAATGAGGCGCCCGGAACGGCGGCGCCGACCGGCTTCGATTTCGCGGATCGCGAGGTCTGACGGCGTGAGGATTTGGAGGGGGATTCCCCGGCGGCCGAAGCGCGCATCCACGCTCAAACGCGCGCGCTAAATCTTTGAAAACATTACAAAACAAGTCTAGCCACGAAGTCTCGATCACATTTTCTGTCCGCGCGGGCCGAAGACAGCCTCGCGCAAGCATGAAGTGCTTCTGATTCATCATAGAAGAGATGGAGCTGAAACCATGACGCTCGAAGAGGCCATTCAGGCCCACACCATCTGGACACACAAATTATCGAGTTATCTCTGCCAATGCGACGGCCATCTGACGCCGGACGAGGTTCGCGCGCACAGCCGATGCACCATCGGGCAATGGCTCTACAGAGAAGGTCTGCGCTACTATGCGCTTCCCGAATACGAGGTGGCGATGGCGGAGCACGCCCGTTTTCATCGCATCGCCGCCAAAATCGTCGAAAGAGCGAACGAAGGCGAAGACGTCAACGCGGATCACATCCTCGGCTCCGAGAGCGAATATGGCCTCGCCATGAAGAGCGTCATCAAGAGGGCGATCGACTTGAAGACCATGGTCGCCGCTTTGGACCACCATCCCATAGTCGCGCCCATGCCGGGCTGCGAGCATCCCCGGGCGCCGCGCTAGCCGCCGCTCCTTTGGCCGACGGATCGTCATCCCGGCCAAGCGCACCCCTCTTTGTCATCCCGCAAGCCGCGATCCTCTTTGTCATCCCGGAAGCCGCTTGCGGCTATCCGGGATCGAAAAAATAAAGAATTGCAAATCGTTACGATCCCGGATCAGGCGCCGCCTTTCCGGGATGACGGCTGCGGCGATCCGTTGGCGAACCCGGAAAAAGCTGCTTAGGCCTTCTTGCGCGCGCGTTCTTCAGCCAAGATTGCGTGACCGAGGCTGCAACAAGGCCAAGCGGCCCAAGAGGCGGGGGCGATCTGTGAATCCCGAAGACATCATCCGCGCGCTGAACCTGGCGCCGCTGCCGGAGGAGGGCGGATATTTCCGCGAGACCTACCGCGCGAACGAGGCCACGGACGCGCACGCGCTGCCCGCCCGCTACGGCCGCGCCAAGGCGCACGCCACCGCGATCTACTACCTCCTGACGCCGGACACAGTCTCCGCGCTGCACAGGTTGCCCTCGGACGAGGTCTGGCATTTCTACAGTGGCGACCCCGTGGAGATGCTGCTGCTCTTCCCCGATGGCGGCGGGCGCTTCGTCGCAATCGGCGCGTTCGCGGCGGGCTTCGAGCCGCAGCGCGTTGTCCGGCGCGGCGTCTGGCAGGGATCGCGGCTCATGGCGGGCGGCCGCTGGGCGCTGCTCGGAACCACGGTCGCGCCCGCCTTCGATTTCGCCGACTACGAGGCCGGAAATCGCGGCGACCTTGCGCGCGCCTATCCGGATTTCGCCGGCGCCGTTCATTCGCTCACCCGCGCTTAAGCGGAGTTTCCCAGCTACGCAGACGGATGGTCTTTGTTTGCCCGCCCGGATGGCCTTCGTTCGTCATCCCGGAAACGCCGCAGGCGTTATCCGGGACCGTAATAACATCGCGGCGCTCATTTTTTGCGATCCCGGCTCGCGCTTCGCTTGGCCGCGATGGCCGGGATGACGATGCGCGTCGCGCTGACTTGCGGCGCTTCAAAGCTCGATCTTCTTCGCGGCGCGCAGGCCCATGACGAGCGCCGCGATGTGCGCCGCCTGCATGATTGCGCCGCTCAAGGCAAGGTCCAGACCCTCCCGCAAGGGAACGCGATCGACATCCAGCACCTCGACGCCATCGTCCTCAGGCACGCCGATCAGCGATACGCCCTCGGCAAGCACCGTATGGGTGAGATTGTTGTTCGTCGCGGTATTGGGCGAGAGGCTTGCGACGAGCGTCAGGCGGGACGCATTGCCATAGCCCGTCTCCTCCAGGAGTTCGCGGGCCGCGCCCTCAAGCGGGGTTTCGCCCGCCTCCATGCAGCCGCAGGGCAGCTCAAGGGAGACGGCGCCGAGCGCGTGGCGGTACTGGCGCACAAGGATGAGATGGTCGTCCTTGTCGAGCGCGACCACGTTCACCCAGCCGGGATATTCCAGCACGTAATAGGACGGAACTTCGACGCCGCTTGGCGTGACGCAATGGTCGACCCTGACGGTGAGCCAGCGGTTTTCGTGCAAATAACGCGAGTGTTTCACGGTCCAAGGCTTGACGCGGTTCGTCATGAGTGTCCTTCGATCTGGCTGGAGCATTGAATTCGATGCATGTTTCGCCGCGCACTTTGGGGCATTTGCGGCGGGCGGGTCAAAACCCTTCGCCGCCGGCGCCGCGCGAGATCGCAAGCAGCAGCGGCGCCTGCGCGCGGATCGCGGACGCGATGTCGCGGTCGAGCTTCGCAAGCCAGCGCGGCGGGATGGCGTCGAGGCCATAGGCGGCGCCCGCGAGCATGCCGGCAAGCGCGCCCGCGGTGTCGGCGTCTCCGCCCTGGTTGACGGTTCGGATGACGCAATCGGCGAACGTGTCCGCGCCAAGCGCGTGGTGCAGCACGGTCTGCATGGTGTCGACAATGAAGGCCGAGCATTGGCCCGGATAGGGCTCGAAGCGGAACGCCCTGTGTTTGCCCGCGAGGTCCTCGGCCACCTTGCGCACATGTTGTTTTCCCTGCCCGCGCAGGAGGCCATGCGCCATGCGAACGAGCGCGAGGCATGCGTCGTCCGACAACGGATGATGATGGGTGGCGCGCGCCTGCGCGAGCGACCACGCTTCGGCCTTGCCTGGCTCGCCGAAGGTCGCGAGCGCCACGGGCAGGACGCGCATGGCGGCGCCGTTGCCCGCGTCGCCCTCCGAGAACGAGCCCTCGACCGTCCCATGCACGATATAGCGGCGGATGCCGCGCCGGCAGGTGTTGCCGACATCGGCGGGTCCGGTCTTCAGCCACGCCGCGAACTCCTCGCAGACGTCGCGCGCGTCGAGTCCGCCGCGCCGGATGATGGAGCGGCCGAGCGCCAGCGCCATCTCGGTGTCGTCCGTCACTTGCCCCGGCTTGAGTTTGAGCCAGCCGCCGCCGGCGATCTCGCGGTGGACGCCGTATTGCGCCGCGATCTCGCTCTTGGTCATGAACTCGACGGTGGCGCCGAGCGCGTCCCCGATGGCGAAGCCGAGATAGGCGGCGAGCGCACGGTTCTCCACACCCGGTCCGGTCATGCCGCGCCTCTCTTGCAGGATGCTGAGTTCTTGGCTTCATCCTTCGACAAGCTCAGGATGAGGCCCTGCGTTATAGAAGCACGGCGCCTCATGGTGAGCCTGTCGAACCATGAGTAACTTCAGCGGCGCCCTCAGACATAGCCGACGCTCACCCGGAATTCGCCGCCGATCGCCAGATATTCGCCTTCGCCCTTGAGCAGGTGCGAGGACAGGAGGCCGTTGAAAAACAGGATCTTGCTGACGGGAACGCGCGCCGTGAGGATCGTGTCGCCGAAGCAGCCGGCGACGCCGCGGTCGGACGAGAACGAGACGAGATTGTTGAGCTGGATCACCGCTTCGCGCTTGGCCGTGCGCTCCACGATCCAATGCTCGTCGAAGGCGTTGACGCCGCGGAACAGCGTCAGATGCGTCTCGCCGGGGAAGGCGAAGCGCCGGATCGCCCATTGGCAGAACTCGAACAACAGGTCGAGTTGCACCCAGATGGCGTTATTGTGGAAGCGGCTCGACATCTTCTCCTCGATATAGGCCGCCCAGGCGCGGCTCGAAACCTGCTCGATGATCTCCTTGTGGAAGGAGGGGCAGACGCCGAACCGGCTTTCGACCCAGCCTTTCAGCACGGCGCCTTCCGGGCCGTTGCTGTCGAAGCCCCAGCCCTCGATCAGCCGCAGGAAGGAGGAGCGGTAGCGCCGCTTTCCGCCGGTGGCCGCCGCCGCGCCGCGCTGTTCGGGATCGAGGCCGAACATCGCCATCATGTAGCAGGAGAACGCTTCGCCCGCCTCGGCGAGGTCGCGGGCCTGGTCCAGCATGCTGAACAGGCTGCCGTTCATCTCGCGCACGCCCCAGATGGCCAGCGGAACCGCTTCGTCGTTGAAGGCGCAACTCGCCAGCCACTCGGAGGGCCGCCCCACGAGATTGGTTGAATGGCCGATGCCGCGCCGCCTGCAAATCCTTGCGTCTTCCATCGCCCGCATGATGAGGCTTCGCGCGCCTTCAGGGAAGGCGTCTGACGCCGCATCCTCGGCAAACGCTCCTCCCTTGTCGCCCCGGAAGCCGCTTGCGGCTATCCGGGATCGCAAAAGGGCAAGCGGCTTAATTCGTTACGATCCCGGATCGGGCTCCGCCCGTCGGGGAAGACGGCTGCGATCGATTGCGGCGGCGCAGCATCTGGATGCGATGCACGCAATAAATTAGCCTGTTTCGCGCGATAGCCTGGAGGAGGGCGGCGTCGGGGAGAAAAACGGGCGATGACGAAACCACGGATCGGCATAGCGCTGGGCAGCGGCGGCGCGCGCGGCTGGTGTCACATCGGCGCGCTGAGGGCGCTCGCCGAGGACGGCGTCGAGCCGGACATCGTCGCCGGCTGCTCCATGGGCGCGCTTGTCGGCGCGGTCTATCTCGCCGGCAAGCTCGATGCGCTCGAAACATGGGCGCGCGCGCTCACCTTGCGAAAGGCGGCGGGCTTCCTCGACGTGAATTTGACGAGCGGCGGCCTCATCGAAGGCAAGCGCATCGTCAGCTTCCTCGCCTCGCTTCAGGACGACGCGCCCATCGAAAGCTTCGCCAAGCCTTTCACGGCGATTGCGAGCGACCTTGCCACGGGCCGCGAAATCTGGCTGCAAAAGGGGCCGATCCTTAGCGCGGTGCGAGCCTCCATCGCGCTTCCGGGGATCATCAGCCCGGCGAAGCTTGACGGGCGCTGGCTGCTCGACGGAGGCATGACGAACCCGGTGCCGGTTTCCGCCTGCCGCGCGATGGGGGCGGACATCGTCATCGCCGTCAACCCCAACGCCAATGTGCTGGAGCCGCATGCGCGCAAGCCCGCCGCGCCGAAAGAGGAGAACGGCGCGATGAGCGCGGATGTGTTCGACAAGATGTTCGACCAGCTCCCCGTCGGCGTCCGCCAGGGCCTCAAAGCCATGACGCCGCGCTTCCTTAGCTCGAAGAGCGGCAGCCCCAGCTATTTCGACGTGCTTTCCGGCTCCATCGACATCATGACGAGCCAGATCCTGCGCAGCCGCCTGGCGGGCGAACCGCCCCACGTCATGATCGGCACGCGGCTCGCCCATATGTCCGTGCTCGAATTCAACCGCGCGGAGGAGGCCATCCAGGAAGGCTACGACCGCACGAAAAAGGCGATGCCCCTGCTGCGCGAGTATCTGTTTTGACGCAGGCGCAGGTTCAATCCCTGTTCTTGTCCAAGAACAGCGTCGTGAGGTATAAAGGGCTGGCTTTATAACTCAGAAACAGGTTATATTCTGAGCTATAAAAAGGCGGCTTATCGCTCATGATCTGGAACTGGCAACAAACGGATTGGCCCCACTTCACTTACGGCAAAGCCCAATTCGAGGAGCTTGAGGCGCAATTCCTGCGCCAGTCCGGGATCCTGCTGGGCAGCTACCGGCATTTGCGCGAGGATGACAAGGCGGGCCTTGCCATCGAGCTTATGACCGGCGAGGCCCTCAAGACTTCGGAGATCGAAGGCGAAATCCTCAACCGCGACAGCGTCCATTCCTCTATTCGCAGGCATTTCGGCCTCGATCCGGGACCGCAAAAAATTTCGCCCGCCGAACGCGGCATAGCCGATATGATGGTCGACTTGTACCGCAAACCGGCGGAGCCCTTAACCCACGAGATTTTGTTTTCCTGGCACGCGATGATTATGGCGGGCCGGACCGATATTGCCGATATCGGGCGTTATCGCACCCATGCTGAGCCAATGCAGGTCGTCTCCGGGCCGGACTACAAGACGAAGGTCCATTTCGAAGCGCCGCCTTCGAAAAGCATGCAGAGCGAAATGGCGCGCTTCATAAGCTGGTTTAACGATACGGCGCCGGGGAGCGCGGCTCCATTGCCCGCGCTGATCCGCGCCAGCATCGCTCATCTCTATTTCGTCAGCATCCATCCGTTCGAGGACGGCAATGGCCGTATCGCACGCGGATTATCCCAAAAGGCGCTGTCGCAGTCCCTTGGCCAGCCATTTCTTATCGCGCTCTCCAAGGTCATCGAGGGCCGGAAAAAAATCTATTACAGCATGCTTGAGAGAAGTAACAAAGACAATGACATCGAAAAATGGATAGAATATTTTGCATCGGTCATTTTGACTTCCCTGGACTACACACAACAGATGGTAGTCTTTATAATTGAAAAAACACAGCTCTATGACAAAATCTCCGGACAGTTGAATCCTCGGCAAGCGAAAGTTCTGGCCCGAATGTTCCGGGAAGGGCTCGAAGGGTTCAAAGGCGGCTTAAGCGCGGAGAATTACATTAGCATCGCTGGCGCCTCCCGCGCGACGGCTACGCGCGATCTTGGAGGCTTAATGGCATTGGGCGCCCTTGTCCGCACGGGCGAGCGCAAGTCGGCTCGTTATTGGCTGAACGTAAAGAGCGCTAAGGCTTAGGGCGGAAAGCCGCGCTCCCGCACCCACTTGCGAAAGCGTTCATGGTGAGACGAACCGTCGATAAAACACGACGCGTCAAGCGGCGCGGGCGGGCGGCCCGGCGGCGTCCAGCTCGCGCGACTCCTCCTCCGTGAACAGCCGGCTGCGCGTGAGGAACCGTAATCCCTCCGGCGCTTCGAGCGAGAAGCCCGCGCCGCGCCCCGGAACCACGTCGACGGTGAGCTGGGTGTGCTTCCAATATTCGAACTGCGCGGCGCCGATATAGAAGTCGCAGTCCGCGATGCGGCCAAGCAGCACGTCCTGCGGGCCGACGCGGAAATCGCCGGCGGGATAGCACATCGGCGCGGAGCCGTCGCAGCATCCGCCGGACTGGTGAAACAGGAGCGCCCCGTGCGCCGCGCGCAGCCGCTCCACGACAGCGCGCGCCGCCTCCGTTATCTCAACGCGGTTGACCAAACGTCATTCCTCCGGGCGCCTCAGCCCCGCGCTTGTCATCCCGGAGCGGCGCTTGCGCCCTATCCGGGATCGCACGGGCGCCAGCGCATTTTTCTTTAACGTCCCCGGATAGGCGCCAAGGCGCTTTCCGGGACGGCGAGGCCGGCGCAAGACGCGCCCCATCAGAAAAAGCCCAGCGGCTTGGTCGAATAGCTTACCAGCACGTTCTTGGTCTGCTGATAATGGTCGAGCATCATCTTGTGCGTCTCGCGGCCGATGCCGGACTGCTTGTAGCCGCCGAACGCCGCGTGCGCCGGATAGGCGTGATAGCAATTCACCCACACGCGCCCGGCCTGGATCGCGCGGCCCATGCGATAGGCGCGGTTGCCGTTCCTCGTCCACACGCCCGCGCCGAGGCCATAAAGCGTATCGTTGGCGATGTGCAGCGCCTCTTCCTCGTCCTTGAACGTCGTGACCGACACGACGGGGCCGAAAATCTCCTCCTGGAACACGCGCATCTTGTTGTGGCCTTCGAGGATGGTCGGCTCGACGTAATAGCCTTGCGCCAGTTCGCCTTCGAGATGCGCGCGATGGCCGCCGGTCAGCACCTTCGCGCCTTCCTGCTTGCCGATGTCGATATAGGAGAGGATCTTTTCGAGCTGGTCGTTCGAGGCCTGCGCGCCGATCATGGTGGACGGGTCGAGCGGATGGCCCTGCTTGATGGCCTTCACGCGCGCGACGGCCTTTTCCATGAACTTCTCGTAGATCAACTCCTGAATGAGCGCGCGGCTGGGACAGGTGCAGACCTCGCCCTGGTTCAGCGCGAACAGCGTGAAGCCTTCGAGCGCCTTGTCGAGGAAGTCGTCGTCGGAATGCGCCACGTCGGCGAAGAAGATGTTGGGCGACTTGCCGCCAAGCTCCAGCGTCACCGGGATGAGGTTGTCGGAGGCGTATTGCATGATGAGCCGGCCCGTGGTCGTCTCGCCGGTGAACGCGATCTTGGCGATGCGCCTGCTCTGGGCCAGCGGCTTGCCGGCCTCGACGCCGAAGCCGTTCACCACATTGATGACGCCGGGCGGCAGGATGTCGGCGATCAGCTCCATCATCACCATGATGCTGAGCGGGGTCTGCTCGGCGGGCTTCAGCACCACGCAATTGCCGGCCGCGATCGCGGGCGCGAGCTTCCACGTCGCCATCAGCACCGGGAAGTTCCACGGAATGATCTGGCCGACGACGCCGAGCGGCTCGTGATAGTGATAGGCGATGGTGTCGTGGTCGATTTCGGAGATGCCGCCTTCCTGCGCGCGCACGACGCTGGCGAAATAGCGCCAGTGATCCACGACGAGCGGCATGTCGGCATGCGTCGTCTCGCGGATCGGCTTGCCGTTGTCGAGCGTCTCGACCAGCGCGAGCAGGCTCAAATTCGACTCGATCCGGTCGGCGATGCGGTTCAGGATGAGCGAGCGTTCCTGCACGGACGCGCGGCCCCAGGCGTCCTTCGCCTTGTGGGCGGCGTCGAGCGCAAGCTCGATGTCGGCGGCGGTGGAGCGCGCCACCTCGCAGAGCTTCTGCCCGGTGACCGGGCTCGGATTGTCGAAATAGCGGCCCTCGACGGGAGCGACCCATTGCCCGCCGATGAAGTTGTCGTAGCGGTTCCGGATGAGCACCTTGCTCGAAATCTGATCGATTGCCTGCTGATACATCGCTTCCTCCTTGCGATCCCGCGCCGTTCCGGCGTCGTCTTGGCCTCACAGATGCGAGGCGCGCGTCACTTCTTCAATAGCTAAGCAGATTTTCCCGATTAAGCCAACGAATGGCCTTCGTTCGTCATCCCGTATCGCGCTTCGCTCGTCACCCCGGATGGCCTTCGCTCGCCCTCCCGGATGCTCTTCGTTCGTCATCCCGGAAAGGCGAAGCCTTATCCGGGATCGTAATAAATCGCGGCGCTCATTTTTTCACGATCCCGGCTCTGCGCTTCGCTTGGCCGGGATGACGAAGGGCGCCGATGGCCGGGATGACGGTGCGTGCGACGCGCCAGGCGCAGCGAGAAAGCCGGGGCGGGCGCACGCGTTAGAAGGCTAATATGATGATCCGCATCGGAAAAGCCGTCAACGGTGAGCCTCGCTGGCGGTCCGCGCGCTGGCGAGGCCTTCTTTTTGACGCGGCGGCTCGCGATGGCGCGCGGCTGTGTTTCCGGTCGCGAAGTTGCCGGCGCGCATGGCTTATGTCTCGCGCAATTGACTATGAGCGCGCGCGGCAAAGGGTGTAGGCAATTGCGCGACGCCACACTAGACTTCCGCGGCATCCGAGTCATGCAGCCAACTTTTTCAATATCCTCACGAATGCGCGTCGCGAGAAAAAAAGGAGCGCCCATGTCGCAAGCCGAGACGAGCCAGCATCCGGTCTCCGCGCCGGGATCCCTTTTCGCGCGCAAGGGCATGCCGGAGCTTCAGAGCGAAGCCGGAGGAGCGCGGCTCAACAGGGCGCTCGGCCCCTTGAGCCTCATCGCGCTCGGGATCGGCGCCATCATCGGCGCGGGCCTGTTCTCGCTCACCGGCATCGCCGCCGCCGACAACGCCGGCCCAGCGGTCGCGATCAGTTTCGTCATCGCGGCGCTCGGCTGCGCGTTCGCTGGCATGTGCTATTCCGAGCTTGCGAGCATGATCCCCGTCGCGGGCAGCGCCTACACCTACGCCTATGCGACGCTTGGCGAGTTCGCCGGCTGGATCATCGGCTGGGATCTCGTGCTCGAATACGCGGTCGGCGCCGGCACCGTGTCGGTGAGCTGGTCGCGCTATGTGACGGCGCTGTTGCGCGATTTCGGCCTTAACCTGCCCGCCGAGTGGACGCTGTCGCCCTTCGAGACGGCGACGCTCGCCGATGGGACCACGGCGCATGGCATCGCCAACCTGCCCGCGATTGTCATCCTTTTCGCCATTTCGGCGCTCCTGATACGCGGCATTCAGGAGTCGTCGCGCGTGAACTCGGTCATCGTCGTCGTCAAGGTGGCCGTTGTGATCGCGGTCGTGGGCGTGGGCATTTTCTACATCAAGGCGCGGAACTACGTGCCCTTCATCCCGGATAACACGGGCGAGTTCGGCCATTACGGCTGGTCGGGCATCCTGCGCGGCGCGGGCGTGATCTTCTTCGCCTATATCGGCTTCGACGCGGTTTCCACCGCCGCGCAGGAGACAAAAGACCCGCAGCGCAACATGCCCATCGGCATCCTCGGATCGCTGCTCATTTGCACGGTGCTCTACATCTCCTTCGGCTTCGTGCTGACGGGGCTCGTGAACTACAAAGACCTGCATAACGACGCCCATCCCGTGGTCACGGCCATCGATCAGACGCCGTTCCCGTGGCTGCGCACCGCCACCACCATTGGCGTGATTTGCGGCTTCACCACCGTGATGCTCGTCATGCTGCTCGGCCAAAGCCGGGTGTTCTACTCCATGTCGCGCGACGGTTTCCTGCCCAAGGTATTCGCGACTCTCCACCCGCAATGGAAGACGCCATGGGTCTCGAACCTGATCTTCATGGTTGGCGCCGCGCTGCTCGGCGGTTTCGTGCCCATTCAGGTCCTCGGCCACATGACCTCCATCGGCACGCTGCTCGCCTTCATCATCGTGTGCGCGGGCGTGATGGTGCTGCGCAAGACGCATCCCGAGTTCCAGCGCGGCTATCGCGTGCCGCTCGTGCCGCTCGTGCCCATTGCCGGCATCCTGGTGTGCCTCGCGATGATGGTTTCGCTCGACATCGACACCTGGTTTCGCCTGTTCGGCTGGCTTTTGGTGGGCATGCTGATCTATTTCGGCTACAGCCGGAGCCACGCGAAGGCCGTGCGGCTCGCCGCCGTGAGAGCCAACTAAGCAGAGTTTCCCAATGAAGCCAACGGATGGCCTTTGTTTGTCGCGATGGCCGGGATGACGATGCGTTGGGCAAATCGGCGGAGTCTGCTTAGGCGCGCTCCATCAGCTTGACCGGCGGGAAAAGCCCCTTGCCCCAGCCCTCTCCCTCTGGGAGAGGGAGCAGGCCGCGGTCATAGAACCTGCGTTCCCTCTCCCAGGGGGAGAGGGACAGGGCGAGGGGGTGCGCCGCCGGCTTATTTATTTGGCCAAGCTGTGCTTAAATCAGTGCAGGCTTGAGTTTGCGGCCGCCGCGCCGTTCGCTCTCGGCCTTGGGCTTGAGGCCAAGCCGGCCTGTTCGCTCGATAGCTTGAACACGGCGACCGACTGCACAAGCGCCTCCGACTGCTCCTCCATGGTCTTCGCGGCGGCGGTGGCCTCTTCGACGAGGGCGGCGTTCTGCTGGGTGATCTGGTCGATATTGGTCACCGCCTGGTTCACTTGGCCGATGCCGTCGCTCTGCTCCTTGCTGGCGGCGGCGATCTCGCCGATGATGGCGGCGACGCGCTTAACCTGCGCCACGATCTCGTCCATGGCGCCGCCAGCGCTTTGCACGAGCTTCGCGCCCTCGTCCACCTTGCCGACGGAGGCCGCGATGACAGCCTTGATGTCCTTGGCCGCCTCCGCCGCGCGCTGGGCGAGGCTCCGCACCTCCGACGCCACCACCGCGAAGCCCCGGCCCTGTTCGCCGGCCCGCGCCGCCTCGACGGCCGCGTTCAGCGCGAGCAGGTTGGTCTGGAAGGCGATGCCGTCGATCAGCGTGGTGATGTCGGCGATCTCGCGGTTGCTCTCGGTGATGGCGGACATGGTGGACACGACCTGGCCCACCACGTCGCCGCCGCGCATGGCGGCCTCGGAGGCGCCTTCCGCGAGCCGGTTGGCCTGCGTGGCGTTTTCGGCGTTCTGGCGCACGCTGGCGGCGAACTGTTCGAGGCTGGCCGCCGTCTCCTCAAGGCTCGACGCCTGCTCCTCGGTGCGGCGCGACAGGTCGTTGTTGCCGGTCGCGATCTCGCGCGCCGCCAAGTTGATCGACTGGCTCGCCTCGCGGATCTGGGCGATGATCTCGCGCAGGCGCTCGATGGTCCCGTTCGAGTTGGTCTTGAGATCCGCGAACACGCCGTTGAACTCGGCCTCGATGGTCTGGGCGAGGTCGCCCTCGGCCATCGCCCTCAGGATGCGCGAGATTTCGCTGAGCGCCTCTTCGCTCGTGCCGAGGATGGCGTTCAGCCCGCGCGCCATTTCGAGGAAGAAGCCCGCCTTCCCCGCCTCGGCGATGCGCTTTGTGAAGTCGCCCGCCGCCGCCGCCTCCACGATGGCGCCGATCTCCTTCTCGGCGTTTACCTCGGCGGTGCGGTCGAGCCACTCGATCACGCTGCCGAGCCGCGCGCCGTTTTCGTCGGCGATGGGGTTGGCGATAAGGCGCATATGAAGGCCGCCGACCTGGATTTGCGTGCGGTGCTCGCCCTTGAGGTTGGCGAGCAGGCTGCGCTGCCGGCCCGGATTCCTGTGGAACTGGTCGAAGCTCGCCCCCAGCACGCCGCCCGCCGAGAAGCTCGATAGATATGCGCGGAAATTCAACTCGGAGCCCCGCATGAGCGCGTCGGACGCCTTGTTCTGGTAGCGGATCACGCCCTCATTGTCGGCCATCATCACGCAGGCCGAGGCGTTGTCGAGCGCGATCTTGATCTTCAGCGTCTCCTTGGCGTCGTCTTGCGCCTTGAGCAGCACGCCGCGCAGCCGCTCGGCGGTGTCGGAGATCGCTTTGCGCTCGCCGGGAAGCTGCGGCATGCGGGTCTCGAAATTGCCGCCCGCATATTCGACCATCAAATCGACGAACTGCGTCCGCACGCCGATATGGCCGTTCACCATCGCGTTGAGGTTCTTCGCCATGTCGCCATAGGCGCCGGGGAACTCGGCCTCTCGCATCTCGTGGCTGTCGCGGCCCTCCTCATTGTGGGCGCGCGCCATGTCGAGCTGGGCCTTGGTGAATTTCTGGAGCGTCTGCGCGACGCTGTTGACCGCGCCGCCGACCGCGCGAAGCTCGTCGCGGGAATGGCTGTCGACGGCTTGCGACACGTCGCCCCGCGCGAGCCGCTCGGCGCCCGCCTCGATGGACTTCAGCGAGCGCAGCACCGACAGAAGCATGCCGGCGAAGAGGTAGAGGACGACAACGAGCACTGCCCCGACGACGCCGAAGATCAGGGCGAGGTTGCTCTCAAGCCGGTCGATGCGAGCCGCGAGCAAGCCGTCAAGCTGATCCATGGACGCGTCGAGGAACGCATATAAGGAAGTCATCACGACAGTCGCGCGATCGTAGAGCTCTTTGGGCGCGAGGCTCGTGTCGCCCATAAGCAAGGCCGCAACTTCCGGGCCCTCGAAAAAGTCGGCGGGCTTGCGGACGTTATCGAACTTTTCCGCGAGAGCCGCCGCCAGCGCCGGATTGGCGTTCGCCACCCTGGCCCATCGGGAAACCAGCGTCTCGAACTCCGTTTTGTATGCCTTGTGCCTGACGTTCAAATCGATTTTTTCTTCTGGAGACATCGATTTGCGGTTCAATATCTGGAAGCCGGCTAATCGAAATTTTCCCAACGACTGAAAAACGTTGGGTATCCGCAAAGTTACGACGTTCACCAAGTAATAGGTTCCCACATCCGGGTCTATTGTCAGTCCTGATTGGTCTGCTATGGCGAGCATCAATTCTTTGACGGATTCAACCAAAGCAGTGTGAAATTCAAGGCTTTCAGCCGGAGTGAAGGTATCGATGCTCTTCTTGATCTCGGCCCATATGAGGTCAAAGGTCGCCAGTTCGGATGACACGGATTTCGATGGCGGCACACTGGCGTCAATGTCATGGACATCCTTGACCGCGGCATCGATGCTGGTAGCGATGCCGCGAAGCATTTCCTTGGCCGAGGCGTCTCCCGCCAGCGCAAGCTGATGCGTTTTACGATGGGCCTGCGTGGCTTCAAGCAGGCCACGCGCAGGGATCATCTCCCTGACGCCGAGCCTTTCCGTTTCGGCGAAAATAATGTCCGCGTTGAGTTTCCCGTTGAGGAAGTAAACCAGCGCCACAATTGGGGCCAGGAACAGGATGCCAATCAATCCAAGTTTAAGCCCGAACCGAAGCCGGCTCATAATCGCCATCGCCGGACCGAAGAATGCATGCAGCATCTGCGCCTCCCAAATGAATTCGCCGCCAGCTTGAGTTATGCCGCGCCATGGTTGGGATGCGATTGAGAAGACCTCTAAAATTGTACTCAAGCTTGAGATTTCTTCGCCGCCCGAGGATGAGAGCGCGGCAAGGGCGGCGCCGGCCCATGGCGCCGGGCCGGAGGTTGCGGGTGACAGACTCGCTATTTTCTGGTTTCTAGAGCCATCGTTACGAACGCCGCCGCCCGCCTCCGCTCCACACGCTCATGCAACCCATCATTTCCGTCTCCAACGTCACGAAAACCTATGCCTCGGGGCTGCAAGCGCTGAAAGGCGTGAGCCTCGACATTCATCGGGGCGAGATTTTCGCGCTGCTCGGCCCCAACGGCGCGGGCAAGACGACGCTGATCGGCATCGTCTGCGGCCTCGTCACCGCGTCTTCGGGCTCGGTGACGGTCGACGGCCACGACATCGTGAAGGACTACCGCGCGGCGCGCGAGGAGATCGGGCTCGTGCCCCAGGAACTCACGACGGACACGTTCGAAACCGTCTGGGCCACGGTCTCTTTCACCCGCGGTCTGTTCGGAAAGCCGGCAAACCCCGCCCATATCGAGAAGGTGCTGAAGGACCTGTCCCTGTGGGACAAGCGAAAAAACCGGATCATGACCCTGTCCGGCGGCATGAAGCGGCGCGTGATGATCGCCAAAGCGCTGAGCCACGAGCCGCAGATCCTGTTCCTCGACGAGCCGACGGCGGGCGTCGATGTCGAGCTTCGCAAGAGCATGTGGGACCTCATCCGCGAACTTGCCGCGTCGGGCGTCACCATCATCCTCACGACGCACTACATCGACGAGGCGGAGGAGATGGCGGGACGGATCGGCGTCATCAACAAGGGCGAGCTCATCATGGTGGAGGAGAAGGCGGAAATGATCCGCAAGCTCGGCCAGAAGCAGCTCACGCTCGACTTGGCGGACAAGGTCGACGCGCTGCCGCCGGAACTCGCCGGACATCGCCTGGCGGTCGTCTCGGACGGCATGCAGCTCGTCTACACCTACGGCACGCACGGCGAGCGCACGGGCGTCACGTCGCTTCTGAACGACCTTAGCAAGGCGGGCATCCGCTTCAAGGACTTGAACACGAGGCAGACCTCTCTCGAAGACATTTTCGTAGGGCTTGTGAGCGGCAAATGAACTGGCGGGGCGTTCTGGCGATCTACACATTCGAGATGTCGCGCATGCGCCGCACGCTCATGCAAAGCGTGATTTCGCCCGTGCTCTCGACGGCGCTCTATTTCGTCGTGTTCGGCTCGGCCATCGGCTCGCGCATCACGGACATCGAGGGCGTGAGCTACGGCGCTTTCATCGTGCCGGGGCTGATCATGCTGACGATTCTCACCAACTCGATCGCGAACGCATCCTTCGGCATCTATTTCCCGCGCTTCATCGGCACGATCTACGAAATCCTGTCGGCGCCGATCTCGCCCGCCGAAATCGTGATGGGCTATGTCGGCGCGGCGGCGACCAAGTCGATCATCCTTGGCGTGATCATTCTCGCCACCGCGGGCTTTTTCGTGCCCCTCCAGATCGCGCACCCCTTCTGGATGCTGACCTTCCTCGTGCTCACGGCGCTCACCTTCTCCATGTTCGGCTTCCTGATCGGCATCTGGGCCGACAATTTCGAGAAGCTTCAAATCATCCCGCTGCTTGTCATCACGCCGCTGACTTTTCTCGGCGGAACCTTCTACTCCATCCATGTGCTGCCCCCCGTCTGGCAGACGGTGACGCTGTTCAATCCGGTCGTGTACCTCATCAGCGGCTTCCGCTGGAGCTTCTACAACATCGCCGATGTGAGCGTGCGCTTGAGCCTCGGCATGACGGCTTTGTTCCTCGCGCTGTGCGCAATCGCGGTGTGGCGCATCTTCAGGACGGGGTATCGCCTCAAGACCTGAGCCCCCGTTTCCGCCCGGCAAGTCCGGTTGCACGTTTTTTTCATGCCCGCTAAAGTTGCGATGCGAATCACAACGCGCGCAGGGCGCGGACAAGACGAGGCACGAGCGGCAATGGAAACGGCGCATTCACATCCCGCGGCTGACTTCTGCGAGGTCATTCTCTGCTGCGAAAACAATTCCTGGTTGTTCTCGACATACGCCCAGGCCTTCCAGATCGAGGATGCGCTGGACAAGGCCGAGGACGAGTTTCTCATTCACACGGCCCTGCACGATATCAGGCTGCCGAAAGCGACATCCGCTTATGTGCTGACGGATTTCGGCAAGCATTTCTTCTCGAAACGCAACGGGAAGTGGCAGACGGCTGGCGGGGCGGCCGCGCCGGTTGCGGCGGCGTCCGATGAGGTCATCGCAATTCCGATGGGCGACAGGCTCTTGGACCATGCCCGCGCCGCCGCTCACTAGAGCGCCGGACTTAACGCCGGAGCCGGCCTCACGCCCGGCAGCACCTTCGCGGGGATAAACTCCGGCGGGAATCCAGGTATCCCGACGCTCATCGAATACCGGGTCCCCGCCGTCGCGGGGACGACGGACAGGCGGCTGCGTCCGGTTAAATGCACGATGCTCCAGCGGTCGGGCTTTTTGCTGCGGCCCAGTGGAAGAATTCGCTTTCTCGTTCGTTTTGTTCCTGAAGTGGAGCGCGTGAGCGAGGGGCGTCGCCCTCCTCGCGCGTTTTTTGGATGGAGGGGAAACATGACGTGCGAAGTCGGGTCCTTGGTGAAATGGAACGAGGCCACGCCCACGCGCCTCGGCTATAAGCTGTCCGACATCGGCAAGGTCGTCGGCGTTCGCGATTGCCCGCGCAGTGGCCGGGAGATCAACGTCGAATTCGAGGATGGCGATGTCGTTCGCGGTGCTTTCGAGCGCTGGTTCGAACCCGCGCCGCGCAACGCCGTGGACGAGGATGGCGAGGAGGCGCCCGCCGCCGCGTGAGCGGCGTGGCGCAACTCACGAGAAAGGCAGGGTGACAGTTTCGCACAGGGACCAGCCCCTATACCTCAACGGGTTGGCGAACCTCCGTGCCGGACCGATCCATGCTCGACAATCTCCTGCAACGCTCGCGGCGGAACAAAGACCGCCATCTGGTCGCGGCTTTTGTCGGCCAGTCGACCGGGATGGCTCACGAGATTGTGGATGCCGCCTGCACCATTAAAGAGCTGGCTCACAAGATCGCGGCGCAACAACGCCACGTCTCCGAGGTGCAGGACGGGGCGGCGCTGGTTCAGGAGCAGACCGCCCACATTGTGGAAACCGTGGAGGAAGGAAATGCGGCCGCCCGGAAGGCCGGCAATGAAATTCAAAAATCGACGGTCATCGTCCGGGAGTCGCTGACGGCGATCTCGGAACTTGGGCAGAGCGTAACCGAGGGCGGCTGCCTCATTTCATCGTTCGCCGAGACCCTCGATCGCGTCAACGCGTTTGCTCAGAGCATCGAGACCATCGCCCGGCAAACGCATCTTCTGGCGCTCAACGCAACGATCGAGGCCGCCCGCGCGGGGGCGGCCGGGCGCGGCTTTGCGGTCGTCGCGCAGGAAATCAATGCTCTCGCGGCGAAAACGGCTAACGCGACAAAGAGCATCGCGGACACGGTTGTCGATCTGGACGAGAAAGCCAGGCAGCTTTCAATTCAAGGGGAGGCAAGCGCGGGCGTGGCCGAAAGAGCCGAAAAGAGCACATCGGCGATCCTCGAAAGTCTCAACACGATCGAGCGCTTCGTAAGCCGCTTCTCCGACGAGATGGCCAAGATCGACGAATCGGCCAAAGCGGCCCAGGACAAAAGCGCCCATATGAGCCACGCCGTGGAGTCCCTTTCGAGCGGCTTTGTTTCGGCGGCGGCGCAGTTCGAACGGATCGAGAAAACGTTCGACCGCTTGCAGAATGCGAGCGAAGGTCTTCTTACAACGGGCATTACGACCGATATCGCGACCCCGCACTCTCATTTCGCGCGGGAGGCGACGCGGCTGGCGGCAAGAGCCGGGGCGATTCTCACGGCCGCCGTCGAGGCAGGCGAACTTTCGATTGCGGAACTCTTCGACAAGACCTATCGCGCCATTCCGGGCTCGAATCCGCCCCAATTCGAAACGAATTATTGCAAACTCTTCGACCGCCTGCTGCAGCCTCTTTTCGATGGAGCGCTGGACTTCGATCGAAGCGTCGTTTTCTGCACGGCCGTCGACGAAAACGGTTATCTGCCGACGCACAACAGCAAGTTCTCCAAACCGCAAGGGCAAGACCCGGTTTGGAACGCCGCCCATTGCAGAAACCGGCGCTTCTTCAAGGACCGCGTCGGACTTGGGGCCGGAAAGAATGAAAAGGCCTTTCTCCTGCAAACCTATAGCCGCGATATGGGGGGCGGCCGATTTGTCCCCATGATCGATGTTTCGGCGCCAATCGCCGTGCAAGGGCGGCGCTGGGGCGGGCTCCGGCTGGCCTATGCGCTCAACTCCGCCTCGATCGGAGATTTTGCCCGGACCTGACCCATGCCGGCCTGTGCGGGACGATGCGTTTAAAGCATCGCGCTCCCGATCGAACGCAGCGTCATCGCGAGGCGGCTATAGCCGCCGTGGCGATCCAGAACGAGATCGGTGACTTAGCTCTGGATTGCTTCGCTGCGCTCGCAATGACGGCCAGTTCCGATTTTGCGTATTCTGCTTTAGCTTTTCTTCGCCATCTCGCGCAGGACGTATTTCTGCACCTTGCCGGTCGAGGTCTTCGGCAATTCCGAAAACATAATGTGGCGCGGCGCCTTGTAGTGCGCGAGGCGTTCGCGGCACCAGGCGATCAGCTCGTCCGCCGTCGCCGAGGCGCCCGGCTTCAGCTCGACGAAGGCGCAGGGCGTCTCGCCCCATTTCTCGTCGAGCTTCGCCACCACGGACGCCGCCTGCACGGCGGGGTGCTTGTAGAGCACGTCCTCCACCTCGATGGACGAGATGTTCTCGCCGCCGGAGATGATGATGTCCTTGGAGCGGTCCTTGAGCTGGATGTAGCCGTCGGGGTGCATCACGCCGAGATCGCCGGAGTGGAGCCAGCCGCCCGCCAGCGCGTCCCCGGTCGCCTGCGCGTTCTTGAGGTAGCCCTTCATGACGATGTTGCCGCGAAACATCACCTCGCCCAGCGTCTTTCCGTCCGGCGGCACGGGCTGCATGGTCCCCGGGTCGATCACGTTCAGGTCTTCGAGGGGCACGTAGCGCACGCCCTGGCGCGCCTTCTTGTGCGCCTGATCCGCGCCGTCGAGCGCGTTCCATTCGTCCTTCCACTCGTTGACGACGGCGGGGCCGTAGGTCTCGGTCAGGCCGTAGAGGTGGGTGACGTTGAAGCCGGCCGCGCGCATGGCCGCGAGCACCGCCTCGGGCGGCGGGGCGGCGGCCGTCATGAACTGCACCGTCCGGGGAAGCGCGCGCTTCACCTCGGCTGGCGCGTTCAGGATGGTCGCCATCACGATGGGCGCGCCGCACAGATGCGTGATCTTCCGGTCGGCGAGCGCGTTCCAGATCGCGTCCGGGCGGACATAGCGCAGACAGACTTGCGTGCCGGCGACGACGGGGATCGTCCAGGGAAAGCACCAGCCGTCGCAATGGAACGCCGGCAGCGTCCACAGATAGTTGGGATGCTTGCCGAGGTTCGCCGCCAGCGTATTGCCGAGGCTCAGGAGATAGGCGCCGCGATGGTGATAGACGACGCCCTTCGGGTTGCCGGTTGTGCCGGAGGTATAGTTGAGCGTGATCGCGTCCCATTCGTCGCCGGGCATTTTCCATGCGAAGTCCGGATCGCCGCCCGCGAGGAAGTCCTCGTACTCCGTTTCGGAAAGGCGCGCGCCAAGGCCGGGAAAAGCCGGGTCCGCATAGTCGATCACGATGGGCCGATGAGAAGCCAGCGCGAGCGCCTCGCCGATGACCTTCGAGAACTCCGTGTCGGCGACGAGAACCTTCGTCTCCGCGTGATCGATCATGAACGCGATGTTCGCCGCGTCGAGCCGCGTGTTCATCGAGTGCAGCACCGCGCCCGCCATCGGAACGCCGAACTTGGCCTCAAGCATCGGCGGCGTATTGGCGAGCATGACCGAAACGGTGTCGTTCTTGCCGATCCCGAGCCGTGTCAGCGCCGAGGCGAGCCGCCGCGCGCGGGCGTAATACTCGGCGTAAGCGTAGGTCCGCTCGCCATGCACGATGGCGGGGCGCTCGGGAAAAACCAGCGCGGCGCGCGCGAGAAAGCCGAGCGGCGTCAAGGGCTGGAAGTTGGCGGGCGTTCTATCGAGATTTTGTGTGTAGGCGCTTGTCATAGCCATTTTTTTAGCTCAAGTTGCCGCTTCCCGACATACGACTTGCGTCCCGGCGTTGCTGAGTTTGCGGTTGTCTCAAATCGAAGCCCGCGGCTGGCCGAGGTCGTATGCAAGCCGAGATCAAGAAACTGGAGTATACCATGGCGCCAAAGAGTTCGCCTTCCGGCTATTCGCTTTCGCAAATCCTTCTTCATTGGATCGTCGCAATACTGGTCATCTATCAACTCATTTTCGGCGAGGGCATCGAGCACGCCTACCACGCGCTCAACAAGGGCAAGGAGGCGAACCCGGCGGATCTCTCCAGCGCCAATATCCATGTTATTATCGGCATCTCCATCTTCATCCTCGCCGTGCTGCGGGTGATCGTGCGCGTGAGAAACGGCGCGCCGCCCGCGCCCGCGGGAACGAGCGGCGCCAAGAAGTGGATCGCGGCGGCGACCCAGCACACGCTCTACCTCGTGATCTTCCTGATGCCGGTCACGGGCGCGCTTGCATGGTTCGCGGGGCTCGTCACCGTGGGAGACATCCACACCTTCGGCAAGCCGCTCATTCTTCTCCTCGTGCTCCTTCACGTGGTGGGCGCGCTGGTTCAGCACTTCATCGCCAAGACCGACGTGCTGGTGAGGATCTTCCGTCCGGTCTGAGAAGCGGAGGTTTTGCGCGATAAGCGAACGTCGCACCCCCTCACCCCAGCCCTCTCCCAGCAAACACGCCTTGGCGTGCTTGCCTCCAAATGACGCCGTACCCGCGAGCGGGTACGGCTGGAGAGGGAGTCCGGGCGCGGCCGTCGAACCATCGTTCCCTCTCCAATCCGCATTCGCTTGCGAATGCGGACACTCCAAAGCGGCAAGCTCGCCAAGGCGAGTTTGCGCGGGAGAGGGACAAGGTGAGGGGAGATTCCCTGGCCAGTCTGGCGGAACGCGCTTAGCGTTTAACAGGGCAGGGCGGCCCGCCGTCTCATGAAGGACATCGTGCTCCTTGGCGCGGGCCATGCCCATATCGAGGTGCTGCGCGCTTTCGGCGTGAGGCCGGCGCCCGGCGTGCGCCTGACGCTGGTGACGCGGCAGGCCTGGACGCCCTATTCGGGCATGCTGCCTGGGCTGATCGCGGGCCTCTACGCCTTCGAGGAGGCGCATATCGATGTGCGTCCGCTTTGCGCCTTCGCGGGCGCGCGGCTCATTCTCGACGAGGCGGCCGGCATCGATCTCGCGGCGGCGCGGGCGCCATGCGCGGGGGGGCCAAGCGTTCCCTTCGACATCCTCTCCATCGACATCGGCTCGACGCCGGACACGCAAGGCGCGCCGGGCGCGCGCTTGCACGCGGTCGCGGTCAAACCCATCGACAGCTTCCTCGCGCGCTTCGAGGCGGCGCGGCGGCGCGTGCTTGAGAAACCGGGCGGGGCGCGCATCGCCGTCGCCGGCGGGGGCGCGGCGGGCGTCGAGCTGGCGCTTGCGATGGAGGCGCGCTTGCGGCGGGACATCGAGGCGGCGGGCGCAGACGCGCGCGGCGTGTCGTTTGCGCTGATCGCGGCCGAGCCGGACATCCTGACGGCGTTTCCGCCCCGGCTGCGCGCGCGCTTTCGAGAAATCCTGGCCGCGCGCGGGATCGAGGTCATGGCGGGCAGGGCGGCCGCTCGCGTCGAGGACGGCGCCGTTTATCTCGACGGCGGCGAGGCGCTTGCCGTCGACGAGATTTTCTGGGCGACGCAAGGGTCCGCCGCGCCGTGGCTCGCCGCGACCGGCCTCAAGCTCGACGCGCAAGGCTTCATCGAGGTGCGCCCAACCCTGCAAAGCGTCTCCCACGCAACCGTCTTCGCGGCGGGAGACATCGCCTCATTTCAAACCCGCGCGCTTCCCAAGGCGGGCGTCTACGCCGTGCGCGAGGGGCCGCCCCTTGCCGCCAACCTCCGGCGCGCGGCCCTGGGGCGCCCCTTGAAGCCCTACAGACCGCAAGCCAGCCATCTCTCGCTCATCTCGACCGGGGAGCGCGCCGCCATCGGCGCCCGCAACGGCTTGATGGCCGAGGGCGCCTGGGTCTGGCGCTGGAAGGACTGGATCGACCGGCGTTTCATGCGCCGGTTCAAGGAGCTTCCGCGGCGGGTTTTGGCGGAGTAACGACATAGTGAGAGCGGCTTTGATGTACCGGCGCGCGCATTCTATGTCATGCATATCCGAGGATTTAAGCCAATTGGGACAAAACATGCACTGCGCCACGGAAGACGGCCCCATAAGCCGCCTTCGCCGACCCTTCGTAGACCCTGCCTGGACGGCGCGCGGCGAAAGGCGCGCCGCGGTGGCGCTTCGCCGGCTCGAAACGCTGTGGTTCAACACGGGCACGCTTTGCAACCTTGCCTGCCCCCATTGCTATATCGAAAGCTCGCCGAAGAACGGCCGCCTCGTCTATCTCACGCTGGCCGACGCCGTCCCATTCCTGGATGAGATCGAAGGTCTGCCGGCGCCGGTCTCGCTCATCGGCTTCACCGGCGGCGAGCCGTTCATGAACCCGGCATTCATCGCCATTCTTGAGGAAACCTTGCGCCGGGGCTTCGAGACGCTGACGCTGACGAACGCGCTCAAGCCGATGGAGCGCCGCAAGCCCGACATCGCCCGGCTGGCCAAGGAATACGGGGGGCGCATGCGCATCCGCGTTTCGCTCGACGACTTCCGCGCGCGCGTTCACGACGAGGAGAGAGGGGAGGGCGCATTCGCGGCGGCTCTCGATGGGCTTCTGTGGCTGGAGCGCGCGGGCGTGCGCGTCGAGGTGGCGGCAAGGTCTCTGGCCGGCGATGGCGAGGATGCGATGAGGCGCGGCTTCGCCCGGCTGTTCGCGGATCGCGGCGCCAAGGTGGATTGCGGCGACGCGCAAGAACTCGTTCTCCTTCCCGAAATGAAAGACGGCGCGACGCCGCCCGAAATCGCCGAAGCCTGTTGGGGACTCCTGGGCAAATCTCCCGCCGATGTCATGTGCTCGAACGCGCGCATGGTGGTGAAAAGAAACGGGGCGGCGGCGCCCTCCGTCGTCGCTTGCACGATATTGCCCTACGACGCTCGCTTCGAGCTTGGCGGGACGCTCGCGGAGTTGAGCGGGCCGGCGCCGCTTCTCCATCCCTATTGCGCGACGTTCTGTGTCCTGGGAGGCGGTTCGTGCGGATCGGCGCGCCATGGCGCTTGAGTTCCTCCCGGTGGAGTTCGCCATGCCTCGCTTTTTGAGAGACAGGCGTCTGTGGCTCGGGGCCGCCATGCTTGGCGTCATCGCCGCCATCGATGCATCGGGGCTTGCCGGCTCGTTGACGCTCGAAACGCTCCGCGCGAACAGGCTGGAGATCGTGAGCTTCGTTGCGGACCATCGCGCGCTTTCGGCGCTTTGCTTTGTCGGCGTTTACGTCGTGGTGGTTGCGCTCTCGCTTCCTTCGGCGGTCCTGCTCACCCTTTCCGGCGGCTTTCTTTTCGGAGCGGCGATAGGATCGCTTTTGACGGTGATCGGGGCGACGCTCGGGGCGACGCTGCTGTTCATCTTCGCGCGCACGATGATCGGCGAGTGCGGCCTGGCGCATTTCGGGACAAGGGGGGCAAAGCTCGCCCGCGCCATCCAGGCGAACGCCTGGACTTATCTCCTCGTGCTCAGGCTCCTGCCGCTGTTTCCATTTTTCCTCGTGAACGTCATCCCGGCGCTGGCGGGCGTGCGGCTCGGCACCTTCGTGGCCACCACCTTCATCGGCATCTTCCCCGCCACCTTCATCTTCTCTCTTTCGGGCGCCGGGCTTGGCGAGGCGCTCGACCGGGGAGGCGCGATTACGCTTGGTTCCATCCTTACGCCCGAGATCATGGCCGCGCTTGGAGGCCTTGCGCTCCTGACGCTGGCCTCGATCCCGCTCAGGCGGAAATTTGGTCGGGAGGCGCCCCCCGCTTGCCGCCGGGTCGAACCGTAATTTTTTTGGCTCGCACGCCGATCACAACCTCAGGTTAGTCGTGTCCGATTCGGAAATACACTATTTCTAATAACGATAATAATTCGAGGAGCAGCGCGCGGTGCGCGCCGGCTCGGAAACCTTCTTTGCGGCGCTCTGAACCTGAGCAGGCCAAAACCGATAGGCGAGGATTCCATGGATAAGCTCCGTGCGGACCGGGCAGAGGCGCAATCGTCCGCCGGGAGGGGCTTGCGGCGGGCCATGGCTCACAGCACGATGCTGCGGCGGGCTTTCCATCTCTCCCTCAGCCGCCGCCACGATGCCGATGACTGGAAGACGCTTGAGAGCGCCGTCGCCGCCGTTCTGGAGAAGAATGCTCGTCATGACGATGTCGAATGGTTCGTCGAGGCCGACAAACGATTGCGGCTCAGCGTGACCTCGCTGCTTCGAAGCCAGGCGGCGAAGAGCAGCCGCGTGGGGCATTACCTTCGCGCCGCCGGGCAGGTTTACAAGAGCACCGAGGCCTGGAGGCAGGAACTCGATGAGTTGACGGTCGCGTATTGGCGGCATAGCGCGGTGGTCTGGATCACGCTTTGGCATTTGGCGGATGTGCCGGACGTGACGGCGGCGCGGGCGAAGAAATGCCTGGACCTCTGCTTCGACGGCTCCTCGGCGCCGGATGAGGCTTATGAGCTTCCGCTTCGGCCCAAGAAGGCCGGCTGGAGCCTGTCCGGGGCCGCCAGTTCATTGGCGGGGGCTTTCCGCGGGGCGGGATAACCCCCGGCTCCCCAACCGCTTGCTCCCCCCTCGTCATCCCGGAAACGCCGGAGGCGGTTATCCGGGATCGCACAAAACGCAGCCTGAGTTCTTAACGGTCCCGGCTCGCGCTTCGCTTGGCCGGGATGACGAAATCCGCGTTCTTCGCCGCCCCGGAAAGCGCCGTGGCGGCAGTTCGCACCGATGCGCCGATATCGCCGCCGCATTCAAGCACAACCTGGACGCGAAGAAAAAGTTGCTGGCGCAATTCGAGGTTTGTCGCTATTTCAGAATAATACTTTATTTATTTTGTAGGTAGAGTTTGCGTCTTGTGGGTGTGTTTCATGAGTACTTTTCCGGGCTGTGTCGAGCGGCGGGATGCGAAGGGCGTTATCGAGGAGCGGATTGAGAGTTCGGCCGCGCGCAGCCTGACGATGAAGCGGGCGTTCCAGCTGTCGCTCCGGCGGCGGCGCGATAGGAAAAGCTGGGAAATTCTCGAAAGAACGGTCGCGAAAGCCCTCGACCGGGACAGGGCCGAAAACCGCGACGTCGATTGGCTGTCCCAGGCGGACGCGAATCTGCAAGCGAGCGCGGCGGCATTCATAAAGAGCGCGGCGCCGTATTCCAATCGATCGAGCGACTATCGCCGCTCGGCCAAAAGCGCTTGTCCGGGCGCTTCTTCCCTGGGACAGGGCTCGGACGCGGCGGATGCGGCGTATTGGCGGCATTGCGCGCTGGTCTGGATAACGCTCTGGCATCTGGCGGATTTGCCGCAAATGACGGCGGAGGAAGCCAAGGCGGGGCTCGGCTTCGGCTTCATGCAAGGCGATGCGCCGGCGTCCGTGCTTCCCTTCGCTCCGAGGAAACGCCTGGATGCGGGCGCCTCCGCGCTGGAGTTTTATTAGGGCGCGGCTTTCGTCAGCAGAGTTTCCCCAACTACGCCAACGGATGGCCTTCGTTCGTCATCCCGGGCGGCCGTCGTCCGTCATCCCGGAAGGGCGAAGCCCTATCCGGGACCGTAATAAATCGCAGGCCTCATTTTTTTGCGATCCCGGCTCGCGCTCCGCTTGGCCGGGATGACGATGGGGCGCCGATAGCCGGGATGACGATGCGTGGCGATGGCCGGGATGGTTGGGCCGGGAGGCGGCGCCGCGCGCCTCTTTCGCCAGCGCCGGCTCATCGACCCGGTAAGAATCCGGCGATCGGCATTGACGCGCGCGCGCCTTTGGCTCACATCTAGCGCAAATCCCGCAACGCAACACGATACCCGGAAAGGCGCGGCTCGGCATGGATCTGCGTAACATCGCTATTATTGCCCACGTCGACCATGGCAAGACGACGCTGATCGACGTGCTGTTGAAACAGTCCGGCTCGTTCCGCGAGAACCAGCGCGTGGCCGAGCGCGCCATGGATTCGAACGACCTGGAGCGCGAGCGCGGCATCACCATTCTCGCGAAGGTCACGTCCATCCAGTGGAAGAAGGCGCGCATCAACATCGTCGATACGCCGGGGCATGCCGATTTCGGCGGCGAGGTGGAGCGCATCCTGAACATGGTGGACGGCGCCATCGTGCTGGTCGACGCCTCGGAAGGGCCGATGCCGCAGACGAAGTTCGTCGTGTCGAAGGCGCTGAAGATCGGGCTTCGGCCCATCGTCGCGATCAACAAGATCGACAAGCCGGACGAGCGCCATGTGGAGGTGTTGAACGAGATTTTCGATCTGTTCGCCAATCTCGACGCCACCGAGGAGCAGCTCGATTTCCCGATCCTCTACGGCTCCGCCAAGCAGGGCTGGATGGCGGTCGATCCGAGCGGGCCGAAAGACGACATGGCGCCGCTCTTCGACCTCGTGCTGAAGCATGTCGCGCCGCCGCGCGTGGGCGGCGGGCCGTTCCGCATGCTGGCGACCACCATCGAGGCGGACCCGTTCCTCGGCCGCATCCTGACGGGGCGCGTGACGAACGGCGTGGTGAAGCCGAACATGACCGTGAAGGCGATCAGCCGCGACGGCAAGCATGTGGAGCAGGGCCGCGTGTCGAAGGTGCTCGGCTTCCGGGGCCTTGAGCGCCTGCCCATCGACGAAGGAAAGGCGGGCGACATCATCGCCATTTCCGGGCTGACCAAGGCGACCGTCGCCGACACGATTTGCGATCCGCAGGAGTCGCATGCGCTGCCCGCGCAGCCTATCGATCCGCCGACGCTGACCATGACCTTCCGCATCAATGACGGCCCGTTCGCGGGCCAGGAAGGCGACAAGGTGCAGAGCCGCGTGATCCGCGAGCGTCTTTTCCGCGAGGCGGAGGGCAATGTCGCGCTGCGCATCGCCGAGACGAAAGACACCGACGCCTTGGAGGTATCCGGCCGCGGCGAGTTGCAGCTCGGCATCCTGATCGAGACCATGCGCCGCGAGGGCTTCGAGCTGACCGTGTCGCGTCCGCGCGTGGTGTTCGGCGAGGACCCGGAAACCGGCGCGCGGCTTGAGCCCATCGAGGAAGTCATCATCGACGTGGACGAGGAGCATGCCGGCGCGGTGGTGTCCAAGCTGTCGGAGCGCAGGGGCGACCTCATCGAAATGCGCCCCTCGGGCGGCGGCCGCCAGCGGCTCATCTTCTACGTGCCGACGCGCGGGCTGATCGGCTATCAGGGCGAGCTTCTGACCGACACGCGCGGCACCGCGATCATGAACCGCCTGTTCCACGAATACGCGCCCTATAAGGGCGAAATCCAGGGGCGGCGCAATGGCGTGCTGATCTCCAACAGCACGGGCGAAGCCGTCGCCTACGCGCTGTGGAACCTGGAGGATCGCGGGCCGATGATGATCGACCCGCAGACGCGCGTCTATCCCGGCATGATCGTCGGCGAGCACACGCGCGACAACGACCTCGAAGTGAACGTGCTGAAGGGCAAGCAGCTCACCAACATCCGCACCACGAGCAAGGACGAGGCGGTGCGCCTCACCCCGCCCATCAGAATGACGCTGGAGAAGGCGCTCGCCTATATCCAGGACGACGAGCTGGTCGAAATCACGCCGAAGTCGATCCGGCTGCGCAAGCGCTATCTCGATTCCAATGAGCGCAAGCGCATGGAGCGCGCCGCCGCGATGGCGGGCTGAGGCGGTTGAGTTTCGCGGCGGCGCCGCGCGGAAGCGGGACGGTGTGGTCCGTCTCGCGCCTACCGACCAAAATAGAGTTCCTCAACCCCCCTCCACTCCGGGCTTGCGGCGATTTTCATAAGAGCGCGGTCGACGGGCTTCTTGAGGGGGCTGCGATCCGGCAGCGCAATGGCCATGAATGCGGGGGCGAGAAGCGTTCGCTGAACGTACAGGGTTTTCGCGAAGCGGGCGCCGGCCAGATATTGCAGCGCGCCGACGCTGTTCACGACGGCGTCCGAGCCGCCATCGGCCAGAGAGGAAAGAGCGTCCGCCAGATTTGCGTAGGTTCGGTATTTGAGATGGAGGCCGTCGAGATACTCGGCGCCCGAGGATTGCGCGACAGCCGCCAGCCTTTTTCCGCTTAGATCGGTTGCATTGAGCGCGCCGCCGCTTTCCAGCCGTTCGGCGGTCATGCGCGACACCAGGCTTGCCGACATCAACGAAACCAAGGCGACGCTGCCCAGCATCCACACAATGGCCACCAGCTGGCCGGTCGTGGTCTTCGGCGTCTTGTCGCCGTAGCCGACGGTCGTCATCGTGACAACCGCCCAGTAAAGGCCGTCGCCAAAAGTCGCGACTCTATCTTCCCGCGCCTCGGCCCCAGGCTTGCCGGGGCGCTCCACAAGCCAAATGACGACGCCAAGCAGCAACAGCAGGGCGAGCATTCCGCCGATCAGATAAGCAAGGTCCGCGACGACCGACAGATAGGCCGCGATGGCCGAGAGCGGACCTGTGTCCTTGCGCAAAGCGATTGCAACCCCGGATCGATGCGCGGGGTAGGAAAAATCGACCCGCGCTTCCCGCTCGGGGGTGATCGTGATGGCGCCGATCGCGGCGTCGAAGCGTCCCTGCTCAAGGCCTTCGAGAATTGCTTCCATCTCGGAAACCGGCGTCAGCTTGTATTCCAAGCCCAAATCCTCGGCGACCCGCCGCCAAAGGTCGATGCTCACGCCGGACATGGCGCCGTTCGCGCCGACAGCGCCATAGGGCGGAACGTCGTAGACCGCCACGCGCACCGGAGCGTTCGAAATGCGCTCCGCGGACAGGGCGCCTTGAAGCGCCGCCGCCAAAGCGAGGAACGCCGCCGCGATCGGCAGCGAACGCGATGGAAACTGTAAGCCGGCCGTCCGCTCCGCGCTCATTCGCCTCCCCGGAAGCCTCGCGACGCCGAACCCTGCGACGCGCGTCTCGCTCCCTGGCCCGCGTGGACCTGGTGGAGATTGCCTGTCTGCCTACAGCCGTCCCACACCACGATGACACTGCGTTAACAACCTCCCTGCGACATCGCGCGGCAGGCGCGCGATCGACTCGCCGGGACATCGCGGCGGCTCTCGTCATCCCGGCCGAGCGAAGCGCGAGCCGGGACCGTTGAGAATTCGGGCTGCGTTTTGTGCGATCCCGGACAGCCGCGAGCGGCTTCCGGGACGACGAAGGGGGGAACCGGACAGCCGCGACCCGCAATCTGGTCGTCATGTGCTTCGGTTATCCTCATAGTCTCGGACAGTTTTACCGCGAACAAGGGGACGGGAGATGGCGCCGCGAGCCGGAAAGTGGATGCATTTCTACGTTTTCGTTGTCGCGCTCGGCTTGCTGGCCGCCATCCTGTCTCATTGGCGAAACGCCGATGGAGGAGCGCGCACGGCGACGCCGATCAAGCATCTCGTCGTCATCATCGGCGAGAACCGCACGTTCGACCATGTCTTCGGCGTTTACAAACCGCGCCCCGGCCAATCTGTGTGGAATCTTCTGTCAAAGGGCATCGTGAACGAAGATGGCTCTCCCGGCCCCAATTTCCACGCCGCGGCTCAATTCCAGGCCTCCGCGCGACCGGGTTACTTTATCGCCTCCGAAGAAAAGACGCCTTATGCGACATTACCGGCGCCCGAACTGGACGGAACCCCGAACGTAACCCAAAGGGACAAACCGCCCTTTACGAGCGCGGACGCGGCCGCCGAAGCCGTCCACGATCTGGCGCCGGGCGATCTTGCCTTGATGACCACGGGCGCCAGCGGCTTGCCTTCCACCGCCGGCCCGGACACCCGAATCGCCAGCGCCGCGAACCTGCCCGCCGGACCGTTCCAGCTTACCGGGCCCTCGCTCGCCTACGACGCTTACACCGGCGACATGGTCCACCGCTTCTTCCAGATGTGGCAGGAGTCGGACTGCGGCGTGCGCAATGCGACGGCGGAGAACCCCAGCGGCTGCCTGAGCGATCTCTATCCGTTCGTGGCGACCACCAACTCCGCCACGCGCCGCGAGGGCGGCAACGCCATGGGCTTCTACAACGCCGAACGGGGCGACGCGCCCTATCTGCGGCGTCTGGCCGACGACTACGCCATGAGCGACAACTACCATCAGGCGCAGATGGGCGGCACCATGGTGGAGCACTTTTACATCGCCATGGCCGACACCCTCTTTTACAGCGACAGTAAGAACGCTCCGGCGAGACCGCCCGCGGCCCAGATCGCCAACCCCAATCCACAGCCCGGCTCGCTCAACCGCTACACGCTGGACGGCTCTTATACAGCCTGCGCGGATGAAACCCAGCCGGGCGTGGCGCCCATCGTTCGCTATCTCGCGTCATTGCCCTACGCGCCCAAGCCCAACTGCGAGCCGGGGCATTATTATGTCCTGAACAACCTCAACCCCGGCTACAAGGCGGACGGCGCGCTGGATACGGACCCCAACGCCATGCCGCCGTCGCGCGTGCGCGGCATCGGCGACGCGCTGGATGAAAAGCGCATCTCCTTTCGCTTCTATGGCGGCACGTTCAACGAGGCGAAGGCCGGCAAGCCCAACCGCTACTGCGACATCTGCAACCCGTTCCAGTATCAAGCTTCCATCATGGCGGACGCCGCAAAGCGCGAGGAACACTTAAAGGATGTGCAGGACCTGTTCGCGGATATCGAGGCCGGGACGCTGCCCGCCGTTTCCTATGTGAAGCCCGGCTGGTGGCTCGACGGCCACCCGCAAAGCTCCAAACTCAGCCTGTTCGAGGCGTTCGCCCGCAACGTCATCGGCCGTATCCAGGCGAAGCCGGACCTGTTCGCGCGGACGGCCATTTTCGTGACCTTCGACGAAGGCGGCGGCTATTACAATTCCGGCTTCATCCAGCCCATCGACTTCTTTGGCGACGGGCCGCGCATCCCGTTCATCGTGGTGTCGCCCTTTACTACCGGCGGGCGGATCGCGCACAGCTATGCGGATCATGCCTCGGTTGTGAAATTCATTGAACGGAACTGGGGATTGGCGCCGCTTACCGCGCGCAGCCGGGACAATCTGCCCAATCCGGCGCAAAACCCGCGGACGCCCTATGCGCCAGCCAACATGCCGGCCATCGGGGACTTGTTCGACATGTTCCAGTTTCCATAGCCGCTCGTCGCGGGATTGCGGGAGCGCCGCGCCTTATAGGACGACATTCTCGAACCATAAGGCGCGGGCGATTTTCGAACCGCCGCGACATGGTTAAAATCGCCAGGGGTTAACGGCCGGAACGGGGATGCGCAGTCCTTACGTTTTCGCGCGCGCCGCCTACGAAAAACGCGAAAAATCCGGATTCGACGCGAAAAAAGCGAGTCGGAAATCCTAGTTAACGGTTTTATTGTTGCGCGGGTTAACCACGAATGACAGCCTGGGGTTGCGGCAGGCGAAGGCGCCACCGCTTGCGACGCTCGCCCGGCAGGCGAAAAGCCTCAATAAAACCAATGCGATAGGCGCAAAAGGCGCCGCTTAAGGCTCCCGCAAGGCGCTTTCGATTATACTGACCGTAATGAGGGGAAAGACGCCAAAAACCGCGAACTGGCGGTACCTTATTCCGAGGCGCCAAGGCTAACGGATCGTAAACGGCGCCGCCCCGCGTCCCCCCTCCGAAGAGGAGAAGGGACAGGGCGGCGGGTTGCGGCGCTAAAGCGCGATGCCGCAATTCTTGAGCTCCCTGCGGACCTCCTGATCGATGTCCTGCCCGATCTTGCGGCCCCAGGCTTGCCCGATGGCCAGCGTTTTCTGCGCGATCTCCGGCTGGGCCTTGATGAGTTTGGCGCCGACCGGGGTCCTGTAGAAAGCGACGATCTCGCGAATCTCGCCCGCCGTGAAAGCCTCCGCGAAAACGATGGCGACCTGATCGAACGCCTCCTGCTTGCGTTCCGAAAACTTCGTGGAGGCAAGCTTGAAGATCTCCTTGATGACGTCCGCATGCTCGGGCTTCAGCTGCACAAAGGCGTTCTCGATCTGCTGCATGATCAGCGGCAGGACGATGTCGAACTGCTTGGCGGCGCCGGTTATCTCCATCAAATCCTTCGCCGCGGCGAGCCGGTCCGCATCGGCGGCCTCCGCATGCGCCGCGCGCTCCGGTCCCGGCAAGAAGCCCGGCATGGGCGCCGCCAGCGACAGCGCCGCGACCCCTAACAAAACAAGGAGGACTCGCGTCCCTGATCCTATCTGCCGCATCGAGCCATGCTCCTTTCCTGGCGTTGATATCGTGGCTCCTTCGTATCGGCGCGGGCCGCCCGGCGCACCGACTTTCGCGCAAATGCGCCAAACATTGTGTGGATGGCCGCCTCGCCAGCGGCGCGCGCGCACCCGCTCGACGCCGTCTCGCGGCCCGGCCGGGAACGAGCCTGCCGTTGCACAGATACAGGCCGAGCGGATCGCCATCGGGCTTTGCCTGCCCTTAAACCGCCCGTGACATCTTCGGGTTATGTCGGCGAGTTCGACTGCTTGACCGGGTTTAGTACCCCTCGCGCGGCGGTTTGCGCAACCAGGCGCGCTGAAGAACCGCCGCCGTGGCGCATCGTCCTGGATACGCGGCTCGCCGAATCGTTGTGCGTAAAACAGGAGGCGCGCCTTGCAGGCTCTCGATTTACTTTGTGACGCGCCTCCCGAAGGCCGCCGCGTCCTGAAACGCCTTCCTCCCGCGCCTCTGCTCGACGCCGAAGTTCCCCTTTCGTATGAGGAAATCGTCTTTTCGAGGACTTTGAGGAGCGCCGCCTGGGCGCTCCTTCGATGAGTGAAAACCGCCTCAGCCCGTAACATCGAACGCCGCGAGCGCCGCCATGTTCACGAGGTCGTTGTCGGTCGAGCCGAGGGACGCGATCTGCACCGGTTTCGACAGGCCGACCAGCATTGGCCCGATCACCGTGCCGCCGCCAAGCTCCTGCACCATCTTGGTCGAGATGCTCGCCGCGTGGAACGCCGGCATGACGAGCACGTTCGCCGTGTCGGTCAGGCGGCAGAAGGGATAGAGAGCCATCGCGCGCCGGTTCAGCGCCACGTCCGCGCCCATATCGCCGTCATATTCGAACTCGACGTTACGCTGATCGAGCAGCTTCACCGCCTCGCGGACGCGCTCCGCGCGCTCGCTGGGCGGATTGCCGAATGTCGAGAAGGCGAGAAGCGCGACGCGCGGCGTCATGCCGAAGCGCTCGGCCACGCTCGCCGCCTCGACGGCGATGTCCGCCAGTTCCTCGGCGTCGGGCATGGCGGTGACCGAGGTGTCGGCGACAAGCACCACCTTGCCGCGGCTGACGATAACCGAAACGCCGACCACGCGGCGGCCGGGCAGGGGATCGAGCACGCGGCGCACATCGGCGAGCGCCGTGGACCAGTTGCGCGTCACGCCCGTGACCATGGCGTCGGCGTGACCCATCGCGACCATGCAGGCCGCGAACACGTTGCGGTCGTTGTTCACGAGGCGCTGGCAATCGCGATAGAGGTAACCCTGCCGCTGCAGGCGCTGATAGAGGAACTCCGCGTAGAGCTGGTTGTGCTCGGAGTGCAGCGCGTTATGAAGCTCGAACCCGTCCTGAAGGTTCACGCCCGCCATGAAGGCCGACTGGCGGATCTGCTGGTCGCGGCCGATCAGGATCGGCTGGCCGAGCCTCTGCGAAAGGAAGGAGCTTGCCGCGCGCACGACGAGTTCCTCCTCGCCCTCGGCGAAGACCACGCGCTTTGGGTTGAGGCGCAACAACTCGTGGATCGAGTTGATGAAGCCGGCCGCGGGATCGAGCCTGGCGGAAAGCCGCGCCCGGTATCCTTCCATATCGACGATGGGCCGGCGGGCGACGCCCGAATCCATGGCGGCTTTCGCAACCGCCGACGGGACCTCGCAAATGAGCCGCGGATCGAAGGGCGCCGGAATGATGTAGTCGGGCCCGTAGCGCAGGCGCCGCCCATAGATCTTCGCCACCGCATCCGGCACATCGGCGCGCGCGAGTTCGGCGATCGCCTCGGCGGCGGCGATCTTCATCGGCTCGTTGATGGTTCGCGCCTGCACGTCGAGCGCGCCGCGGAAAATGTAGGGGAAGCCGAGCACATTGTTGACCTGATTCGGATAATCCGAGCGCCCCGTGGCGACGATGGCGTCGTCGCGCACCAGCGCCACTTCCTCCGGCGTGATCTCGGGATCGGGGTTCGCCATGGCGAAGACAATGGGCTTCGCGGCCATGCTCGCAACCATCTCTTTGGTCAGCGCGCCCGCGACCGAGAGGCCGAAAAACACGTCCGAGCCCTCGACCGCTTCGGCGAGCGTGCGCGCCTTGGCGTCGACGGCGTGCGCGGACTTCCACTGGTTCATGCCCTTCTGGCGGCCCCGGTAGACGACCCCGCTCGTGTCGCAAAGCGTCACGTTCTCGTGGCGCACGCCCATCGCCTTCATGAGCTCGATGCACGCGATGCCGGCGGCGCCCGCGCCATTGCACACGACTTTCACGCCGGCGATATCGCGCCCCGTGAGATGCAGCGCGTTGATCAGTCCCGCCGTCGCGATGATGGCGGTGCCGTGCTGGTCGTCATGGAACACCGGAATGTCCATCAGCTCGCGCAGGCGGCTCTCGATGATGAAGCAGTCCGGCGCCTTGATGTCTTCCAGGTTGATGCCGCCCCAGGACGGCCCGAGATAGCGAACGGCGTTGATGAACTCATCGACATCCTGCGTATCGACCTCGATGTCGATGGAGTCCACGTCGGCGAAGCGCTTGAAGAGAACGGCCTTTCCTTCCATCACGGGTTTGGAGGCCAGCGCGCCGAGATTGCCGAGCCCGAGGATCGCGGTGCCGTTGGAAATCACCGCGACGAGGTTGCCCTTCGCGGTGTAGTCGTAAGCGAGCCTTGGATTCTCGGCGATGGCCTCCACGGGCGCCGCGACGCCCGGCGAATAGGCGAGGCTCAAGTCGCGCTGCGTCGCCATTGGTTTCGTCGGCACGATTTCAAGCTTGCCGGGTTTGCCCTCCGAATGAAACTGCAGCGCTTCCTGGCGCGTGAACTTGCACGGCGGGCTCACGGCTGCCTCGCGCGGCTCGACTGGAGGCGTTACCGAAATGGTCTTAAGTCTCGCCCTTGAGGCGGATTTTGAAGGGGACATTGCTTGGTTCTTTTGAATGGCTGAAATAGCTCTGGAGAATCGCCGCTCCCGGCGGCCCGCTATCTTCTCGACGTTAGCCGCGCCAGTTGCGCCGCACAAGCCGCCAAGCATGAATGAAAAGGAGTTTTCTCTTTATAAATCCGCATAACACCAGGATTTGAACGCTTGTTCGGCTCGGCTTAAGCGCGGCGCCGATTTCCGTTAAAAAGCCGGCAAGGCGGCGCGGCCGCGCCCGGCCCTGCCGGTCAGGCCGAGGCGTTTGGGAGCGCCGCCCGAAGTTAGCTTCGGCCTCGCTCTTGCTGTCGCCTTCGAAGATCGGCGGCGTCGGGAAATCGGCGGCGATGGCGTGTCTCAAAAGGCCGTTTTGAAAGGTGTGTTGCGCTTGTGCAACGCGTGCGCTGCCTTAAACGCGCGCACCGCCGCGCGCTCGTGGCGATAGACATGCGCAGCATCCCTAAATCGACCTCGAAAACCGCTCCAGCACGCCTATCCAAGGCTTGCGGCATCTGCGCCACGCGCAATTGCGCGCGCTTGACAAGCGGAACTGATTAAAGACAGATTAACAAACTCTTTAGAGTCGCGCTGCCCTGGTGAGAAGTCTATGTGGATGGGGGCGGCAGGTTTGTGCGTTTCGTGTTGGAGTATGTTGAGATGGCCATGGCCCCTGGTGAGGCGCCAGTTTAGGTAGTGGATGCTTCGATTAGCTGGAGAAGAGCCTCTGATGTCTCAGATTCCGAAAAAAATACATATCATTTGGGTCGGAGATGCGGACAAGAGGCCGCAGAAGTGTATTGGATCTTGGGAGGCCAATCACCCCGATTGGCAAATCAAACTCTGGACCGATCAGGACCTTCATGAAAGGGCCTGGATCAACGAAAAGCACATCCGGGCTTTTGTGAAACAACGTCATTGGTGCGGCGTTGCGGATCTCATGCGCTACGAAATTCTTTACCGCGAGGGTGGCGTCTATGTGGATGCGGACTCGTTCTCGCTGCGGCCTCTGGATAGTTGGCTGCTTGAAAACGAGATGTTCGCATGCTGGGAGAATACTTTGGCTGTAGGCCGGGCCAAGCTCGTCAGCAACGCGTTTCTTGGAAGCGTACCTGAAAATCCCTTCTTGCTCTACCTGATTGAAACAATTCGCAGTCGAGAGAAGTTGTTTTCGCGCTGGAGCTGGAGCAGAATGCGATTTGTAAGAATGAGCGCCTGGAAATCCGTGGGGCCTTATCGTCTTACTAAGTGCATTTATGACTATATGGATCAAGGCTATCACAATATCACGATATTGCCGTCTCACATGTTTTGCCCGAACCATTATAGAGGCCAACTTTATACAGGAAGTGGGTTGGTCTATGCCGATCACAAATGGGCGGGCACAACGAATGGCTACCAGGAGCTTGGCGAAACTCGCGGCAGAGTTACGCCCGCCGCCGACAAGCTGGCCAAAGAATCAGGCGCCGATATCCGTGCCCTCCTTGGTTCGGCGGTCACAAATTAGCCAGGCGCCCGGCTTTGCTTTCCTTGGTCCTCTCTCGATCGCGTAGCCGCCATCTGTGGATGAGCGGGCGCTCATTCAATATCAATGTGCGCGCGCCCCTGTTATCGCCGAAGGCTGCCTTAACAAGACCATCATCTGGTTCCAGGCGGTAAGAGAACCAGTTCGGCGCCCTTAGGAAAGAGACTGCTCATGAACATTTTCCGAGCAAACTTGCTGGGAGATGACGATTTCAAGGTCATTATTTCAATTTTCAAGTCGCACTTTCCAAGGTACAAATTCAAATACGCCGCCATCATCGTATTGATCGTCATTTCCTCATCCGCCATCGCCACGGCGGCTTGGCTCGTGCGCGACGTTGTCAACGACTTCTTCGTGAAAAAACAGGGCGATTTTCTGATCCCGCTCTTCTTGGCGATCGTCGCGCTGTTCGTCGCCAAAGGCGCTGCTTCATACTGGCAGTCTGTCCTCTCCGCGCGCATCGCAAACGATATGGTTGCGCGGACGCAAAAAGGGATGATCGACCACATGCTCGCGCAGCGCGTGAGGTTCTTCGAGCGCTACTCTTCGGACGACCTTATGATGCGCGTGAACTTGGGCGCAAGTTCCTTCGGCTCGATCTTGAACACGGTCGTCTTGAGCGGCGCGCGCGATGCGGCCACCGTGGCGTCGCTCCTTGTCGTTATGGTTGGGCAGGATGCGACGCTCACCCTGATATGTCTTATCGCCGTGCCGCCAGTGTTTCTGATGATCACGCGCCTGTTGAAACACGTCAAATGGCTGATGCAACAGGAAATGAAATCGGTTGCGGAGCTCAACAAGCATGTACGGGAGGTTGTTCAGGGCGTTAAGGTCATTAAGTCCTACAATCTGGAGCCGCTCATAAAAACGGAAGCAGATTCCGTCGTCGATAGCATTAAGGATCGATCGGATAAGGTTTCAGCGCTTCAAGCCGCGCCGGTGCCGATCATCGATACTATCGGCGGCATCGGGATCGGGCTCACGATCCTTTACGCGGGCTATCGCTCTGTCTATGGCGTCTACGATCCCGGCATTTTCCTTTCCTTTGTCACCTCACTGCTGCTGGCGCTCGACCCCGCCCGGCGTCTCAGCCAACTCCGCGTTACCTTAAAGACGTCGCTGGTCGGCGTTAGCATGGTTCACGATCTGCTCGCGGACAACGAACCGGACCACGAAGATGCAAAGTCCGCCAAGGTGGCGCACATCGCGCCGTCGGAGGTGGGGCTGGGCATCGAGTTCAAGAGCGTTCGCTTCGCTTACGACCTTGGCGCCGACGTTCTTTGCGGCTTCTCCCTCCGTATACAACCAGGCGAGATGATTGCCCTTGTGGGGCCGTCCGGCGCCGGGAAGTCGACGATATTTTCCCTTCTGCTTCGCTTCTATCGCCACCAAGCCGGAGAAATTACCGTTGGCGGGAAGTCTATCGACGCGGTGCCGGTCGGCGCGCTTCGAGATACGGTCGCCTATGTCGGCCAATCCAACTTCATCTTTAGCGGGACGATTCGCGAGAACCTTTCCTTGAGGCGGCCGAACGTCCCTCAGGACGAGATCGAAGCGGCTTGCGAGGTGGTTGGCCTGAAAGACTATATCGCGAGCCTGCCCAAGGGTTACGATACGCCGGTGGGCGAGCTTGGATCGCTGATTTCAGGGGGCCAGGCGCAGCGCCTGAACATTGCGCGCGCAATCATCAAGGACGCGCCCATCCTTCTGTTCGACGAAGTCACCTCCGCGCTTGACGCGGACAACGAAGAACTCGTCCGAAGCTACATGCACTCGCAAGCGGGAAAAAAGACCATTCTTGTCATCGCGCATCGCATCTCCACGGTGAGGCAGGCTGACAAGATCGCCTTGGTCGAGGATGGAGTCCTCAAAGCATTCGGCAGTCATCAAGAGATGCTTTCCAGTAGCGATTATTACGGGCGCGCCGCGACCCTCCAGCTTATTTCCTGAGGAGGACGTTTGAAAACGATGGGCCGCCTTCGCGGAAGCTATGAATTCAAGGTCGCGGTATTTTATGTTGCCTTACACTGACATTCTTGCTTAATGCCGCAGCAAACTCAAGGTGAGTGAAACCGATGAAAGGCATAATTTTGGCTGGGGGCTCCGGCACACGCCTCTACCCGAGCACCTTGGTGACATCGAAGCAGCTCTTGCCGATTTTCGACAAGCCCATGATATATTATCCCCTAAGCACACTCATGCTTGCCGGCATACGCGACATCCTCATTATTTCTACCCCGAAAGACCTGCCCGCTTTTGAACAGCTGTTGAGCGATGGATATCATCTCGGATTGAGAATCACTTACGCTTCGCAACCCCGCCCCGAGGGCATCGCTCAGGCCTTTTTGATTGGCGAGCGCTATGTGGGCGGCGACCGTGCCTGTCTGATCCTTGGGGACAATATTTTTCACGGGCACGGTTTGCCGGAGCTTCTTGCGAAAGCGGCAGGGCGCGATCATGGGGCCACGGTTTTGGTTTATCGAGTCAAGGACCCCGAGCGCTATGGTGTCGTCGAAATTGATGAAGGCGGGCGGGCACTCTCCATAGAAGAGAAGCCGAAGCTGCCCAAATCCAATTGCGCAGTAACAGGCATGTACTTCTACGATAACAGGGTCGTCGAGATCGCCAAATCGCTCAAGGCATCGGCTCGGGGCGAACTCGAAATTACCGATGTCAACGCCGCCTACCTCCGCGATAATCAACTCTATGTGGAGGTCATGGGCCGCGGTTTTGCTTGGCTTGACACGGGCACACACGAGTCTCTCATTGAGGCTAGCCAATTCGTGGAAGTTATCGAAAAGCGGCAGGGTTTGAAAATTTGCTGTCCTGAGGAGATAGCTCTCCGCATGGGTTACATTTCGACAGATCAATTCTTGGCGCTAGCGAGCCGGTGCGGAAAAAGCAGCTACGGGCAATATCTTCTGAACCTGCCCCAGGTCGCTCCTGAATTCTTTTCATGACTTTTCGGGCACGGTCTCTATTTGGGCGGAGCCTTCTCAGCCTCGAACACACGCACGAAAACCGTGGATACTTCCCGGCGGCTCTTGTGCGGGCAATCCCGCAACTATACGATCTCGGGTTACGCTAGCTAAGCGAAATGCGGGTGGGATCGCTTTATGTCTGAAAATAGCATTTACCTTGACCGCCAATGGGACGATCTTTTCCAAACGGAAGATCCCTGGGACGATAACAACGTCTACGAGCGAGCAAAGCGTGCACATACTTTTGCGCAAATACCTCTCGACTTCGATGGGGACGCTGCCGAGCTTGCCTGCGGCGAGGGTTTCTTTACTCAGATGTTGGCGCCGAGGGTGAAGAGCCTCCTCGCTGTAGATTTGTCGAGTATCGCTTTAACCCGCGCCAGGCAAAGATGCAGCTACCAGGATAATATTGCCTTTCTACAGCTGGATTTTTTCTCAAAGCCACTACCGCGAACTTTTTCCCTGATCGTTTGCAGTGAAGCTCTATATTTTTGCGGCAAGGGGGCTTTACGCTGCGTTGTCAAAAACATTTGTGATCACCTAAGCTCGGAAGGCTATTTAATCTCCGTTCACTCGAACTTTATATCGGATGTTCCAGGCGAGACTGCGTTCGATCAGAAGAAAGATTACAGCGCCCTGACCATAAAGCAGAGTTTTTTGGAGGTGGAGAATATGCAGCTTATTCGCGAGCTGCGAACGCCTCTTTACAGTGTTTTGCTCCTCAAGAAATCTTCCTCCTGTCCGCGTGCAACGTCCGAGATCAAGGAAGTGGACGACCTGCCGATACTCCCGAAAAAGATAGCGGAGAGAATCGAATGGAATGGGACTAAGGTTACGAGGCGCCGCGCAGCAGCCGAATATGTGAGCGAAGAGCTTCCGGTGCTTATGTATCACGGCATTGAAAACGTCCCGCCGGACCACCCGCTCCCGTCCTGGCGTCTTTCCCCAAGTGCATTCGAACAGCAAGTGCTGACACTGCGGCAGAACGGTTTCAGGTCGATCGGTGTCGAAGACTGGTGGAGTGCGGCGCAGTCAAATAAGAAGATAAATGGAAGAGCCGTCATTATTACCTTTGACGACGCTTTTACAAATTTCCTGAACGAAGCTTTTCCGATACTGAAAAAGTATGATTTTACCGCAACAGTATTTGTACCGACCGGCTATGTAGGAAAGACCGCAGACTGGGACAGTAAGTACAATTGCCTCGATGAGATAATGACCAAACGTGAAATTAGGTTCTTGAGCGAGCAGGGTATTACCTTTGGCAGTCACACAGAGACACATCCTCATCTTACTGCTATTTCGCGACCTCAGTTACTTGAGGAACTGAAGGCAAGCAAAGAGAAGCTCGAGGACATCATTGGAGCAGCTGTTTCTCAAATCGCTTATCCCCATGGCGATTGCGACAACGTCGTCGTCGGGCAGGCGATGGAACTCGGATACGAATACGGCTTTGTCATCTGTAACCGCCGGTGCTCTTTCGGTGGCGATAAAATGAGGATCCCGCGCGTGATTGCTCCCCCGGCGCAAGACATCAATGAATTCTACCGGTTGGTTGGAATTCAGGCTACTTAAGTTAGGGGCTAACATGCAAATTACCGAATCAACCTTGTGGAAGCCGTCTTACCTTGTCAGCTCCACTTGGCACGACCATGTTTCTTTCGCGTTTTGGCTGATGGAACGGCTTCGGCCGCGCGTTTTGTTGGAACTCGGGACACAGGCGGGCTTTTCATATTGCTGTTTTTGTCAAGCCATCGGTCGGCTCGACTTGGACACAAGGGCTTTTGCGCTCGGCAACTGGGGCGAGGACTTCGCCTCAGACCCGACGAGGTTTGTCCGACTCGGGGACTACCATAGGAGATACGAGTCGTTTTCCACGCTTGTGGACGCCCCATTCGATCGGGCGGTCTCCCAGTTCGATAATGGCTCAATCGATTTGTTGCATCTTCATAACGCCGCAGCATGCGCTGCCTTCCGCAGCGATGTCGCGACGTGGAGCGCAAAGCTATCCAACCGGGCAATTCTGCTTGTGCATGGAACGAATTTGCCCGATGAGGAACCGGTCATTCGCCAGCTTTGGTCTGAACTTGAGCGGCTTTATCCCGCCTTCGAGTTCAGCCATGGGCACGGTCTCGGCATCTTGAAGATCGGCGCCTCCGAGACCGAAGTGGATGAGCTTTTTTCGCTGCGAGCGGAAGCGGCAGGGGACGTTCAGCTCATCTTTAGAAGGCTGGGGCGGTCAGTGGCGCACGGGATCCGAACATTTGACTACGAGCGGCGCATGCGGGAATTCGACGAACTTTCAAGCAGCAAGCAGCGGCTTGAGGAGCGCTTGCGAAAACATGAACAAGAGCTGCTCGATTATTATGCCTATGTGAGTGAAGTTCTCAAAACCGCGGAGGTTCAAGCGGAGACGGCAACTCGCGAACTGATCAGCGTTCGGCGCAAACCCTTCTCAAATTTAAGAAGGTACTTGAAATGGCGAACCAGCAAGAAGTTGGGGAAGATGGGATGGATGCTCCCGCGCCGTCTCGCCGAGGGGATGGCCAGAGGGGAGTTCAACAACGCCCCGAGATCGAGTTTGCAGGGCTAAGGCGCCGGCCTGCCCGTCACTTGCGATTCAAGGAGCAGTCAGTTTTCCAAACATTGGCGAAACAGCTTTTAACATATACGCCCCTGCGATTCTAATCAGTGATCTATTCAAAGACAACGGTCAGGTGAAGGGGAATGTGTCCTAGTTTTCGAAAGGACCCTAAGCGGCATTGTCAAAGAAACATAGTGAGCAGAATGCCACAGCTTCATAGAGAAGGCTGAGGGCTCTCGACAAACTATTTTTTCTTTGGTACGTGACCTCATGTAACCTTGACGCGCGAGTAGGGGCTTTTAACTTAACATGAAGTTTATATCGGACAGCAGTTTTTGGACGCCAGACTATCTGGTCAATTCGGCGTGGCTTGAACATGCCTCCTTTGCGTTTTGGCTCGTAGAAAGCCTCCGCCCTCGGACCGTCGTTGAGCTCGGCGTTTGGAGCGGCTTCTCCTACGGCTGCTTTTGTCAGGCCATCGACCGGCTCGGCTTAAATGCAAAGGCATTTGGCATCGATACCTGGAAAGGCGACGAGCATACCGGTTTCTACGGGGAAGAAGTATTTGAAAAGCTGAGTGCCTATCACAAACGCTACAGCGCCTTTTCGAGAATCGTGCGCTCCACTTTCGACAGCGCTCTGCCCCATTTTGAGGATGGCAGCATCGATCTCCTGCATATCGACGGCCGCCACTTCTACGAGGACGTTAAACACGATTTTGAAGCCTGGCGCCCCAAGCTGTCTGACCGCGCCATCGTCCTGTTCCACGATACGAACGTTAGAGAACGAGGCTTCGGCGTCTTTCAGCTTTGGTCGGAACTCAAAGCCGGCCATCCAGGCTTCGAGTTTTCCCATTGTCATGGCCTGGGCGTGCTGGCGTACGGCCCAAACCAGCCGCCACTTCTGAAGGAGTTTTTTACGGCGTGCGAAAGCGATAGCGTTGCGCACGAAATCCGAAGAGCCTATGCGCTTCTTGGCGGCAACTTTGCCAATGAAATGGCCAAAACACATAAGGACGCCGTGATAGCGGCTGCTCAAGCTAGGCTCGCCGCGCAGCTCGATGAAAACCGTGCATTGAAACAGAAGCTGCGAGACGAGAACGCGCTGAAGGAAGTGGAACTCTCTGAGCAGAAAGCTCACTTTGAAAAGGTGCTTGGCGAAGAACGGCTCAATTGGGAAACCCGGATTGCTGAAGAGCAAGGACGCTTGCAAGCTGCTTTGGCCCTCGCCGACAATCGTTTTGAAAGCGTTTACGCAGATCTTCGCCAGGCGCGTAAAAAACCGATCGCTAACATAAGGCGTTATGTGAAATGGCGCACAAGTAGAACTATACGGAAAGTATCGCCGTTCCAGGATAGTTCTTTCGTCGCCAGAATTCGTAGGCGGGAAGAGAAAAACGCACCTGCGGCCATTACTACAGAGCGGAAGAGCAGCATACCCGCAGCAGATGGGAAATCCGCCAAAGAACGCCGCCGGCGGTTCAAAATATGGACGAGCCGTGCAATATTAAAATTGGGCCCCGTTCTTCCCCGCAGATTTCGCAAACGAATGGAGCGGCGGCTGCAAAAGCTCTCCGCAAAACCTTTCGATATGAGTTTGCCGGCCGTAAATGATGCAGTCCAAGAAAGGACACTTGGTTCCAATCTTGATATATCTGGAAAATATAAGATCACCTTGGGCGTCGTCACCTACAATAACGACGAGATCCAACTTGCGCGCCTAGTAAGAAGTATAGAAGCTAGTATGCCGCGCGTGGCAGCGGAGCTTGATTTAGATCTAGTTATTCTTGACAACGGCGCAGCTTCAACCCTTCCTGAATCTTCTTTTACTATAAGGTGTCTGCCTTCCCAGGGAAATCTTGGTTTTGCAAAAGGCCAAAATATAATTATGGAGTCCGCTTTTTCATCGGGGACCGACTTATATATTGCTGTAAATCCAGATGGTGTTTTTCACCCAGATTGTTTGAAGGCGCTTATTCAATCGAGCATTGCGTCGGAGCACTCAGCGTTAATCGAGGCTCTACAATTTCCCGAGGAGCACCCAAAGACATATGACATAAATACATTTGACACGGAGTGGGGGGTGGGCGCCTGTTTGCTTATACCGAAGACGGTCTATGACGTCATCGGTGGGTTTGATGAAGAGTTTTTTCTCTACTGTGATGATGTCGACTTATCTTGGAGAGCGCGGCTTGCTGGCTTCTCGGTGAAGACAAACCCAAGGGCCTTATTCTTTCATGATACAACTCGTGGAAGGCCGAATCCCATGGTATACAGGGAGATGCTGAAGTCTGGCTATAAGCTTGCTCTCAAGTGGGGCTCGCATTCTTTTGCAAATTCATCAGTCTCAGAGATGAATTCGCTGGGCATCGAAATCCCAGAGGTTCGTGAGGAACAAGCGTGTTTCGACGCCAGTAATCTCTGCGACTTCTCAAGCCGTTTCTACTTCTCAACAGTGCGGTGGTAGCATGCCTCTTTCCCGGGAACAGATTCCCAACGTGGACGTCATTATAAGATTTCACGATGCCAAGAGGATATTTGAATTAGAGAGATGCCTTCTCGCTCTGGCTTGCACTGAGGGGGTATTTGTAGAAGCTAAAGTCATTTGCCAGCGATTTAGCCCAGGTGAAATCGAAATCATCAAAAATAGAGTGGAATCCTTCGAACATATCGGCGGAGCCCTGGAGATCAGGGTTTTAAATTACATTAATGAACGCCCGCTCGATGCTCGATCTGCATTGTTGAACTTGGGAATAAGGAACTCTGAGAATAGGTATCTTGCTTTTCTCGACTATGATGACGTCATTTATCCGCACGGATATGCATTGTTGATCGATAAATTGAAGAAGGAGAATGCCTCTATTGCTTTTGGAGGTGTCTATATGAAGCATGTAATCCAAAAGCGAGATTTTGCTATAACGACATCGAAGGAAGATAAACTTAAGAAGGGCTGCCTAATAGACTTGTTTGCAGAAAACTTTTGCCCAATACACAGTTACCTTATCGATCGAGAGAAAGTAGAGTCAAAGGATCTATATTTTGATGAGAAATTGCCTCGCTTAGAGGATTATCATTTTTTGCTGCGCTTCTGTGCCAAGTATAAAAGCTCCTTCTCCGCTCTTACGCAAATGATCGGCGACTATTATTGGAAGGATGATGGATCTAATTCGACCCTCGTACCATCGAGCGATACACGCGGTAACCGTTTAGCATGGGAGACAGCCAGAAAATTCATAGAGATGGAGAAGGAAGCAATTTTATTGGCGCCTAGCGTGCTGGGGTCGTTGGGTATTAGAACCAAGTCAACCGGCGTCTCTATCGCTGACGCTATTAGAACTCAAGCGCAGTCATTTTAGCAAGTCGTTGCAAACCCATCGAGACGAGGCTATACAGAAGTAGTCGGCGGAGGAAAACGCGCTGATTATCGAAGCGGCGCTAGCGTTATGGACCGCCGTGGCATTTCCCGCAGCCAAGTTTATGGGTGGCGCCGGAAAACGCGCGCGGGCAAATTGCCCGGGGTTTCCAAGGCTTTCGCTGGCTGCGCCGCTTTCATGCCGGTTAAGGGGGAGGAGACTGCAGCCGCTGCGCTGTCGCTTCCGGCTCCTCGCAGAGCGCTCGCCGCGCCAGTGTCGTCGAGATCGCCCTTGGAAATGGCCGCAGCCTCAAAGTGGACGAGAAGATCGATCCCGCTGTGTCTTCATCCCGACGATCAGCCGAAAAGGCCGGTGTCCCAACGAAACGCACGCCCCGATAGGGTGAACGACCAGTAAAGACGGTCATGCAGCGGCCTAACTATGTGAGGCGCGATCGGCTCTTGAGTTGCTTAGCATTGAGGGCTGAAAGCGTTCCAAGATATCTAGCGGACTTTCTTAAGTTCAACATCGCCAAGGCGCGCACAAAGCGAATCACAGCGCGCTTTTTCTCTTTGTGCATCTCAGTCGGGATGCCGTATTTGATGTTCAAAAGCAGGCGGGATCGAGTTTCGTGGAAAGCTCGGTTGTAGTCCAAACGCAGGGCGCCCTTTGACGAGTTCTTTTTTAGGTGAGATACTTTGGCTTGCGGGACATAAATCAGCTTCTTGCTCAACTGTCTCAGCCTGAAGCTAAGATCATCATCATCGTAATACAGAAATAAATTTTCGTCGAAGCCGCCGCAGCTCCAGAATGATTCACGGTCGACCAAAAACGCAGCCCCATCGAGAAAATCGACCTCGGCGCAATCTTTTGGCGCTGCGTCGTCAGCTATGTATCGCCTGCCCTGATCGATCACATATGAGGTCGAGCGAAAATTGCGCGCCTCGCCGGGGATTTCTACGGACGGACCGAAACCGGCTGCGTCTGGAAACGCTTTGATCGCATTTTCAATGATTTCCATGGCTCCGTGTTGAATCGTCGCGTCCGGATTCAGGAAAAAAAGATAAGGCGTTGTAAGCATCTTTGCCGCTTGATTGCAGGCCGCGCCAAAGCCCACATTGCGATCGTTAGCGATCACGGAGGCGCCCAAACTTCGTGAAATCGCAGCGGATGTATCGCGACTGGCGTTATCGACAACAACGACCGGGTAGCCCTGCGGGATGCTTCTGATCGCATCGCCCAGGACTGCAGCGCTGTTATAACTGACAAGAATAAACCCAATCGCCAAATTCTTATCGGCTGCGGGCGAAGAAGCTGGCACGGCCACCCATCCTTGAACTGCCGTGAGCGAATTACCTCAGTCAGAACCATGCAACGAAGATATTGTCAATCGATACTTTTGAAACAGGCTCTGGGGCCGAGGAGTTTCCTTTGTCGAGATTGGGACTGATAGGCCCGATTTAATCTTCTGCCGTTACCGATGGTAAGCTTTTGCTCAATGATAGGCATGCGTCAAGCTCAACGTCGTAAATAGCGGCGCCAAGCGTCGCACCAACAGCAGGCGCGAATGCGCGAAGCTGCTCATCGGATACAACCAAAACGGAAAGTTTATCCGCAGTGAAGAGCGTTACTATCCGCCTTTATATCGCCAAAATGAACGGTCGTGTAGTAGGCGGAACGGTCAAAATCTTCGCGCTGCGACAGGTATATTACTAGATGGGCGCCACGAACAGCGAATTTGACAAGCTGCGGATCAACGATGCAATTTTCCAGGTTGTATTCAAAGACGTCATCGCAGAAGGCATGACTAGTTTCGACTTTGAACCATCGCCAAAGGTAGCGGCAGGTTTGGAAAGGTTCAAAAGGAACATTGGGTGGTATCCAAGCGCGGCCGACCTTTGTGATGCGCGTCAGGGTATTTGCGCTTATCTTGGGCTTTTGGACAGCCAGCACGGCGATTGGAGTGAAGTTGGGCTTCGTTGAAGCGATGGCAATCGAAGCCCTTGGAACCTTAGCCTCTCTCGTTAGCATTACGCCGGGGTCCATTGGGATATTCGGGGCAGCTGTCGCTTTCGTGGGTTCCACACTGGCCGTCGCTCCGGCTCAGAGCGTGATGGCGGCCTTGGCTACGCGCGCCGCGCTTTTTACCGTGCTCGTGGTGCTGACGCCACTCGCCCTTTACGTCACAAGGAGAGACGCGCACGTGAGAAGCCGCGACGCAGACCGGAGTCGCGCTTTGCACGCCTGCCACATCATGGGAGAAGACGCCGTTCTGCAGATGGCTAATGGGAGAGGACAGTGACTTTCATACTTTTCATCGGCTGGGTCCTGGTCGTCTTCATGGTCTCGGACCTTGTCGGAAGCGCCCTGCGCTTGGGTCTTGTCGCCTCGTCTGCGGGAGCCGCGCCCCGGCAAGCCCCTGGTGAAAGCGAGCCCGTGTCCCCCCTCGATTTTGTGCATTCCACCTTGCTCGGCTTTTCGGTGCTGTGGGTGGTTCTCAGCGGCGCCTACGCGCTTGGCGTCGCCACGCAGCCGGCGATCGTTTCGGTTTTGGGCTGTTCGGCGTTGGCGGCCGCGGCGGTGCTGCGCGGCTCGGCGCTCGGCTGGGCTCGCTCTCGCATGAGGTTCTGGCTGTTGCTGGCCCTGGTCGCGGTGCTTGCTTCATGCGTGACGCCGACCTTCGAAGAAAATGACGATCCTGAATATTTCTTCTTCATCGACAAGCTTCTCGAAACCGGCTCCGTTACCGAATATTTCAGCGGTCGCAGGCCCATCACACTTGGAGGATGGACCTTCCTGCAAGCCGTCTTCTCCGCGGGTCCTGCAGGCGTGTCTTACGTGGCCTCCCTTGATGCTGTCGTCGGGTCCATCCTGTTTTTGTTTGGCGCGCTGCTTTTGGGGATGGGCTTCTGGACCGCGCCCGTGGCGGCCCTGACTGCTACTCTGGTTGTGCAGCCCTTTCAGCTCAATCTGGGGACGGCGCTTGCCATGTCCGGCATGAGCGCGCTCCTTATCAGCCTCTCGCTCCCGAATTCCTCGCTACGAAGCTTCTTCATACCTTTCGGGCTTTCGGTCATGGCCGTGACGATGCGTCCCCAGATCGCGCTTATCGCTTTCGTCGCCGCCGCTTTCGCCCTTTGGCAAAACCGGGACCGGTCTTGGATCGCGCTGGGCGCCGCGCTCCTCGTTATTCCCAGCCTCTGGATCCTCATTTTCTACAACGACACGGGCCTCCTGCCATTGTCGTCGGCAGCCGGCTACAATCCGCACTACGGACAAATCTTCCATGAACAGCCCCTAAGCCTGTCGTGGTTGCTGTCCCAAGTTGTGGTTCTCTGGCAGGAGCAGACGCCGGTCATTACTGTCACCTTCCTTGCGATCCTCGCCTGTGTAGGCCAGTCGGTTGCGGGAAGGCATGCGACGGTGCGAACCGAGTTTCGGGTTCTGGGAGCCTTCTCCATCGCGGCAGCCGCCACCGTCGTCATCATGATCGCCAAGATAGGGCCTTTGGGCGTCAACCTCAGGCGCTACTACATTCCGATTATCGATGCTTTTCTGTATGTCTTTTTGATCAGAAGTTGCATTCATGTCTATCGGAATAGGCTGGTGCGGCTCCTTCGCTTTGAGGCTTTGCCCCTCGTCGTAACCTCGGCGGCGCTGGTCATGGCAATGGTCCTGCAACAGGAGGTTCCTTTCGAAGGGCGCGCGGGGGCGAAGCTTTCGCTGCCAGCAGAATCTTCTGGACGAATCTGTGCGCCGGTTTTGACGCCGGAGGAACGTCGGGCGGTCGAACAGCTTTCAGCAGGTAACGGGTTCGTTCCCGCGGCCATGGATTGTCTTGTCGGCAGCTTTCCGATTACGCCGAAGCTGATGATGAGCGATCTTTTCGCTAGTACTCACGGCGACTATTTCGATATCGATTGGGATGTCGAAAAAATACTGACTTGGCTGCGAAAACAGGACATCGACAAGCTTGTCTATCTGGAAAACGATGTCACCTCCAATTTCGGAGCTGCCCAGTTTCAGCATCGTCTGAAGGAACTGAAGCCGCAATCCCCCGAAATTAATGGATCCCCTGAAAATACCGTATCCCCTGAAGTCGCCCAATTTATCGGAGGGTACACATATGCTCTCAAAGGCATCGAGATACATAAAAAACTTGCTGAGTACTGCCGGAGCAAACGAATGCCGATTCGCGATGCACAAGGTCCACTTGTCATCGTGGATGTAAAAGACTGCAGGAGAAACGAAGCGTCGACCACGCATCCGCTTACGGGCAAGGCCTTGTGATGGAAAATCCACAGCATTTTCAAGACGGAACGCACCCTCGTTCAGGATGCAAATCATTGTATGCCGGAACTGGCGTACCTCGTCGCCAACCGCATGGTCACTAAAAAGCCTCAAAATCCCCATCCCTGGGTATGTTTCAGGCGCCAGTATAACCACTGGCATGGCGGGGCAAAATTCATTTGCCGCAATCATCGGCTGCAACCTTTTGCTTACTTGCAATGCAAAGTTAAGTCAAAGGCTGGTGCAAAACAGCCACAGCTTAGTTCGAATAACACCGCAATGGAAAGTGAATGCGCTCCCGATAGACTATCGGTGTTACACTCTGTTCTGCTTGCGGAGAGAGTGGCGTTGACGAGGTCTTCTGTATGCATTACAAAGTAACTCCGTTTGAGTCTATCGATCGAGAGGCTTATCTTGATCTTCTTCAGGACTGCAGAGGCAGCTCGCCGTTTAACTCATTGGATTGGATGAAAATTTATGAGTTGTTCTCGTCGGGTGTCCGCCAGTTTTTGATATGCGCGCATGAGGGCGATTGCCTGTTCGCAGCTATGCCCGTCACTGTTTTTGAGAAGTTTTTTGTCCACGCAGTATTTTCAAGCGGGTTCGGCGTTCACGGGGGGCCGATCTGCCGGCCAGGGCACGAGGACAAAGCGATTCCCGGCCTGCTGGAGGCTTTTGTGCGAGAATTCGGCGGCTTCCGCACAGTCCTTCTGAGTGTACAGGATTTCGCGGGCTTAGCTTCAAGCTTACGCGCCCTGGGGTTGAAGGAAACCGTGGTATCGACCCATGTGCTGCCCCTGCCTGACTGCTTCGATAAACTGGACAAGAAGGTTCGGACATTTTGCGGGTACGCCACAAGAAAGGCCGCTAAGGCAGGCATCGAAATATACAGGAGCAGGGACCCGGGCGACTTTGAGCAATGGCAGCACCTATGTTCCAAAAACTACATCGCGCATGGCCGGCGACCTTACCCGGCAGCCCTCTATCGCGCCGTGGCGCAACTTCTCCCAAAGAGCGACACTTTCCGCTTCTATGTCGCCAAGTTGAACGGCCGTGTTGTTGCGGGCTCTGTTCAAGTCTTTGGCTCGCGGCAGGTCTACGGTTGGTTGAATGCAAGGGATAGCGAGTTCGATAGCTATAGAGTCAACGATGCGGTGGTTCAGACGGTTTTTCAAGATGCCATCGCAGATGGCATGGTCAGCTTCGACTTAGGACCATCGCCCGGCGGGGCCAAAGGAGTGGTGGGTTTCAAGGAGAAGTGGGGCGGCATTCAAAAGGACTACTACCAGTACTCTTGGACCTCTGTGTTGGGCAGGATCGGCGCCAATCTCGTGCGGTATGGTAGAGTATTGCCAACTCAGAGAAACGGAAGTTGAACCTATCGATTAAAGTATGCAGGTACGGAGATACGCCATGGCTACGGATATAACGGCTGCGACTTTAGCTGCAGTGATAGATAACAAGGATCGCCGGGGTCTTAAAAACAGCTACATCGACATGCTGCAAAAGACTGTATTAAGCGAGGTGTGGGATATCAAGGATGCGGTGCTGCTCGATTTTGGCTGTGGTACGGGGCGTTTTTTTTCTGCAACTGTAGGGGCCGCCAAGCGTGTGGTTGGACTGGATATCAATCCCGAGATGCTTTCTCGCGCTCGCCAATTTGTGCATACAGATGGGCTGGAACTAATTCTTTTTGATGGTAGCCGCCTACCTTTCCCGGAGAATTATTTTGATGCCGTGATGTCTGTCGGTTCTCTTCAGTGCATAACTGATGACGAGAATTTTCGGAATTTAATTGACCAGATCGTTGTGTCCCTAAGACCTGGCGGCAAGGTCTACTTGATTGAGCAAGTGCGCGTGCAGAAACGAGCTTGGCAAAGAACCGCAGATGAATATAGCAACGCTTTCACGAATTTGGGCTGCTCTTGCATTGAAAGCCGTCCGATCCGCAACGGGCGCAGCCTGCTGCTTTACCTCATTCGTTACGGGTTGATCCCTCAACGGTGGCTGCCTGCCCTTGTCAGGCGCGAGATTAGAAACACCCGCCAACTGCAGCCCGCCCCATGGGTTCCCTACCAGGATTACCTTTTCGTATTCTCCAAGCCCAGCCGTTGATCGCGGGATTCTCTTAAAAAATGGGAAAACGTTGGGTCACTCGCAAGAATACATCAAGTGCATTGACGCTGGTTGCGCTGATGTCCATAAGCCTCTTTATATGGTGGCGCCGGGATGAATTCGCTTCTTTTGCGTTGATCTCTCCTTTGTCTTTTGCGCTATGTTTAGTCAGCACAACGATATTCCTGGCCGCAAACGGTTTAGTCCTTCGTGTATTAGTGAATTGAGTTGGTGGACAAATTCGTACGTTGGACGCGCTCTCTCTGTCGATAGTGTCAACGGCAGCAAATATTTTTGTTCCCGCTCAAGGAGGGACTGTCGGTCGCGCCATATACTTAAAGCAGCGTCACGGCTTTAACTATAGCACCTTTTTAATAACGCTGATCGCCTGTCAAATGTTGATGTTGATCGTAAGTTGTATGTTCGGGACCGTGGCATTGGCCTGGATGTCTTTCACAGACCAACGTCTGGGTTTGAGCAAATTGCTCATATTCTCTATCTCGTTTCTAACTATAGCTATACTGGCTTGTCTTCTTCCAATGCCCCGGATCAGAGGCAATCGAGTTCTCGACAAGATCGACGAAGTTTTCCGGGGATGGTGCTGGCTGCGTGAACAACCAGTTCTCGTTTTACAATTGGCGCTTCTCACTAGTATTCAGGTTATGGCGGACGTTCGTAAGCTTTTGGATGGCTTGCACGGCGGTCGGGATACAATTAGGATTTGTTGAGGCCATGGCGGTCGTTGGGCTCGCGAACCTTGCCTCTATCCTTAACATTACACCGGGCTCCATTGGGATATACGAGGCAGCTGTCGCTTTTGTGGGTTCCACACTGGCCGTCGCTCCGGCTCAGAGCGTGATGGCGGCCTTGGCTACGCGCGCCGCGCTTTTTGCCGTGCTCGTGGTGCTGACGCCACTCGCCCTTCTCATCATCAGGCGAGAGGCTCCCTTGAGAACCTGCGACACAGATCGGGGTCGCGCTTAGCGCCGCATCTCATGTGGAATTTACCGATCCTTTCTCTTTCGCGCAGCGAGCATCGACGCAATTCCGCAGGCGGGTCCAATGGCTAATGGGAGGGGACGTTGACTTTCGTGCTTTTCATCGGCTGGGTCCTGGTCGTCTTCATGGTCTCGGACCTTGTCGGAAGCGCCCTGCGCTTGGGTCTTGTCGCCTCGTCTGCGGGAGCCGCGCCCCGGCAAGCCCCTGGTGAAAGCGAGCCCGCGTCCCCCCTCGATTTTGTGCATTCCACCTTGCTCGGCTTTTCGGTGCTGTGGGTGGTTCTCAGCGGCGCCTACGCGCTTGGCGTCGCCACGCAGCCGGCGATCGTTTCGGTTTTGGGCTGTTCGGCGTTGGCGGCCGCGGCGGTGCTGCGCGGCTCGGCGATCGGCTGGGCTCGCTCTCGCATGAGGTTCTGGCTGTTGCTGGCCCTGGTCGCGGTGCTCGCTTCATGCGTAACGTTGACTTTCAACGGAAATGACGATCCTGAATATTTCTTCTTCATCGACAAGCTTCTCGAAACCGGCTCCGTTACCGAATATTTCAGTCAGCGCAGGCCGCTGACGCTTGGAGGATGGACCTTTCTGCAAGCCATCTTCTCCGCTGGGCCTGCCGGCCTGTCCTACGTGGCCTCCTTGGATGCTGTCGTCGGGTCCATCCTGTTTCTGTTTGGCGCGCTGCTTTTGGGGGTGGGCTTCTGGACCGCGCCTTTAGCGGCCCTGACCGCGGCTTTGGTTGTGCAGCCGTTTCAGGTCAATCTGGGGACGGCGCTCGCCATGTCCGGCATGAGCGCGCTATTGATCGGCCTCTCGCTTCCGGGCTCGGCGCCAAAAAACTTCTTCATACCTTTCGCGCTTTCGGTCATGGCCGTGACGATGCGTCCCCAGATCGCGCTTATCGCTTTCGTCGCCGCCGCTTTCGCCCTTTGGCAAAACCGGGATCGGTCGTGGATCGCGCTGGGCGCCGCGCTCCTCGTTATTCCCAGCCTCTGGATCCTCATCTTCTACAACGACACGGGCCTCCTGCCATTGTCGTCGGCAGCCGGCTACAATCCGCACTACGGAGAAATCTTCCACGAACCGCCCATAAGCCTGTCGTGGTTGCTGTCCCAGTTCGTGGCGCTCTGGCAGGAGCAAACGCCGGTCATCATCGTCACCTTCGTTGCGATCCTAGCCTGTGCAGGCCTGTCGGTTGCGGGAAGGGACGCCACGGTGCGAACCGAGTTTCGGGTTCTGGGAGCCTTCTCCCTCGCGGCAGCCGCCACCGTCGTCATCATGATCGCCAAGATAGGGCCTTTGGGCGTCGGCCTCAGGCGCTACTACATTCCGATTATCGATGCATTTCTGTATGTCTTTTTGATCAGAAGTTGCATTCATGTCTATCGGAATGGGCTGGGACGACTTATTCGCTTTGAGGCTTTGCCCCTCGTCGTAACCTCGGCGGCGCTGGTCATGGCAATGGTCCTGCAACAGGAGGTTGTTGATGAAGGGCGCGCGGCGAAACTATCGCTGCCAGAAGAATCTTCCGGAAGAATCTGCGCGCCGGTTTTGACGCCGGAGGAACGGCGGACCGCCGAACAGCTTTTAGCGGGCCAGAGGCCTGTTCTTGCGGCCATGGCCTGCATTGCCGGCAGCTTTCCGATTACGCCGAAGCTGATGATGAGCGATCTTTTCTCCAGTACCCACGGCGGCTATCTCGATATCGACTGGGATGTCGAAAAAATACTCACCTGGCTGCGAAAACAGGACATCGACAAGCTTGTCTATCTTGAAAACGATGCCAGCGGCCCTTTTGGAGTCGCCCAGTGGCAATCCCTACTGAAGCCACTGGATCCGCAGATCCCGCGACAGGCTGAGTTGATCGCCGATTACTCATACTCGCTTAAAAGCATCGAGCTCCATAAGAAACTCGCTGAGTACTGCCGGAGCAAACGGATACCGATTCGCGATCCACAAGGCCCGCTTGTGATCATCGATGTAAAGAACTGCCAGCTTATCGCTGAACGATAACGTGCGTCCCGGCGCCGGCCTTATGCGCCAAACATGGGCGCGCGTAGCCTATGCGGTGGCCCGCTTTAAACCCAGACGCTCGCCGCTATAGTTCCGGGCCTGGATCTCCTGCCACCAGGCTGAATGCTCCAGGTACCAATGTACCGTCGCTTCGAGCCCCGCTTCGAATTTGTGCAGCGGCTCCCAGCCAAGCTCCTTGCGGATTTTGGTCGCGTCGATCGCATAGCGGGCGTCGTGCCCCGGCCTGTCCGCTACGAAGGCGATCAGGCTGCGATAGGACGAGCCATCGGATCGTGGTCTCGCCCGGTCGAGCACGTCGCACAACGTGGTCACCACGTCCAAGTTGCTCCGCTCTGAGTCGCCGCCGATCGCGTAAATTTCGCCGGGCCGGCCCCGCTGGAACACGAGCCTCAGCGCGCGAACATGGTCCTCCACATGCAGCCAGTCGCGGATATTGTCTCCCTTGCCGTAGATGGGCAGCGATGCGCCGGATAGCGCCTTGATGATGCAAAGCGGAATGAGTTTTTCCGGAAATTGATAAGGACCGTAATTATTCGAGCAGTTGGTGATCAGCACCGGCAAGTGGAATGTGCGCCCCCATGCGGACACGAGATGATCGGACGCCGCCTTTGAGGCCGAGTAGGGCGAGCAAGGATCGTAGGCCGTCGTCTCCGAGAACTTGCCGGTTGGGCCGAGCGATCCGAACACCTCGTCGGTCGAAACGTGATGAAAGCGGAAGGTCTCGCGCCGCTCCGGGGAAAGGCCCTCGAAATGGCCGCGGGCGGCCTGCAGAAGCGAGAAGGTGCCGTTGATGTTCGTTTGGATGAACGCGCCTGGCCCATCGATGGAGCGGTCGACATGGCTTTCCGCCGCGAGATGAATGACGCCGTCCGGATCGAACTCGGCGAAGATCTTCGCCAACAGGGTCTGGTCGCAAATATCGCCCTGGACAAAGCGATAGCGCGGATGCCGCGCCGCCGGCGCCAGCGATGCGAGCGAGCTTGCGTAGGTCAGTTTGTCGAAGTTGAGAACGTCGTGGCCGCTTTCGCCGATCAAGTGTCGGATCAGCGCGGAGCCGATAAAGCCGGCGCCGCCGGTGACGAACACCCTCATTAATGCAGCTCCTCGAAGAGACTTGGCCTCATGCCTTTGAGTATCCGCTAGGCATTGGGTAAAAGAAGCGGTTAGGTTCGCCTTTGATAAGTCCCCGGCGCCTCAGCGTCAACATTGCAGTAGCGTTGAATCCACCGCGAGCCGGGAGGCGGAATCGCCGCCGGACGATGCAGCCGCGATTTCGCCGCCGATCTTAAGGGCGCCCCGACGACTGAAGCTCCTGGCCAAGAAGATCGAGTTCCCTTTCAAGCGCGCTTTGCCATGGGGCGCCCGCCACTCCGAACAAAGCTTCGATGCGGCCTGTATCCAAGCGCGAATTGGCGGGCCTCTTGGCCGCGGTCGGATATTCCGACGTTGGAATGGCGGAGATGGAATTTACGCGCAACGCGACGCCCCGCGCTCTCAATCCATCTACGATCGCCGTGGCGAAACCATGCCATGACGTGACGCCCGAGGCGGAGAAATGAACCACATTTTTTGCCTCTGCAAACACCTCGTCCAGGACCCGGCCTCGACTGCTCAAGATCGTGGCCGCGCATTGCGCGATCTGCTCCGCGGACGTCGGCGCGCCGAATTGGTCGGAAACAATGCGAAGCTGCTCCCGCTCGCGGGCGAACCGGGCTATCGTCCGCAAGAAATTTTTGCCTTGCGCTGCGTAAACCCAGGAAACCCGGATGATGAGATAGGCTGGGTTCGCAAGCTTCAAAAGCCGATCTCCTTCGGCCTTCGATTTGCCGTAGACGGACAGGGGGTTGATCGGATCGTCTTCGAGAAATGGGCGTTCTCCGGATCCGTCGAAAACATAATCGGTTGAGAAATGCGCGATCGGCTTCCGATGCCGGCGAGCCCACGTCCCGAGTGCGGCGACGGCTTCCGCGTTGACCCGGAAGGCCAGTTCCGGTTCCTCCTCCGCCTTGTCGACGGCGGTATAGGCGGCGGCGTTGACTATGAGATCGGGGCGAATTTCGGTGAGGCGCGCCTCAAGGTCCCAAGGCTTGGAAAGGTCCAGCAGCGTCCGCGGCGCCTCCACCACCTCCCCAAGGCTTCGAAGATGCTTGGCGAGCGCGCCGCCAACCTGTCCCGAAACGCCTGTTACCAAGATCTTCATCGGAAAACTCGCCTCCTGCCGCCTAGTTCAGGCGAACCGCGGGAGCCGGTCGCCTAGTTCCGCGAGAAGCGGCGCCGCGGCGTCCTTGGCTGAAAGCGTAGGATCGGGAATGGGCCAGGCGATCCCAAGTTGGGGGTCGTTCCATCGGATGCTTATTTCATCCGCCCGGCTATAGGGAGCGTCGCACTTATACAGGAAGTCGGCGTTCTTCGAGAGGACGAGAAAGCCGTGCGCGAATCCTCTCGGGATCCAAAGCTGGCGGCGGCTGAATTCGTCCAGTTCGACGGCCACATGCCGCCCAAAGGTTGGGCTACCCAGGCGAACATCGACAGCAATGTCGAGGACGGCGCCGCGTATCACGCTGACGAGCTTGCCTTGACCATTGGGATGCTGAAGATGGAGGCCTCTCAAGACGTTCTGCTTCGAATGCGACACGTTATCTTGGACGAACGGATTCTCCAGGCCCTGAATCCTGTGATAATTGGGATTGTAACTTTCATAAAAGAGCCCTCGATTATCTGATAGAATATTGGGCTCGATGATAATTACGCCCGGTAATGCAGTCTGTTGTTCTTCCATCACATTGCCAGGATAAAAACAGGTTCGATGATTTTGCTTTATAGCCGGTCGGCAGTGTTTCTTGCAACCCTAAATCGCCTGCCGCTGAGCGCTTCTCACAAGAAGTTCCGCGCAAGAAGAGGCCTCTCGAAATCGAAAGCGCCAGCCCTATCGTCCACAACCGGCTTTTCTCACGCGGCAGGGTAGTAACGATTGCGTCGTTGCAAGAGGATCGCTGTCGTGGCATTGCCCAGATTACAGGCGGGGTTGCAGACGCCTTTTCATCTGGCGGAGGGAGAGTGATTTAACCAGCCTAAGCGGAGTTTCCCAAGTGCGCCAACGGATGGCCTTTGTTTGTCATCCCGGAAACGCCGAAGGCGTTATCCGGGATCGTAATAAATCGCAGGCCTCGTTTTTTTACGATCCCGGCTCGCGCTTCGCTTGGCCGGGATGACGATGGGTGTCTCTATTGGGTTCGTTTTGCAAAAAAAGCCATTCTTTTTCGCGGTAAGATAGAGCATGACACGGTATTATAACCTATGGTTACGCAAATCTTCCGCCTTGGGAAAAGAACGCGACCTCAGGAACATTCGGCTTTCTGGCCGATGCTATCAGGTAAGTCTTGCACACTGTGCCGAAATACCGGGCAATCGACGCACTGAGAACTGACGCAACCATGGATTTGCCGAGCTTCATGCGCCCGTTCCGGCGCTCGGATTCGGGCCAGCGCGCGAGGTGCCGCCGAAAACCGCCCAAACAGACTTGCGTCGCGTCTTCCACGGTAACGCCTTCGAACCCGGCGGCTTCAAACCGCGCGCGATAGCCTGCAACGTCTGGAACGAAGTTCGCGGGCGGCACTTGGCCCCAGTTCCCGATTGGCTTCATGAAGGCCCGGAACAGCATATCCGTCAGCACCAGCGATCCGCCGGGCTTCAGGACACGCATGACTTCTCCCAGGAACTTATCCCTCGTATCGAAGTGAAAAGCAGCTTCCACGCACATGACCGCGTCGAAATGCGCATCGGGAAAATCGAGCTTTGTCGCGTCCATAAGGTGAAAAGTGCAGCCCGGCGCGCGAACCCTTGCGGCGGCGATCTGCGCCTCCGAGATGTTGATCGCGGTAATCGCATCGGGCGCGTAATAGCGCGTGAGATGCTTTGTGGATGCTCCAGGCCCGCAGGCAACGTCGAGGATGCGGCCGCCCTTCTTGGAAATCCGGTCGATCAACTGGTCGATGAGGGCTTCGCTCGCCTCGCGTTGCGATTTCGCCCCCCCATCCCAGTAACCGAAATTATAGAAGCCGCTGCCCTCGTAATATTGCCGATAGTCACTGCTGACCAATGCGCGATCATACGTGCGGATCATGCGTTCGCGTGCCGACATTCAACTCCCCAAAACTAAACATACAGAAACACTTAACCGGCTGGCGCGCTCGCGAGCGATTTTGCACACTCCTACCGAACTTTTGTGACACGCCGCCAGCGGTTTTGTTCCCGATCTGTCGTCCCGGTTAGCGGCCGCTCCGCAAAATAGCGCGTACAGAACCCACGCCAGGCCCGCCTCAGCATTCGCAGACGGCATAGCACCACGGTCAGGGTTGTAAAGCGCAATGCCAGCTTGAGGGGGTTCGAATTCTCTTCCAAAAGTTAGCCAGGACGGCTCGCAAATTATTAAAATAGCGCTATTTTTTTAGGGCTGGCGGAGAGAGAGGGATTCGAACCCTCGAGACGGTTTCCCGCCTACACACTTTCCAGGCGTGCGCCTTCAACCACTCGGCCACCTCTCCCCTTGCGCCAGCGCGGCGCAAGGACCGCACTATAGCGAACAGCGACGCGCTCGCAAGTCATAGTCCCGTCGCAACTGCCGGTTATCGTTTGGCTTGCACAATATCTTTTCCGCGCCGCGGCTCGCCGGAACGCGGGCGAGCCCTTGTATTGCCACAAGGAGTCCGCTATCTCCCGCCCAGATTGCGCTCAATTCAGCCTTGGCGCGGCCAAGTTGGTGCTCAGGATGGTTTGAAAAGCTCCATGCAAAAATGACGAATTAGGATTGCGATAAGAGCTTGCCGGACACAGCTACAATTTCCGGAAAAAAAAGGATATGAAGGTGAAACGTTCGGGCGGTTACGCTGTGGCTTTCGGCGCGGTCGCGATAGGCTGGTTGCTCTTCTCTTGGCCTTGGCTGTCCGGGGCGGTCACGATACCCTATGACGCCAAGGCGCATTTCCAGCCGCAGCTGCAATTCCTGGCGAACGCTCTGCACTCTGGCGACTCCCCATTCTGGACACACAACGTCTTTGCCGGCTCGCCGCAAATAGCCGACCCGCAATCGCTGATCTTTTCACCCGCTTTCCTGCTGGCGTATTTCGACCCTGCGCCGAGTTTCCGCGAACTGGACTTGTATTGTTTCCTGCTCCTCGGGATCGTGGCCGTCTCCGTGCTCATGGTCTTCAAGGATCGCGGCTGGCATCCGGCAGGGGCCGCCGTCGCCGCCCTCGCCGCAGCCTTCGGGGGGTCCTCCATTTGGCGCATCCAGCACATTGCGCAGGTCGAGGCCTTCGCTTTCTTCATGCTTTGCCTGTGGCTGCTCGCCCGCGCGCTCGACCGCAAATCCCTGCTTTATGGCGTCCTTTCGGGGCTCGCCGCCTGCGGCATGGTCATATCGCCCGGGCAGATCGCCCTTATCGGCGCCTATGTGCTCGCCGGCTACACGCTCCACCATTGGCTCAGCGCGCCGCGGTTTTGGACGTTGGTTAAGGAAACGATCCTTCCGATCCTCGCGGGAGGGATTGCCACGACCGTCTTTGCATCGGGGCCGATCCTTCTCAGTTTTTTGTTCCTCGAAGGCTCGAACCGTCCCGAAATTCCCTTCTACGAGGCGGCGAGAGGCGCGCTTCATCCCGCTTCGCTCCTGACGGCGGTCGTGCCCGACTTGTACGGCTCGCACTCCAACCTTCCCTATTGGGGTCCAGCCAGCATCGAATGGATTGCAAATTATCTGTCTATGACGGAGAACATGGGGCAGATCTATATTGGCGCGCTTCCGATCCTCCTGCTTCTCGCCATCGGCTTCATGAAGGGCGGCATGTTCGCGCGCGAGGTCCGGTTCTTTACCATCGCTGCTGCGGGGCTCCTCCTCTACGCGCTTGGCCGGTATACCGAATTCTTTACCTTCCTTTACTATTGCTTGCCGGGCGTCGATCTGTTCCGCAGGCCCTCGGATGCGACTTACGCGCTGGGCGGAATGACGTCGATACTATGCGGCTATCTCTTGCATCGCTATCTGTCGGGAACGGAGCCTTTGAACTGGCAGAAGGCTGCGGTTGGAGCGGTTCTCGCGGCGATTTTTGCGTTGAGCCTCGCGGTGGCGGCCGCCCATGGGCACTTTTACATGGCGGTGAGGCCGGTGCTGCTCTCGATTGGCATTTTCACGGGGGGCTGGCTTGCGCTCATTCTCGTAAAGCATTATGCGCCGAGCCAGGGCGCTGTGACAGTAGCGGCGCTCGCGGCCTTTATGACCGCCGACCTCGCCATCAACAACGGGCCGAACCGCTCCACCGCGCAGATTCCGTCTTATTACGATGAGATGCGCCCGGACACAAAAAACGAAACGGTAACCTTTTTGAAGGCGCACCTGAAGGAGCAGCAGGGTTCTTCGCGACGCGACCGGGTGGAGATGGTGAGCCTTGGCTTCGATTGGCCCAATATCAGTCTCATCCACAATTTCGATCACACGCTCGGCTACAATCCTCTCCGGCTTGCGGAGTTAGTGGAAGGGATCGGCGCCAACGAAACGGTTGCCGAGATCTACGAACGCAAATTCACGCCGCTCTTTCCGTCGTACCGGTCGACAATGGCGGACTTGCTCGGCCTGCGATACATCGCGATCGACCGGCCCATCGAGAAGTTAGACGCCAAGCTGAAGCCGGGCGACCTGACTCTCGTCGCCAATACGCGCAACGCTTACATCTATGAGAACCCGCGCGCTTTGCCGCGCGTGCTGTTCGCTTTCGACTGGCAGCCGGCGAATTTCGAGCAAATGGCCAAGGATGGACGCTGGCCCCTTACTTTCGATCCCAGGCGCACCGTGCTTTTGAGGAGCATGCAGCCGAACTTCGCCGCGGCTCATCTCAGGCCGGTCTCTCTGCGGGAAGCGACAACGGCGCTCGATATTTACCGGAATACCGAAGTGCAGGTGACCGTCGATACGCCGCGTCCGGGTTTCCTTGTGCTGAACGACGTGTGGCACCCCTGGTGGTTCGGCACGGTGGACGGCAGGCCGGCGGACATCCTTCGCGCAAATGTGCTGTTCAGGGCCATTCAGGTGCCGGCCGGCAGGCATGTGGTCCGCTTCGAGTTCAAGCCCGTCGAGGGCGCCGCGAGACAGATCGAGGCGAAACTGAAAAACAAGACGGTCGAGCCGACGCTGCCGCCCTTCCCCGATCTCTGGATCAGGCCCGAGGCCAGTGCGCCGGCGTCTTCGAAAGCTGCTGGGTAAGCGCAGCGAACGCTTCGCCGGCAAGCCAATCGTATTCCCGGTAGCGCGCCCCCCTGATGGGGTCGCTGCCATCGTGGTCGCCGCGCGCCGCCACGTGGCACATGAGAAGCGGAGCGCCGCCCTCAAGGCCCGTGAGCCAGTTCCTCCAAAGAACGCCAAGATCGGCATCCTCGTTGAAATCGTAGACGCCCGCAAAATCGCTGTTCGTGGTGTGTCCCGGCGTCGCCGCCAGCTCCGCGAGGCGAAATGCGCCCGTGCGCCCGATGATCGAGGCCTTCACGCCGCGCCACCGGCGCGACACGCAGATGCGAAGGCCGACGCGGCCGGCGTCGCCGCCATAACGCTCGCTTAGAACCTCCACAAGCGACTCCGCCACGCCGGGAAGCTGATGGGCATGCTGGTGCCCATCCACGAAGTCCGGCGCGGCCTTCATGTGCGCTTCGAACAGCGAAAGCTGACGCTCGATCGCTCTTTTCACATGCTTTCGATCCAAGGCGCCCGCATGCGACCTGATCGTCATGCCGGTAATGGATTGCCTTGGAAAGGTCTCGCCCGCGAACGGGCTGGTGAAATCGATATGAAGCCCGCGCGACAGCGGCGCATCCTTCAAAGCCCCGGCGGCTTCCGGCCAGTTTGGAGACAGCACCATGGCGCTCGTCGCCGTGACGACGCCGCGCTCGCCAAGGTCGAGGATGGCGGCGTCGACGCCCTCGTCCATGGCATAGTCGTCGGCGTTGACGATCACAGGTTCGGTCATTGGCGCTGAGCAGAGTTTCCCAATGAAGCCAACGGATGGCCTTTGTTTGTCGTCCCGGAAAGGCGAAGCCTTATCCGGGATCATAAGAATGCGATACGCTCGCTTCTTTGCGATCCCGGCTCGCGCTTCGCTTGGCCGGGATGACGAAGCGCGTCGATAGCCGGGATGACGATGCCTTGGGCAAATCGGCGGAGTTTGCTTAGCCCTGCGGTTGCGCGAATGCCCAAAGCTTGGAGAGTACGAACGTCGCGACGGAAACGCCGAGAATAACGGCGGCAAGAACGGGAAGGTAGTAGCGAGCGCCCAAAATGTGCAGGGCGCCGGCGTAGGCCGCCTGATTGACCACGAAGCCGGTCAGCGCCACGGCGAAGAAGCGCGAGCGCGCCGCTGCGAAGCGTTCCGGCGCGATAGGGAAGGTCCACCTTGCGTGGCCGCCGAAGCTCACGAAAAAAGCCACGCCGAAGCCGGCCACATTTGCGGCGAGCGGCGCGAGGCCCGCAAGCTCGACGGCGAGCGCGACGACGGAAAGGTGGGTCAAAGCGGCCGTGCATCCCACAGCCACGAAGATCGCGAGCTGGCGCATCAGGCGATGGTTTCTGGAAGGCGCGCGTCTCTCGCCATCGTCGTGGCGTCGTGGACGGGCGCTTCGGCGTGCGGCCTTGCCTTCTGGCGGCTATCCTCGGCGACGATGAAAACCGGGCGCTGCTTCACCTCGTCGAAGGTCCGGCCGAGATATTCGGCGATGACGCCAAGCGCGAGAAGCTGAACGCCGGACAGAAACATCATGCCGACCGAAAGCGTGGCCCAGCCCGGCAGGTGATCGCCGTTTACGTAGTGCTCGAAAAGCAGGTAGCCTGCATAGAACAGGGACGTCCCCGAGACCAGGAAGCCGGCGAGCGACACGAGCCGAAGCGGAATCATGGTGAACGAGGTGAGCCCCGTGAAAGCGAGCCTGAAGAGCTGGCGCCAGGAGAACTTGGTATCGCCCGCGACCCGATGCTGGACCTTGAAAGGAACGAGCGCCACGCGGAACCCAACCCAGGCGTAAAGCCCCTTCATAAGCCGGTTCCGCTCGGGAAGGGCGTTAATGGCGTCGACCGCCTTGCGGTCGAGAAGGCGGAAATCGCCGGCGCCGGGCGGGATTTTGATGGAGCTCCCAGCCTCCATGAAGTGATAGTAGATACCCTTGAGACCGCGCTTGAGCCACGATTCGAGCCTTTGGCTCTGCACGCCAGCCACCACCTCGTAGCCCTCGCGCCAGCGTTCGAGAAACTCCAGGATGAGCGCGGGCGGGTGCTGGCCGTCGGCGTCCATGAGAATCACGGCGTCGCCCGGCGCGGCCTTGAGCCCAGCCGTCAGCGCCGCCTCCTTGCCGAAATTCCGCGAGAACCGCAGATAGCGAAGGTTCGGCTGCCGGGAGCACAAATCCAGCATAACCTGCCGGGTGTTGTCGGCGCTGCCGTCGTCGACGACGATAAGCTCGTGGCTCAGGCCCGTTTGAACCAGAACGCGAAAGATAGACGCTATGACGACGGGCAGCCCCTCGCTCTCGTTGTAAGCGGGCAGGACCACCGATATTCGCGCCGGTCTATGTGTATCCATGAGATAAGGCCGCATCCTCATGAGGCGATGCCCCTAGCTGGACTTTCGCCGCCTGTTCATCAAGGCAGCCGCCAGAGCTTGGCAGCCATACGCCTCAGTTGTCTAGCCGCGTGGCGGTAAGATCCACCGTTAGTTTGACGTCCTTGTCAACCGTCATCCCGGCGACCAACTCCGGGCCTACGCCAAAGTCGAGACGATTGATGGTGGTCTCGCCTTTCACGGCGGCAACGCCTGATTCTATGTCGATCGAAAATGGCAAGGTTATGGGCTTCGTCACGCCCTTTAGCGTGAGCTGGCCGTTGAGGATATAGCGGCCCTCGCCGTTCGGCGTCGCGCCTTTGGCCAAAAAGACGGCGGAAGGATAGCGGCCGGGATTGAAGAAGTCGGCCGACTGAAGCGTTTGGTCCACGTCCGGGGTTTCCGTCGCCGCGCTATTCATGTCGAGGCTGACGCGGATCGAGGTCTGCGCCGGCAGGTCGGGATCGAACTCGATCTCGGCTTTGTAGACCTTGAAAACGCCCTTTGCGGCGTAGCCCCCGCCGCTCGCCTCGAAGCCGACCTCGCTCTTTTCCAGGTCCACGCTCCACTCCGCGGCTCGCGCCTCGCCGGAGCCGCCGAGGGTCAGCGCGCTGGAGCCAAGGATCGTAAGCGCGGCGAGCGAGAATTTCGCGGTCTTCGCGGCCTGCGCAAAACGGGGCAGCATTCGAGACATTATCCCATCCTTGAGTATGAAAGCGTGGCGGAGAGCGGCGGCGACGTGGAGCGCGACGAGGGCGAGAAGCGTATAGGCCGTCACTTGATGAACGTCCTTGAAAAGCCCAACAAGACTTTTCTTGTCGGCGGCGGGCAGGCCGCTGAGGACGGGGATGAGCGGGAAAGCCGTATAATTAAAGAGCGCGGACGGCTTACTGGAGACGGAAATCATCGCCCAGCCCGAGAGCGTCATGAGGAACAGCGCCGCGTAGAGCGCGAAATGGACGAGATGGGCGGACGCGCGCTCGCGCCCGGCGACCGTGTCCGGCAAGGCGGGCGGGGCTTGGAGCGCACGCCAGACGACGCGCAACGTCATCAGCGCGAGAACCGTGAGGCCGATCGATTTGTGGAGATTATAGAGCTTGAATTTTTCGACGCCCGAAAACTCGCCCATCGTCCAGGCGAGGGGAAACAAAACGAAGATCAGGGCGGCGATAAGCCAATGCAGGGTCTTCGCCGCGGCCGTGTAGTCCGTTCGCTCCATATCGGCCCTACCACTTGCCCGTGTTCGGCATCGAGATCCAGGGTTCGCTCGGCGGGAGCGCCTGCCCCTTCTGAAGGAGCTCGATCGAGATGTTATCGGGCGACCGCACGAACGCCATGCGGCCGTCGCGGGGCGGACGGTTGATCGTCACGCCGGCGTCCTTAAGCCTCTGGCAAATTTCGTAGATGTCGTCGACCTCGTAGGCGAGATGACCGAAGTTCCGGCCCTCGCCGTAGGTTTCCGGGTCCCAGTTGTGCGTCAACTCCACCTGCGCGTTCTCGTCGCCCGGCGCCGCCAGATAAATGAGCGTGTAGCGTCCCTGAGGGCTTTCGAACCGCCTCGCTTCCTTGAGGCCGAGCTTGTTTACGTAGAAGTCGAGGGACTGGCCGATATCGGTCACGCGGACCATTGTATGCAGATACTTCATGAAGGCCTCCGGTTGCGCGGACTTTAACAATGGATGTCAAACCCGCGCAACACGCGAAGATCGGCGGTCCAAAAGGTTCTCCTGGGGCGCCTTTCAACAAGTGTGGAAAGACTTGCGCGCAGCTTTCGCTGATTCGCGGATTTTGGGGTGGAACACATTGATTCGCGGCGCCATTCGCGGTCGCATGAGGCAAAATCGCACAATCCCGCACTCTGTTCAAAACGTCCGCTGGCGCCGTTTCGGGCGGCCGCCGGGGGATGCCCTGACACATTTTGGCCTAATTTTGGCGCGGAATATCAACCACTTGCTCGGCGGCGCTGCGCGTTCCCTCTCGATGCAGGCCAGCGGCCGGCTTCGAGACGCGCTGCGGCCGGCTTCGAGACGCGCTGGGGAAAGAGTTAATTTTTCCTAGCCAGTCGGGCAAGTAATGTTATGGTTTGGAAGTGAGTTGGTGAGCGTAACGGCCTTGGGCGGGGCCATTGCGTGCACCACGTATTTCAGTGAAGCGGGGGACTAAAAAATGGGGGACAAATTACCTCCAACGATTGCATCGTTTAACGACATCGCAGAGCAACCTGGCATAGACGTTTTTGTAATAGCAGGCCACATCAAGTGGTTCGATGTCTCCAAGGGTTTTGGCTTCATCGTGCCTGACGGAGGGCTTCCCGACATTCTGATCCACGTCACCGTTCTGCGGCGGGACGGCTATCAGACGGCCTATGAGGGCGCCCGGATTGTATGCGAGGTTCTGCGGCGCGACCGCGGGCTTCAGGCGTTCCGAGTGATTGAGATGGACGACAGTACGGCCATCCACCCCTCGCAACTGCCCCAGCGCACCCACGTCCATGTCATTCCCGAGAGCGATTGGCAGCGGGCAATGGTGAAGTGGTTCAACAGGCTCAAGGGTTTCGGTTTCTTGACCCGCGGCGCCGGCACGGAGGACATCTTCGTTCACATGGAGACGCTCAGACGTTTCGGCTTTGCCGAGCTTCGACCTGGACAAATCGTTCAGGTGCGCTTTGGCAAGGGCGACAAAGGCCTCATGGCCGCAGAGCTTCGTCCGGACGGCGCAACGGGGTACCCTGCGTCGCACTGAAAAGGATAGACCCATGGGAAAGGGTCATAAAAACGCCCGGGCCGCGCTTGCGGCCCTTTTCATTTTGGGTTTTCTTCAATGGGGCGCCGCGGTGGCGCCGCCAGCATACGGAGACGTGCTCTTTAAACGCGCCAGCTTGAAAATCGAGACCAGCAATGGCCCCGCGCTCCTGAATGTGGAGGTCGCCGACACCGACCGGACGCGCGAACAGGGCCTCATGTTCCGGCGCGCGGTCGCCGATAGAGCAGGGATGATCTTTTTGTTCGACGACGAGCAAGAGATCACAATGTGGATGAAGAACACCTACATCCCGCTCGACATGGTTTTCATCGGAAACGACTGGCGCATCGTGAATATCGCCTATGACGCGGAGCCGTTTTCAACCAACGTCATCTCCTCGGGGCGTCCCGCGTCGCGGGTCCTGGAGATTGGCGCGGGGCAGGCGAAGAAGCTCGGACTTGCGATCGGCGACGCTGTGTCTCTACAGACCAGATAGCGCCCGCCGCAGAAATATATTAAGTTTAGGCCAAAAATTGCGCGTTCGACTAATTTACGGTGGAGTCGTATTGATCTAGATCAAAACGCATGCATGCCAACGGAGTAATGTCCGGTTGACACACAATCCTGTCAACTTGAACTGACATCCCCCGGGGGCGCCGTATGCAAATCATCCTGATCCATCCCAATTATCACTCGGGCGGAGCGGAGATCGCGGGTAATTGGCCTCCCGCCTGGGTGGCTTACATCGCCGGCCCGCTGAAGGCGGCGGGCTACACGGACATTCGCTTCATCGACGCGATGACGAACGATATCTCCGAAGAGGATCTTCGCGAGATTTTGCGCAAGGAGAAGCCGGACGTCGTCGGGGCCACCGCGATCACGCCCTCGATCTACAAGGCGGAGCGCCTGCTTCAGATCGCGAAGGAAGAGCATCCGAACGCCGTGACGGTTCTCGGCGGTATTCACGCCACTTTCATGTATCAGCAGGTGCTGACGGAAGCGCCCTGGATCGACGCCATCGTGCGCGGCGAGGGCGAGTCGATCTTCCTCAATGTCGTTCGCACCGTCGAAAAGGGGAAATGGCGCGAAGAACGCCCGAACATCAAGGGCATCGCCTACACCGAGGAAGGCAAGATCACCGCGACCCCGTCCGAACCGCCAATCGCCAATCTGGACGAGATCAACCCGGATTGGAGCGTGCTCGAATGGGAGAAGTATATCTACATCCCGACGGGAACGCGCGTCGCCATTCCGAACATGGCCCGCGGCTGTCCCTTCACCTGCAGCTTCTGCTCGCAATGGAAATTCTGGCGGAACTATCGTATTCGCGATCCGAAGAAGGTCGTCGACGAAATCGAGACGCTGGTCCGCGACTATAAGGTGGGCTTCTTCATCCTCGCCGACGAAGAGCCGACCATCAACCGCAAGAAATTCGTGGAATTCTGCGAAGAGCTGAAGAAGCGCAACCTGCCGGTGCTGTGGGGCATCAACACCCGCGTGACCGACATCCTTCGCGACGAAGCGCTGCTGCCGCTCTACCGCGCCGCCGGCCTGATCCATATCTCGCTCGGCACCGAGGCCGCCGCACAGTTGAAGCTCGACCGCTTCAACAAAGAGACGACCATCGCGCAGAATAAGCGCGCCATCGAGCTTTTGCGCAAGAACGACATCGTCGCCGAGGCGCAATTCATCGTCGGCCTCGAAAACGAGACGCCGGAGACGCTCGAAGAGACGTTCCGCATGGCGATGGATTGGAAGCCGGACATGGCGAACTGGGCGATGTACACGCCGTGGCCGTTCTCGGACCTCTTCGCCGAATTGAGCGACAAGGTCGAGGTGTTCGACTACGAAAAATACAATTTCGTGACGCCGATCATGAAGCCGGACGCCATGGAGCGCACGGAGCTTCTCAACCACGTCATGAGGAATTACCGGCGCTTCTATATCCGCAAGGCGTTCTTCGGATATCCGTGGGTCTGGAGCGGCCGGCGGCGCAGCTACCTCCTCGGCTGCCTCAAGGCGTTCCTCAAGAGCGGGTTCGAGCGCAAGTTCTACGATCTTGGCCGCGTGAAGTATTGGGGTCCGCAATCTCTCAAGAAGGTGGATTTCGGGTTCGACATGACGCGGCAGCGCGGTCAGCGCGAGGAGGACGACTTCGATCACACCACGCGCAAGACCGGCCAGCACGCGGACGAGAAGACCGTCGAAACCGCAGCCACACACTAAGAAGAGGGCGCGCTTCGAATGGCGCATGCATCGGCGGATGCGGGGCTGATCGGCCCCAATGCGATAATCCGGGTGGCGGAGACGCTCCGAGACGTTCTCGGAGAGGAAGCGACCCGGCTTATCTTCGCCAGCGCGCATCTGGAGCCGCATCTCGCCTCCCCGCCGACCGAGATGGTGCCGGAAGCGGATGTCGGCGCGCTGCAGACCGCGCTGTTCGCCGGTCTTGAAGAAGGCGAAGCGAAGAAGATCGCTTTCGAGGCCGGCCTTCGAACCGGCGGCTATCTCTTGGCGAACCGTATCCCGAAGCCGGTTCAGGCGATCTTGAAGGTTCTGCCGCCGTCGCTCGCGAGCCGAATCCTGCTCAAGGCCATCAAGCAGAACTCCTGGACTTTCGCGGGAACCGGCACATTCACCGTGAAAGCGGGTCATCCGGTGATTGTTTCGATTGCGAGCTGCCCGCTGTGCCGGGGCCGTCACAGCGATCGTTCGCAATGCGATTACTACGCGGGAACATTCCAGCGCCTTTTCCAGGTCCTCGTCGCCCGCAATTCCGCCGTTCGGGAAATCAGTTGCGAGGCGACCGGCGGGAGTTCGTGCGCATTTGAAATTTCGTGGTCGAAACCGGCTGATTCCGGCGGCGCGCAGCGTGTCCTCACAGGGAAAGCACAATCATGATACCTGGGATTGCGAAGTATTTTTCGGCGCGGGTCCCCCGCTATACGAGCTACCCGACGGCCCCCCACTTCTCGGCCGAAGTCGACGCCAAGCGCTATGAGAGCTGGCTCAAGCGGATCGATCCCAGTTCCGAACTTTCGCTTTACCTGCACATCCCGTTTTGCCGCCGCATGTGCTGGTACTGCGGCTGCAACATGCGGGTGATCGCGCGCTACTCGCCCGTCACCGCTTACGTCGACACGCTGATCCGGGAAATCGAGCTCGTCGCCGCGCTTGTGCCCCCGGGCGTAACGGTCCGGCACATCCATTGGGGCGGCGGCACGCCGACCGCGCTCGCGCCCGAGGACATGATCCGCATCGACGACCATGTGCGGCGCCATTTCAACATCGCCAGCGGCGCCGAGATCGCGGTCGAGATCGACCCGAGAACCTTTACGCGTGAAAACGCCGTCGCGCTCGGCAAGATCGGGTGCTCCCGCGCAAGCCTCGGCGTTCAGGAATTCGACGACAAGGTTCAGGCGGCGATCAACCGCGTGCAGCCCGTGAGCATGATCGAAGGCTCGCTTGAGCTCTTGCGCGAGCAGGGCATTCATTCGGTGAACTTCGACCTGATGTACGGCCTGCCATACCAGACGCCGGAGACGCTCAAGAAGACCATAGAGCTGACGGCGACGCTGCGCCCGGACCGCATCGCGCTGTTCGGCTACGCGCATGTGCCCTGGATGGCGACAAACCAGAAAATGATCCCCGAGGAGGCCCTGCCGACGCCGCCGATGCGCTACGAGCAGTCGAACGCGGCGAGCGAAGCGCTTGCGGAAGCCGGATATGTGATTATCGGGCTCGATCACTTTGCGAGACCCGAGGACAGCATGGCGGTCGCTTTGCGCGAAGGCCGCCTGCACCGGAATTTCCAAGGCTATACCGACGACGAAGGCCGCACGATCGTCGCATTCGGCGCCAGTTCCATATCCTCGCTGCCCGACGGCTTCGCGCAGAACATCGTTGAAACCGGCGCCTACACCCGCGCGGTGAACGCCGGCGAGCTTCCCATCGCCAAGGGCATCACGTTCCGCGGCGAGGACAAGATGCGCTCCGCGATCATCGAGCGCCTCATGTGCGACATGGAGGTCGATCTCGACAAGATCCGCAAAGAGTTCGCGCCGGACCGGGAAGACTTCGTGGAGGAGATGGAGCAGCTTCGCGGGCTGGAGGAAGAAGGCCTCGTCGAGTTGGAAGGCGCCCGCGTGCGCGTCCCGGATGCGGCCCGCCCCGCGCTTCGCGTGGTTTGCTCCGTTTTCGACACCTATCTCCAGCAGAACACGCAGCTTCGTCACGCCGTCGCCGTCTAGCGGGTTGCTGAAAAGCATGAAAACGTGGCGCCATCCTTCGACAAGCTCAGGATGAAGCTCCGCGTTATCAATGGCTTAAGCCTCATGGTGAGCCTGTCGAACCATGGGCAGCATCGTTTTTTCAGCAGAACGCGAGCGCCGGCGCTTTTGCAGGCTCAGGGCGAAAGTTATTCCGTCATGCTTATGACGCTCACGGCAATCTGGCGAATGGCGCGCATTTTCTCGCTCCTGCTTTTAGGCGCGCTTCTTGGCGGCGGCGCGCGCGCTCAAGATGGGAGCGTGGAGGCGGGGCTTGAGTATGCGCGCGCAATCTGCGCGGAGTGCCACGCAATACGAGGCGGCGGCGACCTGTCGCCAAACCCGAAAGCGCCGCCCTTCGGCAAGATCGCGAACACGCCCGGAATTACCGGCGCCGCCCTCAATGTGATTTTATCGACGCCGCACCGCAACATGCCGGATTTCATCATTCCCGCCAAGGACAAGGCCGATGTGGTGGCGTATATCCTGAGCCTCCAGAAATAGGCCGCGCGGCATGGCGTGCCGGGGCGGGGGCGGTTGCGTGTACATCGAGCAGCCGGTGGGGCGACGGCATGGGCGGCGAGCGGTCCGAAGATACTTTTCTCCTGCCCAACCTCCTGACCGCGTCCCGGATCGCGGCGGCCCCGTTGCTCGCCTTCGCGGTGCTGGCGGGGCAATCTCCCGAGCTTGCGGCGGGGATCGCGCTGGCGGCGGCGGCGACCGATCTGCTGGACGGCGCGGTCGCGCGTTTTCAGGGCAAGACCTCGGAGTTCGGCGCGGCTCTCGACCCAATCGCCGACAAGGTCTTCATTCTGACCGCCCTTGTGCTGCTGATCGCGGACGGAACGCTGCGCGGCGGCGCCGTTTGGGCGGCGTTGATCGTCCTTTGGCGGGAAACTCTCGTCGCCGGCCTTAGGAGCTGCGCCCGCCCGCAAGGCCACGCGGCGCCCGTGAGCTTAATTGCGAAGGTCAAGACGGGCGCGCAATTCCTGGCCGTCATCGCGCTTTTCGGCGCCCGCATGCCGTGGCCGGGCTCGGAGGTTCTTTTCGGCGCCGGCGCCGTTTTGCTTTGGGGCGCGGCGGGTTTGGCCCTATATTCCGGAGCGGATTACCTTTGGCGCGCAAGGCGGCGGTCATGGAAGTGACGTTGAAATATTTCGCTTGGGTGCGCGAGCGCATCGGCACGGGCGAGGAGCGGATCGCGCTCCCGAAGAGCGTTCGAACCGCTGGCGACGCCATGCGCTGGCTAAAGACCCGCGGGGATGGCTACGCCGCCGCCTTCGAGCGCGAGGACCTTATTCGCACGGCCATCGACCGCGAGCATGCCGGTCATCAGGCCTCCATCGAAGGCGCGCGCGAAATCGCCTTCTTCCCCCCGATAACCGGAGGATGATATAGAAACGGCCTCATCGGAACCATCGAGCGGGAAGGGGGCGGCGTGAGCAAGGCGCGGCAAGGCAATTTCTTCGAGGATTTCAAGCTCGGGCAAGTGATCGAGCACGCAACGCCGCGCACGGTCACGGCGGGAGATGCGTCGCTCTACGCCGCGCTTTACGGCGCCCGTTTCGCGGTCCAGTCGTCGGACGCTTTTGCGCAAGCCATCGGCTACCCGAAGAGCCCTATCGACGATCTGCTTGTGTTCCATATCGTCTTCGGCAAGACGGTGGCGGACATTTCGCTCAATGCCGTCGCCAATCTGGGCTACGCAGAATGCCGTTTCCTGAAGCCGGTCTATCCGGGAGATACGCTGTCTTCGACCTCCGAAGTCATCGGCCTTCGCGAGAACTCGAACCGGCAAAGCGGCGTCGTCTATGTCCGCACGACGGGCCGCGACAGCGCGGGCGCGCCCGTTCTCGACTATGTGCGCTGGGTCATGGTGAGGAAACGCGACGAAGCGGCGCCCGCGCCCGCCGAGCGCGTGCCCGATTTGAAGAAGGCTGTCGATCCGGCGGAACTCGGGGGCGCGTTGCCGGTTCTGAAGACCGAGGGCTACAGCAACGCCCTGTCGGGCAGCCCGCATCGCTTCGGCGATTATGAGCCCGGCGAGAAGATCGATCACATCGACGGCATGACCATCGAGGAAGCGGAGCATCAGCTCGCCACGCGCCTCTATCAGAACACCGCCAAGGTGCATTTCAATCAGCATGAGCAAGGGCAGGGGCGGTTCGGCCGCCGCCTGATCTATGGCGGCCACATCATCTCGCTTGCACGCGCGCTCAGCTTCAACGGGCTTGAGAACGCGTTTCATATCGCCGCCATCAACGCGGGCCGGCACGTCTCGCCCGCCTTCGCAGGCGATACTGTCTACGCCTGGAGCGAGGTTCTGGACAAGGCGGCGCTGCCCCGCGCCGATGTGGGCGCGCTGCGCCTTCGGCTTGTGGCGCTGAAGGACAGGCCCGCGGCCGGGTTCCCCTACAGAAGCGGCGATCAATACGACCCTTCTGTGCTGCTCGATCTCGACTTCTGGGCGTTAATGCCACTTTAGTCTTGCGTGGCCGGTTGCCGCCATGACTGCCATGCCCGGAACGCAAGAAAGTTACGCAACAAAGATCAAACCCTTGATGGCCTTACGAAAGGTTCTACCCGAAAATGTCAAGGCGTGAAAAGCTTGGCCGGTCTTGCCCTCTGGTAGAATGGTTTTTTGCAGCGCAACACACTAGACTCCGTCAAGCAGCATCGATTAGGCTTCCGCGCCTGCCAAGGTTTTCACCAGTTGTGCGGCCGGCGCGGCGTGAAGCCAATCGGCTGGCCGCGCTTTGCCTGTCTTCGGCAGGGGCGCCCTATTAAGAAAAAGCGCATGCCGCGTTAAGAGGGAATGCAAATGGCGCAAGCCAAGCAGAACGTCCGGGCGCCCGCGATGGCCCCAAGGCCGATGTCCCCGCACCTTTCCGTCTACCGCTTTCGCGTGAACATGGTCTTGTCGATCATGCACCGCATCACCGGCGTGGCGAATTACTGGGGCGGCTTCTTGTTGATGGCCTGGCTCGTCTCGGCCGCGATGGGCGACGCCGAATATAACCTCATGAGTTCGCTTCTGGGCTCGCCGGCCGGGCTTGTGATCCTCGTAGGCTTTACCTGGTCCGTCATGCACCACATGCTGGGCGGCATCAGGCATTTCATCTGGGATGCGGGATACGGCTTCTCCATATCCACCGTCCGCGCGCTGTCCTGGGGAACGCTGTTCGGATCGGTGACGCTGACCGGAGTTATCTGGTTTGTGGGGCTCTCTCTTTGGGGTAAACACTGATGCCTGCAACTTACAGAACCCAGCTGAAAAAGGTTCGCGGGCTCGGCTCCGCGATGGGGGGACCGGGCACCGACCATTTCTGGGCGCAGCGCATGACGGCCGTCTCCAACATCTTCGCCACGGGCTTTCTTGTCTATGCGGGGCTTTCGCTCGCCGGCGCATCGCGCCCGGAGGTGAAGGCGTTCTTCGTCAATCCCGTTCACGCGATCCTGGGCATCCTCCTCATCGTGTCCGCGACGGTCCATATGCGGCTCGGCATGCAGGTCATCGTCGAGGAATACGCGCCGCGAGGATTGAAGGTGCCCTGTATGTTCCTGAACACCTTTCTTACCGTAATCACTGCCGTGGCCTGCGTTCTTTCGCTCATCAAGCTTAATCTCGGAGTGTAATCCATGGCGGAAGCCAAGAAGCCGAACGGCGCGCCGGCGGTGAACGGCCGCGCCTATCCGATCAGGGACCACAGCTTCGACGTGGTGGTTATCGGCGCGGGCGGGGCAGGGCTCCGCGCGACGCTCGGTTGCGCCGAGGCGGGGCTCAAGACAGCCTGCGTCACCAAGGTGTTCCCCACGCGCTCGCATACGGTCGCGGCGCAAGGCGGCATCGCGGCCGCGCTCGGCAATATGGGCAAGGACGACTGGCGCTGGCATATGTACGACACCGTGAAGGGGTCGGACTGGCTCGGCGACCAGGACGCCATCGAGTATCTCTGCCGCAACGCGCCCGCCGCCGTCTACGAGCTTGAGCATTATGGCATGCCCTTCAGCCGGACCGAGGATGGCAAGATCTACCAGCGGCCATTCGGCGGCATGACCACCCAGTACGGCGAAGGCCCGCCCGCGCAGCGCACCTGCGCCGCCGCCGACCGCACCGGCCACGCCATGCTTCATACGCTTTACGGCCAGTCGCTGCGCTACGCGGCGGAGTTCTTCGTCGAGCACTTCGCGCTCGACCTCATCATGGACGACGGCATCTGCCGGGGCGTGATGACGCTCTCCTTCGAGGACGGCAGCATCCACCGCATCCGCGCGAAGAAAACGATCGTCGCCACCGGCGGCTATGGCCGCACCTTCTTCTCCTGCACGAGCGCCCACACCTGCACCGGCGACGGCAACGCCATGGTGATCCGGGCGGGCCTGCCGCTTCAGGACATGGAATTCGTGCAATTCCACCCGACCGGCGTTTACGGCGCGGGCGTGCTCATCACAGAAGGGGCGCGCGGCGAGGGCGGCTACCTCACCAATTCGGAGGGCGAGCGCTTCATGGAGCGCTATGCGCCGAGCGCCAAGGACCTCGCCAGCCGGGATGTCGTCTCGCGCTCGATGACCATCGAAATCCGCGAGGGGCGCGGCGTCGGGCCGAAGAAGGATCATATCTACCTCCATCTCGACCATCTCGACCCGAAAATCCTGGCCGAACGGCTGCCGGGCATCACCGAAAGCGCGCAGATCTTCGCGGGCGTGGACCTGCGCCGCCAGCCGATCCCCGTGCTGCCGACGGTGCATTATAATATGGGCGGCATCCCGACGAACTACTTCGGCGAGGCCATCAAGCCGCATGGCGGCGACCCCGACGCGACCGTGCCGGGGCTCCTCGCCATCGGCGAGGCGTCCTGCGCGAGCGTCCATGGCGCCAACCGGCTCGGCTCGAACTCGCTGATCGACCTCGTGGTGTTCGGCCGCGCCGCGGCGCTTCGCTGCGCGGAGACCATCGAGCGGGGCCAGCTGCAGTCCGAGCTGCCCGATGGCGCGGGCGAGGAAGCCATCGACCGCCTGGACCGCTTCCGCAACGCAAGCGGAAGCACGCCGACGGCTGAACTGCGCGGGCGCATGCAGCGCATCATGCAGAACAACTGCGCCGTGTTCCGCAACGCGGAGGTTCTCGCCGAGGGCCGCCAGCTCATCCAGGAGGTGTGGGACGGCATCGACGACATCCACGTCACCGACCGGTCCTTGATCTGGAACACCGATCTGATCGAGACGCTGGAGTTCTCGAACTTGATCGTGCAGGCGGCGATCACGGTCACGGGCGCGCTCGCCCGCGAGGAGAGCCGGGGCGCGCACGCGCGCGAGGATTTCCCGAACCGCGACGATGCGAAATGGATGAAGCACACGCTCGCCTTCGCCGACGCGGACAAGAAGTCGGTGAAGCTCGACTACCGGCCCGTCCACACGCGCACGCTGACGAACGATGTGCAATACATCGAGCCGAAGGCCCGCATTTACTGACGCGATAAGGGTATGGGCGGCGCAACCCCTCACCCTGTCCCTCTCCCACGCAAGCTCGCCTTGGCGAGCTTGCTACTCTGAAGCGTCCGCATTCGCGAGCGAATGCGGATGGGAGAGGGGACGGGGTTGCAGCGGCTGCGGCGGGACTCCCTCTCCAACCGCATCCGCTTGCGGATGCGGTCACTTTGAGTGGCGAACTCGCCAAGGCGAGTTCGCTGGGAGAGGGCTGGGGTGAGGGGTTGCGCCGTTGGCCTATCGCGCAAACTCCTGCTTAGCGGGCGAGGGCGAAAATCGCCGCGGCGACGCCGCCAAGCAACGCAAGGTTCACATAGTAGCTCGGCGAAACCTCGAACCATGACGGCTTTCCCGCCGCCCTCTTGATGAGGAGCCAGAGCGCGATGGGCGGCGTGAGGAAGGGCAGGAGCGCCGGCGCCGTCACCACCGCGCCGATCGCGCAGAACGCTGCCGGGAGGATGAGGTCGATGGCGGCCTCGATGCGCGCGGTCTCGTAAGCGGCGCCGTGGCCGTCGCCGTAGGGGGCCATGGCGTTGCGCGCCTGAGCGATGAAAAACGAGAAGAACAGAACCGCCGCGATGATGGCGGCGTCCGCGTACCACGGCGGCGCGGCGAAAAGGCTGGCCCCGAAAGCCGAAACCGGCGCCGTCTTCACGTGATAGGCCCTCATGACGGGGATGAGCGCGTCGTTGAGCGGAAGCGCATAAGCCGCCTGAAAGATGGAGATCAGCGCCAGCAATTCGACGAAAAACGCCGCGAAGAATAGAGTGTCGGAGACGATGGCCATCAGCATTCGCGCATTCCCCCTTCGCGGTTACCAAGGTCTGAATTTTTGTAAGACAATGTCTCAGCCGCCGGCAGGCGCCTTTTCGTTGTTGCCTTTCCTCGCCATACTCCCGTCCCGTGGGCGCTGAATCCTGGCGTTTGCTTCTCTGTTCCAGCTCCTCAATGCGGGTATGCGTCGGTTGTAAATCCGCAATCCTCATGTCATAGATTTAAGGTTTGGGACAGGGCGCAGCGCGCCAGGCGCCGATCGATTGGGGTTGTGGATGCTTCGAAACCTTCTTTTCGGGCTGATTGCCGTAACGGCGGCGGCTGGCGCCTTGTGGTATTATGCGAGTTCGGCGCCGAAACCTTCCACGGCGGCGGCGCCGCCCGCGATTGCCGTATCCGTCGTCCCCGCCGCCGCGCGAGACGTGCCCATACTGCTGTCGGGAATAGGCGTGGTCCAGGCGCTGAACACGGTTCAGCTCCGGTCGCGCATCGACGGCACGCTCGATCAAGTCAATTTCCGCGAAGGCCAGCAGGTCAAGGAAGGCGATGTGCTGGCGGTCATCGATCCGCGGCTTTACCAGGCGGCGCTCGATCAGGCCAAGGCCAAGCTGGCTCAGGATGTGGCGCAGCTCGCCAGCGACGAAAAGGATCTCGAACGCAGCCAGCAGCTCTCCCAGCAGCGCTTCGCCTCGCAGCAATCGGTCGATCAGCTCACCGCCAAGGCCGGCGTTGACAAAGCGCTTATCGAGGCGGATCAGGCGCTCATACGCACCGCGCAGACCAATCTCAGCTACACCAAGATCGCCGCGCCCTTCCCCGGCCGCATCGGGCTTCGCAGCCTCGATCCCGGCAACATCGTGAAGGCGAACGACACCACGGCCGCCATCGCCACGCTGACCCAGCAGAACCCCATCGCGCTCGTCTTCACCCTCGCCGAAGCGAATCTCGGGGCTGTCCGCGACGCGCAGCGGGAGGGCGAGGTGCCCGTGACGGCGCTCGATCAGGACGGCAAGAAGCCCATTGCGAAGGGCAAGCTGGCGGTCATCGACAACCTCGTCGACCAGACGACGGGAACGATCCGGCTGAAGGCCATCTTCGACAACGAGGCCGAGGCGCTGTGGCCGGGCCAGTACGCGCCCGTGCAGGTCGAGGTCGGCGTGCTCAAGGGCGCGGTGACGGCGCCGTCGGCGGCGATCCAGAGAGGGCCGAACGGCCTCTACGTGTGGAGGGCGACGCCCGACAAGCGCGCGGCCCAGGCGCCGGTGGAGGCCGGCCCCTCCCATGAAGGCGCAACCGTCGTGACAAAGGGGCTCGCGGAGGGCGACCCGATCATCGTCTCTAACCAATACCGGCTGCAGCCGGGCGCCCGCATCGAGGTTAAAGCGCAGCCGGTCGCGGCGAACGAGGCCAAGGCGCGTTCATGAACATTTCGGCGCCCTTCATCCATCGTCCTATCGCGACGACGCTGCTGATGGCGGCATTCGCCTGCGCCGGCATCGCGGCCTACTTCTTCTTGCCCGTCGCGCCGCTCCCGCAGGTGGACTTCCCGACCATCCAGGTTTCCGCCCAGATTCCGGGCGCGAGCGCCGAGACCATGGCCTCCTCGGTCGCCAACCCGCTGGAGCAGCAATTCGGCCAGATCGCGGGCGTGACCCAGCTCACCTCGACGAGCACGCTCGGCAATACCCAGGTCAACATCCAGTTCGAGTTGAACCGCAACATCGACGCCGCCGCGCAGGACGTGCAGGCCGCCATCACCGCCGCCGGCAAGCGGCTGCCCACGACGCTCAGCTCGCCGCCGAGCTACAGGAAGTTCAATCCGGCCGACCCGCCCATCATCATCCTCGCCGTGACCTCCGACACCGTGCCGCTGACCGAAGCGGACGATTACGCCGAGAACATCCTCGCGCAGCAGATCTCGCAGATCCAGGGCGTCGCCTATGTGCTCATCGGCGGTCAGCAAAAGCCCGCCATTCGCGTGCAGATCGATCCCGAGAAGCTTGCCACGCGCAGGGTCACGCTTGAGGACGTGCGCGCCGTTCTTGGCAACATGACCGCGGACGCGGCAAAGGGAACGCTGAACGGCGCCAAGCAGAGCTTCACGGTCGCCGCCAACGACCAAATCCTGAAGCCCGGGGATTACGACAACATCATCCTCACCTACAAGCAGGGCGCGCCGATCCGCGTATCCGATGTCGGCCACGCCATCGCGGGACCCGAGAACACGCAGCTCGGCGCATGGTCCAGCGGCAAGCCGTGCGTGCTGCTGGTCGTCTTCAAGCAGCCGGGCGCCAACGTCATCGAAACCGTCGACGGCATCAAGAAGGCTCTGCCCAGGCTTGCGGGCGTCATCCCGTCGGGCGTCAAGATCGATGTGATCAGCGACCGGACGGTGACCATCCGCGCCTCGGTCTTCGATGTCGAGTTCACGCTTTGCCTGACGATTGCGCTCGTGGTGCTGGTGATCCTCATCTTCCTGCGGAACGCGCGCGCAACCGCGATCCCAAGCCTGGTGGTGCCGATTTCGCTGCTTGGCACGTTCGCGGTGATGTATGTCGTGGGCTTCAGCCTCGATAACCTCTCTTTGATGGCGCTGACCATCGCGGTCGGTTTCGTGGTGGACGACGCCATCGTGGTGGTCGAGAACATCTTCCGTTACGTCGAGAAGGGCGAAGAGCCGTTCAGGGCGGCGCTCAAGGGCGCGGGCGAGATCGGCTTCACGGTGTTCTCGATCAGCCTGTCGCTTGTCGCCGTGTTCATCCCGCTGCTGCTGATGGGAGGCATCATCGGCCGGCTCATGCGCGAGTTCGCGCTGACGGTGACGGTGACGATCGCGGTTTCGGTGATCGTGTCGCTCACGCTGACGCCCATGCTGTGCTCGCGTTTTCTGACGCAAGAGGAACACAAGCCCGGCTGGCTCAATCGCAAGATCGGCGGCTTCTTCGACGCGCTCATCGCCGGATACGACCGGACGCTCTCGATCGCGCTGCGTTTCCGCTTCATCACGCTGATGATCTTCTTCGCGACGCTTGGCGTGACGGTCTATCTTTTCGTCGTCATACCGAAGGGCTTCTTCCCGGTCCAGGATACGGGCGTGCTCTACGCCGTCACCGACGCGCCGCAAGATGTCTCCTACGACAAGATGGTCCGCCGCCAGCAGGCGCTCGTCGATATCGTCGCCAAGGACCCGGACGTCGACAACGCCGGCTCCGCGCTTGGCGCTTCTCCCGGCAATACCCAGAATTCCGGGCGCCTCTTCATTACGCTGAAGCCGCATAACGAGCGGATGAGCGGCGTGCTGGGCGTCATGAACAGGCTCCGCCCGCAACTCGCGAAGGTTCCGGGCGCCGCCGCTTTCATGTCCCCGGCGCAGGACATTACCGTGGGAGCGAGACTGAGCCGGGCGCTCTATCAGTTCACGCTGCAGGATGCGAGCCTCGATGAGCTGAACGAGTGGACGCCAAAAGCTCTCGCCAAGCTGAAGAAAATCCCCATCCTCGCCGACGTTTCGACCGACCTGCTCGTGAACGCGCCGCTGCTCAGCGTGAACATCGACCGCGACCGGGCGTCGCGCTACGGCGTCACGCCGCAAATGATCGACGACACGCTGAACGACGCGCTCGGCCAGCGGCAGGTGGTGCAGTATTACACCCAGCTTTCCACCTATAACGTGATCCTGGAAGTGAACCCCGACCTGCAAGGCTCGCCGGACGTGCTGAACCGTATCTACGTCCGCTCGCCGGTGACCGGGCAGATGCTGCCGCTCTCCACCCTCGTGACCTTCGACACGAACAAGACCGGCTTTCTCTCCATCAACCACCAGAGCCAGTTCCCGGCGGCGACCATTTTCTTCAATCTCGCGCCCGGCGTGTCGCTCGGCGAGGCGGTGATCGCCATCGACAAGGCCATGGCGGAGATCGGCGCGCCGAACACGATTGTGAGCAGCTTCCAGGGCAACGCGCAGGCGTTCCAGAGCTCGCTCTCCTCGACGCCGCTGCTGATCCTCGCGGCGCTGGTGGTGATCTACATCATCCTCGGCATGCTCTATGAGAGCTTCATCCACCCGCTGACGATCCTGTCCACGCTGCCTTCGGCGGGCGTGGGCGCGCTGCTCATGCTGATGGCCTTCGGCTTCGACCTGTCGGTGATCGGCATCATCGGCATCATCCTCCTCATCGGCATCGTGAAGAAGAACGGCATCATGATGGTGGACTTCGCCATCGCGGCCGAGCGCGAGCGCGGGCTTTCGCCGGAGGTTTCGATCAAGGAGGCGGCGCTGCTCCGCTTCCGGCCCATCCTGATGACGACGATGGCGGCGCTGCTCGGCGGGCTGCCGCTGATGCTCGGCTCCGGCACGGGCTCGGAGCTGCGTCAGCCGCTCGGCTATGCCATGGTGGGCGGGCTGGCGTTCAGCCAGGTGATGACGCTGTATACGACGCCGGTGATCTATATCTATCTCGACAAGCTGCAGAGCTGGCTGACGGGGCGGGAGCCTGGGGAGAAGGCGGAGGAGGAAGGGGGCGTCGTGGAGGCGCTGCGGAAGGCGGCGGAGTAGCGCGTGGCGATCCCGAGGGGGCTTGAATGTCTGCTCCCCACTTAGAAGGAACCATTCCGGGGGATCAGCCTGAGGCGATATCAGACAAGGTGTACGAAATGATAGAAAACAATCACTAGGAATCAGTAGGGGGCATTTTTGATTGTACAACGGCTTTTTCCGAGATGAGCGCCGTGAGTTGCGCCATATTAAACTCCCTGTAGCGTCCTTCGTACATTCTGAATTTCTCTTTATCGCCGAAAATTCCCACGTAATACTTAATCCTCTCCAACAACTCCTGCGGCGTATCGAAGGAATCCCTGGTACCCAGCTTCTCGTAAAGCAGGCGATACAATTTCAACGGCTCGCCTTCGATCTCGGTGTCATCGGCCATAACGGCTCGGCTATCGCGCCGCCGAAGTCCCGGCCCACTTCGCCTATCTGGACAAGATCGATCTCGGCTAGGGTGCGCCATGCCTCTTCCCGCGCATCTCCTACTCTTACCTCTGGCAAGACCGCTCGAGGCCATGATCCCTCGGTTTCTCGCGCCTCACTCGCTGGAGGCGCCCTCCTTTGGGATCAGCGGCTCAAGAGCGGAAACCAAAGGCGCCAGACGTTCCCGCGCAACCATCCACACCAGATCGAGGCGAACCTCGGCGTAGCCATGGATCAGCCGGTGTCGCATTCCAATGATTTCCGCCACGGAATCTCCGGCTGCTTCGCCGATCACCTCCAAGGAGCGGATCACGGCATTCCGATGCTATCGGCTCGCCATGAATGCTTCCTCGGTCAGCCCGCTCAAAAAAGATTGAGCGTCGCGCGCGGCAAGAAGCATATCGAGCAGAAGCGACGCCTCGCGGTCCGCCTTGGCGTCATCCATAAACAGCCTCCGCTTCTGAAAGGATGCGGCGGCGCCGGATATAGTTTCGGCTCGCTTCCACGGCTTCGCGGTCGACAAGATCGAGCCGGCGGCCCAGGAGGGTCTCGAGTTCATCCTTGAAATCGGCGAAGGCGGCAAGGTCGTTGCGCGCGGCGGGAGCGAAAGTCACGAGGAAGTCCGCATCGCTGTGAACCGGATCGAAATCGGCGCCGCGCGCGGCGGAGCCAAAGACTTCCAGCCGGATCGCGCCGTAGCGGCGGCAAAGCTCGGCCAGTTTCGCTCGGAGTTCAGCGATGTCCCGGTGCATGACGCCATCCTTCGAAAATTGGGGCGCGATCCATCAAAAGCCGACGCGCCCGACGCTCCGGCGCCGATCCGTCGGCTTCATTATTATCGGCATGACCATACCATTCGTCCATGTCGTATCGCCGCCAAAAAAATTGCAGTTGCAGGGCGCACGGGATAGAGCCCCGAGCTACCGTTCGCTTTTATGGAACGATAAGCCCGCCATAAGCGGCGCGCGATTTTCGTACCGCCGTCTCATGGTTAAAATGGGCATGTGTTAACGCGCGGCGGCGAGGGCGGCGGTCCTTACGAAATCGGGGCGCTCCTTACGAAAAACGCGAAAAAAGTCGAAAATGACGCGAAAAATGCGAGTCAGAAATCCTAGTTAACGGTTCTATTGTTGCGCGCGTTAACTGTAAAGCCGAGCCTAGGGTTGAAAAGGCGGCGTCCGCAACCGTCCCGGTTTTACGCGGCGCGAGCGGAATCCTCAAGGAAAACCAATGCGATAGCGCCGCTTAAAGCTTCCGCAAGGCGCTATCGCCTATACTTAACATAATGAGGGAAAAGGAGCGAAAAACCGCGAACTGGCGGTACCTTATTCAGGTCCGCCATGCTTAACGAAGGGTTAGCGGGTCGCGGGCGAGCGGCCGCGATTGCCTTCAACTCCGCGAAGCTTCGCCAAGGAAGTGACATTCGTCCGGGATAGTTTAAGTTGCTCTAGCAGATGGAGTAATCCAGTTTGGAAACCGAAAAAGTGAAAGATACGGCATGGCCGCCAGCGTTCCTCCTAAGTCGCCTCAAAAGTGTGTCGCAGTCATGCAGCCATATTTTTTTCCTTATGCAGGTTATTTTCGATTATTCGCCGCCGCGGATTTGTTCATCATATTCGATTGCGTTCAATTCCCCCGGCGTGGGCGCGTTCATCGCACAGAGGTTCCCGGTTCCAATGGGGCTGCGGAATGGCTCACTTTGCCGCTCATGCACCACCCAAGAGATGTTCAAATCCGCGATTTGGCGTTTTCGCCGGACTCGCGGGACCTTTTTGAGCAGCGCCTGAGTAAGTTTCAGTGGGTGCGCGACGTAAGAACTCCTGCTGCGAAGCGGATACAAGACTTCCTTGCGCAGCCAATAGGTCCGGTGATCGATTACCTGGAAGCAAGTCTGCGTCTCGTTATCGAAACGCTTGGATTCCACACACCCATCATACGAAGCTCTGTGCTCGACATTGATCCTTCCCTTCGCGGACAGGAGCGCGTCATAGCAGCAGCGGCATCCGTGGGGGCTACACGGTATGTAAATCTGTCCGGCGGGCGGGCGCTTTACGATGGCGGAGCCTTTGCCGAAAAAGGGATTGAACTTACCTTCCTCACGCCTTATGCGGGGCAGTTTTTCCACCTTCTTCCAGCTCTCATGACAACACCTGCTTTGGACATTCGACGGGACGTCGACGCAACAACTCAGATACTGAAAGGAACCGACTTGCCTATTGACGCGGGAGAGCTGGAGTAACGGGGATTGTAACCTCCGCGAGAGCCGATGCCACGCGCGCAATCTTCTGCTCGGACAAGTCCGGGGCAAGAGGCAGACCTAGGACGCGAGGGGCAACGTCGTCAGTCGCAGTAAGGCTCGTATGAAGGGGGAGGGTGGCCAAATAACTCTGGCGGTGCAAGCCTTTTCCGTACCAGAGGCGGGTCTCTATGCCCCTTTCTTGAAGGCCGTCGCGCACGCGGTCAGCCTCGTTTTCGTCGCCGCACTGGAACAAGGCATAGCCTAGACTAATATCCGGAGCGCCGCTGAAGCGGTGGGCCAAGCCAACTCGTTCCAGTTGCCGGCGATAAGACGCGTTAACGGCTCGCAACGCCGAGCGCTTCTCTTGCCAAGCATCGAGTTCGGCGAGGCCAACCGCAGCGTGATATTCGCTCATCTTGCCGTTGATGCTAGGGGTTTCGGAGTCGCGTCTGCCGTAGAAACCGAAGTTCAACGCTTGAGCTACCAATCGCAAGAGATTGGTATCGGTCGACGCCACCCCACCTCCTTCTCCAGTTCCAAAAGCCTTGGTGGCATGGAAGCTCAGCGCAACAGGAATGGCGCCGTTATGCCGTTCTGGCAACTCTGCGATTCGATCGAAGCTTGCGGCGCCATCGATAACAACCGGAATCCCCGTGCGCTCATGAAAAGTCAGCCATGGCGCTTGGGGAATCGGGCGGCCAAAAGGAGCAACGGGTATAACCACGCCCGTCTTCGTCAAGGCAGGATGATCCGCAAGCCGTTCGGGATCGAGCATCCAGCTCTTGTCATCGATGTCGGCGAGTGAAACTCGATAACCGCAGCGCTCCGCCGCGACCGCGGTGGCGACGAATGTGTACGCCGGCATCAGGGCGAACGGCCGTTCTTCGGCAGCCGGACCAGCCGTAGCTAAAATGGCGCCGATCAGAGCAGCCGTCCCCGAGTTTGCGGCGGCGAATCCGACTTGCGGAAGCGCTAACTCAGCGGCAAGCCGGCATTCGAACTCCGTGGAAAGAGGCCCATTGTTCGTATAGATGCGGTTGCTATCGATTCGGCGCAAATAAGGAAGAATGCATTCCGCGGACGGAAGCTGCGGGCGCAAGAGCTGCACGTTTTCATCCGTACTGTCATCACAGGCCGCTACAGCTAGTTTTTGCGCAGGCTTCATCTCATCACGGCGCCGGACTGGAGTTAATAGGAAGGGAAAGCATCTCAGATGCAGTCTTTACAACCCCAAGGGATCGTAGCTGTAATAGCTTATTGTGACTGAATATGCTTCGTTCGTACTCCAGGTCAATTTCGCCTTTATCCTGCAATCCAAGCCAATATCGCCAGTGCCAAGCTATGTTTTCACCGAAATACTCATCGTGATGCACGAATGTTTCTCGAATGCAGCGCAGTTTTCTCAAAAACCTTGCCTTTGTTGTCATAGGCGCATGAGCTATAATGAGATCGGGCGCAACCCGCCGGCGCAAATTGGGAGCCGCTGGCAAAACATCGTGACTCCCGTCGGTCACTTGGGCTACGCATTCGGGACGTGCTAGAACCTTGGACGGCCAAACAAGCCGTACGATTGGCAGCGGGTCGGCGGAGGATAGCTGATCGCGAAAATTGGGGACATCTTGAACAATTAGATTGATGTCTTGATATGCAGCCGGGGAAAGGTCATCTGGAATATCGGACTTATCCGCTGTACAGGCAATATTGTAGCAGTTCAGTGAAATTACGTCAGCATCATCCAGGATTCTGCAATCACGTATGTTCCCATTATATGGAAGAACAAACTCATCTGCATCCAAAAACAAAACCCAGTCTGCGTTAAGCTGCCTTATGGCATCTGATTGCTTTCGATAGTACTCTGGACTGGGAGTTTCAATGCCAAGCCTAAGGATGCTGACATCTTGCGATAAGTACTTTTCAATAATTTTTTCTGTTCCGTCGGTAGAGAACATGTCACAAATTAGTATATGATCTACGCCAACTTTTTTGAGATGCAGTATGCACCGTTCGATAAGCTCCACCTCATTCAAGACATTCAGGCACGCCGCAATTCTCATAAAAGATAACCCCGTTCTTGCGTTCTTTTTAGTTTTAGGAAGAATATAGCCGCATGAATGGCGCCGAGAAAACCAATTCTGGGTTGTGTTAGATTGTGATTGCGCCGGTTTTTTGGCTTAAGCCAGAGAGGGCGAAGGGCGAGAAGTCCGAGGAGGCGCTTTGCGAAGCGGCGGAGTAGCGCTTCGCTCGCCAATCTCGTTTCTGACCCTGTAACTTCTGGCTCAAGTCATTCTTACGCGGCAAATATTGATGGGGCTATCGTAGCGTTTCCGTCTTCGCGCCCCGATGTTATCTTTCAGCTTTGTCATCCTATATCGCCATTCAAAAGCATGCGGGTGGAAACGCAATGGAAAATTCCCAGCACTCCGAATCGATTGCGGCGCAAGCCGTGCGCGCAGCCGGAAAAGACGCCACCTATCCCTGGCTCAAGTCATATCCCAAAGGCGTGGACTGGTTTGCGACGTTTCGCGCCGTACCGCTCCCGGCTTTTCTCGCCGAGTCCGTGGCGCGCCTTCCCGGCCATCTCGCGACGAGTTTCTTCGGCAAGGCGATGACATACGCGGAGCTTGGCGGCGCGGTGGATCGCGCCGTGAAGGGCCTGCAGGGTCTTGGCGTGAAGAAGGGCGCCCGCGTCGGGCTCTTGTTTCCGAACTGTCCCGCCTTCGTCATCTATTACTATGCGACGCTGAAGGCCGGCGGGACCGTGGTGGGGTTCAATCCGCTCTATACCGTCCCCGAACTTACCTATCAGGCCAAGGACGCCGGCATCGATATCATCGTAACCCTCGACTTAAAAGCAACCTTTCCGAAGGCTAAGGCCTTGCTCGACGCGAAGTCCATAAAGTATGTCGTGGTCGATCGATTCCGCGACATGCTGCCGGGCGTCAAGGGCTTCCTTTTCAGCATGCTCAAGGGCAAGGAGGTGGCCCCTTGGACGCCGGGAGGCGGTGTGCTCGCATCCCGCGACGTGCTCGACAATGACGGCAAGTTCGCGCCTTGCAACGTCGATCCGGGCGACATCGCCTCCCTGCAATATACAGGAGGCACGACGGGCACTCCGAAAGGCGCGATGCTCACGCATTCCAATCTTTCCACGAACGTGCAGCAGGCCGAGGCGTGGGTTCCGGGCCTCGTGCTTCCTGGCGCAGAGCGCTTCCTCTGCGTCATCCCGTTCTTTCATTCCTTCGCGATGACCGGGCTCATGAACTTGGCGGTCAAGCTCGGGGCGCAGATGATCATGCTGCCGCGTTTCGACCTGAAGCAGACGCTGCAGCTCATCGATAAGACGAAGCCGACTGTCATGATGGGCGTTCCGACGCTGTTCAATGCGCTCGCCAAGGCGCGGGACATCAAGAAATACGACCTGTCGTCGCTCAAGTTCTGCTTTTCCGGCGGTGCGCCCCTGCCGCTTGAGGTGAAGCGCGACTTCGAGCGGGTCTCGGGCTGCAAGCTGGTCGAGGGCTACGGACTATCGGAAACCTCGCCCGTGACGAACCTCAACCCCCTAACGGGGCCGATCAAGGAAGGCTCCATCGGCTTGCCGGTTCCGGGCACAATCATATCGCTGCGCGAACTTGGCGCGCCGGAGCGAGAGGTCGCGCTCGGCCAGAGGGGCGAAATCTGCATCTCCGGTCCGCAGGTCATGAAAGGCTATTGGAACAGACCCAAGGAAACGGAAGAGGCTTTCATCGGTGAATTTTTCCGGACGGGCGACGTGGCCTACATGGACGCCGAGGGCTTCGCCTATATTGTCGACCGCATCAAGGACCTTATCCTGTGCTCGGGGTTCAACGTTTATCCGCGCCGGATCGAAGAGGCGATCTACGAGCATCCCGCCGTCGACGAAGTCACCGTCATCGGCATACCCGACCGGTATCGCGGCGAGGCCCCGAAAGCTTTCGTCAAGCTGCGACCCGAGCAGAGCTTGACCGCCGAGGAGCTGATCGAGTTCCTCAAGACGCGGATTGCGAAGATGGAGTTGCCAGCGGAAATCGACTTCCGCGACGAGCTACCGAAGACAATGATCGGCAAGCTCTCGAAAAAAGAATTGGTGGCCGAGGAAAGGGCCAAGCATCACTAATGGAGCGAATTTGACAAATCGGACCACTAGCGCGCACGGGTTTGTTTTCGTATCCAGGAAGCGGCGCTTTCGGGGATCATAGCGAGTCGCCATCGCGTTTTTCACGGTTCCGGATAGCGCTCCGGCGTTTCCCCGGGACGATGGACCAGGAAGAGAGACTTCAATGCGAGAGAACTTGCGCAAGGTGGCCGTCATCGGCGGGGTCCGCACGCCCTTCTGCCGGAGCAACACCGGCTATGACGACCTCACAAATCTCGACCTCATGACGGCGGCGCTGAACGCTCTCGTCGACAAATACGGCCTGGCCGGCGAGCACATCGACGAGGTGGTGGGCGGCGCGGTCGTAACCCACGCCAGGGATTTCAACCTGACGCGCGAGGCGGTCATCGGCACGAAGCTTCGCGAGGACACGCCCGGCGTGACGCTCTCCCAGGCTTGCGGCACAAGCCTGCAAGCGGCGCTCGGCAGCGCGGCGAAGATCGCCATCGGCCAGATCGACTGCGCCATCGCGATCGGAGCCGACACCGTGTCCGACCCGCCCATCGAGCTGAAGCGCAGCCTCGCGAAACGGCTCGCCAAGTTCGGCGCGGAGAAGAGCGTGACGAAGAAGGCGGCGTCGCTGTTCAGCGGGCTTTCGCTCGGCGACATTGCGATCACGCCGCCCGCCAACGCCGAGCCGCGCACGGGCCTCTCCATGGGCCAGCATTGCGAGCTGATGGCGCAGCAATGGCAGATCCCGCGCGCGGAGCAGGACCAGCTCGCCTTTCGCAGCCACAAGCGCGCGGCGGCGGCCTACGATGCGGGCTTCCTCGACGATCTCGTCGCGCCCACGGCGGGCGTGTTCCGCGACAACAACCTTCGGCCGGACATCAGCATCGAGAAGATCGCGCAGCTGGCGCCCGCATTCGACAAGGAAAATGGCACGCTGACGGCCGCCAATTCGACGCCGCTGACCGACGGCGCCTCCGCCGTGCTGCTCGCGTCGGAGGAATGGGCGGCGGCGCACGGGCTGAAGCCGATGGCCTATCTCACCTACGGCCAGCACTATGCCATCGACTTTGTGGACCAGGGCAGGGGGCTGCTCATGGCGCCGACGGTTGCGGTTTCGAAGATGCTCGACCGGGCCGGGCTGGCCCTGCAGGACTTCGATTTTTACGAGATCCATGAGGCGTTTGCGGCGCAGGTGCTGTGCACGCTGAAGGCCTGGGAAGACGCGGACTACTGCAAGACCATGCTCGGCAAGGACAAGCCGCTCGGCCCCATCGACCGCAGCAAAATGAACGTGAAAGGGTCGAGCCTCGCCTACGGCCATCCGTTTGCGGCGACGGGGGCGCGCATCATCGCGACGCTCGCCAAAATCCTGGAGGAGAACGGCGGCGGGCGCGGGCTGATCTCCATCTGCACGGCGGGCGGCATGGGCGTCTGCGCCATCCTGGAGCGGCCCGTCGATGCCGGCGCGGGCGTGGCTAAGCTGCACGCGGCGGCGGAAGCGCCAGCGGCGGATGCCCCCCCGGCGGGCGACGCGCCTCACGAGGCGGCGCTGGCGCGAGAGGGCGATGGAGTGGCGGCGGGCGCTCCGGAAAGCGCTTAGATAGGTCTCCGGGGAGCATCGGAAACGGGGCGCCGGCGGCTTACGGCTTTAACCTGGCCTTAACCTTGGCGCCTCCGAATAAGGTACCGCCAGTTCGCGGTTTTTGCCGCCTTTCCCCTCATTATGACCAGTATAGCGCAGGGCGCCTTTCGGATGCCTTAAGCTGCGCCTATCGCATTGATTTTACATGCGAAATTCCGCCAGCGGCGCGCAACTGGACGCGGTTGCGGCGGCCTCCGCCACAACCTGAGGCGAGGTTTTACGGTTAACGCGCGCAACAAAAGAACCGTTAACTAGGATTTCCGACTCGCTTTTTTCGCGTCGAATCCGCGTTTTTCGCGTTTTTGGTAGGCGAAAAGCCCGAAATCGTAGGCGCCGCCCCTCCCATCTTCGCCCGTTAACACATGCCGATTTTAACCATGCGGCGGCGGTTCGAAAATCGCCCGCGCCTTACGGTTCGAAAAAGTTGAACTGTAAGGGGAGGGCGAGATGGCGGCAGCGAGGAAGTCAGCTATCCCGATCCGTAACGCTGTTATAGCGAGCAAGGTCCGCCTCCTGGATCTCCGCTGACGCGCACAGGCGATAGTGTCGTTCTTGGAGAATGACGAGTTTGCCGTCCTCCAAGCCAAGCTCGAACATTGCGATCGAGTTATTGTTCATGAATTGGGCAGAGACGGCCCTGCATAAAAGCGAAGGATAACGCTCCTCGCAGAAAAGCATGTCCTGTTTCGTTTGAACGGCCGAGTGGCGATCTTTGCCGCCCTTAGCTTGAACGGGAATGATGAACTGCCTTCCGGTTCTATCCACACCGACATAAACTTCGTCGATCTCGATTTGACCGTATCCACTTACGCTGGTGCGAAGATGGCTTTGGAGCGAATAAGCCGCGACCGAGAGAAAGATATCCACGAGACGGTTATAGAGTACCTTGGCGAGGAGCGCCTGTTTGTCCGATTGAGCGTAAGCTGCTACGATTTCAGGCGTCGCTTCCGGTATCTTGACCGACGCCAAAGCGGGATTCGGCTCGATCCGATCGATTTCGCTCAATAAGAAAGCATATTGGGAGCGCCCGCGACCGACAATCGTCCATTCCTTTCCTTCGGGCTGCCGAGCCAGGATCGCTCCGGGAAACGGCGTTCTGTATCGCAGGGCATAAACGACATCTCCTAGGTTTTTCGGGAGCTCGATTCCCAACTCCGCCGCCGCCACCGGCAGATCTTCTCTCAAAAAGGGGATATCGGTAGCGCCCGGCGTAAACCGATCTTCGAAAATCTTCGCCAAGATGGCTTTGTACCTATTCTCCGCCGGCGGTTTGGCCATCGATTAGGCGGCCCGTTTGCGGGCTTCCTCTATTTCCCATTGCTTTCTCTTTTTTGCGCCGCTTTTCCTGTCGCGTCGCCCTATTGGAACGGCAATTCCCGCTAGCTCCGCCGCTTCAGCCATACCCAATTCGAGAAGCGAAGGATCGCCAAGCTCCACCCGTTTGCGCGGGCGCGCAGGTTCGATGCCGATAGCTGCCAGGACGGCGGAGCCGACCTCCTTGGCGAGCGGCGGAGGGACGGCGTTTCCGACTTGCCGGGCGCCATGCCACTTCGTTGCGTGAAGGCGAAACCAATCGGGAAAGCCGTGAAGCCTCGCCATTTCCCGCACCGTGATGCACCGCGCATATTTGTAATGAATGGGGCGCGGGCTCGTGAAAGCGCCTCGGGCCGAATCCGTCCCAGCTCGAAGGGTGTTCGAGACGCCATTGGAGGGAAGTTTGAAGAAGCGCGAAATCGGTTCTGTATCGCCCTCTCTGGTGTGTGCGAAGCGGCCCCTCGAAATGTCCGTATGTTCGGAGCGCATGCTTGAAGTCAAGACGCCCGAATCCCATTCGCGGACATAGCCATAACCCCACGCCTCGCGCTCCAAACAGCGCATCCGCTTGGCATAATGGCTTGGCTCGCCCCACGCGGCCGTTACAACGCTATCGCATTTATTCAGTATATCGAAGCGCTCGGCATCGGGGAGATCGTCCAAGGCGTCGCGACAGTTCGGCCCTAAGGGTAGCCCTAGCGCCGCTGCGGGCAAGCCAGCGGACCGGCAAATAGGATCGGGGTAGCCGGGCAGCCGCAACCCCTTCTTGCTTCCTAGCAAGAACAAGCGCTCGCGATTTTGCGGGACGCCATAGTCGGCTGCGTTGAGAACGCGCCAGGGAGTCCGAACCGCGTATCCAGCTTCGTCGAACGCCGCAATCACCTCTTCGAGAAAGGAGCGATGTTTTCCGACCGTCAGCCCCTTCACGTTCTCGAATAAGAAATAACTCGCGTCGAGTTCCTTCACCAGGCGAACGAACTCTTTCACGAGAGAGTTGCGGGGATCGTCCAAGGCTCGGTGGCCGATAAGCGAAAAGCCCTGGCAAGGAGCGCCGCCGGCAACGAGATCGATACGCTTTTTGCCAAGATTTGCGGCCTTCCGGATTTCTGGCCCCGTAAGCCCATCCACCGAGGAGGCGATAACAGTCGTCTGGGGGAAATTGAATTTATGAACGGCGGCGTGAACCGGATCGATTTCAACGGCGGCGGCAACGTCGAAACCGGCTTGCTCCAGTCCCAAGCTGAGCCCGCCGGCTCCCGCAAACAAATCGATGGCAATAGGTCTGGGCATCGCGTCTCCCGAATACCGGAACGGTTACGCCGATTTCATCGCTCGGCGTCACGCACAAACGCTATCGACTAACAGGAAATGCTCTAGCTTCGCCTTTAGCGTGTCGATATCGCGCAATTCGCATTGCCAAACGGTCTCGACGATCCAACCGAGGTCGGCAAGCGCCGCCATAACCCTCGCATCGCGTTCTTTGTTTGCCTCGATCTTAGGACGCCAGTAGTCCAACTTGGTTTTTGGCAGCCGCCCCTTATTGCAAGCGTGGCCGTGCCAGAAACAACCGTGGACGAAGATCGCCTTTTTAAGACGCGGGAAGACGATATCGGGACATCCGGGCAAATCGCGGCGATGGAGCCTATAGCGTAAGCCTTTCGCATGCAAAAAACGTTTTACGGCTATTTCGGCTCCGGTGTTTTTGGCGCCGACGGCCTTCATGATTTCGCTGCGCTTCGGCGGCGTCACATGGTCGGTCATACCGCTTTCACCGGAGCTTCAGGTTTCCAAAAATTCTCTCGTAGCGAACCAGACGATTCGATATTTGTATAACCTTACATAATTGGGCGTATGCGCCGTCAACCCCGGAAAAAAAAGAAGGCGCACGCTCCGGGGCCGTCAGGAATGAGGCGCCTTGCGTCCTGTGCGATCCCGGATACCGGCTTCGCCAGTTCCGGGATGACGATGTCGAGCCCGGCCATGACACAGGAAGGGCGGCCGGAACAAGGGCGGGTTTGCGCGCCGTTTCCCGCTCCTATATTATGGCGCGATGCAGCAGCTCGCAAAACCGAACATGACCGTGGACGAGTTTCTCGCCTGGGCGGAGGAGAATCCGGGCCGCTACGAGCTGTCCGAGGGCGAGGTTCATGCAATGTCGCCGGAGCGGATCGGGCACGCGAAGACCAAGTTCGCCGTGCAGTCCGCGCTGCTCGCCGCGATCCGCAAGGCGGGCGTCCCTTGCCACATGATTCCCGACGGCGCCACGGTGCGGGTCGGCAAACGCACGGCTTACGAACCGGATGCGCTGGTCTATTGCGGGCCGGAGAGACCCGACGACGCGATTGAAATACCGAACCCCGTCATCGTGGTCGAGGTTCTGTCGCCGGGCACGCGGCACATCGACAACGCGGCGAAGCTCTCGGGCTATTTCGCCGTGGCCTCCGTCCGCCATTACCTGATCGTCGATATCGAGAAGCGGGTCATCCTCCATCACGCGCGCGGCGAAGGCGAACTGCTGACCACGAGAATCGTGCGCGAAGGCGCGCTGGCGCTCGATCCGCCGGGACTCTTGCTCGACTTCGACGCCTGCTTCCAGACCGGCTGACGGCCGCCGCGCGCGAATTCAGCGGACAGCGCGCCATGTCCCTTTACGCGCATGGCGGTTTCGCCCTATTCGTAAGCGCAAATTTCAACCGTTCCGGCGCCGCGCGCGCCGCGCCGCGCCGCATCCTGAGCTTGTGGAAGGATAGAGCTACAAAATCGGCGTCTTCAGCAGCCGCGCCTGGACAAACTCGTTACCTTCGACAGAATCATCGTTTGTGGAGCCGCGCCGCCGATGCTAGCGTTTGGATGCAACGAAACTTAACCGGCGAACAGCGGGAGGAGTGGCATGAAACGGTGGCATGGCGTGCGTGCAGGCGCGGCGGCGCTGGCGCTGTCGCTCGCGCTTCCGGCGGCGGCGTTCGCGGGCGCGGAGGACGCCATCGGCACGTGGCGCGACACGGAGACGGGCGGCGTCACGTCGATTTATTCCTGCGATGGCGGCATCTGCATCAAGGTGCTGACGCCCGGCAAGGGCCACGAGCGCGACGATTACAATTCCAATCCGGCGCTGAAGGGCCGCTCCATGGCGGGCGTCGTGATCATGGAGGGCGCCGCGAAATCGGGCGCGGACCGCTGGAAGGGCAAGCTCTATAATGGCGAGGACGGCGACACTTACACCGGCTACGTCATTTCGACCGCCAAGGACGAGGTGAAGCTCGAAGGCTGCGTGCTGGGCGGGCTCATCTGCAAATCGCGGCGCTGGACGCGCGAGAAATAGGGCGCCTCGCGGATCGTCATCCCGGAAGCCGCCTGCAACGATCCGGGATCGCAAAAAGGCAAGCGCACCGGCTCCTTACGATCCCGGATCAGCCGCCGGCTTTCCGGGATGACGGCGATTGCGGCTGGCTCCAGCTTCATGCGCCCGCGCGGGCGTCGAGTTCGCGGACGGCGGCGGCGTCGCGGGCGCTGAGATCGGGATAGGCCGGATCGGCGCCGACATCGGCCGTGAGGCGCCAGGAGCGCGCGCATTTCTTGCCCGAGGCGAGCGCCGGAACGACGGCCACGCCTTCGACCTCGTCGAGCGTGAAGGCGCCGGCGGGCGGCTTGCCCGTCTTGACGGTTGCGTCGCTCGCGATCGCGATTTCGGCCCAGTCGACGCCCTTCGCGGCGGCGGCAAGCTCCTTCGGCCCGATATAGATCTCCGGCGCGGCTTCGAGGCTCGAACCGATGCGCTTCTCGCGCCGCTCGACCTCAAGCGCGCCGGTGATGACGCGGCGCACGGCCCAGATCTTCTCCCATTTGGCGCCGAGCGCATCGTCGCGCCACGCGGCCGGGATTTCGGGGAAGCGCTGCAGGTGCACGGACGCGTTCTTGGCGTCGCCGTGGCGGGCGAGCCATGCCTCCTCCGCCGTGAAGCAGAGGATCGGGGCCAGCCACGCGGTCAGGCTCTCGAACAGCGTGTCCAGCACCGACAGCGCGGCGCGGCGCTTCCGGCTCGACCAGGCCTCGCAATAGAGTGTGTCCTTGCGGATGTCGAAATAAATGGCCGAAAGGTCGTTCGAGCAGAAGTCGGCGAGCAGCCGGTACGCCTTTTTGAAGTCGAACTCGGCATAGGCCGCGCGCAGCTCCGCGTCGATCTGCGCCACGCGGTGCAGCACCCAGCGCTCAAGCTCGGGCATATCGGCATGCGCGACCTCGAAGCCCGGCTCGTAATGGGCGAGGCTGCCGAGCATGTAGCGCAGCGTGTTGCGCAGCTTGCGATAGGCGTCGATGTTCGACTGCACGATGCCCGGCCCGAAGCGGATATCGTTCACGAAATCCGAGGACAACGCCCAAAGACGCAGGATATCCGCGCCCGATTGCTTGCAGACATCTTGCGGCGAGATGGTGTTGCCCTTCGACTTCGACATTTTCTCGTCGCCCTTTTCATCGAGGACGAAGCCGTGGGTGAGCACGGCGTCGAAGGGCGCCCGCCCGCGCGTGCCGCAACTCTCCAGAAGCGAGGACTGGAACCAGCCGCGATGCTGGTCCGAGCCTTCGAGATAGAGGTCGGCGGGCCATTTCAGGTCCTTGCGCTTCTCCAGCACGAAGGCGTGCGTGGAGCCGGAATCGAACCACACATCGAGGATGTCGCGCACCTGCTCCCATTCGGCGGCGTCGGACACGAGCCCGTCGAGAAAGCGGGCGGCGGCGCCATCGGCGAACCAGGCGTCGGCGCCCTCGGCCTTGAACGCGTCGAAGATGCGCTTTTGCAGCGCCTTCGAGCCCTTGAATTTGGCGTTCGGGATGACCTCGCCCGTCTCCTTATGCACGAACACCGAAATCGGCACGCCCCAGGCGCGCTGGCGCGAGATCACCCAGTCCGGGCGCTGCTCGACCATGCCGCGGATGCGGTTGCGGCCCTGCGGCGGCACGAAGCGCGTGGCGTCGATGGAGGCGAGCGCCGCGTCGCGCAAGGTGGCTTTCTTCGCGGCCTTGGTCGCGTTCGGCTTGTCCATCGCGATGAACCATTGCGGCGTGTTGCGATAGATGACCGGCGCCTTCGACCGCCAGGAATGGGCGTAATCGTGCTTGTGGCGCGGGTTCATGGCGGCGAGCGCGCCCGCCTCCTTCAGCGCCGCGATCACCGCCGCGTTGGCGTAGCGCGTGTCGTCGAGCTTGCCGAAATGGCCCTTGTCGTCGATGACGCGCTTCGGCTCGCCGCCGCCGAACAGCGGCACGGCTTTGCGGTAATAGCCGTCCGGCCCCACCATGTCGGGCACGGTCGGGTCGATGCCGAGCGCATTCAACTGCCGCGTGCTCGCCGTCCAGATCTCGAAGTCGTCGCCGCCATGGCTCGGCGCGGTGTGCACAAAGCCCGTGCCCGCGTCCTCGGTGACGTGATCGCCTTCGAGCAGCGGCACCTTGAAATCGTAGCCGCCCGCGTGCAGCGGATGCGCCGCGATCAGGCCCGTGGGATCGGCGTCCTCCAGCAGCGCCCATTTCTCCACGCGCGCCGCCTCGAAAAATGCCGCCGCCAGCGACTTCGCCAGGATGAAGCGCTCGCCGGTCTTGGTCCAGTTCTCGGCCGGCGCCTCCGCGACCTCGTAGAGCCCATAGGCGATCTTAGCCGAGAACGAGATCGCGCGGTTGCCGGGGATGGTCCACGGCGTCGTTGTCCAGATGACGATGCTCGCCCGCCCGCCGTCATTGCGAGGAGCATCGCTCCGAAGCAATCCATCTTTTTTGCCGGATTGCTTCGCTTCGCTCGCAATGACGGGAGAGTCGGTAACAGGGAACTTCACCCAGATCGCGGGGCTGGCGTGCTCGTGGTACTCCACCTCGGCCTCGGCGAGCGCGGTCCGCTCCACCACCGACCACATCACCGGCTTCGAGCCGCGATAGAGCAGCCCGCTCGCGGCAAACTTCATCAGCTCGTTCGCGATGATGGCCTCGGCCTCGTAGGCCATGGTGCAATAATAATGCTCCCAGTCGCCCTCGACGCCGAGCCGGCGGAACTCCGCCATCTGCACGCCGATCCACTTTTGCGCGAACTCGCGGCACTCGCGGCGGAACTCCTCGATCGGCACGCCGTCCTTGCTCTTGCCCTTGGCGCGGTATTGCTCCTCCACCTTCCACTCGATGGGCAGCCCGTGACAGTCCCAGCCCGGCACGTAATTGGCGTCGCGGCCCATCATCTGCTGCGAGCGCACCACCGCGTCCTTCAGGATCTTGTTCAGCCCCGTGCCGATATGGATGTTGCCGTTGGCGTAAGGCGGCCCGTCATGCAGCACGAACTTCTCGCGCCCCTTGGCCGCTTTGCGCAAGCGCTTGTAAAGGCCCATGCGCTCCCAGCGCTCTAGCAGCTTCGGCTCCAGCTGCGGCAGCCCGGCCTTCATGCCGAACGCGGTCTTCGGCAGGAACAGCGTCTTCGACCAATCGCGCGGGGCGCCGTCCACGGCGGCGGCTTCGATGGGCGCGGCCTTCGCGGTTTCGCCCTTGCTCGCCGGCTTGCCGTTTCCCTTGGGCTTTTCGGCCGCGTGCTCCTTCGCCTTCACGGCTTTCGGCGTGGCGGAGGGGGCCTCGCGGGAATGGCTCGCGCCCGCGGCGCCGTTTTGCTTCGATCGAGCCGCTGTCTGATCCGGTTTGTCCATGGAAAGTGCCTACGCGGCGCGCGCGGCGCCGGAACGGTTGAAATTTCGCTTACGAATAGGGCGAAACCGCCCCGCGCGTAAAGGGACATGGCGCGCTGTCCGCTGAATTTGCGCGCGGCGCCCGTCAGCCGGTCTGGAAGCAGGCGTCGAAGTCGAGCGCGATGACGCCTTCCGATCTCCCGCGCGCAGCCAAGCATTGCGCCCTGCGCCGCGATTTGCCAAATCTATGCAGTACCGCTAGCGGGGCGCTCATGGCCGACATTTTCATCTCCTATTCCAAGAAGCATGCGCAACTCACGGCCGACCTCGCCCGCGACCTGGAAGCCGAGGGCTACTCCACGTGGTGGGACACCGGCCTTTTGCCGGACGATGTGTTTTTCCCGGAGACGATCCGCGCCGAGATCGCGGCGGCCAAAGCGGTCATCGTGATCTGGGCCGAGCATTCGATTACGTCGCGCTGGGTCTATTCCGAAGCGACGGAGGGCGACGAGCAGGGAAAGCTGCTTCAGTTGCGCGATGAGTCGCTCGACCCGCGCCGCGTGCCCCTTCCCTTCAAGTCCGGCAACATCCCGCCTGTTGCGGACCGCGCCAAAATCCTCGCCGCACTCAACCGGCGCAAGCTCATTCCTTCCGCGCGAAAAGCGCCTTCGCCGCCTCCTCCTCCTCCTCCTGTCCCGCCGCGAACCCCGCGCCGTGAGTCGTCATACGCTCCGTACCCATCCCTTGTCCCGCCGGGCTCACCGGCCGTTGCCGTTGCCCAAGCCGCCCCGGATTGCGACCCGCTCGACGCTCCCCCGGCGTCCGCGGCAGGATCGGCTGCGTCCGGGCCGGGCCATCCTTCTGCCGCTGGCGTGCTGGCGACGGTGGGCGTGGGGCAGGCCGCGCGCGCGAGGTGGCTCGCGCCGGGCGAGAGCTTCCGCGACCTCGACATCGCGCCGGAGATGGTGGTCATCCCGCCGGGCGAGTTCCGGATGGGATCGAAGGATGGCGAAGGAGACGCGGACGAGCGCCCGCGGCACAAGGTGACGATCCCGCAAGCGTTTGCGGCGGGCAAATATCCGGTGACGTTCGCGGAGTGGGACGCGGCGCTTGCCGCTGGCGGCGTCACGCAAAAGGCAAACGATTACGGCTGGGGACGTGGCCGCCGCCCTGTCGTCGATGTCTCCTGGGACGACGCTCAGGCCTACGTCAAGTGGCTGGCGAGCAAGACCGGCCAGCCTTACCGGCTCCTCAGCGAGGCGGAGTGGGAATATGCCTGCCGGGCGGGGACGGAGACGGCTTATTCCTTCGGAAACAGCATCACCAAGGCGCAGGCGCAATTCTCCGAAGGGAGTTATGGCAGCGCGGGCAAAACGGTCGAGGTCGGCTCTTTTCCCGCCAACAGGTTCGGCCTGCACGACATGCATGGGAATGTCTGGGAGTGGTGCGAGGATTGCTGGAACGACAGCTACAAAGAAAAACCCGATAGCTTGAAACAAAGCGGCGGCGCCTTGACAACCGGAGATTGCGGTAGCCGGGCGCTTCGCGGCGGTTCGTGGGTCGACAGTCCGGCGAACCTCCGCTCCGCCTTCCGCATCAGGGACGATGCCGGCTACCGGTTCAGCGATTTCGGTTTCCGTCTCGCCAGGACACTTACCCTATAAGTCCTTCCCTCTTTACCCCTTCTCGTTCTTGCTTTCTTGGGGTTCAGGGGGCGCAGCCCCCTGGCGTTTTTTTTTTGAGGCCATCCATGGACAATGCCCGGCGAACCGGAGCGGCGCTCGAAGCGCATTTTCAATTCCTGCTTTGGCTCATCCCCGCCGTCGCGCGCTTTCCGCGCAGCCAGAAGCTGCTGCTCACCGACAGGATTCAAACGGCCGCGCTGGATGTCTTGGATTCTCTTGTGGAAGCCACCTATACGCGGGAGAGAAGAGTCCATCTCGCCCGCGCGGAGCCGCGCGCGCCAACCGGCGGCAATTTCTTCAACCCGATTCGGACTTACGAGGCCGCGTCCTGCCGCCGCTGGGCGATGTAGTCCCGCAGGATCGCGTTGATTTTCGTCTGGTAGCCCTTGGCGTGCCGGGCGCGGAACCATTCCAGCACATCGGCGTCGAGCCGCATCGTCACCGGCCGCTTCAAGGGGCGGTAGAGGCCGCCGCGCGCCGCGCCGTCCCAGGCCACAACCTCCGGCGCGTCCGGGTCGGTCAGATCGGGATGTCCGCTCAGCGCCTCCAGGGCGGCCTTCTCCTCCGCCGTCAGTTTTCTAACCATCCTCATACGCCTTCTTTTCGCGGCGCGTCGCCTCGCGCACGCTTATAATACGGCCAGGCGCTGCTTCGTCCGGCCAGGTGTGAACGATAAACAGCGTTCGTCCTTCCACAACGGCCAGCGTATTCCACCGGTCGCCATCGGGATGCGGATCGGGTTGCGACAAAGCCAGCGGATCGCAAAGCGCAACCTCCGCGATGCTGAGCGGCAAACCGTGCTTGCGCCGGTTGTGTGCATCCTTCTCCGCGTTCCAGACCCACTCCACGCCGCCCTCCGTCCATACATATTTGTACATACAGGGCCGATGTCAAGCGCAAGAGCCCCGCTTGGGCTTCGGGAGATTCGAGTCGCGGGCGGGGGCGCCGCAGTCAAGGCGCGAGCCGCCGCAATTAACGTTTCGTCCAACGCAATCGCAAGCCTGTGCACGCGGGGCGCCCGCAACCTGGGGCTGCTTCGGAACGCTGAGGGAATCAGGTCTATTCGCCCGCATGAGACGCTCCCCCGCATTATCCGCCGTGTCCGGCAAGCCGGCGCTCGAAGAGAGCCTCGACGCGCTCCCCTTCCGGCAGGCCCCGCACAACATCGAGGCCGAGCAGGCGCTGCTCGGCGCGATCCTCATCAACAATGAATCGTTCGACCGCGTGTCGGGCTTCCTTGCACCCAACCATTTCTTCGAGCCGCTGCATGGAAGGCTGTTCGAGGTGATGGCGACGCTGATCGGCGCCGGCAAGCACGCCTCGCCCATCACGCTGAAGACCTTCTTCGCGAGCGAGCCGCCCATCGGCGAAATGACGGTAGCGCAATATCTCGGCCGTCTCGCCGCCGCCGCCACCACCATCATCAACGCAGCTGCCTATGGCCGCGCGATCTACGACCTCGCCGTGCGCCGCGAGCTGATCGTGATCGGCGAGGACATGGTGAACGTCGCCTACGATTCGCCCGTCGACGCGCCGCCCGAGACGCAGATCGAGTTGGCCGAGTCGCGGCTTTACGACCTCGCCGACAAGGGCAAATACGGCTCGGGCTTCATGGCGTTCGGCGACGCCACCGCCGACGCCATCGAGATGGCCGCGCGCGCCTATGAACGCGATGGCGGCCTGTCGGGCCTGTCCACGGGCCTCACCGACCTCGACCGCATGATGGGCGGCTTGCAGAATTCCGACCTCATCATCCTCGCGGGCCGCCCATCGATGGGCAAGACCGCGCTCGCCACCAACATCGCCTTCAACATTGCCAAGTCGTTCCGCACGGCGCAGCGCGAGGGGCTCGGCGAAGAGGTTGTGGACGGCGCCATCGTCGGCTTTTTCAGCCTCGAAATGTCGTCCGAGCAGCTTGCGACGCGTATCCTCGCCGAGCAGGCGCAGATCCCGTCCGAGAAGATCCGGCGCGGGCAGATCACCGATACGGAATTCAACCGCCTGCAATCCGCCGCCATGCAGTTGCAGACGCTGCCGCTGTTCATCGATCACACCGGCGGCATCTCCATCGCGCAGCTCGCCGCCCGCGCGCGCCGGCTGAAGCGCCAGAAGGGGCTCGGCCTTGTCGTGGTCGACTATTTGCAGCTTCTGACCGGGTCGGCGAAGCGCTCGCAGGAAGGCCGCGTGCAGGAAGTGTCCGAGATCACGGTGGGGCTGAAGGCGCTCGCCAAGGAGTTGTGCGTGCCGATCCTCGCGCTGTCGCAGCTCTCGCGTCAGGTCGAGAACCGCGACGACAAGCGCCCGCAACTCTCCGACTTGCGCGAGTCGGGCTCCATCGAGCAGGATGCCGACGTGGTGATGTTCGTCTTCCGCGAGGAGTATTATGTGTCGCGCAAAGAACCCTCGATGACGAAGGTCGAAGAGCACCAGAAGTGGCAGGATGAGATGGACCAGGTGCAGGGGCTCGCCGAGGTGGTCATCGGCAAGCAGCGCCACGGCCCGACGGGAACGGTGCGGCTGCAATTCCAGGCCGAGATCACGCGCTTCGGCGATCTCGCCGACCCGAGCCGCGTTCCCGACAGGTATGAGTGAGCATGAACAGAAATACGCCGGATCGCGTCGCCGAAGCCTTGAAAAGGGCGCCGCCATCGGCGACCGGCGTTCTGTTCGTCGATCTGGCCGCCATGCGGCGCAACTATCGCACGGTTAAGTCGGCGGCGGCGGGGGCTACGGTCGCCGCCGTGGTCAAGGCGAACGCCTATGGGCTGGGCGTCGCCGGGGCCGTGACGGCGCTCAAGGCGGAAGGCTGCGCGATCTTTTTCGTCGCAACCTTGGCGGAAGCCGAGGCCGTGCGCGCGCTCTGCCCCGAAGGCGCGCGGATTTTCGTGCTGAACGGCCTGCCGCCCGGAACGGCCGCGCAATGTCACGCGGCGGCGGCTTGCCCCGTGCTTGGCGGTCACGCCGAACTCGAAGAATGGCTCGCTTATGCGAAGGACGCGAAGGGCGGCGCGCCCGCCGCGCTCCATTTCGACACCGGCATGAGCCGCCTCGGCTTCGCGCCCGCCGAGGCCGAAGCGATCCTTAGCCATCCCGCGCTCGGCGCCGCGGATCTGCGGCTCGTCATGACGCATCTCGCCTGCCCCGACGAAGCGGCGAACCCGAAGAACGCGGCGCAGCTTGCGTTCTTCAACCAGCTCGCCGAACACGCGCCCCAGAGCGCATGGAGAAGCGTCGCCGCCTCGGCGGGCATCTTTCTCGGCCCGGCCTATTGCCGCGACCTCGTGCGGCCCGGCATCGCGCTCTACGGCGGCCGGCCCGGCGCCGCTGGCGCCAACCCGATGGAGCCGGTTGCGCATCTTTATGCACGCATCGCGCAGGTTCGCTGGGCGGAGCGCGGCGAAACCGTGGGCTATGGCGCGACGCACACCCTCAAGCGCCGCACGAAGATCGCCACCGTAATGGCCGGCTATGCGGACGGCTTCTTCCGCGCGTTGTCCGCGAGCGATGCGCGCGACGGCCCCGCCGGCCATATCGGCGCGCATCGCCTGCCTCTGCTGGGCCGCGTCTCCATGGACCTCATCACCTTCGACGCGACCGATGTCCCGGACGCGCTTGTCCGGCGCGGCGGCTTTGTCGAGCTTCTCGGCGAGCGCGTCACGGTGGACGATCTAGCAAGCCTCGCCGGCACGATCGGCTACGAGGTCCTGACCGCGCTCGGCGCGCGCTACCGCCGGGTTTATCTGGATGACTAGAAAGCTTCGGTTGTCATGGCCGCGCTTGACGCGGCTATCCGGCGATACAAACGCTACGGCAAGCAGTCTGGATGGCCGGGTCGAGCCCGGCCATGACGACGCGAACGGCGTCTCGTCATGGTGAAAGCCGCGCAAGACTATGTCTGCCAATCCTGCGGCGCGGTCTCCGCTAAATGGCAGGGCAAATGCCCGGCCTGCGGCGAGTGGAACACGCTCGCCCAGGAAGGAAGCGCAGCCTCCGCCCCCGGCGGCGCGACGGTCAAGGCGAAGCGGCGCGCCAAGGCGGCGCCCATCGAAAGCCTCGCCGACGAGGGCCGCGAGGTCGAGCGCATCGCGTCCGGCATGGGCGAACTCGACCGGGCGGTGGGCGACGGCTTCGCGCAAGGCTCGGCGGTGCTGCTCAGCGGCGAGCCCGGCATCGGCAAATCCACGCTGCTGCTTCAGGCCGCCGCCGCCATCGCCGCGCAGGGGCTCGGCGCGCTCTACTTTTCGGGCGAGGAGGCGACGGACCAGATCCGGCTTCGCGCCTCCCGCCTCGGCCTGTCGAAAGTCCCGCTCGGCCTCGTCGCCGAAACCTGCGTGGAGCGCATCCTCGCCACCGCCGAGCAAAACCCGGCGCCGGATTTCATCGTGATCGATTCCATCCAGACGCTGTGGACCGAGGCCATCGATTCGGCGCCCGGCACGGTGAGTCAGGTGCGCGCCTCCATGCAGTCGCTCATCGCGCTCGCCAAATCGCGCGGCCCCGTGATCGTCGTGGTCGGCCACGTCACCAAGGACGGCCAGATCGCCGGCCCGAAGGTCATCGAGCACATGGTCGACACGGTGCTGACCTTCGAGGGCGACAACGCCCACAATCTGCGGCTCCTCCGCGCGACCAAGAATTGCTTCGGCCCCGCCAACGAGATCGGCGTCTTCGACATGCATGGCGACGGCCTGCGCGAGGTCGCGAACCCCTCGCAGCTTTTCCTCAGCGAAAACGACGGCGAGTTTGCGGGCAGCGCGGTCTTCGCCGGCATCGAGGGCACGCGCCCGCTGCTTGTGGAAATCCAGGCGCTGCTGGCCCCCACCCCTTACGCCGCGCCGCGCCGCTCGGTCGTCGGCTGGGACCAGAACCGCCTCGCCATGATCCTCGCGGTGCTGGAGGCTCGCTGCGGCGTCAAAATCGGCGCGCAGGACGTTTACCTGAATGTGGCCGGAGGCTTGCGCATTTCCGAGCCCGCCGCCGACATGGCCGTGGCCGCCGCATTGCTGTCAGCCTTCTCGGGCATTGCGCTGCCGAGGGATACCGTATATTTCGGTGAGGTCGGCTTATCGGGCGCGCTGAGGCCGGTTCAGCAGACCGCGGTGCGTCTGAAGGAAGCTCAGAAGCTTGGGTTCAGGTCCGCCTTTCTCCCCTCGGCTGGCGAGGTTCTCGGCGACGGGTTCGCCCTGAAGCTCACAAGACTGCCGCAACTGAGAGATTTGGCTACTCTTTTCGCATAAAGCGCCGTAGAACGTGGTTGCATGACGGTCGGACAATCCGCATGAAGGGATAAGGCTCATGCCAATTCAAGGGCTCGATATCATACTTGTCGGCATCATGATTTTCTCGGGCTTCCTCGCCATGCTGAGGGGCCTGACCCGGGAGATGCTGTCCATCATGTCGTGGGCGCTCGCGGCCATCGTCACGCTGCTCGCCTATTCGCACTTCAAGACCGATGTTCGCGCCTGGATCGACACGCCGATGCTCGCCGACGCGACGCTCATCGCCGTGGTGTTCATCGCCAGCCTCGTCATTTTCAGCTTGCTCACCGCCAACGTGTCGGAGCGCGTGCTCGATAGCCGCGTCGGCGCGGTCGACCGGACGCTCGGCTTCGTCTACGGGCTGGTGCGGGGGCTTATCCTCGTCGTCATCGCCTATCTCATCGTCGGGCAGATCGTGGATCGCCAGAACCTCCCCAAATGGGTGAAGGAAGCGCGGTCGCTGCCGCTCATTGAAAGCGCGGGAGATACCATTAAGTCCTTATTGCCAGACAACCCGGAGTCGCTATTTAAACGTGACAAGCCGGCGTTGCCGCCCAGCGAGGCCGACAGGACTTAGAGCCTTTTTGTGGGGATTCCGCTTCCTCTGGGCGGGAAACGGGAGATGGGTAAAGGACGCTGAAGTGGACGAGACTGCTGGCATGCCGGCTTCGACGATCGAACCTTTGGACTTCGGCGAGGATAAGTTACACGAAGAGTGCGGCATTTTCGGAGTGTTCAACCATCCGGACGCCGCGGCCCTCACCGCGCTCGGCCTGCACGCGCTCCAGCATCGCGGCCAGGAGGCGGCGGGCATCGTGACCTTCGACGGCCTGCAGTTCCATTCCGAGCGCCGCCTCGGGCTCGTCGGCGATCACTTCAACAAGAAACCCGTCATCGGCCGCCTGCCCGGAAACATGGCCATCGGGCATGTGCGCTACGCCACCATCGGCGAGACGGCGATGCGCAACGTCCAGCCGCTTTTCGCCGATCTCGAAATCGGCGGCCTCGCGCTCGCCCATAACGGCAACCTCACCAACGCCCTCAAAATCAGGCGCGAACTCGTTTCCTCCGGCGCGATCTTTCAGTCGACATCGGACACCGAGGTCATCGTCCATCTCATCGCGAGGAGCCCGGAGCGCTGGAATGGCTTCATGGGCCGGATGTTCGACGCGCTGCGCCGTATCGAAGGCGCCTACGCGCTCGGCGCGCTGACGCGAAAGAGGCTCATCGGCATCCGCGATCCCTTGGGCATCCGGCCGCTCGTCATCGGCAAGCTGAACGACGCCTGGATCCTCTCCTCCGAGACATGCGCGCTCGACATCATCGGCGCCCGTTTCGTTCGCGAGGTGGAGAATGGCGAGGTCGTCGTCTTTACCGAAGAGGAGGGCCTCGAAAGCCACAGGGCTTTTCCCGCTCGCCCGCCCCGGCCCTGCATCTTCGAATACATCTATTTCGCCCGCCCGGATTCCATCATGAACGGGCGCTGCGTTTACGACGTGCGCAAGGGGCTCGGCCGCGAACTCGCGATCGAGGCGCCCGCCGACGCCAACGTCGTCATCCCGGTTCCCGATTCGGGCGTGCCGGCGGCCATCGGCTATGCGCACGAATCGAGGCTGCCCTTCGAACTCGGCATTATCCGCAATCACTATGTCGGCCGCACCTTCATCGAGCCGGAGCAGCGCATCCGCGCGCTCGGCGTGAAGCTGAAGCACAATCCGACGCCGAGCGTCAGCGTCGAAGGCAAGCGCATCGTGCTCATCGACGATAGCATCGTGCGCGGCACCACCTCGACAAAGATCGTGGCCATGATGCGCGAGCATGGCGCGCGCGAGGTGCACATGCGCATCGCCTGCCCGCCCATCAAATATGGCGACTATTATGGCATCGACACGCCCGATGCCGATTCCCTGCTCGCCGCCAATCACGACCTCGAAAGCATGACGCGGCTGCTCGGCTGCGATAGCCTCGCCTTCCTTTCGGTCGACGGCACCTACCGCGCGCTCGGCTTTCCGAAGCGGAACGCGGACTGTCCTCAATTCACCGATCACTGCTTCACGGGCGACTATCCCACCCCCTTGCGGGACTGGGACGGGCCGGAGCCGGGGCAGCAGCACCGCCTCTCGCTGATGGCGGTTTAGCAGGTTGATAAAAAGGGTGGAATTCTGTGCTTCATCCTTCGACAGGCTCGGGATGAGGCGTTGCGATTTTAGCGGCTTGGACCGTCGTGCAGTTAATCGAACGCGTCCAGCTTTCGGTCGTCCCCGCGCAGGCGGGCCGGGAATGACGCCGCAGGGCATGCGGCCAATTCCGAAGCCCTTGGACCTCATGGTGAGCTTGTCGAACCATGGGCCGCATGAATTGGCATCCTGCTGAGCAAGGCATACGCGTCATGGCTTCCGAAAACACTCCGCCCCGTTTCGATGGGAAGGTCGCTCTTGTTACCGGCGCAACCAGGGGCATCGGCCGGGCCATAGCCAAAGCGCTCGCGCTTCAGGGCGCGCATGTCATCGCGTCGGCGCGCACGAAAGGCGCGCTGGAGGAATTCGACGACAAGATGAAGGCTTTGGGCGCGCACGTCACCCTTCTGAGGCTCGACCTCAAGGATGGCGCGCAGATCGACACGCTGGGGCCGACCCTCTATCAGCGCTGGGGGCGGCTCGACATCTTCGTCGGCAATGCGGGCGTGCTTGGGCCGCTGACCCCCATCGGCCACGTCAGCGAAAAGGACTGGAGCGAAACGCTGGCCGTGAACCTGACGGCGAATTGGCGGCTTATTCGCACGCTCGATCCGATCCTGCGCCTGTCGCCCGCCGGCCGCGTGCTGTTCCTCACCTCGGGCGCCTCGCATCGCTGCCGGGCCTATTGGGGGCCCTATTCGGTCTCGAAGGCGGGGCTCGAAGCGCTGGCAAAGACCTACGCCCATGAGACGCAATCGGCGAATGTGCGCGTGAACCTGCTCGACCCCGGCAAGGTGAGAACGCGCATGCGGGCGAAAGCCTATCCCGGGGAGGACGAAAACACGCTGCCGCCGCCGGAAGCGCTCGCGCCGCTTGCCCTGTCGCTTCTGACCGAAGAAACTTCCGCCAGCGGCGAGGTTTTTGCGTTCCTGCCGGGCGCCGGGCAATAGCAATCGCGCAATGGTTGCCGGCGGGATGAAGGACATTCTTCCAAAGTCGAAAAATTCCTCCATTTCAACCCGGTTGCGCCTGGGGTTGCTTGAACGCAGCCGCCGCCTTGCTAAGTAAGTGCCCTTGGCGAATGCGGGATCGGGGCGGCGATGTCGGAACACTGGAGCGTAACGTTGCGGCAATTCCGGCTGCGGCACGGCCTGACGCAGGTGCGCATGGCGGCGTTGATCGGCGTGCCGCCGCGCGCGATCGGACGCTGGGAGCGCGCCGAGGACGAACCCGCCCCGCACCGGCAGCGCCAAATCCGCGATCTCGCCGCCAAACCCGACGCATTGTCCTGCCGGCTGCTCTCCGCCATTTCGGCCTGCGCGCTGCCGAGAGCGCTTACCGCCACGCCGAATTTGCGTTTGCAAACCCTCTCGCGCCCGGCCATCGATAAGCGCCCCACAATTGTCGAGTGGATCGGCCGCGACCTCGCGCCCATCGCGGACGGCGTTCTCGCCGAGATGCTTGGCGACAGCGCCCTGCAAAGAAGCATCGCGAAGGGCGAAGTCTTCTGCATTATTTCGGCGACGAAAGGGGTTCTCAGAACCGAGGAGCAGCCGCGCATCGGCGTCTACCGGACGACCACAAGCTACTTCTTCCACGACGGGACGCTTTACAACGACGCGATCTCGGTCCCGGCGCCCGCCGATACCCCTTTCGGCTATCGCGTCATGGCGATGGACGACGTTTGCTGACCGGCGCTCGAAGCGCCGCTTCCGTCCTGCGTTCGTCGAGGGCCATGCCTTGCGAAGGGGAGGGCCATCAAGCCTCCCACAGCCGAAAGCCTCCCTCGAAGGCGTTGGCGTTATTGCCGAGCCGCGCATTCGGCGGCAGCTCTTTGAGTTTTTTGACGTTTCCCCCGCCAAGCACAAGATCGGAGGGTTGGAGGGCGTCGACCAGCCGCCCGACCACGTCCGCGACATCGGCGCGCCACTGCTTCTTCCCGTGCCGCTCCAGTCCGCGCAGGCCGACATAGTCCTCAAAGGTGCCCTTCTTGTAGGGAAGGTGGCCCAGCTCCATGGGATGGACGACGCCCTCGATGACAAGGGTCGTTCCAAGGCCCGTCCCGAGGCCGAGAAAGAGCATCCTTCCGGATCTGTAGCTCCCCATCGCCTGCATGGCCGCGTCGTTGACAATTCTGACCGGCCGGCGGAAAGCAGCCTCGAAATCGAAGCGAACCCAGCCTTGTCCCAGATTAACCGGCTCCCGCAGCGGGCGGCCGTCCAGAACCGGTCCGGGATAACCGATCGAGACCACGTCGTGGTCCCAATCCGCAACGAGCCCCTGGATGCCCGCTATCATCTCCTCGGGCGTGAGGAACGGCCCGGAGCTGAACTTGCGGGGCTGGATTTGCCCGGTGACGAGGGCCTTGACGTTGTTGCCGCCAATATCGACAACGAGGACCCTCTTGACGCCCGCGGGCGGGCTTGGCTCTTCGGCGAGCTTTTCCTTCCGCACGCTAAGAAGCGTTGCCGCGGTCATGGGCGCCCATCATGGTTTTCTGGAACCGCGGATTTGGATGCGATGGCGCCCATTACGATAGTCCTGGATTTGGCGAAAGATTTCGCTCCCGCGCCCTTGAGATTGCCAGCCGCCACGCCGGATGTCCATGCGGACCTGAGCACAGTTGGCGTCAAAACGACGGGCCGCCGCTCCGGCGCTTGTTTGGCCCTCTCAGGCAAGCTCTTTCCGTTCGCCGCCGTCTTGCCCGCTCTCGCCGTCCCCATCGCCCTGCGCCTCCGGACTGGGCGCGGTCGTGAGCACCTCGTCCCCGGCTAGCGCCTCGCCAATTGGCGTCCCGCTCATCGCATGGATCAAACGGGAGAGTTCCGGCTCATCGACCCTGGCGGCCGCTTCCGCCGCTGAAAACCAAACTCTGAGGCGTTCGCGCTTTTCGGGCCAGCGCTTCGATTGCCTTTTGACGGCAAGCAGATACACCGCAACTTTAATCGGGCGTTCATGCCCGGACTCGCGCTTGACATAGCGATACTGTCCAATCGCCCGGGTCGTTATCCTTCCCTCGACGCCGGCTTCCTCCTTCGCTTCGCGGGCGGCGGCCTCGAAATCCTTGAGGCGTTTCGAGGTCCAGCCCTTCGGAATGACCCATCGGCCCGTCTCGCGAGATGTCACAAGCAGAACCTCCACAACGCCATTCTTCATTTGCCGGACCGGCAAGGCCGCCACTTGCCTCCGAGCATGCATCGGCTTCTCCTCGATATTGCGCTCCTCAAAAACAAAAACGATACTGCAATTTCGTGCCGGGAAAAGCATTTATTTATCCGGGCGGAGCCTTTGAGGCGCCGCGCTCCATCCAACACTGCCGGGAGATGAGCTGGTCAGTTGATTGTAACCCGAATTCTCAGCGAACTTGCGGGCTACGCGGCCCTTCTCCTTTGGGGCCTGCACATGGTGCAGACCGGCATGCTGCGCGGCCTTGGAGGCAAACTCCGACAAGTTCTGAGGCTTGCGCTCGGCGGCCGGATCAGAGCGTTCGCCTCGGGGCTGAGCGTGACCGCGCTCCTGCAAAGCAGCACGGCGACCGCGCTGATGCTGGCGGGGTTCCTCGAAAGCGGTTTCGTCGCGCTTCCGCTGGCGCTCGCCGCCATCTTAGGCGCAAATGTCGGCACGACGCTTATCGTCCAGCTTCTCGCCTTCGACATCTCGGCCGTTACCCCGGTTCTGATCCTCGCCGGCGTTGTCATATTCCGCCGCGCGGCCCGCACAAGGCTTCGCGACCTTGGGCGCGTTTTCATCGGCCTCGGCCTGATTCTTCTGGCGCTGCGGCTTATGACGGAGGTCCTTTCGCCGGTCGAGCATTCGGCTGCCTTGCGAGAGGTTGTCGCGCTTCTCACCCGCGACCCGGTTTTCGACCTTGCGGCTGCGGCGCTTCTCACCTGGGCCGCCCATTCGAGCGTCGCCATCGTCCTTCTTATCATGTCGATGGCGCAGGCGGTCATCCCGATGCCGGCGGCGCTCGCGCTTGTGCTCGGCGCCAATCTTGGCAATACCATCCCTCAACTCGTCGCGGCGCAGAGCAATCCCGCGGCAAAGCAGCTGGCGCTGGGCAACCTTGCGGTCCGTTCCTTGGGATGCGCGGCCGCGCTGCCATTTCTGCCTGAGCTATCAGTCTGGCTTGCGGCCGCCATTCCGAATGGAGCGGGCGCGGTGGCGGCATTTCACACGCTGTTCAATCTGGCGCTTGCGCTGATCGCCCTGCCTTTCCTCGATCCCCTGGCGAAGCTCTGCGGAAAGATGGCGCCGGCGGTTTCGAGCAAAGGCGAAGCCGAGCCCCGCTATATCTCGTTCTCCGCTCCAGCGGCGCTGCCAGCCGTTGCCTTGTCCGATGCCGCGCGCGAGACGCTCAGGATGGCCGACGCGGTCGCCCTGATGCTGTCGACGCTGCAAAAAGCGCTGGAGAATAACGATCGGCGGCTTTTGCGCGAAGTCGCCCGTCTCGACTCGACCGTCGACCGCCTTCACAACGCGATAAAGCTCTATCTCGTTGAGATCGGCAATCAGGAAGACCTTGACGAGGAGGACCGGCGGCGCTGCTGGGACATCCTCGATTTCGTCATCAACCTCGAACATGCGGGCGACATCGCCGACAAGAGCCTTCGCGAAATCGTCGCCAAGAAAATCAAATACGGGCTGGCGTTCTCCGACGAGGGCCAGGCCGAAATCGCATCCATGATCGAGCGCGTGCTGGCCGATCTCAAGCTTGCGGTGGGCGTGTTCATGAGCGGCGACGAGAAAAACGCCCGCCGGCTTCTTAGCGAAAAGGTTCAGATCCGCGATCTGGAGCGGCGCATTATGGCGAACCATTTGCGGCGGCTGAAGGAGCAGCGGCCGGAAAGCCTGGAAACGAGCAGCCTTCACATCGACATCGCCCGCGATTTGAAACGGATGGTGGCGCACTTCGCATCGGTCGCGTATCCCATCCTGGAGGAGAAAGGCGCGCTGCGCCGCACGCGCCTTATAGACTGAGCGTCGACAGCCGCGCCTCGACGCGCCGAGCCGCTTCGAGAATGACGGGCCGCGCGCGGCGAACGAAGCGCGTGGCGCCGTGGCCTTCGCCGTAGCGCGCGACGATGTCATCGAGCCTTGCGCCGACTGAAAAATCCTGCCCGTCGGGGCCCGTTCTCATATCCGCGTAAAGCAGCGCGTCGGCGACAAGCGACTGCTCGCGAGAAAAGGCGCCGAGCTTATCGGCGAGGCCGCGCTCCTCCGCCTCGATGTCCGCGCGGGTGTGATATGCGACAAGCGAAGCGACCCGCTCGTCGAAACCCGATTTGCGCAGCCAAACCGCTCCATCGAGGGGATGAAAGCCCGTGTCGCGAATATCCGGCGCGTAGCCGAGGTCGTGAAGCCACGCAGCCGCCTCAAGCGCCTCGGCGTCCGCGCCCGAGAACAACCTGTCCGCCAGCCGCGCCGCTTTTCGCGCGACCGCTTCGACATGGGACCATCGCCGGGGCAAAGCCGCTACAAGGTGGCGTCGCGCTATCTGTTCGGCGGATTCAGTCAAACGGCGTCGGCGCATGTCTGAGAGCTAAACAGCCGAAGTAAAAATGCTCGACGGATGCGACGGCCGGAGCGCGCGGCGCCCTAGCATCGCTTATGCTTTTGCGGCTCCTTAAGGTGGCGAATTTGCTGAACATGGCTCTCATTCAAAATCTTGAGCTGAGCAATCTGCTCATTCGCCGATAGGAGCTGATTTTTGAGCCGCTCGTTTTCGCGCTCTAATTCTTCCATGCGTTGCTTATCTTTGGTCATGAAATCGTACTCCTGCCGCGGCGCCGGAGGGCAAAGCGACGCCTTCCAGCGACCCCAAAAACACTACCAGAAACTCCGCCCATTGGCGAAGTTTCCGGTCAGTCTTTAACGTCGCATAATACTTTTCTCCGACCCAAGCGGAGTTTCCCAATGAAGCCAACGGATGGCCTTCGTTCGTCGTCGCGGATGGCCTTCGTCCGTCATACCGGAAAGGCGAAGCCTCATCCGGGACCGCAACAAAACGAAACGTTTGCTTTTTTGCGATCCCGGCTCGCGCTTCGCTTGGCCGGGATGACGATGCGCGCCGATAGCCGGGATCAGGCCGCGACGGCGGGCAGCCCCGCGAGCGCCGTGGCAAGCGCCGCCTCGTCATAATCCTGGTCGACGAGCCGGCCCTCGAAATAGGCGATATAGGCGCCCATGTCGAAATGGCCGTGGCCCGACAGGTTGAACAGGATCGTCTCGGACTTGCCCTCGGCCTTGCAGCGCAGCGCCTCGTCGACGGCGGCGCGCACCGCGTGCGTCGACTCGGGCGCCGGCACGATGCCTTCGGCGCGCGCGAACTGCACGCCGGCGTCGAAGCACGTCTTCTGGTGATAGGCGCGCGCCTCGATCAGCCCCAGCTCATAAGCGTGAGACACCATCGGCCCCATGCCGTGATAGCGGAGGCCGCCGGAATGCGACGACGGCGGGATGAAGGTCGATCCGAGCGTGTGCATTTTGACGAGCGGCGTGAGATGCCCCGTATCGCCGAAATCGTAGGTATACCGCCCGCGCGTCAGCGACGGACAGGAGGCGGGCTCGACCGCGATGAAGCGGCGCTTGCGGCCGCCGCGCAGTTGCAGCCCGAGGAACGGGAAGGCGATGCCGGCAAAGTTCGAGCCGCCGCCCGTGCAGCCGATCACGATGTCGGGGTCGTCGCCCGCCAGCGCGAACTGCTCGATCGCCTCCTGGCCGATGACGGTTTGATGCAGCATCACGTGGTTCAGCACCGAGCCGAGCGAGTACTTCACCGCCGGGTCTTTCGCCGCGATCTCGACGGCTTCGGAAATGGCGATGCCGAGCGAGCCGGGGCTATCGGGATGCTCCGCGAGAATGGCGCGGCCGCACTCGGTCTCGGTCGACGGCGACGCGATGCAGCGCGCGCCATAGGTTTCCATCAGTGCGCGGCGATAGGGCTTCTGGTCGTAGGAGACGCGAACCTGGAACACCGTCACGTCGATGCCGAACAGCGAGCCGGCAAAGGCGAGCGAAGACCCCCATTGCCCCGCGCCCGTCTCGGTCGAAAGCCGCTCGATGCCCTGTTCCTTGTTGTACCAGGCCTGCGGCACCGCCGTGTTGGGCTTGTGCGAGCCGGCCGGGGAGACGCCTTCGTATTTGTAGTAGATCTTGGCGGGCGTGCCGAGCGTCTGTTCCAGACGGCGGGCGCGCACAAGCGGGGAGGGCCGCCACATGCGGTAGACGTCGCGAATCGGCTCGGGGATTTCGATCTCGCGCTCGGCCGCCACTTCCTGGAGGATGAGCGCCATCGGGAACAGCGGCTCCAGATCCGAAGGGCCGATGGGCTGGCCCGTGCCGGGGTGCAGCACCGGCGGCAGAGGCGCCGGAAGGTCGGCCGTCAGGTTGTACCAGAACTTCGGGATGTGCGTTTCGTCGAGTACGTATTTGATTTGCCCGCTCATTGGCCCCTCCTGGAGAAAGCTTCTGCTGCAGCATACACATGCCGCACAAATTTCATACAGGCGCCTGCGTCGCGGGCAATGTTCGTTCAGGGAAAATTAACCGTATCGTTTTGCAGCCATAGCCGGGCGCTGCTATCATCCGGTGCGATTAGTGGGGGGAACGATATGCACATCGCTTTTCTCGCACGCCTTTTTCTTTTCAGCTCACTGGCGGCGGCCGAAGCCGCGCCGGCCAAGCGCGTGGCGCTCATCATCGGCCAAGGGTAGGCGCTGCTTGCGAAATGACACGGGGCGGCCGGCCCAGCCCCATTTAGCGATCGGGATTGGCGGCGAGTTCCGCGCGGCACACGTGCAAGAGCGCCGGCAGGTCGTGCCTGACCACGTGCCAAAGCACGTCATAGGCAACGCGTTCGTAGTCGTGGCGGATGATGTTGCCGATGCCGGCCGCTTTCGGCCAAGGGATTTGCGGGTGGCGTTGTTTGACTGCGGCGTCGAGGTGGCGGCTGGCCTCCGAAATAATCTCGATGCCGCGCTCGACCAGCCAGCGCTTGCGCGTGTCTGTTGCGAAAGCTTGAAGAGTAACGCCGGTCATCTCGCTATCGATGAGTTCGATAGCGCCGGCGATATCGGCCAGCCGGAGATTTTGCGAGCGCTCGCCCATCAGAATATTTTCAGGGCCGACGCTTCTATCCGCTGTTTCAGCAGGGGGTGCAGGCTGCGGCGCGTCATGATTTCGGTCTTGCGCCCCAGAAAGCGCGCCGCCGCTTCCTTGACATCCATCAACTGAAAAAGCCCAATCGACCCTTCGGGATGGTCGAAGAAAAGGTCCACATCGGAATCCTCGCGCGCTTCGCCGCGAGCAGTGGAGCCAAACAAATAGAGGTGCTCCACGCCCAGCCGCTTAAGGTCGGGCTCGTGCTGCTTCAGCCGTGCAATGGCTTCGTCGCGCGTCATAAAATAAGTTTAGCACAATTGAGGGCGGTTTTGCTACGGCGCCTGAGAGGTCCGCGCGGAGCGACTTCCAGGAGTTCGAGAAGCGCGGTCTGAAGCACAAGCAGGTCGGGTTGCAGAGTTCAGCAAATGTCATCCCGGAACTTGATGACCCCGATGTGTCCGCTAGCAGAAGAAGCCGTGAAAACATTGGCGATTCGCCTCCACCGTCATGGCTGGGCTTGACCCGGCCATCCAGATATCACATTGAAGGCATTGCCAATTTTCTGGATAGCCGGGTCGAAGCCCACGGCTGTCCGGTTCGTTTTAATGACCGGGGTCTTCGCCGGCCTTTCAATGTCGCCCCGGAAAGCGCCCCGGCGCTTATCCGGGGCCGTCTTCATTACTTCGGTTCGAAGTTTTGCACGATCCCGGACAGGGCGCGAAAGGCGCCCTTCCGGGATGACCATGTTGAAAACGCTGCGGAATTAAACCGGAAAGCCGTGGGTCGAAGCCCGGCCATGACAAGAGGCGGCGCGGCCATGACGACGGAATCGGCGGAGACATCCGGGTCATCCAGTTCCGGAAAGGCGAAGCCTTATCCGGATCTATCTGTGCATATGGCACGATCCCGTGTCCGCGCGGCAGCATTTCATGCCGCGGCGCGTAGGAGATGACGAACCTTGCAACCGGATTCGGTATGAGCCGGCGAAGCGGCGGCGCCTAAGGCTTGCGCAGCTCCTTCACGACGAGATCGGCGACGCGCCCGGAAAACATGAAGGTCAGGTGGCCGATGCCGGTGAGCATGACATCGCCGGCCCCGGCGAGACGGCTGCTCGTCTGCGGCGCGATGAAATTGTCCTGCGCGGCCCACACGCTGACGAGCGGAACGGGCGCGGGTTCCGGCAGCGCCGCCAGCCAGGCCGAGCCGGGCGTCATTTCACGCGCATTCAATCCGCGGCCCAGCCGGGCGAGCGCCGTTCCATGATGCCCGCAGGTCAGCGTCACGACCTTGTTCACCCGGCGGGCGCCGTATTTCTTGAGATAGGCCCGCGCGACAAGCCCACCCATGCTGTGCGTGACAAGGCTGACCTTCGCGGCGCCCGTCCCTCGAATTGCCGCTTCGATGAAGCTGTCGAGCTGGTCCGCGAAGCTGTCGATGCTGGCGAGCGCGGGTTCGAGATCGATCGCCTCGACCGCAAAGCCGGCGTTGCGCAAGCGCCCGATCATGGGCCGCCAGAGCGCGGAATTGCAACTATAGCCGTGCACCAGGATCACAAGCGGCGCATCGGTGGGCGCATCGGCGCGGCCCCGCGCGCGCTTCACGGAGAAGAGCGTATCCCCGAACGGCTGGATCACCCCGAACAGGGCGAAAAAGGACAGCCACTCGCGCGCGATCATGGCGCAGGCGCTCGCAAGGCCGATTTTCTGCCCGGGCGCGGCGTCCGGCTTCGGCCAAGTCAGCGCGAAGGTCGCCAGGATGAACAAGAAATAGACGCCGAGCAGCGCCGCGAGGCCGAGCGCCGCGGCCTCAAGCGGCCGGAGCCCGCCATAGCTGACAAGCAAAAAGGCGACGAACGCTGTGCCGAGCGCCTCAACCGCCAAAATCCACCGAAGGCCTCGCGCAACCATTCCAGCCTGCCGACCCCAAACTCTCACCAAGGGCTAAGCTTGCGGCCTTGAGGAAGCAAGCCCTACAATCGGCGACGCTCGCAATCTTCCAAACGGCGCGTTAACTCGTGCAATCCGGGCCGGTAAGCGCCCACAATTGGATGTCGCGCTTGACCTTGGTCAGCAGATCGGAGGGAAGCGAGAAATTCTGCGTCACGATCAGCGTGTTGTCATTGTATTTGTGAAACTGGATCTCGAAGGCGATCGCAACCCCGCCCGTATCGAAAATCCTCACCGACGGGTAGGACTCGCCGGTCCGGTCATCCTCATGCTCGCCCGTTTCGTAGCGGTATCCAGGCAACGCCGCCCCCGGCCCGGACAACCAGCAAAGTTTCATCTTTTCGACGAAAGACTCCAAAACTTTGGGCGGGGGACCGAAAGAGAGACGCTGCGGCTCGGATCCGATCAAACTGTCAACGGCGGGGTCCTTCCTCGCGCAGCCTTGCGGCAAAGAAGCTAAAATCAATAAAAGCATTATGCGAAACCACAAGCGCGCCCCCTGAACAGCGTAGCCCCATCGCCATTGGGTTTGTTCATGGCGAAACTGAGGCTGCCGGGGGCGAACCCCCGCGGGCGCACAAGGTTTTTCGGGGGAGGCTAGCGGTCCGGTTCCGGCATTTGCATCCGCTTGCCGCACACTTGAGCGCAAATGCCGGACTCAAAAGCACGGCTAGCAACATTTTGAATCTCGTGGAATTTTGAATTTGACATTTGAGCGCGAACCTGTAGCTGGCAGGACTCGAATGTCAAATTCGCTCCACTGAGCAAACTCCGCCGAATTGCCCAACGCATCGTCATCCCGGCCATCGGCGCCCATCGTCATCCCGGCCAAGCGAAGCGCGAGCCGGGATCGCAAAAAAAACGAGCGCCGCGATTTATGAAGATCCCGGATAAGGCTTCGCCTTTCCGGGACGACAAACAAAGGCCAACCGTCGGCTTAGTTGGGAAACTCTAGCGGCCGGTTGCGTGGCTTCCGAGGTGTCTTGGCATTTTACGCCGCTGGGGGGACTTCACCTGCCGCTGCGCTTCGAGATCGCTCGCCGATTCCGACAGCTTGAGTTGCTCGAACGCCTCCATCGCTTCCTGCTTGGCGCGCTCCAGCCTTTTTTCAAGCTCCCCGATCGAGGATTTGAGGTTGTCCCGGCGCGTGATCGCGGCGCGGGCGAAGGTGGGGTAGGCGAAGTGGTTGACGTCGCTGATGCCGGAGGCCTGCTGCTCGATCTTGATCTGCTGATCGAGGTCGTTCGCCATGCGCCGGAAGTCGGCGATCATCATTTCGATGTCGCTGACCTGCTGTCTCTTCTCGTCATATTCAAAGCGTTGATTTTGATGAGAATTAGCTGTATCCGTCATGATCGTCGAGATCCCACGCTCTGGCTACTTCAATGCCGCGGACACCTGTCTCCAGCACGAAAGCAGTTTCGCAAAAAACCATTAATGCCCGGTAAAGCGTCGCACCTTTGCAACAGGAGCGGCGTTAATGGGTTGTAGAGGAAAAGGGTGTTGGCCCGACTCGCGAATTACGCCAGAGTACGCATGTCGTTGATTCGTCGTGGGCGGCGTTTTGACGGATGAACGGCTTTTTTTGGCAAGCGGCGTCCCTGCCACGAAGTCTCGGGCTTACTCACGAACCTGGCGATATAGTTAAGCTTGCGCAGGAAATAGTGCGCGAGGTGGATAGTTTACGTAGTAAGCTTAAGTTTTCTTAACCTTTTCTGCGTTAATGTCCTTACGGAAGTTAAGCTTCACGGCGCGGCCGGGCTATCGGGCCTCGCGCCTTGGCGGAACAGGCGTGTTGCTAGCGAGGGATTCCTATGCGGGTGCTCCTTATAGAAGACGACAGCGCAACGGCTCAAAGCATCGAGCTGATGCTTCTGTCGGAAGGTTTTAATGTGTTTCAGACCGACCTCGGCGAAGAGGGTGTCGATCTCGGCAAGATCTACGATTACGACATCATTCTCCTCGACCTCGGCCTGCCCGACATCAGCGGCTATGAGGTCCTTCGCTCGCTGCGCGTCAGCAAGATCAAGACGCCCATCCTGATCCTCTCCGGGTCCGCCGGAGTGGACGACAAGGTGCGCGGGCTTGGGTTCGGCGCCGACGATTATCTGACGAAGCCTTTCCACAAGGACGAGCTGGTCGCCCGCATCCACGCCATCGTCCGCCGCTCGAAAGGACACGCTCAGTCGATCATCCAAACCGGCAGCCTGGTCGTGAACCTTGACACCAAGACCGTCGAGGTGGACGCCGAGCGCGTTCATTTGACGAGCAAGGAATACCAGATGCTGGAGCTGCTTTCGCTCCGCAAAGGCACCACGCTCACGAAGGAAATGTTCCTCAACCACCTTTATGGCGGCATCGACGAGCCGGAACTGAAAATCATCGACGTCTTCATCTGCAAGCTCCGCAAGAAGCTCGCCCTGGCCAACACCGGCCAGCACTACATCGAAACGGTCTGGGGCCGCGGCTATGTGCTGCGCGATCCAAAGGACGAGCAAGCCGCCGCTTGACGGATCGGCGACAGGGGCGCCCCTCGCCGCCCCGGCCTTCCCTCGATCGCGCTCCTCCGGCAAGGAGCGCGGCTTTTGTTGTCTTAGCGGAGCTTCAATCGTCATGGCGAGGCGGCTTCAGCCGCCGTGGCTATCACCAACACGATCAGAGACTTAGCTCCGGATTGCTTGCTGGCTCACAATGATGGCAAATCCGATGAAGCGTGGCTCCATCCTTCGACAGGCTCAGGATGAGGCGCAGCGTTTTCAGTGGCTTAGAGTATCGTGCGTTTAATCGGACGCAGCCGTCGTCCCCACGAGGCGGGGACGGGAATGACGCCGCACAGCATGAGGCCGATTCCTATTTTAAGTCCGATGCTCTAAACCTCATGGCGAGCCCGTCGTGGTTCGGCAAGCTTACCATGAGGCCATGGGCGGCAACCCCGGCCCGGAAGCTATCTCGGCTCCAGGGTGAACAGCACGTCCTCGCCTTCCTTGACCGCCGAGAGCTTCAAGGACGCATCCGTCGCAACGCGCGCGGCATAATACGCGATCACCAGCCGGCCATCGATTGCCCTCGACTCATTTCCCGCGAAGACGTTGGCGACGCCCTCGGGCACGCGCGCCGAGCGCCCCCGGCAGAGGATGATCAGCTTGAACCGCGACCGTGAGCGCTCCTTCGCCTTGGTGGCGGACAAGCCAACGTAGAAGTCTCCGCCCGCCGGCAGCGCCATGAGCGAAACCGCGAGCAGGGCCAAAAGAAGCTTCGCATGGTCCTTCTCAAGCTCCTGGACGTTGGCCTGCCAGTGCACTCTGCGCTTGCCGTTCTCGACGTAACGGCGGGCGACCTGCTCCACATGCGCGAGCGGCACGACCGCGCCGAGGCTCGAAGCCGCGCCGAAAGCGAGCCGGTTGAAATCGAGCTGCGCCCATGCGGCTTTTGCGCTGTTCTGAATGAGCTCCAGCGCGTAATAGCGGGTATCTTCGTCGTTCTCCTCTTCGAGAAGTTCGAGGCCATTGTTGATGGCGCCGATCTGCCCTGCAAGGTCATGGCAAATTTTGCTCGATATCAGCGCCGCAAGGGCGGTGTCTTCGAGAATGGCATTTGCAGTCACGATAGCCCTCCTGCTCAGGCAAGCGGTTGCGCCCGAACCGCGATATGAGGCCAAAGCCCCTTCGCATCTCAACCCTCAGGCACCATGATTTGCCTGTGCACTTCAACCGCCGTCGTAAAAAAAGTAGGCAGGCGAACATAAAGGTTACATAAACGGGGGAAATCCCGCGCGCGCCGCCCGTCCCTTCACAAAGGATCTGGAAACTCGTGACTGTAGACCCCCCCTCCGCCGAGGAACTCGCATTGGCGCTCATCCCGGTCGCGCAGCGGGCCGGCGCCGCGATCATGGACATCTACCGCTCCGATCCCAATGTTCGCTACAAGGCCGACAAGTCGCCCGTGACCGACGCGGATCACGCCGCGGAAGACATCATCCTCGATTCTCTCGCCAGACTGGCGCCCGAAATTCCAGCGGTCGCCGAAGAGAGCCTTGCGGCCGGGCGCATTCCGGATGTGGAGGACGCCTTTTTTCTCGTCGATCCGCTCGACGGCACGAAGGAATTCCTGAAGAGGAACGGCGAATTCACGGTCAATATCGCGCTTGTCGCCGGGGGCGCCCCGTCTTCGGCCTCGTCTACGCGCCGGACAAGGGCGACTGCTACGTCACGCTCGGGCCGGATAAAGCCGCCCGTTTACCGCTGCGGCCCGACAAAAACCCGCCGCCCGGCCAGACCTACGATTTCGAGCTTCTGACTGGAGAGCCGCCCGCGCAAAGGCCCTTCACCGCCATCGTCAGCCGTTCGCACCTGACGCCGGAGACCGAAGCTTTTCTGCGGCGGCTTCAAGATCCGCCGCTGCTGCGCATCGGGTCGTCCATCAAGTTCGCGTTGATCGCGAGGGGCCTCGCGGACGTCTACCCGCGCATCGCCCCCACGTCCGAATGGGACACGGCGGCGGGCCACGCGCTGCTCGACGCCGCCGGAGGCTGCTTGCTTACGGGCGATGGCGGGCCTTTCCTCTACGGCCATAAGGAGCGCCGCTTCCTCAACCCGCCCTTCGTCGCCTGGCGAAGGAAAAGCGACGCCGCGAAGGTTTACGGCGCCCGCGCCTAGCCCCGGCGCGCATTGTCCAAGAGCGCAACCCCTCGCCCCCGCCCTCTCCCTCTGGGAGGGAACGCCGGTCTATCGCGTAAGCTTGCGCTAAGCGGAGTTTCCTAATTAAGCCGGCGGATGGCCTTTGTTTGCCCTCCCGGATGGTCTTCGTTCGTCATCCCGGAAAGGCAAAGCCCTATCCGGGACCGCAATAAATCGCGGCGCCCATTTTTTTGCGATCCCGGCTCGCGCTTCGCTTGGCCGGGATGACGATGCGCGCCGATAGCAGGGATGACGATGCGCCGGGAAGATTGGCGGAGTCTACTTAGGCCAAAATTTGGCCCTCATTGCCCGCACACTTGCGCGAGCTGCGAAACGGCAACTCATGCTTGTATCGTTACGGGTGGCTCAATGCGGCCTGAAACCGGAGCTTACGATGACCCGCCAACGCACGCTGCTTCTTATTATCGCTCTCCTGACGACCGCCGCCGCCGCGCCGCGTTTGGGGCCTTCCCCCGCGAGCGCGCAGTCGCAGGACTATCTTCCGCCGCCGCCCGACGCGCCCCAGTCCATCAAGCCGCCGCCGCGAGACGGCTCTTACGCGCCGGGACGCAACGACAATCCCGGATACGGCCAGCCCTACGGCTCCGCTCCGCTTCCGCCGCCTCCACCGCCGCCGGGAGGCTATGCGCCGCCTCCGGGCGAGGCTTCTGGCCCGCCCCCGCAACCGGGCGCCTATTCGTCGAACGAGATCCTGGACACCGGCCATCGTTTCTTTGGCGGCGTCTCGGAGGGAATGGCGAAAGTCGTCGAATATGCGTTCCAGAGGAACGGGCGCCCCACCGGCTACATTCTCGGCGAGGAGGCGGGCGGAGCGGTCGTCGCCGGTCTGCGCTACGGCGAGGGCACGCTCTACACGAAGGGGTTTCCTCCCCAAAAGGTCTATTGGCAGGGTCCTTCGCTCGGCTACGATTTGGGAGCGAACGGCGCGCGATCGCTGACGCTTGTCTACAATCTTCAGTATCCATCGCAAATCTATGAGCGCTTCGCGGGCGTCGACGGCTCGGCTTACCTCGTCGGAGGGGTCGGAATTACGTATCAGCAGCACGACGATGTCATTCTCGCGCCCATTCGCGCCGGGTTGGGGTTGCGCTTGGGAGCCAATGTCGGGTATCTCAAATATACGCCCTCGCCTACTTGGAACCCATTTTAGGGTCGGCCTTGTCTCGCGATCGGTTGAACGGACGCTGGTCCGGCGGTTTTAGGGAGACCATGCCGGACGCCTTTCGGCGGATGCAACGCGGCGGCAAGTTTTGAAGGGCGGAGAGCCCTCGCCAGTTTAACGCAGCACGTATCCCCGCGACAGGCAGCAAGTAAGGGAGCCCTGTTCAATGATCCAAGCGATTATGCTGATCGCGTTAGGATTTTTGGCCGCGAGCTTGATCGGCGTTCTCCTTGCGCCCTCCCTCTGGAACCGCGCGTCCCGCCTCTCGAAGAAAAAGCTCGAAAGCACGCTGCCGCTGACGCTTGCCGAGATCGAGGCCGCGCAAGACCAGCTGCGCGCCTCCTATGCGGTGAGGCTGCGCCGGCTCGAAACCGCCCTTGCCAGCGCAAAGCAGAAGGCCGCCAACCAACTCGTCGACAACAGCCGCCTGCAAATGCAGATCGCGGCGCTGAAAGACCAGATCGGCAACCTCGATATGACGCTGTCGGAGAGGCGCAACGCCGCGACCGTACTTGAGCAGACCATCACCAACCGCCTTCCCGAGCTCGACCGGGAAATCGCAGCCGTCAAGACGCAGTTCCAGGAGCGATCCTTCGAGCTGCAAGATCTGACCAACAGGCTCGCCCGGCGCGACGAGGAACTCGCCGCCGCCCAGCGCGCCGCCGCCAGCTATCAAGATGAGATCGACCGCCTCCGCGCCGCCATGGAAAAAGGCGCAGGCGACCGCGGCGGAAGGCGCGTTCGCAAAGCCTCCCAGTGGAACCTCGAAGACTACAAGGCCGAGTACGACCGTCTCAACCTCGACATGTCGAAATTGCGCCAGCAGCTCGCTCACTTCCAGGACCGCGACGCGCAGCAAGTCGGCGTCATCAAGGGCGAATTGCAGAAGCTTGCGGAACTGATCCTGGCCTCCTCGCCGCCGAAAGCCGCGCCCCGCCCAGCGGACCAGCGGCCCGAGGTTTTCACGAGAAGGCCCGGCGGATACGAGCCGCGCAAGGACCGCCCCGCGCCTTGGCTGCAAGGCGGCAGCCCGATGCCGCTCACCGCGAGATTGAAACTCACCGCCGAGGCGGCGGAAACGGGGTCGCCCCCTCAACAGCCCGCCGCGAGCATCCGCGACCGTCCTTCGGAAGCCGAAACCGGGGCGGTCCCCCTATCGTCCGTGCTCTCCATCCTTCCTGAAGAGACCGTGCTGACCTCGGCGCCGAAGAACGCTCCGGCGGAAACCGGCCCGCGAACGAAAATCCTGCAAGACGTGGTGACGCACGAGGCCGTGGAGACGCCGCGCCCCGCCGAAGACGCCCGCGAAAGCGCGGAGCCCGCCGGCTTCCTAGCCGCCGCCGAGAAAGGCGCCGATCCCGGCGGCGCGATCCCGACCGGCTCAAGCGAACAGAGCCTGCCGGCCGCCCCGCCATTCGCCGAGACGATGGCGCTCCTCGCTGAAACCGCCGCCGAACTCGCCGCTCCCGCGCCGGAAAAGGATGCCGCCCCACCCGAGGACGCTCAACGCTCCGACGCCGATGTTTCCGCGACGGATGCGAAAGCCTTGCATTGGGAGGCGCCCTTAGAGGAAGCCCCCGCGCCGCCCGAGCCGGAGGCCGCCCCGCAGGAGGGCGTTCAAAGCTCCGATGTCGAAGCGCCCGTGGAAGCCCTGGCGCCCGAGACGGAGACCGCCCCGCAGGAATACGCTCAAAGCTCCGACGGCCAAGCGCCCGCGGAAGCCTCTGCGCCCGAGACGGAGCAAGCCCCGGCTCATGCTCAAAGCCACGGCGGCGAGGCCGAAGCCACGGAGGCGAAAGCGCCCGATGGCGAGCCGCTTGCAGCGGAGGCGGGGGAGGCCGTCCCAGCGCCGGAGCTAGAAAAGGCCGCTGCCACGGAGGCGCCCGCCGCCGATGGAGAGGCCCTGACCGAAAATGGGCATGCCGCCGCGACGCCCGCTCCGGCGAATGGCCATGCCGCCGAGAAGCGCGAGCCCGGCGCCGCGCCGGACCTGACGGAAGCTCTCGGCGCCGATAGCCTCGCGGCCGATATCGAGCCTGAGGAAAGGGCCGCGCAACCTTCCTCCCTGCTGGAAAGGCTGCGAGCCGCCGAGGACGCCGCCGAGGCAAAACATTAGCGGCCGGCCCCGCGCTATGTCGAAATAAACCACCGGCGCTGGCCTTGAAATCCGACCGCGGTGAGCTTGCCCGTCCGAACCGCGTAGGTATCGATCCCGATCCTGTTGCTGCGCTCCTGCGGAAACCGCGCGGGCGTGTGGCCATGCACGACGACGGCGCCGAAATCGCGCGCGGAGTCGAGAAACTCATGACGGATCCAAAGCAAGTCCTCCTCGCTCTGGGCGTCGAGCGGGGCGTCCGGCCTCACCCCGGCATGGACGAAGAGATAGTCCCCAAGGCGGCAGGACAGCTCAAGGCCCTCGTAGAACCGAAGGTGGCTCTCGGGCAGCGCCGCGCGAAAGCGCCCGGCAGCCTCCGCCACGGCCTGCGGCGCGCCCCAGGACGCCAGACGCACGGTGTCGATGTCCAACCCATAGGACAAAAGCGTCGCGTCGCCGCCATTGCGCAGCCAGTCGAGCTTCGGATGCGGATCGCGAATGAACGACAGGAGAAGATCCTCGTGGTTTCCCTTGAGAAACACGCCGGAGAATGGCGCCGGAAATCCTTCGAGCAGCCTGTCGACGACGCCTTTCGAGTCGGGTCCGCGATCGATATAATCTCCTAGAAAGATGAGAATGACGGGCGCCTCGGAACGCGTTTCCCGGTCGTCCCGGATCGAAGCCAAGAGCATGTCTAGGAGATCGAGGCGGCCATGAATATCCCCGATGGCGTAGAGACAAACCCCTTCCGGGGCGCTTGCGCTTTTCCCGATTTGCAAAAGAACCGCTCTCCCGTCCGCCAAGACCTCGCCCCCGCTCGCGCATCTGGCTCAAACGCCAGCATTATGGCACAGTTTCGCCGCTTTTTTCACTCAGTCATCTTCATTAAGCGAGGAGGCGTCTGGAACGCCGCCGCCGGTTTCGTCTCGACTTCGATGGCGTCTCACCCCCTTCCAGCCATCCGGTTCGAGGGCCCGCCGCCGGTTAAGAGGGTTAGGAATGGTGCTTAGGCTTTTTGCGACGAGCCTGTTCATCCTGTTACTGAGCATGGAAGGCGTCCTGGCGCAGGCCATACCGCGGCCGCCCGCGCCGCCGCAAGCGGGGGCGAAGCCGGGGCCGGCCATAGGGACGGTGGGCGTCGTCACGGGCGACATCGACAGCACCGGCCTCAGAATCGCGAGCGACCTCGCCCGCGCGCTCGACAGCGGAACCGATCTGCGCGTCATCCCGATGGCGGGCAGGGGCTCCCTCCAGAACATCAACGACCTTCTCACGATCAGGGCTGTCGACATCGCGATCGTGCAGTCCGACGCGCTCGCGCGATTCCTGAAAATCAGCCGGCAGCCCGGCATCCAGGCCCGCATGCAATACATGGCGAAGCTCTATTCCGAGGAGTTCCACGTCCTGTCTCGCATGAAGTTCCTGTGCCTGCAGGACTTGACCGGGCGCCGCGTGAGCTTCGGGCCGAAAGACAGCGGCATGGCGATCACGGCCGAGGCCGTCTTCGAGGCCAACGACATTGCCGTCGATCCGCTCTATCTCGATCATGAAGAGGCCCTCGACCGGCTGAAGCGCGGGGAAATCGACGCGCTGGTTTATGTGGGCGGCAAGCCGTCGCGCGCCTTCGACAAGATAACGCACAAGGACAAGGTGCACTTCCTGGACGTTGAGTATCTGCCCGGCCTTCAGGGGAGCTACCTTCCAGCCATCATAACCTCGGAGGACTATCCGAACCTTGTCGCGCCGAACGAGAGCGTGGCGACCATCGGCGTTTCCACCGTCATGGCCGTGCACAATTGGCCAGCCCAGTCGGAACGCTTCCGGGTCGTGTCCCGATTTACCGAAAGGTTTTTTGCAAGCATCGATAAGCTGAAATCGGGAAGCTTCAGCGCCAAATGGCGCGAGGTCAACCTCAGCGCGCCGCTCAAGGGCTGGCAGCGCTTCCAGCCCGCCGAGCGATGGCTCGCCGCGAATGCGCAGGCAAACGTCCAGCCCGCCACGGCCGCCGGGGCTCAGCAATTGAAAATCATGCTCCAAAAATTTGTCGAGAGCCAGCGCGGCAGCGCGGCCGGCCAGGAGGAGCTCTTCAACCAGTTCGTTCGCTGGTATCAGCAACAAAACGCGCAGCCGTCCCAGCTGCAACAGCAACAATAGCGGGTGTTTCCATGCGCGACGCCCGCCAGGAGCAGGATATGCCGGAGACAATCACATCCGATGGGCGCGAACAGAATCCGCCAGGGATTGAGGGCGCGGATTCCGGCGTAAGGAAAGAAGCCGAACTGCCCGCGGAGGCGGCGCCGGTGGAAGCGGAGGCGGAGGCCGATCCCGCTGCGGAAAATGTAGACGAGCTTGAAACGGAAGCCGCCGAGTTCCCCGAAGAGGAACCGCTTTCGCCTCTCGATAGCGCCGATGAGACAAGCCTCCGCGATTTCGCCCAAAGCGTGATGTCGGGCCTGGAGGATGCTGGCATCGACATCGAGGCCGGCGCCGAGCCCGAAGAGAGCGCCGCTCTCGATTTGCCGGAAGGGGAGGGGGGCTTCTTTGCCGGCTGGGATGGCCTCCTCGACGACGAACGCTTGAGCGCCGAAGACGAGCAGCATGCCGAGGACTACGAGCAGGCGCCCCCGGCGGCGGCCCTCGACGATCCGTCTTACCCTGTCGAAGAGCCCCTCGCCGGAACCCGCTCCCTGTCCGAAATCGGCGCGGCGGCCGCGCTCGCCGCATCCCGGCATGAGGCCGGCGCCGGCGAAGACCTGTCGATCAAGCACGACGAACTCGCGGACGCGGTGCAATCGGCGCTGTCCAGCATATATGGCGATTCGCCGCCGGAAATCGCGACCCCATCCCCCGCCATTTCCGCCTTCACCGCCGAGTTGCAGGGGCGCACCGCCGGCTGGGACGCTCCCGGCATCGCCGGCCCCGCCAACGATGCCCTGACGCCGCAGGACGTGATCCTGAACTACTTCAGTTACGACGCGAACGCCAGGAACAGGGAAGCGCCCGCGCCTCTGAACGGCGCGGCCGCCTATGAGCGCGGCGCCGGGGAAGACTATTTCGAGCGCGATCCGCTTTTCTCTCCCGAACATCAGCCTGAGTGGCCGAGTTCCTTCGCCCGGCAAGCCTCCTACGATGGCCCGCCCTCCTACCCGGCGCCGGTCCTTGCGAAGCAAAAAGCCGCGGAGCCTTCGGAACGCGAAAACGGCCGCCTTCTCGGCGCGGCCGCCATCGGCCTCGTCGGCGGCATCGCCATCGCCGCGTCTCTCGCGGTCTTCGTCATCAATTCCTACGGACCTGGCGGACGGGCGGGATCGAGCGCGTCGAACCGCGCTCTCGATGCCGCCGGGCAGGGCTACGGACATGAAGTTCGCGGCGCGGAAGCCGGCGAAACGCAAAGAGGCGCCGATGCGGCCCCCCTCGACGAACAGGCCGTGTCAGTCGCCGTAGCCGACGTTGCCGTCACGGCCGGCCAAGCTTCGCCGCTCTCCATCGCCCTCAATTCCGACGCGTCCGCCGAACAGGCCCTCGTCAGCATCACCGGCGTTCCCGATGGCGCGCGGCTGAACGCGGGCGTGAACGCCGGCGGCGGCAACTGGCTTCTGCCGCCGCACCGCCTGAAGGGATTGTCGATCAACGTGCCTTCCGCGTCGGCCGGGGCGTTCCTGCTTGGCGTGGAGCTTGTCGACAGCAATGTGCGCACGCCGCTCTCGGACAAGAAACAGTTCACGCTGCGCGTCGCGGCGGCGAATCCCGAGGCCGCGCCGCGCGAACCGGCGGGACCCGCGCCCCAACCTGTCGCCTCGGCATCCTTCAATACCGAGACAATCCCCGCGCCCGCGCTTGCGGCGCCTCCCCCGGAGCCTCAAACGCAGGCCGCCGATGCGAATTTCAGAACCCAGACCGTTCCGGCCCCGGCCGCCCAGCAGCCGGCGCCGTACAGGCCGACGGCGCTGGCCGCGCCTGGCTTGCCGCTGTGGGGCGCGCCGCAACCCGAGATCGAGGATCTGATCCGCGAAGGCAACAAGCGCATGCGGGAGGGCGACATCCTCGAAGCGCGCGCGCTTTACCAGAAGGCGGTGGCGTTCGGCGACCCGGAAGCCGCGCTCGCGATGGGCCGCTCCTTCGATCCGATCTATTTCGGCCGCATCGACAAGAAGAACGCGGAGCCGGACGCGGCGAAGGCCTTCGACTGGTATCGCAAGGCCATGGATGCGGGCGCCGTCCAGACAGCCAAGGTTCGGATCGAGAACCTGAAGCACTTCCTCAACGAGTAGCCGGGAACCGGAGCGCTTCGGCGCCCTGCTGTTGGCGCCGCGATTCCGGATATGGAGCGTGTGAAACCGCCTTTGTCGTCATCTCTCGCCGATCGTCGGAGCCTGGACGCCGGCGCGCGAGCGCCGCGATTAACCCTATTGGGTTCGTTTGGCAAAAAACCCGTTTTTGCGGTGCTATAATACCGCAAAACGGCCGGTTTGGTAAATGCGCGGTTTCATTGGCGGCCCCGGCAAGCCTTGCATGGTTAATGCGCCCGGCCATGACAAATGAGGCGATGCGGATATTTTCACGCGCTCCATGGCGGGAGCGCCGCTCGCAATGAAGACCTTATCGCTTCTCATAAACCGCGATCAGCGGTCCAAGCCCGAGCAGGCTGTTCCCGCCCCGCGACGACGGCACGTAGAGGGCCGGCGCGCTTCCGCCGTCGAGGAACAGCGCATTCCGGCATTTGAGGCCATCGCGGAACAAACGCTCGAAGGTATCGAAAGGCACTTCGCCATCCGAAATCGCAAACAGCGCCGCGCCATCGCCGCGCACGCACACCCCGTCGCGGGCCTTCGCCGACGCGCTGGCCTTTGCGATCCTCGGATGCAGCCTGCCCTCGATGACCAGCATCGGACCCGATTGGGTGGCGAACAGCGCTTTCGGCTTCTTCTTCAGGAAGGCGCCGGTCTCCATGACCCCCGCTTCGGTCTCGCTCGCATAGAATACGCCGTTGGGCTTGAGGTGGAAGTTGCCGGGACCGGCTTTCGTGTTGGCCCGCATCATTTCCTGTCCCTCCTCGACATAAAGGCCGACAGGCGCGTAATCGGCGCGAAACATGCCGCCGTTCAAGGCGAAGGCGAGGCGCCCGCCATTGCGGTCGGTTTTCGGCAGCGCGCTCAAATAGGAGTAGGGCGCGCCGTCGGGGCGGCGCCAAAACAGCCGGATCGCGTAGCGGGTCAACGGCGCTTCGCAGAGCGTATAGCCGTTGTTTTCGAAGCTGTAGGGCTTGCAGGGCGTCTCCGCCGCCCGCGCGGGTTGAACCGCGAGGGCAGCGCCTATCGCCGCCAGGATCGCCGCAACCGGGAGAAGCGCGCGCTTTAAGATTTTCATTGTTTGACGATTCCCTCGAAAAGGCCGCATGCACCGGACTATCGCGAGACCCCGAGCGCGGTCAAGGCCGGCGCGTTTCTATGGCCTCGCGGCCTGCTCCGTCTTGTGCTAAGCGAGAACCGCCGGCGCAAAAAGGCGTTTTCCGGAAATCATCCGCAGCGAGTTTCGAAGAGGGCCGCGTGCTCGATAGAAAAGCCATCGCAAGACACAGCCGCGTCTGGACTTACAGGAAGCGGCGCACCTTGCCGGTGCGCGCCGCGATTTATGTCTGGAAGGCGAGCGTGACCGACAATATCAGCCTGCTCGCCGCGGGCGTCGCCTTCTATGCATTGCTTGCGATCTTCCCCGCGCTCGTGTTCGTCGTGGCGATGTTCGGGCTTCTCACCGATCCCCCCCAGGTGCGGGACTTTCTCGTAATTCTGAAGGGCGTGCTGCCCACCGAAGCCTGGTCCGCGCTCGATGCGCAGCTCGGCGCTCTCATGCGGCAGAACAGCACGTCGCTGTCGCTTGCCTCGATCGTCAGCATCGTCATCGCCTTCATCAGCGCCAGGCTCGGCGCCTACTCGATGATGGGCGCGTTGAACGTCGTCTACGGCCGGGAGGAAACGCGGAGCTTCTGGCGCATAAACCTTGTTGCGATCATGTTTACAATCGCGGCGGTTTGTGTCTTGGTCTTCAACATCTACGCTGTTATAGCCGTACCGCACGTTCTCAACGCCCTCGGTCTCAAGGAACTCCCCAACAGCGTCCTGCACACTTTCCGGTGGCCCGTGCTCACGGCGATCATGGTTTTGAGCCTCGCCTTGATCTACCGCTACGGGCCGGATCGCAAGGATGCGCATTGGAGGCTGGTTTCCATCGGATCGATCGCCGGGACCGCCTTATGGCTCGCTGGATCGACAGGCTTTTCGTGGTATGTGTCGGCCTTCAACTCGTATGATAAAGTTTACGGCTCGTTCGGAGCCTTCGTTATTCTGCTCTATTGGCTTTGGCTGACCGCTTTTGCCGCACTGATGGGAGCAGAACTGGACATGCAAATCCAAACCGCGCTAGAAGAACGCAAATGACCCGCCCGATTTATCCTTTCTCCGCTATCGTTGGACAAGACGAGCTGAAGCTCGCGCTGATCGTATCCGCCATCGACTATACCATCGGCGGCGTTCTTGCTTTCGGCGACCGCGGAACCGGCAAGTCGACCACCGTTCGCGCCCTTGCCGCGCTCCTTCCTCCCGTTCGCGCGGTGCGCCGCTGCCGTTTCAATTGCGATCCCGACGGGAGCAATTTTTGCGAGGAGTGCCGCGCGCGCGCCCGCGACGGCAAGCTTCCATCGCACTTCATCGGCGTGCCGGTGGTCGATCTGCCGCTCGGCGCCACCGAAGACCGCGTCGTCGGCGCGCTGGACCTCGAACGGGCGCTGACGCGCGGAGAGAAGGCTTTCGAAACCGGCCTTCTGGCGCGCGCCAACCGCGGCTTCCTCTATATCGACGAAGTGAACCTGCTTGAGGATTTCCTGGTCGATCTGCTGCTCGACGTGGCGGCCTCCGGCGAAAACGTGGTGGAGCGCGAAGGCATGAGCCTGCGCCATCCGGCGCGCTTCGTGCTGATCGGCAGCGGCAACCCCGAGGAAGGCGAGCTTCGGCCGCAGCTTCTGGATCGCTTCGGGCTTTCGGTGGAAGTGCGCACGCCGCAGGATCTGCCGTCCCGCATCGAGGTTGTGCGCCGCCGCGACGCCTTCGAGCGCGATCCGCGCGCCTTCGCCGCCGCCTGGCGCGACGAGAACCGCAAGCTGCGGCGCAAGGTGGCCGTGGCGCGCAGCCGGGTGAACCTGATCGCCATGCCGGACGCGATATTGGAGCAAGCCGCGAAACTCTGTCTCGCGCTTGGCACCGACGGATTGCGCGGAGAGTTGACGCTGATGCGCGCCGCCCGGGCGCTCGCCGCCTATGAAGGCTCCGAGACCGTCAAAGTCGAGCATCTGAAAGCGATTGCGGCGCCCGCGCTCCGCCATCGCCTGCGCCGCGATCCCCTGGACGAGGCCGGCTCCACCGTGCGCGTCGAACTCGCTTTGCAGAAGACATTGGGATGATGCTGAACGGCGGCGGGCAAGCGGCGCCGGAACGGTCGCTCTGGGAAGAGGCCGTCATGGCGGCCACGCTGTTCGCCGTGGATCCTGTCGGCCTCGGCGGCGTCGTCGTGCGCTCGAAATACGGGCCGGTGCGCGATCAGTGGATCGAATTCCTGCGCAGCATCCTGCCGGACCATGTCCCCTTCCGTAAGCTTCCCCTTTACGCCGCCGACGAGCGGCTTTTCGGCGGTCTCGACCTCGCCGCGACGCTTGCGCATGGCAAGCCGATCGCCGAGCGCGGGCTGCTCGCCGACATGGATGGCGGCTATCTCATTGTGCCGTCCTGCGAGCGCATGGAGCCGGGCCTTGCATCGCGCCTCGGGATCGTCATGGACGCGGGCGCGGTGCATGTCGAGCGCGAGGCGGCCTCGCTCACGCATCCGGCGCGGTTCGGCGTGATCGCGCTCGATGAAAGCGAGGGCGCGGACGAAGCGCCGCCGGTTGCGCTGCTGGAGCGGCTCGGGCTCAGGATCGATCTCACCGACCTCAGCTATCGCGACGTTACGCTGGCGACCGCCTCCGAGGATGACATCGCAAGCGCGCGGGCGCGGCTCGCAAGCGTCGACGTTTCCGGCAAACTCATCGCGGGCCTTTGCGCGGCGGCCTCCGCGTTCGGGGTTTACTCGCTCCGCGCGCCGATCTTCGCGGTGCGCGCCGCCAGAGCCGCCGCCGCTCTTGCCGGGCGAACCGAGGCGACGGACGAGGACGCGGCCCTTGCCGCCCTGTTCGTGCTCGCGCCTCGCGCAACCATGACGCCCGCGCCGCCGGAGCCGCCGCCCCCCGAGGAGCCGGAGAAGGACGAAGAGAAGGACAAGGATGAGGAGAGCGAGGAGCAGAAGGCCGCGGAGGACGATAAGCCGCTGACCGACATGATCATCGCCGCCGCCGAGGCCGCCATCCCGAAGCACATCCTCTCGAACCGGTCCGGCAAGGCGGTCAAGGTGCCCGCGAACGCGCCCGCCGGCAAAAGCGGCAGCGAGCGGTCGAACGCGACCCGTGGACGCCCCGCGGGCGTGCGGCGCGGCGAGCCGCGTCCCGGCTCCCCCATGAGCCTGATCGAGACGCTGCGCGCCGCCGCGCCCTGGCAGAAGATCCGCCGCGCCTTCGCCAACGCTCATCACAGAACCGAAGAACAGGGCGCCATTCGCACCCTGGAAAAGATCGAGGTTCGCAGCGACGATTTCCGCGTGAAGCGGCTGAAGGCGCGCTCGCAGACGGCGACCATCTTCGCCGTCGACGCTTCCGGCTCGACCGCGATGCAACGGCTTGCCGAAACCAAGGGCGCCATCGAGCTTTTGCTGGCCGAATGCTACATTCGCCGCGATCAGGTGGCGCTGATCGCCTTTCGCGGCAAGGGCGTGGAAATGCTCCTGCCGCCGACGCGCTCGCTGACGCGCGCCAAGCGCAGCCTCGCGGCGCTGGCGGGCGGCGGCGGCACCCCGCTCGCGGCCGGCATCAACGCGGCCGCCGCGCTCGCGCTGAACATCCGCCGCCGGGGCATCTCCCCCCTCATCGTCATCCTGACGGACGGCCGCGCCAATCTGACTGCCGATGGCAAGCCTGGGCGCGAGCGCGCTCAACTTGACGCGAGCATGGCGGCAAAGCGCTTGCGCGCGGAGGGCATCGCTACGATGTTAGTAGATACGTCTCCGCGTCCACAACTTCAGGCGGAGCGGCTCGCGCAGCTTATGGCGGCGCGCTATTTGCCGCTCCCCTATGCGAACGCGGCGGCGATATCGAAGGCTGCAAGGATGGCTGCAAAAGCATGAGCGCTTTAAACTGGGACCGGGACGGACTCGATTGGCCCAACCGCGCCGCCAGCAGATTTGTCTCCGCCGGCGGGTTGCGCTGGCATATCGAGGACATGGGAAGCGGCCCCGTCGCCCTTCTCCTGCACGGCACGGGCGCGTCCACGCACTCCTGGCGCCGGTTCGCGCCGATCCTCGCGCACCGGTTCCGCGTGATCGCGCTCGATCTGCCGGGACACGGCTTCACGGAAAGCCCGCGCGCTTCCCAGCTCACCTTGCCGCACATGGCGCAGTCCATCGCCGCGCTGTTGAACGTGCTGCACGTCAAGCCTGACATCGCCATCGGACATTCCGCCGGCGCCGCCATCCTGTGCCGCATGGCGCTCGACCACCGGCTCGACGCGACGGCGATCGTCAGCCTGAACGGCGCTTTCCTCCCCTTTGGCGGCCCCGCGAACCAGTTCTTCGGCGGCATCGCGAAGCTGCTTTTCATGAACCCCTTCGTGCCGCGCTTATTCTCCTGGCACGCCTACGACAACGCCACGGTCCGGCGCATGATCGGAGGCACCGGCTCCCAAATCGATCCCGAGGGGCTTGCGCTTTATGGGCGGCTGTTTCGCAACTCGTCGCACGTGGCGGCGGCGCTCGGCATGATGGCGAGCTGGGATCTCGAAACGCTCTCCCGCGACCTGCCGAAGCTGAAATGCAAGCTCACGCTCATCGCCGCGAGCAACGACAAGGCGGTCCCGGCGGATGTCGCCTTCAAGGTGCAGGACATGGTTCCCGGCTCGAAGGTGATTCTCCTGCGCAATCTCGGCCATCTCGCCCACGAGGAAAAACCGGGCGAGGTTGCGGAATTTATCTTCTCCGAGGCGGCGCGCTACGGCATCTTGCCGAAGGAAGAGGCCAAGGAAGCGGCGGAATAGGGCTTCAAGGAGCGGCGATTTGGGCGATATGAGCGGGTTAGCCGAACTGGTGCTGGTTGTGGGACCCGTGCTGGCGTTCGCCATCTACGAGCTTGTGAAGCTGAAACGGGATAAGACTCCGCCCAAAAGCTAACCATTCCGGAAATTACCCCGACCCACGGCGAAACTTCCTCTTCGATCTTGCCAACCGCCGTTTTTCCGTCTCATTATCAGCCGACTTTACCTGCGGCCGCGCGGCATGTAGATAACTGTTTCTTTTTTCGAACGGCTCTCATTTTTGGATAAGCTTCTCTATCCAAGCCATCGCCACGCAAACCGGCAATCCAGGATCGAATGACAGGTCTCTTCATGCTTTTTTCGAATACCGCTCCTGCTGCCTCTCGCTTCCTGAAGCTGACAGCCGTGCTCGCGGCCGTCTCTTTCCTCGCAGCGAGCTTCGGCGTCGAGCCGGCGGCCCTTGGAGCGAACAGGGCAAAGATTTCGTCGCGGGCGGAAGCGCCGGAACAGGATACGCTGCTCGGGAGCTACCTCGCGGGACATATCGCGCGCGCTTCGAGGGACAGCGACAGCGCCGCTCTTTATTACCGGCGCGCTCTTTCGAAGGACCCCTCCAACCAGGATATCCTCGACGACGCGTTCCAGCTCGACCTGGCCGCGGGCGAGTTCGACTCCGCGCGAGCGCTGGCGCAACGCCTCGTAAAGCGCCAAGCCGACAACACCATCGCCCAGATTTTCCTCGGCCTCGACGCTTTCAAGCACAAGGACTACGCCGGCGCCGACGAGCACTTCCGCAATGCGGAGCGGGGAACGTCTCCCGAGGAGCCCACGATCAAGCTGGCGCGCGCATGGACCGCGCTTGCCGAGGGCGCCGCCGACAAGGCCCTGTCGGCGCTTCAGACGCCGAGCAAAGCGGCTTGGGCGACGCATTTCGAGACCGTCCAGCGCGCTTTCATTGCTGACGTTGCGAAGAAGAAAGCCGCCGCGTTCGAGGCTTATGTCGCGATAACCGAAAAGAAGCAGCCGAATGCCCGCATCGCCGAGGCTTTCGCGAGACACCTCGCTTATTGGGGCGACAAGCAGAAGGCCTTGGAAACGCTCGCCGAAGGCGGCGCGGAGACGACGCCGCTCGGAAAGGCCCTTGAGGCGGAGCTGAAGGCAGGCAAAACGCCGAAGCTGATGGTTTCCACGGTCGAGGAGGGATTGGCGGAGTCTTTCCTCGGCATCGGGCAAGTGCTCGCCAGCAACAACGGCGTCGACGCCGCGCAAATCTATCTCAGGCTCGCGCTGTTCCTGAACCCGGCGTCCGACATCGCCAAGCTCGAACTGGCGGAGCTTTACGGCAATCTTGAGCAGTGGGACAAGGCGATCTCGGTGGCCGACACGATCCACGACGGCTCGCCCTTCTTCGTCAACTCCCGTGTGCGCAAGGCGCTCTATTTGAACGCGCTTCAGAAGAACGATGAAGCGGTCGCCCTGCTGAAGGCCCTTCTCGAAAAGAATCCGAAGGAAGAGCAAATCGTTCAGACGCTGGCCTCCATCGAGAGCGCGCGCAAGAATTACGAGGCCTCCATTCCCTACTATAACCGCGCCATCGAACTCGCCGGAGCGCCCGAGAAGAAGCATTGGGGCCTCTATTACGCGCGCGGCATCGCCTATGAGCGCACCAAGCAATGGGAGAAAGCCGAGCCGGACTTCAAGAAGGCGCTGGAACTCGATCCCGAGGAGGGCGCCGTGCTGAACTATCTCGGCTATTCCTGGCTCGACCAGAACATGAACATCCCCGAAGCGTTCGATCTCATCAAGAAGGCGGTAAGGCTTAAGCCGAACGACGGCTACATCATCGATAGCCTCGGCTGGGGCTATTACATCCAGAAAGACTATGAGCAGGCGCTGAAGAATCTCGAAAAGGCGGTGGAGCTGCGCCCGGAGGACCCGACGCTGAACGATCATCTGGGCGATGTCTATTGGCGGCTCGACCGCAAGCTTGAGGCGCAGTTCCAGTGGACCCAGGCTTTGACGCTCAATCCCGAGCCCGAGGACGCCGCCAAGATCAAGAAAAAGCTCGAAGTGGGCCTCTCCGATGAGGCAGGGCCGCGCGCCGAACTGCAGGAGCATCCCTCGCCGGCCGAGACGCCGGCGCCGCCCGCCGCGACCGCGAACCCTTGAGTGCGCGCCGCGCGGAAACTTGCGAGATAGATCAACGTGGCGCCCCTCACCCTGTCCCTCTCCCAGGGGGAGAGGGACAGGGGTAGCGACGTTCGCCAATCCGGCGGAGCCTGCTCTAGCGGTGAGTCATGCGGGCAACGAACGCGCCTTTCGCCTCAGCAGGGTCGACAAGCGCGCTCAAGCCGCCTAATGACTTTCTTAAGGTTTGAGCGCAGCCCAGGTTTGACATCATGCCGCCTTCCACAAGCAGCCCGCGGAGCGATCCATTGCCCGGCGCCGTCGTCGAAAGAGCCCGCGCCAAAGTCAATCTGACGCTCCATATCAGGGGCAAGCGGCCCGACGGCTATCACGAGCTTGAAAGCCTCGTCGTTTTCGCGGACGTCCACGACGAACTCACATTCGATCCCGGCGCGGAGGACGGCCTTGAGCTCGAAGGCCCCTTCGCGGGCCTTGTCGACGGCGAGAACCTCGTGCTCAAGGCGAAGCGCACGGTTTCGTCCTGGCTCGGCATGCCGATTTCCGGCGCCTTCCGCCTGCGCAAGACGATTCCGGTGGCGGCGGGGCTCGGCGGCGGCTCCTCCGACGCGGCGGCGGCTATCAGAGCGCTGCTCCGGGCCTATGGCGGAACCAGGGACGCTTCGCCGTTCGTGGCGCGCTCCGCGGCCATCGGCGCCGACGTGCCTGTCTGCGTGCACAACGGCGCGGCCTGGATGTGCGGGCTCGGAGAGCGGATCGCGCCTGTGTCCGGCATGCCCCGGCTTCCCGCCATCCTCGTCAATCCGCGCATCAAGCTCTCGACCGCCGATGTGTTCAAAACCTTGAAGGCGCCGCCGCTGCCCGCTGGCGCGCCGGAGGCCCCGCCCGTCCTGCCGCCGCTGAACGATGTGGAAGCCGCCGCGGCTTACGCGAGCGAGGGGCGCAACGACCTCGAAGCGCCCGCGATTGCGCTGGAGCCCGCGGTGGATGCGGTCCTCGGGTCCATCCGGCGCCTCGACGGATGCCTTCTCGCGCGCCTGTCCGGCAGCGGGCCGACCTGCTTCGGACTGTTTCCGTCGCAAGAGGCGGCGGCGCGGGCCGCGACGGAAATCGGCGACGCGCATCCGAACTGGTGGGTGCAAGCAACGACGCTTGGCTGATGCCGCGTCGACGCAACCGCGGTTTGCGCGATAGATCGGCGGCGCACCCTCACCCCAGCCCTCTCCCGCGCAAGCTCGCCTTGGCGAGCTCGCCACTTTGGAGTGTCCGCATTCGCAAGCGAATGCGGATTGGAGAGGGAGTCAGGCCGCAACTGTTGATCGGGCGTTCCCTCTCCCAGGGGGGAGAGGGACAGGGTGAGGGGTTGCGCTGTTCGCAAATCCGGCGGAGCCTTAATAGCAGCGTGCGTTGAAGGCTCGAAGGAGCCGGTAGGAATGCGGGGTGTCGTTGGAGCAACCGGAAACGAAGGTGGAGAGGATTGCAGGGTTCGGCGCGCCCTCCGTCGCAATCGCCTTTGCGGGCCTCGCAGTCACGCTCGACGGCAGCGGCGCGGCGTACCTGGCCGAACACGGCGCGCTGATCGTCTCCGACCTGCATCTCGAAAAAGGCTCGAACGCGGCGGCGCGGGGGCGGCTTGTGCCGGCGCTCGACAGCCATGACACGCTTGTGCGCCTGAAGGCCGTCGTCGAAGCCTATCGGCCGGGGCGCGTGATTTGCCTCGGCGACAGTTTTCACGACTGCGCGGCGGCCGAACGCATGGCGGACGCCGACCGGGCGGCTCTCAAGGCGCTGTGCGCGCTTACCGGGGAGTGGATCTGGATCGCGGGCAATCACGATCCGCAACCGCCGGAGTTTTGCGAAGGCGAACGGCTAAGCGCGATGGAGATCGGGGGCGTGGTCCTGCGTCACGAGCCGGACGCGGCCCGCGGCGCGCCGCACATCGTGGGCCACTTTCACCCGAAGGCGCGCGTCGGCGCGGGGGCGCCGGCCTGTCGGGGCGCTGCTTTTGCGTTTCGGACGATCTCTTGATGATGCCGGCGTTTGGCGCCTATGCGGGCGGCATGGCATGGCAAAGCCCGGCGCTGCGGTCGCTCCACCGCGCCGAGCCGCGAATTTTCATGCTGCATGCGTCGAAGCTCTGGCGTCTCGCTTGAGCCGCCGCCGCGCGCTCTACGCCGCCGCGCCTTCGGTCCTGGCGCGCGCCCTGACGATCTCGCGCTTCAGGCGCTGGGCCTTCAGCGAAAGCTCCTCGTCCTTCGCCTTCAGGAGAAAAGCGTCCAGCCCGCCGCGGTGCTCGACCGAGCGGAGCGCGTTGGCGCTGATCCTGAGCCGGACCCCGCGCCGGAGCGCGTCGCTGAGCAGCGTGACATTGCAAAGGTTCGGCAGGTAGCGCCGCTTCGTCTTGATATTGGAGTGGCTAACGAGATGACCGACGAGGCCACCCTTGCCTGTGAGTTCGCACTGGCGCGACATGATCGGACCTAACAGTGAATGGAAATCGGCGCGTGGCCTAAGTTCCGTTGATGTAACGCGCGCGGCCGCGCGGGTCAAGTCTGTAAGCCTCGCCTGTGCGCAGGCCGTCACCGCCCGGTGTAAAGCTCGGCGCGGACGGCCTTGCGCACTTCTTCGAGATAGGGCTTCATGTTTTTTCCTGGGCAATCCGTCTGATCGTGGTCTCCGTGCCCTGAAATGGCCTCGGGCGCGATGGCGTATTTCGCGGCAAGCCAAATGACGAGCTTCGTCAGCGACTCAATCTCAGGCTTAGCCGGCTCCTCGCGCTCGAAATCGCCTTCGACGACGATCTGGATGCGGTCCTCATTGTCGAAAGCCGTGACGCCGTCGCCCTGGAAGCCCGGGTCGCGGCCCTCGCCGATCTTTCCCGAAACGTCGATGTAATAATGGTACGGAACGTCGCCCCAGGCCGGCTTCGAGAGCGAGCCGACCTTGCCCGGCGCCATCGCGAAGCCTTGCAGGCCGCGAAGCTTAATTTCAAGGGGCAGTTTCGGCTGCTGGCGTTCGCCCGTGTGGTGGATGACGATCTCGGCGGGCTTCTGCTCGGTCATGAGGGCGGCGTTGGGAGGAGCCGCGCCCCACGCCGCGCGCGGGACGATTTGCGGTTCGCCGATTTGAGCCGGTAGAGCCGGCCCCGCATAGGCGCCCGCGAAAAGGCAAAAAACAAGGGCGCCAGCAAAGCGCGCCCTTCGGGTGCGGCAACGGCAATCGCCCTCTCTGTCGGCCACGGCAGACCCACGATTATCGCCGGCGCCGGAATCGACGCCTCATTTAACCCCATGCGAGGCTTTTATCAGTTTAGCGCGCTAAGTGGCAAGCCGGTCGAGAAGTTAGTTTTGAGGACATCGAATAAGCGTTCGAAACGCAGCGCCGTCAACCTTGCCGCCAGGGGGAAAGACGCGGAACCCAGCGCGGCACGTTGCTTCGGTAGGCCTCGTACTCCGCGCCGTAAGTCCTCTTCAAGACGGGCTCTTCGTAAGCGAGCACAAAGATGTGGAACGACGCCCAGACCAGCGCGCCGTAAAGCAGAAGGCGCGCGTCGCCAAAGAGGATCGCCTGCCCCGCAATGAGCGAAACGAGCGCGACGTACATCGGGTTGCGGACATAACGGTAGAGCCCGCTCGCCACCAGCTTCTGCGTGGGAGCGATGGGCGCGGGCGTGCCCAGTCCCTCCAGCGCGAAACGCGCGAACGAATCGATAAGGACCGGCGCGCCGAGAGCGATCGGCGCGACGCCGGCCAGCCTTGTGGCGTCCAATCCTAGAAATGCGGGGCGGAGTTCCCAATGCGTGAACCACCAGGGGACAAGCCCCGCGACCGTTAAAGGCGCAACCACAAAGAAGAGCGCCGAACCGATAATCGCCTTCGTTTTTTGCATGGCTGTCCCAAAATGCGCGTCGCCGCCATAGCATTCCCTTGCGCCGGAATAGTGACGATTGCGTCCGCCAAAGCCGCCGCCATTCTTTTGGGCCGAAAAACGCGCTAAGCCGAAGGCATGGATTCGCCTTCTCGCACCCCCTTGAGCTTCCTTGGCGGAATTCCGGCCTTCGCCGGCCTCGACCCGGCGCAGCTGAATAGGCTTTATGCGTTCACCGCGCTGAAAGTTGTTTCGAAGGGGGAGCCCGCGCTTGTCGAGGGCGCTGTCGCGGGCGAGCTTGGCGTTATCCTGTCGGGGCGCGTTGTCGAGTGCGGCGCGGCGGCGGACGCGAAGGAATACGGGCAGGGCGAAGCGCTGGAAGCCGAAGCGTTCTTCCTGCGGCGCCCGGCGGCGGCGACGCTCATCGCGCTCCGGGATACGGTGCTTCTGACCCTTGGCTGGGACGACCTTGTCGCCGCCTTTCATGCCCATCCCGATCTTCTCGCGTCCTTATTCGCAAGGATCGGAGCGCCCGGCGCCTTCGGCCGTAAGCCTGCAAAGCCCGCCCGCGTCGTCCTATGCCCGGCGGGCGCCAAGGGGCCGCTGGACGAGGACGTCAAGGCCGCGCTCCTTTCCGCCCTGGAAGAGATTTGCGAGGTCAGAGTGCTGAGGCGAGAGAGTTTCGGCTCGCTCGCGCTCGACTCGCCCGATGCGGCGCATTGGCTTCAAGAGCAGGAACTTGAGTTCGACCTGACCGTGATTACCGGCGATCCGGCCGATGCGGCCTATGCCGGGCAAGCCATCGAGGAAGCCGACGAGATTGTTTTTTTCGGAAGCGGCGGCGGGCCGGCCTTGTCGGCGCTCGAACAGCACGCGCTGGCGCGCCGGGGCGCCGAGCGCTGCCGGCTCGTGCTGGTAAAGGGCGTCGGCATGGCGGACAAGGAGGCGGCCAAGTGGATCGCGCCGCGCCCCTATCGCACGACGCAATATATCGATCCTGGCGCGTCCCCGGGCGACATTTCGCTGATCGCGTCGTCGCTCGCCGGCAAGGGACACGCCGTCGCCGCCGTAAGCCGCGGCGTCCACGCCGCCGCCATACTGGGCGCCCTGCAAGCCTTCGAAGCCGCGGGCGAATCGCCCGTCTGCCTCGCCGCCGCCGGAAGCGCGGTGCTTCCGGCTGGGCTTCTCGCCTGCGGCGCCAGCCTCGCGGAGACCGAGGCCGTCTTCGAGGCGCTGGCAAACCCGCAAAGCTGGAAGCGCGCGGTGAAAGCCGACGCCGCTTTGTTCGAGGCGGGTCCGGCCGATAGCGCGCTGTCCGATGCGTTGCCGGCGCGCGAAATCGCGCTCGCCGCGCGCCCCTTCGCGGCCGTTTCGCTTTCGCTGTCGAGGAACGCGGCTGAGACGCAGAGCCGGGGCCGTCTTCAAGGCGCGGTTCGCGCGGGGCTGGCGCCACGCGGGCTGCTGCCGCCGCTTGTCACGGAGGAGGGCGATATTCTCGTCAGCGGGGAGACCGAGATCGAGGCGTTGATCGAAGCCGCGGCCAGGCTCTCGCCTTCGCCCGTTCTTTTGCTCTATGCGGACGCTCCGGCGCTCGGCGCTTCCGAAATGTCGTATCGCCAGCTCACGGGCGCCACCTTCTGGCTTACGCCGTTCTCGCAGACATCGCCCGTCAAACGCTTGCGTCTCGAAACCGTTCTTGCCGCGCCATGCGGCAGGAATCCCGCCGATATCGCGGAGCGCATGGGAGCGCATGGCTTCGGCGTGCCGATCCCCGAAGGCGTAAGTCCGATGGATTGGGCGGAGTGGGCCGCGCTTCGCGATCATGCGTTCGAGTGGGCGTCGGCCGAGATCGAGGCGCGGCGGCTTGCGCAAGCGTGACGGGCGCGCGAGCGCAAAAGCGTCCAAAATGCGTTGCACAGACAATAGGATGACGACGCATCATGAAAAGAAGAACCATGCCGGAGCGGAAAAGCGCTAAACGAGCGGGCCAAGGATTGCACGCCGCCTCGCGCTCGGCCGCCTCTCTGCCCCTCAAGCTTCTCGGCAGGACGATCGGGCGCGCGATCCAGGTCGTCTTCGCGCTCTTCGTCGTCGTTCTTCACCCGCAAATCAAGTGGCTGGTCGAGACCGCCGCGCGCTCCCGCCTCGTGCGGAACGTCATCGAGCCCGCGTTCCGAAGCGTGATCGAAACCGTCTTCGACCCCTATTTCGCCGCCCTTAAGGAACTGCCGCCCGTTTGGGCGACGTTCAGCATCGCGCTGCCGCTCGCGGTGCTGGAGCCGGCGAAATTCGTCGCCACTGTCATGATCGCGGCGCGCCCGAAGGTGGGCCTGCTGCTGTGGCTGTTCCTTCAGGGCGTGAGCTTCGTGCTGATCGACCGCACCTGGGCGGCGGTTCGCCCGCAGGCCCGCAAGATCCGGATCGTCAGCCGCCTGCACGCCTACGCCTGGCTCAACGTGGCCTATGGCAAGCACTGGATCGAAACATCCGTCTTCTACACGGTGCTGGCGCGGTGGAAGGAGGAGGCGCGCGGCGCCGTGCGCGCTTTCTTCGCCCGCTTGGCGCGGCGGCGCGGGGGCGGAAGACTGAGATAAGCCTTCATGTCATGACCGGGCTTGACCCGGTCATCCACATCTTATTCTCACGTTGAGGCTCTACCTCTGGATGGCCGGGTCAAGCCCGGCCATGACCAAAATGCGTTCAAATCAGCCCGTGGGACTTGGCGAGCCCCGAAAGCGGGCGCTGGGGACGCGGGCCGACATGGCCGATCACCTCCCACGCGGCGAGGCTGCCAAGCCTGGCGGACGTTTCGAGGTCGCGGCCCGTGGCGAGCCCGTAAAGGAAGCCGGCCGCATAGGAATCGCCCGCGCCCGTGGCGTCGACGACCTTGTCGACATGAATGGCGGGAACTTCGACGATGCGCTCGCCGTCTATGATCGCCGAGCCCTTCTCGCTGCGGGTGACGGCGGCGAGTTCGCATTCCGTCCTGAGGGCGGCGCAAGCCTCCTCGAAGGACGCGCCCGGATAAAGCGACAAAAGTTCCTTCTCGTTCGCGAACACGATGTCGACGCGGTCGCGGATGAAGGCGCGGAACCCCTCGCGATGGCGGTCCACGCAGAAGGGATCGGAGAGGGTGAAAGCGACCTTCGCGCCATTGCCGCGCGCGAAATCGGCCGCCGTGAAGAAGGCCCGCCGCGCGGCTTCGGGATCGAAGAGATAGCCTTCCAGATAGACGATCTGCGCGGCCTCTATGGCGCCGCGATCGAGGTCGCCTTCGGCGAATTCGGCGGCCGCGCCGAGATTGGTGTTCATGGTGCGCTCGCCGTCGGGCGTGACGAGGATCAGGCAGCGGCCCGTGGGCGTTTCGCTGCCGTTCGCGCCCGTATGGAAGTCGACGCCGATGGAGCGGATGTCGTGGGCGAACACGCCCGCGAACTGATCGCGCCCGACCTTGCCGGCGAAACCGGCCTTGCCGCCAAGCGAAGCGATGCCGGCGCAGGTGTTCGCCGCCGAGCCGCCCGAGGTTTCGACCGCCGGTCCCATCTTCTCATAAAGGAGGGCGGCCTCGGCGGGCGTCGTGAGCCGCATGGCGCCCTTGGTCAGCGAAAATTCGGCGAGCAGGCCTTCCTCGCAAGGAGCGATGACATCGACCAGCGCGTGGCCGATCCCGAGCACGTGAAGCGATTTGGTCATGGGGTGCGGGTCCGTTTCAGTTGCTGCGGCCCTTGCCGCTTATCGCGGGGGCCGGGGTTTTCTGTTCAAATCGGCAAAGATCGGCGATGAGGCACCGCCAGCACTCCGGCTTTTTCGCCTTGCAGACATAGCGGCCATGCAGGATCAGCCAGTGGTGCACGTTCTGGACGAACTCGGGCTCGGCGATCCGCTCCAGGCCAAGCTCGACATCGAGCGGGGTCTTGCCGGGCGCGAGGCCCGTGCGGTTCGCGACGCGGAAGATGTGGGTGTCGACCGCGATGGTGGGCTGCCCGAAAGCCACGTTCAGCACCACGTTCGCGGTTTTCCGCCCAACGCCCGGCAGTCTTTCGAGCGCTTCGCGATCCTCCGGGACCGTGCCGCCATAGTCCTCCCCAAGCGCCTTTGAAAGCGCGATCACGTTCTTGGCCTTCGTGTTGAAGAGGCCAATGGTTTTTATGAACTCCTTGAGTTTCTCTTCCCCGAGCGCCGCCATTTTTTGCGGCGTGTCCGCGACCTTGAACAGGGGTTCCGTCGCCTTGTTCACTCCGGCGTCCGTCGCCTGAGCCGACAGCACCACCGCCACGAGCAGCGTGAAGGGATTTTTGTGCCGAAGCTCGGTTTGCGGGTTCGGCATGGCGTTTTCGAACCTGGAGAACACCTCATGGATCTCGGCCGGCGATAAAAGCGACGCGCCGCGTTCCCGCACCGCGGCCCGAGCGGAAGACCGTGGCGCCGGGCCGGCGGATACCGCCGTTCGCGCGGCCCCCCGTGGCTTGGCCTTGGCCTTTTTCGCCGCAATGGCGCCGGTTGGCTTTTCCATGGTTTGACAGCTTGATAGAGTTTACCGATGCAAATCGGCATTTCGGGCAGCAGTGGGACCGGGAGGGAAGGCGAGCCGCCGTTTCCCCCGTTCTCCGCGATCTTGCTGCCTCATCGCTCCCTGTCGCGCAAGGGCTTTGTGGCGCCGATGCTGGCGGCGGGGCCGGCCGCGCGCCTCTAGGAAAGCGTGGTCCTGGCGGAGCGCGAGCTTCGGGTCACGCGGAATGCGCGAGAGCTGGAGCTTCAGTACCAAATCCGTTTGACGGTTGCGCAAGCGTCTTTCCGGAAAGGCGAAGCCTTATCCGGGACCGTACAGGGCGCCAGCGTTCGCGGGCGATCCCGTGCCTGCGCGGCGGCATGTCATGCCGCGGCGCGCACGGGATGACGGCGCTTTTCAACCGGATTCGGCATCATTCGGAGATGCATTTCAGGGCGATGTGAATCCCAGCCTTCTCCAGCGCCTCGGCTTTTTCGTGCTTCACGTCCGGCCCGCCATAGAACAGCGTGTAACCGTTCAGGAAGAAGAGGATGCCGATGGCGCCCACCGCGCCGCTGCCGAAGAGAAGCAACTGCGCTCCCATGACGATCGACGCGGACGCCAGCACGATGGCGATCTGCAGCAAAGCCATGGAATAGTCGTAGAAGGGATGCTGGGCCAGCGCGAGGTTGCGCTCGTTCTCGCAGGACTCGGCCTTCGCCAGAAGCTCCTTCTTGCCGTTGCGCCCATTGGTTTCGAGGCGGGCCACTTCCTTGTCGTATTCCGCCTTGTCGGTTTCGATCAGCTTCTTCGCCGCCTCGGGAATGCTGTCGGGCTTGTCCGCCTCGGCAAGCTTCACCTGCAACTGATCGGAGGCGATCTTGATCTGGCCCTGCCGGATGGTCTTGGCCTGGTAGAAGGCGTATTGGTCGTTGACCTGGAAGCCGGACTGCTGAGCGATCTTCATGGCGTCGTTGCTGCCGGTCGCCGCGATGGCGAGCAGCACGGCGAGCACCGAGATGTAGACCGCGACCCTTTTGTCGTGCTTGCGCTCGGACGTCTCGTCGAAGGAATCGGCGGGCGTGCCGCTCACCACGCCGATTTTCCTCCCTTCTTCCCGCTCTTCCCGCGCGCGCGCCGGCGCAGCCTGCGCCGGCCTTAGTTCGGCCTCGGCCGCTTGAGATGCGGCGGCCGCTCCGCGCGGGGCGAGCGGCCTTGTTTTTCTAGGCTGCTTTTTCTTCATTCCCCCCCACAACATGGTTCAGGCGGTCAGCGTCGTTTTCGAAGCGACCGATCCATCGGCGTTCAGCCGATAGACGTAAGGCTCTCCGGTCGGCAGGTTCAGCTTCAAAACCTCTTCGGTGGACAGCTTGTCGAGCTGCATGATGAGCGCGCGCAGAGAATTGCCATGCGCGGCGACCAGCACGTTCCGCCCCGCCAGCACCTGCGGCAGGATCGTGTGCTCGTAATAGGGCAGCACGCGCGCCGCCGTGTCCTTCAGGCTTTCGCCTCCGGGCGGAGGAATGTCGTAGGAGCGCCGCCAGATGTGCACCTGCTCCTCGCCCCAGCGCTTGCGCGCGTCGTCCTTGTTGAGGCCGGACAGATCGCCATAGTCGCGCTCGTTGAGCGCCTGGTTCTCCACGATCTTGATGTGCTTCTGGCCGAGTTCGCCGAGAATGAGCGACAGCGTGTGCTGGGCGCGCTTCAAGGCGCTCGTAAAGGCGATATCGAAGGCGAAGGCCTGCTTCTTCAGGAGCACGCCCGCGCGCCGCGCCTCATCGACGCCGGTTTCGGTCAGGTCTGGGTCTTTCCAGCCCGTAAAAAGGTTCAGTTTGTTCCATTCGCTCTCGCCGTGGCGAACGAGCACGAGCACATTTTCCATGTCGACGATCCTTCGATTCACACGCCACGCGGGTTTATCAGATCCCGAGCACGTTGCGCATTGAAAAGAGGCCGGGACCGCGTCCCTGGCCCCAAAGAGCCGCGGTCAAAGCGCCGCGGGCGAAAATTTGGCGGTCCTCGGCGCGGTGCGTCAGCTCAAGCCGTTCGCCGGCGCCCGCGAAAATCGCGGTGTGGTCGCCGACCACGCTGCCGCCCCGCAAGGCCGCGAAGCCGATGGCGCCGAGAAGGCGTTCGCCGGTGAGTCCGTCCCTCCCTCGCACGCTGTGGTCTTCGAGCGCGATGCGGCGCCCGGCCGCCGCCGCCTTGCCGAGCAGGAGCGCCGTGCCCGAGGGCGCGTCCACCTTATGCTTGTGATGCATTTCCACGATTTCGATGTCGAAGCGCTCGTCGAGCGCGCGCGCCGCCTCTTCGACAAGCGCCGCGAGCAGATTGACGCCGAGGCTCATATTGCCGGACTTGACGATGGTCGCGTGCCGGGCCGCCGCCTCGATCTTGGTCTCGTCTTCGGCTGAAAGTCCGGTGGTGCCGATGACGTGGACGATGCGGGCCTGGGCCGCGAGCGCGGCGGTCGCGACCGTCGATGCGGGCGCCGTGAAATCCAGCACGCCTTCGATATGCGTGAACAGCGGCAGCGGGTCGTCCGTGATCGCGACGCCGAGCGGGCCGACGCCGGCGGCCTCGCCCGCGTCCTTGCCGAGAAACGGCGAGCCGGGACGCTCCACGGCGCCGGCAAGCCCGCAATGCGGCGTTTCGTGAATGGTCCGGATCAGCGCCCGGCCCATTCGTCCCGCCGCGCCCATCACCGCTAACCGCATGGTTCAATCTCCCGCTTCATCGAACGCGCCGCGATTTCGGCCCTCGCGTTCCGCGTTTTTGTCCAGGCCGCCGGAGGCGGAAAGGGTGCTTCCTTTCCGCCTTGCCGCCGGTCGGGACTAAGCCCACGCCAAATCTAGTTGTCGCCGCCGAAGCCGATGGTGCGGCGGTTGATGACGAAGCGAATCCAGATCGTCAGCAGGAACTCCGACGCGCCCGCGACGATGAGAACCGCCAGTGAGTTCAGCTGAAATGGCGAAATGTGCTCCTTGAAGGTCGGGCTGATGATGATCTGAACGAGGATCACAAGGCCCGCGACCACGGGGGCGATGGCCAGCACCGAATCGAGCACGCCCAACGCGCGGATCTGGCTCGCGGAGAACAGGAGGAACGTTATTTGAACGATGAGGTAGAGGAACCCGATCCAGACCGGCACGGCCCACGCCACGCCGCCTGTCTCCGAGGGTTTATAGTCCGGGTAATAGCCGATGAAAATCGACGCCCCGATCGTCCCGATCAGGGCAAGAAGGATACTGAACCATTCTTCCGTGTGGGGGGCTGGGCGACGCCCGGCATCTGTGAGTGACATGACCGTCCCTTCCTACTTCTCATTTAACGTGCAAATGAATCAGAAGCCCCGCAGCCCGGAAAACCGGACGGCGTGGCGGACCCTAGCAGAGGCGCCGCGCGGAGAAAACAGTTCGATGCTCCGCACGCCCGCCGCGTTGACATGCCGCCATCCAGCGCCGATTTAGCGGCGGGCGGACGGCGGAAACATGGCCTACTTCGCCTTTTCCTTCGCCGCTTTTATGGAGCTCTCGATCATATCGCGGGCGAGCGCCTCGTCGCCCCAGCGGTCGATCTTCACCCACTTCCCAAGTTCGAGGTCCTTATAATGCTCGAAGAAATGCGCGATGCGCGAGAGCATCATATCGGGCAAGTCGGCGTAGGTCCGGACCTTGCGGTAGATGGGCGAGACCTTGTCGGACGGCACCGCGATGATCTTTTCGTCGATGCCGGCCTCGTCCCTCATGAACAGCACGCCGACCGGCCTGCAGTTGCAGACGGCGCCGGGAACGATGGGCCGCGAGTTCGCGATCAGCACGTCGAGAGGGTCGCCGTCGGCGGAAAGCGTATGCGGGATAAAGCCGTAATTGCCGGGATAATGCATCGAGGTGTAGAGCATCCGGTCGACGAACATTGTGCCGGAAGGCTTGTCGAGTTCGTATTTGATCGGCTCGCCGCCAATGGGAATCTCGACGAGCACGTTGATATCGAAGGGCGGGTTGACGCCGATCGGAATGGAGTCGATACGCATGGTTTGGATCCTCTGGCCCGTTCGAGTGTGGTAGCGCAGTCAGGATAGGTTTTCCATCCTTTTGCTGCCTGTGGGAGCAGATATCGCTTGCGCCGGGAGGGAAGATCCTTAATGAAGCGGGGTATTCATGGGGGTCGACTTGGCTCGACGCAAGCCGGTTTCTGCAATGGCTATGCTTTTTTTTCGTCTTGTGCTCGCCGCCTTCGTGAGTTGCGGGCTTGCCGCTCCCTCCTTCGCCGCCGATCCGAAGGACATCAAGGCATTCGTCAGGGACGCCTTCAAGGCCAAGATCGATGCGATAAAATCGGGCATCTATTGCCGCGCGTTTTCTTGCGAATTCGAGGTCGAGACCTTCTTCGCCGTCGAAACCGATCCGAAGACCTATGCGCTGTCCACCACCGGCTGGCTCGAAGGCACCATTCCGGGCCTCCAGGGGTCCGCCAGGAGAACCGTCGGGCTGACGGGCTCGTACACGCGCGGCACGTGCATTGTGAAAGACCTGAAGCCCATCTTCGACACGACCAGCAACAACGAAGGGTGGGGGGCGTCGAGAATCGAAGCCGTCTTCAAGCGCATCGCGATCCCGGCCGTGGTCGTGCTGTCGCCGGAAGATTGCCAGAAGGTGGACAGCGTTATCTTCGCGTCCTCGTAAGCGCGGCGCCGCCGAACGCGTTCATAGCCCATGTGGTGCGGACGGCGGGACTTGAACCCGCACAGCCTTTCGGCCGAGGGATTTTAAGTCCCTTGCGTCTACCGTTTCGCCACGTCCGCAACTGATGTCATTGGGTCTTTTGGGCTCGGCCGGCGTCACGGGCCTGCGCGCCGCGCGTGCAACTGATAAGCGCAGACAGGAATTTTGTCCACGGGATCGTTCGAAATCGAGGGCGCGGCGGCGCTCCAGCATGCATTTTTCCACCGCGGCCGATCAAGGGCGAACGCGTTTCAGGGAACTGCGCGGTTTGCGACAGTTTACAAGCGCCGCCGCTGCGCCTAACGTCATTCGCATTGCGTCAACGAGCAGGATCGAGTTGGCCCTGTATCGCTTCGTGACGGAATTGGCCCAATCGGCTCCGGACAACTCCGCCAGGGATCGCCGGACGAATGCGGGTCACTTCCGGAATCGCGACGAGCTTGCCGCGTTGCGCAATGCCGGTCTGGGAAAGGTTATCGCCTCAAAGAGGCGGAGCAACGGAGGAGTCGTAAAAAATGGTTGGCGCACTCGTACTCACGATTTGTCTTGGCGTGTTGGTGGCCGCTTTGGCCGCGATGTACAATCTCTAGGCGCGTTTATCCCGGCGCAGTTGGCGCGCGCCGCTGCGCCGGAAACGTTCTCATTAGCGCTCATGGAACGCTGTAGGTGGGAGGCGCCGCCTTCGGGCGGGGCGGTAGTATTTCTTGCGTCCGGCATCCATGCCTGATGGCCGCGACAAGCAAGAGGAACAGCGTCAGCGAATTCAGCACGTGCCAGATAAAGTGCGTCCCCGTCCTGTGCCCCAGAACGACCCAATCCGCGCATAAACGCTGATCGAGCGAGCGGAACGTGAGCGATGCGAGGAACGCCGCCGCCGCGGCGAAGACAAAGAGCGCGGCCTCATGGCGCTTTACGGCGAGCCAGCCCGCGATCAGCCACATGGCGATAAGCGCCGGCCCGTAGCCGAGGCTGCCGTTCAGGCATTTTCCCTGCGCGCCGGGCGGCATATCGAGCCAGAATCCGATCCGGCCCTCCCAGCACTGCATCTTGAACGCCAACGTCATGGCCAGGAAGAAGGCCGCGAGAGCGGCGGCGGCGACGCGCCAGGGGGCGCCCGCGAGACGCCGGAGCGCGAAGACGAGATACGCCACCATGAACACGCCGATCGGCCCGGTATCGGCGGCGGCGGTGTCGACGTTCGGGACGGTGTGGAACAGGAAGCTGCCGATCCCGATCGCGATGAAATTCAGCACGAAGAAAACCGCCCAGGCCGAGCGCTCCCCGGGAGGGCGCCTCGCGATCATCGCCGCCCCGGCGAACGCCGCCAGAAGGAAGCCGCCATTGGTGATCGCGTTCAGCGGCTCGGCCCAGAAGGCGGAACTCAGCCCGCGCTCGCAATAATCGAAAATTGTCGCAGCCGTGAGCGCTGGCGTTGGCATGGCGTCGAGCCTGTTGTTTCGGCCGTCCGAAGCCGCCGGAAGTGGAGGATGCCGCTCCGCTCCAGCCCGTTCCCGCCCGGACGCGGCCCCACTTGGCGAATTCGGCTTACGGGCCTAAAGTAGCGTCGAATTGACGTCTTACGGGGGAAATATCATGATTCTTCGCGCGATTGTGACCGGCTGCGCGTTGCTCGGGTTTGCCGCCGCCGCTCACGCCGGCACGGCATCCAACCCGGATCGCGGCGACACCGGCGCGCCGCTGAAGCACAGGCGCCATGCCCACCGGTTCGTGTATGCCGAAAGCTGGTACGGCTTCAATAAGGTGGTCGCGCCGGTCAGACGCGCCGAGCTTGGCGATCAGGTCCGGCTTCCGGGCGGAACGTGGGTCTATTGCGAGTTCTCCTGCGAGTACACGCTGCGCCGGCAAAGCCTCGACTTCTGGCAGAGCCACGGCGCTGGCGGCGGCAATCGGGTTTCGCCCGGCGCCTCCCGCTGGGATTTCTATGTCGACGGCTGGGGCCACAGGCAGCCCTATATGTTCTAGGCTTGGCGCCTAATCGTCCCCCCGTAACGCGCAGCGTATCCGGGGCCGTCGAAAACAAGGCGCTTGCCATTTTGCGATCCCGGATAGCCGCAAGCGGCTTTCGGGATGACGATGTTGTGTGGGTCAGGCTTCGCCGGGACGCGCGCCGAGCCGCGTTCCGGCGGGCGCGTCGGCGGGCATCACGTCGGTGCCCATCAGCCTGTCCCAGAAGCGGAAATAAAGGCCGTAATTCTTGTCGAAGCGGATGTGGTGGTAGCTGTGATGCGTGGCGGAAATGAGCTGGCGCCCAAGCGGTCCGCGCACGAGCCAGCCCGGCAGGATCTCCCAGCCTGAGTGATTGAACACCGCGACCACGCTCATGAAGATGAGGAGCCCGATGAGCACCGCGAGGTGGATCGGGATCGCGAACAGCATCGCGGGCAAAAGCCAGCCCGTCAGCGCGGCTTCCGCCGGATCGAAGGCGAAGGACGCGAACGGCGTCGGCTGGCGCGAGCGGTGGTGGCCGGCGTGCATCCAGCGGAACAGCTTCGGGCGATGCATAAGCCGGTGCGCCCAATAATAATAGGCGTCCGGCACGGCGAGGTAGAGGAAGAAGCTGAGGAAAAGATAGGGAACGCCGCCATAAGCGCGCCAGTCGTAATAGATCGCCGTGCCGCCGTTCAGCAGCGCCACGAGCACGATCGCCGCCGGGATGGCGTAGACGACCGACGAGATCAGCGACAGGCGGATTTCGGCCATCACGATGGCGCGCATCGGCCGGTCGCGGTTCAGCTGTTTCGCGCTGAGCTTCTCGCCGCCGCGGCCCCAGAGCAGCCAGTAGAACAGGCCGGAGAGCACGAGATAGCGCGCCGCGATGATCGCGGTCAGCGCCGCCGTTATCCAGAGAAACTCAAGCATCGCGCCGCCCTGCCTGCCGCTCGCCTATGACGCGCCTCATATCGTGATTCGCGCCGCCTTTATAAAGCGCTGACGATATCGGTCTTGGCGAAGTCCGCGCCTTTGTAGAGAAGCGGCGCGCCTTTCGATTTCGCGAGCGCGTAAGCCGCGCAATCGCCGAAGTTCAGCCCAGCCGCATGCCGGCCCTTGCCGTATTTCAGGAAGGCCTCGCGGGCGATTCTCGCCTGCGCCGCGTCGAACGAAACGATCTCGATTTTGGCGCGAGCGATCAGCGCATCCAGCAGCCGCCACGCCGTCTCGTCAAGGACGCGGCCTGCCAGCACCATAGACGTTTCGAAGCAAGTGACCGCGGAGACGACCGCCGAATCCGAGGCGCCTATAGCCTCGGCGAAAAGAAGCGCGTCCGGTTCCTTTTGAAAAATCGCGACCAGCGCCGAGCTATCGATCGCGATCACGCGGGCAGGCCGTTTTCATCGTAAAGGTCGTCTTCGGTGAAGGGAGGCGCGTCTTTCAGAAGCCGCGCGCTTTCCTCGGCGATCTTCATCAAATCCGCCACCAGATCGCGGTCGACCTCGCGGTGCGCGCGCCGCACGCCATCGTGGATGAACTCGACGCCCGCCTCGCGCAGCGCGTTCCGCACGCCCGCCGCCGTCGCCTCCGCCACGGCGTATTCGCCCTTCGCGGCTTCGAGACGGCGAATCGTGGTCACGGACACGCCCGCGCGGCGCGCAAGCTCGTCCTGATCCATGCGAAGGAGCGCGCGCGCCGCCTTGATCTGTTCCGGTGTAGCCATGGCGTAAAGCTACCATGCCTGAGCGCTTTCAATCAAGACCTGAGTTCCTCGATGGGGACGGAGCGCCGCCCTTGCGCCGAAGCGATCCGCGCAAAGAGCTCGGCGCACTCGCCAAGGTTGCGGAATTACAACTATTGAGAAAAATTGGACACAAGTTATAACGACTTTTAGTTGTATCGCCCGGCGGCTTTCAATAAGACCCGTTCCGAAGCTTGGCTAGATTGGATAGATACAATGCGCAACATTGCTCTTGCCTTCTCAAGCGTAATCGTACTCGCAAACGCCGCGAACGCGGCCGATCCAGCCGACGGCGGATACAAGGACGCCTCGGTTCTGACAAGCCTCCCGCCGATGACCGCCGGGTTCTCGATCGGCGTCCTGAACGGCGCGGCCCAGGAATACGTCTACTCCGACACAGGGAAGACGGTGAGCCGCCTCGACTGGCGCTCCTCGGACGTCGCCATGTTCCAGTCGACCGGCTCGCTCCAGCTGACGCACTGGCTGCGCGCCGGCTTTAGCGGCGCCATGAACCTCAGTTCCGGCGGCAAAATGGACGACTACGATTTCGACATCGGCGCGCCCTGTCCAGCTTCGACGCCCGGACATGACGAGTGCCATTCGTCCAGCGACAGCCAGCTGCGGCAGGCCTCGCTCCTCGATGCGTATTTGTCCGCGCGCGTCTTCGACGCCAGCTTGTTCACGGTCAGCGCGCTCGCCGGCGATAAATACGACTATTACCGGTGGCAGGCCATCGGCGGAACGGCGAATTACGGCACGCTGCCTCCGGGAAACGGAATAACCTACGAGCAGACCTGGAATGCGCCGTATCTCGGCATCGGAATCGGCGCGACTTCGGGACGGCTCAGCTTCGAGGGCCGCGTGATCGGCTCCGCGATCGCCCAAGGGAGCGATCAGGATAATCATCATCTTCGCTCCCTCCAGTTCAACGAAGCTTTCGGCGCCAGCGACATGATCGGGGCTGACGCCGGCATCGCGTACCGGATCAGCTCCAGCATGTCGCTGACTTTGGACTACCGCTACCAGAACTGGATCGCCGCGAAGGGCTCGACCGACATGGGCAACCTTTCGACCGGCGCCTTGACCCACTTTGGAGGCGATGTGGCCGGCGGCAATAACGTCGCTCAAACCGTCTCGCTCGGCGTGAAGGTCGATCTCGGCCGCCCCGCGGCGAACTCAACGTCCTTGAAGGATCGGCCAGCCGCCGGCTGGACAGGCTGGTATGCCGGCGCCGCCGGAGGCTGGGATTGGCAGCAATCGAAGTGGACGACCACGGGCGTCGCGTCCCCTTATACGGTTGTGGCCGCCTCCGCCAATGCCGGCCTGGATAACGGCGCAGATCGAGCCTCGCTGTTCGCGGGCCGCTCCTGGTCGACCGGGCGATATTCGTGGGGCATCGAAGGCGACATCGGCGAGGCGAACACGAGCGCGACGCATATTGGCATTCCTGGCACGGCCTCGCCGGCCGCGATTCACGGGAGCAGCGACGCCGTGACCGCCGGCCAAGGGTGGGACGCCAGCATCAGGGCGCGCGCGGGTTACTTGTTCACGCCGGCCTTGCAGGTTTACGCCACGGGCGGCGTCGCCTTCGGAGAAGTCAAAACGGCCGCGAGCTGCCCGGCATCGGGCGTGTGGTGCGTCGCCGACCGCTACGAATCGAACAGCAGCGTCCAGACCGGATATACGGTGGGCGGCGGTTATGAATGGTCGTTTGCCAACAGGTGGTTCACCCGCGGCGAGTATCGCTATACCGATCTCGGCGACCTCGGACATACCTTCTTTGCGAGCGCTCCCGTCGACGCCCTCGCCGCGAAGATCGACACGTCGAGCCACCAGGTGACGTTCGGCCTCGGCTATCGCTTCTAGACTTTCCCAAGCACGCCAAGGGATGGCCTTTGTTCGTCATCCCCGATGGCCTTTGTTCGTCATCCCGGAAGGGCGAAGCCCTATCCGGGATCGTAACAAATTAAAGCGCCTGCCTTTCTTACGATCCCGGCTCGCGCTTCGCTTGGCCGGGATGACGATGCGTGTCGACAGCCGGGATGACGGTGCGCTGGGCAAATCGGCGGAATCGGCTCGGTTCGTCACCGGCCTTGGGGCCGACCCACTGGGAATGAAAGAAGGCAAAGGAGGCGGGCCGCCGCCTCTTCAAATGCAAATGGGCGGATTGCCCCAAAAATGAAGTTGAGCAGCGGCGCGAAACCCCGCGCCGTTTCGCATTTTGGCAAGGGTTAAGGACGCTATGGGAAAGCTTGATGGTGCCCAGAAGAGGACTCGAACCTCCACGCCTTGCAGCGCTAGTACCTGAAACTAGTGCGTCTACCAATTCCGCCATCTGGGCAACGCTCAAGAGGTAAATGCCGCCGCGGGCTTTGTCAATCGACGCCGCGCGCCTTCCGCGGCGCGGGAAAGCCGCGAATATCGCGCGGGGCGGCAAGCCGCGCCTTTTCATTCGCGCGAATGCGGGGTATGCAGGGACGATTAATTCGTATTCTCGCGCACGGGCCGGGGCATGACTCAAACATTCGGAAATTCCACGGTCGTCACCGTCTTCGGCGGATCGGGCTTCGTCGGGCGCTACGTCGCGCAGGCGCTCGCGCGTGCGGGCTGCCGGATCAAGGTGGCGGTGCGGCGCCCCGAACTCGCGCTGTCTGTGCTGCCGCTCGGCTCGGTCGGGCAGATCGCGCTTGTCCAGGCCAATGTGCGCGACGAAAAGTCGGTCGCGGACGCCGTGCGCGGCGCGGACTTTGTGGTGAACCTCGTGGGCATTCTCCAGCCGTCGGGCCGCCAGCGCTTCGGCGACATCCACGGCAAGGCGCCGGAGACCATCGCGAAGGCCGCGAAGGCGGCGGGCGCGCGCGGCTTCGTCCAGGTTTCGGCCATCGGCGCCGACAGGGTGGCGCGCTCGGCCTATGCCCGCACGAAGGGGGAGGGGGAGGCGCGCGCGCTCGCGGCGTTTCCGCAAACGGTCGTGCTGCGGCCGTCGCTCGTTTTCGGCCCCGAGGATCAATTCTTCAATCGCTTCGCCGGGCTGGCGGCCTTCTCGCCCGTGCTGCCCCTGATCGGCGGGCGCACGCGCTTCCAGCCGGTCTATGTCGGCGACGCGGCCCGCGCCGTGGCGGCGGCCGTGTCGGAGCGCGCCACCGAAGGCGCTGTGTACGAACTGGGCGGCCCCACCGTCTACACGTTTCGCGAAATCCTCGAAAAGGTCTGCGAGTGGACGCAGCGCTCGCCCGCGCTTCTGCCGATCCCGTTCTGGATGGCCAAGATCCCGGCTTTCTTCGTGCAGTTTCTGCCGGGCGCGCCCATCACCCTCGATCAGTTGCGCCTCCTTCAGCGCGACAACGTCGTCAGCGCCGAGGCCATCCGCGAGGGGCGCACGCTGGAGGGCCTGGGCGTGACCGAGCCGCGAAGCGCGGAGGCGATCGTTCCGCCGTATTTGCAGCGCTACCGGCCGCATGGCGAGTTTTCCACGGATCGGCTGCGGGCGCTTTAGCGCGGCGTCTCCAACGAATGCGCTTGTGCTTTTTACACCAAGAAGCAGCCGTTCGGATAGGCCCGTTATAAAATGAGAGAACGTTCACTCGCTGCGCTGATTTCGCCATCTTCCCTTGCAAGCGCCAGCAAGACTGCGGCGGGACGGTCTTTCCCGCCTTCTTCAAGCCCACGGTCGTGCTCGTGGGTCCACGGATAGGCGTATTCGACGACCATGCCGGGCGCCGGGGCTGGAGGAATGTCCACGGCTAACCGCGTCCGTGGCGGTCCCAGCCTTCGGGAACCTCGTCATTGAATTGCGCCGTTTCCACGGGCGGCTCAGCCTTCTGAAGCGCCGCGATGAATTCTTCAGGCGTGTCCTCCGCCCGGTAAACTTGGCGGTCCCGCCGCTTCAAGCGCTTATATTCTTCCGCCGACATCACCACCAGCGAATCCCGCCCGTGGTGGGTGATGGTGACCGGCTCGCTCAAAGCCTTCTGAAAATAAAGGCCGAGCCTGTTGCCGAACTCGGTGCTCGTGACTCTCGTTTCCGGCATTTTAGCGAAATCCCCTAATTTCGCTATTATGGGATGGCGTTCGGCGCCTGTCAATCGGGCCAGGCAAGCGAAAAACCGCACCCTCGCCGACTGGCGGATTCCCGGCGCCTTTGGCGCGTACCTCATGTGGGGGTATGGGTCGAATGCGGTCTCGCCTGTTTTCTCGGGTTCCTACGGGAGGCAGGGCTGCTTTTGGATCCCAATGCGCTCTCTTTAAGAGGGCAAATACAATCCCACCTATTAGCCGGAAGTTCGGACAAAAGGCAGTGCGAACGAATTTCAAGGCGCCGCACATTCCAGCCGAGCGCCACCCGCACTAACGCTGCTGGAAATGTGACGCTTTGCGGGATTGGTGTGGGGTGTATAATGTTGCCGACCTTGGGGCGCGGTTGGGAGACCAGCCTAGATGAACAATCGTAACCGGTAGTGTTTCATGAACGCAGACACCCTGTTCAAAGATTTTGTCCAACGGCAGCAGAAGCCTCATTCCGGTGATGAGGCGATGGATTGGAGCAAAGAACGCGACAATTGGCTTGACTATTTAGAAAAGCTCTATGCACGCATTGCCGAATATCTTGATGAATATATCAAAGGCGGTACGATCAAGCTCCGCTATTCAACGATCGAGTTGAACGAAGAGAACATCGGCGCTTACAAAGCGAAACGCTTGACCGTCGCTATCGGTGCGCAAGAGATCGTTTTTACCCCGGTTGGCACGCTCCTGATCGGATCGAAAGGACGAGTTGATGTTCAAGGCAGCGCTGGAAATTCACGCCTTGTTCTGATCGATAAGAACTTGACCAATCCAAAGCAGATGTTCCGAGTGACCGTCACGACCATCCCCCCCGGCGGAAGTAAAATGCCATCGGCGGAGTCGGCGCCCTCGCCGAAGGAAATCGAGTGGGCCTGGAAAATTGTCAGCCGGCCTCCGTCAATGCAATTCACTGAACTGAACAAAGAAACTCTTTTTGAACTGCTCATGGAAGTGAGCAATGGCTAAAAAGGTTTCGTTTTCAGGCGAAAACCTAAGCCTTGCTGATGTTGCCCTACACTATAATGATACTAATGGAGCGCTTACGCTGTTCTTTTCAACAGCGTCGCCGTCATACGAAGTGCGTTTCTTAGGAGATAAACCAGACGAGGTGCGCGAGGAGTTGGGCAACCGGCTCACCGAATTGGACCGCAACACAACCATGACCTTGCTCGCGGCTGTCGAGGCGGCGTTTCGTATCGATTATCTGCAAAGGTGTTATCAAAGAAAGAAGGATGAGGTGTCCCGTCAATTCCGGGAAATTTACAAAGAAAAAGGACCGCGCGCCTCGCTTGAGGATGAGATATTTGAAGTCTGGAAAAGCAATACGATTGGAAGCAACAAGCTTATCAGTGAATTGCGGGGTGCATTCAAATTTCGCCACTGGATGGCGCACGGCAGATACTGGACACCAAAGCTGGGTCAAAAATATGACTACCTCTCTATATATCCATTAGCGCTACAGGCCTTGAGTAGCTTTCCACTTATGCTTCCGTGAACTCGATAAATCCCTTTCACGCCATTCAGGGCCGCTTATCGTTTCGTGCATCCCCGCAGAACGTCTGCAACAAGATCCAAAAGCAAGCATCGCTACCTAAGAGATTTTCGAAGCTCGCCACTTCCGTTCACGCCCTCTAGCGGCCGGAAACGAAGCGGCTCGCTCTCGCCATCCCGTCGCCAAATCGCCGCGCGCGTCCGCCGCATTTTTCGCCGGCAAGTCGCGGACGGGACACTGGCGCCGCCGGATTCCGGGGCTATACTGCGCCATGCCAACGCTTCTTCACTATCCGCTGTGCCCGGCGTCGCGAGCGGTGCGGCTTGCGCTGTTCGAGCAGGCGGCCGAGGCCGAGCTTTCGGAGGTGAAACCCTGGGCCATCGGGCGCGATTTTCTCAACATCAATCCGGCCGGCGCGCTGCCCGTGCTGACCGCCGACGGGAAGGCCATCTGCGGCGCGTATCCGATTTCGGAATATCTCGCCGAGACGGCCGCGCGGGAGGGGGGGCTGCCACGGTCGGCGCTCTGGCCCGGCTCGCCGGCGGAGCGGGCGGAGGCGCGGCGCGTCGCCGATTGGTTCCTGAAGAAGTTCGACGCCGAGGTCAGTCAGGGCCTCCTTGAGGAGAAACTCCACAAGCCCGCCTCGCGGTCGCGCATCGCGCCCGATCTTGCCGCGATCCGCGCCAGCAGAAGCAATTTGCGCTATCATCTTTCTTATGTAAGTTTTCTGAGCGAGCAGCGCAAATGGCTCGGCGGCGATCACATGAGCTTCGCGGACCTCGCCGCGGCGGCTCAGCTTTCGGTTTTGGACTATCTTGCGGAAATGCCGTGGGTGGAATTTCCGGAAGCGAAAGCCTGGTACCAGCGGCTCAAGTCGCGCCCGTCGTTCCGCCCGCTGCTCGCCGATCGAATACCGGGTTTCAGCCCGCCGGAGAATTATGCGAATCTCGATTTTTGAGGAGGCGCGCGCCGCCGCAAGACAGCCCCTCGATGCGGGCTGGGTCAAGGCGCGCTTGCTGAAGGAAGGCTTCGACGCCGTGGGCGTCGCGTCTCCCGCCGGGGCGGCGGGCGCGGGCGAGCATCTGCGCGCGTTCCTCGAAGCCGGGCTGCATGGCGATATGGGATGGCTTGAAGCGAACGCCGAACGGCGGGCCGATCCGCGCGCGCTGTGGAGCGATGTGCGCTCCATCGTCATCGCGGCCATGAACTACGCGCCGGACGCCGATCCGCGCGCCGCCACGACGCGCCCGTCCACGGGCGCCATCTCCGTTTACGCTCAGGGCGCGGATTATCACGACATCTTGAAGCGCAAGCTGAAGGCGGTGGCCGGCGAGTTCGCCAGGGCCACGGGCGAGGCGGTGAAGGTTTTCGTCGATACGGCGCCGGTGATGGAGAAGCCGCTCGCGAAGGCCGCCGGCATCGGCTGGCAGGGCAAGCACACCAATCTCGTCTCGCGCGATTTCGGCTCCTGGCTGTTTCTCGGCGCGATTTTCACCACCGCCGCGCTTGCCCCGGACGCGCCCGCGCAAAACCGCTGCGGCGCCTGCCGCCGCTGCCTCGACGCCTGCCCGACGCGCGCATTTCCCGCGCCCTACCGCCTCGACGCCCGCCGCTGCATTTCCTACCTTACCATCGAGCATAAGGGGCAAATTCCGCAGGAGTTTCGGGAGGCCATCGGCAACCGCATCTATGGCTGCGACGATTGCCTCGCCGCCTGCCCGTGGAACAAGTTCGCGAAGGCCGCCCAGGAGATGAGCTTCAAGCCGGGCCGCGCCGCCGGTAATCCGCCGCTCGCCGAGCTTCTCGCGCTCGACGATGCGGCGTTCCGGGCGCGGTTCAAGGGCTCGCCCGTCAAGCGGCTCGGGCGCGACCGTTTCGTGCGGAACGCGGCCGTCGCCGCGGGAAATTCCGGGAACGCCGCGCTGCTCGCCAGCGTCGCGCCCCTTTTGAGCGATGGGTCTCCTCTGGTGCGCGGCATGGCGGTCTGGGCCGCGCGCCGGCTCGCAAACCCTTGCGAGTCGGCCCGACTGAAAGCACTATTCGCGCAGGCGGAACGCGATCCCGCCGTGCGCTCTGAATGGGAGTGAGCGATGAGCAATCTTTTCGTATTCGGTCTTGGATATTCGGCGAAAGCGACGGCGGCGGTGCTTGAAGCGGGCGGGTGGCGCGTTTGCGGCACGGTTCGCGAGGCGGCAAAGGCGCGCGCGCTCGAAGAGGAGGGGATCAAGGCCATCCTGTTCGACGACCGCGCGGCGGTGGAGGAGGCGCTGCAAACGGCGACGCATGTCATCGTGTCCACGCCTCCGGGCGATGACGGCGACCCGGCGCTCCTGGCTTATGGCGACGCGCTGAGGACCGCGCCGGAACTGCGCTGGATCGGCTATCTCTCCACCATCGGCGTTTATGGCGACCACGGCGGAGATTGGGTGGACGAAGAGACGCCGGCGGCGGCGCCGGATGGGCGGAAATCGGCGCGCGTCGAAGCCGAGAAAGGCTGGAAGGCGCTGGCCGACGATCACGACCATATTGCCTTCGACATCTTCCGCCTCGCGGGCATTTACGGGCCGGGCCGCAGCCCGCTCGACCGCATCCGGGCGGGCGACGCGAAGAGCATCGTGAAGCCGGGGCAGGTGTTCAACCGCATCCATGTGGACGACATCGCCCAGACCATCATCGCCGCGATCCGCCGCGAGCGCCGCGCCGGCGTGCACATCTTCAACGTCGCCGACGACGAGCCCGCGCCGCCGCGCGACGTGCTCGCCTACGCCGCCGAGCTTCTGGGCGCGCCGCCGCCGCCGGAAGTGCCGTTCGAGGAGGCGCAGCTCTCGCCGATGGGGAAGAGCTTCTACGAGGACAATAAGCGGGTGCACAACACGCGCATCAAGCGCGAGCTTGGCGTGGTGCTGCATCACCCGACCTACCGCGAGGGATTGCAGGCGCTCGCGCGAGGGAGCGCGCCGAAGTCCTGAGGCCGCGCCCCTCGATGTCATGCCGGAATGGCGCCCGCGCCTTATCCGGCGGCGCCCTGTGTCTTTGACTCCCGCGTCCGCGCGGCGGCATTTCATGCCGCGGCCCGCACGGGATTGACGGCGACCGGGCGCCGCCGCGCCTTGGAAAACCCCAAGGCCGCCGCAATCTCGTCATTGGCGGGCCGCGGCGCGCGCTGTATGGTGGCGCTCTCGCCGGCGGGTTTTTTTTAAATGCATGAAATTTTCATCAGCTATTCTTCGAAACATCGCGAACTCACGCGCGAGCTTGCCGCCGCCATCGAGGCGCAATATGGCGCCGGCTCGGTCTGGTGGGACCATGAGCTTAAATCGCGCGCGTCGTATCAGGAGCAGATTCGGGCGGCGCTCGATGCGGCGCGCGTCGCCGTCGTACTGTGGACGGAAGGCGCGGCGATCTCGAACTGGGTTTATGCCGAGGCGATCCGCGCTTTCGAGCAGAACAAGCTTGTGAACGTCCGCGCGCCGGACATGAGCTTCGCCGCCATCCCCGAGCCCTTCAACATCCATCATATGGACGAGGCGGACGACCGCGACGGCATCCTTGCGACCATCGGCAAGATCTGGAACGGCGTTCCGATCCCCACGCGCGCGCCGCTCGACGAACTCTATTTCCGCCACCACGGCCGCCGCCTCATCGAGCCGAAGCAGGACAAGCTCAGCCCCGACCCGCGCCGCATCCTGCCTTCGGAGCTGCTGCAAGCGCGCTACGCCGTCACGCCGTACATCGACGCGACGGGGGCGAAGGCCGATTGCGTCGCCTGGAGCCTTTCCGGCGAGCGCGCGGCGGGGCGGCTGATCCACGCGCCGGGCGGCTTCGGCAAGACGCGGCTGATGATCGAGGTCGCGGCGGAGCTTCGCGCGCGCGGCTGGACGGCGGGCTTTTTCGACCGCGCGCACCGGCAGGACGCGGACATCCTCAAGCAGCGCTGGCAGGCGCTGGAGCAGCGCGTCCGGCATGGCGAGGATTCCGGGCTGCTTCTGGTGGTGGACTACGCGGAAGGGCGGCAGGCCGAGGTCGCCGAGCTTGGCATGCTGCTCGCGAACGCGCCCGGCGACCGGCCCCTGCGCCTCGTGCTCCTCGCGCGCAGCGGCGCCGACTGGTGGGAGCGCCTGCGCGACGAGCACCCCGAACTCCAGCGGCTGTTCCGGCGCGGCGCGGGCGCGGGCGACGCCGAGGCGCTTCAGCCCATCGCCAGCCCGAAGCAGCGGCGCGCGCTTTTCGAGACATCGACGCGCCAATTCTGGCCGATCCTGCGCGCGCAGGGCGTCGCCAAGCCATCGCAGCCGCCCGCGAACGAGCGGCTTCGGCTGATCTGGAACGGCAAGGGCTTCGAGCGCCCGCTGGCGATCCAGATGGAGGCGCTGCTCTGGCTGTGCGCGGCCTCGCCCGCCGAAGCGAGCGTCGCGGCGCAGCTCAACGCCGTGCTCGGCCTCGAACGCAAGCATTGGGAGAAGCTGTGCGGCGCGCTCGACGGCGACGCGCGGCGCGACATGGAGCGCGGCGCGGCGCAGGTGACGCTGGTGGGCGGAACGCCGTCGCGGGCGGCCAGCGAACGCCTCCTCATGGAGGACGATTTCTACAAGGGCCGGCGCACCGCGCGCGTGGACGTGGCCGCGCCGCTTGGGCATCTCGCGCGCGTCTATTTGCGCGGCGCCGGGCTGGCGGCCATCGAGCCCGACCTTCTCGGCGAGCACCACGCCGCCATGACCGCCGACGACGAGACGATCGAAGGCTGCCTGCGCTGGATCGCCGCGCAGCCCGAGGACGAGCGCGAAAAGCGCCGCCGCGACCTCATTACGACGCTCCAGCGCGCGTCGCTTCCCGTGCATGGCGACGCCGCCGCCGCGAAGGCCGCCGCGCGCCTCGACTGGCTCATCCGCAATCGCATGGCGGAGCTTGCCGAAGACATCGTCGCCGTCATGGCCGATACGCCGGGGCAGCTTGTGCCGCGCATCGAGCGCGCGCTCGAAGACCTGGATTTTGACGCCTTGCGCGCGCTCGACGCCGCGCTACCCAAAATGCATCTCAAGCTTCTCGAACTGGCTCTCGCGGTTTCGACCCGCCATGTGGCCTCAGCCAAAGCTGCTCTTAGCAACGCGGAAACTGGCGAGCAAGACGCCGAAGCGAATGACTCCATGCGCAACCTGGCGGCAAGCGCCATGCATTGGTTCGGCACCCGTTTGGGAGCCGTCGGCCGATTTGAGGAGGCGCTGGCGGCGGCGAGCGAGGCGGTGGACATCAGAAGGCATCTGGTCGATGGGCATCCCGAGGTTTTTCTGCCCGATCTGGCGACGAGCCTGAATAATCTCGGGCTGCGCCTGTTGGACCTTGGTCGTCGCGAGGAGGCGCTGGCGGCGTCGAGTGAGGCGGCGGACATTTATAAGCGGCTTGCGGAGGCGCGCCCGGACGCTTTCCTGCCTGAACTGGCAAGAGCCCTTCATAATCTTGGCAATAGCCTTTCTGCACTTGGCCGTCCTGAGGAAGCGCTGAGGGCGACCCGCGAGGCGGTGGACATCAGAAGGCGGCTTGCGAAAGCGCGCCCCGACGCCTTCCTGTCCGATCTCGAGACGAGCTTGAATAATCTCGGGAATCGGCTCTCCACTCTCGGCTGCCTCGAGGAGGGGCTGGCGGCGGCGAGCGAGGCGGCGGACCTCTGCCGGCGGCTTGCGGAGACGCGCCCGGACGCATTCCTGCCCGATCTGGCGAACTGCCTGAATAATCTCGGGATTAGGCTCGCCAATCTTGGCCGCCAGGAGGAGGCGCTGATTGCGACGAGCGAGGCGACGGACATCTTTCGCCCGCTTGCGGAGGCGCGCCCGGACGCGTTCCAACCCGATCTGGCGTTAAGCCTGCAAAATCTCGGGGCGATGCTTTCCGCTCTCGGCCGCCGCGAGAAGGCACTGGCGGCTACGAGCGAGGCGGCGGACATTAGAAGGCGGCTGGCGGAAGCGCGCCCGGACGCCTTTTTGCCCGATCTGGCGACGAGCCTGAACAATCTCGGCCACTGCCTCTTCGATCTTGGTCGCCTGGAGGAGTCGCTAATAGCGACGAGCGAGGCGGCGGACATCTTTCGCCGGCTTGCGGAGGCGCGCCCGGACTCGTTCCTGCCCGGCTTGGCAATGAGTTTAATTAATCTTGGCGATGGCCTTTCCGCTCTCGGACGGCGCCAGGAAGCTCTCGCGGCGAGCGTGGAGGCTGTGGCGATTCAAGGGTCCCTTGCTGAGAGCCGCCCAGATGCTTTTGGACCCCATTTGGCGCAGTACTTGGGGATAAAGGGCGACATTTTAAGCGCCATGGACCGGCATGCAGACGCCGCCGCCGTGCTTACGGAAGCGCTGACGATTGTAGCGCCTTTTGCCGAGAAGCTGCCGCAAGCCTTTGCGCCGCTCGCGCGGAATTTGGGCCGAGCCTACATCGACGCATGCGAGGCGGGCGCGACGCCGCGCGACGACGCGCTGCTGGAGCGGGCCGGGACGGCGCTCATGCGCGCACTGCCGGATGAGGAGCGGGCGGAGGCGGAGGCGCTGCTCGCGGCGGCGAAGGAGGAGGCCGCGAAGGCGGAGAAGGCCGAAGAGGAGGCGCTGGCGCTGTTGCCGCCGCACCTCGCGGAGCAGCTTCGCGCCGGCGCCGCGGCGAAGAAGCAGACGGCGCCCGCGGAGGGGTAGCGTTTTTTCCGCCGCGGCAGGGTCGTGCCGGAAACGCCGCTACACCCATCGTCATGGCCGCCCTTGAGGCGGCCATCCAGAAGAACGATAAGGCATCTTCTGTTTATTGACTGGATGGCCGGGTCAAGCCCGGCCATGACCTTTGGGCGCCGGGGCGACAACGAAAGAGGACGCATCCCGTGACCGAGCTGCACAATCCCCATCCTGGCGAAATCCTCAAGGAGGAGTTTCTGAACGAAACCGGCCTGAGCCAGAACCAGCTCGCCCGCGCCATCGCCGTGCCCGCGAACCGCATTCATGCCATCGTTAAGGGCGCGCGCGACATCTCGGCCGATACCGATTTGCGCCTGTGCAAGTTCTTCGGCCTGTCCGAGGGCTATTTTCTGCGCTTGCAGAACGCCTTCGACACGATGCAGGCCAAGAGGAAGATCGCCGCGCAGGTGGCCGGCATCGAACCTTTCAAGGCCACGGAGGCGCGCTCCGGCGGAAGCGCATGAGCAGCGATGAGTTCGAGCCGGTGACGCCCGGCGAGATCTTGAAAGAGGAGTTTTTGAAGGGCTATGGTCTTTCGCGGAACCGGCTTGCCCGCGCGGTCGGCATCTCGCCGAACCGCATCGCCGAAATCGTCAACAACCGGCGCCGCATCACGGCCGATACCGCGCTGCGGCTCGCGCTCTATTTCGGCAATTCGCCGGAGTTCTGGCTGAATTTGCAGATCCGCTACGATCTGAAAATGGCGCGTAAGGAGCTGTCGCCGGAGGTCGCAAAGGAGATTGCGGCGAGAAGCGCGGCTTGACTTTCGCATCGTCGTCGCGAGGCGGCCCTGGCCGCCGTGGCGATCCAGAGGGGCATCCGTTCCTTGGCTGTGGATTGCTTCGCGTCGCTCGCAATGACGGCGGCGCCGAATCAAGGCGCCCGCCTTACAGTTCGGGTTTTTCGAACCGTAAGGCGGCGGCCGAATTTCGTACCGCCGGGTCATGGTTAAAATCGCGAAGATTAACGGCCGGAACAGCGGACGGATTTTCGCGCCGATCCTTACGAAATGGGCAGGAAATCGCGAAAAAAGCTGAAAACGACGCGAAAAAAGCGATTCAGAAATCCTAGTTTACGGTTTTATTATTGCGCCGGTTAACCACGAAACCTATCCTGCGGTTGTTCAAGAGCGGTCTGCAACCGCGTCAAATCTCGCGCCGCAACCAATATTTCCATAGAAAAATCAATGCGTTGACGCCGCTTAACGCGTCCGCAAGGCGCTTCCGGCTATACTGTCGATAATGGGAGCAAACAGGCGAAAAACCGCGAACTGGCGGTACCTTATTCCGAGGCGCCAAGGTTAGCGAACCCTAAACAAACTCCGCCAGCGTCGCCCGAAGCAGCGCGAGATCCTGCGGACGCGACAGCCGGTGCCCGGCGTCCTTGACGAGCGTCACGCGCACGTCGCCCGCCGCCAGCGCCTCCATCAGATCGAGCGAATGCCGCCACGGCACATCCGGGTCGAGCACGCCGTGCAGGATGCGGACCGGCGCATCGACCGCGATGGGCGCGCCGCCGAGGAGATGGCGGTCGCCCTCATCGAGCAGCGCCTTCGCGATGGGGGTCGGCCGGTCGCTATACCGCGAGGCGTGATGGAACACGCCGTCGCGCTCCAGCGCCGCGCGCGCCTCGTCCGTCAAGCGCCCCCGCATCAGCCGCGTCATGTCCCACGCCGGCGCGATCAGCACGATGCCTTTCGGACCCGGCAAGCCTTGCGCCGCAAGCCTTCGCGCCAGCAAAAGCGCGATCCAGCCGCCCATGCTCGACCCCACGAACACAGCCGGCGCATCGGGCGAAAGCGCCGCCGCGCAGACCGCCGCCGCCTCGTCGAGCCACGCGCCGATCGTGCCGTCCTCGAACCGCCCGCCCGATCGCCCATGCCCCGAATAATCGAACCTGAGGCAGCCCGCGCCCGCCTCGCCCGTCCAGCGCGCAAGCTCGTCCGCCTTCAGGCTCGCCATCTCCGACCTGTAGCCGCAAAACCACACGAACGCAGGCTTCCCGCCTTCAGGCTCCCGAAAGCGGTAGGCGATAGAAAGTGTTCCGCCAGCTCCGGTTACCGGGAGCAATTGCAGTTCTTCGCTGTTCATCCTATGCTTCTCTCATGAGACCGGGCGGAAAGGGCGCGTTCATACAAGCTTTATCCGCCAGCATGGCCGCAGCGATACACCTTGGGGCGCGTCAATGTTAAATCGAAGCCCGTGGCCGGTCATTCTGCAAATCATCCCCGAGCTTTCCACCGGCGGCGCGGAGCGGACGACCATCGAGATCGCCGAGGCGGTCACGCTGGGCGGCGGGCTCGCGCTTGTGGTCTCGGCGGGCGGCAGGCTTGAAAAAGAGCTGGCCGATGTGGGCGGCGAGCTGATCCGCTTCCCGGCGCAGACGAAGAACCCGGGCGTCATGCTTTTCAATGCGCTGCGGCTCGCGCGGATCATCCGCGAGCGCGGCGTGAGCCTCGTGCATGCCCGAAGCCGCGCGCCGGCCTGGAGCGCGTTTCTGGCGGCGCGGCGCAAGAAGCGCTGCTTCGTCACGACCTACCACGGCATCTACAATCAAAAAGGCCGGCTCAAAGCCTATTACAACGCCGTGATGGCGAAGGGCGACGCCGTCATCTGCAATTCGCAGTACACCGCGTGCATCGTCCGCGAGCGCCACCCCGAAGCCGCCGGCCGCGTCGGCGTGATCTATCGCGGCTTCGACGCGGCGAGGTTCGATCCGGCGGCGGTCGCGGCGGAGCGCGTGCGCGGCTTACGCGAAGTCATGGGGCGTCGCGGAAGGGAAGCGCATCGTCATCGTTCCGGCCCGGCTCACCCGTTGGAAAGGGCAGCGCGTTCTTGTCGATGCGGCGGCGCTTATGCACGCGCGGCGGCAGGACGGCGACTTGGCTTTCGTGCTGGTCGGCGACGAACAAGCTCGCTCCCCTTATCGCGCCGAGCTCAAAGCGCTTATCGACTCGCATGGTCTCTCCGATCGCGTGATCGTCGCCGGCCATTGCGACGATATGCCTGCGGCCTACAAGGCGGCGTGCCTGACCGTGCTGCCGTCGATCGAGCCGGAGGCCTTCGGCCGCTCAGCCGTGGAAGCGCAAGCGATGGGGTGCCCCGTGATCGCCTCGCGCATCGGCGCTTTTCCGGAAACGGTTGTGGCTGAGCCGACGCTTCTTGCCCGCGTCGCCAGCGTGCCGGAAGGCGCGGGACCGGAGCCGCAGGCCGTTTCCCAGCGCGGCAACCCGTGGCTTTTCGAGCCGGGAAATCCTGAAGCGCTGTGCGAATCTCTTTGCGCGGCTGTCGCTCTTTCAGGCGACGCGCTGGAAGCGATCCGCGCTCGCAACATGGAGCGCGTTCGCGCATCGTTTTCGAAGCGCGCCCTTCAGCTTCAAACCTTGTCGGTTTACGACCGGCTGATCGGCACGCAGCTTGCCGCAGCCTTCAAGAACGCCACACAAAAATAGAAGCCAATGAAAATAAAAAGTTTACACTCAAGCTCGTCTCTGGTCTGCTGCACAATGCCGCTTGACTTGTCTAGGCGGGTTTTTATCCTCATTTTATAGGGTGCGCCTCCGGTCTTCGCCGACGAGGCGCGATGCCGTTTTAACAACCGTAGGAGAAGTCAAATACGCCGTCCAATGAGAGAAGCGCCCACAAAAGGGGGGCCGCGCATAAATGAGGCTATCATCGCACGCGACGTTCAGCTCATCGATGAGACGGGCGAGAACCGCGGCACGACCGCTAAGCGCGACGCGCTAACCAGGGCCCAGGAGGCTGGGCTCGATCTTGTTGAAATTGCAGTGAACGGGGAAGTCCCCGTCTGCAAAATCATGGATTTCGGAAAATACAAGTTCCAGGCCCAGAAGAAGGCTGCGGAGGCGCGCAAGAAGCAGAAGACCGTTGAGGTCAAGGAAATCAAGCTGCGCCCGAACATCGACACGCACGATTACGAAGTAAAGATGCGATCCATCAAAAAATTCTTCGAGGAAGGCGATAAGGTGAAAGTCACGCTGCGCTTTCGCGGGCGCGAAATGGCTCACCAGGAGCTTGGCATGCAACTCCTCATGAAAGTGAAGGAGGAAACCGGCGCTATCGCCAAGGTGGAGTTAGAGCCCCGGCTCGAAGGCCGGCAGATGATCATGGTGCTCGCTCCCCGCTAGCGATTGAGCCAGCAATGAGAATGCCTTGCGGATTTTTGTGGCGCCGGGCCTTGCGCCCGGCAAGAGATTATTCTGCCCCCGGCATAGAAATTTCGGCGCGGTTGAAACAGTTTTTATCTGTTGCGCCTAATATTGGCCCCATATTATACTATTGTAGCGCCGCGTGCGAAGCGGCCAAACCTAAACGCCAGAACCCAATTATACTAAAATGACAATCAAGGTAACCGGCAAAAACATCGATCTTGGCGAGAATCTTAGAGCCTATGCGCTGAACCGCGTCGAGGGGGCGCTCGACAAATATTCGGGACGCTCGGTATCCGGCCAGATCAGCCTCGAAAAGAATCACGACGGCTTTTTCACGCTCTGCTCCATCCATCTGGAGTCCGGGCTCAACGTCCAATCCACGGGCGGCGGCCAGGACGCGTATGGAAGCGTCGATTCCGCCATGGACCGGCTGGAAAAACGGTTGCGCCGGTACAAGCGCAGGCTTAAAAGTCATGGCCAAAGCGCCGGAGGTCTAGCGCAACATTTCGAGAGCGCGGGTATTGACTATGTGCTTGACGCCGGGAGTGTGGGGGATCACGTCGATGGCGTTGAAAGCGGAGGGGAGGCGCCTGCCGTGATCGCAGAGGCGCCAGCGCGCGTTAGGGCGATGTCCGTAAGCGACGCCGTCATGCAGCTGGACCTTGCCGAACAGGCTTTTCTCGTGTTTCGTAACGCATCGCATGGTGGGATCAACGTTGTTTACCGGCGTCCCGACGGAAACATCGGGTGGATCGACCCTAGCGGGGGTGTCGCGGGCGCGAAACCTTAAAGTGCACGGGCTGCACACGGAGAACTTTACGCGTGGGACAGGATATGGATCTGAGCGACCTCATAACGCCCTACGGCGTGATTCCATCCCTCAAGGCGGCTAACAAGAAGCAGGCGCTGCAAACGCTGTCCGAGCGCGCGGCGGATGTGACGGGCCTGAACAGCGTCGATATCTTCAACATCCTGATCCAGCGCGAGCGGCTGGGGTCGACGGGCGTCGGCTCCGGCATTGCGATTCCCCACGGAAAGCTGCCAACTCTGCGACAGAGCTTTGGCGTCTTCGCCAGGCTTGAGGAGCCCATCGACTTCGAATCGATCGACGAAGAGCCGGTGGACATCATCATGCTGCTTCTCGCGCCGGAAAGCGCCGGCGCCGATCACCTTAAGGCGCTTGCCCGGGTCTCTCGCTTGCTGCGCGAGCCAAAGTCCGTCGAGAAGTTGCGCGCTTGCCGCGACCGCGCAGCGATTTACGCGGTTCTTACAGAGAAGGCGGCGTCTCACGCAGCCTGACTTCTCTCTCATTTCGACGCCGCCGCCGAGTCTGCGGTAGGGTCGGCGCCTTCAAAGACATACGTCAGCCAGTTCTCGCCGCTTCGTCTGCGCCAACAAAAAAGCCGCGGCGAGCGCGGCTTGAAGCACACCGGCCGGCGGCGCGATGCTAGTGAAGGGTGACGAGTTCCAACTCGCATTCCTCCACATTTTCAAGCGCGGCCGAGCGGCTGTCGGTCAGAACCATGGGCGTGCCGTCCGCGGACACCACGGCGTAGAGGTCGATGCCATCCGGCAAACCGCCAAGCTGGGGAAAAAGCTCCGCGACGTCCTTCGCCTTCAGCTGCTTGATATAGGCAAGCTCGCCTTCGCCCCAGGCCTCGAGTTCGAAATCTTTTGAGGGTTCTTCCACGGTAAGCACCTCCTCGTGCCAAATGCGCACTCCGGCATGTCTGCTATTTCGCAGCTCTCGCCGCGATATGAGGACGTGTCCGATGTGGACGTGTTCAACAGCATATATGGAGGTAGGGGTCTGTTTCAAGCAATGATGCAAACGCCGTAGCGCACTTATAACCTTTGATTAATGGTGGAGCCAGGCGGGATCGAACCGCCGACCTCTTGAATGCCATTCAAGCGCTCTCCCAGCTGAGCTATGGCCCCGAAACGGACCCATTTGTGTCCGCGGCGAACTGCTACTTAACCCCATCAAGAGTGAGCCGCAAGGAAAATGAGCCGAAGCGGCGCCCCTCTTTTTGAGAGCGGTCCGCCTAGCTGTCGTCGTCCTTGCCGCCTGCGACGCCAAAGCCGGAAACGTCGGCTTCGCCCTCGTCCTCGGCTTCGAGGAAGGCTTCCTCTTCGCTGCCCGGATCGAGCGCCTCGTCGTCGTCGCCGACATCGGCAATGTCGCCGCCCTCGATTTCCGGCAATTCTTCCTCGCGGGCCGCCACTTCATCGAGCGGCACGAATTCGAGCGCGCCCCGGCCCGCGTCGAGCACCGCGTCGTCGTCGGCGTCAAGGTTGTTGCCGCCGGCCGCAAGACGGGACGCTCCGCCTCCGTCCTGATAAATCGCCTGGCAGCTCGGGCAAACGATCGGGTTGCGCAAAAGGTCGTAGAATTTGGCGCCGCAGGATTGGCAGACGCGCTTTGTGCCGCGTTCAGCTTTCATCGACATGTGTCTGAAGCTTCCTTGAACTATGATGCAATGGCGCAGCCGCGCCGCTGTTTGGCATTGGGATAGTCAGCAAGGCCGCCGTCTGTCAAAGACAAAGCGAGGCGCCCGGGCAATTTGTACGGCTCGAATCGCCGCCGCATTGACAGCGCTCCGCAACAGGGGTCTATGACGATCCCGATCCGGCTTCGATCTTCGAAAGAAGGCAATTAAGACCGATGTCTCAGCACGCCGCCGCCGCAAGACCGCTTCTATCGCGCAAATCGTTCGCGTTGCAAGGCGCCGTGACCGTGCCGGGAGACAAATCCATCTCGCACCGGGCGCTTATTTTCGGGGCGCTCGCCGAGGGACGCACGGACATAACGGGCCTTCTCGAAGCGGACGACATCCTGTGCACGGCGCGGGCCTTGCAGGCGCTTGGCGCGCATGTGGAAAAGGCGGCCGGCGCATGGACCGTCATCGGCAGGGGGCTAGGCGGGCTCGTAAGCCCAAGGGGCGAACTCGACTTCGGCAATTCCGGCACGGGCGCGCGGCTCATGATGGGCGTCGTAGCGGGCCACCCGATCCGCGCCGTGTTCACGGGCGACGCCTCCCTGAGAAAGCGCCCGATGGGCCGCGTGCTCGATCCGTTGAAGAAGATGGGCCTCGACATCGCCGAGGAGGGGCGCGCCGCCCTGCCCCTGACGCTGATAGGCTCCTCCGGCCTCGTCCCCATCGACTACCGCCTTCCCGTGCCGTCGGCGCAGGTCAAATCGGCGGTGCTGCTGGCGGGGCTCTTTGCGTCCGGCGAGACCTCCGTCGTCGAGAGCGAAAAGACGCGGGACCACACCGAAAAGATGCTCGCCTATTTCGGCGCGGCCGTTACGTCCGAGCCCGAGGGGGCGGGGGCCTTGAGGATCTCGGTCGCGGGCCGCAAGGCTTTCAAGGGCAAGCCCGTCGCCGTGCCAGGAGACCCAAGCTCGGCCGCCTTCCTCGCCGCGGCGGCGATCCTATGCCCCGGCTCCAACGTCGTTATCGCGAATGTGCTGGTGAACCCGACCCGCACGGGCTTTTACGAGACTTTGGGCGAGATGGGCGCCGATCTTTCCTTCGAGAACGAGCGCGAACTGAACGGGGAAAGGGTGGCGGACTTGCGCGCGAGGTCGAGCCGGCTCAAGGGCGTGCGCGTTCCGCCCGGCCGCGCGCCATCGATGATCGACGAATATCCCATCCTCGCGGCGCTCGCGGCCTTTGCGGAAGGCCAGACCGTCATGGAGGGCCTTGCCGAATTGCGCGTCAAGGAAAGCGACCGGCTCGCCGTCATGGCCGCGGGCTTGGCCGCATGCGGCGTCAAGGCGGAGGCGCGCGGCGATACGCTGGCGGTCGAGGGCGCGCGCACGGTTCCGGGCGGCGCCGCCGTCGCAACTCATATGGACCACAGGATCGCGATGTCCTTCCTCGTTCTGGGTCTTGGCGCCGAGGCCCCCGTGGCCGTAGACGACGCGTCCATGATCGCGACGAGCTTCCCGGAATTCGAGGGCTCGATGAAGAAACTGGGCGCACGGCTGGAAGACCCGCTCGAAAATGCCGCCCGCAACCAGGATGGGACTTGGAGCGCATGATCATCGCCATCGACGGAACGGCCGCGGCGGGAAAGAGCACGCTCGCCCGGCGGATTGCGCAAGCATACGGCTTGCCGCATCTCGATACCGGCTCGCTTTACCGGGCCGTGGCGCGCGACGTGCTCGATGCCGGCCATGCGCTCGACGACGCAAAAGCCGCCTCCGAGGCCGCCGCGCGGCTCGATCCTTCGACGCTTTCCGATCCGCTGCTCCGGCACAAGGGACGCGGCGAGGCGGCCTCCGTGGTCGCGGCGATCCCCGAGGTGCGGGCGGCTTTGCTGGCTTTCCAGCGCGATTTCGCCGCAAGGCCCGGCGGGGCGGTCATCGAGGGGCGGGACATCGGCACGGTTGTGTGCCCCTTCGCAAACGCGAAGATTTTTGTGACCGCGTCTCCCGAAAGCCGCGCACAGCGCCGCCACAAGGAGCTTATCGGCTACGGCGTCGACATTAGCGAAGAAACCGTGCTGAGGGAGATCAAGGATCGGGATAAGCGGGACAGCGAGCGGCCCATATCGCCGCTGAAGCCCGCCGAAGACGCGCTCTTGCTCGACACGACCGAGTTGGATATAGAAAAAGCTTACGCCGCCGCGATCGAACTTATTGATAAAGTCGCGAGCCGCAGATAAATCACTGGAACGCTCAATCGTCCGGGCGGGCCACGTGGTTTTTCGGCGCTTCCAGTTCATCCAGAGGAGCTTTGGCGGGGCGCCGGTATACGCATGAAGATGGCGGCGGAAATCCGCGCGTCCGGCCGGCCATCGGTCAAACGCTAACACAGACACGCGGCTTCCGCCGCAGGAGTTTCGATGATCGCAACGCAAACAATAGAGCCAAGGGCCAAGGAGTATAACCCCTCTGCCGACGACTTTGCCGCCCTCCTCAATGAATCGCTGTCCGGATCGGCGCCGTCCGAAGGAGCGGTCGTAAAAGGCAAGATCGTCGCCATCGAGAAGGATCTCGCGGTCATCGATGTCGGCCTCAAGACCGAAGGGCGCGTGCCCCTGAAGGAATTCGGCTCTTCCATTCAGTTCCCCACCCTCCATGTGGGCGACGAGGTCGAGGTTTATGTCGAGCGGATCGAGAACGCGGCCGGCGAAGCGGTGCTCTCCCGCGAGAAGGCCCGCCGCGAGGATAGCTGGACCAAGCTCGAACAGAAATTCAACGCCAGCGAAAAGGTCGAGGGCGTCATTTTCAATCGCGTCAAGGGCGGCTTCACGGTCGATCTCGACGGCGCGGTGGCCTTCCTTCCCGGCAGCCAGGTGGACATCCGTCCGATCAAGGACGTGACGCCGCTCATGAACGTGCCGCAGCCCTTCCAAATCTTGAAGATGGATCGGCGCCGCGGCAACATCGTGGTGTCCCGCCGCTCCGTCCTGGAAGAGACCCGCGCCGAGCAGCGCTCGGAGATCGTGGCCAAGCTGGAAGAGGGTCAGGTTGTCGACGGCGTCGTGAAGAACATCACCGATTACGGCGCGTTCATCGACCTCGGCGGCATCGACGGCCTGTTGCACGTCACCGACATGGCGTGGAAGCGCGTCAATCATCCGACCGAGATCCTCAATGTCGGCGACACGGTGAAGGTGCAGATCGTTCGCATCAACCCTGAAACGCAGCGCATCAGCCTCGGCATGAAGCAGCTCGGGTCCGATCCGTGGTCCGGCATCGAGGCGAAGTATCCGATCGGCGGCAAGTTCAAGGGCACGGTCACGAACATCGCCGATTACGGCGCGTTCGTGGAGCTGGAGCCGGGCGTCGAGGGCTTGATCCACGTCTCCGAAATGAGCTGGGTGAAGAAGAACGTTCACCCCGGCAAAATCGTCTCCACGAGCCAGGAAGTCGAAGTCCAGGTTCTCGAAGTGGACGCGAGCAAGCGGCGCATTTCGCTCGGCCTGAAGCAGACCCAGGAGAACCCCTGGAACGCCTTTGCCGAGGGCCATCCCAAGGGCTCGATCGTCGAGGGTCAGGTTCGCAACATCACCGAGTTCGGCTTGTTCGTCGGTCTCGATGGCGGCATCGACGGCATGGTGCACCTGTCCGACCTCGATTGGCAGCGCTCCGGCGAAGAGGCGATCAAGGAGTACAACAAGGGCGACACCGTTCGCGCGGTTGTGCTGGAGACGGACGCGGATAAGGAGCGCATCAGCCTCGGCATCAAGCAACTCGCCACCGATCCGTTCCAGTCGGCCGCGACGCTCAAAAAGGGCTCCACGGTGACGTGCGAAGTGTTGGAAGTGAAGGAAGCCGGCATCGACGTGAAGCTTGCCGGCGCCAACGTCACGGCCTTCATCCGCCGCGCGGATCTCTCGCGGGAGCGCAGCGAGCAGCGTCCCGAGCGCTTCGCGCGCGGCGACATGGTCGATGCGGTGGTCACCCAAGTCGACAAGAGCGGCCGCAAGATCGGGCTTTCGATCAAGGCGCTCGAAATCGCCGAGGAGAAGGAAGCCGTGGCTCAATTCGGCTCGACCGACAGCGGCGCCTCTCTGGGGGATATTCTTGGCGCGGCCTTGAACAAGGCGCAAACCAAGGAAAAGGAGTAAGCCGCGTCGCGGTAAATACGGCAGAGAAGAAGCATGGCTGGCGCATGACGCGCCGGCCAAGTCCTTGAAAAGGCGCCTGCATGACGCTCGACTCTGACATCCTCATCGACCGCCGCCGGTTGAAGCGGCGGCTGACCGTTTGGCGCGTGGTGGCCATCGTCGCGCTTGTCGCGGCGCTCGCCTTCGCGGCGGTGAAGAACGACGAGACCGCCTCGGCGTTCGGCCTTGGGCGCGACCACATCGCTCGCGTCGCCATCAGCGGCTTCATCGGCGACAGCCGGTCGCGGCACGAGCTTTTGCAGAAAATCCGCAAGAACGATCAGGTGAAAGCCGTTATCGTCGCGGTCGACAGCCCGGGCGGCACCACGACCGGCGGCGAGGCGCTTTACGAGGATCTTCGCGAGCTGGCGAAGGCGAAGCCCGTGGCCGCGGTCTTCGGCACGGTGGCGGCTTCGGCGGCCTATCTCGCCGGCATCGGCACGGATTACATCGTCGCGCGCGGCAATACGATCACGGGTTCCGTGGGCGTGATCTTCCAATGGGCCGACGTGACGGAACTGCTCGGCAAGATCGGCGTGAAGGTCGACGAGGTGAGGAGCGGCCCGCTGAAAGCGGTGCCGTCGCCCTTCACCCCGCCGGATGAGGGGTCCAAGAAGCTGACCGCGGAACTCGTCAAGGATTCGCAAGGCTGGTTTCTGGGCTTGGTCTCCGAGCGGCGCAAGGCGGCCGACGCCTCGATGGACGACATCAAGACGGGCCGAATCTACACGGGACGCCAGGCGTTGCAGATTGGCTTGGTGGACGCGATTGGCGACGAGCAGACCGCCATCAAATGGTTCACCGATGTGCGAAAGGTGGCGCCCGACCTGAAGGTGAAGGATTGGAAGCCGCGAAGCCTTGGGCCGAGCCTCTTCGACGCGTCGGTGGCGAGCCTTGCGGCAAAGCTCGGCCTTGGATCGTTCATCGACGCGAGTATGCTCGAAGGACTCGACGCGCTCAAGGACCGTCCTCTTGACGGCTTATTCTCCGTTTGGCAGGCTGATTAGGAAAACGCGAGATTGACCAATGATTAAGTCTGAACTTATTGAAAAGCTTGCCGGCGCTAATCCGCATTTGATGCACAAAGACGTGGAAAAGATCGTGAATGTGATTTTCGAGGAGATCACAGGCGCACTGGCCCGCGGCGACCGCGTCGAACTGCGCGGCTTTGGCGCATTCTCGATAAAGCATCGCCCCGCTAGGGTGGGCCGCAATCCGCGGACCGGCGATCAGGTCCACGTGCCCGAAAAGTACGTGCCCTATTTCAAGACCGGCAAGGAACTCCGCATCAGGCTCAATCCGCCCGCGGCTCCAGCCGAGAAGCCGAAAGGCCGCAAGAAGTCAGCGAAGGCATCCTAAGGGCGAGGCGACCAATGCAGCGTTTCTTCAGTGTCGTAATCCTTTTGGTCCTCGGATGCGTCATCGTGGCCTATTCGGTGGCGAACCGCACGCCCGTGACCTTCGTCCTCGATCCGTTCATCGACGAGAAGCTTTCGCCGACCATTCAGGGCCCGCTCTCGTATTTCCTTTTCGGCGCCGTGTTCCTTGGCGTGATCGTCGGCTGGTTCACCGCTTGGCTCGGGCAGAGTCATTGGCGCAAGGCCGCGCGCACGACGCACAAGGAGGCCGCGATCTGGAAGCTTGAGGCCGAGAAGCTGAAGCGCGGGCTCGAAGCGGCCACGCCGAAAGGCGCGCAGCCTCCGGCGCCCCGGCAGCTCAAGTCGTATTTCTAACGCTCGTCGCCTGGCGGGCTGGATGGGGGCGGGCGCGTCCGCTCCGGTATGTGTTTCAGCCCGTCCGAATGGCAACATGCGCGTCTCCGTCAAAATTTGCGGCATCTCGACCGAGGAAGCGCTCGAAACAGCGATCAAGGCCGGCGCGGACTACGCCGGATTCGTCTTCTTCGAGAGGAGCCCGCGCAATGTCGGGCTCGACCGCGCAGGCGCGCTGGCCCGGCGCGCGGAGGGGCGGATCGAGACGGTCGCCCTGATCGTCAACGCCGGCGACGACGCCATAAAGGCCATCGCGGGCGAAGTGCGGCCGGGCTTCTTCCAGCTCCACGGCGAAGAGAACCTTGAGCGCATCGCCGCGATCCGCGAGCTTACGGCCGCGCGCATCGTCAAGGCGATCAAGGTGGGAACGCCGTGCGACATCGCCGGCGCCCGCGTCTATGAGGATGACGCCGACCTTCTCCTGTTCGACGCGCAGGCGCGCCTCCCGAACGCCCTTCCGGGCGGCAACGGCCTCTCCTTCGATTGGCGCTGGCTGCGAGGAGCGGCGATCCGGCCCGGCTATATGCTTTCGGGCGGGCTGAGGCCCGGCACCGTGCTCGCCGCGCTTGAGGCAAGCGGAGCGAGCGCCGTCGATGTCTCGTCCGGCGTCGAGACGTTGCCTGGGCGCAAAGACAACGGCCTCATACGAGACTTCATCAAAGCCGCGAAATCCTTCGAGCAGGGCGCTTTCGCCCCGGCGGCTGAATAGGGAAACACCTCATGGCTCCGATGGTTGACGCGCCGCTGCATCTCAACAGCTACCGCACCGGCCCCGACGAGAAAGGCCATTTCGGCCTCTATGGCGGACGCTTCGTCGCCGAAACGCTCATGCCGCTGATCCTGGAGCTGGAGACGGCCTACAACGACGCCAAGAACGATCCGGGTTTCCATGCCGAGCTGGCGTCGCTTCATGCCCACTATTCCGGGCGGCCGAGCCCGCTTTACTTCGCCGAGCGGCTGACGAAACACTTCGGCGGCGCCAAGGTTTACTTCAAGCGCGACGAACTCAATCACACCGGCTCGCACAAGATCAACAACTGTCTCGGCCAGATCCTGCTCGCCAAGCGCATGGGCAAGAAGCGCATCATCGCCGAGACGGGCGCGGGCCAGCATGGCGTCGCCGTCGCGACCGTCGCCGCGCGCTTCGGCGTGCCTTGCGTCGTCTATATGGGCAAGACCGACATCGAGCGCCAAAGCCCGAACGTGTTCCGCATGCGCCTCCTCGGCGCCGAGGTGCGCCCGGTGATCGCGGGCACCGCGACGCTGAAGGACGCCATGAACGAGGCGCTGCGCGACTGGGTTTCCAATGTCGAGGACACCTTCTACATCATCGGCACGGTGGCGGGGCCGCATCCCTATCCCGCCATGGTGCGCGATTTCCAGGCCATCATCGGCCAGGAGGCGCGCGAGCAGATGAAGGCCGCGGAGGGGCGGCTGCCCGACACGCTCGTCGCGGCCATCGGCGGCGGTTCGAACGCCATGGGCCTGTTCCATCCCTTCCTCGACGACCGCTCGGTCAAGATGTTCGGCGTGGAGGCGGCGGGCCGTGGGCTCGACGTTCCGAACGGCCACTGCGCCTCGCTGAACGGCGGAAAGCCCGGCGTGCTGCACGGCAACCGCACCTATCTCCTCCAGGACGGCGACGGGCAGATCCTCGACGGCCATTCGATCTCGGCCGGTCTCGACTATCCCGGCATCGGCCCCGAGCATTCCTGGCTGCGCGACACGGGCCGCGTGACCTATGTGTCCGCCACCGACCGCGAGGCGCTCGACGCCTTCCAGCTCTGCACGCGGCTCGAAGGCATCATCCCGGCGCTGGAGCCCGCGCACGCGCTCGCCTATGTGACAAAACTCGCGCCCGCCTTGCCTGCAACCGATCTCCTCGTTATGAACATGTGCGGCCGGGGCGATAAGGACATCTTCGCGGTGGCGGGTCACCTGGGCATGGAAATCTAAAGCGGCGTTTCAGCCCAAGCCATTCGAACTTCGAGGGGATTCATGCAGCGATTGGCGAAGGCTTTCGAGGGCCTGTCCGGCTCGAACAGAAAGGCGCTCGTCTCCTTCATCACGGCGGGCGACCCGGACTATGCGACTTCGCTTGAAATTCTGAAAGGCCTGCCGAAAGCCGGCGCCGACATCATCGAACTCGGCATGCCGTTTTCCGATCCGATGGCGGACGGCCCGGCGATCCAGCGAGCGTCGCAGCGGGCCTTGAGCGCCGGCCAGAACATGCGCAAAACGCTGGAGATGGTGCGCGCCTTCCGCAAGGAAAACGATGCGACGCCCATCGTGCTCATGGGCTATTACAACCCGATCTATGTCTTTCCGGTGGACCGCTTCCTCGCCGAGGCGGCGGAGGCGGGCGTCGATGGGCTCATCGTCGTGGATGTTCCGCCGGAGGCCGATGACGAGCTGTGCCTGCCGGCGCTGCGCGCGGGGCTCAATTTCATCAGGCTGACAGCGCCGACGACGGACGACGCCAGGCTCGGCGCCGTGCTGGCCAACGCCAGCGGCTTCGTCTACTACGTGTCGATCGCGGGCGTGACGGGAACGCGGGCGCCGGACCTCGGCGCGGTGGCGCAAAACGTGGCGCGGATCAAGGCGCGGACGCCGCTGCCGGTCGTCGTCGGCTTCGGCGTTCGCACGCCGGAGCAGGCGCGTACAATCGCGAGCGTGGCGGACGGCGTTGTCGTTGGCTCGGCGCTCGTCGATGCGCTCGCTCAAAGTCTTGACGGGAGCCACCGCGCGACCGACTTAACTATTAGGGCGGTTTTGGGGCTTGTCGAACAGCTTTCAGCCGGAACGAAGGCGGCTTGACAGCATAACACGGCCTTTTCCGAGGCAAAAAAGGCGTAATCGACGTGAACTGGATCAACAACGTTGTTCGGCCGAAGATCAGCGGTTTTTGGCAGAAACGGGAAATGCCGGAAAATCTCTGGGTCAAGTGCCCCGAGACCGGACAGATGGTCTTTCATAAAGACCTTGAAGCCAACCAATTCGTGATCCCCGGCTCCGGCTACCACATGCGCATGGGCGCCGAAGCGCGCCTCAAGTCCTTCTTCGACGGCGCCAGGTTCGAGGTCGTTCCGACGCCGGACGTGCCGGTCGACCCGCTGAAGTTCCGCGACGAAAAGCGCTACACCGACCGCATCAAGGAGGCCCGCGCCAAGACGGGCATGCAGGATGCGCTCCTGACGGGCGTCGGCGCGGTCGATGGCCTTTCCGTGGCGGCGGCCGTGCAGGACTTCGCCTTCATGGGCGGCTCGCTCGGCATGGCGGCGGGCGAGTCCATCATCGCCGGCATGACGAAGGCGGTCGACTTGCGCGTCCCCTACATCCTTTTCGTCTCCTCCGGCGGCGCGCGCATGCAGGAGGGCATCCTGTCGCTGATGCAGATGCCGCGAACCACCGTGGCCGTGCAGCGGCTCAGGGACGCGAGGCTGCCTTATATCGTGGTGCTGACGAACCCGACCACGGGCGGCGTCACCGCGTCCTATGCGATGCTCGGCGACATCCACATCGCGGAGCCCGGCGCGCTGATCGGCTTCGCGGGGCCGCGCGTCATCGAGCAAACCATCCGCGAGAAGCTGCCGGACGGCTTCCAGCGCTCGGAGTACCTGCTCGACCACGGCATGATCGACATGGTGGTGCACCGGCACAATCTGCGCGATACGCTGGGCCGGCTCTGCGGCCTGCTCGCGCATCGCCCGGGCATGAACAACGTGAAGCAGCGCAAGAAGGCCGCCGCGCAGGCCGGGGCTTCCCCCGAAATTCAGCTTCCCGCGACTTTGGAGCAGATCGACGCGCCGCCATTTCCGGACGAGCCGGGCGCCCGGCGCCGTCGCCGGCTTCGCCCGCCCTTCCAACGTCATGAGCGGCGCGGTTGTTTCCTCCTTCGCGTTCCGACTAAAGCCCGGAAAAAGCCTTGCCCACGCAGAAAAGTGAAAACCTGCTTGCGCGTTTCGAAACGCTGCACCCGAAGAGCATCGACCTGTCGCTCGGCCGCGTCGAGCGTCTTCTCGACGCGCTCGGAAATCCGCATCGCCGCCTGCCGCCCGTGGTTCACGTCGCCGGCACGAACGGCAAGGGGTCCGCGGTCGCGTTTCTGAAGGGCATTCTGGAAGCCTCGGGCTATCGCGCGCACGCGTTCATTTCGCCCCACTTACGAAAGTTCCACGAGCGCATCATGCTGGCGGGGCCGGGCGGCGCGCGTTCGATCGGCGAGCGCCATCTGGCCGACATTCTCGCGCGCGCGGAGGCCGCCAATCGCGGCGAGCCGATCACCTTCTTCGAGATCACGACCGCGGCGGCGTTCATGGCGTTCGCGGAGAATCCCGCCGACATCGTGCTGCTCGAAACCGGGCTTGGCGGACGGCTCGACGCGACCAACGTCATCGATGCGCCGCTCGCGACCATTCTCACGCCGATTTCGCTCGATCACTGCTCGTTCCTCGGCGACACCATCGAGGCCATCGCCGCCGAAAAGGCCGGCATCCTGAAGCGGGGCCGCCCGGTCATCGTCTCCCGGCAGACCGGCGAGGCCGCGCTCGGCGTGATCGAAGCCCGCGCCGCCGCGCTCGGCTCGCCCATGCTGACCGGCGGCCAGAGCTGGGACGTGTTCGAGCAGCACGGCAGGCTCGTCTTTCAGGACGAGGATTGCCTGCTCGATCTGCCGCTGCCGCGCCTGTTCGGCCGCCATCAGTTCGAGAACGCGGGCACGGCCATCGCGGCGGCGCGCGCGCTCGAAGGCTTCCGCGTCTCGGAGGAGGCGATTGCGAAAGGCATAACGGCGGCGGTCTGGCCCGCGCGGCTGGAACGGCTCTCGCCGGGCAGGCTTCACGACCTTGCGCCGCCGGGCTCGGAAATCTGGCTCGACGGAGGGCATAACCCCGCCGCCGGCGAGGTCGTGGCCCGCGCGCTCGCCGATCTGGAGGAGCGCGTCTCAAGCCCGATCCACCTCATCGTGGGCATGCTGTCGACCAAGGACGCGGGCGGTTTCCTCCGCCATTTCCAGGGGCTGACCGAGCTTACCGCGACGGTGGAAATTCCGGGCCACGAGGCGGCCTACAAGGCCGAGGACCTCGCCGCCATCGCGCATCGCGCCGGGATCGACGCGGCGCCGGCGGGGAGCCTCGAAGCGGCCTTCGCGAAGAGCCGCAACCGCGCCGGCGGCCCCGTGCGCATCATGGTGACGGGCTCGCTTTACCTCGCGGGGCAGGTGCTGGAGGCGCATGAGCAAGGCTTCGGCGGGCATTGAGCGCGGCCCGGCGCCTGTGCCGCCGCCCATGGTTCGACAGGCTCGCCATGAGGTTAACCCGTTGAAAAGGCGCCGCCTCATCCCGAGCTTGTCGACGGATGAAGTCAAGTATCCGTCATCGCGGGGCGGCTTCGGCCGCCCGAATTCGCTTGCGAATTCGGGAATTGAAGAAATACAAGCTCGCCAAGGCGAGCTTGCTGGCGATCCGGAACGAAGCCGGTGTCCGCGCATGGATTGCTTCGCGTTGCTTGCAACGACGGGTCAAGGAGCGCTGGCGCGATTGCGTAAAATTGGATAGAACAGCTTCGCGGTAGTTGCGGAGGCGCGCGTGAGCGGAGCTGCGGAGACCTACGACTTTTTCATCTCGCGGGCGGGCGCGGACAAGGCCCTGGCCGGGCGAATCGCGGACATCGTCCGCGAGGCGGGGCTGACGCCGTTCTATCAGGACGAGCATTTCGGCCATTCCGACTTCATGCGCATGATGGAGCACGGCTTCGAGAATGCGGCGAAGCTCATCGTGCTGCTCTCGGAGGACTACCAAAAATCGGAGCACTGCCGGAAGGAATACAACACCTTTCTGGCGGGCGATCCCGGCAACCTCAAAAAGCGCGTGATCGTCTTCCGCGTCTCCAATTGCGCGCCCAGCGGCAACCTCGCCACGCTCGCCTATACCGATCTCGTTCCGGTTCTGAACAATTGCGGCGCCTTGCAGCAGGCTGTGCGCGAAGTCGTGCGCGAAGCGCTCGGCATCGACAAGCGCACGCCGGGCGGGATCTCGGACATGCTCGCCCGCGCGGGCCGGCAGATCCTGCACCCGAACATCCGCGCGGTGAAAGGCTTCACCGGCCGCGAAGACCTGCTGGCCGCGCTCGGCCAGAAGCTCGCCGCGAAAGGCGCCGTCGCCATCCGCAATGCGACGCAAACCACGCTCGCCATGCGCGGGCTCGGCGGCGTCGGCAAGACCGTGCTCGCGCAGCAGTTCGCCTGGCTCAACCGCGAGCGCTACTTTGGCGTCTGGTGGCTGCGCGCGGAGACGGCGGAAACGCTGATCGACGATCTTGCCGCGCTGGGCTCGCGCTTCATCCCCGGCCTCGGCGACATGAAGCCGGAGGACGCCGCGCTGACGACGGCGGACCAGCTCGCGCAGATGCGCACGGAGAAGCCGTGGCTCCTCGTCTACGACAACGCCGTGGACGCGGCGCTGGTCCGCCGCTTCGCGCCCGCCGCCAACGCCGACGTGCTCGTCACCACGCGGCGCACCGACTGGCTCGGCGAGGCGGACGACGAACTGGAGGTGGACGTGTTCGACCGCGCCACCGCCGTCGACTATCTCCGGCGCCATGCGCGCCACGCGGACGCCAAGGCGGCGGGGCGCCTCGCCCACGCGCTGCAAGACCTGCCGCTGGCGCTCTCCCACGCCCGCGCCTATTGCTGGGAGCGCAACTGGGACTTCGACACATACGCCGCGCGCCTCGCCGAACTGCTGGCGGCGCAAGGGCCGGGCGCGCATCCGGTGACGGCCACCTTCGGCCTCGCCATCGAAAACGCCGCCAAGGAATGCGCCGCCGCCGAGCGGCTGATGGCGCTGCTCGCCTTCTTCGCGCCGGACGAGATCCCGCTCTGGCTCATCCCCGAAGACGCCATGCCGGAGAAGGAGCGCGAGGACGCGCTGGCGGCGCTGGCCCGCGTCTCGCTCGCGACCTACGGCAAATCCTCCGACGGCGCCCCCGCCGTCTCCGTCCACCGCCTCGTGCAGGCGGCGATGCGCGCCCGCCTCCGCGCCTCCGCCCGCTTCGACGAGATGGCCGCCCTCGCCATCCGCCTGCTTTACGACGCCTATGACTTCTTCAGCGGCACACTCGGAACGATGTTACGCCGCGCCGCATGGATCGCTCACGCCGCCGCCGCCATTCCTCACGCTCCCAACTCCGGCGATGCCGCTTGGCACACGCTGTGGACGCTCTATCAAATGGGCGATTTCCGCGTCATGCGCGGCGACCTTTCCGGCGCCCTGGATGCCTATGAGTCCGGCGCAAAAATCGCGGCGGATGTTGCCCGCTCACAGCCGGGCAACGCCGGATGGCAGCGCGACCTGTCGGTGTCGTATATCAAGGTCGGCGACGTGCTTGCGGCCCAGGGAAACCTGCCCGAGGCGCTGAAATCGTTCCGCGACAGTCTCGCCATCGGAGACCGTCTCGCCAAAGCCGATCCGGGCAACGCCGAATGGCAGCGCGATCTGTCGGTGTCGTATGACAAGGTCGGCGACGTGCTCGTGGCCCAGGGCAACCTGCCCGAGGCGCTGAAATCCTTCCGCGACAGTCTCGCCATCGGAGAGCGTCTCGCCAAATCCGATCTGGGCAACGCCGGATGGCAGCGCGATCTGTCGGTGTCGTATGAGAAGGTCGGCGACGTGCTTGCGGCCCAGGGAAACCTGCCCGAGGCGCTGAAATCCTTCCGCGACAGTCTCGCCATCAGGGAGCGTCTCGCCAAAGCCGATCCGGGCAACGCCGGATGGCAGCGCGATCTGTCGGTGTCGTATAACAAGGTCGGCGACGTGCTCGTGGCCCAGGGCAACCTGCCCGAGGCGCTGAAATCCTTCCGCGACAGTCTCGCCATTGCCGGCCGTCTCGCCAAATCCGATCCGGGCAACGCCGGATGGCAGCGCGATCTGTCGGTGTCTTATATCAAGGTCGGCGGCGTGCTCGTGGCCCAGGGAAACCTGCCCGAGGCGCTGAAATCCTTCCGCGACAGTCTCGCCATCAGAGACCGGCTCGCCAAAGCCGATCCGGGCAACGCCGGATGGCAGCGCGACGTAGCCGTCAGCCATGCGAAGCTCGCGGATATTTATCGGCGCCAGGGCGAGACGGCGTTGGCGAAGGATGCGCTCGGGACGGGCAAGGCGATCATGGAGCGCATGACGAAGCTTTCGCCCGACAACGCGGAGTGGAAACGCGACCTCGCCTGGTTCGAAGCGCAGATCGCGGCGCTGGATGGGGCGGAGGCGCCGCCCGCCGCCGGGCCGCGCGGAGAGAAGAAGCGCGGGTTCTGGGCGCGGGCGTTTGGGCGGAAGGGGTAGCGGCTTGCGTCATCCCGGCCAAGCGCAGCGCGATAGGTCTTGAAAACATTGGCAGATTTTGTCCCTGCTGTCATGGCCGGGCTTGACCCGGCCATCCAGACACAATCGGAAATGCCTCGTTATTTCTGGATGGCCGGGTCGGAGCCCGGCCATGACAATGGAGGTGCGGCGCGGAAGAACTGCGCCGATGAAGGCGGGGCGTGCGCTCCTTACAGTTCGGGTTTTTCGAACTGTAAGGCACGGGCGAATTTCGTACCGCCGTCTCATGGTTAAAATCGGCATGTGTTAACGCCCGAACGCGACGGCGCCGCCGCCTACGAAACCGGGGCCGCGCCTTACGAAAACGCGAAAAAAACCGGATTCGACGCGAAAAAAGCGAGTCGGAAATCCTAGTTAACGGTTACGATGTTGCGCGCGTTCACCATAAAGCCAAGCCGGAGGTTGCAAGAGGCGACGGCGCAACCGCGTTGGGGCGCCCGCCGCGAGCGCATTTTCCTTATGTATTCCAATGGGATGACGCAGTTTAACGCGTCCGCAAGGCGTCATCGGCTATACTGATGGTAATGGAAGGAAGAGGGCGAAAAACCGGGAAGTGGCGGTACCTTATTCCGGGGCGGCACGGTTAGCGGACTCTTAACGGGACGGAACGCCCGGGCCGGCGCCCCGCTCCCGAAAGACGAATTTACAGCCCCGCCTTCTCCTCGGCGACGTAGCGTTCGAGATAGGTATGGGTGACGCCGGCGAGATGCCCGTCGAGCCACTGCGCCATCTCCTCTTCCTCGCGCAGCGTATCGTGCAGCGGCTGAGCGGCGTCGCGGTGGCCGGTCTCGCCGGCGAGCTGGATCAGCGACTTGTAGGACGCGATCTCGAAATTCTCGAACGCAAAGTTCGCGATGGAGTTCTTGATAATCTCGTCCTGCGTAGCCGCATGCGCGACCGCCGCCATGTTGCCCGTCAGCGACAACAGATTGTCCTTCAGCACCGACCGGCTTTCGCCGAGCTGCCCGAGGATGGTTTCGAGGCGCTCGATTTGCTTGTGAGTCTCCTGGATATGCTGCTCAAGCTTCGCCTTGATTTCGGGGTAGTTTTCGATGCGCTCCACCTGCCGGTTCATGAGTTCGAGCGCCTGGTTCTCCAGCGCGTGCGCGTTCTTGAGCCCGGTCACAAATACCGAATTCGCGCGCTCGGCGGCGTCTGCCATGGTGTGTCCTCCTTGGGGGTTGGTTCCCATGACAATGCAAGGAGGCGGCGCTGGTTCCCGGCGCTAGGCGGCCTTGCGGAAGATGGCGATTTTGGAGAGGAAGGCCGGGAATTCGTCTGCGCGCGTAAGCCCCAGCTGCGCGAAGAGGCCATCGGCGCCCGTGAGCGCGTCGCCGCAATAGTCGAGATAATACGGCTCGTGGAAGCGCTGCGGGAAGGCTTCGAGCAGCCCGTCGTAAGCCTCCACGTCGCCCCATTGCAGCGAGTCGATGAAGACGAAGAGGCCGCCCGGCTTCAGCACGCGCGCGATCTCGGCGGCGGCGCGGCGGCGCACCTCGTTGGGCAGTTCGTGGAAGAGATAGACGCAGGTGACGATGTCGGCGCTCGCATCCGCGAAGGGCAGCGCCTCGGCGTTCGCCTGCTGGAAGCTCACGCCGCGCCGGCTGTGCAAGAAGCGCGCCGCCTCGTCGAGATAGGCGCGGGAGAGGTCCACGCCCGTCATCGGCATGGCGGGGAAGGCCTGCTTGAGCTGCGCGAGGAAGCGCCCGCTGCCGCACGCCACGTCGATGAGGCGCAGCCGGCGCTGGTCGGTTCCGCGAAGGAACTCGGCGATGGGCGGGATCGCCTGCCGCCGCATGGCCCCCGCCGCGCCCATGAACAGCGTCTCGACCTGGATGTCGTAAACCTTGGCCAACTCGTCGGTGAGCCAGCCGCCCGACTGGAAGTGGAAGTTCTGCACGTAATAGTCGGGCAGGCCGACGGCCTCCGGCAATTGCGCGGCCTCGAAGGCGCGCTTATCGGCGCGGCGCTCGGCCGACTGAGGCAGGTCGTCCAGCATCAGGCGCACCGCTTCGATGCGGCTCGCAAAGGAGACGCTGTCCTCGACGGGGATCGGGTAAAGCCCGTCGCGAACGTTGCGCGCGTCCTTCGCCTGGAGCTTCAGCACGTCCTGCATGAGGGTGAAGAGACCGGCGGCGGGCTTGGCGATTTCGACGCGCGATAGTTCCCCGCCAAGCCGCGCCGCTTCGCGCGTGGTGTAGCGGTAGAGCGCGGCGTAGCTTACCGTGCGGAGCGTTTGCCCGGCGAGATGCGCAAAGCTCTCAATTCGGTTTGACATGCGTTTTTTCTCCCCGGACACTCATACGCAACGAAAGCGGATCGCGCCAATGCCTCCCTTGAGGTAGTCGGGCCACGCGCCGCAACAAGTGGAGGCCGCCCCCGCCCATGAGCCATTACAATCACATTGTCGTTTTGACCGGCGCCGGGCTCTCCGCGGAATCCGGGCTTCACACCTTCCGCGACAAGGACGGGATCTGGGCGAAGTACGATTACCGCGAGGTGGCGACGCCGGAGGGTTATCGCCGCAATCCCGCGCTCGTGCTCGACTTTTATAACGAACGGCGCAGGCAGAACGCGCATGTGAAGCCGAACGCGGCGCACCGCGCGCTCGCCCGCCTCGAAGCCGAGTATCCGGGCGAGGTGCTGATCGTGACGCAGAACATCGATCCCCTGCACGAGATGGCCGGGTCCAAGAAGCTCATCCACATGCATGGCGAGATCCAGAAGGCGCTTTGCGGCGTCTGCGGCGCGCGCTGCCATATCGGGCACGAGGACCTGACCTTCGAGACGGCGTGCCCATCCTGCGGCATGCCCTGCTCCATGCGGCCCGACGTGGTCTGGTTCGGCGAGATGCCTTACGAGATGGACCGCATCTACGGCGCGCTCGGCGCCTGCGACCTGTTCCTGTCCATCGGCACGAGCGGCACGGTTTATCCGGCGGCCGGCTTCGTGTCGGAGGCGCGGCGGGCGGGCGCGCATACGGTCGAGCTTAATCTGGAGCCGACGCAAGGGGCGAGCGGCTTCCAGGAGGCGATCCACGGCCGCGCGACGGAGGTGGTGCCGGCTTATGTGGAGCGGCTGCTCCGCGCTTCGGGGGGGCGCTAGGGGCGGAGCGGGTGAGCGGCGGTCGTTGGGTGAGGATCTATGGGGGGCTCTTCAGGCCGGTTGCGGAAAGTCGAGTTCTCGATGGCAACGTCTCTTGTCAAGGGTGGAGCGGGAGTGGCGACCTCGCGGCAACCCGACCGAGCGTTGCGCGTTTGGCCAATGAAGCATTATTCCGCCTGGGCCGGATTCGGAAAATGCACATCCTTCAAAAGGCGCTATTGCCTACATAAGCTGTACCCCAGAGAGGTTTCATCGAAAACTAGCGAGCAAGGCCAGATCTCATTTGAACAAGGGCCTTTCCTCCGCTGACCTAAGCGCTAAAAACTTCGAGTCAAAGTGAAACTTAGCCAGAAATACAGGAGGTTGCGGGGCTCCCCGCGAGATTGTTATTGGCTTTATACAGGGACGCGGAGGCTTTGTGCTATCGTATAATTCTGCTGCAATTTGAGATTCTTGAATGACCCATTCTGATTTCGCCGCGTTCTCAGACCACATTAGGTAGAAAGTATCTGCTTTGGGAATGCTCGTCATAATTTCTTTCGCCCATTCAACCCCAGGCTCTATACTGCTCACATCGAAAAATAGTTCAATATTATGTTCAGACAATCCTTGCGCAAACAACGAAACTTCCTTAAAATCCTTCCTCGAATAAGAAATAAAGGCATATCTATATTTATGGACTACTCCATCTACAAGAGTTTTTGAGTGACCTGCGGCCGCGGTACTCTCCAGTAACGCAAAGCCCAATCCTAGAGGGGTATGCTGATTTTCATTAGTATGCATTGAGTCACGTTTTTTGGGGTTACTCAGGGGCAAAGTGAAATGAATTTGGCCGATAGCGATTCCGCCCACGCCGACTATTAAGGTCGCGCTTATAGTATCTTCGGAATTTTTGGGCGACACCTTTACAAAAAAGTCCGCATTTGTTGGTTCGCCGTTCCAAGCCAGCTCCTGAAAAGCTTTATCGATTAAGAGGAACTTGCTCTCAAGCAGTAGCTCAACTACTTCACCACGAGCTATCGCCGCGTCCAGTGTAGATGAGGCGATCCTGTTGGATTCGGAATTGGTCTCACAAGCCAGTCGCGCCGCCCTCAATATATCCTGCTTTAGATGGAGAAAAACTTGGATTAACTGTTGTTCCCCAACTTGTAATTCCGGAATCGAGAAAACACTTATGTCAACAATATCCCTATTGCGAAGATCTATGGCACTCAAGTGAAGAAACGCTCCACTATCTCTGGAGTGACTACTCGAGTACTTTTGAGCAATTTCTAAAATTTTAGCGCGATGAGTAGCCACCTTGCTCGCGCTTAGCATGTTATTAACGATTGTTACTGACGTACTCGACGATGAAGCACTTGATGACCTCCTACGTCTTCTATCTGTTTGCCAGTAGCTAGCCGAGAAAACGGCATAAGAAATAAATATAACAAAAGTGAATGCTAGCAATAATATTACATCAGAAAGAAAACGGAGCAAACCTATGTGCTGCTCCCTTAATTCGTTTAGACCCCACACAAATACAACAAATAAATATATAAAAAAAGTAATTCTAATTAGCCATTTCATATTAATACCTCAATTTATACAAACCGTTTGCTTGGGATGTGAAGGTTATCTTTCTTGCCCAGAATTACATTGTCTGGGAATTGCGCACCAGCGGTCGCCGTTCTCAGGATTGCGCGCGAGGCTTATGGTAACTCTCCTCGCGGTGTGCCAGGAAACATATAGGATCCTTGCGCAATTTTTTTCACCGGAGCCAGCACATCGTCGTCAGTAAGCGTGTTCGAATAAAGGCAATCCACCCGGTGGAAACGTTTGTTGCGATGACCCTCTATGACTGGTTTGGGGCGCAAAAAATCCACCGTTACCGACGGACTGCCTTGCGCTCGTCATCTGCGTCGTCAGACTATGCTTTCGCATTTCCGGAGCTGAGGGCCAAGCGGGCGTGCGCTAGAATCCTGTCCATGCCCGGTATCGACCCAACGCGGAAGGTTCGCCCGCCCTGGCGCGAAGCCAGCCGCGCCTTCGGCAACATCGTCTGGGGCCATTTCGCCACAACCGTGTTAGCTGCTGCAACCTATGATGGCGCAACCCTTGTAAAAACCGCAAAATCGCTATTTTAGGTAGCAAGAAACAGCACTTTTTGCCAAACGAACCCAATAAGGCAAACAAGTCCCTACCATCGCCCTCGCTGCGAGCATGCGGGCAAAGGCGGAGTCCTTCGACCGCGGCCGTGACGCTATTCTCCCGTCCCGGCGGGCGGAGGCGGCGTCGCGATGCGCGCGAGGCTGTCCGCCGTGAGCGAGCCGAAATAGAGAAAGCCGTTCGGATGCTCGCGCGCCGACGTGACCGGGGAAAAGGCGTCCGCGCCGTCATATTGCAGATTGGCGGCGAGTTTGCCGGAAGGATCGAAGGCGAGCGCGAAGGCTTGCGCCTTCACCGGCGGCGGCAGGAAACGGAGAGCCCGCGCCACGGCCTTGCGCAAGCCGGGATAGGGCGCGAGCCTGTCGGCGATGGGCGTGCGCGGCGCGTAGATCGCCACCCAGAAGCGATCCCGCCCGTTGAACGCGATATTGTCGGGGAAGCCCGGCAGGTTATCCGCGAACACATCCGATGCTCCAGCCTTCTCGCCCTTCAGCCAATAGCGCAGAATGCGGTAACTGCCGGTCTCGTTCACGAGCGCGAACGCCTCGTCCGGGCCAAGCGCCACCCCGTTCGAATAGTTCAGGCCTTTCAACAGAACGCGGGTTTCGCGCGTGTTGAAATCGTAGACCAGGAAGCGGCCATGGCCTCCGTGCTCCACGATGTCCTGCATGACTTCGGCGACCCCGAACTTCGAGGACGAGTCGGTGAAGTAGACCTTCGAGCCATCCTTTGCGACGGCGAGATCGTTCGGGAAGCGGAACGGAACGCCCTCCGCCCCGGTGGCGAGCACGTCGATTGTCCCGCCCTCGCCGATTTTCAACAGCCCCTTGATGGCGTCGCAAACAATGACGCCGCCATCGGGATGGATGGAGACGCCGAGCGGCCGCCCGCCCGTATTGGCGATGAGCGTATAGCCGCCGCCATCCGGCTCGAAGCGCGCCACGCGGCCATCGTCGAAGCCGGTGTAGATGCGGCCCCGCGCATCGAAGGCGATGGCCTCCGGCCCTTTGCCGATGCCCCTCGCGATGCGTTCGGCGCCCTTCAGGAGATCGTTGCGGGCGTAGGGGCCGGCGTCGAGCGGCGGCGGCGGCGGCGCCGTCCAGGCGACCGGCTCGACATCGACGGGCGCGAAGGCGAGATAGGCGAGGATGATGGCTGCGGCGACAAGAATGACGTGCACGATGCGGCGCATGCGGCGCTCCCCCAAATCTCTGCCGGCGTTGACGCCCGCCCCGTTTGCGATCACCTTACTTGGCAGGTTTGCAAACGCAAAGCGCAAGCGGCTGCGACAGGGAAAGAGAATGAGCGAGCTTCACCGAATCACGTCCGATCCGGCGGTTCTTGGCGGAAAGCCCACGGTTCGCGGGCTTCGGATCGGCGTGAGCGACATCCTCGATCTGCCCGCCTCGGGCGCGGATCGCAAGGAGATCCTGGAGGACTACCCCTATCTGGAGGATGGCGACATCACCGCCGCGCTCGAATACGCGTCGCGGTCGGCCAACCATACCGTTATCAAAGCCGCTTGAGAGTTTGTAAAAAATGAAGATTTAAATAAATTCTGCAAGGGTTCGAAGCCCGCCGCTAATCTTTCTGTGTGAGGGCCGAACCAACCAACACCATCATCTTTTCGATGAAGAGCCCTATTGCAGTTTTAACGAACGGGCTGCCAATCTACGGCGAGCGAATTAATAATTTAAGGGGCAAGGAGAATGAGCGAAGGCTGGCATTTCATCATCGACGCGAATTTGCCGCCCGCGCTGTGCTCCATTTTTCGCGCTCGGGGCTACGGCGCCGCTGTATGCTTCGGCAATGTAAGCGCCGCCGTCCATTGCTTGCCAAGTTCGAGAGCGTGATGCAAAACCTCATCGACGCACTTGATAGCGGCGATAAAATCATAGAAATCGCCTAGACAACTTCCGAGAAGGCATCCCATGGCAGGGCATTCGCAATTCAAGAACATCATGTATCGCAAGGGCGCGCAGGACAAAAAGCGCTCGAAGATGTTTTCCAAGCTCGCGCGCGAGATCACGGCGGCGGCGAAGCTCGGCATGCCCGACCTTGCCTTCAATCCGCGCCTGCGCTCGGCGGTGCTGGCGGCGCGCGCCCAGAACATGCCGAAGGATAATATCGAGCGCGCCATCAAGAAGAGCCAGGAGGCGGGCGGCGCGGATTACGTCGAGGTGCGCTACGAGGGCTTCGGCCCGGGCGGCGTCGGCGTGATCGTGGAGGCGCTCACCGACAACCGCAACCGCACGGCGGGCGAGGTGCGCTCCATCTTCTCGAAGTATGGCGGCAATCTTGGCGAGACGGGCGCGGTTTCCTTCGGCTTCAGCCGGGTGGGGCAGATCGAATATCCGCTTTCGGCGGGCAGCGCCGAGGACATGCTGGACGCCGCCATCGAGGCGGGCGCGGACGACTGCGAGACCGACGCCGAGGCTCACCGGCTGACCACCAGCGTGGAGGCCTATCACGAGGCGTCCGCCGCGCTTGAAAAACGGTTCGGCCCGGCGAAGTCCGCCTCCATCGTCTGGCGGCCGCAGAACACGGTGGATGTCGACGAGGAGAAGGGCGAGAAGCTCTTGAAGCTGATCGACGGGCTGGAAGATTCCGACGACGTGCAGGCCGTCTACGCGAACTTCGAGATGAGCGAGAAGGTTCTGGAGAAGCTGAGCGCGTAGCGCGCTGTGCGCACGCATGTCGATTTGAGGCGCGTTGCGCGAGTGCATAGACCGCCACAGATTTCGCCTAATCGCTTCATAAGCTCACATTGCCAAAATGGCGTCTAGGGAGGTTTTTCATGAAAATAGTTTCGTCAGCAGGCTTGGGCTTAGCATTTGCTGTCTCGGCATTTGCTTTCTATGGCCCCTCGGCATCGGCGGTTGAAGCGCTCGCGCCGATTTCGAAGCCCCAGGCGAGCGTCGTAAGAGTCGATGAACGCGAACGCGAGCATTGCGAACGCGTCCGCCGCGAGTGTCGCGAGCGGCACCATGAGCATGAGTACGAATATAAGGAATGCGTAAGGCGCGAGCATTGCGAGCCCTAAGCCAATCGACAAGCTAAGAACGAGAACCTCGCCATCGTTGCGAGGTTCTTTTTTATGAACGATCGGGCGCCCCCGCTCCATAAGGCCGTGAGTTCGGCGTCAGGCAATGCGGCTGCATCTCAGCGGCGAAACGCGAAGCATCGTGGCCGGCCCGCTCGGCGCCGGCCGCCTCCTCGCTGTTCAGGCTACTGGCTCTTTCCCTGGTCGAGGGCCGTTTTGCACTCGGGGGAAACCTTGTCTTTATTCGCCTCAAGACAGGCCCTGACCTTGCCTTGGCCGCGAGGCTCGGAGGCGCAGAACTTCTCGACATCGGCTTTGCAGGCGGCCAGACGATGCGCTTTTTCCTGAGAAAACGCGGGTAGCGCGAAGACCGCGGAGAGCGCAAACGTTGTCGCGACAATCTTGATTGTTGTTTGCATCTTATCCTCTCGATGTTGGAGCTTGAAGGCGCGCTCGTGTTTAGGATTTGACATTTGACTACGAACCTCGCTGCAACCGGGGGCCAAATGTCAAATCCACAACACGAGCGCCAGCACAAAGGCGTTCATCGCCTTATAGGCGTTCATTGCCCCCCGAAACGTCTCCCTTCGCCTTTTTGGCGACGCTCGTTTCCTTCGGACCCGCGATCGAAAACGACTTTCTGATCGGCGTTCAAACTCTCATAAAGCGCCTGCAAGGCAGGCCGGGAGGCCTGAAGGTCTTGCAATCGGTCGCTCAACGCCTTTTCAAGGCGCGCTTCGCGGTCGAGCGCGGTGCGCGGCGCGTCTTTTGCCTGTTCCCGTTCAGCGCAGGCTGCCCGCCGCTTTTGCGCCGCATCGAGCTTTGTCTGGCGCCACTGTTCCCATGCGGGCTTCTGCTGCTCGGTCAGATTGAGTTTTGCTTCAAGATAGGCGAGGCCGGCCTGGCTTTCCGCGTAATTTTCCGTGCAGACTTCTTGTCGCCACTGGCTTTTGTCTTTCGCGTCGTTAGCCTCTTCGGCAAAAGCGAGCGAGGAGAAGAGCAGTGGCACAGTCAAAGCAAAAACGAACCCATGTTTTACCATGAGCGATCTCCTGTTTTTAGGAATACACTTGCATTTTGGACGAGTTGAGGGAGGTCCTCCTGTCGAGAAGCTAGCGAAATTTGTCTCCAGGTAGAAACAGTTATTTGTATTTGATCGTAATTGTTGTGCATCGATGCGATGCGCGTCGATGCTAATGACAGTTGCATTGGATTGGCCGTGCGCTTTAACTCATAGCGCACGGCACGATGTTCGCGAGACTTAGTCTTCCTGGCCCCAAAGCTCCGCAACGGCCTCGCCGCGGAGGTCCGGCCGCGAATGATAGTGAAGCTCCACTTCGCGAATAAAGCGGCCGTCGCGCCAGGGAGTGCTCAGATTGATGACCGGGGATTCGCCGCCCTGGCGAATGTGCTCTTCGAACTTGATGCGTTCGACTTCCCCATTGCCGAAAACGATATGGATGCTGTTCAGTTCGATGTCGTTGCGATGAACGCGAAGCCTGAGGCGTTTGAACTTGCCGTCATGGCGGCCGACTTCAATCTTGTCGTGATCGCTGATAAAGCCGACATTCCGCTCGCCGAGCTTTACCCATTCGCCAGCATGGGACGCGCCGGCAGCGAGAAGAGATAGGGTCACGGCCAAAATCAGGGTGCGGTGCATCGTTCCTCCATTGAGAAGCCACGGATGCAGATTGCTGGGTCTGAGAGTGTGGCCTCACCGCGGCGCAAGGGCCGCAAAGATGTATCCCGGTGTCATGCCGGGAAACGGCGCGGGAGGGAAAGGGCAACCCCGGATCGTTGCAATAACAGCGCCTTAGGTTTAGGCAGCCGCGCGCTTCAAGGCGCGGGCTTCGCGCCTGCCGTTACAATTGGCGCAAGCCGTTATCGCTCATCTCATTCCCATCGCACGTAAATGCCGGGGAACAGGCGCCGGAGCGCAACAGGCCGGGAACGGAAGAGGCGGGTCTCGAAACACGCTCGGGCGGCGATGCAGCCGCCGTCATGGAATTCCCTGCCTGTTTAAGCATGATAGATCGAGGCGAGCGCTCGATAGCAGTCGCCGCCCCCGAACACAGGACCCATCTTCAAGACGCGTTTCGAGACATGGCCATTCGCTCATAGCCATTGTTTGGGAAACAAAGCAAAATGCCGCAGAATTGACTATTTTTACAAGATCGTAGATCGCGCAAATTTATGTGGGGCGTCGATATATGGGCATGCACATCTACGAAGCAGTTGTCGAAGCTTCCGTCAAACTGTTAGCTAAAACGGACCGCGGCGATCTACGCGATCTTTATAAAGCTTTGTATGCGTTCCAACGGCGCTATGACACAGGCTACACGCATTTCAGAGTTATCGAGCACCTGCTACAGGCTCGCTTTGTGTATCGCATCGCGATGCGGGAACACCCTGACTATGCGCTTTACAAAGTGGCGCTCGATGAAATCGCTAACAAAGATGAAGGCTGGGTTGCTCTAAATCCAACCCTTAAAGGGAGCAAGGAAAACCCTTGCGTTGGTTATTGGAAAGACAATTACTTATACTTCGATGCGGGAGACGAACTTTGGAAAAAACTTGTCGCGGCGAAGAAATTGACCGGTTCGGACAGCATCCCACCAAAGAATTTGGATATTATTGAAGTCGCCTTGACCGTTGTAGATTATGCCAAAAATGAAAACGATAACGAATTGATCGATTGGTTGTATGCGTTTTTGCCTCTCGATCTCGCTTATTTTAGCCAATACGATCCAAAATCTCTTAAAGAAAATTCCAATATTATAAAATTTCGTGACATAGCTATAGCGAAGAAGTGCTATGAATTCGAACACGAATACAATGACGGAACGTTAGGTTATTGGGCAGATCCCGATGCCTGGGATTACATCGATCCAAAGTTTCATGAATTTCTTTTCTGGTGGTTTGCGCCGGTCATCGAACGAATTAAACCTGAATGACTAAAACCCTCGTTATCAGGCAAGCGTTCATGTGTCGAAGTGGATCGGTTTAATTCCGCTGAGTTTTCAACATCGTCATCCCGGAAGGGCGCTTTCCGGGACGTCGAAGAGCGCGGATCTCGTCGTCCCGGCCAAGCGAAGCGCGAGCCGGGATCGTTGAGCCTAAATCCGGCGGTTGTAGCGGCGAAACGCCAGCCATTGTCATGGCCGGGCCTGACCCACGGATCAAGTCCGAGGGCATGCCCGGCCATCCAGCAACGCATTGAAAACGCACATTTTCCTTGCTGCGTGGGTGGCCGGGTCGATGCCCGGGCGCCGACCCTTTTGTTGTCATTCCCGCGAAGCTTGTCCCCGTGCAGACGGGGAGCGGGAATCCAGGTATCCAGGCGGCGGAAGCTATTGAAATAGAGCAACGATACCTGGGTCCCCGCCGGAGTTTATCCCCGCAACGCGAAGGCGGGGACGGGGACGGCCCTGCGGAGCGGTCGAGACTTTTGGCCGCTGGTATCAGGCCTGCCGGCGAGGCGGCGCGGCTTACAGTTCGGGTTTTTCGAACTGTAAGCCGCGCGCGAATTTCGAACCGCCGCCGCATGGTTAAAATCGGGGTGGGTTAACGGCCGGAACGGGGATGCGCATTCCTTACGTTTTCGGGCGCGCGGCCTACGAAAATGCGAAAAAAACCGAAAAAGACGCGAAAAAAGCGAGTCGGAAATCCTAGTTAACGGTTATATTGTTGCGCGCGTTCACCATAAAACCGAGCCGGAGGTTGCGGGAGCGCGGCGCGCAACCGTGCCGGAATGCGGGCCGCGAACAAGATTTCCTTCGAAAAACCAAGGGGATAGCGCCGCTTAAAGCTTCGGCAAGGCGTTTTCGGCTATGATTAACATAATAAGGGAAAAAACACGAAAAACCGCGAAGTGGCGTAACTTAATTCAGAGGCGGCAGAGTTAACGAGATGTTTCAGAGTCCTGTTCCAAATGGCGCCAAAATGACCGCTCAATGCGCCTCGTCCCAATTCTGCGCGGCGCGGGCGTCGACCTTCAGGGGCACGGAGAAGGCGACGGCGGGCTCGGCGGCGCGCTCCATCACGCGGGTTGCGGCCTCGATCGTGGCCTCCACCTCGGCGTCCGGCGCCTCGAAGACGAGTTCGTCATGCACCTGCAAAAGCATGCGCGCTGAAACCTTCGCCGCGGCGAGCGCGGCGGGCACGCGGATCATGGCGCGGCGGATGATGTCGGCCGCCGTCCCCTGGATCGGCGCGTTGATGGCGGCGCGCTCGAAGAAGGCGCGCATGTTGCGCTGGGGCGTGTCGATTTCGGGGAAGTGGATCTTGCGCCCGAACAGCGTCTCGACATGGCCGTCCTCGCGCACCTTGGCTCGCATCGCGTCCATATAGGCGCGAATGCCAGGAAAGCGCTCGAAATACTTGGCGATATAGTCGCCCGCCTCGCCCCTCGGAATGCCGAGCTGCTGCGCGAGGCCGAATGCCGAGATGCCGTAGATGATGCCGAAATTGATCGCCTTGGCGCGGCGGCGCACGTCGCTCGGCATGTCTTTCACGGGCACGCCGAACATCTCTGACGCCGTCATGGCATGGATGTCGAGCCCCTCGGCGAAGGCGCGCTTCAGCGCCGGAATGTCGGCCATATGCGCCAGCACGCGAAGCTCGATCTGGCTGTAGTCGGCGGAGATCAGTTTGCGGCCGGGCTCCGCGATGAAGGCGGTGCGGATCATGCGGCCTTCGCGCGTGCGGATCGGGATGTTTTGCAGGTTCGGCTCGGTCGAGGAGAGCCGCCCCGTCGAGGTGGACGCGAGCGAAAAGCAGGTGTGGATGCGCCCCGTCTCGGCGTCGATATGCTGCGGCAGCGCGTCGGTGTAGGTGCTCTTGAGCTTGGCGAGCTGGCGCCATTCGAGCAGCTTGGCGGGCAGGCGGCGTTGGTCCTCGGTCAGCTCCTCGCTCGAAACGAGGTCTTCGAGCACCTTGGCGCCCGTGCTCCATTTGCCGGTCGCGGTTTTCTTCGCGCCGGGCAGGCCGAACTTGCCGAACAGCAAATCGGCGACTTGCAGCGTCGAGCCGATGTTGAACTTGGCGCCGGCCAGCGCATAAATCTCGGCCTCGAAGCGCGCGAGGCTCTGGCTGAATTCGCCGGAAAGCCGCGAGAGAACCGCGCGGTCGACCATCACGCCCGCCAGCTCCATCTCTCCCAGCACGCCCGGCATGGGGCGCTCCAGCGTCTCGTAGACCGTCGCCATGCCTTCGGCGGCAAGCCTCGCCTTGAAGAGATGCCAGAGGCGCAGCGTCACGTCCGCGTCCTCCGCCGCGTATTCCGTCGCCTTGTCGACCGGCACGCAATCGAACTTGGTCTGCGCCTTGCCCTTGCCGGCCACCTCGGAAAACGCAATGGGCGTATGGCCGAGATGGCGCTTCGACAGCTCGTCCATGCCGAAGCCGGCGAGCCCGCCGCGGCCCTGGTCGCAGGCATAGGCCATCAGCATGGTGTCGTCATAGGGCGCGAGGCGGACGCCATAGCGGCGCATCACCACGAGGTCGTATTTGATATTCTGGCCGATCTTCAGCACGCTGCCGTCTTCGAGGAGCGCCTTGAGGCGGGGAATGGCGTGCTCCATCGGCAGCTGCGCGATCTCGCCCGCGCCCGTGAAATCGAGGCCGTCGCCGGGGCGGTGGCCGAGCGGGATGTAGCAGGCGCGGTTCGGCTCCAGCGCGAGCGCGACGCCGCAGAGCCGCGCGGCCACGGGGTCGAGGTCCGTCGTCTCTGTGTCGAAGGCGACGAAGCCCTGTTCGGTCGCCGCCGCGATCCAGTCTTCGAGCGTCTGCAAATCCGTCACCTGCACGTAGCGGCTGCGGTCGAAGGGGAGGGACTTCAGCCAATCCGCGACGCGCTTCGCTTCGGCGGCGGGGCCATTCGGGGCGGCGGGTTGCTTCTCTGCCGCCTCGCCGGCTTTCGGCGTCGCGACGGCGGCGGGCGCGGGCGCATGGACTTCGCCGGGGGCAGGCGGCTCAACGCCGAAGGCTTCCGAAATGCGTTTCGTCAGCGAGTTGAACTCCATGGCGCGCAGGAATTCGAGCAGCGCATGCGGGTCGGGGTCTTCCACGGCCGCGAGATCGAGCGGCTGCGTGAGCGGCGCGTGCTGCTCCAATTCGACGAGGCGGCGCGACAGCCGCGCCTGATCCGCGAACTCGATCAGCCGCTCGCGGCGCATCTTCTGCTTGATCGCGGGCGCGTGCGCGAGCAGCGTTTCGAGGTCGCCATGCTCGCGAATCAGCTCGACGGCGGTCTTGACGCCGATGCCCGGCACGCCCGGAACGTTGTCGGTGGCGTCGCCCGCGAGAGCCTGCACATCCACCACTTTGCCGGGCGGAACGCCGAACTTTTCGATCACCTCGGCCTCGCCGATGGTCTTGTTTTTCATGGTGTCGAGCATGGTCACGCCGGGGCCGACAAGCTGCATCAAGTCCTTGTCGGAGGAGACGATCACCACCTCGCCGCCGGCCTCCGCCGCCTGCCGCACATAGGTCGCGATGATGTCGTCCGCCTCGTAGCCCTCCTGCTCGACGCAGGCCACGCGGAACGCGCGCACGGCGTCGCGGATCAGCGAGAATTGCGGCACAAGCTCCGGCGGCGTCTCGGGCCGGTGCGCCTTGTATGCGGGCGAAATCGCGTTGCGGAAGCTCGTCTTGCCGTGGTCGAAGATCACCGCGAGATGCGTCGGCCGCTTCTCGCCCTTGGTCTCGCGGAGCAGCTTCCACAGCATGTTGCAGAAGCCGTGAACCGCGCCGATGGGCAGCCCGTCGGAGGGGCGCGTGAGCGGCGGCAGCGCGTGGAAGGCGCGGAAAATATAGCCCGAGCCGTCGACGAGATAGACGCGGCTGCCGGGCGGGATGGCGGGCGCGTGCGGGGCTTCGGCGGGCGTTCGGGCGGGCGCGAGAGTCGTCATGGCCCAACTATAGGCATTCGAAGGCGCGGCGCAATGCGCGGCGTTGGGCGGCGCCCGGGCCTCTGCCGTTAACCGCTCATTAACCCTGGCGCCTCGGAATAAGGTACCGCCACTTCGCGGTTTTTGCCCCTTTTTCCCTCATTACGACCAGTATAGCCCAAGGCGCCTTGCGGACGCGTTAAGCGCGCCTATTCCGTTGAAACATATAGGGAAAATGCGCCAGCGACGCACAATCCGAAGCGGTTGCGGCGCCGTCTGGCGCAACCTGAGGCTAGGTTTTATGGTGAACGCGCGCAACAATAAAACCGTTAACTAGGATTTCCGACTCGCTTTTTTCGCGTCTTTTTCGGCTTTTTTCGCGTTTTCGTAAGCCGCGCGCCCGAAAACGTAAGGAATCCGCATCCCCGTTCCGGCCGTTAACCCACCCCGAAATTAACCATGCGGCGGCGGTACGAAATTCGCGCGCGCCTTACAGTTCGAGAATCTTGAACTGTAAGGCGCGACGGCCGATCCGGCATCGCTTATTCTTCCATCTTGAAATCCCAGCGATGTTCACCCGACGGAAAGACCTCGCCGCCTGCGGCGTCGAAATACGCCGTCGACAACTCCTCTCCGTCCGGCTTGTAGTTCCGAGCCGCCCTCGTGTAACCGCCCACGCGATTGACCGGCTGATCGTCGAGTCCACGGAAAATCGTTTCGACCATCCGGCCATAATGATCGTAGGCAGCGGTCGTGCTAGCGTAGCCATGGGTGTGAAGACAAGGTTGATTGTCGGAGCCAAAGTAGGTCTGTGCGATCAGATTTCCGCGGCTATCCCAGGTATTGCGCCAACCTGCATAACCCTGGCGGCATTTTATTAAGTTTCTCGAAAGTCCGAAGCAGCACTTCTCAATGACATTGCTGCGCGCGTCGTAGCTTTTCATCCAGCGCGCAACGCCGTATTTGCTCAGAATCGGCTCGCCATCGACGCCAAAACAGGCCCATTCGATCACATTGCTGCGTGCGTCGTAGCTTCGTGTGGTGCGTGCGACGCCGTTCTTGTTCAGGACCGGCTGGCCATCGACGCCGAAACCGTTCCATTCTATCACATTGCCGCGTGCATCGTAGGCCTGCGTGGTGCGTGCGACGCCCTCCTTGTGCAGAACTGGCTCGCCATCGACGCCGAAACCGGCCCATTCGATCACATTGCCACGCGCATCGAAACTCCGCCTCAAGCACGCTATGCCATGCTTGTCCAGGCAGGGCTCGCCATCGACGCCAAAACAAGCCCATTCGATCTCATTGCCGCGCGCATCGTAGCTTCTAGTGGTGCGCGAGAAGCCATTCTTGGACAGCACCGGCTCGCCATCAACGCCGAAATAGGCCCAATCGATCAAATTGCCGCGTGCGTCGTAGCTCCGCATCCCGCGCGCATAGCCGTCCCTGTGCAGCGTTGGCTTGCCATCGACGTCGAAATTAGCCCATTCGATAGGATTGCCGCGCATGTCGTAGCTTTGCGTCCAGCGCGCAACGCCGTTCTTGTCCAGGACCGGCTCGCCATCAACGCCGAAGAAGGTCCATTCGACCGGATTGCCGCGCGTGTCGTAGCTCTTTGTGTAGCGGGCATAGCCGTTCTTGTGCAGGACCGGCTCGCCTTCGACGCCGAAATAAGCACACTCGATCACATTCCCGCGCGCGTCGTAGCTTTGCGTCCAGCCTGCAACGCCGTTCTTGTCCAGGACCGACTCGCCATCAACGCCAAAGAAGGCCCATTCGACCGGATTGCCGCGCGCGTCATATCTCTCCGTATAGCGGGCATAGCCGTTCCTATGTAGAACCGGCTCGCCGTCGACGCCGAAACCGGCCCATTCAATCACATTGCCGTGCACGTCGTATCTTCGAGTGGTGCGGGCATAGCCTTGCTTGCAGAGTATCGGCTCGCCATCGGTGCCAAAACAAGCCCAATCGGTCGGATTGCCGCAGTCGTCGTAGTTTTTGGTCCAGCGGCAAATGCCATCTTTGTTGAGGACCGGCTCACCACCGACACCGAAATGTTTCGCTTCGACTTCGTTGCCAATTTCATCGAAGACTAAAATTCGACTGGCAAAGCCTGCATTCCCGAGGATGTACCCGTTCTCATCTAGGTATTCCAGTTTGGTGCGGCGACCGCAAAAGTCATACGAATCCCTTCGTAGGTTGACGCCATTTCTTTGAGTGTAGGGTGCCCGGTTCGCGTCCAGATACCTAGTGACGGTAGGTTGTCCTCGACCGTTCAACTCGTAGCCTTCACCAAAATTACCGAGAGCATCCTGCGCGGGCGCATTGAAATGGTCGCATGCGTAACGCGTTTGAATCATGAACCCGCGCTCATCAAACTCCAAGATGTGGCGGACAATACCGGCCTTTCGTTTGCGCAGGTCGGAAAGTTGATCAGCGTTGAAACCCATTTCGCCGTGAAAAGCCTCTCGCGCAGCGGCGAGGTCATCCTCGCGAAGGAAATCTACAAAACGACGATTCTTGTTGAAGTTTTCTTTGAGCTTGACTTGGCCGTGACGGTCTCGATGTTCGATGCTCTCCACTGTTCCATCGCTTCGATAGGCAACATCCCATTGCGCGATACCGTCTGCGTCTTGGCGAAGCATGCCGTGGCCATTGACGCGCTGAACGCTATGGACAAGTCCCCCGCGACTCTCAAAGCGCAAACTCCTATGCCTCCGCGCGACGAGATCTTCGGTGAGCGGTCCGATGCCTTCGGGTACTCCCCAACGCCTAACTTGTGTCTCAAAATAGGCCGTTGTAGTTGCGCGTTGCAGACGCTCAACTTGTCGGTCCCTAAGTTCTGAGAAAGAACAACCCAGCAAGACCGAGGCGAGCTTGTCGCGCGCCAAATCCTTGAGTTCTTCCTCGGTCTTGCCCTGTTGGGGCGCGACGTTCGCGCTGGCGGGCTCAAGCATTTCCAGACGAGTGTCTGGTCCTGAGCCAACCGCCTGCCAGTGACGCAGTTCGGGCGGAATGACGGCAGAGGGGGGCTCGGCAATGAGAAGCGTCAAGATCCTGTCCACACGCTCCCAAGATTTGAATAGCTCAATTTCCGCCCGCACCCACTCTGATTGCGGCGTGTCAGGGGAGCAGACCACTATTAGGTATTTTGACCACCATAGCGCTGTCTTAATGTGCTTTCCGATATCATGGTTTGCTGCCATCTCGCCATCGTCGCGAAACAAGACCCCTATTTTTGCGGGCACTCCGCGTTGAACGAGAAATGGAGGTGTCTCGAAGGTTTCCAAAGTTTCGATGAGCCACATCGCCCATCGCCGGTCCTCCGGCTTGTGTCGATAGCTGACGAAGGCTGCGTATTTGTAACTTTGCGGTGAATCTGACATGGCGGTATGAATTGCTGCCTATTTCTTTATTAACCAAGTATCACGCAAACCTGCCAAGGGCAAAGCTTCAAACGCCTTGGCGCTTGCGCTGCCGTGCGGGGCTCCGATGCGCCAGCGCGGTGGGCACTACGATGCGCCCGCAGTCGCCCGCCCCCGCTCGATCCAGCCGCGGTAATGCATCACGTGCCCGATCACCGGAAAACCGACATCGATGTCGAACACGAAGCGCGCGCCGTCGCCGCTCTCCAGGCATTCGATCCTGGGCGCGGTCCAGCCCGGCAGCGGCAGCCCGAGAAACCGCCAGCGCACGAGCGACCAGGCAAGCCCGTCCGCCCTCGGCGTCAGCCGGAAATACAGGCGAAACAGACCGAAATGCTCGACCAGCAGGCCGTCCGCGCCGCCCGTCCCCGCCGTCATCGTGCTGGCGTAGCGGCGCGAGGCGAACCGCCGCTCCCACCGTTCGCCGCCCCTGCCGTCCGGGCGGAAGGCCACGCTCACGGGCGCGCCCTGGCCGGGCCGCGGCAGCCCTGCGAACCAGCGCAGGAGCCGGGCGGCCGGATTGGAGGCGGCGGCGATGTCGGCGCGTCCGGCGGCCACGGCGCTTGTCCCGAGGCTGTGCAAGTCGCGCACGGCCGCGGGCAGGCGCTCGAAATCCGCTCCGAGCAGGCGTTGAAACGGCGAGAGCGCCATGCGCGCATCGAGCCAGCCACGCCTCAGGCCAGCTTGCCCGCCCTCATGGCGGCGACCTTTTCGCTGAGAGCCTCCCGTTGCTTCACAAGCACCGGATACTCGGCATTGTCCGGCGAGGACGCGGCGATGGCGCGGTCGTAATGGTCGAGCACTTGTTTCTCGCCGTCCGCCAGGCTCGGAAGAAATTTGTCGTCCAGCTTCGTGACGAGAGAGGAAAGCTTCATCACCGTGCGGTCGAAGGCGCCCATCCACGACCCGCGATCGCCGGCGCCGGCGCCCAGGCGCTTCAGCTGTTCCGAAATGGCGTCCGCGTCCCTCCGGTGGAGGGCGATCATCTCGGCGAACAACGGCGCAAGTCCCTCGCCATGCGCATCCTTCAGCCCCTCTTCGTATCCTTGAAGGGCGTCGATCAAGCTTGTGTGCAGAGACTTGAGGCTACGAACGAGTTCGTCCATGGTCTGTCCTCCTAAGCCATCGCGTCTGGGGCGAGTTTGCCTGCCTTCAGCTGTGCGAGCAATACGGACAAATCCTTGCGGACCGTTTTTGTTCCTTCGATTGGCGCAAGCCGTTTTTTGGAGCGTTCACCGTCCTGGCGAGCCGGAAGCCCACACTGCGGCCACGAAAGTCCGGGATGCGGCGGTAGCGGGTGGCCGCGCCCGGCGCCGAGATGGCCGGTTGCGGCGCGAGCGGGCTTCCGCTATTGTTTCGTCGCGGCGCCCGTAGCTCAGCTGGATAGAGTACAAGATTCCGAATCTTGGGGTCACAGGTTCAAGTCCTGTCGGGCGCGCCACCCCACCATCCTTGAGCCTCGTAAAGCTCGCCGCTCGCGTCGCGCTCGACGGGCGCGCCTTAGCGTTCGGTTCCTTGGGCGAACGGGACGGCGCTCCGAGGCTCGCCGGATTGCTCCATTGCGAAGGCCACGGTGCTAAAGAGGCCGCTCAGTCGATTCCCCATGAGTGTCGCCCCGGTCGCAATGAGGGTCGCGAGCAGCAGCGCCATGAGGCCATATTCGACCGTATTGGCCGCATTGGCGGACCGCCGGGTTTGGTGCATGGACCAAGCTTGGGCGCTTCTCTCGTCCTGCATGAAGTGTTGCATGGCGTACTCACTCGCGTCCTCGGATAAACAAGTCTTACACGTCCCGAATTTCATATTCGCCAAGCTGAAGCCGCTTTTTTGCGTCTTATTGTACGATCATTCGATTGGTCTTCGCGCGTGGCGGCTCTTGTGTTTTGAGCGGCGGCGCGACCTGTGCGATGCTCAGGCACGATCGAGGTTTTGGAGGGAGCGATGCCCAAGCGCATTTTGATGATCTGCGGCGATTTCTGCGAGGACTACGAGACCATGGTGCCGTTCCAGGCTCTGCTTGCGACGGGGCACGAGGTCCACGCCGTCTGCCCCGGCAAGAAGGCCGGCGAGCAGATCGCCACCGCGATCCACGATTTCGAGGGCCAGCAGACCTACAGCGAAAAGCGCGGCCATAACTTCACGCTCAACGCGACATTCTCCGGCATCCTGCCGGAGGACTACGACGCGCTTCTGATACCGGGCGGACGCGGGCCGGAATATCTGCGGCTGAACCCGGAGGTCATCGAGGCGGTGCAGCATTTCTTCCTCGCCGGCAAACCGGTCGCCGCCATTTGCCACGGCGCGCAGCTTCTCGCCGCCGCGGGCGTGCTCGAAGGGCGGAGGTGCTCGGCCTATCCCGCCTGCCGCGCCGATGTCGAACTCGCGCACGGCATCTACGCGGACATCGCCATCGACGCGGCGGTGACGGACGGCAATCTCGTCACCGCGCCCGCCTGGCCCGCTCACCCGGCCTGGATCGCGCAGTTCCTGGCGCTGCTCGGAACGAAGATCGTCCACGCCGCGTAGGCCGGACCGCCGGCGAATTGGCCCCAGGCAATCCGCCTCAGGGGCGCGCCGTTGCCTTTGTCGGGAAAAGGGACGATTTTCGCTTGCTTTCGGGCGATCGAATGCCGAGCGCCCGAGCTTCGGCGAAAGGCTCCCTCATGGGTGAAACGCAGGACCAGTCTCAATTCCGGCTCTACGGTCCGGACGATTTCGCCGGCATGCGGCGCGCCGGACGGCTTGCCGCCGAAACGCTCGACTTCATCGGCCCTTCCGTGAAGCCGGGCGTGAGCACCGGGGAACTCGATGCGCTCATGCAGCGGTTCATGGAGGAGCGCGGAGCAAAATGCGCCCCGCTCGGCTATCGCGGTTTCCCGAAGGCGACCTGCATCTCCGTCAACCACGTCGTCTGCCACGGCATCCCGGGCGACAAGCGCCTGGCGGAAGGCGACATCGTGAACATCGACGTGACGCCGATCCTCGACGGCTGGTATGGCGACACGAGCCGGATGTATTATTGCGGCGAGGCCGGCGTGAAGGCGCGGCGGCTCGTCGATGCGGCCTACGAGGCCATGATGCGCGGCATCGCCGCGGTCCGGCCGGGCGCAACCTTGGGCGACATCGGCCACGCCATCCAGAGCTTCGCGGAAAGTCAGCGCTTCTCGGTTGTGCGCGACTTTTGCGGCCACGGCGTCGGCCGGGTGTTCCACGAGGCGCCGAAGGTTCGCCATTACGGCCGCCCCGGCGAAGGCGACGCGCTTCAGGAGGGCATGATCTTCACAATCGAGCCCATGCTCAACGCGGGCGGCCATGCCGTGAAGGTTCTCCCGGACGGCTGGACGGCGGTGACGCGCGACAAGAGCCTGTCCGCGCAGTTCGAGCATACGGTCGGCGTCACGAAGGACGGCTGCGAAATCTTCACCCTGTCGCCCGCCGGCCATACCAAGCCGCCCTATTAGCCTCAGTTGCCGCCCTGGGACAGCGCCAGCCGATCCCTCTCTCCGCCAATCGGATCGATGCAAATAAAGCCGCCACGCCCTCCTTCAATCGCGTAGGAGGGCAGGTTAGAAGAACTGGAACAAACGCTGCCGTCTTGAGCGAAGGCGAAATCGCGCAGGAAAGTGACCCGGGTAGGGCTGGGATAACTCATGAATTCGCCTGTGGCCGGGAAGAAGCGCAGGATGCGGTCCGAATTGTTCGCGCTCATCCATACCTCTCCGGCGCCCCGGTCCACGTTCAAGGCATAGGGCGTTTCATATTCCCCAGCGCCAATGGGCGGAATCTTGAAACTGGCGAAGACTTGCGTTGCGGTATCGAACCTCATCAAGCCGCTATCGTCGAACGCTGGGATCCACAGCACCCCTTTTGCATCGAAGCGCGGGCGGCGCGGTCCCTTCATCGGCGTGTCCCACTCCTGGATCGCCAGCGTTACAGGGTCTATGCGTCCAATCCTCGACGCATAGAGCTTCGCGTACCAAATCGAGCCGTCGACGGGGTTCACATCGATGCCGTAGGGGAATGGCAGGATCTTGTAACCGAAGAGACGGTGCGTGGAGAGGTCGAGGTGCCAAGCCCGATCGGGGAACCAGCTGCCGATCCGCATCAGCGTCGGCAGCAGCTGTTGCGAAACCCACTGAACGACCCCGTTGAAGGGGAGCCGAATCACCGTGGCCGTCCCGGTCTTGGGGTCGAAGCGCACCACATGGTTTGAGGCCACCGAAGTGAACCACAGCACGTCATGCGCGTCCGCCCGGATCGTATGCGGATAGAGCACATCTTCGCCGAGGGGGAAGGTCTTGAACTGATGGGAGGCTGGATCGAACGACATCAAGGTGGACGACAGCGAGTTCGTGATCCAGATGCGTCCGTCCGAGGTCTGCGCCATCGAATGGGGGCCGTGCTTGCCGGAAAACACGCCTATCGGCAGCTTCATTCCGCTGAAATGGCCGCCGCGCGGCAGATCGATATCGGGAAACCGGTAGCTTTCGATCTTCCCCGTCTGGCGGTCGAGCACCCAGAGGAGGTCGTGCCCTTCGTCGGTCCCGTAGAGCTTCTGGTCGCGGCCGACATCGGCGTCGTGGATGAAGGTGAAGTCGTCGCCGGCGTTCCATTCTCGGACCTTGGCGCGCGCCAGCTCGGCGCTGGCGCCGTAAGTCTGCGTCGCCTGCACGGGCTGCCCGTCGAACCCCTTGGTCAGCACGTCGGCGATCTTGATCTTCTCGCGTTGCGTGGGCAGCGCGAGGATGCCCTCCATCTTGTTGATTTCGTCCAGCCATTCCCGATGGCTGCGGGGGACGCGGGTGCTGGCGTTGCCAAGTTGGTGGCAGTAGTTGCACTGGCTGACGAAGGCGGCGCGGGTGGAGAAGTCGCCAGCCCAGGGCAGCCGCGCATTGAAGGCCGAGGCGGCGAGCGACATCGTCGCCGGTTCCGGGCCGTCGAAGGATTTTAAAGTCAGGGTCACATCCGGCCTCGTTTGTTCGCCGCCCGCCGCGGAAAGCGTGGCGTCGTCGTAACCGGCCAAACGGGCGCGCACCTCCAGCCGCCCGGCAAAAGGGGTGCGGATCGCGAACCCGCCGTCCGCTGCGGTATAAACAGTTTCGCGATTTTGCCGGCTCTCGTCGAACACGGTCAGCATGGCGCCGAAGGCCGGGGCGCCATCCGGCAAGAGAACGCGGCCGGTAAAATCCGCCGCACGGCAGGGCAGGGGGGCCAGCAGGCCAGCGGCCATCATGAGGAAAGCGGGAAGGAAGCGGACCATAACGGACCTCAAGCAGCGGCGAGCCAGGCAGGCAGCGCCTTGCCTGCGCGAAGCGAAATCAACAGCGGCGCCCCGAGCGCGGACAAGAGCGGCCCGCCGCACAGGAGGTTGATGAGCAGCGCCGCGCCCGCGATGTCGAGTTTGGCATAACCGAGGGCGCCGCCGAGCCAGAGCGCCAGGATGAGAATAACGCCGCTCGCCAGATTGAGGGCTATCACGGAGTTCACGAAAAAGCGTCCGCGCCCGAACCAGAGCAAGACGGCCACAATGAGAAGGCAAAGGGCGGGCGCGAGGTATCCGAAGGCCGCCAGTCCGGCGAAGCCGGTAGCCAGACTGGAGAGAAAGAGCAGGAGCGCAAAAAGTTTGGCCTCGAATGGCCGCCTCCGCGAGGACATCGGTTCCTCCAGTTTTCGAAATTCACCGCCATCTTAACGGAAAATGGCCGGGTGGAGCCCGGCCATGTTTCGTTTATCGCAAAGTACGCGGGATCAACTCCGGCCCGTCTGCGGGACGTAGGCGCCCGTGATGCGCTCGTAATAGGGGCGATACTGCGTCGGATGATAGTCGGAAGGATCGACGCCGCGCGCCGGAAAGTTCTTGCCCGGAATGTCGGTGAGGACGAAGCGCCCCTCGCGGTGGGCGGCCATGACGCCATGCCGCCCCGCCTCGACCTCGCTCAAGACGAGGTTGGCGAAGAAGGCCGCCATGCGCTTGTCGTAGGCCTCGGCTTCGCCCGCGCGGAGGATGTAGGTCAGGTCGAGCGGGAGGAAGCGCACGCCCGGCAAGCGGTGGGTAAGCTCCTTCGCCAGGAACTCGGCAATGTTCACCTTCTTGCGGTGGCCATAAGCGTCGGCCGGCCCCTCTTCCGGCACGGGCATGCCGAGATTGGCGCCTTCCGACAGGATGACGGTCGAGTAGTTGTGCGGGTTCTGCCGGTCATGCGCGATGAGTTCCGCGAGCCTGTCGATATTGGCGGGCGACTCCGGGATCAGCACACGGTCGACGGCGGCCACGATGGCGGTTTCGAGCGCCGTGAAGCCCGCGTCGCGGCCGAACATGCGAAACAGGATGGTCTCCTGGTGCGAGCCGGCCGTGGAGCGGATGCGATTGATGAACTCGGCGCCGCGCACGATGGCGGTATAGAAGCCGATGCAGTAGTCGGTGCCGGGCACGTCGTTGTCCATGGTCTTCGGGATGCCCCAGGCGGGGACGCCGCGCTTTTCGAGCAGGGCGCCGAAGCTTTGCGTATCGTCGCCGCCGATAACGACGATGCCGTCAAGGCCGATATGCTCCATGTTCTTGATGACGACATCGGTCAGGTCCACGCGGTCGCCCGGCGCTTTTCCCTGTCCGTAAGAGGCCAGATGCGCCGGCAGGTCGCTGACCTTGACGTTGGCGGGATTGGTGCGCGTCGAGCCGAGGATCGTGCCGCCCGTGCGGTCGATGGATCGCGTGTTGAGCAGCGTCAGCGGAACGACGTAGTTCTCCCAGGTCGCCGGGTCTTCATACCGGAAGGCGAGGTCCTCCACCTTCCGCGAGCGGTTGAGAAAGGTGATCCCCTCCCAGCCCTTGCGCAAGCCGAACACGCTGATGCCCATATCCTCGGCGCGGGAGACGAGCGCCTTGATGGCTACGTTCAGCCCAGGAACATCGCCGCCGCCGGTGAGCACGCCGAGCCGGCGCACCGGGGTTAAAAGTCGTTCTGCCATGGCAAGTCCTTCCTTTGTGCGGTCTTAAATTTCCCAAGAGGGGACAGGGTCTATCAGGCTGCTGAAAAAGTGCGGCTGCCCATGGTTCGACAGGCTCACCATGAGGTTAACATGTTGAAAACGCCACTCCTCATCCCGAGCCTGTCGAAGCCTCATCCTGAGGAGGCGCGATGCGCCGTCTCGAAGGATGAAGCCAAGAACTCCCACTTTTTCAGCGTCCTTGCTATTGGATCGAGCCCTCGTAGAGTCCCATGACGGTGGAAAGAAACTTGAGCGCGTCTTCCTTTTGGCGCTGGAACGAGTTCCGCCCGATGATCGAGCCGAACCCGCCGCCGTCGCGAATGGCGCGAGCCTCCTCGAACACATGCTCGTCGCTCGTCGCGGCGCCGCCGGAGAAGATCACGATACGCTGCCCGTCGAAGGCGCTTTGCACGACATGGCGGACGCGTTCGGCAAGCGTGGCGATGGGGATCTGGTGTTTTTCGTAGACCTTTTTCGCCTCGGGCAGTTCGATCTTGGCGCTCGGCAGTTTCACCTTGATGACATTGGCCCCGAGTTGCGCCGCGATCTGCGCCGCATAGGTCACCACGTCGATCAACGTCTCCCCGTCTTTCGACAGGCTGGAGCCGCGCGGGTAGGACCAGACGACGACCGCGAGGCCGGCCGCCTTCGCCTCCGCCGACAAATCGCGAAGCTGCTCGTACATGGTCGCGGCATGGCTCGAACCGGGATAGATCGTGAAGCCGATGGCCACGCAGCCGAGCTTGAGCGCGTCGTCGACGCTGGCCGTCACCGCCGAAAGCGGGTCCTTCTCGTCATACAGCACGTCGTGACTGTTGCACTTCAGGATGAGCGGAACCTCGCCCGCGTATTCGGAGACGCCGGCCTCGATGAAACCGAGCGGCGCCGCGTAGGCGTTGCAGCCGGCCTCGATGGCGAGCTGGAAGTGGTAGCGCGGGTCGTAGCCGGACGGATTCGGCGCGAAGCTGCGCGCGGGGCCGTGCTCGAAGCCCTGGTCCACAGGCAAAATGACAAGCTTCCCCGTGCCGCCGAGGCGGCCATGATTGAGCAGTCTGGCAAGATTGGTCCGCACGCCTGGATTCTCTCCGGCGTACCAGCGCAATATTTCACGGATTCGATCGTTCATGTCGGGGTTCCTCGCTTTTTTGCGCCTCGTTTTGCGCGCCGCGTCCGGCGCGCGCCCCTCAAGTTTAACCAATTCACATTGTCGGCGCCAATGCCAGCGTTTTCGAGGAGAGCGCCGGCGTTTCCATCCCGATTTTTCGATACGCCGCGCCTCGCTTCAAGCGAGAAAGGCGGCGGCGAAGAGGGAAGGGCGCCGCCGGGGAAATTTGCCATCGGCGCCGCCGTCCCGTAAAGAGCGGTCCAGAGAGGATTTGAGCCTCATGACTGCAAAGAACCAGTTTCGCGGCCCGTGTCCCTGCGGCAGCCGGCTCGCCTATGAGCGATGCTGCCGGCGATGGCACGGCGGAGAGGCGGCGCCGGACGCGGAGGCGCTGATGCGTTCGCGCTATGCGGCTTACGTGCTTCAGCTCGAAGATTACCTGCTCGCAACCTGGCATCCCGGAACCCGGCCGGCGGAGCTTTCGCCCGGCGCCCTTAAGCGCCGCTGGCTGGGGCTCAAAGTGTTGCGCCACGAGGCGCCTCTGCCGGACAGCGCCATCGTCGAGTTCATCGCCAGCTACAAGGCGAGCGGACGGGCGCATGAGGTGCGCGAGACGAGCCGCTTCGTCCGGGAGGATGGCCGCTGGCTCTATGTCGACGGCGCCATCGCGCGGTAGGCGGCGCTCGCCAGCCGAAAGACCCTGTCTTTTGCGGCGCGCATGCGCCGTCGGCTTTACTCTTCCATGGTTGGCGTAACCCACCGCTGAATTTCCAGGGAAGTCAATTCGAGCATTGCCGCGACGGCATTGCTTGGGCTTATCCCTTGCTCAAGAGCGTGTTCGTATGCACGGATCAGTGCGCTTTGAAACTCTTCAAGCGGGTCCGCGGAATCGCGGCTGGTCTCACACGTCTCCAACACGATTGTGGTCGCTCCTTTGGCGGGTACTCATTTGACGCTGCCCGTTACTACTTACAAGATCAGATCAAGAAGAGCGGGCTGACGCCTCGCTGTTCGTATAGCATTTTAACCCCGGCCTCGCCGCGCCGCGCATTTCCTGACGACCCGGAATATTCAAGAAACACCGAATTATTACTACGACAGGCCGTCGGCGGCGCCCATCGGGTTTTTACCTAATCCTTCGATCGAATTCCGCGCCCCGTTGATAAGTCTTGGAGAACTACCCGAACCTTCTCCATTCGCTCCCGCGTGATACCTTTTACTAGTCAGTAACCCTTAAAAGGAACACGCATATGAGCGAGGACTTGGATCACCGCCGCGAAACGCGGCTTCCCCCCGACCCCAAATTCCTGTTCGACCGGGTCGAATGCTACTATCGGGACCGGATCGAGGTTAGCTACAAGGGCCGGCATCCCTTGAAGGGCCTGACGCCCGGACCGGGCGCGGTCAGATTGCGCAGCAACGACTATCTGTGCGTCGCCGGCGACCGGCGCGTGATCGAGGCGGAAGTCCGCGCCTTGCAGGCCGGGGGCCATGGCGATTCGGTGTCGCGAGCGTTCGTGCATCACGAGGCCGATGGGCTCAATGCTTTCGAACAGCGCGTGGCGCGCCTGATGGGCGCCGAAGCCGCCGTGCTCGCCAATTCGGGCTATTGCGCCAATGTGGGCCTGATCCAGGCGATTTGCCGGCCCGAAACGCCTGTGTTCGTCGACATGAAGGCGCACTTGTCGCTGTGGGAGGGCGTGAAGTCCGCGGGCGCCAGGCCCACGCCATTCCGCCACAACGACGCGGACCATCTCGATCGCTTGATCGGGAGGGTAGGCCCCGGAGCGATCCTGATCGATGCGCTTTACAGCACCGACGGCGACATTGCCGCCCTCGAAGACTTCGCCGAGGTCGCCGAGCGGCGCGGTTGCGCGCTGGTCGTCGACGAGACGCATTCCTTCGGTACGCACGGACCCGGCGGCGCGGGCCTTGTCGCGGCGCGCGGGCTCGGCGATCGCGTGCACTTTCGAACCGTCGGCCTGTCCAAGGCGGTTTCGAGCCGCGGCGGCCTTGTCGTATGCTCACGGCGCAATGCCGAGTTCGTGCGCTACGAATCGCTGCCTGTCATCTTCAGCACGCAAGTCCTGGCGCACGAGGTTGCGGGGTACAACGCCGCCCTCGACATCTTCGCGAGCGAGCCGTGGCGGCAGCGCCAACTGCATGGCAATCATCGTTACCTTAAGGAGGGCCTCGACGAACTTGGCTACAATGTCGCTTCGTCCAAATCGCAGATCATCGCGCTTGAGGCCGGGGACATCATCGAGACGATGAAGCTGCGCGATGCGCTGGAGACGCGCGATGTCTTCGGCGCCATCTTCCTGCCGCCGGCGACGGCCGCCAATCGCTGCATCATCCGCTTCACGGTGAATTGCGGCCTGACCGGGGCCGAACTCGATCGCGTGCTGGATGTGTGCGCCGAGATCAGGGACGAGGTCGGCTTGGCGTCGTGGCCGTCGACACGGCGCCGGGCCCGTCAGGCGCCCGGGGCGGGCCAGCCGCTCGCGCTAGCGGCGTGAGCGGGGCTTGGCAACGCGGCCGCGGAGGCGGCCGCGTCCGCCGTTTTCGCCTCGATGACGGGCAGCGTGATTTCAAAGGTGGTGCCTTTGTGAGGCGCCGATGTGCACAGAATGCTGCCGCCGAACTCCTCGATGACGCGCCGGCAGAAGGACAGGCCGATGCCGGTGCCGCTGGTTTCCGCGTGACCGGACACGAACGGTACGAAAATAAACGGGAGCATCCCCGGTTCGATGCCGCGGCCGGTGTCGCTGATCGAGAGCAAATGGCCGCCCGGCGACGTTCTCGCCTCTATGACGATCTGCCCTTCTCCGGCCGCGGCGATGGCGCGGAGCGCGTTCTTGACGAGGTTGAAAATGACGTGAACCATCAGCACCTCGACACCCTGATAGACGAAGTTGTCTTGAACGCGAATCCTGATCAACTCGCGCTCGCCGGGGCGGAATTGAAAGCGGCCGATCGCCTCTTCGATGGTGCCGCCGATGGCGTAAAGCTTCATCCGCTCCTTGGAGCCGCTCTCCTCCTTCACGCTGGTAAGGAGCATATTGATGACGAGGTTCGCGGCGGCGGCGTGTCCGGCGATGCGTTGCAGGGCGCTCCTGATGCGGGCCATATCGCCATCGCTGAGGCTTTCTTCGCAGCCCCGCACCCGGGCCCACTGGTTGACCGCGCTCAGACCGGCGAGGTGCTCGACGGTTTTTCCGGCGTCGAGCCGGATGCCAAGAAGGGGCGTGCGCATCTCATGGGCGATGCTGCTCGCGAGGGCGCGCGCCGCCAGGAGTTTCTCGCGCGCGATCGCGCGCTCGCTGTGCGAGAGAAAAATCACCGCGGTCAGGATGAACCCGTAGATCGGGAGGACAAGCAGATAGTCGGCGGGAACATGGGATGTCCCGGTCAGCAGCAGATAGGCGATCAGCCCGATCAACTGCCCCAAGAGGGAGACGAGAACGCCGTTGGCGAGGTCGCAGAGCAGAAACGTGAAGAGGATAATCGCGGTCACCGTCATGAGCCAGACGTTATTGACGCCGTTCATAAGCAACATGATGGTGCAAAACGCCGGTCCGGCGAACAGCAGCGCCCAGTAGCTGTACGCCAGGTAATAGGACATCAGCCACCATGGCCAATAGCGCCGAAGCGCCATCGGCAAGCACAGCGCCGCTGCCGCAAGCCTCAGCGGCAGGCTCTCGTAGGGTTGCGGGAAGACGTATTTCCAGATAAAATAATATAATAGAAGAGTTACAACCGCGATCAGCCCGACTGCCGGCAGCTTGTATGCGGCGAGAGCGTGGTATTCGACATACGAACTGCGAAGATAGCGCACGAGACGCCATAGCCGGGTGAGTGGGGTCCGCCCCCTCGGGCGTCGGTCGCCGGTCATAAAGCCAAGTCGCACGGCTACGAACTTTCACTTGCACGATATCGCGTGCGCTAATTATAAAGTTCCGGTCTAAGCTGCCGGAAGCGCCTCACGAGCGCCCTGGCGTTCGAGGATCGGGACCGGACTTATGAGCGCCTTGCTGCCCCTCTACCACCCGACGACATGCCTCGTCGTCGATGATGACCGGCTCTACCTCGATAGTTTCGACTACAATTATGCCGATGTCACGCTGTGCGCAACCGAGCAGCGGCCGGAGCAAGCCATCCAGCGCCTTCTCAAGGATGCGGAGCGGACCGGCTTGACGATCGAAGAAGTCAATCGCGCGCCGGTCGACGACGGGGAGGCCGGCGATCCTCTCGTCCGCCTGCCTGCATCGCGCATCGCCGCAATAGCCCGCGATCCCGCCCGCTTTTCGCGCGTTTCGGTGGTCGTGGTCGACTTTGCCATGCCGAGTATGACAGGGTTCGAACTCCTCCAGAAGATCAAGCACTTGCCGGTCAAGAAGGTGCTGCTCACCGGTAAGACCGGGGATTCGACGGCCGTCGCCGCCTTCAACGAGGGCTTGATCAGCCTGTTCCTGGTCAAGCAGGACCCAGACCTGCTCGACAAACTGAGGCGGATCATCCGGGAGCTGCAGTACGGCTACTTCAAGGACATCGCCGCGCCGCTGGAACCCATCGCAAAGCTTGAGGACACGGCGTTCCTCGACGATCCGGAGATTGCGAGCTGGTGCGACAAGCTCGCCGAGCGCATCGGCGCCGTCGAGCACTATCTCCTGCCGTCTCCGCCAGGCCTGATGCTGGTCGACGAGTCGGGTCAGGTCACTCTCGCATGGATCAACAACCAGGACCGGATGCGCGCCCAGCTTGAGATTGCGATCGATGACGACGCCCCCGCGGCGCTGGTGAAAAAGCTGCGCGCGGGCGATGCGATACTCGCCTGCCCGACGCCGACCGGCTTCTACGAAGAACAGCACGTGTCCGATTGGCAGAGGTACCTTTTGCCGTGCGAGGAGATCAGGGGAAATACCCTCTGGAAAGTGGCGGTCCAGCGGGACCAGGCGCTTTGCTTGTCGGACGTTCTCGTTGAGGCAATATCGCGGGTCGCAGGCCGGGCGCGTCCGCGCACCTTAGTCTATCCAGCCCTGGCGCAACGCGATCGCCACCACTTGAACGCGTGTCTTGGCGTCAAGCTTGCGTTTCATCTCCTCCACACGGAAGTTGATCGTCTTCGGGCTGAGATTGAGCTTGGCCGCGATCTCCCTGTCGCTAAGCCCGTCCGCGATATGCAACAGAACCTCCTTGTCGCGCTCGCTCAGGATACACTTTAGAGGGTCGGTCACCGACATATGGCCTCGCCCTTCCAGACGGCTCGAACGCCCCGCGGGAAAGAAGGCGTATGAGCACCTTATCGATCACGTACAGCTTATCGGAGGCAAGGTCGCTTGAGAGCTGCGGCGAATGGTGCGCAAACGCGCCTCCGGCTGTACGAGCTTTGGCTCCTTAGCGTCAGGATTGCTTGTATACATGCGTATATCTTACGTTACCGCAAAGCAAGCAGCGACGTATAGACCCCTCAACCGGACCAGGAGCCGGGCGCGCAGGCCTCGATGCGAGGCGTTGCCGCATCTCGTCATCCCGGCCAAGCGGAGCGCGAGCCGGGATCGTAGAGAACACAGGTTGTGATGGTGTGCGATCCCGGATTCGCCTTCGGCATTTCCGGGATGACGATGCTGAAGCAGGACTTTCCCGCAAGGAGAGAGCAGGCCGGGGCGATGGGCGCCCCCGGCAAGCGCCTTCCGCCGTCAGTCGCCGAGGGAATACGGTTCGATGTGGGCGTGGTGGAAATCGGCCTGCGTCAAGCCGCCATGGATGTCCTTCGCCACCTCCATCGCCGCCTGCTCGGCCTTCCACTTCGCCAGGAAATGAAACGCCTCGTCGAGCATGTGCGGCGTGTGCCGGCCCGTGGCGTAGCGCATGGCGCGTTCGATATAGGCTTCGAGCGCGGGCCGGTAATCGGGGTGCGAGCAGTTCTCGATGATGACCTTGGCGCGCTGCCGGGGCGCGAGTCCGCGCAAATCCGCGAGCCCCTGCTCGGTGACGAGCACCTGCACGTCGTGCTCGGTGTGATCGACATGCGTGACCATCGGAACGATGCACGAGAGCTGCCCGTTCTTCGCGGTCGACGGCGTCATGAAGAAGGAGAGGTAGGCGTTGCGCGCGAAATCGCCCGAGCCGCCGATGCCGTTCATGATGGACGAACCGCAGATATGCGTCGAATTCACGTTGCCGTAGATGTCGGCCTCGATCATGCCGTTCATGGCGATGACGCCGAGCCGGCGGATCACCTCGGGGTGGTTCGAGATCTCCTGCGGGCGCAGCACCACGCGCTTCCTATAGAAGGAGATGTCGCGGTTGAACGCGTCGCAGGCCTCCGGGCTCAGCGACAGCGCCGTGGATGACGCGAGCGTCATCTTGCCTTGCTTCAGCAGATGCAGCATGCCGTCCTGCAGCACCTCGGTATAGGCGGTGAGGTTCTCGAACTTGCCCTGTTCGAGGCCCGCCATCACCGCGTTCGCCGTGTTGCCGACGCCCGATTGCAGCGGCAAGAGGTTCTCCGGCATGCGGCCTTTCTTCACCTCATGCACGAGGAATTCGAGGATGTGCCCCGCGATGAGGCGCGAGGTCCGGTCCGGCGACGAGAACTTCGTGCAGCGGTCCGTTTCGTTCGTTTCGACGATGGCGACGACTTTCGAGGGATCGCAGCGGAAATAGGGCTCGCCGATGCGGTCGCCCGGGCCGACGATCGGAATGGGCTTGCGATGCGGGGGCAGGGCGGTCCCGTAATAGATGTCGTGCATGCCTTCGAGGTCCGGATTCATCCAGGAATTCACCTCAAGGATGACCTTGTCGGCCTGATCGAGCCAGGTTTTGTTGTTGCCGATGGAGGTCGCCGGGATCAGCCGGCCGTCCTCCAGAATGCCCGTCACCTCCACGACAGCCACGTCGAGCTTGCCGAAGAAGCCGAACCAGACGAACTGCGCGACGTGGGAGAGGTGGATGTCGATATACTGCATCTTCCCGGCGTTGATGCGCGCGCGGCAATGCGGATCGGACTGATAGGGCAGGCGCATTTCGATGCCGTCGCACTCGGCGAGCGCGCCGTCGAGTTCGGGCGCGGTCGAGGCGCCGGTCCACACGCCGATCTTGAAGTCTTCGCCCTGGTCGCGAAGGTGGTGGATGCGGGCGGCCAGCGCCGCTGGAACCTGCTTCGGATAGCCGGAGCCGGTAAATCCGCTCATGCCCACATTCGAGCCCGCGGGGATGAGGGCGGCCGCCTCGGAGGCGGACATGATCTTGCTCCGAAGCTCACGATTGAGCACGCGCGAACCTTCCACGTGGCGGACCTTTTTGCTGTAATTGCCGGGATTGGCTCGGCCACAGGCCGACTTCAAAACAAAACGCTACGGCCGCCCTTTGTTCCGTTCAAGTATACTTCAGGCGAATTAAGGGAGGTGAGCGGGAGCTATGCAAAAACTGCATCGAGCCGAAGCAATATTAAAATAAAAAGGCGCAAGAACCTGTCTTGCGCCTTCAATATTCGCGGATGCGGCGTCTTTTATTCGTGCGACTCGCCTTCGAACAAGGCTTCCGCCGCGGCGGCTGCCTCTGCCGCGAGCGCGGCCTGCTCGGCGGCGTAGTCGTCGCGGGCGGACTGCGCGACGTTCTCGCCCGCGGCCTGGCGCAGCGCCTCTTCTTCGGTGCGCGCGACGTTGACCGCGACCTTGACCGAGACTTCGGGGTGCAGCCCGATCCGCACCTCGTGCAGTCCGAGGCTCTTGATCGGGCGGTCGAGAAGAACCTGCGAGCGCTCGATGGTGAAACCGCCGGCCGTGACGGCTTCGGCGATGTCGCGCGTGGAGACCGAGCCGTAGAGCTGGCCCGTGTCGCCGGCCTGCCGGATCACGAGGAATCGCAAGCCGCCGAGTTTCCCGCCGACGGCTTCCGCCTCCTGCTTGCGCTCAAGGTTCGTGACCTCAAGCTGCGCGCGCTCCACCTCGAAGCGCTGGAGGTTGTCCTTGGTGGCGCGAAGCGCCTTGCCGAGCGGCAGGAGGAAATTGCGGGCGAAGCCGGGGCGGACCTTCACCACGTCGCCCATCTGGCCGAGACGGCCGATGCGTTCGAGGAGGATGACCTGCATGGCGTACTCCTACCTTAGCACATAGGGGAGAAGGCCGAGAAAGCGCGCGCGCTTGATGGCCTTGGCCAGTTCGCGCTGCTTCTTGGCGGACACGGCCGTGATGCGGCTCGGCACGATCTTGCCGCGCTCCGAGATGAAGCGCTGGAGCAGCCGCACGTCCTTGTAATCGATGACCGGCGCGTTCTCGCCCGTGAAAGGGCAGGTCTTGCGGCGGCGGTAAAAGGGGCGGCGCGCTCCGGCGCTGCTGGCTCCTTGCATGCTCATTCGTCGCCTCCTGTCGCGGGAGCTGGCGTTTCAACCCGTGGAGGCCGTCTGTCGCCGAAGCCGCGCCCTCCGCCGCCTTCGCCATCGCGGAATCCGCCGCCAAAGCCGCCGCCGAAGCGGTCGTCGCGGTCGCGGCGCGGCGGACGCGGCCCGCGGTCGCCTCTGTCGCCCCTATCGCCGCGGTCGCGGTCTCCGCGCTCACGCTCGCGGTCGTCCTGCTTGCGCATCATGATCGAGGGCTTGTCGTCCAGCTCCTCGACGCGCACGGTGAGGAAGCGCAGAATGTCCGTCGAAATCCGCATCTGGCGCTCCATTTCGAGCACGGCCGTATGCGGCGCCTCGATGTTGAAGAACGCGTAATGCGCGCGGCGGTTTTTCTTGATCTTGTAGGCTGTGGACTTGAGACCCCAATATTCGGTCTTGGCGACCTTGCCGCCCAATTCTTCGATGACGGCCTTGTAGGCGTTCATCAGCCCTGTCACTTGCTGCGCCGTGACATCCTGGCGCGCAAGAAAGGTATGCTCGTAACGTGGCATAGCGGCCTTTCCCGGTTGCGTTTGCGTCCGGCGCAGAGCCCCCGTCAAGCCTTGGAAAGGCGTTGAAGGATCTTAAGCAGAGCAGAGACACGGGAACGGAGCGCTTGCGCGCCCGCGCGGGCAGCCATCCTTTCGGGAATAGCCTCCCGGTTCCGTTCAGCCTCAAACCGGACGGTGGCCGCACTATAGGGAAATTCGCGGCTCTCGCAACAGGATTTGCGCCGTCATCCCGTGCGCGGCGCGCCGCAGACACGGGATCGTAATAAGCGCCGGCGTCCTGGACGATCCCGGATAGCCGCAAGCGGCTTCCGGGAAGACGTTTTTCGGCGTCACTTCACCTTCAGCAAATTGCGCAGCGCGAGGCCGAACAGGAAGATGAACGCGGCGGACAGGAGCTTCTGCACGCCGCTGGCGATGGCAATTCAGCAGTCAAGGCGGCGCGCGCCTCGCCGCGCTTCGCCTCGCACTCCAGAAACAGCGCAACCGTTTCGTCCCGATTCATGCCCCACGCCTCCGCCCGCGCCGCGCCGCCTTGCGCGCAATCCTTGGCGCGAGTTAGTTGCTTCGACGGCGGCGGGATTGTGGCGAAGGCGGGGCGGAGCCGTGGCGCCGCGGCATGCCCTTGCGCCGGGAACACGCCGAATCGTGGCCGATTTTTTCGCCTTAAGCCGCGGCTTAAACCTTGGAGATGCTTGCTCCACCCAAGGTAGAGGGAAGTGGTAATTGTCACAACTGTTGCCCAATTGCACTTGTGGGGCGCCGGCGGCCTGCTATTCTCGGCGCTATACAGCTGTGAACAATAGCTTAATATTTTCAACAGCATTGATCGCAGGCTATCTCAACGTCCGACGCCGAGGGGGGTTCCATGAAGAAATTTGTCGCCTGCGCAGCCGCGCTGGCAGGGTTCGCATTGTCCGCCCACGCGGCGGATCTGGGCGATGGCGGGAGCTTGAAGGATCCGCTGCCGGACACGCTGAGCTATCACGGCGTCACCGTCTACGGAACGGTCAACGTCGGCTATGCCTATCAGACCAATGGCCGTCCGCTCGGAAACGAAGTCTCCGATCTCGAATACAGCCCCTTTACGACCACACGCAATTACACCGGCCAGTCGATCTCGACGCTCCAAGCCAACGCGCTGGAGCAATCCAAGATCGGCGTGAAGATCGAGGAAAACATCGGCTACGGCTTTGAGGCCATCGGCAGGCTGGAGGCCGGCTTCAACCCTGTTACCGGCGAACTCTCGGACGGCTGCAGCTCCTTCTTCCAGAACGCGGGCGTCCCCTTCAGCAGGCAGACCTCGAACGCCAACTCCGGCCGATGTGGGCAGGCGTTCAACAGTGTGGCCTATGGCGGCGTGAGCAGCCCCGCTTATGGCACGCTCACCGCCGGACGGCAAGATTCGCTCATGCTCGAAGCGATGCGCGATTACGATCCGATGTCGCTCTCCTACGCGTTCTCGCTCATGGGCTATTCGGGCACATGGAGCGGCTCGGGCAGCACGCAGGCGGCGCGCTGGGATAATTCGGTGAAGTACTTCTATCAATACGGTCCCCTGCACGCCGGCGCGATGTACTCGAATGGCGGCGAAGATACGGGCACTCTTGGAACTGCTTACGGTTTCGTCGTCGGCGGCTCCTATAGAGGTTTCTCCATCGATGGCGTCTACACCAAGGAAAATAACGCCGTTAACTTGATCGGATCGGAGAACGATCCCACCGCCATTCCAAACGCCCTCTTCGCAACCGTCACGGACGACGAAGCGTGGTCGGTCATGGGCAAGTACGTCTACGATTTCGGCGGCGGCTACAAGGACGAGGGCCCTCGGTCGAAGCTGACGTTCTTTACAGGTTATGAGCACATCGACCAATCGAATGGGTCTTTGAGCATCGGCTCCACCGCTTTTACAAATGGCGGCTATGAGATCGTGAACACGCCTGGAAAGGCGGCGCCCTATTATACCACGCCCAAAGAGCTGGAAATGGAGTGGGCCGGCGCGAGATACGAGTTCGGCCTGGGCTGGAGCATCACTGGCGCTTACTATCACGTGGACCAAGGCGCCTTCGTAAAATACGGTAAGAGTTGCGCGACGGCCGAGGCTGGCTCAGGCAATGCCACCGCATCGAAAGGTTGCGCAGGCGACTACGACCAGGGTTCAATCCTGCTCGACTACGCATTCAACAAACATTTCGATGTCTACGGCGGCGTGACCTACGCCATTGTGCGAGGCGGCTTGGCTTCCGGCTACGCAGGCACGGCCAACCCCGACAAGGGCGCCACAGGTTCAAAGACAAGCATCGACACGGCGGCCGTTGTCACCGGACTGCGCTTGAAGTTCTAAGGAAGAAAGCTGGGATCGCTGAGGTCCCAGCTTCAACCTCCGGCAAGCGGCGCCTCGGCGATTTCGCCGCTTCATGCGCGATCTCTCCGGGCCTGCTTTCGGATTCGTCTCCGGCCAAAGCGGCGGTCGCCTCGCAAGCTGGCAAAAGGGCGCACGGCCCGTCCAAACACGGTCACGAATCCAGGTTAACGGCGGATTTTTGAATGAGGCTTTGGAGGTAATCTTGGTTCCAGCCGGCGATTTTCCTTCTGAGCTTTAGGCTTTTTTTGTCTGGCGCTGCGCGGACGAGATTGATGGCGAAGTGCCGGACGACGGCCATGTTTTTGGCGCCGTGGCCCTTTCGGACGCGGGCGAGATCGTCCCGGAACGTGACGTCGAGCACCCAATGCAGCGCGTTCTCGATCTGCCAGTGGGCGCGCACGGCCTCGCCAAGCAGCTTCGCAGTCATGGCGCGCGAGGTAATATAAAAGCGCCGCTCGGTTCTTGCGCCTGCGTTGGTCTCGACCTTGCTTTCGATCATTGCGATGGCGGCGAGTTTGGGAAAGCGGTATTCGCCTGGAAAGCGGCGTTCGCCGTCCATCCAATCGATAGCCGTACTCACCAGGCAGCGGCGTTCCTCGATGCGGCCGTGGCCCTTGTCCGCATCGGTGTGCCGATCCAGGGCGGCTTCGTCCGCATCGTCAAAAAAGCGTTGTATTTCAGACAGAAGAGTTGGCTGGTTGCCTTTAACGGCCAGGAGATAATCGGCTCCGTGGTCAACGATGTCCTGGGCGATGCCTGGATTGCAAGCAATCGCGTCGATGGTGACAAGGGCGCCCGCCAAAGCGCCCGATGCGGCGAGGCGTTCGAGAAGCGCCGGAATGGCTACGATCTCGTTCGATTTCGCGTCCACGGCTTCCTGGCCAAGAACCAGCCTCTCATGGGTGGCGAAGGCGGAGACAAGATGGAGCGCGGCCTTTCCCGCGGCGCGGTCATGGCTGCGGCGCGAGGTCTTGCCATCGAGCGCGATGAGGCCAGGAGCGTCCGGGCGAAGGTCGCGCGCCCAGTTCATGAAGCAGTCCGAGAACAAGTCCGGATCGATGCGGTTCATAAGGATGTTCAACCAGCGCGCGCCGGGAACGCCATGATGATAGGGCAGAAAACGGCGCAGAAACGGCAGATGGTTCTCGCCCCATTCGGCGATGTCGTCGAAATCGTCGCACGATGCAACGCTGGCGCAGACGACGAGAAGAAGCACTTCCGGCAGCGGATGGGCCACCCGCCAAGCCTCGCGCGGGTCGTCAATCCCGGAAAAATGGTCCAAAAGGCTCCGAAGGCGCGGCTTAGGGCCGAAATCGTCCATCTCAAAGGCTCCCCGAATCAGAAAGCCAGATGGAATCACACAACACGCAATGGTTAAATGATCGTTAACCTGAGTTCGTGGCCCTGCCCGTCCAAACGCCCCGCTTGACAGCCCGCGCCGAAACGTGTCTCTGACGCAACGAACCGTGATTGGCCAAGCTGTCATCACGCCCTCATTCTAGAGCGAGCGACGACGCGAGCCACATGACGTTTGCATTGACATTTCCGGGCCAGGGCAGCCAGACAGTCGGCATGGGGCAGAGCCTCGCGCAGAATTTCCCCGTGGCGCGCCACGTTTTCGAAGAGGTCGACGAGGCGCTCTCCGAGCGCTTCTCCCGCCTCATCTGGGAAGGCCCCGAAGCCACCCTGACGCTGACGGCGAACGCCCAGCCCGCGCTGATGGCCGTGTCGCTCGCGGCCTACGCCGCGCTCGTCCAGGAATACGGCGAGGGCGCGATCGAGCCCGCTTTCATGGCCGGACATTCGCTCGGCGAATGGTCCGCCTACTCCGCCGCCGGCGTGCTTTCCGTGGCCGCCGCCGCGCGCCTCTTGCGCTTGCGCGGCGAAGCCATGCAGGACGCGGTCCCGCCGGGCGAAGGCGCCATGCTCGCCCTGATCGGCGCCGAGATCGAAGCCGCCGAAAAGCTCGCCGCCGCCGCCGCCCAAGGCGAAGTCTCCCAGGTCGCCAACGACAACGCGCCGGGCCAGGTCGTCATCAGCGGGTCGAAGGCCGCGATGGACCGCGCCATCAAGCTCGCGCCCGAATACGGCGTCCGCCGCGCGGTGCCGCTGCCGGTGAGCGCGCCCTTCCATTGCGCGCTGATGAAGCCCGCCGCCGACCGCATGGCCGACGCTCTGGAAAACTTGAATTTCAAGCCGGCGCGGGTTCCAATCGTCGCCAATGTCACGGCCGCTCCCGTCACCGGCCCGGATGAGATAAAATCTTTGTTGGTCGAACAGGTGACAGGTGTTGTGCGCTGGCGCGAATCCGTGGCCTACATGGTCGACCACGGCGCGAAGACGCTGTTCGAGATCGGAGCGGGGCGCGTCCTCACCGGTCTCGCGAAGCGCATCCGGGCCGAAGCCGACGCCCGCTCTATCGGGACGCCGGACGACATCAAGGCCTTCGGCGTCTGGCTGAAGGCTCGCACGGAGGCGTGACGGCGGAATGGAGTTTTGTCGCCATGTTTGATTTGACCGGCAAGTGCGCGCTTGTCACCGGCGCTTCCGGCGGCATCGGCGAAGCCGTGGCCGAGACGCTGCATGCGCAGGGCGCCACGGTTGCGCTGTCCGGCACGCGCCGCGAGAAACTCGAAGAGGTCGCGGCCAGAATCGGCTCGCGCGTCCATGTCCTTCCTTGCGATCTGCGCGACCGCGCGCAAGTCGTGGCGCTCGCCGGGCAGGCGGAAGCGGCCATGGGTCAGCTCGATATCCTTGTCAACAACGCGGGCGTGACCAGGGACAACCTCTTCATGCGCATGAAAGACGAGGAATGGGACGAGGTGATCGCCATCAACCTCACCTCGGTGTTCGTGCTCTGCCGCAGCGCGCTCAGAAACATGATGCGCCGCCGCGCGGGCCGGATTATCAACATTGCGTCCATCAGCGGCGTGGTCGGCAATCCAGGCCAGGGCAACTATGCCGCCTCGAAGGCAGGGCTTATCGGCATGACAAAATCGCTCGCGCGGGAGGTTGCATCGCGCGGGATAACGGCCAATTGTGTGGCGCCGGGGTTCATAGAGACGCCGATGACGCATGCTTTGAACGAGAAACAGACGGAGGCGATCGCCAGCGCAATTCCAGCCGGCGTATTCGGGAAGCCCGGCGATATAGCGGCCGCGGTCGTGTTCCTCGCCAGCGAGGAGGCCCGCTACATCACTGGGGAAACGCTTCACGTCAACGGCGGGATGGCGATGGTTTGACCACGCCGGCACGCGGGTCTGGATTTATTCAGGGCGCAATTCTTGATAAGGTGGAAAGAGGGTGCGGCCGCCGCAAAAAAGGCTTTCACCCTCAAGGCTTCAGTGCTACCAGCCACCTCGCGCCCGGGTGCAGTCGAAGTCCGATGTGTTGCGGCATTGAAATTGTCTGTGCTTAATCGAGTGAAGTTTGGCGCTTGATCACTTGGGGAACCGTGAGGAAAACATGAGCGATATCTCGGACCGCGTTAAGAAAATCGTTGTGGAGCATCTCGGCGTCGAAGCCGACAAAGTCACCGAAAACGCCAGCTTTATCGACGATCTAGGCGCGGACAGCTTGGACACGGTCGAGCTTGTGATGGCATTTGAGGAAGAGTTCGGCGTTGAGATCCCGGACGACGCCGCGGAGACCATCCAGACGGTCGGGGACGCCATCCGCTTCCTGGAAGCCCACTCCACAAAGGCTTAAGCTGCCCTGAAGTCTCGATCGCACGTGCCTCCCCTCTCGGCGTAAAATGCAACCGGTCGAGTGCAGGCGCTCCGCGCCGGGACTCTGTAGGCAAGCATTGAACGTCGGAGGGCATGATGCGGCGGGTGGTCGTTACAGGCTTGGGGTTGGTCACGCCGATCGGCTGCGGGGTGGAGCATGCGTGGTCCAGCCTGCTTGCAGGCAAGAGCGGCGCGCGGCGCGTCACCGAGTTCGATGTATCGGACATTTCCTGCCAGATCGGCTGCTTCATTCCAAGAGGCGGCGGGGCAGGGGAGTTCAATCCCGACGACTGCATGGAGCCGAAAGAGCAGCGCAAGGTCGACGAGTTCATCGTTTACGCGATGGGGGCGGCAGACCAGGCGCTGGCCCATTCCGGCTGGACGGCGCGAACCGAGGCGGAGCGCGTCCGGGCCGGCGTCCTGATAGGCTCCGGCATCGGAGGCCTGCAGGGCATCGAGCGCGCAGCCATGACCGTACACGAGAAGGGACCGCGCCGCCTCAGCCCGTTCTTCATCCCCGGCCGCCTCATCAATCTCGCGTCGGGCTATGTGTCCATCAAGCATGGTCTCAAAGGCCCGAACCATTCGGTCGTCACCGCCTGCTCCACCGGGGCGCACGCCATCGGCGACGCGGCCCGCCTTATCGCGCTCGACGACGCCGACGTGATGATCGCCGGCGGAACCGAGAGCCCGCTGTGCCGTCTCGCACTTGCGGGTTTCGCCGCCTGCAAAGCGCTCTCGACCCATTTCAACGACGAGCCAACGCGCGCGTCGCGTCCCTATGACAAGGATCGGGATGGCTTCGTCATGGGCGAGGGCGCCGGCGTCGTGGTGCTCGAAAGCTACGAGCACGCCAAGGCGCGCGGCGCCAAGATGTACGCCGAGGTCATCGGCTACGGCATGTCGGGCGACGCCTATCACATCACGGCGCCCGCGGAGGATGGCGACGGCGCATTCCGCTGCATGACGGCGGCGATAAAACGCGCGAATGTCGGGCCGGCCGACATCGATTACGTCAACGCCCACGGCACATCGACACCGCTCGGCGACGAGATCGAGCTAGCCGCCGTGGAGCGGGTGTTCGGCAACGCGGCGGGAAGGCTTACAATGTCGTCGACGAAATCGGCGACCGGGCATCTCCTCGGAGCGGCGGGCGCCGTCGAGGCCATCTTCTCGGTGCTGGCCATCGAGCACAACATTGCGCCGCCGACGCTCAATCTCGACAACCCGTCGGTCAGTACGGCCATCGACCTCGTGCCGCACACTGCGAAACCGAAGCAGATCGACACCGTGCTCTCCAATTCCTTCGGCTTTGGAGGAACGAACGCGAGCTTGATCCTGCGGCGGGTCGACTAGCGGGGCGCGACGGCGCCGCTTCGCGAAGGCGGCCCGGCGGCTGCGGGAGACGTGCACAATCCATGTTATTGTTGTATAATTCAAAGGGAGCGGAATTTCACAACGTTTTGCCACAATGCGTTGGTGAATGGCTTGGTCCAGGGGCAAGAGTAAGCTGATCACATGCCGGGCGACGTTTATAACTCGAATGGGAACAGCCGCAACCCGAAGCAGAACACCGCCTATCGGGGCCAGCGCGACTACTCCGTTCTTCCGCGCAGCCCCTCGGAGGCGTTGGAGCCAGACCGCGCTCCCGAGCCGCCGCAGGGCAGCAAGCAGCGCCGCCAGCATCCGCTCGTCGTCTTTCTGAACCGGACCTTCACGTTCCTTTTGATCCTTCTCGTCGGCATCGGCGCGGCGTCCTACGTCGTGCGGCTCCAGTTCGACCGGGGGGGGCCGCTGGCCTACCCGACCGTTTTCGTCGTTCCGCGCGGGGAAGGCGTCGGCGGCATCGCGCGCAGGCTTGAGCAGGACGGCATCATCAACGACCGCTGGACCTTTTTCATCGCCTCGCGCTATTTCAAGGTTCACGACAAGATCAAAGCCGGGGAATACAATATCAAGGCGAGCGCGAGCCTGCGCGATGTGCTCGACACCCTCGTCGAGGGCAAATCGATCCTCTACAGCATCTCGATCCCCGAAGGCCTGACGAGCCAGCAAATCGTCGAGCGCCTGATTAACAGTCCCGATCTCGTCGGCGACATCGTGACGACGCCTCAGGAGGGCAGCCTGTTGCCCGACACCTATCGCTTTGCGCGCGGCACTTCGCGCGATGAGCTGATCAGACGGATGCAGGGCGAGCAGAAGAAGTTCCTGGAAAGCCTGTGGCCGAGCCGTTCCCGGGACCTGTCCCTGACGAAGCCGGACAACGTCGTCAACCTCGCGGCGATTGTCGAGAAGGAGGCGGTTCGCGCCGACGAGCGGCCCCGCATCGCCGCAGTGTATCTCAACCGGTTGAAGAAGCGCATGCGCCTCGAAGCCGACCCGACCGTTATCTATGGGGCCAGCAACGGCAAGGGCAATCTCGGCCATGGCCTGATGCGCAGCGAACTCAAAGATGAAGACAACCCATACAACACCTACAGGAATCAGGGTCTGCCGCCGACGCCGATCGCCAATCCGGGCCGGGCCGCCATCGAAGCTGTGCTGAAACCGGCCAAGACGGGCGACTTGTTTTTTGTGGCGGATGGCACGGGCGCGCATGTTTTCGCCGAGACCTTCGCCGAGCATCAGCGCAACGTGGCGAAGTGGCGCCACATCGAGAAGGCGGCGCGCGAAGAGGAACGGCCGGCGGCTGAAACCGCGGGCGCCGTCACGCTCGATAAGCTGGAGACGGTGGAAATTCCCCTGCCGCAGCGCAATCCGCGCCACTGACGGCGGCGAGGCGGCGTCTCGCGGAGCGGGCGAAAAATGCGCTGGACCTTTGGCGCAAATGCTGAAACAAATCATGGCCATTACGGCGCTTGCCTGGGCGAGCTCCAGAAAGGAAAGCTTGGCGGCGATGCTTTGGGATAGGCCGGCTGCGATGAAATCGGCGCGTTCTCCGTCCAGGCGAGGCGTCTGCCTGATTCTGTCCTCGCCCTCTGGGGCGGGCAAAACCACGCTCGCGCGCCTGCTTCTCGCGAATGACGACAGGCTCGGCCATTCCATTTCCGTGACGACGCGCCGGCCTCGCCCCCAGGAGCGCGAAGGTGTGGATTATTATTTCGTGTCGCGCAGCCAATTCGACGAATTGAGGTCGAGCGGCAGTCTGCTGGAATGGGCGGAGGTGTTCGGCAACTTCTACGGGACGCCGCTCGATCCGGTGAAGGCCGCGCTCACAGAGGGCCGCGACATCGTTTTCGACGTGGATTGGCAGGGCGCCGCCTCGATCGCTGGCATCCTGCCGAACGATACGGTGCGCGTGTTCATCCTGCCGCCATCCGCCGATGAGTTGTCGCGCCGTATCTATGCGCGCGCGTCCGATCCGGAGCACGAAATCGAGACGCGGCTCAAGGCCGCCGCGGTCGAAATAAGCCACTGGCCGGAATACGACTATGTGCTCGTGAATATCGATCTCAAAGAGAGCCTCGCTCAGCTCCAGGCGATTATCGCCGCCGAGCGGCTCAAACGCTCCAGGCAAGTGGGATTGCCGGACTTCGTTTCCGCCCTCACGGCGCGGGTGGGCGCGGACTCTCCGTCCTCTGCCTCTGAAGAGCCCGCGCCAGGCGTTGAAAATCCTCGATCGTAAGGCGCTCCGCGCGCTCGGACGGGTCGATCCCGGTTTCGCGCAGGAGCAACGCCGCATCCACGCCAAGCGAGGCCAGGCTCGACCGCAGCATTTTTCGCCTTTGGCCGAACGCAGCGGCGGTAACTTGCTCAAGCAGAGCCGTGGGAACCGCGTCCGCGGGCTGGGGCGCCGGCGCGATTTCGACAAGCGCCGAGGAGACCTTGGGCGGCGGGGTGAACACGGAGGCAGGCAGCGTAAAGAGAATGCGCGCGCGGGCGCGGTGCTGGGCGAGCACGGAGAGGCGGCCATAGCCGCCATGGCCGGGAGGGGCGACGAGACGGTCGGCGACCTCGCGCTGAACCATGACCGCGAGTCTGTCGAAAAAGGGCGGCCAGCGCTCCCCGGTCAGCCAGGATGCGATCAGCGGCGTGGCGATGTTGTAGGGGAGGTTGGCGACGATCCGGCTCGCTCCCGTTTGCGCGGCGAGTGCGCTGTAATCGACGCGCAGAGCGTCCGCGAAGATCGCCGTGAAGCGGCCTCCGCTTTTCTCCTCGATGGCCGCCAGCGCGGGCCGGAAGCGCTCGTCGCGCTCGACGGCGACCACTCTCGCGGCGCCCTCAAGGAGAAGCGCCCGCGTCAGCCCGCCCGGACCAGGGCCGATTTCCAGCACGGTCGCGCCATCGAGAGGTCCAGCGCCGCGGGCGATTCGCCGTGTCACGTTGAGGTCGAGGATGAAATTCTGGCCGAGCGATTTCCGCGCCGAAAGCGCGGCCTCCTTGATGACCTCGCGCAGCGGCGGAAGCGACGCTATGGCGTCAGGCGCGTTCACTCGGGCACGGGCGCCGGCGGCGCGGCGCTCGCCATTGCCCGGGCGAGCCGAAGCGCTTCGATGAAGCTCGATGCGCTTGCGAGCCCCGTTCCCGCAAGCGGGAAGGCGGCGCCGTGATCCGGCGAAGTGCGGATGAAGGGCAGGCCGAGCGTGACGTTCACGCCGTCGTCGAAGGACAGCGTCTTGAACGGGATCAGCGCCTGATCGTGATACATGGCGAGAACGGCGTCGTGGCGTTCGAGCGCGGCGGCGTGAAAGAGCGTGTCCGCCGAGTGCGGCCCCGAAGCGAGGACGCCTTGCGCCTTCAGCGTCTCGACGGCGGGCGCAATAATATCGATCTCTTCGCGGCCGAGCGCGCCATTCTCGCCTGCGTGCGGATTGAGCCCGCACACAGCCAATCTCGGGGAGGCCACGCCGAAGAAGCGCTTGAGCGCGCCGTCCGCGATCCGCGCCACGGTTACGATGCGTTCTTGCGTGATCGCGGATGGGACATCCTTCAGGGCGATGTGCACCGTCAGCGGGATGGCCCGCAAGCGCTTGGAGGCCATCATCATGACGGGGTAGGCGCCGGATGCGCCATGGCGGGCGGCAAGTTCGGCGAGGAACCCGGTGTGTCCCGCATGCGCGAATCCCGCTTGCATGAGCGTATATTTCGCGATGGGGTTGGTGACGACAGCGGCGGCGCGGCCGGCGGCGGCGAGCGCTGTCGCTTCCTCGATAAACTCGATGGTTGCGGCGGCGTATTCGACGCTCGCATGGCCCGGCGTGACGCTTGGAAGCGGCTGGCGCAGCGGCAGCACGGGCAGGGCGCGCGCGAAGACGCCTTGCGCGTCCTCGGGGCGTTGGATGACGTGCACTGGGACAGGAGGCCCTTCATCCGGCAGGAGACGCGCTCTCTCGATGAAGACGGCCGGGTCTGCGGCGACGAAGAAAACGGGAAGACTGCTTGTGAGACGGTTGCGCCACGCGCGGATCGTAATATCGGGCCCGATCCCCGCCGGATCGCCCATGGTTACCGCCAGAGGCGGCCCCGCGGGCGCGTCACGCGAAGTAAAATCCAGGCCGGAAGGCTCTCGCAGCGTCAGATCAGCTTCCACGGTAATCGATCGACGCGGACTGCTTCAGCTCTTGCAGATAGCGCCGCGCAAAACGATCGTATTCCTGTTGACGGATATCGGGCTTCTGCTCCCCCGCCGGCGCCTTTTGCTTTGCGGCGGCTACGGCCTTCTTGCAAATGGCGTAAGACTCGACCGAGTTCCCGACGAGCACGGGCGGCGTCATCTGGCCCTCCGACGCCTTGGCTATCAAGGGCTGCACGTCCTTCGGGAAAGAGGCCATCTTGGCTTTGTCCATCGACCTGACCGTCGCATCCGAGACAAGTTTCGCCTCCTTCGGAAGTTCCGCGCAGGACGTGAATTTCTGCTTCAGGTTCTCGGCTTCGATGATGCGCTGGCTGACCGCACGCTGGTCGGCGCTGTTTTTGACGGAAAGCCGAAGCACGCGCACGTCGAACTGCACGTCGCTCTCGGCCGGCTTCTCTTCGTTGCCCGGCGCGGACGCCAGCAGCGAGGCGATGCGCGGACCGTATTGGCGGCGAATCACATCGCGCCACGCAAGCTGCGCGCGTATGACGTCCTGGATGGTTTTGCGGTTGATGCCGTCCTTCTCGAACTGCGCGTAGAACTCGGCAAGGTCGGGCTTTTTGCCCTCGGCGCCTCCCGCTCTTTGGCCGAGAACCTGTTCCACCTCGGTATCCGAAACCTTGATTTCGAGTTTCTTGGCGGCCTGGAGTTTGAGCTTGTCCTCGATGAGGGCCTCGACGGCCGCCTTCCGGGAAGTTCCCCCGCCTTCTGAAAGCACGCGGCTTTTCACGTCTTCGAGAAGCTGCTTCTTGATACGCTCCGCGGCCGCCTGCGCCTCGGGCTCGGAACGGGGATTCGCCGCGATCATCATCTGCCGGTAGCGATCCTCAAGCGCCTTCCGCTTGACTGGGTTCTTCATATCGAGTTCGGCTTTCATCCGCTCTCCGAACCCGTTCGTGCGGGCTATCCAGCGGAGCCTTTGCGCGACATCGCCAGAGGTGATGGGCTCATCGTTGACGAGCACGATTATGTTTTGGGCCTGCGCGCCGCCCGCGCTCAACAGAAGCGGTGAAGCGACGCTCGCAGCGGCTAAAGCGACAAGAAAGAGGCGACTTTTGATTCTCATGGAGAGAGCTTGGATTGTATTTGCGGCGAGACTTTGCCTTGCAGGCACGGTCGCGCGGGTTAATCGCGCCAACAGGGGCCATCCCCTAGCGCGGTTAGCGGAACACTGCCGCCTCTGGCGAAAGGTCGCCGATGGCGCTCGGGACCGACTGCTGGCCGAAGCCTTTAAAACCGAGCCGGAAGATGAACGAAGTACTTGGAAGGAGGTCTAAATAGGTGGTGTAGGTCTGCTGGTAGGTGACGGACGCGATGAAGCACTCGTCGGCGTATTGAATGCCAGCGGAGTTCCTGACCCATTGATCGGTGTCGATGTCGTAGCGCAGGTCGCCGAAGATGGTCCACTCGTCGTTCAGCTTTACGGCTGCGAAGCCGGCGATTTCGTCGCGTGGCGTCGGGAAGCCGAGCTGAGGCTGGGCGGCGACGGCCACATAGCTGATCGTGCCCTCGAAAAAGCCTAGCTTCGTTTGCGCGCTGTAGCTCTGACTCGATAGGCTTAAGTCCGCCTCGTTAAAGCGGAATTGGGTCAAGAGGCGGAACCGGTTCTTGTAATCGAGATAGGCGCCCAAGACGTAGTCGGACCGATCCGCGCCGAGCCCGGTCGTGGGGTCGTATGGATTCTGCCCGGCGAGTTGAACGCTCTCGCCGCCGACAGCCCGAACGCTGACGCCGTTGTAGTTCTGATAGGTGTACTGCACGCCGATGTTCGTTCTCGTTCCGGTCTCCATGCGGTCGTAGCCGGAGAACTTGTTGATATCGAACAAAAGCGTGTCGTCGAAGACGAGGCTCTGAGAATCCTCGTTCGGCACGTTCTTGTTCGAACCGCCGGCGCGCGAAATGATCTGAACCCGCGGTTCGATCACCTGGGATGAATTCTCGCCGTGGCTGACGAAGGGATAGCTGTAGTCGAGACCGACGCCGACCATCTGCCTGGTGAAGGTGTCGGCGGAGCCCGTGACGCCGTCGACATCGACAAAGCTCGATGTATTGTAAACGTCGCCGCGCGCCAGCAAGAAGGGGGTGAACCGCTCGCCGAGATCGTCGGTCAGCGTTCTGCGCCATTCAGCCTGCGTCACGATATGATCGATGGTTCCCCGCGTGGTTGGCGTGGTCGCGGTGGCAGGGTCGTTCACGCTGAGCGCCAGCGCGTTCACATCGACGCTGAGTTCGCCGCCAAGGATGGGCTTGTTGTGGATGTAGTTGTAGTCGAGGGTCGGATAAGCCGTCGCGGTGATCGATTTCTGGTAAGTCCCGGTCTCGTAGACATAGGTGTCGCCGGTCAGGTTGCCGTATTGGGCGAAGGCGAGGTTGAAATAGTTCGTCTCGCCCTGGCCTCTCAAATAGAGGGTCGACACGCGCTGGGTCGCGAAAAGGTCGTCGATCATGTAAAATCGGCGGAAAGTATCGTCGCTCTCGATGATGGCGTTCCAGCCGAAGTGCCATACCCCGTTCAGCGCGAAATCGCCTCTGGTATCGACGCTGCCGCGCCAGTTTCTATCTCCCAGGAAATCCTGCGCGCTGTTGTTGTAGGCGCCGGCGAGCTTAACCTCGTAGGCGCCATTCCAAAGCCGCTGGTTCCAGTCAGCCTGCATAAGGACGCCGGCATTCGTTGTGAATGTCGGGGACAGCGTGAGGTCGTAACTCGGAGAAATCGCCCAATAGAAGGGGGTCGTCAGGAAATACCCCAAGGACGAGGAGTTGCTTCCCCAATTCGGCGGCAGGAAGCCGGATTTTTGCTTAACCGATGGGTCGGGCGTGTAGAAAAAGGGAAACCAAGCGACGGGCACTCCGTAAAACTCGAACTGTGCGTTCTCGAAATAGATTGTTTGCTCTTCCTTGTCGTGAATGATGCGGGTCGACTTCACGCGCCACAGCGGAGGCCGTTCGGGATGCTCTTCGCACGGCTTGCACGAGGTCAGTACGCCGTTCTCGTAGACGGTATTGCCGTCCTTGCGGTAGGCGTTCGTGGCGGCGACGCGGGCATCGTCCTGCGTCAGCGTGCGCAACGAACGAATGAAACCATCGCGGAAGTTGCTGCTCAAGGTGAGCCGGTCGGCGTTGACGACGGAGCCGTCGGATTCCTTCAGCCGCACGTTGCCGATGGCGGTGAGAGTGTTCGCGTTCTTGTCGTAGATGACCTGGTTCGCGAGCAGGACGTTGTCGTTGTAGTAGATTTCGACGTTGCCGGTCGCCACCACGCGGTTGTTCTTGTTGTCGTAGACGAGGTCGTCCGCTTGCAGGAGGAGAGGCGACGACTTGTCGGGCGAGACCTGCTTCGCGATGGTTGTTTCGCCGCCATGCGCCTGTAGAGTCGGCTGCTGGGCGAGCGCAAGCCCGCCAAAGCATCCCAACCACACCAGGATTGCCGACAGCAACCTAAGCATTTTTGCCGCTTTCATAAAGCTGCCCCGCCACCCTCAAGACTTCCGGCCCTTCAACGCTCACCCGTCCTCCTGATGCAAAAGAACAGTCGCCGAGAGAAGGAGCGCCATGATTGCAGGCGCCCAAGCCGCAACCGTAACTGGCACCAAACCCGACGCGCCGACTTTCCGCGAAATCTCCGAGACTATGAAGAAGCCGAATCCCCCTATTAACCCGGTCAGGACCATAGTTTGAATCCGTCCGAAGCGAAAGGGCTTCAGCGAGCAGGTTGCAGCGATGAGCACCATTGCCGCCAAAAGAATAGGTCGAGCTAACATAAGCTGATATTGCAGCTCATACTGCTCTGTCGGTATCCCTGCCTTCTTAGCAAAATTAATAAACCCCGGAAGCTCCCAGAAAGAAAGAGTTTCGATTGAGCCTATACTGTTCATAATCTGAACAGGGCTCAGATAGGTGCTTACAAAATACTCGCCGTATCGCTGCATTGGAGTGCCGGATCCTTGAACGACGGCGTTCTCCAGCCTCCAATACCCTTGACTAAGTTCGGCCTTGGTTGCTTGGATCTGCTCATAAAATCTGTTGTTGAGGTCAAATTGCAACAGGGTAACCCCGCCCAGCGTCAGACCTCTGTCCGCCGAAGCCTTCGCGTGCAGGATCGTGGGGCCGTCCGCGCCCTCTTGCCTGAGCCACGACCCCGACATGCGGATCGTTCCGAAGGACGATTGGTTGTTGAAAAGCTCGGTTTGAATCCGCTCCGACATGGCCTTCGTGGCCGAAGCCACGGGGTTGTAGACCGTGACGGCGAAGACGCCGATAACGAAGCCCACCAAAAGGCCCGGCTGCAAAAACTGCCAGACCGAGACCCCGGATGCGCGGATGATGGTCAGCTCCGAGGTCCGGCTGAAGCTCAGGAAGGCGGCGATCGTTCCGATCAGGATGGCGAAGGGCAGGGCGAGTTCGGCGAAGACGGGGACGCGCAGAAGAGCGACGAGCGCGAGCATGCCCGCGCTGACGTTATCGAATCTCGATCCGCTTCTCAAGACTTCGACGAAGTCGACGAAAAAGATAATAAGGAACGTTACGGAAAAAACGACCAGTATCGTAACGGCGAAACGTATCGCCATGTAACGGCTGAGAATTGTGAAGATTGTCATGCCGAGCCGCCCCGTGCAAACCGCGCCGCGAAGGGCAGGCGCAGGCGGGGCAGTCCAATCGAGGGCGCACTCACGTTGAAACGAAGCATGATGAGGCCGGCAAGGGCGGCGAAGGCCGGCAGTCCGTAGATAAGCAAGAGCGCCCAAGACTGCTTTCCGACGATATTGACGCCCGCAATCCCCGTGACTCGCAAGGCCGCGCAAATCAGGAAAGCCGTGAACAGAAGGCCCCCCCGCCCCTCGCGGGTCGTCCTCGGACGGCCGAGATAAAGCACGGCGACGACCACGAAGGCTAACGCGTAGATGGCGGCGGAAAGGCGTTCGTGGAGTTCGGACCGGTAAGCTGCCGGGTTGGCCTTATAGGCCGGGTCGTCGCCTGGAAAGAGAAGGGCGTCGATATCGCGCTCCCTTGGCCTCGGGTCCCTCGGTCCCTGCTTCGGGGAGAGGTCGGCGAGATCGAAGGCGTAGGTCGCGTACGCCACGATCTGGGTTTCCTGCTTTCCTGCTTCCTGACGGAGAATCTGCCCATCGAACAATTTCATGGTGGCGCGCTCGCCATCCTTCACGACCACGCCGCGCTCCCCGATCACGGTTGTCGTCATGTTCGGATCTCGCTCGTCGCGAACGACGACGCCAAGCAGCTCGCCGTCCTGACTCTTATTGCGCATGTGAAACGTCAGGCCCGGTTCGAGTTCGGAAAACGCGCCGGGCCTGAGCACCTGCGACAGCACGTCCGCGCGAATCTGCGCGGTCAAATCGGCAAGCAGGCGAGCCGCCCTCGGCATGACGAAGAGGCTGCCCGCCATAACGCCGAGGAAAACAAGAACGGCAAGGACGGCGTAGGGAGCGAAGATGCGCCAGACCGAAGCCCCCGCGGCGGACAGCACAATGAGTTCGCTGTCGCCCGCAAGCTTGTTCAAGGTGTAGAGCGAGGCGATCAGGAAGGCGACCGGCGCGACCATGACGATCAGATTGGGGATGGCGAGCGCCGTGATCTCAAGAAACAAAATGAAGGTCTGGCCTTCGGACGTCAACAGCGAGACTTCCTTCAGCACGGAGGTCAGCCAGACGATGAGCGTGAGCGAAATCAGGATCGCGACGAGCGCCGACGCCGTCTGGCGAAAGAGATAAAGACTGATCAGCATGCGTGGGGCGCTCCGCGCTTTTCCTGTCCCTATCGACTAAGGGCCGTTCATGGCGCATTTTCGGCCATCGGCGGGCTTTGCAATTGCGGGCCTTTCCTGTAGGGTCCCATGTTACCCATAAAAATGCTCCCGCCAGACCGGTCCGCCACTCTCCATGACAGAGCAGCCCAGATTTACGTTTGCTTCGTTGGACGCAAAACTAGAAGCGCCGACTGCCATTTACTTCGTTCCGGACGAGGAGGGGTTGCCCGCTCCCATCGGGAAACTCGACGCGGCGACGGGCGGCGCGATTTCCAAGGCCCTGGAGACGGCCTCCTTCAAGCGCAAGCGCAAAAGCGCTGTGGAGATCCTGGCGCCGCATGGGCTTGACGCCGCGCGAATCCTGCTGGTGGGCGTCGGCGATCCCAAAAGCCTCAACCGCCTTGAATGGCTGGAAATCGGCGGCGCCGCGCGCGGCAAGCTCCCGGCGAAGGCGCTTGAGATCAACGTCGTCTTCGACGGTCTCGATCCATTGAGCGCGGAAGCGCCGCTCGCATTCGCTGAAGGCTTCGCGCTCAGGGCCTATGCGTTCAAGAAATATAAGGGGAAAACCGCCCAGAAAAACGACGGCGAGGAGCCGGAACCGGACAACGACCGCGCTCCGGCGCAGCTTACGATATTCTCCAGATGGGGCGAACGGCTCGCGGCGGGCTTCAAGAAGGAGCAAACCGTCGTGAGCGGCGTCTACCTCGCTCGCGACCTCGTCAACGAGCCCGCCAACATCCTGACCCCGCCCGAATTCGTGGAGCGGCTTCGCGCGTTGGAGACCGAAGGCCTCAAGGTCGAGGTTGTGGACGAACGCGCGCTGCGCTCTCTCGGCATGAACGCCATGCTCGCCGTCGGCCAGGGCAGCGCCCAGCCTTCCTCGGCCGTCGTGTTGCGCTGGAACGGCGCCCCGGGCCAGGGCGGCGGCGATGGAAGCCTTGTCTTTATCGGCAAGGGCGTGTGCTTCGATTCCGGCGGGATCTCGATCAAGCCCGCGCAAGGCATGGAAGATATGAAGGGCGACATGGCGGGCGCCGCCGCCGTTGCGGGCGCCCTTGTCGCTCTCGCCCGGCGGAAGGCGCCGGTCAACGCCATCGGGCTTGTCGGCCTCGTCGAGAACATGCCGAGCGGCACGGCCACGCGGCCGGGCGATATCGTAACGTCGGCGTCGGGCCAAACCGTTGAAATCCTGAATACGGATGCCGAGGGCAGGCTCGTTCTCGCCGACCTGATCTGGTATGCCCAGGCGCATCTCGAACCGAAGCTTATCGTGACGCTCGCGACGCTGACGGGCGCGATCATGGTCGCGCTCGGCAAGGAATACGCCGGTTTGTTCTCCAACGACGACGATCTGGCGTCGAAGATTTCCGAAGCCGGCCTCGACACGGGCGAAAAAGCGTGGCGGCTACCGCTTTCGAAGAAATACAACAAGATGATCAATTCAAAGCTTGCCGACATCAAGAATATCGGCGGCCGCGACGCCGGATCGATTACGGCCGCCCAGTTCCTGTTGAGGTTCGTGAAATCCGGCACGCCATGGGCGCATCTCGATATTGCCGGAACCGCCATGGGTTCGCCGGCCAGCGACATCAATCAAAGCTGGGCCTCGGGCTTCGGCGTGCGCTTGCTCGATCGTTTCTCGGCCAAATTCTACGAGAAGCGTTCCGAGCCGAAATAGCAAAAGTTTCCATTCATCTCACCAAACGCGGCGCTTTCGAGCGCCGTTTTTGTTTGGATCGTTTTTTTGCTCGTTCTGTCATTTGCGCGACTTTTGCACACAATCGATTTCCTGAGCGGTATCGGTTCAGTTTTCCCGCCCGGCAGAAAGTTTCCATAATGCATCTTATGCGAATCGCGCGGAGGCGTTAAAGCGCTGTGCGCGATGGCGGCTGCGCATGGCGCGGACTTCATCGCTGCCTGTGAAAAATCCAAATTTTCCAGAACGGAATGAGAACGCGCCTTCAAAAGATGGCGATTTTCAGCCTAAAATAGCGCTTTTTGCTCAAATTTTGCGCAAACCTACAGGCCTCGCAAAGCCGTTGGCTCCGAGCTAAGACATACCCCTTCCCTTCAGCTTTTCACCCTATACGGGCGGCCGAGCGAAGAAGCGTCGAATTTTTTGGCGGAGCGGCGTCTGACCGCTGTTGCAAAACACGGGATTGCGGCTTTTCCACCTTTATGCATACAGTTTCGCGGTATGTGCACGCAGGAACGGAACACAAGGAGAACAAAAGAAGAAACCGCAGCTAGAACCAGAACGCTCAGACGGCGCGGCTGGTTTCATCCTTTCCATCAAGGGGGCCCGATGGCGTAAGGCCCGAAGAAATAGCGTGCTGGAAAGACAAGCGTCTCGATGAGCCGGGCGATCAGGCGCGGCGGGCGCTCAAGCCTCTGCCGGGAAGCCGGACGCGCCGCTGAGACAGCGCCGTGCGGTCCCGCGAAGGCGAGCGCGCGGCGGCTGAACATGGCCAGCAGCGTCAGGAGGAAGCTACGGAATGACGCGACAAAGCGCATCGTGCAATCCTTGGGGCTTCGAAAGAGACACGGTAAGGGTAAGGTGATTTGGAATCTCGCGTCAACGGCGGCTGAAATGCGATGGCAAATCCGGCTGACGGTTCCGTAATCGTCATCCCGGCAACACAGTAGCCGTTGCCCGGGACCGTACAGGGCGTTAGCGTTCGCAACGATCCCGCGTCCGCGCGGCGGCCTTTCATGCCGCGACGCGCACGGGATGACGGCAATCGGCGGTGAACTCTTTAATCGGATTCGGTATGAGCGCTGAAAATGACGATAAGCCCCCTGCCCTGTCAAGCAATGAGGCGGACGCAAAGCGGCGCGCCCGCGATGAGGTGGAGCGGCTTCTCGGCGTGATGCGCGCGCTTCGCGATCCCGAGCGCGGCTGCCCATGGGACCGCGTGCAGACTTTCGCGACCATTGCGCCCTACACGATCGAAGAGGCCTACGAAGTCGCCGACGCGATCGAGCGCGCGGACATGGCGGACCTGAAGGACGAACTCGGCGATCTCCTCCTCCAGGTGGTCTATCACGCGCGCATCGCGGAAGAGGCCGGCTTGTTCGCCTTCCCCGACGTGGCCGAGGCCATCTCCGAAAAAATGATCCGGCGTCATCCGCATGTGTTCGCGGACGCGGGCGGAGATGGCGGCGCGGGCCAATGGGAGGCGATCAAGAAGCAAGAGCGCGAGGCCAAGGCGGCCAAGACCGAGACCGGCGCGCAGCTCAGCCTGTTCGACGACATCCCGGCCGGCATTCCCGCGCTGGCGCGATGCCAGAAACTGCAACGCCGCGCGCAGCGGATGGGCTTCGATTGGCCCACGGTCGAGCCGATCCTCGACAAGGTCGATGAGGAACTTGCCGAACTTCGTGCCGAGATCGCAAGCGAGCCGGGGCCGGACCAGCACCGGCGGCAGTACGAGGAATATGGCGACCTGCTGTTCGTGCTCGTCAATCTCGGCATGCGGCTCGGCATCGACGCCGAATCGGCTCTGCGCTCCGCCAACGCGAAATTCACGCGGCGCATGCGCTTCATGGACGCCGCCGCCGCCGCCGAAGGCCGCCGGCTTGAGGCGATGACGCTCGACGAGATGGAAGTGCTTTGGGGCAAGGCCAAAGCGGAGGAACGGCGCCGCGGCGCCGAGAACCCAGTGTAGCAAGTCATAGCAAGATACGCGTCCACGCGAACGGGACGGAGGCCGCGCGATAAAGCCCGGAGCGGCGCAACCCCTCACCCTGTCCCTCAGGGAGAGGGAGTTCGGGCGCGGCGGTTGCAGCAGCGTACCCTCTCCCAGGGGGAGAGGGACAGGGTGAGGGGTTGCGCCGTTGGCCTTCCTGGCGGAACCTTCGAGGCGAAGCCGCTATCGTTTCCGCCCTGCCCGTGCGGGCGCGACGCTGGGTGCAGTTCTAGGCCGCGTGCGCCGGGGCGGCCACGCCTTGAGGCTTGCGGCCGGCTTTCTGCTGCTCGCGATAATGCAAAGGCCCGCCGAGGAACGGCGCGAAGCCCGTCCCGAAGATGACGCCCGCGTCCACGTGATCGGCGCTGGCGACGATGCCGTCGGCGAGCGCCTTCTCGCACGCATCGATCAGCGGCGCGATAAGCTCCCGGCCGAGCACGGCCAGATCGGCCTTCGCGAAGCTGTGCGACCCCTTCACGGCCTTGCCGTCCGTCCATTTGTAGAAGCCCTCGCCCGTTTTCTTGCCGAGCTTTTTCTCCTCGATGAGCTTCATGAAGGGGTGGCCTTCGGGGATCGGCAAGCCCAGCACCTTCGCCACGCTCAGGGCCACGTCGAGGCCGACCACGTCCACAAGCTCGATGGGGCCGACCGGCATGCCGAAATGCTCCGCCGCCGCGTCGATCTTCTCCTTCGCCACGCCATCGGCCAGGCGCTGCACCGCGCCGAGCATGTAAGGCGCGAGCGTCCGGTTCACGAGGAAGCCCGGCGCCGACTTCACGATGAGCGGCATCTTGCCGATGCGGATCGCGAAGCCCGCCCCGCGGCGCACTTCCTCCTCGCGGCTCTGGGCTCCGCGCACCACCTCGACCAGCGGCACAAGCGCCACGGGGTTGAAGAAGTGCAAGCCGATCAGCCTGCCCTTGTCTTGCAGCGCCTCGGCGATCTGCTCGATGGGGATCGAGGACGTATTGGTGGCCAGCAGCGCGCCCGGCTTCGCCTTCTTCTCCAGCTCGGCGAACAGCTTCTGCTTGGCTTCGAGGTTCTCGTAGATCGCCTCGATGACCACGTCCGCGCGGTGGAGGTTCGCACCCGAGGGATCGCCGATCAGCCGCGCCTTCGCCTTCGACGCTTCGAGCGAGGAATGGAGCCGCTTCTTGAAGAACCCCCCTGCCCGCTCCAGCGCCTTGTTCACAGCCTCGGCGGAGACATCCTGAAGCGATGCCTCCATGCCTTGCGCGGCGCAGGTCATGGCGATGTCCGCGCCCATCGTGCCCGCGCCGACCACATGCGCGCGCATGGGCTTATAGCCGTCCTTCGGCGCCTCGGCTTTGAGCATCTCGGTCAGGAGGAAGACGCGGCGCAGGTTTTTCGACTGCTCGGAAAGGAGGAGCGGCGCAAAAGTGCGGGTCTCCTCGCGCTTTATATCGTCGTACCCGCCGCCATGCTTCTCGAACAGGTCGATAAGCCGGAACGGCGCCGGATAGTGCTCTTCGCTCACCTTGGCGGCGGTTTCCTTGCGCATCCGTTTGGCGACATAGGCGCGCGCCGGCTCGAATTTCCAGATCGGCGCCCAGGCGGAGGTCGCGCGCTTCGATGTGCGCTTCTTCATGACCGCGTTGCGCGCCGCCCAGCGCAATTCGTGATGGGTCGGCACGACCTGGTCGATGACGCCGGCCGCCTTCGCCTGGCTCGGGCGCAGCATGCTGCCCTTGATCATATGCGGGATCGAGTTCAACGGCCCGGACTGGCGCACCCAGCGCGCGGCGCCGTTGAGGCCGGGGATGATGCCGAGCTTCACCTCGGGCAGGCCGATGCGCGTGCCTTCCTCGCGGTCGCAGATGCGGTAATGACAGGCGAGCGCGAATTCGAGGCCGCCGCCGAGGCAATAGCCGTGGATGGCGGCGACGACCGGCACGGACATGCGCTCCACCCGGTCGAAGATGTTGGTGACGGCGCGGATCGTCTCGACCACCTCGGCTTCGGTCTTGAGGTCGTCGAACTCCTTGATGTTGGCGCCGGCGATAAAGCTGTTGTCCTTGCCCGACATGACGACCACGCCGCGAATGGCGTTGGCGCGCGCGCCGTCCGCGACCGCTGTCAGAAGCGCGTCAAGCTCCTCGATGGCGCCGCGCCCGAGCGTGTTCTGCGACTGGCCGGGCACGTCGATGACGGCCCAGGCGATCTTTTCGAGGTCGATGTGGAATCGCCAATTCTTCAGATGCGCACTATCGCCCGCCATAACCGCTCCTTCCCCTCATGTCTTGCCGGGACCCGCGCCGGGCTGCCCCTGAAAACCTCGCTACTCGGCGGCGCGCATTTCCGCCGGCGGCCGTTCGGGCGTCTTTTTCTCCTCCGGCTCCGGCAGCGTATGCCGGACGAAGGAGTAATGCGGCTCAAGCTCCGCCTGTTCGAAATCGTCCACCGCGATGACGCGCGAGACAAGCCGCTCGACTTCGCGCAAGCCCTCGGCTTCCGCCTCGGTCAGTACGCGCTTGTCCACCGCCTCCTTGAACCAGTCGGCGCCGAGATAGCGCTTCACCTCGCCTTTGCGAACGGCGCGGTCGAGCTTCTTCTCCGCCTCCTCGGTCTCGATGACCTTCTTCATGGTCACTTCGAGAAGGCCGAGCGGATCGGACTCGTCGCTGGAGACGAAGATGCCGCGCGTGAGCCGGTCGCGGACCGCGCCGGGGGCAAGCGCAAGCCCAGCGATGTCCCTGCCAAGATCGTCGCTGGGTTTCCTGAAGCTATTGCCGAGCGGGAAGACCCAAAAGCGCAAGGCCGGGCGCACAGCGCGAACCGGGAAATTGTCGATGGCGTCGTGAAGAGCCGCGTAGAAGCTGTGGAACGCTTTCTGGACCGCGTAGTCGAAGATCGGCCGGTCCTCGGCCAGCGCGCCGTCGTCCTCGTAGCGCTTCAAGAGGCAGGAGATGAAATAAAGCTCGGAGAGCGCGTCGGCCATGCGCCCGGTGGTCCGCTGCTTCAGCTTCAGGCCGCCGCCGAGAAGCGCGACGCACATATCGGCCATGAGCGCGAAATTGGTCGAAGCGCGTTCGAGTTGCGCGTAGTAAAGCGGCTTCGGCGCGTTCAGGGGCGACCTCGCGAAGATGCCGCCGGTGACGTTATGGAAGAACGCGCCGTACACGTTCGATACGGCGAAACCCATATGGCCCTCGAAAGCCTTCTCGAAGGCCTCGAAGCCGGCGTTGCGGTCCGGGTTCCCCGCGGCCTGGATCTCCGCAAAGAGATAGGGATGGCTGCGAAGCGCCCCTTGCGCGAACACGATAAGGCTGCGCGACAGGATGTTCGCGCCCTCGACCGTGATGCTGACGGGCGAAATCTGGTAGGCGGCTTGCAGATAATTGTGCGGGCCGTCGCAGATGCCCTTGCCGCCATGAATATCGAGCGCGGCGTCGAGCGAGCGCCGCGTGCGCTCCGTCGCTTGGTATTTCATCAGCCCCGAAATCACGGCGGGCTTCGCGCCCTGGCTCACCATGGCGGACGTGACCGCGCGCGCCGCTTCCAGCGTGTAGGCCGTCTCGACCATGTCGGCGAGCTTTTCGATAATGCCCTCCATGCGGCCGATGGGGATCGAGAACTGCTTGCGGATGCGGGCATAGGCGCCGGTCGAGCGCAGGAGCGCCTTGGCGCCCGCCGTCGCCGCCGCCGGCAGCGAAATGGCGCGCCCCGCGGCGAGGCAGGCCATCAGCATGCGCCAGCCCTGGCCGACGCGCTCCTTGCCGCCGACCACCCAGTCGATGGGGATGAAGACATCCTTGCCGCTCACCGGGCCGTTCGGGAAGGACGAGCCGGCGGGGAGATGGCGGCGCCCGATCTCCATGCCCGGATGGCTGGCCGGCACGAGCGCCAGCGTGATGCCGATGTCCTGCCCCTTGCCAAGCACGTTCTCCGGGTCGAACAGGTGGAAGGCGAGGCCGACAATGGTCGCCTTGGGCGCGAGCGTGATGTAGCGCTTGTCGAAATTGAGCTTGATGCCGAGAACCTGCTTGCCCTCGTGCAGGCCCATCGCGACGGTTCCGATGTCGCGCATATTGGCGGCGTCCGAGCCTGCGAACGGGCTCGTCAGCGCGAAACAGGGGATTTCCTTGCCCTTGGCCAGCGGCTCCAGATAGCGCTTCTTCTGCTCGTCCGTGCCGAACTGCTCGATCAGCTCGCCGGGTCCGAGCGAATTTGGCACCATGACCACGATGGCGGCGTCCGGGTTGCGCGAGGACACCTTGCCGAGCACCATCGACTGCGCCTGGGGCGAGAAGCCGAGCCCGCCATGCTCCTTGGAGATGAGCATGCCGAGGAAGCCCTTGTCGCGGATGAAATTCAGGATCGGCTCGGGGATGCCGTGGCGGTTGTGCCGGATCTCCCAGTCGTCCAGCATCTTGCACAGCTCTTCGGTCTCGTTGTCGAGGAAACCGCGCTCTTCATCGGTCAGCACGATGGGATTGACGGCGCGAAGCTTCGCCCAATCCGGGCGGCCCGAGAACAGCTCCGCGTCGAAGCCGAGCGTGCCCGCGTCGAGCGCTTCCTGCTCCGTTTTCGACACAGGCGGAAGCACCCGCTTCACGGTCTTGAAGGCGGGTCCGGTGATGGCGACGCGGCGGATCGGCCGCCACGACAGAAGCCCGAACACAATCGCTGGAACAAAGGCGATAAGATCGACGGCCGACAAGCTCGGGCCGTGAAGGTTTCCGCCGAAAAGGCCGAGATCCCAGATTAAGGCCACGCCCGCGAACCATATGGCCCACGCCCACAAAGGCTCGCGCCTGATGGCCAGCGCAAACATGGCTGCGAACGCCAGCGCAAAGATTATGAAGCCTATCATGGCCGCATCCCTTTCTGGTTCGACCGGCCGCGGGACCGGTCCACTCGATTTCGAAGGCAAGCCGCCGGAAAACGCCGGCCTCATCGATAAGGACTTAGTTACCGCGGGCGCGGATCGCAATGCACAAACGCGCCGCCGGGCGGAAAGAACGCTCTTAGATCCCGAGCTTTCGCAGAAAAAGGTTTAGACCGCATTAACCAAATAGTTGGCTAAGCGGATTTTCCCAAGTACGCCAACGGATGGCCGTTGATGACGATGGCCGGGATGACCATGCGTTGGGTCCAGCAACAATATTTTCTATGCAAAAATAACTATATCCGATCCTCAAATCCGGCGCCAGCGCACAAAGCGCAACGAAACCGCGAATGCGCCGCGCCCGCTCGCAAGAAGTTGATGCGCGCGTGTTCGAATATCTGAAACCGGAAATGTTTGAAGCTCGTATAAACCCATCAGTCTGGTCCTGACGAGATGGTGGAATGAAAACCTTGGATATGCTCCCCGGAAGCTGGGAGGAGGAATTTGAAGGCAACTCATCCGATGGGCTTTGCCAAGACGTGCGAGCCGCCAATATGCTGCGCGCGCTCGCTAACCCGCATCGCTTGAAAATCCTCAAGCTTCTCGACCACTCCCCCCACAGCGTCATGGACCTTTGCGAAAGGCTGAGCCTGCGCCAGAGCCTCGCCTCTCAGCACCTCGCCCGGCTTCGCGTCGATGGCATCGTCGCGGCGGAACGGCAGGGCCATTACGTCGTCTATTCGCTCCAGAATGCGAAAGCGCGCGACATCCTCGCGATCCTCGACGGCGAAAGGCTCAGTAGCTCCAAGTCCAGGGGACGCAAAAAGCGCTCGAACGGCGCAGGCCTGCGCGGAGACGCGGCGAAAGCGTCCGAAGTTCCAGCCAACTCCATGAAGTAAGCGTTGTCGCAGGGCCGCGGAGTACGTTAAACCCGAGGCGCGCCGCCCGCGCGTGCTTCGGGAGCCTCGATGGACTATTTCGCACAGCAACTGATCAACGGCCTCACGCTCGGCTCGATCTACGGGCTCATCGCCATCGGCTATACGATGGTTTACGGGATCGTCGGCATGATCAACTTCGCGCATGGCGAGGTGTTCATGATCGGCGCCTTCATCGCGCTGATCGCCATCCTGTCGCTGTTCGGCCTTTCGGTCACCTTTGTGCCGCTCGCGCTCTTCGTCGCGCTCGCCGCCGCCATGGCGCTCACCGCCGTCTGGGGCTGGGCCATCGAGCGCATCGCCTATCGCCCCTTGCGCTCCTCCTTCCGGCTCGCGCCGCTGATCACCGCCATCGGCATGTCGATTGCGCTGCAGAACTTCGTGCAGCTCTCCCAGGGCGCGCGCTCTAAGCCGCTGCCGCCGCTCATCCGGGGCGGTTTCACCCTGTCGGAGAGCAACGGCTTCGCGGTGAGCCTCAGCTATATCCAGATCCTCGTCATCGCCACCACCGTGGCGCTGATGATCGCGTTTTCGCTGATCATCAACCGCACCGCGCTCGGCCGCGCGCAACGCGCTTGCGAGCAGGACCGCAAGATGGCCGCGCTGTGCGGCGTCAATGTCGACCGCACCATCTCGCTGACCTTCGTTATCGGCGCCGCGCTCGCCGCCGTGGCGGGGCTGATGTTCCTCGCCTATTATGGCGTGATCGATTTCTTCGTCGGCTTCGTCGCCGGCATCAAGGCGTTCACCGCCGCCGTGCTCGGCGGCATCGGCTCGCTGCCGGGCGCGATGCTGGGCGGGCTCGCCATCGGGCTCATCGAGGTGTTCTGGGCCGGCTACTTCACCGCGCAATACAAGGACGTGGCGGCCTTCTCCATCCTCGCCATCGTGCTGATCTTCATGCCGTCGGGGCTGCTCGGCCGTCCCGAGGTGGAGAAGGTCTAGGCGATGACGGACACGGCCAAACCGGAAGCCGCCTCCCCCTCCGCGCCCCTGGCGGGCGTTCGCATCCCCGCCGAGGCGCTGAAGGAAGCCGGCATAACCTTTCTCGTCGCGCTCGCTCTGTTCGGCCCGCTCGTCGGGCTCAGGACCGAGGCGGCGGAAGGCGGACTTCAGGTCGCGACGCATTTCGGAAAAGCGCTTGCCTTCGCGGCGGTTGTGGCGGCGGGCCGGCTTCTGCTCGACGTTCTCGTCTGGCGGCGTTCGAGCGAAGGCCAGAGCCTGGCCATGCTCTTTCCCGCCGCTCGCGCCTTGGGGCGCGCCGCTGGGGCCGCAGGGCTTCTCGCGGGCCTTTGCTTGTTCGCCGTTCCGAGCCTGCGCGCGAGCCTGATCTCCTCGGCGGGCGCCGCGTCCTGGTTGTTGGGCATCCTGATCGATCTTTTAAGCTTCGCCTGCGTCTCGGCTTTCGTCGTCGCGGCCGCCATGGTGCTCATCCGCCTTGCGCGCATGGCGCTCGCGGGCCTTCGCGGCGACATCGGCGGCGTGTCGGAACGGCTCGTCTCGAAACTCTCCGAGGATGTTCCATTCGCGCTGCTTGCGATCGCGCTGGTCCTTCCGCTTCTCGCGATGGGGCCGTCGCAGCGCTACGCCATCGACACCGCGACCCAGATCCTCATCTACATCATGCTCGGCTGGGGGTTGAACGTGGTCGTCGGCCTCGCGGGCCTTCTCGACCTAGGCTATGTCGCCTTCTACGCGGTCGGCGCCTACACCTACGCGCTCATCGCGACTGAGTTCGGCTGGTCGTTCTGGGCGTGCCTGCCGCTGTCCGGGCTGTTCGCCGCGCTCTGGGGCATTACGCTCGGCTTCCCGGTGCTGCGGCTCAGGGGCGATTACCTCGCCATCGTGACGCTCGCCTTCGGGGAAATCGTCCGCATCGTGCTGCTGAACTGGCAGAGCCTCACCGGCGGGCCGAACGGCGTGAACCGCATCCCGAAACCGACCTTTTTCGGGCTGTCCTTCGACAAAACCGCGCAGCCGAGCTTTCACGGCTTTTTCGGCCTGGAGTTCAACCCCGTCAACCGAATCATCTTTCTTTATTATCTGATCCTGGCGCTCGCGCTCCTGACGAACTTCGTGACGCTCAGGCTTCGCCGCCTTCCCATCGGACGCGCCTGGGAAGCGCTGCGCGAGGACAAGATCGCCTGCCGCTCCGTAGGCATCAACACCGTCGTCACCAAGCTGACGGCGTTCGCCATCGGCGCGACCTTCGGCGGGCTCGCGGGCGCCTTCTTCTCGGCGCGGCAGGGGTTCATCAGCCCGGAATCCTTCACCTTCAACGAATCCGCGCTCGTGCTCGCCATCGTGGTGCTGGGCGGGCTCGGCAGCCAGCTCGGCGTCGTCATCGCCGCCGTCGTTCTCGTCGGCAGCGGCGAGCGCTTCCGCGAGTTGCAGGACTACCGCATGCTCATCTTCGGCCTGTCGATGGTGCTCGTCATGCTCTGGCGGCCGCGCGGGCTGATGTCGGGGCGCACGCCGTCCGCGTTTCTGCACGAGGCGCGCGCCATCTCCGCGAGCCACGTGAAGGAAGGGCGCGGCTGATGGCGGGGAGCGCGCCGGAACGGGACGAAATCCTGCGCGTGGAGCGCCTTACCATGCGCTTCGGCGGCCTCGTCGCCATCGACGGCCTGTCGTTTTGCGCGCGGCGCGGCGACATCACCGCCATCATCGGCCCCAACGGCGCGGGCAAGACCACGGTCTTCAACTGCATCACCGGCTTCTACAAGCCGGCCGAGGGGCGGATCGCGCTCGCGCATGGCGGCGAGGCCGCCTTCGAGGCGCTTGCGGACGCGACGCGCAAAGGGCGGCAATGGAGCGAGGCCCCCGGCGGCGCGCTGTACCTGCTCGAACGCATGGCCGGTTTCGAGATCGCGAGCAAGGCCAAGGTTGCGCGCACCTTCCAGAACATCCGCCTGTTCGCGGGCATGACCGTGCTCGAAAACCTGCTCGTCGCGCAGCACAACGCGCTGAACGCCGCCTCGGGCTATACGATTGGCGCCCTTCTCGGCTCCAGGCGCTACGCGCGGGCGGAGAGGGAGGCCATCGAGCGTTCCGCCTATTGGCTCGCGAAAATCGGGCTTCTGAAACGCGCCGACGACCCGGCGGGCGATCTGCCCTATGGCGCCCAGCGCCGGCTCGAAATCGCGCGCGCCATGTGCACCGAGCCCGTGCTTCTTTGCCTCGACGAGCCCGCCGCCGGCCTCAATCCGCGCGAGTCCGGCGAGTTGAACGTTCTCCTCCTCAAGATCCGCGACGAGCATGCGATTTCGATCCTCCTCATCGAGCACGACATGGGCGTGGTCATGGGCATCTCCGACCGCATCGCCGTGCTCGATTACGGGCGCAAGATCGCGGAAGGGACGCCCGAGGAAATCCGCTCCGACCCGCGCGTCATCGCCGCCTATCTCGGCGTCGAGGACGAAGAGGTCGAAGCGGCGGAAGCGGAGGTTGGCCCGTGAAGCTTAGACAAGCGCACAACCCCTCACCCTGTCCCTCTCCCCCTGGGAGAGGGGACGGCGTTGCAACGGCTGCAACCGGACTCCCTCTCCCATGGGGAGAGGGTTGGGGTGAGGGGTTGCGACCCATCATGGCAAAGCCCGGTGGCAGATGGAGCGCACGATGACCGCTCGCCCTCTGCTTTCCATTCGCGGCGTCGAGACTTATTACGGCAATATCCGTGCGTTGAAGGGCGTCGATCTCGACGTGTACGAGGGCGAAATCGTCACGCTGATCGGCTCGAACGGCGCGGGCAAGACCACGCTGATGATGACGATCTGCGGCGAGCCGCGCGCCCGCTCCGGCCAGATCGTCTTCGACGGCCGCGCCATCGCGAAGCTTCCGACGCATGAGATCATGCGGCTGTCCATCGCGCAGTCGCCCGAGGGCCGCCGCATCTTTCCGCGCATGACCGTCTACGAAAACCTGCTCATGGGCGCGCTGCTCGCTCCGCAAGACGCCGGCGCGCTCAAGGCGGGCCTCTCTTTGGTCTTCGAGCTGTTCCCGCTGCTGGAGCGGCGGCAATCGCAGAGGGGCGGCACGCTGTCGGGCGGCGAGCAGCAGATGCTCGCCATCGCGCGCGCGCTGATGGGCCGGCCGAAGCTTCTCCTTCTCGACAAGCCGTCGCTCGGCCTTGCGCCGCTGATCGTGAAGCAGATCTTCAGCGTCATCCGCGACCTGAACGAAAAGCGCGGGCTGACGGTGTTCCTTGTCGAGCAGAACGCCTATCACGCCCTGAAGCTCGCCCATCGCGGCTATGTCATGGTCAACGGCGAGATCGCCCTATCCGGCCCCGCCGCCGAGCTGCTCGCGCGCGAGGACGTGAAGGCGGCCTACCTCGAAGGAGGCGCGCATGCGTGAGCAGGCTTCATGGCGCCGTAAAAGATGAACGCTTCGGCGCTGTTCGCCCGCCGGGGGGGCAGACGCTCCGGTTTTCTCGCAACCCCAAGCCCGTAACGTCGGCTAAGGGACCCGAATTTGCCGTCCTCGCCGAGAAGGCCAACACAATCAATCCCGCACCTGACCCAGTTTGGCTGTCGCGGACTTTCCAAATAAATCATATCGGCATGACCGATTTCTCGGACTGCGGACGCAGGTCGATGGCTCAAGTGGCAAAAATTGTGACATGCGGGAGAATCGCTTTGCCCCTGTCGGCTAGCAGTGGCAAACAGGCGGGATATTTTTCCATGACTAAGGGCTGGATAAGATGGTCAGATTATCTAAAATAGCAATATGCTGCGTTGCGATGGTAAGCCTTTGTATCAATGAATCTGTCGCAAAAACGCCGAAAGCACAGTTTGTGCCTATACCGAGCAGCGTTCATTGTGATGCCGATATCAAAGGAGATTATAGTAAAGACGGCAATGGGTACTTCACAGTAAAGAGTGGAACGATAAATAATTTTGTGTGCCAACTTGCTGGTGAAAATAAAAAGAGCATCGGCCTAAAGAGTGAAACAATAATAGATGGGGCTATTTTTACAAGAGATTTCGGAGAAATAAGAGTTCAGATAATCCAGATTCCCTACCCAATGGGGGAGAATCTTTTTCTTGTTAGCAAAGAATTTTTTATTTCAGATAACATGATCCGCCATCTATATGCCTATCTCGAGCCGCAGAAGATCTTAAATCAAGATAGCGTGCAGCAACACATCGCTGAACTTCAAAGCCCTGATGACGCTGTGAGGCGTGAAGCCGCCCACATGCTAGAAGGAGTTAGGGACCAGCGAGCTGTGGAGGCTTTGATTCGAGCGTTGTCCGATAGTGACCCCGATGTTCGGCGGCGGGCGGCCAGAGGTTTGGGCGCAATTAGCGAATCGAGGGCGGTGGAGCCTCTCATAAAAACGCTAAAAGACGCAGACCCGTTCGTTCGTGAGGTCGTAGCGAAGGCGCTGGGTAGCATCAAGGACGAGCGTGCGATCGAGGCGCTGGCGGCCGCTCGTCAAGATAATGACTCACATGTTCGCGTGGCTGCGTCAAAAGCGTGGCAGGAAATCACTGCTCAATCTGCCAAAGCGCCGTAACCAGGCGCACCTGTTCGTCTTCCAAACCGGCTATAAGATTTGCGGTCGTGCTTTACCATTCTTGCATGAGGAAACCATTTTCCGGTCATAATTGCATCTGCGCTGCCGCAATGGCCCACCTCACCGTCTGAAGCTCAATCCGTGTTAGCCCGCAAGATCCAACAGCGGGCGGGTTGCGGCCAAAAGCGCGCGGGGCGGCCGTCTTCCCTTGGCAAGACGGCGCAAGTTCGGTTAGATCGCGCCGGTTGTTCGTCATGGCCAGAGGAGCGGCGCGCGGCATGGGCGTGATCTACGAAACCTCGGTCTGGGCGTTCCTGTTCGTGACGGTCATCGCGGGCGGCGGCGCGGCGTACATGATCGGCCGGGCGGCCGCGCGAACGTGGAGCCCGTTCTGGCAGGCGGCGCTTCAAACCTTGGTTCTTGCCGCCGCGATCCGCTTCCTGCATTGGGGGCTGTTCGCCGGCGCGACGCTCGCAAGCTGTCGCCACGCGCAAGGCACGTTGCTATCGCTGCATTATTATGCCGCCGACGCCGCCATCCTCCTGATTTTCGGGGCGCTCGGCTTCAAACGCCAGCGCACCGTGCAGATGCTCCGGCAATATGGATGGCTGACGCTTCAAACCTCGCCGCTCAGCTGGCGATTGCGCGAGAACGCCACCGAAGAGCCGCAATCTCACGTGACAGGCTCGTCACATTTGCGGTAGTTCCTGACAACCTAATCAATTAAAAAAGGGAATGACATGCGCGTAATTCTGGCGGGTCTCGCGGCCCTTGCCGCCGGTCTTGGGCTTTCGCCGCCCGCGTCGGCTCAATCGGAAATCCCCATCGCCGTGGCGGGTCCCATGACCGGCAAGGAGGCCACCTTCGGGGCGCAATTTAGGGCGGGCGCCGAAGCCGCGGTCGCCGCCATCAACGCCAAGGGCGGCGTGCTCGGCAAGAAACTGAAGCTTGAGGTCGGCGACGACCAGTGCGATCCGAAGCAGGCGCGCGCGGTCGCCGAGCAGCTTGCCGCCGCCGGCGCGGTGTTCGTCGCGGGTCATTTCTGCTCCAGTTCCTCGATCCCGGCCTCCTCCGTCTATAATGAGCAAGGCGTGATCCAGATTTCGCCCGGCTCGACGAACCCCGACTTTACCGATAAGCGGCCGGGGCCGTTCATCTTCCGCGTATGCGGGCGCGACGACCAGCAGGGCGGCGTCGCGGGCAAATATCTCGCCGGGCATTTCAAGGACAAGAAGATCGCCTTCCTGCACGACAAGACCGCCTATGGGCGCGGCCTCGCCGACGAGACCAAGAAAGCCATGAACGCGGCGGGCAAGCAGGAAGTCTTCTTCGAAGCGATCACGGCCGGCGAGAAGGATTACACCGCCATCGTCACCCGGCTGAAGCAGGACGGCATCGATGTCGTCTTCCTTGGCGGCTATTACGCCGAAGCCGGCCTCATCATCCGGCAGATGCGCGACCAGGGCATGAAGACGCTCCTCGTCGGCGGCGACGCGCTCGTATCGAGCGAGCTGGGCCTCGTGGCGGGCGACTATGTGGAAGGCACGCTGATGACCTTCTCGCCCGACCCGCGCAAGAACCCGGCGGCGAAACAGGTGGTGGAGTCGTTCGAGAAAAGCGGCGTGAACCCGGAAGGCTACGTCGTTTACGCCTACGCCGCCGTGCAAACCTGGGCGCAGGCGGCGGAGAAGGCGGGTTCGACCGACCCGGCCAAGGTCGTGGACGCGCTGAATTCGAACGAGTTTCACACGGCGCTTGGAGATTTCCGCTTCGACGCCAAGGGCGATCCGAACCTGCCTCCTTACGTCTTCTACCGCTGGAGCAAGAAAAGCTACGAGCAAATCGATTAGCGCATAATCATAGGAATCCTAAAGACGCGGCCATGCAGCTGGTATAGCGGTCATGGCCGCCCTTGAGGCGGCCATCCAGGGCAACGGATGCGGCGCTGGATGGCCGGGTCGAGCCCGGCCATGACGATAGCTGGGAGTGCTCGCCATGAATGCAGCCCCTCGAAACCTCATAACCGACGTAGCGGGCATAAGCGTCGGCAACGCCCACGACAAGAAGCTCGCCTCGGGCGTGACGGCGATCCTCGCCGACGCGCTCGCCACGGCCGCCGCGACCGTTTTCGGCGGAGGACCCGGAACGCGCGAACTCGACGCCATCGGCCTCGAAGGCTCGGTCGGCGCCGCCGACGCCATCGTGCTCTCGGGCGGCTCCGCCTTCGGCCTCGACGCGTCGACCGGCGTTCAATCCTTTCTTCGCGAGCGCGAACGCGGCTTTCTGGTGGGGCTGGTGCGCGTGCCCATCGTGCCCCAAGCGATCCTGTTCGACCTCGTCAACGGCGGCGACAAGGCCTGGGGCCGGCACTCGCCCTATCGCGACATGGCCTATGAGGCCGCCGCTTCCGCCGCCGGCGATTTCGCGCTCGGCTCGGCGGGCGCGGGGCTCGGCGCAACCGTGGCGGCGGGCGCGGGCAAGCGCATGCGAGGGGGCCTCGGCAGCGCATCCGAACGGCTTGCCGGGCTCGGCGCCGGGGGCGAAGACGTGACAGTCGGCGCGATCGCGGCGGCGAACGCGGTGGGCGCCGTCACCGTGGCGGGCACGCGCCACTTTTGGGCCGCCCCTTTCGAACGCGGCGCCGAGTTCGGCGGCTTCGGTTCTCCGCACCCCTGGCCCGAGGAGGCGACGGTCCCGGCGCTGAAAATCTTCGCCCGCGAAAGCGCGAACACGACGCTGTGCGTGGTCGCGACCGGCGCCGCCCTCAGTCAGGCGCAGTGCAAGAGGCTCGCAACCATGGCCGGCGCCGGCATGGCCCGCGCGATTGTCCCGGTGTTCACGCCCTATGACGGCGATATCGTCTTTGCGCTCGCGACCGGCAAAACGCCGCTGAAGGATTCGCACGCCGCCCTGCCCTTCATCGGCGCGGCGGCGGCGAATTGCCTTGCGCGCGCCATCGCGCGGGGCGTCTATGAGGCCACGGGCGCGTTGCCGGACGGCACGCCCTGCTATCGCACCCTTTTCCCGGGCCCCTGACTCCCCTATGATCCGCGTTATGCCCATCGCCTCTTTTGTCATGGCCGGGCCTGACCCATACGCGCTAACTTACTCCGCGCCGTCATCGCGAGGCGCCGGAGGCGCCCCGGCGATCCAGCGCAACAAACCGGACGTTTGTATGTGTTGCTCTGGATTGCCACGGGGCTTTGCCCCTCGCAAGGACGAATGCGGCGAAAGGTTTCCGCTTATCTTGGCGCGTATGGCCTGACCCGGCCATCCATTAAGCTGTCGACTTTGCGTATTGTTTCACTGGACACCAAAGGCGAGGCGCGTTTATGCGCAGCCGCCGCAGCTTGAGAGAACACGAATGATCCCCCGCTACTCCCGGCCGCAAATGGCGGCGATCTGGTCCGACCGCACGAGATACGAGATTTGGCTCGAAATCGAGACGCTGGCCGCCGAGGCGATGGAGCAGCTTGGCCAGATCCCGGCCGGAACCTCGAAGGCGTTGCGCGAGCGCGGCGGTTTCGACATCGCGCGCATCGACGAAATCGAACGCGAGGTGAAGCACAACGTCATCGCGTTTCTCACGAGCGTCGCCGAGCATGTCGGGCCGGAGGCGCGCTTCATGCACCAGGGCATGACCTCGTCGGACGTGCTCGACACCTGCCTCGCGGTGCAACTCACGCGCGCCGCCGAAATTCTGCTCGCCGACCTCGACGCCGTTTGCGGCGCGCTGAAGCGCCGCGCGCTGGAGCACAAATACACCGTCACGATGGGCCGAAGCCACGGCATCCACGCCGAACCCACGACGTTCGGCCTGAAACTCGCCTTCGCCTATGCCGAATTCTCGCGCGCCAAGGAGCGGCTTTTGCGCGCGAAGGAGGATGTGGGGACCTGCGCCATTTCGGGCGCCGTCGGCACGTTCGCGCATCTCGACCCGAGCGTGGAGGCTTACGTCGCGGGGAAGCTCGGCCTTAGCCCCGAGGCCGTCTCGACGCAGGTCATCCCGCGCGACCGTCACGCCATGTTCTTTGCGACGCTCGGCGTGATCGCGTCCTCCGTGGAGCGGCTCGCGACCGAGATCCGGCATTTGCAGCGCACCGAAGTCGGCGAGGCCGAGGAGTTCTTTTCCGAGGGCCAGAAAGGCTCCTCCGCCATGCCGCACAAGCGCAATCCCGTGCTCACCGAAAACCTCACCGGCCTTGCCCGCCTTGTGCGCGGCTATGCGCTGCCCGCCATGGAGAACGTGGCGCTCTGGCACGAGCGCGACATCTCGCATTCCTCCGTCGAGCGCACGATCGGGCCGGACGCGACGGTGACGCTCGACTTCGCGCTGGCGCGGCTGGCGGGCGTCATCGACAAGCTCGTCGTCTACCCTGAAAAGATGCGCGCGAACCTGGAGCGCGGCGGCGGGCTTGTGCATTCGCAGCAGGTGCTGCTCGCGCTGACCCAGAAGGGCCTCAGCCGCGAGGACGCCTATCGCCTCGTGCAGCGGGGCGCCATGCGCGCGTTTCGCGGCGAAGGCTCGTTCCTCGATTTCCTGAAGGCCGACGCGGACGTGACGGCGGCGCTGCCGCCCGCCGAGATCGAGGCGCTGTTCGACACGCGCCATCACCTGAGGAACGTCGACGCAATTTTCGACCGCGTCTTTGCCTGAAGGCCCGGCCAGCGGAGGTCGAGCCGCCTTCCGAGAGTGCGCGCCGATAGGGGGTGAGCAGCCGTTCCCGCGAAAGAGTTTAGCGCATGACAGACGATATGACTGCGCGTCATTTCGGAGAGAAGCCGGCGGAAGGACTACATCCGCTGTGTGAGCCGCTCCCCTGCCGCGAGTGCTGGGCGTCCGTCGACGGAAAGTGGGGCGGACTGCGAAGCGATCGGCAGTTTGCCGCTCTTGCCGGAGCGGTTCACGAACTGAATTGGATAGTCCTCCGCGCTAACCTTTGCCGCGGGGGCCGCGGAGACCGGAGCCGATGAAGCGTAGCCCCGGCGGACCGGCTCATCGTATACTGGGGATGCAGGCGGTTTTGGCGTTTGCGCCGAGGCGATCAGAGCCCGCTTGGGAGCAAGCGGCGCCGCGGATCTGTCCGCGACAGCCGCCGTGGAGATCGGCGCGGAGATCGGCGCGCGCTCTGGGGCTGCGCTGGCCGCGCCAAGCGAGGCGGGCATAGCCATAGCCGCCGCGGAGGCTTGTTCGCTCGCCGGCGCAGCCGGAACGATCGCCGCCGCCGTAACCCACGCCGGATGCGATTGCGCGCCAGGCTTGCTCAGGCCGGCCAACATCGCGGCTGGCGCGCCATCGGCGCCCGGAAGCTTTGAGGGATCGATCTTGGCGTAGAGGGGGCAGGGGGCGCCCGGGTCAGGGTCCGCCGCGCCGGAGAAACTGACATTCACCATGTACTGCTTGCCGCAGACCTTCACGATGGGCGGCTTGCCCGTGGCTTCGAATGAGTCGGAGCCTTCTTTCAGCCTCGCCCAGAATTGATGCCAGGGGCTATCCCGGTGGCTCGCCATGTTCGCGGCGGTCATGCGGAACGGCATGATGTGCACATGAAAGTACTTTTGGCCGCCGGCGAAGGCTGCGCGGGCCAGTGCGTAGATTTCCTCGATGCGGGCGTCGGTCATGGCGAAGCAGCCAACCGATTTGCAATCGCCATGCACCATAATGGCGGAGCCAGTGTGCCCGTTTGCGGAATCGTAGGCGTTGGGGAAGCCGATATTGAAGGCAAGGTGGTACTGACTGCTCGGGTTCATCTGCGCGGGGCCTACCGTGTAGAAACCCTCAGGCGCTTGCCTGTCGCCCACCCGAAGCTTCGGCCCCAAATCGCCGGACCACGCGCAAATCGGATAAGTGCGCAAATGCTGGAAGCGGCCGTCCTTGAGCTTCCAGACCTCGAGTTCGGACTCTTCCTTGTAAATCCGGACGAAGATCGGAGCGTTCAGCCGCATTTGCTTTTCGGCGAGAAGCGCGCCGACGCTCTTCTGGTTCTCGCTCGTATTGGGCGTCAGCCGGTCTACGAACCTCGAAATGTCCTCGAAAATTACGGGCAGCGACTGAGCCAGCGCCTCATCCACCGCACTCGCCGTAGCCGCGATCGCCAGAAGTCCCAGGAATGCGCTTACGCGCTTCATGGATCGCGGTTTCATGGTTATCCCTCCGATGTCCCAGCGGCCCTAGCCCCGGGGAACTCCCTTGAGATTCTTGCGATAACCAATGAATATGGCAAGAAGCCAGCAAAATCGTATACTAATCAGGAGTAAACGCCGGAAAGAACAGGCCGCCGGGTAAGTACTTTAGACCTTCGCGACAGTGGGGGCGCGGAAAAGCGATTCGCTTCGGCGCCAAGGCCGATTCACGGCGGAGCGGCGCAGGCGCGGACCTCAGAATATCAGCGCCCTGATCTTGGCGGCGTAAAGCGCGATGAAAACGCCCGCGCCATAATAGGCCGCGTCTCCCCTCAGCCCGTGGCGCAGCCGCTCGGAGAGCCCCGGGTTGAAGGCGTGCGCCCAGCTTCGATGGATTACGAGCGATTTGTAGGTTGTGTACATGAAGCTCGCGACCATCTGCGCGGCTTTGATCAGCATGAACAAACCCACGAACATGAGAGCGTTGTAGAAATGTGTCATCGCGCAACGTCCGTTCGACTGAGAGCCGGAACAATTCCGGCTGAGCCTACGCCTCGTAAAGCAAAACTTCTAAACGAGATTAAGACCGCGATGCCGCACTCACGGCGCGGTCCGCTCGCCTTCGTCGAAGCGGGCGCGCCGCTTGCGCCGCAGCGCCGCCTCGCCCACGGCGAGAAACTCCTCCAGCGCCTCGTATTCCTTCCTGAGAAGCGCGCAGATTCCGAGGTGGCGGTTGACGTCGTAAAGCCACGAGCCGGATTGGCCCCGCGCGATCTCGGCGCGCTTGGCGGCCTTGAGCCTGGCGATGGTTGAAAGGCGCCCGGTTATGCTCGTATCGCCCGCCTCGGCTTCGCCGATCCCGAGCAATTGCGCCAGCCCCCTCGTTCGTTTTTCCCTTTCGGTATTCGGATCTTCCGTCCCTGAGTTCACGAGACTCTCCCTTAACTTACGCAGCACATCGCGCAGCAAATAGGGGAAAGCGCTTTAAGCATCGGTAAATATATGCGCGCCGGAGCGGGGTTGCGGGCCGCTCGGCCCGCCGCGACTGCGGCGCGGCGAACGAAGCGGCGCGTTAAGGCGCCCGGTCTCGTAGAGAGAGCAGACTTCAGCTAAAGCCGGCGGAAGCGGCGCCCTCTTTCATGAAAAGTTAGGGTTATTTGCTGTAAGCTCCTCAGCACATGCAGCTTATTTAATAATCAATATTGCCTGTTACTCGCTACCGCGAGGCATAGTCCAGCAACATCCCCTACAGTGGGGTTCAGGCGGCCTTCGCGGCAGAAAGTCGATGTAATTTTGACCTTTTAGAGGCCGCCTTTTTTTGCGTATAATCGGGAATTATTCCCGTCCTCTGCCGTTAGATTATCCTGAATGTAGCATCTCAGTGACTCGCATCGACGCGAGGGGAAAAGGACAGCATGACAATTCTGAGCGCCGTAGTGCTAGCGCTTACGCTTCTCACGCTTGCTTATTTGAGGATCACCGCCGAGCCGGTTGAAGATGAGGACGATGCGAAGCGCCTCCGGGCTTTCGAAGAGTATCTGGCGGGAAAAAAACGCTCCCGCATGTGACGCCGGGATGGGACTGCCCCCGCGATAGGCCGCCGGTCCCACGCCCGCCATGCCCTCATCATGGACAAGCCGCGGGCGATTTTGGGCTTGCGCCGCGCTCGAAATTTAACAAAATCCCCGTCAAACTGGCGGGGATCGCATGTTCGAGGTACTTCGGGACGCCCTCATCTGGATCATGAGCTGGGTGTTGGACCGGCGCCCCCACGGGCCAGAGGCTTTCCGCCTCCTGTTCCTGATCGCGTTCAGCATCGCGGCGACGGCGCTGACCTTTTACTGGAAGGACCTCGCCTACCGCTCGTCCGCCGTTCGCCGCAGGCTGATGCCCGAGGAGCGTTACGCCGGGCGCTATCTTCAGGCCGTCTGGCGGCGGGGCGAGCTGCGTTATTCCTTGATCAACATCTATTACAACTCGAAGCGGCGCCGTTTCGAGCTGTGGGGCCGCTCCTACACGCCGGACGGTGAGGAAGTGACGGCTTTCAAGTCGAACTACGTGCTGTTCCCCTCGGAGAAGGATGCCAATATCGAGTTCATCTGGCAGGCCGGCAACGGCTCTACCGGCTATACGAGGATGACGCTTGAGGATGGCGACGAGGACTACATTCAAGGCGACGGCCACATCATGACCTTCGCCGCGACGCCGGAAGCCTATCCGCTTCAGTTCAAGCATCTGCATGACGGGCATGTGCGCGAGGCGCTGGGCGTGCACTCGCCGTCCCATGCGAGCGAGGAGCCGGCCTTCGTGCGGAAGTTCCACGGCATGTACGGCGCGCGCGTGGCGGAAGGCTTCGCCGGCGCGCCTCATCCGGCCGAGCCCGAACTCGCGGCCTGAGCCGGCCCCTGTTCGTCGTCCCGGAAAGGCGAAGCCTTATCCGGGACCGTAACAAATCGCGGCGACCCCGCTTAGCTCGCGGGACGGGCTTCGCCGGAGTCGCCGGACCAGTTCACCCGCAGCGTGGCGAACATGGTCGCGGTGAGCAGAACGAACCCGGCGATGGAGCCCGCGAGCAGCGCATAGTCCTCCAGCTGAAGGATCATGTAGAGCAGCCCGAACAGCACGCTGAAAATGCCGAGCATGGTCAGACCGCGCCTCAGGCTCTGCACGACCATGCCGACATAGGCGGAAATCATCGCGCCGGTCGCCGCCGAAGCGGCGAGATAGGCGAGCGGAAAGCCGATATGCTCCGACAGCGAGAGCAACAGCACGTAGAAGATCACAATCGCAAGGCCCACGAAGATATATTGGATCGGGTGCACGCGCCGCCCGCTGAGCAGTTCAAGCACGAACACGCCGCCAAATGCCGCCGCCACGAACAGAAAGCCGTATTTCAGCGCGCGCTCGACCAGCGCATAGAAATCCACCGGCACGAAAAAATTCACGTTCAGGTCCTTGCCCATGAACCGGTCGAGCACAATCGCCTGCGGCGCTCCGGCCCAGGCTTGCGGCACATCGCGCGCAAGATAGGGAACGTTCCAGCTGGCCGAAAACCCTTCGCCGCTAATCGTCCGCGACACAGGAAGGAAGCCCGCGAAGCTCGGATGCGGCCAATTCGAATCCAGCGCGACGGCGTTCTCGCGGCCCGCCGGCGCAAAGGCGAGCGAAGACGAGCCATCGAGCGCCAGTTCGATCTTGTAAGGCAGCGGCGCCCCGCCATTCAGTCCGCCGGCGGCGGCGAGCGGTTTCAGCCGCGCGTGGATGCCGTTGAGCCTCCCCGTCGCATCGTCAAGGCCGGCGCTCGGCTCGAAGTCGATTGTCCGCCCGGCGATCTGAAGCTGCACATTGTTCTTGAGCCCGGAAACATCCTGGATGCCGAGCGCGATGAACGCGTCCTGCCAGCGGATCGAGGCCGGCGTCTCAGGCTCGACGAGGCTCAAATCGGCCGGGCGGAATTGGCCCTCCAACGCGAGCTTGCCCTGGTAAACCGTCACATCGTAGATCGCGCGCCGCCGCTTCTCGGTTTGCACATTGCCGCTCACGTTCAGCGTATCCGGCAGGAACACGGCCTGCCGCGCAATCTCGATATCCACGGCCTTGCCATCGGCGAACCGTTGCGCCTTCAGCGTGTAGGGCACGATCAAATAGGGGCCGAGAATGCGCTGATTGCCGCCCCAGTCGCGGGCGACTTCGGCTTCCACGGAGTTGGCCCGGCTCTGGCGTTCGGCGCTCAGCAGCCACACCGCGCCGGTGAGAGCCGAGATGAAGAGGACGAGCAGGCCAACGAGCACGAACTTGAACGATGGAGAGCGGACGAGGCTGGCGAAAAATCCCGGTGCGGCCATGGGGCGATCCTTTGCGGAAGTTTCCCTCCCATGGAGCGCGGCCCAAGCCGGCAATTGTAAGTCTGGAATCGGCCGGGATCGCGGCCGGATTGCGGGAAATCGTTGCCGCGCGAAGGGCTATGGGACCGCGGCGGCTGCTGCGCTCCGGCTCCAGGAGACGATTGTCCTAGGACTGAGGGCGTGGTTTGCCTGGGGTTTCGAAGTGTTCAGTTAATTCCCTGATTGCAGTTGCGAGCTTATGGTCGAGATTATCCAAGCCCTTATAAGCATCTTTTCGATCTCGTATTACCAAAACTAAAACCAACAAGCTGTCAAACATGATCGTATAAATAATACGAAAATCCCCGGCTCGTAAGCGCAGAAAACCGGGGCAATCTGTCAGCTTTTCTACACCGCGAGGGTGTGGTGTAACTTGGAGCTTATCGAGCGCTTTTAGGATTTTCTTCCGATCCTTCTTTTCCAAGCTTTTTAAATCTTTAGCAGCAGACCTCGCAATCTTGACTTGATAAGGCGCCATTTGCCCCTTCCCGGGCTCTACTCTGTCTCAAGCTCTTTCTTGAGCTCATCCAGCGTTAAGCCCCCGTTCTTGTTGTAATCCTCAAGTGCGGCATTAGCCTTGCCGATGTCGATTAACGCCTCGATTTTCGTAAATAACTCCAGAACATCATAGGGTACAACTGCGACTGCTTTTCTCCCATTCTTTGTAATCACGGCCGGTTGACGCGAATACGCAACGCTTGTCACCACGTCCGCAAAGTTTTCGCGAGCGTCGGTCACGGTGAATGTGTTGACGTTCTCCATTTTCAGACCTATCCCCTGTTTGCCCACTCGCATTTTTAAACTCCACACAAGACTCGCCATCCATCTTACAAAATGTAAGAAACGTACATTTTGTCAATACCCCTCGCAGGCGTTGCGGTCCCTGTGAGGGGTCGTATAAGGGGACGCTTTCGAACTGCCGCGCAAGTCGATCGTGAGCGCGAGCCAGCCAGAGCCGCCTCGCGATGGCGGCCAAGCGCGCCTTCTACCTGGCGCCGCCGAAAAGCGAACTGAAGAACCCGCCCCTGGAAGGCGCAGGCGCGCCGCGCGAGCCGCCGCGCCGCCATCCCGGATAGTCGCCCGCGTCGTCCTCCGCATAATGGCGCGGATGCGCATTGGCCATGTTCAGCTCCACGGGCGCGAGATGGTCGCGTCCTTTCACGATCTGGCCCCACTTGCCTTCCAGCGCGAGCGCGATGCGGCGCTCGTGCCCGTAAACGTCGGGGAAAGTGTGGAGCGCGCCGCCGTCGTCGACCAGCGCCGTGAAGTAGGTGATATGCACCGGGATCCTGTGCTCGATGGCGATCTCGTTGTTGTCCGGCCCGGCGGCGACCTCACGCCTCACGCGCGCCGCGTCCCAGCCCTTGTCCTCCCGCAAAACGATTTCGGCCAGCCCGATGGGGTTGGCGACCCGCATGCAGCCGTGGCTGTAGGTTCTCTGCGAGGCCTTGAACATCCATTTGTCGCGCTCCATCGCATCGTGCATGAAGACGGTGTGCTGGCTCGGGAATGAGAACTTCACTTTGCCCATCACGCTCTTGGAGCCGTAGGGCTGAACCACCTCGTAGGTGCGGATGTCGGCGTTCGCCCAGTCGACCTTGCGCCAATCGACCGGCTCGCCCTCCTTGGTTTGCACCTCAAGTTTCCATTCGCGTATCAGGCCGCCGCCGCGGAGGAGGCTCGGCCACAACTCGCGCACCTTGATGGAGTCGGGCACGATCCAGGTCGGCTTGAAGACGATCTTGCGCATGGGCCGCGTGAAGACCGGCGTCTGCTTGTCGAGCAGCCCCGCCACGATGCGCTCCTTGCGCACGACCACGCCGTTTTTCACAACGCGCTGCGTGTATTCCGGGATGTTGTTCCAGACATAGACATCGCCCATGTCGGCGGGCATCCAGCGCCACTCCTCCATGTTGGCGAGCAGCTTCCTCGCCTCGGCGCCGCGCGGCTTGCCGTGTTCGAGAAGGGCGAGATATTTCTGGCGGAGGCGCTCGAATTGCGGATGGGCGGGATGGAGGCCGCGAAGGTACTGGCCGGGCCGGTCCGCCGCCGCCACGGCTTCGAGGATCGTCTCGGGCTTCAGGAGCTGCGGCCGGCGGTCGAGATAGGAGCTGAGCTGTTCGGAAGGGTTGACGATCCGGCCGCCCCGGGCATGGCGGGCGTATTTCAGGATCGCGAGCGCGGTTTTTACCTCGGCCGCCGCCGCCAATTCGAGCGAAGCGGCTTCGCCCGCGCCGGCCGGCAGAGCGAAGTCGCGCGGGTCGAGCCCCCATTCGGCGGCGCGCTCGATTTCGCCGGCCGCCGCCGAGCCTTTCGGCGTGTAGGCCGCCCGCGCGTCCACCCACAATGAGGCATAGCCCCGGCTTTCATAGAAGGAGACAAGCGCCGCGCGCTCATTGCGCTCTTCATCGGTCGAGCCGGCGGGAACGGCGGACAGCGCCTGCTTTAACGCTTCGGCCTCGGCAATCGGAACGCGCGGAATGTCCAGCCGGGTCAGCGGGGCGCCGCGCCGGCTTTTTTGGGCGCGGGCGGCGGAGCGCTCGCGGCGGGGGCGGGCATCGGCTCGGACGGCAAGGGCGCCGCCGCTTCCGCCGCCGGGCTCGCCGGCGCCGGCTCGGCCGCCGCGTCAACATCCTTCATGGGCGCTTCTTCAGGCGCCGCGATTGGGGCGGCGTCCTTGCCGGGCGCATCCTGCGCGGGCGGCGAATCAGGCTCGGCAGGCTTTGCCGCCGCCGGCTCTCCGGCCACGATGCCTGCCGGAGCGGCGGGCTCCCCGGCGCGCGCGGGCGAGGACGCCGCGGCGGCCGCAATTGCAAACGCGACGATGAGCCTGAATGTCATGCCGATGCTCCTTAAGCCGGGTAAGCCGAAGCGATGCCGGACCGCTGCTACGCAACATTTCTGGCAAACAACCGGAAAAACCGGCCCAGCCGATTCGCGCGACCCCTCTTGAGCTTACGCGCGGGTGTTGGGCTTTTTTGCGAAGCGCGCAGCACCGCGCGGCGGCGGCGCTGCATCACGGGATGTTGTGCGTTCCGTCGCAGAAGGGCGGGGTCATCGACCGCTTGCAGCCGCACAAATACACCGTCCCGGATCGCTCCGCCGTAAAGACCGATGGCCTCTTATCGGTTCCGGCATGGGCGCCGTCGCAAAAGGGCTGCCGCTCCGAGCGCCCGCAAGAGCACCAGAAATACGACTTCGCGGCCTCGACCTCGACGGCGTGCGGACCCAAATCCGCAGGCAAGCCTTCGCCGGACATCCCCGAATCCTCCCTTATCGATTTCGGGACTGCTTAATCCTGAAAGGGATCGTGCACAAGGATGGTGTCTTCGCGCTTCGGGCTTGTGGAGAGAAGCGCGACGGGCGCGTCGATCAGTTCCTCCAGGCGCTTCACATATTTGATGGCCTGCGCGGGCAGATCGGCCCAGGAGCGCGCGCCTTGCGTCGATTCCCGCCAGCCCTTCAGCACCTCGTAGATCGGCTGGATGCGCTTCTGCGCGCCCTGCAAGGCCGGCAGATGATCCACCTCGTGGCCGTCGAGGCGATAGCCGACGCAGACCTTCACCTCGTCGAAGCCGTCGAGCACGTCGAGCTTGGTGAGCGCGATGCCGTGCATGCCGCAAACCTTGATGGTCTGCCGGACGAGGCAGGCGTCGAACCAGCCGCAGCGCCGCGCGCGGCCCGTCACCGTGCCGAACTCGTGTCCGCGCTCGCCGAGCCGGCGGCCCGCTTCGTCGTCGAGTTCGGTCGGGAAAGGCCCCTCCCCCACCCTCGTGGTGTAGGCCTTGGTAATGCCGAGCACATAGTTGATCGAGCCTGGGCCGAGCCCGGAGCCCGTCGAGGCCTGAGCCGCGACCGTGTTCGAGGAGGTGACGTAAGGATAGGTGCCGTGGTCGACGTCGAGCAGCGCGCCTTGCGCGCCTTCGAACAGGATGCGCTTGCCGTCGCGCTTGTGCCGGTCGAGCAGCTGCCACACCGTGTCGATATAGGGCGCGATCTTCGGCGCGATGGCGGCGAGCTGCTGGAACAGCTCGTCCCGGTCGACTTCCGGCTGGCCGAGGCCGCGCAGCAGCGCATTATGATGGACCAGCGCGCGGTCGATCTTGGCGGGCAGCGTCTTCAGGTTCTTGAGGTCGACGATATGGATCGCGCGGCGGCCGACCTTGTCCTCGTAGGCGGGGCCGATGCCGCGCTTGGTCGTGCCGATGGCGCCGGCGCCCGCCGCGTTCTCGCGCAGCGCATCGAGTTCGCGGTGCATCGGCAGGATGAGCGTCGCGTTCTCGGCGATGCGCAGCTGCTCGGGCGTGATCGCGACGCCAAGCGCCGCAAGCTCGCCGATTTCCTTGTGCAGCGCCCAGGGGTCGATCACCACGCCGTTGCCGATGACGGACAGCTTGCCGCGAACCACGCCCGACGGCAGCAGCGACAGCTTGTAGGTCTGGCCGTTCACGACGAGCGTATGGCCCGCATTGTGGCCGCCCTGGAAGCGGACGACGATGTCCGCGCGCTCGGACAGCCAATCGACGATCTTGCCTTTACCCTCGTCGCCCCATTGCGAGCCGACCACCACCACATTCGCCATCACGTTCTCCGGATGCATCTCGAAAACGCTCGACACTACCGCAAGGCGACGCGCTCCGCCATCGCCGCGGATCGAATGCGGGGCGCTCAATCGTCGCTTGCGATGCGGCGGGCCGAGGGGCGGCGTGCGACCGCTAGGCGGATCTCCCCTCGGATCGGGCGTTCTGCCGGTAGAAGGCGATGGTCGCCTTGAGCCCATCCTCGAAGCTCGTCGCGTCCGGCCAGAAGCGCTTCGAGAACTTCTCAGTGTTGACGATATAGGGCCGGTCCACCTGGAAGCGCATCTCGACAAGCTCCTTGGTCTGCCGGTCGAACAGGCCGCCGACCTGGAGCAGGATCTCGGGGATGACCCGCATCGCCGGTTCGACGCCGGCGAGAGCGGCCGCCTTCTCGATCAGCGTGCGGAACGCCTCCGCCGGCGCGTTCGGCACGTGCCACGCCTGGCCGTAATCTTCGGGCGCGGCGTCGAGCAGCGTGACGAGCGCGCGGGCGAAATCGGGCACATAGGCGATGTCGTGGGGATGCACCCCCGGGAACGGCAAAATGGCGGGCTTGCCGGCCAGCAGGTTTTTCACGCCGTGAAACGACAGCACCGAGTTCGGAACGTCGGGGCCGTAGAAATCGGAGGCGCGAACCGCCACCGCCTGGACGCGGCCCGCGGCGTGCGCGGCCTGCCAGAGCCTTGTGATTTCGGCGCGCAGCTTCGGCTTCTCGCCGTAATCGGTCAGCGGCATGTCCTCGACCAGCGGCGCGGTTTGCGGGCCGTACATATAGAGATTGTCGGCAAAGATGAAGCGCGCCTTCGCGGCCTCGCAGGCGGCCAGCAGGTTCTCCATCGCTACCGGCCACTGCTTTTTCCAGATGCGCGCGTCGTAGGGAAAGCCGAGGCAGCAGATCACCGAGTCCGCGCCCTCGGTGGCGCGCTTCAGGCTTGCGGCGTCGAGCGCGTCGGTTTTGACGAACTCCGCCTCAAGCGGCAGGCCGCGCGGCTCTGCGCGCTGCGCCACGCGAAGCCTGCCCTCGCGCCTGCGCTCCGCGAGCAGCTTCACGGTTTCCCGGCCCACGGCGCCGTAGCCGACCACCACAACATTCGCGATCATGGTCTTGCCCTTTCGTCCGAACGACACGCAGGCTGTTGAGCTAGCACAGGGACGGGATCGCGGCAAATGCGCTGGCGATCGCTAAGCGAAACGGAGGAAGCGCGTCGTGAACGTGGAACACGACATCTCGGATCTGAAACGGCGCATCGCGCTTCTCGAAGAAGACGCCAAGGGCGAGAAACTCGTGACGCGGCATATCCTGAGAAAAGTCACCGAAAACGAGACCATTCTCCTGGATGTGAAGAAAGAGGTGACGGATTTGCGCAGCGACGTCGCGCTCTTGCGCGCCGACCTGCCCGGCATCATCGCCAATGTTGTCGGCGCCCTCTTGCGCGATCACCTTCGCAAGCAGCTCTTTCCGTCTTGCTCAATCGGACCCGCGATTTCGTGTCTTTTCACTGAAAATGGCGTCGATATCGCAAGCGCCGTAAAGAATATTGACAATGTAAAAGGCGCCGCCGGAGTAGCGAAAGAAAATCACATAGTTCCGATAGGGATAGCTTCGTAGATCGGGAAGCAGCTCAGGACGACGCCTGCCAATTCTGGTTTCGAAGCCGGCCAGCCGCGTGCATTTTCGGATGATCTGCTCAACGAAGGCCTGCGCCGCTTCGCTGCTCGCGCTTACCTCCTCGATGTCCGCCTCGATCTTGGCCAAATCCTTTCGCGCCGCCTTCGAGAACACGAGCCTCGGCATTATGAGCGGTTCCGGCGGCGCCCGCGTTCTTCCGCCAGATAAGCGCGCACGTCATCGGCGCTGAAGTCGCCTCCCTCCGCGATCGAGGCCGCGAGTGTCGCCCGCAGGCTGTCAAGTTTCCGGTCGCGCTCGGCTATCTGTTCGTGCAAAAGCGAGGCGCCGTAATTGACCGCCGCCTCGATGGACGGGAATTGCCCAGCGTCCACGAGCTGCCGGATTTGCGCTTCGACGTCCGAATTCAGTTCAACTTTCATGGCTCCGCCTCTCAGCACAAACATAAGCGGTTACGCGGCAAACCGCCAGTCGCGGCGCTCGACGCGCTAAACGAATTTGCCGGCCGCAAGCACGAGTTCGACGATGTCCTTCGCGCCCGGCGCGTATTTGCCGATGCATACCCATGCGTGCTGCGAGTTGATTCCGCACATCGATCCGGCAGAAACCGGCGCCCGCACCACCTCGCCGGGTCGGGAACTTGCACACGGATTGCGGAAATGCTTGGCGCGCCTTATCCTCTTCGCGAGGCCTTTCACAAGACGTCAAGGCTACGCTCATCATGAAGCTCGAATGGACTTACACGGCGCTCAACTATTTCGACCAGCTCGACCGACGCGACCGGGACAGGATAGAAAACGCCTTAAACGGCCTGCCGGTAATCTGGGACAAGGTATCCGCGCCTCAATTGCAGATGCTGAAGGGAACCCCCGAACCGCTCTGGATCTTCAGAGCCTCACCCGAATACCGCGTAATTCTCAGCGTCCGGCATAATCGCCTCATTGTCGAAGACATCGTCCGCCGAAGCCAGATCGACGCACTCAGCCGGCTGTCCCGGACGAAGGCCGCCAATATCAAATGAAATGCTTAGAATCTCTCGGGCTCGACCGCGACATCCTGAGCCAGAATTTGGACGAACTTGAAGCATTGCTCTCCGGCGGCAGCGCCTTGAAGGAAGCCGAGCACATCCTCCCCTTTTTTAAAGCCCGGCCCCACCTCGTTGCAGGAATAGGGCTAACCACCTATGGTATCGATCTTCCCGATCTCTATGCCAGCGAACTTGACCTCTTCGGCGATTTCGCCGCGGATGCCGCCGTGGCTGAAAACCAGTCCAACACCTGTACCCTGATTGAATTTGAAGACGCCCGCGAAAATAGCATCTTCAAACCGCTCACCTCCGGCAAGACAATGCGGCCGTGGTCTCCTCGCTTTGAACGCGGTTTCTCCCAACTCGCGGACTGGGCTTGGCGCCTTGCGACCGAGACTCACCATTCCGAGGCCTTCGTGCGCATTTTTGGGCAGCCCCAACCCACGCTGGATTTTCTGCTCATCATCGGCCGCGACCATGACCTCACCCTCGCCGACCTCAAGCGGCTCAAATGGCGCGCCGACAGAATTACACTCGATCACCATCGTATGCGCGTGATGACATTTGACGGCGTGCTCAAATCGATACGGCGTAAACTGGTCGTCGCCGATCAGTTGCAGCCGGCAGATAACCCCTCCTCCACCTAAGCCGTTTGCTTTCATGTTGGGTTGCTCGCGGGGCAAGCGCGGAGCCTACAGTTCGAGATTCCCGAACAATAAGGCCGCAAACGAACGCCAGAGCCCGCGGCATGGTTAAAATCGTCATGTGTTAACGGCGTCCGAAGCGAGGTTTTCTGCCGCGCTTTTCCTACGATGGTCCTACGAAAAACGCAAAAAACCCGATTCGGGCGCGAAAAATGCACGTCAAAAATCCTAGTTTACGATTTTAATCTTGCGCGTATTTACCACGAATCCAAGCCTGAGGTTGCGCGAGCGCAATCCGCAACCTCGCCGGATTTCGCCGCGCGCGCAAAATTGCCCTGCAAAACCAAAGGGATAAGCCGCAGAAAGCGCCGCTAACGCATCCTGAAGGCGCTTTGCGCTATCATAAGCATAATGAGGGAAACGGCACAGAAAACCGCGAACTGGCGGGAAGAAAATGCGAGGCTTTAGAGTTAACGAAGGGTTGGCTGGCGCCGGCGGCAAGGCCCCCGTCATTGCGAGGAGCACCGCTCCGAAGCAATCCATCCTTGTTTCTAGATTGCTTCGCTTCGCTCGCAATGACGACCTTCTCAGGCGCCCCCCGCCTCCGTCTTCAGCCACGCCGCGCAGCACGCCTTCGCCAGCTCCCGCACGCGCAGGATATAGCTCTGCCGCTCCGTCACCGAGATGACGCCGCGCGCATCGAGCAGGTTGAAGATGTGGCTCGCCTTGATGCACTGGTCGTAGGCCGGCAGCACCTGCAAATGCCGCCCATTTCCGCCCGGCTTCGGCTCGCCCGCCGCGAGCAGCGCCTTGCATTCCTTCTCCGCGTCGCGGAAGCGCTGGAGCAGCATGGCGGTATCGGCGAACTCGAAATTATGCCGCGAATATTCCTCTTCCGCTTGGCGGAAAACGTCGGCGTAGAGCACGCGCTTGTCGTCGTCGCGTCCATTATAGTTCAGCTCGTAGATGCTGTCGACGCCCTGGATATACATCGCCAGCCGCTCCAGCCCATAGGTCAGTTCGCCCGCCACGGGGTCGCAATCGAAGCCGCCCACCTGCTGGAAATAGGTGAATTGCGAGACCTCCATGCCGTCGCACCACACCTCCCAGCCGAGCCCCCAGGCGCCCAGCGTCGGGCTCTCCCAGTCGTCCTCGACGAAGCGGATGTCGTGCAACAGCGGGTCGATTCCGAGCCGCACCAGGCTTTCGAGGTACAGCTCCTGGATGTTCAGCGGCGACGGTTTTAGAATCGCCTGGAACTGGTAATAGTGCTGCAGGCGGTTCGGATTCTCGCCATAGCGCCCATCCTTGGGCCTGCGCGACGGCTGCACGAAGGCCGCATGCCACGGCCTCGGCCCCAGCGCGCGCAGCGTCGTCGCCGGATGGAACGTGCCCGCGCCCACCTCCATGTCGTAGGGCTGGAGGATCACGCAGCCCTGCTCCGCCCAGAAATGCTGGAGCGTCAGGATCATATCCTGGAAGGACTTGGCCGGGTTGAGCGTCGCCGCTGGGTGCGTGTGTTTCATGAGCGCGTTTTTCGTTTTCGGGCCGCTGGCTGGCCGCACGGTAGTCTTGAGACTTTGCACAATCAAGGGCTGGCGTCGCCGGCAAGCGCCTCTCCCCTAGAAAACCCGCGCCTTCGCGAGCGCTTTTCAACGGCAGCCTTGCGCGAGCCATAACCGCGCGCTAAACGGCTTCGCCTTAGACACGCCAGAACACTTTCGAGGACGCCATGGAAAGCACCAACGTCGCCGACAGCCTCAGGGACTCCGCCGAACTCAATCTCGACAAAAAGGTCGCCGTCTACATCGCCCTGCTGGCGGTGCTGCTGTCGATATGCTCCGTGGGCGGCGGAAACTCGACGAAGGACTCCACGCGCCTGAACATCCAGGCGTCCGACACCTGGGCCTACTATCAGGCCAAGAACATGCGGCAGACGACGTACCGGGTGGCGGCCGACGCCCTCGAACTGAAGCTCGGCGAGCAGGGCTTGGCCGACGCGCAGCGCAAACAGATCGAGCAGAAGCTCGCGGCCTACAATGCGGAAATCAACCGCCTCGAAAGCGACGCCAAGGGAGGCGAGGGCAAGAAGGAACTCATCGCCAAAGCCAAGGACTTCGAGAAGGATCGCGATGCGGCGCTGAGGCAGGACCCGTATTTCGATTACGCCCAGGCGTTCCTGCAAATCGCGGTGGTGCTGGCTTCGGCCTCGATTGTGCTCAAGATCCAGTCGCTTCTCATCGGCAGCGGGTTCTTGAGCGTGCTCGGCGCGCTTCTGATGATCAACGGCTTCACGCTCGCGGTGAGCATCCCGTTCATTGAGTAGAGGAGAGGCCGCATCAGAAGCAGCCGGCGAGCGCGCCGCCAAGGTCGATGAGAAGCGCCGGCCCGCGCGCGATCATCAGGTAAGCCGCGCCGCCGCAGAGAAGCGCGAGGCCTGCGATCAAGCTCCATTTCACGCCGAGAGGCATCCCCTGCCCTCCCTTATTCGGCCGGCGCCGCAGCGAGCCTTGGCGCGGGCCGCTCCTTGATCGGCAGATGCAGCGCCGCGGCCACAACCGCGACCGCCACCGACGCCCACCACAGCATATCGTAAGACTTATACGTATCGTAAAGCCAGCCGCCCATCCACGCGCCCATGAAGCTTCCGAGCTGGTGGGACAGGAAGACGATGCCATAGAGCATCGACAGCCAGCGCGGACCGAAGAAGGTGACGATGAGGCCGCTCGTCAGCGGAATGGTGCCGAGCCACAAAAGGCCGAGGAGAAAGGCGTAGGCCAGCACGCCGGTCTCGGTCAGCGGCAGGTAAATCATCGCGAGAAACACGGCGCCGCGCGCGAGATAGAGGAGCGCGAGCGCGATGTGCTTGGGCGCGGCGTCGCCGATCCGCCCGCAGACATAGGAGCCGAAAATGTTCGCCCCGCCGATGATGGTGAGCGCGATGGCGCCGAGCGACGGGCTGAAGCCCTTGTCCGCGAGGAACGCCGGCAGGTGGATGGCGACGGCGGCGATATGGAAGCCGCAGACGAAAAAGCCCGCCGTCAGAAGCAGGAAGCTCGGATATTTCAGCGCCTCGGCGAGCGCGCCTCGAAGGTTCTGAGCGGAATGCGCGCTCGGATGCGGCGCAGCATTCGCGTCCCGTCCAAGCGTCACGGCGAGCGGCGCCATGAAAGCCGCCGTCGCCGCCATGATCCACAGCGTCGCCGGCCAGCCCGTCGCCTCCAGGATCGCATGCGCGTAAGGAAGCGCCACGAATTGCCCAATCGCGCTGCCCGTGGTCACAAGCCCGAGCGCCGACGCCCGCTTGTCCGGCGGCGCGGCGCGCGCGATGACGCCGAACACCGACGTGAAGCCCGTGCCCGCGATGCCGAGCCCGATCAGCGCGCCCCCGAGCAAGAGCATGCTTCCGCCCGAAGCCGTAGCCATCAGGATTAGGCCGGCGACGTAAAGCGCCGTCCCTGCAAGCGCGACCCTCGCGACGCCGAAGCGGTCGCTGAGCGCGCCCGCGAACGGCCCGGCCAATCCCCAGACGAGGTTGAAGATCGCCAGCGCGAGCGAGAAGACCTGGCGGTCGAGATCGAGATCCTGGCTGATGGGCTTCAGGTACAGCCCGAAAGTCTGGCGAATGCCCATGTTGATCGCGAGCATGGCGCCGGCGCAAACAACGAGCGTCCAGATTGGGTGCGCGCGGCGCATGCGATCCTCCAGAAGCGGCCCCCACCGCGAAAACCTGCGCGGCGACTTTACTCCAAGCTTGCGATTTCGTCGCGAACTCGACAGGGTGGGCGCCAACCCTCGTCGATTGGGATGAAACCCGGCATGGCCCCTCGCTTTCCCATGCGCGTCGTCGCAGCCTACTGGCGCTTGACGCGCGGCGCAACGCTTGGCGCGCAAGGCGTCGTGTTCGACGGCGACAGCGTGCTGCTGGTTCGCCACGGCTACCGGCCGGGATGGCATTTTCCGGGGGGCGGCATCGAATGGGGCGAGACGGCCGAGACGGCGGTTGCGCGCGAACTTGAGGAGGAGGCGGGCGTCATCCTGAAGGGCCTGGCGCTTCATGGCCTGTTCGCTAATTTCCGGGCGCTGCCGAGCGACCACGTGGCGCTGTTCGTCGTGCGCGAATGGGAGCGGCCTTCCATCCCGCCGCCGAACCGGGAGATCCTTGAAAGCCGGTTCTTCTCCCGCCACGCGCTGCCGCCGGACGCCGCGAACGGCATGGCCCAACGCCTCGCCGAAATCCTCGACGGCGCGCCCATCGACCCGCATTGGTGAACGATAAGCGCTTTACGCCCGGCAGCCGCCAAAGGCAGTTTCCCGCGGATAAGGCGCACTATCAACGCATTGACTCTCGTACAGTTTATCGGAGGCAAGTTCGCGCGGACGCGTGCGGCGAAGGGTCTGCGAACTGCCGCCGGCTGTCCTGGGAACGGCGTATACGCTGGACTTGCGCCGGGATTGCCGCTATCTCGTTCTCGTTCGCCAAAGCGCGCCAGGGGGAAAAATGGTATCCTTCATTCTTGGGCGTTCGAGAATCGCAGGGAGCCTGCAATGGACGATGTGGCTGAAAAGGTCATCGCGATATTACGCAAGAATATGCGCACTCCCGAAAAAGAAATCAATCTCGATACGAGGCTAACTGACCTGGAGATTGAATCTCTCGACCTTGCCGTGATTGTTTTCGATATCGAGGATACGTTCGACATTCAGATTCCCTATAACGCCAATGAAGAAGCGGCCGACTTCGCGACCGTCAACTCGGTGGTTGAAAAGGTAAAAGCCGTCCTGGCCGAACGGCAATCCAACGCCGCGGCTTAACGAGCGCGCTTCAAGGCTTTGTTCATGGCATCGAAGGTCAAGGGGCGCCGCGTCGCCGTAACCGGCATGGGCGCGGTCACCTGCATCGGCTTGAACGTCGATCAGCTATGGGCCGCGATTAAAGCCGGCCAGCACGGCGTGCGGCCAATCGAAGGCTTCCCGCTCACCGATGAGTTTTTCATCAGGATCGCGGGCGAGGTTCGCGATTTCGATCCGAAGCAACTCGGCCTCGGCAAGGCGCTGCAACTGGCCGACCGCTTTTCGCAATATGCGGGCGCCGCCGCCGCCGAAGCGATCAAGCAGTCCGGCCTTGAAACGCCCTTGAAGAACGGCGAACGCGCCGCCGCGATCGTCGGCTCCGGCGGGGGCGGCATGGCCACGCTCGAACGCGCCTTCGAGGACATCCTCGTCGCCAAGAAGAAGGCGCTTCACCCGCTGACGCTGTTGCGCACCATCATTAGCAGCGCCAGCGCTCACATCAGCATCGAGTATGGCGTCAAGGGGCCGGTTTTCGGCACGGTCAGCGCCTGCGCCACGGCGGCGCACGCCATCGGGCTTGCCTTCCAGATGATCCGGGGCGGGGCGGTGGATTTGGCGGTCGCGGGGGCTTCCGAAGCGTCCGTCAACTGGGGCACCATGCGCGGCTGGCAAGCCATGCGCGTGCTGTCGCCCGACGGGTGCTTTCCGTTTTCGAAGCGCCGCAACGGCACGGTGCTGGGCGACGGCGCCGGCATCCTCGTCCTCGAAGACATGGAGCACGCCAAAGCGCGCGGCGCGACGATCCTCGCCGAACTGCTGGGCTTCGGCATGACCTCGGATGCTGCCGACATGGTGAACCCCGATATCGGGGGGCCAACCCGCGCCATGCAGATCGCGCTCGACGACGCCGGCCTTGCGCCGGGGGACATCGATTACCTGAACGCGCATGGCACGGCGACCGCCGCCAACGACATCAACGAAACGCGCGCAATCAGGGCGGCGTTCGGCGCGCACGCGGACAGGCTCTCCATCTCTTCGACCAAATCGATGCACGGCCATTGCCTGGGCGCCGCTGGCGCGGTGGAGGCGGCGGTCTCGATCCAGGCGATGCGCGAGGGCATCATCCCAGCCACCATCGGCTTCGACGCGCCCGGCGAGGGGTGCGATCTCGACTACACGCCGAACGAGGGCCGCCGGCGCGACATAGCCTATGCAATGTCGAACTCGTTCGCCTTCGGCGGGCTGAATGCAGTGCTCGTTTTCGGCCACGCGGGAAAATAGCGAAAATAGCCCGACTTTCGCCGCGATGCTACCATGGTTAAAGCCTGAACGCAGAGGCCGCCCGAAGCTTCCGGCAACGGGACGGGCGTTTTTGCGTTAATTTCCGAAATCGAGGCGCTGCCGGCGCGAAAGGGACCCTCAATGATGGCGTCGATGTTTGAAGAGCATTCCCCGCTAGCCTGGATTGCCTTCACCGCCCTCATCCTTGCCATCCTCGCCGCCGACCTCGGCATCTTTCACCGCAAGCCGAGGGAAATTCCTGTCCGCGAGGCGCTGTGGTCCACGGCCGGCTACATCTTTATCGCGCTCTGTTTCAACGCCTGGATCTATTGGCAGTTTGGGGAGAAAAGAGCCGTCGAGTTTCTGACGGGCTACTTCATCGAATACGCGCTGAGCATGGACAACATCCTCGTATTCGTTGTCATTCTCGCATACTTTCAGGTCCCCGCTCATTTGCAGATGCGGGTGCTGCTGTGGGGCATCATCGGCGCACTCGTCTTGCGCGGCGTTTTCATCCTCGCCGGCTACGCCCTGATCGAGGCTTTCGACTGGACGGTCGTCATTCTCGGCCTTTTCCTGATCTATACGGGCTTCAAAACGATGCTCTCGGGCGATGAAGCGATCGACCTGCAGAAGAGCCGCATCATCAGATACCCGCGCAAGCTGATCCCGATCACACACGAATATCATGGCGAGCGCTATTTCACGCGGCTGGCGACCGGCAAGTTCGTGGCCACCCCTCTGTTTCTGGTGCTTATCGTCCTGAATGTCACGGATATCATTTTCGCGCTCGATTCGATCCCGGCGATCTTCGCCATCACGCGCGATCCGTTCATCGTCTACACCTCGAACGTGTTCGCGATTCTGGGGCTCCGGGCGCTCTACTTCGCGCTGTCTGGGCTGGTCGACAAATTCCGCTACCTGAAATACGGCCTGTCGCTCGTCCTCATCTTCATCGGCTTCAAGATGATTTACAATTATCCCGACTGGCTGATGGACATTCCCACCGAGTGGGCCCTGCTCGTGACCGCGATCTTGATTTTCGGCTCGATCCTCGCGTCGCTCATTCACAACCGCGTGGAGGGGGCCTCGCCTCGCTAACGGCAGGCGCGGCTGGCATCATGCTTGTCGAAGGATGGCGCCAAAAATCCGGGTTTGTCAGCACCCCGTCAGAGAATGTATTTCACGCTGACCGCGATGGCGGTTTTGCCTTTGATTTCGAACCGCGCGTCGGGGAAATGCGGCTTTCCGAACAGCCGCGGATTGTTCGAGACGCCGACGCCTTCGGTGGGGATGCCGAGGAAATTCGTGTCGAGTTCCCCGTTGCCGTTTTCATCATGGATCGCCGCGACTGCGTAAACGCCGTCCTTCAACCCCGAATAGCTCACGACCGCTTTGCCGCCCCTGATGGCGGCGTTGCCTTTCCGGACGGGCCGGCCCTTCACGCAGTCCGGGAAAGCGTCGATAGCAGAGCTTTCGGCCGAGAACACGCAAATCATCACCTGCCCTTGGTCGCTTCTGAGATTTTCGAGCGTGATCGTCAGTTCGGCCGCTGGCGTGGCGGCCGAGGCGATTCCGTAACAGAAGATGGCGGCCGCCATTGCGGTCGCGAGGCGATGAATCATGGGAGGCTCGACGGAAAGAGGCAAGAGCCACCGCGATAGGAGGCGCGCGCGGCGAGAATGAGGCGAACTAACGCTTTCGTTACCACGTTTAAATTTATACAACTTGTTACAAGCATGGCGGCTGTATGGTCGATGCGTTCTGGGTTAGCCTTGCTTCGGGCGAAATCCAGCCGACATCTTGTGTTTGCCTGGTTGTATGCCCTCACGCAGAGGTTTTGTTGCGTGAGGAGTTCGCGGAGGTCCCTCGCATGTTACAGTCCTTGAAAGTCGTCCTCGGCGCCGGAATCATTTTCGGCGCAACCGCGGCCTCGGCCGGCGGCCTACCCCCTGAAGTTCTCGACACTGTGATGCAGACGTGCCGCGCCGATTATCATCGCGTCTGCTCCGAAGTTGTGCCGGGCGGCGGACGCGTCGGCCGCTGCCTTCTCGATCATGAAACCGAGCTTGAGCCGCCCTGCCTGAAAGAGATCAAGCTCGCCTACGCGATCGAGGTCTGCCTGCCGGATTATCGCCGCTTCTGCGACGGCGTGGCGCCGGGCGGCGACCGGATCGTCGAGTGCCTCGCCGACCGAATCGAATCGCTCGCGCCGCAATGCCAGCGCGTGGTGAGCGCGAACGCGCGTTACGCCGTTCCCGGACGTGAGCGCTACAGCTTTTATCGCGGCCAGGGCTATGGCGACACATACCGCGACAGGCCTTACGAGGGTCGCTATGCGGAGCGCGGATACGACCGCTATCGCGACCAGCCTTATGGCGAGGGCCGCTCTTACGATCGCGGATATGACGGCGCCCCCGAGCCCTACCCTGCTCCGGAAGAAGAGCGCGAACCGATCAAGTAGCGGCGTCTGAGGCGACCTCTCTTTTGATCGGCCAGCCATGCGCCGCGCCGTTTCGTTCCCGCCAGGGAAAGGCGCCCGCGTTTTCTCGCTGAGGCTCAGAAGGCCGCTCCCGCGGCCTTGAAAGCGCCTGTGCGCGGAAAACCGCCGCTCAGGTCCCCGCGACGGGGCGCCTAACATGCGTCGATGGCGCTAAGCCTTTCATCGCTCCAAAACCTTTGGCCGCGCCGTCAAAACAAGCGCCTTCTCTCTCGCTTCGCCTTCGGGTCGATCTCTTCAAAGCGAATGCCGCGGTCGATAATCGCCCGATCGACAGCCTCTCGCGTGCGCTTGCCTGTGGCGATCATCTGATCGACCCAGAAAGCGTCGTAAACGAAGGCTTTGCCGGCCCTGTAGCAAACGGTGGGTTCGGAACACCAGAGCGCGCGGCCTGGGATTGCTGCGATGCGGCGGACCTCCTCCTCCATCGCGGCCCGGTTGAGCCGAAGCTCATCATGGAACGCCGGGCTCGCCAGCAGGAGATAGGGCTCCATCTGCGTCCAAAAAACGAACCGCAGCACGAGAATGACAAGCATCGCGCTTTGGACGGCGCGCACGCCGAAGCGTTTCGCAAGCGGCGCGCCGGCGATCCCCTCGATGGCCACGGCGACGCCAACGCCCGACGCAAACACAAGTTCGAACAAAGAGTTGATCGTCACGCCCGCGCCCAGAGCCTGCAAAACATCGCTCAGAAGCGAGGTCCCGATAAACACGCCGGTAAACCGGGCCGCCTGTCCGCCGCGGTTAGGCCATGCCCACAAGGCCCAGAACACAAGTGCGGGGGCGATCCATTGGATCTTGCCAAGCGTCGTAAAGACGTGGGCCAGCGTGATTTCGCGCGGCAGAAGCATTTCTGTCAGGAAATTCGCGCCGTAAACCATCAGACACATCGACAGGCCAAGCGCGGAGAGAGCGGCTCCCAGAAGAAGCGCCCACAGCGCCCGGCGCCTGTCTTGCCAGAAGAGCCAAATCATGGCCGCCAGCGGAATGGCGATCAGGCTGTGTTTGATAAATCCGCAAAGCACCATGCACGCGATTGCCGGCGCGATGCTCCGCCCTTTTGAAAGACTGGACAGAAACAGCGCCAAGCTAAGGCCCATCGCCGCAAGCGCAAGCAGGTTCGGATCGTTCGTCCCGACATATCTTGAGAAAAAGCAGCCAAGCGTTGCGATGCACCACAGCCCGCCGAATACCGCCGAGAGCCGAAGCCCGCCCAATGCGCGCGCGCAGAGCGCGACCGCAATCCCGATAACGCCTGTCGAGACGAGGGACGTCAGCCTGCCGGCGTAAATGGTATCTCCGGTCAGCTTCGCGACGAGCGCGACAATGGTGAATGACAGCGGCGGATAATTATTGACGATCAGCTCATCGGGACCCGGATAAAGCGGAGCGCCGGCCAAGACCGCATCGATGAACCATGCGTTCCACGGCTCGTTGGCGTTGATTTGCAAGGGACTTGCAACTCGGAAAATGGGCCAGGCTAGAAAAAACGCCGCGAGAAACCCCATTGAGACCATTCCGGCCAGGGGAAGCGCAGCTCGCTCTCCGGCAAAGGAAAGCGCAATCGGCCTTGAAAGATAAATAGGCTGAGAAGTCACGATGGCCCCTAAAACTTGGATTCCAGGAAATATCAGGACTAAGGATGCAACGAACGATTTCGAATAGTTGCATGATGAGGCGCAAATCGGGCGGCCGAGTCAGGTTTCCCGCCGCCTGCGTGAGGAAAGTCCCTGCGGAAGCGGAAAACAGATTGTCAATTATCTGTCTCTGGATGCCGCCGGCCCCGCGCCATCGTGATGTTCGTTTGCGAAGCCGTTCATGCGCTCGACCTTGAAGCCGCGCTCCCGAAGGCGCGCCACGGTCCTGCCGGTATGCGCGCGGTCCTTCGTCTCGATCACGATGTCCACGAGCGTGCCCTTCGCGGGCACATCGAGATAGAAGCGGCGGTGATAGACTTCGAGGATGTTAGCGCCGCAGCGGCCAAGCTCGCTCGCGATCTCGCCCAGCATTCCGGGCCGGTCGCTGACGGTGATGCGCAGCGAGACGATTTTGCCCTCGCGCTCCAGGCCGCGCATGATGATGGCGGCAAGCACGCGGCTGTCGATATTGGCGCCGCATTGGAAGAGGCCGACGCGCCGCCCGGCAAAGCGCTCGCGGTTCGACAGCACCGCGGCGAGCCCGGCCGCGCTCGCCCCCTCGGCTACGGTCTTCTGCACGCTGGCTAGCGTGAAAATCGCCTGCTCGATGTCCGTCTCCCCGACGAGGATCACGTCCGAGACAAGGTCGCGGATGATCGGCAGGGTGCGCGCGCCGCAAGCCTTGACCGCGATGCCCTCGGCGAGCGTCGAGCCGCCGCATTCGGCGACCTTCCCATGCAAGGCCGCGTAGCAGGAGGGATAGCTTTCGACCTCCACGCCGATCACTTCGACGGAGGGCCGTATCGCCTTGGCGGCCGTCGCCACGCCCGCGATGAAACCGCCGCCGCCGATAGGCACGACGATGCAATCGAGGTCCGGGCAATCCTCCACATATTCGAGCCCGGCCGTGCCCTGCCCCGCGATCACGGCCGGATCGTCATAGGGGTGGATCAGCGTATAGCCATGCTCCTCGATCAGCCGGTCGGCCGTGGCGCGCGATTCCGCGACCGTCTCGCCCGCAAGGATCACCCTCGCGCCATAGGCTTCGGTATTGCCGACCTTGTTGAAGGGCGTATGCTCCGGCATCACGATGGTCGAGAGAACGCCAAGCCTCGCCGCGTGATAGGCCACGGCTTGCGCGTGATTGCCCGCCGAAATCGCAATCACGCCCCGTTTGCGCCGCGCCTCGCCGAGGGACAGCAGCTTCAACAAGGCGCCGCGCTCCTTGAAGCTGCCGGTCGCCTGCATGTTCTCGTATTTGATGAAGATCTGGGCGCCGGAAAGCGCCGACAGCTTCGGCGCCTCGACGGCGGGCGTGCGCAAAATGGCGCCGCGAAGACGCTCCGCGGCCGCCTCGATCTCGGCAAGACCGATGCGCGGCTCGAGGGATTCTTTAAACGCTGGCGGCGCCATAAGTCGCGCATCTCCTTCGCGGCGGCAAGCCGGGGAAGCGCATGGTTACATGCCCCTGGTAAACGTGGCCTTCAAGGCGTTGAATGGCCTCGGCTCCGTAATATGTCCGTGAGGCCGCAAACCGAAGGCTGAGGGCGAAGCGCAAAAGCTTCCTCCGGCGCAGGAAACGCCGGAGGAAGATAAGAAGAGAACTGCTACGCCGCTTTCAGGAGACGGGCGGCCTCGACCGCGAAATAGGTGAGAACGCCCGCGGCGCCGGCGCGGCGGAACGCGAGCAGGCTTTCGAGCACGCAGCGCTCGCGGGAGAGCCAGCCGTTCTGGAACGCGGCCGTAAGCATCGCGTATTCGCCCGACACCTGATAGACGAAGGTCGGCGCCTGGAAGGTTTCGGCCACGCGGCGCACGATGTCGAGATAGGGCATGCCGGGCTTGACCATGACCATGTCCGCGCCCTCGGCCAAATCCAGCGACACCTCCCGGATGGCCTCGTTCGTGTTCGCCGGGTCCATCTGATAGGTGCGCTTGTCGCCCTTGAGCGTGCCCGATGAGCCAACCGCGTCGCGGAACGGCCCGTAGAAGGCGGAGGCGTACTTCGCGGCATAAGACATGATGAGCGTGTTCTTGAAGCCGCTCGCCTCAAGCGCCTGACGGATCGCGCCGATGCGCCCATCCATCATGTCTGACGGCGCGAGCACATCGCAGCCGGCTTCAGCCTGCGTCAGCGACTGCTTGATGAGCGCTGCGACGGTCTCGTCGTTGGCGATCTCGCCCTCGATCAAAAGCCCGTCGTGGCCGTGGCTGGTATAGGGGTCCAGCGCAACGTCGCAGATCACGCCTATTTGCGGCACGCGCGCCTTGAGAGCGCGAACGGTCCGGCAGACGAGATTTTCCGGGTTGAAGGCTTCGCTTGCTGCATCGTCGCGCAGGCTCGTCTGCGTGTAGGGGAACAGCGCGATTGCCGGCACGCCGAGTTCGGCCGCCTGTTCCGCCGCGTCGACCGCGAGATCGATGGAAAGCCGCTCCACGCCCGGCATCGAGGGGATGGGCTGGCGCACCTTCTTGCCATCGACGACGAAAATCGGCCAGATCAGGTTCGCCGGCGAGAGCGTCGTCTCCGCGACAAGCGCACGCGACCATGGCGCCTGCCTTGGGCGTCGCAGCCTGATGTCGGGGTATCCGCCCTCCCCCGCTTTTGCGAGCGATGCTTTATCTACAAGGAATGATGAGGGTTTTTTTGCGATTGTCATGGCGCGGGACCTGTCAAGAAAAGTGGACAGTCCTTACGCCTGATTGACGCTTGACACAAGCGCGGAGTGGGTTTAGAACAAACACAGAACATCGATGGCCGCCACACCCCCCATCGATGCCGAAGCAAGCAAGCGAGCCGAAAAACGCCGGATTTGTCAATGCTTACCGGCCGCGCTGTTCCCATTGCCCCCGATGCGGAACGATCACGCCCCCTTGGCCGCTTGCTTGCTTTTTTTCTCAAACTCAGCCAAATCGTGAAGCATGGTAAAAATAGACGTTCTCGGCGCAGGCATCGTCGGCTTATGGCAGGCTTTCGAGCTTCGCAGGCGGGGCCATGACGTCACGTTGTGGGATCGCGCCGGGATACCCGGAGGCGTGCGAGCCAGTCAGCTCGCGGGCGCGATGCTGGCGCCCTATTGCGAGGGCGAGCCGGGACATGAGCTGGCGTGCAAGCTCGGCCTCGACTCTTTGCCCCTATGGCGGGAGCATTATCCGGAAATGGCGGCAATGGGCACGCTGGTCGTTGCGGCGGCCCGCGACCGCGCCGATTACGAGCGCTTCGCCTCTCAGACGCAGGGTCACCGGCGGATGGCCCGGGCGGAGCTCCGCGAGCTTGAGCCGGCGCTGGGGGGCCGTTTCCACGAAGGGCTCTATTTCCCGGATGAAGCGCACGTCGAACCCGGGGCGGCGATGGCTTACTTTGCGCGCGAGTTGCGGCGCATGGGCGTCGTGTGCCAGGCGCGCGCCTATCCTGACGAGGGCGGTAGCGGCCTTGTTATCGATTGCCGTGGACTTGCCGCCCGCGACGACCTCAAGACCTTGCGCGGCGTGCGTGGCGAGCGCATCCTCATCGAAGCCAAGGACGTGCGCCTGACGCGGCCAATCCGGCTGCTTCATCCCCGCGTCCCTTTCTACATTGTGCCGTGGTCTTCGGGCCATTTCATGATCGGCGCCACTTTGATCGAAAGCGCGGATGGCGGCCCGGCCACGTTGCGCTCGGCGATGGAGCTGTTGTCTTGCGCCTATGCGCTCCTTCCCGAGCTTGGCGAGGCGAGAATTGTCGAGATCGCGGCGGGCGTCCGCCCAAGCTTCCCCGACAATGCGCCGAAAATCGTGGTGCGCGGTAAGCGCATCTTCGTCAACGGTCTTTACAGGCACGGATTTCTTGTCTCGCCTATACTCGCGCAAATCGCCGCCGACTATATAGAGACAGGCGCGAAGGCTGAGGGAGTCGTCTTTGAAGATCACGGTGAATGGTGAAGCTCGCATCACCGGGGCGAAGAGCCTCGATGAGCTGTGCCGCGAGCTTGGCCTTTCCGATGCGAAGATCGCGACCGCGCGAAACGGCGATTTCGTGCCGGCCAGCGAACGCGGAGCGGCGGCGCTCGTGGAAGGCGACGCCATCGAGATCGTATCCCCGCGCCAGGGAGGCTGACAGATGAGTTCGACCCCGCGCCCCGCCGATGCGCTGACGCTTTATGGCGAGGCCGTGTCCTCGCGGCTCCTGCTCGGCACCTCGCTCTACCCTTCTCCCGACATTATGCGGCGCTCCATCGAGGCCTCGGGCGCGGGCGTGCTGACGGTCTCGCTGCGCCGCGAATCGAGCCGCGACGCGGGCGCCGGCTCGCGCTTCTTTGAGCTTGTGAAGAGCTTCGGCGCGCGAATCCTTCCCAACACCGCGGGCTGCCACACGCCGCGCGAGGCGATCACGACGGCGCAAATGGCGCGCGAGGTGTTCGGAACCGATTGGGTGAAGCTCGAAGTGATCGCGAACGACGATACGCTCCAGCCCGACCTGTTCGGCCTCGTCGAGGCAGCCGAAGTTTTGGCTCGCGACGGCTTCAAGGTGTTTCCCTATTGCACCGAAGATTTGAGCGTCGCCGAGCGCCTGCTTCGCGCGGGCTGCGAGGTGCTGATGCCGTGGGCGGCGCCCATCGGCACGGGCAGGGGCCTCATGAACCCCTATGGGATGCGAACCTTGCGCGCCTTCTTCCCCGATACGCCGCTGATCGTCGACGCCGGCATCGGCGCGCCGTCGCATGCCGCCGAGGCGATGGAGCTTGGCTTCGACGGCGTTCTTCTCAACACAGCGGTCGCCAAGGCCACGGACCCGGTTTCGATGGCGGCGGCCTTCGCGAAGGCCATCGAAGCGGGGCGCCTCGCCTGCCGCGCGGGCGTCATGCCGCCGCGCGACATGGCGAGTCCCTCGACCCCCGTCGCCGGCCTCGCTTTCCTTGGCGATGCCCGTGCTTCCTAGGTTCTATCCCATCGTCCCCGGCGCGCCCTGGGTCGCGCGGCTTGCGCGGCCCGGCGTGAAGCTCATCCAGCTCCGCATGAAGGACGCGCCCGATGGCGCCATCGCGCCCGCCATCCGCGTGGCGCTCGCCGCGTGCCGCGCCGCTGGCGCGGAGCTTGTCGTCAATGACCACTGGCAGGCGGCCATCGACTGCGGCGCGGGCTTCGTGCATCTTGGCCAAGGAGACCTTGAGACGGCCGACGTGGCCGCGATCCGCCGCGCCGGCCTCAAGCTCGGGCTCTCCACGCACAGCCATGAAGAGCTGGAGCGCGCGCTTGGCCACGACCCAGACTATGTGGCGCTGGGTCCGATCTATGAAACGACGCTGAAGGTCATGCCGTGGGCGCCCCAGGGGCTCGCCCGCATCGGCGAATGGAAGGCGCTGGCGAAGCGCCCGCTGGTGGCCATCGGCGGCATCACGCTGGAGCGTGCTCGGGGCGTGTTTGCTGCGGGCGCCGACTGCATCGCGGTGGTCTCAGACGTGGTGGCGCATCCCGATCCGGAGCAGCGCGTCAGGGGTTGGCTGACGCTCTAAGTCACGGTCAAATCCGCTTAGACACGCGTGAACTCGCTCCGTGCGTTGGATCGCCCCACAGCTCGTCGTAATTCGGGAACTGCTTCAAGATCGGCTCGCCGCGCGTCGGCTCCAGCAAGGGCAGGAACCGCCGCAGCGCCATGTTCACAAGCGGCGAGGTATGCCGGATGTAAAGGTCGAGCGGTTCGAGCGCATGGCGCATCTGCAGCTTTGGCGCGTAGCCGAGGCTCGTGCTGACGATGGACTTGAAGCCGTTCCCGATCGCCCAGGAGATGATATCGCGCATGACATAGAAATAGAGGTGGAGATCGAACGCGATCCTGTAGTCGAGACCGAGATATTCGCCGTAAAGCGCGTCCCCCTGGAGGAGGCAGAGCGAAAAGGCGACGACCCTGCCCTCCTGGCGCCAGATGAAGAAGCGGGTCTTGTCGGGCATGCGGCGGCCAAGTTCGAGAAAATACGCCTTGGTGAGCTTTTCGAACTGAAGGCCGGACTTCGCGAAGACCTGCAAATAAAGGGCATAGATTTCGTCGATAACGGCGTCCGGCGAGGCCGCGACCTCCAGCTCGATGGGGCTCGCCTGCTCCGCCGCCTTGAACTTCTTCCTGAACTCGGTGCGCCGCTTGGTCTTGATGGCGTTGGTCAGATAATCGTCGAAGCTCTTGTATTGGGAGATGTCGAGCCGCGTCATCGGCATGCTCGGCGCGCGCGCGAAGCCCTTGCCGAGGAAGCAGGAGAACGCGTCGCGGTATTCCGCCGGGAACTCCTTCATAACGATCAGCGAGGCCTTTTCCCGCCGCGCGGCGCGGACGATGCCCCCGGCCAGCGCCTCGGCCAGCGCGCGGCGCGCCGGTTCTCCTTGCGCATCGAGATGGCCTTCGCCGGCCGCGCAGCCAACCATCAAGGTTCGCATCGTCAGGAAGCGCGGCCAGACCCGCCTTGCCGCTTTCACGAACGCCTTCGCCCTCGGGCCAGCGCCCGCCAGCAGATCCTGATCGAGCAGGAAAAACGGCTGGACGGCAAAGAGCAGCCCGCTTGCATCGTTGATGGCGAAATAGCGGTAGTCGAACTCGGGGCAGATCGTGTCCTCGACGATCTCGTAATAGCGGCTGTCCTTCCTGAGATGCGCGAAAGCCGACCTCCAGAGCCTGAGCGACAACAAACTCTCGCGGTTCAGGGACAAGACTTGCTCCGGGCCGGAAGAATCGCCGGCCGCCGAGGGGAGCTTGCCCATATAGGCTCGTTGCGGCAAACTTGACATGGCGCTCAACCCGAATGCAAAAGTCCCGGCCCGAAAAGCCGCCCAACCATGAGGCCGCTTTTCAACAGGCGTGTGTAACGGTCTTGGGGACTTTTCGCAAAGACAGAGGCTGTCGCAAAGTGTCCCGCTTGGCGCACAAACAAGGTGTGGTTGTGCTTTATGGCGCGCCTGCGTTGATTTTGCGTTAGCGGCTTGCGGCTAAGCCGTCATCGCAAGGCGGCTCGTGCCGCCGTGGCGATCCATAGCACTATCAGCGACTTGGCTCTGGACTGCTTCGCGGCGTTTACCCCGGTCTCGCGCGGGTTGCGCTGAGCGGAGTTTCCCAGTTAAGCCAACGGATGGCCTTTGTTTGTCATCCTGGAAAGGCGAAGCCTTATCCGGGACCGTAACAAATCGCAGCGCTCATTTTTTTGCGATCCCGGCTCGCGCTTCACTCGGCCGGGATGACGATGGGCGTCGATGGCCGGTGATGACGCTGCCTGTCGATAGCCGGGATGACGATGCGGCGGGCAAATCGGCGGAGTCTGCTGAGCTAAGCCGAAGCAAGCGGCGGATCGGGGAGCGTCCGTCAGGCGGCCTCCCGGCCGGCGCCCTTGTCGTCCTGCATGGGTAGGATGCAAGTCACCGTGGTCCCCTCGCCGATCCGGCTCTTGATGTCGAGCTTGCCGCCGTGCATCTCGATCAGCGAGCGCGAAATCGCAAGCCCAAGGCCGGTGCCCTTATGCCCCTTGGTGAGCTGGTTGCCCACCTGCTCGAAGGGCTTGCCGAGCCTGCCGAGATCGTGCTTCGCGATGCCCACCCCCGTATCCGCGATGGAGATGCGGACGCTGCCGCGATAGCGATAGGCGCGCAGGACCACCTTCCCTCCCGGCGGCGTGAACTTTACGGCGTTCGACAGAAGGTTGATCAGAACCTGCTTCAGCGCCCGCTTGTCGCCCCAGATGGAAACATTGGAGCCGCCCGCCTGGATGACATCCACCTGGCCTTCGAGCGCGCCCGGATGAACGACGCTCAGGCATTCCTCGAAAATGGATGACAGCTCGACCCACTGCGGCGCCAGCGTCATGCGGCCCGCCTCGATCTTCGACATATCGAGGATGTCGTTGATCATTTCGAGGAGATAGCGGCCGCTCGCGTTGATGTCGCGGACATAGGCTTCGTATTTCGGGTTGCCGATCGGCCCCAAGACGCCGTCGCGCATCATTTCAGAGAAGCCGATGATCGCGTTCAAGGGCGTGCGCAACTCGTGGCTGACATTGGCCAGGAACTCGGACTTGGCCTGATTGGCGGCCTCCGCGCGGATTTTCTCTTCATTATAGCTTTCGGCCAGCTCGCGAAGCTGCCGCGCTTGTATCTCCAGCTGTCTGCGGCTTTCTTCAAAGCCGTCGACCCTCGCCCGCATCTGCCGCTCCCGTTCGAGAACCTGACGCTCGTTGAGCTTGGCCATCGTGACGTCGTTGCCGAAGCTAACCAGGGTTCCGTCCCTTGTCCAATACTCTCCAATCTGCAGCCAGGAGCCGTCGGCAAGTTGCTTTTCCCGAAGGTTGTAACGCCCCGCGGGCTCTTGTCTTTCGGGGGGGCGCTGCTCGATCGTCTCCCTCGCCCGCGCCTGCGCCTCCTCGAACGAAGCGCCCGGCCCCACGGCCGCCCGGCCAACCCCGTAAAGCTGCCGGAACTTGCGATTGCACAGAAGCAGCTTATCCCGGCTATCCCAGATTGCGATGGAGATCGGAAGCGATTCCAAAATCCCCGTCAAGCGCCCGGAGACTTCGGACGCGCCCGCCTCGGCCGGCGCCCCCGCGGAAATGAGCAACCCCAGAAATGAAGGCCGGCCCGATCCGGCGCCGAGGATCGCGCCGCGCAACAGGAACGGCCTCCAGCCCTCTTCGCCCTCCTTGATGCGAACAGGCCAGCTCACTTGGCGCGCGGATGTCTTCAGCGCCTTCGTGACGAGGGCGTAGAGAGAGTCGTCGGGGTGAAGGATGGGGCGCAGGTCGCGGAAGTTGGCGGGAAGGCGATTCGAATCGACCTGCAGCAGGCCAGCGGCGTTCCCATCCCAGGCGAGGTTGCCATTCACGAGATCCCAGCGCAGGACCGCGCCGCCGGCGCCGTCGAGAGCGGCGTCGCGGCCGGCAAGCGCCCGCTCCAGAGCAGCGGCCTTGGCGAAGGCGCGCTGGGAAGTTCCGAGCGAGACGAAAAGCGAAATGGCGGCGATTGCGAGGAAAGCGGAGGCCGAATCGCTGTGAAGCGGCGCGTAGCCGAAGACCATCGAGGCGAGAATCGCGAGCGCGCCGAGGCCGGCTGCGATCAGAATGCCAAGGTGTTGCGGCTGCGCGGCGGAGATTGCGTCGAATTTTTGCGCGTCGGCCCGCGCGCGAGGCGGCGACCCGAGCCCCAGGTCCAGGGGACGAGCGTCAAGGAAAGACTCGCGTAGAGCATGAATGGACATATCTTCGCGCCGCAAAATTAACCCGTGTCACCGAGGTCTTAAATCTGCCCGCGATAGGTTAATAAAGCTTCTACGCTTAACGAGCTCTCAACCATGTCCTTTAAGCATTAGGAAAGTCCGTTCAATTTGCCTGCGCGCCGGGCTCCTCGCCGAGCAGCTTGGAGACGATTTCGAACACGTCGGACGACACCGTCTTCTTGGCGAGCACGTGGCGCAAAGCCCTGACGGCGAGCGCGCGGCGCTTCGGCTCCAAGATGCGCCAGCTTTCGAACGCGCTGACGAGCCGGGCCGCGACTTGCGGATTGAAGCCGTCGATTTCGATGACGGCGCTCGCGACGAAGTCGTAGCCTTCGCCGCTGGCGTCGTTGAAGCGGACCTGATTGCCATGCGCGAACGCGCCATAGACCGAGCGCACCCTGTTCGGATTCTTGATCGAGAAAAGGGCATGCTCGGTCAAATCCTTGAGCCGCTTGAGCGTTTCGCGGCTTGGCGACACGGCCTGCAGGGCGAACCACTTGTTCATGACAAGGGGCTCGTCCTTCCATCGCCGGTAGAAGCGCTGAAGCGCCTGATCGTAAGCGTTTCCGCCGATCTGCGAAAGGATCGACAGCGCCCCGATGGACTCGGTCATGTTCGTTGCCGCGGCCGATTGCTCTTTCACCTTGGCTATGCCGAAGCGCGACTTAGCCGCGGCGAGCAGGCTCAAGCTCGCCTGCCGCAGCGCGCGCCGTCCGGCGCTTTCCGCGTCGGGGCTGTAGGGTTCGGCCGGAGCGCTCGCCTCGAAGACCTCTTCGAGGATCGCGCGCAGGCTCTTCCCCATGGCTTGGCGCAAGGCGAGCCGCGCCGCGTGAATGGCTTCGGGATCGACGTTTTCCCCGATGGCCTGGGCGACATCGGACTCCGACGGCGCGGCCAGGAAGGCTGCCCGGTAGGCGTGCTCCAGGCTCGAATCCCGCGTGGCCTCGCCGACGGCCTGGACGAAGCGCGCGTCGACGCGCGCCTCGGCGCCGCTTGCGATCGCTTTCGCCATGTCCGCGATGTGCTTCAGCGCGAAGGCCTGCGCGGTCTGCCAGCGGTTGAACAGATCGCTATCGAAGCGGATCAGCCTCAGCATCTCGCGAGAGTTCGCCCCGGCGCGAAGGTTCACCGGCGCGGAAAAACCGCGCAGCAGCGAGGGAACCGGACGCACGTCCACATCGTCGAAGGTGAAAACCTCCTTTTTCTTGCGAAGAAGGACCATCCCATCCGGCGCCGTCTTGCCGTGGATCTTGAGCGGGAGGTCCTCGCCATCCGGCCCGACAAGGCCGAGGCTCACCGGGATCGGGACGGACTTCCTCCTCGGATCGCCGGGCAGCGGCGGATAGGACTGGCTCAGCGTCAGCCGCGCCGTCTTGTGCCCCTGCGAATAGGTCATGCGGGCTTCGAGGGCGGGCGTGCCGGCCTGCCCGTACCAGAGAAGGAAGCCCGACAGGTCGGTCCCGTTCGCTTCGGCAAGCGCGGCGATGAAATCTTCCACCGTCACGGCCTGCCCGTCGTGGCGCTTGAAGTAGAGATCGAGGCCCTTGCGGAAGCCGTCCCTGCCGAGCACGGTTTGCAGCATGCGGCACAGTTCGGCGCCCTTGTTGTAGACGGTGCGCGTGTAGAAGTTGTTGATCTCGATGAAGGAGGAAGGGCGCACCGGATGGGCGAGCGGGCCTGCGTCCTCGGGAAACTGCGCGCTTTTCAGGAAGCGCACGTCGTGGATGCGCTTCACGACCGCGGAACGGACGTCGGCGGTGAATTCCTGGTCGCGGAACACCGTCAGCCCTTCCTTGAGGCAAAGCTGGAACCAGTCGCGGCAGGTGACGCGGTTGCCCGTCCAGTTGTGGAAATATTCATGCGCGATCACCGCCTCGATGCTCTCATAGTCGGCGTCGGTCGCGGTCTCGGGGCGCGCGAGGATCAGCGCGTCGTTGAAGACGTTGAGCCCCTTGTTCTCCATCGCGCCCATGTTGAAGTCGGAGACGGCCACGATCATGAATGTGTCGAGATCGTATTCGAGGCCGAAGCGCTCCTCGTCCCACTTCATGGAGCGCTTGAGCAAGTCCATCGCCCAGGCGCAGCGGTCCTCCTTGCCGGGCTCGACATAGATGCGCAAGGTCACCTTGCGGCCCGACCGCGTCGTGAAGCTGTCCTCGACCATGGCGAGCCTGCCCGCGACAAGCGCGAACAGATAGGACGGCTTCGGGAACGGGTCTTCCCAGACGGCGAAATGGCGGCCGTCGCCGAGATCGCCGCTTTCGACGAGATTGCCGTTCGAAAGCAGCACCGGCGCTTCCTTGCGGCTCGCCTCGATGCGAACGCGGAACTTCGAGAGCACGTCGGGGCGGTCGAGATAATACGCGATGCGGCGAAAGCCTTCGGCCTCGCATTGCGTGCAATACACGCCTTGGCTGCGGTAGAGCCCGGTCAGCGCCTTGTTGGCGTCGGGGTCGCAGATCGTCTCGATTTCGAGCGTGAAGGGCTGCGAGGGCGCTTCGAGGATCGTGAGGTCGGCGCCGGTCGCGCTGATGCGCCTTGCCGGCAGCTCCACGCCGTCGAGAACGACGCGCACGAGCTTCAGGAATTCGCCGTCGAGCTTGAGCGAGCGCCCCCTCGCCTTCGCGGCCGGATTCGGCTCGATCGACAGCCTCGCCTTCACGCGCGTCTCGGATGGGTGCAACGCGATATCGAGCGCGGTACCGGTAATCGAAAAGGACGGCGGCGCATAGTCCTTGAGGTAGATCGTTCGCGGAAGATCGGTTTTCATGCGTTTCCTCACTTAAGCCGAGAGCAGTAAACCGCTCCGGCTGCGGCGCAAAGGTCTTTTTAGGCGGCCGCATGAAATGGTCGTGAGGATAAAGATAGGAGCAGCGTTCCGAATCTGAATAACTCTCCCTGCCACGCGCGATTGGGCTCGACCCGCGCCCGCGACGCAAGCGAGCGTAACGGGCATACTTGAAAGCGAGCGTTCCTCCATGCCGAAAACCGTCACTCGCATTCTCGGCCTCGATCCGGGCTTGCGCCATCTCGGCTGGGGCGTGGTGGACTGGGACGGCGCGCGGCTCGGCTTCGTGGCTTGCGGCGCCATCGCGTCGGACGCGGAAGAGCCCATGGGGCAGAGGCTTGCTTTTCTTTTCGCGGGGCTGGAAGCCGTGGTGCGGGCATGGGCGCCCGCCGAAGCCGCGGTCGAGGAGACCTTCGTCAACGGCAATGCGCGCTCGGCGCTGAAGCTCGGTCAGGCGCGCGGCATCGCCTTGGTTGTGCCCGCGCAACTCGGTCTTCCGGTCGCGGAATACTCGCCGAACACGGTGAAGAAGACCGTGACGGGGACTGGCCACGCGGAGAAGGCGCAGATCCGGGCGATGATCCGCTATCTCCTGCCGAAAGCGGCGCCGAAGACGGAGGACGCCGCCGACGCGCTCGCGGTCGCCATCACGCACGCGCATCACCGCCGCGCCCGCGCTCTTTGCGGCGTCTAAAAACCAGGGCGATCAGACTTCACGCACAAGCGAAAGCGCGTCGGCCCAGGCGCCCTCGCCTCGCCGCCCCATTGGCCGGCGCGGCTGCTCACGGGCTGTGCGGCCTGTGTTCGCAGCCTCTTTGGGCTTGTTTCCAGCCGTCCTTAAAAAGATCCTCGGGGCGGCGCAGATCGTGCTCAGGTTCGTGGCGATCGTCTTCATCGCAGTGCGGAGGGGCAGGTGGGCGATGATGTTCAACATGGGGTGGAGAATGGCGCCAATCGGCGATCTCCTTGGGCTCGGGGGCTGGGTCTTTTGCCGCGGCGCCGGTCGCAATCGTCGCCACGATGGCGAGCGCCGCTATGGACAGGCAGGCCATGCCCCACCCCTTAAACGCAACGTTGTGCACTGCGCCTCCTTGTCGTAACTCTGTTTCTTGATATGCCCTCTTACTCAACCTTAACGGGAATAATCAAGAAAAAGACTCCGTCTCGGGGCGTGCAAACCCGGAACTGTGTCACATTTTACACAACCTTCGTTTGCCCTCCTATAAGATGCGCCGAACTCATAAATGCTCAGGCGGGGACGGCCTCGGACTTAAGGCCGGCGATCTTTTCCTCCGCGATGGCCTCAAGCCCGGGCAAAAGCACGACGCTTTCCTGCTCGCTCGGATCGGTGCGCGCGATGACCGCCGAGACGGGGTTGCCGCTCAGGTTCACCGGCAGATGCGGCAGTCCGGCCGGGATATACACAAGGTCGCCGGCCTTGGAGAGGACGTGGTGCTGAAGCCGGTCGCCATAGAGCGTGACCGCCTCGCCATCGAGCACATAGATGGCCGTTTCGTGCTTCTCATGCAGGTGGGCCTTCGCGCGCGCGCCCGGCGGGATGGTCAAAAGATGCATGCAGATGCCCGTGGCGCCGGCCGTCTCGGCCGCGATGCCCCGGACGTAGGTCAGGCCCTGCTTGCCGTCATAGGTCGCAGCCGCTCTCACAACCCGGCAGGCGGCTTCGGAATCATTGGTCATGGGGCTCCTCCAGTTATACAAGCGATGTAGTTCGCGTCATTCGATTCCGCCCGCGAGGGTTGTGGTGATCGAGAAGAGTTGATGGCCGCCCGAACCGCGTTACGCGCGGTCACGGCGCCGCTGAAATCATGGGAATTAATCTTGCGGTTATCGGAGGAAGCATGCGGAAGCGGATTTTGCTCGGAGCCCTCCTCATCGGGAGCCTTCTGCCAACCGGCGCCTCGGCCTGGTGGGACGAAGGGCATATGCAGATCGCGGCGGCCGCCTATGAGCGCCTGCCGCAAGATATTCGCGACAAGGCCGACGCGCTGTTGAAGCTCAATCCCGACTATCCAAGCTGGATCGCCGGCGTCCCCGAAGAACAGGCGGCCCGGCGCGCCTTTATCCGCGCGGCGACCTGGGCCGACAAGATCAAGAAGCGGAAGCCGGAGTATATCGAGGACAAGCCCAATAACCCCGCCGCCGGCCAGAATATCGGCTATCCCGACAAGTTCATGCATGAATACTGGCATTACATGAACATCGGTTTCTCGACGGACGGGACTGAACTCAAGCCGGCCGACCCAGTCAACGCGCTGACTCAGATCAAGCTTTTAACGGCGGGATTGTCGCCCTCCTCCAAGCTTCCCGACGAGGTGCGCTCCTACGACCTCGTGTGGCTTATCCATCTCGTCGGCGATGCGCATCAGCCGCTGCATGCAACCTCGCGGTTTTCTCACTTCCTGCCGGATGGCGACGACGGCGGGAACAAGGATGTCGCTGTTCCGGCGACCGGCGAGACGATCAAGCTGCACGCCTATTGGGATCGCCTTCTCGGAGGGTCGTCCACGCCCGAGGGGGCGTCCTACGACGCGCTGAAGAGCGACGACACGAAGCTTCCCGAGCCCGACAAGACGCTGGCCGCCGACGGCGATCCGGAGCACTGGTTCAACGAAAGCGAAAAGCTCGCCGAGCAGTTCGCCTATGCCGAGCCCGTCCGCTCCTGCCTGTCGAGCTGCCTGCTCGACCGCGCCTATGAGACGAACGCCCGCGCGGTGGCTCGCAAGCAGGCCGCTCTGGCCGGCGCTCGTTTGGCGGCTCTGATTGCACAAGCCTTGCAGTAGGCGCCCCGCAACCGCCGCCGTCATCCCGGAAAGGCGGCGGAAACATACAATCCGGGACCGTAACAAATCGAAACATTTGCTTTTTTACGATCCCGGCTCGCGCCTCGCTTGGCCGGGACGACGATCCGCTGTGCAAAACGGCGGACGGCGAGGCTTTGGCGTTCGCAACTCGGGATAAGGGTGCGGCATGATCGGGAAATTGCGGGGCGTCGTCGATGCGGTCGGCGCGGATCACGCCGTTATCGATGTCGGCGGCGTCGGCTATGAGGTGGTCTGCTCGTCGCGGACGCTAACGGCGCTTCCGCCGCCCGGCGAGCCGGCGACGCTCTCCATCGAGACGCATGTGCGGGAAGACGCCATCAAGCTTTACGGCTTTCTGAGCGAGGCGGAGCGCGGCTGGTTCAGGCTGTTGCAGAGCGTGCAAGGCGTGGGCGCCAAGGTGGCGCTGTCCATCCTCTCCACGCTCGATGCGGGCCAGCTCGCCAACGCCATCGCGCTGCAGGACAAGTCGATGGTCTCGCGCGCGCCGGGCGTCGGCCCGAAGGTTGCGCTGCGCATCGTGAACGAGCTGAGTAACAAGGCGCCGCCGCTCGCGCTGTCGATGGCCGCGCCCGCGCCCCAGGCAGGGCTTCCGGGCGGGTCGAGGCCAGCGTCGCTTAGCCCGTCCGCCGCCGCCGAAGCGGTCTCCGCCCTCGTCAACCTCGGCTATGCGCCGTTGCAGGCGAACGCCGCGATTTCCGCCGCGCTGGCGAAGCTGGGCGAGGCGGCGCGCGTCGAGGATCTCATCCGCCTGGGCCTCAAGGAACTCGCCCGCTGACAAACTCCGCCAACGCACCGTCATCCCGGCCATCGGCGCCCGTCGTCATCCCGGCCATCGGCGCGCATCGTCATCCCGGCCAAGCGCGGCGCGAGCCGGGATCGCAAAAAAGCAAACGTTTCGATTTGTTACGGTCCCGGATAAGGCTTCGCCCTTCCGGGATGACAAACAAAGGCCATTTAGGCGTTTGCCGGATGGACCGATGGCGCAACCCCTCACCCTGGCGAAACCCGCTTCGCGGAGGCGCCGCCGCCGCGGCGAAATTGCGCACAGCCTGCGAGCGGTTGAGCCTAGCGGGAAGATGGACTATCCGTTCTCACATCGAGGGCCTCATGAGCATCGCCATCCGTATGCGTTTCCTGGCTTGCGCGTTTCTCCTTGTTGCCGGAATCCTGAGCGTCGCTCCGGCGGCGATGGCGGCTGAACCCACCACGCTCCACTTCGGGCACATCGGCGCGCCCGGCTCGCTCTACTGGCTATCGGCGGAGGAGTTCGCGCAGCGCGTCGACAAGCTCTCGCGCGGGACGATCCGCATCGCGCTTCACCCGAACAGCGAACTCGGCAGCGACAGCGCGGTCGCGAAAAAGCTTCTCACCGGCGAGGCCGATCTCTCGATCCTCGCGACGCCGATGTCCTCGATCGCCAGCGAATTCGGCGTTTTCGAGATGCCCTTTCTCGTCCGCAATCGCGCCCATGTTCGACGGTTTCGCGACGCTATCATGCAATCTTATCTGAAACCCGCCGCGGAGCAGAAAGGCTATCGCGTGCTGGCGATGTGGGAGCTTGGATTTCGGCATATCATCAACAACAAGCGCGCAATCGAAGGCCCCGGAAGCCTGGCCGGCCTCAAGCTGCGAGTCCCCCAGGGCGAATGGCGCATAAAAATGTTCAAGGCCTACGGCGTCGAGCCCATTCCGATGGAATTCAAAGACGTCATTCCAGGCATCGAGGCCGGCAGGATCGACGGCCTGGAAACGCCGCTCGACTTGATCTATGGCGCGCATATCGAGCGGGTGCAGAAATACCTGACCTTATCCTATCACGTCTATTCGGCCGGGTTCCTCGTGATGGGGCGGGACCGCTACCAGCAATTGCCAATCTCCGTGCGGGCGGTCATCGAAAAGGTTGCGGTCGAAATGCAGGACTGGGTCTTGCAGACGGGCGACGAACTCGACGCGGAATTCGTCGACAAGCTGAAGCCTTTTGTCGCGGTCAACGAGGCCGACCGGCTTGCATTCACAATCCAGAGCGTGCCCATTTACAGCGACTATACAAAGCTTGCCGTCCACCGCGCGCTGGTCAAGCTCATCTTCGAGGCCGACGCGTCGCCCCTCGCAACCGCTCCGTAACGCGGCGCCGCGCCGCCTCCCCCTTCAAGTCGCCCCTCGCAAGCCTACATACCAAGACATGGCTCCCCGCTTTGTTTGGGTCGAGCCTTGAGTGAGGAGGCAGCCATGGCGCCCCGCGAGCACGACGCAATCGACTATATCGACGACGACACGCAGGACGAAGACGTCACTCTTTTCCTTCCCGTCCGCCCCGACAGCGCCGTCGATGGCGCGTCGGGTTTTCTCGGCGGCGTTCTGGCCGGCGTGAGCGGCGGCGCGCTCGCGCAAATCGTACCCTGGCTCGCCGGCCTCCTGATCTTTGCGGGCTACGGCATGGCGGCTTGCGCCCTTGGCGGAAGCCGGAGCCTGTTCGCGCGCTCCCTGAGCTTCGGCTTTACGGTTCTGGCTGTGGCCGGCGCGGCCATGGCGCTGGGCGGCATGTTTTTCCCGAGGCAGACTTGGTCGATCCTCTCGGCCATCTCCGAGCGGCATGCCCTGTTCCTGTCCGTCGCCGCCTTGGCTTGGCCGATCGGCTTTGCGCGATACCTGTATCTTTGGGCTACGAAGGGCAAGGCTTTGCGCCGCGCCAAGCGAGCGTAGGATCGTCGCCGCGAGGCCGCGCGCCCGGCTTGGCGGCGTTGCCGCTAGTCGTCATCCCATGCGCGCCGCGGCATGAAGAGCCGCCGTGCGGACACGGGATCGTTGCGAACGCCTTCGGCGTTTCCGGGATGACGCTTGCGGAACCGTAAACGCGGACGCTTTGCGGCGAGGCGCGCGTCTGGCGCGTCTACATCAGCCGCCGTTTGACGAACGCGCCGTCAACGTCGACCATGGCGTCCATGATATAAAGGAGCCGCTCGCGCGCCGCCTCGGCGAATCCCTCAACGAAGCCGGGCTCTCCAGGCTGAAGCCGCGCGATGCGCTCTTCCTCCTCGATCTTCGCGGCTTCAAGATGCAAAAGCGCGGCGATGGCCATCATCGAGTTGCGCAAGCATTTGGGGCAAGGATAGGTCCCCTGTTCCCTGGTATAATTCTCGATCATACGCAGAAGGCGCCCCGCCAAGGCAAGTTCGTGCTTTTCGGGAAAGTCGCAATCCGAACGACCGTTTGGACAACTCTCTTCGTTGTTCATTCTGCGTACTTTTTCGCCTGTTCTGTTTGCCCCAAACTAATCATAGCATTCGCTATGCGACAGGACCTTAACATTTGTGCTTGAGAAAGCAGTAAATTTTTCTTGAGCGCGCCGTTAAGCGAATTCATATGCAGCGCGTTTCATCGGCGGGAAATCCTATCGCGAGAGACCCTGACATAGCTTTGACCCATGCCTTGCCTGCTCGAACCATGCTATAAGCGCATGTGTGAAGATACTGGCCCGCATAACCGACCGGTAAGCGAGGGGAAACGTCCATGAAGAGAATCGCGATGGTTGCGGCCGGGGTTGCGGCGCTGGCGGGCGTAAGCCTGATTGTTGCATGAAGAACCAAGCGTCATTCGACCTTCATGGCTGACGCCATGAGCCAAGAGGAAGCCGCCGCCCGCCTCGCGCGAAAGCTCGAAACCGTGTTTGGCGAGATCGAGCGCGAGCGCATGACTGGCATCCCGATCCTCAATCCGCGACTCCGCGTCGCCTCTATCGGCATGCGCCCTTGCTCCGGCGGCTGGCTGAGCGTGCTCGTCACGCCCTGGTTCATCGACGCGATCCTTTTGCCGGAAAGCGAGGCGGACGCGGAAGCGTGGGCCGCGCAGCCGGCCGGAAGCAAGGTTCAGCACGACCTCCCCGCCGGGACGTTCGAATTCATCTGCGCCGCCGAGCAGGACCTCGGCCCCTACCGGCTGTGCTCTCTGTTCTCGCCCGTGCTTCAGTTCGAGAACCAGGAAGCGGCGGTCGCGGCGGCGCAAGGCGCGATGACCGCGCTGTTCGACGACGGGTCCGCGAGCGCGGCGCGGGCGCGGGAGGCAGCCGAGGGCGCGGAAAAGCCGCAGGTGAGCCGGCGCGCGCTTCTGTTCGGCCGCAAAGACCCAACGGAGGGGCGGCCATGACGCCGGAGGGCCGGATCGTCATCGACCTTTATCCGGGGCTGCGCGAAGGCGCGGCGAAAATCGCCTCCTCGCGCCCCTTGACGATCCCGCGCCAGTTCAGGGGCCGCTCGCCGGAACAGACCGTGCAAACGATTTCGCTCCTGTTCGCGGCCTGCAAGGCGGCGCAATCCATCGCGGCGGCGGAAGCCTTCGAGCATGCGCTCGGCGTCGAGCCGTCCCCATCGACGCGAAAGGCGCGCGCCGCGCTCATTCTTGCGGAGACGGCGCGCGAGCATGCGCTGCGCATCCTCGGCGATTGGCCGAATTTCTCACGCGCGCCGGAGGCCCCCGACCCCGCCCCGCTCCGCGCCATCATGCAGGCGGACCGCAAACTCGCCCGCGCGCTCGACGAAACCGGCGCCGCGCTCGGCATCGGCGGCGAGACTCGGGCGGGCGGCGAAGCAAAGGCGGCCATCTATGAGCTGAAGGCGCTGCTGGAACGAGCCATTTTCCGCCGCGACCTGGACGATTGCCGGGCGATGCATCCCGGCGAGCTTGGCGCGTGGGCGCGGGATGGACACACAACGGCGCAGCGTCTGATCCGCCGAGTCATGGACGAGGGCCTGATCGAAGCCGGCGCGGCGGACATAGCCGCGCTGCCCCGGCTCGAAGACGGCGCCCTTGCGGAGCGGCTGTTTGCGCATGACGCCGAGGCGTTCATCGCGCTGCCGGAATGGGAGGGCGCGCCTCGCGAGACGTCCGCGCTTTCGAGATCGCTCGCCCATCCGCCGATCGCGGCTCTGCGGACCGGGCACGGCTACGGCCTCGGCGCGCGGCTCGCCGCCTGCCTCTTGGAACTTTCGGCGATCCCGTCGCGCATTGCCGCGCTCATGGATGCGCCCGATGCTCCACCGAAGCCTGAGCCCGTTTCTGGGAGCGGAAGGGGCGTTGCGCAGGTCGAGGCCGCGCGCGGCAGGCTCGTTCACGCGGTCGAGCTGGAGGGCGGGACGGTCGCGCGCTACCGCATCCTCGCCCCCACCGAATGGAACTTTCATCCGTCCGGCGCCGTGGCGCAAGGTCTCGCGCGCATCGCGGCGGGCGGCGGCGAGCGCGACGCTTGCGCTTCCCTCGCCCGGCTGTTCGCGATTTCCGCCGACCCTTGCGTCGCCGCCGAGGTGAGGGTCCGCTGATGCACGAGATGTCGCTGTGCCAGAGCGTGGTGCGCATCCTGGAGGAACAGGCGGCGGCGCATGCTTACGCCCGCGTGAAGCTGGTGCGCCTGGAGGTCGGCCCGCTGTCGACGGTCGAGCCGGAAGCGCTGCGCTTTTGCTTCGACGCGGCGACGCGCGGCACGCTCGCCGAGAACGCCACGCTCGACATCGTCATGACGCCCGCATCCGCATGGTGCTTTTCCTGCGGGGAAAGCGTAACGATATCGGAGCGTAACGGCGTCTGCCCCAATTGCGGCGGCTATCGGCTGCAAGTCACGGGCGGCGGCGAATTGAGAATCAAAGAGCTGGAGGTCGACTGATGTGCGGGGTTTGCGGATGCGGAGACGGCGAGACGCGCATCGAAGGCGTTTCCGCCTCGAAGCCGAATGGCGATCGCGGCCATCGTCATGCGCATGACCATGATCACGAGCACCATCGTGGCCACGAGCATGAGCACGGCGATCGCGATCATGACCACGAGCGCGGCCACGGCGCGGAGACGTCGCGCATCGTGAAGATCGAGCAGGATCTGCTCGCCAAGAACGACGCCTACGCCGCCGCCAACCGCGCCATGTTCAACGCCGCGGGCGTGCTCGCGCTGAACCTCGTCTCAAGCCCCGGCTCCGGCAAGACCACGCTGCTGGTCGAGACCATCGAGCGCCTGCAAAGCGAGCTTCCCGTGGCCGTCATCGAAGGCGACCAGCAGACCGCGATGGACGCCGAGCGCATCCGCGCGACCGGCGCGCCCGCGATCCAGATCAACACCGGCAAGGGCTGCCATCTCGACGCGCATATGACGGGCCACGCCTACGAGCATCTGAAGCCAGCGGCGGGTTCGGTGCTGTTCATCGAGAATGTCGGCAATCTCGTCTGCCCCGCCATGTTCGATCTCGGCGAGGAGCACCGCGTCGTGCTCGTCTCCGTGACCGAGGGCGAGGACAAGCCGCTGAAATATCCCGACATGATCCGCAGCTCGCAGCTCCTGCTGATCACCAAGGTCGACCTCCTGCCGCATCTCGATTTCGACGTGGCCGCGCTCGCCGCGAACGCGAAGAAGATCAATCCCGGCATCAAGATCGTGAAGGTTTCGGCGAAGACCGGCGAAGGCATGGACGCCTGGACCGGGTTCATCCGCGCCGCCCGCGCGCTCGCGCTGACGGGCCACGCCGCCGCCGGGGATTGGGGTTGAGACATGCGCGAAAATAGCCGCGCCGCTCGAGTTTGCGTCATTGCGAGGGCTTTAGCCCGAAGCAATCCATGGGACGCGCATACCGCCCTGGATCGCCACGGCGCGCCGCGCCTCGCGATGACGGGAAGCGGCGCGTTTTATTTCGCGGCAATCGTTTAAGAGAGGATCCGCATCATGTGTCTCGCGCTGCCCGCACAGGTTCTTTCCGTCGATAAAGCCCTGGAAACGGCCATCGTCGCGCTTGGGCCTGTGAAAAAGGAAATCTCGACCGCGCTTCTGGAGAACGTGACGCCGGGCGAGTATGTGCTCATCCATGTCGGCTATGCGCTGCACAAGGTGTCGCCGGAGGAGGCCGAGCGCACGCTCGCCATGATCCGCGAGGCGGGCGAGGACGCGGAGCTGGCGGCCTTCGCGGAAGGGGCGGCGCGATGAAATACGTCGACGAGTTCCGCGACCGGGAGCTGGCGATGGGCCTCGCCGGCGCCATCCGCCGCGAGGCGAAGCAGGACCGCCGCTACAACATCATGGAGTTCTGCGGCGGGCATACGCATGCGATCTTCCGCTACGGCGTGCAGGATTTGATGCCCGAGAATGTGGGCTACGTCCACGGCCCCGGCTGTCCGGTCTGCGTGCTGCCCATCGGGCGCATCGACAACGCGCTGGAGCTGGCGGAGGAGCATGGCGTCATCCTCGCCAGCTATGGCGATATGCTGCGGGTGCCGGCCTCGGGGCGCCGCAGCCTGCTCAAGGCGAAGGCGGAGGGCGCCGATGTGCGCATGGTCTACTCGGTGGACGACGCGCTGGCCATCGCGCGGCGGAATCCGGGGCGCGAGGTCGTGTTCTTCGCCATCGGCTTCGAGACCACCACGCCGCCGACCGCCGTCGCCATCAAGAAGGCGCGAGCCGAGGGCTTGAAGAATTTCTCGGTGTTCTGCAACCACGTGCTGACGCCGGCGGCGCTGCGCTGCATCCTGCAAAGCTTCGACGCAAGCGGCGACGGCGTTCCCATCGACGGCTTCATCGGCCCCTCGCATGTCAGCTCGGTCATCGGCAGCCGCCCCTACGAATATTTCGCGAAGACGTATAAGCGACCCGTGGTGATCGCGGGCTTCGAGCCGCTCGACGTGATGCAGGCGACGCTGATGGCGATCCGGCAGTTGAACGAGGGCCGCCACGAGGTCGAGAACCAATATGTCCGCGTCGTCACGCGCGACGGCAATGCGAAGGCGCAAGCGCTCGTCGCCGAGGTGCTGGAGCTGCGCGAGAGCTTCGAATGGCGCGGGCTTGGCGAATTGCCGGACAGCGCGCTGCGCATCCGGGACGCCTATGCCGGGTTCGACGCCGAGAAGCGCTACGTCGTGACCGCGAAACCGTCGCGCGACGCCAAAAGCTGCGAGTGTCCCGCCATCCTGCGCGGCGCCAAAAAGCCGACGGACTGCAAGCTGTTCGGCACGGTCTGCACGCCCGGCAACCCCATCGGCTCCTGCATGGTCTCGTCCGAGGGCGCCTGCGCGGCCTATTGGAGCTATGGGCGCTTCCGCCAGCAGGTCCAGCCGGAGGCGGCGGCATGACGGCGATGGAGACCCGTTTCGCCGAAGCTATCCCGCTCGCGGGCGCGGTCGAGATGATCCACGGCAGCGGCGGGCGCGCCACCGCCGAGCTGGTGCGCACGCTGTTCCGCCGCCACCTCGACAACGCCTTCCTCGCGCAAGGCAACGATGGGGCCGCCTTCGACATTGGCGCGGGCCGTCTCGTCATGTCCACCGACGCGCATGTGATCGCGCCGCTGTTCTTCCCGGGCGGCGACATCGGCTCGCTTTCCGTCCACGGGACCATCAACGACGTGGCGATGGCGGGCGCGCGGCCGCTCTATCTGTCGGCGGCCTTCATCCTGGAGGAGGGCTTTCCGCTCGCCGATCTCGACCGCATCGTGGCCAGCATGGGCCGCGCCAGCCGCGAGGCCGGCGTGCCCGTCGTCGCCGGCGACACCAAGGTGGTCGAGAAGGGCAAGGGCGACGGCGTGTTCATCGCGACGACGGGCGTGGGCGTCGTCCCGCCGGGCGTCGGCATCTCGGGCGACAAGGCGCGGCCCGGCGACGCGATCCTCGTCTCAGGCACGCTCGGCGATCACGGCATCGCGGTGCTGTCGAAGCGCGAGAACCTCACCTTCGAGACCGAAATCCTCTCCGACAGCGCCGCGCTTCACGGCCTCGTCGCGGATATGATCGCCGCCGTGCCCTCGATCCACGCCTTGCGCGATCCGACGCGCGGCGGGCTCGGGGCGACGCTGAACGAACTCGCGCAACAATCGCGCGTTGGCATGCGTCTCGTCGAAAGCGCGATTCCCTTCAAGCCGGACGTGCTCGCCGCCTGCGAACTGCTCGGCCTCGATCCCCTCTACATCGCCAATGAGGGCAAGCTGATCGCCATCTGCGAGCGGGCCGGCGCCGACCGCCTGCTCGCCGTCATGCGCGCGCATCCGCTCGGCCGCGACGCCGCCATTATCGGCGAAATTGTCGAGGACGCTCACGCCTTCGTCCAGATGCAGACCCGCTTCGGCGGCGCGCGCATGGTGGACTGGCTTGCGGGAGACCCGCTGCCCCGGATTTGCTGATGACGGGGAACGCTGGAAGGCCGCCATCGCGAGACGAGTTTCGTTGTCGCCCCGGAAAGCGGACAGCCGCTTCGCAGACCCCGCCGACCGGGTCGACGGATCGTCATCCCGGCCAAGCGAAGCGCGAGCCGGGATCGCAAAAAGGCAAGCGCTGCGATTTATTACGGTCCCGGATAAGGCTTCGCCTTTCCGGGACGACGGGTGCGGAGATGCGCGGCTTCCGGGATGGCAAGGCGAGGCGATGACGGCTGGCGTGCGCATCCGCGTTCGGGGCCTCGTGCAAGGGGTTGGGTTCCGGCCCACGGTCTGGCGGATCGCGACGCGGCTCGGGCTTTCGGGCGAGGTTATGAACGACGGCGAGGGCGTGCTGATCCGCGCCTTCGGGGCGCCCGCGGCGCTGGCCGGGCTGGAGCGCGCGCTGGTCGGGGAAGCCCCTCCCCTCGCCCGCATCGACGCCATCGAGACCGCGCCCATCGGCGGCGAGGCGCCCGCCGATTTCCGCATCGCCGCGAGCCGCGCGGGCGACGTTCGCACCGGCGTCGTCCCCGACGCGGCCACATGCCCCGATTGCCTCGCCGACATTCGCGACCCCCAAAACCGCCGCTTCCGCTACCCCTTCACGAACTGCACCCATTGCGGGCCGCGCCTGTCCATCCTGCGCCGGGTCCCTTACGACCGCGCCGCGACGAGCATGGCGGTCTTCGCGATGTGCCCCGCCTGTCTCGCCGAATATCGCGATCCGTCCGACCGCCGCTTTCACGCCCAGCCCAACGCCTGCCCCGCATGCGGGCCGCGATGCCGGCTTGAGGACGCGGCGGGGCGCGCGATGCCCGGCGGCCCCCATCGCGACGCCATCGAGGCTGCCGCCGCGCTCATCCTTTCCGGCGCGATTGTCGCGATCAAGGGCATCGGCGGCTTCCATCTCGCTTGCGACGCGGGGAATGCCGGGGCCGTCGCGCGGCTGCGGGCGCGGAAGGCGCGGACCCACAAGCCCTTCGCGCTCATGGCGCGGGATGTGGCGGCGATCGCGGACTATGCGCAAATCTCGGAACAGGAAGCCGCCCTGCTCGCCAGCCCCGCCGCGCCGATTGTATTGCTCCTCCGCCTAAACGAGCGGGACAACCCCTCACCTTGTCCCTCTCCCTATGGGAGAGGGAACGACGCTGCAACGGGTTCGGCGGAACTCCCTCTCCAACCGCGTCCGCTTGCGGATGCGGTCACTTTGAGTGGCGAACTCGCCAAGGCGAGTTCGCTGGGAGAGGGCTGGGGTAAGGGGGTGCGGCCTCGCCAATTAGCCCCCGCCGTCGCGCCCGGCCAAGCGACGCTCGGCTTCATGCTGCCCTATACGCCGCTGCATCATCTCCTGCTCGACGCCGTCGCGCGGCCCATCGTGCTCACCTCGGGCAATCGCAGCGACGAGCCGCAATGCGTCGCCAACGACGAGGCGCGCGCCCGGCTCGGCGCCATCGCGGACGCCTTCCTCATGCACGACCGGGACATCGTGAACCGGCTCGACGACAGCGTCGCGCGCGTCATCTCGGGGCGCCCGCGCGCGATGCGCCGCGCGCGCGGGCTCGCGCCGTCTCCCCTGCCCTTGCCGCCGGGCTTCGAGGCCGCCCCGCGCGTGCTCGCCATGGGCGCGGAGCTGAAATCGACCTTCTGCCTCTTGGGCGACGGGCGCGCCATCGTCTCGCAGCACATGGGCGACCTCGAAGACGCCGCCACGCATGCCGATTACCGGGCCAACCTCACGCTTTATCGCGACATCTTCCGGTTCGAGCCGGAGCTGATCGCGGTGGACGCCCACCCGGATTACCGCTCGGCCGCCTGGGGAACGGCGCTCGCCCGCGAGGGGGCGCTGCCGATGGAAAGCGTCCTGCATCATCACGCCCATGTCGCCGCCGTGCTGGCGGAGCATGGCGCGCCGCTCAATTGTGCGCCGGCGCTCGGCGTCGCGCTCGACGGCCTCGGCCTCGGCGAGAACGGCGCGCTTTGGGGCGGCGAATTCCTGCTCGCCGATTATCGCTCATGCCGGCGCGTGGCCGCGTTTGCGCCCGCGCCGCTGATCGGCGGGGACAGGGCCATGCGCGAGCCGTGGCGCAACGCGCTCGCGCATCTGCATATTTTTCTCGGCTGGGAGAGCGTCGAGCGGCTTTATGCGGGCCTCGACCTCGTGCGGCGCCTGAAGGAGAAGCCGCTCGCGCTCGCCCTGCAACTCATGGAGCGGGGGCTGAACGCGCCGCTCTCGTCCTCGGCGGGCCGGTTGTTCGACGCGGTTGCGGCGGCGGTCGGCGTTTGCTTCGACGCCGCGTCCTACGAGGGGCAGGCGGCCATCGAGCTTGAGGCGCTGGCCGCGCCCGCGATGGGCCGCGCGGGCGATGGCTATCGCGGCGCTTTTGTGGAGGGCGACCCGGCGCGCCTCGATTGGGCGCCGCTGTGGCGCGATCTCCTCGCGGATCTGGCGCAAGGCGCGGACGCCCCGCTCGTCGCCGCCAAGTTCCACGCAGGGCTTGCCGCGACCCTCGCCGGCGCGGCGGCGCGCCTTGCGGAGCGTCACGGCTGCAAGACCGCGGTCCTTTGCGGCGGCGTGTTCAACAACAAGCTTCTGCTGGAGGGCGTCGAGGAAAGACTCGCCGCCGCCGGGCTCGACACACTCAGCCCCGCACAATTCCCCGCCGGGGACGGCGCCATCGCGCTGGGGCAAGCCGTCATCGCCGCCGCCCGCCGCCTTCGCCCGGCCGCGCCCCGAGAGGGCTCGCGATGACGCCCGCGCCAATCTCCGCGACAGGCGCTAACCGGGCGCCGCCGAGAGGCCCGATCGCGCAGCCTTGGCGAGCTTGCCCGAAATGAAACGGAATTCCTGCGTCTTGCCGCCGAACCCCCAATTGGCCGCCGGCGCCTCGTGCACAAGGATGTAGCTCGCGCCGCTTATGCCGCCCATCGCGCCGGACATAAAAGCATGGATGGCTTCGAGATAGGCGGCCATCTCCTGCTTGGTGTTCGTGCCGGCGGTGACCTTGATGTCGAGCCAGAATGCGCCCGTTTCCTGCTCGGCCAGCGAGCGGCCGCCGACAAACCAGTGCTGCGGATCGACGTAGTCGACAGCAACGGCGGTGACGGTCGGGTCTTTGCCGAGGTGGGCGCCGGTCAGCTCGCCGACGTGACGCGCGATGCGGGCCGAAAGCGCCGGATCGGACGCGCCGGTCACCTTGACGGCGATGTAGGGCATGGGTTCTCTCTCCTTGTTTGCGGTGCTCTCCAAAGAGTGCTCGAAAGCGAACTCCAAGAAAATCGAATTGTTTCGAAGCGATGCTTCGGATATATTGAATTATGAGATTGATCGACCCCGGCCTGCTGCGCACCTTCGTCGCCTTCGTCGAAGCCGGCTCGCTGACGCGCGCGGCGACCGCGGTCGGGCGCTCGGCATCGACCGTGACGGCGCAAATGCAACGGCTGGAGGAGATCGTTGGAGAGCCGCTGCTTGTGGCCGCCGGACGGGGGCGCGCCCTGACGCCCGCCGGCCAGGATTTCGTCGCTCACGCCCGCCGCATCCTCGACGCCAACCGCGAGGCATGGCTGAGCCTCAAGGGCGCCCGCGCCGGCGGCCGCGTCGTCTTGGGCGCGACCCAGGATTTTTGCGAGAGCGTGCTGCCCGGGCTCCTGCGTTCGTTCGCGCGGACGCATCCGCGTGTGCGATTGGAATTGCGCGTCGGCCGCTCGCACGAGCTGGCGAAGGCGCTCGACGAAGGCGCGGCGGACGTTGTCATTGCGATGCGCCAGGACGCGCAACCAGGCGAGGCCGGCATCCTTCGCGAGCCGATGCTGTGGCTCGGCGCCGCCGATGGTCTCGCCGCTGCCTCGCCCGAGTTGCCGCTGGCGCTGCTCGACCCGCCTTGCGGCTTTCGGGCGGCGGCCATCGCGGCGCTGGATGCCGCCCAGAGACCTTACAGGATCGCGGCGACGAGCGCTTCGCTCAGCGGCCTCGCCGCGGCGGTCGGCGCGGGCGTCGCCGTCACTTTACGGACGGCCCGCTGGGGCGCGCGCGGCATCGTCGACGTGTCGTCCGGGCTCGATTTGCCGGCGGTTCCCGATGCGGTTTTCTCGATCCGGCTTCGGCGCGACGCCGGCGCGATCGCCACCGGCCTGGCGGACCTGCTGGCCGATACGCTCGACGCCGCGCGCCTCCACGCGCTCAGCCCCGAACGATTCCCCGCCGGAGACGGCGCCATCGCGCTCGGCCAAGCCGTCGTCGCCGCCGCTTCGCGCTAGGTCCTTTCGCCGCGATCTTCTCCCGCGAGTGCGCGTAATCTATGCCAGCAAGCTTGCCATGTAATCGATAAAACGAGTCGCCGCCGCTATGGCTTCATTTGCTTCGGCCATGGTCACGGTCGCGCCGCGACCCACTCCATAATCGGCGATTTCCTTATACTTGTAGGCCTGCGCCAGGAATGTCGGAAAATTCTTGCCGATTTCCGGCGTGTCCTTCGCCAGCCGCGCGAATTCGCTGCGAACGCCCGAATGCGTCTTCGCAATTTTGCCGGTCCGCTCGACGATGAAGGCTTCCGCCGTGTGAAACGCGGCATAATAGGCCGAACGTGCGGCGGCCCTCGCGACGCCGATCCCGGCAATCTTTCTGGCCTCGTCGAGATGGTCCCGCGCCTTATCGAGATAATCTTTCGCCTCGGGCGTCATAGATCGACGCCGTCCCGGCGCAATTCCTGCATCAGTCCCGTGCGCTCGCGGTAGGCTCCCGCCTCGAAGGGGATCGCGTTGATGACGGCGCCTGTGTCGTAGAGAATATCGGTTTCTATGACGGCGATCCGGCCGGCCTCGGCGCCAAAGCTGTCGAGGTCCTTGAGGAAGACCGCAATATCGAAATCCGAATCGGGCCGCGCCTCGCCCCGCGCGTGCGAACCGAACAGCACGACGCGTTCGAGCCGCTCTCCATAGGCCTCATCGAGCGCGGCGCGAAATCGCTTCAAGATCGGATCGGAGACGGCCATCTCATAGCCCCGGCTACAACGCGCCCGTCGCGACGTTTTCCTGAAAGCATATCAGCACGGAGCCGCCTCCGCAAAACGGCTCCGGCGCGTTCAAACGCTCAGCCCCGGACAATTCCCCGCCGGAGACGGCGCCATTGCGCTCGGCCAGGCCGTTATCGCCGCCGCGCGCCGCCTTCGCAAGCCATGAGCCGCACGATTTTTCAGGGAGATAAAAATCCGCGGCCCCTGTCGGCCGCCTTAGACCCAAGACAGGGACCGCGGCGGTTACGGGCGCAAACCACTTGCTTGTGCGCGATCTTATCCGAAAACCGGACGCCACTTTTCGGGATCGCGCATCCCCGGCCACGATCGTCATGAACGGCCCTGGACGAAAAAATGCGCTCCCTGCACATCCGTGAACGTGCAAGCTCTGGCAATCCCCCGCTTCCCGGCGAATGAGCCGGGCGTGGTGGAGGGAAAATCGTACTGGCCACGCGGAAACCGGCATTGTTGTTACGGTTCGTTGTGTTGTTCCTGTTGCGCCTCGCCGCGCGGAGATTCGCCGGATTGTTGTTCGTCACGCTGAAAGCGTGCCTTCGGCACGACGAGCCGCCGCGCAAGACGCGACTGGGAGCCGTTCAGGGGGTGCGGCTAAGCCGAGACCCGGCGCCATTCTAACGCGATTCTCGCCGACACAGCAGGTCCGATGGAAAAGCAGTGCTGTCGCCCATGGGTCGGCAAGCTCACCATGAGGACTAGGCCTTTGAAATCGCTCGGCCTCATCCTGAGCTTGTCGAAGGATGGAGCCAAATCCGCGCCTGTTGAAAAAATTCGCCCGCCTTCGGCGGGACGATTCTAGCGCTGCGCAAAAGACACTCGCCGTGACCTGAAGAGGTAAAGTGGTAAAGATTAAGGATTTAACGTCCTGGCCACGCGGAAACCGGCATTGTAGCGACGGTTCGATGTGTAGTCCCTGCTGCGCCTCGCCGCGCGGAGAACCGCCGGATTGTCGATCCAGGAGCCGCCGCGCAAGACGCGACTGGAACAATCTCCGGTTGTCCATGCCGAACCATCGGCGGGAGCGCCATCATAGCGCTCGTTCCAGCAATCCTCGCACCATTCCCAAACATTGCCGTGGACTTGATAAAGCCCCCAAGGGTTCGGCTGGAAGGTTCTCACCGGAACCGTCCTTTGCCGGTATTCGCCTTTCTTTCCGCCGCCGAAGGTGTAATTGCCGTCGTAATTCGCCTGCTCCGTCGAAATCGACTTGCCCCACCAGAAGGGCGTGCTGGTTCCCGCGCGGCACGCATACTCCCATTCCGCCTCCGAAAGCAGGCGGTAATCCTTGCCGGTTTTATCGCTTAGCCACTTGGCATATGCCTTGGCGTCGTCCCAATTCACGCAAACGGCGGGATGGCTGCCGTCCTGGGAAAAGCCCGGATCTTGCCAGGACTTCTTGGGATCTTTTTTCCACTCGCTGCCGGTCCAACCATAAGCGCCGCCGCTCATGTCGTGGCCTTTGTCTTTGACGAAGGCCGAAAACTCGCCGCGCGTGACCGGGAAGCGCCCCACCGCGAAGGGGCTGGCGATCGAAATCCGATGCTGCGGGCCTTCCCGCTTAATATACTCCGCCGAAGCGCTGTATTCCTTGCAAAGCGCATCGATCTCGGCTGGCGCCGTGCCCATCATGAACGCGCCTGCCGGAACGGCCACCATCTCCGGCGCCCAGGCCGCATCGCCATCGCGGAATCCATCGCCCGAGCCGGGGCGGACGCCCAGCGCCGGGTCGCCGCCCGCGGGCGCGGGTTTGGCGGGTTTAGCCGCCGGCCAGACGATGGCGGGTGCGGCGGGCGGCGCGAAATGCGGTTCGAGCCCGGCGATCAGCGACGCGATGCTGGCGGCGAACTTCGCGCCGTCCGTGCTGAGGGCATAGCCGTTCATCCAGGCCAGGTCCTTCAGGCTGTCCGGCAGGTCGGCCTCGCGCAGGAACTTCGCGTCGTCCACATAAACCGGCACGACGGGAACGCCGCGCTTCAGCGCCGCCTCGATCTCGATGCGCACGAAGTCGTTCGGGCTGTCGATCCGCCGCGCGCCGTGCTCGTCCGCCGAGGTGAGCCAGCGGTCCGCGATCAGCGCGATGAGGAGGTCCGCCTTGGCCACCTGCTCGTTCAGATAGGCGCGGAAATTCACGCCGAGCGGGATGCCGTGCACGTCCATGAACACGGCGCCCGCGCCGAAGCGCGCCTCGAAATGGCGGGCGAGCGGTTCGTAGATCAGGGTTGCGACGGGCCGGGAGTCCTGCCGCCGGTAGGAGATGAAGATTTTGCTCATGAAAGCGCGCGGGCCGAAGTTACTGCTTAGCTCGCAGCATAGCGAGTCCCGCCCGCGCCGTTAAGCGCATTCCGCGCCGTCGCCTCTCCCTGTGGGAGAGGCCGGATCGCTTGCGGTCCGGGTGAGGGGCAAGCGCCTAACGATTCGGGTTGCACCCCCTCATCCTGTCCTTCTCCCCATGGGAGAAGGGACGCCAAAGCGCGCGATAGGGCATGCAACCCTTACAGTTCGAGATTCTCGAACCGTAAGGCGGCGGCGAATTTCGTTGCGCCGTCTGATGGTTAAAAACAGGGCGGGTTAACGGCGGACAGCGAGAGCGGCGCGCCTTACGAAACGGGGCGATTGGCCTACGAAAACGCGAAAAAACGCGATTCCGGCGCGAAAAAAGCGAGTCGGAAATCCTAGTTAACGGTTTTATTGTTGCGCGCGTTCACTATAAAGCCCAGCCTGAGGTTGAGTCGAGCCTTTTCGCAACCGGCCGGAATCGCGCGGAAAAGCCGAATTTCAGCGAGTAATATCAAGGAGATAGGCGCATTTAACGCGGCCGAAAGGCGCTATGCGGTATAGTAAAAATAATAAGCGGGAAGAGGCGAAAAACCGGCAACTGGCGTAACCTTATTCCGGGCCGCCAAGGTTAGCGAAGGGTTAACGGCGCCGGACCGAGGGCGATTATAACTACTTAAGCAGATCGCCGTAGAGGTCGGGGCGGCGGTCGCGGAAGAAGCCCCACTCCGCGCGATACTGTTCGATGGCGCCGAGGTCGAACTCGTGGACGAGCACGCCCTCCTCGCGCGCGCCGAAGCTCTGCACAAGCTCGCCCGCCGGATCGGCGATGAAGGAATGGCCGTAATAGCTCTGCGCGGCGCCGGCGTTGTCCTCCAGGCCGATGCGGTTGGCGGCGACGACGGGGATGGCGTTCGCCACCGCGTGGCCCTGCATGACGCGCCGCCACGGCTTGCTCGTATCGAGGCCCGCGTCGTTCGGCTCCGAGCCGATGGCCGTCGGGTAGAACAGCACCTCGGCGCCGGCCAGCGCCAGGCTCCGCGCGCATTCCGGGAACCACTGGTCCCAGCAGATGCCGACTCCGATCGCGCCGTGCTTCGTGCGCCACGTTTTGAAACCCGTGTCGCCCGGCCGGAAATAATATTTCTCCTGATAGCCCGGCCCGTCCGGGATGTGGCTCTTGCGGTAAAGCCCAAGAATTTCGCCATCCGCGTCGGCCATAGCAACGCTGTTGTAGTAGCGCGGCCCGTCCTTCTCGAAAAAGGAGATGGGGATCGCGACGCCAAGTTCGCCCGCGAGCTTCGCCAGCGCAGCCACGCACGGGTGCTCGCGCGCCGGGTGCGCCGTCTCGAACCGTTTCGGCTCCTGACGCGTGCAGAAATAAGTGCCCTGGAACAGCTCGGAGGGCAGCACGACTTGCGCAGCCCTAGCGGCGGCCTCGCGCACGAAGCCTTCGGTCTTGGCGATGTTCGCCGCCATGTCCGGCCCATAGGAGGTTTGAATCGCCGCGACCGTGAGCGTGCGCTTCGCCATCAGGCGGGCTCCTGCTGGGTGATGCAGTGGAACGAGCCGCCGCCGGCCTCGCCGCAGCCGAGCACGCCTTGCGACGGCACGCCGATCACCTCGCGGTCCGGAAACACGCCCTGAAGCGCCTCGATAGCCGCGACCTCGGTCGCCGTTCCGTAGACGGGCGCGACGACGACGCCGTTCGCGATGATGAAATTCATGTGCGAGGCGGGCGAGATTTCGTCCCAGGCGTTGCGGTAGAGGCCGGCGCCCGGAATGCGCACGACATCGAGCTTGCGGCCCGTCGCGTCGGTGGCGTGCTCCAGCGTTTGCGCGATGGCGTTCAGCGTGGCGGCGTTCGGGTCGTCCGCGCCGGCGGGCGCCTGGCAGACGACGCGTCCCGGCGCCACGAAGCGGGCGATGTTGTCGATGTGCCCGTCGGTGTGGTCGTTCAGAAGCCCCTCGTCGATCCAGATGACCTTCCTCGCGCCGAGCGCACGGCCAAGCGCCTCCTCCGCATCCTCCTTGGACCAGCCGTTGCGGTTCGGGTTGAGCAAGGTCTGGCGCGTGGCAAGGATCGTGCCTTGGCCGTCATGCTCAATGGCGCCGCCTTCCAGCACGAAATCGAACGGGACGACGCGCACGCCGGCGATGCGCGCGATCTCGTCGCCGACGGCCGCGTCGTCGGGCAGGTCGTATTTGCCGCCCCAGCTATTGGTCTTGAAGCGCAGCGCGACGGGGCCGCCGTCCGACAGCGCGAAGATCGGCCCCGTGTCGCGCAGCCAGATGTCGCCGTATTTCGCGGGAACGAGGTCGACCGCATCGCCGAGCGCGGCTCTGGCGGACGCCGCCGCTTCCGCGTCGTGGACGAGCATGCGCACATGGTTGCCGGCCTCGGCGAGCGTCAGCGCCATGGCCGCGACATCGCGGCGCGGGGATTCGAGATCGCCGTTCCATCCCGGCTCGTCCGCAGGCCAGGCGGTCCAGATCGCCTTTTGCGGCGCCCATTCGGGCGGTATCGAAATCGCTTCGCTCATGCCGTCGCTGTTCCCCCTGGACGGCGCAAAGGCGCGCCGCAGGCGCATGATCTATAAGAACGGGCGAAGACTTCAAGTGCGCCGGGGCTCAAGACCCAGAAATGGCGGTCTCGACGCGCTCGATTGTCACCGTTCCCATATCCGTCGGGAGCGAGAGTTGCTCCACCAGCCAGAAATTCGGCTTCGAGAGCTTCTGGAAGCCGACTTCCCACAGCACGTTCTCAACCGAGGCGGCGCTGGACCCCGCCGGCGCCGCGGTCACGGCGAAACGAACCTGGCAGGTTACGACGCGCGGATCGCGTTCGTTTCCGCCCTCCACCGCCGGGCGAAGGCTCACATCGAAACGGCTGCGGCTCATCAGCACGGGCAGCACATTATCGCAGGGCGCGCCGGGCGCCGAGGCGGGCCTCAGAGAGGCGCCGAGCAGAGCCGAGATCGGATCGAGAACGCCGCGCAGGAGCGGGTTCATTTTTTCGCCCTTCGCGGTCTGCGCCGTGAAGTCGATAGAGCTGTCCTGGCCGTCCGACGTAACGAGACGGTAATATGCCGGCTTGAGCTTGACGCCTGCCCGCGAGCCCGACGCCTCTCCCTGCACCCGCGTGTTGTTCAAGAGCGGCCCGACATCGGCGGACACCGTCACCTTGTAGGCCTTCGCGTCGAGCGTGGCGCGAACGATTGCCTCGCCGATGCGGACGCCCGAAAGGCTCACGGCGTAGCGGGAGGCAAGCACCTCGGCTTTCGCCTGAGGCGACAAAAACGCCGCGCCGGTAAGGATTGCCGCGAGCGCGGTTCGCCGGGACCAAGGGAAGGCGAGAACTCTTCGTGTTTTCATTCGCATTACAACTAACATAAGGTTAATTTTTACTCGGGCGGAGGCGGCGATCCTGTGCGGATTTCGCTATAGTCTTACCATCGCAGAATTCATTGTTCGAAATGTGAACAAGTTTGAGATTGGCCTTACGGCGGACAAAAAAATTGTCGCTTTGGAATAATTCATTGTTAAATCCGTTATAGCTTGGTTAATTGCGGATTAATCCATAAACTATGCCCCAAAACCAAAGCCGCGCCCTTCAGGGACGCGGCTTTTCTTTCGATTGCGGCGCCGTTTGCTGGGCGAGCGCCTCAACTTTAGCGATTATCGGCCCCTGTGCGGCAATTATTCGCAGCCGCGCGGCCTAAAAGAATTCCGCCCCGCAGACCTCGCCGGATTGACTGGCGCCGTTCGCGCCATGCGCGCCGCCGTTGGGCTGAACGCTGTCTGGAAGAATCCTTTCCCTCATGCGCCGCCGCATCTCGTAAAGCGTGCATTGCGCGATGACGGCCTCCACCCATTCATGCCCCTCAGCGCTTTCGCACGCCGCGGGCAGCGGCGATTGCAGCGACAGGGAATTCATCGCATCGGCGATCGCCAAGGCGGCCGTGCACACATTCTGCAGATGCTGCTTGGCGCGGTCCTGGAACTGCATGCTGACAATGGCCGCCGACACATCGCAGGCAATTTTCTCCGTCGTGGCCGCCGTGTGCTGCAAAACCCCCGCCGAATGGGCGTTCTGCTCGACAAGGCAGCGCATGACGGACTTTATGCGCGCGCATGCGGTCAGATGCTCGTCGGACATGTCCACGGTCGCTACTTCCAGGAGAAGGCCATGCGTGTTCCGAAGACCTTCGCCAATCGCGCCGATCTGCCGCTTGATCGCCACCGCCAGCTGGTTCACGGACTGGGCCAGTTCGCGCACCTCGTCGGCGACAACCGAGAAGCCGCGCCCTGCCTCGCCCGCGCGCGCCGCCTCGATCTTGGCGTTGAGGGCGAGCAGGCTCGTTCTCTTGTTGATCTTGTCGATGCCGGTGAGGCTGCCTTCGACCGATTTCAACTCCGAAAGCACGCCGTCGAGCGCGTAGGACATGCCGATGCCGCGCGACGAGAGGTCTGAAATTTTCTGAATGAGCTGGGCAAGCGTCTGGCCGAGATCCTGGGCAAGCACCGGCAAGTGGATGACTTCGCCCTCGACGGCGACGCTTTGGATCGACGCGACGAGCTGGTGAACCGTCTGCGTCTGCTCCCGCGTTGTCGCGACAATCGTCTCCAGCCGGTTGGAGACTTCCAAAACGTTGACCTCCATGTCTTCGGAGGTGCTTTCGATTTCCCCGACCAGCGCCTGTAATGTCCGGCTTTGCGCAGCCGAGAACCCGAGCCAACGGTGCAGGAAATCCTCAACCTCGGCTTGCGCTGGCCGCCGCCGGGGCGACACATCCCTTCCTGCATCCGTATACATCTTCTCCCGCCCGAGGTCTGAGTTAGCTAAGCCCTCCAGCACATCTAACTCTCCAAAATCCTTAAGGAACGGTCTTTCGCGTCCCATTTTTCTCCGGACGGGGGCCGCGAAGGCGTTCACGAACAGAGTGCGGCGAGCGCCGGAAAATTTAGCCTTTAATTCACTCGTATATGCGACTTACTGCTATCACAGGTTGTAACGCGGGGACAAGCGGCAATGCAGGAAACGATAGGCGCTGAAACGGTGGACCTCGGCGGCCCTCGCACAATCCGTAACGCGGAGGAGACTCGTTCCCTCCTCCTGGAGGCGTTGCGCGGTCCCTCCCCCATCCGGCTGGATTGCTCCTCGGTCGCGGAGGCGGACTTAAGCTTCGTGCAACTCCTGCTCTCCGCGCGCAAATCGGGGCAGGCCACGGGAAAGATTGCGACGCTCGCGCATTCGCCGCGCGGCGCCTTCCTGCAAGCAGCCTCAAGAGCCGGCTTCTCGACAGCGCCCGACCCCCTTGCCGGCGCCGGCTCATACTGGCTCGAAAAGGAATAGACGATGGCGAAGACTATTCTTGCCGTGGATGACTCCGCAAGCATGCGGCAGATGATCAAGCTGACCTTGCGCAACGCCGGCTACGACGTGATCGAAGCCGGCGACGGACGGGAAGGCTTGTCCCAGGCGAAGGCAGGCTCGCCGCACATGATCCTGACCGATCTCAACATGCCGGTCATGGACGGCATGGTTTTCATCAAGGAGCTCAGGAAGCAGCCGGCCTTCGCCGGCATCCCGATCGTGTTCGTGACCACCGAATTGGACGCGGAGAAGAAATCCCAGGCTAAGGCCGCGGGGGCGACGGCATGGATCACAAAGCCGTTTCAGCCCGAGCAGCTTGTCGCCGTCGCCAGGAAGGTTCTTGGAGAATGACCCCGACAAATCCAAAAGACATTTTCAAGCAGGAAGCGCAGGATCTCCTGGCCCAACTCGAAGCGACGCTGCTCGATCTTCACGTCGATCCCCGCGACGCGAGCCTGATCGACGCCGCCTTTCGCGCGCTTCACACCATCAAGGGCTCGGGCGCCATGTTCGGCTTCGAGGAAGCCGCGGCCTTCACCCATCATGTCGAGACGGCGTTCGACCTAGTTCGCCAGGGCAAGGCGCCGCTCTCGAAGGAGCTGATCGGGGCCGCCCTTGAAGCGCGCGACCACATCCGCCTTCTCATCGAGGACCCGGACAGCGCCGACAGCGTCGCGCAAGAGGCCCTCCTTGCGGCTCTGCAGGCGAGTTTCAACCCCGGTCAGGCGAGCGCCGCGCCGCCGGCCAAGGAAGAACCGGCCGCCGAGCGGGACTGGCGCATCCGCATCCGCCTGCCGCGAGACGCCATGATCAACGGGACAAATCCGTTGCTTCTGGTGGAGGAGACGCGCTCGCTCGGCGCGGCGCGCGTCAACGCGATCACGGACGACATTCCCGGCCTACAGGAAATCGATCCCACGGCCTGTTACATGGGCTGGGACATCGAGCTTACGACCTCGCGGCCGCCCTCGGAGATCGAGGACGTCTTCATTTTCGTCCGCGACGAAATGCAGCTCGAAATCGCGCTGGCGGATAAATTCGAGGAAGAGCCGGAAAATAAGAGCGTGGAGCCGGCGCCCGTTCTCGACGAAGAAACGCCCGCCGCGGAGGAAAAGGCCGCGCCGCCATTGGCGGAAGCGCCGCCGCCAAAGCTGGACGAGCCTTCGGCAAGGGCCGAGGCGTTGCCGGCGAAGGCCGAAGAGCCGCTTGTGAGCGCGAAGCCCGCCGCCGCGCCAGCCGCCCAGCAGTCCCCGCGACGCGATGCCGCAAAAGCCTCGGCAAGCGTCCGCGTGCCCGCCGAGCGTCTCGACGAGTTAATGGACCGCGTCGGCGAGCTTGTCATCGCGCAGTCGCGGCTCCGGCAGATCGCGGCGTCGAGCGTGGACCAGCAGGTCCGCTCCGTCGCCGAGGAAATCGAGCGCCTCGCTCTTGAACTGAGGGACACCACCATGGGCATTCGCATGGTGCCCATCGGCTCCTTGTTCGGCCGGTTCCGCAGGGTCGTGCACGATCTCTCGCGCGATCTCGGCAAAGAGGTCGAGCTTCTGATGGAGGGCGAGGACACCGAACTCGACAAGACCGTCATCGAACAGTTGAACGATCCCCTCGTCCATCTCATCCGCAATTCCATCGATCATGGCGTCGAGGCGCCCGCCGACCGTCTGGCCGCCGGCAAGACCGCGGCGGGGCAAATTCTCCTGTCCGCGCGGCATGCGGGCACGGAGGTCCACATCACCATCGTCGACGACGGGCGCGGGCTCGACCGCGAGCGCATCCGCGCGCGCGCCATCGAGCGCGGCGTCATACCCCCGGACGCCGTCCTGAGCGATAGCGAGCTGTTCCAGGTCATCTTCCTGCCCGGCTTCTCGACGGTGTCCGAGGTGACGAGCCTTTCCGGGCGCGGCGTCGGCATGGACGTGGTGAAACGCACCATCGAGGCGCTTCGGGGCAAGATCGAATTGTCGAGCGCGCCGGGCCAGGGGTCCAAGGTCACGCTCAGGCTGCCGCTGACGCTCGCCATCATCGACGGCCTACTCGTGCGGGTCGGCGACGCGCGCTATGTGCTGCCGCTCGCCTCCGTCGAGGAATGCGTCGAGCTTCCGCCGGACGAGGAGACGCGCTCGCGCCGGTGCAGCCTCCTGAACATCCGTGGCGAACTCGTGCCGTATCTGAGGCTTCGCGAGCTGTTCTCGTCCGCCGTGCCGCCCGACCGCTATCAGAAAATTGTTGTCGTTTCCGCCGGCGAGCTCAAGACCGGTCTCGTCGTCGATCAGGTCATCGGCAACCACCAGACGGTGATCAAGTCGCTGTCGAAGCTGCACGCGGGGCTGGAGATGTTCTCGGGCGCGACCATCCTCGGCGACGGCTCGCTCGCGCTCATTCTCGACATTGCGCATCTCGTCCAGTTCGGCCAGGTCGCCGAAGAAAATGTGAGGACAGCGGCATGAGCGCCCCCCAATCTTCCATCATTCCGTTCAAGGGCGGCGGCGGCGCGCTCAAGGTTCTGTCGCTCACCCTCGACGGTCAGCTTTTCGCGCTCGAAGCGTCTTGCGTCCGCGAAATCCTCGACGTGACGCCCATTACCAAAGTCCCGGCGGCCGGCCCCTTCGCGGGCGGGCTGATCAACGTTCGCGGCAAGGTGGTGCCGCTCGCCGACCTGCGCTACCCGCTCGGCATGGAGAAGCGCGCGGCCACCATCGATACGCGCATCGTCGTCATCGAGATCGACTTCGGCGGCGATCTGACGACCGTCGGCATCCTCGCGGACAAGGTGCACGAGGTCACCGAAATCCCGCATGCGAGCATCGAGGAGACGCCGAAGATCGGCATGGCCTGGCGGCCGGAATTCATCCGCTGCATCGGCAAACGCGCCGACGATTTCGTCACGGTGCTCGACATCGCGAGGATCTTTTCCTCGGCGGTCCCGGAAACCAGAAGTTCGAGTTCGATCGCGGCGCAAAAAGTCTTTGCGCCCAATAGCATACATTAACGAGGATAATAACCATGCGCGCAACAATCAAGGCCAAGCTGGCCGCGAATTTCACGATTCTCACCATCCTTGCCGCCACCGTCGCTTGGCTCGGCATATCGAGTCTCGGCTCTCTTAACGCCAAGTTCGGCGATGTCATTCAGGGCAACCTGTCTCGCCTTCAGGCCGCCAACGACCTCCGGCTAGCGGTGGCGGATATCATCCCCTGGGAGAAAAACATGCTCATGTCGACCTCGCCGGATGAGATCCGGAAAAACGAGGAAGAGCTTTTGAAACATCGGACCTTGTTCCTCAAGAAGTTCGAGGCCTTGCAGAACATCGCAACCGATGACGTCAGGCAGATAATGGCTGGGCTGACGCCAACCTTGGTGAAATGGAATGAGCTGCAGGACAAAATGCGCGAGCTTATCCAGCAGGACGGCCTGATGGAGGCAAGAGGGCTGTCCATACACGAGGCGCGCGATGTGAAGAATGAACTCGTGCGGCAGATCGAGGGAATCGACGCCCTCGAATCCAAAGCCGTGAATCAGGCCAAGGACCAAGCCGCCGCTCAATTCAACAACGCCTGGACCTTGCTCGTTGGCGCCGCCGGCGCCGCGGTTCTCGTCAGCATCGTCTCCGGCGTGCTCCTTTCCCTCAGCATCGGCCGCGGCCTTCGCCGCGCCGTGACGCTCGCCGACGCGGTGGCCGTGGGCGACCTTCATTGCGACGTCAAGCCCGCCGCCAACGACGAGATCAAGGACCTGATCTCATCGCTCACCCGCATGACCGCCAACCTGCGCGCCACCGCCGAGGTCGCGGACGCCATCGCCAATGGCGACCTTACCGTCGAGGCGAAGCCGCTGTCGGACAAGGACTCGCTCGGCCTCGCGCTTCAGCGCATGACCGAAAAGCTTCGCGCCGTCGTCGCCAACTCGCTCGGCGCCGCGGGCCAGGTCTCCACCGGCGCCGAGCAGCTCTCCTCGGCGAGCCAGGAACTCTCCGCCGGCGCCAGCGAGCAGGCCGCCTCCGCCGAGGAAGTGTCGTCCTCGATGGAAGAGATGGCGGCCAACATCAAGCAGAACGCCGACAACGCCGCCGAGACCGAGAAGATAGCGCGCCAGTCCTCCGTCGACGCGCAGGCGAGCGGCGAGGCGGTGAACCGCGCGGTGCAGGCCATGCAGATCATCGCCGAAAAGATCGGCTTCGTGCAGGAGATCGCGCGCCAGACCGACCTTCTCGCGCTGAACGCGGCGGTGGAGGCGGCGCGCGCGGGCGAGCACGGCAAGGGCTTCGCGGTGGTGGCGTCGGAGGTGCGCAAGCTCGCCGAGCGCAGCCAGACGGCGGCGGCCGAGATCGGCGCGCTGTCGGGTCAGACGGTCGGGGCGGCGCGCGAGGCGGGCCAGATGCTGGCCAAGCTCGTGCCCGACATCAAGCGGACGGCGGAGCTTGTCGAGGAGATTTCAGCCGCCTGCCGCGAGCAGGACATCGGCGCCAACCAGGTGAACCAGGCCATCCAGCAGCTCGACAAGGTGATCCAGCAGAACGCCGGCGCGGCCGAGGAGATGTCGGCGACGTCCGAGGGGCTGTCGGGGCAGGCCGAGCAGCTGCAGCATAGCATCGCGTTCTTCCGGCTCGGCGACACCGCGCCCGCCGCGCAGGCGGCGGCGCCCGCGCCGCAGAAGAAGGGCAAGGCGCACGGCAAGGCCGCCGCCGCGCAGCCCGCGCCGAAGAAAAGACCCGCGCCCGCAAGCGCCGACGGCCAAGGCTTCGCGCTCAACCTCGCCAACGGCCGCGCCGACGCGCACGACCCCGAATTCGCGAGGTTTTGAGCCATGACGCAGGCCGCGGCACTCTCAGCGGAGGCGCGCGCCTCCGCCGAAGAGAAGCAATATGTGACGCTCGGCATCGAGCAGGAAGTGTTCGCAATTCCGGTCGAGGCCGTGCTTGAGATTCTCGAGATGCGGTGGGTGTCGCGGATTCCCGAGGCCCCGCCCTACATGCTCGGCCTCATCGATCTGCGCGGAAGAAGCGTGCCCGTTCTCGATCTGCGAACGAAGCTCGGCCTGCCGCACGCCGCCGCGACCGACACCACGCGCATCCTCGTCATCGAAACGGCCATATCGGGGCGCCAGCTCGTGCTCGGTCTCGTGGCCGACCGCGTGATCGAGGTGCTGGCGATGAGCGCCCGCGACATCGAGCCGGCGCCGGACATCGGCGTGCGCTGGCGTTCCGAATATATCCGGGGCGTCGGGCGGCGCAATTCGGGTTTCATCGTCATCTTCGACTTGCCGAAATTGTTCTCAAGCGCCGACGCCGCCGCGCTCCAGGCATCGGCGGGGCGCCTCTAAACCGCCCTTCGCCAGCCGCCGCGTAAAATTTTTTCGCTGTTTGCAGGTTAGACCATGACCCAGCCCGTTCGAACCTTGATCATCGACAATTCCGCCTCCGTCCGGCGCACCTTGAGCGATATTCTGAACGCCGATCCGGATATTCGCGTGATCGGCGCCGCCTGCGACCCTTACGCGGCCGCGCGCAAGATCGCCCAGGAGGTGCCCGACGTCATCACGCTCGACGTGGAGATGCCACGCATGGACGGCATCACCTTCCTCAAGAAGCTGATGGCGCAGCGGCCCATCCCCGTCGTGATGTGCTCCAGCCTTACCGAGGAGAACTCGGCGACCCTTATGAAGGCGCTGGAGGCCGGCGCCGTGGACGCCATCCCGAAGCCGCGTGTGGACACGAGGCACTTCCTGCTCGAATCGAGCGTCCGCATCTGCGACGCGGTCAAGGCGGCGGCCCGGGCGAATCTCGGCAGGGTTCCGGCGGCGGCCGCGTCCGAGGCGCCGGCGAGGCCGAAGCCCGCGGCCGGCCCGTCCGCCTATGCCAGCCGGGACACAGCGCTCCGCAAGGCGGACACCGTCGTCTGCATCGGCGCCTCGACGGGCGGCACGGAATCGCTTCGCGCGGTGCTCGAAGTCCTGCCGGAGGACTCGCCCGGCATCGTCATCGTGCAGCATATGCCCGAGAAGTTCACGGCGGCCTTCGCGAAGAGGCTCGACGGGTTGTGCGCCATCGAGGTGAAGGAAGCGGAGGATGGCGACGCGGTCCTGCGCGGAAGGGCTCTCATCGCGCCCGGCAATCGTCACACGAGTTTGCAGCGCCGGGGGAACAATTATTACGTCTCGGTGGACGACGGCCCGCTCGTTTCGCGTCACCGCCCGTCGGTCGATGTGCTGTTCCGCTCGGCCGCGCGTCAAGCGGGAAGCAACGCGACCGGCATCCTGATGACGGGCATGGGCGACGACGGCGCGGACGGGCTTCTCGATATGCGAAAAGCGGGCGCCTCCACCGTGGCGCAGGACGAAGCGACATCGGTGGTCTTCGGCATGCCGAAGGAAGCCATCGAGCGCGGCGCGGTCTGCAAGATCGCCCCGCTCGACGCCATCGCGCAGGAGATCATGCAAGCGGGCCGGCGCTGAAAAGACCCGCCCCGCATGCTCGCTTACGCAGGTTTATATACCAACGGACAATGGCGCTGACACCATTGTTGTCATTCCCGCGAAAGAGCGTGTGAAAAAATCGGCCGACATGCCCGGACGGCGCAAAAGCGTCCCCTCTCCCGTCCGCATTCGCTAGCGAATGCGGACACTCCAGAGTGGCAAGCTCGCCAAGGCGAGCTTGCGCGGGAGAGGGACAGGGTGACGGGTTGCGCGCCATGTTTTTCAAGGGCTTACCCCCTCACCCGGACCGCAAGCGGTCCGGCCTCTCCCATCCCATATCCGCTTGCGGATATGGGACCGCATAAGAGTTGCAATCTCGCCAGGGCGAGATTGCGGGAGAGGCGAGCTGCGGCGCGAATTCCGGCGTTTGCCGATTTTTTCACACGCTCGAAAGCGGGAATCCAGGTATCCCGGCGGCGGAAGCTATTGAAATAGCGCAGCGATTACCGGGTCCCCGCCTGCGTGTTCAGTCCCAGGTGATTGGGACGACGCTCGGAGCGGTCGAGACTTTTTGCCACTGGTATATTATGCCAGCGAAGATCAGACGGTCGAGGTCGGCCGCACGGCTGTCCGGTTCGTTTTACTCACAGGGGTCGTCGCTCACCCTTCGATGTCACCCCGGAAGCCGCGCGGGCTCCCCTCTTGTCATCCCGGAAAGGCGGAGCCTTAACCGGGTTCTTGCAAAACCGGGCGGCGTTTGGAACGGTCCCGGATCGCCGCAAGAGGCTTCCGGGACGACGCAATCAGCCGACGATTTCGCTTTCCTGGAACACGAGGCCGATTTCCAGCGCGGCGTTGTCGACGCTGTCGGAGCCGTGCACCGAATTGCGCTCGATGTTCTCCGCGAACTCCTTGCGGATGGTGCCGGGCGCCGCGTTGGCGGGGTTGGTCGCGCCCATGATCTCGCGGTTCTTGGCCACCGCGTTCTCGCCCTCAAGCACCTGCACCACGATGGGACCCGAGGTCATGAATGAGACGAGGTCCACGAAGAACGGCCGCTCCTTGTGCACGGCGTAGAACGCGGCCGCGTCCGTCTCGTCCCAATGCACCCGCTTCTGCGCGACGATGCGAAGGCCCGCGTCCTCGAACTTCGAAATGATTTTGCCGGTGATGTTCCGGGCGGTGGCGTCCGGCTTGATGATGGAAAGGGTGCGCTCAACGGCCATGGGATTGCCTTTGCAAGGTTGGCGATTTCGATCTTGGATGAATATAGGATGTGCGTGTGAGGCTGTTCAGGGCGGCTTATAGCGGCTTGGCCCCGGAGCGGCAAGCGAGCGCTTGGCGGATCTCACTGCGGTTTTCGCCCTTTGCGGCGGCGCGCCGATTCCAGGCGAACCATGCCGGTTTGTGGATCTTAAAGCTGCCTTCACTGGGAAGGCGTATTGAGCGCGCTTGCGCAGTCTTTGGCAAGCCGCGGCGCCTGCTCGCAAGCCATGATCCAGATTTCCGCCGCGCTCACACTATCGTATTCGTGGCGCAATACATTACCCAGGCTGCGGATTTGCTTCCAGGGCTGAGAAGGAACCAGCGTCTCTGCATCGCTTCCAAGTTTTACAGCGGCTTCGGAGATCCTTTGTAAGCAGCGCTCGACGGCGTCCCGCCTCATCCTATCGCCGCGGAAAGCTTTTTCGTCGAGCCCATCGATATAGCTTGCAATAAAAGCGGCGTTTTCAACGATACCCGCAGGCGCCGCGCGGGGGATTTAGAAGGCACGCACGCGATCCTGGTCGATTTCTTGCTGGAAGCGCTGCTTTTCGACAGGTTCGGGAACGAGATCGACGGGCTGCCCAAGTACGGCCTCAAGGCGCTCGCGCAATTCTTCAAGCCGGCCGATGTAGTAAAAGCCGCGGGGCATGCTCGCCGGATCGAACGTTACGGCCAGGTCGATGTCCGAACGGCCGCTCGCCTCTCCCCGCGCCGTCGAGCCGAACAGCGACAAGCTCACGGCGCCAAGCGCTTTCAATTCAGCCTGCCGGCTTCGCAGTGTAGCGATGATCGCATCCCGGTCCATGGGAGGTAATTTATCCCACGCAAAGTTTCGCCGCAATGTTCTCGCCGCCGGTTGCACTCAGCCGGACCTAACCCGCCGCGCCCCCGGCGCAGCTGTCGAGGCCCTTCTTCCTTCGGTTCCGCAACCGTCTTCCCGGAAACGCCGAGCGTTATCCGGGACCGCGCAGGGCGCTGGCGTTCGCGGGCGATCCCGTGTCTACGCGGCGGCATTTCATGCCGCGGCGCGCGCGGGACGACGCCGGCCGGGATGCGGCGTCAGCCGTGCTTCGGCGCCTCGGCCGGCTTTAGCGTGAACACCGCGACCTCGTTGTTCTTGATGCCGAGCGCAAGCTCGCCGGCTTTCAGGGCAAGCGCCTTCTCGCCGAAAAACTGCCGCCGCCAGCCTTTGAGCGCCGGAACGTCGGCGTCGTCGTACTGGGCGAGCTTTTCGAGATCTTCGCCGCTGGCGAGAAGCTTCGGCGCGATGTTCAGCTCCGCCGACACGGCCTTCAGCAGCACGCGCAGAAGTTCGACGGTGGCCGAAGCCGTGGCCGAAAGATCGAGATGCGCGGCAGCGTCCGCGACCTCGGCGGGGTCGCGTTCGAGCGCGGCCTCCACGGCGTCGAGAATAGCCCCGCCGCGCGCCTTCAGCGCCTCCCGCACGGTGCGGAGCCTCGACAGGGTGTCGAACGAACGGGGCGAATGCTTGGCGATCTCGTAGATTGCCTCGTCCTTGACGATGCGCCCGCGCGGCACGTTCTCATCCTGGGCCGTCCGCTCGCGCCAGGCCGCCAGCTCCATGATGATCGCGCGCGCCTGCCGCGACTTTCCTCCGAGCTTCAGCCGCTTCCACGCATCCGCCGGGTCGAACGCATAGGTTCTTGGATCGGTGAGAAACCCGACCTCTTCCTCCAGCCAGGATTCCCGGCCCGTCTCGCGCAGGCGCTCCTTGAGCTTGACGTAAACCTCGCGCAGATGGGTGACGTCGCCAAGCGCATATTCGAGTTGCCGCGCGCTCATGGGGCGCACGCACCAGTCGATGGCCTGATAGGTTTTGTCGTGATTGCGCTTCAGGAGCTTCTTGACGAGGGCGCCATAGGAAATGGCGTCGCCGTAACCGAGCGCCATCGCGGCGATCTGCGTATCGAATAAGGGGCGGGGGATCACGCCCGCTTCCTGGTGGACGATTTCGATGTCCTGGCGCGCGGCGTGAAAAACCTTTACGACCGATTCGTTCGCCATCAGCGTGTAAAAGGGCGCCAAATCGAGGCCGGCGAGCGGGTCCACGATGACTTCCAGGCCCTCGGCCGCCATCTGGATGAGGCAAAGCTTCGGCCGGTAGGTGGTCTGCCGCAGAAATTCGGTGTCGACCGCGACGAAGGGCTGGCGCGCGAAATGCTCGCAGGCTTTTCGCAGGTCTTTGGAGGAGGTAATTACAGGCGGTAAATCGGTCATCGGATCGGTATAACTCAAGTTGTGGGCCAGCGCCTAGTACGCCAACGGATCATCCCCGCCGCGGCCGTCATCCCCGGAGAGGCGGAGTCTTATCCGGGATCGTAACAAATCGAAGCGCTTGCCTTTTTTACGATCCCGGCTCCCGCCGCGCTTGGCCGGGATGACGATCCGTTGGCTGGCCCGGCGAAGTCTGCTTAGAACAGGCTCGCCTCCTTGACAAACCTTTGTGTCCATGCGCTGGTTTGCCTTGATTTGGCGCGCTCTGTGGCGAAAGGGCGTATGGAAGTGTGTCTCTTTTAAGCCGCTTGGCGCCTTCGCGGGCAAGATTCGCGAGAGTGCGCCGGCTTTAATCCGAAAGGGTGACGACTGTGGAGAAATCCGCTCAACGCGGGCGGGCGAAATCCGCCATTGCAGACAAGGCGCAAGCGGACGCGGCCGAGCCGAAGGCGGCCAAGAGCGCGGCTGCGGTAAAGAACGGGCCGGCGGGCGGCGCGGGTGCGCTCCACGCCTACCGCTCCGTCACCTGTGGCGCGCTGAGGCGGGCCGATGCGGGCAAGGCCGTGCGCCTGTCGGGCTGGGTGCATCGCGTGCGCGACCATGGCGGGCTGTTGTTCATCGACCTGCGCGACCATTACGGGCTCACGCAATGCGTGGTCGATCCGAGCGCGCCGGCCTTCAAGGCGGCGGAGCAGGCGCGCGCCGAGTGGGTGATTTGCGTCGACGGCGACGTGGTGATCCGCGAGGGCGACACCGTGAACCCGAACCTGCCGACGGGCGAGGTCGAGGTGCGCATCCGCGCGGTCGAGGTGCTTTCCAAGGCCGACGAACTGCCGCTGCCGGTGTTCGGCGAGCCGGATTACCCCGAAGACATCCGCCTGAAATACCGCTTCCTCGATTTGCGCCGCGAGACCATCCACAAGAACATCATGAAGCGCGCGGCCATCGTCTCGTCGATCCGCAAGCGCATGACCGAGGACGGCTTCTTCGAGTTCCAGACGCCAATTCTCACCGCCTCGTCGCCCGAGGGCGCGCGCGACTTCCTGGTGCCGTCGCGGATGCATCCCGGCAAGTTCTACGCCCTGCCGCAGGCGCCGCAGCAGTTCAAGCAGCTGATCATGATCGCGGGTTTCGACCGCTATTTCCAGATCGCGCCCTGCTTCCGCGACGAGGACGCGCGCGCCGACCGCAGCCCTGGCGAGTTCTACCAGCTCGATATCGAGATGAGCTTCGTCACGCAGGAGGATGTGTTCCAGGCGGTCGAGCCGGTGCTGCGCGGGCTGTTCGAGGAGTTCGGCGAGGGCAAGCCCGTCACGCCGGTCTTCCCGCGCATCCCCTATGACGAGGCCATTTCGAAATACGGCACGGACAAGCCGGACCTGCGCAACCCGCTTCTGATGCAGGACGTGAGCGAGCATTTCCGCGGCTCCGGCTTCAAGGTCTTTGCGGGCATGCTGGAGAAGGACCCGAAGGCGCGCGTCTGGGCCATCCCGGCGCCGGGCGGCGGCTCCCGCGCGTTTTGCGACCGCATGAACAGCTGGGCGCAGAGTCAAGGCCAGCCCGGCCTCGGCTACATCTTCTTCCGCGAGGGCGAGGCGGCCGGGCCGATCGCGAAAAACATCGGGCCGGAGCGCACGGCGGCGCTTCAGGCGCAACTCGGCTTGAAGGAAGGCGACGCCGTGTTCTTCGTAGGCGGCGATCCGGCGAAGTTCTACAAATTCGCGGGCGAGGCGCGCACCAAGGTCGGGGCCGAGCTGAACCTGATCGCCAATGACCGCTTCGAGTTCTGCTGGATCACCGACTTCCCCTTCTACGAATGGAACGAGGACGACAAGAAGATCGACTTCTCGCACAACCCGTTCTCGATGCCGCAGGGGGGCATGGAGGCGCTGGAGGCGGCTGAGGCGAAGGGCGGCGAGGCGCTGCTCGCGCTGAAGGCGAACCAGTACGACATCGTCTGCAATGGCGTGGAGCTGTCGTCCGGCGCGATCCGGAACCACAAACCGGAGCTGATGTACAAGGCGTTCGAGATCGCGGGCTACGGGCCGGAGGTGGTGGACGCGAAGTTCGGCGGCATGATCCGCGCGTTGAAATTCGGCGCGCCGCCGCACGGAGGCATCGCGCCCGGCATCGACCGCATCGTCATGCTGCTCTGCGGCGCCGAGAACTTGCGCGACGTGACCATGTTCCCGCTGAACCAGCAGGCCGAAGACCTGCTGATGGGCGCGCCGTCCGAGGTGTCGGCGAAGCAGCTGCGCGAGCTGCACATCCGGCTGAATCTGCCGAAGAAGGATTAGCCACCCTTCGTCATCCCGGCCAAGCGAAGCGCGAGCCGGGATCGCAAAAAGTCAAGCGTATCATTTTGTTACGATCCCGGATACGCCTGCGGCGTTCCGGGATGACGGCGGCGGCCATTCATTGGCTAACCGACAAAACCTGCTAGCCGAACATGTCGGCGGCGGGGATGGTCAGGCCGGGCGGATCGAGCGCCAGATCGCCCTCGCGCAGGATGGCCGTGAGGATCAAATCGCCATCGGCCCGGCGGTGATGGAAGACGACCCTTTCGGCAATATCGATGACAACGTAGTGCTGAATGCTGGGAATCTTGAAGTAGCCCCGCAGCTTGGCGTGCTTGTCCAGGCGCTTTGTGGAGGGGGAGAGCACTTCGACAATGATAGTCGGATTCGTAAGGTAAAGGGCGTCGTCCGGGACGCGTTCGCCGCAATTCACCGAGACATCGGGGATGTAATAGGTCATTTCGTCGGCGATTACGCCTGGGCCGTCCACGGCGGCTTCACAGGGTAGCCCCAGCCTGGAGATAGCCGCCGCAAGGCCAGCATAGACGCGCCCGATGATCCGGGCCTGCTGCATGGTTCCCGGCGCCATGGCTACGGCTTGGCCGCCGTCGAGTTCGTAGCGCTCCGGCCCCTCCAGCGCGCCAAGCCAGGCCACGAATTCATCGACCGTCATTTTGCGTTGCGGAGGCGCTGTCATGCCCGAAGCCTATCATAATTAGTCGGCTGTGAAAAATAGACCAGTTCACTGATTTTCCGGACGGAAAGCCGATTGTAGCGGCAAGGGAACTGCAAGTTTTGGCCGGTTTTCCCCCGGTTTTCTTGCAAATTCAGTGGTTTCTCCGCCGCCCCAAATCGTGATTCCCTGTGACGGCATTGATTTGCGGGGGAAGCGATGAAGCCACCGGAGCAACGGGAAACCGGCCAGGAGGACCTGTTCAGATCGCGGCTGGACCAGATCATCGATCTGAAACATCCGCTGGCGAAGCTCAGGCGCCAGATGGATTGGCCGTTTCTCGAAAAGACCTTCGGCGCCGTTTATACGGACGTTGCGGGGCGGCCGCCCTTGCCCACGCAGCTCATGGCAGGGCTTGAGATCCTGAAATACGCCTACAACCTCTCCGATGAGCGCCTTTGCGAGGCTTGGCTCGAAAATCCTTACTTCCAATATTTCTGCGGCGAGGAGTTCTTCCGGCACGCACTGCCCTTCGACCGCTCGTCGATGACGCGCTGGCGGCAGCGCATGGGCGAAGAGAAGCTGAAAGCGCTTTTGCAGGAAAGCCTGGCGGTGGCGGTGAAGACCGGCGCCTTAAAGCCGGCCCAGCTTACCGAAATTGTGGCGGACACGACCGTGCAGCCCAAGAACGTCATGTTTCCAACGGACGCAAAGCTGATGAACCGGGCGCGCGAGCGCCTCGTCCGTCTCGCCAAAAAGCATGGCGTGGCGCTGCGGCAAACCTATAGCCGCGTGGGCAAGTTCGCCCTCATCAAGCATCAGCGCTACGCCCATGCCAAGCAGTTCAAGCGGGCTGGCAAGTCTTTGAGAAAGCTCAAGACTTATCTGCGCCGCACGATCCGCGACATCGCGCGCAAGATCGCGGGCGACAAGCTTTTGAAGCCGGTCTTCGCAAAGCCTTTGTCGCTGTCCTATCGCGTGCTCACTCAAAAGAAGCGTATCCGTTGCGGCGGCATCACCTTCAAAATCGGCTTTTTCCGCGCGAGAGTGTGGGCTGAGGCGGGAACGGAAGATGAGCGCTTATGCAAAGTGACAGGCATCGGCACAGTCTCTTACGGCAGGACAGCTACCGGCGGATCGAGGCGATCACGGGGCAGCGGCGGCGCCGGCAATGGAGCGATGAAGAGAAGGCGCGGATCGTTTCGGAGAGCTTTGCTCCGGGCGCCAACATCGCCGCTGTGGCGCGGCGTCATGGCGTGAGCTGCGGCTTGCTGCATAATTGGCGCGGTCAGGCCCGGCAAGCGGCTGCATCCACGGCGCCGTTCATTCCGATCGCACTGGCGGAGGAGAGCGGCGGCGGAGAGGAAGATCGGGCCATCGCGCCGTGCGGCGCGATCGAGATTGAGCTTTCGGGCGCGCGCGTCCGCGTCGAGGGCGCGGTCGGCAAGGCGGCGCTCAAAACCGTGCTGGCGGCGTTGCGCGAAACGGCATGATCGGGATATCCGGCGGCCGGCGCATTTTCTTGGCTGCAGAGCCGATCGATTTCAGGAAGGGCATGGATTCCATCGCCGCGCTGGTGGCTGAGATGCTGAAGGCCGATCCATTTTGCGGCGATATGTTCATCTTCCGTCCGAAGCGATGCGACCGTTTGAAAATCCTGGTCTGGGACGGCTCCGGGCTGATTCTGGCTACCAAGCGGCTTGAGGAGGGGCGCTTTTGCTGGCCGCCGGCGCGTAACGGCACGATCCAGCTCAGCGCCTTGCAGATGTCCATGCTGCTCGAAGGTCTGGCGTGGACCAACGCGCCGGTCAAAGCCATGAGGCGTCCAATAAAAGCTGCTTAGAGCGAGCGATTTTACTGGATGAACGGCGACGCTCTCGCATAAGTTGCAGTCATGATTCTCGATCTCTCCGCTTTGCCCTCCGATCCGGAGCAGCTCAAGGGAAGGCTCATCGAGCTGGCCAGCGCTGCGGAGGAGGCGGCCGCCCAGCGCGATGCGGCGCTAGCGGAGAACGAGAAGCTCCTTTACATCCTGGCTGAGTTCAAGCGCGCCTTGTTCGGGAAGCGTTCCGAGAAGCTCGATCCCGATCAGCTGCAGCTCATCTTCGATCTGGCCGCGGCGGCGGCCGCAACGGAGGGGGCTGGTGAAAGCCGCGACGCCTCCGCGGCAGTTCGCAAAAAGCCGCGCAAACCCGCCGAACGCAATCGCGGCAAGCTGCCCTGGCATCTGCCGCGCATCGAGATACGCATCGATCCCGAGGCCAAGACTTGCTCCTGTTGCGGCGGGGCGCTCCATGTCATTGGCGAGACCGTGAGCGAGATGCTGGACATCGGTATCCGCTATGAGCCTGCCACTGAGGCGGTTCAGGCCGCCATTTTCAGGTCTTGCACAGGAGCCGCGCGTGCGGCTTTCCAGTTCCAGGGCAGGAGTTCGGCCAGCTGATGGCTTTTGGTCTGGCCGGAGACGATGCGCTCGAGGACATCTGTGAGCCAGGGCTGCGGGTCAACGTCGTTGAGCAGGGCGGTGTTGATAAGCGAGGCGAGGACCGCCCACGAGTCTGCCCCGTTTTCGCTGCCCGCGAAGAGGCTGTTGCGCCTGCCGAGGCCGATGGGGCGCATGTCGCGCTCGACGGTGTTGTTGTCCACTTCCACGCGGCCATCGGCGAGGAACACGGCGAGCCCCCGCCAGTGGTTCAGCGTGTAGCGGATCGCTGTGGCGAGCGGCGATTTGGCGGAGACCTCCTTCAGCCGCTCCTCCGCCCACGTCTTGAACGCTTCCATAAGCGGTTTGCTTTCAACCTGGCGGACGGCCAGCCGCTCCGCGGCGCTCAGGCCGCGGATGCGCGTCTCGATGGCATAAACGGCCGCGATCTGGCGCAAGGCCTCGAAGGCGATGGGCGAGTTCGTGGCTTTGTGGAACTCGAAGAACTTTCGCCGCGCATGGGCGAGGCAGAAGGCAAGCACGATGGGCTTGCCCTCGCGCTGCGTCTCCGCCAGCTTTTTGTAGGCGGCGTAGCCGTCCACCTGCAGGATGCCCGAGAAGCCATCGAGCAGCGTCATGGCATGCTCGGTTTTTCGGCCCTCGGCGAAAGCGTAGGCGACGGCGGGCGGGGCCGGGCCGCCCCAGGGACGATCATCTACGGCGACCGCCCAGAACTGGCAGCGCCTTGTCCCGCCGCGGGCGAACACCGGCATCGGCGTCTCGTCGCAGAAAATTTTCGGCCGCGCCAGGATCGAAGCGAGCAGCAGCGCATAAAGCGGCTTCAGCCACCAGGCGGTCCGCCCGATCCACAACGACAGCGTCGAGCGGTCAAGCTCGATCCCTTGCGCCCGCATCATGCGCAGCTGGCGGTTCAGCGGCAGATGCCAGGCGAACTTTCCAACCGCGATGGCGGCAAGCAGCGCTTCGGTGGCGATGCCGCCATCGACCGGCCGCGCCGGCGCAGGCGCCTGGACCACGGCATTCTCGCAAGCCCGGCAGCCATAGCGCGGGCGGATAATGCGCTTCACCCGATACTGCACCGGCACGATGTCCAGCATCTCGCTCACGGTCTCGCCAATGACGTGGAGCGCCCCGCCGCAACAGGAGCAAGTCTTGGCCTCGGGATCGATGCGTATCTCGATGCGCGGCAGATGCCCGGGCAGCTTGCCGCGATTGCGTTCGGCGGGTTTGCGCGGCTTTTTGCGAACTGCCGCGGAGGCGTCGCGGCTTTCACCAGCCCCCTCCGTTGCGGCCGCCGCCGCGGCCAGATCGAAGATGAGCTGCAGCTGATCGGGATCGAGCTTCTCGGAACGCTTCCCGAACAAGGCGCGCTTGAACTCAGCCAGGATGTAAAGGAGCTTCTCGTTCTCCGCCAGCGCCGCGTCGCGCTGGGCGGCCGCCTCCTCCGCAGCGCTGGCCAGCTCGATGAGCCTTCCCTTGAGCTGCTCCGGATCGGATGGCAAATCGGAGAGAGCGAGAATCATGACTGCAACTTATGCGGGAGCGTCGCCGTTCATCCAGTAAAATCGCTCGCTCTAAGCAGCTTTTATTGGACGCCTCATGGCTTTGACCGGCGCGTTGGTCCACGCCAGACCTTCGAGCAGCATGGACATCTGCAAGGCGCTGAGCTGGATCGTGCCGTTACGCGCCGGCGGCCAGCAAAAGCGCCCCTCCTCAAGCCGCTTGGTAGCCAGAATCAGCCCGGAGCCGTCCCAGACCAGGATTTTCAAACGGTCGCATCGCTTCGGACGGAAGATGAACATATCGCCGCAAAATGGATCGGCTTTCAGCATCTCCGCCACCAGCGCGGCGATGGAGTCCATCCCCTTTCTGAAATCGATCGGCTCTGCAGCCAAGAAAATGCGCCGGCCGCCGGATATCCCGATCATGCCGTTTCGCGCAACGCCGCCAGCACGGTTTTGAGCGCCGCCTTGCCGACCGCGCCCTCGACGCGGACGCGCGCGCCCGAAAGCTCAATCTCGATCGCGCCGCACGGCGCGATGGCCCGATCTTCCTCTCCGCCGCCGCTCTCCTCCGCCAGTGCGATCGGAATGAACGGCGCCGTGGATGCAGCCGCTTGCCGGGCCTGACCGCGCCAATTATGCAGCAAGCCGCAGCTCACGCCATGACGCCGCGCCACAGCGGCGATGTTGGCGCCCGGAGCAAAGCTCTCCGAAACGATCCGCGCCTTCTCTTCATCGCTCCATTGCCGGCGCCGCCGCTGCCCCGTGATCGCCTCGATCCGCCGGTAGCTGTCCTGCCGTAAGAGACTGTGCCGATGCCTGTCACTTTGCATAAGCGCTCATCTTCCGTTCCCGCCTCAGCCCACACTCTCGCGCGGAAAAAGCCGATTTTGAAGGTGATGCCGCCGCAACGGATACCCTCTTCCGCAGGCGCGCGGCCATCGAACCCGTCATCGGCCACACGAAATCGGAGCACCGGATGGAGCGCAATTATCTCGCCCACCGGGCTGGCGATGCCGCCAACGCCATCCTCGCCGCCGCCGGATACAACTTCCGCCGGCTAATCCGGTGGCTCGCTTGTTTTTTGCTGCAACAGTTGCGGGCCTACGCCCCCGCGTAAGCTTGGACTTTGCTAAACGGCGGCCCTTCTTCACGGACGACTAAAGCGCCTGCCTTTCTTACGATCCCGGCTCGCGCTTCGCTTGGCCGGGATGACGAAGGAAGGAGCGCTCGGCCGGGATGACGATGGGTATCGATGGCCGGGATGACAAAGCGCGTCGATGGCCGGGATGACGATGCGTTGGGCAATTCGGCGCAGTCCGCCTAGCCGTGCAGGCCGGGCGCCTCGTGGCCCGTGCGCGCGACATATTCGGTATAGCCGCCGCCATAGCTATGCACGCCTTCGGGGGTCAGTTCGAGCACGCGATTGGACAGCGCGCCGAGAAAATGCCGGTCGTGCGAGACGAACAGCATCGTGCCCTCATAGTTCGCCAGCGCCGCGATCAGCATGTCCTTCGTCGCCATGTCGAGATGGTTGGTCGGTTCGTCGAGCACGAGGAAATTCGGCGGATCGAACAGCATGATCGCCATCGCCAGCCGCGCCTTCTCGCCGCCCGACAGCACGCGGCATTTCTTTTCGATATCGTCGCCGGAAAATCCGAAACAGCCGGCGAGCGTGCGCAGCGTGCCTTGCCCCGCCTGCGGGAATTCATGTTCGAGCGACTCGAAAATCGTGGTGCCGGCGTCGAGCAGCTCCATCGTATGCTGGGCGAAATAGCTCATCTTGACGCTGCCGCCAATCGTCACCGAGCCTTTATCGGGCTCGCTCGCGCCGGCCACCAGTTTCAAAAGCGTCGATTTGCCGGCTCCATTGACGCCCATCACGCACCAGCGCTCCTTGCGCCGGATCGTGAAATCGAGCCCCTCATAGATCGCCTTGTTTCCATAGCGCTTGTGGACATTCTTGAGCGCCACGACATCGTTGCCGGAGCGCGGCGCGGGCGGAAAATCGAACCGCACGGTCTGGCGGCGCCGCGGCGGCTCGACGCGATCGATCTTTTCGAGCTTCTTGACCCGGCTCTGCACCTGGGCCGCGTGCGAGGCGCGCGCCTTGAACCGTTCGATGAACTTGATCTCCTTGGCCAGCATCGCCTGCTGGCGTTCGAATTGCGCTTGCTGCTGCTTCTCGCTCTGCTCGCGCTGCTGCTCGTAGAATTCGTAATCGCCGGAATAGGTGGTGAGCGAGCCGCCGTCGATCTCGACGATCTTGTTGACGATGCGGTTCATGAACGCGCGGTCGTGCGAGGTCATCAGAAGCGCGCCCTCGTAGCTCTTGAGAAACTGTTCGAGCCAGATCAGGCTTTCAAGATCGAGATGGTTGCTTGGCTCGTCGAGCAGCATCGCGTCGGGCCGCATCAGGAGGATCCGCGCCAGAGCGACGCGCATTTTCCAGCCGCCTGAAAGCTTGCCGACGTCGCCGTCCATCATCTCCTGGCTGAAGCTTAAGCCGCCGAGCACTTCGCGCGCGCGGCCTTCGAGCGCGTAGCCGTCGAGTTCCTCGTAGCGGTGCTGAACTTCGCCATAGCGCTCGATGATCGCGTCCATCTCGCCGGCGCGCTCCGGGTCGGCCATGGCGGCCTCTAGCTCCCGGAGCTCGGCCGCGACGGCGCTGACCGGACCGGCGCCGTTCATGACCTCGGTCACGGCGCTATGCCCCGACATTTCGCCGACATCCTGATTGAAATAGCCGACCGTGACGCCGCGATCGACCGCCACCTGGCCCTCGTCGGGTTCATCCTCGCCGGTAATCATACGGAACAGCGTCGTCTTGCCGGCGCCATTGGGTCCGACAAGGCCGGCCTTCTCGCCTCTCAGGAGAGAGGCCGAAGCCTCGATGAACAGCAGGCGATCGCCATGCCGCTTGCTGATGTTTTCGAACCGAACCATGACCACCGGGAGCTTGCGGAAATTTGCTCCCCCTTATGCCACGGGAGAGGCCCGGCGCCAGCGTGAAATGCGCCGCCACGCCATAAGGGCAGGGAAATCGAAAAACGCCGCCATCGAAAGACGCATCCATGGCCGGCGGCTTCTTCGCGCCGCCATCGCCGAAGGCGCGGGTCGCCGGCAAAACAATGGCCGGAAGCGTCCGGCCATGAAATCGTCAAAACGGGTTCCGCTTTGCTACTCGGCGGCGTTTTGAGCGGCGTGCTCCGGCGCGGCAAGGGGCTCCGGCGCAATGGGCTCCGGCGGCGTCTCCTGGCGCACTGGCGCGGGGGTCGCAACGACGATGGTTCTCAGCAGCGGGACCATCGCGATCAAGGTTGCAAAAAGCAGAACCAGTTCGAGGGAGTAGACGCTGATATATCCGGTCGCCGCGCCCAGCGCGCTGTTGCCGACGAAGCTGTCGACCACGTCCCGGATGATGCCGCCAAGAGCAATTGCCGAGCCCGAGGCCGTGGCCGCCACGGCCCCCCAGGCGCCGAGCGCCAGCCCCGACTGATTTTTTGGCGCAAGGTTCATGGTGGCTGTCAGCGTGCCGTGTCCGAAAAGGCCCATTCCAAAGCCGATAAGCGACGTTCCGATGACGAAGAGCGCCGTAGAGCCGAAGGGCGCCGCGAAAATCACGCACAGGAAAGCCGGTATGCCGACGAGCGCACCGTAAAGCGCCATGCGGAAGGGATCGAAGCCCCGGCTCAAAATGCGCGACGCAAGCCCAAAACCGAAAAGGCCGCCAATCGCCCACGTCGCGGTCAACTTGGTCGTGTCGCTCACGGCCAAATGCAGGATCTGGCCGCCATAGGGCTCAAGCAGCACGTCCTCCATGCTGAACGCCATCGTTCCAAGGCCGATCGCGATCAGGCGCCGGATAGCATTGCCGCCCCGCACATACGCCGCCCAGGAATCCTTGAACAAGGGCCGCGGCGCGGTCTCCACCGCGAGTTCTTCCGGCGTCAAGAGCCGCGAGGGCCTTCGCACCTCCTGCTTCCACAGCGCGATTGAGTTGAGGATGAGCGTGGCGACGGCGGAGCCTTGGATCACCCCGATCAGCTGTCCGGGCGGAAGGATCTCCCAGGTTGGGTGCAAGAGAAGCCAGCCGAAAATGAGCGCGCTGGCGATCATGCCAATCAGCAGCATGACGTACATCAGCCCAACGACCTTCGGCTGAGACTCTTTCGGCGCAAGATCGGTGGCGAGCGCAAGTCCCACGGTCTGAACCGTGTGCAAACCCGCGCCGACAAGAAGAAACGAAACGGCCGCTGCAAACTGCCCGACCCAAGCCGGCACGCCGCCCGATTCGCCTTGCTTGGCGAGAACGAGCACCGCAAACGGCATGATGGCGAGACCGCCGAATTGAACGAGCGAGCCTTGCCAGATGAATGGAACGCGCTTCCACCCGAGAACCGATTTGTGCGTATCGGAGCGGAAGCCGATCACGGCGCGGAATGGAGCGAAGAAAAGCGGCAGCGAGATCATGATCGCAACGATCGAAGCTGGCACTCCATACTCGACGATCATGACGCGGTTCAGGGTGCCGACAAGCAGCACAAGAGCCATTCCGACCGATACTTGGAAGAGGGATAAACGAAGCAGTCTCGACAGAGGCAGTTCCGGCGTCGCTGCGTCAGCAAAAGGCAGGAACTTCAGGCTCTTGCGGAACCAAAAGTCGGTTACACGATGGGCAAGACTCTTCATAGATTGAGCAACTCCAGAGGAAAGAGGCGGCCTCAACAAACCTTCGCCGAATTCATAACCGGCGCCTACGCAACCCCGAAACGCACGTAGCGCTGCTAGACGACTATCGTCTTAGCATCGCTTATTGTTTCGTGTCGAGCAGCAAAACGAAGAAACCTGACGCTAGAGCCGCCCTATCCTAGGAGCGGCGCACCCGGCTTGCCGGGTGTCTGACTTCCACCCTTTTCGCTCCCGCTGTTGGGGAGCGACGCTCGCGCGGCGACGGCAGAAAATGCGCCGCGCGAGCAAAACTTTCAGCTTCAGATAGCAACCGGTTCGCTGCCCCATCCGCTTTCGCGCTCGAATAACCGCGGCGCTGAAAGGTATCGCTGTTCGCTCAAGCCCGGATTGGGCCCGAGACCCTAACGGGTCCGAGCCCTCTTTTCGGCAATAGAATCGAAACTAAGCGCTCTTTACGACGCTTTCGATCTGGGCGGCCTTCTTGCCACCTTCCCAATACTTCGGATACCAAGTCGTGTGGCCGATGAGAGCCGCATGAACGAGAACCGCGATCAGCGCGACCGTACCGAGGAAGAGGGGAAGACCAAACTTCGGGGGAACGACCAGCCAAATGCCAGCTTGACCGTCAGTATCAGCCATGTTGAATTCTCCTAGTTAAAGTTGTGAGACTAGTGGAGCCAAGGGGTGTAGACGAACGAAAGGACGTGCGCGACGACCGCGACCGCGCCGAAAACGCGGGTGCCGTTGATCACGTGACCATGCAATTCTTCAGCTTCCGCCAGTGTCAAACCCGTCGGATAGACCTTATTTGGATCAGCCATAATGTACCTTCTTAAGGGACCTGCCAGTTTTCGTGCTGAACCTGCACGTAGGTGCTCTCAGGCTGCTAGGGTGAGCGGGCGTATTCTTAGTTGCAGCTTGGGTGTAAGCATATGCTGACATTTCAATGCGTCAACTCCATATGACACCCCTTCGCATTTTGGGTCAATATGACGCAAGGTTAGTTCTTGCTGAAAGATGCCAGTTTCAATCTCATTTGGCAACAATTGTTCAACGCGCTCCACTTTTACCGGCTCGCAAGGGGGCGCCGATGCAAAAAGAGCGCTGAGAACGCGTTTGTCCGCAAACAGTGGAAGAACTGTGGAAAGCCAAGGACCTAAGCGGACTTCGCCGATTTGCCCGCCGCATCGTCATCCCGGCCATCGACGCGCTTCGTCATCCCGGCCAAGCGAAGCGCGAGCCGGGATCGCAAAAAAAGCAAACGTTTCGATTTGTTACGGTCCCGGATAACGCCTTCGGCGTTTCCGGGATGACGAACGAAGGGCATCCGTTGGCTTCATTGGGAAACTCAGCTTAGAGGGGAGCCGGTCCCACATTCGCGGCCGCGCCGCCTCCCATGCGGCAAGGGCGGATTCGCGAATCGGCGGCTCGCAAACGCCTGGCGCCTTGCCTTTGACGGGAAGCATAAACGCAGCGCACGGGCGGAATCAAGCATGGGGGGAGCGAAGGCGCCGCTCTCCGGGAGGGAGCGTTGTGCGCCGCAAATCGCCTGCGGGCAGGTGGGAGGGCAACGCTGCACGCAGGCTTGACCGACGGATCGATCTTGATAGCGTCCTAGAGGCCTTTATACCCTATCATCGCGACGAATCGCCATGAGTTCGGAAGGGTCTTTAGTCCAGAAAAGCAACTTGCCGCCGCAGTCGCGGCGGCGAATGCTTACTTCACAGCCGGGGCGGTCGACTCGACCTTAGCGCCGCCTTCCCAGTACTTCGGGTACCACTTCGTGTGCCCGATGAGGGCGGCATGCACGAGGACGGCGATGAGGGCAACAACGCCAAGCAACCAGGGAAGACCAATAGCCGGCGGGACTACCAACCAGATACCGTGTTCACCATCTGTATCAGCCATTTTCAGTTCTCCGATATATCAGGTGTTAGTGCAGCCAGGGGGTAAGGGCATAGGAAAGGAAGTGAGCGAACACAGCGGCCGCGCCGAAGACGCGAGTGCCGTTGATCACGTGCGAATGCAGTTCTTCAGCTTCCGCCAGCGTCAAGCCCGTCGGATAGACCTTATCAGCCATCGATGTAACTCCTTGAAGGATCCGGTTGTTCTCAGGTTAGGGCCGACGTTTGTTTCCGGCTCTACAGTTCGACCATATTCGAGCGGGAGAATGTGTCAACGCTAATTGACATAGCAAATCAGCTTTGTGTCAATCTGCCACAAGCAGCAGCGGCCAATGCTCTGCAATTATTACCGAAATTTGAATGCGAGCGACTTTTACCCAGCTTTTTTGTCGCTGGGCTCGCAACTGAATCACGAGACGCGGTGGGACACCCAAGCCACGATCGCCGCCGCGACCTCCCGGAAAGCGCCATTCAGGGCCTGGATCCCGGCGCCGGGATCGTTGCCGGCGGCGGGCGCGCGCGCCTGAAAACGCTTCGTCGTGACGACGGCGTTGTTTCTCTCGTCGATGAGTTTGACGTAGACGTCGACAACGGCTTCCGCCCCGGCCGCCGAAGTTTCCACCTGGAAATCCCGGATCTCGATGCCGAGCGACATGTCGCCCTGAACGCGATCCTGGTTCGTCAGGATCGCTTTGAAGGCGCCGGAATTGGCCAGAGCCTCGACAAGCCGGGCTTGAAAAAGGCGCGGCAGCCGGTCGCCCCAAGCGACGCCGGTAAAGTAGGCGACGCGCCCGTTCGCGCCCTTGACGAGGATTTCTTCGGTATCGATGGTCTTGACCGCGACGGGCGGATTGATGGCGAGCTGAACGGGGCGGACGCCGCGGACCTTCGCCACCGCCGGCGCTTCGAGGTCGAATGTCGCGGGCGGCGAGCCTCCGCCCAAGCCGAATGCACAGCCACCAAGCATAAGCGCCGCGGCGAACACGGCTATTCGACCTTTCAGTTGCATCCTTCCCCCAGGGTAGGCTTGGCCGACAGGCCTACCAAAAAATCTCCCGCGGAACAGCCGATTTTTTCCACGCTAGTATTTGGGAGACTGCTGCCCGCCGAGCAAAAAGCCGGACGGATTACGCTCGACCTTCTGGACGACGCGGTCGAGGCTGTCGGCTAAACGTCTGCCATCCTTCATGAAAAGCTCAAACTCCCGAAGCGAGCGTTCGGCCTGCTGCGTCAATTCGGCCGACTTGTCGCCCAGATTCTTATCGAGCTTCTCGCTCAGCAGCCGAAAAGAAGTCGCGGCTTGTTGCACCTGCGACACAACGGAGTCCGGGTGATCCGAGGCCGCCCCCGCCAGGCGGTCGATGGCGCCGTCCACCTTCTGGCCGATCTCGTTCAGCCGGGCGGTGAGCCCGCGCATATCCTTTAAAATGCTCGACACATCGTCCTTTCGCTCCGCGAGCACGGTCGTGAACGCTTCCACATTCGAGATCGTGTGGCGAAGCGAATCCTCGTTGTTTGCGATCAGGTTGTTCAAGCGAATCGCCAGCGCGTTCGCCTGGGCGGCGGCGTCGGACACCCCGGCGAAAGCGCCCGACGTTCCCGGATCGGCGTTGAGCACCGGATATTTATCGCCCGGCTTCGCCTGGAGCAGGCCGGCGTCGGGCGTGCCCGGCGTGATCTCCATGGCGACCCATCCGGCCAATCCCTGTTGCGAAATGCGCGCGTGCGAATTGGTTCTGACGGGCGTGTCGTTCCTGACCGCAATGAGCGCGCGGACCTTCCTTGTATCTTCCGGCAGCAGCTCGATGGAGCGAACCGCGCCGAAACGGATGCCGTTGAACAGCACGGGCGACAATTCGGTGAGCCCCTGCGCGGAGCCGTCGAACACGACGTAATAGTTCTTGCCCGAAGGCCCCGAGGCGTCGTTTTTCATCCAGTAGACGAAGCCCAGCAGCAGGCCGATGAGGCCAAGGACGAAGACGCCGATGATGAGATGATTTGCCCGAGTTTCCATGCCTTATGAAGCCCTCGCGATAAGCCGGCCGCGCTCTCCGCAGAAATACTCATGCACCCAGGGGTGGCCCGGATCGCGGACAAGCTCGCCCGGCGCTCCCTCCCGCACGACATGCTTGTCCGCGAGCACCGCGACGCGGTCGCAGACGGTGAAGATGCTGTCGAGATCGTGGGTAATCATGTAGACCGTGAGGCCGAGCGTCTCGTGCAGATTGCGGATGAGACGGTCGAAAGCCGCCGCCGCGATCGGATCGAGGCCCGATGTCGGCTCGTCGAGAAAGACGATGTCGGGGTCGAGCGCCAGCGCCCGCGCCAGCCCCGCGCGTTTGCGCATGCCTCCGGAGAGTTCCGACGGCGCCTTGTACGCCGCGTCCGCCGGCAGGCCGACCATCGCGATTTTCAGGAGCGCGAGTTCGTCCATGACCTTTTGCGGCAGCTTGAGGTGCTCCCGCATGGGGGTCTGCACGTTTTGAAGCACATTGAGCGACGAAAACAGCGCGCCGTCCTGGAACAGCACGCCCCAGCGCCGCTCGATCGCGATCCGGTCCCGGCTCGACAGCGCCTCGAAATTCTTGCCGAACACCTCGACAACGCCAGCCTCGAAAGGAAGCAAGCCGAGGATCGTCCGAAGCAAAACGGACTTGCCCGTGCCCGAGCCGCCGGCGATCCCGAGGATCTCGCCGGACCTCACATCGAGGTCCAGGTTCTCGAAGATGAGTTGCTCGCCGAAGCGCTTGGTCAGGCCTCGCACGCGGATGGCGCAGCGATCCGGCTCGATGGCCGAGGACGCATGCCGCTTGGGGGAAAGAGGCGTGTCCATGGTCAAAACCCGCTCGCCGCAAGGAAAATGGCGAACACCGCATCGAGCACGAGCACAAGGAAGATGGCTTTCACGACGGCGGTGGTGACTTGCGTCCCGAGCAATTCGGCGCTTCCCTGCACGCTCATGCCTTCGAGGCAGCCCACCAGGCCGATGACGAGCGCCGCGAAGGGCGCCTTAAAGAGCCCGACGTAGAAATGCTTGATGTCCACGGCGCTGTTCAGCCTCTGCAGATAGATCGGCACGTCGAGCGACAGATAGATCTTCGCCATCAGCGCGCCGCCCGCGAGGCACATCATATCGGCCACGAACACCAGGAGCGGCAGCGCCACGATCAGCGCCAGGATGCGCGGAACCGCCAGCGTCTCCATGGGATCGATGCCGAGCGTGCGCATGGCGTCGATCTCCTCGCGCATTTTCATGGTTCCGATCTGCGCGGTGAACGCGGAAGCGGATCGCCCCGCCACCATGACGGCGGCCAGGAGTACCCCGACCTCGCGCAGCGCGAGGATGCCGAGCATATCGATGGAAAGGTTTTCGGCGCCGAAATAGCTGAGCTGATGGGCGGACTGTTGCAGGACGACGCCGCCGATGAGGAAGCAGACGAGCGCGACGATAGGAACGGCGGAGAGGCCGGTCTGCTGGATCTGATGCACGAACGAGGTTCCGCGAAAGCGGGCGGGCCGCGCGATGACGCGCCCCAGGGCCGCGGCCACGGCGCCGAGGAAAGCGGTGAGGCGGACCCCATCGCGCGCGATTGCGGTCAGCGCGAGGGCGAGCCGCTCCGCCCTATCCGCAAACGGTCTGCGCACCGGCGGCGCTTTGGCGGTGAACCGCGCCGCCCGCGCCACTTCGTCCAAAAGAACCCGGTGAGCGCGGCTTTCATTGACAAAATCCGCCGGCGCGCCGCCCGCGCGGTTCCGCAAGGTAATGAGCGAGAGCGCGCCCGCCGTATCCAGCTTCCGCAGATCCGCGAGATCGATCTTGGAAAGGCGGCCGGAGGCCCTCTTGTCGTCCAGGCCGGCAAGGGCGTTATGGACTTCGGTCAGCGCCGCCAGCGTCCAGTCGCCCGACACAAGAACGCGCAAGCCGCCATCTTCCGCGACGGCCCGGCAGGCCGGCTGAAGTCCATGGTTCATTGTGGCGGCGCTATCCATAAGGAAAGGTTTCGTTAACCGGAAACAACCCCATAGCCGGGTTCAACGCAAAAGTCTGCGAAAACCTTCGGGGCCAGGAAGACCGGCACGGCTTGTGACATCGAACGGCGCCCGGATCTTGGCGCCGGACAAAGCAAAAATTCAGCAAGTGTTTGGAAAGGTTTACGCGCTACTCTCGCGCTAAATAACTTCTGCATGACCGGCGGCGAGTATGACGACTTTTCCAAGGGCCCCCCTGTCCGAAACCGACTACTACGCTCTTGAAGACGCCCTTCTTTCAACCGAAAAGGGCCGACGCTTCCTGCGGGCTTACGTCGACCGGAATCGCGGAATGGAGACTTTGCGCCTCCTGCGATCCATCTCGCGGATGCACCGCGCCGCGCTCGGCGTGCCCGGCGCCAATTCCGAGGTTTGCCGGGACCTGACCGGAGTGCTCAAGATCATCTCCAGCCGCAGGGAGAAAACCGCGGTCTGCGGGGAAGAGGCCGCCAAGTCCGAGGCTCTGATGGCTGCCCTGGAGGAGATCGAGGCCTGCGTGATCGCATTGATCGAGTCGATCGAGGATCGGATGGCCGGCCCGCTGCGGGACGACGGGCCGTCAGAGCCGCAACTCGATTCGCCGCTGGGCCACTACTCTCCGGATCGCACCGCGAAATTGTTCGGGGAGCTTTCTTCCTACTTCTCCGCGGAACCGCTTTAGGAAGGCTTCCTGGTAGGGGATCGGGCGCATCGCAGCCGTTCTGGCGCAAGCGCTTGCATCGTCAAGAGCGCGGGGATCGACCCCTTGGGGCGGAGCGGCGGAAACCGGCGCCGCTCGCGCGGCAACGCCAACGCGCCGCTCAGTCGACGGTTTTTGCCGGCGAGGCGGCCAGCCTCAAAGCCAGCCACTCATAGGCCTGCGCAACGTCTTCCAGCGCGTTCTTGAGCCAGATCTCGTCCAGGTCCTTCGCGTGCGAACGAGCTTGCTTCGCCCGGCGCATGAGGCGATCGGGGCAATAATATTTCGATGCCAATTGACCCTCCTCCAAATGGAAGCGATCATCTTCGCATTCTCGCCGCGCAAACACTTGATCTACGTCAAGAATCGGTTAACTCCTCACCGGAAAATAGTCGGTGTTGCCGATTTAACACAGCTCTAGACCGCTGTTTTCATTGAGATACATCCGAGGGCTGGCGTTGCTCGCCGCAGTCTGACGCTTGCCGTTACAAAATTGCAATTCGTTGGCCGCAATGCTGTACAAATCGGCCCGCATCGTGCTAGCTCCTAAAGAAGCAATTGTTGAGCGAGGGGAAAAATGCGCACACTTGCTTTGTCCGGCCTTGCGGCGCTGGCGATTTCGATGATGACCCCGGCGGGAGCCTGGGCGTGGTCCGTCGAGCCCGCCGCTCCGAGAGGCGCCGATGGCGCCAATCTGGCCGAAGCGGACGACCCGCTGAAAGTCCTTCAGGACAAGGTGGACGCCAAGAGCGGATCGACCTCATCGCAGAGCGGATTCACCTTCTCGGGCAGCGCGGCCACCCAGCCTTTTGGCCGGTATGGCTTCAGGTCCGATTCCACCGATACCAGCGTTCCGTTCGGCTATTCCCCGCTGCCCGGTTTCCGCGGACCGCCCCAATAGCGCCGCCGCAAGTCGAAGCATAGGCGCGCGACAAACTCCGCCGTTTGCCCGCCGCATCGTTATCCCGGACATCGGCGCCCATCGTCATCCCGGCCAAGCGAAGCGCAGAGCCGGGATCGCAAAAAAAAATGAGCGCTGCGATTTGTTACGGTCCCGGATAAGGCTTCGCCTTTCCGGGACGACGATCAATGGCTACCCGGGACGACGAACGAAGGCCATCCGTTGGCGTAGTTGGGAAAACTCTGCTTAGCGCCGTAAGCTCAGGCGGCGCGGCCAGAGATATCCACGGTGCACAGAACCTCGTTTCCGCAGCCTAAATATTCGACCGAGGTGAAAGACATCAGTCTCAACGTCGCAATGCCTCGGCCATGCGGATGCGTGGCCCGCTCTGGGCTGATCTCAAGATATTGGCGCCACTCGAAACCGGCGCCGCGATCCTTGATGCGAACGCTCAGAAAGCGGTCGCTGAACTCGAAGCTGAGATAGGCCCACTTTTCCCGATTTTCGGAAAGATTGAGCCGCCGGTCGATTTCCTCAAGCAAGCGGCCCTCCAGGATGAGTTGCGTCTTCTCATCGTAAGAGATGCCGAGATTGCCGTGCTCGACCGCGTTGATCAGCATCTCGTTGAGGCCATAGACGGCGGCCTCCGGCTCCGGAAAACAGTTCGCGACCAGAAAAGCGAGGTTCCTGGATTCCTCTGGGGTGCGGAAGCGAAACCGGGCTTGCTCCATGAGGCCCATGACGCGCCGATGCTGGCTGACCTCCGCGCGGAGCTTCTTTTTCAGGGCCGCGTCTTGCAGCGCCGCGCCGACAATCGCGAGCAGCATCTGATCTTCGTATGGCTTCGTGAGGTAGTAATAGACCCCGGCCTTGACCCCTTGCACGATTTGGTCGCGCGCGGTCGCCGCGGATTGCATGATGACCGGAATGTCGGAGAAGCGCGGGTCCCGCTTGACCGCCTTCAAAACCTCCATGCCGTTCATGCGCGGCATCATGCGGTCGAGAACGATGGCTTCGATGTCATCGACATCGTTCAACAGTGCAAGCGCGGTGTCTCCATCGTCCGCTTCGACGACCTCGTATCCGCCTTCGGTCAGATACTCCGTGAGAATATCCCTGTTGAGCGTATCGTCATCGACAGAGAGGATTTTCTTGCGCATGTGCGTTGTTCTCAAGCGATGGGGTGGAGGATCGCCGCATTCCGGGCCGGAAAAAGTCCCGCTTATTCTGGCGATATAAACCGGCGACGTTCGTTTCCAGTTAATATAAGCAGATTTTCCAAAAGGTTTACAACCCGGCACGATAGGATTTGCCGAAAGGTGGAGCGGTTCAACCTCGGCAGACCGCATCGAGACGGCTCGCCGCCGCCTCAACCTCGGCCTCCTTCGGAATAAGCAAGTGAATAGCCGCGCCCCCCGAAGGCGCTGTCGCCGCCCATATGGCGCCCTGGTGCAAATGCACGATCTCCCGGCAGATGGCGAGGCCGAGGCCCGATCCGCCGGCGCCGCTCGTTTTGCTGCCCTGCTCGAATTTGAGAAATATCGTCTCCAGATCCGCATTGGGGATACCGGGGCCGTCGTCCGAAACGACGCAATGGAAGGCCGGACCGTGCTCGGGCAAGACGCCGTCGCTCACGGTGACGCCGATGACTCCGCCCTTCGGCGAGAATTTTACCGCGTTGGACAAGAGATTGATGAAAACCTGCATCAGGCGCTCCCTGTCGAAAACGCCGACCGGATCCCTGCTCCGGCAATCGATATGAAAGTCGAGCTGCTTGTTCTCGAACAGCGAGCCGAGTTCGGTCTGCGATTGCCGAATGACCTGAACCATGTCGCCTTGGCCGGGCTTCAATTCGAACTTCCCGGATTCGAGCCTCGCCAGGTCGAGAAGCGCGTTCAGCAATTCAAGAAGACGTAAACCGGAAATCTGAATATTCGTGAGATACTTTCTCAGCTTATCCGGCTCGGATGCGGGCAGCTTTTTCAGGCTCATGCTCGTGTAGTTCAGGATTGCATGCATCGGCGTCCTGAACTCGTGGCTCATGTTCATGAGGAGCAACGTCTTGGCCTGGTTCGCTTTATCCGCTTGCTCCTTGGCCGCCCCCAGTTCGGCGTTCATCTGTTGCAGGCGCGTTCGCTCCTCGTTAAGCGCCCCGCTCGTGGCCCGCAATTGCCGGTGACGGCGCTTGAGAAAATCGTTGGCCAGCACAAGCTTGCGGCTTTCGTCGAAAAGCGCGATCTCGCGAAGCACGCGGCGCTCGATTTCCCGGTAGAGGATGAACGTGGTCGTGAGGCTAAGGGCCAAGACCCCAACCCCAAGGGCGCCGAGCATCGCCGCGCTGCGATTCGCCACCGCAAAGACTTCGGACTCGTCAACGCCGACGATCGCAACCAGAGAGTCCCCCTTCACCTTATGCCAGTGCAGGAAGGCGGGTTTGCCGCTTAGGGGATTGACGCCTCGATAGGCGCCATCCTCTCCCGAGCGCGCATCGTCAAGCGCTTTGGCGCCCGCAATCGATTGGCCGATATAGTCGAGGTCGGATTTCTGCCAGGCGCCGAACGAGGCGCGGACCACGCCATCCGCGCCCGCGAGAATCATCGATCCGGTCTGGCCGAGGTTGACCGCGCGATGAAGCGTCGTGAGGAACTCCGGCGAGAGGGAAAAAACGATGATTCCGATCAAGCGCCCTTCCGCGTTCTCGACGCGCTCGCTGACCTGGATCGTGGGCTGCCTCGATATCCGCCCGATGACGGGCTCTCCGATGAAAAGCCCCTTCCGGGCGCCGTCCAAATGGACGCGGATATGCTCGCGGTCGGAGAGGTCGACCCGCTTCGGATTGCGCGTGAGCGAGGAGGCGAGAAGCTTGCCGTCCGGTCCCACGAAGGCGATCTGAGCCGTCAACGTCGCGAATTCCGGCACTTGCTTCGTCCAATCCACAAAGTCGAAATCGGCCCCTTCCGCGGCGAGCCTCGGTTTGAGGAGCGCGATGGCCCCGCGCACGCTGTCCATGACCCGGCGGATTTGCTCCTCGAAGGCGCCGCTCAGGTTTGCGACATCGTTCCAGGCGCGCTGCTCGGCGGCGGCTCTTTGCTCGGTCGCGACCGATCCCAAGAGCAGGATGGTCCCGAGCACGGTGATCGATGCAAAGACCGCGATGGCGTGCTTGAAGTTCCGGCTGGATCGCCGGATGAGACGCCGGTTGCGAGGCTGAAGAGCGCGGCGGGCGGTGCGTTTTTCCAGTTTCATAAGGCCCCCGCTCCGGGCCGGCCGAAGGCAAGCGTGAACTCAGCCCTATTTAGCTTTGATTGTATTTATAATTAATGAATAACAAGGGTTGTGGCGGCGGAGGCTCGCGACGGCGCGTCCGGCAAACTTGCATGGCGGGGCCGGTCCCGTTAGGAAAGGCATGCGCGCGGGGGTGACGCTCTCTCTGTGCCCATGGCACGATCCCGCGTCCGCGCGGCGGCATTTCATGCCGCGGCGCGCAGGGGATGACGGCAATCGGCGGTGAACTTTTCAACCGGATTCGGTATGAGACATGCTTCTTCTTCGGCTCTTGGGAAAGGCCCTGCTTGTTGGGGCGTTCCTGGCTATGGCCTATGACGGCGTTCGCATCCTGGCGAGCCCCGGCCAGGGCTTGCTTCTGACATCGCTGTCGACACATTTGAAGACCGTGCCTCAGGGGCAGGAAGCTCTGCAAAGCTTCATCCTGAACCATGCCCCGGCCTATCTCTGGAACGGGATCGTGGAGCCGCTCCTCGTTCTGCCGGTTTCGCTTCTGCTTGCGCTGTCCGGCGCACTTGTCTTTCTGGCCGGCTACCGCCGCCCCCCGCCGGAGATCGCCGGCGATTAGAGTATGCGGCGCTGGAAAGCAGCGCGGTCGGATCAAATTCCTTGTTGTCGTGGCCGCCCTTGAGGCGGCCATCCAGGGGCAATAAACTCAAAATTTGCAAGACGATCTGGATGGCCGGGTCGAGCCCGGCCATGACAACGAAGGTTTAGCATCGAAGGAAAGCCTCGCCGAGAAACGGCGTCACTCTTTTAAGAAGGGGAAGCCGCCGTGTCCTTTTCCGCCTTGCGGATGGCGGGCATGATCTTATCGGCGATGACTTCCGCAGTGAGCGGGCCGGGATAGCGCAGGACGATGCGCCCCGAACCGTCGATCACAAAGGTCTCGGGAACGCCATAGACGCCGAAGTCGATAGCGGTCATGCCGGTCAGGTCCATGCCCACGGCGAGAAACGGATTGCCGTGCCGCAGGAGAAAGCGCCGCGCCGCGTCCGCCGTGTCGCCCTTGTAGTTGATGCCGTAGAGCGGGATGCCCTGCTTGGCCAGTCCGACCAGCTCGGGATGCTCCAAGGCGCAGGGCGCGCACCAGGACGCCCAGACATTCAAGAGGCTAACCTTCCCGGTCTTGAAGACGGAAGAGGAGAACCCCGGCATGGGCGCGCCCGAATCGTTTTCCAGGCGCGGAACGGCCGCCAAGTCGAACTCCGGCACGGGTTTGCCGATCAGCACCGACGGCAGCCGCGACGGATCGCCGGTCTGCAGCGCATAGGCCATCAAGCCGAGGAGGAGCACCACAACGGCAAGCGGCAGAATCAGCACAGCCTTCGACTTCGCCTTGGCCGGCGTTTCCTCGGGTGAGGCGGTCGTGCTCATGACTTTTCCGTTCCTTCCTGCTGGGACGATCTCCGCCGCATGCCTCGGCGCTCCAAATCCGCCAGCCGGCGCCTCTGAGCGCTTTCGTCGGTCCATACCCAAAGGGTGAGCCCGGCGACGCCAAGGAGAACCGCCGCGTAGGAGATGTAGATGAAGCCGGCGTGAGGTCCTAAATCAAACATGGGATATCGCTGCTCCTTGCGCGCTCTCCTGATCCGCGCTGGCCCGAACGTGAACCGCGATCAAGGCGTGGCATCTGCGCCGTAGCACCTCGGCGCGCATGGCCTTCAGATGCAGCACGACGAACAGCACCGTAAACGCGATGGCCATGACGAGAAGCGGCCAAAGCAGCGACGGCGCGATGGTCGGCCCTCCCGCCCGGATCACGCTCGCCGGCTGGTGCAGCGTGTTCCACCAGTTCACCGAATACTTGATGATGGGAATGTTGACGGCGCCGATCAGGCTCAGGATCGCGGCGGCGCGCCCCGCGCGGCCCGGCTCGTCGATGGCCTGCCGCAGCGCGATCAGGCCGAGATAAAGGAAGAAGAGGATCAGCACCGAGGTCAGCCGCGCGTCCCACACCCAGTAGGCGCCCCACATGGGCTTGCCCCAGAGCGAGCCCGTCACCAGCGCAAGCAGCGTGAACACCGCGCCAATCGGCGCCGCGGCCTTGGCGGAAACGTCGGCGAGCGGATGCCGCCAGATCAGATAGCCCGCCGACGACAGCGCGATGATCGAGTAGCACGCCATCGAAAGCCAAGCCGAAGGCACATGGATATACATGATCTTCACGGTTTCGCCCTGCTGGTAGTCGGGCGGCGAGAAGAAGACCATGGTCAGGCCAACGGCGAAAAGAACGAGCGTGACCGCAATGAGCCAGGGCAGCAGCCTGCCGCTGAGGCGCATGAACGTGGTCGGATTGGCGAGGTTCGACACCCACCCCGGCCTAATCGATTGAGACTCTGAGACTTCCGCCATCGGGCAATTTCCCACTTTCGATTTTTATATAAGCTCACTCCAGAGCGAGCCGAAGGGCAAGAGCAGCGGCAAATGGCATCGCCGCCACGGAAAACAGCGAAAGCGCCGACAAAAGAAGAATGCTTTGCGGGAAAGCGCCGGGCGCCTCTGCCATCGCGCCCACCCCAAAGATCAGGAAAGGAGCAAAAAGAGGCAAAATAAGGAGCGGCAGCAGCAGCGCCCCGCGCCGGAGCCCGAGCGTGAGCGCGGCGCCCGCGCCCGCCACGAAACTGATGCCGACGGTCCCGGCCGCCAGCGAGGCGACCAGCTTCGGCACCGCCGCAAGCTCGATGTTGAGGAGGAGGCCGGACAAGGGCGTGACGATGATCAGCGGGACGCAGGTGGTCAGCCAATGCGACAGGCTTTTCGAGACGGCGATCAGTTCGGAAGGCAGCGGACCGATGGCGAGAGCGTCGAGCGAGCCGTCGTCGCGGTCCTCCTGGAACAGCGCATCCACCGAAAGCACCGCCGACAGGAGGAAGGAAATCCATAAGATTCCCGGCGCGATGCGGCTCAAAAGCGCGAGGTCGGGGCCAAGGCCCAGCGGAATGATCGAGACCGCGATGAGGTAGAAGCCGAGCGCGGTGCCGATCGCCGAGCCTTGGCGCAGCGCAAGCCGCAGATCGCGTTCGATGAGGGCGAGGAAGGATTTCATTGCGGCGCCTGGCCTCCCCCGAGTTCGAGGACGGCCGCGTCCGCGAGCGACAGATCGAGATGCGTCGATATCAGCGCGATCCCGCCCGAGGCGAGATGGCTCGCGATGGCCGCCTCAAGCCGCCGCGTGGACGCCGCGTCGAGCGAGACCGACGGCTCGTCGAGCAGCCAGATGGCGCGCGGCGCGGCCAGCAGGCGCGCGAGCCCGAGCCTTCGCGCTTGGCCTTGCGACAGATGCGCGGCGCGGTATTCCGCCAGATTAAGGAGGCCGAAAGCGTCGAGCGCCTCTTCAGCCGCCTCGGGATCGGCGCCGCCCCCGTAATAGCGCTGCCAGAAGCTCGCATTCTCGATCACGGACAGCCGCGGCTTAATCCCGTTCGAATGCCCGATATAATGAAAGCAATCGCCGCCGCTCCTCTCGCCGGCGGGGCCGCTCACGCGGATGCGGCCCGAGGCGGACGGCAGATATCCGGCGATGGTGCGAAGGAGCGTGGTTTTTCCCGAGCCGTTCGGTCCGCGCAGGATCAGCGCTCGCCCGGCGCTCACCTCGAAAGACAAGGGCGGCACGACAATGCGCTCGCCGCGCTGGCACGCAAGCTTCTCGGCGGCGATGGCCGTTATCGCCGCCGGTCGCGGCAAAGGCGCCGCCGCCCGCTCCAATCGCTCGATCCTCGCCAAGTCAAATTCTCGTATCTGTGCCCGCGCGCGCCATCTTTATGTTAGTCTCACGCGCCATCACAAGATGCTTTTTCGCAAGCAGATGGAGAAATCGCCGTGCCATCCTCAACGCCGGACTCCCTCGACAGCTTCCGCTCCCGCAAAATCCTTAGCCTCGATGGCAAGGATTACGAATACTTCTCTTTGCCGGACGCGGAGGCGGGCGGCCTGCCGGGCATCGGCGCCCTGCCCTGCTCGCTGAAAGTGCTGTTGGAAAACTTGCTGCGCTTCGAGGACGGGCGCACGGTCACGGCGGACGATATCCGCGCCATGTCGCAATGGCTGGTCGCCAAGACCTCCACGCGCGAAATCGCGTTCAGACCGGCGCGCGTGCTCATGCAGGATTTCACGGGCGTGCCCGCCGTGGTGGACCTCGCCGCCATGCGCGACGCGATGGCGAAGCTCGGCGGGAACACGTCGAAGATCAACCCGCTCGTGCCCGTGGACCTCGTCATCGACCATTCGGTGACGGTCGACAGCTTCGGCAATGCCCGCGCCTTCGAATTCAACGTGGACCTCGAATACCGGCGCAACAAGGAGCGCTACGAGTTCCTGCGCTGGGGCGCGAGCGCGTTCGCGAATTTCCGCGTCGTGCCGCCGGGGACGGGCATCTGCCATCAGGTGAACCTCGAATATCTCGCGCAGACCGTCTGGACCAAGGAGGAGGGCGGCGTCGCGCAGGCGTTCCCCGACACGCTGGTCGGCACGGACAGCCACACGACCATGGTCAACGCGCTTTCGGTGCTCGGCTGGGGCGTGGGCGGCATCGAGGCCGAGGCGGCGATGCTCGGCCAGCCGATTTCGATGGTGATCCCCGAGGCCATCGGCTTTCGCTTCGCGGGCGCCCTGCCCGAAGGCGTCACCGCGACCGACCTTGTGCTGACCGTGACGCAAATGCTGCGCAAGAAGGGCGTCGTCGGCAAGTTCGTCGAATATTTCGGCCGCGGCCTCGATTCGCTGTCGGTCGAGGACCGCGCGACGATGGCCAACATGGCGCCGGAATATGGCGCGACCTGCGGCTTCTTCCCCGTCGACAAGGACGCCATCGCCTATTTGCGCGCCACGGGGCGCGATCCCCATCGCGCGGCGCTCGCGGAGGCTTATGCGAAGGCGCAAGGGCTGTGGCGCGACGCCGGCACGCTCGATCCGGTGTTCACCGACACGCTCGAACTCGATCTTTCGACGGTCGAGCCGAGCCTCGCCGGACCGCGCCGCCCGCAGGATCGCGTCTCGCTCAATCGGGCGGCGAAAGGGTTCGCGTGCGCGCTCAGCGAAATGCGCGCCGAGCCTGGAGAGCGGGCGGGCGCCGTCGATGGCGAGAACTATTCCCTCTCGGATGGCGACGTGGTCATTGCGGCGATCACATCCTGCACGAACACGTCCAACCCGAGCGTGATGATCGCCGCCGGTCTTCTTGCCCGCAAAGCGCGCGAGAAGGGCCTCAAGCCCAAACCCTGGGTTAAGACGTCGCTCGCGCCCGGCAGCCAGGTGGTGACGGACTATCTGAACGCTTCGGGCCTCCAGCCGGACCTCGACGCGCTCGGCTTCGAGCTGGTCGGCTATGGCTGCACCACCTGCATCGGTAATTCCGGGCCGCTGCCCGAGCCGATCTCCAAGGCCGTGAACGCCAACGACCTCATCGTGGCCGCCGTGTTGTCCGGCAATCGCAATTTCGAGGGCCGCGTCAACCCGGATGTCCGCGCGAACTACCTCGCCTCGCCGCCGCTCGTTGTCGCCTATGCGCTTGCGGGCACGATGGCGATCGACCTCTCCGCCGAACCCATCGGGGCGGGCAAGGACGGCGCGCCGGTGTATCTGAAGGACCTCTGGCCGTCCTCCGCCGAGATCGCGGAGTTCATCCGCGTCTATGTCACGCCGGAGATGTTCAAGGCGCGCTATGCGGACGTTTTCAGGGGCGACGCGCGCTGGCAGGCCGTCGGCGGCGCGAAAACCGGCCGGACCTACGAGTGGGACGCGGCCTCGACCTATGTGCAAAGCCCGCCCTATTTCGAGGATCTGAGCGGCGATGCGCCCTCCCCGCCGGCCGACATCGAAGACGCGCGCATTCTCGGACTCTTCCTCGATTCCATCACGACGGACCACATCAGCCCGGCCGGCTCGATCTCGAAATCCGGCCCCGCCGGCAAATATCTCCTCGCGCATGGCGTCGAAGCGGCCGACTTCAACTCCTACGGCGCGCGGCGCGGCAACCATGAAGTGATGATGCGCGGCACGTTTGCGAATATCCGCATCAAGAACCAGATGGTTCCGGGCGTGGAAGGCGGCGTGACCATCCATTATCCGGGCGGCGCGCGGATGCCGATCTACGACGCGGCGATGCAATATAAGGCCGACGGCGCGCCGCTGGTGGTGTTCGCAGGCCGCGAATATGGCACGGGGTCGAGCCGCGACTGGGCCGCGAAGGGCACGCGCCTGCTTGGCGTGCGCGCGGTGATCGCCGGGAGCTTCGAGCGCATCCACCGCTCCAACCTCGTCGGCATGGGGGTGCTGCCGCTGGCGTTCGAGGACGGCGTGTCCTGGCGGGACCTCGGCCTGGAGGGAAGCGAGACGGTGACGATCCGCGGCGTCGCGCGGCTTTCGCCACTGGCGAAGGTGATGGCGGGCATCGCCTTTGCGGATGGCCGCGGGATAGATGTGCCGCTCCTGTGCCGGATCGATACGCTGGACGAGTTGAACTACTTCAAGAATGGCGGGATTCTTCACACCGTGCTGAGGAGCCTTGCAGCGGCCTGACGATTCGCGCCCGCCGATCTTATAGGACGACGGCGGGCTCCCCCGGCTTAGGGCGAAATCCATGCGGCGGCCCCAATTGCCGGCAAGCGTCTGGCCGCGAAAACGCTCTCAATTCGAAACGCTTACTGAAACAAATGGAAAGGACAAAGAAGATCTTGATTGTTGGCGGGCCTCTTGCGACACTGATTAAATAACAGAAATGGCGTACAGGGCATAACGCTCGCGGCGTTTCGCGCGCGGTTGTGTGGCGTTTTTTCGAGATCGCCGCAGCCCTTTAACGTCCAAGAAACACTACAACTAGGGAGTCTACGATATGGCCCAACCGGCACAAGCTCCTTTCGAGCAATGGGTTGAGACCGCGAACCACTTGGCGAGTCATGACGCCTCGACTGTGGCGTGCCCTTGCTGCGGGAGCACATCGCTCAGCGTCAGGGACGTGGACTATGGCTTCGGCCACGACCGGGGCGTTCAGCGCTATATCTCTTGCGGGTGCTGCGGCGCGTTCACCGGGGTCAGCGTAAAATGCGCGGGCGAGACCGAGAACAGCACGCTCCGCGCCGCGGAATAAATCGACCTCGCACCCCCTCACCCTGTCCCTCTCCCGCTGGGAGAGGGTACTGTGTTGTAACGGCTGCGGCGGGAGGGTTCGGCCTCGCAAGTCAAGCGGCGGCGGGCGCGAGCGTGCGGCGCACCTCCGCGCGCAGGACATCGATAGGCGCGAGCCCCTTCTTCGGCTTGTCGAAATGCCAGAACGTCCAGCCATTGCAGGCCGGGCGCCCCTGCGCCTTTGCGCCGACCGCGTGGATCGAGCCGCGCACGCCATCCCAGAGCAGCGAGGCGTCGGCCATCACTTGCGCCCGGATTTCCGCTTTCGCGTCGAAAAGCGCATCGCCGGGGCGCAGCATGCCAAGCTGAAGCACCATGCCGAAAGGAATGCGCGGCTCGGCCCGCTTGGAGGTGATGGGGAACGCGGTTTTCGGATCGCACGGCGTCACGGCGGCGATGCGCTCTTTCGCGGCGGCCACGTAATCGGGGTCGCGCTCGATGCCGATGAAGCGGCGGCGCAGCGCCTTGGCCACGGCGCCCGTCGTGCCTGTGCCGAAGAACGGGTCGAGCACGAGGTCGCCCGGCTTCGTCGTCGCGAGCAGCACGCGCGCGAGCAGCGCCTCGGGCTTTTGCGTCGGATGCGCCTTGCGCCCGCCATCGTCGCGCAGCCGCTCCGGGCCGGAGCAGATCGGGATCAGCCAGTCCGACCGCATTTGCAGGTCGTCGTTGAACGCTTTGAGCGAGTCGTAATTGAACGCGGGCCGGGAGGTTTCGTCGCGCGACGCCCAGATCAGCGTCTCATGCGCGTTGGTGAAGCGCGTGCCCTTGAAATTGGGCATCGGGTTCGTCTTGAGCCAGACGATGTCGTTCTGAATCCAGAAGCCGAGATCCTGAAGCGCCGTCCCAAGCCGGAAGATGTTGTGATACGAGCCGATCACCCAGATCGCGCCGTTCGGCTTCAAGACGCGGCGGCATTCGGAAAGCCAGGTTCGCGAAAACCGGTCGTAGGCCGCGAAATTGTCGAAGCGGTCCCAGTCGTGATCGACGCCGTCGACGCGCGTGTTGTTGGGCCTGAGAAGCTCGCCGCCAAGCTGGAGATTGTACGGAGGATCGGCAAACACGAGGTCGACGGACCCCGGCGGCATGCGGCGCAGCGTCTCGACGCAATCGCCCTGAATAATCTCATTCTTGAAACTGGGGCTCACGCCCTCTCGCAACGCTTGAACGCAACTCATACCCGCACCACGAAACGCTTTGCTGACTACGGACCATATCTAGCAGAAACTTGGGGGAAAAGGGTTAACGAAACGGCGCCGGGCGACGGCGAAACTCATGTGAAAAGGGCGGCGCGGCCCTGGGCGGCCCGCCGGGCGGCTACCGGCGCGACAGCGCCTGATCCAGCGCCGTCCCCAACGTCTCGATCGTATAGGGCTTATCCACCACGGGAATGTTCATGCCCGGCAGCTTGATGCCGTAGCCGCTGCATATGATGAAGGGCGTGTCCGTCTTGATGAGATGCGTGGCGATGTCGCTCGCAAGCTCCTCTCCGAGGCGAACATCCAGCATGACGCAATCGGGCGGCTCCGCGCTTTCCAGAGCGGCCCGCGCCGCCTCGACGGAGGCCGCCACGCCGGCGACCGCGCAGCCCAGCTCCGCCAGCATCTCCTCGGCGACAAGAGCGGAAAGGTCATCGTCCTCGATAACCAGAACGCGAGCGCCCGCGAGCTTGCATTCGTCAGCCATTCCCGCCTCCTGCTCCGAGGATTATTATGCAACATAAGGTAAAATCTGAAAAGCCTTTGCCGCTAAACATCGCTTAAGCCTATCGATCAAGTTTATGTGGACATACGGTAGTTTCATAACTTCGCCGAAGCAATATCGGTAGATGATTTTCTATATGTTTCTGGCCCCCGCTGTCATGGCCGGGCATGCCCTCGGACTCGATCCGTCGGTCGAAGCCCACCGCTGTCCGGTTCGTTTTACTTACCGGGGGTCTTCGCTCACCCTTCGACGGCGCCCCGGAAAACGCCTTGGCGCTTATCGTCCTCAAGACTTCGGTTCGAAGTCTTGCAAGATCCCGGATAGGGCGCGAAAGGCGCCCTTCCGGGATGACGATGGTGAAAACACGTCGTTGGCGACGCCGCGGAAGCTGGCTCAGGCCGCGGTCATCGGCAGGGCGCGGTCGCGCTCGGACATGAGGCCGACCGGCAGCGGCCATGCGATTGACAGCTTGGGATCGAGCGCATGCACGCCCCCCTCGGCCGAAGGCGCGTGAGGTTTATCGTGCACGTAAATCAGGAGGCAGTCTTCGGTCAGCGTCTGGAAGCCATGCGCGAAGCCGCCGGGTATGAGCATCGAGCGGAAATTCTCCGCGCTCAAGGTTTCGCCGTGCCAGCGAAGATAGGTTGCGGAGTTGGGACGCATGTCCACGGCCACATCGAAAACGGCGCCCGCGAGACACGAAACGAATTTCGCGTCGTCATGCGGGGGGCGCTGAAAATGCAGCCCGCGAACCGCGCCTTGCTGGTGCGTCAGGGATTGCCCTATTTGAGACGCCCCGCTAAAGCCAAAAGCCGAGAATTGCTCTTGGCAAAACATGCGGCTAAAAAAGCCGCGCTCGTCTCGCAAGGGCAGCCGGTCGATCACAAGAAGGTCTTGAATTGGCGTTAGGCGAGATGCGAAGCGGGACATGAGAGAAGCGCCTGTCGAAAATTTCCGATTCTATCGATATTCGAGATCGCGGAGCCTTTGACCCCATGGATGGTTCCTTGCCGGAAGACCGGCCTTTGCATACGCCGCCCGTCACTGTCGGCGTCCCCGTCTACAACGGCGCGCAATGGCTCGAAGCATCGCTGGCCTGCCTCCGCGACCAGACGTTTCGCGACATCGAGGTCTTGATCTACGACAATTGCTCGGACGACGCCACGCCCGAAATCGCGAAGGCCTTCTGCGCGGAGGATGCGCGGTTCCGGTATTTCCGCCAGCCTGAGAATAAGGGGCCAAAGCGCAATTTCCTCGACGTGCTGCAGGCGGCTCGGAGCCCGTATTTCATGTGGCGCGCCGCCGACGACACCTCGGACCTCAACTACATTGAGGTTCTGCTGGAGTTGCTCCGCGCCCATCCCGAGCGGGATCTCGCGGCGCCCCGCACCATCGGTGTCATGCCAGATGGAAGCGTCAAAGCCGATAATCCGGTGCCAAGTCCTATTGAGAACGGGCAAGCGGTAGGACGCTGGACGCAGCTTTCGCTCTTAAATGCCGGTTGGATCTACGGCATGTTCCGACGCCAGACAATGCTTCGAATCCTTGCGCAGGTTATAGAAGACTATCCATATGTTTCGGGATGGGACGTTGTTGCGCTCATCCCTTTTTCATTCGATGGGAAAATCATAGGCTCCAATAATACTGCGTGGTACGGCTATTTGCGCTATCCTGCTCCTAGCCCAAACTATAGACAGCGCGCCGTAAGGGATGTTGCGAAGATCGAGAGGCTAACCTCGGTTGTGAATTACGCTCACCGGCACGTCGACCGGGTTATAGAAGGACGAATGGAAAATGCTTATTATCACTTAGTGATATGGTATTACGGCTTCACACGTGGATTGACCTTTACAAAGAGGATTCGCAAAAAGCTGAATCAGGCAATTGGAATCGCTCCAGCGCTGTCCTCCCAGAAAGAAAGCTAATTTTGTGCTGGAGCCGGGCGTCATCGGGTCCGGCGCGTTTGCAGCCTTTTTTGTTTCAATTTCCGAAGCGCAAAGCAGTGTGTAACAGCGGCGGAGGTCGCACTCCCGGCCTAGCGCCGTCTCAGGTACCCATCGGGCGCCGCCGTAATCATCAGCTTATCAGCCATGGAACGGTCGATTTCAAACTCCGAGTGGCTTTTCAAAAACTCCCAGACGGCAGTTTTCGAGTTGTTGCCCTTGGACCAAGGCCGGGCCGGGAAAAGGTCGTCAGGCATGTCCTCGATGACAGTATCGAAAACGACGCAATAGCTGCCCGGCGTTACTAGCGGAGCGTAAAGCCGGAGTTCCTCGATAACGTGGTCATGGGTATGATTGGAATCGAGCGCCACAAGTACGCAATTCTTGTCACTCGCAGCTGTTCGAACCCGGTCGGCAATATTGGGCGCAAGTGAGGAGCCCTCGATCAACTCGATGCGCGAACGCATGGGGTGGGCATCGATGGCGGCGCGGTTATGCTTGCGGATGTCGATGTCAACGCCGAGCACGGTGCGCTTGGGTTTCGAAGGATCGAGCATCTCGCCTTTTTCTGCCGCATCCGCATAATCGAGCATCGCCAGAACAGAAGCGCTGAGTATCAACGACCCGCCATGCGCGATACCCGTCTCGATAATGAGGTCGGGCTTGACCTGCCAGATCAACTCCTGCATCGCGACAATATCCGCGGGCAATTGGATGATTGGCCGGCCAAGCCATTTGAAGTTATACATGTATCGGTTACGAAAACCGAGATCTAGCCATTCCAGAGATGTCGCCTGCCATGTCTGCGCGTAGCGATACGTTTCTATCGTTGCCTTATTTTCAGCTTCGAACGCCGCAATAGGATCGTCCTCACGATTCATGTTTTCTTCCTTTGATCCATGTTGTCGGACTGCGGGAGCAGAGATTCGAGGCCGTCGATTAAGCTGCTGGGACGATGAGGGAATTCTGAAGCGAGACGAGATACGTCGATAGGGGGAAACCGTCGGCAAGGCGCGCCAGGCGCGAAAGCTATCGTTCCCCCCGTCAAAGCTGAAAGCTTCTCCGCTATCGCCTGGTGCGATGTTTGCAAACCGCTCGCGACATTATAAATGCGTTCGCGGCCAGCAAGCGCAATCGATTGAAGACACTCGCAAACTTCATTGATCCCGATGTAATCTTTCATCGAATTTGGCGCTTCCCTGATCTCCAGAGCGCCCGACTCAAGAATTTCGCTTATAACAGCGCCAAGGAATGTTGCGCTTTTCTGACCCCTGCCGAAGACATTCGATAGGCGCGCGACTCGAACTGTGGGATTTTGATGCCCGAGGCATACCGCTTCGCTCAACAACTTGGCAAGATTATAGAGGGAGTCTCTCGACGGTACGACGGACAGCGTTGTCCCTTCGCTCGCCGGTTCACTTTCTTTTAGTCCTGAGTAGACGCGCGTGCTCGAAAGATAAAGCCAAGAGTTGAATCGCGCAGCACGGAGCAGATTGGCGTGCTTGGCGACTTCCGCCTCGATTGTATCATAGGGGCGCTGTCGGAAGTCCCCTGTCATGCCGATGGAGTAAATGACGTGACCGCAGCATTCATTTGCTTCGATGGCGCTGCTCTCCATCCCCTTTTGCGGGGCGAGAACATCGTGCCCGTTAGCCAGCAGAAAGCTGACCAGCCGCTGACCAATAAATCCTTGTCCGCCAAAGACCGTAAATTTCAACGGCGCCATCCTCGATGCTGCAAGGGATTGCCCACTTGGATGGCGTAGGCTGGCACCTCTCCTCGGACGAGCGACATCGCGCCTATGACCGCCCCGCGTCTCAAAATCGCGCCGTCCAATAGGACACAGCCAGCACCAATCCAAACGTCGTCTTCAATTAAGATGCCTCCGCGGGAGGGCTGGAAACGCTGATCGCGGATAAGGCGCTCCCGCTCCGAGAAAGCATGATTGACGGGAGCGAGCACGCAATTGGCGGCAATCGCCACATCGTTTCCGATCGTGATTCCATTGCCGGAATAAAGGACGCATCCGGAGTTGATGATGACGCGCGCTCCGATCACGATATCGCCCTTGCCCCCCGCCGGCTTTACCTTGACGAAGCTGTCGATGACGGACCCGGCGCCGATGATGAAGCGCGTGCCTTGAGTACTCTCTTCGATGTCCGCAAGCGTCGATATTCGCGCCTCTGGGTCGGCCTGAATTGGCATCGGCTGTTCCTTCCAGCAGGCCGGAGGCGACAAGCTCCGCAAGCGTGTAGAGTTCATAGCTTGGTCAACTTAGGTGCCGCAATCGCGAAGGCGCCGCCCCAGCCTCGCACTTCCGGCAAATTCCCTACAATCTCGCTGGCGATATTCCAGGGCAGGATCAAGACGCAGTCCGGCCGCGCCTCAAGGATCGCCGAGGGCGGCACGATGGGGATGCGGCTGCCGGGGAGATATTGGCCCTGCTTCGAGGGCGCCGCGTCGCACACGAAGGGCAACAGATCGGGGCGAACGCCGGCGAAGTTCAGAAGCGTGTTGCCTTTCGCCGCCGCGCCATAGCCCGCGACGGTTCGGCCCGCGCGCTTTTCCGCGATCAGGAACATGAGGAGTTCGTCCTTGATGCGCTCCGCTTCCGCCTGGAGGCCGCCATAGAAAGCGGCGGTCGCGATGCCCGCGTCCAGCTCGCCGGCCGCGAACTTTGAGAGGCGGGAGCTTTTTTCGTGGCCCGCTCCCTTGTGGCAGGCGAAAACCCGAAGGGAGCCGCCATGCGTGGGAAGCTCCTCCACGTCGAAGACCCGAAGCCCCGCCGCGCCCAGAACCAGGCGCACGGTGTGGAGCGAGAGATAGGAATAGTGCTCGTGATAGATGGTGTCGAACTGAACGCCCTCTATGAGACGCAGCACATGGGGAAACTCGAAGGTGGCCGCGCCCTCCGGCGCCAGGAGTTCGGCAATCCCCCGCGCGAAGCCGTCGATATCGGGAACGTGGGCGAGGACGTTGTTGGCGGTGACAAGATCGGCTTTGCCCCGGCGCGCCGCGATGGCCCGCCCTGACGCCTCCCCAAGGAAAAGCTCCTCGGTCTCTATCCCTTTTTGGCGCGCGGCGGCGGCGGTCGATGCCGTCGGCTCGACGCCAAGGCAGGGTATGCGCCGCCTGGCGAAGAATTGCAGGAGGTAGCCGTCGTTGGAGGCGACCTCGACGACGAAGCTTTTTTCCGTGAGCCCGAAGCGCTGCGTCATGGCCGCGACATAGCGCTCGGCATGCGCGACCCAGCTCTTGGAGATCGAGGAGAAGTAGGCGTAGTCGGCGCTGAAAAGCTCATCGGCCGCCGCGTGGGCAGGTAGTTGAACGAGCCAGCACTTCTCGCAGACATAGACCCGCAGCGGATAGGCCGTCTCGGGAGAATGGAGGCGGGCGGGCGCGACGTAGGCGTTCGACGGCGGCTGATGGCCCAGATCCACGAAAACCCTGTCGAGCCTCGTCCCGCAGTGACGGCACGCCGGCATGTCGGGCGCGCTCACCATGGACGGCCCCATGAAAAGCCCTCATGGTTCGACACGCTCGCCATGAGGCCAAAGCCCTCGAACCCAAATCCGGCGGTTGCGCCACACGCGGTGTCATGGCCGGGCTCGACCCGGCCATCCAGCAACGCATTGAAAACACGCATTTTCCTTGCCGCGTTGATGGCCGGGTCGAAGCCCGGCCATGACGGTGGCTGGCGTTTCGCCATGTCGAAGGATGGCGCCTCGATTTCCACCGCGTTCAGCATTCTGTCAGAGCCCCTTCTCGTAGCCGCCGATCGTTCGCAGCAGCGCCGCGCGCAACTCCTCCGGCGCGGCGCCGATGCTCGCATAATATCCAGCCATTGTTTCATGCACCGTGCGAGAGAAGCTCCATCGCGGCGTCCAGCCGAGCCGGACGCGGGCGCGATCCACCGCGAGCGCGAGATAGGCCGCCTCGTGGGGCGCATTCGGGTTCCCGGCCTCGCGCCAGCCGTAGGTTTTCCCCTTCCATGCCGCGAGGGCCGTCTCCACCAGCTCTTGCACGCTTCGGTCGGCATCGGGCATGGGGCCGAAATTGAACGCATCCTGCAACTCGGCGCTATCGGAACGCGACAGAGCCTCGGCGAGGATCAGATAACCGCCGAGCGGCTCTAGCACATGCTGCCAGGGCCGAACCGCGGCGGGGTTTCGCACGATCAGCGGCGCCTTTGCAACGAGCGCCCGGACGAGGTCGGGAACGATGCGATAGTCCGCCCAGTCCCCGGCGCCGATGACATTGCCCGCCCGCGCCGACGCCACGCGCACGCCCGAGCGAGCAAGAAACGACCGGCGCCACGACGAAATGGCGATCTCCGACGCGGCTTTCGAAGCGCTGTACGGGTCGCGCCCGCCAAGCGCGTCGGTCTCGCGGAAACGCTGCTCGCAGCTCACGGCCTCGTAGACCTTATCCGTGGCGATCATGACGGCGGCGCAGGGCTTGTCGAGCCGCCGCAGCGCGTCGAGCACATGCGCGGTCCCCATGACATTGGTCGCGAAGGTGGCGATGGGATCGTCGTAGGAGGCGAGCACCAGGGGCTGCGCCGCGAAATGAAAAACGATGTCCGGCCGGACTTCGGCGATGAGCTTCGCGACAGCTTCGGCATCGCGGATGTCGCCGGTCCGGCTGTCGAATTCCGTGGCGAGGCCGAGTTGCTCGAACAGAGCGGGATCGCCTCGCGGCGGCAGAGCGTAGCCCGTCAGCTCGACGCCAAGGCGCAGGAGCCACAGCGCCATCCACGAGCCTTTGAACCCCGTGTGCCCCGTGAGGAGGACGCGTTTTCCGGCCCAGAACGTCAAGCCCACACCTTCCATTTGGCGCCGCCGCGCTGCCAAAGCTCCTCCAGCATGTTCTTGTCGCGAAGCGTGTCCATCGCTTGCCAGAAGCCGCCGTGATTGTAGACCTGCAGCTGACCGTCGGCCGCGAGCCGGTGCAGGACATCGGCTTCCCAGCTTGAGGCATCGCCATCGATATACTCGATCGCCTTCGGACTGATAACGAAGAACCCTCCGTTGATCCAGCCGCCATCGCCTTGAGGCTTCTCGACGAAGCCTGTCACCTTCGTTCCCTCGGTCGCGAGCGCGCCATAGCGGCCCGGCGGCTGCACGGCCGTCACGGTTGCGAGCTTGCCGTGCGTTTCATGGAAAGCCACGAGCGAGGAGATGTTCACGTCGCTGAGCCCGTCGCCATAGGTGAAACAGAAATAGGGCTCGGCTTCGACGAAGCGTCTCACACGCTTCAAGCGGCCGCCCGTGAGCGTGTCTTCTCCCGTATCGATCAGCGTCACGCGCCACGGCTCGGCGCTCGCCTGATGGATTTCCATGCGATTATTGGCCATGTCGACCGTCACGTCCGACATGTGCAGAAAGTAATTGCAGAAGTATTCCTTGATGACATAGCCCTTATATCCGCAGCAGATGATGAAATCGCCAACTCCGTGCGCTGAGAAACCCTTCAGAATATGCCAGAGGATCGGCCGGCCGCCTATTTCGATCATGGGCTTGGGCTTTAAGTGAGTTTCCTCGGAGAGGCGAGTTCCGTAGCCGCCCGCAAGAATAACCGCCTTCATCGATACTCCTCGCTCCGCTCGCCGGTTCCTTCAATCGTCTCGGACAGGATGCGCCCGCGATTTGGCGCCAATAAGCGTGCGCGATGCAAACAGGCATCGGCGCTGCTTACTAAAGATGGGATTTAAAGGCAAGCCGAGGCTTGGTTTTCTACAACTTTAGAGCGAAACGCATCTGCGCATCCGCCACGGCTGTCCGGCGCGGCGAAGAGCGCGGCCCTCGTCATCCCGGCCAAGCGCAGCGCGAGCCGGGACCGTTCAGAACTCAGGCTGCGTTTTGTGCGGTCCCGGATTCGCCTTTCCGGGACGACGAGGGGGCGCCCGCGCTGCGTCCTGATGACGAGGATTACGCCGGTGGACGGCATCTCCGGGCTGGCGGTCTGAAGGGGCATAGTGTTGCAGTCGAGCTTCCTTCTGCCTATAAGAGCCGCCATCGGGGATTGCCTATTTCGGGAAAGAATAAACCGATGACGGTCGAAAAAGCTAAACGGCTAGCCTACGGACTTTTCCGCCGCAATTCGCGCGGGAAGAAGGGCGCGTTCGGTCTCGGGGCGCATGAGGCTGTGAAGATGTTCGTCCCGGCTGGCCACTTTTATTCCCCCGTGGTGAATCCCGCCGTTGCAATCAAGCATCTCGACGCCGTGGAGGCCGCCGGACCTGTCGCATCGGTTCCCGGCGTGGAGATCGACCGCGCGGCGATGATAGGCGTGTGGCGCGACCTGCTTCCCTTCCTGCAAAGCAACCCGTTTTCCGGCGCAAAAACCCCTGGGCTCCGCTATACCTTTGAAAACCCTGCGTATTCATGGGGCGACGGAAGCATACTCCACGCAATGCTGCGGTGGCGCCGGCCCAGGCGGCTCATTGAAATCGGCAGCGGATGGTCTTCGGCGTGCGCCCTCGATACGATAGAAAAATACCTGGACAATGCCTGCGAGGCGACATTCATCGAGCCGTACCCGCATCTTCTTCGAAAACTCATTGGCGCCACGCAAAGCAACGTACAAATCATTGAAAAGCCTGTTCAGCAGGTATCCCCTTCGATTTTTGAAGAGCTGGAAGAGGGAGATATCGTTTTTATCGACTCGACGCATGTTTTGAGCACCGGAAGCGACGTTTGCTTTGAATTATTTGAAATCCTCCCGAGACTGCGCCCCGGCGTCTTTGTCCATTTCCACGATATGTTTTGGCCTTTCGAATATCCCCGGGCATGGGCGGTTGACGACAACCGCTCTTGGAACGAGCTCTACGCGGTGCGCGCTCTACTGTCGGATAGCCGGGCGTGGCGCGTTGTGTTCTTCAACGACTACTTTGGAAAACTTGAGGGAGCCGAGATTAATGCGACCTTCCCGACATACCTGAAAAATTACGGCGGGGCGCTCTGGTTGCGCCGCCTTTAGAGCATCGCGCGTTTCATCGGCCGCCTTTCCGCCGTCCCCGCCCCCGCCTTCGCTTGCTCTTGGCGACGCTCCAGGAGTAGCATCGTCCGCGCCAGCGCCACTACAGCGCGCATACGGGGGTCTCGATCGGCGCCGCCGCCCGCGACACTCATTTACCCCTCGACAAGAGCCCGCAAACGACGATGCTGGCGCAGAGGCTGCAGGAAAGAAGCACGATGCTGGACGGCGATCGGATTGCGGAAAACGGGGGCGCCGGCCTGAAGGACCACGAAGCGCGCGCGGCCATTCTCTCCGAACTGCACGCGCGTCCCTTCCTTCCTGTCGATGCGCCCCGGCGCGTCTACCATTACGCCTTCGCGACCGATCACGAAGAAGCGCGCGCCGACGCTCTTGCGCTCGCGCTGCTGGCCGAGGCGAAGGGCGTGACGCTCTCTTCCGCGGATTCGAAATTTCACCGTCTCGCGTTCGGCGCCTGGGAATTGCGCTGGGAGCAGCATACCGAGTTCACGACCTACACGTGGTCCACGTCCCTGGACGCCTCGGAGCCGTTCCGGCGCCCCGATCCTCTCGCGGCGCGCGAATTCGCCTTCCGGCCTCCGGGCCGTCTTGTGGTGGCGACGCATCTTTCGCTGATCGAGGGCCGCCAGCCGCTCGACGCTCTCGCCCAGCTGTTCAATCCGGAAAGCCTCTGTCTCGTCGGCGCGGCGAAAGGGGCGGCGCTCGTCCTGACCGATTTTTCGGTCGACCCGCACGGCTTCACGCGGCTCCTCGTCAGGGTGAACGCCATGACGGCGCAGGAGGCCGGCTCGTGCAGCGCGTCCTCGAAATCGAAACCTATCGCACCATGGCTCTGCTCGGACTGCCGGAGGCGCGGCGCGCGGGGCCCGAATTGGAGCGCATGGAGCACGAAATCGCGGAGATCAACCACGCGCTCAGCCAAAAAGGAGACGAGCGCACAAGCCAGCATTTGCTCAAGCGCCTGAGCGACCTTTCGGCCGCGAGCGAAGCGCTCTCGACGCGCACGGCCTTCCGCTTCGGCGCCTGCCGCGCCTATCACGCCATCGTCAGGAACAGGCTCGATCTCATTCGCGAGGTCAAGGAGAGCCCCTACACCGCCATTTCCGCCTTTTTCAGCGCGCGGCTCGACCCCGCCATCGAGACCTGCAACGCGCTTGAGAGCCGGCTGGCGCGGCTTTCGAGCCAGGTCGCGCGCGCCATCGATCTCATGCGCACCGGCATCACGGTGGAGCTGGAGCAGCAGAACCGCGACCTGCTCAGGGACATGAACAGCCGCGCGCGCCTGCAAATGCGCCTGCAAGGCATCGTGCAGGGCCTCTCCATCGCGGCGCTCGCCTATTATCTCTCGGGCCTGACGGTTTATCTCGCAAAGGGCCTGAAGGACGCCGGATGGCTGCCGGAGCATATGAGCGCGGACGAAATGGCGGCGCTGTCGCTGCCGGTGGCGATTTTCGCGTCCTGGGCTTTCATGGAGCGCGTCCGGCGGCTCAGCACGAAGGCGAAAGAGGAAGAACAGGTGAATTGACGGACGCGGGGGCGCCAGCCGCAAGCTCGGGCGGGGCGCGGGACCGGAACGATCGAAGCTCAACTCTCTGGCGATTCTATGTATCCAAACCAAGCGGCATTCGGCGCTTCCCCAGATAACAGGCGCAGATTGTGCACGTACATCTGGTTGCCCCAATCGAAATGCCAAAATTCTTTTGGGTAATTCACAAAGCCCTCTTGCTTCATAGCGAAATGCAAAAGGCGCCTGTTCCTGCAAATTTCTTCAATTTCTCTTGTGGGATTCTCTAGCAAGCGTCGTTCATAATAATCTGAATGGCTCATTTTACTGGGTTCATCGAACCGCGCTCCCATTTTGCAGAGCTGGCGCGTATGTAAATCCCTGAGAGTTAGATCGACAGCGGCGCCGGTGATGTGCGTGGGCCAGGTGGTAGAATCGCCGACCTGAAATCGAGTTGGGTCCGAGATATAATCAAGAACAAAATTCATCCGTTCAGATTCTGTCGCATCCGGCATTTCGGTCAGCGCTAAGGCTATGAAGAAATTCCACAGGCCGACCTGACATTGGATAGGTCTATATGCATCCCAAATATACAACTCAACGCCTTCGGTATTCAAAAACTCGTTTACCTGCTTTAATTTTTGTGCGACGAGGCGCCGGCACCAAGCATGCTGCAATGAGCCGTCTATTTTTGTATTATAAGGCCAGTTTTTTCTATCATGTCTGAAATAATAGCTTTCGCCGGCTATGGCGAAGTCGTTGATTCGAACCAGGGGATCACTTGAGCGGGGGTCTTCCAGGTTGACGGGCACCGCACTGTAAGATCCGGCATTGCTTGGCCAATCGACGACCGGGATCGGCTTTTCGTAGGAGTCCATGAACTTGCATTTCGTCGTTGCTCCCTTAGGTGATAGCGCGAAGGGAAAGCGGACACAAGCGGCGCGATAAAAACTATACAAGTATCTCCCGAGCGTGCGTCCACAAATTTGACGTAGATTAGCCTTAACTCGGGAGAATCGAATCGGACCTTCAAGCTGTTGCGCCTCGTCAGTAAATAGCAGCTTCGAGGTCCCCAGCCTACGTTTGCCGCCACGAGGTTACGATGGATAAAATAAAATTATCGACTGAAATAAATCTCGTTTTAAGCAGCTTTTGTCGCGGAGATGCAGGCAGAAGTATTGCCTTCTATACTAAAAATATTGGATTACTGCATGTAAACGGCGACATTCAAAGGCCTGTGGCCAGTATTATGAAAGTGCCGCTGCTTATGGCGCTTTATGACATGGCGGCATCTCACGAGGTCGATCTCAGTCAAAAAGTAAAGATATCGAACTTCACGAAGACGAGGTATTGTTCGATATTAACAGCATTCGATCCGGGAACAGAGCTTACGCTTCGTGAAGTAGCCGCGCTTTCCTTGATTACCAGCGATAACCCCATTGCTATATATATCACTGGTATTGTCGGATTTGAGCGGGTTAATTCAGTCTTAAGGCGATTGGGTTGCGATACTCGCGCCGTTATGGCCGCGGGCTTCACGGAAGACGAGCTGGGACCCAAGAACAGGGTCAATCAGGCCAGCGCAAATGATCTGATCTTAGTATTCAATGAAGTATTACAGAATAGCCGTTACGAGGATTTGGATAAGGCATTGGCAAATAACCTGAGAAACAACAGGTTGCCAGCTTTGTTACCCGATAGTGCGATTGTATCGCACAAGACGGGAAGCTTAAACGGCGTAATAAATAATGCGGGAACGGTTCGAGACGGTGAGGCATCCTTCACGCTGGCGGTTCTGACAGACGATCAGGCCGACCCGCTTGCAACAACGACTGAAATGGCCATCTGCTGTAAACAAGTGTACGACCTGATAATGAGCGCCCCCTCTTCATAGCGGCTCCGGAAGCGCCAAGGGGACTATTCACGGTTTGGGTACAATCGGCGCTGCTTCCCAAATCAGCACCATGCCGCTGGTCGGAAAAGTCCAACGGAGGGTTTCAAGCGAAATTACCTCTCCCTTATTTGAGGACGGAGCGGATCTAACGATTTTATAGGAATCGTTTGGAAGAAAGATTATTTCAGAGATGGATTTCATAGACGGCGCGGCTTCAAAAAGGATAGAGGCGCCTTTTTGCATGGGCTTGGGCATGGTTACTAAGAAATGATTAGATTTTCGGCGATGCGGATGAGAGAACTTAATCCTGCAGCCAGTTACACCACGGTTACTACTTGCGGTTATTTGAATATACTGTTCCCCTTGGGGATCGCTAACCCAATCGACCAGATATTTTAACGGTTCCACCTTATTGGTAGGTGAGATTTCGAAGTCGAGAACATCTTCAACAAAGCTTCGAAGTTCTGTTGTGCTGCACGCTTTCAAGCATTCGACGGTTTGATGATCGAGCTGAAGAACCTCTCTAAAGAAAATACTGTCATCGTGGACAAATCGCTCTAGCTGAACATCGGTCAGCGCAAAGCAAATCTTAAGGTTTCCGTCCGCGAACGGGTCTTGAACTGTATGAAACAAATGATGTGTGTAGCTCATATTTTGGCGGACCCAGAGATATTCGTCCGTGGCGTTGTTTAATTTGTCAACAACGTCATATAATGGTCCCTTCACCATCGGGGTATTCAAGTGATAAACGTCAAGGAAACGAATGCTGTAAGAGAAATCGCGCCTAAACTCGCGCTCTCCTTCCAAGTAATCCTTGACAACATCTTGGTATACTGCGTCAGCAAATTCAGCCGGAAGAGCCACCTGCAAGACGTTTTGCACAATCGCATTGCGTGTTTTTGCGCTCAATTGCGAAAATATAGTGCGATCGGAGGTAAAAAGGGAGCCAAGCGTGTCTATAATTGTTTCTTTAACCATCATCTTGGTTAAATAGTCACCGAACCAGCCAAGCAGGAGGAAGCCGTACAACGCTTGAGTTAAGTTCTGAACCGTATCCGCGGAGATATAGCTTAAAAGGCTTGTATATCGCTTAGCGACTTCAATCGCAACGGCTAATATGGCAACGAGGAAGAGGAAGAGGTAATCTCTTCTCTCGCTTCCAATCAAGGGGCTACTTTGCTTCGCCTGGGGCGGACGGGGAGTGTTGCCCATAATCGCTCCTATAAACTAGATAACTGGAATGAAGGGTGTGCAAGATAAGGGTGCATTCTATGCACCATACCACGCCGGCGTTGGCTTAGAAGCGGTTGGCGCAGCCGATGCGAAAGATTATTGTCGATCTAAGTTGAGGCTTTGTTTGTGATTGGGAGTCGCTGGCGCGTGCGCTAAACTTAAAGCTGAAGCCGTTCCTGCCCGCTTCCTTATAGTTGGGCGTGCGGATTGTTCTAATTTTGAGAACTAGACTTCGCCCGCCATGTTTTAGCGGTTCAACTCACGAGCCCAAAAACGGTGGCAAGCGAACGATTAAGCCGCAGGACGGTTTCGGGATCGGCGGCGCGCCGGCAAGTTCGCTGGCGAAGGCGGAGCAAGATCGTGGCCTTACAGTTCAGCTTTTTCGAACCGTAAGCCCGCGGGCGATTTTCGTACCGCCAGCGCGTGGTTAATATCGCTCAGGTTAACGGCCAGATTTGCGGCGCGCATCCGCCCGCTTTTCCTACGAAAATATCTCGAAAATGCAAAAAAAGCCGAATCGACCCCAAAAAATACGCGTCAGAAATCCTAGTTAACCGCAACAAAGCTGCGCGCGTTAACCGCAAAACCTAGCCTTGGATTGCAAAACGCCGTTCTGCAATCTCCCGCGATCCCGCGCCGCGAGCGCAAATACCCACGGAATACCAATGGGATAACCCTCGCTTACGCTTCCGCAAGGCGCTTTCGCCTATACTGGTCGTAATGAGGGGAAAGAGGCCAAAAACCGCGAGTCGGCGGAACCTTAATCGGCGGCGCCAGGGTTAACGCGGCGCTAACGGACACCGGCTTCGGCGCCCCCTTCGCAACGATGAACACGGTCGCCATGTATTGCAATCGGCTCGAAGGGGCGGGGCATTGGAGGAAACGATGAGCGAAGGCAAAGCCCGCGAGAAGACCTATAACGACCAGGAGATCGAGGCGCGGCTCAAGGCGGAGCTGCCCGGCTGGTATCTCCGCGACGGCTTCATCCGCCGGAAATATCGCACGCATGGCTGGAAGGGCACGCTGATGGTGGTCGGCGCGGTCGGCCACCTCGCGGAGGCGGCATGGCACCATCCCGACATTCTCGCGTCCTATTCCTCGGCCGAGGTGCGCCTCCAGAACCACGATGCGGGCGGCATCACGGACAAGGATTTCGAACTGGCGAAAAAGATCGAGGAAGTGGTCGAGTGGCGGCCGGAAAAAGAGGGCGGCGCGCTGACGGGAACGCCCGGCGATCCCCGCCACGCCTACATCAAGTACGACTGAGGCGCCCCGCCGGTTTCAGCGGCTCAGTGGACCGCCTCCGGCACGGCGGGCGCCGGCGGCTCCTTCGGCGCTTCCAGATAGGCGGCGAGAGGCTCCGTCAGCGCGGCCGCCTCTTCCGGTTCTATCGGGAAGAATTCCTCGTCGATCTGGCTGAGGAAGACTTCGCAGGCGGCGCGCAACTCGAACAGCGCGGTGCGGCCGCCGACGCGGTAGCAGGCGTCCTCGCCGGACAGGCCGTCGCTGTCTTGCTCCAAGGGCTTGCGGCGCGCGAGGAATCGCAGGAGCGAGTTACCGCCGTTGAACCTGCGCTGGGCGTCGGGCACGAACTCCGCCTGCATCTCGCCGCAGGCGGCGGTCGATTCCAGGAACTGATCGATTTCGTGATGAAGCTCCGAAGTCAGCCGCCTCAGCTCCGCGGCCCAGGCCCTGGCTCTCGTGAGCTTCGTCAGCATGAGGGCCTCGCGCTCCCGGAAGGTCTGGCAGCCGTCGCGGAAGCGGCCGAGCCTGGCTGCGATTTCCGCGTGCCCGGCGCCCCTGACGTCGGCCTTCGGCAGCGCCGTGCGCTCGAAGAACCACGCGTCAAGGAGCGCCGATCTCAAGGCGTCCTTCAAGAGATAGACGATGGCATATTTATCTTGGTGCTGGGGCGGGTTGGTCGTCCAGAGCGCCATGTCGCTTCAAGCCTTTCCTGGGTCCGAGGCGATAGCGGCCGAGGCCCCGCGCAAGCCAAGCGCGGAACCCCGAACGATCCGCGGCGAATGTCATGAACATCCCGTGGTGCCGCCGCACGTATCGCACTTCAGACAAGTTCCGTTGCGCACGAGAGTGAAGTTGCCGCAAGCGCCGCAGGCCTCGCCCTCGTAACCCTTGGCGCGCGCCTCCGCGAGCAGCTCAGCCTTTCCGGGCCTCGCTCCATGCGACATTGTGAGATGGGAAGCCGAGTACGCTACGCCTGTCCCATCGCGCGCGCTTACATCCTGGGTCCCCAACGGGCCGTCTTCGGCGTCCGTACGCAGGGCATAAGCGAGCGCGCCATTCGTCTCGTATGACGCGGCTGCGACTCGATCTGTACGAGCATGATCCTGAACTATGACAACTTTGTGGTGAAGCCCGCGCGTGAGGCCCTTGCTGACATAGCGGTCGGCGTAGATCACCGGCGCCGGCGCCGTTCCTTTCTGGCCCGGCCTGTCGTCCGCGACGCCGCCGCCCATGACGGTGGCGCCGATCTGGGACGGGTCGACATGCGCAAGATCGTTGCGGCCGAGATAGGAGACCGCAAGCTCGCGGAAGATGTAGTCGAGGATCGAGGTGGCGTTCTTGATGGCCTCGTTGCCCTGCACATAGCCCGCCGGCTCGAAGCGCGTAAAGGTGAAGGCCTCCACATATTCCTCCAGCGGCACGCCATATTGCAGGCCGAGGCTGACGGCGATGGCGAAGTTGTTCATCAGGCTGCGGAAGGCGGCGCCTTCCTTGTGCATGTCGATGAAGATCTCGCCGAGCCTGCCATCCTCGAACTCGCCGGTGCGCAGGTAGACTTTGTGGCCGCCGACCACCGCTTTCTGCGTATAGCCCTTGCGGCGATTCGGCAGCTTGTCGCGCTCGGTTTTGACGCGAACGCGCTCGATGATGCGCTCGACGATGCGCTCCGCCACGATCTGCGCGCGCCTGCCTTGCGGCGCGGCGGCCAAAGCCTCGGCGGCGTCCTCATGATCCTCGTCCGCGTCGCTGATGAGTTGCGCGGAGAGCGGCTGCGACAGTTTCGAGCCGTCGCGGTAGAGCGCGTTCGCCTTCAGCCCAAGCTTCCAGGACAGCATGTAGGCTTCGCGGCATTCGGCGACGGTGGCCGAATTCGGCATGTTGATCGTCTTCGAGATGGCGCCCGAGATGAAGGGCTGCGCTGCGGCCAGCATATGGATGTGGCTCTGCCACGAGAGCGCCCGCTTGCCGCGTTTGCCGCACGGACTCGCGCAATCGAACACGGGCAGATGCTCCGGCTTCAACCCCGGCGCGCCTTCGAGCGTCATGGTTCCGCAGACATGCTCGTTCGCCGCCTCGATCTCAGACCTGGAGAAGCCGAGCGCGGAGAGGAGATCGAAGCCGGGCGCGTTCATCTGCTCGGAGGCGAGCTTGAGCACGCCGTTGCAGAAGTCTTCGCCAAGCGTCCACTTGTTGAACACGAACTTGATGTCGAAGGCGCTGGCGAGCCCGGCTTCCACGGCGGCGATCTTCTCGGCCGTGAAGCCTTTTGCCCGGAGCGACTTGTGATTGATATGCGGAGCGTCGCCAAGCGAGCCGCGGCCGACGGCATGGACGATGATCGCGGAGATGGCGCTTTCGCCGTAGCCGAGCGTGCGCAACGCCTCGGGAACCGCGCGGTTGATGATCTTGAAGTAGCCGCCGCCCGAGAGCTTCTTGAACTTCACCAGCGCGAAGTCGGGCTCGATCCCGGTCGTGTCGCAATCCATGACAAGGCCGATGGTGCCCGTCGGCGCGATCACCGACACTTGCGCGTTGCGGAAGCCGTGAACCTGCCCGAGCGAAATCGCCTCGTCCCAGACCTCGCGCGCCGCCGTCACCAGATCCGCTTGCGGGCATATCGCCTCCTTCAGGGGAACCGGAGGCGTCGAAAGCGCCTCGTAGCCGCCGGTCCGGCCATAGGCGGCGCGGCGATGGTTGCGCATCACGCGCAGCATATGGCTTGCGTTCGGGCCATAGCCTGGGAAGGCGCCGAGTTCCTTGGCCATCTCGGCCGAGGTCGCATAGGCCACGCCCGTCATCAGCGCGGAGACCGCCGCCGTAACGGCGCGCCCCTCCTCCGAATCGTAGCCGAGGCCCGACACCATGAGCAGACCGCCGAGATTGGCGAAGCCGAGGCCGAGCGTGCGATATTCATAGGAGAGTTGCGCGATTTCCTTCGACGGGAATTGCGCCATCGTGACGGAGATCTCGAGAACCAGCGTCCACAGCCGGCAAGCATGCGAGAACGCCGCGACATCGATCAGGCCGGCCCCGCTGTCGCGCGCGGGGCGGAAGCTCAAGAGATTGAGCGAGGCGAGATTGCAGGCCGTGTCGTCGAGAAACATGTATTCCGAGCACGGGTTCGACGCCCGGATCGGGCCGCTGGCCGGGCAAGTGTGCCAGTCGTTGATGGTCGTGTGGAACTGGATGCCGGGGTCGGCGCTCGCCCATGCGGCTTCGGCGATCTGGTCCATCAGCGCGCGGGCCTTCAGGCGCTTTGTGACCTTGTCGGCCGTTCGCGCCCGGAGCGCCCACTCGCCATCGGTCTCAACGGCCTGAAGGAAGGCGTCGTCGACGCGGACGGTGTTGTTCGAGTTCTGCCCGCCGACGGTGCGATAGGCTTCGCCTTCCCAATCGGTGTCGAAGCTTGGGAACTCGATGGACTTGAAGCCCTGGCGCGCAAAGTGGATTACGCGCTGGATGGTGCTGTCCAGCACGAAAGCCTTGCGGGCCGCCTTGATCTCGCGCTTCAGCGCGACGTTCTTCGCCGGATCGAAGCAATCCTCGCCTTCGCCCTCGCAATTCACGCACGCTTTCATGATCGCGGCGAGGTGCTTGGCGCACGCCTTTGAACCGGCGACGAGGGCCGCAACTTTCTGCTCCTCAAGCACCTTCCAGCTGATGAAGTCTTCGATGTCGGGGTGGTCGGCGTCGACGATCACCATCTTGGCCGCGCGCCTCGTGGTGCCGCCGGACTTGATCGCGCCGGCGGCCCGGTCGCCGATCTTGAGGAAGCTCATCAACCCGGACGACTTGCCGCCGCCCGAAAGCTTCTCGCCCTCGCCGCGCAGCCTGGAGAAATTTGAGCCCGTGCCGGAGCCGTATTTGAACAGGCGCGCCTCGCGCACCCACAGGTTCATGATGCCGCTGTCGTTGACGAGATCGTCCTCGACGGACTGGATGAAGCACGCGTGCGGCTGAGGATGCTCGTAGGCGCTGGCGGAGCGGACGAGTTCGCCCGTCTCGAAGTCCACGTAATAATGGCCCTGGCCCGGCCCATCGATGCCGTAGGCCCAGTGCAGGCCGGTGTTGAACCACTGCGGACTGTTCGGCGCCGCCATCTGCGTCGCGAGCATGTAGCAAAGCTCGTCGTGAAAGGCGCGGGCGTCCTCCTCGTCCGTGAAATAGCCGCCCTTCCAGCCCCAATAGGTCCAGGCGCCGGCCATGCGGTCGAATACCTGGCGGGCGTCCTTCTCCGGCGGGAAGCGCTCATTCTCAGGCAGCTTCGCCAGCGCCTCTTCATCGGGAACCGAACGCCACAGCCATGAGGGAACGCGGTTTTCCTCGACGCGCTTCAGCCGCACCGGCGCGCCGGCCTTTCGAAAATATTTCTGGGCGAGGATATCGGCGGCGACCTGACTCCACTGCTCGGGCACAAGGAAGCCTTCGAGTTGGAAGATCAACTTACCGTCAGGGTTTTTCAGCTCGCTTGCGGCCTGCCTGAAGGCAATATCCGCATAAGGAGACTGTCCTCTCTTCGTAAAGCGCCGTTCGATCCGCATCGATTTCTCCTGCCCAGGCGCGATAGCGCGCGCCCGCCCACGTTGCCTTTTCAATTTGCCGGGAACGCAAAACATAACGACGCAAGACGCGACCGCGCTTCTGATCGGGCTCATGACGCGCGCAACCGGACACACATCCAAAACATGGATGGGCGCGACAAACCGGCGATGATGAAGCGTTGTTTCGGAAGGGGGCCGCCTGGACGGCCAAAGGGAACTGCGCCGCCGCGCCCTCCTCGAAGGGCGCCCCCGCTGGCGGCATCTCTGAAGCTATGCGATTCGCGGTTCGGCTGCTGTCACAATCGCGCAACAGAGGCTAGACTTAGGGTCTCCGTGGACCTCAGACGCAACATCTTGTGCCGAACCTGTTGATAAAGGCGGGCTAGTTTTTCATTCCGCTAGAACAGCGAGCAAATCTCTGGTCGACCCTAGAAAAAGAAAAGCGCCTCGCAGCCTTCCCTATTCCCGGCGGGAATAGCGTGCGTGAGGCGCTTTTCAAGGAGACAGATAGGTTACTTTTTGTCTTTGGACTTAAAGAGCTGGCAGTAGCCGTTGGGATCGATCTCGCCCTCGACGAGCTTGCAGGCATGCGGTGCCTCGAAGTTCGCGCAGATCTCGCATTTCTGCCCGTCTTTCGGCTCGTGCTGGTACTTAACGTCGGCCTGCTTCACTTTCGCATACGCAGCCGTCATACCGGAAAGCAGAACCGGAACCGCAGCCGCGGTTACAACCGCTCCGCGCAGAATCGTGCGGCGCGATAGTTTTTTATCGTTGTCCATTCCTTGACCTCCTTGGAGTCGTTCCAAACTAGACCGTTAACGCATAGCATAAATCCTAGGCTTAAGGTAGAATGAAGTTTTGTTTAATGGCGCGGTTCGAGCGCTTTAAGTCGGCAAAGCATGGGTTTGCGAAAGAAAAATACACGAAAATGTGAAGAGGAAGTGTCACTGCCCGAGGGGAAGGGCTGTTGATAAAGTTCCCAGGGTACACATGCCTTGGCGGCCGACAGCAGTGCAGGAGACGAAAAAAGGCGCGCAATAACCCCCGCGGCGCGCCTCGCGGCTGTCATGATCACGATTTTGTAATCGGTTCCTTAGCATAGATCCGCCCGCATGCGGTGTCTGAAAAGAGACGCCGATATTACGCTTTCGCTTTGAACAAACCGCACCAGCCGTTTGGATTTATCGAGCCTTCGACAAGCTTGCAGGATGAAGGCGGCATAAAGTTTCCGCATATCCCGCAGGATTTGCCGGCGTTCGGGGTTTCGCGGTAGGAGACCGATTGCTTGGGAACCTTCGCGTAGGCCCGGTTCAGGCCCAAGATCACGAGCGGACCCGCCCCGGCAGCGGCGGCAGCCCCTTTCAAAATGGCGCGGCGGCTTACTGGCTTTTTGAAATGCATGGCAATCCTCCCTGGTAATTTTTCTTGTAGTCAATCTTACACGCCGCGTGGCGCTTACGCTTGACCGGAATCAACTTAAATCTGTCATTAAACGTCAAGGGCTACCGCGTCAGAGGCGCGATAGCCCTTCTGCCCTAGTGTCGTCGCAGGCTCTATAGGCTTCATCGACGAATAGGAGCCGGTGCTGTGGCTCCTCGCCTGCGAAAGATGCCGCCGCACCCCTTGGAGAGCGGGGGTGCTCCCCGCAAGCGGCATAGGAGGCTCGATCATTCGGGCTACTGTGCTGTCACACGAATGTGACAAAACGCACCTAGAAGTTATTATTCGAAGCCCGAATGAAACCGTATCTTGTGGCGCCGCGGGCTTACAAACAAGGCGACGTTTTAGGCATGTCCACAAGCTGGGGATAGCTTGCATGCCCAAAGGCTGTGCACGAATCGGTTTTATGCGCTTTTGAGTGCGCTAAGATCATGAAAATAGACAATTTTTGAAAGCCGGCGCCGTTTTTTCGCGGCGTGACGCTTTTGCACAATTTGATGCTTAAAAAAAACATGCGCGGCCTTCGAGCGCCTCAGGATCGCGGCAAGCAGTGAAGCGATTTTCTTGACGAAGGATGGAAATCGTACTTCATGCGGCGTCGATCGCGGCAGCGTCTCGCATGCCTGCTTTCCCCCGGCGCGGGTCAAAGAAGCAGGGAAGAAGCGGCTTGCGGACTCAGCTCAAGCCGAGGCCATCACCGCGTTTCCAAAATACGAAGAGCGAACGGCAGGTGTGAAAACGCGGCGATAGCCTTTTCAACTTAAGAGGCTAACCCATGAAAAATAAAGATATTTTTTCACGGATGGCGGAGTGTGAGGGATTCGACTCCCCGGTACAGCTTTTCATATCAATCGACCTCTTGATTTGACCCGCTCCAATACGGGACGCATTCGCTGCGCCGGACGAAAGCGGTCCTGATTAAGAGTCAGACTGTTTAAAGCATACTGTGACACGTTCTGAAGCGTTCTGGAATAACGCGCTAATTTTACTGATGAAAATCAGTAAACGGCCGTTGCAAAATGTTCCGTCGCATATAACCGTGTCTTGCGGTTTTGGGTCACCGATAGGCCACTGAACGGGCGTAATCATGAAACACTGCCAGCAGGTGCTAACCTTCATTGAAACCTCCATCAACGCCGCCAAACCGCGTGGAAACATCTGAGTGGCGATGACTTTGAGCCGGTGCGGCCGTTTTTGACCGCCGCTTCGCGCGCCGGCTCAGCGCATGCATGGGCCGGGACGGAAGGATGGGCTCCGCTGGGGCCGAACAAAGGGATGCCCGCCTGGGATCCTTTTTGCACGCCGATCCGGGGTCCCTTTTGGAAGCCGATTGACACTGCTGGGTCGGCGGCCTACGGTCCCGCTTCGCGAAGGTCTGCGTCACACCGTCGAGTATTTCGACCGGCAATTGAGAGAGGACTCTAAATGGGCCCTAATGAGTGTGAAAGCGGTTCCAGAGTCTGCGAAGCCGAGCTTCTCTTAGGTCTTAGTTTGCCCGTGCGCTTGCTCGATAAAAATGGATATGATTCGGCGCCGAGAGCTTTGGCTAATGACTGGGAATAGAGAAGAAAACCACACCGTGCTGGTGACGGGCGGCGCCGGCTATATTGGCTCTCATGCCTGCAAGGCGCTATTAAAAGCCGGATATCTACCGGTCGCCTACGATAACCTTGTTTACGGTCACGAGTGGGCTGCGAAATGGGGGCCTCTCGAACGCGGCGATATTCTCGATCGGTCTCGGCTAGACGAAGTCATTGAGCTGTATCGACCGAGCGCTATCATGCACTTCGCAGCTTTCGCGTACGTAGGCGAATCCGTTGCCGATCCCGGCAGGTACTACCGCAATAATGTTTTTGGCTCGCTGAACCTGCTTGAAGCCGCGCGCGATCACGGAATTCAACAGTTTGTGTTCTCGAGCACATGCGCCATCTATGGCATTCCCGAGCAACTGCCGATGATTGAGGACACGCCGCAGCGCCCGATCAACCCTTACGGCGCCTCGAAGTTGATGGTTGAACGCATGCTTTCGGATTTCGGCGCCGCGCACCGATTTCGCTCGATCGCACTGCGCTACTTCAACGCTGCGGGGGCCGACCAGGAAGGCGAAATTGGCGAAGCGCACGATCCGGAAACGCATCTCATTCCGCTCGTCCTCGATGCGGTCTCGGGCCGGAGAGAGAGTGTCACGATATTCGGCTGCGACTACGACACTCCCGACGGCACCTGCATCCGCGACTATGTCCACGTCAGCGATCTGGCCGATGCTCACGTCAAGGCGCTCAACGCGCTTTGCTCGGGGAGCCCGTCGCAAGTGTTCAACCTTGGTAATGGCAACGGTTTCTCCGTGCGCCAAGTTGTCCAGACGGTGGAGGGCGTGACCGGTCTCAAAGTTCCTGTGAAACTCGGCGAGCGTCGAAGCGGCGATCCGGCAGCCCTCGTAAGCGACGCTACGAAGGCTAAAGAGGTTCTTGGCTGGCAACCGCAGTTTGTCGATCTCGACGACGTGGTCAGAACAGCCTGGGCTTGGCATCAGAAGTCGCCAAGTCTTGCAAAGGCGAACGCATCAAGCGTTTGACATGAGCGATGTCAATGGCGTGCGGCTTTGCTGTCCATTTTTTTGCAGGGCCGGTTCATTCATGAAAACGTCGATCAACGCGTCGATGTCGAGCTCGGAAATCGACTGAGCATGGGTTTTGGATACATCGCGCCTATTCCCTCGCCGCACGTATCTGGCCAAAACGCGAACGTATTGCGCTTGATAGCCTATCGAGGGCTCCGTTATTGCCCAGGAATTCGTCGACTGTAACGTGCGCGTGCCGATCACGGTATTCCCGCCATACCAACCGCAACGTCACTGCGGGCTTGCGCAGCTCCGCCGCGACCTCTGCCCAATCCGGCATCGGGCGCCTGAACAGCAGCGCCTCGACCTCCGCCTCCCCCATCCCGGCTACATCGGCGTAGCGCACGCCAGCCTCGCGGGGCCGCGCCAAATATTCACCCACCGACATCCGGCCCATCCGGACCGACTCCTGAATTTGCCGGTTGGATCTAGCCCAACTCATGGGCCAGTCTCAAAACTTCTTTCACACGTCGCATGTCTGACCGTTCTGCGGTATCACCCCTACCCGGCGAAAAACCGAAAGGGAGCGTTAACCGCTTAAGAATTGATCAGACTCCGGTATCGACCTCCGCGCGTGTCATGCTGGCTGCTCTTTGAAGTGGCCACTTTCATGAAAATGGGTGACCATCTTCGACGATCACGCGCAGACAGAGAAGCCGGGAAGCCGCTGCCCCTCGATCAAGCACGCGCCTTCAGGCTGGACCAAGAGCTTTTCGGCCAGTCAGAAGACCTCATTAGAGGCAAGAGCCTTATCATTGTGCCATTAGGCCCGCTCACGCAAACGCCTTTCCAGGTGCTAATCCCTTATGGGGGGACTTTAAACGGTGACACAAATTATGCCACGCGGTGAAAGCGAGGCCGAATAGCGCCGACGGCTTCCTCTATTGAGGGGCGGCATTGGCGCTTCCACGACCAATATATGTTCCGGACGCGCGAGCGACAGCCGCATCAAGCGTCACTCCCGATGCCGTAGAGGTGATCAACCTGGTGTAGTTCAGGAACTTAGCAACCTCGATGGCGTCAGCATTCGACACAAAAAGCACGTCCCTGTTCCGCAGGGGGAATCTCTGCGCCAGGAAATACGTCGACGGATTCCGGAAGTTCGCTCTATAGATCGTCGGGATAAACGCCTGAGCCGGCGGGAAGCAAGAGACATCCACTCCCATCGATTGAAGGACCTCCCGCGGTTCCACCCGATAGACAAAGATCATTGCAGGATTGGCGTGGTCATCGAGGAGGCCACCTGCTTTCGCCAGACCCTCAGTCAGCGAAACGTGCTCCTGGCCGAAATCGAATTGCTGAGAAACGTTGCCCGATGGCGTAGAGGATGCCACCGCGCCAGCCACAACAAATCGGGATGGCTCCCGGTAGATGTAAATCACGTCTCCGGGCTTAGTATAGATATTCTCTTCCGGATGGGAAACGAGAGCATTGAAGTAGACAGTCGCCTTGCGGTCGCCACGTTGCAAAGTGACATATGTCTCATATCCAGGAAAGCGGATACCTCCAGCCAAGGCTATCATATCGAGGATACGCTCGCCATTCTGGGTTATTCTGATCTTGCGAGGTTGGTTTACTTCACCAACCACAGACACGGCCGTTGCATTCTGTTCGACGAGCGCAGCAATGACTTTCGGCTCGATTGCGCGGTTTTGCAGCCTCTGTTCAATATCGGCCTGGATTTGATCCAACGACCTACCAGCCGCCTGCAAGCGGCCCGCATAGGGCACCTCTATGGAACCGTCGTGACTGACCTGCTGGGGAGCCAGTTGGACAAAGTTACCCGGCCTTACCGACGCCTCGGCCGGAATGAAGAGACCGCCAGGTTTGGATTCAAAAACTGTCAATTGGACAACATCGCCCCGGCCGACGGCTATCTCAGGAGCGGGCCCCTTGCCTCTCCCCAAGGTCTTAAAAAAGGACCCTGGGCCAATATCGGCGGCATGCTCCACGACCAAGGGCGTCAGGTCGACGAGCGCATATTCGACGCCCTCTACGGGCGCGGTCGCTGTCGTAGCCGCAGCGTGAAAGATGTCCCGGTAAGCTGGACCCGTGTCAGGGAGCTGTGAGCATGCACCCGATACTAATGCTAATATGCTTGCGCCGCAACGTAGCATCGATTTCATGAAGCCTCACAATAAGGGGTATTTGATGGTGGATCCCGTGGATATGATGATCTCTGTCTCCCCACGATATGCCGATTCGCAGGTGATCTGATACACCAAAGGCGAGGGCGCAGCAATTCTAAATATGGGATAAGTAGTTGAAGGGATTAGGCGGCGGAGGATTTTCGAAAGTCTGGGGGCGGTTTGCAGGCGATAAGAGTTTCCAAAAGGCCTGCCCAAGATGGAAAAAACGAGATGGACGGTAATAGTCCGGATATATTCGAAGAAGCGTTTGCGTGAACCTTTGGCGACTCGCGCGGCTTTCGGAACATCATCCACACAGTCTGCGACGGTGTGGAAGGCGAAGGCCAGAAGGTTCATCGCCCCGAACATCGTCTGGCAATTCGATGTTCCGCGTCCTTTTTCCATCTGACGCTGGTGCGACAAAAAGGGCTCACTCTGCATGAAAAACGGCGCAAACCCCGATAACCCGACATCGGCCATCGTATATGTGCACGCCGTTTCACCACGCCCCTTGTCAGGAAACTGGCTGCAATCGCGGCTTAATCCCGCCAAAAGTGCATCCGGTGCGCCCATGGCTCCTTGAAACACACTTCAACCCACTTGGGAGTCCCCTAAATTTAGAATTGCTGGCAAGGGCGCCATCCAATTGGCCGCGTCTTCGAGGAGCGGCGGCGAATTTGTATAGGATCCCATCAAGAGCCGCGCATCCGGCGCGCTGTAAAAGGCGTGCAGGTGGACCTCCGGACCTCCCCGCATTGAACCGATGGCTCATGGCGTTCGACGAGCACGTCGTCCCGCCAAGTCCCCTTGCCGTCCGGCCTAATCTTGATGTTGTTTCTGATCAGCACCCGGCGAACCGGCTTCTGGAATTATTTTTGCCTATGAACACAATCACATGCGTCGATGAAAAGGACAACCGCCGCCGCAATGACGACACTCATCTGGTGAAGCCATCCATGCCACGACCGCGCTGTGCAATGATCGTGCATATTGCACCCTGATCTCATGGCCCGGTTCAGCCCGGGGCGCGCGCTAGCTGACCTTGTCTCACCGAAAAGGGTTTCGTGACTCGTCGGCCGAAAAGACGGGCCGGCTCCTCCACCAGGGAATAAGTGACCCATGATGTCGCCAGCACGGCGGCGATGACCGCGGCAAACAGCAAATCGCCGACCCACGGCGACGCAATGGCGAGAATTTGCCGATGTGGCCCAGCATGAGATGGAACGTGCGCGACGCGTTTCAGGATAATGGTGAAGACGTAAATGATCGGCATATGCGTCAGATAAATCGAATAGGAGATACGCCCGAGAAATTGTGTGGGACGTGCGGAAAGAACCCGTGCAACGGAGCCCCGATCATATTGAAGCGCCGCGACCAGCGCGATGAATAGCGGGATTACCATAACAGCCGCACCGCCGCCTAAAAACGCCATTACAATGGCGGAGAGGATCGCGGCGACTAAAGCAACAACAGTCGCCATGGGCCAATCCTTCGGCGAATAAAGCCAGATTACGACGCCAATCGTAAATCCCGCGATGCATCTGACACGCCCCAAGCCAAAGGTCACGTCGAGCGTGTGCATAGTCACGGCAATCGCCAGATAGGCGACTAGGGAGGCCGCGCAGGCAGCCGTGACTTTCCATCCTCGGCGCACCGCCCCGGTAAGCGCAACCCAACCAAAGAGTAGATAGACGAAGAATTCCGAGCCGACGCTCCAGGCCGGCGGATTCCACCCCAGCCGATCTTCAAGTCCAAGGCCTTGAAGCATCAGAAGATTTTCGATCAGTAACGCTGGTGAATTGGGCCCGGTGAATGGCGGCACCTCCGAAGCGCCATTGCCCACATAGACCCATTTGACGGTTTCTAGAGCGACGAGAGCGACGAGGATCACAAAATGAAGAGGGTACAGACGAAAGAAGCGTTTTGTGAGAAAAGCGCCTAAGGCGCGGGCATCGCCAATCCGATTTGCATAATTGGCGGCGATGACAAACCCCGACAGGATGAAAAAAAAGTCGACGGCGAGATAAGCATTCTGGGTCAACTGAAGGCCGGAGAAATGTGTCGGCCACGCCACGTGGTAAAAAACGACGCATAGCGCGGCCACGCCGCGCAATCCTTCCAGTGCGAGGTATCGTTGCGGAACCATGAAGGGGAACACCTTGGCCTGTTGCCGATTTTGCGCACACAACAGCTAAATTATTCAATTTAACATTGTGGCGCAAAATATTTCATGAACGTTGCAGTGTAAACCTTAATTTGCTTACTCTGTGTTCAGCGCGAGTCAAAGAGGGCATGGAAGAATGTTTCAGGCGTTTCCAAGCGGAGCGGGCCGGGACAGCTGCAAAAATTTCATCATTTCGGTTCAGAAATGATCATGGCCTTCGTTGGTCCGAACGACTGGATCCTGTTCGTTTTCGTGACCGGGAGGGTCACGTCCCCGGTAGTGGTGTAGCTCGACGGTAGCGAACCGCTCGCTAAGCGCGCTTCTCATGGCGCTGTAGCGTGCGAGCGGCTTGCGGCGGTCATCGGCAACTCACCGGTATGATCGGGTTGCGACATCCAACGCAACCGGGGAACTGCCGATGACCGACGACATGATGAGCCTTCGCACGCTGATTGAGAAGACGCCCGACGCCGATATTCTGCGCGAGATGATCGGCTTCGCCGCCGAACGGCTGATGGAGATGGAGGTCTCAGGCCTCACCGGCGCCGCTTTCGGAGAACGCTCGCCAGAAAGGTTCGTCCAGCGCAATGGCTACCGGAGCCGCGACTGGGAGACGCGGGCCGGTACGGTTGAGTTGCGCATCCCCAAGCTTCGTAAGGGGAGCTACTTCCCGGGCTTTCTTGAACCGCGCCGGCTGGCGGAGAAGGCGCTGACGGCCGTGATCCAGGAAGCCTACATCCAGGGCATCTCGACGCGCTCCGTGGACGATCTCGTCAAGGCGATGGGCATGAGCGGCATCTCCAAGAGCCAGGTGAGCCGCCTGTGCGAAGACATCGACGGCCGCGTCAAAACCTTCCTCGACCGCCCCATCGAGGGCGACTGGCCCTATCTTTGGATCGACGCCACTTATGTGAAGGTGCGCCAGAACGGCCGCATCGTTTCCGTGGCGGTCATCATCGCCGTGGGCGTGAACAGCGACGGCAGGCGTGAAGTCTTGGGCATGGACATCGGCCCTTCGGAAGCCGAGACATTCTGGACCGGCTTCCTGCGCAAGCTCGCGCGCCGGGGCCTGCGCGGCGTGAAGCTCGTCATCTCCGACGCCCACGAAGGCATCAAGGCCGCGGTCTCCAAAGTGCTGAACGCCACCTGGCAACGCTGCCGCGTCCACTTCATGCGCAATGCGCTCGCCCATGCCGGCAAGAGCGGACGCCGCGTGGTCTCGGCCTTCATCGCCACGGCCTTCGCACAAGACGACGCCGGGGCCGCCAAACAGCAATGGCGCAGGGTCGCCGATCAACTGCGCCCCAGACTGCCAAAGCTCTCCGCCTTCATGGACGAGGCCGAGCCTGACGTGCTCGCCTATATGGGATTCCCGGCGGCGCATCGGACCAAACTGCACTCCACCAATCCCATCGAACGGCTGAACGGCGAAATCAAACGTCGCACCGAGGTCGTTGGCATCTTCCCGAACGAAGCCGCCATCACCCGCCTCGTCGGCGCGATCCTCCTCGAACAGAACGACGAATGGGCCGTGCAGCGCGCCCGATACATGACGCTGGAAACCATCGCGCCTTTGAGCGATGATCCCATCGCCGGGCTGCCCGCTGTGGCCGCCTGACCTTCCCGGCCCTGCCGGAGCTTCGGCGATGCCAGCCGTCAGCTACACCACGCCTTGGGACACGATCACCGGGAGTGACACAGAACATTGATAATTACACGGCGCAATGAGCTATTTTCCTGGGAGACCGCATTCATGAATGCACCCTGCTCAAAACTCGGCGATCTGGCGCCAACTAAATCTGTGCCGAGAGTCGCCTTTTTTCATCAGAATAATGTGTTCCAGACGCAAGGTGGAATCGAGCGCTAAGGGGTTCGTGAGCGCGTCTCCAAAAAATTTCGAGCGACTGCGTTGGCTGGCTGGCCAGAACTCGAGTCAAAAAATCGATAGATTTTCCCGAAACCACATCCTTTCCCCTGTTCTAGCAAATTCAGCCTTCGTCTTTATAGTAGGAGTTGGACGTACCGCCATAATACTCTCGCAAACTGTAGGATTCATATAGCGCCAAGCTCTTTTTGTCCACATTACTCAAGATGACACCGGCACATTTGGCATATACCTCTTCGGCTTGTGCAAGCGCCCAAGCGACTGAATCGCGAGGGGTCTTGCCCCACTCGGTTACAAGAAGGAACGTATCGAAGTATTTCGCCGCGGCCCTGGCATCGACGAGAGGTCCAAGAGGCGGCAAATCCACGAAGATATATTCATAATCTTTGCCGGCCTCTGAAAAGAGGCGCCCCATCGCCGCAGAGCTCAGCAACTCGCTTGTGTAGGGCGCTCGCCGCTCAATCGCAGCGGGAAGAATTGATAACTGCGTTTCGTTTTCGGTCAGAAGAAGTTCCCTGTAGGGCCGGCCGTCATTCAGAACTTCCAGAAGGCCTTCCTTGACGCCCGGAGCGATATCACGCGTCAACTCCGGATTGCGCAGATCGGCGTCGATAAGGATCGTTGGCGCACCGAGATATGCCACCAATGAGGCTAGGTTTTTTGAAACGGTCGATTTTCCCTCGTGCGGCAGTAACGAGATGACACCTATGATTTTCGGCTTCTTCTCGCCGAGTGCGAGGTCTACCGCCACCTTCGCGCCACGCAGCGTTTCAGTAAAGCTCGATAACGGCGCCTTGAACGAATACCGCATGAGCGCAGACGGCATGAGCACGCCGTCGCCATCCGGCGTTGACCCGGGAATATTTTCCAACTGCGTCTGCGTCAGCAGCGGAAGCATCCCCAGGAATTCAAGCCGCAGATAGTCGCCCACCTGCGCCACCGTGCGAAAGCCCCGGTCACGGGTCTCGCGAAATGCCACCATGCCGACCCCCAGTGCGCCACCGAGGGCGAGCGAAATGAAAAGCGTCAAAAGACGTTTTGGCGAACTCGGTTGCAAGGGAGGAATCGCTGTCGTGAGGACGCGCGCTTCGGAGATCGGAAACGACTGTATTTGCCCCTGGCTGTGGTACTGTTGCAGCAAACTTTGATAAACGTTCCGATAGCTGTCCGCTTGGCGCAACAATTCACGCAATGTGACCATGTCTTCGTTCACATTGCCGTTGACCCCGACCTCCCGGTTCAGTGCTTTTTCCAGCGCCTTTTCCCGGGCTGCCGCAATATCGAATTCGCTTTTGTAGCTTTGCGAAATCCGGCTTAGCTCATCAAAAATCAGCCTTTCAAACTCCTTCATGTCCGAACGCAGCTTGGCCGCCTGCAAATGGTCGGCCCCGATTCGCTTGGACAGTTCCTCCTCGGTCTTGGATGCCGCGAGATATTTGTGGCGCAGATCGACGATGACCGGGTTTGCCAAGGCTTCCGATACCGCTGCGTCCATCTGGCGTGTTTCGACAATCGACTGGATACGTTCGTATCTCGCCCGCGCGTTCGCCGTATTGGCCCTTGCCGTCACGAGTTGCGTGTTGATTTGGGCAAGCTGCTGTTCATTCACTAAAACTTGAGAGCCATTCTGGGAGGCGGAAATCAAGCCTTTCTCGGTCTTAAATTTCTGAACGGCAAGATCGCTTTCAAGCGACTTCCTTTTGAGATCCTGTATCTGCGAAAGGAGCCAATCACTGGTCCGGCGGCTGATGTCATAATTGGCGTGGGCCTGATCGCTGCGATACGCCTTGGCGAAGGCATTGGCGATAGCAGCGGACTCTGTGGGACTGGGGGAAGTAAATGCAACCTCCAGCACGTAAGTGCGGCCGATACGCTTTACCGCCAGGTTGCTCCGTAGGAATCCGATGATATTGTCGCGCTCCTTCCTTTTTTCCGCCTCGCCGCTCTCGACCACTTTTCCAGCCCACCAACTCGGCCGGAAAAACGACTTAAGCCGCGTGAGAAGCCCGGCGCTGGGGGCCCCCGTCGTGAGCTTCAGGTCGTCCATCACAGCGCCGGCGATTTTCTTGGACTTCAGGATCTCCACCTGACTGTCCACCATCCCAGTGTCCAAAGCTTGATACTGGGCCACCTGATTCGTCAAACCAAGTGACATCCCTCGCTTGATGTCGATCAGAATTTCGGTAGTCGCCGTATACTTCGGAACCGCAGTGACAAGATAAGCGATCCCCAGGAGAATGCCAATTCCGAATCCAGCCAGCAGCGCTCGATGTTGCCGCTGCGCAATAGCTGTCAGCCTCCCCTTATCGAACGCGCCTGTCTTTGGAAGGGTTGGAATGGCATTTTTTTGCATGTTAATCGTCAGCATCAACGCGTCCTTTCGCATCGGCAAAAATAGGAAACGACTTCTGATGCGCCGTCAATGTCGACCATAAGCGCCCTGTTCCGGCACGTAGAAACGAATCGAACCCAGGAGGGGTTGCCCCCCGGTCCAGATTTACAGGATTTGTAAGGAGGATACTGCAACGAACAAATCTGGCCGTAAGCAGGTCACTCATGGTCGGGAGACAAAAAGGACGGGAGATGCCTTCGGCGCGCTGACGAGCAACATAAAGGTAATCGCAAGGCACTAAGCCTCTATAAAGAAGGTCCGAAAAGTCTTTAGCCACCGAAAAAAAATGCATCTCGATCCGTTTAGCAGCTTCGTTGTGACGTTCCGTGGGCTCCCGCGACCTGGCAATGGAGCTATGATTGAGGATGAAGGAGCCGCCGGTCCGTGAAGGTTTGAATCTGATTGCGATAGGGTCCTAAATAACAGGCGCCCCATGCCGCTATCGCCTCCGCTCAAGGCCGATTTACACTTCAGAAATAATCTCTTCTCCCAGAAGAATGCCCAGACTTCACTTCGCGCGGCCCCTTGCGAGGTCATCCTTTATGGCCTTCAGGAACTGCCAGGAGTCGATGAAGTAGCGTCGAAACAGTCGTCTGGGTTCACAGCAGAAGCGCCAGAACCACTCGAACCCGGCGGCTCGCATCCAACGCGGAGCGCGTTTGGCGGTCCCGACCAGAAAATTCGTCGAAGATCCCGAGGAAAGAGCGTAGCAGGGTCCAATATCCGCGCGATGGCGATCAAGCCAGATTTCAGATTTTGGGGCGCCAACGCCGAAGATGAGATGAGTCGTACCATGAGCCTGGATCCACTGCGCAAGTTCGCCGGAGTAATGCTCATCTAACTCAAAGCCGAATGGCGGAACAGCAGACGCAACCGCGCTTGCGTCGAAGTCGCGCTTTATCAATAAGCTTTTGATGCGAGACGCCGTCTCCAAGTCGCTCGTTACAAAAAATGGACGGTGCTTGCCGGGCACGAGTCGATCGATAAGGGCAGGCAGAAGATCGGCTCCGGGCGCTCTACCCGGGAGCGGCACGCCCCGCAGCCGGGCGTAGCGATAAATTGGCATGCCATCCGCAGTTACTGTTTGCGCTCGGTCATAGGCCATTCTGAACGCAACATTTCCTCGACTTAGCTGTACGACATGGTCGAGATTGAGTGTGAACACCATGTGCGCCTTTTCATTGGGCGCAGGCATCTCCTGCGTCAACCGATCAGCTAGCGTTTCAAGGGGCTGCAGCGAAAGTTGCAACCCGAATACGCTTTTGATCTCTTTCTGGCCCTCTAGCATTTTAGTCTATTCAAGTCAGCTTGAGTTGAAAGTTAATTCCTGCAGCGTCACCCTTAGGTCTGCAGACAGTAATTGCTGTCGTGTTCAATCCCAAAGGCGGCGCAATTAAGTTCGGCTTCTTCATAGTCTTTATTTCCGCGGGGCGGAGCACGCCCGCCGCCTTCAATCCGTCCCTCAGCAAAGCGGCGACAGCTTGATTGGCGCCTATGGGCCAAAGCGCGGTCGGCAATAGGGACTTCCGCCTCATACGCTGACCTGGCCACCGAAGATGAACCGCTCCGCGAGCCGTCGCCGTAACGCGTGCGGTAGGACCATTATAGCCACGAGCAGACCCACATTTTTCAGCCGTCGAAATGGCATGATTCCGGGCTGCACCACGAACGCCTTTATCGCTAACACCGCCGTCAGCAGTCGATTTTGGTTCGGGAGCGGGCGGCGGTCATACCCGCCATCCTTGGCGAGCAGCAACCAAAGCGACGGATACGCGCCGACGAGATGGTTTCGTCGCGGCAGAGGCACGCCTCTTTCGTTGGCGAAGCGCTGAGCGTTCTGCTGCGCCCAATACTGGTAATAGCAATGATCGCCGAGATTGCGGACAGTCTTGCGTCCAGAGGTCATCGAGACGTTGCCGCCATGAAGCCGGTAGACTCCAAGGGCTTCGTCTATATGTACTATTTCCCCAAAGATAGGAGCCGAATAAAGCAGATAGGCGTCGACGCCATCGCCATCCAGGCGTTCGGCGCGGGAGAGAACTGTCATTGCGTAATCGCGGTCGAAGGCGTTGCCGCTCATTGGCGCCGAAGGGTAATAACCATTGGCCGCCAGGAAGTCGATGTGGCCTTTCTCAAGGAAGGGCTCCATCGGCCAAACGAGTTTTGGATCGCCATTGAGGCTCAGTCGGTAGTTGACGCACACAACGCCCGGCCGCCAAGCCTGTGCGACACGCGCGCAGCAGTTCTCCATCAGCCAGTCATCCGCATCCAGGCTGATGACAATCTTCCCGCGCGCCGCCTCAAGACCGGTTTTCAGGGCCTTCGCCTGTCCGCCGTTCTCCTTAAAGATGGCGACGGCGCCGGGCCGCGCCGCGATCACCTCGCGTGAATTGTCGGTCGAGCCGTCGTCGACCACCACGCATTCGACTTCGCGATAGGTCTGTGAAAGGACGGAGTCGATCGCGTCTCCGAGAAACCGTCCATAATTATAATTTGTGATGATGACAGAGATCAGCATGCCAATATTCTCATCTTGGGTGTGACAGCGGGCGTCACAACGTTAAGAAGACCTTGGGCGACGCTCTCCCACGAGTAGCGGCTCCGGTAGGCGGCGACTTCTTCAGGCGAGGGCGACGCAGCGCCGCAGAGTTCCACCCAAAGCCGCTCCAGCGTGGCGTTCTTCGCGATGAAGCGCGACCATGGCGGCGCGACCGCGCGATGAACAGGAATGTCGCTGCAAAGGATCGGGCGACCGCATATGGCGTTTTCAACAAGCGGCATATTGAAGCCTTCCGCCAATGACAGAGTGAGGAAGCACTTGGCGCGGCGACTGAGCCAGCGCAGGCCGTCGTCCTTTTGGTCGCGCAGCCAGACGAAGCGCGACGGCTTACGCGCTGCGAGTTCTTCCACGCGCGCGACGATGTCGCCCCAGCCGGGCCTTCCGACGAGGACCACAGGCGGGGCTTCATCGGGCGCGTTTTCCACGAGATCAACGAGTTGTGCGTAGCCCTTGCGCGGTTCTACCGTGCCGACTACAAGGATGAATGTCTCCGGCACGCCTTCGGGCCGCTGTTCCGGGCCATCGAGGTCGAGCCCCGGCGCATTGCCGCACCAGCCTATGTCCGCGCGGCCGAACAGGGCGCGCATGTCTTTGGCGACAGCTTCGGTTGTCCCAAGGAGATGGTCATAGCGTCGGACCATCAGATTTTCGCCATAGCGATAGAGGAGGCGCCCTTTCCAGGGCATGGCCCGTTCCCAGACCCAGGGGAAGACATCATGGACGATCCGGCACAAGCGCACGTTGCAACGAAGGAAAAATGGGCTTGCCGGCGCCGTGGGAAAAATGACGGCGTCCGCCGCAAGTCTTTGGTGGCGGATGGCGATCGGCAGATTCATCCAGCCGCTGTAGACATTGGGAACCGCGATGAGCCCGCGTCTCTCGTCAAAAGCCCCCAGATCGTGAACGAATGCGATCGAGTCCGGCTGCAAACGCCGTACAGCTTTAAAGAGGTTAACGCCGTAACGCTCGATGCCCGTCATCGCCGGTCGTCGCGTTGCGAGGATGAGATCGAAGATCAGCATCGGGCCAGTTCCTCAGTGCAAGTTTCAGTTGGCGAGCTGGGCCAGTTCATTGACAAGTTCTGGAACCTTCCGCGACCGCGCTCGGGACTCAACCTGAGCCGCGATCGCAAACGGATCGACTGCGCGGGCAAGCACGGCCGCGCGAACAGCCGCCATAGCCGCTAAATAGTCTCGCGCGCTATAGCGCTCAACGAAATAGACGCCCTCGAAATTATCATAGGCCGCTCGCAAGGTGGACAAGGTTGGCAAAACAAACGGGCGTCCGCATGCAAGCGCCTCGACCACGATATAGGGCGAACCTTCGCCAAAGGCGGAGCACATAATCCCAAGGTGGCAAGACCGAATGGCCTCGGCCAACGCTTCGGGTCCTAGAAAACCGTGGTTGACCACGAGGTCGCCGAGGCCTTCTCGTTCGAAAACTTCGAAATCCGAGCCGAAATAATGAAACTCAAAATCGCTGGAAGCTTCGCGCGCCGCCAACCGGATGATCTCGAACAGGAGCTCTGGGTTTTTCTGCGGCGCGATGCGCCCCGCGTAAAACACGCGCAACGCTCCTGCATTCTCCAACGGGGGTAGATGCGCAGGCGCGAAACATTCGTCGTGCCATGCGTCGAGATAGGTTATGCGCCGGCCGAGCAGCCGTCGCGCGATTCGTGGAACTCCGGACGGATCGCGGCCGACGATTTGCACCTGGTCGGCGACGAAGGGCAGGAGCAGGCAGCAGGCGTGGTGTACGAGATAATTCACGCGGTGGCTGGCGCTTGGTCCGGTGCCGTGGATTGTGACGACGCGTTTCCCACGAAAGAGCAAACCTGCGATAATATATTCGGGGCGGCTGAATTCCATGACCTGCACGCCGCTCTCACGCAGGAAGGCGTCGATCGACCGGCGTTGAGAGAACACGGCTCGCAGGAACCCAATCAATCTCGGCGCGGCCGCCGAAAGCTTTACTTCTACTTCAAAAAGGCGCGGAGACTCGCGTGGCCCGGGCGCAGTGACGAGAACCACGCCCTCGGGAGCGCCGTCGAATATCGTCGCGACATAGCGCTCGATTCCACCTTGCGTCTGGAACACATTATTCTGATGAAAAAAGGCGACTCTCGGCACAGATTTAGTTGGCGCCAGATCGCCGAGTTTTGAGCAGGGTGCATTCATGAATGCGGTCTCCCAGGAAAATAGCTCATTGCGCCGTGTAATTATCAACGTTATGTGTCACGCTCGCGAAAACGAACAGGATCCGGTCGGTCGGACCAACGAAGGCCATGATCATTTCTGAACCGAAATGATGAAATTTTTGCAGCTGTCCCTATGCGCTCCTCTTGGAAAGACCTGAACCATTCTTCTATGCCCTCTTTGACTCGCGCAGAACACAGAATAAGCAAATTAAAGTTTACACGGCAACGTTCATGAAATATTTTGCACCACAACGTTAAATTAAATAATTTCGCTGTTGTATGCGCAAGACCGGCAACAGGCTAAGGTGTTCCCCTTCATGGTTCCGCACCGATACCTCGCACTGGAAGGACTGTGCGGCGTGGCCGCGGTCGCTTTTTACCACGTGGCGTGGCCGACACATTTATCCGGCCTCCGGAGGCCATAAGGAATGACCTTGCAACGGACCGCCCGAAGTGAGGCGCCTTAAGGCATTGAAAACTATTTGAATACCCAGAGCGCGTTGAGAAGAAAGTTGAAAATAAACGCAATTCCAATGCCGGTCAATTTCGACAGGAATGGATCGAACCCGAATTGGGTTACAAAAAGCAACGTCGCACCGACATTAACACAGAGGCCTATTGCCGCTCCCACCAGGAAATGCAGCGCGCCTTTCGGGCTCGCAGCCCGATTAAAGACAAATCGCCTTGTCAGATTGTAATTGACGAAGGCGGCTATCAGCCAGCTCACGACCGCAGCGAACACGATCGACGGAGCAATCAAAAGAAGAATACGAAAGCCGAGCAAGTCGACGACGGCGGCCGCGCCACCGGTGAAGATATAGCGCGTAAACTTGGAGACCATTCCGGAGCCCGTCATCGACTTACGAAAGCCGAGCAAGTCGACGACAGCGGCTGCGCCACCTGTGAAGATAGAGCGTGTAAACTTGGAGACCATCCCGGAGCCCGTCATCGACCGAGAAGAGGAGCGAACAGCGGATCCGAGAAGCTTGCAAAACCAACCCAGCCATCGAGCGGCTTGCTGGAGCGTATGAGAGCCTGCGCTCCCGCGCGCCTGGCCACTTCGCCATCCCTTTCCGTTCGATCGCCAATAAACACCGTCTCAGCCGGGGTAACGCCCGCCATTTTTATCAAGACTTCGAGGCCTCGCGGATGCGGCTTGAGTATGCCAACATTCGCGTCTCCAGCCGCGACAATGTAATCGGCGGATAGGCCCAACGCCTTGAGCTTTTCGACAGCTGGGTAATCAGAGAAGATCCCGATGCTCTTGCCGTGCCGTTTGAGCGCGGTGAAAAGCTCAACCAGATGCGCGTAGCGACAGGCGTGAATATGCGCAAGCGGGCGCCTCTCCAACCACTCGGAGACGAGCGCGTGTATGGTCTCGGAGCTAACCCGAGTCTGCTCCGCAGCGCGAGCGATGAGAACCTCCTCAAAACCATCGACATTTTGATCGCCGATGGTCTCGCGTAGTTCCCGATAAATACGCAGGATCTTCGGAGTGATCAGGCTCCGAGTTAAGGCCACATGCCAGAGAATCTCGCCGAGCATTCGCAGACGCATCGCTTTCTGGCTATAGAGTGTGCCGTCGACATCAAATACGACAAGGCGAAAATCGTCCCAGTTGATCTTGGTGTCGGCGGTCATTTGAGCAAAATATAGTGCTGTTCGGCGAGGTTCGCGAGAAGCGGCATATCGACAAAACTGGCAAAAATGAAAACTGCCGCCAGGGCGAACACTATTAACATCAGGCCTCTCTCGCGGAAAAGCTTCTCCGGTTTCTGGGCCGAGGAATCGGGCCGCGTCGAGAGCGAAAAATACACCGTGAACAGCAATACCACTATCGGCAGGGCGAGGATGTATTCAATCCGATATTTGACCAGGAAAATCGACAGAAAAGCAATCGAGAACAGCGAATAGACGAGGCAGGAGGCGATCAGCGAAACCTGTGTATAGTGGGCGAAACTCGCGCGATAGCGCGCCAACAATTCGGCGCCATGCGACGCTACGATTTGCTGATATTCCGACATGCGCTTTGCGGCCATGAGGAACGCGCCGCCGAACCAGTAAGCAAAGATAATCGAGGCTGGCGGAAGCGATGTTGGATCAACAATTGCCCAGCCTATCAGCAGACGAATTGGATTGTTGATCGCTTCAGAAATCACATCAAGGTAGGCTTTGTCCTTGGTGCGCAGTGGTGGCACATTATAGACAATCCCCTGGGATGCAAAGACGCAGGCGACGACCAGCATGAGCGTGCTCGAAAGAGCCGCGCAGGTCAGGCCGATCGCAATGAGCAGCGCCCATTCCACCGACACGACCTCGCCGCTCATTACGCTCTGGACCGCGGAACGCTGCGACTTCGTCGGATGATACTTGTCGAAATCGCGATCGAGAAATTCATTAATTGCATAATTGGCAGACGCAATGCAGACCGCAGCCACGAAACCCAGCACAAGCGACTGGATCAGGTGATCGGTCCTTATGCCACGCAGGAGGTAGGCAAGGATGATGCCCGGCACGATGAAAATATGCTTTGTGCTGTGATCGAGTCGCATGATCGCAACATATTCTTTAAAGCCGGCCTGCGGCGGCGCTCCGAGGCTGCGGTCATTATTCAGCAAGGTCATAGCTGGCACCTTTCCCAGTGATTGATCCGTGGTTTGTCATCCGCTAGGCGACTGGGTAGCCGAATGCTCGTTAGATGACCCAGTATCGAGCACTTCTGGTTTGATAATCTGATGTCCCGTCAACGATTGAGGACTATTATTGACAGCGGTGCAGCCAAGCTGAGCAATTCTGTCGCGCGGAATCGCGGTCCTGTCGTAGACGGACATTAATTGCGGGTCTGCGACAATACGATAATCGGCAAGCACCGGGTCGGAGAGGACTTCTGATACAGCATCTCGCGGCCAGCCGTTCATTTTTGCTAAGATCATATAAAGATGAGCACCGCGCCGCACGGTATAGGCAATGTAGCCCCTCCAGTTCGTCGCCTCAATACGAACCCCAGCGCCCCCCACATACAATCGGGCGATAATCTGTTCCGCTTCGTCACTGAGCACAACAATTTTTGCGTCGCAGGCGGTTGCGACCTGATCTCCGAAATGCGCCCAGTTGGCCCGGCGTTCGGTTAGCGCGGCCTGGCGCTTGTAAATAAGCCCCAGAGGCGCATGTGTAAACGTCCCGTAGGCCTCGGCGACCGGCAGATAAGGCGATCTTGCTTGGTTCAAGCGCAAAAGCGTCGGGCGCATCACTTCGGAAAGACCCTGATTTAACACAACCACACATATCGCGGCAAAAGCGGTGACGATCGCTGAGCGCGGTCCCACTCGCTGCACTGCCCAGCCGACAAAAATGGCGAGGCCCGCAAGCATGAGAAGAAAATGCCGCGAAGGTTGTGGGTTGGTAATCCAGAAAGTGAAAGGGATAATGACCAGCGCGATGGGGGCAATTAACGGTCCCAATTCAGCATAAATATTGGTCTGACGCTTATTCCAACGTGTGCGAACAATCGCTGCCGGAACAATGAGAATTGCGAGAGCCGCCGTAGCGATTCCACAGCCAAGGACTATGTAAACAAAGCCGGGAACCACATTCGTGAGATGAAAAAACTGATGGAAGAACGCAACCGGAGCTTCTTCATTAGGAAAAGTTGCGAAATGCTTGCGAATCACAATATAGCCAAAAAAAGCGATAATCGGAATCACGGAAGCACGAAGTGCTGATATAAAAAAGAGGCGAAGCGAAGTAAAATTAGTCTCCGCAAGGACAATATAGGGAAACGCCAAAAATATCTCCGCACGAGCGGACAATCCGCAAATCAGAAGCAACATGGCGACAAGCCGCAGCAATATCGCCCAAAATCCCGTACTACGCGCGGCGAGCAAAGCTGCCGCTATCGAGAAGAATGCGAAAGCGATCACGATTTGATGGCCGGAAGACGCCAGATCCAAGACCATCGGACTGAACGCGAAAACAATCAGAGACACTAGCGCGGCCTTGTCGCCATGACGCAGCAACACCAAAACCCAAAAGAAGAACGCTCCGATCACGGCGGCTGCCCAACCGACGACGTTCATGATACGAATTAATGCATCGGGGTCACGAAGCAGGTCCGCCGGAGTAAACGCATAGATACCCAAAATGTACCCAAATCCGAGACTGGGGCGGTAATGGACAGGTGAGGCAATGCCGGATCCGCTAACTGCACCGTCGAGCAGGCCTACCAGCACACGATAGAGGTCGGATTCTCCAAGAACATTTGTATATTGCAAATAATGGGCACAGGTGGCAAATATCGCGATTGAGATTAGCGCAATCAGCGAATTTATAGAAATAAATTCTCGAACACGTTGAGTCATATTCTATACTCGCTTCCATCTTTGGCGCGCCGCGCTTCGTAACTACCAACGTTCTATGTCACGGTCAAGACAACGGACGAAGAGGGTTCGGTCGGTTAGGCCTGCCAGCCCGAAGGTCACAGTATCTGGGGACATACATCGAGGCGACTATAGGCTCCTTGTCCTAAACAATCGTTTTCCAACGTCAATTCGCCCATCGCCTTCAACCATTGTGGCGCGGATCAACGTTCACAGCGGCGCCTGCCGGCATGGCAGCGATGAATGCATAGGATCGGCCCGAAGGCCTGCCTGAGACATTCATCCTTGTAGTCGGCACGGTAGAGCCGCGCAAGGGCTACGCACGACTCGTTGACCTCGTGGTAAACGCGCCCGAAGAAGCCCCGCCTTGTAGTTCTCATCGGAAGTCCCGGCCAGGCGTGGAAGAACTCGCAGCGCGCAAGCCGTCGTGCTCGTCTGGCTCTGCGACCAAAAGGGTGACGGCCTGCGCTGGCCAGTCGTTCACTCTTCTACATTCTTGCCGATCGCTGAATGCGGCCCACGGCTGATCGCGCAGACCTGCGCGCCTTGTTCGGCCCGCGCGGACTTAGGCTGGTGCGGCAATGCGCAGGAACTCGACCTCGCTGGCCGGGAATAGCGCCGCATGCCCCATTGATCAACGCAATCACCTCTAATGCCTCAAATCAACCGCAGAACACTGATGTGAACCCTTTATTAACCGGTCAAAGCAGAAGATATCTTTTGCGCTCAAGGCGTCTGGTCGCCTCCTTGGGTGAGGCTCAACCGCGAAGGCAAATTGTTTCTCCTCGTAAGGGACATACAGTCCAGGGGCAGGACTTGTCCCTTCATCCATCCTATGATATTGAACCAAAAGTCTGTTGATCATATTTAGCGAGAAGCATTCCGGTCGCCCACATTACACGTGGCTTAGGTGATATGTGGGCAAAGATTCAGGAAGAACAAGATAAATGGCGAATCACTCGAGAGTGGACGTTATCGATCGACTTTTATGGATTGCACGGCGTCAGTATAAGATGCTGCTTGCCGGTTTGGGTGTAGGAGTTTTTTTAGGCTTTGCTTATCTGGTCGAAGCAGTTCCTAAGTACACGGCATCAACCCAACTGCTGATCGATGCCAAGAGGAACTCGTCGCTTGATTTGACCGGAGCCTCCCCATTGGCGGATCTAAGCCTCGACACAAGCGCGGTGGAAAGTCAGGTCGAAATCCTGAAGTCGAAGAGAGTCGCCTATACGGTTATCGATGACCTGAACCTCGGAGCGGACGAGTCCAGCGACGGGTTTTTCAAGCGCCTTCTCGGACTCAGCGCGGAGACGCGTGAATTGGTGAGTGAGAATGAGAAAAAGGAAAAAGAGCGCGAGGATGTTGTACGATCTTTGGAGCGTAACCTAACGATCACGCGAATTGGTCGCTCCTATGTACTGGAGATTGCGTTCACATCCACCACACCTAACGAAGCCGCGGCGATCGCCAACGCCTTCGCCAAAGCTTATATCAATGGCGAGGTGGAGGCTATCTATGAGGAAAGCCGCCGGTCCAGTGATTGGCTTCTCTCAAGCGTTCAGGAGCTTAAGAAGAAGTCCATTGAGAGCGATTTCGCCGTTCAGCGTTTCAAATCGGAAAAGGGCCTGATTTCGACTTCACAGAACGGCTCCGCCGTTCTGGTTAGTGAGCAGCAACTTGCTCAGATCAACACCCAGCTTATAAGTGCCAGAGCCGATACGGTCGAGGCCCGGGTAAAGTACGAATTGATAAATGAGATTATCGCTAAAGGCGAGGTGGATGCCGCGGTGTCGGAATCCTTGGCGAACCCGGTGATCGTAGAGCTGCGGAACAAGTATCTTGCAGCATCCAAGAGTGAGGCTGATCTGTCGGCCCGATTTGGCCGTGATCATGAGCAAGCGATTAAGTTGCGCGAGGAGATGAAAGAGTTGGTGCGACTCATCTTTGACGAGTTGCGCCGGATTGCGGAGAGCTACAAGAGTGAGTTGGATATCGCCACGGAGCGCGAGCGCTCGCTTGACCAAGCTTTGGCGGGGCAAGTCGGGGTCAGCGGCAATACAAATGAAGAACTGGTCACGCTTCGTGAATTAACACGCGAGGCTGATACTTACAGAAATCTTTATCAAAACATGCTGCAACTTTATCAGGAATCCCTCCACAAGCAGTCACTGCCCGTCTCAGATACGCGAGTTATCACCACGGCAGAACCACCATCGGCGCCAAGCTCGCCCAAACCCTTCCAAACGATTGCGATTTCACTTATATTCGGAAGCCTATTGGGTGGAGGCCTCGCGCTCGTTCGCGAAGTGCGTGATCGCAGCTTTCGGACGGCGGCGCAGGTGAGTTATCTGGGACTCAGGTTCCTAGGCATGTTGCCCATAGTAACACAGCATCAACTGGAAAAGATTGGCGGTTTGCCGCCCGGCGGCGATGGATCGTCCGCACTCATGCGATATTCGTTCAGAGCGCCGCTATCACGCTTCACCGAAACTCTTAGCGCCACGAGGGTCGCCCTAGACTTAACTCTTGGTGAGAAAAAGCCGAAAGTGATTGGTGTTGTTTCCGTCCTATCCGGTGAGGGTAAGTCGACAGTCTCGAAAAATCTTGCCTCTCTGGTCGCATGTATGGGGATCAAAACCCTGCTGATCGACGGCGATTTCCGGAACCCAACGATGACACGAGAGCTTGCTCCCAATTCGGAAGCTGGCATTTTGGATGTTCTGAGTGGGAGGCGGTCCTTAAACGATGTCCTTTTGACCGAGGCGGTGACGCATTTATCAATCCTTCCTGGCGCCGTAGAGCGAAACGTGACGCACACGAAGGAGTTGTTCGCATCGGCTGCAATGGAGCGCCTGCTTTTCGAGGCTGGAGGCGACTTTGAATACATCATCGTTGATTTGCCGCCGCTGGGGCCTGTCGTTGATGCAAGGATTGCCGCCGCATATTTCAATTCATTTGTACTTGTAATCGGATGGGGGAATACCCCTCAGGATGTCGTGTATTCGGCTCTTGAGCAAGAAAAAGAGATTCGTGCCAAGTGTGTTGGCGTCATATTGAACAAGGTTGATAAAAAACGGCAGGCGCTTTATCACTATTATACATGGGAGGATTGTTATGAGCGAACGTATTATAAGGATGACGCTCAGGTCGCATCTTCGGTCTCCCCCATGTGGCCTCAGATCACCGAGACGCGCCGCCGGCTTGGAAAGTTTTTCGGCATGCCGGGGCGCGAGAAGTCGCGTAGCGGCGCAAGAGAAGGAGTTGAGCAAGCTTTTGATCGAAGGCCCCGATCCTGACAAGGACGGCATTTCGGTCTACACGCTCGAAGATTTGGTTGCGGTCGCCGAGAGCACTGTTCAAATGCGGTTCGCGCAGATTGCAGTTTTTTGCCTCCAGCGCCACATTCCGCCCCCGCCGCTGTGGGCTGCTTGGAAAAGTGATGGGTGGTAAGAGTTGTTCGCTTGCATAGGTTGTAATGGTATTATAATAAACGCCAGATAATAGTAAGAGGAACTCGTCGCTTTAGTAGCTTGGCGTCAATCGTGGATTTGACTCTCGAAACGGGCGCCGTGGACGACCAAGCGGAAAAAGCTATTCTCATGCTTGGGTCTGGTTTGTTACATTTTACTGCCTCGCCAGCAGGTATTGTTAGACCTTAGCCCTGAAGCTGGAAAGGCGTTCACTCGTGGCTGATGTTTCGGCGCCCATGAATGGCATCCGGCATATTATTTGTGCCGTGATTATCTTGATGCTTTTGCCGGCAAGGCCTGCAGAAGCGGTGCTGGTTCTCAAAAGAGGCGTGAACTTCGAAGCGTGGCAAAGATGGACGAATAAGGGTGACTTTCAGGCGCCGTGGTATGACAGGTCGAATTTTCCGGACTGGAGCAAATTGGTCAACGATCGGCAGCTCACGGCGCTGCGTGCCCAGGGGTTCGATTTTGTCCGGCTCAATATCGACCCCTCGCCATTTCTGTGGAGTATGGAGTTCGATGAACTGGTCAACAGCATGCTCGCATCGGTTCGACGTATTCGGGCAGCGGGTTTGAAAGTCATCGTAGATTTGCACACCATTCCAAACATGGATGATCGTCCTGAGGGATTGCATTACATTCTGGGCACGGGCAAAGAACCGTCGCCGGAGGGTTTTGAACGTTATAAGTCACTTGTTAGAACTGTAGCTCGGGCGCTCGTTAAGATGCCTTCATCCGAAGTCGGACTGGAGCTGGTCAACGAGCCCAACCAAGACTGGGATTCATTAAGCGTTCCGGTTGACATCTGGCCTCGCCAGCTGCAGGAGCTTTATCTATCCGCGCGAACCGAAGCGCCCGGGCTTACGCTCATTCTTACAGGCGCACGAGGTGGCGGCATCGATGGCCTCTTGCGGCTCGACCCCGCCTTCTCCGCTGACGATCCCGACACAATCTGGAGCTTTCATTACTACGACCCCTTCGTCGTTTCCCATTCGGGTCTGCCGTGGGAGCGCAACGCTCTTCATTTCCTCCAACATGTGCCTTTTCCCGCTTCTCGCATCGATCCCGGAGTTCGCCAGCGCCTACTTCAAGCAGCGCAAGCTAGGATCGAGCGGGAAGTTCCCGGACAGGAGGAGAGAAGCGAAATTGCCGATAAAGTAGAGAAGCTTCTTGGCGAGTATATAACCAACGGTTGGAGTGAAGCGACTGTAAGAACGGCATTCGGCCGCGTAAAGTCTTGGTCGGAGAAGCATGGCATCGGACCGCAGCGTATCCTGCTCGGTGAGTTTGGCGTCTTTCAGGACAGCGCTGATCCGGAAGCTCGTGCCGCATTACTGCTGGCCGTGCGGACAGCTGCGGAAAATCTGGGCTTCTGTTGGGCGGTATACACCGCCGGCTTGACGAACGGGCCTGGCTCATTTAGCATTTTGGACGGAACGGGCACTATGGCGGTTGATAGTGGCGCTGCTCGAGCTCTGGGGGTAGGTGCGCGTCAGTAATGACAAGACTTTTCTTGGAGACTTTACCGCGGTAGGCCGTACAAGCTCGGGCTTCACAATGACGGTAAGTCTACGTTAAGTAAAAATAGCGGATAAGTAGTCAGGAACGGTCTTCGCGCCATTTTTTGATCGTTTCTTTTTTTGGGCGAGCGTATTGGATACCAAACGACATACTCTACGCTTCAGTTTTTTACGTAAGCCATCGTTATATTTAAGCTAGATATCCTATACTTTATGTCTTGTTCACTGTTTACTGAGTGAGGCAGTAGACGAATTTCTTTAAAAATCTACAAGCCTCTCATGGATCGTCATGGGCTATTTTGTTTCGAGAGCTTTGTTATTGATCCTGTTTGTTCAACTATTTTTATTTTGCCTTTGAGGCTTGAATATCTATCGTGTGCCGTTTTGTGAGAAGTCGGTGAAACTCCTACAGAAAGTGGCAAAAAAAGGAGGAATTTCTTGCGCCGCCCCGCGGTAGCGATGCTATGATTCAACTCGCCGGGTGGGGGGCTCTCCGCATGGCATGCGTCTTTTGAGGTGGCCAGAGACCGATTGAAAAAGCGGCAGAGTGGACCGCGGCGCCTTAAACAGATAATTAGATACAGTTCCGGAAGCTCCTTTCTCACAGCATCAGCCAATCATGATGAGCACCCGATATTCAAAAAGCGAACGAGACGGCTTTACGGCACAACGTCAATTGTTTGCGAGCGGAGTCGGACCTGTCGTATTTTGTTTGCTTTTCGTCGTTTCCGCGGCGATCGCGTTGCTTGGCGGGCAGGTGCTGTCTGAGCTAGGCATTGAATATGTTACAACGAGCGGCAGCGCTTGGGAAAAGCTGCATCCGTCGAGTTATCTAATCGTATTGGGCTTCGGGCTCTGGGCTCTCGAGGCGGGTCGGCAGCAGAAGGCGCTGTTGCAGGTGCTCACTGGACAGCCTGCAGCATTCTTGCTTCTCTCGGCTTCGTTTCTCTTCTTGATTTACAATGCTGTCGTCGTCGGTGAACAGTTTAGTGTCATTATTGAATCGTTTATTGCACCAACGTTGCTTCTTTATGTCGTGCGCGAAACTTCCGATAATCAGAAGCGGCTTCTCGCCGCCTGCATCCATGTCTTATTTATTATAAACTCAACGATAGGGATATATGAGTTTGTTACAGGCGCCGCCCTTATTCCACCTCAACTTGTGGACTACGTGAATACGGGAGCCGAAATCGACATGTCAGAATGGGAGGTGTCCCGCGTATGCGCTTTATGGTCCCATCCGCTTACCGCAACGCTCGCGACGGGCGCCTACCTGCTGGCGAACTTCGTTATGCCCGCAAGTTCACCGTTCCCTCTGCTCCGAGGCATTGGAGTTTCGGTCTCGCTGGTGGCGTTGCCCGGATTTGGAGGACGTTTTTCCATTCTGCTGTTTACCCTGTTTTCTGCTTACCTTGGGATTCGTTGGGCGCTGACTTTCTTGGCTACAAACCGTGCGCCGCGTGTGGGTGATTGGATCGGTCTGGCGGCTATTTTGATCGCAGCCGCGGCGGTCGCGATCGGCAATGACGCGGGCTATTTTGACAAATTTATCGATCGCCTCTATGACGATAACGGTAGTGCATCAACGCGGTCTGCTGCGGTCGATATTCTTTTTGGGACTGACACGTTGGAACTCCTGTTTGGTGACATCAACGGGAAGCTGATGGCGCGCATGGAATCAGCGGGGACTGTCTATGGCGTGGAAATTTTTTGGATCGCCTTCTTATTGCATTATGGCCTTTTGATCAGTCTTGTCGTATTTCCGGCGCTGCTTTGCTTCATCATACAGACAGGCCGTGATCTTGGATTTGCTGGCGTATTCGTGTCCTCTTATTTTATCATGTCGCAAAGTGGAGCAATCGGACTCTGTGCAAAAACAACGCTATTCTCATGCGTGGTTCTGATTTGCTACATTTTACTTCCTCGACGGCAAGCGCTGGCCCAAGCGAGACCGGCGACAGGTGCAAGCTTTGCCGATGGCGGCAATCTCTCAGTGACGTCCCCGCATGCGATAACTGAACTCGCACTTCCGGAAAGGGATTTGCGATAACGTCTGGGGTTTCATGGCATCGACAAGTGTAATCAAAGCACTCATCTCGTACGCTCCAGGGGTGATACTGCCACGGATCGTTGCGCTAGTCATGCTCGTTCTGTTGACCCGTCTCATGCCGCAGAGGGAATACGGACTATACGCCCTCGTGATAGCCATGGGTGAGGCGGTCGATCTTGTCTGTTCGAATTGGGTGCGCATCGCTTTGGAGCGATTTGGATCGGGAAAGCCAAACTCGCTTGGCGCCGAAGTGCTCCGTTGCATGAAGATTTACGGAATTACGCTTGCCATGGCGCTTCTATTGGCGCTGGTTATTGCATTCAATGCGGTCCCTGGCCAATTCTGGTCCTTTCTAGCGGCGCTGACTGCCTACATTTTATCGGCTGCTGTTGTGCGTCTGGCATCCGCCATCATGTTAGTTCGTAACGACCGGCGGGGATTTCTCCTTATGGAGATCGGACGCGCTCTGCTTGTCCTAGCCACGGGCCTCGCGGTGACGCAGCTTTCAGGTACTTTTTTTGCTGTGACGTTGGCCACGAGCGGCGCCACTCTGGCCATCGGCGTCTGGGGCGGGCTGCGCTGCGGTCGCGACCTGGATTTCGCTGAGGCGTCCAACGTCAGTCTGCGTAACTTGCTTTCCTTTGGCCTGCCGCTGATTCCTGCCGCGATTATCTCAGCTGCCCTTGCCTCAACGGACAGGTTTATCCTCGCTCTTTTGACAGGTCCGGCTACGGTCGCCCTTTATTCTGCGGCGATGGTGCTTGCCAAACAACCGATGGAGTTTCTGTTTAGCGTCTCCAATACACGCGTATTTTCGCACGTGATGGCTTCCTATGAAAACGAAGGACCGCAAGCAGCGCCGAAGAACCTGGCGGAACTTACATCGGGCTTTGCGTTTCTCACGTTTCCTGCCGCGGCAGGCATTATCCTCGTCCGCGATCCTTTTGCGCGGCTATTTCTGGCGCCTGATTATGTCGATATGGCTAAGGTGATTATACCATTTGTAGTTATTGCAACGCTGTTGTCAGGCTTCAAAAATTTCGTTTTTGATATGATCTTTCATATGACCCGTCGAAGCGCGACGAACGCCTGGAGTTCGATCCCAGCGTTGATTGCTGGCACTTTAGCCATGATCTGTCTCATTCCGTATTATGGAATTATGGGTTGCGTCATAAGTTACACTGCACAATCCATAATTCTTTTCCTGACAGTGTTTTTTACAACGCGCCGGTGGATAAGGATTCCTGTACCTTGGTTGGACCTCCTCAAGACCGCGATTGCAACCTCGGGTATGGCTGGAATGCTCATTGCCGTAACGCCGCTCACATTGCATTTGCCGGTCGCCATCGATCTGGCGGTGCGCATCGGAGCAGGCGTGCTGACCTTTGGCGCCTTCGCTTTTCTCCTACGGCCGGGGCCCGTCCTAGAGTACTTTCCGCATCGAGCCGTCCGGCCAGTTCGATAAGAGCGACTTCCACCGACGCCTTCCCAGCATGTAACGGCGTCCAGTAAGAGCAATGAGAAAGCTTTCGGTGAGGTCGCCTTGCGGAAGGTTACCAATGACCAGCGCCTGACGTGTTCCTGTCGATGATTCGGCACGGCGCCTTCAGTCGATTCTTACCGTCTGCGTTTAGAGCGTGGCCCGACAACGTTGATCGTCTCAATGCCGGCCGCCGCATTCAATGTATGCACTCCAGAGCTTCCGCGCGGCGCCCCCAATCGCCGCATTACCGATTGGCGCAGACCGCTTTCGTCAACCAGATCCAGGCGGCACAGGGCCAAGCCCGATCCATAACCCTGCGTGCAATCCTGCGCCGGTCGCCACAAGGCGCCCGCCCGCATAAAAACATGCCCAGCCGGCCGCGCACACGACGCATCGATCAAAACCGGCCCCTTGCCGCACCGCGACCACGGCCCGAGCGGCGAAGACCCCACGAATAGCGACAGACAATCCCAGCTCGAACCTTCGTCCTCGCTTGTCGCGGCGCTGAGCCAATAGCGGCCGTCATGCTCAAAAATCGTCGCATCGGCAATTGCGATATTGTCCATCGGGATGCTGTCGAGAATCCAGCGGTACGGAAAGGGATCGGCGCGATAAAGTTCGAGAGTCCTCGCGGCGGAACTCTCCGGCATCATCCAGATCTGGCCGTTGTAATGAAATACCAGCGGATAGGACAGATGAACGGCGTGTTCCAGAATGACGCGGGGCGCCGAGACCGCCCGTCCCGCCGCATCAAGCTGAACATGCGACAGAACTCCTTTGCGCGTTGCATAGGAATATTCTTCGCAGAAGAGATGGACTGCGCCTTCATGCTCGAAGAGAAACGGATCGGCAAAATAGCGGCCGCCGTCATCCTCGAGGAAGGTCCAGCCGTCATGCTCCGGCCAATCCAGCCGCCCGTGAACCGAATCATTCACCGAGATGCATCGTCGCCAAGCGACGCGCCAATGATTCTGATGCGCGACCAGACCTGTCAGTTTAGACCGCACCCGCGCGGCGAGCGAACGGGCGAGAAAAGCGGCGGCGGACGTCGAAGCTGGAGCAATCCCCGCATCCGCCATTGGCTTGGCTGCCAAAGCGCTGCGGTTCGCCAGCGCGCGAATCAGCGTTGTGAGCCGCGAAGCGACAGCGTCGCGGCCGCATTGAAGAATACTCGGATTTTCGAGCGCGATCAGCGCTTCGGCGACGATCAGCAGACGGCCTTCCTCGGACTTCGCGAGCCCGATTTTCGGCGAACTGTCAGAGAGAAGCATCAAATCGCGAGCCGCATCGCCCGTTAAACCGCAAAAGATCGGGAAAATGGCGCCTTTCTCAGGTTCGGCTCGCCCGCTAAGATCGAAGACAAGATCGGCTGGCCCAAACGAGAGCCGTAACCACTCGCCAGGCTCTTCCGGCTGCATCAGGCCGATCCTTCCGCGCGCCAGCAACAACTGTTCCAACTGATCGAGAAGCGCCACGCCCGAGGACATTTGAGCGCCCATCCGCCAGTCGATTGAAGCGTAAATGCCGTCCCGGGCGAGAATGCCGAGCAAATTCTTGTGCCATCGACGCAAACCGCCCTGTGGCAGGAGAAGCAATACCGTAGTCATTTCTTTGCTCCACAATTATTGTGCCCTTGATCGAAACCTTATAAAGCCTATTCAAAATTCTGAAAGGTGATCATTGGCATGTCCGGTTGTCGCAAGCTATTGTTTTATACTCACGGCCTATCAGGCGGCGGCGCGGAACGCGTGATCGCGCAACTCGCCTCCGGATTTGCAGCGCGTGGCGATAACGTGATTCTCACGGTCGATTTCGAAGCACAGGAAAATCTTGGCTTCCTGTCAAAAGACGTCGATCTGCGCTTGCTGCCGCCGGGACACGCCCGCGCCGTCCAGGGTCTTGCGCGCATGCTCCGCCAGGAACAGCCAGCCGTCAGCGTGTCGGCAATCAGCGTCTCCAATCTGAAACATGCCGCAGCCGCCATGATCGCCGGCCGGTCGCGCCGCGCGATTCTCTGTTACCATGGCTTTTACGAAAGCGAACCGCAGCGTCTGAGTAATATCGGCTATCGCCTGACGCCGGTTCTGTCACGGCTAACGGGGGCAACAGTAGCCGTTTCGAATTGTCTGCGCGATGACCTCCTTTCACGCTTTTCGGCCTCCAGAGCCCGCGTGCGGACAATCTACAATCCCGCCGCGCCCGACCCTTTTCCAGCCGAAATGTCGGAAGAGGAACTCGGCAATCGTCCACCTCTCGTCCTCACTTTGGGGCGGCTCGTCACAGACAAGGATTATATCACGTTGCTGCGCGCCTTCGCGCGTGTGCGCCATCCGGATGGCCGCCTTGTCATATTGGGCGAAGGGCCGGAACGCTCGCGGCTTGAGGCGGAGTCGCGCGCGCTTGGCATCGAGAACCGCATCGCCATGCCCGGATTTCGCTCGGGCGTCAGCGCCGAATTCGCGCAGGCCCGCTGCTTTGCTCTATCCTCGATCCGCGAAAGCTTCAGCCTCGCCTGCGTCGAGGCCATCGCTCATGGATTGCCCGCGATCGTGACGAATTGCGGCGGTCCTGCGGAAATCGTAAACGCGCCGGCGATTGGTACAATTGTTCCTGTCGGAGACGTTGACGCGCTGGCGCAAGCCATAGACGCCAAACTCGCACAGCCCGGCGCACCCAAACCGCGACAGGATCGCGCCAGCGCTTTTTCTCTCGAAGCAGCGCTTGACTGCTATGATGCCCTTATCCACGAATTGATCCGTTCAAATTAGGTCCAATCACCATCGTGCGTGAGCACATCCATGGACGTAAATCGCAAATAAAATAAGCAAAAAAGGTTGAAGCAATGTTTTTTTATTTTTTATAGTGAGTTACGGATCATTGATGATGGACGGACTTGAATATGCATCCAGATCGATATAAGAATCTGCGGGAGTTTCTTGCATTTATTCAGAATTTTCGCTCATGAAGCAATGCTCTGCTGCCGCTGCAGATAAAAAGCGGGGCTCTATTTCCCTGTTGGGTCGGTCGGTCGATGTGCGGCTGATCACGGAACTGGCGAACGCGGCCGCGAGATGCGCTCGCTTGCGCCGGCGGCGGCGGGATTTGCGCCGGTTGCTGTGCAGCCTGATTCAGACGCGGCCGGCAGAGTTTCCGAGACGCTGCCTGTTATCGAAGCGGAAGCCGATGGCGTTCGCCTCCGCATTCCCACGAACGCGACCCGCTACACTGTGATCTCGGTCCTTGGCTCCTCGGCGGTCGCACGCGATAAAGTGGGAAGCGAACGAGAAGGCAAGATCGACCCCCGCTCGCGGGCGGAGGCCGCTGTCGGCGAAGCAATAGCGCGAGTCGCGTCCTACGCCGCAGTTCGGCCTAAGGTTGCGATCCGGCATAACATCAACCGCATGATCGAGAACGTCCGACACAAATGGGCCAATCTGACCCGTGGGCAATTATTGCTTCGCATCGCTCGCTCCAACGACCGACTTCATCACCGCTATTTACAGGCAAAGCCAGATTACCGCCGCCCAAAACAGAATGCCGAATAAACCCGCAGCGCTATACCAGAAAACGGCGAGCCAGTTGGTCGGCGGATAGCGTCTAACGTGGCTTATCGCTTCCCCACTGCGAGGCGCTAAATTTGCGAGCGTAAACATTTCGGCTTCGCTGTTCATAGCCATTCTCTTTTCCTTGCCAGACGCGATCCCATATCAAAGTAAACACTTCGGCTTCTCGGGATGTTCAAGCGCCGATGCAAAACGCCAGATTGAAGGCAATCACTTTCCGGCTCTCTTCGTTTTGAATCTATTACGGGCGGAACAAACGCTTCCCAGGCATGTGCACGCAGTTACCCAACACCCGTCCACATTAACTGCACTCAAAAAAATTCTCAACCTTTGATTGAAAGCTCCGTACTCAGCCAATTACCCAGAATGTCAAGCCTCTCAACCGTGAGCGAAACGCCCATATAGCACAACACCATCTAATATTTGTATAAAGTTGTCAAACGCCCTTGAGCGGATTGATCCCACGGGCCTGCTTCGCCCTACGGGCAAACACGGGCTTATGCCGCGCCAGTCGGCGGGAAACGCCCTTGCGATATAATAAAACGCTTGTGTTTGGAATTCATTCCCTGAACAGCAGAAAATACTCGTTTGAGCGTCCACCGCCAGCATGTCGAGCGGTAAATCGAGTCAGGAGCAAGAGGCATCAATTCATCGGCTACTCCGATAATCGCTCGAAGTAGGCTTGTGCAGACGGCGACTGAAAAAGGCGCCAACGGCAATATACTTCTACTTCCAGGTCGCTCCGGCAAATGCATCTGCACATTTGCTCGCTCGGATCGCGGCGCCGAGAGCGCCGCGATCGAAAAGCTGCGGGATGAGCGGCGCCCATCTTCGCGCCTGGCTCGCCCTCCGCCTCAGACGCCGGCCACCCGGCCAACCGCTTCGCCGACCTTCCGTCATAGAACTGGAAAACGGCTGTCGCCCTGCGCGCGCCCTCTCTTCGGCTGATGTTTACCTATCATCCAAATCAGATCTGTCCGCAAAGACCGCTTGACAACGATCAAAAGCCAGTTCACAGGAGACAGGAAGATGGGTATCTGATTCCAAAGATCGACACAGCTAATCGAAGACGTAGAATCCCATACAACCCAGGTCGCCATGAGGTGGAATTAGTCACATTTTGATTACTGTATCGCCGAGGAACACTATTAACCACCTATTCTGGTTGACATTTCTCAAAACGGGCCCATAAAATTCTAGCAACTGTGTACACTCAGCTTTAGCCTGTGCGCATCCAATTCGCCGGAGAATTGTAATGTTTCAAAATTTTATGCTTGCCTCGAAACAAAAAGCTTCGTCACGCACGGCCTCCTCTTCGGCCAGAACGAGAGCCGCCCTTTCAAGGGAAATGTTCATCGATATCGTGGTAACGGTCGATCTTATTCTGGTGATTGCAAGCGCTTTTTTGATAAAATATATCTATGTCGGGACCGATGAAGACGCCGGCGCCAACTACCTCACTATAATTGGCTTGGTTACTGTTGCGCTGTTCGCGGCGCTTGGACGGAGGCGGCACTATAGCCTGGACAGTTTTGAGAAACGGGATGGTTGGGGCGAGTTCAGCCGGCTTTCTTTCGCGCTGGTTTTTTCTTTCGGCTTTGCTATGTTCGCCATCTTTCTTCTCAAGCAAAGCGATCAGTTTTCCCGCGTCTGGGTCATAGCATGGTGCGCTTCCGTTTTTTTAGTCTTGTTCGCAGGAAAAATGCTGTGGTCGCGGCGATATGCGGCGTTGTGCGCGAGGGGTTATTTCCGGCGCTGCGTTCTTCTGCTCGGCGAGGGCCACGCCCTTAAACATGCCACAGCGTCCCTTCTCTCAGCCCGTTCTCATATCCATTTGGCGGGCGTGAGAGAGATCAGGAGTACAAAATCCGGGGAACTGGGTAGCATTTCACTCAACAACGCTCTCGAATACACCGTGAAGCGGGCGCAAGCCGGAGGCCTCGATGAGGTGGCTATTGCGCTTCCAGCTTCGGAGAGCCGGCTGCTGGCCCGCATTGTCCGGAGGCTGAGAATTCTGCCCGTGGAACTTAAAATAGCGCTCGATTTTGGCGAGGCTGATTTGGAGTTCGTCCGTATCGGCCGCGTTGGCGTCACGAACTTCGCCAGCATTCAAATGAAACCGATATCGGAATGGAACATTCTCCTGAAGGCCTGCGAAGATTTTGTCCTGGCGAGCATATCGCTGCTCATTTTTATGCCAGCCATGACGATCATCGCACTCGCGATAAAGCTGGATAGCAAAGGCCCGGTTTTTTTCCGCCAATACCGGCACGGTTTCAATCATAGGGTCTTCAAGGTGATGAAGTTTCGCACCATGACTGTGCTCGAGGACGGCGACCAGGTAAGGCAAGCCACTAAGAACGACCGGAGGGTGACGCGCGTCGGCCGCTTCCTTCGGAAGACCAGTCTGGATGAGCTGCCTCAGTTGATTAATGTTCTTCGCGGAGAGATGTCGCTCGTAGGGCCGCGTCCGCATGCCCTTGTCCATAACGATGAGTTTTCACAAACGCTCGAAAACTATGCGTGCCGCCACCGGGTGAAGCCTGGCATAACGGGTTGGGCTCAGGTTAATGGATTCAGAGGTGAAATAACAGGCGCCGACCAGCTTCACGACAGGGTCCGCTACGATCTTGAATATATCGATAGATGGTCGATCTGGTTCGATCTGCAGATCCTGTTCATGACCGCCTTCTTGGGCTTCGTCTCCAAGCGGGCGTATTAGGGGTGCGAGCCAGGTGCGCGATCAGCCGACAGGTTATTATTTGAGAACCTGCGTAAGAAAACACCGAAGCGCCTGGGTGAAGAGCTGGCCGCCCGGTCCCGCGAGGTTGAAGTCGAATCCGTGCGTGGCCCATGGCAGGCTCAAAAACGCGACCGGAACCCCGAGTTCCCGCAATCGGGCTGCGAGACGCTCGCTCTGACGATGCCAAACAAGTTTGTCCGCCTGCCCATGGGCGAGGAGCGTTGGGCAAGACGCGGCGGTGGCGTGAAGAAGGGGCGAGCCGGTCTGGTATTGTTCGGGAACCTCATGCGGGCTTCCGCCAAGATAGTTCCTAAGAAGCGTGAGCGGCTCAAGGATCGCGCCGGGCTTCGAAGATTGCCAGGCGAGACGCAGGTCGGTCGGTCCGTAAAGGGAGACGAGCCCTCGCGGGGCGTTCTCCCTCATTGTGTAGGCGAGAACACCAGCGATCTGCGCGCCCGCCGACCGGCCAAGCACGGCCCATTTGTCGGGGAAAATCCCAAACACGGAGGCCCGAGCTCGGACGAATTCGACCGCGGCCTGCGCATCCTCCAGAGGCGCCGGCCATTTGTTCTTGGGCGCCAGGCGGTAGTTAATGGCGAACACCGCCGTCCCCCCGCGGGCAAGCACCGAATTGAGCGCCGATAGTTGGCTCGAATCGCCCGTTTCCCAGCCGCCGCCGTGGATGACGAGAACCCAGGGCGCGCCGCCAGAGCCCTGGGCCGGGTAATAATCGAGGGTCAGAACCTGATCGCCGATGCGGCGGTATTCCAAGCGCCGATACGGGACGCGCTTCAGGCCGGCGCCAAGCCAAAGCGCGCCAAAGCTTATGGCGAGATCGGCGGGAAATTCGCCTGTTGCGCGCGTGCGAATCCAACGCTGCAGCCTGAGCGCCGATACCAGTGGCCACATAAACGCGGCGGTCAACATTACGCCCATGGCGAGAACAATAGCATGAGCCCACGAAGGCAAAGCCGTCTGAAGAAGCGCTGCAGCTGCAGCCACCGCAAGGACACCTGCGTAATGGCCGTACTCCTTCGCGGCGACCGAAATCATCCAAAGAAGCGTTGAGTTCGACCAATGCAGCATCGAGAAGGCGAATACCGCCAGGATGGCCAGCAAGGCGCTGAGCCCCGCAGTCAAAAAGTCCATGCAGCAACCTGTCGCCCGCCGCTCCTCGACGGCAGGATGTAATACGAGTACGGCCCGCTTCCGATGACCGAGTCCACCGGCATTCCCGCCTCATCGCCCCCCAACTGAAATGTGCGCCCAACGCGGCGCGATCTCCGTCTGGCGCTGGCGTTGTAACGCCTCGCCCCTTTCACCTGTCCCGTCCCTTCTTGCCCGAGCGCGATCATGCTGCTGATATTCGATTGTGACGGCGTTGTCGTCGATTCCATATCTTTGCACACCGAGGTTGAACAAACCCGGTCTTCTGCCGCGCAAGAGCCCGGGTCTTAGCGGCGCTGGCTTACATCTCCGCTGCCTCGGAAGGCCGGCTTAGCCAGCGGCGCTGCTTCGCGCGGCGGATCCCATGGATAACGGCGGCGCTGATGGATTGGGCGCGGCAGCAAAGCGGCGCGATCCGCGCTTTCACCGCCGGGCGCGAGGCGGTGAACCCGCACATAGAGCTCGTCGATAACCGAACCGCCGTCAGCGCTGGCCGCAATCTCGGTCCACGAAACCGGCGCGCCGACCGTCGCCCTGATGGTTGCGCCGATGCGGCGTCCAAACTCCAGGACAAGGAGCGAGAGCCTGAGCGACACGCTGTACCGGCTGACGAAATGAAACAGGGGGGAGTTCTGCCCCTCGAAATAAACGGGCAGCACCGTTGCGCCGGACTGCTGAATGAGTTGGGCGGTAAACAGTTTCCACGGCAGCTCTTCCGCCTTGCCGAAAGGCTTTTCCGCCGTCGCCACGCCGCCAGCCGGAAAAATGACCAGCGTGACCCCCTCCTTCAGAAGCCGCCGGGCCTCGCTGCGTGTCTTGAGATTGGTCGCCAGCGCCTCTTTCGTCTCGTTGAAATCGATCGGCAGCGCAATCGCCTGAAGTTCGGGCAACCGCATGAAATCGGAATAGCTCAGGACGCGGTAAGGCCGGCCGATGCGCTCGGCGATGGACAGGATGGCGACGCCGTCGGCAATGCCGAACGGATGGTTGGCGATGACGATGAGGGGGCCATCCGGCAGGCGGTCGAGCCAATCGGCCGGCCCGTTCAATTCAAGCCGCGCGCCAATCATGTCGAGCGCGTCGCGCCACATGCGCGGCCCCCCGGCGCTTTCGGCGCGCCACCGGTAATAGATTTTCAGGAGCCTGTGGCGGCCGGAAAGGTTCTCGATGGCGCGGATAAACCAGCGCCGGATTGGCGGCGTGCTCGCCGTTGCGTAGCTCAGGTCGTGCGAGGTCATGCGTAGCCTGGATTACGGTTAGAATGGCGTCGCTTACGCAATACAACGCATTGCAGCTTTTTGACAGTGTGCGGCGCCTCAATCTCGTCACTGAGGCGCACGCAAGGCTCAAACGACGCGCGCGCCGGCGCCCCCGCTTGCTTCACGCGGCGCCGGGGCGTAAGTAGCAAGCGCCCGCCAACTCACGTGCCGACATGTCATCGCCCGATCCCTTCACGCCCAACTCGCCGCTCGTCTCGCGCATTGCGCCGAGCCCGAACGTTGGCGAGCGGCGCGGCGGCGCTCTCGCGGACACGCTCATCCTGCATTATACTGGCATGCCGTCGTGCGAGGAGGCGATCCGCTGGCTGGCCTCGCCGGCTTCGGGGGTGTCGTGCCATTACGTCGTGGATACGGATGGCGCGATCACTCAGATGGCGCCGGAAGCGGCGCGCGCCTGGCACGCCGGCGCTTCGCATTGGATGGGCGTCGACGACATCAACTCCTGCTCGATCGGGATCGAAATCCATAATCCAGGCCATGACCTCGGTTATCCCGATTTCCCGGGCAGCCAGATGGCGGCCGTCGAGGCGCTTTGCCTCGACATTATCGGCCGCCGCCGCATTGCGCCGCGCCGCGTGCTCGGACATTCCGATGTCGCTCCGCGCCGGAAAATCGATCCGGGCGAAAAGTTCGATTGGGCGGGGCTCGCGCTGGCCGGCGTAGGACACTGGATAGCGCCGGCCGGAATTTCAGGCGGCGCGGCCCTCGAACTGGGCGACAGCGGCGACCGGGCGCTCGACCTTCAAAAAAAGCTGCGCGCCTATGGCTACGGGATCGACGCCACGGGCGTTTTCGACGAAGGCGCGCAGATCGCGATCGCGGCCTTCCAGCGTCACTTTCGCCCCGCCCTTGTCGATGGCCGCGCCGACCGCTCGACGGTCGAAACGCTCGACGCTCTGCTGGACGCCTTGGGCGGCGCCTGAATCGCGGGCGCCTCGATGCCCAGCGCCTCCAAGCCCGAGGCGACGGCCTTTTTCATGACGGCGGGAAGCGCAAAAGCGGAGAGGTTTGCGAGCGCGGCCCACTCTCCCCCGAGCGCTTCGGCCTCGGCGCCGCCGCGGCTGTAGCGCGCGAACACGCGCATCTCCAAATGAAAATGCGTGAAAGTATGCCGTATCGTCCGGCCCCCCTTCCATGTCCCGGCCAGGCTTGGCGAAGGCGCAGCCGCGCCGCCGTTTACGCGCGCGTCCGCCCATTCCGTCGAGGGGACCTCCATCATTCCGCCGAGCAGGCCTTCATCCTTGCGCCGCCTCAGCAGGATCTGCGGGCCTGTTCTCGAAGAGCGCACCAGCACGAATGCGTCGCCGCGCCGCGCCGGCTTTTCGCCCTTCGCCTTCTTGACGGGAAAGCGTTCGGCAATCCCCTGGGCCGAGGCGGCGCAGAAGCGGCGCACGGGACAAAGGGGGCAGGATGGCGAGCGCGGCGCGCAGATCGTCGCCCCGAGGTCCATCATCGCCTGGGCGTAGTCGCCCGGCCGCTTCCTTGGCGTCAGCCTCCCCGCCAGTTCCCGGATCGCGGGTTTCGCCGCAGGGAGAGACGCATCAAGCGCGAACAGGCGCGCCAGCACGCGCTCGACATTGCCGTCCACGACAGCGGCGGGCTCGCCGAAGGCGATAGCGGCGATGGCGGCTGCCGTGTAGGCGCCGACGCCTGGAAGCGCGCGCAACGCCGCTTCGGTCCGGGGAAAGCCGCCGCGCGCCGCGTTTTGCGCGCAGGCGTAGAGGTTGCGGGCGCGCGAGTAATAGCCGAGGCCGGCCCACGCCGCGAGAACCTCGTCGCGCTGCGCCGCGGCCAGCGCCTCGACCGTCGGCCATTTCGCGGTGAATTTTTCGAAATAGGGAATGACGGCATTGACAGTGGTCTGCTGCAGCATGATCTCCGAGAGCCAAACGCGGTAGGGATCGGGCTCGGCGCCCGGCAGGGCTCGCCACGGAAGATCGCGCCTCGCGGCATCGTACCAGGCGAGCAGCGCGCGCTGGAACCTATCTTCCGCGAAATGGATCGGCGGGGTGTGGTTATTCGGCATCAAGTCTTGGCAATTCCTGCATGAGACCAATCTCCCGCCTTTGTCGCGCGCCTCGAATCGGCGATCCGCCAAGCTATGGCGGTCTTCCACGAACAGGGCAAGAGCATCGGGGCGGCGCAGCCCTCAGGCGCGAAAGCCGGCCCGGTTTCGGTCGGCAGCTTCATCGCGCCAATCGCAGGCAAGACTTTGAGCCGGGGAGGAACGGTTCTCGCCGAGCTTCAGCGCGCGTGGCCCGCAATCGCCGGCGCCTCGCTTGCCGGCTACGCTGCGCCAGAAAAACTCACAAAGGGCGCCCCAGAGCCCGGATTTTCAGGAAGAACGCCGCCGTCGGTGCTTCATCTCAAGGTCGATCCCGCGAAGGCGCTGGAGGCGCAGTATTGCACGCCCCAGATCATCGAGCGCGTCAACCAGGCTCTCGGCTTTAGGGCCGTGTCCGGTTTGCGCATCGTGCAGGGGCCCGTTGCGGGCAGGCCCGCCAGACCGCCCCGCGCGTCCCGGCCCGCGCCCGTGGAAGCCGCGCCCAAGCCCGAAAACCGGCTTAGCGCGGCTCTCGCCCGCATGGCGAGCGGCGTAAAAGCGCGCGGCTGCGCGGGCTGAGCCTTCGGGATTCTCCTCAACCGGCTTGAAATTTATCGAGCGCCGTTCCACAACAGCCCCAATGTCCAATCAGCTTGGAGGGTCCTGTGCTCAGGAACCGAAGGATTTCTGTTTTCGCGCCCCGGGCGATGGCGCTTATCGCCTTTCTGGCTTTCAACCCATTTTCCATGGCCGCCGAGGAGAAGGCCGCGCCGCAGGAAGCGGCGGCGCCGACGGCTGCGGAAGACCTTCCGGACATGGCGCTGGGCAAGGCGGATGCACCCGTCACCATCGTCGAATACTCATCCTTGAGCTGCCCGCACTGTGCGGCATTCCATAAGGACGAGTTGCCGGCTTTGAAGTCGGAGTACGTCGAGACCGGCAAGGTTCGCTACATCGAGCGCGAATTTCCGCTCAACAACTCAGCATTCGCCGGCGCCGTGCTCGCGCGTTGCCTCGATCCAAGCCGCTTCTTCGCCTTCAACGATTTACTGTTTTCGAGGCAGGACGAGTGGGCGTTCAAGGAAGATGCTATTACGCCCTTGAGGCAGTACGCCAAGCAGGCCGGCATGACGGACGCCGAATTCGACAAGTGCATCGACGACGAAGCGTTGCAGAAAAAGGTTATCGCCGTTCGCGACAGGGGCGAGAAGGAGGGGGTGCGCGGAACGCCGACCTTTTTCATAAACGGAAAGATTTATAAGGGTCCGGCGACGCTGTCGGCGATGGCCGAGGCCATAAAGCCTTATCTCAGCACGCAGTAGGGTGCTTTTCATCACGGGGCGCGTAGTGAAGCGGCGCGGCCCCACGGATAGCCCTCGCTCGCCGGTTTTACGAAACTAACGGCTGCCGCGCAGGTCCTGCGGAAGGCCGGCAATAACCTCCCGGCGCATCGAGGCGAGATACCTGCGCATGGCGGCGCGGCCTTGCTCGATTGCGTGCTCTGCCTTGTGGAAGTCGAACAGCCCCACGCCATCCAGGTGAACCTGAACGGTGGCGTCCGGCGGGTCCCCGGCGAGCCTTGAGCGTGCGATGCGGTTCTGCGTGATGTTGAAAGCCTCCAGCACCACGCGAGGAATGCCGGGCGCTCCGTCGCGCTTGCGCCCGCCGAACATCTGACGCTTCACAAGCGCGAACCGGCTCTTTTTTTCCTGGTCCTCGTCGACAGGTCGCTCCGCTTTCGGATCGAGCGCCGCTTCCGCTTGAACGGGAAAGAGCGTGTTGCGGACGTAATCGCCGGAATGCAGCGTGACGGCGATCACGAAATTGGCGCCGAGCGCGCGCGCCGCCGTGACGGGCACCGGATTGACGAGCGCGCCGTCCATCAGCCAGCGGCCACCGATGCGCACAGGCTTGAAAATTCCGGGCAGCGCGTAGGAGGCGCGGAGCGCGGCGGCGAGCGAGCCTTTCGTCAGCCAGACTTCCTGGCCGGTGCCGAGCTCGGTCGCGATGGCGACGAATTTCTTGTCCAGCGCCTCGATCTGCACGTCTCCGATATGCGACGCGAGCGTCTTTTCCAGGCGCTTGCCGGATACGAGGCTCGATCCCGTGAGGTTCACGTCGAGATAGCGCAGGAGCTTGCGCATTGTGAGTTCGCGGGCGAGTCCGTGGAAGATGTCGATCCGGCCGCTGACATAGAAGCCCCCCGCGATGGCGCCGATGGACGTACCGGCAATGATGTCCGGCTCAAGACCCGCCTCGATCAGCGCCTCGATGACGCCGATATGGGCGAGGCCGCGCGCGGCCCCGCCTCCCAATGCAAGTCCAATAAGCGTCTTCGCCATGATGCGGCTCGGAGATTTGAAAACCGGAACGCGAACAAGAAGAGCGGAGGAGTAAGCGCGAACCGTGACTATCGCATGACAGCAGTAACGGAGAGATAAACGCTCAACCTAGGCTTGCCGGCCATTCACAATCCGTTCAAGCGCTACGCCATCCCCGTCTTTTTTGAGGCAGTCGATAGAAGCAGTTCGGCCGATCGGTGTGGCAGGCCGCGTCGCCGGTGAGCCGCTCTCGAAATGGCGGGGATGAGGCCATTCGCGTCGAAGCGCGGCGTGAACCCCGTCCCCTCCTCCAACTCGGTCTTGTCGGAGGAGGGCGCGGGAAACGAAGCCGTCACGATCACTTTGTCCCAACCGGGCGCACGCCGTTCACAAGCTGCATGAAGCGATCGCGATAGGTCGGGTCGTCCTTGAAGATGCCGGTGAAGCGCGTCGTGATCGTGGTCGTGCCGGGTTTATGCACGCCGCGCGTCGTCATGCATTCGTGGATGGCGTCGATCATGATCGCCACGCCGCGCGGCTGCAGAACCTCCTCGATGGCGTTGGCGATCTGCGCCGTCATGGTCTCCTGCGTCTGCAGCCGCTTCGCATAGAGGTCCACGACGCGGGCAAGCTTCGAGATGCCGACGATGGCGCCGGCCGGGAGATAGGCCACATGCGCGACGCCGATGATCGGCAGCATGTGATGCTCGCAATGCGATTCGATGCGGATGTCGCGCACCATCACGAGGTCGTCATAGCCCCCCACATCGTTGAAGGTGCGGTCGATAGCCTCGAAAGGATCGCCGTCATATCCCGCGAAAAATTCGTCATACGCCTCCACCACGCGGCCCGGCGTATCGAGGAGGCCCTCGCGCGCGGGATCGTCGCCCGCCCAGGCGATCAGCGTGCGCACCGCCTCCTCAGCTTGCTCGCGCGTCGGCCGCCTGGCCGGTCCGAGGACGCGCCCGTTCTGGCGCTCACGCGGCAGCGGCTCCGCGGTAGAAGCTCGTGTATCCATGGGAACATACCCTTTCGGCAGGCGCTTTAGGCCGGTTGCATGCGCGAGGCCGAAACCTGCGCCATTCTGTTATATTGGATGCCCCCATCGCGCCGGCTTAACCTAAGCTTATCCGGCTTAAGGGGCGGCGGCGGCATTGGCCTTGCACGCCGCTTTTGAGAGAGGCAATTGCAAGGACCAAGACTTAACAGCATATAAGAGGCGGGAGTCGCGCGGCAAGGGTAGGCTTGCGCAAGCGGAAGCAGGGCAATGGTTGATTTGGAAGACATTTATACGGAGCGAGTGCTTCAACTTTCCGCGAATATGCCGCGAACCGGCCGTCTCGCCGACCCGGACGCGACCGCGAGCGCCCATTCGAAGCTCTGCGGCTCGCGCATCATGGTCGGCCTCAAAATGAAGGGCGGCACGGTGATGGACTACGCGCAGGACGTGCGCGCGTGCCTGCTGGGCCAGACCTCGGCGGCGGTGATGGGCGCGAATATCGTGGGTTCGACGGCGGACGAGTTGCGCGCGGTGGGGGCGCAGATGCGGGCCATGCTGAAGGAGCACGGCGCGCCGCCCGGCGGGCGCTGGGCCGACCTCGGCATCCTCGAAATCGTGCGGGCCTACAGGGCGCGGCACGCTTCCACGCTGCTCGTGTTCGACGCCGTGGAGGACGCCATCGCGCAAATCGAGAGGCGCCACGCCGCCCCCTGACCCTTGGTTCGCCGCCGGGAGGCTGGCTCGAAGCGGCGCCTCGTTAACCCTTCGCTAACCTTGGCGCCTTGGATTAAGGTACCGCCACTTCGCGGTTTTTGCCCCTTTTCCCCTCATTACGACCAGTATAGCCGAAGGCGCCTTGCGGACGCGTTAAGCGGTGCCTAGTTCATTGAAACATATGGGGAAAATGCGCCCGCGACGCACAATCCGAAGCGGTTGCGGCGCCGTCTGGCGCAACCTCCGGCTTGGATTTGCGGTTAACGCGCGCAACAATAAAACCGTTAACTAGGATTTCTGAAGCGCTTTTTTCGCGTCGAATCCGGTTTTTTCGCGTTTTTCGTAAGCGTTCGTAGGAAAAGCCACGCGAAAAACTTCGCTCTTCCGGCGGTTAACCTCTGCCGATATTAACCTAAATCCGGCGGTCGACGCCGAGCCTCGCACTTTCGAGGGGGGCGCGCAGCTTGAGCGTAAGCGAGGGGAGCGCGCCTCCTGCGCTCATAACGACTTGCGCCGATTTCTCCCAACGCATCGTCATCCCGGCTACACGCCCACCGTCAACACGGCCATCGGCGCCCACCGTCATCCCGGCCAAGCGAAGCGCGAGCCGGGATCGCAAAAAAACGAGCGCCGCGATTTGTTACGGTCCCGGATAGGGCTTCGCCCTTCCGGGACGTTGCGATTCAAGTATTCGAGCCACAGCGGGCCTATAGCCGTTACTTGGGTGACGTATTCACCGGACTTTGCCCAGGGTCATCCGTAAGTAAAGTCCGGCTTGCTTTGCCCAACTTCTATAATATAACCATCAGGATCGCGAATGTAGCAGCGCGTCTCGCCGTATTTGTCCTTTGGTTCTGTTATAAACTCGGCTCCTCGATTTCGCCATAGCTCGTAGCACGCTTGAATGTCCGCGACGCGGATGTTCATAAAGCTGCTGAATGAATCGGAGCCGGTAGGAACGTTGAGCGTTACGGACGGCTTGTCCGGTGTCGGACCGCCACCGACGTTGACAATGAGCCAAGTGTTCGCGATCTGAAGATATCCCGGCGCGCCGCTGCTGTCGCCTCTGCTCAAAATGCGGCCGCCGAAAACCCTTTCGTAAAATCGAAGCGATCGTTCGATGTCGGCGACAGTGAGAAAGTGCGCGACGGTAAACCCATCCCGCGGCGGCATCCGATAGCTTTTCTGCTCGACTTGGACTTGGTTCATCGATGACTCCATTCGGATCTGACTTAGCTCGCCCCACGCCTCCTTAAGCTTTCGCTTCAACCGGGCTAGGTTGGGGCGGGCATCCTCTATTTCGCCGACCGCGTCTCTCGTTCGCGCGTCGCCGATTAAACTTCGGCGGCGTCGATGACGGCTTCGGCGAAGGCCTGCGGAGCTTCCTGAGGCAGATTGTGCCCGATGCCGCCCCTGACGATCCGGTGAGAATATTTGCCCGAGAACTTCTTGGCGTAGGAACTCGCCTCCCCGTGCGGAGCCCCATTGGCGTCGCCTTCAAGGGTGATGGTGGGCACGGCGATGACCGGACTTTCCGCGAGCCGCTTCTCCAGATCGTCGTATTTCGGCTCGCCTTCGGCCAGTCCGAGCCGCCAGCGGTAATTGTGGATCACGATGGCGACGTGATCGGGGTTGTCGAAGGCGGCGGCGCTGCGCTCGAACGTGGCGTCATCGAAATTCCACTGCGGCGAAGCGATTTGCCAAATGAGCTTCGCGAAATCGCGCCGGTATTTATCGTAGCCGGCGCGGCCGCGCTCCGTGGCGAAATAATATTGGTACCACCATTGAAGCTCCGCCTTGGGCGGCAGCGGCGCCTTGCCGGCTTCCTGGTTGCCGATCAGGTAACCGCTTACGGAGACCATGGCTTTGCAGCGCTCCGGCCAAAGCGCCGCGATAATGTTGGCCGTCCGCGCGCCCCAATCGCAACCGGCGACGGTCGCCTTCTCGATCTTGAGAGCATCCATCAAGGCGACGATATCGACGGCGACCGCCGACTGCTGGCCGTTCCTCGCCGTATCGTCCGAAAGGAAGCGCGTCGTCCCATAGCCGCGCAGATACGGGACGATCGCCCGGTAGCCCGCGGACGCCAGCAAAGACGCGGCGTCGACATAGCTGTAAATGTCGTAGGGCCAGCCGTGCAGAAGAATAACCGCGGGGCCGCCGGCCGGACCCGCCTCGGCGTAGCCGACATCGAGGAGGCCGGCGTCGATCTGCTTCAGCGAGCCGAACGAGGCGTTCGTCCCCGGCTTGCCCGGCGCCCCAGCGAGCTTTTTGCCGGCGGGCTCGGCGTCCGCGGAACCGGTCATTCCAAGTTGGGCGGCGGCTACGGTCATGGCCGCGGCTCCAAAAAAGCGGCGGCGGTCATGGTCGATTTCTTCGGTTTTAGCGATAGTATCCATCGGTGAACCTTCTTGGTTCGATGCGTTGGGCGTGTGGCGCGGGAAGGAGGCGCCGCGCCGATTATTTCAGCTCGATCTGCGCAAGGGTCTGAAGCCCGTGCGAACTTCCTCTGAATAGAATTGCGGCTGCTCCCATGCCGCGAAGTGCCCGCCTTTGGGAAGCTTGTTGTAATGAATGAGCTTGGGATAGGCTTTCTCCGCCCAACTGCGCGGGGCGGTGTAGATCTCGTCCGGAAATGCGCTCACGGCCACCGGGATGGCGACGCCCTTGACGTCGAAAAAGCCCGCCTTCGCCGTGGCGTTGTTGTTCCAATAGAGACGCGCCGAAGATACCGCCGTGTTCGTCAACCAGTAGAGCGCGATGTTGTCGAGGATGTCGTGGGGCGTGAGCCCTTCAGGGCGTCCGTCGAACACGCGCGCCATCAGCTCGTAGCTGCGCGCGTCGTGATCGAGAATCCACGCCGCAAGGCCGGCGGGCGAATCCACGATTCCGTATAGCGTTTGCGGGCGGAACGCCATCTCGGTGGCGTAACCCACCCCTTTCTTGTAGAAGAAGTCCAGCTGATCCCATGCGTTCCGCTCCTCCGCCGAGAGCCCGGCCGGCGCCGGCTCGTGGAAATTGAGGGCCTTCGATATGCCGGCTGGAACGGCGCCGGGCATGTTCGTGTGAATGCCGAGCAATTCCGGAGGCGCCTGCACGCCCAATTCGTCGACGACCAGCGCGCCCCAGTCGCCGCCCGCCGCGACAAAGCGCGTGTATCCAAGGCGCTTCATCAGCGTCGCCCACGCGCGTGCGATGCGGGGTACGTCCCAGCCGGTCGCGGTTGGCTTGCCGGAAAACCCGTAGCCCGGCAGCGACGGAATCACGAGATGAAACGCGTCCGACGCGCTCGCGCCGTGTGCCGTGGGATTGGTCAGGGGATCGATAATCTTCAGCTGTTCGATGACCGAGCCGGGCCACCCATGCGTGACGATGAGCGGCAAGGCATTTTCATGTTTCGAACGCGCGTGAATGAAATGAATGTCGAGCCCATCGATCTCAGCGATGAACTGCGGCAGAGCATTAAGCCGCGCCTCGACCTTCCGCCAATCGTAATCGGTCGCCCAATAATGCGCGAGGTCCTGGATCGTCGCGAGCCGCACGCCTTGCGTATCGTCGGCGACGGTTTCGCGTTCAGGCCACCGCGTAGCCGCCAGCCGCCTGCGAAGATCGATGAGTTTCTCCTCCGGAAACTCGATGTGGAAGGGGCGGATTGCGTCCTGTCCGGCCGTACCCATGGGCGAGCCTCCTTGGCTGGGAAATGCGCCGCCCGCCGCGGCCACGCGGCCCGGCAGCAGGCTGAAACCGCCCGCCGTGGCGGCGACGCTTATGGCCGCCGCGCCAACAAAACGGCGGCGCTGAAGGTTTATTTCTTCCGGCGTCTTCGTATCCACCTGTGAACCTCCTTGATTCGATGGTTAAGCTTCAAGTGAATTGGTGCGGCGCCAAAGTATCTTATGCATTTGCTACGTGAAAGGATTTGAGCTTTAGCTGGACTGCAATGCTGCAGCCGATTAAACATTATGGTGGAGCCGCCTAAATTTCTTGTTATACTTTGTTAAGAGATGTTAGCTGTTGCGAGGAGTAGCAACTCGCGGATCGCGTTTGAAGGGCTGGCGTGGGCTGCCCGGCAACCAGCAGTGTGAATTGCGGGCCTGACTGTCGCTGGAATGCGCTCCGTGGGGCCGGCCGGTACGAGAGACGACTCCATGACGATGACGCCGGCGGCGCGGACGAGAGAGGTCATATCGTTTGGTCCTTTCAGCTTGGCCGTGGGCGAGAGACTTCTGACAAAGGAAGGCGCGTCCGTGGAACTGGGCGCGCGCGCCCTCGAAATTTTGATGGTTCTGTTGTCCCGCCCCAACGAGGCCGTGAGCAAAAAAGAGCTGCTGGCCCGTGTCTGGGCTAACGTCAGCGTGGAAGAAGGCAGTTTGCGGTTTCACATCGCGAGCCTGCGCAAGGCGCTCGGCGATGGAAAGGACGGCGCGCGGTACATCGCGACACTGGCTGGGCGAGGCTACTGTTTCGTGGCGCCGGTCTCCCGCTCGATAGACCGGAACCCGGCATTTGCGGCGGCCGACGCCAGCTTTCCGCACGCCAGCCTGCCGGGCCGCTTGATCCGGATGGTCGGGCGCGGCGACGAAGTTCTCAGTCTGTCGGCTCAGCTGACCGCCGCGCGCTTTGTCACAATCGCCGGCGCGGGCGGCGTTGGCAAAACCACGGTTGCGGTGGCGGTTGGCCATCGCCTGATCGAGGCTTTCGCGGGCGCCGTGCTTTTCGTCGACCTCGGAGTGTTGAGCGATCCCAGCCTGGTGGCCACGGCCGTCGCCTCCATGGTGGGGCTTTCGGTTCAGTCCGAAGATGCGACGCCCAGCCTGATCGCCTATCTCCGCGACAAGCGAATTCTGCTGATCCTCGATACCTGCGAACATCTCGTTGAGGCGGCGGCGGACTTAGCGTCGCGCATCTACAGGGACGCCCCGCAGGTCCACATCCTGGCGACAAGCCGCGAGGTTCTTCAAGTCGAGGGCGAGAACGTCTACAAATTGGATCCGCTTGCATGTCCGCCGGACGATCCGGGACTTACGGCGGCAGCGGCTCGGAAGTTCCCCGCGGCCCAACTGTTCGTCGAGCGCGCCGTGGCGAACGGCGCTCGCCTGGACTTCAGCGATGCCGAGACCGCGATCGTGGTGAGCATCTGCCGGAAGCTCGACGGCGTGGCGCTTGCGATCGAATTGGCCGCCCGGCGCATCGAGGCCTACGGCCTGCAGCAAACCGCCGCGCTTCTCGACCAGCGCCTGACGCTGCTGTGGCAAGGACCGCGCACCGCGCCGCCGCGCCAAAGGACCCTTCACGCCACGCTGGATTGGAGTTACGGGCTCCTTTCCGAACTGGAACGCGTGGTGCTTCGGCGGCTCGCGGTGTTCGTCGGGCATTTTACGCTCGATGCGGCGCTCGCCGTCGTGTCATCCGCAGCCGTCGATCGATCGCAGGTTTTCCGCGCCATAGACAGCCTCGTCGCCAAGTCGATGGTGGCGACCCGGTCCATAGGGGCGACGATGCGCTACCGGCTCCTGGACACGACGCGTGCATACGCCCTCGCAATCGGCGCCGGCGACGCCGAACGCCCGGACTTGGCGGCGCGCCACGCAACCTACTACCGGCAATGGCTTGAGCAGATCGGAACCGAATGGCCGGCCCTGTCGACCGGGGCGGAACGGGTCGCCCATTTTGCCGGTCTCAACAACGTCCGAGCGGCTTTGGAATGGTGCTTTGGCGTCAACGGGAATGCTGAAATCGGCATCGGACTGGCCTCCGCCGCCGCGCCCGTTTTCTTGGCGATGTCCCTGCTGACCGAATGTCATCGCTGGTCGGAGCGGGCGCTTCTTGCTCTCGGCGAGGCCGCTCGCGGCGGGCTTGAGGAGATGAATCTTCAAGCGGCTCTGGGAGTGTCTTCGATGTTTACGCGCGGAGGCGGGGATGCGGCGGGCGCGGCCTTGAATAGAAGTTTCGCGATTGCCGAAGAACGGGGCGGGCCGCTCGACCGGCTTCGGCTCTTGGGTCCCCTGAATATATTCCATCTGCGCGCCGGAGATTTCAAGACCGCCCTGCACTACGCAAGGCGCTGCTCGGCCATCGCCGCGACCGCTCGGGATTCGGTCCCTGGCGCGTTGGTCCATTCCATATTGGGTATTTCCCTGCACCTTGGCGGCGACCTCGGCTCCGCCCGGGCGGAGCTTGAGGCGGCGCTCCATCGCGAGCCGCGCTCCCAGCCGACCACAACGATCTATCTTGGCTTCGAGGGCAAAAGTTTAGCGGGGGCTATCCTGGCGAGAACCCTTTGGTTGCAAGGCCATCCGGTTCAGGCGATGGAACGCGCGCGCCGGACAATCGAAGACGCCGCGGCGATGGACCATTCGTTGACGCTGTCCATCGCCTTGATCTGGGGTATTTCGGTGTTCCTTTGGACTGGCGATCTTAAGAGCGCTGAAGAGCATACGGACCGGCTCATCTCCCGCTCCGAATCCCATTCCTTGGCGCCCTATCGTGAAGTCGGGCGCGGATTCAAAGGAGAGCTGGCGATCCGGCGGGGCGATGCAAAAGCCGGAGTCGAGATTTTGCGGAGCTGTCTGGAGAAGCTCCTGCCGCACGAGTTGCCGACCACGCAGCTCAATATCTCGCTGGTTCAAGGGCTCGCGGCGAGCGGACGGTTCGACGAAGGCATGGCGCTCATCGACGAGACGATCCGGAGGGTGGAGACAAACGGAGATATCCTATACATGCCGGAGTTACTGCGTCTGAAGGGAGGCCTCCTTCTGTCGCCGCCGCGGCGATGTGTCGACGGCGCGGAAGGGTGCTTCATGCATTCGCTCGAATTGAGCCGCCGTCAGGCCGCGCGCGCATGGGAGTTGCGCACCGCGATGGATCTCGCAACTTTGTATTCCGGCCGGGGACGGCCGGGGAGCGGCCGGGCGCTTCTGCGGCCGGTGTTCGAGCAGTTCGGGGAGGGCTTGAATACGGCGGACCTGAAAGCGGCCGAACGTCTGTTGGCGAAGTTGGGCTGATTGCATAGAGCCGACCATTCCGGCGCGGCGCGTATCCCGGCTGTCCTTGCGCATGACGGCAATCGGCGACCACCCAGGAAGCGCTTTACGCCCGGCCCGCCGCGCCGACAAGATGCGAAGGGTCGATCCCGAGGCTATCGAGCGCCCGGCTATACTTGCTGTCGATGTCGCCGTCGAAAACGATGTCGGGATCGGCGGGACAATTCAGCCAGCCATTCGTCTGGATTTCGCGCTCAAGCTGGCCCGCCGCCCAGCCGGCGTAGCCGAGCGCCAGAATGGCCTTGTCCGGGCCGCTCCCCTTCACAATCGCTTTCAGGATGTCGATGGTCGCGGTGAGGCAGACGCCTTCATTGATGGGCAGCGTGCTGTCGGCCGCGAAATAATCGGAACTGTGGAGGACGAAGCCCCGGCTCGTCTCGACCGGCCCGCCCACATGCACAGCCATGGCGCCGGCGCGAATCGAAAGGGGGCGCGACCCCGACGTGGTAATTTCGAGCTGCTCCAGAAGCCTCGGCAAGGTGATATGCGGCGCGCGCCGGTTGATCACGAGCCCCATCGCGCCCTCGGCCGAATGCGCGCATATATAGATTACGGCGCGGTGAAAGCGCGGATCGGTCATCGTCGGCATTGCAATAAGAAGCTGTCCGTCGAGATAACCGCCGGTCTTTAATGAGCCTATATTCGCCAGTCGTCTTGGCATCTGTCGATGGTAGCGCCTCTCCCGGCTTCTTGTGAAGTGCGATCGCGTATTTTTTTATACGCGACGGCGATTTATGCCGATGGTTCGACGGATGAACCGGAAAAAGCTTCGATGGTTCCGGCGCGGATTTCAAGCGTCTTCGGCCGCCCGCGCCCGGTAAGCCCGCCGCATGTTTTCGATGCAAAAGAAAAAAAAACGAATGCGGCGGCCAAGAGGGCCAGAACCATGGATGACACTCAATTGCGGCGGCTGCTGGAGCAGGCGCTCGGCGGCCTGTCGAAATATGTGCGCGACGTTTGGGATTGGAGCGTGGCGCAGATCGCCGCCGTCCCCTGGGAAAAGGTCGGCGACTTGCCCGGCTCCAAGGTCTTGCTGCTGATCGCGAGCGCCGGCTTCGTCGCGTACTTCCTTTTCCGCGCGGCGCGGGAGCTGTTCGTGGCCGGGGAAAGGGCGATCGCCGCGTTTTTGACGCTGCTCACGGTCTTCGTGAAAACCGTGCCGCCCATCCTGATAGCGGGCCTCGCCGCCGCCGCCGGCGCCTGGGTGGTGAACCATATCCAGCTCTGAGCGAGCTTGCCCGTTTACGCATGGCAAGGTTGCATCCGGGGACTAGCGGTCAACGCGTGCACTGCACAAAAAAATGTGCAATATGGCGACGCGCCTGGCCGTCGCGCCGGAGCGCTGCATTTCAGCCGCAGCAACGGAGCGCGATAATGACCATCCGCAACCTCGACCTTATGTTTCAGCCAAAGAGCGTCGTGCTTGTCGGCGCCAGCGAGCGGCCGGGCTCAATCGGCCTGCACATCGCCCGCAACCTCTTGAAGGGCGGATTTGCCGGCGAGATCGCTTTCGTCAATCCGGGCCATGACGCCATTCTGGGCCGGCCGTGCTATCGCGACGTTGCTTCCTTGCCCTTTATTCCGGGTCTGGCGGTGGTGGCCACGCCTCCGAAAGCGGTTCCGGCCGTCATCGCCGATCTGGGCCGCAAAGGTTGCCGGGCCGCCGTCGTCATAACGGCGGGGGTCACGGGCGAGCTTGCGCGGGCCATGTTCGCCGCCGCGAGGCCCTATCTCATGCGCATCGTCGGGCCGAACTGCCTCGGCATTCAATTGCCGGGCTTGAAGCTCGACGCGAGCTTTTCGCATATGCTGGCGAAGCCGGGAGATATCGCGCTCGTGTCGCAATCGGGAGCGATCGCGCTCGCCATGCTCGACTGGGCGGCGGTCCAAGGCGTCGGCTTCAGTCATGTGGTTTCCATCGGCGACGCCGCCGACGTCGATCTCGGCGACATGCTCGATTACCTGGCGGGCGACATTACCAGCCGGGCCGTCTTCCTTTATATCGAGTCCGTCACCCACGCGGCGAAGTTCATGTCCGCCGCGCGGCGCTGCGCGCGCTCGAAGCCCGTGATCGCGATCAAGGCCGGCCGCCATCCGGAAGGCGCGAGGGCCGCCGCCTCGCATACCGGAGCGCTCGCCGGCTCCGACAACGTCTACGGCGCCGCGCTGCGCCGCGCCGGCGTGCTTCGCGTTCTCGACCTCGATGAAATGTTCGACGCCGCCGAGGTGCTGGCCCGCGTGAAGTCGCTGCCGGGAAAGCGTCTCGCCATCGTGACGAACGGAGGGGGCGCGGGCGTTCTCGCCGCCGACACGCTCGCGGATTTGCGCGGAACGCTCGCGGAGCTGGAGCCGGCCACCGTCGAAGCGCTGAACGCCGCGCTGCCGCAGACCTGGTCGCACGGCAATCCGGTGGACATCATCGGCGACGCCGGCCCGGATCGCTATCGCGCCGCGATGGAGGCGGTGCTCAAGGATGCGAACACGGACGCCATCCTCGTCATGAATTGCCCGACAGGCGTCGCTTCTTCAGTCGATGGGGCCAAGGCGACGGTCGAGGCGGTGCGCGGCGCGCGGACCGCGGGGAACAAAAAGCCCGTCGTCGCCACCTGGCTCGCGCGAACCGAAACGCAAGAGCTGCGGCCGCTTTTCGCCAGCGCGGGCATTCCCGATTTCGAGACGCCGAGAGATGCGGTCATAGGCCTGTTGCAACTCGCGCGCTACGAACGCGCCCAAACCGAGCTGATGCAGACGCCGCCCGTTCTGCCGCGCGAAAACTTCGACCCCGACGCCGTGGAAGCCGCCATCGCGAATACGCTCGCGCAAGGCCGCAATCTCATGACCGAGCCCGAAGCCAAGGCGGTGCTCAGCGCCTACGGCATTCGGACCGTTCCCACCGAAGTGGCGAAGACGCCCGAGGAAGCCGGCAGGGCGGCGGCGGGCTTTCTCAGCGGCCGCTGGTCGTCGGTCGTGATAAAAATCCTTTCGCCCAATTTGACGCACAAGTCCGATATCGGCGGCGTCCGCCTCGATATCTCCTCGGCCGAGCAAGCCGAAAAGACCGCAAGGCAGATGCTGCTGGATATCAAGGCGGCGGCGCCCGGCGCCGTTCTCGAAGGCGTCACCGTCCAGCCGATGATCCGCCCCCGCCGCGCCTATGAGTTGATCCTCGGGATCTCGACCGATCCCACCTTCGGCCCGGTCGTGCTGTTCGGCGCCGGCGGCACCGGCGTTGAAGCCATCGGCGATACGGCCATGTCGCTGACCCCGCTCGACATGAAGCTGGCGCGCGATCTCATCCAATCGACCCGCATCTACAAGCTGCTGAAAGGGTATCGGGACAGGCCGCCGGTCGATCTCGACGGGCTTGCGCTGTCCCTCGTCAAGCTGAGTTCGCTCGCCGTGCAGCACCGGGCCATTCGCGAACTCGACATCAACCCCCTTCTCGTCGACGAGAAGGGCATGATCGCGCTCGACGCGCGCATCAGGGTCGAGGATCCGGCTCTTCATCCCCCGGTGCCTTGCGCGATCCGGCCCTATCCGGTCCAGTGGGAGCAAAGGCACGCGCTTCCCGACGGAACCGAGGTTCTCGTCCGCCCCATCCGCCCCGACGACGAGCGCTTTTACGAGCGTTTCATGGCGCTCACGACGATGGACGATCTGAGGCTCAGGCTGTTCGCGCCGGTCCGTGAGTTCTCGCATAAGTTTCTCGCGCGCCTCACGCAAATCGACTATGGGCGGGAAATGGCCTTCATCGCGCTTCGCCCGCATGCCGGCGCCTCGGAGGAAATGCTGGGCGTCGTGCGTTTCTTCGCCGACCCCGACTACGAGAAAGGCGAATATGCGGTGCTGATTCGCTCGGATTTCAAGGGGCATGGCCTTGGCTTGGCGCTCATGAAGCAGCTCATCGTCTACGCCAAGAGCGAAGGGCTCAAGACGCTTCACGGCTCGGTGCTGCGCGAGAACGCGGGCATGCTGAATATGTGCCGCGACCTGGGCTTCAGCGCCGCGCGCGACACCGACGACCCGCAGGTTGTGAAGGTCGTCCTCGATCTGGCGTCGCCAGCCGTCGAGGCCTTGGTGAAGGGCGGCTAGCTAGCGCATCCGGCTTATACCGCCGGACAATGGCGCCGACCCTTTTGTTGTCATTCCCGCGAAGGAGCGTTTGAAAAATAGGGTTCCGGCTCTGCCTTTGGCGTCATAGCCGCCCCAAGCCAAGGGCCGCCGCGACGACCGCCAGCCGCTCGCCGGCGCTTGCCGATGGTCGGAGCCTGGACGCCGGCGTGTGGGCGCCGCGATTAACCCTATTGGGTTCGTTTGGCAAAAAACCTGTTTTTACGGTATTACAATACCGTAAAACGGCCGGTTTGGTTAATGCGGGGTTTCAAAGGCGGCCCCGGCAAGCCTTGCATGGTTAATGCGCCCGGCGGGGAGGACGGCGATCCGGCGCTGGAAAACCGGGTCAGGCCCGGCCATGACAATAAGCGGCGCGGCGATGACAAATGAAGCGATGCGGATTTTTTCACACGCTCGAAGGCGGGAATCCAGCAGTCTCGGCGGCGGAAGCTATTGAAATAACACAGCGATTACTGGATCCCCGCATTCGCGGGGACGACAGAAAGGCGGCTGCGTCCGATTAAACGCACGATGCACTAGCAGCCAGCCTCCGCATCAGGGCTTCACCACGGCGGCCGTCTGCCCGAACAGGACCTTTTTCGCCTCCTCGCTCATGGTCGGCTGGGTGTTGATTTCCTTTCCGCGCTCATAGGCCCTGACCGTGGCGGGGCGGGCTCCGATCTCCTCGAACCAGCGCTTCAGATGCGGGAAATCCTCAAGCTTCTGGCCCTGGCGCTCGTAGGGGACGATCCACGGATAGGCGGCCATGTCGGCAATGGAATAGTCGCCCGCGACGAACGGCCGGTCCGCCAGCCGCTTGTTCAGCACGCCATAGAGCCGGTTCGTTTCCTTCACATAGCGGTCGATGGCGTAGGGGATTTTCTCCGGCGCGTAGACGCTGAAATGGTGGTTCTGCCCCGCCATCGGGCCGAGCCCGCCCATCTGCCAGAACAGCCATTGCAGCACCTCGACGCGCCCGCGCACATCGGCGGGAATGAAGCGCCCCGTCTTCTCGGCGAGATAAAGCAGGATGGCGCCCGACTCGAAAACCGAAATGGGCGCGCCGCCGCCTTCCGGCGCGCGGTCGACGATGGCCGGCATGCGGTTGTTCGGCGAGATCGCGAGGAAGTCCGGCTTGAACTGGTCGCCCGCGCCGATGTTCACGGGGACGATGGCGTAGGGGAGCCCAGTCTCTTCGAGAAACATCGTGACCTTGTGGCCGTTCGGCGTGGTCCAGTAGTAGAGGTCAATCACGGGCAGAGTTCCTTTCGACGGACAATGGAACAATATTGACATTTATCCAACACGCGAAACCAAGATTCGCCGCTCCAGCTGGCCCCGCGCAGTTGCTGCTCATGTCGATTTGAACCAAAAGGTCATTCGAGGAGCGCGAACTCCTGATCGAGGGTTAGCGGCCCCGGCTTTAAGGCCGCGGCCATCTCCTTTTCGATCAAGTATTCGAGATGCGCGAAAACGGAGAGCGAGGCCGCCCCGGCGAGCGAGGGATCGAGGCCGCTATAGATGCGCGCGACCATGTCCGGGATCGAAGTCAAGCCCGCCCGCATCGCCTCCAGCACCTCCATCTCCCGCCACCGCCTGTGGAAGATCAGCGCCTTCACATAGCGCTGCGGCTCGTGGACCGGCGCGCCATGCGCGGGGTAGTAGGCGGCTTCCTTCCGCTCCATCAGCACTTCGAGCGAGCGCAGATAGGCGCCCATATGCCCCTCGGGCGGCGCGACGACGCTCGTGTTCCAGCCCATGACGTGGTCGCCGGAAAACAGGACGTTCCGCTCGGGCCAGAAAAAGCAGAGGTGATCGGGCGCGTGGCCGGGCGTGTGGATCGCCTGAAGCTCGAAGCCGTCGCCCTCCACCGTGTCGCCATGCTTGAGCGGGACATCGAACGCCACGGGAACGATATAGCTTCGCCCCGACGGCCCCTTCGCCCCGGCCTGCGGCGCGTCCGCCTGCCGGGGCATGCCATAGGCCGGGGCGCCGGTGCGCTGTCTGAGGGCGTCCGCCGCGCCGCTGTGGTCGGCGTGGCAATGGGTGAGGAGAATGTGCGAAACCGTCTCGCCCTTCAGCGCGCCCAGAAGCGCATCGAGCTGCTCGGCCGGCCGAGGCCCAGGGTCCACCACCGCAACCTTGCCCTCGCCGATGACATAAAGGTTCGTGCCCTTGAAGGTGAACGGGCCGGGGTTGTGGCAGACGACGCGGCGCAGGCCCGGCGCAAGGCTCTCCAGCGCGCCATAGCGAAAGTCCATCGCGCGCGAGAAGGGCGGGGTCTTGTGCTTGGGATCGGTCAACGGGCTCGCTCCACGTCATCGGCGTAGGAAAGCTTTGGTCGCGCGCGTCATTTGTCAAATGCAAAACAAAACCCGGCGGCCGCGCGGCCACGCCCGCAAGCGCCAGCCGACGGGGTTACTCCGCTTCGAGCATGCCGAGCGCATGCATATAGGTGGCGAGCACGGCCTCCTGGTCGCGGCGCTCGGTGGCGTCCTGCTTGCGAAGGCGGATCACCGTGCGCATCGCCTTGGTGTCGAAGCCGGTCGACTTGGCCTCGGCGTAGATGTCCTTGATGTCGCCCGCCAGCGCCGCCTTCTCCTCCTCCAGGCGCTCGATGCGCTCGACATAGGAGCGCAGCTGATCCTTCGCCCCCTTCTCGATGCCGTTTGCCCCTGCCGTCCCTTCCGATGCCAACGCCGCGATCTTTTCCACAAAACCCTCCACGAAGCCGAATCAAGACCGAGGCGTAAGCTAGCGCGGGGCCTCGGGCGCTTTCAACGAGGGCGCGGCAATCATCCAAGGGAATCGCCGGGCTCTGGACAACCCGGCGGAATGCGCCGGAGCCGCCGGCGCGCGGGCGCCTGCCGCCCAACGGCACGATCGTCCCCATTCCGGCTTGTTTTGCAGGCTATAAGCGCATCCGATTCGCTCTTCGATTGGACGAGAGACCACATGAGGGCATCGCGCATTTCCATCCTGTCCTTCGCCGCGCTGCTGCTGACGGCGATCGCGCTTATTCCGCTCGGCGCGCATGTCTTCGAGATGTCCGCCAAGATGAAGCTCGGACGCGACGCCTATGTCATGGCGCAAGGGCTATATCGCGGCTGGGCCTGGTTCGGCATCGCGTTCGCCGGCGCGTTTCTCGCTTGCGCGGCGCGCGCGGCGCTACCCGGCGCGCGGCGCGAGCGGCTGCTCGCGGGGTTCGCCGCCATCATGATCGCGGCGTCGCTGGCGATCTTCTTCGCCTATGTCTACCCGGCGAACCAGATCACCAAGGACTGGACGGCCATCCCCGCCAACTGGAAAAGCTTGCGGCAGCAATGGGAGTGGGGGAACGCGGCCTCGGCGGCTTGCATGCTCCTGGCGTTCCTCGCGCTTGCCTGGCCCGCGGCGGCAAAGGGCGAGCAGGGCGCGGGATGGGGCGGTTAACCGATCCAACGCCGTCATCCCGGAAGGGCGGCGGCACTTGCGGCGCGAGCGCGCAGAGCGCGGCTCCCGTCGTCCCGGCCAAGCGAAGCGCGAGCCGGGACCGTTGAGAACGCAGGCTGCGTTTTGTGCGATCCCGGATAGCCGCAAGCGGCTTCCGGGGCGGCGAGGGGGATGCCCGCGCGGCTTCCGGGGCGGCATCGAAGGGTGAGCGAAGACCCCGGCAAGTAAAACGAACCGGACAGCTGTAGCTCAAGCCCGGCCATGACGACGGAATTGCCGGAAACAGCGGGGTCATCAAGTTTCCCTATGGAATTCCTATAGGGGCGAAAGCAGCCTATAATTGCTTTTTTATGCCTTTACGCTGACTCTTCGATCATCGCCGGGGGCCGGTTCCCCGGCCAACTTCAGAGGCTCGATATGTTGGACGCTGTCATGCTTGCGTTGGGTCTCGGCTTCTTCGCCGTGGCGCTTGCTTACGTCTCCGCCTGCGACCGGTTGTGAGGACACTCATGATACTCGATTATATCCTGGCGGGAGCCGTCACGCTGCTTCTGCTCGGCTACCTCGTCTATGCGCTCGTTCGCCCCGAGCGGTTTTAGGGAGCGCTCTCCATGACAATCCTCGGCTGGGCGCAAATCGCGCTCTTTGTGCTCGTTATCGCGCTCATCGCAAAGCCGCTCGGCTGGTACATGACGCGCGTCTTCAATGGCGAGCGCGTACCGATCTGGTGGGTGCTTCGGCCCTTCGAGCGCGCGCTCTACTGGATTTCCGGCGTCGACGAGAAGAAGGAGCAGAGCTGGGCCGGCTACACGGCGGCCATGCTCTTCTTCAGCGTCGCGGGCTTCGCGACGCTTTACGCGCTCCAGCGCTTCCAGGCCTCGCTGCCCTTCAACCCGCAAGGGCAGGCGGCCGTGACGCCGGACCTCGCCTTCAACACCTCGGTCAGCTTCGTCACCAACACGAACTGGCAATCCTACGTGCCTGAAACCACCATGAGCTACCTCGTGCAGATGGCCGGGCTCACGGTGCACAATTTCCTCTCCGCGGCGACAGGCGTCGCGCTGGCGCTGGCGCTGATCCGCGGCTTCGCGCGCCGCTCCTCGAACACGGTCGGCAATTTCTGGGTCGATATGACCCGCTGCACGCTTTATGTGCTGCTGCCGGTTTCCATCGCGGTCGGCCTGTTCTTCGTCTGGCAGGGCATGCCGCAGAACCTCGGCGCCTATACGGAAGCGACGACGCTGGAAGGCGCCAAGCAGGTGCTGGCGCAAGGCCCCGTGGCGTCCCAGGAAGTCATCAAGATGTTCGGGACGAATGGCGGCGGCTTCTTCAACGCCAACTCCGCGCATCCCTTTGAAAACCCGAACGCGCTGACGAATTTCGTCCAGCTCGTGCTGATCTTCGCCATCGGCGCGGCGCTTACGAATGTGTTCGGGCGCATGGTGGGCGACCAGCGGCAGGGCTGGGCCATCTTCTCGGTCATGGGCCTGTTGTTCCTCGGCGGCGTGGCCGTGTGCTACTGGGCGGAGGGCGCCGGAATCCCGGCCTTCGCGCAACTCGGCGTCGATACGGCGCCAAGCGCGTTCCAGGCCGGCGGCAACATGGAAGGCAAGGAGGTGCGCTTCGGCATCGCCGCCTCGTCCCTGTTCACGACGGTCACGACCGATGCGTCCTGCGGCGCCGTCAACACCATGCACGACAGCCTGACGCCGCTCGGCGGCATGATCCCGCTCATCAACATCCAGCTTGGCGAAATCATCTTCGGCGGCGTCGGTTCCGGCCTCTACGGCATGCTCCTGTTCGCGATCCTCGCCGTGTTCATCGCCGGGCTCATGGTGGGCCGCACGCCGGAATATCTCGGCAAGAAGATCGAGGCGAAGGAGGTGAAGATGGCGATGCTCGCGATCCTGATCCTGCCCGCGTCGATCCTCGGCTTCACCGCCGTCGCCGTCGTCGCCAAGGATGGGCTTGCCGGGCTCGCCAACGCCGGTCCGCATGGCTTCACCGAGGCGCTTTACGCCTACACGTCGGCCACCGGCAACAACGGCAGCGCGTTCGCGGGGCTCTCCGCCAACACCGTGTTCTACAACACGACGCTGGCCTTCGCGATGCTGATCGGCCGCTTCCTCATGGTGATCCCGGCGCTCGCCATCGCGGGCTCGCTCGCGCGCAAGAAGACGGTTCCGCCGTCCGCCGGCACGTTCCCGACGCACGGCCTGCAATTCGTGCTGCTCGTGTCTGGCGTGATCCTCATCGTCGGCGGCCTGACCTTCTTCCCCGCGCTTTCGCTCGGCCCCGTGGTCGAGCATCTCGCGATGAACGCCGGCCAAACGTTTTAAGGTTCGAGGCAAAAAACCATGCTCGCTCCCGCACCCGCCAGCAAGAAGGCGTCCAAGGCCACCATCGCGGATCCGAAGATCCTGATCCCCGCCATCGGCGCATCGTTCAAGAAACTCGACCCCCGCGCGCTCGCCAAAAACCCGGTGATGTTCGTGGTCGAGGTCGTGGCGCTGCTGACCACCGTGCTGTTCGTCCGCGATCTTGTAACCGGCGCGGCGAACGCCGGCTTTTCGCTGCAAATCATCCTGTGGCTCTGGTTCACGGTGCTGTTCGCGAATTTCGCGGAAGCCGTCGCCGAAGGGCGCGGCAAGGCGCAGGCCGCGAGTTTTCGCGCCACGAAGACGGACATCCTCGCGAAGAAGCTTCCCGACGCGAGCCAGCGCGGCCGTTGGAATGAGACGCCGGCGGTGCAGCTCAAGGCGGGCGACATCGTGCTCGTCGAGGCGGGCGATCTCATCCCGTCGGACGGCGAAGTGATCGAAGGCGTCGCTTCGGTGAACGAGGCCGCCATCACCGGCGAGTCCGCGCCGGTGATCCGCGAGTCGGGCGGCGACCGCTCGGCCGTCACCGGCGGCACGCTCGTGATCTCCGACTGGATCGTGGTGCGCATCACCGCGAGCCAGGGCTCGACCTTCCTCGACCGCATGATCGCGCTCGTGGAAGGCGCGGAGCGGCAAAAGACGCCCAACGAGATCGCGCTCAATATTCTGCTCGCGGGGCTCACCATCATCTTCGTCTTCGCGGTGGCGTCGATCCCGAGCTTCGCGGCCTATGCGGGCGGACAGATCTCGGTGATCGTGCTGGTCGCGCTGTTCGTGACGCTGATCCCGACCACCATCGGCGCGCTGCTCTCAGCCATCGGCATCGCCGGCATGGACCGCCTCGTGCGCTTCAACGTGCTCGCCATGTCCGGGCGCGCGGTGGAGGCGGCGGGCGACGTCGATACGCTTCTGCTCGACAAGACCGGCACGATCACGCTCGGCAACCGGCAGGCCGCCGAGTTCGCGCCGCTGGCGGGCGTGACGCAGATGGAACTGGCCGACGCGGCGCAACTCGCCTCGCTCTCGGACGAGACGCCGGAGGGCCGCTCCATCGTGGTGCTGGCGAAGGAGCGCTACGGCATTCGCGGCCGGGACATGGCGCCGCTCGGCGCGCGGTTCATCCCTTTCTCGGCGCACACGCGCATCAGCGGCATCGACATGGAGGGGGACCAAATCCGCAAAGGCGCCGTCGATGCGGTCGTCGCCTATGTGCGCCAAGCGACGGGCCATCCGAACATGCCGGTCCCGCGCGAGCTTGAGCGCGAATTGGAGCGCATCGCCAAGTCGGGCGGCACGCCGCTCGCGGTCGCGCGCAACGGGCGCCTCCTGGGACTCGTGCATCTGAAGGACATCGTGAAGGGCGGCATCCGCGAGCGTTTCGGGCAGCTTCGGCGCATGGGCATCCGCACCATCATGATCACGGGCGACAACCCGCTGACGGCGGCGGCCATCGCGGCGGAGGCGGGCGTCGACGATTTTCTGGCGCAGGCCACGCCCGAGAACAAGCTCGCCCTCATCCGCGAGGAGCAGGCCAAGGGCAAGCTTGTCGCCATGTGCGGCGACGGCACCAACGACGCGCCCGCGCTCGCCCAGGCCGATGTCGGCGTCGCCATGAACACGGGCACCATGGCCGCGCGCGAGGCCGGCAACATGATCGACCTCGACAGCGACCCGACCAAGCTCATCGAGGTGGTCGAGATCGGCAAGCAGCTTCTCATCACGCGCGGCGCGCTGACGACGTTCTCCATCGCCAACAACGTCGCCAAGTATTTCGCGATCATCCCGGCGATGTTCGTGGCGTTCTACCCGCAGCTGAACGCGCTGAACGTGATGGGGCTGGCGACGCCGCAAAGCGCGATCCTGTCGGCCATCATCTTCAACGCGCTGATCATCGTCGCGCTGATCCCGCTCGCGCTGCGCGGCGTGAAATACCGCCCGCTCGGCGCCTCGCAAATCCTGACCCGCAACCTGTTGATCTACGGCCTCGGCGGCATCGCCGCGCCGTTCATCGGCATCAAGCTGATCGACCTTGCCGTCTCGGCCATCGGCCTCGTTTAGAGGATGCCGCCCATGGTTCGACAGGCTCGCCATGAGGATGAGTGCGCGGCGCCGCCCGCCTCATCCTGAACGTTCCCCTCATCCCGAGCCTGTCGAAGGATGCGGTTTTCAGAGGAAACTGACATGCTGACCCATATTCGCCCCGCAATCGCGATGATCGTGTTTCTCACGCTCATCACGGGCCTCGCCTACCCGCTCGGAATGACGGAACTGGCGCAATTCCTTTTTCCGCGCCAGGCGAACGGCAGCCTCATCGAGCGCGACGGCAAGGTTATCGGCTCGGAGCTGATCGGCCAGAATTTCACGAGCGAGCGCTATTTCCACGGCCGGCCGTCCGCCACCACCGACACGGACCCGAACGATGCGTCGAAAACCGTGCCGGCGCCGTATAACGCCGGCAATTCGGGCGGCTCGAACCTGGGGCCGGCATCGAAAAGCCTCGTGGAGCGCGTCGCCGGCGACGTGAAGACCCTCAAGGCGGAGAACCCCGGCGCGCCCGTGCCCGTCGATCTCGTGACCGCATCGGCGAGCGGGCTCGATCCCGACATCACGCCGGCGGCGGCGATTTTCCAGATCCCCCGCGTCGCCAAGGCGAGGGGGCTTTCAGAAACGCGGCTGCGCGCGCTTGTGGATGAGAGCACGGACGGCCGCGTGTTGGGCGTGATCGGAGAACCGCGCGTGAATGTGCTGAGGCTTAACCTTCGGCTCGACGCGGAGCAGCCCGCGAACGCCAGAGGGTGACGGCCGGCGCTCTCGCGGCGGCGAGAGGCGGCGCCTGACAGCCGCCTCCCGCGCGGCCGCCTCACGCACTTGTTATGACGCGCGAAATGACAGGCGCCCCTTTCGCAAGAAAAAGGGCTCGGCCTGCCATGAAACATGCTATTCAGTGATACATTTCGAAGCACATCGAGGGGAGCGGCGCGAGCCAGCCTTGCCGCGAAAAGCAAGGCGCCGATCTCACATTAGGGCGCGAATGACATGCCGACACAAGTTCTGATGCCAGCCCTGTCGCCCACCATGGAAGAGGGTAAGCTCGCGAAGTGGATCAAGGCCGAGGGCGACGCGGTGCGCTCCGGCAACGTCATCGCCGAGATCGAAACCGACAAGGCGACGATGGAGATCGAGGCGGTCGAGGAGGGCACGCTCGGCAAAATTCTCGTCCCGGCGGGCACCGAAGGCGTGAAGGTCAACACGCCCATCGCCGTCATTCTCGCCGACGGCGAGGACGCCGCCGCGCCCGCGTTCAATGGCGCCGGCCATCCCTCGCCCCAGCCCTCCCCTTTGGAGCGTCCGCATTCGCAAGCGAATCCGGACCGGAGAGGGGACGCCGGTTCAACGGTCGCGTCCGAACTCCATCTCCCAGAGGGAGAGGCGCATAATGAGGTGGATGGTCGCGCCGCTGTCGATGTGCGCGTGGTCAGGACGGCGCCGGACCGGCTCCCCGCCGGATACGAGAACGCCGCCGAGATCCCCGAAGGCGCCGAATTGGCGCAGATCACCATGCGCGAAGCTTTGCGCGACGCCATGGCCGAGGAGATGCGCCGCGACGATGCGGTCTTCGTCATGGGCGAGGAGGTCGCGGAATATCAGGGCGCATACAAGATCACGCAAGGGCTTCTCGACGAGTTCGGCCCGCGCCGGGTGGTGGATACGCCCATCACCGAGGCGGGCTTCGCGGGGCTTGGCGTCGGCGCGGCCTTTGGCGGCCTTCGCCCCATCGTCGAATTCATGACCTTCAACTTCGCGATGCAGGCCATCGACCACATCGTCAATTCGGCGGCGAAGACGCTTTATATGTCCGGCGGCCAGATGGGCTGTCCCATCGTTTTCCGCGGGCCGAACGGCGCGGCCTCCCGCGTGGGCGCGCAGCACAGCCAGGAGTTTTCCGCCTGGTACGCGCATGTGCCGGGGCTGAAAGTGATCGCGCCCTCCACCGCCGCCGACGCCAAGGGGCTGCTCAAGGCCGCGATCCGCGATCCGAACCCGGTCGTGTTCCTCGAAAACGAAATTCTTTATGGCGCCACGGGGCTGGTTCCGAAACTCGACGACTTCACGATCCCCATCGGCAGGGCGAAGATTGCGCGGCCCGGAAAGGATGCGACCATCGTGTCCTGGTCGCGCGGCATGATGTACGCGCTCGATGCCGCGAAGACGCTGGAGGCCGAAGGCATCGACGCGGAGGTGATCGACCTGCGCACGCTGCGCCCGCTCGACATCGAGACCGTGCTCGCCTCGGTGCGGAAGACCAACCGCATCGTCACCGTGGAGGAGGCCTGGCCCGTCTGCTCGGTCGGCTCGGAAATCTGCGCCGAGGTCGCGCGGCGCGCCTTCGACCATCTCGATGCGCCGCCAACCAAGGTCTCGGGCGAGGACGTGCCCATGCCCTACGCCGCCAACCTCGAAAAGCTCGCGCTGCCCAATGCCGCGCGGGTGGTGAAAGCCGTCAAGTCGGTCTGCTACAGGACGTGAACGCCATGCCCATGCAGAAGCGATCCCCCTGGCAGAGCTATGGCGACGGCCACGCCGCGAGCTTCGAGGCCGGCGGAGTCGCCTATCTCGTCATCGTGACGGACGCCTACGTCAACGCGCGCTACCGCATGACCGCCGACCGCATCGTGGACCGGGGCAGCCTGATCGAGGAGATGGAGGACGAGATCGCCTATCTCGCGGGCCAGAAACTCAGCCGGGGCGGCGTTTTCCAGCCCTCCGGGCGGCGCCCGCCGCAGATCACGCTCGACGCCAAGGACGTTCCGATTTCATAGCCGCGTTCGCGCGCGCCAAGGATAAGCCGATGCCGATCCCCATTCTCATGCCCGCGCTGTCGCCCACCATGGAGCAGGGAAAGCTTGCGAAATGGCTGAAGAAGGAGGGCGATAAGGTGTCCTCGGGAGACGCCATCGCCGAAATCGAGACCGACAAGGCGACCATGGAGGTCGAAGCGGTCGAGGAGGGCGTGATCGGCAGGATCATGATCCCGGAGGGGACGGAGGGCGTGGCTGTGAATACGCCGATAGCGCTCCTGTTGTCCGAAGGCGAGGATGCTTCGGCTATGGCAGAGGGGGGTACCCCCTCACCTCAGCCCTCTCCCCCTGGGAGAGGGGGTCAGGCCGCAGCCGTTGCAGCACCGTTCCCTCTCCCAGGGGGAGAGGGTGAGGGGAGACTCGCCCAGACCAAGCCAAACGGCGATGGCCGCATCTTCGCGTCGCCGCTGGCGCGCCGCCTCGCGGCCGAAGCCAAGATCGATCTCGCGCGCCTTCGCGGGTCGGGGCCGCATGGCCGCATCGTGAAGCGCGATGTGGACGAGGCCGCGCGCTCGGGCGCCGCGGCCGTCCTCCCGCAACCCCCGGCGGCGCAAGCGATCCCGGCAAATGGCGGCGCGCTCGTTCCGAGCCGAGGCTTCCCGGCGGCCATGCCGGACGAGCAGATCCTCGCGCTCTACGAAAAGGGCAGCTACGAGGTCCGCCCGCTCGACAACATGCGCAAGACCATCGCGCTGCGGCTCACCCAGGCCGCCGCCACGATCCCGCATTTCCGCCTCACGGTCGATTGCGAGATCGACGCGCTGCTCGACGCGCGCCAGCGGCTCAACGCGCGCTCGCCGAAGGACGGGCCAAGCGCCTATAAGCTGTCGGTGAACGATTTTCTCATCAAGGCGATGGGGCTCGCGCTTCAGCTTACGCCCGAGGCGAACGCCACCTTCACCGAGCGCGGCATCCTCCTGCACAAGGGCTCCGACATCGGCGTCGCCGTCGCCATCGAGGGCGGGCTGTTCACGCCCATCGTCCGGGCGGTGGAGAAGAAGTCGCTCGCGCAAATCTCGAACGAGATCAAGGAGCTGGCCGAGCGCGCGCGCCGCCGCCGGCTGGCGCCGCATGAATATCAGGGCGGGACGACCGCCATCTCGAACCTCGGCATGTTTGGGATCGACCATTTCGACGCCGTCATCAACCCGCCCCACGCCACGATCCTCGCCGTGGGGCGCGGCGAACAGCGCGCGGTCGTGAAGGACGGCAAGATCGCGGTGGCCACCATGATGGGCTGCACGCTCTCCTGCGATCACCGCGTGGTGGACGGCGCGCTCGGCGCCCGGCTGCTCGCCGCCTTCAAGGGCTTCGTCGAGGAGCCTGTGACGATGCTGGTTTGAGAGATTGCGCCCCTCGATGCTCGTTTTCGGTCTTCTTGCCTTGACTGCCGCCGCGATCTTCGCAGGCGCCGCGCTCTATATCAGCGTCGCCGAGCAACCCGCGCGGCTGAAGCTTGACGATAAGGCGCTTCTTCTGGAATGGAAGCCTTCCTACAAACGCGGCTTCGCCATGCAGGCGCCGCTCGCCCTGATCGGCTGCCTGTTCGGCCTGGCGGCCTGGTATGAGACCGGAGATTTTGGCTTCCTCTTGGGCGCCATGATTCTCGTCGCGAACTGGCCATGGACGCTGCTCGCCATCATGCCGGCGAATACGAAGCTGATGGCGATGGAGGCCCCGAACTCCGGCATCGGGCCCCTCATTCGCAAATGGGGCCGGCTTCATGCCGTCCGGTCCGTACTTGGCTTGGCGGCCACGGTCGCGTTCTTCCTGAGTTGTGTCGCGCACTAGCAATGAGGCCGTGTATTATCAAAGCGTTACACCTCATGGTGAGCTTGTCGAACCATGGGTCACTGCCCACTTCAGCATCCTGCTCGATAAGCGGGACTTCATTTCGATCGAGGGAGCCTCATGAGCGAAGCATTCGACGTCGCGGTGATCGGCGGCGGACCTGGGGGATATGTCGCGGCGATCCGCGCGGCGCAGCTCGGCCTTCGCACGGCCGTCATCGAGCGCGGGGAACTGGGCGGCATTTGCCTCAACTGGGGCTGCATCCCGACGAAAGCGCTGTTGCGCACGGCGGAGGTGCTGACGCTGATCCGCCACGCCGGCGAGTTCGGGCTGGAAACGAACGGCGCGACCTTCGACCTCGCCAAGGTGGTGAGCCGGTCGCGGCAGGTCGCCGGCAAGCTGTCGGCGGGCGTCGCCTTCCTTCTCAAGAAACACAAGGTTGCGGCGATCGCGGGAACGGCGCGGCTGAAGGGCGGCGGCGCGGTCGCGGTCGCGGGCAAGGATGGCGCGCCGCTCGCCGATGTTAAGGCGCGGCACATCGTCGTGGCGACCGGCGCCCGCGCGCGCAGCCTGCCCGGCCTCGAACCCGACGGCAAGCTGGTGTGGACCTACAAGGAGGCCATGGTGCCGGACATGACGCCGAAAACGCTGCTCGTGGTCGGCTCCGGCGCCATCGGCATCGAATTCGCGAGCTTCTACAACGCGCTCGGCGTGAAGGTGACGGTGGTCGAGATCCTGGACCGCATCCTGCCCGTGGAGGACGAGGAGGTGTCGGCCTTCGCCAGGAAGTCGTTCGAGAAGCAGGGCATGACCATCCACACCGGCGCCAAGGTCGAGGCGCTGGAGAAGGGCGCGAACAGCGTGACCGCCACGCTGACCTTGAAGGACGGCAAGCGGGAGACGGCGGAGTTCGACCGCGTCATCCTCGCCGTCGGCATCGCCGGCAATGTCGAAAATCTCGGGCTCGAAGAGCTGGGCGTGAAGATCGAGAAATCGCACATCGTCATCGACGAATGGTGCCGCACCGCCGCGCCCGGCGTCTACGCCATCGGAGACGTGGCCGGCCCGCCCTGGCTCGCGCACAAGGCGAGCCACGAGGGCATTATCTGCGTCGAGAAGATCGCGGGCCAGAGCGGCGTGCATCCGCTGAACGTGCGCAACATTCCGGGCTGCACCTATTCGCAGCCGCAGGTCGCCTCCATCGGCTTGACCGAAGCGATGGCGCGGGCGAACGGGCGCGAGATCAAGGTCGGCCGCTTCCCCTATCGCGGCAACGGCAAGGCCATCGCGCTCGGCGAGCCGGAGGGCTTCGTGAAGACCGTCTTCGACGCGAAAACCGGCGAGTTCCTGGGCGCGCATATGATCGGCGCCGAGGTGACGGAGCTGATCCAAGGCTTCTCCATCGCGAAGACGCTGGAGACGACCGAGGCGGAGCTGATGCAGGCCGTCTTCCCGCATCCGACGCTGTCCGAGATGATGGGCGAAAGCGTGCTCGACGCTTACGGCCGCGCCATCCACATCTAAAGCGCAATTTTGTCATCATCCCTTAAGTATTGCGGCTAGGATCGCGATGAGAGGCGGCATTTCCTATCGCCGCCCAGGGCACGGCCGGAGTGGCAAGTCGTGTTTCCGGCGTAATTCGGGAAGCCGCCTCGCCGACGATTTCAACGGCACGGACCAGCGCAAAGAGCAGCATCTGATCGTCATCCAGGCCGCGGCGATCCCGGCCCTCGATGAACATGCGAGCCGCCTCGGCAGCATCGATCATGTGGCGGATGCGAACGGCGTCATCAGGCCGCATATTGAATCTCGGCGTTGCGCTCCACCTCGTCGCGGAAGTAGCGGCTCAGATCCTCTCGCGTGCGCAAATCGACGCTCCGCCCGCCGAGTAAAGCCGACAACTCGGCCTCGATGCCGCTGAGCGCCAGGAGGCCGGGCTTGTGGCCTTCCTCGAACTCGACCAGCAAGTCCACGTCGCTGTCCGGGCGGGCGCCGCCTTTCAGCATAGAGCCGAACAGCGCCAGCCGCCGGATGCGCCGGCGGCGGCAGAGGAGGCGTAACGCCTCCAAATCGGGGAACAGGCAAAGGGACGTCATCGCTTGAATCTACGCGCCAACGTGAGCGGCGGCAAGCCGTCTCTTCTAAGCATTTTCTTCTCAGCCCGGCGCCGGCGAAAGCGTGCTCGACGCCTATGGCCGCGCCATCCACATCTAAAGAGCCGCCCCGGCCGGCGCTCGCTTGCGGGGCATTTTCGGCGGCTGCTAGCCTTTGCGGGGATCGCTTCGATTCGCCGGGAGGGCGCCATGAGTTTATTGGCTCTGCTGAAAGACCCCGAAGCCTTGGAGAAGGATCTTCAGGAATTCGCCTCCTCGAAGGAGGCCTTCGAGGGAGGGATGGCCGGGTTGGCTTATGGCAATGGCGTCATGACCGCGGTCGTCGTTGGGCCCGAGCCCGTTGCGGAAACCGAGTGGCTTCCGCTGATTATGACCGCCCCGGATATGAGCCTCGACGGCGATGACGCCCGGCTCCTGGCGGGCATGCTTTCGGTCGAGCACGGCAACATAATCAAAAGCCTCAGGTCGCGCGCCAAGCCCTACAAGCCGTTATTCTGGCAAGACGAAGAGGGCCGCCTCGTTACGCGCGATTGGGCGGACGGATTTTTTGCGGGCATGCGGCTGCGGCAGGCCGCATGGGAGCAGCTTCGGCAGGGCGAGGCGCAGGACCTTTTCGTCCTCCTCGCCGCGCTTCTGCAAGATGAGAAGATCGACGCGAAGATGGCCGAAATCGGCGTGGACCCGAAGGCGATTTTCGAGGATGCGCTGGAGGCGATCTCCGATTGGGTCCTGGCGCTTTACCGCAATCGAGAAGAGAAATCGCTCGCCTATCGCCGTTTGGAAGAAAAAGTCGGACGAAACGACCCTTGCCCGTGCGGCTCCGGCAAGAAATACAAGAAGTGCTGCCTGAATTAGAGCGCTGTACAGAGACCGGCTTGGGTAGATTCCGATTCTATGGCGGGCATGCGAATTAGTTTATCCTCCGCAGGTGATAAACGGACCGCAAGAGTCGCCACCCGAAACTCAGCCCGCTCCGGCCGCGCCGCCGGCCGCCGCCGGAGGGGCGTTCCGTTTTCTGTCCGGCCTCTCGAACGCCATTCTGATTGGGGGCGCCGCGCTCCTTTGGCCGGTCCTCGCCTTCGAAACCGCGCTCAGCGAGCGTTATCCCATCGAGCGCACGCTCAGAACCCCCGCTAAGCTCCCCCTGGTGCTGATTGGCGCCGATGGCCGGCCCTTCGCCAGGCGCGGCGAGTGCATGGCCGAGCCGGTCGCGCTCAACGAGTTGCCCCCCCATTTTATCGACGCCCTGCTGGCAAGGGAGGATCGCCGCTTCTATCGGCATATCGGCGTCGATCCACGGGGAATCCTGCGCGCGGCCCGCCGCAACTATAAGGCGGGCGTGATCCGCGAGGGCGGCAGCACCATCACGCAGCAGCTCGTGAAAATCTCGTTCCTGACGAGTAGGGCGACCTTCGAGCGCAAGCTGGAGGAGGCGGCGCTGGCCATCTGGCTCGAAAAGCGGATGACCAAAAACCAGATTCTTGAGCGCTATCTGAGCAGCGTCTATTTCGGCAAGGGCTGCTTCGGCGTGCGCGCCGCGGCCCGGAGCTTTTTCGACAAGCCGGTGGGGGAGTTGAATGTGTCGGAATCGGCGCTGATGGTGGCTCTGCTGCGCTCGCCGGCCCGGTTGAGCATCAACCTTGACGATGCGCGGCAGGAGGCCGGTCTGGTGGTGCGGGCCATGGTTCGCGACGGCCGGCTCGATGAAAAGCGCCTTGCTCATATCCAGCCGGCGGGGCTTGTCGCGGCCCGGGCGAACGCGTTCGGCGGCTCCTATGCGGATTGGCTTGCGGACTCGCTGCAAATGGAGATGAAGGACCGCCGCTCCCAGCAGCCGGTGCTGGTTTACACCACCTTCGAGCCCGCGCTTCAGCGGATCGCCGAAAACGCCATCAAAAAAGTGCTCGATAAAGAGGGCCGGAGGCTTCATGCGAGCGAGGCCGCGCTGGTGGCCATGCGAACCGACGGCCGCGTGGTGGCCATGGCCGGCGGCAGGGATTGGGAGGCGAGCCGCTTCAACCGGGCCGTCCAGGCGCGGCGGCAGCCGGGCTCGGCCTTCAAGACGTTCGTCTATCTGGCGGCGCTGCGGGCAGGCGCGCGGCCGGACATGGCGCTGGCGGACGAGCCGGTCTCCAACGATGGCGGAGAATCGAAGAATTCCGGCGGCGGGCATCGCGGAACTGTGTCGCTGACCAAGGCTTTCTCCCGGTCCACCGACACAGTTGCGGTGAAGTTGTCCGAAGCGGTGGGGCGCGACGCCGTCATCGGCACGGCGCGCGATCTCGGGATTGCGTCTCCGATCGACTCCAACGAGAACCTTTCACTCGGGACTTCGAAAGTCTCGTTGCTCGAAATGACGGCGGCCTATGCCGCGATTGCGGCGGGCGTCTATCCGGTCAAGCCTTGGGGGGTCGCCGGCCTCGACGCGAAACCGCCGGGCGGCGCCGAACCGCCCCGCGAAGCCGGCCTTTGGAAGCTCGCCAAGGCGGATAGCATGCGAGAGTTGCTGTCCGCCGCCATTCGCCAGGGTTCCGGCCGCGCCGCCCGGCTGCCGATACCGGCCTTCGGCATAACTGGCGCGAGCCTGGAGCAGCGCGATGCATGGTTCATCGGCTTCGCCGGCAATCTCGTCATCGGCGTGTGGGCCGGCAATGACGACGGCTCGCCGATGGAAGGGGTCGCGGGGGGCAGCCTTGCGGCGGAGATCTGGCGCCTCGCGATGCGGCAAGCGATGGATGCCGACCCCGGCTTTCAGAGGAAGCCGGCCCCGGCCTTAGTCTTCGAAGCCCGCGCCCGGGAGCCGCTTGAGCGCTCCGCCGCGCTTCCATCGCTCGCAGCATTGGTTGCCGCCGGCCGTTCCATGCAGGCGGCGGAGCGCGGCCGCTCCCGCCGGCGGCGCACCGAGGAGCTTGAGGCGCGCGAGTCCATCAGCTCGATTTTTCAACGCGGCCTCGGCGATTGGATTTGGCCCGATCGCAATTAGAGCGCCGCTCCCCCTTCGATGTGCCGCCCGGAAGGCGGCGAGGGCGCCCCCTTGCCGTCCCGGAAACCGCTCGGCTCCCCCCTCGCCGTCCCGGAAACGCCGGAGGCGTTATCCGGGACCGCACAAAACGCGGGCCTGTGTTCTCAACGATCCCGGCTCGCGCTTCGCTTGGCCGGGACGACGAGCTCCGCGCTCTTTGCCGTCCCGGAAACCGCTTGCGGCTCTTCGTCGAAAAGAACCTGCCGGGGATCATGAAGAACATGAAAGTATTTTTCATAGACATTCTTTTTTGCAAAAGACGAAATATTCGTCGCCGTAGAGGTATCGTCAATATTTTTTTGTCGCTTAATTCGCAATCAAGTCAATGCCCTAGGAAATAATTCCATTTTTTCTTCATTTATTCTCGCGCGGAACGGAACGGCATTCGCTCTCCGGAGTTTTTATTAATGAGCCCGCATGCAATAAGCGCGTTCAGAACAGGAATCCCAAATGCAAAGAATGCTTTTAGCATTAGCTGCGATAGGCCTTGTGGCCGCGGCTCCAATGGCGAGCGACAAAGCTCAAGCCGCTTCCATCGTGGCGACAAGCGTACAAGCCTCGCCGGGCTCCAGCATTCTCCTTGCTGGCTGGTTCGACCGCGGGCATCGGCATTACGCGCACTTTTGGCATCGCAGCCGGCGCCATGATCATGGCCGGTGGCGGTAGAAAACGTCAGAGCTGAGCAGACCCCGGCTGGCCAACGGGTCGTCATCCCGGCCCAGCGTAGCGCGAGCCGGGATCGCAAAAAGGCAAGCGTTTCGATCTGTTACGATCCCGGACACGGCGCCGCCTTTCCGGGATGGCGGCGGCGGCGAAGCCGGCAAAGTCAGCTTGGCGCCTTGTTTGGCCGCGCAGCAAAAAACAGCCCCTGGCGCCGGCTTGCCGGGTCCAGGGGCTGGCATATGCCCTGCGTCTTTGAGACGCCGTGCGCGCCAACTGCAAGATTAGCGTAAATCGCAGGCAAGACACGAGCGCGGCGTTGCTCTCAGCCTACAGGTTTCTCCGGAGGTTCGCTTTGCGGACCAAGGTGGATCCTGAGAGGGCCGCCAGTCTTGGCGACTCCTTCTATGGCCTTGACGAACGAAGGCCATTGGCCCTTCACGATCGCTAAACAGCCAGCCGATGCGTTATATCCGGGATGAATGAATAAGCCTGTCCGGTTATCCTTCACAAAAGGATCGTAGGCATCGCTTAAGCGATAGCCTGGAACCCATGTTCCCCTTGGAGCCTTGAAGCCGCCAAGCGGTCCAACTCGATAGGCGCCGAAAGGCGCGGAGCCGCGGCCTCTCCCACCGGAAACAAAATCGAAGCTTTTGCCGTTGACCTTGATCTTGCCGTGGACCGAGGCGCCGTAGCCCTTCTTGGTCTTTGTCCGGGCATGCTCGAATGTCTGAGCGGGCAAGATGGATTTAAAAAAGTCGAGAAGTCCTTGCGGGGCAGCTTGTGTTGTAAAAGCTACGCTCAAAGCGATAGCGAGAGTGACGGGCAAAGCAACGCGCACCAACGAATTGGCTCCTTTCTATCGAAGTGTTTGTCTTGGCATGGGGAGGGCCGACGAGGCGCCGCCGTCGAACCGGTCTCCGGCTCCCAGCCTAAACCGGGAGCGCCAGTCGCGGTTAAGCACGAGCCAGACATTTTTTGCTAGTGAAATATTGTTCATATTCTACCATTTTACTTAAATTGCATTTTAGTAAAATTATCCGTAGTGGACCGCGTGACGGTGGAGGCGACCGAACGGCGCGACCCGATTTCTCGCGGAACCGGCGCGGGCGCGCCTTATCGTTCGAACTTTTCGAACCGTAAGGCGGCGGGCGAATTTCTTACCGCCGCGCATGGTTAAAATCGCGCCGGTTAACGGCCCCGAATGCGAAGGTTTTCCGCGCGGCTTTTCCTACGAATCCTTACGAAAAACGCGAAAAAACCGGATTCGACCCCAAAAAAAGCGAGTCGGAAATCCTAGTTAACGGTTCTAATCTTGCGCGGGTTAACCAGAAAACCACGCCCAAGGTTGCAGGAGCGGCCTCCGCAACCGCCCGGTATTTTGCGACGCCGGCGGGATTCCTCAAGAGAAACCAAAGAGATAGCGCCGCTTAACGCGTCCGCAAGGCGCTTCGCGCTATGATGGTCGTAATGAGGGGAAAAGGGGCAAAAACCGCGAACTGGCGGTACCTTATTCCGGGGCGCCAAGGTTAACGCAAGGTTAAGGGCGCCCGCCTACGCCGCCTCATCGCGCGCGACGCGGGCAAAATAAGGCAGGAGCTTGAACCGCGCATAGGGCAAATATTGCTGGTTCTGGATCAGCCCCTCGAACTGGGTCAGCCGCTCCAGCACGCCATGCAGATGCGCCGCTTCCGGCCCCGAATTCGCCCCGCACAGCGCGCGCACCACCGCCTTTTTGTGATCCGGCTGCTGGTTCTTGAGATAGATTTTCGTGTCGAGCGCGCCGGACAAATCGGGCGGCAGGTCGCCCGGATATTGCGTGCCGATGGCGATGCCGGCGCCGAAAGCGCGGCCCTCCCGCGCGAGATTTTCGAGATGCGCGCTGTTGGCGACGCGCCACGCCTCGTCCACCACAAGCAGCCGCGTCAGCCGCCTCGGCTGCGCGCGCCGGAGCAGCACGCCGTGCAGCCGGATGATGATCAGTTCGGCCAGCGCCGCCTTGATTTCGTCGGTCGGCAGCGCGAACAGCGACAGCACCAGCTTCTCGTCGAGCATGGCCTCGAAGGGCGTGTCGAACTCGTCCGACTTCGGGAAAAGCCCCAGCTCGAACAGCGGCGCGATGCGGTCCAGAAGGCTGATCGCCTGAGGATTTTTCGCCTCCTTCTGCTCCGCCAGGATCGCCACCACATCGTCGAAGCTCGGCGGGCGCAAGCTGTCGACATTCACCCATTTCTGCGGATTGATGCCGCGCGCCTCGAACGCGCCTTTCACCGCGTCGCGCAAGGTGGCGGTCTGCCGGTCGCCGAGCCCGAACACGCGCTTCAACACGCCCGTAATCGTGAAAATGTGCTCGATGGGCTGGGCCTGCCCGTCGTCGCTGGCGCTCGGCATCAGCGGGTTGAAGGGGATGCCGTAGCGGCGCACGTCGTGCACTTTCAGCCCGATGGCCTGCACGAAGCCGCGCTCCGAATAGTCGTTCTTGAAGTCGAAGATGCAGACCGGGAAGCCCATGCCGGCGATGCCGTCGATGAGCACGTTGAGCGTCTGCGTCTTGCCGGCGCCGGGGTCGCCCGTGACGAGAATGCCGAAATTGAGGAGCTTCGCCTCGGTCTCGAACGGCGCCCAATGCACCTCCCCGCCATCCTCGTGCGCGCCCAGCATGACGGACTGCGCGGCCGGACCCTTGCGGCGCGGAGGCGGCGGCGGCGCGGGCGTCTTCTCAGGCGCCTCGTCCTCGCCCTCCTCCTCGACCGCCTTGATATAAGGATATTGCACGATGTCCGACAGCGACGCCGTCTTCGTCAGCGGGCGCGCCTCGCGCTGCCAAGCCTCGAAGCCCGCCGCGTCCTTGAAGTTGCGGAAGAAGTGGCGCGCGGAATCGAGCCGCTCCCAGGACAGCATCTCGAACTGCGGAACGATGATCGCGTGCATCTCCTCGGCGTCGCGGATCAAGGGCGCGATGAAGCGGCCCGAGCGCGGCAGCCGGCCGCCGCGCGGGCGCACGATCACAGGCCGCGAGCCGTTCACGGTGCGCAGGAAGACGCGGATTTCCTCGGCGAGCGGCGCGCCGCGCGCCTCGTTGCAGAGCGCGATTTCGCGGCGCTCGACGCTTTGCCCATCCTTCTGGAAATCGGCCTCGATCACCACCGTGCCCGCGCGGCCGCGCACGGTTCGCCGCGTCTTGATCGCGGTGACGCCTTCGATTTCGGCGGCGCAGGCCTGCACGGCCCATTCCAGGATTTCCGCCTGCTGAATGCCGTTGCCGACCGCCGGCTGCACGGTCCTGGATGTAATCTCGCCGCGCCACTTGTCGTCGAAATTCGTCGCCGCCGCCGCGGAAGGAGGCGGCGGCAGCGCGGTTTCGCTCGCCACAACGGGCGGAGGCGGCATGTCGTCGATCTCGGGAATCCTGCCGGTCGCGAGATAGACGCGCCGGAATTGCTGGATCAGCTCGAAGACATAGCGCGAGGTTTGTCCGCCAAGCTCGGCAAGCATCCAGGCAGGAAACGGAAAAAGCGGATCGGCCGGGTCGAGCTTCGCCCCGCGGCGCTCGAACAACTCGCCAAGCCGGCGCTTCAAGAGCGCCTCGACCTGACGGCGCGCGAGCGGCCGCAAGCGAACGGGCATCGCGCCGAAACGCTCGATGCGGTCGCGGATCGAGCCGTCGATCCCGTCGCAGATCGTGTCGTACAGCGCGGGCAGCACGGCATAGGCCACGCAAAGGGGCGGCAGCGTCTCCGCGAGCAGCGCGCCCCGGCTGAACAGGTGCCGAAGCCGCTGCTCCCAGCCCACCACGCGGCTCTGTTCGAGCTGGTCGAAGGCGAGGAAAAGCGCGCCGCCCGTCGCCCCGATGAGGTTGCAGAACGCGTCGATATGTGCGCGGCCGACGTGATCCTCAAGAAAATGCGCCAGCCGCACGCCGCCGATGCTGACATTCGTGGGATGGCCGAGCAGGAAAGCAAGGCAATCGTCGTCGCCGGAGGCCGCGCCCAGAAGCGCGGTCATGAACGCCTCGGACGGAACCGGAAGATGCGAAGTCTTTTGCAGCTTCGCTCGAACGGACACGACGAGCGGCCTCAGATCGAAGTCGCGCACATCGCCGCCTTCGTCAAGCACCTCGCGCCGGAACGCCGCGACAAGGTCCGGCTCGCCCCGGCGGAGCGCTTCGACCGCGAGACGCATGAGCGGCGACGGCGCTCCCTGGGCTACGAGGTATCGCTCGGAAAGCCTGGAGACGAGCGCGCGGAGCAGCCACGCGTCGAGATCCTTCTCGGCGACGAGGTCCACCATTGGAAAAAGCGCCGCGTAAACCCCGCCGTCCTGGTGCATGCGGCGGATGGCGGTGAGAAGCGTGTGCGTCTTCCCCGTGCCTGTTGCGCCCTTGATCAGGAGGATGCGCGATGCCGGATCGGGGTTCTGGGCTTGCGCGTTCGCGGCGATCCTTAGCAGCGCCTCGCTCGCCTCGGCCTCGATCTCGGGCACATCGACGCGCTCTTCGTCCGCCGCCCCCGCAAGCGAGGCCACCGCGCCGAAGACGCGGTCGAACTCAGAGCTTTCGAAGGCTTTCAGGCGAGGATCCATGACGCGGACGGTTAAATCCATTGATTGACGATGAAATGACGCTCATCGCGGCCGAAACGCAGACGCGAACGCTCCTTTAGCCTCGCGTCGAGCGGGCCGGTGATGTCGTAGCGTTCGAGATCGACAAGGCCTTCGCGGGCGGCTTCGGCGAGGTGGACCTTGAACTCATCGAGGGTTCCAAGCTCCAGACCCGCCGCGAGGCCGGCATCGTAGACCTGCGCGATCGCGACGCGCCCGGAATAGGGTTTCGTTTCCAGCCTCCGGGCAAGCTTTCTGACTGATTCAGCGAATCCGTCCAAGTTAAAAGCCTCCTCTTTTTTCGGCGCCTCGGCAGCGGGCGCCTTCAGCGCGGCCCGAACGAGGGTTGCGCTTAGCTCGGCGACGGTTGCCGCGGGGCCGCCGAAAGCGGACGATAAAAGCCGGGCGTCGGCCTGAAGCACCGTGCCGGCGCCGAGACCGGCAAAGGCCAGGTAGATGGCCCGGCTCATGGGATCGAAGGAGAACGCTTTCGACGGCGCGGGACACCCCGCCATGAAGGGCGCCTCGAAAGACGCGACAATACGGCGAAGAAGCTCGCAGCGAACCTCGCTTCGAGATGGCGCGGGCGGAAGGTTGTCCAGGCTGAAAAGCTGGCGCAACGCAGCAGCCGCCAGATCGCGCTGCCCGCGTGCCGGATCGACGCCAAGCGCGCGATAAGCGAGGTTCCGCCTTGCGTCGGCCCATGCCGCGCTCCGGAGCGGAGGGCTATGCGCATTCGCCGCCGCGTAGAACAGGCCCGCGCGCTCCTCGATCAGTCCTTTAGCGGCGGCCCCGGCGAGGATGGGTTCGGCGTCGAAAAACTCGGAAAGCGCCGCAACGGCCTCCCCCTTCTGGCAGCCGCCCTTTTGCGCTCCAATGTAGGCGGCGGCGACCTCGGCGGCGGCGAGCGTTTGAAGGCAAGCGCGATTGGGCTGCGGCGGACGCGAGCGATCTCCTCTTGTCATCATGGCGTGCAATCCGCGTCGACGGCGAAAATGGGGACCTCCACCCGTTACGTGCCGCCGAGGTTAACCAATTCTTAAGAATGATGAACCCTGGAGCCGCCGCCGACGCGCGCATCGCGGCGCCTTACCCACCGTTTCCGGCGTGCGCTGGCTAGCGTCATAGCCGCCTTGAGGCGCCTATCCAGAACAAAAAAACGGAGAGTTCCGATTGAGACATGGATGGCCGGGTCAAGCCTTTGGGTCAAGCCCGGCCATGACTATCCAGGCTTTTATATGCCGGGATCGCTGGCGATCGGGTCGTTAGGAACGCTCACCTTGAAGGATGGCGGCGTCGCTACATCGTAGCCGCGCCCTGCCTTGAGGCTGAGCGGATCCGGCAAAGCCGGATCGCCGGAATGGCTGTTCGCGAACAGGATCGTGTCGAGCGCGAGGTGATGGGAGCGGAACACGCTTCTGTCGAACAGGATCGTGCCCAGGAAGAAGAAGCGCGGCAAATGATCGGCATTCCCGGCGCTAAAGGCTTCCCAGTCCCTTCCGCTGCGGACCCAAGCCGCATCGTCGAAAGCGGGCGCGAGCGAAATGCACGGCCCTGCCTCGCCTCCGCTCGGCGGCTTAAGGTGTGCGTAATGCCCCATCGTCTTGTCGACCCGCGCGAAGTCCTTGCGCGTGAAAGTCAACCTGCGCGTGCTGAAGGTTGCGAGAATAACCACCGGCTCGTCGCTCCAGCGATATCGCGGCACGCCGAACAACGAATACTTCGTGTGAGCGGCAAATTCCTCGAATGCTACAGGAGAATAAGAGATTCCGTTGAATTCGACCTGTTGCCGGGGGGCTGCCATGCCTTGAGTCCTTACGCTTCTATTCGTTTCGAGGGCGAAGATATCTTTAGGCCAAACTGTGGCAAAAGGGAGACAGATAGGTCTCCCTGGCCGCAGTCATGATCGCGGCTCGATCTGGAAGTCGTAGCGGCGCTTGTCCTTCGCGCCTCGGAAGGAGAAGTGCCACCACTCCGCAGCGTAGCCGTCGAAACCGGCTTCCTTCATAATGCGTTTCAAAACAGCGCGCGACTCTTTTTGATCCGGGGTCGCCGATGAAGAATCCGTGTTCGCCTTCGGGTCGAAGCAGTCGAAGCTTGTGCCCATGTCGACGCTTTCGCGCGGATCGGGGAGCGTGCACTCAGCGGGCGTCTGCGCCGGCCTCGGCGATGGTCCCGCGCGGGTCAGCGTGAGATCGACGGTGTTTCCGGTCGAATGCGTCGATTGCGGCGCGATGTAGTCCGGCGCGAGCTGCGATTTCGCAAGATGCGGATAAAAGCTCTTCGTTGCCCGGTCTTCCGGCTCCGCGACCCAGGCCATGAACGCCTCGACCGCGCGCGCTGGCCGGTAGCAATCGAACACTTTCAGAGAATAACCTAGCTTTTGCGCCTTCGTTTGCGCATGGAGCAGCGCCTGGGCGGCCTCGCGCCGCAACAGGCACTCGGCGGCGCCATAGCCGGGCACGGGCTTGCCGGTGAAGTTCGCGGGCGATGCATAGCGCATGTCCTGCGCGATGGAGGGCGCGACATCGCGAAGATAGACGAACCTTTTCGGCGGCGTGGCCTCGGCCTGCGCCGCGGCAAGCAGAACCGCGCCCATGGCTGCGAGGAGCGCCTGCCGGTTTTGGAAGCGTGAAGGCATGGGCGTTATCTTATCGATGGCGTCCGAGATGGCGAGACTGGAATAAGGATGAAGAGGCGCGCCAGCAAGACTCCCGCGAGGCGCAACCCGGCGGCGCGCTCCCTCGCTCGTGCTCGATGCGCATCGTGGCCGCCAAGCGGGACGGGCGCCGCTACCGACCGCGCGCGCGAGCTTACTCGCCCTGCCCTTGTAAACGCGCCACGATCCGCCCGAGCGCCTCGAAGTCCCGCTTACGGGGCGAAGAGCGCCGCCAGGCGAGGCCGATGGCGCGGTGCGGTTCGGGCGGCATAAACGGCAGAATCTGGATGCCGGCGCGGCGCGCTTCGATCTCGATGCTCATGCGCGGCAACAGCGTCACGCCGAAGCCGTTGGCCACCATTTGCACGATGGTCGACAGGCTGGTGGTGCCGAACGTGTTCAGGTGTTCGACCTGCTTCAGGCCGCAAAAGCTCAGCGCCTGGTCTCTCAGGCAATGTCCCTCCTCAAGGAGGAGCAGGCGGTCGTGTTCGAAAAGCTCCTGGGTCGCCACCGCTCTCGCGGGCAATCGCCGCGAACTGGGCAGCGCGAGCACGAAGGCATCCTCGAAAAGGACTTGCGTCTCGATCTCGGGCTGGTCGATCGGCAAAGCAAGCAGCAGCGCGTCGAGCCGGCCCGCGACGAGATCCGCGACGAGGTGCTGGGTTTGCGTTTCGCGCAAGCGCAGATCGAGGCCGGGATGCTCGGCCTTGAGCGCGGGCAAAAGCCTCGGCAGCACGTAGGGCGCGACGGTTGGAATGACGCCGAGCGCGAGCGGCCCTCTGAGCAGGCCAGCGCTGTGCCGGGCATAGTCGGCGAGATCGCGCATGCTGGCAAGGATGGCCGCCACCCGGCGCGCCGCTTCCTCTCCTTCGGGCGTCAGCCTCGCGCCCGCGCGCGTCCTCTCGACCAGGATGACGCCGATCTCTCGCTCCAACTCCTGGATTTGCATCGAAAGCGCAGGCTGGGTTACGGCGCACTGCTCCGCCGCCCGCCCGAAATGCAGCGATTGGGCGAGCGCGTCGAAATAGCGAAGCTGCCGCATGGAGATGTTCGCCATAAGCGCATCTTATCACAGCTTCAAATAATGCGAACAGACCTAATCGAGCTTCATCAGCCGGCCGCCGCCATGATGGCCCAAAAGCCGAGCGCCGCCGTGACGATGATCACGCTTGCAGCAACGGCAATCTCCTTCAGAGGCTGAGCCGCCCCTTTCGCAATGCGAAAGTCGCGCCCGCCGCTCAACGAATTCACGCGCCCATGGCTGGGCGTCTGGCCAAGGGCCGCATGGCCCTCGAAGGGCAAGGTCTTCAGAAAAATCTTAAGCTCGTCCGGCCGGCATGCCATGGCGCTAAGCGCCGTTCGAAATAAATCGGTCATTGAACACCCCAGAGTGGCGTCGCATTACTTCCGGAGAGCGTCGGCCGTCATGCTTGCGCGAAGCTCGCCAACGCCAGCCTTTCCACAAGCCTTTTCACAAGCCCCGCGAAAGGCTCATCCTTCTGCTGCGCGGCGGGAATAAGAAAAGCGAACGCGGGCCAAGCGCGGGCCGGCCTTATTGCCGCAAGCGGCGGGCGGATGCTAAGCAGACTCCGCGATTTGCCCAGCGCATCGTCATCCCGGCTATCGACGCGCATCGCCACCCCGGCCATCGACCCCCACCGTCATACCGGCCAACGCCGCCCACCGTCATCCCGGCCAAGCGAAGCGCGAGCCGGGATCGCAAAAAAGCAAACGTTTCGTTTTGTTACGTTGGCTTAATTGGGAAACTCTGCTTAAGGTCCGGCCCATGTCCGTCAAAGCTGCGTCTTTCACAGAAGGCGGGGCGCGATTGCAGCCCATCCGGCTCGGCGGAGCGACGCTTGAGAGCCCGGTTATTCTTGCCCCGATGTCGGGGGTCACCGATAAGCCATTCCGCCGCATTGTCAGGAAATTCGGAGCGGAGCTGACCGTGACCGAGATGCTCGCCAGCAAGGCCGTCATCCGCGAGCACCGCAAGACGCTGAAAATGGCGGAGCGGGAGGCGGACGAGGGCCTTCTGGCGGTGCAACTGGCGGGCCGCGAGCCCGACATCATGGCCGAAGCCGCCCGTCTTGCCGAGGATCGCGGCGCGGACATCATCGACCTCAATTTCGGCTGCCCGGTGAAAAAAGCGGTCAAGGACCAAGTGGGCGCGGCGCTGATGCGCGACGAAGCGCACGCAGCGAAAATCTTCGAGGCGGTGGTCGATGCCGTGAAGCTGCCGGTGACGCTCAAGATGAGGATGGGGTGGAGCCCCGGCCATCTCAACGCGCCCCGTCTCGCAAAAATCGCGGAAGGCTGCGGGATCGCCATGGTCACGGTGCATGGCCGCACGCGCTGCCAGTTCTATGGCGGCGCAGCGGACTGGAGCTTTGTGCGGCGGGTCAAAGAAGCCGTTTCCATTCCCGTCGTGGTGAACGGCGACATTTGCAGCCCAGCCGGCGCGGCGCGAGCGCTGGCGCTGTCCGGGGCCGACGGCGTGATGATCGGGCGGGGCGCCTATGGACGCCCGTGGATCGTTGCTCAGGTCGCGGCGTTCTTGCGCGGGAGCGCCGCGGCGGTCGAGCCCGAGCTCAGCGTGCAGTTCGAGACCGTGATCGAGCATTTCGAGGCGATGCTGGCCCATTACGGCGAACGCGCGGGGGTTCGGATCGCGCGGAAGCATCTCGGCTGGTACAGCGAAGGGATGCCCCATGCGGCGGATTTCCGCTGCGCGATCAACCAGACCGAGGACGCGGCAAATGCGGGCCGGTTGATCCGTGAGTTTTGGGCGCCAATGACGTAGAAGGCCGCCGATCGCCGCATCGAAAAGACGCCAGAGAAGGCGCACAGAAAAGCACCTTTGGAGAACATGCCTTGACCCGCAATTTCACCGAACATTCCGCCAACGAGCGCACCTTTCTTGCCTGGATACGCACCGCGATCGCTGTGATCGGTTTCGGATTCGTGTTGGAAAAATTCAACCTCTTTATCTTGGCGCTCGCGAGTTCAGCCTCGGCTGAGGTGGGCAAGGCGATCCGTGCGGACAGGCTGAGCGGCCCTATCGGCCGTTATGAGGGGCTCGCTTTCATGCTGACCGGCCTGATGCTCATCGGCTTGGGCTATTGGCGTTTCATCCGCAATGAGAAGCTGATCGAGACAGGTGAACCGCATCGGCCCGGCGGGCAAGCCGAGATTGCCGTTTCCGCCATCCTGGCCGGGCTCGTTGCGGTGTACTGCGCTTCGCTCGTCGTCGGGTGACGATTCAACAGCAACCTCTTTCAATGTCCCGGTCATGTTGGAAGCGTGCCTGACCTTGAGGCAGAATCCGGTTCAGAACATGCAGCGGCCGTTATATACTCATAATGAGTATTACGGCTCCCGACCCGACTCGGAACGCTCTACCGCCTCGGCGCCAAACCGGACAGGCGCGCCCGGGACGCGCTCTTTCGGCAACATCGTCTGGTGCTATTTCGCCACAACCTTTTTCATTTCTACAACCTATGATATAGTACCGTTGTTGAGACCGCCGATACGCCATCTGAGGTAGCAGAAAACAGCACTTTTTTCCAAACGAACCCAATAAGGCAAACAACTCCTTACTTTTAAATCCTCGACGCGCCGGTCAGCTCTTGAGGCGCCGCGTCCCGGCTGGCGCCAATACCCGAGGCGGCATTTTCGCGCCGGAGCCTAATGCAGTCCGCGCCCTGACCGCCGCCGCGAACCGGGCGCGCCTTTCCCTTCCTCGCTGAACAGCTCCGCGAGCTTCTCCGTCAGCGCGCCCGCCAGTTCCTCCGCGTCCGTGATGGTCACGGCGCGGCGGTAATAGCGCGTCACGTCGTGGCCGATGCCGATGGCGATCAACTCGACGGGCGAATAGCTCTCGATCTCGTGGATGACCTTGCGCAGGTGCTTTTCAAGATAGACGCCGGTGTTCACCGACAGCGTGGAATCGTCCACCGGCGCGCCGTCGGAGATCATCATGATGATCCGCCGCTGCTCGGGCCGCGCCAGCAGGCGCGCATGCGCCCAGGCCAGCGCCTCGCCGTCGATGTTCTCCTTGAGCAGGCCCTCGCGCATCATGAGGCCGAGATTGCGAACATTTACATCTCGGCCGTTGTGATCTATAGTTCACAGATGATCGAGGTGCGCCAGACCGCCATCTTTCGGGAATGGCTCGATGACTTGGCGGATAGGCGGGCTGCCGCTCGGATCGCTCAACGGATCGTGAGGCTGCAAGCCGGGTTGCTTGGCGACGCCAAATCCGTTGGCGATGGGTTGATGGAACTTCGCGTGGACGCCGGTCCAGGATACCGCGTCTATTTCGTCCAGAGAGGGCGGGTGCTCATCGTCCTGCTATGCGGCGGGAACAAGAAAACTCAGTCGCGGGATATCGAACGCGCGAAGGCGCTCGCAGAAGAATTGGAGGACTGATGGCGAAAACTGAACCATTCGACGCCGCGCGCTATCTCGATACCGAGGAAGCGCAAGCGGAACTGCTTAACGATGCGCTTGCCAGCGGCAGCGCTGCTTATGTCGCGCAAGCGCTCGGCGTGATCGCTCGAGCGCGCGGAATGACGTTGGTTGCGCGAGAATCCGGCGTGACCCGTGAAGCGCTTTATAGGTCCCTGAGCGAGGATGGCGACCCGCGCCTTACAACGCTCCTGGGCGTGCTGGCCGCGCTTGGCGTGACGTTGCATGCCGAAATCAAACCCGCCGCATAAGCAAAAGCGGCCCGTGCGGTGACGGTGCTTGCTCCCCAGTAGCTTTGTGAATAGTGTGCCGAAAATCATGTTGTTTTGTTTCGGGGTGATCGTTTGGGGGGACAGTCCATCCATTCGCGACGTTACCGGTCGAGGGGAAATTTAGCCCATGAAATATAGGTCTATTTTGGAATTTATTTCTTGACGTACTGCTTGCAACGGTAGCCGCCGGGTTTTTGGCGGTGCTAGATCAAATTAAGAACCGGCAGATGCGACCGGCGCAGGCGCGCCCTAATGCAGTCCGCGCCCTGACCGCCGCCGCGAACCGGGCGCGCCTTTCCCTTCCTCGCTGAACAGCTCCGCGAGCTTCTCCGTCAGCGCGCCCGCCAGCTCCTCGGCGTCCGTGATGGTCACGGCGCGGCGGTAATAGCGCGTCACGTCGTGGCCGATGCCGATGGCGATCAACTCGACGGGCGAATAGCTCTCGATCTCGTGGATGACCTTGCGCAGGTGCTTTTCAAGATAGACGCCGGTGTTCACCGACAGCGTGGAATCGTCCACCGGCGCGCCGTCGGAGATCATCATGATGATCCGCCGCTGCTCGGGCCGCGCCAGCAGGCGCGCATGCGCCCAGGCCAGCGCCTCGCCGTCGATGTTCTCCTTGAGCAGGCCCTCGCGCATCATGAGGCCGAGATTGCGCCGCGCGCGCCGCCAAGGCATGTCCGCGGACTTGTAAACGATGTGGCGCAGATCGTTGAGGCGGCCCGGATTGCCGGGCTTGCCAGCCGCGAGCCATTGTTCGCGCGCCTGCCCGCCCTTCCACTGCCGCGTGGTGAAGCCGAGAACTTCGACCTTCACGCCGCAGCGCTCCAGCGTGCGCGCCAGGATATCCGCGCAGCACGCCGCCACCATGATGGGGCGGCCGCGCATCGAACCGGAGTTATCGAGAAGCAGCGTCACCACCGTGTCGCGGAACGTCGTCTCGCGCTCGCGCTTGAAGGACAGCGGCTGGAACCGGTCCGTGACCACGCGGGAGAGCCGCGACGTGTCGAGCATGCCTTCTTCGAGGTCGAAATCCCAGGCGCGGTTCTGCTGGGCGAGGAGGCGGCGCTGCAAGCGGTTCGCAAGCCGGCTCACGGCCACGTGCAGCACGGAAAGCTGCTTGTCGAGAAAGGCGCGAAGCCGCTCAAGCTCATCGGCGTCGCACAGGGTCTCCGCGCTCACGGCTTCGTCGAACTGCCGCGTGAACACTTGGTAGCCGAAGTTTTCGGGATTATCGAGGACGGACGCATTGGGGCGTCTCGGCGGCGCGTAGGGCTGCTCCTTGCCCTGCTGCTCGCCGGGCCGATAGTCCCTCTCGTCGATCTGGGTGGGATCGCTTTCCTCGTCGCCTTCCGAGCCCTCGGCGTCCTCGGTTTCGCTTTCGCTCTCCTGCGCCTTGTCCTCCTCCTTCTCCTCGGCGCCTTGGCCCGGCGCGTCCTCCTTCTCCTCGGACTCGGCGGGCGCCTCCTGCTGCTGGTTCTCGGGCGCGCCTTCCATGAGCTGGAGCGCAACCAGCACTTCGCGCGTCAGCCTTGCGAATTGGGCCTGATCGTCGACGGCGCCTTGCATGCGCCCGAGAATTTCGCCCGCGCGCTTGTCGATCCAGTCGCGCCAGACATGCACGATGCCGTTCGCGCCGCGCGGCGGCCTCATGCCGGTCAGCGTCTCGCGCACCATGAGCGCCAGCGCATCTTCGAGGGGCGCGTTCGCCCGGTCGATGTCATGATCGGGAAGGCGCTCATACTGCGCCGCGAGCTTTGCGTCGAGGTTCCTGGCGACGCCCTTCATGCGAAGCGAGCCGAGCGCCTCCACGCGCGCGCGCTCCACCGCGTCGAAAATCGCCTTGGCCTCGCCCGGGGGCGGGGAGAAGGAGGCGTGAAGCGCCTGGTCATGCTCGGCGATAAGGAGCGCGATGGAGTCGGCATAGCCGCGGATGACCGCGATTTCCTTGCGCGTCACGGCGCGGCTCGGCTGCGGCAGGCGGATGGTCTTGCCGTCGAAGCCGGGCGTTTCCGAGCCGAACGCGACAGTCACCGACCTGTTTTCGGCGATAGCGCGCGTCGCCAGCGCCAGCGCGCGCTTGAAGGGCGTCAGCGGATCGATCTTTTTCTTGGCGGCGTTCGGCATGGCCCTTCGCTAACAGGATGCTGAAAAAGCGATGTCGCCCATGGTTCGACAGGCTCACCATGAGGTTGACCCGTTGAAACCGCTACGCCTCATCCTGAGCCTGTCGAAGGATGAAGCCAACTATGACTGCCTTTTCAGGAGTCTGCTGAGATTTAAGCGAGCGCAATGTTCGCCGTCGACTCCCTCAGCTCCTCGCCGAAGCAACGCTGATAGAATTCGGCCACGAGCCCACGCTCCAGCTCGTCGCATTTATTGAGGAAGCTCAAGGTAAAGCCAAAGCCCGTATCGCCGAAAATCGTCGCGTTCTCCGCCCAGGTTATGACGGTGCGCGGGCTCATCACGGTCGAGAGATCGCCGTTCACGAAGGCGGTGCGCGTCAGCTCGGCCACCCGCACCATGTTGCCCACCGTTCGGCGGCCCTGCTCGGTCTGGTAGCCTTTCACCTTGGCGAGCACGATGGCCACCTCGTCCTGATAAGGCAGGTAATTGAGCGTGACCACGATCGACCAGCGGTCCATCTGACCCTGGTTGATCTGCTGCGTGCCGTGATAGAGGCCGGAGGTGTCGCCGAGCCCGATGGTGTTCGTGGTCGCGAACAGCCGGAAGGCGGGATGGGGGCGGATCACGCGGCTCTGGTCGAGAAGCGTGAGCTTGCCGGAGACCTCCAGCACGCGCTGGATGACGAACATCACATCGGGGCGGCCCGCGTCGTACTCGTCGAAGACAAGCGCCGTGTTGGACTGCAGCGCCCAAGGCAGGATGCCCTCGCGAAACTCCGTGATCTGCTGCCCCTCGCGGATGACGATGGCGTCCTTGCCGACAAGGTCGATGCGGCTGACATGGCTGTCGAGGTTGATGCGCACGCACGGCCAATTGAGCCTTGCCGCGACCTGCTCGATATGCGTCGATTTTCCGGTGCCGTGATAGCCCTGGATCATGACGCGGCGGTTGAAGGCGAAGCCGGCGAGAATGGCGAGCGTGGTGTCGCGATTGAAAAGATAGTCGGGGTCGAGTTCGGGAACAAACTCGCTCGTTTGCGAATAGGCCGGAACCTCCATGGCGCTTTCGATGCCGAACACCTGCCCGACCGACACTCTCATGTCTGGCAGGCCGCCGCGGCCCGCTTCACCGTTTTTCATCGATCCCCTCGGGGTTTCCTGATCTGCGTTCCGCTTCGCTGAGCGGCGTTCAAGGCCCCTCATCTGACGAGGCCGGCCTGCTTGAGATAATTATAGGCAGCGAGGACTTCGCGGAAGCGTTCTTCAGAGCTGCGGTCTCCGCCGTTGTGATCTGGATGGTGCAGCTTTACAAGGGCCTTGAACTGAATCTTGATTTCGTCAGGCGTCGCCGTCTCGTCAAGATTGAGACACTGCAAGTGTTTCTTCGCGCCCTTCGAAATCGCGCGGCGGCGGGGATAGTCGTGGCTCACATTTTCGTGGCCGCCGCCGCGCCTTTTTTTCAGAAGCTCGAAGGGATCCTGCGCTGCTCCGGTCTCGCCGGCCTGGCGCACGCTCTCGGCCGATGGGCCGCTCCCATGCACGCCCATGGACCAGGTTGGGCGATGCCCGGTGGCCGCATCCTTCTGGTAGTCGGCCACCTCGCCGTCGTTCATACCCGCGAAATAGTCGTAGGACTTGTTGTATTCGGTCACGTGCTCGCGGCAGAAGTGATAATACTCGCCCTCGCGGTCCCGCCCCTTGGGCGCGCGGTGCGGCCCGTTCTTCGAGCAATTCCGCCATTGGCACAGGGGCGCATCCTGCTTGGGCGCCTCCACGCGCTGCTGCCGGCTGCGCCCTCGGCTTACACGGATGCTATCGAAATATTTTGAATCGAGTTTCACGAACTGAGCTTCTTGAGCCGATGCGTCTGGACATGAGCCACAGTATGCGGCTGCGCGCGCGCCCTTACAAGGTCTTGACAGAACGCCAAATCGTGGTCCGTAAATTGAGAGGATGCAGCCTGCGCGCATCTAACGCCTGGAGGTTGAATGTCTGTCGAAGAATCCATGCGCGATAAGCTTGAGAGAGCGTTCTCTCCTTTGGAACTCGCTATCGAGAACGAATCCGGAAAGCACGCGCACCATGCGGGCGCCCGCGATCATCTGGGCCGCGTGACCGGAGAAACGCATTTCCGCGTCCGCATCGTGTCGGCGAGCTTCGAGGGCAAGAGCCGCGTCGACCGCCATAGAGAGGTCAACGCGGCCTTGAAGGAGGAGCTTCAAGGCCCTGTGCATGCGCTCGCGATCAAGGCTCTGACGCCAGCCGAAGCGGCTCGACCGTAGCGATTGGCTCGACGCAGCCGTCATCGCGGGGCGGCCTTTGGGTGGCGATGCATAATAAAGCCAATCGCTTGGCGCTGAATCGCCACGCGGAGATTACCCCGGCCTCCGAGCCGGGGCTCGCAATGACCATTCCGATGAGCCGCATTTCGCATTAGCCTAACGCTTCTTCACTCTTTTTGGGGGACTTCATGGCAGTTCAACTAGACGGACCGCGCTTGCCGCCGGCTTCGGGCGGCCCTGCGAAGCAGCTCGTCATCTTGCTGCACGGCTATGGCGCGGATGGCGACGATCTCATCGCGCTCGGCCGCGAATGGGCTCGCCTTCTGCCGGATGCGGCGTTCGTTTCCCCGCATGCGCCCGAGACGCTTCCCGGCGGATATTTCGGCGGGCGTCAATGGTTCCACCTCGAAATGCGGGGCGAGCACGAGTGGGACGAAGGCACGCGCAAGGCCCATCCCAGCCTCTGCGCTTTCATCCTGGAGGAGGCGAAGAAGGCCGGCCTGCCGCTCGGCTCGGTTGCGCTTGTCGGGTTCAGCCAAGGCACGATGATGGCGCTGCACACGGGGCTAAGGCTGCCCGAGGCGCCCGCCGCGATTGTCGGCTTTTCCGGGCATCTCGCGGGCGCCAATCGCCTCGCGCAGGAAATCGGGGTGAAGCCGCCGGTGCTGCTCATTCACGGCTCGGCCGACGAAGTGATCCCCTTCCAGGCCACCCATCTTGCGCGCGACGCGCTGGCGGCGGCCGGCGTGCCTGTGCAATGGCAGATCAGGCCGGGCCTCGGCCACGGCATCGATCCCGAGGGGCTGCTGGCCGCCGGGCTGTTCCTGCGCAGCGCCTTCGGCCTGAAGTGAGTTGCAAAAAGACAGCGCCCCCTTCCGGCATTAAGGGGCAAAAGGCCGGAAGAAGGCGCCTGTCTCGCTGAATGACGCGCTCATGTTCGGCGAGAGTCCGCAACCTAAACGCGCATAATTAGTTTAGTTGCAACCGATCTTTCGCGCAAGGGGCTTCGGAGCCGCCTCACGCAGATGCCGGGCGCCATTTCTCGCGCATGGTGACAAGCTCCTCGGCGGCGGTGGGATGCAGCGCAATCGTCGAGTCGAAATCGGCCTTCTTCGCGCCGAGCTTCAGGGCGATGGCGAGCGCCTGAACGATCTCCGCGGAATCCGGCCCGAGGAGATGCGCGCCGATCACCTTGTCCGTCTCGGCGTCCACCACGAGCTTCATGAGCGTGCGCTCGGGCCGGCCGGTGAGCGTATTCTTCAAGGGCCGGAAGCTTGTCCTGTAGATGTCGATCTCCCGGAACATCTCGCGCGCGCTTTCCTCCGTGTAGCCCACCGTACCGATCTCGGGCTGCGAAAAGACCGCCGTCGGCAGGTAGGCGAGGTCGACGGGGTTGGGGTTGCTCTTGTAGACGCCCTCGATGAAGGCGACGGCGTCGCGGATCGCGACCGGCGTCAGGTTTACGCGGTCGGTCACATCGCCCACGGCGTAGATGCTCGGGATCGAGCTCTGATAACTGTCATTGACCATGATGCGCCCGTTCCAGCCGCACGTCACGCCGAGCTTCTGCAAGCCTAGCCCGACCGTGTTCGGCCGCCGCCCGGTCGCGAACATGATCGCGTCGCAGGCGATGCGGCCGTCCCGGTTCGTCTTTACGATGAGGCCGCTCGCCGCCTTCTCGATAGCGGCCGGCTCCGTGTTGAGGGTGATCGCGATCCCATGCGCTGTCATGATCTCGGAGAGCGCATGGCGCAGATCGTGGTCGAAGCCCCGAAGGATTTCGCCGCCCCGGTAAAGCAGCTCGACCTCGACGCCGAGCCCCCGAAAAATGCAGGCGAACTCGATGGCGATATAGCCCGCGCCGACGATCGCGATCTTCTTCGGCAACTCCTCCAGGTGGAACGCCTCGTTGGACGTGATCGCAAGGTGGCGCCCCTCGATATCGGGAATGAAGGGATGGCCGCCCGTGGCGATCAGGATGCGCTCGGCCGTCACGGTCCGGTCTTCTTTCACGATCCGGATCTCGTGCGGCCCCACGACCTCGGCGCGGCTGTCGATGACCGTTCCGCCCGCCGCCGCGACGCCGTTGGCGTACACCCCGCTGATGCGCGCGATCTCCTTGTCCTTGTTAGCGACGAGCGTCTTCCAGTCGAAGCGCTTTTCGCCCACGCTCCAGCCATAGGCGGCCGCGTCGTCGATGGCGTGGCCGAGTTCGCTCGCGTAGACGAACAGCTTTTTCGGCACGCAGCCTCGGATCACGCAGGTTCCGCCGAAGCGGTATTCCTCGGCGATGGCGGTGCGGAGGCCAAGGCCGGCGGCAAGCCGCGCGGCGCGAACGCCGCCCGAGCCGCCGCCGATGACAAAGAGGTCGAAATCGAATTTCGGCATGGGAACCCTGAATGAGAAACCTTGGCGAGAAGGCCGCTGAAGTCACACATATATTCGCTGCGGCGCCCGGGCGAAATAGCGATGTTTCAGGCGGGGAACTTTCCAGGAGAAGCGCGTCGATGCGCTCCCGGCGTTTTACGCGGCTGAGCCGGGCCGCCGGCGCTCCGGGCTTAGCGAATGGACGGGAGACTGCACTTCCGGTACAGGCCGGATGCGGTCATCGGATCGATTTCCGGGGACGCCTCATCGCATGGACACTTCGCGCACCGTCATCGCCCGGCTTGAAAGCGGCCGCTGCCTTCCGTCGACGCGAACGTTGAAGCGCTTTGCGGCCGCCACGGGAAGCCGTCTGCCATCTCTTTCGTTCCCGCCCCTGAAGAGCAGGCGCGCAAGCAAAGGGCGGCGAAGAGCGCGGCGAGATCGATATGAGCGCGGTCTTTTTGTCTTGAACCTCATCAATCCTATGCAGCGGCCACCAAAAACCCGATTGCGATGCTGGGCGCTCCTGCATCGCAAAAGCGATTTCTGCTTGCGGCGGTTCGTTCGAAATTTTCGGATTTCTCTTCTCGACCCAACCCAGACGGTTCGCCCGCTCCGCGCGCGGGATGCGCTATTTCGGACACGCTCCGGCGCAATTTCGCCACAGCCTTATTCAATCGCCGCTACCCAAGATGGCGGAGGCGTGGTTATTACTCATGATTACAATCCTAGATTGTAAAAATTGGCGTTTTTTGCCAAACGAACCCAATAAGGCAAACAATTCCCTACCATGATGCGACCCCGGTACGCATGCGCGCTTGCCGGAAAGCACAAGGGCATGCGTTGGAAGCCCCGGAGAATTTGCCTCAGATCGGCGGATCGCGGAGCTGCAAGTCCTCCACCGATTGCTCGAAGCCCTTCAGGGTCTCGGGCGCGATGCGGCTTCTTAAGGCATCTCGCCATTTCTCGATGAGAGCGGTCCACTCTTTCCGGGTCCGATCCTGTTCGCTGGCGCTCTTCTCCCGAAGCTTGGTCTTCTTGTCGAGATCTTCGAACGCCTTGCGCGCTTCGAGGATGTCCTCCTTGGTGTAAGCGGTGGCGGAATTGACCGCGTTCCGCGTCAGGTCGAAAGCCTTTCCGAATGCAGGCGAGTGGATATAAGCGCGAAGGGTTTCGAGTTGCTCGTCGCTCAAAGACGCCGCGAGCACCGACGGCGCAAGCCCGAGCACAATCGCCTTCTGCATGTTGTACAAAAACTCGAACTGCTCGATTTTCTCGATCAGGCTCTCGCGGGTGTCCCCCAGCAAGGGCGCGGTTTCGGCATAAACGTCGCGCGCAAAGCGCTGAACGGCCGCGACCATCTCATCGAGATGCGACAGCCGCAGGAGTTCGTCCACCAGGCCTTGCGCCTTCAGCACTTTCTTGGCGGACGGAGCGGACTTCGGTCCTCCCTCGGCGCCCGGGAGAGCCTTGGAAATATCGACCGAAAGACCGTTGGCCCAGGCTGAAAACTCCGAAAGCTCGCGGCTGTCCTCATACGTGAAGCCCGTTACAAGCTTGGAGAGGGCATAAGTCGCGTCCATCGACTTGCGGACCGCCGAAAGATCCAGCATGCGCCTCAAGTCTCCGATGGCGGATTCGTCGGCGCTTCTCGCGATCTGTTCGCCGAAATCGGAAACCATGGCGTCGCGGTTCTGCGATAGCGCCACGTCGAGCTCGTCGCCGAGCTTGCGCAGGTAATCCATGAAAGTGAGCATTTTGGCCAGCGCCGTGGCGGTCGCCATGTTCAACTCCGGCGAGCCGGGGAACCCGCCTTGCGCCATTTCGCGCATGATCGGGATATAGACCTCGGCGAGCGTGCGCCTGAGTTCGGTGAAAATCTCGGACGCATGGCTTGCCGCCAGAGCCTGTTCGATAAGGCCTTGAGCAAGGCGGCTGACCTTGGGATCGACGGGGGCCTTCGGCAGCGGCGCCTCGGCTGGCGGCCGCTCCTGTACGGGCCGCGCCTCGGCCGTTTGCTCCCGCGGAGGCGTGTCCTGCGCAAGGACGCCTGCGACGCCTGCCGCGGACGCCGCCAGCAAAACAGAAATCGATGCCTTGATGCGCATGCCGGCCCCTTTTCGCAGTCCCGTCGCCAGGCGGCGCCTATTGCTCTTCGTCTTCCTCGCTCTCGGCCTCAAAAATCCTCAATCCCTCGGGACCGGCGAGCACAACGTCGTCCGCTATGCCGAGAAAGAGGCCATGCTCCACGACGCCTGGAATAATATCCAGAAGATCCGCCAAGGTCTCCACGTCCGGAATCGCGTTGAACGCGCAGTCCGCGATCAAATGCCCCCCGTCGGTGCGGTAAAGCTCGCCCGAGCCTGTCCTGCGGAGCTTGATCTCGCCGTGGGCGCCTGCGTCCTCGCCCGCCGTCTCAATCATGGCGAGCGTGGCCGCAAGGCCGAAGTCCACGATCTCGACCGGCAGCGGGAAGGCGCCGAGCTGCTTCACCCATTTCGAGCTGTCCCCGACGATGCACACGCGGTCGGACGCCATGGCGACGATCTTCTCGCGCAAGAGGGCGCCGCCGCCGCCCTTGATGAGATTGAGGCGATGATCGATCTCGTCCGCGCCGTCGACGGTGAGGTCTACGTCCGTGATGGCGTTGAAGTCCGCGATCTTGATCCCGCTTTTCTCCGCGAACTGGCGAGTCTGTTCGGAGGTGGCGACGCAGGTCAGATCGAGGTTCTCGGTCCTGAGCCGCTCGGCGAGAAGCCCGACAAAGGCAAGCGCTGTCGAACCCGAGCCAAGGCCGAGCACCATGCCCAATTCGACAAGCTTGAGCGCCTCAGCCGCGGCCTGGCGCTTATATTCGTTCGCGTCGCTCAATCCGAAAGCCCCCCTAGGAACATGTACTTCATTTCTAGAAACTCCTCGACGCCATGCCGCGAACCCTCGCGGCCAAGGCCAGATTCCTTGACGCCGCCAAAAGGCGCGACCTCGGTTGAGATGATTCCATCGTTGACGCCGACAATGCCAAATTCTAGGCGCTCCGTCACGCGGAACACGCGCGCGATGTCGCGCGAATAGAAATAGGCGGCAAGCCCGTACGGCGTCGCGTTGGCGAAACGGATCGCCTCTTCCTCGCTTTTGAAGCGGAACAGCGGCGCGACCGGACCGAAGGTTTCCTCGATCGCAAGGCGCATGCCGGGAGCGGCGCCGACGAGCACCGTCGGCTGGAAGAACGTGCGCCCGAGCGCATGCCGCTTACCGCCGATGATGGCTTTCGCGCCCCTGGCGAGCGCGTCGGCGACGTGCGCTTCGACCTTGGCGAGGCCGGCTTCGTTGATGAGCGGGCCTTGCGTTACGCCATCCTCCGCGCCCGGCCCGACCTTCATCCGCGAGACGCGCTGGCTAAGCTTCTGCGCAAACGCGTCGTAAACGCCGTCCTGGACCAGGATGCGGTTGGCGCAGACGCAGGTCTGCCCCATATTGCGGAACTTGCAGGCGATTGCCCCCTCGACCGCCTTGTCGAGGTCGGCGTCGTCGAACACGATGAAGGGCGCGTTGCCGCCAAGCTCCAGCGACACCTTCTTCACGGTTCCCGCGCACTGCTGCATCAGGATCTTTCCCACCCGCGTCGAGCCGGTAAACGTGATCGCGCGCACAAGCGGATTGGAGGTCAGCTCGGACCCGATGGCCTCCGCGTCGCCCGTGACAATGTTGAGAACACCCGCCGGAAAACCGGCCTGTATCGAAAGCTCGCCGAGCGCGAGCGCGGTAAGCGGCGTCTCCGGCGCGGGCTTAACGACCACGGCGCAGCCCACGGCGAGCGCGGGCGCAACCTTCCGAGTGATCATCGCCAACGGAAAATTCCAGGGCGTGATCGCTCCGACAACGCCGATGGGCTGCTTCTGGACGATGATTCGGCCGCCGTGTCTGTGGCTCGGGATGGTCTCGCCATAAATGCGCTTCGCCTCCTCGGCGAAGAACTCGACGAAGGCCGCGCCATAGGCGACCTCGCCGCGCAACTCGGCAAGCGGCTTGCCCTGCTCGGCCGTCATAATGCGGGCGAGGTCTTCCGCATGCTTGAGTTGCAGCTCGTACCAACGCCTAAGGATCGCCGCGCGCTCCTTGGCGAGAAGACCGCTCCAGGCCGGGAACGCCTCGGCGGCCGCCTCAATGGCTTGACGGGTCTCGGCGCCGCCGAGATTCGGCACGCGCGCGATGATTTCGCCCGACGCCGGGTTTGAAACCGGAGACGCCGGTTCGCCCTGCCAGCGTCCGCCTATCAGGCACTGCTCGCGGATCGACGACCGATCTATCTGGTCCATTGGAGGCGCTGTCCCTGCCGTGGGAGTGAACCGGCATCATGGGGCTCTCGCAGCAAAACTACAAGCGGGGCCAGATTGCGCCAGCCTGTTTCCGAAATAACACAAGCCATTTGGAAATAAAGTTCAATTTAAAGATGAGTTTGCCCCAATCGGCCACCTCTGATTATTTTGTCGCAACAGCCTAATTGAGAGCGCTCAACACGCTACGAAAAGACGGAGCTCTGCGCGATATCGAAGGCAAAAGCGACAAACGGTAGCCACGAGCGGGTTGGAGGAGCAATCGAGACCTCGCCCGCGCATGCCAAAGGCGCCGCCGGCCGCCCATCTGGGCTGCTTGGCGGCGCCTAGCGCTTTTGCGCTTCACCGGAAACTGCCGGCTGTTTCGCGGCTCGATCGGAATGCGCGCCAGCGCTTTCAGCCGCCTGTTTCGCCCCTTGAGGCTCGGCGGCTTTCCCGCCGGGTTGCGAGGCTGCGGGCTGAGGCCCTTCCGCGCTGCCAGCTTTGACGGGCGCCGGCGCCTGTTTCTGCTCCGTCCCCACGCTCGCCTGCCTCGATGGCTCCACGCGGCCATCCTTCGCCGCACCCGCAGCATGAACGGTCTTCGATTGAGGAGCGGCCCTTGCCGGCGCCGCCGCCTGAGGGGAGGCCTGCGAGGCCGCCGCCTTCGGCTCCAGCTGCGGCCTGAGGATCGCAAGCACCGGCCCGTGGCTTTCCGCCGTGCGCTCGATGGCGCGGCGGACCTGCTCAACCACGACTTCCATATGCTGGCCGCTCGCGTGGATCATCCAGTCGGGAGACTGCGCGATGGCCACATGGCCTTTCCAGAACAGGAGATCGCCGCGTTGGATCGCGTCGAGATTCGACGGATCGATGGGCTCGCCCGCGCTCGCCATTTGCATGTCCGTATCACGCGGGCAGAAGACCCCCGCCGCCTGCAGCGAGATCTGCACAAGCGCGGAGCAATCGATCCCGAGGGTGGTCTTGCCGCCCCAGAGATAAGGCACGCCCACCAGCCGCTCAGCGACGCGAACGAAGTCCCTCGCGCGCTCCCGGATGCCGACAAGGTGATCGGCGAAAATAAAGCCGCCGCGGGAAAGCTCGAAAAAGCGGCCGTCCGGCTTCCTGATCGGCGCGACAGTGGAGGAGAAGCTGAGCCTCGTGATAGGCGGCTGCCTGATGTCGGGCGCCGGGTAAAGGTAGGTCAGCCTCGCGCTCACGCGGTGAGTGTTTTCCTCGACCACCGCCGAGAGGCAATCCATGGTGGTATAGCCGACATAGCCGTCTTCGCGAAGCTGAACCCAGGCCCAGCCCTCTCGGACATCGAAGACGGTGACAAGTTCGCCCGACAGCGCCTCCGTGGCCAGCGCCGCATCGAACTTCGGAGCAACTCGAATGGGCGCTGCTGTCGCCGCAACCTGGCGGACTTCCCCCTCCGAGTAACGGGTCGCCCGAATTCGATCCTTCAGCGATGCGGCGGCGAGGTCCTCGCGATAGGCATTGAGGCGCGGATCGAGGTCTGTCATTCAGCGTGCTTTCCAAAGTCATTGCGTATCGATTCGAACAAGGCTCGCGCCCCTTGAGGCTCGCCCCCCTGCGGTTTGCCGGGGACGCTGCGCGCCGTCCAGCCATAAATATCGAGATGCACGTAACTCTTGGCGTTCTTCACAAAACGCTTCAGGAACAGCGCCGCGGTGATCGAGCCCGCGAAGGGGCTGTTGGAGATGTGATTGACGTCGGCGACCTTGCTTTTCAGATCCCTGTCGTATGGCGCCCAGAATGGCAGCCGCCAGAGCGGGTCCGAGACCTTCATGCCCGCCGCGTAAAGCCTCGCGGCAAGCGCGTCGTCGTCGGCGAAGAAAGCGGGGAGGTCCGGACCGAGCGCGACCCGCGCGGCGCCCGTCAGCGTGGCGAAATCGATCAGAAGGTCGGGCGTCTCCTCGTCTGCGAACGCGAGCGCGTCGGCGAGCACAAGGCGGCCTTCCGCATCCGTATTCCCGATTTCCACGGTCAGCCCCGCCCGGCTCTTGATGATGTCGCCCGGCCTGAACGCGCTGCCCGAGATGACGTTATCGGCCGCCGGAACGACGATACGCAATCGCACCGGCAGATTCGCCGCCATGATCATCGCGCCGAGCGCCATCGCCGCCGCCGCCCCGCCCATATCCTTCTTCATCAGCGCCATGGCCTGCGACGGCTTTATATCGAGGCCGCCCGAATCGAAGCAGATGCCCTTGCCGACAAGGGTCACTTTCGGGTGGCTCTTATCGCCCCATACGAGCGTGCCGAGGCAGGGCTCGCGCACGCTCGCGCGACCGACGGCGTGGACGAGGGGGAAATTCTCATTCAACAGCGCATCGCCCCGTATGACGACGACCTTCGCTTTGTAGGAGCGGCCGAGGCTTTCCAGCGCGCGCGCAAGATCGCCGGGGCCGAGATCGTTGGCGGGCGCGTTAATCAGCTCGCGCGCGAACCAGATCGCCTGCGCCTTCGCCAGCACGGCCTTGCGATCGACACCGTCCGGCAGAACGAGCTCGCGGATCTTGCGCGCATCGCCCGTGATATAGCGATTGAAAGCATAGGCGCTCATGAGCCAGGCCAGAACCGCGTCCTCGCCGACGCTGAAGCCGGCGAGCGCGTATGTTCCCTCCGGCAATACAGCCGCCAGCCCGCCGAAGTTGAACGCCGCCTTGGCCGGCGGCTCGTCGTCGCCAAGGGCGAGCAGCACTCCTTCGAGACCGGATATGCCGGGCAAGAGCGCATGGCTTCCGGGCTTTGCCTTCCATCCCGTGGCCTCAAGCCATGCCGCCTGGGCGGGAGTGACGAAGGCCGGCAGGTTTTCTTGAAGCTCAGCGCTTCTCGCCGCCCGAATCGGAACCGCGTCCTTGCCGCTTTCGGCAAGATGCTCGGAAACGGCCTCAGCGAAGTCGTGAAAGGAAAGTGTCATGAAAAAAGCCCGCAGGGAATCGCCGAAGCGTGCCCGCTCTTTTTACGAGCGGCGCCTCTTACTGGCCATCTAAGATCGAAAAATGGCGAAGGGAAGAGAATTCGGTTGAAGACGCATCGCAACGAAAGCTTTGTGCCGACGCCGGATAGATGCCCTTCCCCTTGCCGCTTAGCGAAAGCAATGAGCGCCGGCGGTTCTGAGCGAGGCTTTTCCGCTTGCCAACGCTTCGACGTTTAGCGGCTTCTTCCTCGAATCGGTGGGCAAGCGCCTTCGCTCAATGTCCAGCTCATACTGCTTTACATTATACAATTAATGATTGTATTTTTAAACGACACACACCATAGTTTGAAACACTTCTTAACACACCGGATTGTTCGGCTCATACTCAAGCACAATTTTTGCGCGTACTCTTTAGCCGAATCGGGCGGATAGCGGTGGTGAGTCGTGCACCCAGCGGGGCATCGCTGCGCCGAATTCTATGAGGAAACCATGTCGATATCGGGCATCAGCAGCAGCGTCGGTCTGGGAATCGTTCACCATCATCATCACCGGCAAACCACAGCCAACGCCAGCGATCAAACGACGGATGCAAGCCAATCCAGCAGTACGCAGTCGCAAACCGCATCGAATCAGACTGATGCGAGCGGCCAGGCGCAGAATTCTCTGCTAGCTCTCCTCAGCAATCTGGCGCTGGGAGTAGCTTCTCAGCAGGACACGGACGCTTCTCAGGATCAGCAGAGCCAGGCGGCGACGCCGCCGCCATCTCAATCCGGCCAACCGAACTCTTTGCGGCAAAGCCTCGCGAATTTGCTCCAAGACGCTGAGTCCGGCAACATCGCCGACGCTCAGAGCGCAGCCACAACCGTTCAGAATGCGCTCAGCAGCCTAAGCTCGCAGGCAAGCAGCAGCTCCGCCGCGACCGCATCCACGCCGGGCGCTCAATCGACGTTCCTCACCGATCTGAACAGCCTCATCAGCGCAGTGCAGTCGGGCGACGCCACGGCCTCAAAGACCGCCGCCGACACCTTTATCAGCGATCTCAAGAACGCGTGGGGCGCTCAGGGCCAGCATGACTTCCCGCCTTCTCAGCCCGGCCAATCGAGCTCCGTGGCGCAAAGTTTCGTAACATTGCTGCAATCTGCTGAGTCCGGGAACATCGCCGACGCTCAGAGCGCAGCTACAATCGTTCAGAATGCGCTCAGCAGCCTAAACTCGCAGACCAGCAGCAGTTCCTCCGCGACCTCCTCCACGTCGGGCACGGACAACTCTCAGTCGACGTTTCTCACCGATCTGAATAGCCTCGTCAGCGCAGTGCAATCGGGCGACGCCACGGCCTCAAAGACCGCCGCCGATACCCTGTTAAAGGATGCGCAGAGCGCCTATTCCCAGTGGTCGTAGCGGCGGCGCATCGGCTTTGGATCGCGAGAGCGCGCCAGGAGGGCCTCTGGGCTTAGGTCGGCCCCAGCTCGCCGCGCTTCTCGCCCGCGCCTTTGGCGGCGTCGCCTAAAAGGCGAGGAGCCAGTCAGGGAAGACCGCGAGCGCTCCGGTTGCGATGGCGGCGCCGTAAGGGATGGTGCGCGAAGGCGCGGCGATCAGGCCGAATTGCGCGCCCGCCGTTCCGGCCGCCAGAGTGAAAAGCGAAAGCGCCCCGCCCGCCAAGGCCGTCGCGGCAAGGAACGGAAGAAGCGAATTGAACCCGAACCAAAGCGCCGCCACGGAAAGAAGCTTTGCGTCGCCGCCGCCAAACAGCGACCGGGAATAGAGCAAAAACCCGAGCGCAAGAACGGCGGCCGCGCAAAGCAAATGAAGTGAAATCTGTGAGAGAGGCATTTGCGCCGCAGCCGTAAACAGGGCAAAGCCCGCAGCGAGCGCCAGCACCACCCGATTTGGGATCGCGCGCGTGAAGATGTCGACTGCGGCGGCCCATACCATGAGAACAGGAAGGGCCGCCGCCGTCATCGCGGTCAATGGCGAGTCCATATGCGGCTTACCGGTCGAATGAACTTAGCTCATGGCGTGAAGGTTGAACGAACGCAAATACTCGCGCACGCGCTCGAACACGACCTTCACTTCCTCGTTCATTTGGCCAGCCAGCGTAATGAGGGCCACACAGAAACCGGCTGCGATCAGGCCAAGTTCGATCGCGGCGGCTCCTGACTCGTCGTCTAGAAATTGTTGAAGATCGAAACGCATAACACTCCTCCAACGATGCCGTCGAATGCGACGCCTCGGAAGCGGCGCCTGTACGCAGGTTAGGAGCCGAAGGATTAAAAGGGATTTAATTCGAATTTTCCTCCGAATCGAATCGCTTTTGATGGTTTACGCGCCTTTAGGCGCGATGCTTTGCGCTTCGTGAATCCCAGAGCCGAGCGCTGAAAACTTCAACTCCAGCGCCAAGCTCAACTGTATGTATCTCTGTCACTAAGGCGAACGGCAATAGTGCGGCCGGCGTGGGGCGTTCGACTAAACCCTCGCGTAGACGTCCTCCACGCGCACGATGTCGTCCTCGCCGAGATAGGGACCGGACTGCACCTCAATCAATTTTAGCGGAATGAGGCCCGGATTTTCCAGCCGGTGGAGCGAGCCGAGCGGTACGTAGATCGACTGGTTTTCGGTGAGAAGCTTCACCTCGCCCTCGATGGTCACTCGGGCCGTGCCGCGCACCACGATCCAGTGCTCCGCGCGGTGATGATGGCGCTGCAGCGACAGGCTTGCGCCCGGCTCCACGACGATCTGCTTCACCTGGTAGCGGTCGCTTAAGTGAAGCGTCTCGTAGCTTCCCCAGGGGCGATGGACGGTCGTGTGCTGCTCCGCCTCGTTCCGGCGGCTGGCCGCAAGCTCTTGCACGACCTCCTTCACAATGCCGCTTTCGGCGCGCTTGGCGATCAGCGTCGCGTCCTTCGTGGACACGACGATGATGTCCTCGACGCCCGCCACCGCCACCATGCCGCTTTCGGCGCGGACATAACAGCCGCGCGCGTCTTTGAGCAGCACATCGCCGCGCGCGACGTTGCCGTCCCCGTCCTTCTCGGCGGCGTCGAACAGCGCGTCCCAGGTGCCTACGTCGCTCCAGCCTGCGTCGAGCGGCACGAGAGCCGCCTTGTCCGTCCTCTCCATCAGCGCATAGTCGATGGAATCGGAGCGGCACTCGCGGAAGCTGTCGGCAAGGCGAATGAAGTCGAAGTCGGCCGACGCGTTCTTATCGGCGGACGCGTGTTTGACGGCTTCGAAACACGCCTGAACCATTGCGGGCTCGAAACGCGAAAGCTCGTCGAGATAGGCTTTCGCGCCGAACAGGAAAATGCCCGCGTTCCAGTAATAGCCGGGCTCGGCGCAGAACCGTTTCGCGGTCTCCTTGTCCGGCTTCTCCACGAAGCGCTCGACCTTCAACACCGGCCCCAAGCCTGTGCCGCCCGCTGTCCGCACATAGCCGAAGCCCGTTTCGGGCTTGGATGGTTTCACGCCGAACGTCACGAACAGACCCTTCTTCGCCGCCTCGTATCCGGCCTCGACGGCGTCGAGAAAGGCGCGCGGATTATCGATATGATGGTCCGAGGGCATGATGAGCAGGACCGCGTCCGGGCCGGCCTTTTCGAGGGCGATATGCGCGGCCACGGCGGCGGCGGGCGCCGTCGAGCGGCCCACCGGCTCAAGCACCACGCCCTGGTGGACAAGCTTCGCCTTCTTGAAGGCGGCCGCGACGCCGAAGCGGTTCTGTTCGTTGGTGACGATGAGCGGCGCGTCGAAAGGCTTCGCGGCGGGCACGCGGCGCGCCGTGTCAACAAGCAGCGGCTCGGCGCTGACAAGCGCATGAAACTGCTTTGGGTGTTTGGAGCGCGACAAGGGCCAAAGCCTCGAACCCGATCCCCCCGCAAGAATGACTGGAATAATCATCGACGTGCCCTCGAAGCTGCTGTGGAAGGAAACGAGTGCGGGCAAAACCAGTCGAAAGCAAGACTCATAAGGCCAAGCACGGAGGCGAACCGGTGGAAAGGTTACCGAAAAGCGGCGCGCCCGCGCCTTCAATCTCCGGTTGAGGCAGCCTCCCGGCCCGCGCCTCGTTAACCCTCCGCTAACCCTGGCGCCCCGGAATAAGGTTACGCCACTTCGCGGTTTTCGCCCCTTTTCCCCTCATTACGACCAGTATAGCCCAAGGCGCCTTGCGGGTGCGTTAAATGCGCCTATCCCTATTGGTTTCTCAAGGGAAAATCCACGCCCGGCGCACGATCCCGCGCGGTTGCGCAGCGACGCGCCGCAACCCAAGGAGGCGATTCCTGGTTAACGCGCGCAACATCATAACCGTTAACTAGGATTTCCGACTCGCTTTTTTCGCGTCGAATCCGGCTTTTTTTGCGTTTTTCGTAAGCGGCGCCCTCGATTTCGTAGGAAACGCCGCCACCGCATTTCGCCGTTAACCCGGCCGATTTTAACCATGATACGGCGTTACGAAAATCGCCCGCCGCCTTACGGTTCGAAAAGTTCGAACTATAAGCGGCGCCCTCGCCGGTCCTCGCCCCGAGCCCGTCGAAGGGCGAGCCTACATTTCGAAGGTCCCGTGTAATTTCGTAGGAAACGCCGCCACCGCGTTTCGCCGTTAACCGGGCCGATTTTACCCATGCCGCGGCGTTACGAAAATCGAGCCGCCTACGGACCTTGGCGGCGGCCGACCTATCCGGGTAACCGCCGCCAACCGGCCTTAACGCACTTCCACCCAATGGCCTTCGCGCCAATAGCCGCGCCCTTCATGCTCGCGCCAGCGATAGCGCTCGCGCTCGTGGTCGGCCCATCTCCAGTTATCCGGATGGACAATGAGTCCATGCTCAGACCGGATCCAGCCATGATCCCTTACGTGCCAGCATTCGCCGACCCTGTTGCAAACGATCTCCGCCGAAGCGGTGGACGCGGTCAGGGCCAAGATGGAAACAGCGCCCAGGATAGCCGATGCGAGAACCCTCATCATTTCCTCCAACGTGTAAACACATGTTTGCGAAACCAACTTATGCGGCGGCCGGAGGCCTTCTTTGACGCGGCAGAGCCGTTGCGGCTGAAGCAAGCGAAGACCCGGCGCTTTCGTTAACTAAGACTCCGTAGCCTGAAAATCAACCGCCGCCCGGAATGCGTTCGCGGCGACTTGACCATGCCGCCGGCGGCGCCGTTCCATTCGCTGGGTCGACGCCAAATCGCGCCGCCGCGACGCGCCTCCCGCGGCGCGGCTCGTGCGCCCCGCAAGGGGAGCTGGTAGCGCGGCGGGGCGCGCGCTTCTCATTCTATCCCTCTCGTATCAGGCTCCATCGCCAGGATCGAGGCGGCTTTAAGAACAAATGCGGCTCGGGGTCGCGAGCTGAAATCCTCGGAGTGAGCATATGTGGACGGCTACAGAGCCAAAACCGGCCATGCCAATCCCAAGCTCTCTTTTCCCTAACGAACCGCCTCCAACACCGCATCCCTGAAAGCCGAAAAGCTGTTTGACCTATTGGTTAACGGGTTGGCATACGCACCTATGGCGCGAGCCGCTTCGATCTTTCGAAGACCGCCTTTGTAATATCCCACACTTTGCAATATTCGTTCGAATGCTTCCCAAGTTCCACCTGCAATCTTATCAGGATCTCGGTAGCCTTCTCTTCGGGGAATTTCGCTGGGAACTCTCGGATAAGCCTGCTTCACGGCATTCCAGTCGCCGAAATACCATGCTTCCAATTCATGGATAGCTATCCTATTTACAATTTGCCAAGGCAAGGCTTGAGCTGCAGTGCGAGACAGCAGCCCTGCATTAACGGCATTTTCTTCCATTATTCGCTTGAGATTGACGCAGTCATCATAGTCGCAATCTAAGAGAACAATAATTCTATATGACGGAGGTAACCAACGAGAATACCCTGCCAGTCTGGCGGGAAGCTTATTGAGTAAGTCCTGTTTTCCGTTGTATGGGTAAAGCTCAAATGTTGCGCCACCTTCAATGAAGCGTGGCAACAACCCCCGGAGAAAGGCCTCAGCGGACGGCTCTTCAACCAGGATCTCCAAGTGTTCAGCCCTTATCTTTTCCCCCTATTTTTGTCCCTCGGGCTCCCTTGATTCACCAACGGGTCCCCGATCCTGAAATGTCCTTCAAGCCACAATTGCCCGAGAGTTGCTCCCGCATGAATGAACTCGGGGATCCCCTCAATATCTGCCGGTCTGATGGCCCCGGTAAATCCCGCATCGTCTCGCCACAAGATGCGAACCTCGTTAGGGCGCATAGAATCCAAAAAGAAAGGAGAGTGCGTGGTAACAAGGAGCTGGGAACGCTCCGAGGAAGCTCGGCACTCCTCTGCTAGTTCGGGTAGAAGGCGAGGATGAAGAAAATTCTCCGGCTCTTCAATACCAATGAATGGCGGCGGATCGGGGTCATTAAGTAAAACCAAGTATGCTAACATTTTCAATGTGCCGTCGGATGCGAAGCGCGCCAATATAGGATGATCGAATGGGGCATCTTTAATCTGAAGAAGAAGTCGACCATCAGGCATAGCGTCAGCGAGGACGCTTTCAACGCGCGGAACTCGGCTTCTAAGAATTTCGAAGACTTGCTGCAGCCTGTCAGGATGACGCTCAGCTAAGTATTGAATAACATTTGCTAAGTTATCGCCTGTTCGTGAAAGCCGCTCCTGCGGTCCTGCCTCCGGCTGCCCCCTTGTGCTTTCAACGGAAAAATAGGAAACGTACCAACCCGTTATGAAATCACGCAATGCCGCTACTCTTGGATGCTCCGCAAACTGCCCTAGTGCATTAACAGCGATCAGGTCGGGAGACTTCAGCGGTATGTCTATTCGGCGATCGGTTTCATCCGGCAATTCCCCGCTGGCGGCGCGACCGAGCCCTTCCTTGTAATCTAGAAACCGAAAAGGCTTGCCTGTACTTCCCCGCCTCCAGCTCAACCATTCCTCAGTAACAACCGGGGAACCCCTACGTTCGTCGACGGCAAGATGATAGGTTATTAGTGGGAACTCTGGCTCTTTATACTTTATCTCTATGACGAGTGGCCCGTCCACTCCACGGGTCTTAAGCTCTTTTGCGCGCCCGCGCCTGTCCCAGGCTCTTCTAAGTCCCAACTCAAAGCATTCAGAAAGAAAAGCAAATACATCGAATACGGTCGATTTGCCGCTACCGTTAGGCCCAAGAAGTACGGTGATGGGCGTTAAATCCTTCAGCTCCACGTGTCTCAGAGCGCGGTAGTTTTCGACTCTGAGGTAGGTAATACGCGGCGGCTTTGTATACGGGTTGCCGGGAACTCGTCTTGGTTTTTGGCTCATGTGGAGTCTTTTTTACCCAGCAGACACCCTGGCCCGGGCAGTCCGGCAGGGTAAGGCGCAAGTGCGGTGGTTCCACTATAACGTCTGCACGAATCGATATGATAGCTCACGATAAGCTCACAAATCATTGTTTCCAATCGTTTGTGCGAAAATGTATATTTCTGTGCAGATTTGCTTTTTCCAAATTGCGCCGCGGCGGGGCTTTCAGTTCGTGGCGAACAGAGCGATTGGGCGGCAGCTTTGATTTCGGCATCGGACATGCTTACGAGAACGGCCTATGACCGCACCCGGCCTATAGAGGCGCTCCGGCGGCGCCGTTCAATTCGCCGGGTCTACGCCAAGAAGGGCAATTCCAAGCGCCGCCGCGGCATCGCGCAAGTCCCTGTCGAGCGTGGCGAGCGGCAGCCGGCGGCGCCCGGCCAGCTCCAGATAGGCGGCATCGTAGAGCGTGAGGTGAAAGCGGCCGGCGAGCTGCAAGGCGACAGTCCAGGATCGGTTGCGATGGAGAGCCGCGAGAGCTGCGTCAGGGCTCTATCGCGAAAGCCCGCGTCGATCCGCTTGCGCCTGAGCGCCATCTGCAAGGCGTTCGCGACTTCGAGGCGCCACGGCGCCTTTCTCGGCGACCTCGGTCGGGACGGCATCCGCGCCCGGCGTTCGTTCGTCTTTGAAAAACCAGCTCGGCGTCAGCGAGGCGTCGAGAACCAGGCTCGCAGCCGGCCTTCATTAATGAGGTCCTCGATGCCGAGGCCGCCAAGCGTCGCGCTTTCGCTCATGCCGCGAATGGCGGCGGCGCGGGCCTCTACGCTCAGCCCAAATCCTCGCCGGCGCCCAGGATCGCGCCGGTCTCCTCAACTCCGGGGCGCTTGAGGAGTTGCGCCGCCGTGAGGCCGAAAACAGGGTGATGCCAGAAGGGGGCCACCTCCGCGAGCGGCCGCAGGACGAATGCGCGCTGATGCGCCCTCGGATGCGGCAAAATGACACATCCATCTTTGAGCGGCGCCCGCATCTTCCAGTTGCAAACGAGTCCCTTATAGCTAATCAAGTCTAAGTCCAGCGTACGCGGCGCCCAATTAAGAACTGTGGGGTCCGCTTTTTTGGCCGCGCGGCGCCCCGCTTGCGCCTCAATCCGCTTTAAGATTTGGAGAAGGGACCCTGCGGACATAGGCGTGTAAACCGTCGCAATAGCGTTTACAAAATCGGGCTGAGGCGTGTTCGCATGCGCCGCGGTTCGATACAACCTGGACGCGCTTGCTATTTGCACGCCCCGCGCGTTCAACTCGTCCAGCGCTCTTTGGATTGTGGCGTTTGGCATGCCAAAGCGACCCGCCAAGTTGGAGCCAAGAGCAATAACGATCGCAGGCGCTTGAAAACACTGGCGATGTTTTGATATTCTACATGGCATCGTTTATATTTGGCATGATTCGGGATTGTGGGCCCTTATAGCCAAGATATATAGAAAGCAACATCTCCGAAATTAGCAGCCAAGGTAACCTGATGAATTTCTACGCGACTGAGCGCATTGCACTCTTCATAGACGGCGCAAATCTTTATGCCACAGCTAAAGCTTTGGGCTTCGATATCGACTACAAAAGGCTTTTAAATCTATTTAGAACGAAAGGCCTTTTATTGCGAGCTCTGTATTATACCGCGCTGGCGGAGGAGCAGGAATACTCGTCGATCCGTCCCCTCATCGACTGGCTCGACTATAACGGGTATTCCATGGTCACCAAGCCCACAAAGGAATTCACCGACGCTTCGGGCCGCCGCAAGATCAAGGGCAACATGGACATCGAACTCGCGGTGGACGCCATGGAGCTTGCCGATCATCTCGATCACATCGTTCTGTTCTCCGGCGACGGCGATTTCCGCACGCTTGTCGAGGCCCTGCAGCACAAGGGCAAGCGGGTCAGCGTCGTTTCGACCCTGACCACGCAGCCGCCCATGGTCGCGGACGAGCTTCGCCGGCAGGCGGATCAGTTCATCGATCTCGCCGACCTGCAAAAAGAGATTTGCCGGACCCAGCGCGCGGAAAATGGCCGGGAATACCAGGCTCACATTCACGAGCAGAGAATCCATGAGCGCATGAGCGCGGCGTCCGCGATCCGTGAAAGCCCAGTGGACGCGGATTAGGCGGCGCGGGGGGCGCGCCCTTGTCTATCGCCCCTGCCCCCACGCCCGCCCTCGACAGGGCGACAGCTTCGGAGCCCGATAGCGATTGTTTTTTCTGCCCGAGGCTCGCCAGCTTCCGGCATTCCAATCGGACCCGGTATCCCGATTTCTTCAACGCGCCCGTGCCCTCCTTCGGCGCGCGCGACGCGTCTCTTCTCATCGTCGGGCTCGCTCCTGGACTAAAAGGCGCGAACCGCACGGGGCGCCCCTTCACCGGCGACTATGCCGGGGTTCTCCTCTATGAGACGCTGCTCGCCTACGGTTTCGCCCGCGGAACTTATGGAGAGCGCGCCGATGACGGATTAACCCTCGCGAACTGCCGCATCGCCAACGCCGTGCGCTGCGTCCCGCCGGAGAACAAGCCCGAGCCCGCCGAAGCGTCCGCCTGCCGGGGCTTTCTGGCCGCGACCCTTCGGGAGATGCCGAACCTTCGCGCGATCCTGGCCCTCGGCCGGATTGCCTTCAAATCGACGCTGCGCGCCCTTGCGCTGAAGCCGTCGCACTATAAATTCAGCCATGGCGGCGCCGTCGACTTGGGCGCGGACCTGAAACTTTTCGGCAGCTATCATTGTTCCCGTTACAATACGAATACAGGCCGGCTTACAGCGGAAATGTTCAGGGCCGTCTTCGACGAAATATCGGCTCACCTGAAGAACTCTTGTTGAAAGAACCGAGCAACGCGATGCTTGAAATATCGACGGACAAAATTGCGCACGTCATTCTTCGCGCCCGTGAAGTCGACGTGAAAACCGAGGCGTGGGACGATGAGACCGACGCCGACGATGCGAACAGCGAGACGATCCTCGAAGATTTGCCGGGCGACGCGACGCGCCAGGAGTTGAAGGAATTCCTGGAAAGCCTGAACGAAGACGAACAGGCGAGCCTGATCGCGCTGGCCTGGATCGGCCGCGGCACCTATGCGCCGGGCGAACTGGCCGAAGCGATCGCGACGGCCAAGGCCGAACACGCCGGCAACGCCGTCGACTATCTCTTCGGGCTGCCGCTCCTGCCCGATTACCTCGAAGACGCTCTCGATCAGCTGGGCTATCCGGTCGAGCAGGCGGAGCAGGAGATTCTTCGCCCGTCCTAAAGCATCGTTCACATAATCGGACGCCGCCGCTTTTCTGAGGCGCGGCCGACCAGTTCGTTTTATTTCCTCGATGGCGATTTTTTCACCCGCTCCGTCGCGGGAATGACGCAGCCGAGCATAAGGCCGATCCCGAACTTAAGTCCGAAGCTTTAGCCTTGCCTGCGTTGCGCGGCGGCGCGGCGCTCGTTATGCTGTCGTCCGATCGTCGAGGACAGGACGCGCATGGCGACATTCTTTCTGTCTGATACCCATTTCGGACATGAAAATATTATCAGGACCTGCAGACGGCCCTTCGCAAACGTCGCGGAGATGGACGAGGCTCTTGTCAGCCGATGGAACGAGCGCGTCGGGCCGAACGATTCCGTCTATCACCTCGGCGATTTCTGTTTTCGCAACTGGCGCGGCGCCGACGCCTATTTGAGCCAGCTGAACGGACACATCCATCTCGTCGCGGGCAACCACGATGACGAAACGCTCGCGCATCACGCCTCTCTGTTTGCAAGCGTCAGCCACATTCGCGAGATTCATGAACGGGGACGGCGCATGGTCATGTGCCATTATCCCATGCGCGAGTGGCACGGCTCGTGGGACGGCAGCTGGCATCTCTTCGGCCATGTTCACGGCCGCCTCGATCACCAGCCCCACGGCTATAGCCTCGATGTCGGCGTCGACGCCCACGACTTCCGCCCTTGGAGCATGGACGAGGTCGAGCAGGAATTCGCAGGCAGGCACAATCCCTTCGCCGGCGGAAGAGTGGCCCGCGCCCGGCGCTTTTTGACGAAGCGCTAAGCGCCCACGCCGCATCAGCCCTCCAGCGCGTTCTTTGCGGCGCAAGCGAGCCGCCACTCCAGACCGGCTGGCTTGTATTCGAGGCTCACTTCGGCGTCGAGCGCGTCTTGGGCCATCCGGACGAGCACGGTCTGGCCGAACCCCTTCCTCGAAGGCGTCGCGACGGGCGGCCCGCCATGCTCCGACCAACTCATGACGAATCGGTCCCCCTCAATCGCCCAGTCGATGAGCACGGCGCCGCTTTCATTCCCGAGCGCGCCGTATTTGGCCGCGTTCGTCGCAAGTTCATGGATGGCCATGCCGATGGTCTGCGCCGCCGGCGCGTTCAGTTCGACCGCTGGCCCGTTGAGCCTAACCCGCGACCCCAGCGCATCCTTGAAATGGGAGAGCTGCGAGCGAGCCAGGTCCAGAAGCGCGACGCCCTTCCAGCGGTTGCCGACGAGAAGATCGTGGCTGGCGGCGAGACCGCGCAGCCGCTCCGAGAACAGCTCGACAAATTCGCCCGCCGTCTCGGTGCGCGCCGTCTGGCGCGCGATGGCCTGAACGAGCGAAAGGAGGTTTTTCGCGCGGTGATCGACCTCGCGCAGCGCGTAGGACATCTGTTCCTCGGCCTGTTTACGGGAGGTGATGTCGAACGCGACGCCAACCATGCGCGAGGGCGCGCCATCTTCGAAGTAGACCCGCCCCTTGGAGGCGACCCAATGCAACGAGCCGTCCGGCCAGAGGGCGCGCATCTCGACATCGTAGTCCGTTCGCAGCCGGATGGCCGCTTTGACCGCCGCGTCGACCTTTTCGCGATCTTCGGGATGAAGCCGTGCGAGAAACATCGGGAATGTGACCGCCGCCTGCTCTTGCAAGCCGAACAGCGCCTTGCAGCGGTCTGTCCAGGACAGCTCGTCCGACCGCAAATCCCACGCCCACCGTCCAAGGTTGGCGGCGTCCTGCGCGAGGTGCAGGTCCGCCTCGCTTTCGCGCAGTTTCGCCTCGACGCGCCTGCGCTCGGTGATGTCGGTCGCCGACGCGACGAACTCATGCACCTCGCCTTGCGCGTTCCTCAGCGGCGCGAGCTGGAAATCGGTGGTGACGAAGCGCCCTTCCCCAACCCGCGCGTCGACATCGTAGCGGACCGTCTCGCCTTGAAGCGCGCGGCTGAAGGCGTTTCGCAAGCGCTCGCGCGAGGCTTCCGAGAAGCTCCACCAATAGCAATCCCAGAACGGCTTTCCAATCACGTCCGCCCGCGAAAGGTTCGCGGCGATCATTGGCGCGCGGTTCACATCGGCGAGCACGCCGTCGCGCGTGAGCACCCCCACGAAGGCGAAGAGATTATCCAGGATGCGGCGGAGGCGTTCCTCGCTCTCCTTGAGACGGGTCTCGGCCTCCCGGCGCTTGGCGATGTCCTCCACCATGGTGATGAAGTAATCGACCGAGCCGTCGGCCTTCTTGACCTTGCCGACCGTCAGGTTGACCCAGATCGCGCGGCCATCCTTGCGGATGTAACGCTTTTCCATGCTGTAGGTCGAAATCGCGTCCGAGAGCATGCGCTGGCGCTGGGCCAGATCCGCGGCGAGGTCGTCCGCGTGCGTGATGTCATGGAACGTCCTCGCGGCGAGGTCCTGCGCGGAGTACCCGACGATCTCCGAAAGCCGCGCGTTCGTCATGAGAAACCGCCCATCGGGCGCCACAAGCGCGATCCCGACAGCGGCGTTCTCGAACGTCGTCTTGAACCTGAGCTGGCTCTCTTCAAGGCAAAAATCGCACGGATCTCCGCCGAGGCTTTCCAGATCGGACTCCCGCGGCAGAAACGGACTCTCTAACTCGGTCATTAAGGGCGCAAGCCTGTTACGATGTATCCTGGCATGCCAGATACAACGGATCTTTTCTACACGTTGTAGCCGGGGGCTTCAACCGGAGACGTTCAAGGTGGCGCTGTTTCCAAACCATTCGTTGAGAAGAGCGAGTTCGCGCGACGCGATCGTGTCCAGGAATTCGCCGGCGCCCTTCATCGTGCGGAACGCGCCATAGCCTCTTTCGAGGAAGTTCTGCAAGTCGCCAAGCCCCGCGAGCATGGCGGGCTTTCTCATCATCGAAAGGGCCGCGCCGATGAAAGGCTTCCTTGTGAGCTTGTCGAGCGAGGTTCCGAGATGGGAAATCAGCGCGATCTGCCGTTCGCGCTCGGAGCGGCGGCCAACGGCGCGATAGGCCTCCATATAGGCGGCCTCGTCGAGCGCGAAGACTTTTTTCCCAAGCGCGGCGACCATGTCGGCGTCGAGCGATTCGGAGAGCGCGTTCAGCTCGATGGCGTCGCATACGGTTTCGAGGCCGGGAACGGGAAGCACCTTGCTCATGAGCGGCAGGATGCGCCGGACTTCCTCCTCGTGGCGGCTCAAATCCTTGGGCCCATAGATTTCGCTTAAGAAAAACGTGGCCGTGCTGGCGTAGCGCGGGCTCGCCAACAGGTCCGCGTGCGTCCGCGCCAGGCGCTCCGACTGCCAGATGCGCAACGCTTCGCGCCCGGACTGGCCTTTCGGATCGGCCGCGAGCCGCTTCCTTACGCCGGCCGCCGTATCGAGCTGATGCTCGATGCGCGCCACAATTTCATTCTTGGTAGTCAATCGTTTTCCTTTGTGATGTATTTACGAACTTGCCGCGATCATCGCCAAGCAGATTCCGCCGATTTGCCCAACCTGTCGTCATCCCGGCTATCGACGCGCTTCGTCATCCCGGCCAAGCGAAGCGCGAGCCGGGATCGCAAAAAAGCAAACGTTTCGACCGGATAGGGCTTCGCCTTTCCGGGATGACAAACAAAGACCATCCGTTGGCGCACTTTGGAAACTCTGCTTCGTTAATATGCGGCCAAGAATTCTCCCGGTTCCGGCGCCGGAGGATTTTATGCCGAGAATCCTTACGCCGGCAAAGGTGAACCGCAATGTCGAAGGCGGAACGCGTTTCATCGGTGGACACCACATGGCTTCGCATGGACAGGCCTGCGAACCCGATGGTCATTATCGGCGTCCTTATACTTGAGGGACCCCTCGACCTCAATACGCTGGAGGAGGTCATCGCCGAGCGTTTCCTCGCCATCCCCCGGCTGCGGCAGCATGTCGAGATGCGAGGCGGCGAATATTGGTGGGTGGACGATCCCTATTTCGACCGGTCGCGGCACATCAAGCGCGTCCGGCTTCCCGGCAAGGGCGGGCAAGCCGAGCTTCAGCGTTACATCGCCGAACTGGCCTCGGAGAGGCTGGACAAGGCGCGCCCGCTCTGGCAACTCCGCATCGTGGAGGACTATCAGGGCGGCGCCGCGGTGATCACGCGCTTCCATCACGCCATCGCGGACGGCATGGCGCTTGTCGGCGTCATGCTGTCGGTGACGGATGGCGGCGACCTGCGCGTCTGGACCGGCCCGAAATCGAAGAAAGCCGAGCGGCCCTGGCTGCCCCTGTCGATTCCCGGCCTGAAAACCATCGAGAGCGGCGTGACGACGATCCGGAAGGGCGCCGGCGCGGCCCTCGATCTCTGGAAGGAAGCCGCGGCGCTCGCGTCCCAGCCCGGAAAGACGGCGCGCGCGGGCGCGGGCGTGGCGGGCGAACTCGCGTGGCTCCTCCTGATGCCCGAGGACAGCTGGACGCGGTTCAAGGGCAAGCCGTCCGGCAACAAGCGCGTGGCCTGGACCGATCCGATCCCGCTGCCGGAGGTGAAGGCCGTCAGCAAGGCGCTCGGCTGCACCATCAACGACATGCTGCTCGCTTCGGTCGCGGGCGCGCTCAACGAGTACCTGAAGGACAAGGGCGACTCCACCGAGGGCGTGGAGGTGCGCGCGCTCGTGCCCGTCGATATGCGCCAGAGCTATGAAATCGGCGATCTCGGCAACAAGTTCGGCATCGTCGCCGTGGAGCTTCCCGTCGGCGTCGAGAACCCGCTCGACCGCCTGTTCGAGGTGCGCCGGCGCATGGAGGCCGTGAAGCATTCCATGGAGCCGCCGGTCACGCTTGCGCTTTTCGCCGCGATGGGCCACGCGCCGCAGATTTTGCAGGAGCGGCTTTTCAGCATGCTCATGAAGCGCGCCACGGCCGTGATGACGAATGTGCCGGGGCCGGCGGACCCGCTCACCCTCGCGGGCGCCAAGATCGGGCAGATCATGTTTTGGGTGCCGCAATCGGGCGACATCGGAATGGGCGTTTCGATTCTGTCCTTCAACGACATGGTGCAGTTCGGGCTCATCACCGACGCGGAGATGGTTCCCGATCCCGAAGCCATCATCGCCCACTTCCGTCCGAAGTTCGAGCAACTGCTTTATTATGTCCTGATGTCGTCTTGGGGCGACGATGGAGAGAGGGCATTCGAGAAGGCGGCGCCGAAAAAGGCCCCCCGCCAGCCAAGCCGCAAGTCCCGCCAAGCTTCGGAGTCGCAGGGTTTAGATGAGGCCGCGCCGGACAAGGCGCCCCTCCAGCCGGCCGGCAAGTCTCGCCGCGCGGCGGAACCCCGCAAGCGCGGCCCGCGCATCAAGGCCGAGAGCGCGCCCAAGCCCGCCGCCGCGCCGAAGCCGAAGACATCCGCCCGCCGCAAGCTGCCCCGCGCATGACGAAGCAGGCATTTGCGGCTTGAGCCGCGCCGCCGTGCCCATCGGTACGCGCTGCAAGCGGCGAGAGCGCTCCAGGCGCCGCCCCGGTGCATGAGCAGTTGCGATGGGCAGAAAAATGCTGTACGCGACGAGCTGAAATACGGGGACGGCGGATGACTTTGCCTCAATGCGTCTCGGATTCGAACAATTCGACGACGCCGAACTCGGTATTGACCGTTTTCCTATTTTGTATTGCGGGGATTTTCTCAGTCGAGCTGGCCTTGGTCGACGCGAGAAGCAGCTGGTGGCTTGACGATCTTTCCTCGCTTTGGGCCTCCGATCCAAAATTGCCGTTCCGGCTCGTGTTTGGCGAGCGCATCCTTTCGGACTCGAACCCGCCGCTTTACTTTTCCTTGCTGTATTGTGTCCGGCAGATCGTCTCCGATGACGGCGCGGCCGTCGTCGCCGTCAATGCCGGCGCGATCGGCGCCGCCGCGGCCGCGGTCTTTATCCTATCGTGGCGCGCCGGAGTTGGCGGGCTGGCGGTCGCGGGCATCGCCGCCTTTGCGTTGAGCGGCCCCATTCTATACTTCGCCCCCGAAGGACGATCTTATGTCTGCGCGTTATCGATTGTTTTTGTAACATCCTGGTACGCAGCCCTCGCCATCGCCGGATTTCCGGGTCAGCTTAGCTTGGCGAGGTATTCGATACTCGGCTGCCTCGCGGCCTTGACGCATGTCTATGCCGCGCTTTTTTGCGGAAGTCTTGCTGCTGGACTTTTGGCTTTGGCGATCTTCGCTGGACGCAAGGAGCTTCTTAAACCTGGTCTTGCTCTTGGACTTTCGGCGACCCTCGTCTTCGGAGTCTGGCTTGGCATTGCATTCAGCTCCATCGAAAATATAGACTGGATCCATTTTTCAGTAAGAGACGTACTGAACGCAGCCTTGTCCGTGAAAGAGCTTGCCATGGGCTCATATATTGTCGCCATTATTGTCGTCGGTCTTTTTGTTTTCGGCCTCTTTTCTCATTCGACGCGTTCTCTCTTTATCGCTTTTGGCGTGGCTTTTGCGCTTTTTGCCTTGCTGCCTTTGATCGCGTCTTTCATGCGGCCTCTTATAACAAGCCGCTATTGGCTCATAGGCGCCTCGGCGTTGCCGGTCGCGCTAATTTTTGCCGCTAGAAGCTGGATCGTGAAGCGCTCGGGCGCGCCTGCCCGCAACCGGCCGGTTGCAGCGATTGCCGTACTGTGCTGTCTCGCCGCATCGAGCGCATTGGGCTTCTCCAACGCCCTGTACTATTTGCCGACGAAGCCCTTTTGGCGTGGCGGCGATCTTGTCCGGCCTCTTCTTGCTCGCTGCGACGGGGCAACCGTTCACGTCTATTACGAAAATTCCAGCCGGCCTTACGATGCCTGGCCCGATGCAATGTTCGGCTTCGAGAAGGTGGCGGGATCGTCGTCGATCCTCTTCTTAGATGCGCAGGAAAACTCAACCCCTTTTGTCTCCGCGGCGGCGGCGTCTTGCGCCGTCCTTGGCTGGGCCGAGCATGCCTGGGAATGGCGCGACCTGAAAGACGGCGACCTGCTTCGCCTCCTGAAAATAGAAGCTTCGGCGGACAAGGTGCAGATCGTTCGCCATCGGACCGGATTTGTAATTTTGAAAGCGCCGCCCGCTCAGCTCGCCAAGCTTAAAAACCCGGCGCAGGCCGCGCCGTTCTGATTTCCGGTTTTCAGGCCGGCGAATTTCGGCGGCCTTCGGTCCTTGCGTTGGCGCCGGCAAGGGACGCTGGCCCGCCACGGCGGGCCAGGACTCAAGCGTAGATGGCGACCGGCATGTTGTCGTTCATGGCCGCGCCTTTCGGCAGGGCGCTCCTGTCGAACGCGGCAAAATGCGCCAAAGCCGGAACCGGCGCGCCGGCGACGCGATCCTCCGCTCTTGGCCGCGGTCTCTCCAATGCGGGCTCCGGCGACCTGCCCAGCGCCGCCGGAGAGCGCAAGGTGGCGAAGGCTTCCCTCATGCAAAGCGACGCGATCAACTCCAGGATCAACGCCCAGAAGATGGGAAGGCTGCGGCGGACCGTCGATTCATCGGTCCCAAGCATCCAGGCGAGGCTCTCGGCGCCTGCGTCTTTCGATGCGGGCCTGCCTTGGCTCAGCACCGGCGCCGCTGCGTCGATCCGCGCCTTTGCGGCATTGACCTGCTCGCAAAACACCTTGGATTTCGGAGCGGTCACATCGGAGCATCCGCTCGTCGCATCCCAGCGCGGGTTGGTCTTGAGCTTGTCAAGCTCGGCGGCCGCTTGAGTTTCCGCCTGCTTCGCGCGCTCATAGGCGTCGATTTGCAGGCCTTTGCTCTCGGTCATCTCCAGGCGGTAATGCACGCAATACACCACCGAATTTGCCAGCACAAAGCCAACCGCGACAAGCCAACTCACACGCCAAAGCCAAGCGTCCCGATGGGCGCCCTCCTCGCCGCGCTTGTCCGCAAAGGGGAGCATGATCCAACTGATGACGACAACGGCGGCGAACGCAAGACCGAACATGATACCGGGGGCGCCCCCCGCGAGAAGGGCGCCGTTCGAAAATGCGGCATAGGCACTGTATGCACCGGCAACGCATCCCCCTGCCGCAATGAGGAGACTGAGCGCCTGGCGCTTATCCGTGTTATCCATTTTCAATCACTCATTGCCATCTGCTTCGATAGATTCGCCGGCTGAGTGGCGTCCAGCCGATCCACAACAAATTTCTGCAATTATGTTAAAATTTTTCCTAATTCCTTGACATGATCCGCGTGCTGAGCGTCAAAGCCCCATAAGTTGATGCATTTTGATCGCAGATGGCGCCCCGGCCTTCGCGCCCGCGCAAAACGGCGGTACAAACGGTTCGCCGCAACCGTCTTCCCGGAAAGGCGGAGCCTTATCCGGGACCGTAATAAATGGAAGTGCTTGCCTTTTTGCGATCCCGGCTCGCACTGCGCTTGGCCGGGATGACGATCCGCTGGCCAGATTGGCGAGCCTGCCTAAGCCTCGATTTCCGACTTCGCGAGTTCAACGTCGAGCCATTCCATGGCGTCGGCGGGCTCGGCGTGTGCGGCCTCCTCATAGAGCTTCGTCGCTTCGGCGAGCTTCGCCTTGCCGAACAGCATGGCGAGCCCGTTGGCGAATTCGATGCGGCCGATTGCGGAACCGGGGTTTAGCTCCATCGCCTTCTCGAAATGCTCGACGGCCGCCTCCTTCGTCGCGCCATAGGTGAGGCGCGCGACAAGCCCGCCCACCTTATTGACGACATTGGCGTGATAGGCGCCGAGTGCAATATGGGCGTCGGCGTGCTTCGGCTCCAGCTTCAGCGTGCGTTCCAGCGCGCTTTGCACCTTGCCGCCGAGCCCCTCGGCAAGCGCCTTCACCACCGAAATGCCCTGTGCGTAGCGGCCGAGCGCCTGCGCGTAAAAATACCACCCGTTCGCCAGATCCGGCGCCGCCGCGTGGAGCTTCTCGCCGCGCGCGACCGCGTCGAGGAACATCGCGAGCTGCGTGTCCTTGTCATGCTCCAGATAAGTGGCCTGGATGTTTTCGGACTTGTTGGCGACATTAGCGCCGAGGAGGCCCAGCGAATGGCCGAGCGTGAAAGCCTCGTGGAAATCGCCCCGGTGATAGGCGCGCCAAGCGTCCTGCAACGTGGCCGCCGCCTCCGCTACCGGCGCATCGGGCTTAAGCGCCGGATGCTTCTCCACGATCTTCTTGAGGGCGGCGGCGTCGGGGAACGGCTCGCAGTCGCCGATGTGAAGCCTCGCCCAGTTTTTCTTCAAGGCCGGCCCCTGATAATCGAAGTCTTCGCCGCCGCCCTTGAATGCGTTCCATTTTACCTGCCTAGCCGCCATGACGGTCTTCTCCCATTTGCAAATATTTCTGCGAAAGGCGTTCGAATAATGCGCGCTCGCCCTGCCCGAGATACGGTCCCGCAAGAGAGAGAATATGCACGATGCCGCGCGTCAGAGTCTCGCCGTCCGGCTCGCCCCTTGGATCGAGCACGAACGCGAAGGACAGCCAATATGTTGCGATAAGCGTCATGTTCTCGGCAAGCATCCGGATCTCGGCGGGCGACGCGCGCATCGCGCCCGCATCCACGAGCCCCTGCATGAGCGTCGCCGCCGTCTCCATTTGCCGATCCACGATCCGCCGGAATTGCTTTTCGATGGAGCGGTGGCGCGAGAGAAGCTCGTTCAGATCGCGGTAGAGGAACCGATATTTGAAGATCGCCTCGAACATCAAATGGAGGAAGAGCCAGACATCCTCGGCGTTGGCGGGGCGCGATTCCGGCGCGACGAGCGTGCGTTCGATCTCGCGGCAGAACTGTTCGAACAGGTCTTCGACGATCTTCTCTTTCGAGGGGTAGTGGTAATAGAGGTTGCCGTGGCTCATGCCGGCATCGGCCGCGATGGCCGACGTCGTGATGGTCGGCTCGCCGAAGCGGTTGAACAGCTGGAGCGCCGCCTTGAGGATGCGCTCCCTCGTCTGCCGCTTCGGTTTGTGCTCCATGAGGCCGGCCCCTCCCTTGCGCCGCTGGAAGGGCCTAGAGTGGCGTGTTCGCCGTATCGAGAAGAGGCTCCAGCCGCCCCAAAGTATCGGACAGAGCCTGCAGCACCTTTTCAAGCCGCCGCGCCTCCGAAGCCGGCGGCATGAGCGTCCGGCTCCGGTCCCTCAGCGCGTCCTCGTCGAGCGAAAGGCCGTGCCGGGAAAGGACCGGCTTCAGCGAGGCGGCCCGCCTGCGCAAATCGTCCCGCGTCTGCTGATAGGCGTGCTCGCACAGCCGCCGCCGGTCCGCATAGCTGAAGACGTTTGTGAAGAACAGCTCGTGATCGTCGCGGCGCGGTTCGAACAGCACGATGTCCGCGTCCGGGAACTGGTGGCGATAGCGCTCCATGCCGACCTTCATGCGCGAATAGATCAGCGAGCGGAAGGTCTGCGAGAGAACCGTGACAAGGCCGCCCTCGGCGAGGCTCTTCACCTCGACGCCGGGCTGGGCCAGTTCAGCCTTATAGGGTACGAGCGGATTAATCGCGAAGAGGAGCTTCACGCCCTCCTTCAGCGCCGCCGAGGCGTGCAGCGTCTTTTGCAGCGCGCCGTCGACGTAGTAGCGCCCATCGATCTTGACGGGCGGGAAGAGGCCCGGCAGCGCGGCGCTCGCCTGAACGGCGCGCGAGATCGGCACATGGTCGTGGCCGGGCGAGCCGAAGGCGACGAGGGTCGACGTGTCGAGATCGGTCGCCACGACGAAGAGCTTGCGCTTCAACTCGCGGAAATCGTCCGTCAGGCCGGGAGTGGCCGCAAGCCGCTGGAGATAGCGGCGGATCGCTTCGCTGTCGAAGATGCCGGACGGCAAGGCGTTCGACAATCTCTCGAAGGACACGATCGCCTGCCTCTTGGAGCTGCCGAGAACGTAATCGGAGAGAGCGGAGGCGAAAAGGCCGGGAAGCGAGGCGAGCCGCTTTCCGTATTCTTTCAGAGCCGGCCTCATAAGCACTTCGGGCTCGAACGGATCGTCATGGTCCGTCGTCTCGATGAACATGGCGTGCATTTCGCGCGGGCTCAGCCCGTTCGCGAGCCCCGAGGCGAAGAAGGCGCCGGAGCTCACCCCCACGAACACGTCGCAGTCGTTCAAACGCAAGCCCCGAAGAGTTTCGTCGAGCGCAACGAGCGCGCCGACTTCGTAGATCCCCCCCAGAGGGCCGCCGCCCGCGAGAGCAACGCCCGCGGGATCGCGTTTTCTTTTTTGCGTCGGCATGGGCGCCGCCCGTTAGCATTATAAGTGAGAGCGAGGCGAGGACCTCTTCGCCGCCGGCTTCGCGGCGATTTCAGCAACCTTCGGCCTGGCGCCGCCGGTTTCCTCCAAAGACGCGGAAAGCTTATCGGCAACCTTGGTCAGCTCGTGCACGCGCTTGGACAGCGCATCGATGTCGTGCTTGGTGGGCACATCGAGCGTGTGCAACGCGCGCTGGACGCGGTCCACGAACACCTGCTCAAGCTTGTCCCAGGTTCCGGTGGCCTTGCCCCTCACATCGGAGATCGCCTCCTGGGCCGACTTGGACGCGCGGTTCTGCACCAACTCGCCTTCCTTCACCAGCGCGTCGAAAAGCTTTCCGCCTTCCTCTTGCGCCTTCGAAAAAGCCCCGAGCCCGGCGAGCCAGATGTTCGCCGCCGAATCGCGGATGGTCGAAACGAGGTGGCTTTCGCCGCCTTCGCCGGCCAGTTCTTTCAGCTTCTTAACCATTTTTCTGCTCCCTTTGCCACTCGCGTGACGCGCTATATTCTGATACAGCTATTTATATTACCCCAACCCCGCCCTTCTGTTGACTTTAATCAAATCATTTTAGGCAGCAGCCTCTAATCATCCTTCGCAAGAAAGGATCGGGGGCGCGCGGCCAGGGAGGCTCAGCATGATCTATTTTGTCACCGGCGCCAGCGGCTTCATCGGCAAGCGGCTGGTCAGGCAGCTTTTGTCCCGCACCGGGACGACCGTCTATTTCCTTATGCGAAACCCCGCGCCCGAGCGCGTGGCGAAGCTTCGGCAGTTCTGGGGCGAGCACGCCGGGCGGGCCATTCCGGTCGAGGGCGACCTTCGCAAGAAGGGGCTCGGCGTTTCGGCGAAGGACGTCAAGGCCTTGAAGAAAAAGGTCGACCACGTCTTTCATCTCGCCGCGATCTACGATTTGAACGCCGACCCGAAGCTTGAGATGGAGACGAACATCGAGGGCACGCGGAACGCCGTCGCGTTCGCCAAGACCGCCGGCGCCAAGAATTTCCATCATATGAGTTCGATTGTCGCCGCGGGGCTCTACGAGGGCGTCTTCCGCGAAGACATGTTCGAAGAGGCGCGCAACCTCTCCCACCCCTATTTCGCGAGCAAGCACGAGGCCGAAAAGATCGTGCGCCGCGAATGCGCCACGCCCTGGCGCATCTACAGGCCCGGCATCGTCGTCGGCAATTCCAAGACCGGCGAGATGGATAAGATCGACGGCCCTTATTACTTTTTCGGCCTCATCAAGAGGATCAGGAACGCGCTGCCGTCCTGGATGCCCATGATCGGCGTGGAAGGCGGCCGGATCAATATCGTGCCCGTGGATTTCGTGGTCGCCGCGCTCGATCATATCGCCCATGAGAAGGGTCTCGACGGACGCTGCTTCCACCTGACCGACCCGCAGCCTCATCGCGTCGGCGAAGTGCTGAACATCTTCGCCCATGCGGGGCACGCGCCCGACATCAGCATGCGCGTCAATGTCGGGCTGTTTCGTCTCATCCCCCAGTCGCTGATCAAAAGCCTGAGCGCGCTGCCGGTGCTTGGCAGCATCCGCTCCGCGGTCATGAAGGATTTGTCGCTGCCGGACAACGTCTTCTCCTACCTGAATTACCCGACGCGCTTCGACTGCTCGGAGGCGCAGCGCATCCTGGAGCCCGCGGGCATCCGCGTCCCGCGCCTCGAAGACTACGCCTGGACCTTGTGGGACTACTGGGAGCGGCGCCTCGATCCGGACATCGTGACGGGCGCCACGCTGAAGAAGGAGCTCAACGGCAAGGTCGTCGTCATTACCGGCGGCTCATCGGGCATCGGCAAGGCCACCGCGCTGAAGCTCGCCGAGGCGGGCGCCGTGACGATCATCGCGGCGCGCGACCCGGAGAAGCTCAAGGCCGCGACCGAGGAGGCGGCGCGCCGGGGCCTGACGCTGATCTCGTATGCGGCCGACATCACTCATGCGGAGCAATGCGACGGGCTCGCGCGCACGATCCTCAAAAATCATGGCGGCGTCGACATCCTCGTGAATAACGCCGGTCGCTCGATCCGCCGCAGCGTGTCCGAATCCTACGACCGCATGCACGATTTCGAGCGCACCATGCAGCTCAACTACTTCGCGGCGGTGCGCCTGACGATGGCCTTGCTCCCGGGAATGGCCGGCAAGGGCGAAGGCCACGTGATCAACATCTCCTCCATCGGCGTGCTCACGAGCGCGCCGCGCTTCTCGGCCTACATCGCCTCGAAGGCCGCGCTTGAAGCCTGGACGCGCGCCGCCGCGGCCGAATATTTCGAGCGGAACGTGCGCTTCACCATCGTGAACTTCCCGCTGGTGCGCACGCCCATGATTTCGCCGACGAAGATTTACGACCAGGCTTCGACGCTAACGCCCGAGCAGGCCGCCATCATGATCGCCGAGGCGATCATTCACCGTCCCGCCCGCGTGGCGACAGGGCTCGGCGTGTTCGGCGAACTCATGCAGGCGTTCGCGCCGCGGCTGGGGCTCCTCATCAACAGCGTGCTCTATCAGCTCTTCCCGGAATCCGCGCCGAAGAAGGAGGGCGAGCGGCAGCCGCCGCAACAGCTCACGCCGGATCAGATCGCGTTCTCGCACCTGTTCCCCGGCATTCACGTGTGAGGGGGTGAGCGGAGCGAGAGGGGCCGCGGCCTTGAAAGTCATCGCGGCGAAAGGCGCATTGAGCGGTCAGTTTGGCGCCATTTGGAACAGGACTCTGAACCATTTCGTTAACTCTGCCGCCCCTGAATTAAGTACCGCCACTTCGCGGTTTTTCGTGTTTTTTCCCTTATTATGTTAATCATAGCCGAAAGCGCCTTGCCGAAGCTTTAAGCGGCGCTATCCCCTTGGTTTTTCAAGGGAAATCTTGTTCGCGGCCCGCATTCCGGCACGGTTGCGCGCCGCGCTCCCGCAACCTCCGGCTCGGTTTTATGGTGAACGCGCGCAACAATATAACCGTTAACTAGGATTTCCGACTCGCTTTTTTCGCGTCTTTTTCGGTTTTTTTCGCATTTTCGCAGGCCGCGCGCCCGAAAACGTAAGGCATGCGCGCCGCCGTTCCGGCCGTTAACCCACCCCGAAATTAACCATGCGGCGGCGGTTCGAAATTCGCGCGCGCCTTACAGTTCGAAAAACCCGAACTGTAAGCGACGGCCGCCTCGCCGGCAGTCTCGCCAGGCGCGATAAATCGACGCGGAAAGGCGGCGCCGATTTCTGCCCTGGGTCAATTCGAGACATCGCGCCCAGGAACAGGCTCGGCAGCTTCACCCCCATGCAGACTAACCGCCTTAAGCCGTCGCGAAGCCTAAAGGGCTGCTTGGCCATCGTAAAAGCACGGCTTACGCTCAAGTCGAAACAATGCTACAAGGGGATGTCTGTCACGGGGGCCAGCGATCTATTGGAACCTTGGTGTATTCCCAAACGTGTTTATGGCAACTTTGAACACGCGTCTTTGCGCAACCTATCTAACTCGTTTTGATTGTGACTGAGAAGTTGATGCGCCCAAATGGTTTGAGTCCCGTTTTGACAATCATCTGCCATTGCTTTGCCAATTGTGTCAAAGGAACCAGGAACTTGCCGCTTGAGGTCCTCAGGGTCGGTTAGAGCGCCAAGGATAAAAACCCGATCAGCAAGATCGGCTGGAATTTTCTTCTGGACTTGCTGAATCCTATTATGATCGCCGTCGAAGTCGAGCAGTAATACCATAAACCTGTTCTTATTATTGCGCATAGCATCTATGTGATCTGAGACAAAAATACTGCAAACACGCCCCCAACCTCTGGCTACCGGTTCTATAACAATTTGTCTATGGTTGACATTGTTGACATTGACAATAAACTCGACAGCTAACTCTCGATCAGCGTCATCCTCCGGCAGGATGAGGATGTGAGGCAGGTACTTATTGGCGCTCATGGAGCTATATCGCCACGGACTAGCGCGTCTATAAAGTTACCTTTCAGGTCACCTTTGATGCGGAGGTCCTCAATGGACCTCGACATTGTAGGTTCGAGATGACTGTGCCTAAAAAGGATCAATGTATTTGTGTCTACAAAATGGCGAATTGCTTCGGGATTATGCGAAGTTACGATTAGCTGGCCCTTGTCCCGGAAAGCTTTGCGAAGCGCTATGACAGTCGCCCCAACCTCTCCGGGCGCGAGATAGTTATCAGGCTCATCCCAAAAACAAAGTAGGGGGCCGCAGGCGTCGTTTGCCGCCATTACGAGCGCACATATCAGGAAACACTTCTCCCCATCCGACAAATCTTCGAATGGAATTTCAACGGTTCCTTGCCGGTTGGAGAACTGTATAGATAGACTTCTGCTGTCTCTACCCGTGGCCGTGTTCTTTAATGCCTGAAAATCTGGCATAACCCCTTTGAGATAGTCGCTTATCTTCTCATACGCGGATGGCGCCGACACAAGAAGCCCGGTAAACCACTCACCGAAATTGGTCATCTGTGGATTAGGTTGGAGCGTTCCCGACAACTCTGAGTCGCCACGGGCCATACTTGGAATTGGCCTAAGAATTAGCGTGTTCGCGAGCCACTGCCTGAAAATGAATAAGGGATCATTCTTTGATGTTTGCTGAACAATTGGTAAGGCAACCAGATGCCAATCAATGGCAAAGCTGGGCTCTACGTCCTTTCCTGGTCTCCTAAGGCGAACTTGCGCCAGCTCACGATTAAAAATGGGATTTCCGTCAACTGCAAGCCGCTCTTTGACTACGCGCGGCTCCTTAAAGCCATCGGGGAATTCGAAAGCCAATGCGTAGGTATAGATTTTGGAATTAAGCTCGATCTCGATCTCGAATCGCATCGGTACCGAATCGCGTCCGCGTGTCAAATCCTTCGGGCGAACTAGCCCGGATGCTCGATTTGTACCGCGCGCAATTGATTGCAGGATTTCCAGCGCCATCCCGACGGATGTTTTACCCGAACCATTATTTCCTATCAGGAGGACAGACGACATCTTATCGAGTCGCAACTCGAAATTTTCCAGGCACCGGAAATTATGGATGTAGAGTCTCCGTATCATATGAAAAGCATACAGGCTGCCTGGGGCGCTGTGAAAGAGATTCTTACTTGATTCCTGAGCTTGGCCGCGCTCGGCGACCGGCCCAGTGGGCCGTAAGGCTACAATTCCCGCATGATACCAAGGAAGCGACGTGATGGCCAACAAGCCCGATGACCGCTCACGGCCTGATGCCGAACGCGAAGCGCGCGCCGCCGCCGGGCCGCGCCGGTGGATAAGTTGTCGAAAAGCTTGGACATTCGGTGAACGCACCCTAGAACAAATCGCATACACGATTCGCAGGCGGGGCATGGCTTACCGGTTTCTCGAATTCTTCGCGGGCGGCGGCATGGCGCGCGCGGGGCTCGGGCCGCGCTGGCGGTGCGAGCTTGCGAACGACATCGATCCGCGCAAGGCGGCCTCCTATCGGTTGAACCACGGCGCGGGGGATGAGCTTGCCGTCGGCGATGTGGCCGGCCTCGCGCCGGAGCGACGCCATTACGACGCCGATCTCGCCTGGGCGTCCTTTCCGTGTCAGGATCTGTCGCTCGCCGGCAACGGCGCGGGGCTCGGCGGCGCGAGAAGCGGCAGCTTCTGGGGGTTCTGGCGGTTCATCGGCGCGCTCCACGCCATCGGGCGGCATCCGAAGATCGTCGCCATCGAGAACGTCGTGGGCCTGCTCAACGCGCATAACGGCGCCGACCTTCTGCAAATCCTCCGCGCCTGCCAAAGCGCGGGCTACGAGGCCGGCGTCGACATCATCGACGCGGAATTGTTCGTGCCGCAATCCCGGCCGAGGCTTTTCATCCTGGCCGCGCGGAAGGGTCTGGCCGCGGCGGCGGCGCGCCCTTCCTCCGCTTCGCAAGCCGGCAGGCCGGTGAGCGCGATCCCGGACGCCATCCGGCCCACTTGGCGGCGCTGGACGATCCCGGCGCCCGCCGGGCGGCGGCAAACGCTCGCGGACATCGTCGAGCCCGAGCCTTCGGGCGTGGCCTGGCATTCGCCGCATGAAACGCAGAGGCTTATCGGCCTCATGAACGAGGCGAACCGGCGGAAACTGAAGGCGGCGCAGGCGAAGGGCGGGCTGCGGATCGGGACGCTCTACCGCAGGACGCGCGTGGAGAACGGCGTCAAGGCGCAGCGCGCGGAAGTTCGCTTCGACGGGATCGCGGGATGCCTGCGCACGCCCGGCGGAGGCTCCAGCCGCCAGACGCTCATCCTGGCCGAGGGCGAAACCGTGCGGACGCGGTTGCTGTCGCCGAGAGAAGCCGCGCGGCTGATGGGCCTGCCCGACAGCTACGCCCTGCCCGCCCGCTACAACGAGGCTTACCACCTTCTCGGCGACGGCGTGGTGGTTCCCCTCGTCCGCCATCTCGCCCGGCATCTCTTCGAGCCGATGCTCGACGCCGATAGACTTGGGCGCGCCGCCTGATATTCTCGCGCGCGCTTTCTTGTGTGGAGACATCGGTTGAAGACCGTCGAGGCGCCCAGCGCGGAGCGATCCGCCATCATGCGCGCGGTCAAGAGCCGCGACACGGCGCCCGAACTCAAGGTGCGCCGGCTCGCCTTCGCGGCGGGCTTCCGCTACCGGCTGAACGGCGAAAGCCTGCCCGGCAAGCCCGACATCGTGTTCTGGGGCCGGAAGAAGGCCATCTTCGTGCATGGCTGCTTCTGGCATGGGCACGACTGCAAACGCGGCGACCGCATGCCCGCGACAAACGCGCCCTACTGGACGGGGAAGATCGCGCGCAACAAGGAGCGGGACGCCCGCGTGCGCGACGAACTCGCGGGGCTCGGCTGGCGGACGCTGACGATATGGGAATGCTGGCTGAAGGATCGCGACGCCGTGCTCGCCGCGCTGCGCGCGTTTCTCGACCCGTAGCGCTTGATACTCGGGCTATAACCCCTCACCCTGTCCCTCTCCCGCGCAAGCTCGCCTTGGAGCGTCCGCGTCCGCAAGCGGATGCGGATGGGAGAGGGCTGGGGTGAGGGGCTGCGACGCGATTTCGGGCGCGCCCTGCTACCCCTTCCAATGGAGCGCGCAAAGCAGCGTGAAAAGCCGCCGCGACGTTGCGGTGTCCATGAGCGCCTTGCCCTCCAGCCGTTCGAGCAGAAGCTTGCCGCCTTCGTCGTGCAGCGCGCGCCGCCCCATGTCGAGCGCCTCGATCCGGCTCGGCGGCGCGGATTTGATCGCCTCGAAATAGTTCTCGCAGAGCAGGAAGTAATCCTTCACCAGCTTGCGGAAGGGATTGAGAGAGAGCAGAAAAGTTGTGGTGGGCGCGTCCGCGTCGCCGGCGGTCACGGCGAAAACGAGGCGGTTCTCCACGATGGCGATGCCGAGCTTGTAGGGTCCCGGCGGCCCGGCCGCGAGTTCGAACAAGTTCTCCTCAAGCAGATCGAAGATCGCAACCTGGCGCTCATGGTCGACTTCGGGCGTGTGGTTGCCTATCGACGCCTCGTCGAGGTTGACTGCGATCAGCCTCGACGGTGAGGAAGGTTTCGCTTCATCGGACATGGCGGTGCTATAGGGCCTCGCCCAGACGGACGGCGACGGAGAGCCGGTGCGCGTCGAGCCCCTCGGCCTCGGCGAGCGCCATCGTCGCCGGGCCGAGCGCCGCGAGGCTGGCGGGGCTGAGCTTCAAAAGCGAGGTGCGCTTCATGAAATCGAGCACGCCGAGCCCGGAAGAGAACCGCGCCGTCCGCAACGTCGGAAGCACATGGTTCGAGCCGGCCACATAGTCGCCCACGGCCTCCGGCGTGTAATGGCCGAGGAAGATCGCGCCCGCATTGCGGATCGCCGGCAGCATGTCCTCGGCGGCGGCGCAGGACAGCTCCAGATGCTCGGGCGCCAGCGCATTTACGAGCGGCGGCGCTTCCTTCGCAAGATCCGATACGAGGACGATCGCTCCGTGCTCCGCCCAGCTCTTCGCCGCGATCGCCGCGCGGGGCGAGCGCGCAAGCTCGGCGTCCACCGCGGCGGAGGTTGCGTCCGCGAGGCTCGCGCTATCGGTGATGAGGATGGATTGGGCGGCTTCGTCGTGCTCGGCCTGCGCCAGAAGATCGGCGGCGAGCCAGCGCGGATCGGCGCCGCTATCCGCCACGACGACCACCTCGGAAGGCCCGGCGATGGAATCGATGCCCACCGCGCCGAACACCTGCCGCTTCGCCTCGGCGACATAAGCGTTTCCGGGGCCGGCGATCTTCGCGACCGGCTTAATCGTTTCCGTGCCGTAAGCGAGGGCCGCCACGGCCTGCGCGCCGCCGATGCGGTAAACCTCCGAGACGCCGGCCAGATAAGCGGCCGCGAGCACGGCCGGGTTGACATGGCCTCCGGGCGTAGGAACCACCATGACGATGCGCTCGACGCCCGCAACCTTCGCCGGAACCGCATTCATGAGCACCGAGCTTGGATAGCTCGCCTTGCCGCCGGGCACATAAAGGCCCACGGCGTCCACCGGCGTCCAGCGGTGGCCGAGTTCGGCGCCGATGGCGTCGGTGTAGCGCTCGTTCGGCGGGACGTGGCGGCGGTGGTGCTTTTCGATGCGCTCATGCGCCAAGGCGAGCGCCGCCTTCAACTCGGGCGCAAGTCCACGATAGGCCGCTTCAAGCTCCCCCGGCGCGATGAGAAGCCCCGTTTCCCGCACATTCACCCGGTCGAACTTTTCGGTGAATTCGAAAAGCGCCTCATCGCCGCGCTCCTTCACCGCGGCGAGGATCGAACGCACGGCGTCCTCGACATTGTGCGGAGAATCGCGCCGCGCATCGACGAGAGCGTTGAACCTCTCGGTGAAATCGGGATCGGTGGAGCGGAGAAATTGGGCCAAGGAAGGCATCCTAGCAGGTCGCTGAAAAACGATGTTGCTCATGGTTCGGCAAGCTCTCCATGAGGTCTAAGCCTCTGAAAAAACGCGCCCTCATCCTGAGCTTGCCGAAGGATGAAGCCTGACTTTCCGCTTTGTTCAGCATCCTAGTTCCGGTCTTGCGCGACTTTTGCCGGGGCGGGCGCCGGTTCCGCCTCCGCAAGCGCATGCCGAGGCTTTATAGCGGTTTTCCACGCCACGCCAAGATCGCGCAGTTCCGCCTCGATGCACTCCACCTCAAGCCGCACCCCGCCGCCGCCCGCGAAATAGAGCGTGACGGTTCCGCTTGGAGGCTCGGCCTCTTCGTAAGTGATCGCGAGCAGTTCCACGAAGGCGGCGGGCTCTCCCGGCTTTATGTTCTGCACCTGCGCCCGTGTCACCCGGTCGAACCGCAGCGCGCAGCGGCAGCGGCGCATGTTGGCCGCTCCGTCGCCCCCTGCCGCCGTGGCCAGCCAGTCGAAGCGGTCAAGAATCGCGGCGAACCGCCGCTCGGACGGCACGTAAGCCATTTCGGACAGGCGCAGCACCGCATCCTGAAGATGGGCGGACAGGATTTTCAGGTCGTCGGGGTCGAGCGCGATGAGCTTTAAAGGTTCGGGCGTTTCGGAGGGCATGGGAAAGCGCCTCATGGACGAAGCGAGGAGAGAATTCGTTTTCACTCATGAATGAAGGCGTTCGATCCGCGCTCCGCAAGACCCAAGCTTCTCTTCCAGCCGCTCGAAGCCACGGTCGAGGTGGTAAACGCGATTAACGATGGTGTCGCCTTCCGCCATAAGCCCCGCGATCACGAGCGAGACCGACGCGCGAAGGTCCGTCGCCATCACCTCGGCGCCTGTGAGCGAGGCCACGCCGCGCACCTTCGCCATCTCGCCCGTGACGGCGATGTCGGCGCCGAGCCGCGCGAGCTCCTGCACATGCATGAAGCGATTTTCGAAGATCGTTTCCCGGATCTGCGATACGCCTTCGGCCCGGCACATGAGCGCCATGAGCTGCGCCTGAAGGTCGGTCGGGAACCCCGGATAGGGCGCGGTCGTAACCGTCACGGGCTTAAGCCCCGCCCCGTTCCGGGTCACGCGAAGGCCGCGATTGGTTTCGGCGATGCCGACGCCGGCGCCGCGAAGAACGTCGAGCGCCGCGCGCAGGAGATCGGCCCGGGCGCCGTCGAGATAAACATCGCCGCCCGCGGCCGCGACGGCCATGACGTAGGTGCCTGTCTCGATGCGGTCGGGCAGCACGGTGTGGGTCGCGCCCTCAAGCTCGTCCACGCCCTTGATCGCGATGGTCGGCGTGCCGGCGCCTTCGATATGCGCGCCCATCTTGTTCAGGCAGCTCGCAACGTCGGCGATTTCCGGCTCGCACGCCGCGTTCTCCAGGATGGTTTCGCCTTTCGCAAGCGTCGCGGCCATCATGACGTTATGCGTCGCGCCCACGGAGGCTTTCGGGAACTTGACCGTCCCGCCGCGCAACCCCCCCGGCGCCTTCGCGACGACATAGCCGCCATCGAGGCCGATCTCGGCCCCGAGCGCCTGAAGCCCCATCAGGTGCAAATCGACGGGCCGCGTGCCGATGGCGCAGCCGCCCGGCAGCGAGACGCGGGCCTCGTGCGAGCGCGCCAGCAGCGGCCCCAGCACCCAAAAGCTCGCGCGCATGCGGCGCACCATGTCGTAGGGCGCGACGGTGTCGACGATGTCGCGCGCGGTAAGGTGCAGCGTTTCGCCCTGATGCGCATGGCCGTTGGCGCGCTTGCCGTCGAAGGCGGTGTCGACGCCGTGATTGCGAAGGATACGGATGAGGAGGCTGACATCGGCGAGGTTGGGCACGTTCTTGAGCGTGACCGTGTCCGGCGTCAGAAGGCTTGCGATCATAAGCGGGAGAGCCGCGTTCTTGGCGCCGCTGATCGGAATGGTTCCATGGAGGCGCTGGCCCCCGGTAATGCGAATTCTGTCCATGATGCCTGCCGGTTGATGTGTCGGCCCTCGCCCCACCGCGGCCATGCACGAGTCACGCTAGACCAGCGCCCGGCCGCCCGCAAGGCTTACGCGCTGCTAGTCCTTGCCAGGGTTGTCTACAATATTGGCCGCTTTTGTGTCCTTCCGCTTCGCAAGGTTGCGGCGCAGAGCAGCGGCGAGCCGCTTTTCCTTGTCCGTTGTGCGCGGTTTCTCACCCTTCGTGTCACCTCCGTCTGGTTGCTTTTCAGTCATACCGGCTCCGGCCGGACGGTTCCCAACGTTATTGCAAGGCTGGAACGCGCCGCAGGCCGATCCACGATTGTCATCGCCGGGCGCCTTCATGAGTCATGAGCGGGCCTGACCCGCCCATCCAGAGATGCTGCGGCCGATGCGTCCGGCGCGCTTCGCTCAAACCCGCGGCTTGAGGGCATTGGATACGATTTCGGGCGCGCTTGCGATGACGGTCAGATAAGCGCGCGCCGCCTGGTCGGGTTCGGCGCGGCCCTGCTCCCAGTCCCGCAGCGTGCCGATTGGAATGTGGAAGCGCGCCGCAAATTCCTCCTGGCTCAGGCCAAGAGCCCGGCGGATGATCTTGGCGCGGGGGATTCGCCTCATCCGGTTCATCTCTTCCTCGGTCAAAGGCTGAGCGTCCGGATCGCTCAAGGCCGCCGCGTGCTTCTCCTCTTCGGTCATGGCGTCGAAGCGGCTCCAGTCATGCTGACGGGGCCGATTATTCTGCATTGTCTTCGTGGTAGCGGCGTTGCTCATGCGGTCTTGCTCCCCGGGCGGAGATGATGCGGGTGATGCCGCTTCTGTACGTGTAGGCGACGAACACTATTCGATTATTGACCATGCCGAGCAAGCAATAGCGCTCCTCGTCATACATTTCGGTATCGTCAATCCAGCCAATGGCGAACGGGTCCATAAACGCGTCTTGCGCCATTTCGAACGAAACGCCGTGCTTCGCCTCGTTCCTGGCCGCTTTCGCATCATCCCATTCGAATTCGTCATCGCGCATGATACTACGGTTTACCCGTATGTTGTCAAGTTGAGTGTCAAGCCCGGCCATGACCAAAGAGGGCGCATGCGCTTGCAATACCCTAAAGCCGCGCCACCCCGAATGCGTTCGGGCGCAACGCCCGCGCGTCGCCTTCCGCCGCGATGGCGAGGCACAGCGACAGGATCTTGCGCGTGTCGCGCGGGTCGATAATGCCGTCGTCCCAAAGGCGCGCGGTTGCGTAAAGCGCCGTCAATTCCCGGTCGAGCTGGCTCTCGATGGCGCCGGACATCTGCTTCAGCACCGGCTCGTTCACGCCCGCCGGGGTTTTCTCGAACTTCGCGCGCGTGATGATCTCCATCACCTTGGCGGCCTGCGGCCCGCCCATCACCGCCGTGCGCGCGTTCGGCCAGGAGAAGATGAAGCGCGGATCGAAGCCGCGGCCGCACATGCCGTAATTGCCCGCGCCATAGGAGCCGCCGACGATGACGGTGAGCTTCGTCACGCGCGCGTTCGCCACCGCCTGGATCATCTTCGAGCCGTGCTTGATGGCGCCCGCGCGCTCGGCCTCGCGCCCGACCATGTAGCCCGTCGTGTTCTGCAGGAAGATCAGCGGCATGCCCGCCTGGTCGCAGAGCTGGATGAACTGCGCGGCCTTGGTCGAGCCGTCCGGCATGATGGCGCCGTTGTTGCCGAGCACGCCGACCTCGAAGCCGTCGATGGCGGCGAAGCCGCACACCGTCTCCGCGCCGTAGCCGGGCTTGAAGTCGAGGAAGTCGGAGCCGTCCACGATGCGGGCGATAATCTCGCGCACGTCGTAGGGCTCGCGCTCGGAGACGGGCACGATTCCGAGCAAGTCCCCGGCGTCGTATTTCGGGCTTGCGCCTTTCTCGCGGCGCGCAATGCGGTCCCACTTAAGTTTGGCCATGAGGTCGCGCGCCATGACAAGCGCATGCGCGTCGTCGCGGGCGAGATATTCGCCAAGGCCCGTCACGCTCGCATGCAGATCGGCGCCGCCCAGCTCTTCGTCGGAGGCGTCCTCGCCGATGGCGGCCTTCACCAGCGGCGGCCCCGCGAGGAAAATCTTCGACTTGTCCTTCACGAGGATCACGTAATCGGAGAGGCCCGGCAGATAGGCGCCGCCCGCGGTGGACGAGCCATGCACCACCGCGATTTGCGGAATGCCCGCCGCCGACAGCCGCGCCTGGTTCGCGAAGGAGCGCCCGCCCTCCACGAACATCTCGCTCTGGTAAAGCAGGTTCGCCCCGCCCAATTCGACGAGATAGATCAGCGGCAGCTTGTTCTCGCGCGCGATGTCCTGCACGCGCAGCGACTTCTTCAGCCCCATCGGCGAGATCGTGCCGCCCTTGATGGCGCTGTCGCTCGCGAGCACGGCCACGCGTTTGCCGGAGACGACGCCGATGCCGGCGATGCCGCCGCCGCCCATGACGCGCGCCTCGCCGTCGTCGTCATGCATGCGCCAGCCGGCGAGCGTGGACAGTTCGAGGAACGGCGTCCCGCGATCGAGGAGGCGCGCGACGCGTTCGCGGGGCAGGATCTGGCCGCGCTTTTCGAACTTCGCCGCCTGCAGCGCCGAATGCGCGATGACGGCGCGTTCGAGCGCCCGGAACCGCTCCACCTGCGCCAGAAGCTGCGCGGCGTTCGCCTTGAACGCGTCCGATTGCGTGACGATGCGCGAGGAGATCACCGGCATTGGCGGCGCTCCGCCAAAGTCATGGCCGAACTCGACCCGGCCATCCGGACTTGGAGGCGATCCGGGTCAGGCCCGGCCATGACAAAAGCGAGCCCGGCCATGACGGGAGGAGTGGAACGCGACCGCGTCATTTCTCTTCGCCCTCCTTCAGGATGGCGGGCGTCTCGGCGCGATGGAAGCCCTGGAACTCGGGCGCCGGCTTGTACTTGCCCATGTCCATGACGGCGGAGGCGAGCGGCGCGGCGCCGTCGATGGGCAGCGTCACGCCCGTGATGAAGGCGGCGCCTTCGCTCAGGAGGAAGCAGATCGCCGCGCTCACCTCCAATTCCGTGCCGAGCCGTTTCAAGGGCACGTGATCCTTGAGTTTCGGGATCAGCGCCTTGACCGGTCCCTCATAGCGGTCGAGCCCCGAGGACGCGATCCAGCCCGGCGCCACGCAATTCACGCGAACCCCGGCGAACGCCCATTCGAAGGCGGCCGTCTTCGTAAGGTTCACCATCCCCGCCCGCGCCGCGCCCGAATGCCCCATGCCGGGCATGCCGTTCCACATGTCGGCGGCCATGTTCACGATGGCGCCGCCATGCGCCCGCATCGACTGCATGAAGACCTCGCGCATCATCAGGAAGCCGCCCGTAAGGTTCGTGGCGAGCACCGCGTCGAAGCCCTTCTTGTTGATGAACATGAGCGGCGATGGGAACTGTCCGCCCGCGTTATTCACGAGCCCGTGGATGCGGCCATGCCGGGCCACGATGTCCGCCACCAGCGCCTTGACGGCGTCTTCATCGCGAATGTCGGCCGCGGCGCGCTCGGCCTTGCCGCCGTCGGCCGCGATTTCAGCGGCCACCGCGTCGAGCTTGCCCTCCTTGCGGCCGACCAGCACCACGGTTGCGCCGAGGCTCGCCAGCTCATGGGCCGTGCAGCGCCCGATGCCGCTGCCGCCTCCGGTGACGATGTGAACCTGCCCCTCGAACAGGCAGGAGCGAAAAATGCTGCGGTAGCGGCTGGCCTCGCTCATGCGGATCCGTTCCCTGAGTTTCCCGGAGAAGCTAATCTCGCTTGACGTATGCGTCAATGTCTTGGCGTTTGCGCCTTGGCTCAGGCCGCCGCCGCGACCTCGGCCGAGTTCAGGCTGCCGTCGCATTTAAGCAGACTCCGCCGCTTTGCCCAACCCGTCGTCATCCCGGCTATCGGCGCGCATCGTCATCCCGGCCAAGCGAAGCGCGAGCCGGGAGCGCAAAAAAATGAGGCCTGCGATTTATTATGGTCCCAGATAAGGCTTCGCCTTTCCGGTAGGATGACGAGGGGTGAGCCGCGCTGTTTCCGGGATGACGAACGAAGGCCATCAGGGACGGCAAATAAAGGCCATCCGTCGGCGTATTTGGGAAACGCCGCTTGGAAGAGAGGGAGAGAGCATGAGGCCGTTCCCGGATATCGCCGTCGCCGCCCTTCGAGACGAGGACGCCGATGAAATCGTCGCCCTCTACGATCGCGCCGCGCTCGCCGAACCGGGGATTGGCCCCGTGCCCCGCGAGGTCTGGCGGCGCTTTGTGAGACTGCCCCAAAACCTCGATGGACGGGATTTTCGTGTCGCTCGCGATGGCCAATTGCTGGTCGCCATTGCTGAATCGTCTCTCAGAAACCAGGGCGAGCATGCCGTGCGGTTCTGCAAATTTGTGGTCGACCCCGCCTATCGTCGCCGGGGCATCGCAACGCTGCTGCTGGCGGAGTTGCTGAAGATCGATGAACCGGGCGGCGCGCTTTCATTTCAATGCCTGGCTTCCGGCGCCTGGACCGCCGCGCTGGCGTTCATCAAAGCGTTCGGTTTTTCACATATCGAGAGCGAAATCGGCATGGAGTGCCTTCACCTTCGGGGCTTGTCCGGCGGCGTGCCATCCGCGTTTTCGCCGGAGCGGGCCGGCAATCCTTCAAGCCGCGCCGCCGAGGTCGCTTCGATCCACAATGCGGCATACCGCGACGATGTCGCGTTTCGCCCCTTTACGGCCGAAGAGATGGCGAGGTCCATGGACGATAGCGCGCTATGGATCGTGCGGGAAAGCTCCCGTGTTGTCGCCTTTTGCTGTGTTGAGACCGGAGAAAATTCGGTATGGCTCGACAACATTGCCGTCGCTCCCGAATATCGAGGGCGCGGGCTTGGAGCAGCTTTGGTCCATGCGGCCTTGCAAGAGGCGAAGGCGGGCGCCGCTCGTCCCGCGCGTCTTAACGTTTCAAGCAGGAACCCTCGCGCCATCTCCGTCTATGAGCGGCTCGGTTTCTCGCAGTGTAGCGAAAGGCTCCGGTTCAGCGCGCTTCGCAACGATCTGGCGGCCGCGGTTGCGCGGCGTCTCAATCCCAACGCGAAGATCGTTGCGATCTGAGTTCGCCTTTGGGGTCGAGGGGCGGTTTCCTGACCCCCCAGCTCAAAAAAGGAATTTCGGGGCTTTTGATGCCGAATCCGGCTGAACGGTTCCGCGACCGTCTTCCCGGAAACGCCGAAGGTCACCCACCGAGGGTCCGCCCTGCTTCGGTTTTCAGGGCGCCTGCTCATTGCGCTCGGCGCGCTCTTTCTGGCGCTTCAGGTTGCTGCGATGGCTCTTGGCGTGGACGCCAGCGCCAACTTCGAGAACGCCTGGGTCGAACTCGACAAAAAGCCATTCTGGCTTGTCGGCCTCGCGCTCTTCATCCCCGGATTTTTCCTGCGTATCGTCGGCGCCGTTCGCCCGGTTCGACCAAGCCGTTAAAGGTGGAACCGCGGCTCGACGATCTGCCGAAGCCGAACGATGTCGCACGAAAACCGGTTCGGGCTGTATTCGTCGATCAAGCCCTGGCGCTTGAGCTCGGCCATCGCCCGGCTTGCGGTCTCGGTGGTCAGCCCAAGCACCGCGCCGAGATCCTCGCGGCCGAACAAGGTGCAGGAATCGCCCAATTCAAGCTCCGAGAGCCAGAGCAAAAGCCGGATCGCGCGCTCGCGCGCCGTTCCCGTCGAAAGCTCGGTGATCCAACGGTCCGAATCGGACAGCGCCTGATACCAGCGCGCCATGAGCGCATGAAACAGCCGCTGATTCTTGCTCAACAGGCGTTTAATGGCGCTGACGGGAAGGCGGCAGACTTCCGCCGGCTGCAAAACGATGGCCGTGTGCCGATAGGAGGTCGCGAACAGGCACTCCAATCCGAGGACGCCGGTGCTCCTGAGGAGCCGGACGATGCGCTGGCCGCCATCGGGAAGATAGTGCGACAGCTTCACAAGCCCAGTGCGAACGGTATAGAGCGAGACGCCATCCTCGCCAGCCCTGTAAATCGGCGCGCCAACTGAATAGTTAAGCTGATCGACGGGCCCATGAAGGTCATCGAAATCGCGTTCCTCCAATCCGGCGAACAGAGCGGACTGACGGATATTGCAGTTGAGGCAGTCGGCGACGCCCGTCCAAGCCTCTGCGCAGGTGACTGGGTTCAATTCGAGAGGCCTTTTGAGCTTCCACAGACATCCAAGAACGCGCTTTATTCTTCATCGTATCGCTATTATTGCGCAATCGCAATGACCTGGAAGCCAGTCTCCATGACGATCCAGGCTAGGGCGCCCCCGCCGCGCCAGCCTTAATTGACTCAGCCGAATCTCACAAGCGTCATGACGAGCACGGCGATGAACGCCGTCTCGGCGACCATGAGCATGATCGCGCCGCGTCCAACGGTGGCGAGCGCCGGAAGAGACGTCTCTGATGCCGAGCGCCGCGATGGAAATCACGATGCACCAGCGCGAGGCGTCGCTCATCGCCGATTGGGCGAAACTCGGGACGAGGCCGAAGCTGTTCAGCGTCACGATCCCGATGAAGACCAGAAGGAAGTTCGGGATCAGCCTTGCGCGCTCGCCGCCCGCCTCGCCGTTTGTCTTGCGCTCGACAAGCGAGATGAGAAGGACGACGGGAAGCAGAAGCGCCACGCGCAAGAGCTTCACGATGGTCGCGACATCGCCGGTCTCTGGCGAGACGCTATAGCCGGCGCCGACCACTTGCGCCACGTCGTGGATCGTGCCGCCAAGAAACACGCCGGATTCGGTATGGTCGAGGCGCAAGAGCTTCGCGAGAAGCGGATAGAGCACCATGCAGACGGTGCTGAGCGTGGTGACGCCGATAATCGTGAAGGCCGTATCGCGCTCATGGGTTTCGTCGCGCTTCAACACGGCGGCGATGGCGGCGGCGGCGGAAGCGCCGCATATGGCGACCGCGCCCGCAGTCAGCACGCCGAAACGCCTTGTCATGCCCGCAAGGGGCGCCGCGAGAAGTCCGGCGGCAATGGTAAGAAAAACCGCGGCCGACACACCCGTTAGCGTCGGCCAGCCGAGGCCCGTGATCTGCGAGGCCGTGATGCGCGCGCCGAGAAGCGCGACGCCGGCGCGCAGCACCTCCGTCGCCGCGAACTTTAGCCCCGGCGCGTAGCGTGCGTCCTGCATCGCGAAATTGAAGGCCATGCCGAGAAGCAGCGCGAACAGGATGGTCGGTCCGCCATAGCCGATGGAGATGAAAGTCGCCGCCATGGCCAAAACGACGCTAAGCATGACGCCCGGCAAGAAGATTCCGACCCGTGCGCGGCCTTCGCTCCACGCTTTTGCAAGTGTCTCCACTCTCGTTCCCCGTATGTTTATAATTATGTTTATGACGAGCCGGCCAGGTTCATGACGCCGCGCGCGGTCACATAGACGCCGGCCGCGGCCACGATGGCGGCGAAGATGAGCTTGAGTTTTTGCCTGTCGCCCGAAAGCCGTTTCGCGGCGCGCCCGCCAAAAAAGCCCCCGCCGACGCCAGCCGCGATGAAGAGGGCGGCAAGCCCCCAGTCGATCAGGCCTGAAACGGCGTAATTGGCCGCGGTCGTCAGCCCAAAAGCCGCTACGGACACGAGCGACGAGCCAACCGCCGACAGCATCGGCATGTCGGTGGCGGCCATCAGGCCCGGCACGACCAGAAAGCCGCCGCCGATGCCGAAGAAGCCCGATAGCGTTCCAACGCCGAATCCGTAGAGCGAAAGCCTGGGCAAGAGCCTGCCAGCGGAGGCGCCGGTAAGCCTGACATCGGGGCTTCCCAAATTCCCCCTCCGGCCCGCCATGAATGCCGCGATTACGATCATCGCGATGCCGAACAGCAAGAGGAGCCTCTGGCCGTCGAACGCCTTGCCCGCGCTGGAGCCGGCGAACGCGCCCATGACGCCAGCGGCTGCGAAAACGCCGGCGCAGCGCCACTTTACATTACGGGCGCGGGCATGCTGGATGAGGTTGGCCAGCGCGCTGACCGCCACCGCAAGTGCGCTCGTTCCAATGGCGACGTGCGGCGGCTGAACGCCGACGACATAGACGAGCAGCGGAACCGCCAACACCGATCCGCCGCCGCCGATAAGCCCTAGCACGAAGCCCACGAGCGCGCCCGACCCGATTGTGAGAATCTCGGATATCATGAACGCAGAGCCGCCTCTCTGAGAATCAAGGGCGCTTTCGTTCCCGCTTTATGGGATTGCATCGCGAGGGCAGTAGATTTCATAGAGCATCTCCAGCAAGCGGCGAGCGGGATCGCTGGCGATTGCGTAGAAGACGGTTTGGCCCTGCCGCCTCGTTGTCACGATCCGATCCTTCCTCAACAAGGCGAGGTGCTGGGATACGGTCAACTCGCGCGCCTGCAGAAATTCAGCGAGTTGCCCCACCGACTTCTCTCCCTCCAGGAGCTGGCACAAAATCATCAACCGGGATTTGTGGCCAAGCGATTGCAGAAGCGCGACCGCCGCATCGGCGGCATTAGACATTTTCTCAGCTTGAAGTTTCATTTTCTCGTAGGTATGAAGGCTTGAAGTTTCGATTTGCAACATCTAGTATCCCCCACGGGAAATGAAAAGCGCAAAAGCGCGATGGCGCGTTTTTGCCCACGGGATCAAGCCGCAAAGGCGACGACACATGAAGATGCAACCGGTCTGTGAAAGATGGATTTCGCTCCTCGCCGCGGCCCTCATGGCAGGCGCCGTGACGGGCTCAGCCAGAGCGGCGGATGCTTTCGAGGTCAAGGAGACCGAAATCGGCGACCTCAAAGCCGTGTTCGCGACCGTGCGCAGCACCGACGAAATCAACGCCCGCGTCCGCACCGGCGGAACCGTCGCGGCGCTTTTGATCAAGCGCGGCAGCGAGGTGAATACCGGCGACGTGATCGCCACCGTCGCCGACCAGAAGCTCGCGCTGAAAATGAAGTCGCTCGACGCGCAAATCGTCGGACTGCGGTCGCGCGCCGAGACGGCGAAGGCCGAGGCGGCGCGGCAGGAGCAGCTTGCCCAGCGCGGCTTCGCGACCGGGGCAAAGCTCGATGAAGCGCGCGCCGCCTCCGAAGTCGCCTCGAATGCGCTGAAGTCGGCGGAGGCGGATCGCGATGTGCTGACCCGCCAGGTGCAAGAGGGCGATGTGCTGGCGCCCGCGCAAGGCCGCGTACTGACCATCCCGGTCACCGCCGGCGCAGTCGTGATGCCAGGCGAAACCATCGCCAAGATCGCCGCCAACGCCTACGTGCTTCGCCTTGAGCTGCCGGAGCGGCACGCCCGGTTCATCCATGAGGGCGATCCCGTCATTCTCGGCGAGCGCGAGCTTGCGGGAAGCGACGCGCCGCTCGGCCAGGGCCGTATTTCCCTTGTCTATCCCGAGCTTCAAGACGGGCGCGTCATCGCCGATGCGCAGGCCGGCGGCCTTGGCAAATATTTCGTCGGCGAACGCGTCCTCGTGTGGATTTCCGCCGGCAAGCGCACCACGATCGTCGTCCCACTCGACTATCTCTTCAAACACTTCGGCCTCGACTACGCGCGGGTCAGGCAAGACGACGGCAAAACCATCGACATTGTCGTCCAGCCCGGTCAGCCCGCCCGGCTTGAAGGCGGCGGCGATGGAATTGAGGTTCTTGCGGGTCTGAGACCGGGCGACAGGCTGGTGCGGCCATGAAGCTCGGCATTTCGGGAAACCTGACGCGGGCGTTTATTTCGTCGCCGCTGACGCCGCTCATTCTGCTCTCGGCGCTGATGCTGGGCGGCATCGCGCTTGTGTCGCTGCCGCGCGAGGAGGAGCCGCAAATCTCCGTGCCCATGGTGGACATTCAGATCCGCGCCGATGGGCTGAAAGCGCAGGATGCGGCGCGTCTCGTGACGGAGCCGCTCGAGACGATCGTTAAGGCGATCAATGGCGTGGAGCACGTCTACAGCCAAACCAACGACGACCAGGTGCTCGTGACCGCGCGCTTCCTCGTCGGCACGAAACCGGACGACGCCATATTGCGCGTGCACGAGAAAGTGCGCGCCAACATGGATCGCATCCCCATCGGCATTCCCGAGCCGCTGATCGTCGGGCGCGGCATCGACGATGTCGCCATTGTCAGCCTCACGCTGGCCCCGAAGCCCGAAGCCGCCGGGCGCTGGACGGATAATTCTCTCTATCACCTCGCCGAAAACCTGCGGATCGAGCTGTCCAAGATCGACAATGTCGGCCTCACCTATATCGTTGGCGGCCGGCCGGACCAGATCAGGGTTGAGCCGGACCCGGAGAAGCTCTCGCTTTACGGCGTCACGCTGGCGCAGCTCGTGGACAAGGTGCGCTCGGCGAACCGTTCCTTCCTCGCAGGGCAAATCCGCGACCAAGGCCAAGCCGTCCCCGTGGTGGCTGGCCAGACGCTTCAAGGCGTCCCCGATATCGGGCTGCTTCTTCTGACCACGCGCGACGGCCGCCCGGTCTATGTCAACGATGTCGCGAAAATTGCCGTGGGCGGCAAGCCGCTTGAGCAGCAAAGCTGGCAACTCGCAAAGGACAAGAACGGCGCGCTGACGAGCTTCCCCGCGGTCTCGATCGCCATCGCCAAGCGGGCCGGAGCGAACGCCGTCGATATCTCCGGAAAGCTCGTCGAGAGGCTGGAGCAACTGCGCGGAACGGCCTTGCCGGAAGACATCGATGTCCAGATCACGCGCAACTATGGCGCCACGGCGAGCGATAAGGCCGACGAGCTTCTGTTCCACCTCGCGCTCGCCACAGTCTCCATCGTGGCGCTGATCGTGTTCGCCATCGGCTGGCGGGAAGGCGTCGTGGTGGCCATCGTCATTCCGACGACGATCCTTCTCACGCTGTTCGCCTCCTGGATCATGGGCTACACCATCAACCGGGTGAGCCTGTTCGCGCTGATCTTCTCCATCGGCATCCTGGTCGACGACGCGATTGTCGTGATCGAGAACATCGCGCGCCATTGGGGCATGAACACGGAGCGCGGCCGAGGCCGGGCGGCCATCGAGGCGGTGGCGGAGGTCGGCAATCCGACGATCATGGCGACGCTGACGGTCGTGGTCGCGCTCCTGCCGATGCTGTTCGTGTCCGGCCTCATGGGTCCGTATATGAGCCCCATCCCGGCCAACGCGTCGGCGGCGATGATCCTGTCCTTCTTCGTGGCGGTGATGGTGACGCCGTGGCTGATGATGAAGGTCGCCAAAAAGCACGCCGGGCCGCATGAGCACGAGCATGACGCAGGCTTCCTCGCCCGGATTTACCTGAGGGCGGCGAAACCCATCCTGCGAAGCCGCGGGCGCTCGCTGATATTCCTCTTGGGCGTCGGCGCCGCGACGCTTGCATCGGCGATGCTGTTCTGGACCAAGTCCGTGACGGTAAAGCTTCTGCCGTTCGACAACAAATCCGAGGTTCAGGTCGTCATCGACCTGCCGAAGGGAGCATCGCTTGAACAAACCGGGCGCGTGCTCCAGGCGGCGGCCGGGCGATTGAAAGACGTGCCCGAGCTTCTTTCGATCCAGTCGAACGCAGGGACCGCGACGCCCTTTAATTTCAACGGGCTCGTCCGGCACTATTACCTGCGGAATGGGCCCGAGCAGGGCGATCTGCAACTCAACTTCACGCCGAAGTCCGAGCGTTCGCGCGCAAGCCATGTCATCGCGCTCGAAGTCCGTGAGAAGCTTCGCGGCCTCGATATGCCCAAGGGAACGGCGCTGAAAGTCGTGGAAGTGCCGCCTGGGCCGCCGGTGCTTTCGACGCTTCTCGCCGAGGTTTACGGGCCGGACCCCGAGACGCGGCGGGCGACGGCGGCGAAGCTGAAGGAAGTTTTCGAAAGCGTTCCGTTCATCGTCGACGTGGACGACAGCTTCCACGCGCCGGCCGAAAGGCTCCGCGTTTCCATCGACCAGGATAAGCTTGAGTTCTTCAAGGTCGAGCAGAAGGATGTCTACGACACGATCCAGGCGTATCTTTCCGGCGTGCCCGTCGGCTATTCCTATCGGGGCGAAGGCCGCCATCCGGTCGAAATCGCCATCGCCTTGCCGAAGCGGGAACTCTCGCTTTCGCAGCACACGCTGTCGACGCCTGTCCCTGCGAACGCCATTCCCGGCAACCGCTCCATCGTGGAGCTTGGCGACGTGGTCAGCCTGAAAAAGGAGCGCGCCTCCTTTCCGATCTTCCGCCACAATGGCCGCCCGGCGGAGATGGTGACGGCGGAACTCGCGGGCAGCTTCGAGGCGCCGATCTACGGCATGCTCGCGGTCCGCGACGCCATCGCCAAGGCTGACTGGGCGCCGGGTTTGAAGCCCGAGATCGTTCTGCATGGGCAGCCCAGCGACAATTCCAAGCCGGTTCTTCTTTGGGACGGCGAATGGGAAGTGACCTACGTCACCTTCCGCGATATGGGCGCGGCTTTCGGCGTCGCCATCCTCGGCATCTACTTCATCGTGGTTGGCCAGTTCGGCTCGTTCAAGCTGCCGCTTGTCATCCTGACGCCGGTGCCGCTGACGCTGATCGGCATCATGCTCGGCCATTGGCTCTTCGGCGCGCCGTTCACGGCCACGTCCATGATCGGCTTCATCGCGCTCGCCGGCATCATCGTGCGCAACTCGATCCTGCTCGTGGACTTCATCCAGGGCAAGCGCGGGACCGCGCCCTTGCGGCAAGTGCTGCTTGAGGCGGGCGCGATCCGGTTCAAGCCCATCCTCCTGACGGCGCTCGCCGCCATGATCGGCGCGGCGGTGATCCTCGCCGACCCGATCTTCCAGGGGCTTGCGATTTCGCTCCTGTTCGGGCTCGCCTCGTCGACGCTGCTGACGGTGCTCGTCATTCCGGCGATCTACCTCGTGCTGCGCGACGACGCGGGTCCGGCGCCAAGCGCATCGCACACCGCGGAGTCTTAGCATATCCAACACCGGCGGCCGGCACGCTCTATCCCGCGAGGCGAAAGGCGCGGCGCGCGGCTCAGCCGATCTTGATCTTCGCGCCGCCGGTGAACTCATAGGGAGGGATGTCCAGATTGCGCGGCGCCGGGCCTTGCCGGATACGCCCGGCCGTGTCGTACATCGAGCCGTGGCATGGGCAGAACCATCCGCCATAGAGACCTCTGTCGTCGCTCGGCGCCTGCCCCTTCGGTACGCAGCCCAGATGGGTGCAAATGCCGATTGCGACGAGCCAATTCTCCTTGCCGGGCTTTGTCCGGTTCGCATCTGTCGCGGGCAAGTCCGAAGGCGCCCCGCTCACCTGCGCATAGGGATCTTTCAGGTCCGAGAGCGGCGCGCCTTGCGCTTTCTCGATCTCTTCCGCCGTTCGATGCCGGATGAAGATCGGCTTGCCGCGCCATAATACTGTAATCGCCTGCCCAACCTGGACGGGAGACAAGTCGATTTCGACCGAAGCAACGGACAAAGCGGAGGCATCGGGGTTCATCTGGTCGATCAATGGCCAGAGGGCTCCCGCGACGCCTACGGCTGCAAATGCTGTCGTCGCAAGAGCAATGAAATCGCGCCGCGATACGTCGCCTTGGAGATCGTCGAGTGTCGTGTCCATCTAAACCCCACCTTGCCGGGCGCGCTTGGCTCATCCGGCCGATTGCGCGGCGCCCCGTCCTGGATCGTCTTGCGCGCCGGCGGTTTCTCACCCTGAGCCTGCAAGAGTCGATAGAGCGTATTTGCGATCGAGCCTCCCGGTCATTGCGAATGCGCAATGACCTTTTGTCCGGGTTGGGGCTGCGTTGCAAAGCCCTACTTGGCCGCCACCTTATCGCTCGGCCTGACGGTTACTTTGCTGCCTTCGGCGATCTGGTTGCTGATGTTGAGCGCGACGCGCGCTCCTTCCGGCAACCCGGAGGCGATATCGACAGTGGCGCCGTTATCGCGTCCGATTATCACATCCTCGAATTTGATGGTGTCGTCGGGCTGAACAACCGCGACCTGCGGTCCGCTCGTTCTGAATAAAAGCGCGCTCGCCGGGATTTGCACCCAGTTTTTCGGTTTAAGATGGAAGGCGATTTGAAGGTACATGCCGGGCAGAACCTTGCCCGTCGGGTTCGGGATATCCACCTCGACGCGAAGGGTGCGCGCTTCTTTGCTGATAGACTGTGTCGTCCGGCTGATCTTGCCTTCGAAAATCTTGGTCGTAAGGCCCTCCGTGAAGATGTCGGCCGGCGTGCCGGCCTCAAGATCGAGGCTCGCGGTTTGCGGCACGTTGGCGAAAACCCTGATCCGGTCGGTCTGGACGATCCCGAACAAGGGCGCCGTGTTCGACGTGCTTCCCGCGGTGACAAGGTCGCCGATGTCGATCCGCCGGTCGGTGATGACTCCATCGTAGGGCGCGGTCACCTGCTTGAATTGCGTCATATAAGTGAGACGATCGACATTGGATTTGTCGAGATCGACCCGCGCCTGAGCCGCGTTCAATTTGGCCTTGGCGCTGGCATAGCCTGCCTTCTTGTCTTCGCGCTCCTGATCGGAGACCACCCCTTTCGCCGCCCCGATCCAGCGATTGTAGGTCGTCTTGGCGAATTCGGCGTCGGCTTCGCTCACCTTCATTTCCGCCTCCGCCGCCATGATCTGCGCTTTCGCGGCGTCAAGCTGCGCGTCGAGTTCGGGCGTATCGATGACCGCCAGAACCTGGTTTTTTTTGACATGGTCGCCGATGTCCGCGAGCCAGGTCGTGACGTAACCGCTCACGCGGGCGAAGATCGTGGACGTGTACCAGCCGCGCGCCTCCGCCGGCAGCACCAAGGCTTGGCCGGCCGGGGTCGCCTCGACCGGAACGGCTTCGACCGCCGGCGGTTCGGCGGCCCTCGCGGCCGTGGCCTCTGAGAGCAACTCAAAGTCGCGCGCCTTGATGAGGCTCACATAGAAGAAGGCGCCGCCAAGAGCGATGGCGAGCAGGACGGCCGAGGCGGCGAGCCTTCTTCCCGTCCCCTTCATGTGGCTGGCCGGGACCGGCGGATGTTCGTGAGGATATTCTATTCCCTCCGCGACATCGTCGTATCCGTCGAACGGCGCGCCGGCCGGGTCGCGCCGGTCCGCGCGCTTCGGATCGTTCGAGGTGTCAGACTGGGACAACGGCTCCGCTCCTCGTCTCCGCCGACGGCTTGGGAGCGCGGCGCAGGAGACTGTAAAGGGTTGGCACGAAAAGCAGCGTCGCGAAGGTCGCGAACAAGAGGCCGCCGATGACCGCGCGGGCGAGCGGCGCGTTTTGTTCGCCGCCTTCGCCGATGCCGAGCGCCATCGGAATCATGCCGAGGATCATCGCGCCCGCCGTCATGAGAACCGGCCGAAGCCGGGTAAAGCCGGCCTCGACGGCGGCCAGCCGGGGGCTGACGCCAGCGGCCACGCGCTGGTTGCAGAAGGTCACGACCAGGATGCTGTTCGCCGTCGTCAGTCCGATGCACATGAGCGTCCCCATGAGCGCCGGCACGCTGATATGCGTCCCGGTCACGAACAGCATCCACATCGCGCCGCAGAGCGCGAACGGCACCGCCATCAACACGATCAGCGGGTCGATCACGCTTTGGAAGTTGATGACGAGCAGCAGGAAAACCAGCACGACGGCCAGCGCCATGCCGGAGAAAAGGCCGTCGAAACTTTCCTGCATGGTCTCGATCTGTCCGCTCAGCGTGACGGTTATCCCCTTCGACGGGTCCGGCCGGTCCGCCGCGATCACGTCCTGAATTGCGGTCGCGGCCGAATCCAGATCGCGCCCCTGCACGTCGGCGTTGACGTCGTAAACGGGTCTGATGTTGAGCTGCGACATCACCATCGGAACGCTGCTGCGGCCGAACTTGGCAATGTTCATGAGAAGCTGCGGTTCCTTGGCCTGTGGAGACGTTACCGGCAAAGTCCAAAGATCCTGCGCCGAATTGATACGATAGGTCGGGGTTTGGACGACGAGGGGGTAGCTGACGCCGGTCCTCGGGCTGAGCCAGAAGTTCGGCGCCACTTGCAGGCTGTTGTTCAGCGAGACGAGCATGTTGTCCGCGACGGCTTGCTGGCCGAGGCCGACCTCGCCGGCGAATTCGCGGTTGACCTCCACCGTCTGGGCGGGCGCGTCGGGAACCTGAAAGACATGGGAATCGACGACGCCCGGGATGCGATTGAGGTCGCGGGCAAGCTTCGAGGCGACGGCGAAAGCCTCGGCGTTGTTCGCGCCCGAAACGCGAATGTCGATGGGCGCGGGCTGGCCGAAATTGAGCACCTGATTGACGATGTCGGCGGGCTGGAAGAAGACCTGCAACTGCGGGAAGCGGCGCGGCAACTCGCGCCTCAGAGCCGCCATATGCCCGGCCGTGGGCGTGTGCTTCTCCTTCAGCGCGATGAGGATCTCGCCGTCCATCGGCCCGGCCGTCGCGGTGTCGGACAGCGCGATGTTGATGCCGCTGTAGGGCAGGCCGATGTTATCGAGGATCACATCGATCTGTTCGTTCCCGACGATGTCGCGGATCGCGCGCTCCACCCGCGCGAAATACTCCTGCGTTCGCTCCAGCCGCGTTCCAGGCGGCGCGCGGACGTGCAGGCGCATCTGGCCCGCGTCGACCTGCGGGAAGAAATCCATGCCGAGCCGGGGGTAAAGCGCCAGCGACGCGGCGGCGAGCGCGGCGAAAAAGCCGGCCGTGACGACGCGGCGCTCCACCATCCACGACAAGGCGTTTCCGTGAGCCACGCGGAGATTCACAAATCCGCGCTCGAAGGAGCGATGGATGAAGCCGAAAGGATTGAACCGGCGCTTTGGCTTCGCCTGTCCGCTCTCCGGCTCATGCCCGTCGCCCGCATGCCCTTGAGAGCTCATCAGGTACTTGAACAGGAGAGGCACGAGGGTGAACGAAAGGACGAGACTGGAAACGAGCGAGACGATCACCGAAAGCGAGAGCGGCGAGAACAGGTACTTGGCCGTGCCCGTGAGAAGGAACACCGGCACGAACACCAGGCAGATCGACAAGGTGGCGAGAAGCGTCGGCACGCCGACTTCCGCGGTCCCCGCGAGAATGGCCTCTTCGAGCGGCTTGCCGAGGCCGGCGTTGCGCTCGATGTTCTCGATCACGACGGTCCCGTTGTCGACGAGGATGCCGACCGCGAGCGCGAAGCCGCCGAGCGTCATGGTGTTGAGCGTCTGCCCATCGACATACAGGATCAGGATCGCGAAAACGATGGAGAGCGGGATCGACGCCAGAATGATCACCGTCAGCCGCCAGTTGCCGAGAAACAGCAGAATCATCAGCGCGGTCAGGCCCGCCGCCAGCATGCCGCCCATGACCACGCTGTTCAGCGCGGCCTTCACGAAAATCGATTGATCGAAAATGGGCTTGAGCGACACGCCCGCCGGCATAAGCTTGGCGATGTCCCGCAAGGCCTCCCTGACCCCGTCGATCACCGCCAGCGTCGATACGCCGCCGGTTTTGCGAACGAGCATGAGCGCGCCGGGAAGCCCGTTTTCGCTCACGGAGTTGGTTTGCACCTGATAGCCGTCGTGGACGTGAGCGACGTCGCGCACGAACACCGTCTTGCCGTCGATCTGCTTGATGGGAAACGCGTTGATGGCGGCGATGGCGTCCGGACTGTTGTTCATCGTCACGGCGTAGTCCTTGCTCCCCATCTTCACGTCGCCCGAAGGCATGATGACGTTTTGATGCGAGAGCGCGCTCGTCACGTCCTCGGGGGTGAGGCCGCGCGCCTGCATGGCTTGCAGGTCGAGGCTCACCATGATGAGGCGCGGCTTGCCGCCGTAAGGATAGGGCACCGAAGCGCCCTTGACGACGGCGAGATCGGGCCGGATGATGTTCTGCCCGAGGTCGTTGAGCGTGGTGTCGGTGAGCGCGTTCGAGGACAGGCTTATCTGGATGATGGGAACGTCGGTCGCGCCGTAGCGCAAGATCAGCGGCGGCGTGATGTTGCGCGGCATATACTTCAGCACGACCAGCGATGAACTCGCGAGCTGCGATATGGCCCGGCTCACGTCCGCGCCCTGGTGCAGGTACACCTTGATGACGCCGACGCCGTTATAGCTGTTGGCCTCGATCCTGGATATGTCGTCGACAAGCGACGCCAATTGCCGCTCGTGCAGCGCGACGATCCGGTTCTGGATCTCGGGCGCGCTCATGCCGTTGTAGGTCCACACGACGCTCACAACCGGGATGTCGATTTCCGGAAAAATGTCCGTCGGCATGCGCCGGGCCGCCCCGGCCGCCAGAAGGCACATCAGAGCGATCACGGCGAAAATCGTATAGGGACGTCTTAGCGAAAATGCAGCTAGCGACATTCGCCACTTTCCGGGTGTGCGGCCGAGGCACACACTCTCATAATGAAGGCGGCTGAAAAAGTCTCAATTTTGTAACGTGACCGCGCCGCATCCGTCTTTGCCTTAAACCCGGATACCTCCGGTTCGGACGAAAGCGCCGCCATGCCCCCGGATCGTCGCAAAAAAAACGGCGGATAGACCGCCGCTTCTCAAACCGCGCGGAGCGAACGCGCGGCGACAATGGCCGTAACGGCCGGGGGGAGCCGTCACGGCCTCGCGCGGGATAGGCGCTCAGCTTAGAACTTCAGCCGCACGCCGCTTACAAAGCTCGTGTCGTTATTCGCCAGATAGCCGGAGGCGAGCCCCCCCTCGATGGCCGAATAGTTGACGCCGGTATAAACGTCCAAGTGCTTGTTGAACGCATAATCGATGACGAAGGACACATCGTCGGATGTGCCGGAGGTGTAGCCCGCCTGCTGGTTGGGCGATCCCGCCTGGGGTTTGCTGAGCACACTCGCCGGCGAGAACGCGGGCTGATCGATATGATAATAGGCGGCTGTGAAGCTTAATCCGGAGGGGAGGACATACTTCGCGCCTGTCCACGAAACCTCCAGTTCCCTGGTGCTTGCGTAGGAGTAGAAGCTCGACGCCTTGCTGACGCCGGCAATGGCAGGCAGAGAGCCGATCACATATCCGCCAATCGCGGTTTGGCCGAGATATTCCTTATCGCGGGCAGCGGATGAGTTGTAATAACGGATGTCTTCGAACCCGGCAAAGAAGGTCAGCTTGGAGCCGGCGGCGGGTTCATCCTTAAAGCCGCCGTCTTTATAACCGCCGCCAAACTCAAAAGTGTATTTGCCTTGGACCGACCAGGAGTCGCTGTCCGTGATGAGGCCGTTCACCTGGGCGGTCGAGTAGTTTGCCGGCGGCGCGTAAGCCGACTGCGTGCCCACGGCGGGACTTGCCGTCAGCGCGGCCAGCTGGACGCCGGCGTCCACCCTTTGATAGACGGCGTCGATTGCGAAACCGCGATAAAGCAAGCCCACATTGCCGCCATAAGCGGGGCCGAAAAAGCCGGTGTCGGCGCCGCCTTGCGCATACATGCCGGCGGCGTGAAGCGGTCCGTATTCGAAGGCATATTTCACCGAATTGTCCCAGCGGGCGGCTTCGGTGATGCCCGAGCCGACCAGCGAAGCCGACCAGCCCAGGAGCGAGAAGGCATAGGACAGAGCCTGTGGATCGTATGATCCGGTCACGTCGAGCTGAAGCGATTGCTGCCGTCCGGCTGTCAGCGTTCCGTAAACGGGGTTGCTTACGCCCCCATAGATCGGCCCGTTGAAAGCTTGACCGGCGCGGCCCGAGTCGCCATTCGCGGTTTGGTTGGCGAGCGCTACGCCGGCATTCCTGAGAAGCGCGGCCGGACTATCGGACAGTTCTCCGCTCAGGGGATCGAAGGATGTCTCAAGCTTTCCGACGGCCACCCAGCCGCCGCCGACCGGCTCCTCGATCTTAAGGCCGACCGCGGATTTTTCCAGCGCATTCGGGTCAAAGGACGAGATCGCCTTGTTGGCGAATTTCGAACCGTACATGTTGTAGCTGACGCCCTGAGCGAACGAGCCATCGAGCGCGGCGCCGTGGGTCTGATAGCCATAGCCGATGTCGATGGTCCCATAGAGGGTGACGCCTTGCCACGTCAGCGTATCGGGAAGCGGATCCTTGATGCTGTTCAGCTCCAAATCCGCGGCTTGCGCCGATGCGGCGAACCCTGCGATTGCAAATGCGTATGCCAAGGCTTTCTTCATCGTAGTCCCCAAGTTCCGCCGGCGGATGCGCGCGCCCAAGTCTCTCGCCATCCGGCTCGCAAACGTTTACCTTTTCTATAGACAAAAACGTATCTCCGTCACCGGCGCCACACAAGGGCAAGCGGGCCACAGCTGCGGCCAAAACCGAGACTAAACCATTGATTTGGCATGATTTTCCTGAGCTGGGCGTGCTCTTGTACGATCATTCCAAGGCGATCGGCATAAGGAGCACTTCTTGCTCTTGTGAGCCGTCAAAATGGAACGAGAGGCTTTTTCGCCTGCTCGACGCCCTTCAGGCGCTACGGGCCGTTTCCGCGCCGAACCGCGTTATTTCTCCGTGGGCTTCCGCGTCATTCCCGCGAAGGAGCGCGGGAAAAAATCCGCAAACGCGGGAATTCGCGCCGCGGCTCGCATAGCTTGGCGGATGGCTCGTGGATGGCCGTGGGTCAGGCCCGGCCATGACAAAAGGGGCGATACCGATTTCTCAACGCTGCCCATTCGTCAGCCGCCGCACCGCCGCCGCCAGGGCCGGCTGCGCTTCCTTCACAGGCGGCAGCGTATCGTAAAGCTCCCAGCCTCCGCCCAGCGCTTTATACAGAAGAATGTATTGCAGGGTGACCGCTTCGCGCGCGACGGCTTGCTGATCCTCGATGGCGAATTCCTGCCGCTCCGCGTCGAGCACGTTCAGGAAGTCCGTCAGGCCGCGGTCGTAACGCTCGGTCGCGAGACCGACGGCGCGCTTCGATTGCTCCAGCGCCATTGTAAGATTCCGAAGCCGCTGCTGTTGCGCTCGATACTGTCTGATCGCGTCGTTCACCTCTTCCACGGCGGACAGGATCGTCTTTTTGTAATTGACAAGCTGTTCATGCGCCGCCAGTTCCTGAATGTCGATCTGCGCATCCAGGCGTCCGAAGTCGAGCAGGGGCCAATAACCGCCCACGCCCGCCGACCAGATATTGCCGATAGCCGTCGCCTTGCCGTTTGAAGGCCCTTCTTGCGCGCCAAGGCCCGACGCAAAGATTACGTTGGGAAAAAGATCGGCTGTCGCCGCGCCTATCTGAGCTGTCGCCGAGGCGAGTCTGCGCTCGGCTTCGCGAATGTCGGGGCGCCTGCGAAGCAAATCGGCGGGCGTCCCCGTTCTCAACCGCGAAGGAACATTCGGCAGGGCGCCTTTGTCCCCAAGCTCGCGGATAATTTCCGACGAATAGGCGCCAAGCAGCAAGGACAACCGGGTCACCTCGGAGGAAATCGCCGCCCGCAGGGGAGGCAGACTGGCCTGGAGAGAATTCAGCTCGCGTTTCGCCAGCGTCGCGTCGAGTTCGTTCGTCAGGCCGCGCTCAAACCGCGATTGGGTAAGATCGACGTTCTTCTTGGCGGACTCGACCGCCCTGTGCGCGATTTCGAGGCGCAACTGCAAAGCGCGAACGCCGATATAGCTGCGCGCGACATCGGAGATCACCGCGATCGTCACCCCATTACGGAATGCGAGCATCGCCTCGGCGTCATCGCGGACCGCTTCGAGCAGGCGGCGGTATTTGCCGAAAAGATCCAGTTGCCACTGGGCGTCGAAACCTCCCAGGCGGTCGATGGATTGCAGGCCCGTCGTGTTGTCGCCGGCGCGGATCGATTGCGCCGCAAGCCCTTTCGTGAGATCGGACCCCGTGCCGAGGCCATAGGCGCCGCTGGCGCCAATCGCCGGCAGCGCATAGCCCAGCGTGACGGTCTGTTGCGTTCGAAGCTGCTGGACGCGAGTCAACGCAATTTCGATGTCGGGGTTCGCATCCACGGCGCGCTCGATAAGCCGATCGAGTTCAGGATCGTGAAGCGTGCGCCACCAGCGAATCATGTCCGGCGTATCCGGCGCCCGCGCATCGGCCGGCTTCGAAGCGGCCCCAAAGCTTACCGGAACCGCAACCGGGGATCCCTCATAGTCAGGTCCAACGGTGCACCCGCAAAGCGCCGCCAGCCCGAACAAAATCAGCACTCGGCTTTTCGCCAGCATCTAATGCATCCCTCCGCCTATGCTGAATTCCGCGACAGCAACACCGGCGCAAAAAGCGCATCGAGAAGCGCCATTCCATGCCTCCGCGCGCCGGACAGATCGGCGGCTTTATTAGGATTGCCGCCGTTCGCGCGGCTCCTTTGAAACGGAAAGGGTGGAGAGCCGCGCGGATTCCTGAAGCGCAGGGGTCTGGCGACCCCCTCACGCAATAAGGCCGGCAAGGCTTCGCTGGCGGCGCGGCGCTAGCCGAGGGTTTCAAACAAGAGCCACAGGCTCGCCGCCGATCGCCAAAGCGTAAGTCGCCGAAATAAAGCTCATGCACACTCTATCGCAACCACGACTATCAGCCCGCACGCGAAGGCTTTCTCGTGTAAAACCCGCCGATTTTTTTGCCTGAGCTACGTTTGGCAAAATATACGGCGATTCGCCGCGCGCAAAGCTACAATTTTGTATCCGTTTTATTGATCGATCCGAAATCCGGATGCAGCGATCGCGATGCCGCGCGTGTAACCCAGTTTTGGCGCCCGCAGGCGGCGAGTGGCGCACCATTCGAACTGCGCGGCCTCGAAAATAGAAGCGCCAGTTGAGTAGCCTTCCACCAGCACGATGCCCGCGAACTTGCGGGGGGCCCGATCCTGAATGCCAGCCCCTTTTTGCGGCTGTGTTTGAAATATCTCTTTTTGCCGTCCGGGCTGATGAATTGCGCGTTCCAAACCTCGCCGTCGCTGTTCTTCACTGGAACAGCGAGCAGATCATGCATCTGAAGAAGGCCGTGGATGAGATGCACCATTGTTTCCGTTTGCCGCAGCGGGTCCTCGCGCGGCAGTTCGAGCAAGTGTTCCCCGGCCAGCGAATGAACAGCGGTCTCGGAGACGGCCAGGGACGCAAGGTAACTTAGAGCAGATATCCGCATTTGGGTGTGAGCGAAGTCCCATCGCCCCGTGGAACCACGCTGGCGGAGTTGCCCGCGGAACAGTCGCCGCAAATAGGCGAAGCGCAATTCGTCCCAAGGCGCGCTAGAAAGTTTGGGTAGAAGCGCGCGGAGATCGGTTTCACGCCAACCGGAGCGGCTAATTGCGATAAAGCCTATGAAACCTGTGGCCAGATCTGCGCCAAACAATTGCCCTGCGCGTTCGAAGCCTGCTTTGTAGAGCCCCATAATGTCTGCTGGCAAGTCGGCGCCATCGGCGCCAATGCTCTCCGTGAGAATCTCCGATATGTTTGCAGTGGCCGGGTACAAATTTCCGGACAGGCTCGAACTGCTCGATCAATACGGTTTGACGCTGAGCGAGATCGACATGAAGACGCAAAGCTGCGCGGGCGAAGGCGTTGAAATGCGCCGCCGCCGCCGGTCGCCCCTCGACGAATGCGCGGGCGCGATAGCTGCATTCTGCGATTGCCGCGGCTGGTACGAAATGACGCCCGAGGGCTTTATCCGGCATATATTTTTCGGCTTGCCCGCGGACGTGGCGGGCGCGCGCTATCTCTACGAAAAGATCGAGGAGGCGTTCGAAACCGAAACCGCCGCATTCAAGCGAAGCGAGCTTTACGATGCGCACCCGTCAGCCCAGCGCCGTAGCGCCACAACGTCGTTTCAAGCAGGCCTTGGCCACGGCATTGGCGCCAAGCTCAACCGGCTCAAGGCCGAACGCGATGCAGCCTTCCGCGTCAGCGGCGGCCGTGACCTGGCGCCTCTCAAAGAGAATGCGATCGAGGACGAACTCGCCGCTCTGGGCATGCGGCTTAAAGTTCTCCAGACCGGCCGGAAGCATCTCTTGGCGAAGGCCTACAAGACGGGCCGCTTTACTGGCGAAAACCTGGAGTGGGAGAACAAGCTCGCAGCGGCATGAGCGGGTTGCGCCGGGGATCCTGTAGGACGGACGCGATAGTTCGAAAAACGAACGGCTCTTCGCCGACGCCTCAGCTCTTGCTCAACCTCTTCGAGAAGGCACGCCACTGAGAAACGCCTTCGCTCCATAAATCCACTTCCGACAGGACGGGTTGACATACACGGGCGGTGTAATGAGCGCCCGGCATCTCTGATAGCCACCCTCGCCGAGAAATTCCGCCTGCCGCATTCTTGTCAGCGATGCTCTCAATCAGCTTGGGCATGACCTTACACTACAAAATTGACATAAATCAATATATAGCACCAAACCTCACAGCAGGTTGTGTCTTTTTTACCAAACAACCGAAAGTAGCGAGTTACCCACAGGTATCGGCCGTCGCGAGGATGCGGCTCGCCCGTCAATAGCTCAAAGCGCACATGAACCGCCGCGGCGTAAACAGCAAAGCCTCCCGTCGCAGCGCGCCTCGCCCGACTTCAACCATCGTTGGCGATGTCGGCTTCTCCGCGACATTTATTCGAGAAAGACTAAAAGGCGCTCGGACTCAAGCTTCTTGACCATCCAGCGCATCCACCGATCTTGCAGGTAATAGTGCCAACGAGGCCGCGAAGCCCTTCGCCGGAGGTAAGAACGAATCGCGCTCGACAATTTCTCGCGGTCGAAACCGGCCCATTCGCCGATCGCCGGCCAGAGCAAATATCCGAAATTGGCGCCCGCCAGAGGCGCCACCTCATAAATCGAGATATCTTCTGCGTCGCGTCTCTTCACTCCCAATCGCCTCAAGGTCTCTGCCGCCAACTCGTAAACGGCGTCCGAATGTTCGGTATCGAGAAAGAACAAATCGGCGAGCAGAAGCCAAACGCGTTCGCGGTCTTGAGGCTTGAGTTCCATGAGCAATGGCTTTTATGTGGCGCCTACTCTCTAAGCGCTTTCTGGAGCAGAAGCGTGTCCGGCCCGATGTCCGATTTCGACAAGCCGGTCCGCTCCGACGCGATCTCGACCAGCGCGCGCCAAAGCGACCCCTCGCTCCATCCGGCGCCCTCGCGCGCGAGCATTCCGAAATTTCTCGCGGACGCCATCCGCGCAACATCCGCGACTGTCTCGCAGCCGTCCGGCAGCCGTCCTTGGTCGAGCTTCAGGATCAACGCACCAACCGGTAGCGCAAACACCGACAACCGGAAGCTCCAAAGAGCCGCCAGGGATGAGATGTTTTCCAGCAAGGCCGATGCGAATACGCCGAGCACGGCGATAAGGATGAGAAGCGCCCCTTTTTCCCCGGCTTTGGTCCGCGCCGGGCGCGGCAGGCGCAAACCGGAATGAAGGCCGAGTTGCTTGAGCAGCGATTTTGGCGGCCAACGGCTGAATAGATACAAGGGCGTCGTTGGCGTTATCGCCACCTCGGGCGCCATTACGTGAAACGCGTGGCGCAACCGGTGGAACGCCATCGCAGTCGCGCAACGCTCCGGTTGCCGATCCGCGCCTCCCATGCGCTTGACGAGAAGCGCGTGAATGTCGCCGACCGTCCCGCAGCTGCCCACATCCTCATCCGAAAATTTGAGGCCAAAGGCCTGCTCCAAGTCTTCGATCAGGAGAATGGGATCGAGATCGCAGTCGAGTCCGAGGGTGTTCGCCATATTACTGCGATCCGCTCACGCGATGTTCGGTCAGAAATTGCAATAAGCCGCCGCCGCCGCCGTGGCGATCCAGATCGTCCCTTCGATCGCGACGAACGCTGTAAGCGGCAAGAGCGGCGCTGAAACGGGCGAGCGCCCGCCGGCGACTGCTACAGGACTTGATAGACAGCGGGGGCTTTTGCCGAGCCGGCGCGTGTGTTGCGGATCAGCTCCTTTTTTTCGAGCGATTGCAGGATGGAGTGCAACGAGCCGAGGGGGATGCCTGCGGCGTCAGCAAGTTCGGCGGCCTTCGACTCGACCGATTTGCCGGAATCCATCTTCGAGCGAAGCGCTTTCAGCACCGCGCTTTGGCGATCGGTCAGGTCTCCTGCAGCTGCCGGTTCGGGTACGGCCTTCCTTTTTGGCGCTGGCTTGGGAGCGCTTTTTTGAGCCAGCTTGGGCGCTGGTCTCGGGGCCGATTCAGGCGCCGTCGCCGGTTGCCGCTCGGAAGATTGGGCGTTTTCTTTCGCTGCGTATTCCGCTGCACGCGATGCGTCGTAGAAGGTCGCGACCGCTTCGAAGATGCGAGGGTTTGCCCCATCGGTGCGGACCACGGCGAATGTTCCTGCCTCGATCTCGACTGTCCGGAAGAGTGTAGAACCGGTCATAAGTTCCTTCGTTCTTTGTTTTTCTTCTCGGCTGGCGGCGATCCGCCCGCCGCTGCCGATACATCATATTTTCGGTGAGAGGGAAACATATCAGGATGCGGAAGGATTTACGCAAGAGGCATAGCGGTTGGCATAGTGAACTGAGGGAAACTCGAGGACGCAATGGCATCTTCAAAGCCGAAAAGGCAACGCGTGTGGACGAGGATGAAGACTCTCAGCCCGCAGGAGAAGGCGGCTATCGGCGCCGCTTGCGACCGTTTCATCGGCGACGTTTTGAAGCCCAAATTTCTCCCAGAAATCAAGCCCACGAAATTCAACTATCCAATCGATATTCTCACCGTCAACCCCGCCTCCCGCGTAACCAGCTGTTAACGCTGAGTTTTTTCCGAGCACGGAGGGTTGTTTATAACAGGCTGCTAAGGTACGGAATTATGCATCCACTTCGGCTGAATCAGCATGAGTACTTGCGGTCTCGGCTCCGAAGCCGGCGGTTCGTTTCATTGACGGTTTCGTTGACGGGGATTTTGGTGGCGGACGCTAACCCATTGATTTTAATGGTGGACACGACTGGGATTGAACCAGTGACCCCTACGATGTCAACGTACTTCAGCCTAAGCACGCCAAGCGATTTGTGCGATTTTGCGAGACAAATTCGCGATGTACGCAAGCGATGTGCGCAGGCTTTCGGTTCATTGAACCTAGAGCGCTACTCAAAAAGAGCGCTACGTGATTTTTCAACCGGCTGGCGCGCCGCAAACTTCCCCGCGTGCGGCAGATGTCGTCAAACAGAAAATAGATCGAACCGGCACAAAGCCAATTCGGAGGCCGCGTCGGCGGCCTTCGTGACGGTCCTTCTGAACTCGCGCGCATGCCGCGTTTGTCGCGGAGCTCGGGCGAGCCGCCTTGTGGAATCGCCTCGTGCGCGAGAAATTGTTAGTCGCGGCGGAGTAGTGGAAGGCGGCGGCACGCCGCCAAGCAAGCCGAACGCCTCGCTTGGAGAAGCGAGGCGCCCGGCGGGTCCGGTTAGTGGCGCTTAACGGGGCGCTGCCAGACCAGGCTGTACTTGTCGCCTTCGTCATCGGCGAAGAGCGAAGCGTAGACCGGAGCGGGCAGGGCCGGATCGTCGAACTTCAGCGAGAGGTAGTCTCTCCCTGCATCCGAGGTCTTTTCCCACGCGGCGCCAAGCTCGCTTCCGCCAGAAAAGATGCGGTATTGAGGGGCGCCGTCTCCGCCGGCATCGGACAGCACGAGTTCCACTTCGGTGTTGAGGGTCAAAGTGCGCACGCGCCCTTTGTAGCCGTGTTCCGTCTTGGAGAAGGTCCCGATCTTAGCCATGTGAAGTCTCCTGTTTCTAATCGGGCTTTGATGATCGCAGCCTCGATGGCGATTTTTCTGGACGGGATGATCGCCCTGCAGCCCGCCGGCACGGCGAGGCCCGCAGCGAAGCGGAGGATGACAAGGGACCTGTTTTTTGCTTCGCGATGCAAAGGGCTCCGCAGGGGCCCGGCGGAAAAAACTGGGACACGTCATTGCGGAAAGCGATCAAGGCGCAGCCGGTCTTGGCCCAGATTCGCTCGATCGAGGTCGCGCGTCATCGCCCCGATGCAGGAGACAATGGCTATGCGGACGCCTCTCCGGAGCACGAAACAGCACAAAGCCTCGCGTGCCTGACCAGCAACATTGAAGTGGGGATGTGGATACAAGTTGGGGACAAAGGCGCACCACCGGCATCTGCGTTGCGCATGTTCATGAAAGTGCACAGCATGTTCACGAAGGTGCACACCCGTGAAGCTGTCCTGCGGGCGCGGCGCTTGAGGTTGCCGCACACACCGCCCCGCGGGGCGGTGTGTGCGAGCGGCGTCTGACCCTTGCTGCATTTTAGAGTTGTCCTTGGCGTTAAGAAAGCCTGTCGTTAGCTTGTGGCGTCGCTCTCTGCGTCGCCGCCGGCATCGGTCTCCGGCTCGCGCAGCGATTTGCCCTTGAGCGGCAGGCGGATGGCGTTGTGGACGAGGCGGTCGAGGATGGCGTCGGCGTAGGTGGGATCGCCGATGGTGGCGTGCCAGCGGTCCACCGGAAGCTGGCTGGCCAGAATGATGGAGCCGCGATCGTGGCGATCGTCGATGACCTCCATGAGATCGCGGCGCTGGGCCGCGGTCAGGTCGATCATCGCCCAGTCGTCCAGAATCAAGACGCTGACCCTGCTCACCTGACGCATCAGCCGGCCCACGCCATTGCCGAGCCGGGCGACAGCGAGATCGTCGAGCAGCCGCGACAGGCGCGTGTACAGCACGCTGTACCCCTCGCGGGCGGCCTGATTGCCAAGCGCGCAGGCAATCCAGCTTTTGCCTGTCCCGGTTTTTCCGGTCAGGATCGGATGGCGGTGTTCGCCGATCCAGCGGCAGGTGAACAGATCGCGGATCACGCCCTTGTCCAAGCCGCGCGCCGCCTTCATGTTGAGGTTCTCGAAGCAGGCGGTCTGACGCAGGCGCGCCTGTCGCAGACGGGAGAGCAACGCCGTGTTGGCGCGGTCGGTGGCCTCGCGGTCGATCAGCAGGGCGAGCTGGTCGGCAAAATCCAACTGACTGCGATCGGCGAGGCGCTGCAAGTCTTCGAGCGCGCGCGCCATGCCGAACAGTTTCAGGCGCTTGAGCTTTTCGAGGTTCTGGTAATGCATCGGGTTCCTCTTTCAGGTTGGCTTGCGGGTTAATGGTAGTAGGCGGCGCCACGAACATTCTCGTGGGCGCCGGCGCCGGAGCTGGCGGGTTCGCTGCCAAGAGCCATCCGGCCGCTGGCCAGCCATTGGCGGACGTAAGCGTAGGAGTGCACGTTCGCGCACAGAGCCGCGCTCGCCGCCGTCTGCAGGGCTTCGGCGCCGAACTTCTCGCCGAGCGCGATCAGCCCGGCCACCTGGCGCGCGGCCTGTTCCGGATGATCGGCGGCGAGAAAGAGCCTGTCCGAAAGCGCCGTCAGCGCTCCGCCGATGGCCGCCGCCTTCTCGCGCACCGCCTCGGGCGTGAGCCGCGCCGCCGCGCGGTGCTGGGGCGGGCGATGGCTATCGAGGGTGACGGCCGGCCGCAGCACGCCGGGCTGCGGCCTGATCCTCGGATGCGAGGCGATGCGTTCGCCCTGGTGGAAAATGCCGATCAGGCTGGCTGTGCAATGCACATCGACCGCCTTGCCGATCAGCCCGAATGGCGCCGAATAGGCGACGCCATCGATACAAACGTGATAGTCGCTCCCGAGTTTGAAACGCCGCCAGCGGCCGATCTCGAAGGGTTCGCCGGGAAGCGTCTTCAGCTTCGGTTTCTCGTGTTCGGCGAACAGACTGGCGCGGGTCTGCGCGCCGCCGGCGCTCAACGGCCGATTGTTCAGGTCCGCGAGCATTTCCGCCATGGCGGCATTCAGCTCATCCAGGCCGAAGAAGGTGCGGTTCCGCAACGGCGCCAGCACCCATCGCTCGACCTGCTGCACTCCATTTTCCGCGAGCGGTTTATCCCGGGGATGGCGCACGCGGGCTGGGACGACGCCGATCCCGTAATGCCGCGCCAGCGCCAGATAAGACTGGTTCAAGACCGGATCGTAAAAGCTGGCGTGGGTGACGCCCGTCTTCAGATTGTCCGGCACGAGTTTGGGGACCGAGCCGCCCCAGGCGTTGAACATCCGCACATGACTGCCGAGCCAGTCTTCGGTGGTCTGTGTCCACGTCGCTTCCGCGTAGATGAGGGTCGAGAACGGCAGCGTACCGACGAAGATGCTGACTTGGCGTACGCCATCGGCCGTCGCCACCGGCATGGTCATGCCGGCGTAGTCGACCTCGCACATCTCCGCGGGCAAAAGCGTCCGCCGCATCCGCGGTTCGGGCGCCCCAAGATGCAGATGCTCCCGATAGCGCCGCCGGAACTGGCTGTAGCTGTAGCCGTCGGGATGCAGATCCCGGTACTCCCGCCACACCAGCAGCAGCGTCACCGCGGGCTTGCGCAACTCCGTGGCCACCGCCGTCCAGTCGGGCTGGGGCCGCCACGGCGGCGGCTCGGACGCCGCGAACAGCAACGCCTCGATCTCCGCCTCGCTTTTGCCGGCGATGTCTTCGTAGCGCACACCGGCCGCTTCGGCGCGCGCCAGATAATTGCGCACCAACGTCGAGCACAGCCGCACCGACCTCGATGCCTGCCGCAGCGAGTAGCCCAGTTCGTGGACCAGCCGCAAAACTTCCTTCACGCGTCTCATATCCGACCGTTTCTGCGGCATTAACGCCCCCCGGCAAAAGCCGAGGAAAACGTTAACCGCTTAAGAAATGGTCAGACGCCGGAATCAACCCTCGCGTGCGCCCATAGAACAGCTCCCCGAGTGTGCACTTTCATGAAAATGGGTGTGCACCTTCGATGAAAACGACTGTGCATCTTGGATGAAAACGCCTGTGCACTTTCGATGATTTTGCGCATCCCTTACCGCCGGGATGTTCTGCAACCGGCCGAGGCTGTTCTCTAATTCCGGGTCTGGCGTCAAGTACCATGGGCATTGCGATTGTTTGCGAGCTCGGCTCCTTCGTAATCAAGCCAATACCTTGACGCCGCCCGCGGTACCGCGAAAGAGAAGACGGCCATCAGGTCCGTCTCCTCTTTCGCGCCGCGGGATTGTGGGCGATCGCCGCGTGGCGCTCGCAGTAGGGCGTCGCGTAGGTCCTGCGCCCGCAGAAGTGAAAGCCGTCTTCCACAGGATCGCCGATCGGCCAGTGACACATGCCGTCGTTGAGGTCGAGCAATTTGAGGCGGCCTTCGGGCGCCGGTTCATCAAGGTCCGGCAGTGCGCGGAGATGTATGATAGTCGCAGCTTTACGCTCTTGCGGTTGCGGCGCCAGTTTCGGGGCGGGGTTGGTGACCGCGCGACGCTGCGCCTGCGGGGACCGCGCCGGGAAAAGCGCGATGTCCGGGCGCGGGCGGACGGTTCTGACGCGAGACGGGGTCGCCCGGCCTGCGAGGCCCAAGCGATGAACCTTGCCGATAACGGCGCTGCGACTGACGTCCCTGAGTTTGGCGGCGATTTGGCTCGCGCTTAGACCATCGGCCCAGAGCTGCTTGAGAAGCGCGACGCGTTCGTTGGTCCAGCCATGCGCCGAAGGGCATCCTGAGGCGAGGCTATCAGCGTTCGCGGGGAGCGTCGTCCCCGGGCGCAAGCTAAGCGCCTGACTCGATACTTTGCTTTCCATCTTTCGCCTTCCTCCTGACGGTCACGTCAACGAAGGCGACCGGGCGGCCGCGCTTTTTCAGGATGCGTTCCGCATCCTTTCGAAGCAGGGCGCGCGACCATTCAGACAGCGTTGTGCCTTCCAGTTCAGCCGCCTCCTCGAAGGCGGCCTTCTCCTCTGGTTTGCAGCGCACGAGGATTCGGGCAGTGAGTTTTCTGGCTCTCATGACGCCCGTTGTGAACGTACGCACAACGTATGTCCATAGCCTTCTTGATGTGTACGTACAATGATAGTAGAATAGCTATACGCGAGAAGCAACAAGAACCGTCCCTTGCCGCTTCGCTCGCGTGGATCAACCGGCTATTTTCGACTTGAGAGAGAGGTCAGGAACGTAGAACAAGACACACGACGCAAGTCACGATGAAGCGTAGCCCCCTAAGTCCTGGAATCCTTATGGGGTTTTATTTGATAGAGGGCGGATGATTACGCGCCGTGATTTAGAAGGCGGTTCCACGCTTCTTCTGGTTGCTGCGGTTGTTCACAAAGCCACCCGCGAAAAGACTTGGGCAGCTGTGAGAAGAGGACCGCCGCTTCCAACGACCCTTTCGGCTCGACGATTGCCCTGGATTGGACGGCGGGAGGGCCACACTCGCAGCCGCGCCGGCCAGTCTGTTCAGTGAAATTGCGAGCATGAAAAAAGCCGGCAGCCTCGCGGCGTCCGGCCTATGCGTCGTTCTGGCGTGGGAGTTCGTTTATGAGGCGCCGTCCGTCTTGTTCTCTTTTGGCTGGATGCGTCTTGCCGCTTCCATCAGCCAATCGGCGAGCGCGAGCCGCACTTTCATCGTCAGGCTGGGTTCTGGTTGATCGCTCGGGAGCGGGAACTTCCAGACCAGAGCCTCGTCCATCGGTATTTCTTCGCAAGGCGCGAGACCGACGAGAGGCATCAGACGCGCTCCAGATCCTTCAAGCGCTTCTCGATCAGTGTGAGGCGAAGGGCAACGTCTTTAACCGCCGATGTTCCGTCCGCGACTTCGACGCGCAGCTTCAATATCTCGGCTTTCGTAGCCGCCGAATCGGCGTCCACTTTTTCGAAGCGTTCGCGCATTTCAGCGGTAACCCCATCGAATCGGGCCGAGAAATCGGCGCGCATTTCGCGAAGCAAGGCGAGGGTGTGATTTTCCGGTTCGTCGGCCATGAAGTTCACTCTAGCGTTTTCGGGTTTCAAAAGATAGGTCCGGCCTTGGGCCGTTGGCGGCGGCAATCGCCGCCTTGGCGCCGAGGCTACGCGGCGTTGGCGACGGCTTCGCGCTTATGTTTGGGCTCCCGCCTTGCGATTTCGACCAGACCTTTTCCATGCCAATGCTTCGCCCAGCCCCGGAAGGTGGAGGGATGGACGCCCAGCTTCTTGGCAAGAGCGTTCGCAGAGGCGATGACGAGTTTGCCGTCCGCCGTCGTGCTCAGAGCCATCGTTCGCAGCGCTTCCAGCGCTTCGTCTCTGGTCATCCTGCGCGCTTTCGAAGCCGCGCGCTTGTTGTTGGACGTTGCGGATGAAGATCCGCGTTCATCGTTGGCGGTATGCTGTCCGCCCGCGCCCCAGAGGATCGATGCGAGCATCATTCCTCCCATCGGCGTGAATTCGAGGAGCATGGAAGGCAGCAGAGGCAGGAGCCGCCCGATCTTCTCGGCCGAAAGCGGCAACCAGGCCGCCATCGCCGACGATTGGGGGTCGATGCTCTGGGGAGCATCCGGCGTCTTCTTGAGATCCGCCTCCGCCTTTGCAAGATCCTCGCGGGCCTGGTCGGCTTTGCGAGCGCCAACGAGTTCGATCTTGAGCTGGCCGATCTGTTCGCAAGTGGTCTTGGCCGGCTGGCCGTAAGGCCTTTTGCACCCATTCGTGTCGGGCGCTTCCAGCAGGCGATTGATGTCCTGTTGCACTGTAGCTTCAGACCGGACGCCTTCGTAGGACGCGACGCGCGCCTTGGCGCCCGCGACAGCGGCCTCGGCCCGGGCGCGGGCGTCGATTTTGCCTTGCCGTTCGCTTTGGACTTCGTCGCGCCCGACAGCCGAGGAGCCGAGGACCGCGATCATGGTGTAGCCGTGCAGGAGCACGCCGACGCCGAGCAGCGTTGCGGCGCCGATAATTTCGCGCCGGCGCAGACAGACGCGGAAACCGGCCAGCCAGGATAGCTTGATCGCTTCCGAGAGGGCGGCGGCCCATGCGAGCGTGGTGGCGGCCTCGCCGGGCGACATGACTTTGGCGGCGCCATAATTGAGGATCGCGCCGCAAACGGCCATTGCGACTGCCGCGCCGCCAATGCAGACAGCCACGGACCGATGAGATATGAGTCTCATCGTTCATCTCCTTGATGTGGATGGTGAATGGCGCCGGCGGCGGGTACGAAGCAGCCGCCGGCGTTTCCGCTTTGCGCGGTGGGCAAAGGGACAAAAAAACCGGGCGCATCGCCCGGTCTTGCAATCGGTATTGTGAATTCTTCTACGATGCTCTTCGCTTTGACTTGCGAGGCGCGTCCTGCGGATTTGCCTCGAGCTCCCACACGTCGTGGGCGTCTTTGACGAACTGAGCGGCGGCGGTTTCGGAGTATCCGAGATTATGAAGCATCAGCTTCGCTTGCCGTCTTGCTGCTCGGATTTGCCTGTCTCTCTCCACTCCGGACGCCCGCGGTCCCAAAGGCCGCATGCGCCTGAGCCGCTCGATATAGGCGTCTTGAATCTCGATCAGGGGCATGGCGTTCTCGCCTCTACCTCTCATTACTCTCGCCCGAGGCGGCGCCGCCCTCTCACTCGAAGGGCTCGCCACGAGATTTTCGGTTGAAGGAAAGCGCTCGCCGGTGAAGCCGGGGCTTGCCGCCCCAGCTCCGGAAGGTAGGTTTGCAGCCGTGGAAAGGGGGGAAGCCCCTGCGCTTGGCGGGCGCAGGGGCGCGGACGGCCAGGAGACGAGCCGCCGCGAAACTGTGCTCTTCGATTTGATGGTCAGGCGTTCTGTGGTATTCACAGACGGTGGATGTCACATCTCCATCGAGGGGAGAGCCAAGCGCTGGAACGCTTGGACCGACTCTCCCCCGGAATGATTACTCCATCGACGATCTTGGCCATTCTTGCGCAGCGACCTCAGTCCCGCGCTGTAGCGCTCTTTCGGGGAAGAGCCAGGCTTTCGCCCGACCCCCCATTGACTCAGCACATTCCATAATCTTCGCCATTCGGGCGGCGCCGCCCCTGCAGAATGTTCTTGCCACGCTCGACGACTCCCCAAGCGACCTCGCCGTTGCGATCTGGCGCAAAGGCGTAGATGCTGACGCCGTCGGCTGCATCGACTGACACTTGGTCTTTTTTGCGCTGTGCTTGATCGATGGCGTGGTTGATTTCTTTCAGGTAGCGCGCCTTGGTGGCAATTATAGATCGCGACATGTCACATCTCTCCGGGGTGGAGCCAAGCGCTGGAACGCTTGGATTTGCTCCACCCCGAAAGAGCGCCAGGGCGGCGACGGGCGCGCGCTGCGCCCCGTCGCAAGTCTTATTCGAGGACTTGATTACCCGGATGTTCCCGCTAGCATAAAATGCTATGAAAACATTGGCGAATTTCGTCTCCACCGTCATGGCCGGGCCATGCCCTCGGGCTTTGACCCGAGGGTTGACCCATACGCGCTAACTTACTCCGCGCCGTCATCGCGAGGCGCCGGAGGCGCCGCGGCGATCCAGTGCAGGAAACCGGACGTTTGTATGTGTTGCTCTGGATTGCCACGGGGCTTTGCCCCTCGCAACGACGATGCGGCGCAGGTTTTCGCGTTAAGTTAGCGCGTATGCGGGCTTGACCCGGCCATCCAGCTAACGCATTGAAAGTATTGCCAACTTTCTGGATGGCCGGGTCGAAGCCCGGCCATGACGACGGAATTGGCGGGAACATCTGGGTAATCAAGTTCGAGGATCGGTGAACCGATGCCGCCACGGCTCCATCTGAGAGCTATGGTGCCACGCCCTGCTGGGCCTGCCGCTTAGCCGGAAGCGGGGGTTCGCGGACAGCCTCTTCTCTGGATCTCCGCGCTTCGCTCTCCCCCCCGCATACCTCTTCCTCTCGCCAGCTCGGCCGGCGTCGGTCTTTGTCGGCGTAGCAGGAAGCCAAAGTCGGTCGGCTTTTGGATGAGGGCGAACTGGGCGTTGCCTCGATCGCGAAGCGCATGAAAGGATCGTGCCCCAAGGCGTGGTGTAGCTGACGGCTGGCATCGCCGAAGCTCCGGCAGGGCCGGGAAGGTCAGGCGGCCACAGCGGGCAGCCCGGCGATGGGATCATCGCTCAAAGGCGCGATGGTTTCCAGCGTCATGTATCGGGCGCGCTGCACGGCCCATTCGTCGTTCTGTTCGAGGAGGATCGCGCCGACGAGGCGGGTGATGGCGGCTTCGTTCGGGAAGATGCCAACGACCTCGGTGCGACGTTTGATTTCGCCGTTCAGCCGTTCGATGGGATTGGTGGAGTGCAGTTTGGTCCGATGCGCCGCCGGGAATCCCATATAGGCGAGCACGTCAGGCTCGGCCTCGTCCATGAAGGCGGAGAGCTTTGGCAGTCTGGGGCGCAGTTGATCGGCGACCTTGCGCCATTGCTGTTTGGCGGCCCCGGCGTCGTCTTGTGCGAAGGCCGTGGCGATGAAGGCCGAGACCACGCGGCGTCCGCTCTTGCCGGCATGGGCGAGCGCATTGCGCATGAAGTGGACGCGGCAGCGTTGCCAGGTGGCGTTCAGCACTTTGGAGACCGCGGCCTTGATGCCTTCGTGGGCGTCGGAGATGACGAGCTTCACGCCGCGCAGGCCCCGGCGCGCGAGCTTGCGCAGGAAGCCGGTCCAGAATGTCTCGGCTTCCGAAGGGCCGATGTCCATGCCCAAGACTTCACGCCTGCCGTCGCTGTTCACGCCCACGGCGATGATGACCGCCACGGAAACGATGCGGCCGTTCTGGCGCACCTTCACATAAGTGGCGTCGATCCAAAGATAGGGCCAGTCGCCCTCGATGGGGCGGTCGAGGAAGGTTTTGACGCGGCCGTCGATGTCTTCGCACAGGCGGCTCACCTGGCTCTTGGAGATGCCGCTCATGCCCATCGCCTTGACGAGATCGTCCACGGAGCGCGTCGAGATGCCCTGGATGTAGGCTTCCTGGATCACGGCCGTCAGCGCCTTCTCCGCCAGCCGGCGCGGTTCAAGAAAGCCCGGGAAGTAGCTCCCCTTACGAAGCTTGGGGATGCGCAACTCAACCGTACCGGCCCGCGTCTCCCAGTCGCGGCTCCGGTAGCCATTGCGCTGGACGAACCTTTCTGGCGAGCGTTCTCCGAAAGCGGCGCCGGTGAGGCCTGAGACCTCCATCTCCATCAGCCGTTCGGCGGCGAAGCCGATCATCTCGCGCAGAATATCGGCGTCGGGCGTCTTCTCAATCAGCGTGCGAAGGCTCATCATGTCGTCGGTCATCGGTGGTTCCCCGGTTGCGTTGGTGTCGCAACCCGATCATACCGGTGAGTTGCCGATGACCGCCGCAAGCCGCTCGCACGCTACAGCGCCATGAGAAGCGCGCTTAGCGAGCGGCTCGCTACCGTCGAGTTACACCACTACCGGGGACGTGACCCATGAAAGCCAGCCGCCAGCCGATTGCCCGCGTGCGCGGGAGGAGCGGAACTGCATCGTGGATAGAGCCGGGTGAGACTTCTCTCGCCACAGCTTCTGGCTCACATTCCTGTTCTTCTTTTGTTCTTAACTTGGTATCTTGGCGCGATGTCCACGCCGCCGCCTATCGAACCGCCGGCATCCGAAAATGCGCACTTGTATCGCGCCGCGGTGCTCGCGTGGCGGCTCGCCGAGCGCAATGAGCGTCTCCGCCTCGGTGGCGCCAAGCTGGTTCGCCCGCAGCTTCCTGCACAAAGGCGGCCGAAACCGCATCACCAAAAGGTACGCCGAATTTCTCCTACATCGGGGTCGCAACCCGACGTTCAAAATTTCGAACGAAATACCGCATCATCTCTGGCTACGGAAGTTGCGTAGACGACAGTGAATTTCGCGTCCCAGGCGCAGCCATTGCCGTTGTTGAAGCCGCGATCTCACTGAGCGGCAGAGGCTGCGGGCGATTGCTCATGTAAGCAATTTAAGCTAAAGCTTCGCAAACGATGAGGGGTGTGGGGCATGACGCGGGACGAAACGGTCGCGCTATTTCTCGAATGCGAGGCGAAGCGCACTCAGGCGCGCGCAGAGGCAGAGGCGCGAGGTAAACCGGAAAACGAGGCCAAAAAAATAGCGCATGACGCCGCGAAGGCGCATTGGAACTCCTGGGCGCAAGATATGCTTGCCGAACGCAAGGCGATGGAGGCGGATGGGCGCTGGGCTGCGACAATAGATACGAAGGGAAACCTCGTACCAGAAAATTCCAAAACCGACGGTTGGATGCAAAAGGCGGCCGTTAATTTCTCTCGCTGTATATTTGTGCCGGGGATGGATGGGATCGGAGGGACCCAAAAGACACCGGAAAAGGAAAAATGGGATAAAGACGGCGAACTGCCTGATAAACCAGTTCAGCTTGCTGGAGACAAGGCCGACTTCTCCAGCTTTGGTTTTCCCGGCATAGCCTTGTTCAATAGCGTCACCTTCACCGGCGGTGTGGGCTTCGCTAGCGCCATCTTCTCCGGCGACGCCTGGTTCGATAACGCCATCTTCTCCGGCGACGCTTGGTTCGGACGCGCCACCTTTTCCAATCTCGTCCGATTCAAAAGCGCCACCTTCTCCGGCGACACCTCATTCGATATCACCACTTTTGCGAGCAACGCTGTCTTCGATAACGCCGCTTTCAGCCGCGACGCCTGGTTCCGTAGCGCTAGCTTCACTGGCATGGCTTGGTTTACGAGCGCCACCTTCACCGGAAGCGCTCTTTTCGCTAACGCCACCTTCGCCGGTATTTGTTGGTTTACTCGCGCCAACTTCACCGGCAACGCCCAGTTCACTAACGGCCTTACCTTTGAACGCGCTGCCTATTTAGATAATGCCAAGTTTGACTTTACCGTAAGTTTTGCGCACTGCAACTTCCGTCGACATGTAACGTTCGAAGCTGCGCAGTTTGAAAGCGATGCGGCATTCACCGCGGTGAGAGGCGACCGGGGCTTCAGCATGACCCGTGCGGTATTCAAGGTTGTGCCCGATTTCATTCAGGCGCATTTCGAGGAGGCGCCGCGGCTCGACAACCTGCGGGTTGAGGTGAAGCTTCCGCCGCTAAGGGGGCGGAACAAAGAGGGGCTTAAAGCGCCCGACTTTTGGCAGCGCTGGCACAGAGGGAGGATTAAAAAAAACTCGTGCTATCGCCGCCTATTTGATGACGTTGCAGATGACAGCGAACTGCGCAACATTCCGGCGCGGTGGCGAGCGCTGAAACGATTAGCGATACAAGGGCACGATACCGAGCGCGAGCTTGAATTTCACGCGCGCGAAATTCGCTCGCAGCGTTTCGTCGAGCATTGGCCGCTGCCCTGGCTGGGAAAGAGCGCCGATGTGATGAAGAGCGTGCTGAGCTTCTGGTTCGGCTTTTTCTATGAGGCTTTCTCTAATTTTGGGCGCTCGCTGACGCGTCCCGCCGCGTTCTGGCTTGCCGCCATTGTACTTGGGGCCGTATTCTATGCCAGCCAGAGTCCGGACATCAACCGGGAGATGCAGGCCAATGGCGCCTTCCGCATTTACGAAGCGGCCTCCAAAACTTCGCATGCCTGGCTCGTGGGCCGTCGCCCGTGTTTTACCGGAAACCCGGCTCCAGTCGAAGGCTGGGACGAGGTCAAGAAGCGGGAGAACCTACCCGGCAAGCCGGCCTACGCGCCGCCGCCCTATATCGGTGCGCTGTCGCCGGAACTACGAATTGGCACGGATATTGCCAACGAGGCGTGGCACCTCGCCTTCCGCAACGCCTTCATTGTGCTCGACGGCTCGAACGAAGCCACGCATCGCACCTATGGCTGCCTCTACGGCGTGGAGCTTTACGGCGGCTCAAATCCGCTCGCCGTCGTGCCGAGCGCCGTCTCCACCGTCAGCGCCGCGCAGAAGCTTTTCTCCGCGCTGATGATCTTCCTGTTTGGCCTCGCCTTGCGCAACATGCTCAAGATGAAGTGAGGCGGCTGCATCAGTGCCGTCCCGGGGGCCGCTTAGACTATCAATCGGTAAGTTCCTTTGCTATGCCAAGCGCGCGAGTTTCCGAGTTTCCGCCGCTCCTTCGATCTGCATATCCTTGACAAGTATTGGTCCGCCCCGCAGTTTCAGCTTCGAAAAAGGAGAATGTTTGATGGCAGTGAACGTGCGGGCCGTGTCAGAGAACGACATCGCGGCCCTCACTGAGCTCAATAAATTCGTTCAGGAACTCCACGCGGCTTTCTATCCTGGAGATTTCAAGCAGGTCACCGCCCCCTCAACCGTGAGGGAGTTCTTCTCGGCTATTTTGGCTGCTTCAATGAATGCGATTGCGATTGCTGAGGCCGACGGAGTGCCTGTTGGCTACGTTTGGTTCGCAGTGCAGAACCAGCAGGAAACGCTATTTACTCTTCCTCGACGACGCATATACGTGCACCATATTTCGGTTGCGCCCGACGCTCGCCGCCATGGTGCCGCCGCAGCTTTGATGCGCTATGTTGAGCAGCAAGCCGCCTCCGAAGGCATCGATGAAATTGCTTTGGACGCGTGGTCCGCCAATCTCGATGCGAGACTCTTTTGGGCCTCACAGGGGTTCGTTACGTTGAAAGAGGTGCTGCGCAAAAGGCTTATACGGGATCGATAAACGGCCGATTGAAGAGAAGGCAAGCAACATTCTACCAAAAATAGCAAAACGCTTAAACCATAACCCGAGCACAAAGATCGGAATACGTCTTCCATTGATGATGGTGTTCTATCGCTTCTTTTCTTCTTAGCAAACTCGCATTTGTTTCGATGACATCGGCACAATCTACAGGATCATAACCGATCTTCTTCCTAGTTTCTTCTATATCCCAGCGCATCTGGCGATTGTTGCTCATCAAATTCAGAACTTCATATTCGATATTCTTGGCCACTACACCAAGCTCCATTGCGTGACATAAATCCCGATCGGATAACCACATTTGTTGAAACCATGGATCGCAACGCGACAGATTATTGAAGTTGCTCTCACAAGCACCGATACGAAAAGCGATGAAAGACATCTCCCCGGCCCCTGTCACTCCCATGCGCTCGCCGAGCAACTTGGATACACCATAAGCATTCATCGGCTTCGGCGGCAAATCGGTTGTAAGCTTGTTGGGCTGTTCAAATCGATACCCGGTCATGACCCAATTGCTGCTTGCAAATATCATGCGCCGGACCCCCGCCGAACGCGCAGCGCGCATTACATTTTCGGTTGCGACGACATTGTTCGGATAGATGGACTCCCATGACGCGTGTGCATTCGGATCGGCAGCAAGATGAACTACCGTTTCAACGCCAATAAATTGACTTGCCCATGTCTTATCGTACACACTCAGATCTGCCTTTAAGATCTGATGGTCGTCTATGCCATGCTCCGGTCGCCTGTCGATAAGTCGCATGGTGTAACCAACGGCTGCAAAATGCTGCCGTAGCTTTCGAGCAACTTTGCCGCTGGCTCCTGTGATCAATATTGTTCTTTTGCTACGTTCAAGATTGGGGTCACTCACCTCTACACCATCATTCATCATAAGCGGCAGCTTTTTCTGCATTAGAGATCCAACTGCTCAACGCATTATACGAAGGCGGTTGCCAAGGCTGAGCTTTGAAGCCATCCTTGCTGAAAGGTGACGAATATTTGTCCGATTCACGCCAAGTTATCCGGGCCGCATCTTCAAGCCCACAGCATGATAGGTTTACGGCTAATGTTCGAATCGCTGGAACCGCTTGCCTATTTATGGCTATTGACATAAGAGCAGCATTTATTCCCTCATCGTATTTGTGAAGAAGCCCCTTACATTCACCCAAGATTTGCAAACCGTTTGCTCTCACAATGTCTGGATCATTATCAGATATTAATGGCTCAAGAATTTTCTCTCCAAGCTTCAATTCTCCAGCGAATTCACAGAATAATCCAGCGAAGTTCCGTGGCATAGTTGTTGTAATATCTTCTTCGGTGACAGTCATAAGTATTTGCAATGCAGAGGTAATATCTCCATTTGCTACAAGTAAATTAGCCTCTAAGATTTGTGAGTATGTGTCTTTTCGATCCAATGCTTGCGCGTTTCTTGCTGCCTTTATAAGCTCTGATTTGCAAAAGCAAATATCATCATCCCATTTTATTGCCATTCCGTCGATGAGGGTTTGGGCATAAATTGCCCATGCTCGAGAATTATAAGGGTCAAGGCGCATCGCCTTTCGTGCTAACTCACGCGCTCGAACATTGTCAGAATGTGTCTTCCGAATCCAAGATAAATAGGACCAAAAAACGCACTGACGAGCATCTTCACTCACCCAACTTGCATGATACCCAAGTTCTTCTTCGCAGCCTTGCAGCGTTTGCTTTATCCAGCGAAAAATACGGGCCCCCACCTCAGGAATGAGCTCACGTTGATGCGGGCAGTCATAGACTATGTGTTCTGAAAAAACAGGAGAAAAATATGTACTTTCCTCGCTCCTAATTATCGCAAAAAGAGAAATAGATTGGTCTCTGGGAATTGCATGGAAAGAAATTTTATATCGAGCGCCCCCGGTATTTGACGTAATTGCAAACCACTTCCATTGTTCAAGTACACTATTGATATTTTTCTGTAGATCATCAAGAAAACGCCTCACACTGCCGCATGTTTCGAAAACTTCAATGGGCAGCAGGCTGATGGATGGGGTTGCAAAGGAGTTCCCTCGCGCGGCGACAAAGCGCGTTTCATAGTTAAGCGATGGATTTGGCGATAGCTCTGGCTCGCTACGGGCGTTGTGAGGTGCTGTGAGATTTTCAACCGGGACAGCTAGCGCAATAGCAAGCTTCTTGAGGGAACGCATTTGAACCGCGCGACGCCCCCTCTCTGTGGTCTTGACGGTCTTTATATTAAGGCCCGCATTCTGGGCTAAATCCTCTTGCGTCCAGCCCTTGAGAGAGCGGAGTTCGACAATCCTTTTGCCGATCGCACCTGCCTCTTCGTGCTTCAAATTGGGTCCCTAATTGGACTTTCGGTTAACGTGCCGGTAGTGTATAGATAAAAGTGAGAACTGTCACGCTGCGGTTGCGAAGGGCGGGATGGTCGCCGCGCCTGCAACCAGCGGTGTTGGAACAGTCTCTCGCGGAGTAGAGCCTGAACTTGTTTGCCCTTTCATAGGATGGTGTCATGTCAAACGGAAACGAGCATAACAGCTTGAGCCTTGGAATTTCTGCGAACGCTGATTCCTACGCAGGAGCCCCCACCCCGGCCGCACTGGCTATGGTTTCTGGGCGAATTGGGCACCCCGCCTCAAGCGATGATCCGGCTGCTTACAACTGCTCCTCATCTTGCAGCAACTGCGGGATGTGTCAGGACTGTTCATGCAATTGTGGCCAATGCCAATGCTGGGCCGTGCCTTCGCCTGCAGAACAAGAATCGAATGACTTGTTGGCTAGCGCTCTGCCGTTCGGCGATGCGCAGCAGATCTTGCAATCGATCTGAGCCGCCGATCATCAACTTTACTGGAGTTCCCTAAGCCTCCTTGAGACTGCAAGCGATGAGCGCAGTGCGTCTTGGAACCGCCCTTGCTTATGGGGACTTGAGGAACTCCGGGCATACCAACATGATAATCCGTGATCGTAGCTCCAACCCGTACGCGCGAGGACGCGTGGAATTGGGTTTTGGTTAGCCGCGATAAGAAATCTGAGATTTGCCCTAGACGCCGCTAAACTGCAGAGGCTCGCGCAAACATATGTATCTTAGTAAAACGAAGTTTCTCCATCGATTCGAGCGTGCCGGAAATTACTGCCTGTATCACTCTTTAACACAGCAAAAAGTATACGGAGGAGCAATCTTGGATGCGATCTGGTGCGCGTTTGAGCAACCGCGCATTGCATCTGAGGTTATTGAATCCTTGAGTAAGATATACCCCGAGGAGACATTAGCCGAAATTGTCAGCGATCTTTCCACCAGGGGACTTTTAGTAGAAGATAATAAGCGTGATCACGCTCATTACACGAATTTGATAAAAATGGGAGTTAATTCCTATCAGATTTGTAATACTTATTTTATGCCAGCTGGCGACTGCAACTTAAGATGCAAATACTGCTTTGTCGAAAATCCAATGCGAGGCGACCACGCCGACAGTCTAATGGAGCTATCTACCGCAAGGAAAGCGCTTGAGGTATTTGCTAAACTAACCAGAGGCGCCGAGAAAATCAGCCTGACCTTCTATGGCGGGGAGCCCTTGCTGAATAAGGAAGTTGTATATTTTTCAATGAACTACGTTCGGGAACTCGAGCGTACCGGGAAGTTCAGCAGTCCTGTTATTATGACTCTGCTAACAAATGGCACTCTTGTAGACGGAAACACGGTCGAAGCTGTTCGTGAAACCTCAACGCAGGTCGCGATCTCTCTTGATGGCCCACGCGTTCTTCACGATGCGGCAAGGAAGCAAGTTGGCGGCAGAGGAAGCTTCGATGCAGCGAAACGAGCGTTCGATTTGTTTAAGGCATCGGGCGTAATACCCGGAATATCGTGCACGTTACATAAGCATAATATTCGGCACATCGACAAGATCGTAGATTTTATAACGGGTAATTCCCCCGCATCAGTTGGATTTAACCCTCTATTGCCAACGGAGTCGGGGGAAAACACCGAGGATGCAGACCCGGCGTTCGTGACCGAGCAAATGCTGAAGGCATTTTTGCGTCTCCGCGATCTTGGTATTTATGAAGATAGAATAATGCGCAGAGTAAAGCCCTTTTCGGAGAAGAAGTTTCACGTTAAGGATTGCATGGGAGTTGGCGGCCAGATTGTTATAAATCCGGAAGGAAAGATCGGTCCATGCCAGGCAACGTACGGTATGTCTGGTTACTTCCCATATGATGTGAATGACTTGTACTTAAAAATAGATGAAATTGATTCTGCAAGTATTTATGAGAATCCGCTTTTCAATGAATGGCGATATCGGTTTCCTCTGAACATGGCGGCTTGCTCTGATTGTTTTGCGATTGCGGTGTGTGGAGGGGGATGTCCTTACGCAGCACAAGTTACTCGCGGTTCCATCTGGGAAATTGACGAGCGCGTATGCACTCAAGCGAAGAACTCGCTCGAGTGGATGATTTGGGATGCCTATGAAAATATAAAGAAGGATAAAAGAGATCAGGCGTGATGCAAAAGTCTTTTATAAATTTAAAGTTTCCTGATGGCGTTCAATACGCCATGCCAGCCGAGGCGAATGTTGGGAATTTCCCCACGATGGAAGATTGGTTCAAAATGAAATTTTATGAGGACCTTTCCGATATTCGCCCCGAGGTTGCGGGCTATTATAAGCACTGTGTACACAACTTTGTGTGCCAGCATTTTTCTGAAGAAAAGATCCGAGGCAAAAGGATACTCGATTTCGGCTGCGGCCCAGGGTTTTATTCGGCCATCTTCGCCCAACGTGGAGCAGCGGTAACTGGAATCGAGATGAGCCCGTTCCTTATCAAAAAGGCTTTAGAACACAAAGCGCGCCTTGGACTTACGAATATCGAATTCGTTCAGGGCGATTTCCTGGATTACTCCTCGCAGATGGATCCGGGTGGGTTTGATTATGTGGTAGCAATCGATACGCTAGTTTGTTTTGACAACGATAGACCGAGGCACGATTATCAGAAGGCGGCAAAATCATTCTCCGCTATTCGAAAGGTATTAAAAGCCAACGGCACCTGTTTTATTATCGAGGCGCATCCGTTTTTTGTGCACATATTACATGAATTTCCATCCGATACTGAAGATTATTATTATCTGCGATCACAGCACTATCGAATAGAACTTAAACCGAGAGGCGACAAGCACCACTGGTTCACGTTAGAGGAAATGACTACGGCAACCTGTGAGAACGGATTGGCGATTTGGCGGATTCGGGAGCCGACCCCCGCAGCGGCACTCAATGAAAAGAATGCTGCAGAGTTCGCTTTTCGGCTCAAAAACCCAAGTATGATCGTCTACGAGATCCGCAAGATAGGCGGCAATGAAGACGAATAGCACAGTATCTGGTTTCGCCTATTTCATCGGTATTCGAATTGCCACCTTAGTTCAAACAAACCGGAAGCGCGCAATTTTGCCGTCCGATATCAAGCAACTTAGGCGTTATCTCCGCGGTTGACAGCAAATGATGACTTTGGGCTCGATGGTAAGTGTTTAACAAACGCAGAACGTCCCTCATCCTAATGGCAGCGTTATTATCTTTTTCGACAGCGCACGCTGAGCCGGAAAAGCATCATGCCCTCTCGCTGGTGCGCACGCCCAAATACCCGGCCGATTTTGCGCATTTCGATTATGTAAATCCGGGCGCGCCGAAGGGTGGCAAGGTCAAGCTGCAGGCGTATCAGCCATACGACAACTTGAACCTAGCCGTTTTCCGAGGCACTCCTGCTCCGGGTATAGGGGCCTACGTTCTGGAATCACTGATGATTCCTTCCCTAGAGGAGGGATCGACAACGTATTGTCTCTTATGCGAGTGGGTCAGCTATCCCAAAGACTTTAGCTCTGTCACGTTCAGGCTGCAAGAGGGGGCTAAATGGCATGATGGTCAGCCGGTGACGCCCATGGATGTCATTTTCAGCATGGAGGCGCTCAAGGCTCGGGAGCTTGAGACCGGGCACCCCTACAATCCTTTCTACGCGCGATATTATGAGAATGTGGTAAAGGGCGAGCAGACCGGCGAGCGGGAGGTGACTTTCACCTTCGGCGTCAAAGGAGATCGCGAGCTTCCCCAAATCGTTGGTGAGCTTCCGGTTTTTCCAAGGCACTACTGGACGGGCGTTGGCGCAGACGGCAAACCTCGCGACATTACAAAGCCGACGCTCGAACCGCCGCTCGGTTCCGGACCCTATGAGGTCAAAGCGCTCCGGCCGGGCGACTGGATCGCGTTCGAGCGCGTGCCGAACTACTGGGGCAAGGACCTTCCGGTGCGTCGCGGCCAGAACAACTTCGATACCGTCGAGTACCAGTATTATGGCGACATTAGCGTTGCTCTTGAGGCCTTTAAGGCCGATCAATACGATTTCCGCCTTGAAAATAGCGCCAAGAACTGGGCCACTGCGTATGAATTCCACGCTATGAGCGAGGGAAGAGCCGTAAAGAAGCTGGTCACGCTTCAGCGTCCGCAGTGGATGCAGGGTTTTGGGTTCAATCTGCGTAAGCTGAAGTTCCAAGATTTGCGCGTGCGCCGCGCGTTCAATCTGGCTTTCGATTTCGAATGGGCAAATCAGAACCTCTTTTTTGGGCAGTACACCAGGATCTCAAGCTACTTCGAAGGCCAGGAGTTGGCGGCGAAAGGTCTGCCCTCGCCGGAGGAACTGTCGCTCCTGGAACCCTTACGCGACAAGATTCCTCCTGAGGTTTTCACGCAGGAATACAAGAACCCAGTCAATGCTAAGCCTACCGATTTCCGCACGCACCTGCGCGAGGCGGCGCAACTTCTGAAAGAAGCGGGCTATATTGTCGTGGATAACAAGCTGCAGGATGTCCAAGGCAAGCAGCTATCTGTCGAATTTCTAATCAACGAGGGAGCTCTCCAGCGCGTTATTCTGCCCTATGGGGAGAACCTCAGGCGGCTTGGCGTCGATGTTAGCGTACGCCAGGTCGATTCCACCGAGATGAAGAGGCGCGAGGATAGTTTCGATTTCGAAATTATCTTTTTGGCAATTCCGCAATCTGAATCGCCCAGAAACGAGCAGCGCGATTATTGGCAATCCGCGGCGGCCGATGTATCCGGCAGCCGCAATATTATGGGAATCAAGAACGCCGCGGTGGATGCGCTCGTCGAAAAAGTCATCGCCGCGCCCAACAGGGACTCGCTGATAACGGCGTGCCGGGCTCTAGGCCGCGTGCTTATCTGGAACGCCTACCTTATTCCCTCCTACTATATGGTCCAGGAGCGCATCGCATACTGGAACAAGTTCGGAATGCCGGACCCGCTGCCGAAAATCGCCATCGGGTTCCCGGATGTGTGGTGGTACGACGCGCCGCTCGCTTCGAAGAATGGGCTGAAATGAGGGTGGGCAAATCCTACTGAGTTTCCATTCGCGTTTCGCGCACCCGGATGGATGAAACGGGTGTAGGCTGTTGGGCGGTTGGCCGTTGCAGTTTCTAGATAGCTGCTTCATGCGCTTCCATCACATCTACCACAACCGCGCCTTAGATTAATGGCAGGGGATCTCCTGGGCCGGATATTTCTGCGGGTCGAGCAGTCTCGCGCGTGCGGCCTCATAGAGATCGTCCGGCGCGTCTTGCATGAGGAAATCGGCCGCCTCCGAAGCGCTGCGCCAGCCGATGCCCCGCGCGAGCACGGCAGTCAGAACCACGGCGCGTTCACGCACAATGGCCTTGGTACGTGACACGTCCCAAAGCCGCGCCGTCCCGTCCGCGGACGCGGTCACGATCCGGCAGCCGTCGGGGCTGAACGAAGCACTCGCAAGGCGGCGCGTTGTAATCGAACGATGAAAAAGAACGGCGGCTTCAGCCGCCTTTCCGCTTGCCCCTACCGCGCGGGGACAAGCGCTCCGCTGGCGGACCTTGAGCGAGCTTCCTCCTTGGCCCTCAGCTGGATCGCCTTTGCGCAAAGAGTGCTCACGACGCCTTAAAGGAAGAAGTCGTACCACTCGATGGCGGCTCCGATGACGCTCGCGAAGACGACGCGTCTTAAATCTCGGCTTGATGTTGCGGTTGCGGCACTCACAACACGCTCTCTGGGTTAGCGCTGCGCCAGCAAGGCGTTGTCGATAGGCAACTGCCTGGAAAGCGGCGCCCAATTCTTCAGCGGCGCCGCATTGGCTCACGGTCTTTCTCCCGTTATGCAACCTGAGAGCTTGCGTCGAGGCGTCGCCGGAAATCGCCACGGCGTCTGTGGCGAAGAATCCATTGCGCGTAGCTCATGGCCGCCTGCACATTGCTGCGGTGGCCGATGTCCGCGCCGTTGATCGACACTGAAGCGAAGCGATGGGCGGCGAGCCCGGGGACAGCGACTTCTACGTCGTAGGTTTCGTCAGGATCATCAGGATCGCAATAGCGGCCGAGCTTATAGCCGTCCTCGCGCACATCGAACCAATCGATTTTGCAGCATTCCGCCATTTTTCAAGCCTTCTGATGGCACGCTGGCTATCGCGGCAACGGCGCAACCTAAGCGAAAAAGATCAGCTATTTAGGTCAATATCTGAGCTTTTTTCGCGTCTGAGTATTGGGTTGGCAGTATAATTGATATTATAAAAACGAGCTAGACTTGTCTAGCAATCTTGGCTAGAAAGGCGCTGTGAAAGTTGCCCTTCGTGACATAGCGAAAAGTTATGCACGGAATTCGACCGAGCCCATCATGAGCGCCTCTTTTGGTCAAACTCCATGAATGGCGCCCCGTTGCAGCCCCACCCTCACGACGACGGTTCGGCGGCGATGTCTCTCACCAGCGCATCGAGATCGATGCTTGCGCCCATGGCGAGATAGCCGGCGCGGTTCGGATGGAGTCCGTCTCCTCTACTGACGCCGTTGGTGGGAACGGCGTATTCAGCCTTCAGCGCTCCCGTGGCGGCATTGACGGTCGCGCCATCGAAATCGACGACCGCGTCGAAAAGCCCGCTGTTTCTGATGAAGGCGTTGAGCGCTTTGCGGTCTTCATCCCTTGCCCCGAAATCGGCGTTGCCGCGCGCCGATGTGAGCGTCGCGCCAATCACCCGGATGGCGGGCGCCGCCAGGCGCAGCGCCCAAACCCCGAAGGTGAAAGCCTGTTCCAGCTCTTCGAGCGTCGCTCCGCCATGGGGCCCAAGATCGTTGACGCCTTCGAGCCAGATGACGGCCGAGACGCCGGAAAGGCTTAACACGTCCCGTCGAAGGCGCTGCAACGCAGCCGGGCCGCTCGCGTCAGGCTCTCTGGCGCTATAGAGTTCGGGTTTCAGGATCCGGTTGCCGGCGATGCCGGCGTTCACCACGGCGATCTCGTTTCCGAAGCGCTCATGCAGCCGGCGCGACAGCACGTCGGGCCAACGGTCCTCGCCGTTCAAGCTTGCGCCCAGGCCGTCGGTCAAAGAGTCGCCGAAGGCCGCGACGAGCATGGCTCCGGCGCCGGCCCGCATGTCGAGGGCGTCCAGAAAAAACGCCGACGTGGTGCTGAAGGGAAAGGCCGCCTCGTCCTCGCGCGTGCTTACGGCGCCCACACGAGGCGCCGTCAGGTAGGAGGTCGTCAACGCCTTGGCGTGCCAAGTCATGGGGCCGCTCTCGCCCGCAACATGAAAGCTGATCGCAAGTTTGCGCCCCAGAAAGCTCGCGGCGTCATCCTCAGGCACAAACGGCAAGGCGGCGGCGTCGCTCCAGGCGTCTTGTCCGGGCGGGATCTCGACCCAGTCCTTGCCGCCGAAGGTGACGGGACGGTTCGAGCCGGCGGCGACGGCCGAGCTCTCGAAATGAAGGCCAATAAAGACGCGATCGAAGCGAACGGGCTTCAGGCCAAAGGCGTTGGAAAGGCGGATGCGCGCCTCGCCGCCCCAAAGATCGGGCCTTACGATCATGCGAAAACTTTGATCGTCCGCGCCGCGGGCTGGATCCGGAAAGGCAAGGCTGAGATCGGGTTGAAGCAAGGCGAAGCCGGAAGGGTACGGCCCTTGCGCGGAAGCGGTCCAGGCGGCGATCCATTTCTTTTTCGGGGCGGCGGCTGGCTCGCCGCAAAGCGCTCTTTCGATCACGCCCTGGAACGGCGCACTGGCGGCAAGGCGCAGGCTGCCGGTTTCGCGTATCACATTGGCGAGGCCGGCGGCGAAGAGGGCGAGCACCGTCGCGGCGTAAAGAAAGGTGCGCATGGATCAGTATTTCCGCGGCTTCGTGGTCAGCGCCTGTTTGCGAGGCTTTGGTGAGGCGGGCCCCAGTTCGATGGCGGCTGTCCAGCCGGAGCCTTGCGGGGCTTCGGGGCGAGCCGCGGCGCCGCGCGCGAGGGTAAGCAGGCCCTGTGACGGCGCGCTAGCTTTGAGAGGGCCGAATCCCCGTGTTGGACCACGCCTTTGGGCAAGGAGGAAAGCCGGATCGCTTCCGTAGGCGGCTTTAAGATCAAGCTTACCGGAAGGGCTTGCCCGGCAGAGCCCGGGTGCAAGCGCAGCCAGCGCCGCCTTTCGCGTTCCCGGGATGGTCGAAGGCGAAGCAAGAAGAGCTGCGGCGACAACCAGACCCGCAAGGAGACTTAGCCGCGGCGGGGAGGTTCTCTCGCCGAGCAAGGCTCGCCAGAGAGGCGCCGTCAACACGAACGCCGCTCCCATCGCAATGAGCGCGGGCAAAAAAACGAAGCCCGCGCATCCCCTGCAGGCCGAAGGTCCGCTAGCAAGAGCCGCCACTCCGGCAAGCGCCATGAGGAGCGTCAGCGCGGCTTTTTCCGGCGGATGATCCGAAAGAGGCAAGGCGGCGCCAAAGAGGGAAGAGACGAGACTTTTCAAGATCGCGGCGAAGGGGCCCATCGGCCGGGGCGGCGGCGTCACGGCGAGCCTTGCCGCGATCAAGGCCGGCCTTCGCGTAACCGCGGAGATGGCCGTGACCGCGAAGCCGGCGAAGAGCCAGGGCCCATGAAAATGAGGCGCAAGGCTCGCCCCGAAAAATCCCGCCGCCGCGATGGCGGGCGAGAGCCATGCGAGGCGCCGGCGCGCCTCTTGTGTGAGAGGCCTAAGCCCGGCGATGGAGACCGGGACGAGCAGCGCGAGCGCGGTTGCGATCGCGATCGGCGCTATCGCCCCACCGGCCGCGCCGAAGCGCGGCAGGAGAAGCGCCAGCAGCGGCATGAAGAGGAAACCGGGCTCGATCGCAAAAAGCGAGGAGGCAAGCCCCAAGGCGGCGCCGCAAAGCGCGAGCAAGGTTGAGTTTTCCAGGCTGAGGGCCGCCGTCATCTCAGCGCCCTCCGGCCGCGCCGCGCCAGACCCAGGGCCGTAGGATCATGTCTTTCGTGACCATGACCGCGAAGCGATAACCGGGACGGATTTCAAGCGTCGGCTGGATTTGCATGTTGCGCCGCGCCATCTCCATGCCGAGCTGGCCCAATTGCTGACCCATCGCAGCGCCGATGGTTTGGGTCGTGTTCAGCGATCCGTTTGTGGCGGCGGCGTTGCCCTGGCTGAGCTGAACGCCGGCGGAGAACGCCGACATCAAAATTGCGTTGCCCCAGACCCTCCAGAAGTGGGTGTCGACCTGATCGTTGAAGCCGGCATAGCCGCCTTCGTCCGCGCCCGGCATGCGGCCAAGGTCGATGGACGAGGCGTCCGGATAGATGATCCTGTTCCAGGCGACGAGGACGCGTTCCTGCCCTGTGGTGATGTTGGCGTCGTAGACGCCGACGAGCTTTGAGCCTTGCGGGATAAGGATGAAGCGTCCTGTCGCCGTGTCGTAGACGTTCTGGGAGACCTGGGCGAGGAGCACGCCCGGCAGATCCGAGTTGACGCCGCCGATCATCACCGCCGGAATGACGGTTCCTGCCTTGACCTCGTAACGGCTGCGCGGCGCCTCGCGGCGGCTTTGCAGCGTGTTCTGATCGAGGGTCCTTGGGTCGCTCTCCGCCAGAAAGGCTTGTTTCTCATCCTGCCGGTTGAGATCGCGGTCCCGCTCGCCGTCGCCGCCGAGCTGGGCCAGTCTGGCTGAGGCCAGCTTGACGAATTGATCGGTCGCCGATGTCGGCGCGGAGACGCCATGATCGGCTGGCGCGCTTGCCTTCGGTCTTGCGAGAGCGACTTGAAGCTGGGTGGGCAACTCGACCGCTTGCACCGTGAGCTGCTCGCGCGCGGCCCGGATGCGTTCGACGCGCTCAAGATAGCGCTGCCATGCGAGCGTGTTCGGGTCCTCCGGCTCTGGCGGCGGCGCCGCCGGCTGAGCAGGGGCTAGCGGCGGCGCCAGGACGGGAATGGTCTCGGGCGCTTTCGGCGGTATGAAGCCGTCAGGGGCGTCCATGAGGACGGGAACGGATTTGGCGGTTGGCGCGGCCGTCTCGGCCTGCCTGGCGGTCTGAAGCCTAAGCCAATAGCTGTAGGCGATCGTCGCGGCGATGATGGCGAGGATCGCCATGGCGATGAACAGCGGAACGCGATTGAGCCGCCGTACGCCGGGCCCGCGCGAAGGCGGGGGTTGGAGAAGGTCGGGAGATGTGGGGCTGTTGCTCACCGTGTTGTCCTCCCTGGGTCGCAAATTGAGTTGAGCGTGCCGGGCATCAGCGGGCGAAGGCGTCGAAGAGCCCCACCGCTTTCGTGTGCGTGATGGTGACGATGGTTGCGCTGTCGCCGACGCCGGCCGTGAGGCGTGCGCGCTCGAGCACCTTGTCGACTTCGAAGCGGTGATCGACGAAGCGGTAGTTCACGAGCCGCTGCTGGTCGCCGCCGATGAGGCTCGATATGCCGAGGAAAGAGTTGTCGTCGACGAGCTCGGCGAGCGCGGGCAGCTCGCTCGCTCCAACCTGCGGCGGGAACAGAATGTAAGTCTTCACGCCGTCCGAATAGACGCGGGCCGGCCTCCAGGGCGCATCGCCTGAAATCGAATAGTCGAAATCGAACCGATGCGGCGCCACTGTCTCCGCCGTGACCGCGGCTTGCGCCTCGACGCGCCTGTCCTCAAGCCTGGCGCGATAGGCTTTCCATTGGGCGTTCGCGTCGTCGGGATACTCGAAGGCGACGCGCGGCATCCAGTCTTTCTCGCGCGAGACGAGCTTGATGATGTAGGTGCGCTTGTTGGTGGTGATGACAAGATTGGTGATCAGCCCGGCATCCGTCGGCTTGATCAGCACATGGGTAATGACCGCCTCGCCCGCGCCCTGCGCGGCGGGCGTGATCTTCCAGCGCACGCTGTCCCCGACGTTCAGATCGTTGACGCTTTCCGATTCTTGAAGCGCCAGATCGCACACATAGAGCGGCGCGCACACGATGGTCGGCAGAGTCGAGCCGAAGACGAACACGGTTGCGCCTTCATCGCCGCGCGCCGGCTTGTCGCGATTGCCGGCCCATTCTTTTCCGAACTTGACGCCCTTCTGTTCTTTGGCGGTGAGCGCCTGCTCGGGGCTGAACAGGGGGGCGTTCGCCGGCAGCGGCCCGGCCGGCTTGTCCTTTGCGGACAGGGTTTGAGCCTGGACGGCCCCGCAGAGGCTAAGCGACAGCAAAACCGATGCGATGCTACGCATGACGAAGGTCTCCCCGATTACAGACGCTCGGACCAGTTGAAGGCGGTGACATAGATGCCGAGCGGATTGAGCCGCAGCGTTTTTTCGTCGCCCGGCTTGTTGAAGGCGATGGCGGCTTGCGCCTGCCAATGCTTCGTCGCCGTCTCCCGGCCATCGCGCGTGCGCGTCTCCTCGCGCCATTCGATGCGCCAGGAGTTTTGCGAGATGGGCAGCACGCTTTCGACGCTGACCGATACGGTTTCCGTCTGGGCGCGCTCGAACGGATTGCGCGCCCGCATATGCTCGTTCATGGCGCCGTAGGCGTCGGAATGCGCGTCGAGAAAGGCGTAGCCTTCGTTGATCAGCGTCCTCTGCGCGCTGGCGTCCGTATAGACGCTGCGAACATCGGCGATCCAGCGCGCCAGACTCGCCACGATCAAGGGTTGGTCCGGCTTGAAGGGCTGATCGGCACGATCGACGACGGCGGCGGCGCCGAGCTTATCGACGCGCACGATATAGGGAACGATCTGGCTTTGGCTGGCGACGTGAACGAGGCCTGCGGAGGACAGGACGGCGCAGCAAAGCGCCAGGATGGCGACGGCGCGCCAGGTCCTCGCTCTCGCGATGTAGTCGCCGTAGCGCTCGTTCCACTCGCGTCTTCCCGCCAGATAGGGGTTGAGGCTCCCATCGGATGCCGGCTTTTTCTCGCCCATCGCTTCCCTCTTGAAATCGGACTTACGGTCTCTTCTTGCCGGGACCGACCGTCCCTTGCGGCGCCCCGCTTAGCGCCTGCCGCTCTTCCCGCTTGATCTTCTTGCGTTCGGCTCCTTGCTTCATCTCCTCGGCCATCTGGCCGGGGAACGTGCCGAAATGGATGCGGCCGCCAAGCCGCGCGCCGACGGTATCGGCCCCGGCCCCCAAGAGATTACCCATCATGCGGAGGAAGCGGCCGGGCCCTGAGCGCCCCTCAGCCTTGGCGTCCGCGATTTGTTGGCTGGCGAGTCGTGAGCTCTGATAGACAGCGTTTAGGGAGCCGGCGCCGCCGCTCGCGATATTTTGGGAGATGCGGTAGGGGTTAGCCGGATTTCCGCCAAGCGCGGTTCCGTTGATCATCCCCTGGATCAAGCCAGGCAGGAACCAAGTCAGCGCGAGCATGACGATGGCCGAGCCAATGACGACAAGAATATCGACCGAGTTCGTTTCGAAGTTCGCGGCGAGCGAGTTAAAGACCTGCTGACCAAGGCCGATCAGGAGCTGCATGACAAAGAGCTTGGCGCCGACGCTGACAGCGTAGACGAGGATCTTCACGGCGAAGTCTTTCGTCAATTTCGAGCCGCCGAAGCCCATGAACAGCACGCCCGCCGAAATGACGATGTAAGACTCGACCAGCGCGACAATGAGAAGGGCGGCGATGACGGCGAAGCACACGATCAGGATCAGCGCAAACAGGACCATGACAAGGCTCGATGCTGGCTGAAAGACGCTCGCCTGGTCCACGATTTTGCCGGCGAGCGCGAGGCCGACCGAGAACACGTCGGAGGGTGCGAACATGCCGGTTCCGCCTGAGGCGGCGACCGCTTGGTTTGCGGCGGTTCTAAACGAGTTGACGATCGCCGCCGCCCATGTCGGGGCATTCTGAAGGAGAGCGAAGAAGAAGCCGATGAAGAGGATCTGGTTGGCAAGCTCGCTCGCCCACTCGCCGAATTCGGCGCCTTTCACGGCGAGCCGGATGCCGGTGAGCGTGAGATCGATCGCAACCAGAATCCAGAACAGCGTCAGCGCATAATTCGCGAGCGTCGATTCCCATTTGGACGCGTTCTGCTTGTAGAGGTTGATGATGGAATCGAGGCTATTTGTCGTGGTCTCCGCGGCGATGGCTTCCGGCGCAACGCTGAGCGCGGCGACGAACACGAGAAAAGCGATGAGACGGCCGCGCTGCATCAGAACCGCGCGCCTCCGCTGGTCTGGATGGCGGGGGTCTTGATGAAGCTGCGCCAAGCCGCCTGCTCAAATGTCTCGCGATCGGAGCGCGTCTGGATCGCATTGGCCTGCAGGCTCGTGTCGGTGAGGATGAGCTGGCGGACTTTCTGGAGCTGCTCGACGTTTGAGAGGCCGATCTGCGCAAGGGTCTGCAAAGCCTGCAAGTTGCCCTGGGCGCCCGCCGTTTGCGTCCTGAGGCCCAAGATTGTCCCTTGCTCGTCGCCAAGGATCTGCGTCGATTGAAGATTGCCAGCCCTCAGCGTGGAGAGAACGCTTGCGTTCGTGTCGCTCGACCATTGCTGGCCTTTCGTCCCCGCGATCGCGCTTGTCGGTTGCGCGCTCACATAGGCGTTGTAGTCGCTAAACTTTTGACCGAAAGCGTTCGCCAGATTGGCGCTCGCGTAAGACAGCGACGAAGAGCCGGACAGGATAGAGTTGAGCGAGACGATGTTCGACTGACCGGTCCCCCATTGGTAGGAGGCGAGCGGGGTCGTGTTTGTGGTCATGTTCAGGAACTGGTTGTTATTCGTTTGAAGTATGTTTCCTTGAGTTGCGAGTTGATCGACCAGCCTCGCCAAATTCAGGAGCTGGGTGATCTCGCTCGCGCAGTTGGTGCAATAGACCGTCTGGGCGAGGCTTGGCGTCGCGAAAGTCGCCAACGCCATCCCTGCCGCGCCGAGCGCGGCGCGCTTAAGCAGCCTCATCGTGAGTGACCTCCGCAGTTTCGAGTGAGACGAGGACGCCGCGATCGGCGAGCCAGGCTTGCGGCCAGTTTTCGCGATGCGCCTGCCTGAGCGCGCGCACGCGGGCGAGATCCTCGCGCGAAGAAACGGCCGTGAAAGCGAGCGCGACAGGGCCAAGGCCGAGCTCGAAGAGACGCCGGCCGTCAGGGCTCACGACGTAGTAGTGCCGCTTCTTGGCCGCGTTCTTGAGGAGATCGATCTCAGTCTCGTTGAGGCCGATCAGCGTGTAGAGGTCGCGAGGTCCCGCCACTTGCTCGGTCCCGCCTTTGTCCGCCTCCTCGTTCGGAAGCAGGATTTTGGTCGGGCAGGATTCCAGAAGCACGTCGAAGATGCCGGAGCGAACGGCGTCCGACAAACTCTGGGTCGCAAGGACGACGGCGCAGTTCGCCTTGCGGAGCACTTTTAGCCATTCGCGGATCTTCTCGCGGAAGACCGGATGGCCGAGCATGATCCAGGCTTCGTCGAGGAGCAGAAGCGCCGGCGCGCCGGTGAGCGAACGCTCGAAGTGGCGGAAGAGGTAGAGCAGAACCGGGATCAGGTTCTTCTCGCCGAGCGCCATCAGCTCGTCGATCTCGAACACGGTAAACGCGCCCTCTTCGATGGCGTCGGCGCGCGCATCGAGGAGATGGCCAAGCGAGCCCTCGATGGTGTAGGGGCCGAGCGCCGCGCGGATGTCGAACGTCCTGAACGGTCGCCACGAAATCGGTAAGGCTGCGCCCGCCCGTCTGCTGGCGCAACAGCCCCACCGCGCGGCGGATTTCTTCTTTTTGGCGCGGAGACGGCGCGGCGCCCTGCTGAAGCTGAAAGCAGGCCGCGATCCACTCTTCGGCAAACGCGACGTTCGAACGTCGCCTCAAGCCGCGCCAGAGGGCAGAGGCCCGGGCTTCCCGTGTCGCCAGCGAGATCGTAATGCGCGCCGCTGGCGGCGTGGGCGAGCGTGAACAGCGAGCGCCCCTTGTCGAAGGCGGTGACGCGGGCGTTCTTGTATCGCCGAAACTGCGCGGCGATCAGCGCGAGAAGCGTCGATTTGCCGGCGCCGGTTGGGCCAAAGACCAGCGTGTGGCCAACGTCCGAGACATGGAGATTGAGCCGGAAGGGGGTGGAGCCGGTCGTTGCCCCATAGAGGAGCGGCGGCGATCCTGGCCGATAGAGCGGGCTTGGGCAAACGGCAAGCCCGGGCCAGGTCGAGGACGCCGGCATGAGGTCCGCGAGGTTCAGGCTATGGAGCAAAGGCCGGCGCACATTCGGGACCGCGTGCCCTGGCAGACTGCCGAGCCAGGATTCGAGCGCGTTGATGGTTTCGACGCGGCTGGAAAAGCCTTCGCGGCGGAGCTCCTTGGCGATCGCGCGGGCGTTCTCAAGGAGCTCGTCCCGGTCCTCGCCCATCAGCACGAGAACGGCGGTGCAATAGCCGAACGCCACCAGATTGGAGCTGGCGTCCGCCATCGCTCTTTCGGCCTCAGCCGCCATCAGCGCCGCGTCCTCGTTCACGGGACCGCCCTCGGTGCGGAAGACCTGCGCGAAGAAGCCTCGGGACCACTGTTTCCATTTGCGCCGGTAGCTGCGCAACAGGCCCATGGATTCGAAGCTGTCGAGAAAGAGAAAGCGCGAGGAGAAGCGAAACGAGATCGGCAGGCTTTCGAGGCCTGCGAGGATGTTCGGATAGGATTCCGCCGGAAAGCCCTCGATCGCGACCGCGGCGATGAACTTCTCGCCGTATTTCGGCGTGTCCCCGCTCCAGAGTTCCTGGCCGCCAAGCAGCGCGTCGAGATACATGGCGCAGGGCGGCACATTGACAGGCGCAAGCTCGCCCGTCAGGACGAACTGGAGATAGTTCAGGAGATCGTCCCGCAGATGCTCGTGGCCGGAGGCGTCCGTGACGCGAAAGCCCTTCATGCGCCGAAGCTTCAAGATATCGGCGAGGCCATCCTCGATTTCGGCAAGCGAGCGCTGAAACGATTCGATCTGGCGCTCGCCGGGGCTCTTCTTCTGCGCTTGCGGATCGTCGTCATAGACGAGATCGGCGAGGCGCGCCGTCCGCCGAAGCGGCGGCGTGTAGCTCACCAGCAGCGCGTACTCGGTTTCGAAATGGGCGCCTTCCGCGAGAAATTGCACCCGGCGCTCCTCATCGATGGCGCGCGTGACCGCGTCCGGAAAATGGGAGACCGAAGGCTCGGGATAACCGGCCGCGGGCAAACGCACCGCGTCGATCCACAGCGCGAAGCCTGTGCCGAGCTTCGACAGCGCGGCGTTGATGCGCTGGGTGAGGTAGTTGAGCTCGGCCGCCGTCGCGCTTTGGCTGTCGGGACCGCGGTAGAAGAAGCCCGCGAGAAGCGAGCCGTCCTTGCAAAGGACGAGGCCCTCATCGACGAGGCTCGCGTAATTGAAGAGGTCGGCTGCGCCCTTCGCCCGGTCCCGAAACTGCTTCAAGCTCAGCATAAGGGCTCCTCAATCGTTCCGTGACGGCCGCGAGCGGGCCGGAAAGTAGGCGGGGTGGTTGAGCTGGCGCAGATAGACTTGGCTCATCATGGGATCGGCCTTCGCCATCATGCGAAGCACGCCGATCAGAAAGAGCCAGAGGCCGGCGCCCACGGTAAGCGCCACGAGGTTCGAGCTCGCCGCGGGCAGCCCGGCGCAGGCGATGGCGGACGCCAGCACCGGCTCGCGTTCGCCGCCAAGAAGAAGGTTCTGGCGGTGGAGCGCGCGATAGAGCGGCGTGCGGCGCAGCCCGCTCATCGGAGCACCGCTCCGCTCGTGAAAAGCGTCGTCAAGATGGTGTTGGCTTGGACGAGAAGGGCGACCACCAGCACCATCATGATCACGCGGCGCGCGAACTCGTTGATTTCTCCGCCGAAGATCAGCATGGCGCCCGTGACGACGATGCCGATCAAGGAGATCGCGAGCGCCACGGGCCCTTTCAGGCTGTCTCGGATTGTGTTGAGAGGGCTCTCCCAGGGCAGGCCGCCCGTGCTCGTGCTGGTGGTCGCCAGCGCGGGCTCCGCCGCAAGGGCGAAGAGCGCAAAGATGCAAGCGAGCGCGGCGGCAAGCGCAAGGGTTCGCGGCATGGTCTTACTCCTTGATTTGGGTGACGTAGTTGCGCCCGTCGTAACCCTGGACGCGGAGAAGCTCTTGGACCTGCCGGCCGGCCTTGCAGGCGGTGGTCTTGGCGATGACTGCGATGAGATCGATCGCGGTCGCGATGGTTTTCTGCATCGGCGCCGGGGTGGCTTCGGCGACGAGGTTTTCGAGGCGGATGAGGCCGCCCAGCGCGTCATTGGCGTGAACGGTGGCGACGCCGCCGGGATGGCCGGTGTTCCAGGCCTTCAAGAGTTCCAGGCACTCCCCGCCCCTCACCTCGCCCACGACGATGCGGTCGGGGCGGTAGCGCATGGTGGAGCGCAACAGGCGCCTCAGGTCGATGGAGTCGGTGGTGCGCTTGAACACATGATTGGGCGCCGCGCATTGGATTTCGGCGGTGTCCTCGAGGATCAACAGGCGCTCGTGAGCGAGTTCCTCGGCGATGAGATGAATAACGGCGTTGACAAGCGTCGTCTTGCCCGAGCCGGTCCCGCCGACAATGAGGATGTTCTGGTGGTCGAGCGCCGCTTCGCGAATGAGGTCCCGCTGCCTCGGCGTCATGGCTTCCGCCGCGACATAATCGTCGAGCGTGAAGATTTGGCTCGCGCGCTTGCGGATGCAAAAGCTCGGGCCCGCGACGACGGGCGGGATCAAGCCTTCGAAGCGGCTGCCGTCCGGCAGCTCGCATTCGAGGATCGGCGACTGCCTCGTGATCGTCGTGCGGTGGATCGCGGCCAGAGTGGCCATAGCGGCCTCGGCTTGATGCCAAGGCATCGCGCCGAGGCGCGCCATAGGGCAGCCGAAACGCTCGACCCACAGCCCCCCATCCGGATTCAGCATGATCTCGATGACACTGGGGTCTCGAAGAGTGCTGAGGACCAGATCGCCCAATTCACGCTCAAGCTTCTGCTTGATACGATCGGCATAATCGGACGCGTGACCTTTGGCGGACATGCCGGAACAATCTGCAGAAGTTGAGCGTGAGGTCGTTTATATGCGATCCGAAGACAAAGTAAATGACGAGCAACGGCTCGGCTCTTACCTTGTATGGAAGCAGACGAGAGAGCGCTATGTGGCGTCTATTTGACTCCGTGCTATAGAATAAAGCGATTTGTCATTGGAATTTACACTAATTATATTACCTCATTCTAAGCCCGTGACGAATTAAAACTTAAAGATAGAATAGCGTTCATTATTCACAGCGAACTTACACGAGTACTTCTATTCAGGCCGAACTTCAACAGCATTGTTATTGTCGCCTGGAAAAAACAATTCCCAGACTTCGTTTCCCTCAGAGTGTGATATTTTTGGATCGCTCAATACCTTTTGCGCCATCTGAATCGAGCGCGGTTCGTTTTCCAGGGCAGCATCGAAGCGCCCTTGAGCTAGCGCATTGCCAAGCTTTACCGGCCGGTGAATATAGTGCAAAAACGATTGGAGTGGGTTGCCCTTGAGCGGCGATCCGAAGTTTGTTTTGAGGCGAAGGAGGCCGACCGTTGCTCAAGCCTGACGCGCAGCTCGCGGGGGATGCTCCTCGTCAACGGAAGCGCGCGCTTCCCGTGATGACGAAAAAGCGCGCTCCGGACAGTCAGCCGGAACGCGAGATCTTCGCTCGCAATCTTAAGAAGTTTCGGGTCGAGGCCGGCCTCAGCCAGCGGGAGCTGGCCAAGGCCACCGGAATCGCGCAGGCTCATGTCTCCGATATGGAGAACGCGAAGCAAAACATCGGGCTCGACACGATGGTGAAATTGGCGCAGCGGCTCGGGAAGCCGCTTAGCCTTTTCTTTTTGTAAGCGCGATTTTTGCAGGCGCTTTGCCATGATTGGTGGCGCGACGCTTTCGAAGCGGGCAAATCCTGAGAAATTGGCGGGGTTGTATGCTTCAGCCGGTCTGGCGCTCTTGTGGGAGATTGAGTTGCGGACGCCACGAGCGCTTGGCTTTCCGAGTTTCGTTGACGAACTGTCCTTCATAGGAGACAATGCGCTGTGGTCGAGGTCCGCCAGACTGATGTTTTTGTGGCATGGTTTGCAGGGTTGAGGGATCGCGCGGCGCGGGCTCGAATTACGGCGCGGATCCGCCGCCTCTCGCTCGGCAATCGCGGCGACGTAAAACCCGTTGGGCAAGGCGTCTCAGAAATGCGGATCGACTACGGCCCAGGCTACAGGGTGTTTTTCGTCCAGCGCGGCGATGCGTTGGTCATTTTGCTCTGCGGCGGCGATAAGAGGGACCAAAGCCGCGACATCGCCAGGGCCTTGGAGTTGGCCAAAGAGGTTTGACCATGACGCGTGAAACGATCCCTTGGGATGCCGCGGACACATTGAAGAGCAAGGAAGATATCGCGGCGTATCTCGATGCCGTGCTGGAGGACGGCGATTTGGAGCTGCTTCAGGCGGCCCTTGGCGACATCGCTCGCGCAGAAGGCATGACTGGAATTGCGCGAGATTCGGAGCTTGGCCGCGCCAATCTCTACAAAGCCCTGTCGCCCAAGGGCAACCCTGAATTCGCGACCGTTGTCAAAGTGCTAAAGGCGCTAGGGCTTCGGCTTTCCGTTTCCTGCCTTTGAGCGCTTCACCCGCGGGCGCTTGCTTTCGCTAGCGCGCGCAGACGCCGTCATCGTCGCTCCATAATTCTCGCCGCCGCTTCTGCAGCGGCTTTTTTTATGCGTCTGGCTGATTCGGATCATGATCGCGAAGCGTGTGCTGCGTCCCAGGGCTTCCTCCGATTTCGGGAGGCTTGGCGCCTACATCCTTGGCCAAGGCAAAAAAACGAAGCAGGCCGCAGCAGCCGATCAAACTTTCGATTACATCATCGCCGATCCAGCAGGCAGCTGCGTCGGCGCCGTGCGCATTACGAACTGCAACGCCGACACGCCGGCGCTCGCGATCATGGAGATCCTGGCGACGCAAAGCCTCAACAAGCGAAGCCGCGGCGATCGAACCTATCATCTCGTCGTGTCGTTCGAGCCAGGCGAGCGCCCGGCGCCCGCGCAAATCGAGAACATCGAGAACGAGCTCTGCGCGGCGATCGGGCTGTCGAGCCACCAGAGGATTTCAGCCCTGCATCTCGACCGCGCGCATCTGCACCTGCACATCGCGATCAACAAGGTCGATCCGGCCACACTGCGATGCATCGAGCCCTATTACGACAAGCGCAAGTTGATGAAGACCTGCGATGAGCTTGAGATCAAGCACGGCCTGGCGCGCACCAATCATGGCCGCTCGATAAAGGGTGGGCCGAAGGGCCGCGCCGCCGATTTCGAGGCCCATAGCGGCCAGGCCTCGTTCTCGTCCTGGGTGAAGGGGAAAATCGAGGCGCCGCTTGTCGCTCTTCTCGCCGGCGGTTGCGCGTGGGATGACGTTCATGCGCTGCTTGCCAAGGAGGGCTCGCGCTCAGAAAGCGCGGCGCCGGATTGGTCATGGTCGACGCCATGGGCCGCGGCGTGCGGGCCTCGGCCGTCAACCGCGCTTTCTCTATGCAGGCGCTCACGACGCGGCTTGGGGCGTTCCAGGCCTCGCCCGCTTCTCAGGCGCAGGCCGCCTATCAGGCGAGGCCCCTCCAGGCCAACACAAGGGCGCTTTTCGCCGAATACACGCGCCAGCGTCAGCAAGGCGCCGATGCGCGAAAGCAGGCGCGAGAAGCGAGCGCTCGCGACCGTCAGGACATCTTCGCGGTCTTTGGGCAGCATCGAGCCCTGGTCAAGAGGTCCGGATTGACGCGCACGGGAAAGCGCGGGCGCCGTCTTGAACTGCAGCTGCTGCGCACGCAAAGGCTCGCCGAAGCGGCGAAGCGTTTGCGTGCGGCCGAAGAGGACATCGACAAGCGCTTCTTCTTCACCTGGATCGCCTTTTTGCAGGACCGCGCGGCGCGGGGCGATCCGGAGGCGCTTCGGGCGCTCAGATCGAGCGGCAAGCCCGCGGCCCGCGCGGCGGCCGACTTCGTCACCGCCCGGGACTCGGCCTCCGCGCGAACGGTCATCCTTCAGAACCTTCGGCCGGCGGTGCGGAAGAACGGAGACCTCGCCTATCAGCTTGGCGACGGCGGCGTTGTGACCGACGAAAAGGAGCGCATTCGCGTCGACCGGCTGTCCTATCAGGCGGTTTTGACGGCGCTTACCCTTGGCGAGAAGCGCTTCCGGGGGCAGACCTTGGCGCTCGATGGAACCGCATCCTTCAAGCGCCAGGCGGCCGAGGTGGCGGCCGCGCTGCGGCTCAACGTCGTCTTCGACGACGATGACATGGAAAAGGATCGCCTTGATCTGATCGCTAATAAAGCCGCACAAGCTCCTACAAAAGCTGTTGTCGACTTCGTCGCTGAACAAAATAGTATCGCCCAAAAACGATCAGGCCGGTATGCTTATCGGCTGTGGACCACGGGGGACGCCGGCGAGGCGATCTATAGAGGCTTGCGGACGATCGACGGTCATGACGCGCTGCTTCTGCAACGGGGAACGGAAGTGCTGGTCAGGCCGGCCAGCCTCGATGAAATCGAACAGGCGAAGGCCTGGCGCGCCGGCGCCGCGGTTCACTACTCAGGCTCAAGTCGAGGGAGAACGCGATCATGACGCCCATCGGAGCGGAACCGCCAAAACCCAAAAGCAGACGAACGACCGGCGTCGTCTTTCTCTTTGCCGTCCTCGCGCTCAACAGCGCCGCCACGCAATATGTCGCGGCGAAATTCGCCTATCATCCGGCGCTCGGCGCTCCGCTTTACGGGCACGTCTACGCCCCTTGGGAGTGGGTCGCATGGTACGGTCGCTTCGGCGCTAGCATGGAAGCGGTGTTCCAGCCGGTCATGATCGGCGTGTCGCTGAGCTTGGCGCTGGGCGTTCTGGGGCTGCTCGCGATCGGCGGGCGCAATCCCGAGCGCCACGAAGGCATTCACGGTACCGCGCATTGGGCGAGCTTTGACGAGATCAAGTCTACGGGCCTGCTTCCGAAAAAGGGGAAGGGCGGCGAAGGCGTCTATGTCGGCGGCTGGCGCGACGGCCGCGGCCAGCTCCACTATCTCCGTCACAATGGGCCCGAGCACATCGCGGCGATCGCGCCCACGCGCTCCGGCAAGGGCGTCGGCCTTGTCGTGCCGACGCTCCTGTCCTGGCCGCACAGCGTCGTCGTGAACGATCAGAAGGCCGAGCTCTGGAACCTGACCGCCGCCTGGCGAAAGGGCGAGGCCGGCAACGTCGTCATGAAGTTCGATCCGGGCGCCGAGACTGGAAGCGTGAGCTTCAACCCGCTCGAGGAGATCAGGCTCGGCACGCTCCAGGAGGTGGGCGACGTGCAGAACCTCGTGACCATCCTTGTCGATCCCGAGGGCAAGGGGCTTGTCGACCATTGGGCGAAGACGAGCCACGCCTTTCTCACCGGCGCGATTTTGCACGTCCTCTATAAGAAGCGGGCCGAGGGTAAGGTGGGCTGCTTGCCCGACGTCGCGCTCGCGCTCTCCGACCCCGACCGAAAGGTCATGTCGCTCTATCTGGAGATGATCCAGAACAAATGGGGGCCGAACGGCGCCGTTCACATCACCATCGCCAGCGCCGCCCGCGATATGGTGAACCGCCCCGACGAGGAGCGCGGCTCGGTTCTTTCCACGGCCATGTCCTTCCTGTCGCTCTACCGCGATCCCTTGGTCGCCAAGAACGTGGCGCGCTCCGACTTCAAGGTCATGGACCTCATGAACCACGCGAAGCCGGTGACGCTCTTCCTTGTGGTGCGGGCCGAGGACAAGGACCGCATGAAGCCGCTCATGCGGCTCATCATCAACCAGCTGGTCCGCGTGCTCCTTCGGCCCGAGATCACCTTCGTGAAGGGCCGGCCGCAGCCTCCGCACAAGCATCGGCTTCTGCTGATGCTCGGCGAGTTTCCGTCCTACGGGAAGCTTGAAGTGTTCCAGGAGGCGCTCGCCTATATCGCGGGCTACGGCATCAAGGCGTACCTCATCAACCAGGACATGAGCCAGCTCTGGGGCGCCTATGGCAAGGACGAGAGCGTGCTCTCGAATTGCCATGTGCGGATCGCGTTCGCCCCGAACCGGGTCGAGACCGCGGAGTGGCTCTCGCGCATGTGCGGGACCGCGACGGTTGTGAAGGAGGACGTGACCACGAGCGGAAAGCGCTTCGGCGCGGTGCTGACGCAAGTCTCGAAGACCTATCACCAGATCAGCCGGCCGCTCGCCACCGCGGACGAGATCATGCGGCTGAGGTCGCCCGTGAAGGATGAAGGCGATCTGATCGTCGAGCCGGGCGAAATGCTGGTCTTTGTCGCCGGCCACGCGCCGATCCTCGGCACGCAGAGCCTTTACTTCCGCGATCCCGTCTTTCTTGAACGTGCCCAGCTGCCCGTGCCTACGACCGCCAGCCTTCATCGCAGCGAGGTTCCGCCATTCCAGATCGCTGCCGCGGCCCCATCGTCCTGATCGCGACGGGCGCCGCCTCCTCTTGCCTGATGCTGCTCGCGGGCGGTCTCTGCTTCCGGCTCAACGAGACGCCCTCGGTTCCGGTTGGGCTATGGCGCATCTCGGCCGCCGCGGTCCTCGAAAGAGGACGCGTGGTGAGCTTCTGCCCGCCGGCGACGGACGTGTTCTTGGAAGCGCGCCGCCGCGGCTACCTGCATCGCGGAAGTTGTCCTGGCGCGCTGGAGCCGATGCTGAAGGTGCTGGCGGGGCTGCCGGGCGACGAGGTGCTGCAAACCACAGACGCGCTCTTCATCAACGGCCGCGCCGTTCCGCATTCGAAGGCGCTCGATACGGACGCTGAAGGCCGTCCGCTCCCGGCGCTTGAGAGCCGCCGCTTCGTCATCGGAGCTGGGGAAGGGATGTTCGTCGGCGCTCACCCCCGCAGCTTCGACAGCCGGTACTTCGGGCCGCTGCCGCTCGCCGCGATCGAGGGCGAGGCCCGCCCCATTCTCACAGCGAACTAATCGCCTCAGCAAAGGAGTCCTGCATGAGCACCCTCGAATTGAAGCGCGCCTGCGATCTTGTCTGGTTGGCGATCGAGTGCGCATGTTCATGAAAGTGCACAGCGTTTCCACGAAGGTGCACACCCGTGAAGCTGTCCTGCGGGCGCGACCAGGACGCCGTGATCGCTCAAGCCAGAGGGCGGGGCCGATGAAGCGCCTCTTGCAGAAGCGCCTGGTCGAGATCGCGGCGGCGATTGTCGTTTGGAAGGATGTCGGCAAAAGGAGAAGCGATAATGTCCGACAATGTAATTTTCCTTCCTGAGAAGGTCGTAACGGGCCTCCTCGGCCGGGATTTGCCGGCTTCGATCGGTCAGGAGTTCAACTACGACGGCAAACGCTACAGAGTGCGCCAGAGAGATCCGTCGCGCTCTGAAGGCGGCGTGCCCTGTGAGCTGGTTGAGCCTCCCGTGCAGGAGCAAAAGCGCAGGCGTTCGAAGGGCCGCGGGCGGTAGTCTTCATTCTTGGCCGTTTCCGTCTGGTGTTCGGCGCCCTGGGGGTCGAGGGCGCTGGGCATCGTTTTCCGCCCGGTTCACGGCAGTCGAAATAACACTCGATAATTGACTGCTGAGGCAACAGAAGACTGTTCGTGCAAAAGCGGTCATTGAAGCTTCTTCTGTGGTTTCTGATGCGCATATACTCGGTAGTACCCCGTGTTTTTCCTCGGGCGCCAGGATACTAAATGAGCCATCAGTGCAAGCCGGCGTTGTTGGGCTGTCGCGTTGCTCTCGTGGTAGCAGCGATCTATACGCCAATGTTCCTGGCCCTCGCTTCTCCGCCGCGTCTTTCCACGCTTTTTGCAGACCGCTCTGCGCTCATCTCGACCAGATTCGGGTCGATGCTCCTGAGCTTCGCAGCTAACAGCACGGTGCGAGGTGACTCCACCGCCGTTCTCGCGCTCGGGGAGAAGAGCCCGAAGGATTCGGGCCGCTGGTGGGTCAAGGGTCCTTCCATCTGCATTCGCTGGGAGACTTGGTTCGAGGCGCGCCCGCGCTGCTTCGCGATCGATCTGCAAGACGGGTCAGCCTTCCAGTGGCGCAGCGAGGATGGCGAGCACGGAGCCGGCCAGCTTGTCGATCAAGGAGTGAATCAGTGACCGATCGCCTCCAAAGATTGCGCACTCTGTATCCGGACGTTTCGCAGTCGGCGCTCATGAACCTTCCGGCGGCGTTCGAGGGCGACGCGGCGAAAGTTCATTTGTTCGCCGCGAGCTGGTCAACAGCCGAGGTTCTGAGCAGTATGCTCAAAAAGCATGTTCTGGGCTTGGGCAGCCCGGACGCGACCGTTCATCCGGACGTTCTAGGCCCCACCTTCAGAGAACTGGCGGACCTTCATTCCCGTGGCTTGTTAGAGGATGTTCGAAACATGGCCCGGCGTCGGGGCGGCGTTGAAAAAGCGGCGGTCGTAGAGGCCTTTATGCAGCGGGTCGGAAAGGTAATGACCTTGCAGGATGATGTAAGGGCCGCAATGCTGGAAAAAAGTCCGTCGCGAACTCGCTCCCGTTAGCGGCCCTATCCGCAGCGCCGGCCTCTTTCAAGCAAGCCGTGACATCCGTTCACTTTTGCCGCGTTCAGTCCGTCGCCCGAATCGCTACTCGCTTATAGGCGATCTAATGGCGCCTGCTGCGGCGTCGATCAACACCTTCATTCCTGTTTGAGTCTCTTCGATTTCATGCAGCAGGCGGCGGACATCGACCGCTCTTGCGCCGTGTCCAGCCTTTGTGCTGAGCCACAATTTAAGGAGGCCGCCAAGCCGGCCGAGATCGGCGTTCACCTTCAAGAGACCAAGGAAAGCCTGCTGATCTGCGGTTGAGCTGATGGGCCGGCTGAGCGCTGCGTTCCTCAAATAGGACGATACAGTGAGACCAGCCGCCTGAGCCTTGCTCTCGATGGCGAGGCGTTCCTCCGGAGACACGAACGTCTTCAGCGGATGCTCCCGGTCGACCGGAGAGCGAGCAGTTTTTCTTGGCATTCGCTATTCTAAAATCGATCAGGGATGAATAGCAATGGCGCCTGTCTCCGTCGAGCCGAAGGCGAGTAAGGACCGCGTGATGAGGCCTCGGCGAAGCCGAATGTAGGCCTACATCACACATCTTGCCATCCGCATCTCATAGAATCTCCCAGAAACTCCTAGAGACTCCCAGAAGTTCATCAAATCTTTCAGAACCCTTCAGAAAGTTATCAAATCTCCCAGAAACTCATAGAAGCTCGTAGAAACTCAGCGAATTTCCCAGAAACTCATAGAATAACTTCAGCGACCGAATGGCGAAGCCGAGCGCGCTGTGATAGTGTTTAGACCGTCAGTTGTTGGGGGGTGGGCGTGGCAGGAAAGAAAGGGGGGCGGGCGGCTTGGGGGCAAGCGCGGCACGCCTTTCGCGTGCTTTCTCGCGAGATCATGGCCGAACTCAAAACCTCCGCGAGCAAGAAGGAGGTCTACAAGAATTTCAAAGATCGTTTGGGTATGAGTTATGCCACCTTCGCCGCCTGGGTTAAGGTCCACGAAGAGAAGAGCGAGGCGCCGCTGCTCGCTCCACTGGAGGCTTCTGATCAGGCGCCTCTCGATCAAGAAATCGCAGATGCTCCACGCTCTGCGCCGCCTGCGGCTCCCCGAAAACCGAGTCTCGGACCGCTCATCGTGCGGTCCGAGAAAGAGAAAACCTTCCATTGGGACCCAACGGAAGCGTTCGACAAGAAGTTCGACTGAAGAGGGTGTTGTAATGCAAAATGAATCACACGCGAGAGCTGTGAACTTCTTTCTGAACAGCAAGGGCGGCGTCGGCAAAAGCCATCATGCCGTCTTCATGGTGCAGGCTTACCGGAAAGCCGGTCAGCCTGCGGTGGCGATCGACGCGGACGCAACCTCCGCCACCTTCTCCTGCTACAAGGCGCTGCAAGTGCGCCGCGTGCCGCTGATGGAGGGCGACGACATCAATCCTCGGGTCTTCGATACCATCGTCGAAGAAATTCTGACGACGGAGGCGAATTTCGTGATCGACACCGGCTCGTCCTCCTTTGTCGAGCTCAATCGCTACCTCCTGAGGAACGCAATTCCGCAGCATGTGGTCGAGGGCGGAAAGCGCTTCATCGCCAACATCATCATCGCGGCGGGCAATCTCTTCGCCGAGACGTGCTCGAACTTGGAGGCGATCGCCGACCAGATGCCGCCGGAAGTCGAGATCGTGGTTTGGATCAACGATCACTTCGGCCCTGTCGTGCCCGCCGGCCTGCAGTTTGAAGACCTTGAGATCTACAAGATGACGCAAGGCCGGATCGCGGCGGTGATCCAGCTCGACGATCACACCTTCGGCGAGAAGCAGACCTTCGGCGCGGACGTTCTCTCAGATGACGCGGGCGGGCCTGACCTTCGCGGAAGTGCAGGGCTCGCCTGAGTTCAGCATCATGGCGAAGCATCGGCTCAAGAGAGTGGAACAAGACCTCTATGGAAAGTTCGCCGTTCTCCTCGCCGCCACCGCTTGAACCGGACGATGAGACGCAACGTCTGATCGGAGAGGTCGCCAAACGCCACGGCATTGTGCTGGGGTCTGGCGACCCCCTTTGCGTCGTTCTGACCGTTCTTGAGCTTTTCCTTGATCGCTACCTGTCAAGACTAGACGGGATGTTCCAGGCTCACCAGGCGGTTTCGTTCGAGGCGCTGGATCGCTCGAGCGAGGCCGCGAAAGCGATCGCCGAGCAATTGATCACGTCCGCCGCCAATTATCATGTCAAGACGACGCGGGCGGCGGCCGAGGAACTCGCCGCCGCCTTGGCCAAAGCGGCGGCCGCGGAGCTGGTAAGGGTGGAAAAGCTCGCCAGAGACGCCCGCCGCCTCGTCTGGATCGGAGCACTTGTATGGGTGGCGATCCTGTCAGTCGCCCTCGGCGTAGTGATCGGCGGCTGGCTCGCGCCGCCGTGGCGCCAAAGCTTCCTGATCCACAATCTCAAGCCGGATGGCCCCTACCCCACCCTGTTTAAGGCTGCCGGGGACGGCCACTTATCTAAGCATACAGAAGCGGACGTTGATACCTACACTGCGGGCTGCGCGCGAAGCAACGTCCTTTGATTGAGGTATCGCGTCAAGGCGCCGGAAGCCCATCAGTTCGGCGCCGGGATGAAAAGAAGCGCCTATGACTCGGCGCTGTCCACTCCTTATAATCTTGAAGTGCGCGAAACGGCCTTCGCTGGCGTACAGGCTTTCTGTATGCTATTGTCATACACATGAGCGAAACATCCACATCGATTTTGAGCGTTCGTGTGAGTTTAGACGAGCGGGCCATCCTTGAAGCCGCCGCTGAGCAATCGCGCACGACATTAAGCGACTTCATGCGCCGGAAGGCTTTGGAGGCGGCCGAAATCGATGTGCTTGGCCGGACGGTGGTGACGATTCCCGCCGAAAGCTGGGAGCAATTCGAGGCCTGGATCGCGGAGCCTGCGAAGGAGATTCCAGGGCTTCGGGAACTGAGCCGGACCAAACCAAGCTGGAGCAAATAGCGTGGCGGTTCTGCCGCCGCGGCCCTTGGCCGAGGGGGATGACCGTGCATCTTTCGATTGCGGCCGGCCATCGCTCAATGCGTGGTTCCAGCGCCATGCCTGGGTCAATCACATCAGCGGAGCGTCGCGCGTCACCGTTTTGGCGGACGAGGCAAGCGGTCGGATTGTGGGCTACGTAACTTTGAGCGCGGGGCAAATCGAACGAGCCTGGCTGCCGAAGGCGCACCAGCGCAATCGCCCGGATCCCGTTCCCGTCACGCTGCTGGGGCAGCTTGCCGTGGACCGCCATGACCAAGGGCAAGGACATGCGCGTTCACTACTGCTATTCGCCCTGCGGACCGCGCTTGAAGCGTCAGCGCTGATCGGCAGCACGGGCGTCATCACGCATCCTCTCGACGACAGCGTTCGCGCCTTCTACAGGCGCTGGGGCTTTCAGGACCTGCCTTTCGATCCCCGCCGTGCCATGATTGTGCGGATGGCGGATTTGCAGGGGAGTTTCGGCGCGGCCGAATAATGCAGGCAGAGTCGCCGGCCTCTGCCGCCACCATTAAATGTCAACCTTCACAGCGATTTCGATGGCGTCGTCGATCTCGATTCCGAGATACCGCACCGTGCTCTCGATCTTGGTGTGGCCAAGGAGAAGTTGCACCGCACGCAGGTTTCCAGTCTGACGGTAAATTAGGACCGCTTTCGTCCGGCGCAGCGAATGCGTCCCGTATTGGAGCGGATCGAGGCCGATGCTCGCCACCCACTCATTGACAAGCCTTGCATATTGCCTGGTTGTAAGCCCGCGGGACGGATTGCGCCCGCAGAACAGAACCTGACCTGGCTTCCTACCCGTCAGCCTCAGATAGCCATCGATCGCCAACCGGGTTTGATCCGTGAGTTCAAATCTCACGGGCCGGCCCGTTTTTTTCTGGCGTATTGTTGCGCGGTCAAGCGAGTAGCCGCCGGGAGCTACATCCTCGACACGGATCGCGACGACGTCACAGCCGCGGAGCTTGCTGTCGATCGCGAGGTTGAAGAGCGCAAGATCGCGTTTGCGCTCTTGCATCTGAAGCCGGGTCCGAATGGCCCAAACTTGGCTGGGTCTCAAAGGCGGCTTCGGGCCAATGAGTTTACCCTTGTTCCACGGCGGTCGACGCTCGGTTTTATCGGTTGCGGGTGTTTGATTGTTTTCCATAGTCCGTCTCCTTGCTTGAGAGACAGACAAGTATGCGCTTACTTAGATGTTTAGGCGACCGGTTTTGAGGAAGAGCTGCCTTGCAAAGAGACGGACCCGATGTTTAGGCCGACAAGAGACATCGGAGTCGATTTCAGGGAGTGCCCGCTTCTCGAGGTTAAGCCGCCGTTTATGCCCGACGCAAGCAGCCTTTCATTCTGATTTTGACCAATTAACCCTGGCAACTCGTGAATAGAAACGCCACGCTAAATTGAGAAGAGCCAAAATCTCCTACTTAGATTTTGTTTTTCTCTGAGGAATTTTGGATTTCATCTCGTCCATCGTGGAATCCCAGCGCTTCGGGGCAACAAATGACCTATAGATGAAATGCTCTAAAACATCCATCATTGTACCGAGGTCTTTCTTGTCCGGTCGCCATCCCCGATGCGCGGACGCGCTACCTGCGTCGACAAGCGTTTCGAGTCGAGACCTGTCTGCTCCCCCAATATGCCCCGCCTTCTCAAGCGCTTCCAACTTTGCCTTGAATGGCTGGCTAGAATCCATATTGAGCAGTTCAGCCGCAATATCGAATGTTGTCCGAATGCCAATAGCGGCAAGCATATGAAGTTCGTTATTCAGAGCTCCGTACAGTTCCGCAAGGGTATCCACGAGTTGTTTCGCGTCGCCTCTATCCGAATTGATGTCGAAAAGCCAATCGGGTTCCTTCCTTGCTGAAAGCGCTGGCCAGTATTTAAACGGCCATCTGAAGGCGCTAGTTATCTCGCCATTGGCATCCTTGTCGTAATGAGTACTGATAGTAAGGACAAAGACGTGCTCGCAGCCGCAACACCTGAGTAGAAACCAGTCCACACAAAGATCGAAATCGTCGTCACTATTCTTTTCCAAATAATTTGCAATGATACTAGCATTTCTAATCCCACCGCATTGGGCGCATTCTGCCTTAACAGTGAGTTCCTGGCTTTTCTCTATCTCGCTGGAGGGTTTCATCGTTTTGAAGAAAAGTGAGAGTTATATAGTTTCAAGAGGTTGCTAATTTCCAGAAAGAGCTGAACTCAACGCATTGTGTCCGGCTTTCTTCTGCTCGGCGCGGGATTGACCCCAAGCTTCTCCAAAGATTTCAACAAGCTCTTCTCGATTGAGCGGTTTCAATAATAAATCGGGTTGAGCGATGCTAATACACGCACGGAAAACCATTTCGTGCGGCAGGTCAACACCAAGTAATCGTAGCCCCTCCGTTGCATGGATTAACCCCATTAAGTTGCTCTCATCGTCGAAGTCTCTCAGCACCAAGTCCGGTTTGGACGTTGCGGCGTGCTTAAAGAAATTGGCGGCAACGTTGAGTTTATCAGAAACGGTCTTGCGGTGTTCAGGCTTGATGCGTTTCATCATATCGGTACGCATCCCTGGAGTGCCCTTGGCCTCACAAAGTCTATCGAGAATTTCGCATCCCGCATGGACCAGCGTGTGGACAGAGATTGGGTCACAGTCTTCGAAATAGAGCCGGATGGCAGTAGCGATCTGACTCTTGGCCGCGTCAAGCTTGGTTACATCCATGCAAGCCATCTATAACCGCAAGCATATAAGTTAGCAAAACTTTTAGCGAAGATTTCTGCACCTGGAGGTCAATCGGACGTGGGAGTTTTCCGGATCGCATGGCCGGTTTCGACCCATCACGACGGCGGCCTAACAGAAGCTATCGGATCATTCCGGCCGTCATCGGAGGCTGGCTCGGAGGAGACCTACCTAAGTATACATTTACAGACATCGTCACGCTCTGCCGGCTACGCAAAAAACGTCGTCGGCCAACTCCGCTGACCGGAATGCCGCGTCAATCCTACGGGATCTCCGGCACGACCCGCTCATGCCGCTGCTAGCTTGTCCTCCCACTCCAGATTTTCGCCGGTAAAGCGGCCCGTCTTGTAGGCCCTTGCCAGGAGATTCTTACGGCCGGTCTGGAGAACTTTAAGCCGCATGCCCAGAGCAGCGAGTTCGTCCTCGATCGCATTCTCTTTGAGGGGCGCCAGATCCCGGCCGCCGCTGATGCGGAAGGCCGCATCGCGTTCGGCCTTGAGCCTGTTGAGCTTGGCGCCAATGCCGTGTCCAAGGCCTGCTTGAAACGACGTTGTGGCGCTGCGGCGCTGGGCTGACGGGTGCGCGTTATAAAGCTCGCTTCGCTTGAATGCGGCAGTTTCGGTTTCGAACGCCTCCTCGATTTTCTCGTAGAGATAGCGCGCGCCCGCCACGTCTGCGCGCAGGCCGAAAAATATGTGACGGATATATCCCTCGGGCGTCATTTCGTACCAGGTGCGGCAATCGCAGAATGCAGCGATCGCGCCCGCGCATTCGTCGAGGGGCGACCGGCGGCGGCGGCCCGTTTCAACGCCTTCGCCCGCGCAGCTTTGCATCTTCATGTCGATCTCGCTCAGCGTCAAACCGTATTGATCGAGCAGTTCGGCGACCTTGCCCGCCGCCAGCAGGGCTTCGGCCTCGGTGCAGCCCTGTTCCACGGTTTTGCCGCGCAGCGCCTGAATTCGGGACAATACCTTGTCGAGTTCCTCCCGGCTGCCCTTGTTGTTCCTAGCGCTCCCGGCGAGCTTTGCGCGGCGGCACATTTCCTCGAAATGTGCGATGGCGTCCGCCGGAACCTGCTCCGTCGCCTGCCGTTCCCTGAGCTTCGCCGCGAGGCTGTCCAGGCTCTCTCATACGACGCGCGGATTCCAGCGCTCGCCCGCCGGTGGACGGTTTCAAGCTGGAGGGAGAGAATGCGTTCATAGGCGGCGGCCAGGCGGGCTTTCCTGCATTGCTGCGCCTGGTAGCTGGCGCAGTGCATCTCCAGCACGGGACTCTCGTAGGCCTCAGCCCGGATTAGCTGCAAGGCGTCGGCGTCCGGCTCCGGAAGCTGGCTCACCTGAGCCCATTCCGCCGCGAGCGCGTGGAGCGGGCCGTTCGAGGCGTCAAAAGGAAACCCATCGTCATCATCGTCATCATCGGCGAATAAGTCCAGGTCCACGCCGTTCAAAGGGTTGCCATGCCGGATGAAGTGTTCGTAGAGCGCCTCGGCGCAGCGCAACGGTTTTTTCAGAGCACTCCCTCTCTCTATGAAAGGGGCAGCCACCGCCAGCAAGTCATCGTCGAGAGGGGTCAGCGGGCCGAACGCCACGTGCACGCCCTGATAAAGACAGGTGCGCCGCGCCCAGCGTCCGCCACGCGCCATGGGCGATTCCGTATCGAAGACAGTTAGCTTTTCGTTGCTGGCGAGATCGGTGGCGCGGTTTCCTGGCAACGCTGCTTTTCGCGGGCCAGTTCTGCTTGCCTCGCGTAGGCCTCATCGGGACCATCGAGAAGCGGATTGCCGAAGCCGATCATCGGCCGCGATGCGATGCTGGGATGCGCGACGCGGCGCAGCGCCTTCAGCGACGACACCGCGGGCAACACGGTTATCGCATGATCGCGGATGAGCCATGCGGCGGATTTTCTGTCGCCTTTTACATCCGGCGCCGTCACCAAGACCTGGAAGGGCAACTGCGTCAGCGGACCGGCGGCCACGATGAGCAAATGTTTGCCCCTGATGAGGTCTTCGACCTGGCCGAACAGTGACTGATAAAGCTTATACGCACGGTTATAGTCGAAGGGCAGCAGCTTGCCGGCCTTCCTGTCTTCATCGCTGTAAGTTTTACCGGTGCGCTCCGCGCAGGGTTGATCGGCCCACGCCGCATCGTCGAGCCCGCAGCGCAGAGCTTGGACCTCGCGGGCGAGGGTCTCCGCGCCCGCCTCGGACCGCACCCAGCGCATATCGGTCTTGGTCACGACCCAGATAAAGGATTCCTCGGGGGCAAGCTTGGAGCCGGGCGCGACGGCAAACGCCACCAAGGCTTCCTCGGGGCGAAGCTGCGCCTGCACGTCTGACGCGGATAGAGCGGCGGGCAGCGCCAATGCCGCGAATTCCGGGAATTTCTCAGCCAACTCCTTGTCGATGCCGATTCTGCGAGAATCGATCGCGGCGAGTTTGGCGTCGTTCTCCGCTTCTCCCTTCGCGCTTCGCTTCTCCGGCGTCAGGCTGAGCGCGGCATTGCGAATTTCTTCGCGCTTCCGCCATTCCTCAGCGAGATCCTGGCGTTCGCGCACCAGGGCGCCGAGCTTCGGATCGCTCTTCGCGCTTCGGAGCCCCATTTGAGCTATCGATTTCGCGGCGTCGGAGCTTTGTCCCCATTGCGCCGCCTCGAAGGTCTCCCGGGCCGCGGCAGCGGCTGGCGCCGCGCCATCGAGCGTCAGGTGGTGCATCGCCCTCACAAATCCTCCATTCTGTGCGAAGAACTGTTCCGTTACGCTTTTTCCTTTTCCGCTAAATTTCGAGCTTGCCAGCGCATCGCGCCGGTCCCGCTCGATGGACGCCGCTATGCTGCGCCGCCAGAACTGAACGGCTCGAAGCCAGTCGTGCTTGGCGTAGGAGGACAGCCCCATGCCGATAACGCTGAGAATCGTGTCGGGATGCGCGACGCCAAGCGCGCGCTCCCGCGCCGAAAGGACCCGGCTGAAGAGCGGCTCGGCCTCTGCGTATCGCTCTTGGAGAAGGTACAGCGAAGCAAGATTTTCGGCCGCGATCAGTGTGTTGCGATTCTCCTTCCCGAGCGCTCGCTCGCTTGTTGCAAGGCTCCTGATGACGATCGGCTCAGCCTCCCCATATCGACCTTGAGCGATGTAAAGCACGGCAAGATTGTTGAGCTTTCCAAGCGTGGAGACATTTTCCGCGCCAAGGATGCGCTCGGAGGCTTCCAGCGCGCGTTTCAAGAGAGGTTCGGCCTCGGCGTAGCGGTTTTCACTCCAATAAATGGCGGCCAGGTTGTTCAGGCTGATGAGAGTGCTCGGATGGTCGGCGCCAAGCGAGCGCTCGCACGCTTCCAGTCCGCGTTTCAGGATTGGCTCCGCCTCGCTGAGACGCCCCTCCTGCTCGTAGACCTGCGCCAGATTGTTCAGAGTCACAAGCGTATTGACGTGCTCGCTGCCGAGCGTGCGCTCGCGCGCCGCAAGCGCCTGCTTGAGAGTTGTTTCGGCTTCGTCGAGGCGGCCTTGTTTGGCATACAGGAACCCGAGGTCGTTGACGCTGATGAGCGTATCGGGATGCTCCTTGCCAAGCGCGCGTTCGCGCGCCTTCAAGACACGCAGGTAAAGACTTTCAGCCTCGCCGTACCGGCCAATGTTGGTATAGAGCGACGCCAGATTGTTTGCGCTATTCAGCGTTGAGGGGTGGTCCTTCCCCAACGCGCGCTCCTCGCCATCGAGCGCCCGCTTGTGCAGCGCCTCGGCTTCGTCATAGCGGTTCTGGTGTTCATAGATCAGCGCCAGATTGTTGATGATCGTGGTCGTGTCGCGGTGCGCCGAGCCGTGTACGCCGAGGCTTGCTTCCAGCGCCCGTTGCAAGAGCGGTTCCGCGTCGGCGGCCCGGCCCTGATCGAAGTAAAGCGACGCGAGATTGGCGATGCTTTGGATGGTATCGGGGTGGTCCTCGCCAAGCGTCCGCTCCCTCGCCTCCAGCGCCCGCTTCAGCAACGGCTCGGCTTCGGCGTAGCGGCCCTGGTCCGAATAGACGAGCGCCAGGTTGGCTGCCCTGGTGAGCACATCGGGATGATCCGCGCCAAGCACGCGCTCGCTCGCCTCAAGCGAACGCTTCAAGAGCCGCTCGGCTTCGCGATAGCGGCCCACGTTCTTGTACAGCATTCCTAAATTGTTGACGTAGAGCAGCGTCTCGACGTTGCCCTCGCCGAATATGCGCTCGCTGGTTCTCACCAAGCGCTCGAACAACGGCTGGGCTTCGGCGTACCGGCCCTGGTCCAAATAAAGCTTCGCCAAATTGTTGAGGCTTGTCAGCGTACTTGGGTGATCCTTGCCGAGCGCGCGCTCTTGAGCCTGCGTAACCCGCGTCAGAAGCGGTTCGGCTGCGGCGTAGCGTCCTTGGTTGCTGTAGAGGTTAGCCAGATTGTTCACGCTCGTGAGCGTATCGGGGTGCTCCTTTCCGAGCGTACGCTCGCGAGCGGCCAACGTGCGTTGGAAGAGCGCTTCGGCGTCGCTGTAGCGCCCCTGTTTCTGATAGAGCCACGCCAGATTGTTGAGGCTGGTCAGCGTGTCGGGGTGGTCTTTGCCGAGCACGCGCTCCCGCCCTTCCAGCGCGCGCTTGAAAAGCGGCTCCGCCTCGCCGCCCCTGCCCAGATCCTGGTAAGTCAGCGCCAGATCATTAAGGCATACGAGCGTTTGGGGGTGGTCCTTGCCGAGAACCTTTTCCTTCCCCGCAAGAGTTCGCTCGAAAATAGGGGCGGCTTCGTCGAAACGGCCCTGCCTGTAAAGGAGCCCCGCAAAATTATCCGCGGCGAGAAGCGTGGAAGGATGGTCGTCGCCCAGGTTGCGCTTCTGGCCCTCCCAGGAGCGCCTCAGGAGCGGCTCCGCCTCCGTGTAGCGGCCTTGCGCCAGATAGAGCACCCCGAGGTTGTTGGCGGCGGTAAGGGTTTGAGCATGGTCCTTGCCAAGCACGCGCTCCTTGCCGTCGAGGGCACGGCGGAACATTGACTCGGCTTCTGCGTACCGGCCCTGCTCCTGAGAGTTCAGCGCGAGATTATTCAGGCTGACCAGCGTGTCGGCATGGTCCTTGCCGAGTATGCGCTCCCGCAGTTCGAGCACGCGCTTGAAGAGCGGCTCCGCCTCGCCATGCCGGCCCTGGCTCTGATAAAGCGAGGCCAAATTGTTCACGGCCGACAGCGTATCGAGGTGCTCCTTTCCAAGCACTCGCTCGCGCAGTTCGATCACATGCTTGAAGAGTGGCTCGGCCTCGGCGTATCGGCCCTCGGCCTGATAGATCACGCCCAGATCGGCCATGCTGGTAAGGGTGTCCGGATGCTCGTCGCCAAGCGCGGCCTTTCTTGCCTTGAGCGCTTGGCTGTAGAGAGGCTCGGCCTCGGCGTAGCGGCTTTGGCTGAAATAGAGTCCCGCCAAGCTGTGCAGGCTCGAAAGCGTATCTTCGTGCTCTTCTCCAAGCGCCCGCGTGCGGCCTTCGAAGGCGCGCTTGTAAGCGAGTTCCGCCTCGCCATAGCGGCGCTGGGCATAATAGACATCGCCAAAATTGTTGACGACGAGAAGCCTATCGGGATCGTCGCGCGGCGCTGCGCGCTCGTAAATTTCCAAAGCGCGCTTCAACGCCGCCTCCGCCTCCGGATAACGTTCCAGCACGGAGAGCGCCACTGCTAAGCCGTTGACAGCGCGTCCATATTTTGGATGCCCCTCCCCAAAGCGCTTCTTGGCCGCCTCGGCATAGCGTTGCGCCAGCGCCAAGGCGTCGGCCCCTTTGCCGTTCTGATACAAGGCGCTGCTTTCCTGGTCGAAGACTGTCTCTTCGCTCACGGGCGCCGCGGCGATCGCCCGCTCGACGTCCTTCATGAAGCGGCGGTCGAGCCCCTTCGCGCGAAACTCGGCGAAGTCCTTGAGAACGACCTCTTCCCACGCGCCCTGGCCGGGGATCGTTTCGCCTTTGTGCTCAAGATAGATTTGCAGCGCATCCGCGGTCCGCCCCAAAAACAGCAGGGCGTGGGCCTTGTTGCTATCGATCCAAAGTTTGGCGGGGCAAAGCAAAAGCGCGCGCTCGGCCCTGCGAAGCGCCTCTTGAGGCCGCCTGGCGAAGAGGGCGTACCAAGCCGCATTGCCCAAGACTTCCGCCGTATCGCAGCGGGGCTCGCCTTTCCCGGATTCCAGTTTCTCGATTGCTTCGGCTCGTTCGTTCGCAACACGCAAAGCGTCCGCGAATTTGCCCGCCTCGCTGAGGGCGTTCTCGCGCGCTTCCAGCGCCTTGATCTCGGGCTCGCTCAGCGATTGGGCGCTGGCGGGAAATAGCGCCGCACCCGCCACTAAGTTCAGAAACAACAAAAGGCTTTTTGCGCGCGTCATGGCCCGTGACTTGGTTTTCAGCTGCATCAACAAAGAAGATAATTTAAAAAAGGCCAAATTTTAACTATGCGCTTAGGTTGGGTGCGCTTGGTTTGTTGCGCGTGTGCGCAATGACCGGAATTCGCCCATCGGAGCCATTCTATTCTGGTTATATAAGCATCAGCTTTTGGCCCAGAACGCCATTTCTCGCGGTCGCAAAAATTCCTCCGGCTACTTGGGGTAGAGCGGAATCGCTGAATCCGCTCGGAGAACCGTCACTGTTGACCCGACTCGGACATTTTCCTATGCGCGGCGGGGCTTATTTTTTTCTCAGCAGCGCCTTGATCGAGACGATCTGTTTGTGCAGCAGCCGGAACTGCTGGAAATCGTCGAGGATCGTCTCCCCGAGAGGTTTTCCATCCTTCACGACGCAATGGCCCCTTAGCGCACGCGCGGCGGCGGCGGCAAGCGCGCGCGTTGCCGCTGCGGCGTTTTCCTGATACGGAAGCTTCCTTGTTGTTATGTAACTGAGGATCCCCCATGCGCCGGGTTACACTTGCTTCGATTGCCTTCGGCCTCTTGCTGGCGACGATGCCGCTTCTGGGTGCGATCCGAACGCAGGAGGCTGGCTCGGGGTGGCTCGGCATTCAACTCGCGGACCTCACCAAGGAAGAAGCGGACGCGCTCGGCTGGGAAAGCCCGCGCGGCGCGAAGGTGGTGAAGCTCGTGCCCGGCGGACCGGCGGAGGCGGCTGGGCTAACCCCCGACGATATTCTCGTGTCACTCGACGGCATCGAGATCGAGAGCGTCAAGGCGCTCGATGAAGCAATCGGCAGGAAGTCGGCGGGCGCGGAGATCAAGCTCGCCGTCCTTCGCGACAAGCGCGAAAAGCGGCTTGCCGTAAAGCTTGGCGCGCGGCCAGCACAATTGGCGGCGGCAAAGCCGGAAGCAACTGAGGGTGCGCTGATCCCGATGCTCGACACGGGTGGGCATATGGCCACGATCCGGAGCATCGCCTTCACGCCGGATGGACGAAAGCTTGTCTCAGCCTCGGATGACAAGACCATACGAGTTTGGGACCTCGCGACAGGCCAGACTGAGCAGATCGTCCGCGGGCAAGCTGGCCCCGGCGCCACGGGAAGCATATACGCGATCGCTCTGTCGCCGGACGGTAAATGGCTGGCGGCTGGGGGGTGGACGGCCGGCGGTGAGATCCGTCTTTATGACTTCAAGAGTAGAAAACTTGTAGCACTCCTGGAGGGACACGCGGATGCTGTCTACGGCCTCGCCTTTTCCCCGGATAGCCGCCAGTTAGTTTCAGGGAGTCACGACCGCACCGCGATTATTTGGAGCACCGAACCCCTTTTCGAGGCTGACATATCGAAAATGTCACGCGAAAGCGTCGCGGTGCTAAAGCCCCAGCGTCGGCTTCCTTGCGAAGACACCGTCACAACAGTCGGCTTCACCTCGGACGGCGCTCGCGTGATAACAGGCTCCGATAAGCATGAGCTGAGGTTCTGGTCGGCACATACTGGCGATCTACTAAGTAATTCACGGGATCACAGGGATAAGGTTGTCAGCCTTTCTGTTGCGCTTGACGGCAGCATAGTCTCCGGGGACTTTTCCGGTGAAATCCGACTCTGGAATGGGCAGATAGGAAAGGCTGTAAAGCTACTGGCCGACCAGAAGTCCGACGTTGGCGGCGTGAGCATCAGCCCGGATGGAAAACTGATCCTCTCAGGGGGAGCGGGAGAGCCAGCGGGACCATACCACTGTCATGTGTACGACGCCGCCACCGGCCACGAGATAGTGACCTACAAGGGCCACGATAATGTCGTCTACGCCACCGCCGTGAGCGCGGATGGCCGTTGGGCTGCCACGGCGGGCGGCTCGGCGAGGGAAATCCACATATGGGAAATGCGCACCGGCATCCGGCGGCGATTGCCCGACGGCAGGCCGTTGATTCTTGGCGGAACTGGACGTCCGGCTGGAGCCGTAGGATTTTCGCCAGGCGATAACCAGATAGCCTGGGGCTTTACGCCGGAAGCTAAGATTCCCCCTGATTTGGGCCCTTTGCAGGAGTCTCTCGCTTTATCGTCTGTGGATGGGGTGCTGTCGCTTCCAAAGGCAATCGATCCCAAGTCTGCCACGGCTTTCGGCCGTGCCGAAACGAGGCATGGAAACTGGTCGCTTAGCCATCGCCGTGGCGGGACGTATCGCTACAATAGCAACCTCGACATCGAAGAGAATGGAACGCGCTGGTGCACGATCCAGCGTGACCCCGTTACCGGCTACTCGCACAGCGCGTACAGCTTTAGCCCCGACGGCAAACTCGTAATCTCTGGAGGCGCCAACGGCTATCTCGCAGCCTATGGCCTCGACTGTAAGAAGCTCGGGGAATTCGTGGGGCACGAAAGCGATGTCTGGGCTGTCGCGGTCTCGCCCGATGGGCGCTACCTGATCTCGGGCTCGGCCGACAAAACCGTGCGGCTGTGGAATTTGCAGACCCGCGAGCTGATCGTTTCCATCTTCCGCGGCACGGACGCGGAATGGGTGATGTGGACGCCGAAAGGCTTCTTCGCCTCCTCCGGACCTGGCGCCGAGCTGATCGGCTGGCAGATCAATCACGGTCCGGAGCACGAGGCGGAGTATGTCACGGCAGCCCAGCTCCGCCAGCATTTGAACCGGCCGGACATCGTCGCCCGCGCCATTCAGCTTGCCTCGGCGGAAGCGGCGGTGAAAGAGGCGCGTGGTGCGGATTTCACGGTCGCCGATCTGCTCGCGAAGCCCGTGCCGCGCTTACGCGCTCTTTCGCCGGAGGCGGACGCCACGCTGCGCGGCGGCTATGCGGAAGTGAAGGTTGAGTTGCAGCCGATGCCAGACCCGGTGAAGCTCATCCGCATCCAGGTCAACGGGCGCCAGATCAAGGAGTTGCTCCCGGACGACGGCGCGGCGGGCTTCACGGGCCGGCATACGTTTATGGTGCCGCTTGCGCGCGGCGCGAACAAGATCGCCATCGCCGCCGTGAACGAAACCGGCGAGACGGTCGCCTCCATCAGCGTGACCCATGAGGGCGAAGGCGCACTCGACAAGCGCGGCGTGCTCTACATTCTCGCCATCGGCGTCGATAAATATCCGAACTTCCCCGGCAAGGACCTGGATTTCGCCGGCGCCGACGCCAAGGCTTTCGCCGGCGCCATGGAGAGGGACGCAGGCCCGCTGCATGAGCGCGTGGTAAAGCGCGTGCTTGTGAACGGCCCCGGCGGCGAGGAGCCCACCGCCGCCAATATTCTCGATGCGCTCGGCCTGCTGCACAACGCAAAGGAGAACGACACGGTGATGCTGTTCGTCTCCGGCCACGGCGTCAACGAAGGGCCGAACTATCGCTTTGTTCCCACGGACGCAGCGTGGACTGAGCAAGGCTTCCTTAGGCCTGCCACCGTCGTGCCGTGGTACGCCTTCCAGGAGGCGCTGACGAGCGCGAGCGGCCGGCGCATCCTGTTCCTCGACACCTGCCATTCCGGCAACGCATTCAACCAGAAGCTCATCGGTGACAGCTACCAGGCCAACATCGTGGTCTATTCGTCGGCGCGCTGGGATCAGCTTGCGCTCGAGGACGGGATGCTCGGCGGCGGGCTGTTCACCCATGCGCTCGTCGAGGGCGTGGGCGGCAAAGCGCGCGACAAGACGGGTGAAGTGCGAGCCGAGGGCTTGCGCGGTTTCCTGCGCGATCGCGTGAAGGAGCTTGCCACGCAGTCCGACCACGAACAGGAGCCGCAATATTTCCGTGCGCGCGACGCCGAGGATATCCTTTTCGCCCGCGCGCATTAAGGCCTGTCCGCGCTCTGGAACTCAAAGAGTGTTGAATCACTATGTGCCCAGCGAGGCGCCTCAGATGCTGGCTCGCCACTTCTCCTTTTGGCCAAGTTTCTATTTTTTGCCGGTGCAACAATTCCGCCAGCTTCGAGAGGTTCAGCGGACCCATTGAATCGACAGCCGAACCGGCGGTCATGACCCAATCCGGTCCAATTCGACCAAGCTTCCAAGCCGTCCGCTTCCGCTTAACGAAAGCAGACCTAAGCTATCTCCCGGCTCCACCTTCTCCCACCACCACGAAAGGCGCCCAGTAGGCTGGATGCGCTTCTTGCGCCTTACCGTTGCTGATGAGCTCGAGCATGGACTGGCGCATCGCCTCGGCGCGACCAATGGTCTTATCAGCGGCGAGGCGGCTCATCGCGCCCGTGATCAGCTTCACGGTTGCGTCAGAGTTCACCGCCCAATGGGAGACGAGGAGCGCTCGCGCCCGAGCGTAGATGAAAGCACGAGCGAGTCCCGACAGTGCCTCCGCGCCTTGCGCGCCGCCCGCAGCCGTGTTGCACGCAGATAGGATCACCCAATCGGCATCAAGCTTCAGGGCGGCGATTTCGGACGCGGTCAGGTAGCCGTCATCCTCCTCGCTCGGCTCGGCAGGCGGCGTCAAGAGCAGGCCAGGCTCGGCATTGCCAGACACTTGACCCGCAAGCGCACCATGGGTCGCAAAATGCACGATGCGATATTGCGCGAGCTGGCCCGTCTCGCTCAAGCGTTTCACCTCGCGCTCGGTTGCGTTGGCCCCGAGCCGGATTTCATTTACATCGGCCCGCAAATCCCGCGCGACGGCGCACAGCTCATCGGCGGTCTCGGGCAGCGGCGCCTGCCGGCGGAGGAAGGCGGCATTCGTAATCCCGCCGCGCGTTTCCACTTGCGGCACGCCACCGAGCAGCGGCGAGGCCTGCGCGACCTGCCGCTCCTGAGGCGGCGCGCAGTTTTGACGGTCGCGGGCGCGCTGAGCGAGGCTTGCATAGCGGCGACCCGGACCGTCAAGCAGCGGATTGCCGAAGCCGATCATCAAATTCGCCGCTGCGCTCGGCCGGCTCACGCGGCGCAGCGCCTTCAAAGAGGACACAGCGGGCAAAACGGCGAGCGCGTGATCGCGCGCGATCCAGGCGGCGGATCTGTAATCTCCGCTCGCCGATGGCTTCGTAACGAGCACTTGGAATGGCAACTGCGTCAGCGGCCCCGACGGCACGACGAGCAGGCTTTTGTGTTCGATAAGGTCTTCCACCTGGCCGAACAGAGCGTTGTAAAGCGCATGGGCGCGCGCAAGATCGAAGGGGAGTGCATCGCCCTCTCTAGGTGCCCTATCGAGCTGTCTGTTCAAGAGCTTGGCGCATTTGCCTGAGCCATCGCCATCCCATGATGCGTCGTCGAGCCCACAGCGGAGCGTTTGCACCTCGCGGGTGAGCGCCGCTGTGCCAAGCTCGCTTCGCACCCAGCGCACATCCGTCTTCGTCACCACCCAGATGAAAGTCTCTTCGGGCGTGGGCTTTGATTCCGGCGTATCGAGGAACAGCACCAGCGCTTCGTCGGCGCGGAGTAGGGCTTGCACCTCGTCCACGGCGGCCGGCGCGGGACTGGCCAAAGCCGCGTAGTCCGGGAACTCGGCCGCCAACTGCTTATCGATTTCGCCAATGCGCGCGTCGATGGCGGCGAGCTTCGCATTAATCTCTGCTTCTGCCTTAGCATCGCGCTTGTCCGGAGTGTTGCCGAGCCACTCAGTGCGTAGTCCGTCGCTCCTCTGCCATTCAATCACCAAGTCCTGCCGCTCGCGAGTTAAGGCTGCGAGCGCCGGATCGTTCCTGGCGCCGCGCGCTGCCATCTGAGCCAGCGATTGCGCCGCCTCGGAGCTTTGCACCCATTGTGCGGCCTGAAACGCCTCGCGCGAGGCTGCCGCATCTGGGACGCGGCTTTGAGGCGCGAGACGGTATACCGCTTTGACCAAGCCCAAAAATTGAGAGCTCTCTCGTTCCGCGTGGCTTTTTTTCTTTCCTGTTACGGCTTGGCCGGTCGCGCCGCGCTGCGAGCGCGAGGAGATTACGGCGGTGCTGCGCCCCCAGAATTGCGCGGCGCGGGTCCAGTCGCTCTGAGAGAAATACAGCTGCGCCAAAACGTTCAGGCTTCCAAGGGTCGTATAGGGATGCTCCTTACCGAAAACCCGCTCGTTAGCCTCGAGCGCGCGCTTGCACAACGACTCCGCCTCGGCGTAGCGGCCCTGCTCCGTATATAGGCCAGCCAGATTGTCCACGATGGCGAGCGTGAGCAAATCATCCTTGCCGAGCACCCGTTCGCTAGCCTCGAGCGCCCGTTTGTACAGCGCCTCCGCCTCGGCGTAACGGCCTTGGCTTTGATAGGTCGTCGCCAGATTGTTTATGCTGTTGAGCGTTTCGCGATGCTCTTTGCCGAGCACGCGCTCATTCGCCTCGAGCGCGCGCCGGTTGAGCAATTCGGCCTCGCTATAGCGGCCCTGGGCCCAATATAGGGACGCCAGGTTGTTCACGCTCATGAGCGTCTCAGGGTGCTCGTTGCCGAGCACGCGCTCCCTAGCCTCAAGCGCGCGCCGCAAGAGCGGCTCCGCTTCGGAATAGCGGCCCTGGGCTTTATAGAGTCCCGCCAGATCGTCCAGGCTGATGAGCGTCCGGGGATGCTCCTTGCCCCGCACCCGCTCCCAGGCGTCGAGCGCGCGCCGGTAGAGCGGCTCGGCCTCGTCAGAGCGGCCTTGAGCCCAATACAGGGCAATCAGATTGTTCACGACGGCAAGCGTGTCGGGATGATTTTTGCCGACCACCCGCTCATAGGTCTCGAGTGCACGCCGGTAGAGCGGCTCAGCCTCGGCGTAGCGGCCCACCTTCTTATAAAGTAAGGCCAGGTAGGCTATTCTATCGGCCGTGTAAAGATGGTTTTCACCCCTCCGCTGGCGGCTGAGTTCGAGAAATTTCTCGGCAAGGGGAATGGCCTCAGCGTATTGTCCGGCCTTATAAAGCTGTTCAAGGCGCTTGTTGAGAGTCACTATATCAGCCGCGCTTTGCGCCCGTGCGCCTCCGGCGGCAGCAATGCTGAGCAGTATCGTGATTGTCAGAGGCACCGCTATGCGCCCCAGCCTAGCTCGCATCTATGCCTCCAATAAACGCGACGGATATGGTGTCGGAACGGCGTGACATCAATGTGGAGGATTGTCTTGGGTTGAAGCCGTAATTGAAGCTGAAACTTCCGCTCCCGGTCGTGGGAGACGTTATAGAGCGATGGGCATGATGGCAGCAATTGTGAACGTTTTCGGATACCGGCCCATGCCGAACCGCTCAGCGTGCGCCGCGGGCCGGTGTTCGAAAACGTCCGGGGAAGGAACACGCGGGGAGCAGGGCACGGACGCCCTCTCAGCTTATGGGGATTTCAGCAGTTTAGACGCCAAGCGCGCAGTGGCTCTGGGGCGGCAAAAGCCGCGCGCACAGCCAAGCAAAGCGCGCTTGCGGGAATGGCGGCGCCGGACCGGGGGCGAAGCTATGGCGGCAGGCCTCGAAAATGAGCTCGATTTTGCCCTTCAAGCAAGCGCCGCCGTTGCCAGCCTTTGAACGGCGGCTCAAGCCGGGCATCGATACGCTGCAAGCCGTCTTGGCGCCGATCATGACGTATCGAACCCCGCTGGCGGGGATGGCATTTTGCGCGGACGGCAGGCCCCTTCGAAACGCTCGATGACGAACATGCGGCTGCCGCATTTTGGGCAGCGCTCCGCTGGCTCGCCGGCAGTATCGGGTTTTGGCGTGGCGTTCACCTGGGGCAGCAGCGAGGACAGCGCGATCAACGCCCGCATCGCTACGAGATTGCCGGCGCGGACATTGCTGGCCAGGAGGCCATAATGCCTGATGCGGTGAAAGCCTTTCGGCAGCACATGGATCAGGAAACGGCGGATGAACTCGCCCGCGTCCAGCGTCATCTTCTTATAGCGGCCAGGTCCCTCGATCCGGTAATCCTTGAAGGTGAAGGTCACGCTCTTCTCATCGGCGGCGACAAGCCGCCGGTTGGAGATGGCCACGCGGTGGGTGTAGCGGGACAGGTAACAAAGGACCGCCTTTGGTCCGGAAAATGGACGCTTGGAATAGACGAACCACTTGGTCTTTTTGAGCGGCGCCAGGAAGGCGGTGAAAGCGTCCGCCGCGGCGAGATGCGCGTGCTCGCCGAAGAACTTAAGCTTGCCGGCCTTGTGGGCTGCGGCGAGCTTTTCCAGCATGAGCCGGCGGAACAGCTTGGAAAGAGCCCGCACGGGCAGGAAGAAGCCGCGGCGGCAGGGGATCCAGCGCAGGCCGTCGGCGGAAAGGCCGCCGCCCGGCGCGATCATGTGGACGTGCGGATGGTGCGTCATCGCCGAACCCCAGGTATGAAGCACGGAGATGAAGCCGATCCTGGCGCCAAGATGTTCGGGATCGGCCCCGATGATCAGCATCGTTTCGGCGGAAGCCTTGAACAGAAGATCGTAGATCACCGCTTTGTTCTGATAGGCGATATCCGCGATGGCCTCGGGCAAAGTGAAGACCTGGTGGAAATACGGCGCCGGCAGCAGCTCCGCCTCACGTTCGGCAAGCCATTTTCGCGCCGCCGCGCCCTGACACTTAGGGCAGTGCCTATTGCGGCAACTATTATAAGCCACATGCCTGTGGCCGCAGGCGGGGTTCTCGCAGCGCGCAACATGGCCGCCGAGCGCCGCGGTGCGGCAGCGCTCGATGGCGCTCATCACTTTGAGCTGGCCGAGGCTGACATGGCCGCGATTGGCTTGGCGCCATGCAGCCCCGTGGCCGTGGAAAATATCCGCGACCTCCAGAGATGGACGGGGCAAGGCCGGACCGGACTACTTGACCGGCTCCGGCTCTCTCTTGGCGGCCGGCAGCGTAAGGCGGTCGAGCGGGCTCTCGACGGTGCGCAGGATATTCGTAGCCACGTGCGTGTAGCGGGCGGTCGTGTCCAATTTGGAATGTCCAAGAAGCACTTGGATGATTCTTATGTCGACGCCGGCCTCCATGAGATGAGTGCCGAAGGAATGCCTGAGCGTGTGCGGCGAGATCCAGCTCCCGAGACTGGCGGCATCGGCGGCGGCGTGGCAGGCGCGGTTAAGCTGGCGGTCCGTGATCGGCAGCAGGGGATCCCGGCTCGGGAACAGCCAGCCCTTCGAGGGGCACTGCAACCACCAGGCGCGCAGGATCGCGAGCAACTGCTCGGAAAGCATCCCGTGCCGGTCCTTGCGTCCCTTGCCCAGCTCGACGCGGATCAGCATCCGTTTGCTGTCGATATCGCTCACGCGCAGAGCGACAACCTCGGCGCAGCGCAGTCCGGCGCCGTAGGCCACACTCAACGCGGCCTTGTACTTGAGGCCCGGTCCAGGCGCAGCCTCCAGCAGGCGGGCCACATCCGCCGGCGAGAGCACGCGCGGCAGCTTCCTCGGATAGTCGACGCGGGCGAGTTGGTGGGCGAGATCGAGGCGGCCGAGCGTGATCTTGAGAAAGAAGCGCAGAGCCGAGACCTGAGTGTTCATCTTCGGCGGCTTCGAGCCCTGCTCGATCTCATGCACCTGGAACCGGCGCAGGTCCTCCGCCGTCGCCGTGTCCGGCGAGCGGCCGAGAAAGATGGCGAAGGTCTCGACGTGCTTGATGTAATCGTGTTGTGTCTTCTCGCCGAGGCGGCGGACGGCCATGTCCTCCAGCATGCGGCGGCGCAGATCGCTGATGGGCTTCTGGTTCATCGGAGAGGTCCTTGTCTTGAGGGTGGAAGTGTCGAACCTCTCGATCCTCAGGACAGGACGCCTGCCGGCGTTACCGGTTTAGCTTCAGATGGTTACCACACCAGTTCAGGCCACCGCGAGCGCAGCAGCAAACTCGCGCGTAGCGTGTTCGTTCTTTGGCCCAAGTTTCTATTTCTCGCAGCTGCAGCATTTCCTTCGGCTTTGAGGGCTCAAGCGGCTCACTTCGATAGCATGCAGCGCATGAGGCTCCGCAGGAGCTGAGCTCCCTGGTATACTTCATACAGAAGCCGACATCGGGGCCGGCTTGACGAGCACGTCGAGACCTGCGAGGCACACTTCCGCATTCGAGCGTGCTGCGGTCATAATGGATTTGCCGAGACGATTCTAAAATTCGCCTTCTTCGCGAGCGCAGCAATTTTATCGGCTGCGCGACAAAGCGGAACAATAGAAATCCCCGACAAAATAGATACTTAAAGGCAGAAAGCCGTCATTATGCGATGTTGCAATTTCTAACGCAATTAGGGGCACAGCGGGCGCAGGATCGATACTCAAAGTTGGCATTATTGAACCGGCCCTTTGAAGTTTCTATTCGGCACCCTTCAAGGGTGAGTCTGCGAGAAGCTGCGGCGTAACAGCTATCAAGACTTTCACGGGCCGGGTCTATAGGCTGAGAAAATCAAAGGACGCCTAGCCGAAACGAACTCGCTTTCGGTGGAAAATAGACGGTTGAGCTCTTTCCACCTTTATCAGGACGCGACATGGCTGGTTGACTACACCGAATGTTTGGTGTGCTCTTTTTGAAGTTCAAAATATGATCGGGAAGCCCCCCGTGAAACAAAAATTGCGCACACTGCTACTGGCGTCCGCGTACATTATCTTGACGATAGCTGCGGTTAACGCAGCTGAGAGATGGAATACCTTTTCTCCACCGCCCCCAATGCCAGCCGCCGACAAAAGCGGTTATGTATCGGTCAACGGCATAGACATGTATTACGCGATATACGGGGAAGGCAATCCCATCTTGCTGATCCACGGGGGGCTGGGAAACGGGGATATCTGGGCCCAGCAGGCTATAGATCTGAAAGGAACGAGCATGGTTATCGTCGCAGATAGCCGTGGACATGGGCGTTCCAGCTTCAACGGCGATGCGCTGACCTATGAACTGATGGCGTCCGACTATGCAGCCCTTCTGAAATCTCTTAATATCGATAGAGTTACTGTTGTGGGCTGGAGCGATGGCGCGAATATCGGTCTTGCTCTGGCGATGTTTAATCCGGAACTCGTGAATGGCGTTTTCGCTCATGCGCCGAATGTCACGATAGACGGTTACTTGCCTGGAGGATCGAGATCGGGCGCTTTTCAAGCCTACACGGCGAGATGCGCATCGGACTACCAGCGCATGTCGAAAACTCCTGGAGTTTACGCCAGGTTTACCGGAAGCCTCCGTGCGATGTGGCGAAGCCAACCCAAGTGGACAGGAGCGCAACTCTCCAAGATAACCGTGCCAGTCTGGGTAGTTCTTGGAGACCACGATGAGGTCATAAAGAGCGAGCATGCAAAATATATTCTATCCGTTATCCCAAACTCGAAATCGTTCACGTTACAGAATACCGGACACTTTTCTATCGTTCAGGATCCCGCAGGCTATACAAATGCTATTCTGCAATTCTTGAAAACCTTTCAGAAGAATCCGGAGCAAGCGAAGGAACTCCCCCTGCAAATGGAACCTAGGCCCGTGCCTCAGCAAGTAAGATCGGTGGAGGAAAAAAAGGAGGTGGCAGCAGAGCCGGGCGGCGCGCAGTATATACCCAACCTTGAAAAAGCGAAAATCGATCCGAAAAGGGCCAAAGACTATCTCACCGCCTCCGGTTATGCCCGAAGCGAAGCAAAAGCCATCTTCTTTCGTCGTTGCGGGTTCAAGGTCGAGGAGGTCGATCGATTTATCGAAGCGCTCCTTGCGCATGCCCGGCAGAATAAGGCTTCGCGCATAGAGGAGAACGTGCATGGAACGAGGTACGAAATCGAGGGCAAGTTTCCCTGCGCCGATGGTTCCGAGCCCGCCCTTCGCGCCATTTGGTTCATAGATAGTGGAACTCCTGCGCCCCGATTATTGACAGCAACGCCCCAATAAATCGCCGAAATGCGCCTTATAGCTGCTCGGCTGCGCCCGGCGGGCCGCTCATCGGTTCAGGAACCGCACCGCGCCAATGTGAACGGCGATTTATCGCTGGGCTGCACGTTAATCTCATCCGCTCTGAGCTTTATGTAATGCCACACCGTCCCTCTTCGCGATCCTGTTCGCGTGACAGTCCGTGCCTCGGTTTCGTTGCTGAATTCTATCTGTTCGACATACACGTTGTTTAGTCCATCGGCCCATTTAGCCTGACTTCCGACGAGCTCCAGGGTGTAGGTCTTTTTAGAAATGCCGCAATTAGAAGCTCCGCCCACGGCCCACGTCCCCTCCTCCGCAATCTTTTCCAAGAGCGTGACCGTAACGGGACGCGCAGTTGAAGGCGTACTCAAAGCGGCAGCCTTTCTCCTCTTTTCTTCTTCCGCCTCTCTGACACTCTGTTCCTGCTCTTTTAACTCTTCAAGTCTCAGGCGGGCGTAGCGGCCGTAATCGGTCTCTCCATACCTAACTATGAAGCCGGTCAATACAGCTTGGCTGGTTGTGTTTTGTATAATCGCCCACTGGTTTGCGGCGTCTGACACGGTCAACGCCCGCTTCAATGCGGCAATGCGTTCCACGGCGCGAGCATCGTATTCGGGAGTCCGAGCCCCAAACTGACGCCGGAATGACTCCAGAAGGCCAATCTCCTCGCTGTCTTTGATTTGCTGCCAAATTTGAGAAACCGGTCCCTGCACTCCTTCTCGCCATGGCGCACGGCGTAAGAGCCCTAGATCGCACTCCGCTGGGTCCAGGTGCTCGACCCTTATCAAAGATAGCTCCGTTGCGGAATCATTTCTGGCAAGATAGTGACAGCTAAAGTTTCGTTCTCTATAGTTTATATTAAAGTACTGTGCATTCACGTGCAGTATATCTCCACGACCAAGCCTCGAATGAAGAACCGTATGGTCATCGTATATGGTAATGTCCGTAGGCTCGCCTGGGACGCGCCAGATGCCGATCAGGTCCTGAACTCGGTCTCCGGCGGGCTGTGCCATGCTTGCAGAGCTAACTATGGTTAAAATCCAGAACGAAAGAACGATGAGTAAATTTGACATCGACAAGCCCCCAAAAGCCATGTCTGCCGATTTGCTTAGATTTTAACAAAGCTAGCTCCATTATTCCATCGCCTCGGAGTGTTGAGCGCGGCAAAAAAGTCTCACGCTGGTTCGCCTGTAGCTAAGTCGGCTCTTTGGTATACTGCATACATTAGCGGACGAGGGGCATTCTCGGGCCAGAGACAAACAACCGGCAAGTTGCGCGTCCGCATTCGAGGGTGCTGCGGTCATAATGGGTCCGCCGAGGGGATTCTAAAATTCATGTTCTTCGCGAGCGCAGCAATTACGTCGGCTGCGTAAGAAAGCGGAACGATAGAAATCTCCGTTAGAACCGACACTTAAGCCGGGAGCTGACTCGACAGCATCAAAAACTTAGTTTGGTCGGTGCGCCCGCTTTCCGATCGCTTTGCGGGCTATCAAAGGCGGGCATCAGCACTCAATCCGGTGTCTGCGCCCGCGATAACCAGCGCACGCAAATTTGAAAAGCTTGCATCGCAAAGCTCACGTTGGCCTGATGCGGCGCCGATGATAGGTTCTTGGCCGTGCCTTGACCGGAGCCGCGGCTATGCTGAAGCGCGTCATTGCTTTTATTTTTCTGGCGTCTGCTGTTGGGAATTCGACAGCCTTGCCCAGTCCCATGGACTTCGCAGCCAGGAGTTACGCCACGAAGCTCGGACTTGCAGTCTTCACGCCGGTAGCGCCCAACGGCGCCGGAATAATCGAGGCGGCGAACCGTCAGCAAGAACAGGCTTTCAATTCGCTCATCCTGTCGGCCGCCGCCTTGATGGGCGAGCACCGGTATCAGGAAGCGGCGCCTCTCATCGCCCAGGCGGAATCTCTCCTTGCGAGCGTGGGAGGCACGAGGGTTCAGCAAGCCCTCCTCACCGAGGTCAAAGGCCGCTATTTCGCGGGGATCAACCGGTACGCCGAAGCCGAGGCTCTGCTCAAAAACGCCATAGAGCTGAAGGAGCAGGCTTGGGGCTTGAACAGCGCCAACGTGATCGCCCCGTTGCAAATTCTGACGCAAATCTATCTGCGGCAGCATCGTTTGCAGGATGCCTACAACGTTGCGGCGCGGGCTTACAATCTGGCCCTACAGCTGCGAGCCAAACAACCGGTCTTTTTCGCGTCCATCGAAGACACGCTCGGCTATGTTTTTTTGGAATTCGGACAGGCCGCGAAGGCCGAGGCCCTGTTTCTCGATGTGCGCGCAATTATGGCCAGGGCAGGCGACGAAGCGGCCATAGGTCTCGCGGACGATCACCTGGCTCTAACCTATCTCTATCTTCTCCAGTATGAGAAGGCCCGGCAGTTCGCCGCCGAGTCGCTGACGATCCTGAGGCGGCGCGGCGGCGCCGAGGCTCCGCAAGCGTTGAGCGCCGAGCTTAATCTCGCCGTCATCGAGGTCGAGGGCGGCATCCAGCTTGCGGAAGCTGAACAGGCGCTCAGACACGTGCTGACGGTCTACGAAGCCAATCTCGGCCGCGAAGACCCCGATGTCGCAAAATTATACAACAATCTGGGCTGGCTCGAAGTGAAGCGGAAGCGGCCGCGGGAAGCGGCGGCATGGTTCCGTCAGAGCCTCGGCATGTACGCAAAAGCGCGCCGCGCTCAGACGTTCACTTTGGCTTCGCAGGACGCGCCGGGCGGAGTGGCCGAGCGCGAAACGGCCCGCACAATTCGAGGCTTTCTTGAGGCCGCCGCGCAGCTCAGCGGAGATGCGACGCTCGTAAGCGAAGCCTTTCAGGCCGCGCAATGGGCGCATATGTCCGACGCCGCTACGGCCCCCAACAAGACCTATGCGCGGCTTGCGACGGGCGCGGATCGCCTTGCGGGGCTGATCCGAGAACAACAGGACCTTGCCGCAAAGTGGCGCAAGCTGGACGCCGAACTCATGGCCGCAAGAACGACGAATCCCGGACAAAGAAACCCCGCGCTTGAGTCGAGAATGCGCAGCGACAAGGACGCCATCGCCCGGCGCGTCGCCGAAATCGGCCAAACGCTCACGCGCGATTTTCCGGCGTTCGCCTCCGTCGCAAATCCCGAACCGGCGACCGTTGAGGAGGCGCAGAAGAACCTCGCGCCGAATGAAGCCTTCATCCAGTTTGCGCTTTTCGGCGATCCGGCGGTGGAAGACCGGAACGGCTACGGCGCGTTCGTGTTTGCAGTGACCCAAAAAGAGGCGCGCTTCTTCAAGCTGGCGCTCGATCCCGCCGATATTCTCCGTGAAGTGCAGGCGCTCAGATGCGGTCTCGATCATACGGCATGGAACGGTCCCCGCTGCAAGGAACTCACCGGCCAGACCTATAGCGAGCAGGATTGGGGAGACGGGAAGCCGCTGCCCTTCGATCATGGCCGCGCTTACAAGCTTTGCCGGGCGCTGTTCGGCCAAATCGAGGAGTTTGTGAAGGGAAAAAGCCTTCTCATCGAGCCGTCCGGTTCTCTCACTCAGTTGCCATTCCAAGTGCTGATCGTCGAAGAGCCCCAAGGCGGCGGAGACAAGGCAGCGGTGTGGCTCATCCGGCAGCATGCGCTGAGCGTGCTTCCTGCAGCCTCGGCCCTCTTGGCGCGTCAGGCGGCGCGTCCCAGCCAGGCGGCCCGGCCCATGATCGGCTTCGGAAACCCGCTGCTCGACGGCGATCCATCCAGCCCCTACGACAGAGAGAGAGCCGGGATGGCCCGCCAGAAGCAGCGTTGCCATTATGACGTGGCGCAGGGACCGGCGCCGGGCGGAAAAACGGCCCGCGGCGTGACAGTTCCTCCGATGCGCGGAGGCCTCGCCGACGTGGATTTCATTCGCAGGTTGTCTCCGCTGCCCGAGACGGCCGACGAATTATGCGCCGTGGCGCGCGACGCCGGCGCAAACCCCGAGGACATCCATCTGGGCGCGCGCGACGCCGAGGGAGAGATCAAACGGCTGAACGAGAACGGCCAACTCGCGCAATACCGCATCGTGCATTTCGCAACCCATGGCGCTTTGGCGGGACAGGTGGAAGGCAGCGATGAGCCGGGCCTGCTCTTCACCCCGCCGGCGGCGCCAAGCGCCGAGGACGACGGCTTTCTCACGGCGACAGAGATCGCGGCGCTCAAGCTCGACGCCGAATGGGTCATTCTCTCGGCCTGCAACACCGCGGCGGGCGGCGCACAGTGCGCAAAATCATCGAAAGTGCACAGGCGTTTTCATCCAAGATGCACAGTCGTTTTCATCGAAGGTGCACACCCATTTTCATGAAAGTGCACACTCGGGGAGCTGTTCTATGGGCGCACGCGAGGGTTGATTCCGGCGTCTGACCATTTCTTAAGCGGTTAACGTTTTCCTCGGCTTTTGCCGGGGGGCGTTAATGCCGCAGAAACGGTCGGATATGAGACGCGTGAAGGAAGTTTTGCGGCTGGTCCACGAACTGGGCTACTCGCTGCGGCAGGCATCGAGGTCGGTGCGGCTGTGCTCGACGTCGGTGCGCAATTATCTGGCGCGCGCCGAAGCGGCCGGTGTGCGCTACGAAGACATCGCCGGCAAAAGCGAGGCGGAGATCGAGGCGTTGCTGTTCGCGGCGCCCGAGCCGCCGCCGTGGCGGCCCCAGCCCGACTGGACGGCGGTGGCCACGGAGTTGCGCAAGCCCGCGGTGACGCTGCTGCTGGTGTGGCGGGAGTACCGGGATCTGCATCCCGACGGCTACAGCTACAGCCAGTTCCGGCGGCGCTATCGGGAGCATCTGCATCTTGGGGCGCCCGAACCGCGGATGCGGCGGACGCTTTTGCCCGCGGAGATGTGCGAGGTCGACTACGCCGGCATGACCATGCCGGTGGCGACGGCCGATGGCGTACGCCAAGTCAGCATCTTCGTCGGTACGCTGCCGTTCTCGACCCTCATCTACGCGGAAGCGACGTGGACACAGACCACCGAAGACTGGCTCGGCAGTCATGTGCGGATGTTCAACGCCTGGGGCGGCTCGGTCCCCAAACTCGTGCCGGACAATCTGAAGACGGGCGTCACCCACGCCAGCTTTTACGATCCGGTCTTGAACCAGTCTTATCTGGCGCTGGCGCGGCATTACGGGATCGGCGTCGTCCCAGCCCGCGTGCGCCATCCCCGGGATAAACCGCTCGCGGAAAATGGAGTGCAGCAGGTCGAGCGATGGGTGCTGGCGCCGTTGCGGAACCGCACCTTCTTCGGCCTGGATGAGCTGAATGCCGCCATGGCGGAAATGCTCGCGGACCTGAACAATCGGCCGTTGAGCGCCGGCGGCGCGCAGACCCGCGCCAGTCTGTTCGCCGAACACGAGAAACCGAAGCTGAAGACGCTTCCCGGCGAACCCTTCGAGATCGGCCGCTGGCGGCGTTTCAAACTCGGGAGCGACTATCACGTTTGTATCGATGGCGTCGCCTATTCGGCGCCATTCGGGCTGATCGGCAAGGCGGTCGATGTGCATTGCACAGCCAGCCTGATCGGCATTTTCCACCAGGGCGAACGCATCGCCTCGCATCCGAGGATCAGGCCGCAGCCCGGCGTGCTGCGGCCGGCCGTCACCCTCGATGGCCATCGCCCGCCCCAGCACCGCGCGGCGGCGCGGCTCACGCCCGAGGCGGTGCGCGAGAAGGCGGCGGCCATCGGCGGAGCGCTGACGGCGCTTTCGGACAGGCTCTTTCTCGCCGCCGATCATCCGGAACAGGCCGCGCGCCAGGTGGCCGGGCTGATCGCGCTCGGCGAGAAGTTCGGCGCCGAAGCCCTGCAGACGGCGGCGAGCGCGGCTCTGTGCGCGAACGTGCACTCCTACGCTTACGTCCGCCAATGGCTGGCCAGCGGCCGGATGGCTCTTGGCAGCGAACCCGCCAGCTCCGGCGCCGGCGCCCACGAGAATGTTCGTGGCGCCGCCTACTACCATTAACCCGCAAGCCAACCTGAAAGAGGAACCCGATGCATTACCAGAACCTCGAAAAGCTCAAGCGCCTGAAACTGTTCGGCATGGCGCGCGCGCTCGAAGACTTGCAGCGCCTCGCCGATCGCGGTCAGCTGGATTTTGCCGACCAGCTCGCCCTGCTGATCGACCGCGAGGCCACCGACCGCGCCAACACGGCGTTGCTCTCCCGTCTGCGACAGGCGCGTCTGCGTCAGACCGCCTGCTTCGAGAACCTCAACATGAAGGCGGCGCGCGGCTTGGACAAGGGCGTGATCCGCGATCTGTTCACCTGCCGCTGGATCGGCGAACACCGCCATCTGATCCTGACCGGAAAAACCGGGACAGGCAAAAGCTGGATTGCCTGCGCGCTTGGCAATCAGGCCGCCCGCGAGGGGTACAGCGTGCTGTACACGCGCCTGTCGCGGCTGCTCGACGATCTCGCTGTCGCCCGGCTCGGCAATGGCGTGGGCCGGCTGATGCGTCAGGTGAGCAGGGTCAGCGTCTTGATTCTGGACGACTGGGCGATGATCGACCTGACCGCGGCCCAGCGCCGCGATCTCATGGAGGTCATCGACGATCGCCACGATCGCGGCTCCATCATTCTGGCAAGCCAGCTTCCGGTGGACCGCTGGCACGCCACCATCGGCGATCCCACCTACGCCGACGCCATCCTCGACCGCCTCGTCCACAACGCCATCCGCCTGCCGCTCAAGGGCAAATCGCTGCGCGAGCCGGAGACCGATGCCGGCGGCGACGCAGAGAGCGACGCCACAAGCTGACGACAGGCTTTCTTAACGCCAAGGACAACTCTAAAATGCAGCAAGGGTCAGACGCCGCTCGCACACACCGCCCCGCGGGGCGGTGTGTGCGGCAACCTCAAGCGCCGCGCCCGCAGGACAGCTTCACGGGTGTGCACCTTCGTGGAAACGCTGTGCACTTTCATGAACATGCGCAGCGCACAGGACGCGGAGGCTCTTTCGGGACTCGCGCGCGCTTTTCTCTACGCCCAGGCGCGCGCGCTCCTCGTCTCGCATTGGGAGGTCGACTCCGATGCGACGGTCAGGCTCGTGACGGGCGCCATCGGCCGGCTCGCCGCCGATCGGGCGATGGGCCGCGCCGAAGCCATGCGCCAATCGATGCTTGCGCTGATCGACCGGGGGACGGAGCGCGAGGGTCGTCCGTCAAGCTGGGCGCCGTTTGTTGTGGTCGGCGAGGGGGGCGCCGGAAGGTAACTGCTGCTGCAATATTTCGTCCAGCTTCGAGGGTACGAGCGGCCTTAAGCGCTGTCGCCATCAAAGGTCGGTCTCTGGTATACTTCATACAGGAACGGACATCCTCAACTCACGGATGCATTCCTCAAGGCTCGCCTTTTTCGCGTCCGCACTTGAGGGTACTGCGACCATGGAAAACGCGCCGTGTTCTGCCCCTTGAGCCGGACGTCGCCCGACGCATTCGCGTCGAGGCGGCTGAAAACCATTCGCTAGGCTAAAAATTGTGTGGAAATGCGATGGTGACACGATCGGGAGCGAGCGAAATGTAGCAAAATTGGTACTCCCAGTTGTTGAGAACACGATTTTTCGATTGGTCCAATGGCATCAAAGATCGCCCCTTGGGGAAAATTCGATAATTCAGGCGGCGGCTCGCATCGTCTTGCTCACCACTGCGCGGACGTTGCCGCCTGCTTCCTGAGGTTGGCAGAGCAACCTATCTGGCGAGCGCGCCTCGAATGCGCTGCGCGCTCAACTCTAACCGATCAGCAGATCGACCGGCTCGGCGCCCTTGTCTTCCTGCACGATGTCGGCAAGCTGCATCCCTTTTTCCAGATCAAGCGCCTCCCAGAAAGCGAGCGGCTTAAGCTGCAAAACTCGCGCGTCCGTGGCGGCGATATCGGTGGGCATCCGCAGGCAGGGGTGCAACTCCTTTTTCCGCTCGAGTTTGGGAACACAGTAAAGCGAGTTGCGACGGGTCTTCCGCTGAAAGAACTCTGGAGTTGGGGAAGCGATGAGGGACTCAGCGATCTCATCCTTGCTTCACTCGCACATCACGGCCGGCCTTTGTCCGATACCGACATCAGAAACAACGAAGCGGCGGAAATGGCGTGGGGGCCGCTTGGCGATTATGATCCACAGCCGGCGGCGCAGGAAATAGGCACCCTGCTCCCGCGTTGGTTCCCGCTAGCGTTCGAGATGGGCGGTGATCCATTGCCTGAAGAGCCGGCCTTTCAGCACCTCTTCGCAGGGCTGGTGGCGCTCGCCGACTGGATCGGCTCCGACCGGCGCTGGTTCGAATTCGAGTGGCCGCTGAATGAGAACTATTTCAAGTTGGCCGATGAACGTGCTTGCAAGGCCTTGGAGGGCATCGGCCTCGATGTCGTAAGGCAGCGAGCGAGGAAGGAATCCCGGGCCACATTTGAACAACTCACCACCTTCGAGCGGCCGCAGCCGCAGCAGGCGGCCATGGCGTCGCTGTCCGTCGACGACACGCTCGTCATACTCGAAGCCGAGACCGGCTCCGGTAAGACCGAAGCCGCGCTATGGCATTTTATCAAGCTCTATGAAGCGGCCAAGGTGGACGGGCTCTATTTCGCGGTCCCAACGAGAGCCGCCGCAAAGCAACTGCAACGGCGAGTGCACGAGGCCGCGAGGCGTCTTTTCGGGACAGAAGCGCCGGAAACTGTGCTCGCAGCTTCCGGCTATTTATTCGCCGGCGAGCAGGAAGGGCAAAAGCTGCCGAACTGGCAGGTTGTGTGGCACGATGCGCCCCAGAACGCGGGCAACGAAAAAAAGACTGGTGTCACTACAATTTTGTGGGACGACGCCACCAAAGGCGCGGGCAACGAGACCGCGTTGATCGCGCGGCGTTGGGCGGCAGAGCATTCGAAACGCTTTCTCGCGGCGCAATTCGCCGTCGGCACTATCGATCAAGTCATGCTCGGAGCGTTGCCGGTCAAACATGCGCATCTGCGCGCCAGCAGCCTTGCGCGCAATTTGCTGGTCATTGACGAAATTCACGCAAGCGATACTTGGATGACCAAAATCCAGCAGCAGCTCGTTTCGGATCACTTGGCTGTGGGCGGCTATGTGCTCGGCATGTCGGCAACGCTTGGCTCGAAGGCGAGGACCGCCTGGCTCGAAACGAAGAAGAAGCCGACGCTGGCGGAAGCCTGCGTCAAGCCCTATCCGGCCATCTGGACCAAGGACCGCGAAGAACCATTTTGGTTCACGCAACCGCAAGGCGCCGGCAAAGAGGTGCGGATGGCGCTCCAGGAAATCGGCGACGATCCGACTCAATTGGCCCAGATCATCGTAGAAAAAGCGCGGGCGGGTGCAAAACTGCTCGTCATCCGCAATCTTGTAGATGACGCGGTGAAGCTGTTCGAGGCGGTGGAAGCGCTGCTTTCGCGGGACGAGTGGCATTTGCTGTTCAGCGTCAATGGCATTTCGACGCTGCATCATAGCCGCTTCGCCGCTGAGGATCGGGCGCTGTTGGATGCCCGGGCGGAAGAGTTGTTCGGCAAGCCCCAACCGAATCAGCCTAGCCAGCGCCCGGCGCATGGCATGATCCTGATCGGCACGCAGACGCTTGAAATCTCCGTCGACCTTTGTGCGGATTACATGGTGTCCGACCTGTGTCCGGTGGACGTGCTGCTGCAACGCATCGGCCGCCTGCACCGGCACAAGAACCCGCGCCCGGCCGACTTTGATGAGCCGCAATGCCTCGTGCTGGTGCCAACGGGCGGGCTCGCGCCCTGCATGAAGAAGATGATGCACGGGCTTGGCGCCTGGACCGAAACGGACGGCACGCTTGCCGGCATCTACATGGACGTGCCAGTTCTGGAGTTGACCCGGCGGCTGATCGAGCGGCATCCGGTCTGGGGCATCCCCCGCATGAACCGGATGCTTGTGGAGAGCGCGACACACGACGCGGCTATCGCTGCGCTCAAAGAGGAGTTGGGCAAGGAGTGGGTAGATTTCGGCCGGTCATTGCAAGGGGGCGAGCTTTCGAGGGCTATGCTCGCGGGTCTTGCAACGCTGAAGCGTGATCAGTTTTTCACCGATCTCCGCTTCCCCGACATCGAGGAAAAGGTCCGCACCCGCCTCGGGGAGGAAGGGCGCAAGATTGCCTTTCCCGAAGGCACGATTGGCCCCTTCGCCAAGCCAATTACCGAACTTGCGCTGCCAGCGCATTGGTGCCGGCATGTTGAAGATGGCGTTCCGAAGATAGTGCAAACGGCGGGGGGAATAAAAATAACTTTGGGAAATAACTTTTTTAAATACAGCGTCTTGGGTGTGCGGCAGCATAAAGCTTGAACGCGGCCACTTGAATCTGAAGATTGGCGATACGAGCTTTTGATTGACCGCGTTGTAACCAGCGAGATGAGGTGGTAACTTCCCCCCTTGAATTTTCGCCGAGATGGAGAGATTCTCATGCGATTGAATGCAATTTGGTTCTGCGGAGCGGAACTCGTTTTGCGCCACTTTTCCCTCAACGCCTTTTCAGGTTTCCAGGCAACAAAGCACTCTTCCGGCTCCAAACGAGGAGACGGAAATAGCCCGCAGCGCGATGACGTACCGTCACTGGAACGGGAAGCTCCCCCGCCTCGGCGGGGTTCAATCAAATCGATCAGGTGGTTGGCATGATGTACAACCTCCTGATCGAATCCATTATTCGCGTCCGCACCTACAAAGGCGAAGCGGTGTTTCTGACGCTTCCTGGTGTGCTTGCCGCGCTGGCGCGAGATGGGATCGCCTCGTACCCGGGACTCAGACCGCATCAGACGCCGGCCTGGCATATGTTTCTCGCGCAGCTTGCGGCGCTGGCTCTACAGCGAGCCGGTGAAGAAGATCTGTCAAAAGACGCTGATCACTGGGCCGAGCTGTTGCGCGGGCTGACGCTGGATTTTCCCGCTGACGAACCTTGGCATCTCATCGTCAAGGACCGCGCCAAACCAGCGTTCATGCAGCCAAGCGAGCTGCATGGTATGAGGTACACTGGAGAAGCCTCGGCACCCGATCAGCTCGATATGCTGATCACTTCGAAAAATCACGACATCAAACAAGCCGTGGCCTCCACTGCCGAGATGGATGAATGGCTCTTCGCCCTGGTCTCGCTGCAGACCGGCGAAGGCTATAACGGTGCCGGTAATCACGGCATTGCGCGCATGAACGGCGGAAGTTCATCACGTGTCTGCATGTCGGTGACGCCTTTGCCGGGTGGCAGGGTGACGGCAACGCCTGGTCTGCGTTGGCGCTTTGAAGTCGCGAAGTTATTGCGCATGCGCGAAGACGAATTGCGCGGGTGGGACGCGCTTGGCTACCCAGCGCAAGGGGGGAGCACGCTACTGTGGCTGTCCCCATGGCCAGAAGGAACTCAGCTACAGTTCGGCGATCTCGACATCTGGTTCATCGAGATTTGCCGGCGTGTACGACTTATCGCGGCTGGGAAGGGGATCATTGCGCAGGTTGGCACTTCGAAAGCTGCTCGCATCAACGCAAAATCGGTGAGCGGCGTTGTCGGTGATCCCTGGGCACCGGTCAACCTTAAGGAGGGCAAAAGCCTCACGCTCGGCGAGCAGCCGCTGTCCTATCGACTTCTCAGCAAGCTGCTGTTCGGCGACAAGGACACGCGCGACTGGCAGCTTCCAGTGCTAGCTAAGATCGCACGCAAGGAGAAGCAGCAAGCTGGCGATTGGCTCTTAAGCCTACAAGTCATCGGACGCGGCAATAGCAAGACCTATGGTTATCGCGAGCGTTACCTCCCTCTTCCGGCGGGGTTCGCCGAGGCGATCAGTTTGCCGGACGAGCGGGCGAAGATGGGGCAAGTGTCCAAGGACCTCATCAAAGTCGTCGCGTCATTCAAAAAAGCACTCGGGGCAGCGGTGGCGCTTTATGTGGTCGGCGGCGATGACGCAGATGTCAGCCAAGACGATTATGATTTTGCCAAACCCTTCCAAGATCGCCTCGATACCGAGGCCGACCGCATCTTCTTCCACCATCTTTGGCGACAAGTGGAGGCGCAGCGCGAGGACAATGCACGTGGTGACGGTGAGAACACCGAACTTTACAAGGCCGCGCGCCTGTTCCGCAAGGAGCTGCTTGGGAGCGCTCAAAAGCTGCTCGACGAAGCCCTAGGCAGCCTGCCATGCCCTGCCGCATACCGCCATCGCGCCAGGGCGAAGGCGGAGAGCCGGTTCTATGGCACTGTCTACCACGCTTTTTCGGAATTGCGATCTGAAAAGAACAGCCAAGAGGAGGCCACCGATGGTGCAGCCCGGTACTGATACCTTTAGAAGACGGCGCAAGTACGTTCGAGAGATTGGATACTTATCAAAGCGACTGCCGACCGTGTCCACGGGAGACCGGGCGCGGTTGCGCCGTGAAGCAGTCGGCAGGAAAGGCGTTGGAAGTCCGGGCCTCTGGAGGCTGCTGGTAGGCCTCGGCTTCAAAATTGAGAAGACATCTGAGGAAAAGATTGAGAAATGGGCGACCGTGATGCAGGCGATGGCAATCTTGACGCCGCGTCCTGCCCATGACGGTACCCTGTTCGAGCCCCACAGCGGGGACGACAGTCGCGCTTTTGGCCGCGCCCTGTGCGACGGGGGAAACTTGGCATGGGATCCAAAAAAGCCCGACGCGCGACCTGTAGTTAGTGAATTGAGACTAGCCAAGATGTTGGCGGCGAAAGGCAAGCTGCGCCGCGAACTCGTAATCAGGGCGGCAAAGATCATCGCCAAATCAGGCGCGCCGGTTAACTGCATCGACATCGCCGGCTTCGTGCTCGATGAAGATCAGGAATGGCCCGCCAATGCCATCGCGAAAAGCTATTACGCGCGTGCGGGCTGGGATGAAAGCGAAAAGGACGCTGAATAGACCCAGACAACCAACTAAACATCCACTCAGTGAAAACAAGAGAAATTTCCATGACCGAACCCCGCTTCCTGCAAATCCATTCATTGCATTCCTATTCCGCCGCCCTCCTCAACCGCGATGACACTGGCCTTGCCAAGCGTCTGCCCTACGGCGACCACATGCGCACCCGCATTTCCTCGCAGTGCCTGAAGCGTCACTGGCGGGTGAATGACAGCGTGTTCAATCTGCATAACATCGCTGGGGCCGAAGAGGCTTATCGCTCACGCGAAGTGCTGACCAACCTGGTCTTTGCCGATCTGGCAGGACCAGCCGACGTTATCAGCGTGATCAAGACGCAATTCCAAAAATCGGTTTACGGCGACAAAGGCGAAGAGCTGAAAGGACGCCAACCGTTGCTTCTCGGCGCGCCTGAAGTGCGCTGGTTGAAGGGCGAGGTGGAGAAACTCGTCGCGCAGTCGGGACGGAATGCGAAAGCCGCCGACGACATCGTGAAGGAATGGGCGAAAACTTACAAGGCGATCGCGAAACAAATGCGCGACAGCGCCCAGCTCCCCGGCGGGTTAACCTCGGCGCTGTTCGGCCGCATGGTCACCTCCGACCCGGAAGCCAATATCGACGCGCCGGTGCATGTCGCCCATGCCTTCACCGTGCACGAACAGGAAGACGAGAGCGATTACTTTTCTGTGGTCGACGACCTGAAGCGCGACGACGAGGACGCCGGCGCTGCCCATATCGGCGAAACCGAGCTGACCTCGGGCCTGTTCTACGGCTATGTGGTGGTTGATGTGCCGGGCCTTGTTTCCAACCTCACAGGTTGCGAGCGCAAGGACTGGCAGTCGGCGAACCGGGAAATGGCCGGCAAGGTGGTTCAGCATCTCGTCTACCTCATCGCCGAAGTCTCACCCGGCGCCAAGCTCGGCTCCACCGCGCCCTACGGCTATGCTGAAATGATGCTGATCGAAGCCGGCAATCGCCAGCCGCGCAGCCTGTCGGGCGCCTTCCGCGATCCTTGCGCCGCCAATCTAGACGCGGCGACGAAGGTGTTCGACAAACAGCTTGTGGCGATGGATGAAGCCTACGCTTCGGGCGAGGCGCGTCGTCATCTGCACATCGCCGGGGTCGGCCTTTCCGGCTCGCGGAAGCTGCCGCTGACCGCCCTTGCCGAATGGGCGGGCACGGTCGTCAGGGCTGGAGAGGCGTCATGAGCAGCCGCCATCTCATCATCCGGCTGGAGGCGCCCCTCGTTTCGTTCGGGGGCGTCGCCATCGACAATTACGGCGTTAGCCGAGATTTTCCTGCCCGCTCCATGCTCGCTGGCCTTCTTGGCAATGCGCTCGGCTTGGAGCGCACCGATGCCGACAAGCTGCAGCGCCTGCAGGATCGGCTGGTGTTCGCCGCCCGTCGCGAGCGCGAAAGCTATATCGGGGTGCTGCGGGACAACCAAAACGCCAAGCTCGAAGCCAATGACAAGGGGTGGACGACGCGCGGCTCGGTTGAGGGACGAGGAGGCGGCGCCGACACTCATAAATCGCCCCACCGCCGCTTCCGCGACTACCGCCCCGACGCGCTCGTCGTCCTGGCGCTGCGGTTGGAACCGGCTGAGGAGACGCCGACGCTCGACGAACTCGTGGCCGCGCTGGAAAGCCCGCAGCGGCCCTTGTTCATCGGCCGCAAGCCGTGCCTGCCCTCGCAGCCGCTGATCATGCGAAAGGGGCCGATCTTTGTTGACGCGGCGACGGTGGGGGCGGCGCTGGCACTGGTGCCGCCTCAGGACAAATTCACCAGCGTCAGGGCGCAGTGGCCCGAAAACGAAGCGCCTGAAAGCGGCAAGGTGCTGCATATTCACGACCTGTGCGACGAGCGCAACTGGCGCTCAGGGCTGCATGGCGGATCGCGCCGCATCGTCGAAGGCCGGATCCCCCTTACGGCAAAGGAGGCTTCGTGAACGCCATCGAACCACGCCCTATTCCCGACACGCTCACCTTCTTGCGCCTTGCCGTCGACATGCGCCAGCTCTACAAGGTCGCGCGCGAGCGCGGTTGGGGCAAGCGCGGGCGCACGGATCATTTTGACGAAGGCCGGGCGCTGCATCATGCCCTCACCGAAACCTTCGGTGAGAAGGCGCTACCGCTGTTCCGGCTGCTGGTCGCGCCCGGCAAGGTAAAAGGCGCGCTCTATGCTTACAGCACGTTGCCCGAGAAGCAACTGCGGCAGACCGCTGAACTATGTGCTCACGAATACGATGAGGCGCTGGGCATAAAGGACATGCGCGCAAAAGCGTTCCCGACCCGCTTCGCCGCTGGCGCTCGGCTTGGCTTCGACTTGCGCGTTCGCCCAGTTCGCCGAACCAAGTCCGCCCAGAACAAAAGCGGTGTGCGCGAGATCGACGCCTTCCTTCACGAAGCGCTGCAGCATGAGAACGATCCGGCCTTCATGGCGAACACCGGCCGCACGCGCGAGCGCGTTTACACCGACTGGCTGAGCGAGCGCTTCGCAGGTGCGGCCGCTCTTGAAGCAGACGGCAACGGCATTGCGACCACGGCGCTCGCGCGGTTCAACCGTGGTGTTGCCGTGCGCCGGAATGCCGAAAGCAGTAATCGAGGCAGTGAAGGTCCGGACGCGGTCATTCATGGCACACTCGTTGTGGCCGACAAAACCGCGTTCGCTGCGCTTCTTGCCAATGGCATTGGCCGACACAAGGCCTATGGCTACGGCATGCTGCTCTTGCGTCCGCCGACGCCTCGCCGACAGGAAGGCTGAGCCATGCTAAAGGGACGCCTCGGCCTCGCAACCGCCCGCATTCCACACAAGGACCGTCACGGCCTCATCTGGCTGTCGCGCGGTGCGCTCGTCGTGGAGGACGGCACATTGCACTTCCGCCGTAACGCCGAGCCGAGTCTCGGCGATCCATTGAATGAGGGGGATTACACCATCCCCTTCCAGATGGTGTCGATGATCTTGCTGGGTCCGGGCAGCATGGTAAGTCACGACGCGATGCGACTGTGCGCCCGCCATGGCACCGCCATTGCCGCTGTGGGCGAGGATGGGGTGCGCGCCTATACCGCCCCGCCGCTGATCCCCGATCGTTCCGGGCTCGCCCGCAGGCAGGCCCGCGTCTGGTCTGATGCCGACGGAGTCCGCCTCAATATCGCCCGAAGAATGTACGCTTGGCGCCTTGGAGAGATCCTCCCGCATGAGGACATCGCAACGCTGCGCGGCATCGAGGGCGCTCGCGTCAAGGAAATGTACAAGCTGCAGGCGCAGCGGTTCGGCATAAAGTGGAACGGACGGCGTTATGATCGTGCCAACCCGAACGCCGCCGACCTGCCTAATCAGGCCCTAAATCATGCGGCGAGCGCGGTTGAAGGGGCTGCCGCTATCGCTGTCGCCGCGACCTCCACGATCCCGCAGCTTGGCTTCATTCACGAAGACTCCGGCCAATCCTTTGTGCTCGACATAGCGGATTTGTTCCGCAATTCGACCACCGTACCGGTCGCCTTCGGCGCGGTGAAGGAAGCCGAGAAGCGGCCAGACCAGACCATTGAGCGCATCACCCGCCAGCGCGCCGGCTTCACCTTGCGAAAGGAGGGAGTGATCGAAAAAATGATCGACCGCATCAAACAGCTGTTTGGCGATCCCGAGGGGGGCGGGCACGCGGATGGTAGCGCCGAGGACAAGGAGGCATCATGACGATGACCGTCGTCGTCACCCGCAATGTCGCACCGCGTTTCCGTGGTTTCCTCGCGTCGGTGATGCTGGAGATCGCCCCTGGCGTGTACACAGCGCCACGAATGACCAAAGCCGTGCGCGAGCGGATGTTGGCTGTACTTGGTGAGTGGTTCGATGCGGGCGCGACTGTTGGCCAGCACGCTGAAGATGTTGCATCTATTGTTATGACCTGGCTTGACAAGGATGCGCCTGGCGGGCAGCGCATCGAGACCTTAGGCTTGCCGCCGAAAAAGATCGTCGATGCCGACGGCGTGCTCTTGCTTGCAAGGTTGTGACGGCGACATCTGCAACCAGACCATTTGTTGAGTTGTAATTCAGTTATATTGCAATCAAAAATCTGCTCTTTGAAATCGTTGATCAAATGGCTTTGAGAGATTGTCATGACGGCTGTTTTGCGTAATGACTGAGTGTCAGAGGCTCCCCCGCAAGCGCGGGGATAGACCCGGAGAATCGAAGGCGCTGGCCCTCTTGCGTGAGGCTCCCCCGCAAGCGCGGGGATAGACCCGTTGCGGATGTTGCGGCTTTCCGGCTCACGCAGGCTCCCCCGCAAGCGCGGGGATAGACCCGCGTAGTTCTGTCAACCGGCGCCCATGCATCCGGCTCCCCCGCAAGCGCGGGGATAGACCCGTTTTTGCCATCCATCGCCGGGCATTCGGCGATGGCTCCCCCGCAAGCGCGGGGATAGACCCGATGGGCGAGCACGGCCGACGGGAAAGCCTCGGGCTCCCCCGCAAGCGCGGGGATAGACCCGTCGTGTTACCAATACACGCGACGCAAGCAACGGCTCCCCCGCAAGCGCGGGGATAGACCCGGCGCTGTTCGGGAGGTCTACGACCCCAACGTGGCTCCCCCGCAAGCGCGGGGATAGACCGGCGCGGATCGAAACTGGACGCCACGGCTGAAGGGCTCCCCCGCAAGCGCGGGGATAGACCCGTACACGGGCGCGAGCGGCGGTCTTACCGGGAGGCTCCCCCGCAAGCGCGGGGATAGACCCGTCGCTCCTTCGAGCGCACCGAACCGCGCCTTGGCTCCCCCGCAAGCGCGGGGATAGACCCCACGTCGGCGATATTGATCCTGTCCGAAAAGGGGCTCCCCCGCAAGCGCGGGGATAGACCCAACGATCGCTTCCGCATCATTACTCTAGCTCAGGCTCCCCCGCAAGCGCGGGGATAGACCCTTTGTTTGTCGCCATAATCAGTCCTCCATTATGGCTCCCCCGCAAGCGCGGGGATAGACCCCGCATAAAACACCATCTGTGCATTGAAGCCAGGGCTCCCCCGCAAGCGCGGGGATAGACCCCGTGCAGCCAACTAATGAAGACATATCATTGCGGCTCCCCCGCAAGCGCGGGGATAGACCCTTCGTGCAGGCGCCCGTCGAATTCGGCATCCCGGCTCCCCCGCAAGCGCGGGGATAGACCCCCATTGGCGCGCCCGCTCTTGATAATCCCGTGGGCTCCCCCGCAAGCGCGGGGATAGACCCATAGGCCCGCGCCCGATGAAAGCAATCCTCCGGGCTCCCCCGCAAGCGCGGGGATAGACCGTATCGAGGGCTCGACGACAAGGCCACCATCGAGGCTCCCCCGCAAGCGCGGGGATAGACCCAGCCTGAGAAATCTTGGCGTAAATCTCGTTGCGGCTCCCCCGCAAGCGCGGGGATAGACCCCGTGAAACATCGGTCCAAGCGTCGAATTTTTCGGCTCCCCCGCAAGCGCGGGGATAGACCCCTTGAGTATCGCCTTGTGGTCGGCGCGGTTCAGGCTCCCCCGCAAGCGCGGGGATAGACCCCGCCCAAGCCGCCGACATCAGCCAGCGCGACTGGCTCCCCCGCAAGCGCGGGGATAGACCCCCCGCTATGGCGTCGCCTGGCTCGTGGCGACGGGCTCCCCCGCAAGCGCGGGGATAGACCCCGGCTCACCAAATCGAGCAGCGTGACGGAAATGGCTCCCCCGCAAGCGCGGGGATAGACCCTAGGCGCGCCCACGGGACTTCGCCTTTGTCTTGGCTCCCCCGCAAGCGCGGGGATAGACCCGTTACATTGCCGCTAATCAATGGCGACGCAGGGGCTCCCCCGCAAGCGCGGGGATAGACCCGACTGTCACGGCGCAAAACTGCGGTCTGTCGAGGCTCCCCCGCAAGCGCGGGGATAGACCCAGTCTTCGATCCTCGGATCGCTCGGGGCCGCGGGCTCCCCCGCAAGCGCGGGGATAGACCCCATTCCGCGACGAGCGCCTTTCCTTCCTCCTCGGCTCCCCCGCAAGCGCGGGGATAGACCCTCTTGAAAGATCTCCCAGCGAGTAGAATTGACGGCTCCCCCGCAAGCGCGGGGATAGACCCCCTATTTTATTGGGCCAAAGATTTCTCAAGTTGGCTCCCCCGCAAGCGCGGGGATAGACCCGCGATAGCCGCCCCACCATGTGTCGAGTGATGGGCTCCCCCGCAAGCGCGGGGATAGACCCTGTGATGACCGCGGACGGAACGCAGAGCTTCGGGCTCCCCCGCAAGCGCGGGGATAGACCCCCTAGGGGCTACGGTATTTTCTTCGTGGGCCGGGCTCCCCCGCAAGCGCGGGGATAGACCCTGCGGGTTTTGGAATGTGCCGACGATATGGTTGGCTCCCCCGCAAGCGCGGGGATAGACCCTTCGAGGAAGCGTGCATCGAGATACCGGTCGAGGCTCCCCCGCAAGCGCGGGGATAGACCCTCTTCCTCGGCGGCGATGACCTCGCGCTGGTAGGCTCCCCCGCAAGCGCGGGGATAGACCTGAGCGAGATTGTGACCACTCACGCACTCAGCGGGCTCCCCCGCAAGCGCGGGGATAGACCCCGTCTATGACGGGCTCACGGTCGCGCCGACGAGGCTCCCCCGCAAGCGCGGGGATAGACCCATGTCCAAATGGGCCATGGACAACCCTGACGGGGCTCCCCCGCAAGCGCGGGGATAGACCCTGAAAATGCCAGTCGGCGTCCTCCTTCACCGCGGCTCCCCCGCAAGCGCGGGGATAGACCCGCCTCAGAGCCGAGCGCAAGAAGCGTTTTTCCGGCTCCCCCGCAAGCGCGGGGATAGACCCCGGCATGGCGCGGGCGGGATCGCGGAACCAGCGGCTGCCGCGCGACAATCAAGGTGAGACTCAGCGTCAATCAGGGTGAGACTGCGCCGTGTGCGGTCTGACGGAGGGAGGGCGGAGCCCGACCGGCGGCAGGCCGCACACGGCGGCGCTTTTTGAATACCCGTCTGGCGGTCGGGCAGGTCTGCGGCAAAGTTCTGATTCGTCTCAGCAATTGAGGGATCAGCATTTGCCCGGCCTCCACATCACCGACCACCAGATGAGGCTGTACATGAGTATCCGGAAAACCCACGAAACGACCGTTGCCGCCGCCAAGGCTGGCATCAGCCGCGCCACCGGTTTCCGCGTCGACGCCGATCCCCGGCTGCCATCACAGAAGGCGGCGCCGCGTACCCGGCGGCGCCCGGACCCGTTGGCGGCCATTTGGGACGCCGAAGCCGTGCCAATCTTGAAAGCATCACCCGGCATCCGCACGATCGGCGTGCTGGCCGAGCTGCGGCGGCGGCACCCGGACCTGAACCCGAATATCCGTCGCACGCTGGAGCGGCGCATCACGGCGTGGCGCGCCCAGTATGGGCCGGAGCAAGACGTGATCTTCCGCCAGGAGCATGAGCCCGGTCGCATGGGCTTGTCCGACTTCACCGACACCAGCGCGCTGAACATCACGGTTGCCGGCATCGCACTCGCGCACCGGCTGTATCACTTCCGGCTGGCGTTCTCAGGGTTCGCGCACGCCCATGTCGTGCTGGGCGGCGAAAGCTTCGTGGCGCTGGCCGAGGGGCTGCAGAACGCCCTGTGGGCCCTGGGCGGCGTGCCCAGCGAGCATCGCAGCGACAGTCTGTCGGCGGCGTTCCGCAACCTCGACACTGCTGCGGCTGACGACCTGACACAGCGCTACCAGGATCTGATGGCGCACTACGGCATGACACCCTCGCGCAACAACCCAGGCGTCGCCCATGAGAACGGATCGATTGAAAGCCCGCACGGCCACCTCAAAAGCGCGTTGAAGGACGAACTGTTGCTGCGTGGCTCCACGGACTTCGACGATTTGGACGCCTACCGCCGGTTCATCGACCTGATCATCGGGCGGCAGAACGCGCACAACCGCAAGCGGATCGAGCTGGAGATGCCGAGCCTCGGCAAACTGCCGAAGAGGCGGACGGCGGACTTCGAGGAAAAGTGCGCATGTTCACGAAAGCGGCCACCGTTTTCATGAAAGCGGCCACTGCTGAGCAGTCATGCAAGGCGCTGCGTTTGAGGCTGCCGGGTACACCGCCCCGCGGGGCGGTGTACCCGGCCGGCGTCTGATCTGAGCTTCATTCTAAGGTTGTCCTTGGCGTTAAGGAAGCGGGTTATTTCTTGGCGTCGATTTTTGCGTCTCCATCGGTGCTGACCTCGCTGTTCGTTTCCGGTTTGCGCCGGGACTCGCCCTTGAGGGGCAAGCGGATGGCGTTGTGGACGACGCGGTCGAGGATCGCGTCGGCGTAGGTTGGATCGCCGATGGTGGCGTGCCAGCTCTCCACCGGGAGTTGGCTGGCCAAGACGATGGAGCCGCGATCGTGGCGGTCGTCGACGATCTCCATGAGGTCCCGGCGCTGGGCGGCGGTCAGGTCGATCATGGCCCAGTCGTCCAAAATCAACACGCTGACCTTGGTCACCTTGCGCATCAGGCGGCCCACCCCATTGCCAAGCCGCGCGACGGCAAAGTCGTCGAGCAGGCGCGACAGGCGCGTGTAGAACACGCTGTAGCCCTCGCGGGCGGCCTGATTGCCCAGGGCGCAGCTGAGCCAACTCTTTCCGGTGCCGGTTTTGCCCGTAACGATCAGATGGCGGTGCTCGCCGATCCAGCGGCACGTGAACAGATCGCGGATCGTACTTTTGTCAAGGCCGCGCGCCGGCTTCATGTCGAGGTTCTCAAAGCAGGCGGCCTGGCGCAGGCGAGCCTGCTTCAGCCGGGTCTGCATGGCGGCATTGGCGCGATCCGCCGCTTCGCGGTCGATCATCATGGCAAGCTGGTCGGCGAAGTCCAGCTGGCCGCGATCGGCGAGGTTCTGCAGGTCTTCGAGCGCGCGCGCCATGCCGAATAAACGCAGGCGTTTGAGCTTTTCTAAATTCTGGTGGTGCATCGGGGGTCTCCTTCAGGTTGGCTTGCGGTTCAGTGGTAGTAGGCGGGGCCGCGCACATTCTGGTGCGGACCGGCGCGGGGGCTGGCTGGCGCCTCGGTGAAGACCTTCCGGCCGCTCGCCAGCCATTGGCGGACATAGGCGTAGGAATGCACGTTGGCGCTCAGGGCCGCGATCACGGCTGTTTGCAGCGCATCGGCGCCGAACTTCTCGCCAAGCGCGATCAGCCCAGCCACTTGGCGCGCGGCCTGTTCGGGATGATCGGCGGCGAGGAAGATCTTGTTCGACAGAGCCGTCAGCGCTTCGCCCATGGCCGCGGCCCTCTCGCGCACCGCCTCGGGCGTCAGCCGCGCCGCCGACCGATGCTGGGGCGGCCGATGTTCGTCAAGCGTAACGGCCGGACGCAGCAGGCCGGGCGTCTGCCTGCTGCGCGGGTGGGAGGCGACGCGCTCGCCTTGGTGGAAGATGCCGATCAGGCTGGCGGTGCAGTGCACATCGACCGGCTTGCCGATCAGGCCGAATGGCGCCGAATAGGCCACGCCATCGATCCTGACATGATAATCGGGGCCGAGCTTGTAACGCTCCCAGCGGCCAACCACGAAAGGCTCGGCCGGAAGCCCCTTCAGCAGGGGTTTCTCGCTCTCCAAGAACAGCTTGGCGCGGCTCAGCGTTTTATCGGCGCTCAGCGGCCGGGCGTTCAGATCGCTGAGTTTTTCCGCCATGGCGGCATTCAACTCGTCCAGGCTGAAGAACGTGCGGTTGCGCAGAGGCGCCAGCACCCAGCGCTCGACCTGTTGCACTCCATTTTCGGCGAGCGGTTTGGATAAAGCCATCAACTGCAGGCTGTTTGGGTACGACCGGCATCACGGTACGCATCACGCACCCGTTCCATCCCCTTTGCGGGCAGTCATTCGAGCTGGTGGGCCGCTCGCGGCATTGGGGCGAGGATCGGGTGATCTATAGAGGCCCGGACGGAACGCTGCCAGCGATTGCAGCGGCGTTTACTGACGCCGATCCGCCGGACGCCTTTCGCCGGATCGCCGCTGGGCGAGCCGCCTTTCGGACGATCGATCTGGCGGAGCTATTCGCCCTTTTTCAGCAACTTGCCGAGCGTCTGGATGGAGATCATGCGTAAAGGTTATTACGCCTCATGTGTAAGTAAAATTACGCCGCAATATGCTAGGTCTGTTTCAAAAAGCGCTATCTTTAGCGCGAAATTGTTAAATAAAGTGTCCACAGATGGATTTGACACGGTTAAGGATACGGCGTATTTTAATTTACGATTCGAAATCGGAACCGGTCATGGCCAAGCCAAAGTCGACAAGGCAGGACACAAAGGAAGCGGCGCTGGCTCGCGACGGCGCACTCAACCCGCATCCCGAGACCATCCACGACCGGTTATTCAACGAGAACCCATTCTTCGATCCCAAGGACCTTGTTCAGGTCCGTTACGAGATGGTGCGGCGCCATCTGGTCGACAGTCTGCCCATCAGCGATGTGGCCAAAGCCTTCGGCGTCTCCCGCCCGACCTTCTACAAAGCGCAAAGCGCGTTAGCCGATCAGGGTCTCGCCGGTCTGGTGCCGCAGCAGCGCGGCCCGAGGGATGGGCACAAGATCTCGGCCGAAGTCCTCGCCTTCGTCGACGACCTGAAGGCGGCCTCGCCGGAACTCGCGCTGTCGCAGTGTATTTCCGCTATCGCTGCACGCTTTGGCGTCAGCGTGCACCGGCGAAGTCTCGAGCGCGCTATGACGCGCAAAAAAAAACGGCTGGCTTCTCTTTAACCGGCGCGGCGGGCATCGCCGATGCCTATGAACGACTACGCGCCACTGTCCTTGGCGCCCAACTGCTTCCCGCCACGGGGCTGGCGACTTTGCGGCGTCAAGGCATGACGGCCTGGATTAAGACGGCCGGAGCCCGGCCCAATCTCCCCCCGGCTCTCCCCGCGCCTGCGCCCAAGCCGCTAGCAACGGTCGATGGGGCAACCACAAGCGAACTCACCCGCATCCTCGCCAGCCTCGTCGTCACTCTCACCACGGAGTCAGCCCATGCCTGATCTCAAGATCGGCGCCGATCATCTCCGGCGCGACGCCTATCTTTATGTCCGTCAGTCAACCCCGCGCCAGGTCGTAGAGAACGGTGAAAGCACACAGCGGCAATATGCCTTGCGGGATCGCGCGGTCGCCGCGGGCTGGCCGTTGGAACGCGTGCGCGTTATCGATTGCGACCTTGGCAAGTCCGGATCGAGCGCCGTCGCACGTGACGGCTTCCAAGAACTCGTCAGCGAAGTCGCGCTCGCCAGGGCCGGCATTGTCATGGGCCTTGAGGTTTCCCGGCTAGCCCGCAACTCGGCCGATTGGCACCGCCTCATCGAACTCTGCGCGCTGACCGCCACCCTCATCCTCGATGAGGACGGCATTTACGATCCGGCGAGTTTCAACGACCGGTTGCTGCTCGGCCTCAACAGGACGGCGACATAATACAGCACCTCGTGATCTCATTGAAAAGACAGCCTTTCTTGTCGCGGGTCGGCTGATGCTGGACGGGCTCTCGTGATCGCCTGCCGAATGGCCGGCCGCGCCAGGTCCTCCTCGCGGATGACATAGGGTGCGCGGGCGCAAACCTGCCTTGCCGGCAGCCGCCCATCCCGGATCAGGCGAACAACGGTCATCTTGCTGACGCCGAGGCGGCTTGCGGCTTCGGTCAGAATAAGCTCATGGCGCTCCGCACGTTCGCCCTCCCGGTAGACCGCTATTTGATGCGCGCCGCGGAAATTGCGCACTCGCAGCTCGGTCCAGGTCTGACCTCTGGCCGAGCGGATACCCAGCCGATTAAGAACGGGGGCGATGCTGTGGTCTGGCAACAAGCGGGCCAGTTCGCGCACCAATTGCTCGGTCGCCACATCGGTCCTGTAGCGATTTTGACCGGTCCGGTTCTTTAGCACGTCAAGCCGCGTATGATCGCCACCCTGCCAGTGCAGCACAAGGAGCAGACGGCCGGTCTCGGCTGTGACGATGATCTCCTTCAGCACGGCGCGCACAATCCGCTTGCGCGTCTCGTTGGACGTAGCTGCATTATTCCAGAGCGCTGGCAGGTCGTCGGCGAGCGCCATAAGCGTCATGCGCTCGTCGTCGTCGATGGCGCTCGGCTGTTCGCTGCGCGAGTTCCGGACCTGCTCTTCGAGCCGCGCGACCGCCGCGAGACAGTCATTCCATCGCCGTTCGAGTTCGCCGGCTACCAGCCGGTTGTCGGGATCAACTGCGTCGTATTGCCGGCGTGCGTGCGACGCCTCATACCGGGCCTGCTCCAGGGCAAGCTCGTTTTGCCGCAGCCGTTCGCTACCGGCTTGCTCGCGATCGGAAATCACCTGCAACGCCGCATCGAGCGCCAGTGGCGAGATCGCACGCAGCACTTCCGTAGACACCGCCGCATCGATGCGCATGCTGCTGAAAGCGCTGCACCCATTCTCGCTCGACGGATCCACATGACTAGCGCAGAGGTAGCGCGCATCGCGCCGCGAATGGTGGTGGACCTTGAACTTGCGTCCGCAACGCCCGCAGCGCAGCAGGCCGACGAGAAGTCCACTGCCATTGCGCACCGCGCCCGCCACCATCGCTCCCTTCATGCTCGCATTGCCGGCAATGATCGTCCGATTGCGATCATACTCCTCCCAGGAGATATAGCCATCATGGTGATCGCGGATCAGCACCATCCAGTCCTCGCGCCGGCGCGCGACGCCATGGGTGATGACTTTGCGGCCTTCTTCGACCCGCGTGCGTGAGATCGTCCGACCAAAGACATAGGCTCCGGCATAGACAGGATTGGTCAACAACCGATGGACGGCATGGTAGCGCGGCGGACCCCACCGCACCGTCCGCCCCTGTGGACCATGCACAGCGGTTGGCAGATCAATTCCTTCCCGGCTCAGACACAGGACCAGTTGGCGCACGCTGCCGATCTCTTGAAACTTTCGGAACACCAGAGACAGCGCTTCGCGGATACGGAGGTCCGGGTCTTGTTCCAGGCGGTCATCGGCGCTGCGTCGATAGCCGATGGCGACCGTTGTGTGCAGATCGCCGCGCGCAGCCTTCAGGCGCAAAGCCTCTTGCGAGCGCTGCCGCAACGTCGAAAGTTCGAGCTCGCTAAAAGCGCCTTTCATGCCAAGCAGCAAGCGATCGTTGACGAGCCGCGGATCGTAAACTCCGTCCTCATCGATGATCAGGCTGCCGACCAGGGCGCAGAACTCCAAAAGAGTGTGCCAATCGCGCCCGTTGCGCGCCAGGCGCGAGGCCTCGAGGGCAAACACGGCGCCCGCGTCGCCGCTGCAGATTGCCGCCAGCAGGCGTTCGAAGCCCGGTCGCGCCGTTCCGCCCCCCGAGCGGCCGAGATCGTCATCGATAACAATCGCGTTCTCCCAGCCGAGGGCGCAGGCGCGCGTCGTCAGCGCGTACTGGCGTCGCCGGCTCTCCTGATTGTGCACGAGCTGACCAGGCGTGGATTGCCGCACGTAGACATAGGCGTTGCGCGTCAGGTGATCGCCGGTGATCTTAGTCATTGTCCGTCTCCGCCGGCATACTGACCAGGGCAAGGCGCTCGTTCAGGAGAACTTTGAGCAGGGTTACGATCTGCGCGCAGGTCGCGAGATCGAACAGAGGCGGCGCGACGTCGTCGGCCGTTAGCAGGAGAAGATCGAGTTGCCGTTCCTGGGCACGCTGTTCCATCATCGCCTCCATCGTTGCGAATCGCTTCATTCGCTGGCGACAAGGATACGTTCTTGAGGTCGACGAGCCGGCGCAGCTCCCTCAAGCTGCTAAGGGAAAGCCGTGGCGTGACCATCATGGGCGGCATTGTAGCGTCGGTCTCGGTCATCCACGCCGGCAGCAAGAGCCGCCCGCCATCCGGCAGTTCGACGACAAAATGTGCGACGCCGGCAAAAACGAGATGACGCACAACCGTGAGGCGCTCGCCTGTACGCGGGTGATGCGGGTACTGGACAACGACTTCAAACGGCTGTTGCTGGGCAGTATGTCGTGGGTTCGAAAGGCACGATGAGCGAGGCCGAGCTACACATCCTCAAGGCCCGGATGCGCGGCGGTCAACTCAACAAGGCTCGCCGCGGCGAGCTTGAGATCGGACCGCCGGTGGGACTGATGTACCGGCCGGACGGGATCCTTGATTTGGATCCCAACGTCGAAGTGCAAAACGCGCTGCGCTTGGTCTTCGACACGTTCGAGCGCCTCGGGAGCGCGACGCGCACCGTCAAGTTCTTCTTGGACGAGGGCATCCTGTTTCCGAGGCGGCTGCGCAAGGAACCCAACAAGGGTGGGCTCCTCTGGGCCCCGCCCCGCCATTCCCGCATTCTGCAGGTTCTGCATAATCCTCGATATGCCGGCGCTTTCGTCTATGGCCGGACACGCGGCCGGCGCAGGCCGGGCGGAGGCGTGTCCCAGATCAAGGTGCAGATGGATGACTGGCAGTTCGTCTTCCCTGACCACCATCGTGGATACATTGACTGGGAGCGCTTCAAGGCGAACCAGACCCGTCTCACCGAAAATGCCCAAGCCTACGGCATGCAGCGCCGATCGGGACCGGTTCGCGAAGGGAGCGCCTTGCTCCAAGGCCGCGTGCTTTGCGGCCTCTGCGGCGAACGGATGGGCGTCCACTACAGCCAAGAGCATGGTCAACCCGTTCCAACTTATGTTTGCCAGGAGACAGCGGCCCGCAAGGGAGGAAAGGTCTGCCAGTCGGTTCCCGGCAAGGTCGTCGACCCGGCGATCGCTGCGCTGCTGGTCGAATTGATGACGCCGATGACACTGGAGGTCAGCCTTGCGGTCCAGAATGAGATCGAAGCCCGATCCGCGGAAACCGACGCCTTGCGCCGTCAGCATATCGAGAGAACACGTTACGAGGCTGAACTCGCGCGACGGCGTTACATGGGGGTCGATCCAGATAATCGCCTCGTCGCCAGCGCCCTTGAAGCTGAGTGGAACGAGAAGTTGCGGGTCCACACCGGCGCCCTTGAGGATTATGAGCGCCGAGGTCAGCAAGAGGCCTCCGCGCTTGACGCCAAGATGCGCCGTCATATCCTTGAGCTTGCAGAGCAGTTTCCCAGGATCTGGGCTGATCCTCGGGTCGATGTCCGCGAGCGCAAACGCATCGTGCGCCTGCAGGGCGGCGCCACCCGCACTCTGCAGCTCGACCGGCCTTTACCCATCGCCCAGATCCGCAAATTCAAGCCGGAGCTGGTTGCCGAAGTCGACCGGCTTCTCGATAAACATTGCGATCGTGAGATCAGCGACTTCTTCAACCAGCAGGGCCTCCGAACATGGGAAGGCGAGCCCTTCAACCTCAAGAAGATCGCTCACATCCGCAACGCCTACAACTTGCCAAGCCGGCGTCAGCGGCTGCGTGATCGCGGCATGTTGACGACCGAAGAAGTCGCGAAGCGTTTCGGCGTCTCCCAGACTGCCGTACATCAGTGGGGACGCCAGGGGCTCATCACCAAGTGCTACAGCGATAACCTTCATCGTGGCCTCTGGGAACTTCCGTCCGGCCACACCATCATCAAGGGGTGCGGAGGACGCGGCGCGCATCACGCGCGCCTTTCGCCAATCATCGCGCCATTAACAGAACAGGGTGCAATATGAGGCCTACGCCTTATCCCGGGGATGGCGCACGCGGGCTGGGACGACGCCGATCCCGTAATGCCGCGCCAGCGCCAGATAAGACTGGTTCAAGACCGGATCGTAAAAGCTGGCGTGGGTGACGCCCGTCTTCAGATTGTCCGGCACGAGTTTGGGGACCGAGCCGCCCCAGGCGCCAAACATCCGTACATGGCTGCCGAGCCAGTCTTCGGCGCTTTGCGTCCAGGTCGCTTCCGCGTAGATGTAAGTGGAGAACGGCAACGTGCCGACGAAGATGCTCACCTGGCGTTCGCCATTCGCGGCGACGACCGTCATGGTCATCCCGGCGTAGTCGACCTCGCACAGTTGCGCGGGCAAAAGCGTGCGCCGCATGCGCGGCTCGGCATCGAGCTTGCAATGAGCCCGGTAGTGCCGGCGGAACTGGCTATAACTGTAACCGTCCGCGTGCCGGTCACGGTATTCCTGCCATACCAATTGCAACGTCACCGCGGGCTTGCGCAGCTCCGCCGCGACCTCTGCCCAGTCGGGCATCGGGCGCAAAACCGCGGGCTCGGGGCGCTTGAACAGCAGCGCCTCGACCTCCGCCTCCCCCATCCCGGCAACGTCGGCGTAGCGCACGCCAGCCTCGCGGGCGCGCGCCAAATATTCGCCCACCAACGTCCGGCCCATCCGGACCAACTCCTGAATTTGCCGGTTGGAGTAGCCCAACTCATGGGCCAGTCGCAAAACTTCTTTCACACGTCGCATGTCTGACCGTTCCTGCGGCATCACCCCTCCCCGGCGAAAAACCGAAAGGGAGCGTTAACCGCTTAAGAATTGATCAGACCCCGGGATCAACCTCCGCGAGCGCCATGCTGGCTGCTTTTTGAGGTGGCCACTTTCGTGAAAATGGGTGGCCGCCTTCGATGAAAACGGGTGACCGCCTTGGATGAAAATCGTGACCACTTTCGATGATCACGCGCAGGAAAAGTGCGTGACGGTCACGAGAAGCGGCGGCTTCATGCTGAACCGCGTGTTCTATACCGCGCCGTCGCGGCTGATCGGCCATCGCCTGCGCGTGCGGCTCTACGATGACAGGCTCGAGTGCTTCCTGGGTTCAACCGCCATGATGACGGTACGGCGCGGAGAGCCGGTCTCGGACAGCAAGGGCGGTCACGTCGTCGATTACCGGCATGTGATCCACGCGTTGCGCAAGAAGCCGATGGCGCTGCTCAATCTGGTCTATCGCGATCAGTTGTTCCCACGCCCGGCTTACGCTCGTGCGTTCGATGCTTTGCTGGCGACTGCCGGTGACAGGCGAGCCTGCAAGACCATGGTCGAGTTGCTGGCGCTGGCCCACGACCGGACCTGCGAAGCCGAACTCGCCGAGGCGCTCGAGGCCAACGTCGATGCGGGCCGATTGCCCGATCTGGCGTTCTTGCGCGCCTACTTCGGTCCGGACCCGGCATCGGCGCCATTGATCAACGTCGAGGTCGTGCCACTCTCGGCCTACGACGAACTGGTGGCGATCGTCGCAGTCGCCGCAACGCCAGCCTTGCGGGTGGCGGCATGAGCGCGCCCAACACGCATTGCTTCGCTTAAACTGTTCCTGACTATTGCTTCGTTGCCTCATCTAATTTGCTCCTCGGCGCCAGTTAGGATGGGGAGCGGCGATGAGGCGGGTAAGCATGGCGACGCGGGATGAGTTGATTGCAGCGGTTATCAACCGGTACGGCGGCAGTAACCGCCGAGAGAAGATACGCATTCTGGATGAGTTTGTAGCGGTGACGGGTTTCCATCGTAAGCACGCGATGCGTCTGCTCGGCGGAAAGAAGCCACGCCGATCCGCGGCGCGACTGTCGCGAAGGATTTACGGCGATGATGTCCGCGCTGCGCTTGTTTTGGTCTGGGAGGCGTCGGATCGCGTCTGCGGCAAGCGTTTGAAGCCGCTTATTCCAATCCTCGTCGATGCGATGGAGCGGCACGGGCATCTTAAGCTCGCTCCCGAAGTCGGCGCTCGGTTGCGCTCCATGAGCGCGGCGACGATTGACCGGGCGTTACGTGAGGTGCGTGAGACAGTCGGCCGAACCCGGCGTCGGCGGACCGCGTCCTCGATAATCAGGCGCAGCATACCAATTCGCACCTTTTCGGATTGGCGCGATCCGCCGCCAGGCTTTGTCGAAGCCGATCTTGTTGCGCACAGCGGCCCATCGACACACGGGAGTTTCGTTCAGACGCTGGTTCTGACCGATGTCGCCACAGGTTGGACGGAGTGCGCGCCGTTGCTGGTCCGTGAGCAGAAACTTTTAAGCGAAGTTCTGACGGAGCTTCGCAAGCTTCTTCCGTTCGATCTTCTCGGGTTTGACACGGACAACGACAGCGTCTTCATGAACGAGACCGTCCGGGATTATTGCCAGGAAGCCGGGATCGAGTTCACGCGATGCCGCCCCTATCGCAAGAACGATCAGGCTTTTGTCGAGCAGAAAAACGGAGCCATAGTCCGCCGAATTGTTGGCTACAGGCGCCTTGAAGGGCTTCCGGCGGCTGAAGCCTTGGCACGGCTTTATCGGATTGTCAGGCTGTTCGTGAACTTTTTCCAGCCGTCGTTCAAGCTGTGCGGAAAGGAACGCTATGGAGCGCGGGTACGCAAACGCTACCATGCTCCGGCCACGCCATGTCAGCGGGTTTTGGCGGATCTGCGCACGCCTGAGGAAGTGCGCCGCCGCTTGAAATGCGTTCAAGCGGGCCTGGACCCGGTGCGGCTTTTGAGCGAAATGCGAACAGCGCAGCAGCATCTCGTCGATATCGCGGACAGTCCCAGCGTTGCCTTCGATGCGACTGCGCCTTCGATTGAAGAATTTCTGGCCGGCCTGAGGACCGCCTGGAAAGACGGCGAGGTCAGACCGACGGCGCGACCGAGGTCGGCGCAAAAGCGCGGCCGGCGACGGCCAGATCCCCTGGCGCAGGTGAGCGGCCAATTGAAATCCTGGTTCGAGGCGGAACCTTGGAGAACGGGACGCGAATTGCTCGTGCGGCTCCAGACAGAACATCCCGGCGCTTATGCCGACCACCTTTTGCGAACGCTCCAGCGCCGCTTGAAAATCTGGCGGGGTGAAATGGCGCATGCTGTGGTTTTTGGTCTTTCGCATGACTTGGTGGCCGGGTTAGGCGAGAACGAACCTGGACTGACTGTATGAGCCGCAGGTTCCACTCCGACAGCTAACAGACTACCGCCGTGCTCGCGTCTATCAAGGACAAGCCCTTCGGGCGACCGCCAAAAAAGCGGCCGTCCTTGACAGCCGCTGCGCGCGACGGCAGCGCGTATGTGCTGATCGGGGCGGAAGAATGCTCGCGGCGCGGATCGAACTAAAGAATGTCATGACGGCATCCGAGGCCAGGATAACTCGGGGAACATTCCCGATGAGGCAGACGGCTTCTGCTCAGGAACATTATTGAATGAGGCAATACGCGATCTCACCCAGATTGACGCGCTATAAGCGGCTCCCCCGCAAGCGCGGGGATAGACCCGACATAGGCTACAAATTGGAGAAGGTGCTTCCGGCTCCCCCGCAAGCGCGGGGATAGACCCCTATTTGGCTTAATGAGCTTGGTATCCCTTCAGGCTCCCCCGCAAGCGCGGGGATAGACCCGTTGAAAGCTTTAGTCCCGAACTCACTATACAGGCTCCCCCGCAAGCGCGGGGATAGACCCTTAGCGATGCCGATAAGCTCAACTATTACGTTGGCTCCCCCGCAAGCGCGGGGATAGACCCGGACGGCGCATCGCTTGGCCCTGCATCAGCGAGGCTCCCCCGCAAGCGCGGGGATAGACCTTACAAGCTGTTGACAATACGTGGTAAATAGTGGGCTCCCCCGCAAGCGCGGGGATAGACCCGCGACGTTGCTAAAGTCTGCCTGCTCGCTTGGGGCTCCCCCGCAAGCGCGGGGATAGACCCAGTGCCGACGACGGTCGCCATCGTGGGTGTATGGCTCCCCCGCAAGCGCGGGGATAGACCCAGCTTCGATCCGTCGTCAAGGCCCTTGAGCTCGGCTCCCCCGCAAGCGCGGGGATAGACCCTCGTATTTGAGCTGACCGAGCGTCATCTCTTCGGCTCCCCCGCAAGCGCGGGGATAGACCCGTAAAATCATTAGCAGACACCTCGCCGCCTGTGGCTCCCCCGCAAGCGCGGGGATAGACCCGCCGATATCGGCCAGTGCGCGGCCAAGTTGCTGGCTCCCCCGCAAGCGCGGGGATAGACCCGCGCAGATTGCCGGGCAAGAATACATCGCTAAGGCTCCCCCGCAAGCGCGGGGATAGACCCCAGCGAGACAGCATTTCCGAGCTATCCATAACGGCTCCCCCGCAAGCGCGGGGATAGACCCCGGTTGGCCATCCGTGGAATCAACATCGATGGGGCTCCCCCGAAAGCGCGGGGATAGACCCGCCGTCCGCCCTTCCACCGCGGGGCCCAGCGCGGCTCCCCCGCAAGCGCGGGGATAGACCCTTTTGCGAAGCCGACGCGCTCCGCCCATCCAAGGCTCCCCCGCAAGCGCGGGGATAGACCTTATACCGGGCGATACAGAGACATATTCATCCCGGCTCCCCCGCAAGCGCGGGGATAGACCCATCGTTTGCGCGCCTCAGGCGACGCAGTTTAAGGCTCCCCCGCAAGCGCGGGGATAGACCCATTGGCAGAACCATTACTTTGAAAAACAAACTGGCTCCCCCGCAAGCGCGGGGATAGACCCGAAATCCGCGCCCGCGACGAAGCGGCGACGAAGGCTCCCCCGCAACCCGAAGGCGGGGATAGACCCGTTTGGAGTCGTGATGGTAATAGCGCCGCTAAGGTCCACGGTCACAAGTGTTTGAGTCTTGTTACTTGCTTCCGCTGTTCGAGGTGATGCAGACTACTATGCGGCGAGCTTCACGCGAAAATTGAAGCCTTGCCCAATGTCTGCAATCTCTGCATTGCGCAGGTTCCATACAATGAGGGACCTGGCCTCACGATGTTCGAGCCGAGGCTGTGTGCTGCGCCCATCAGTCTCGAAGAATGCCGTATTCGCACAGGAGATTTCTGATGCGGCTTTCCCGCCGCAAAAAAGCGGAAGCTGAAAGTCGATCCCAGCGTCCGCGGAGGCCTCGCGATTATCGGCAGTCGAAGACGGCAATGCCGAGCTTTTTGGCTTTGTCCGCGAGGTTGCCGGTGATGCCGGAGCCCGGGAAGACGACGACGCCGGCGGGCAGGATTTCGAGCATCCGATCGTTGCGCTTGAACGGCGCGGCTTTGCCGTCGTTGGCCCAGTCGGGCTTGAAGGCGATTTGCGAGACCTTGCGTTTGCCGGCCCACAGCGCGGCGATTTTCTCGGCGCCTTTCGAGGTTCCGCCGTGGATGAGAACCATGTCCGGATGCTTGGCCTGGATCTTGTCGAGAGCGGCCCAGATGCGCTTGTGGTCGTTGCAATCGGCGCCGCCGGAGAAGGCGATCTTGGGGCCTTTCGGAAGCAGCAGCTCGTTTTGAGAGCGGCGGCGGGCAGCGAGGAACTCGCGGCTGTCGATGACCGCGGCGGTCATGGTGCGATGGCTGATGAGGCTGCCGGCGCGGGGCCGCCAGGCGGAGCCGGTTTCGGCTTCATAGTGGGAGGCGGCAAGATCGCGGAAATGTTCGAGGGCCTGGTGGCGATCGAGGAGGGCTTGGCCTTGGGCGAGGAGCGCCTCGAGTTCGACCGATCGGATTTCGGAGCCGTCTTGTTCCTGCGCCGAACGCTTCTGCCGGTCTTCGTTTTCGTCGAGCTGACGTTGCGCCTTCGCGGCGAGTTTGTGGAAGAGCTCGGTGAACGACCAAAGGGTGGCGTCGAGGTCGGGTTCGAGGCAGGTGTCCTGGAAGATGCCGGTCAAGGTCTCGAAGATGGCGGCCATTGCGCATTCGACCTGATCGCCGTTGGGCAGGGGGCGCGGATCGATTTCGCCCGCGGGAGTGCGGTTGTAGAGCGCCAATTCTTCGAGCGCTCGGGCTGTCGACGAGCTGTCGTGGGCGGGTTCGTCGTCTTCGGGGAAAGTTTTCGCCATGATGTCCTCCTTAAGTTTGGAGGCCGCCATTCGCGGCCTTGCTGGCGAGGCTCTCGCCAGAGGCGCGGGCGGAGGCTGCACCTTGAGGCGCGCGGAAGCGCCCAAGGCCGAAGCGAAGCGGAGGACGGCGTAGGGCCGTTATTTTGTTGGCGATGCAAAGGGCGCCGCAGGCGACCGGCGGAAAATAACGGCCGTCTCGCCGTTGCCCGCCGCCGGCGCGTCTGGCCTCCTCGCCACTCTCAAGGCGCGAAGCGGATCTCCTCGCAGGAGGACATGGCGATGCATGACGGCAGGCGAACCCGCCGTCGATCGCGGCTGTTATGCTGCGAACCGGATGCGATCTTCCGGCGCCAATTGCGGGGCGATCCGCGCTTTGACGATTTGGGCCGGCGCTTCGCAAAGGTCGATGTTGAGATCCTTGGCGATCGAGGTCAGGACCATCAACTCGATGCCGGCGTCGTCGCATCGCTGGCCAAGCTGCTTTCCCGCAAAGGCGCCTGACGCATCGTTTTCGCGAAGGAGGTAGAGCCGGCGGAGGCTTTTCGGCAGGACGAGCGCCGAAAGATGGGCGGCGGACAGGGCCGCCGCCATGGGCATTGCCGGAAACAGCGACAACAGGGAAAGAACGGTCTCGATTCCCTCGCCAGCCGCCATGACGTTTTCCGCCGCCCCGAACCGCACCGCATGGCCCAACAGATTGCCCATCGCGCGCCGCGGTTCCGGCAGGGGGCCTTGCCGCCGCCGTCGCGGGCGAGCCAGGTGCGTTGCAGCCCGAAGAGTTTGCCGCGTTCATCGGTTACGACGCCCAGAAGCGCGGGCCATTCTTCACAAGGTCCATCGGCCTCCGGACGGTAGGAGCACGTTGGGTGGAACCTCAAAGACCAGGACAATCTCGCCGTGATGCGGCGGCGCCTCAGATAGGTCTCGGCGATCGTGCCCGTTATGGGTTGCGACAGGGCGTGCAGACGCGCCGCAGCGGCCGGTGTTCCGGACTGCCTTTCAAGGAGGGTACTTTCGGGCTCCCTGGTAACGATGGGATCGCGGAGAAAGCGCCGGGCTTCATCGAGCGTTGCCTGAAAGCCGGCGAGGCCTCGGGCGAAGCGGATGAGGTCGAGGAGATCGCCATTTTGCCCGCTAGCGGCGTCCAGCCATTTTCCCCGGCGCTCACCCCTGAGGCGGATGAACATGCTTTGGCCGGGGGCGCCGTGAACGTCGCCCACGATCCAATAATTCCCGCTGCGTCGGCCGCGGGGCAGGTAGGCGGAGCACACCGCCTCGGCCTGGTCGGCGAGGCGGCGCGAAAGGTCCGCGGCGTTGTTCACTGCGCGTCTCCCTCTTCTGCGCCTCCCGACAAAGGAGGGTGCTTCAAAAAGAGCCGCGACAGAGCCTCAACGCCAAGCCTCTGCTCGGCCGGCGCAAACAGGCGCAGCCGCCACTGGATGATCTCCCCGAAGAAGCCAATACTTTTCAGGAGGTCGACCTCATAGTCCCGGAAGCCGGTCAGCTCGATGCGCTTGGCGCCCATGATGGCCGCGTCGCGAAGGAAGAGACCGCCCCGCAGCGCAATCTTGGCTGCCTTGTCCAAGAGTAGGCTATGGGCCTGATCGGCGGTGATCTCCACGCCGCCGTCGAGATTGAAGGCGGCGCGCAGGCTTGGAACGTCCATGTCGTCGATCAGCCGGCCGACGATGCGTTCGCCGTCGTCGGTCTGCAGCCGGTAGACCTTGCTCGCGCCGCGCGGAAGGTGCTTCCACACGGGCAGCAAGAGACCGGTCACGAGGTACATTTTGCTCGAGCGCGTGGGCGGGATTTCGTCGAGCTCGGCGAGCCAGGCGGTTGTGAAATCTCCCAGGCCGGTCTCTTCCCAGTTGCTGCCCTCGAGCCGCTTCTTCGAGACCGTATCGCGCGACATGGGCCTGACCATGCGGACGCGCTCGTCGACCATGCCGTCCTCGAGCGTCATGCTGCCGGCCGGCAGCGCGACGGCCGCCCGGCCGGAAGCGCCGTTCACGAGCAGGCGCACGCCTGGCGCACGCGCGACTTCGAGCGCTTCATCGAGGCTGCGCGGCTCGTTCCTGTCCTGTCGCTCGATGGTGAGGAGCGACGTCGTCGCTCCGGTTCGGGCGTGCGTGTGCAGCACGCGGCGGTCGGCGACGGTAAGGCTTTCCGCCAGTAGCGTTTCAAGCCCGGCGTCGTAGGTCCCGCTCGCCATTGCGGCCTCGATCCGCGTGTTGAGCAGCTCCTCGAACAGCTCGAAGAGCTGGTTCTGCAGCGCGATCGGCAGCGCCAGCACGCGGTTCAGGAACGTCGTGATCGGGGGCGGGTCCTCGATCATCGCGCCTTCCTGTGTGGCAAGGCGAAGGCCGGTCGCCGTCTCGAAGGCCTCAAGACTCATGAACGGGACCGAGCCGGCGAAGACGCGCCCATAGAGCTCCGCTAGCGCGGCGCGCGCATAGACGCTTTCGAGATTGTCTTCGGGCCGGAAGAGGCCCTGGCCGCCGGTCTGGCGCTGGCCGCGGGTGATCGCGCCCAGCGTGTCGAGGCGCCGGGCAATGGTCGAGACGAAGCGGCGCTCGCCTTTCACGTTGGTCACGACGGGCCGGAACAGCGGCGGCTGCGCCTGGTTGGTCCTGTTGGAGCGGCCAAGCCCCTGGATGGCGGCGTCGGCCTTCCAGCCGGGCTCCAACAAATAGTGCACGCGCTTTCTCTGGTTCCGCGCCGAAAGGTCGGCGTGGTAGCTGCGCCCCGTTCCGCCGGCGTCGGAGAAGACGAGAATGCGCTTCTTGTCATCCATGAACGCCTGGGTTTCGGCGAGATTGGCGGAGCCGGGCCGCGTCTCGGCCGCCAGGCGAATTGCGCCGCCGGCGTCGACGCGGCTCACGATGCGCCGCGTCCGGCCGGTCACCTCCGCAACCTTCTCTGCCCCGAAATGATGCAGGATCTGATCGAGCGCGGTCTGGACGGCGGGCAAGGAGGCGAGCTTCTCGATCAAGCGGTCGCGGAGCTCGACGGCCTCGCGCGATTGCACGGGCTGGCCGTCCCTCATGACGGGGCGGGATTGGAGATGTCCGCTCTCGTCTTCGAAGAGCTCGTAGAGCTGGGTCGGAAAGCCCTTCGCCAAATACTCGAGACAAAGCTCGCGAGGAGTGATGTCTAGATCCAAATCTCCCCAGCTTGCGACGGGGATTTCGGCAAGGCGCCGCTCCATCAAGCTTTCACCGGTCGAGACAAGCTGCACCACGCAGGCGTGCTCTGCGTCGAGATCGGCTTTGATCGACTTCAACAGCGTCGGCGTCTTCATGGCCGTCAGGAGGTAATTAAAAAGACGCTGCTTGCTGCTTTCGAACGCGCTCTTGGCGGCGGCCTTCGCGCGGGCGTTCAGCGTGCCAGCCTCGCCCGTTACGTTCGCGGCCTTGAGCGCGGATTCGAGGTTGGCATGGATGATCTGAAACGCCTCCGCATAGGCGTCGTAGATGCGCGTTTGATCGGCCGTCAGCGCATGCTCGACGATCTCGACCTCGACGCCCTCATAGGACAGCGAGCGCGCGGCGTAGAGGCCGAGCGCCTTCAAGTCCCGGGCCAGCACCTCCATCGCCGCAACGCCGCCCGCCTCGACGGCCGCTACAAAATCGGCGCGGCTCGCGAAGGGAAAGTCGACGCCGCCCCAAAGGCCAAGACGCTGGGCGTAGGCAAGATTATGGACGTTCGTGGCGCCGGTGGCCGACACGTAGACCACGCGCGCTTGCGGCAGCGCGTGCTGCAGGCGAAGGCCTGCGCGGCCCTGCTGAGACGGGCCTTTGTCGCCGCGATCGCTCTTCTCGCCGGCGGCGTTCGCCATCGCGTGCGCTTCGTCGAACAAAATGACGCCGTCGAAATCCCTTCCGAGCCAGTCGAGGATTTGCTTCAGACGCGAGTCCTTGCCCTGCCGCTCCGCGGACCGCAGCGTGGCGTAGGTCGTAAACAGGATGCCTTCCGTCATGCGGATGGCGGCGCCCTGCTTGGTGCGCGACTGCGGCGCGATCAGAAGCTTTTCCTGCCCCAGCGCCGACCAGTCTCGCTGGGCGTCTTCGATCAGCTTATCCGACTTCGAGATCCACACCGCCTTGCGGCGGCCGCGCAGCCAGTTGTCGAGAATGACGCCTGCGGCTTGCCGGCCCTTGCCGCTGCCCGTGCCGTCGCCAAGGAAGAAGCCCTTGCGGAACTCGACGGCGCCTTGTTCGCCGTCTCTGGCGAGGCGGAGCGTGTCGAGGTTCTCTTCAACGATATACCGGCCGCCGAGCATCTCGCTGTGGGCTTCGCCGGCATAGATGATCGTCTCGATCTGCGCATCGGACAGAACGCCCTGCTCGACCAGCGCCCGTGGAAGCAGGGGCCGGTAGGTGGGAAGCGGCGGCCGCACCGAGGCCATGGCCGCGGACTGAACCAGCTTTGTGGGATGCGGCTGCGCGCCGTCGATGGCGATCGCTTGCACGGCGTACGGCTCGTAGAGGCGCTCGCCAAAGGCCGTGCTGCTCGCGGCCGTTTCCCTGGGGCCGTAGATCACCTCGGCCACCGCGATCGGCAGCTGCAGGGCGCTCTTGGCCGGAAGGGAAGATGAGACTTTGGCGGCACGCGTCGCCGGCGACGCAATCGTGGAGGAAGCCGCGGCGGCCGGTCCAGAAAGGCTGGGGCGAGGCGGCAGGTTATCTTCGATCAGCAGGAGGAGTTCGGCGAGCGTTGCGGCGTGGCCCAACGTCTCCGGGGCAGCCGCATCGCCGCTTGCGCGGTCGATGACGGTCAGCCGGGTGTCGACGGTCGTGCCGTGGCGCGCGTAGATCGCGCCGGCGACGGTCGCGGAAAACACGCACACGCCCTTGCCCGCGAGGTCCTCGCTCGCCGGATTTTGGTTCGCGCCCGTCAAAACGACAAGCCGGCCGCCTTCCGGCAGGCGGCGCAGGGCCGAGCGGATATGCCGGGCGGCCGCGTCTTTCATCGTCCGCTCGACAAACGGCGAGGCGGAGAAGGGCGGGTTCATGAGCGCAATCGCCGGCGTCGCAGACGGGCTCAAAAAGTCGTCGATGTGCTCGGCGTTGAGGCCGGTCACGGAAACCGCGGGGAAAAGACCGGCCAGCATGGCCCGGCGGGTGCCCGCCAGCTCATTCAGGATGAGCGAAGCGCCGGCGATTTCGGCTTGGATGGCGAGAAGGCCTGTGCCGGCCGAGGGCTCCAAGACGGCTTCGCCCGGCGCAATCTGGGCGGCATGGACCATCAAACAGCCGAGGCCGAGCGGCGTCGAGAATTGCTGGAATTGGTCGCTTTCTTCCGAGCGGCGCGTCTGGGACGGCGCCAGCGCAGAGAGACGCTCGATCATGGCGAGATATTTCGCGGGCGTCGCCGCTTTTGCGCGCATGGCTTTTGCGTATTTGCGCAAAAACAAAACGGCGGCGGCTTCGGAAGCCTCGTAGGCGTCCTTCCAGATCCAGGCGCCGTCGGCGTCGCTGGCTTGGAACGCCGACATCATCGCTTCGCGCAAGATACGGGCGTCGAGGCTCTTGCCGGCCTCAAGGGAGCCGAGAAGGCTCGCCGCGGCGGCGAGGATGCCGCTGGCCTTCGTACTCGAGGCTTCGTTGGGCTGGACCGCGGCGGCGGGTTGCCCGGTGAAGATCGTTGTCATGGCGGGGTGTCTCCTGAAATGAAAAAAGCCCGCGGCGAGCGCGGGCTGAGGTCGGGGAAGAAGCGGGCCGGCGTTATCAAGCGCTGCGGGGCGCGAGCTCCAGATTGACGTTGCGTGTCAGGCGGCTTTGAGCGTCCGCTTTGTCGAAGCCGGCCGGTTTTCGGCCGGAGTTCTTGAGAAAGAGAACGCTGAGGCGCCAAGGCTTGCCGGTCGCGGTCATCTCGACGGCGAAGCGTTCGAGCGCCGCTTCGCAATCGGCGACGGTCTTGATCTCCTCATCGCGGCCGGGGAGCTTTTGGCCAAGCCCGAGCGAGATGCACACGCCATGGTGATGGCGTTCAGTGATCGGGTAGGCGGTAAGACGGATGGTGGGCATGAGAACCTCCAAACAGGCGGAAAAAGCAAAGCCCGCGGCAAGCGCGGGCTCCAGGGATCGCGAAACTCTCTCTGGCCTCTCGATCTTCACTCCTGGCGAAGCTCTCCTCTTCCTTCCGCCGCGGCGGCGCCGTCATCGATGCCGCAAAGGCGGCGAGCCTCCGCGATGACCTCTTCGAGGGTCTCGACCGCGTCGTCGCAGGCGCCTTCTTCGCCAAAACGGGCGACGTGCTCGACGAAGCTTCGGGAAGCTCGGCCGTAGGGCCTTTCGCCGGGAAGCTCGATTTCGTCATCGACGGCTTCCCAGGTTTCCTCGTCTTTGCGCCGGTCGAGGGCCAGAACTTCGTCGGTGACGTCCGGCTCGACGACATCGGCGTCGCCGCTCCAGGCGAGATTCTCGCCGAGGCGCAGAATCTCTCGGGCCTCCTCGTCGTTCTTGGCGGCGAAGTGATAGGTTTCGGCCTCCCTTGTGTTGCGAAGGCGCGTGGCGCGGTAATCGGGCATCGGTGTCTCCAGATGCAAAAAAACCAGCGTTGCGAAGCGCGGGCGTTGGGTTGATGCTGGGTTAGCGAGAAAGCTTGGGCGGTTACCGATCGCTTGGATCGGAAAGCCGGCGCCCAAAGCGCGCTTTGAGGCGCTCTGGCAGCCAATGAATGGTGAGGTGGCCCCGGTTGCTCGGACAGATTTCCCGCTTCGATAAGTGGAACGTCTGCCGGGGTTAGGCCGCCAAGCGGACTGGCGGCAAGCGGTGTGCTCCATAGTAGGCTTGATCGGGCGTCATGCCGTCAAGGCTTGAGTGCGGGCGGCGGCGATTGTAGAGATCGAGGTACCGCCCGATCGAGGCTCGTGCGTCTGGTACGCTGTCGTAAGCGTGCAGGTAGACCTCCTCGTACTTCACACTGCGCCAGAGCCGTTCGACGAACACGTTGTCCCGCCAGGCGCCCTTTCCGTCCATGCTGATCGCGATCTCGTTCTTGATCAGCACGCCGGTGAAGTCTGTCCCCGTGAACTGGCTGCCCTGATCGGTGTTGAAGATCTTCGGTTTCCCATGCCGGGCCAAAGCGTCCTGCAACGCCTCGACGCAGAACGAGGCTTCCATCGTGATGGACACCCGCCAGGACAGCACGCGCCGCGAGAACCAGTCGAGCACGGCGGCGAGATAGACGAAGCCCTTCGCCATCGGGATGTACGTGATGTCCATCGCCCACACCTGGTTCGGCCGTACGACCTCCATGCCGCGCAGCAGATACGGATAGATCTTGTGCCCCGGCTCTGGCTTCGTCGTGCGCGGACGCCGGTACAGCGCCTCTATCCCCATGCGCTTCATAGTCGACGGCGAGGAACGCACGGTTTGCCACAAATACGCGCGCGGACGGGAGACTGCGGCAGACCCGGCATCTGCGGCGACGATCTATAATGAACTATCCCTTATCCGCACCATCATAAATTGGGCCGTCAAACGCGGCCTCGCAAAACATGTCTATATCTGGCGCGGCCGGCAGCCGGATGCACGAGACCGCGTTATTTCCATCGAGCAGTTTCAGAGCTTGTTGGCAGCCTGTCGTCATCCTCACGTGCGCCTCTTCGTTGTGATCGCCATTTCCACCGGCGCGCGGCGCCAAGCGATCATGGAATTAACGTGGGAGCGCGTCAAATTCGACGAACGCACCGTCGACTTCCGCGTCCCGCGCAAGACAAGCGTGCTGGACACCTCTGGCAAAAAGGGTCGCGCCAAGGTCGACATTAACGACTTTCGGTACGTCGAACTTGTAAAGGCGAAACAGTGGGCGCGCACAGACCATGTGATTGAGTGGTCAGGTCGCCCCGTCGGGAGTGTTAAGAAGGCGCTGGCGAGGGCATTCAAGGACGCGGGCATTGAAGGCGACTTCAATGGCGCGCACCTCCTGCGGCACTCTCTCGCAACTTGGATCGCCGATGCCGGCCACGAACTCCGGGTGATTCAGCGCCTACTCGGTCATGACAACATCATCAGCACGCAACGCTATGCAAAGCACCAGCGCGGCTATCTTGCCCCAGCGGTTGGTGTCGTAGACCGTGCGCTGAATCCTCCTGAACCTCAAAGGTCATCAATCGAGGTTGATTCCAAGGTCAAAAAACATGGGTGAAATAGGGAGTTTAGGTTCAATGAACTTGGAGCCCTACGCAAATGATGGTCAGTTCTGGCTTAAGTCATTGATTTTAATGGTGGACACGACTGGGATTGAACCAGTGACCCCTACGATGTCAACGTAGTGCTCTACCGCTGAGCTACGTGTCCTTGCGTCAGGATCGCTTCCTTAGCATGCGCATCGGTGCGCTTCAAGCAAGCTGTCGCGATCGCGGCCATGAAAGTTCCAAGATCGCAAGGGCGATCCGGCATCGGCGAGGCGGCAGCCGCTTACAGTTCGGGTTTTTCGAACTGTAAGGCGGCGGGCGAATTTCGTATCGCCGCCGGATGGTTAAAATCGGCCGGGTTAACGCGCGCGTGCGAGGGCGGCGGCGCTTACGAAAATGCCCGTTCCGCCTACGAAAACGCGAAAAAAGCGCGATTCGACGCGAAAAAAGCGAGTCGGAAATCCTAGTTAACGGTTATATTGTTGCGCGCGTTAACCAGAAAGCGCCGCCTAAGGTTGCGGAAGCGGCGTCCGCAACCGCTGCAAAACCTGCGCTGCTGGCGGAATTTCTCAAGCGAAACCAATGACATAGGCGCCGCTTAACGCGTCCTCAAGGCGCCTTGGGCTATACTGGTCATAATAAGGGAAAAAGGGCGGAAAACCGCGAAGTGGCGGTACCTTATTCCGGGGCGCCAGGGTTAGCGAAGGGTAAACGCGGCGCCGCTTCGAGGCCCGGCGCCCGGCGGCAAAACCGGGCGGGATGCTCCTACTCCGCCGCCGCGATGAGGGGCTTCGGCGCCTCCTTCCCCTCCTCCACCTCCAGCGCCTCGATGCGCCGGCCGCGCTCCGCGATCCGCCCCGCCGCCGCCGCGATCTTGTCGAGGTCCGGCCCGAGCTGGCCGAAGCGGCGCTGGAACTCGCCGACGCGCTCGGCAAGCTTGCCCACATCGCCGACCAGCAGCCCCACCTCGCGCTGGATCGCGCCCGCCTGCTCGCGCGTGCGCACATCCTTCAGGATCGCCATCATGGTCTGCACCGCCAGCATCAGCATGTTCGGCGAGACGATGACGATGCGCTCGCGATGCGCCTTCTGGATGAGGTCGGGGAAGCTGTCGTGCAGCTCCGCGTAGATGGACTCGGCGGGCACGAACAACAGCGCCGTGTCCTGCGTTTCGCCCGGAATGAAGTACTTCGCGGCGATGTCCTCGATGTGCCGCGCCACGTCGCGCCGCACGCGCGCCTGCGCCTCTTTGCGCGCGCCTTCATCCGCCGCCACGCGCAGCGCCTCGAACGCTTCGAGCGGGAATTTCGCATCCACCGCGAGCGGCGCCGACGCGCTGGAAAGCTGGATCAGGCAGTCGGGCCGCCTGCCGTTCGAAAGCGTCGGCTGGAAGCTGTAGACGCCCTTCGGCAGGCCGTCCTCGACGATGGCCTCCATGCGGATCTGCCCGAACGCGCCGCGCGCCTGCTTGTTGGCGAGGATGTCCTGCAGCGAGACAACGCGGCCCGAAAGCTCCGCGATATTACGCTGCGCGTCGTCGATCGCGGCGAGGCGTTCAGCGAGCCGCGCGAGATTGTCGGAGGTGCGCCGGCCGGTCTCCTCCACGCTCGCGCCGAGATGCTGCGTTACGCGATCGAGCCGCTCGTTCACGGTGCGGGCGAACTCCTCCTGGCGCAGCGCGACGGCGTCGGCCATCTGCGCGAGCCGCTCCGCAGTCCGCCGGTTCGTCTCCTCCACGCTCGCGTCGAGATGCCGGCTCACGCGTTCGAGCCTCTCGTCCACGGTGCGCGCAAGCTCGCCCTGGCGCGCAGCCGCGATCTCCATCATTTGGGTGAGCCAGTCGGAGGTGCGCCGGCCCGCATCCTCCACGCAGGCGCCGAGATGCTGCGACACGCGGTCGAGCCGGTCGTTGACGGCGCGCGAGGTTTCCTCCTGGCGAAGCGCCGCGATCTCGGCCATTTGCGAAATGCGCCCGCGCACCTCCGCAAGCTCCGATTCGGACGCCCGCGCGGTCTTGGCCCTCGCGTCGCGCTCGCGCGAAAGCACCGCCCCGTGCCGGATCGACAGCGCGATCAGGATCAGGAAAGCAGCGAGCGCAACGCCCGCGAAGATCGCAAGCGCCAGCAGCGGATCGCCGCGAAGCTGCGCCAGCGCGGTTTGAATTTGCTCGTTCATCGGTCCCTCCGTTCGCGAAGGTAGCCAATTCGTTCTCCTGAACGAATCTGGAACATGGCGGCATGGAATCCACGCCGCAACCCCTCACCCCAGCCCTCTCCCAGGGGGAGAGGGAGTCACGCCGCACCCGTTGCAGCATCGGTCCCTCTCCCAGGGGGAGAGGGACAGGGTGAGGGGTGAAGAGGTTTGTTTAGTACGCTAAGCGTGGATAGACTCGCCGTGTTCGGCGATGTCGAGCCCTTCGATCTCGCTGCGCTTCTCGACGCGGAGCGGCGTGACGATCGCCACGGCGAGGAGGATGAGCAAAGTCGCGGCCGCGCAATAGGCGATGGTGACGCCGACGCCGTAAAGCTGCGTCAGGAGTTGCTGCACATTGCCTTCGAGCAGTCCCGAATAGCCGTTGGGCGCGTCCGGCCCCGCCGATACGGCCGCTGTCGCGAAAACGCCCGTCAGCACCGTGCCGAGCACGCCGCCGACGCCATGCACGCCGAACACGTCGAGCAAGTCGTCGTAGCCGAGCCAGCGCTTGATCGAGGTCGAGGCGAAGAAGCAGAGCGCGCCCGCGATGACGCCGATCGCTGCGCCCTGCCATGGCAGGATGTAGCCCGAAGCCGCCGTCACCGTGCCGAGCCCCGCGACCGCGCCGGAGATCAAGCCGAGCACGGACGGCCTGCCGCGCGACAGCCATTCCATGACGACCCAGGTGAGCGCACCGGAACTCGCCGCGAGGTGCGTCGCCACGATGGCCATGGCGGCGCGCGAGTTGGCCCCGTAGGCCGAGCCGCCATTGAAACCGAACCAGCCCACCCAGAGCAGCCCCGTACCGGCCACGGCCATGGAAAGATCGTAAGGCGCGAGGTTTTCGGAGCCGTAGCCCTGCCGCTTGCCAAGGATAAGCGCGCAGACAAGCCCGGCGACGCCGGCATTGATGTGAACGACCGTGCCGCCCGCGAAATCGAGAAGCCCCGCTTGCGCGAGGAAGCCGCCGCCCCAGACCCAGTGCGCGAGCGGCACGTAAACGAAGGTCAGCCAAAGGGCCGAGAACAGCATGAAGGCTGAAAACCGCATCCGCTCGGCGACCGATCCCGCGATGAGCGCCACCGTGATGACCGCGAACGTCATCTGGTAGATCATGAACAAGCTTTCGGGGATCGTCTTCGCAAACGGGCTGACCGAGGTCATGGCGATGCCCGTGAGGAACGGCCGGCTGAGCAAGTCGCCGATATAGCGGCCTTCGCCAGTGAAAGAGAGGCCGTAGCCGAAGATCATCCAGAGCACGGAGACAAGCGCCGCCGCCGCGAAGCTCTGCGCCATGGTGGCGAGCACGTTCTTCTTGCGAACCATGCCGCAATAAAACAGCGCGAGCCCCGGCATGGTCATCATCAGGACGATGGCGGTGGCGACGAGCATCCAGGCGGTATCCCCGCCGTCGATCCCGGAAGTCTGCGCGAACGCCGGCGCCGCCGCCAGCAGGAATGGCAAGGCAGCCGCTATCGTTCGGCCGCAAGGCCGCGCCAATGCCCTCAGTTTCATCTTTACCTCTGTTTAGATGGGAAAGCCGGCCTACAGGGCCTCGCTATCGCTTTCTCCGGTTCGGATGCGAAGCGCATGCTCGATTGGCGTGACGAAAATCTTTCCATCGCCGATTTCGCCCGTGCGGGCGGCCTCGGCGATAAGCTCAACGGTCCTTTCGGCGAGATCGTCCGGCACGGCGACGTCGATGCGAACTTTCGGCACGAAATACACTTGGTATTCGGCGCCGCGATAGATCTCGGTATGGCCCTTCTGGCGGCCGAAACCCTTCACCTCGCTGACCGTTATGCCGTCGATCCCGGCGTTGGCGAGCGCTTCGCGCACGCCGTCGAGCTTGAATGGCTTGATGATGGCGGTGATAAGTTTCATGGGAACGATCCTGGCCAGAACGTGTGCAATCCTCCAAGTTTATGCACAAAGGTTGTGCGATGACAACGCGGCAAATGCACAAGGTTCAGCCATGTTGCCGCAGAGATAGGCGTCCAGTTATTCGCAGCCGCTCAGTTCCCGGCAGTTCGGGCTCTTCGCCGAACCGACGGCTGTAAATGCGAAGCGCCTCCTTCGCGACGAAAATGCGGTTCAGCCGATGCCCCGTTCGCTCTTCGAGGATGCCGGGCTCCGCAAGCAGCGCAATGCCAGAATTTGCCGCGGCGTAAGTGACCTTGAGCTTTTCAACGAGGCGCCGCGCCGTGACGATGGGGAGCCGGCAAGCAGGTCGAGCGCCTTCGCCCAAACGGCCGCCTCGATGAAAATGTTTCGGCCCAGCACGCCCAGCAGCAGAGGATGCGCCATACTTCTGGGCGAAGAATGCATTGCGCCGCTGCCCCGTGTTGACGCAGAGGAGAATCAGCGATGAATAGGGGCTTGATGACTTTGCGTCGAGGTCGATGGATGAAAAAGCGCGATTATTACGCGTATGAGTTCCGGGTTGGGAGCACCGTCGTTCACACGGGCGTCACCAGAGAACCGGCACGCCGCGAACAAGAGCATAAGCAACGGTGGGACGCGGGCCGCCTCGTTATTGTCGGTCGCGCCAAAACCGAGGAAGCCGCTCGCAATTGGCAAACCAGACAGGATCCGTTTACTCTGCCGCGTAAACCAGAATAGGGCCGCTGCGCTTCGCGGTCGCGGCGCCGTCGAATTTCCCGGTTTCCCGAATGAAGAAATACTCGCGGCCATTGACCGATAACTTGGTATAAAAGTCCGAGACCGAAATGGCGATCCTGTCTCCGGTCTCAGGATCCTCGTAGGCGAAGGGTTGTATGAAGCCTAACTCGATCATGTCGCCAACGCTCCGCCCCAACGATTTGCTACGAAGAGCGTAGCCTACGGATTCTTGCTTATTTTCCGCTTAAAGTCGCTTCTCGATTTGCAATGCTCTCCCAGCAATCTGCCCGGCATGCTGCACTTTCCGTGACCTCCATCTTTCCTCCGGCGCGCGATCCTCGCACGCCCGTTTCTTGCCTGCGGCTGTCCCAGGCGCGCCCCGGATGCGCTATCATTCATCAGCATACGGGTGTTTTTTAAGCATCTATTCCCGGCTATCGCAAGTCCCGCGAGCAAAAGCAGTTGCGCTGCGCTGATGCCAAGCATAGGCATAGTAACTGCATAGCGTTGCTCTGCGCGAGTTTCTCCCAAGGCGTATTGCCTGCACATATTTACGAAAATGCCCCCAGCGTGTCGTCTAACGCTGGGGGCTTTTGCATTTGCCGGCGAACATGCCGCGATCCAGTTCTGGCGGCGGCCTCATGCGCGCCGCCGCCAAAAGTGAGCTTATCTCAGAGAACTCGTGAAGTACCGCAACACCGATCGACTCGGTGTCGTTGTTCGGCTGCCTTCGGCCGTCACCTTCTCGATTGCGCCCGGAAGAACCTTCGACAGCTTCGCCGCTGCTTCGTCAGGCGACAGGCCAAGCTGCGCGCCAAGCTGCTGCAAGGTCGCGAAGCCCAAAGCGCGGAATATTTGAGCGTCTGAAATAGGCTGGTTTGCGCCCTTTCCGACCCACGATTGGATGGTAGGGCCAAGGCCCTGCTTTGCGAACAGATCGACCACGCCCGTCACGCCGCCTTGCTTGCGGATAAAACCGTTCAAGACGCAATCTAATTTGGCGCCTGGATGAGCGCCGTTGAGACCATGCGAAAGACCCATAGTGACCCCCTCGTTTCGAATAAAAAGGCAATAGCGCTCCATCTCTCAAGAATGTCTTGAGATATCCTCGTAAGCTCTATGTTGTTGCAAAAAACAAAGACCAAGTTGCGCCGCGACAACGGCTTCGGCCAGTGCGTGAGCTTCCGAAGCCGGGGGGCTAAGCGGCGCCGCGATTGGATCGAGCCGATGCCGGCTCGCGACCCACGGCCGATCAACTTTGCGATTGGCAGACCGCGAAATCCTGCCTAGCCTTCGCCGCGCCAGCCGATCTTCTCGCGCAGGAAGGCGAGCCCGATCGCGGTGAAGGCGGCGCGGTCCTTGTTGTCCTTCTCGGCGCCGTGGCCTCCCGTGGGCTGCTCGTAAAGATGCGCGTCGTAGCCCATCGCCTGAAGTTTCGCCGTCATCTTGCGCGCGTGGCCGGGATGGACGCGGTCGTCGCGTCTGCGCGTCGCAATGAGGATCGGCGGGTAGGATTGCCCCGGCACGGCCCGGTGATAGGCTGAAATCTTTTGCAGGAAAGCCCAGTCTTCGGGATCGTCGGGGTCGCCATATTCGGCGATCCAACTCGCGCCCGCGAGCAGCTTCGTATACCGGCGCATGTCGATCAGCGGGACGGTGCAGAGAAGCGCGCCGAAGCGCTCGGGGTATCGCACCAGCATGTTCGTGATGAGGATGCCGCCATTCGAGCCGCCCTCCGCCGCGATCCTGTTCGGCGCCGTCACCCCGCGCGCGACAAGATCGGCCGCCACCGCCGCGAAATCCTCGTGCGACAGGGCCTTGCCCTCGCGCCGGCCGGCGTCGTGCCAACTCACCCCGAATTCGCCCCCGCCGCGGATATTTGCGATCACGCGCGTGCCGCCGCGCTCCAGCCAGAGCTTGCCGAGGCCCGGCTGATAGTCCGGCAAAAACGAGACGCCGAAGCCACCATAGCCATAGAGGTGGACGGGCGCGTCGCCGGTTTCGCGCTGCGGGCCGAACTGAAAATAGGGGATGCGCGCGCCATCGACCGAGATCGCCTCGTGCCGCGAAACGGCGATCCCGTCCGGCGAAAAGGCTTCCGGCGAGCGACGCAGCACGTCCCAGCTCTTGCCGCCTTCCAGGAGCATGAAGGCGGGCGGCGTGGCGGGACCCTCCACATTGGCGACGAGATCGCCGTTGCTCTCCCGCGTATCGGCGTCGAACGGCCAGACATAGGCGACGCCGATTTCCGGCAAACCCTCGATTGCGCGCGAACGCCACCCCTCTCCTGGCTCGATGCTCTTGAAAGTGGGCGTGAGATTATCGAGGATGGACAGGATGAGCCTGTCGCCGGCAAAGAAAAATGCTTGCAGCGCGCGCCGCTCGCTGGGCTCGAACAGAACCTTGAAGGCGCGATCGCCATCGATGAAGGCGCGAAGCCCGATGCCGAGAAGCGCGTCGCGCGGATAAGTGGTCCCCGCGAAGGTCCAGGCGCTGCGCGGCTTCGCCACGAGCCAGTCGTTGTGGACCTCGCAATCCATATCGAGCGGCAAGTCGAGCCACGTTTTCGGCCCTGTCCGGTCGCCGATGCTTAACGCGAGATCGAAAAAGCCCGCCCGCTCAAAGAAAACGACGTTGCCGGCGCCGCAGAGGGAATCGCAATGCGCCCAAATTATCATGCTTTCATGGGGGATCTCGGCCACGACCTTCGCGTCCGCCATCTCCTGTCCGCGCTGAAGCACGCGGATCGTGCGTGCATAGCCCGACGAGGTCGCCATGCCCTCGCCGAGCGCGCTCGAAACGATCAGCGCGTCGCGGCCGAGCCAATCGGCGCCGCCCTTGGATTGGGGGATGACGAAGCCGCCCGCGACGAAGGCCTTGGCGCGGATGTCGAACTCGCGGATTGCCGCCGCGTCCCCGCCGCCGGGCGACAGGCTGATGAGCGCCAGCTCGTGCCGGGGCGGCAGAGTTACCGCGCCTTGCCAAATCCAATCCTCGTTCTCCTCGGCGGCGAGCCGGTCGATATCGAGAAGCACATCCCAGTCCGGTGCGCCCGCGCGGTACTTGTCGAGGGTCGTCGCGCGCCAGAGACCGCGCGGATGATCGGCGTCCTTCCAGAAATTGAAGACGAGGCCGCCGCGCCGGGCGATATAGGGGATGTTGTCGGGCCTGTCGAGGATCGCTTTCAGCGTGTCGCGGTCTTCCTCGAAGCGCGGGCCGCCGAACTGCGCGAGCGTCGTCGCGGTCTGCCCGTCGGCCCATGCGGTTGCTTTTTGCCCGTCGATGTCTTCGAGCCAGATCCAAGGGTCGTCGTCCGGGGCCTCGATTGTCGGGCGCGCGTCGATGGTCATGGCTTTCCCCGCTCCAATGCCGTTGCGTAGGCCTTGCGGGATTTATGGAGCGCCAAGCCGCTCGGAGGCAATCACTTTCCCGTGCGGGCCCGCCGGTGGCCCCAGTGGGCTCAGCGGACAAGGTGGGCCGACGCCGAGTCGAGTGGGGGTTAGGCGAGAACGCGCTGGCGATAGAACGCCGGCGCCCAATATGCGTCCCACGTCCCAGACGCGTCTTGTAGGCGCTCGCCGCTACGTGCTGCTGCGGCATCACGGTCACGAATCCAGGTTAACGGCGGATTTTTGGTATCCGTTGCGGCGGCATCACCTTCAAAATCGGCTTTTTCCGCGCGAGAGTGTGGGCTGAGGCGGGAACGGAAGATGAGCGCTTATGCAAAGTGACAGGCATCGGCACAGTCTCTTACGGCAGGACGGCTACCGGCGGATCGAGGCGATCACGGGGCAGCGGCGGCGCCGGCAATGGAGCGATGAAGAGAAGGCGCGGATCGTTTCGGAGAGCTTTGCTCCGGGCGCCAACATCGCCGCTGTGGCGCGGCGTCATGGCGTGAGCTGCGGCTTGCTGCATAATTGGCGCGGTCAGGCCCGGCAAGCGGCTGCATCCACGGCGCCGTTCATTCCGATCGCACTGGCGGAGGAGAGCGGCGGCGGAGAGGAAGATCGGGCCATCGCGCCGTGCGGCGCGATCGAGATTGAGCTTTCGGGCGCGCGCGTCCGCGTCGAGGGCGCGGTCGGCAAGGCGGCGCTCAAAACCGTGCTGGCGGCGTTGCGCGAAACGGCATGATCGGGATATCCGGCGGCCGGCGCATTTTCTTGGCTGCAGAGCCGATCGATTTCAGAAAGGGGATGGACTCCATCGCCGCGCTGGTGGCTGAGATGCTGAAGGCCGATCCATTTTGCGGCGATATGTTCATCTTCCGTCCGAAGCGATGCGACCGTTTGAAAATCCTGGTCTGGGACGGCTCCGGGCTGATTCTGGCTACCAAGCGGCTTGAGGAGGGGCGCTTTTGCTGGCCGCCGGCGCGTAACGGCACGATCCAGCTCAGCGCCTTGCAGATGTCCATGCTGCTCGAAGGTCTGGCGTGGACCAACGCGCCGGTCAAAGCCATGAGGCGTCCAATAAAAGCTGCTTAGAGCGAGCGATTTTACTGGATGAACGGCGACGCTCTCGCATAAGTTGCAGTCATGATTCTCGATCTCTCCGCTTTGCCCTCCGATCCGGAGCAGCTCAAGGGAAGGCTCATCGAGCTGGCCAGCGCTGCGGAGGAGGCGGCCGCCCAGCGCGATGCGGCGCTAGCGGAGAACGAGAAGCTCCTTTACATCCTGGCTGAGTTCAAGCGCGCCTTGTTCGGGAAGCGTTCCGAGAAGCTCGATCCCGATCAGCTGCAGCTCATCTTCGATCTGGCCGCGGCGGCGGCCGCAACGGAGGGGGCTGGTGAAAGCCGCGACGCCTCCGCGGCAGTTCGCAAAAAGCCGCGCAAACCCGCCGAACGCAATCGCGGCAAGCTGCCCGGGCATCTGCCGCGCATCGAGATACGCATCGATCCCGAGGCCAAGACTTGCTCCTGTTGCGGCGGGGCGCTCCATGTCATTGGCGAGACCGTGAGCGAGATGCTGGACATCGTGCCGGTGCAGTATCGGGTGAAGCGCATTATCCGCCCGCGCTATGGCTGCCGGGCTTGCGAGAATGCCGTGGTCCAGGCGCCTGCGCCGGCGCGGCCGGTCGATGGCGGCATCGCCACCGAAGCGCTGCTCGCCGCCATCGCGGTTGGAAAGTTCGCCTGGCATCTGCCGCTGAACCGCCAGCTGCGCATGATGCGGGCGCAAGGGATCGAGCTTGACCGCTCGACGCTGTCGTTGTGGATCGGGCGGACCGCCTGGTGGCTGAAGCCGCTTTATGCGCTGCTGCTCGCTTCGATCCTGGCGCGGCCGAAAATTTTCTGCGACGAGACGCCGATGCCGGTGTTCGCCCGCGGCGGGACAAGGCGCTGCCAGTTCTGGGCGGTCGCCGTAGATGATCGTCCCTGGGGCGGCCCGGCCCCGCCCGCCGTCGCCTACGCTTTCGCCGAGGGCCGAAAAACCGAGCATGCCATGACGCTGCTCGATGGCTTCTCGGGCATCCTGCAGGTGGACGGCTACGCCGCCTACAAAAAGCTGGCGGAGACGCAGCGCGAGGGCAAGCCCATCGTGCTTGCCTTCTGCCTCGCCCATGCGCGGCGAAAGTTCTTCGAGTTCCACAAAGCCACGAACTCGCCCATCGCCTTCGAGGCCTTGCGCCAGATCGCGGCCGTTTATGCCATCGAGACGCGCATCCGCGGCCTGGGCGCCGCGGAGCGGCTGGCCGTGCGTCAGGCCGAAAGCAAACCGCTTATGGAAGCGTTCAAGACGTGGGCGGAGGAGCGGCTGAAGGAGGTCTCCGCCAAATCTCCGCTCGCCACAGCGATCCGTTACACGCTGAACCACTGGCGGGGGCTCGCCGTGTTCCTCGACGATGGCCGCGTGGAAGTGGACAACAACACCGTGGAGCGCGACATGCGCCCCATCGGTCTCGGCAGGCGCAACAGCCTCTTCGCGGGCAGCGAAAACGGGGCAGACTCGTGGGCCGTTCTCGCCTCGCTTATCAACACCGCCCTGCTCAACAACGTCGACCCGCAGCCCTGGCTCACAGATGTCCTCGAGCGCATCGTCTCCGGCCAGACCAAAAGCCATCAGCTGGCCGAACTCCTGCCCTGGAACTGGAAAGCCGCACGCGCGGCTCCTGTGCAAGACCTGAAAATGGCGGCCTGAACCGCCTCAGTGGCAGGCTCATAGCGGATACGAACATATCGCCGCAAAATGGATCGGCCTTCAGCATCTCAGCCACCAGCGCGGCGATGGAGTCCATCCCCTTTCTGAAATCGATCGGCTCTGCAGCCAAGAAAATGCGCCGGCCGCCGGATATCCCGATCATGCCGTTTCGCGCAACGCCGCCAGCACGGTTTTGAGCGCCGCCTTGCCGACCGCGCCCTCGACGCGGACGCGCGCGCCCGAAAGCTCAATCTCGATCGCGCCGCACGGCGCGATGGCCCGATCTTCCTCTCCGCCGCCGCTCTCCTCCGCCAGTGCGATCGGAATGAACGGCGCCGTGGATGCAGCCGCTTGCCGGGCCTGACCGCGCCAATTATGCAGCAAGCCGCAGCTCACGCCATGACGCCGCGCCACAGCGGCGATGTTGGCGCCCGGAGCAAAGCTCTCCGAAACGATCCGCGCCTTCTCTTCATCGCTCCATTGCCGGCGCCGCCGCTGCCCCGTGATCGCCTCGATCCGCCGGTAGCTGTCCTGCCGTAAGAGACTGTGCCGATGCCTGTCACTTTGCATAAGCGCTCATCTTCCGTTCCCGCCTCAGCCCACACTCTCGCGCGGAAAAAGCCGATTTTGAAGGTGATGCCGCCGCAACGGATACGATTTTTGAATGAGGCTTTGGAGGTAATCTTGGTTCCAGCCGGCGATTTTCCTTCTGAGCTTTAGGCTTTTTTTGTCTGGCGCTGCGCGGACGAGATTGATGGCGAAGTGCCGGACGACGGCCATGTTTTTGGCGCCGTGGCCCTTTCGGACGCGGGCGAGATCGTCCCGGAACGTGACGTTGAGCACCCAATGCAGCGCGTTCTCGATCTGCCAGTGGGCGCGCACGGCCTCGCCAAGCAGCTTCGCAGTCATGGCGCGCGAGGTAATATAAAAGCGCCGCTCGGTTCTTGCGCCTGCGTTGGTCTCGACCTTGCTTTCGATCATTGCGATGGCGGCGAGTTTGGGAAAGCGGTATTCGCCTGGAAAGCGGCGTTCGCCGTCCATCCAATCGATAGCCGTACTCACCAGGCAGCGGCGTTCCTCGATGCGGCCGTGGCCCTTGTCCGCATCGGTGTGCCGATCCAGGGCGGCTTCGTCCGCATCGTCAAAAAAGCGTTGTATTTCAGACAGAAGAGTTGGCTGGTTGCCTTTAACGGCCAGGAGATAATCGGCTCCGTGGTCAACGATGTCCTGGGCGATGCCTGGATTGCAAGCAATCGCGTCGATGGTGACGAGGGCGCCCGCCAAAGCGCCCGATGCGGCGAGGCGTTCGAGAAGCGCCGGAATGGCTACGATCTCGTTCGATTTCGCGTCCACGGCTTCCTGGCCAAGAACCAGCCTCTCACGGGTGGCGAAGGCGGAGACAAGATGGAGCGCGGCCTTTCCCGCGGCGCGGTCATGGCTGCGGCGCGAGGTCTTGCCATCGAGCGCGATGAGGCCAGGAGCGTCCGGGCGAAGGTCGCGCGCCCAGTTCATGAAGCAGTCCGAGAACAAGTCCGGATCGATGCGGTTCATAAGGATGTTCAACCAGCGCGCGCCGGGAACGCCATGATGATAGGGCAGAAAACGGCGCAGAAACGGCAGATGGTTCTCGCCCCATTCGGCGATGTCGTCGAAATCGTCGCACGATGCAACGCTGGCGCAGACGACGAGAAGAAGCACTTCCGGCAGCGGATGGGCCACCCGCCAAGCCTCGCGCGGGTCGTCAATCCCGGAAAAATGGTCCAAAAGGCTCCGAAGGCGCGGCTTAGGGCCGAAATCGTCCATCTCAAAGGCTCCCCGAATCAGAAAGCCAGATGGAATCACACAACACGCAATGGTTAAATGATCGTTAACCTGAGTTCGTGGCCCTGGCTTCGGCATACAACGACTTGAATTTAAGAGCAAAGCTGTCTAAATTCTTTCGAGATAGGTGGGGCGGCGCCGATCTGCAGATGCAGTAATTTCATACAAAAAATCAATAACTTGAGCTGTGTCCGCCAGCCAGTCCGGAAATAAAAAGGTAAAGGGGCGGAAATGCGGGCATATGTCTCTTGGTTGTCGGCGGCAGGCATTTTCAGCGTGTGCTTCTCCCTCCCGGCGTTCGCGCAATCCGCTGATTTCAACATCCTTGGAGGCACCGAAGGCGGCGCCTATTACGCAATGGCGCATGATATTAGCCGACTTTATGAAAAATATTGCGGAAAGAAGCTTAATGTGCTTCCGAGTAATGGCTCTTTCGATAACGTAACGCAAATGGATAGTAGAAGGCCTGCTACTCTTGGTTTTGTTCATAGCGATACTTTGGATTATTTGACGATTGATGCCAAGGCTAAGGGGGAGATGTGCAAAGAGGCATGCAGGAAAGCTAGAAGTAACGTTAAGGACCTTCGCTATGTCTTCCCGGTTTACGCTGCGGAGGTGCATCTTTTGGCGCATCGCAATTCAGGCATAACGTCGATCGAGGATTTGAGGGGCAAGCGCGTATCGCTGGGCCCCGATGGGAGCGGAACCCAAAAAACGGCATTAACTCTCCTTTCAACAAGCTCTTCCCCAATTCGTGTTGTTGAAGGAGATGAGACCGACCCACGTAGATTCACAAAAATGCTGCCGAAAGAGCAACTATCTGCCCTTTCTGAAGGTAAAATTGATGCGTTTTTTTGGGTTACAGGCCAGCCGGTTGAGCCATTGACAGCAAGAGATGGTAAATGTAGCGAACGATTGAAGGATATTTCCTTGGTGACCCTTAGTATCCCTCTTAAGCTTCGCAATGTATACAATAAAGCTACCACAGAATATCCCTGCATAACGCCAGAGGAGATCGATACATTTTCAGTTTCATCGATCCTGGTCACATATAATTTTACTGAGAATAATGGTTATATGCTACAACGGTGCAAGGATGTCGCTGTTATTTCACACCTAATATGGAAACATTTGAAAGAGCTACAGACGGAAGAAAATGATTATCACGGAAATTGGAAGGGCCTAACGGAAGAAAATATATTCAAAGCCGAAGTTGAAGGATGGGGAAAGAATGCCTGCGTATCAAAATATGAAACCCTTCCATTTCAAGAAGAACTGGTTGAGGCTCTTCGGCCAAATTCAGTTGAAGGGAAATGCATTTTCGACGAATATTGCCTTCAATTCAAGCAGGGCGCCTCGGTTAGGCAGCTGTGTGAGATCGAGCGCACACACTAGACGAGCTAGGCTCCGGCATCGCCAGGATGTTTTTTTCCACCGACGCTGTGGCTGGCGATTTGGCTGCTCAAGCGTGATCTTCTGGCGCCGGGCATTTTTGACCTTTGATGCATGGTATTCGTTGCAGATCCTCATCCTTTCCGCTAAGCCGCTAGAGATTTCATGAGGAATGCAAAATGACTGGCGACGTTCATTTGCACGGCATCCCTGGATGGGTTTGGGGCTTCCTTATTGTGGCTCTTTTCTTTTTCGGTGTGCTCTACATGGTGCCAGAGCTAAAACCTGAGCTTGTCAAGATTTTAAAGGGGGATGCGGATTCGAAAGCGATAGCGCCGCAAGGGCCAGATTTAGGCGCCAAGAAAAACGACGAAAAAAGCTGCGGTCGCTGTGACGAGATAGTAGACACCGACGAAAGGCAAAAATGCAAAATTAGGCCTTGCGGAGACGATAAGAACGCGCGGAACAAGTCTAGCCATAACTGAACAAGCCTTTGCTATACAAGCAAGAATGGCAGCAGTGCTGTCCTCAGCCTTTGGCGGGAGCCACGATGTGAAGTGCGCCTGCCGCGGCCGAGCTATAATTTACCGCCATTCGTTTGGGGGGATCAGATTTCCAGGGTTCGGCCGATCTCGCTTCGAGCAACGTGCGCCATGACCGCATAGCCGGTCGGCAGGGGATGAATACCATCCTCGGAAAAAGCCGGCGCCAGAAACCCGTCTGCGTCGCTCATGGCGGCGAAATAGTCTATAAAGGCCGAAGCGTGAGAGGCGCTGTAGTCTTTCAGCCGGCGGTTGAGTTCGGCGATTTTCTCGGGAGGATGCTTGAGAAGGTTGTAACGGGAAAGAGGCGTCGTCTTATGCGGCGGCGGAAGGAGCGAGGACAGGATCGCGCTCACGGAATTCGCCCGCGCGATCTCAACCATCGACGCGATGTTCGCCTGGATGTCTTCCGCCAGCACCGGACCGCAATTGCCGCCGATGTCATTCGTTCCCGCAAGGATAACGACGGCGCTCGGCCGCAGCGCGACGACGTCCTGCCTGAAGCGAAGAAGCATCTGCGCCGTCGTCTGCGCGCTGATCCCGCGATTGATGGTGGGCTTGCCGGGGAAATGCTCTTCGAGATTCCAGCCTTCGGTGATGGAATCTCCGAAAAAGACGATGCGGTTTTCGCCCGGGCGCGGCGGCTTGAGCGCGGCGTTGGCGGCGCGGTAGCGCGACAGGGCGCCGTAATCGTCCACGATCGACTCCAGCCACGACTTGCGCCATGCCTGAAACTCCTGCTCGAAGGCCGCTGCAAGCTCGCCGGTCATGGCGCCCTGGCTGCGATGCCGAGCTGGCCTGCGCATGGCACGGTGACGACGATGGCGGTCTTCCGATGCGGCATGGATGTCTCTGCGGGGGCGGTTGTGCTGCCGTGCTTCATACCCCTTTCAGCCGCAAAGAGAAAGGTTTCGGGCAAGGCTCTCGTTAATTCGGCGCGGATTGATCAAAGGTCGGCCCCCCCTCACCCCACTCTCCCCAGTGGGCGCGCGGCATAAGCGCTCATACGAAGCGCCCTATGGTTACCGCCCTTTTTACCAAATCGGCGCTACACGGTATCAAGATACCGTAAAACGGGCTTTTTCCCAAACGAACCCAATGGAGTTAATTCGCCGTATAAACCCGCGCCTCAAGAAACGGATTTACGGACGCTCCGCCAAAGCCGCGAGAAGAACGGGTCGACCACGGGGTAGCGCGTGAACTGGAAGTAGACCCAGCGGAAGATCTTGGCCGCGTCGTCGAACTTGGGCGAGGGCAGAAGCGGCTCGCCGTCCGGGGCCGTTTCGATGGCGCCCACGTCCAGCTCGGCTAGCGCGTAGCCGGCGCGCCAGTCCTGCAAGGCGGCAAGCGTGGCGGGCAGGTTCTCGCCCGCGAAGGACGCGAGGTCCGTTCCGGCCGCTTCCCCCTGCCCCAGCCTCGTCGCCAAGAGGAGCACAGGGCAGCGCGACACCACAGCCTCGCCGAACTCGCTCTTCAGGCGCGCGATGAAGGCGGCGAAGAGCGCGTCCTGCGTGGGCGCGGCGCCGGCGGGCTCAGCGGCGTCGCAGACAAGCACCAGGACGGGCTTGATCGCGGCGTTGCCGAGCACGCCCGCCGGCTTGGCCGGAAGCGCGGGCGCCTCTTCCCCTACAGCGGCGGCAAGCGCTTCGAGATCGGCGCCCGAAATCTCGATGAAGCCGATTTCGATCGTCGGCTTGTCCTTGTGCTGCTTGCCCGGGCGAAGGCGGTAGACATGGTCCTTCGGCTGCCCTGCCGCCGTTTCCGGCGCCAGCTTGCCTTCGTCCCAGAGCGCGGCCCATTCATCGAGAATGTCTCGGCCATCGACGGACTTGTCCGCCGGAACGGGCTCGACGGAGAAGGTCTTTTCGACCGTAGTCATGTAGCGAACAAGGCAGTTCTGGACCGTCGATTTTCCGCTTCCGGTCTTGCCGGCTACGAGTACATAGTTTCCGGGATTTTCTTCCATGCCGCCTCAGGAGTATTGGGTTCCTGCGCCACGGATACTCTTGCTGCGGCGATGGGGAAAGGCGGCATATTCCCGCTTTGGCGCGTTCGTCGTCCCGGAAGCGCCGCCTCTTTCATCGTCGCCCCGGAAAGCGCTTGCGCTTATCCGGGGCCGTTATGAACCGGGCGCTTGCTATTTTGCGGTCCCGGATAGCGCCGGCGGCGCTTCCGGGACGACGACGGAGGGGACGGCTAAGGCTTCTTCGGCATCTGCGCCTGCGCGAGCGTGGCGAGCACTCTCAAATCCTCCTCGGTTTTCTCCGCCGTGAGCAGGAAGCGCACATGGTCGTTCACCCAGCTTGCCGCCTTGTTCGCGCCCTGAACCTGCATGGCGACGGCGCTATCGGACAGCTCCAACGCCGGCAGCGCATAAAGCGTCAGCGGCGGCTCCGTCTTGGAGCTGTAGGTGAGCTGCATCATGCGGTCCTGGCGGTAGTTGAAGGTCTGCCCGCGAAAGAGCGCGTAGCCTTGCCGCGAGAAATCCGGCGGCAAAAGCGCCTTCGCGGTAATCTTCGAGAGCTGGAAGCGGATCAGCTCCGGGTTGGTGATGGCGTCGGGATAGGGCGTCAGGGTCTCTTTCGGGAAAAAGCTGTGGAAGCGGGCGATGTCGCTCGCCCAGGAGGAGGGCGCGATCGTCGCCGAGGGCGGACGGTCCATGTCCTTCGGAGGCGGCGGCGCATTGTGCGCGGAAAGAAAGGTCGCGCCATAGCCGCCGAGAACGCCGCCTCCGAAAACGGCGATCACGAACAGCATCTTCCTCACCGCGTCCGGCTCCTTCTGGGCCGGAGCCGCCGCCGACGGCGCGCGCGGAGCAGCGGCGCCTTTGCGGGCCGGCTTTTCGTCGGCGTCTCCCGAAACTCTCGGCAGGGCGATGTCCTCGCGCGCGAACGCGCCCAAACATTCGATGAGCTGAGCCTGCGTGCGTTTCAACCGCGCCACGCGCCGGGAGATTTCCGCGTTGGCGCTCGCGAGTTGCGAGACCTCCGCGGATTGTCCCCTCTCGAGCTGGCCGTCGAGAAAAGCGAGCAGGAACTCGTCGCTCAACTGCGTCATGCGGCGCGCTCCCTCCCCGGCGGGCGGTCGTACTCGGCCTCGGCGCGGCCGGCCCCGTCGGACAGCCCGCGATGGTCGAGCCAATGAGCCAGCGCGAGATGGCCGCGCGCGAGCAGCTTCATAAGCGCCAGAAGGTCGAGCGCGGTCACTTCCGCAGCCTCATCGTAGGAAGCGCCTTCGCCATAGACGAGATAAAGGGCCGCTCTCTGCTGCGAGGGCAAATTTGCAATGAATTTCCCAAAATGGGCGTTTCCGGCGAGCGGCCCTTTGGGCAGGCCCGAGGCGAGCACGCGCGGCTCCGGCGGGCACTTCTTCTGGATGTCCGGGTCTTCGCCTAGCTTCGCGCTCCAAAGCGCATACATGCGCCGGAAGGCGCCCATGAAGTGATCGGGCTCTTCGTCCGGCGTTTCGTTGCGCGTGTTCAAAGCCTTAAGGGCGCAGCGGAGAAGCGCCCGCGCCAACTCTTCGTTGACGGTTAGAACCAAGGCGAATTTGTAAAGGCGGGCGCTGACGCTTTGAGAGGAGTCGCGGGGGCGGCTCCTGGGTTGTGCGAAAGAAGCCATGCTACGCGGTCCTCCTTACAAATTTCGATTAAGACCAATGTCCAAGACTCTGACAGCGAAAGGTTGACGCGCGGTAAAATTACAACAGGCGAATGCCTGCTTCCAAATTTATCCCTGCCTTAACGTTGCCTTCGCGCCTTGACCGATTGCCAATCCGCGAGAAGTTGTGAAACATCCGAAGACTTGGACTTGCCAAAGCCGGACAGCGATGTCCCGGCCTGTTGTTTCCGGCGACGGTTATTCGAAAGCCCCATGACGAATCAAGATTCAGGCGATACGCGCCTTAGTAAGTTCTCGAACGCCAATCGCCGGACGCTTCAGCCCCAGGCTTCGGGACGCGATTCTCCCGAAGACCCGCCGCTCGCCAACCTTCTTGAAACCGCCATTCGCGGCGGCCGCGGCGAACAAAGCGACCGGGATGGCGAAGCCTCCGAGCCGGCGCGCGACCGGCTGATCGAGGAGTTGTCCGCGGCGCAGGAGCAAATCTGGTCCGAACCGCCAGCCGGGCATCCGCTGCCGCTGGAGGAGCCTCCGCTCGCGCTCCTGAAAGCCGAGGAGCTGGCGTTGGCGCTGGAGGCTGAGACGCCCTTTTCCGCCTATAGCCGCGCCGAGGAAGCGGAGACCCGGCTCGCAGAGCCCGCCGTGACCTTCGAAGACGCCGATGAGCCCCTCGAACGGCGCGTCGCAAGCGCAGGCATGGCCAAGGCGGCGCTGGACGCTTCCGGCAAGCTGAGCCGCCGCGTGCGCATCCGAGACTGGCGCCGCCGCCGGCTCGCCCTCCTCAGCGTCGTGCATCGGCATGTCTTCGACAGGAGCGCCGAGCAGCTACTGTTCTGCAAATCGCCGCCCCTGGAAGTTTATCGCGTCGAAGAGACCGAGGACGGCCCCGAGAAATCTTTCGTTTACAAGGGCCCCATTCCGAAAAAGCTCCTCGAATGGGCGCTGTCCGCGCTGCCCGACGACCTCAAGCGTTACGCCTTCGTCGATTTCCGCGCCGGCAACGGGCGCACCATGCTGCTCGCGGCGCGGCGCAATTTCGAATTTGCGGCGGGCTATGCGTTCGACGCCGAAGGCTCGGAAACGCTGGAAATGAACCTCGCTCAATATCCGAGGTCGTATCTCTCTTGCCGCGACGTGAGGGCGCTCCGCGCGGATCGCGATGGCCTTGTCATTCCAGCGCAGCCTGCCGTCCTGTTTTTCCCGGACAGCCTCAACTCGACCCATCTTGACATCATCCTCAGCTATGTGCTCGCTTCTTTCCGGCTGGAGCCCCGTCCCATCTACCTGATTTTCGAGAACGCGGGACGCGAGCGGGAGAATGAAAGCATGGAGGTTTTCGAGCGAGTCCGGCTTCCCGTGTTCAACCAGGCGAAGGCGCTTCTGTTCGCGCCGATCGAGGTTGCGGTTTATCGCTCGAAGGTCGAGAATCCGGAGTAGCCCCCTCTCGTCAGCATCGGAACGACACGCATGGACGAAGCCGGAACGGGCGTCAGTTGCGCCGAAGAAGGCAGCGCGGGCCTCATCCGCCTTGCCCGGCCGCGCGCGCTCAACGCGCTCACGCTCGACATGATCCGCAAGCTTGAGGCTTTCACGCATGCTTGCGCCGGAAATCCGCACATTTCGGGCGTGCTGATGGAGGCCGAGGGCAAGGCGTTCTGCGCCGGAGGCGACATCCGCTCGATCCGCGATTGGGTTCTGAACAGTCCTGCCGGAGCAGATTCGTATTATCGCGAGGAGTACCAGCACAACTGGACGCTCCAGTGCTTCCGAAAGCTGCATGTGGCGCTGATAAACGGCATCGTCATGGGCGGCGGCGTCGGCGTCTGCCTGTTCGGCAGCCACCGCGTCGCGGGCGAAAACATCGGCTTCGCCATGCCGGAGACCGGCATCGGCTTCGTGCCGGACATCGGCGGATCCTGGTTCCTGCCGCGCATGCCGGGGAAGACCGGCCTCTATCTCGGGCTCACCGGGCGGGTCTGCGGTCCCGCCGATGCTTATTACATTGGCGTCGCGACGCATTGCATCGCGTCCGGCCATTTCGAGACGATAAAGGCCGCCATGATCGATGGCGAGCCCATCGGCGCCGTCCTGGACGGCCTGCATGAGCATCCCGGTCCGAGCGAACTGGAAAAGCTACGCGGCCCGATAGACCGCATCTTCGCGGCGCCGTCCCTCGACGAGGTTATCGAAGGTCTCGAACGCGAGGATGGCGAGTGGCGGGAGTGGGCGCGGCGGACGCTTGACATCCTTGGCAAGCGGTCGCCGCTCAGCCTGAAGGTCACGTTCGAATTCTTGCGGCGCGGCGCGGCGCACAAGACGCTGAAGGAAGCGCTCATCGTCGAATACCGGCTTGCCACGCGCCTGATCCGCCGCCACGACTTCCTCGAAGGCGTGCGCGCCGCCATCATCGACAAGGATCAGACGCCGAAGTGGGAGCATGCGTCGCTCGGCGAGGTCGACGACGCGCTCGTGCGGTCCCTGTTCGAGCCGCCGGCCGGCGGCGACCTTCAGCTGAGCGACTATTGGACGCTGCCGCAACCTTCATAAAAGGCGCCCCGCGGTTGCACATTTGCAACGATGCGCCCCGCAAGAAGGCGTCGACTCGCCTGCGGCGTTGACGCTTTGGCTTACGCATGGGAAGAGGGCTATTGGCGTGCAATCGAGGCGAGGCAGCGTATGAGCGGGGAAGCAAACTCCGGCCTATCCTTTAGCTTCGCCTTTGCCGCCGTCGCGCGGCGCGCGGCTGTTTTCGGCCTCGTTGCCCTGGCGCTGGCGGCCTGCTCTTTCATTCCCCGGGACAGCTTTACCGCGCAGGAACAATCCATCGCGAGGATTCCCGGCATCCCCAACGCGCGTTTCTGGGTGGACGGGACGAGCGAAGAGCTTCGCGATTTTCTGCGCGGGTCGGTGCTCGCGGGCGCGACCACGGCGGCGGGAAGTTTCGATGTGCTCGCGATCTCGGGCGGCGCCTATGACGGCGCCTATGGCGCGGGGGTGATCGGCGGCTGGACCGCGGCGGGCGCGAGGCCCAAATTCGCCATCGCGACAGGGGTCAGCGCGGGCGCGCTGATCGCGCCGCTGGCCTTTCTCGGCCCCGAATACGACGACGAAATCAAGGAGGCGTTCGCGGGCGGCGTCGCCCAGGTTCTCGGCGATCTCGGCGGCATCTTTTCGCTGCTCGGCACGTCGGATCTGCGCCGGCAGCACCTCGTCGATCTGGTCGATAAATTCGTGGATGCGCGCCTGTTGCGGGCCATCGCGAATGAACATGCGCGCGGCCGCCGGCTTTATATCGTGACCACAAATCTCGATGCGCAACGCGGCGTCGTCTGGGACATGGGCGCCATCGCCTCGGCAGGGCCCGAATATCGCGAGCTGTTCCGCGATGTGCTCGTGGCGTCGGCGAGCATTCCCGGCATCTTCGGGCCGACTTTCATCGAGGTGGAGGCCAACGGGCGCCGCTTCCGCGAGATGCATGTCGACGGCGGCGCGACCACCCAGGTGTTCATCCTGCCCGACGTGGTTCTGGCTACGGGCATGGGCCTTTCCAACCCGAAGAGCGCATCCACGCGCATTTGGGTCGTCATCAACAACCACATCACGCCGCAGTTCGAGGTGGTGGAGGCTGGGCTGCTTCCGACCATCTCGCGATCCTTCTCGACGCTGATCAAGAACGACGCCAAGGACACGCTGTTTGCGACAGCCAGGGTGGTTGGCGGCGAGCGGTTCAACCTGACCTGGATCGATGGCGGGTTCCAGGACGTGCTGAAGGCCAATCCCGGCGTCACGCCCGGATTCAACGCGGCTTACATGCAGCTCTTGTACCGCTACGGCTATGACAAGGCGCTGTCCGGGCGCCTTTGGTCGAAGCAGGCGCCGCTGGCGGAAGGGTCGATGACGGGCCGCTTCCGGGAGATGTCGAGGCGCTGAGGGAGGCCGTCGAAGCCGCGCGCCGTTAACCCTTCGCTAACGTTCTTGCCTCCGAATAAGGTACCGCCACTTCGCGGTTTTCCGCCCTTTTTCCCTTATTATTGACAGTATAGCACGAGGCGCCTTGCGGACGCGTTAAACGGCGCTATCGCGTTGTAATACAAAGGGAAAATACGCCTACGACGCGCAATCCGGCCAGGTTGCGACGCCGCCCCGCGCAACCTTGGGCTTGGGTTTTTGGTTAACGCGCGCAACAATAAAACCGTTAACTAGGATTTCCGACTCGCTTTTTTCGCGTCGAATCCGGGTTTTTTCGCGTTTTTCGTAAGCGCGCCCCCGTTTTCGTAGGCGGCGCCGCCCTCGCGTTTGCGCGTTAACACTCGCCGATTTTAACCATGATGCGGCGGTACGAAATTCCCCGCCGCCTTACAGTTCGAAAATATTGAACTGTAAGCGGGCGCTCCCCCACATGCGGTCTGCGCATTATCAATCGCTTTGTGTGTCGGGATGCGTGCTACAGGCCGTAAACGGAAGTGGCTGGCTTTGAAAAATGATCAAGCAGCAATGCTTGCTTTCGTATGCCATAGCAGACGCTCCGGTTGCGCCAGCCTCGAATAGCAATATCTTAGGGCCAGTATTCGGCAGTCGAAGCGCCCACATCATTTTTCGTCACTGCTTTTGTCGGACGAGGACGGACTGTGCGTGGCAAGCCAGGAATAATACGCTGATTTAACCTCGATGCTTTCTGGTGGGATGTATAGCTTTATACGATTTCCATATTGAGCAGGACATTGAAGAGGGGCATGTTTCCATGTATGGGTTAATCCCCAGCCCCATTTTGAGACTACTTTATCACCAGCTTTTTTGCCTGCGTGGGCTGGAACACCGAATGTGCCATCTTGGAAGTAGAGCACTATAACACCGTCTTCTGCGGCAGCAAAATCAGACAATAATGGCATCAGAATGCCTTCCGTGATGAGCCATGCGACAAATTTCGAGTCTGGTATGTCGCTTTTGTCTTCGACGTATTCTTCAATACTTTCGTATGAAAGGTCCAAAGAATACATATAGCAATTAGTGTTGACTATTTCTACGGTAGCTTTCCGAAAAAGCTCAATGCTATGCGGCAGCAGTTTCTTTAGCTGCTCAATTTCATTGACTTGGCTATCCAGCCAATCAGCTTTCGCGTCAGCCGGATAGGTAGTTAGTTCATCAAGTTTTTTCCTTAGCTCGTCCAAGTTCTTCATCCCATTTTTTTTGTTCGCCGCTCCTTGATCTATCATTAAGTCAAGGCGATCAAGTGCGTGACATAGTTGGTATATACCGACACCATGAATGTCCGGACGAACAGAGATGCGGCTAGCTGCTTCTGCTGCCGCTTTTGTTCCGAGAATTCACTGACTCATCTTTGTTTTTATGTAACTTTCAGCTTGTGTATGACGGTCAGCCTCGTTTGACAAAAATTCCTCATATTTTACAAACCCATCGAATATATTGCCTCCGCTGTTGTTGGGGCTGTAACGTGTATTTGCAAGTTCCTCTTCTGTTTGAACGTCATACAACTCTTCTAAATTGTCAATTTTATCTTGTTTTGGATAATACTTAGAGTATTCAATTTTTATATAACACCTATTGTCTTTGATATTGTAATGGCTTGTGTAACCTGTAAGTGATATTTGTGCTGTTGGATGGGACTTAGATTTCATTATTTGTTCGCTGAAGGATAAAGCGATCTTTTCGCATTCCTGTCTTAGGCGCCATACCTCAGTTGCGGTGATTGTCACTTCAGCTGCTTGTGTTTGAAAATGAGAAACTGTGAGACTCGTAGTGACCAAAAAAATTGAGAGTAGTTTTTTCATTGGAGCCGCTCTTTCTGGCTTCGTAAGTTAGCTCTGGTGGCGGAGGTGCAGCTGTTGGAGCTTCAGCAGGTAATTGTGGACTTTATGGGGGCCGCAGAGAGAGGAAGGCGGGACCGCCTTGGAAATCTTCCGAAAAGACCGCATTTGGATCTTAGAGCTGCCCACGGCGTGCAAGCAGTCGCGAAAAAAGGTCACAGCCGCTTACGACCCCTTGCAGAATTTTTCCATGCCGCCCGATCAAAGCTGCGGCGGCCGGTCTAGCGCGCCGCTTCTAGCGCCTTGCGGCCTTGCCCCCAAACCCGAAGCGTCCCGATGGGGATATGAAACGAGCCCGCGAACTCCTCTTGCGAAAGCTTGAGCGCGCGCCGAAACGTTTCCACCCGCGCCACGCGGGGCGCTTCGGGCTTGCGTTCGCCCTCCGGGCGGCGCACATTTGAGCCATGAAAGAACGCGCGAAAATCATCGCAGAGCAGGCGCTGTCGCTCCCCGCGGATGACCGGGAGGAGCTTTTGGTTGCGCTTGCAGTCAGTCTCGGCCGGCATCCATACGGTTATCAAGGGGAAGACGACGGCGCTGTGCCGGACGAGGACAAGCAATATTTGAAAGAAGCTTGGGATAAAGGCGTCGCGAGCGGGCCGGGCAAGTATGCCTCCATCGAGGAAATCATCGGGGAAGCACGCAGCCGCGCCGCGGGCGGACGCTAAGTCATGCCTCGCGTGCTTCGTTCCGCGGAGGCGGAAGAAGACCTCATCGAAATTTGGCTCGATATCGCAAAAGACAATCCGCCGGCAGCCGATAGGATGCTTCGCCACATCGATGAGAAGTTCGTTCTGCTCGCCGGGAACCCGAAACTCGGCCGGGCGTTGCCGGAACTGCGCGAAGGGATGCGGCGTTGGCCTATCGGCCAGTACCTCATCCTTTACCGCGAGATATCTGGCGGCGTCGAGATTATCCGCATTGTGCATGGTAAGCGCGATCTCAAACGCGCGCTGCAAGATTAAGCCCCCCAAGCGCGAGGCGGTAACGCGGGAGATTGCATGACCGGGAGGCGCGCAGGGCGGCGATAGGGTTTGTCGGGCTCGGCAATATGGGGGGCCGATTGAAACGAGCCCGCGAACTCCTCTTGCGAAAGCTTGAGCGCGCGCCGGATCGTTTTCACCCGCGCAACGCGCGGCGCTTCGGGCTTGCGTTCGCCCTCCGGGCGGCGCACATTTGAGCCATGAACGAACGCGCGAAAATCATCGCGGAGCAAGCGCTGGCCCTGCCACGCGAGGACCAGGAAGCGGTTTATCGCGCCCTTGCGCAAAACCTTGGCAAGTCCGATGAGTCTGCCGACGAAGCATGGTACGACGAGGCTGAAGACCGGCTGGCCGCGTATGACCGCGGGGAAATCTCCTCCGTGACATTAGACGAGATGATCGAAGCGCGGAAGAAGCGGTGAAAGCGCGACTTATCGCGCCCGCTCAGCAAGAACTCGACAAGGCGGTCGAGCGCTATAATGGGAAGGCGCCCGGCCTGGGGGAGGATCTCGCCTCTGCGTCTCGCAAGCTCCGCGATTTCCCGGAGCTTTGGCCGAAAGTGCGCGGAAATATCCGGCGATGCCGCCTTAAGCGATTTCCTTTTTCCTCGATTTATCGCGCCGATGCCCACGAGATCGTTGTAGTCGCAGTCATGCATCACCGGCGGAGGCCCAACTATTGGCGCTCGCGGCTGAAAGACATATGACGCTCGATGCGTTCGCGAAGTCTCTAAGGTGACGGGCCGCAACCCGCCGCCGCCTTGACACGCCTCCCCGCCCTCCCAAGCTTCATTGAAACCGCACAAGGAGGCGCGCATGACGGCGATCGCATTCATCGGGCTCGGCAATATGGGCGGGCCGATGGCGGCCAATCTCATCAAGGCGGGGCACAAGCTCGGCGTGTTCGACCTGTCGCAGGCCGCCATCGCGAAGCTTGCCGGGGCGGGGGCCGAGGCCGCGCCATCCGCGAGCGCCGCCGCGAAGGGCGCCGAAGCCGTCATCACCATGCTGCCCGCCGGGAGCCATGTGCGCGAGGTCTATCTCGGCGCGGCGGGCCTGATCGCGAGCGCCGAGCCCGGCGCGCTCCTGATCGACTGTTCCACCATCGACGTGGCGACGGCGCGCGAGTTAAGCGCGGCGGCCGGGGCGGCGGGGCTCGATATGCTCGACGCGCCCGTCTCGGGCGGCGTCGGCGGCGCGGAAGCGGCGACGCTGACCTTCATGGCGGGCGGAACGGAGGCCGCGTTCAGGCGCGCGGAGCCGATCTTAGCCTCGATGGGCAAGGCCGCGATCCACGCCGGCGGGCCGGGCAACGGCCAGGCCGCGAAGATCTGCAACAACATGATCCTCGGCGTGTCGATGATCGCGGTGTGCGAGGCGTTCGCGCTGGCGGAGAAGCTCGGGCTCGACCGCCAGAAGCTGTTCGACATCGCGTCGAAATCGTCGGGCCAGTGCTGGTCGCTCACAAGTTATTGTCCTGTTCCAGGCCCCGTGCCAGCCTCGCCCGCGAACCGGAACTACGCCGCAGGGTTTACCTCGGCGATGATGCTGAAAGACTTGACGCTCGCCCAGCACGCGGCGCGGATGGCGGGCGCGAACACGCCGCTCGGCGCCGAAGCCGCCGTCCTTTACGGGCTGTTTACCAGCGAGGGCGGAGGCGGGCTCGATTTTTCGGCAATCATCAACTTTATCCGCGGGGATCATAAGGAATTTTGAGGCATTCACATTTGCGCCAAAATCATACACCGGCGGTATACGATACCGGTTGCATATTCTTGCGGGACTTCTCGTAAAAGTTGCTAAAATTAAGATGATATTCATGGATTTCGCCTCTAAGTTGCATTCCGTGGGTATCATAGCAACTTTAAGGTGGTTGGTGACATGATCGCTGAAATCGTACGCGTCCAGCCGGACGACCAGACGCTAAAAACAAATTACCTCGTCACTCTCCGGATGATCGAGCGGTTGCACCGTCTCCTCCTCGATCTCATCAAGGACGAGTTCGAGCGTGTCGGCCGCACGGACGTGAACAGCGTCCAGGCTCTTCTCCTCTTCAACATCGGGGACGTGGAGCTGACCGCCGGCGAACTGAAGACCAGGGGGCTGTATCTCGGCTCCAATGTCTCCTACAACCTGAAGAAGCTTGTCGAAAGCGGCTACATCCATCACCAGCGCTCGCGCACCGACAAGCGCTCCGTCCGCGTGAAGCTCACGGACAAGGGCAAGGCGATTTCCGACATGGTGAACCGCCTTCTCGAACGGCAGTTGAACATGCTCGAAAAGGTCGGCGGCGTGTCCGTCCCCGATTTGAAGCATTTCAACCAGATCTCGATGAAGCTCGAACGCTTCTGGGGCGACCAGATCCGCTACCAGCTTTAGTCTGCCGCCAACGAAGACCGCTTGGAATGGCGGCTGGCCCGCAATGACCGCCGCCTTTTTCGTTTTTTGAGAAGGAGGCTCGCCCCCTTCGAGCCACGATCCGCGCGAAGGTTCGCGTCCCTGCCCGCCCTTGAGCGAACGGGACAATAACCCCGCTAAAGACATAATTGGGCGCCAACAGTTTGATGATAAGTGTCGGGACGGGGCGCATTTTCATGCGACTCAAGTGCTGAAAGACGGGATGTGCATCATGAGGCAGGGGGTTGCGGCTGCGTTTATCGCGGTTGCGTTCATGATTGTTGCGGCGGCGCCGGGCGCGCGCGCGCAGCAAAGAATGAATACCTTGGACGATTGGATGGGCTTCGACCAATCGGACGATTCCTGGGAGCAGCCCGCGCGCGACCGCACCTTCGCCAATGAGTGGGAAACGCAGCCCGAGCGCGGTTTTCCAACCCTCGCCAAGGAAAGCATCGCGACCACCAAGACGGCGATCCGGCAGTATGCCGAGCTTGTGGCGAGAGGCGGCTGGCCGCAGCTTCCCATCATCGAATTGCGCACCGGCATGAGCCATCCCGCCGTCGTGCAGCTCAGGCGCCGGCTCCAGGCGTCGGGCGATCTGCAGGCTTATGGCGGCTACCCCGAGGTGTTCGATTCCTATGTCGAGCAGGCCGTGAAGCGGGCGCAGCAGCGGCACGGCGTGCCCCCGACCGGCTTCCTCGACCGGACCACCATCGACGCGCTGAACGTGCCGGCGAGCGCCCGGCTGCGTCAGCTTCGCACCAACCTCGCGAGGCTGCAAAACCTTGTGCCGGGAACGCCGGCGGGGAAATACGTCCTTGTCAACATTCCGGCGGCCCAGATCGAAGCGGTGAACAACGATCAGGTCGTCTCGCGCCATGCCGGCGTTGTCGGCAAGCCCGACCGGCCCTCGCCCCTTCTGCAATCGGCGATCGAGGAGATCAACTTCAACAAGGAGTGGATCGTGCCGCCGACCGTGCTGAAGGCCGATCTGGTGCCCAAGGGCCGCGACGGTCAGGACGTGCTGGCGAAGTACAAGATCGACGCCTACGCCGATTTCGCCGCGTATCAGAAGGGCCACCGGCTCGATCCGGCGCAGATCGACTGGTCCTCGGACGCGCCGCTTCACTATTTCTATGTGGAGAACGCCGGCGAGGATAATCCGCTCGGCTATGCCAAGATCAATTTCGCGAGCCCTCACGGCGTTTATATGCACGACACGCCCGGCCAGAGCGTGTTCTCGAAGAGCTTCCGCGCGGAAAGCTCCGGCTGCGTGCGCGTTCAGAACGTCCATCAGCTTGTCGCCTGGCTTCTGGAAGAGAATGGCTGGACCGTGCAGCAGGTTCTGCGCATGAAGCAGACGGGCGAGCGCTTGAACGTGCGGCTGAAGAAGCGCGTGCCCTTGTTCTGGGCCTATATCACCGCCTGGGCCACGCCCGACGGGACCGTGCAGTTCCGCCGCGACATCTACCGCAAGGACGGCGTGGAGACCATCGCCTCGGCTTACTGACGCGCCGCCGTCCATCGCGCGCTGTCCAGCAAGGGACGGCTAGCGCCAGCGGCGTGAGCTAGGCCGCTCGCGGCGTGACGGCCCAGTCAGGCCGGCATGTCGCTTGAACCCGAAAACGGCGGTTGCGAGCGCGCACCTTCGTCATCCCGGCCAAGCGAAGCGCGAGCCGGGATCGTAGAGAACGCAGGCTGCGTTTTGTGCGGTCCCGGATAGCCGCAAGCGGCTTCCGGGATGACGAGGGGTGAGCCGCGCGGATTCCTGGATGACAAGTGGGAAGCCCGCGCCGCTTTCCGGGGCGACATCGATCATCGCCTCCTGGGTTCCCGCCGGAGTTTATCCCCGCGAAAGGCGGAGACGGGAACGACGTTGGGTCCGGTCAACTCCGCTGGCGGCGCCGCCGCCTGGCGCGCCGCCGCAAATGAAAATGGCCGCCCCGAGGAGCGGCCAGGACTCGCTTTAATTTCGCCGGCGCTTAGACCGAGTAGTAAAGGTCGAACTCGACCGGGTGCGGCGTAAGGCGGAGACGATCGATTTCCTCCACCTTGAGTTCGATATAGGCGTCGATCTGGTCGTCCGTAAACACGCCGCCTTCCTTCAGGAACGCGCGGTCGCCGTCGAGCGCGTCGATAGCCTCTTGCAGCGAACCGGAAACGGTCGGAATTTCCTTCAGCTCCGCCGGCGGCAGATCGTAGAGGTTCTTGTCGATCGGCTGACCGGGATGGATGCAATTCTTGATGCCGTCGAGACCCGCGAGGAGCATGGACGCGAAGGCCAGATACGGGTTGGCGGCCGGATCGGGGAAGCGGATTTCAACGCGCTTGCCCTTCGGGCTCGTTGTGAGCGGGATACGGGCCGACGCGGAGCGGTTGCGCGACGAGTAGGCGCGAAGCACCGGCGCCTCGTAGCCCGGAACCAGACGCTTGTAGGAGTTCGTCGACGGGTTCGTGAACGCGTTCAGCGCCTTGGCGTGCTTCAGAACGCCGCCGATGTAGAACAGCGCGAGTTCCGAGAGGTCGGCATATTGATTGCCCGCGAACACAGGCTCGTTGCCCTTCCACAGCGACTGATGCACGTGCATGCCCGAGCCGTTGTCGCCGAACACCGGCTTCGGCATGAAGGTCGCCGTCTTGCCGTAGGAATGGGCAACGTTGTGGGTGACGTATTTGAAGATCTGGACCACATCGGCCTGGCGCGTCAGCGTGCCGAACTTGATGCCAAGCTCATGCTGGGCGGCCGCGACTTCGTGGTGATGCTTCTCGGTCGGCACGCCAAAGGCGGCCATGGTCGAAAGCATCTCGGAGCGGATGTCCTGGGCGCTGTCGACGGGCGGAACCGGGAAGTAGCCGCCCTTCGTGCGCGGACGATGGCCGAGGTTGCCCATCTCATATTCGGTATGGGTGTTGGAGGGCAGCTCGGACGAATCGATGCGGAAGCCCGTGTTGTAGGGGTCGGTCGAGAACCGGACGTCGTCGAAGATGAAGAATTCGAGTTCCGGGCCGAAATAAGCGGTGTCGGCAAAGCCGGTCTGTTTCAGATAGGCTTCGGCCTTGCGCGCGATGCCGCGCGGATCGCGCTCATAACGCTCGCCCGTAGAGGGCTCAAGCACATCGCAGAAGATCGCGAGCGTCGACTGCGCGAAGAACGGATCGATTTGGGCGGTTTCCGGATCGGGAGACAGCGTCATGTCGCTTTCGTTGATCGCCTTCCAGCCTGCGATCGAGGAGCCGTCGAACATGATGCCCTCGGCGAAGGCGTCTTCGCTCATTTCCGAAGACGTCATCGTCACGTGCTGCAGCTTCCCGCGTGGATCGGTGAATCGGAGGTCGACATAATTGATGTCTTCATCCTTGATCTTTTTCACAACTTCGCTTGCGTTTGCCATTGTACTCCCTCGTGCGGTTGAGCTTGATTTTTAGGTGGAGCGAGTGCGCGCCGATGCATCGGCCGGTTGAGTGGGCATGATATTGCTTCCTAGCGACGAAGGGTAGGACGCTAAGAAGCAGGGTGGAATGCTAAATTGCCTCAGGTCCGGTTTCGCCGGTACGGATGCGGATTGCATCCTCGACATTCAGGATAAAGATCTTGCCGTCGCCTATGCGGCCTGTTCTCGCGGAGTTGCGAATCGCCTCAACCGCTTTTTCCACCATGTCCTCGGGGAGGACAATCTCAATCTTAACCTTGGGCAGGAAATCGACAACATATTCGGCGCCGCGATAGAGTTCGGTGTGACCCTTCTGACGCCCGAAGCCCTTCGCTTCCGTCACCGTGATGCCCTGGAGGCCAATTTCCTGCAAAGCTTCCTTAACTTCATCGAGCTTGAACGGCTTGATGACCGCTTCGATTTTTTTCATACGGGTGGGTTCCTCCGAACGGGGGGCGAAAAAAGCTTGTTAACCTCTGAAGCATAGCCCATGCCAAACCGGCGCGTGCTTGCGATATAGCGGGAAACCGAAGCGTGGCCGGAGCGGGCTGCCTAAAAAAATGGCAGTTTGCGCAAAATAAAGGCTATCCCGGCGCTTTGGCAAGGCCGGGCTTAACGATGCCGAAGGAAGCGCTCGAAATACGAGCGGCCCGTAATCCGTAAAAGGGCCGCGAAGCGCCTGTCGCTTCCCACAATAACCTCTCTTTTCTTTCACCTTCGCGCAAATTTTCGCTACATTCCCGCCCCATCTGCCATTATGGGTAATGGCCATACAAGACGCCAAAACACAGGCTGCGCTTTGCTTGAACTTCTCACCGCCGAAGAAATGAGCCGTGCTGAAAAGCTCGCTGCGGAGGCCGGCACGTCCACCCTTACGATGATGGAGACCGCGGGGCGAGCCGTCGCCGAAGAGGTTGTCCGGCGCTTCCCTCGCGGCAGCCGCGTCACGGTGCTGTGCGGGCCTGGCAGCAATGGCGGCGACGGTTTCGTCTGCGCGCGCTTCCTTCGGGAGCGGGGCTATCAAGTGCGGCTTGCGCTCCTGGGGCGCAAGGAGGAATTGAAGCGCGATCCCAAGGAGATGGCCCGGCGCTGGGACGAGGCGATCGAGCCGATGTCGCTGCAATCGCTCGAAGGCGCCCAGCTCGTCGTCGACGCGATTTACGGCACGGGCTTGCGCGACAACGTCAGCGGCGCCCCGGCCCAGATCATCGAGGAGGTGACGGCGCGGAACCTGCCCGTGATTTCCGTCGACGTGCCCTCCGGCATCGACGCCACGGCCGGCGCCATCAAGGGCGTGGCTTTCAAATCCGTGGCGACGGTTACGTTCTTCCGGCGCAAGACGGGGCATGTCCTCTTTCCCGGCCGCCTCCATTGCGGCAACGTCCGCGCCGTCGAGATCGGCATCCCCGCGGCGGTGCTGGGCGACATAGCGCCGCGCACCTTCTCGAACGACCCCGATTTCTGGCTCCGCTACTTCCCGAAGCTGAAGATCGACGGCCACAAATACGACCGTGGCCACGCAGTCGTCGTGTCCGGCCCCATGGAAAGCACGGGCGCGGGCCGGCTTGCCGCGCGCGCGGCGCTCAGGTCGGGCGCCGGGCTCGTCACCGTGGCGACCTCGAAAGCCGCCTTCTACATCAATGCGGCGCAGCTCACGGCGATCATGGTCGCGCCTTATGACGGCCCGCAGGGCTTGTCGGAGATCCTGTCCGACACGCGGATAACGGCGGTCCTTATCGGCCCCGGCGCCGGCGCCGATCCCGACGTGCGAGACCTCGTTGTGAGCGTCCTTGCGAGCGACGCCGTGGCGGTCCTCGACGCGGAGGGGATTACCGCGTTCCAGGATGCGCCGGCCGAACTTTTCGACCAGATCAAGGCGCGGCCCGCTCCGACGATCATGACGCCGCACGAAGGCGAGTTCCAAAGGGTGTTCCCGGAGCTTGAGGCGGAGCCGTCCAAGCTTGAGCGCGCGCGCCGCGCGGCCGAGATCTCCGGCGCCGTCATCATCCTCAAAGGACCCGACACGGTCGTGGCGGCGCCGGATGGCCTGTCGTCGATCGGCGAGAACGCGCCCCCCTGGCTCGCGACGGCGGGCAGCGGCGATGTGCTCGCGGGCCTTGTCACCGGTCTTCTCGCGCAAGGGATGGCGGCCTTCGACGCAGCAGCCGCCGCGGTCTGGATCCACGGCGAGCTTGCCACCGCGTTCGGCCCAGGGCTGATCGCCGACGACATGCCCGACCTCCTGCCGGGCGTCCTGCAACGGCTGGATAAGCGCGGAAAAATCTACTCGTAGCGTTCCCAATCAGGCCAACGGATGCCCTTTGTTCGTCATCCCGGATGCCCTTCGCTCGTCATCCCGGAAAGGCGAAGCCTTATCCGGGACCGTAACAAATCGTAGGCCTCATTTTTTGCGCTCCCGGCTCGCGCTTCGCTTGGCCGGGATGACGATGCGGTGGGCAAGTCGGCGGAGTCTGCTTTGCTTTCAAAGCCATAGGATGAAATCCCACAGCCGCCGAGCCCCGTCAGTCGCGAGGACAGCGGGCTACGCCTCCTTCAAGCGGTCGATGAGCCACCGGCCAGCCGGCCCGGGCGGGGCGTCCGTCCGGTAGGTGGCGAACATCGGCATGATGAACGTGCTGGCGTCCGTATCCTGAAGCTCGATCTCGACGAGCGCGCCTTCCGCCAAATCGCGTTCGACCATATCGAAGGGCATGCTGCCCCAGCCGAGCCCCTCGCACAGAAAGGCGTGCTTGGCGCTCATATCCGCAAGGCGCCAGTTGCGCGGCGACAGCACGTTGAACTCCTGCCCCTCCGAGAGGGCCGTGCGGTCGGTCAGCACAAGCTGCACATGGCCGGCCAGCGCGCAGCGCGGAATCGGTCCCCGGAAGAGGGCGAGCGGATGCCGCGGCGAGGCGACGGCGACCATCCTGACGCCGAGAAGACGCTCGCGAACAAGCTCGGGCCGCTCCAGCGTCAGCGATCCCATCACGCCGAGCGCGCACTGACGCGAGAGCACCCCGTTCGCGACGCCGCCAAGCGCTTCCACGTAAAGTCTCAGCGGCGTTCCGGGAAACACGGTTCCGAACGATCCAGCCGCCTTGGTCAGCAGGCGCATCGGGAACATCACATCGACGACAACCGACAATTCCGGCTCAAGACCCGCGGCCATGCCTTTCGCGCGCGCTTTCAGGCCGTCCGTCGCGCGCAGCACGCCTTTCGCGTCGGCGAGGAGAATGCGGCCCTCGCCGGTCAGCACGGGATAGCGGCCGGTCCGGTCGAACAACGGCACGCCGAGCTGCGCCTCAAGATTGAGGATGGTCTGGCTGACGGCCGACTGCGCCCGGTTCAGCCGCCTGCCAGCCGCGGAGAAGCTCCCTTCCTCCGCCGCGGCGATGAAGGAGCGCAATTGATCGAGGGAGAGACTGTCCAGCATATCTATCCGATGAAACGATACTTCTCATCGATATATATAGCCTATTCGCGGCATTTCATCCTCTATATTAACGCTCAAGCCATCCGGCGGCAGACGACCGATGCGGAGAAGGGAACCAGCCTTGAAACTCCCGCATATCGATTCGAATGTTGCCGGACCGCATTCGGTCTCGCGCGCGCCGTCCGCCGAAATCGTCGCGCTCGCAGCCCGCAAATCCAATCCACAGAAAGGCGTCACTATGAAAACCGCAAAAAGACTGCTCGCCGCCGCGCTCGTTTCAATGCCCATGGCCGCGTTTCAGGCCGCCGCTCAGTCGCCGGCCGAGGTTGCCCCGGCATCCGTTCAGAACGGGGCGTACACCGTCGAACCCAATCATACGCGCGTGCTCTTTGCGGTTTCGCACATGGGCTTCTCGACCTGGTACGGCGAATTCACCGGCGTTTCCGGCAAGCTTTCTCTCTCGCCGAATGCCGTTGAAACCAGCACGCTCGAAATCCGCATCCCGGCGAAGTCCATCTCCACAAGCAACGCCAAGCTCGACGGCGAATTGAAAGCCCCCGAATGGCTGGACGCGGCGAAATTCCCCGAGATCGCTTTTAAGGCGAAGAGCATCGAACGGACCGGCGACCGCACCGCGAAGGTGACAGGCGACCTCACGCTTCATGGCGTCACGAAGCCCGTCACGCTCGACGCGGTGTTTAACGGCGCGGGGACGAACCCGCTCGACAAGAAATATACCGTCGGCTTCGACGCGACCGGCGCCATCAAGCGCAGCGAATTCGGCGTCAAGACTTACGTCCCGCTGATCGGCGACAACGTCAAGATCATCATCAGCGCCGCTTTCGAACGGAATTAGAGCATCCGGCCCGAAGCCGGAATCGGCCTCATGCCTACGGCGTCATTCCCGGCGAAGGAGCGCGTGAAAAAATCCGCCGACATGCCTGGACGGCGCAAAAGCGCCCCATAGCCAACGCATCGTCATCCCGGCTATCGACACACCCTTCGTCATCCCGGCCAAGCGAAGCGCGAGCCGGGATCGCAAAAAAATGAGGCCTGCGATTTATTACGGTCCCGGATAAGGCTTCGCCTTTCCGGGACGACAAGCGAAGGGCATCGGGGAGACCAGCGCCGCTCCGGACTCGGCCCGCGGACTGAAAATCGTCAGATCGCCGGGCCGGCAATGGCGGCGGCGAAGGACGCAATCATAGCGGCGGCAAGGAGCAGGCTTAATTTGTCTTGCAACGCGAAGGCCACGGGGTCGTCGCGAAGCTCTCCCCGCTGGCTTGTCAGCCAAACCCGGCCAAGAAATAAGAAGAGGATAGCTGGAACAGCCCAAAGAAATGCTGGATTGCTGTAAAAGCCCCGGGGAAAAGCGTCCTCGATCAAGTAGAGAACCATGATGAGGACGGCCCCCAGCATCGACGCGAGCCCCAAACCCAGGATAAGCGGAGTGTCCGCCACCCGGTAGCCGCGCCCCGGCATCGACTCGATCCCACGCTCTGCGAGGCGCAACACTTCGGTGTGGCGCTTGGCCATGCAAAGCGATGTGAACACAAACATCGACAACACAAGAAGCCAGGGCGAAATCCTGACATCCGCGAGCACGATCCCGAAACCGAGCCGGAGTGTAAACAGGGCGGCCAGAATGAACACGTCAAGGATCGGAACGCGTTTCAATGCAAAGGAATAGCTCAGCGTTACAGCGACATAGAGCGCCAGCATGATGACGGCCCGATATCCCATCGAGGCGGCGACGGCAAAACCGCCAGCCAATCCACATGCCGCCAGGAATACCCCTTCGCGGATGGAAAGATCGCCGCTGGCCAAAGGCCGAAAACGCTTGGACCAATGACGCCGGTCGCTCGATAAGTCCCAAAGGTCGTTAACGATGTAAGTCGCGGACGCGGCCAGCCCGATCGCCACGAAACCGGCCATTGCCGTGATCCAAACTCCGGCGTCCAAGGCCTTTCCGCCGAGCACGAGGGGCACGAACACAAGCGCATTCTTGGCCCATTGATGGAGACGCAAGCCGCGGTGCAGGACGCTCACGATGCGGCGCCGGCTTGAAAAGACGGCGAGAGGTTCATTGAAGCGCTGAACCTGCTTCGTGACCCGGCCGGAGGCGCCGACAAGGATGCAGCCCTTCGCCTCGCCCCAAACCGCGATGTCGGAGGACGAGTCGCCCGCGTAGATAAAGCCTTCCGGAAAGCGTTCGCGAAGGCGCTTCGCCTTGACATCCCCCTTCAGGTTGACGGCGCCGTCAGAGGCGATCACCTCGCTGATGAAGGGATAATGGCTCGCGATTGCCTCCGCAATTCTCTTGTCCGCGGCGGTGGCGAGCACAATCTTGCGCCCCAGCTCAAACTGCTGCTTGACGTATTCGAGAAGGTCGCCGCGAACGGGCCAGGTATCGACTTCGAGGCGCGATTTATCCGCGAGAAACTCTTTAAGTCTCGCGCGGCCGAACGCCAACTGGATGGGAACTTTCCAAATCGAGAGAGGATCGTGTCTAAGGGCGTCGAAGAACGTCTCATCGAGCGAGTCGGTCTTAATAAAGGTGCCATCCAGGTCGATCACCAGAGGCCAGTTTGTACCTATAGTACTCATAAAATCCGGTTCTCGCGTTAAGCGTGCAAGGGCGCGTCGCCAACAAGGCGTTACTGTAAGCTTGTCCTTCACATTGAATAGAATTGGCCAGCTTTTTTTGCAGCGCGAAAAACGACGGAAAGGAGGCCTTGACGGCATGAGGCCCGATTGCGCTTGCTTCGGCTCGCCGCCGCTCCGCCTGGCGGCCCGGCGGAAGATCCAGCCTGGGCGGTTTTAAGCGTTCTTTTTGCATCCGAGGCCCATTCGTTTATACGTTGGGACCTCTGTTGCGCGGAGGGAGGCGCTGGATGCGGGTGCTGCTTGTCGAGGACAACGAGGAACTCTCCAGGCTTTTGGGAACAAGCCTCAAGGCCGCGGGCTTCGACGCCGATTCCGTCGCGACCGCCGCGGACGCCATAAACGTGCTTGGCTCGACCCACTACGCCGCCGTCATCCTCGATCTCGGCCTTCCCGATGAAGACGGCGCGGTGGTGCTGCGCGACATTCGCGCCCGCCAGAGCAATGTGCCGGTGTTGATTCTGACGGCAAGGGACGGCCTGAACGATCGCGTGGCGGGCTTGAGAGCGGGGGCGGACGACTATCTCGTCAAGCCCTTCGCCTTCGAGGAACTCGTCGCCCGCCTCGAAGCGCTTATGCGCCGCCCCGGCCAGCTTCTCGGCAAGTCGCTGGAACTCGGAAACCTTGTGTTCGATACGGCCGGCCTGCAAATTTTCATCGAGGGCAAGCCGCAGATGCTTTCGGCGCGGGAGCTTGCGGTGCTCGAAATCCTGATGCGCCGGGCCGGGCGCGTGGTGACCAAGCGCGTCGTGGAAGATCAGATTTTCGGGTTGTCGGCGGACATCGGATCGAACGCCATCGAGGTGTATGTGCACCGCTTGCGCAAGAGCTTGCAGGATCTCGGCGCGAACGCCGCTATTCACACAATTCGAGGCGTCGGTTATCTCATATCCGCGGCCTAGCTTGCCGCGCGCGAGGGCGCCGAATGTTCAAATCGATTACCCAGCGCATCATATCGCTGCACATCGTGGCCATCGTCATAACGTCGGGCTTCATGCCGCTCGTGCTCTATTTCCTGCTTGCCGCGGCGGCCGAGGATTTGCAGCACCGCTCGCTGCGGGACAATGCGGACCTCATTACGCGGTATCTCGCGCAAAAGCCCGGCGGCGCCCTCACGCTAAGCTTGCCCGCAAACCTCGAAGCGCTGTTTTCGGAGGCTTACGGCCGCTACGCTTTCTCCGTGCTCGACGCTTCCGGCGCCGTCCTGTTCTCGTCGCTTGGCAATCGCGGCGCGCTGATCGCGAACGATGAGCGCGCATCGGCGCCGGTCTATCTTGAGGGAAGGCGCGGAAAGATGGTTCTGCTGGAAGCCAGCGTTCCGGTAAAGGTGGGCGACCGGCCCGTTTGGGTCCAGATTTCGCAGGACATGGAGCACCGCGATGTCCTGATCGACGACATCGTCCGCGAATTCTTCGCACGGGTGGGGTGGATCACGATCCCGATCCTTCTATTCCTTCTAGTCATCGATGTGACCATCTTCCGGCGCGCGTTGAGGCCTCTGCTGAGCGCCTCCGAACTCGCCGCCAAAATCGGCCCGGACAGCACGGAGTTGCGCCTTCCCCTGGAAAGCATTCCGAGCGAGATCAGGCCCTTGGTGAGAACCATCAATGAGGCTCTGGACCGCCTTGAGCACGGCTTCCGGGTGCAAAAGGACTTCACGGCCGACGCCGCGCATGAGCTTCGCACGCCGCTCTCCATTCTGCAGGCGAGGGTCGACGCCATCGCGGACAAGGAGACCGCCACGGCGCTTTCCCGCGACATCGCGCGCATGAAAAGAATCGTGAGCCAACTCCTCGACATCGCCGAGCTTGAGAGCTTCCGAGTGAAACCGGGCGAATGCGCGGACCTGAAAGAGGTTTGCGTCGAAGTGGCGGAATTCCTGGCGCCAATGGCCATTTCCGAGCAAAAGCAGATCCTGCTTGAAGCGCCGGACGATGCCGTTAAGGTCAAAGGCAATGCCGAGGCGCTGTTTCGCGCTCTCCGAAACCTGGTCGAGAATGCCATCCGGCACACGCCCGCCGGGACCGTTGTGACGATAGAACTCGACAGGAATGGAACTGTTTCGGTCGCCGACCAGGGACCTGGAATTCCCGCCTCGGAGCGCGGCCAGATCTTCCAAAGGTTCTGGCGAAAGGACCGGCGCGGCGGAGTGGGCTCCGGCCTCGGCCTTCCCATCGTGAAGCGCATTATGGACGCTCACAACGCAACGATTTCCGTGAGCGGCGTCGAGCCCCGCGGCTGCATGTTCCAACTCGGGTTGCAAGCGGCTCCGGCGTCCGAGGGCGAGCGCCGCGTTCGATAGACCCGAGATGGCCTTTGTGCGCCGTCCCGGAAAGGCGAAGCCTTATCCGGGACCGTAATAAATCGCGGCGCTCGTTTTTTTTGCGATCCCGGCTCGCGCTTCGCTTGGCCGGATGACGATGCGCTGGGCAAATCGACGGAGCCCGCTTAGTGTATTTCGATCCAGCGGCCTTCGCGCCAGTAACCGCGGCCCTCATGTTCACGCCAGCGGTGCTTGTCGCGCTCGTTTTCAGCCCACCTCCAATTGTCGGGATGAATGGTGATCCCGAAATCGGGGCGGAAATGATTAAACTCCTTGACATGCCAGCAATCGCCTTCACGATTGCAAGCGATTTCGGCGGATGCGGCGGATGGCAGCAAAGCCAGCGCGAATGCGGCGCCAAGGACCGTGGCGAGGACACGTTTCATAAGTAACCTCCAATGTGTTTATTGAATCCGCTGAACACGCAGGTCATGCATTAAGTTTCACTTTTACGAATAATTTCACCCGGCATGAAAGGCATGCTCGCCGTCAGCGTGGCGCGTGCTTCATAATGTCTTTGAGAACTTCTCCGCCATTCAGGATCGGCGGGAAATTTTTAACAGAGCCGATTCGCTATCGCCGGCCTGCCCCGATGAATGAGACGCGCCGCGAACTCAAGGGCGGCGCCAACCCGCCTGCGATATCGGTTGCGGAACCGGGGGCGCATCGCGGCGCCGGCGGCGGGGGTGGCGCGGCCGTTCGCGGAGGATGGCGCACACGGCAGCTTGCCAATCGGCACGCGCTTTACAGGACTTGATACACGGCTGGAGCCTTCGCCGATCCCGAGCGGGCGGTGCGAATGAGCGCTTTCTTTTCGAGCGACTGAAGGATCGAATGCAGCGAGCCGAGCCGCACCTTGGCGGCCTCGGCGAGAACAGCGGCCTTCGCCTCCACGAGCCGGCCGTCATCCATCAACACGCGAAGCGCGCCAAGCACGGCGTTCTGGCGATCGGTGAGGTCCGAGGCTGCCGTCTCCGGTTCGACGGTCTTCTCTTTCGGCGCCGTCTTGGGGGCGCTTTTCAGAATGGCTTTAGGAGCAGCTTTCGGCGCGGTCTTAGGTTCAGCTTGCGCGGCGTTCTGCTGAGCTGCGTAGTTCTCAGCGCGCGATGCGTCGTAGAAGGTCGCGACGACTTCTAAAACGAGGGGTTTGGCGGCGGCGCTGCGCACCACTGCGAATGTTCCGCTTTCCAGTTCGATTGTCCGGAATGTCGTACTGCTGGCCATAGTCTTATCCTATACTACTGGCGGCAGTTCCGCCAGATGCGGGTCCGATAAATCATAGTTCCGGTGAAATTGAAATATACTCGGGCGTAGAAGGAGTTGCGCGAGAGTGACGCAAAGGCGCTCTATAGTAGATAACGGCGAACTGGACGAGATTTTCAAGCGTTGACGCCTCTTATGGCGTGAGAGACAACGCCGCACGCTTCAAGGCCACTATGCCGATGGCAGGCCCATGGTGCGCCGGACAGGCTGCGCGCCGCCATGCGGTGAGCCGGATAAGCGGCATGAGAGAAGCCGTCAGCCTCAAGAGCTGAAGACCTGGGCGGACAAAATAGTCGCGGGGCAATGCGCGCAAGGACTTCGATCGCGACATGGCGGTCGCCAACGACGTATGCAGCCGCTGCCGGTAATCCAACCGCTGAGCAACTGCAACCATGGAAAGATGCGGCCGCGGCTCTTCTGCTTGCGGCGCCTTTTTGGCCGACTGCCTTATGACTGCCTCAACCCGAAGGATCGCGGTCGCGATATCGCTGGCGTGCTTGAGTTCCGGCAGAGGCTGCATCTCCAATGCCATCGATCGGGCTTCAGTTCTTTTCCGAAGCGTTACCGGCGCTTCCATTTTCTCTTTCATGTCGTGGACGGCCAGGAGAACGCCTCTTCTGTTGAAAGGGGCGCCATTAATCATGACCGTTCCATCCAGATACTTTTGAAGAGAGTAAAAAACCTCGGCTGTCACTCGTTTACTGGGCATGGCGGTGAGATAGGTTTGTGCGATCTCGTTAAACGCCGCAAGGATGCTCGCTTGCCAGCGGCGGCGAGCTTCGGCGGCGGCCGCTACTTCATTCCTATCCATGGCGCGTTCCTTGTTGGAAGAGCCGGTAATATAGAAGGCCATGCTTAACAGTCGTGGAATTGGGACGGTACAAGCGTCTTTATCTTGCAGGTTCCCGCTGAATTCGCCTGCTCGAAATCGCTTTGCGGGCTTTCGCGAGCGCGGGCGCCGCGGCAAAGTGCGGGTAGTTAAACAGTTCGGCCTGGCTGGGGGCGGAAGGCATGTTTCGCGAACCGAAATCAGCTGAAGCCGCTGGCGCTCACAGCCGGCCGCTTGCGCTTGAGATCGTCTCCGAAGCGGCGCGGCGGCTTCCGCCTGGACTGAAGGCGTTCAGGCCGCGGCCAGACCGGGCGGCGGCGGCGGCGAAACGGCTCCCGGATAACGCCGTCGGCGTTTCCGGGACTTGATGACCCGGATGTTTCCGCCAATTCCGTCGTCATGGCCGCATCGCCTCTTGTCATGGCCCGGCCATGACGGTGGAGACGAAATTCGCCAATGTTTTCATGGCTTCTTCTGCTAGCGGGAACATCCGGGTCATCAAGTTCCGGGATGGCGGTTCGTGACCGTTCAGCCGGATTCGGGATGACGCTTGCGGAACCGTTCAGCCGGATTTGGCATGACGCCAGGGCCTTGGAAGCCTGCCCGGCGCGCTGCGATGCGGAAATTTTCTTTCGCAAACGCAGCATTTTGCGATGCGGGGCGCGGCGCAAAGCGCGATTGCGCTTCGCGCGTTAACATCGTAAATAGGTAAAGTTTCCCACCCTAGAGCGAGCGATCATGACGGATTTGCTTCTGACGTACCTGCCGCTTGTCATTTTTGCCGCCCTCTCGCTCTTCATCGGGCTTGTGCTTCTCCTGCCGCCGTTCCTCATCGCGCCGGGCAAGCCCGACCCGGAAAAGGTCGCCGCCTATGAATGCGGCTTCCCGGCCTTCGACGACGCGCGCATGAAATTCGACGTGCGCTTCTATCTCGTGTCGATCCTGTTCATCATCTTCGACCTCGAAGTGGCGTTCCTGTTCCCCTGGGCCGTGGCCTTCAAGGAAGCGGGCGTCTTCGGTTTCTGGGCGATGATGATCTTTCTTGGCGTCCTCACAATCGGCTTCATATATGAGTGGAAGAAGGGAGCGCTGGAATGGGATTGATCAAGCAGCCTTTCGGCGTGCCGCTGTTCGACAAGGGCGCGGGCGAAGGGTCCGGGATCGTCAAGCCTGGGTTCGATTCGGACGCGTTTTACCTTGGCGTGAACAACGAGCTGTCCGATAAGGGCTTTCTCGTCACCAGCACGGACGCGCTGATCAATTGGGCGCGCACGGGCTCGCTCATGTGGATGACGTTCGGGCTCGCCTGCTGCGCCGTCGAGATGATGCAAGCCTCGATGCCGCGCTACGATGTGGAGCGCTTCGGCTTCGCGCCGCGCGGCAGTCCGCGCCAGTCCGACGTGATGATCGTCGCGGGCACGCTCTGCAACAAGATGGCGCCCGCGCTGCGCAAGGTCTACGACCAGATGCCGGAGCCGCGCTACGTCATCTCCATGGGCTCCTGCGCCAATGGCGGCGGCTATTACCACTATTCCTATTCGGTGGTGCGCGGCTGCGACCGCGTGGTGCCGGTGGACGTCTATGTGCCCGGCTGTCCGCCGAGCGCCGAGGCGCTGGTCTACGGCATCATGCTCCTTCAGAAAAGAATCCGCCGCACAGGCACAATCGAACGCTAGCGCGGCCCGCGTCCCGCCGGACGCGGATAAGCTGCTCGACCACTTCAGGAACTTACAAGCCGGAGCTTGAGGATGACGGATAGGGGGAAGCTCGAAGCCCTGGCCGAGGCGCTGAAGTCCGCGCTTCCCGGCGCGGTTCTCGACAGCCGCATCGCCATCGGCGAACTGACCGTGACGGTGGAGCGCGCGCGCATCGCCGAGGCGGTCGGATTCCTGCGCGACAGCCCGGCTTGGCGTTTCAAGGTCTTGATCGACATTTGCGGCGCCGATTACCCGGAGCGCGCGGAGCGCTTCGAGGTGGTCTATCACTTCCTCAGCATGCATGAAAACCTTCGCATCCGCCTCAAGCTCGCCACGGACGCGGCGACGACGGTTCCGAGCATCGTGAGCATCTTTCCGGCCGCGAACTGGTACGAGCGCGAGGCGTTCGACCTCTACGGCATTCTGTTCGACGGCCATCCCGACCTGCGCCGGCTGCTTACGGATTACGGTTTCCGCGGGCATCCCTTGCGCAAGGATTTCCCGCTCACCGGCTTCGTCGAGGTTCGCTACGATGAAGAGCAGAAGCGCGTGGTCTACGAGCCCGTGAAGCTCCCTCAGGAATTCCGCAGCTTCGACTTTCTCAGCCCGTGGGAGGGCGCGCATCCCGCGCCGCTTCCGGGCGACGAAAAGGCCGCGCCGGCGCCGAAGGCTTGACCATGACGAGACACGAAAACACGGGCGGGGGAGCGAGAAGCCATGGCTGACGGCGGCGCGGGTGGGATTCCTGAAGCGGGCGGCGCGGACGTGAACGAGTTCGTGCGTCCGCCGGAGAACCGCAATTTCACCATCAATTTCGGGCCGCAGCATCCGGCCGCGCATGGCGTGCTGCGCTTGATCACCGAACTCGACGGCGAACTCGTGCGCCGCATCGACCCGCATATCGGGCTCCTGCATCGCGGCACCGAGAAGCTCATCGAATACAAGACCTATCTCCAGGCGATCCCGTATTTCGACCGGCTCGATTACGTCGCGCCGATGAACCAGGAGCACGCCTACTGCCTCGCCATCGAGAAGCTGCTGGGCGTCACGCCGCCGATTCGCGGCCAGCTCATCCGCGTGCTCTACAGCGAGATCGGGCGCATCCTGAACCACCTCCTCAACGTCACGACCTTCGCGCTCGACGTGGGCGCGCTCACGCCGCCGCTCTGGGGCTTCGAGGAGCGCGAGAAACTCATGGTGTTCTATGAGCGGGCGAGCGGATCGCGCCTGCACGCCAATTATTTCCGCCCCGGCGGCGTTCACCAGGACTTGCCGCAAGCGCTCGTCGACGACATCGCCGCGTGGTGCGACCCCTTCCTGAAAACGCTCGCCGACATCGACGAACTCCTGACCGACAACCGCATCTTCAAGCAGCGGACCGTCAACATCGGCGTCGTCAGCCTCGAAGACGCCATGGCCTACGGCTTTTCCGGGGTGATGGTGCGCGGCTCGGGCGCGGCCTGGGATTTGCGCAAATCGCAGCCCTATGAGTGCTACGCCGACCTCGACTTCGACATTCCCATCGGCAAGAACGGCGACAACTGGGACCGCTACCTCATCCGCATGGAGGAGATGCGCCAGGCGGTGCGCATCATGAAGCAGTGCCTGGAGCGGCTGAATTCGCCGGCGGGGCGCGGTCCGGTGCTGCTGCCGAACCACAAGATTACGCCGCCGCGGCGGGGCGAGATGAAGCGCTCGATGGAAGGCGTCATCCACCACTTCAAGCTCTTCACCGAGGGCTTCCGCGTGCCGGAAGGCGAGGTCTACGCCGCCATCGAGGCGCCGAAGGGCGAGTTCGGGGTGTATCTCGTCGCCGACGGCACCAACAAGCCCTATCGCTGCAAGATCCGCGCGCCGGGCTTCCCGCATCTCGCGGCGATGGATTTCCTCTGCAAGGGTCACATGCTGGCCGACGTGTCGGCGGTGCTCGGCAGCCTCGACGTCGTGTTCGGCGAGATCGACCGCTAACCCGGCAATAAGGGGCGCGGGCGCGATGAGCGGGCGTTATTGGATTTTCATAGGCGCGCTGCTGGGCGGACTCGGCGTCGCGGCGGGCGCCATCGGCGCGCACGCGCTGCCCGAGGCGGCCACGCCGGATGCGAGGCGGATTTTCCAGACCGGCCAGCTCTATCACGCGCTGCACGCGCTCGCGCTCGTCGCCGTCGGCGTCGTCCTCCTTCAATCGGAAGGGCAGCGGGCTCGGTTCTCGACGTGGCTGCTTCAGCTCGCGGGCGTAGCCTTCCTGACCGGGATCGCCTGCTTCTCCGGCGGCATCTATGTGCAGGTTGCCGAGGGGCTAGGCTCCAGCGGCGGCGTCGTGCCGTTCGGCGGCGTTGCATTCATGACCGGCTGGGCGGCGTTCGCAATCGGCGCACTCGGATTGCGCGGCTGAACCGTCCACAAGAAGCCGGCGCTGGGACCAAAGACGCGATACGAACGAAGCGCCCGCGGCCGGCTTGTTGACCCGTCATGATCGGCGGCCCGGGCGCTTAGTGAGCCGTCACGCCATTGACGGCCGCGGCCTTGCGGCGGCTCTTCGGCTTCGCGGCCACGGGGCCTTCAGCGGCGCGCGTGCGTTTCACGGGAGCCTTCTTTTCGGGTTTCTGCGGCTTTCCGCCGGCGCGCTTGGAGGCCGCCGCGGCCTTGCGGTTCGATTTGCGCACGCGATCGACTTCGGAAGCGGCAAGATGCAGGAGAGAGCGGAGGTCTTGAGAAATGGCGGCGTCGATCTCGCTCGCGGCGCTGACGGCGTTCGCAAGGCTATGCGCAATCGTATTGATCGCGATCGTGGCTGGAGACAGCTTCGGCATTTTTGTATCTTTCCGTGAAATGGCCCCATCGGCCAAACTCACGGATAGCAATTTATAGTTGCAACCAGTTTAACCTAAAATTTTTAATTGAAACAATCGATCTCAAAAAAACGGCCGCGTTTACAAACGCTTAAGGAGTTCCGCCTTCTTCGCCGCAAACTCCGCCTCGGTGAGCACGCCCTTCTCTTTCAGCTGGGCGAGCTGCTCTATAAGCGCGAGAATAGAACCCGCGTCGCCGCTTGGCTTTTGCGAGGGCGCTTCGGATCGAGGCGCCTGCGGCTTCTCGGCAGCGGCCTTATCGAATTGGACGCGCGGGAAGCTATCCGGGCGAACCACGCCCCGCTGGCTCATGAAAGCGATCGCCCCGCCAGGCAAGTTTTGCTGCTGCTGGGAGAAGCCGCGAATATCGTAGCCCGTGGTGTCGTAAACTTCCACGCGCCCGTCCTGCTCGACCGCAAGCCGGCGAATCTTGGGGAAATAAGCGTAGCGCTCGGTGTTCTGCGCGCCTGTCGCGGCGGGATAACCAAGCTCCAAGGGCCACCACGCGCCCGGCGCGCTGTTCCAGGACTTCACCGCTTCGGGGTCGCCCGGCGACTGGGGCTGCGGCAGAGGCGCGAACAGGCTTGCCTGGGTCGCAAGCAGGCCGGACAACTCGCTGCAGAGATTGTCGACGGTCGCCTTCATGGAATTGTTGAACATGTCGCCGACCATGGTCATGCCGCCCTGCATCCATTGGCCCGAGCCGCCGAACTCCGGCAGATTGAACTGCGCCATCGTGCCTCCGCCTCTCGCGACGGCGTCGAGCATCATTTTGACGGCGCCGGCGCCCAGGGCGTAGCGCTCGGCGAGCGCGGCGACGATTTTCTCGCCTTCGGGAGTGAGCTTGGACGACATGGCGCGCCTCCTCGTTTTTATGGGTTGCATCACTTTAGCATGGCCTGCCAGCAACTCGAACACAATCTAGCTAAAAGGCCACTGGCAACCTCCAGCATGCGGCCTTTTACTCCCAGCGCCGCTTTTCCGCCTCCTGCTCGAACGTGCGGTCCATAGCCGCAGACCCGCTCGGGAAATACGGCCAATGCCCGTAGCGGATGGAGAGTTGCGCCGCGGCGGCGTTGACGGAAACGCGCTCGATTTCAAGCAGGAAGAGCGCGGCGGCCAAGCCCGTGCGGTCGGCGCCGCTTTTGCAGTGAACGAGGATCGGCGCCGGGGCTTCGCTGAACGCCATCTTCAAGCTCGCGCGCTGAGTAGGCGTAAGCTCGCGGCGCGCCGACAGCGCGAGATCGATGTGGCGGAGGCCAAGCTCGTTCGAGGCGCGCATCTCCTCGTCGTACCAGGGCTCTCCCGGATGAGCGCCCCGCAGGTTGATCACCGACCTGAGACCGTAGGTTTTGGCGTAAGCGGCAAGATCGCCAGAGCTTGGCTGCGCGGACCGGTAAAGCTTGCCGTCCGCAACGATATGGAAGTTGCCGCTGGCTTGCAGCCACCCGAAATGGGCCGCGATGCCGGCGGGCAGCATCAGAACGAGGAGGATGACGCGCAGCTTTCTCATGGGACGCCCTTATTCCTCCGGACGGGACGATCGAGCGTTCTCCCTATCATTTATTTGTCGTCATCGCGACGCGACCAAATCTTGCCACTTCATTAGGGTACGCGAGCAAAGGGGCAATGGGCGATCGAGGGGACGTCAATCTACGACTTCGTGAGGAAAGTCCGCTGCCGTGATCATGCGAAGAGATGAGGCGCGAGGCGGCGACATGAACAAGGGCAATGGATCAGCCGAGGCATTGGCGCCCGACCCGTTCGAGCCGATTCGCCACCACCTTCGTTTAGAGATCCCCCAAGCCGACATGGACCGGCTCTGCACCGTGGCGCAAATCCACGCGCACTACCGGCCGACCTTCGCCAATGCGCTCCATGCGCTGCTCGCGAAAGCGCATCGATGGCATCGGATCGCATGCCGAACCGTGGCAATGAACGAGGCGGCGAGAGAACTCGCGAACGTGGCAAGGGACGCCATCAAGCTCAAGGCCAGGATCGAAAAGCTGAGCCCGCAGGCCCGGGCGGCGCTCGGCCTCTACGCCTTGCGGCTGGACAGGTACGGCGAAACCGAGTCGCATGAGGCCTTGCGCGATCAAGTCGAGGAGCTTCTTCAGGCTGGCGGCGTGTCCCAGGCCGTCCAGAAAGTGGATTATCTGAGCTGGTCCGCCGGCCGGATCGGATCGGCCGCGACGACGGAAGCGTGGCCGCGAAGCGAAGGCAAAAAAGCGGCGCGGAAGCGAGGCGGCGATGGCGCGGCGCCTCATGCCGAAACGTTCAATCGCTTCGTGATCGAGCTTGGCGAGACGCTTCAAGCCTGCAAGAGCCCGTTCCGCTTCGACCCGGCCGACGTCAGCGAAGATCTCGCCGCCTTCCTTGAGGCGGCGTCGCCGTTCCTGCCGGATGGGTTCGTTCCCGAGAGCGTGTTCGGGACCGGCCAAGACGACAAGCAAGCGAGCCGCTCGCCGCTGAGAAAGCTCAGGTCCCTCTGGTCGCGGCGTCCCCGCATCGGCCGGGCGCGCTCCGTGGCCGCGAGGCGCGAGCCGCTGAGAATCGGCTCGCCGCGCGGCGAAACTACAGGATAAACTTCGACAAATCCGCGTTCTTCGCCAGTTCGCCCACCTGCGCGCGGACGTAAGCCGCGTCGATGGCGAACTTCGTGCGCGCCTTATCCGACGCCTCGAAGCTGATCACGTCGAGCACGCGCTCCATCACCGTCGAGAGCCGCCGCGCGCCGATATTCTCCACGCTTGCGTTCACCTGCACCGCGACATCGGCGATGGCGTCGATGGCGTCCTCGGTGAACTCCAGCTCCACGCCCTCCGTCGCCAGGAGTGCGATGTATTGCTTGATGAGGCTCGTCTTCGGCTCGCGCAGGATGCGGCGGAAATCGTCGCCCGTCAGCGCCTGCAGCTCGACGCGGATCGGCAGGCGGCCTTGCATCTCGGGCAACAGGTCCGAGGGCTTGGCGACATGGAACGCGCCCGACGCGATAAAGAGGATATGGTCCGTCTTCACCGGCCCGTATTTGGTGCCGACCGTCGTGCCCTCGATGAGCGGCAACAGGTCGCGCTGCACGCCCTCGCGGCTGACATCGGCGCCGATGCGCTCCGAGCGCGCGCAGATCTTGTCGATCTCGTCGAGGAACACGATGCCGTTATTCTCGGTCGCGCGGATGGCCTCCTGGGTGATCTGCTCGCTGTCGATGAGCTTGTCGGACTCGTCCGCTATGAGAAGCTCGTAGGAGTCGCGCACCGTAAGCCGCCGCGTCTTGGTGCGCTGGCCGAACGCCTTGCCGAGCATGTCCTGGATGTTGATCATGCCGATAGACCCGCCGGGCATGCCGGGGATTTCGAAGCCCGGCACGCCGCCGGAATCCGACACCTGGATCTCGATCTCCTTGTCGTCGAACTCGCCGTCGCGCAGGCGCTTGCGGAACGCTTCCCTCGTCGCGGGGCTCGCGTTCGCGCCGACGAGCGCGGCCAGAACGCGCTCCTCCGCCTGCAAATGCGCCTTCGCCCGCACCTCCTTGCGCTTGCCGTCCTTCACGAGGCCGATGGCCGCCTCGACGAGGTCGCGCACGATCTGATCAACGTCGCGGCCGACATAGCCGACCTCGGTGAATTTCGTCGCCTCGACTTTCAGGAACGGCGCGTTGGCGAGCTTGGCGAGGCGGCGCGAGATTTCCGTCTTGCCGACGCCGGTCGGGCCGATCATGAGGATGTTCTTCGGCAGAACCTCCTCGCGCATGTCATCGTCGAGCTGCTGCCTGCGCCAGCGGTTGCGCAGCGCGATGGCGACGGCGCGCTTGGCGTCGTTCTGGCCGACGATGTAGCGGTCGAGTTCGGAGACGATTTCGCGTGGGGAGAAGTTTGTCATTTCGTTTTCTTGCTTGGCAGGCCGGAGAAAGGGTGTTGCTCATGGTTCGACAGGCTCACCATGAGGTGGCTGCCGCCGGCAGCCCGCGACCTCATCCTGAGCTTGTCGAAGGATGAGGCCGTATCGTCCGCTTTCGTCAAAGGGCCATCATACATTCGAAGGCAGGCTTTCGAGGATAATGTTGTTGTTGGTGTAGACGCAAATGTCCGCCGCGATGGCCATCGCCTTCTTCGCGATATCCTCGGCTGAAAAGTCCGTCTCAAGCAGAGCGCGCGCGGCCGCCAGCGCATAATTGCCGCCGGAGCCGATGCCCATGACGCCGCAGTCCGGCTCCAGGACGTCGCCCGAGCCCGTGAGCACTAGCGTCGCATTCTTGTCGGCGACGATCATCATGGCTTCGAGCCGGCGCAGATAGCGGTCGGTGCGCCAGTCCTTCGCCAGATCGACGCAGGCGCGCACCAGCTGCTCGGGATACATATCGAGCTTCGATTCGAGCCGCTCGAACAGCGTGAACGCGTCGGCGGTCGCGCCCGCGAAGCCCGAGATCACGTTGCCCTTGCCGAGGGTTCGGACCTTCTTCGCGGTCGCCTTGATGACGGTCTGGCCGAGCGAAACCTGCCCGTCGCCCGCCACCACCACGCGCCCGCCCTTGCGGACGGTGACAATTGTTGTGCCATGCCAGACCGATTGGTCTTGAAGGGATTGCGCAAAAAGGGTCATGTATCGTACCTGCTCTATGGCGTGGGATATGGAAAGCGCGGCGGCGCCGTCAAGAAGGCGCTGGGCTAAGCGAGGGCCAAACCTTGAGAAAAGCGCGAATCGAACGGAAGACAAAGGAGACCGGGATCGCCGTCGAGGTCAACCTGGACGGAACCGGCGTTTTCTCGATCTCGACCGGGGTCGGCTTTTTCGATCACATGCTGGAGCAGCTTTCGCGGCACTCCGGCATCGACATTTCGCTGCATGCGGAGGGCGACCTGCATGTCGACCAGCACCACACGGTGGAGGATTGCGGCATCGCGCTCGGCCAGGCGGTCGCCAAGGCGCTCGGCGACAAGGCCGGCATCGTGCGCTATGGGCAGGCCTATTCGCCGATGGACGAGACGCTGACGCGCACGGCGCTCGACATTTCGGGCCGCCCCTATCTGATCTGGCGCGTCGCCTTCCCCGCCGAGAAGATCGGCGCGATGAACACGGAGCTTTTCCGCGAATTTTTCCAGGCGCTGGCGCAGAATGCCGGAATTACGCTTCACATCGAGGCGCTGTACGGAGAGAATGCGCACCATATCGCGGAAAGCTGCTTCAAGGGCTTGGCGCGCGCCTTGCGGGACGCCATCGCCATCGACGAGAAGACGGCGGGCCAAATACCATCGACGAAAGGACAGCTCGGAGGCTGACGCTTCGGCTGGAGAACGCCCATGATCATCTACACCGTCCATGAGTCGCAAAGGCCCGCCGAAAGCATCGAGGCGCGCTCTGAAGGCGTCGTCTTCGTCAAGGAAGGCTTCACGATCTGGGGTTTCCTGTTCGGCCCGTTCTGGCTTCTGTACAACAGGCTCTGGTTCGAGTTCATCGCCGCGCTCGTTCTGTCGGCGACGCTTGGCGCCGTCCTTATGGAATTCGGCCCGAAAGAGCAGGCCGCGGCGATCGTCGACCTTCTGCTCGCGCTCCTCATCGGCTTCGAGGGCAACGAGCTCTTACGCTGGAACTTGCAGCGCAAGGGCTACGCTTTTCTCGGCGCGGTCGTCGGCCGAACCCGCCTCGAATGCGAACGCCGCTTCTTCGACGCCTGGATCGCGCATGTGAAAGGCGGCGGCGGGGCGACGCCGGTGGCGGACTTGAAGAGCGGGGATTGGCGCATGCCCACCACGGTCGGCGGCTGGCCGGAAGCGGCGGTCTGAACCATGACTGTCGCTATTGTCGATTACCAGTCCGGCAATCTCCATTCGGCCGCGAAGGCGTTCGAGCGGGCGGCGCGGGAAGGCGGCCTTTCAACGGACATTGTCGTGACGGGGGACCCGGAGGCGGTGCGGCGCGCGGATCGCGTCGTGCTTCCTGGCGTCGGCGCGTTCGGCGATTGCTATCGCGGCCTGGCCGGGACGCCGGGCATGATCGAGGCGCTTCGGGAAGCGGTGTTCCGGCGCGGCCGTCCCTTTTTCGGGATTTGCGTCGGCATGCAGATGCTGGCGGACCGTGGGCTGGAGCACGGCGTCCACAAGGGGCTCGGCTGGATCGCGGGCGAAGTCGACCTGATACGGCCCTCGGACAAGAGCCTCAAGATCCCGCATATGGGCTGGAACACGCTGTCTTTCTTGCGCGAGCACGCTCTCATCGACGGCATTCCCGAAGGCTCGCACGCCTATTTCGTGCACTCTTACCAGCTCCGCTGCGCGGACGAGGGCGATGTCGTGGCCCGGACCGATTATGGCGGGCCGATCACGGCGCTGATCGCGCGCGACAATATCGCGGGAAGCCAGTTCCACCCGGAAAAGAGCCAGAAGCTCGGGTTGAAACTCATCGCGAACTTCTTGCAGTGGCGGCCCTAAGCGAGATTTCCGGAACACCTTGCCTAAGCATGGCCTTTGTTCGTCATCCCGGAAAGGCGAGGCCCTATCCGGGACCGTAATAAATCGCAGCGCTCATTTTTTTGCGATCCCGGCTCGCGCTCCGCTTGGCCGGGATGACGATGGGTGTGTCGATAGCCGGGATGACGATGGGCCTAGCAAGCCGGTGGAAGGCCCTGGTTCTCCAGCGCGGCCAATCCCCGGGCGAGATCGCGCTTCAGGTCGTCGACATCTTCGAGGCCGATGTGCAGCCGCAAGGCGGGGCCGCCCGGCTTCCAGGCGGTGGCCGTACGATACGCGGCGCAGTCGAAGGGGACGATGAGGCTCTCGAAGCCTCCCCAGGAATAACCCATTCCGAACAGGCTGAGCGCATTCAGCATCCTGCGGACTGCTTCCTTCGGATAGGGCTTGAGGATGATTGTGAAAAGCCCGCTCGCTCCGCTGAAGTCGCGCCGCCACAGCTCGTAGCCGGCATCGCCCGGCAGAGCGGGGTGCAGCACGGCCGCCACTTCGGGGCGATTTTGCAGCCATTGCGCGATATGGAGCCCCGACTTCCAGTGCCTCTCCAGGCGCACGGCGAGCGTCCTGAGCCCCCTCAGCGCGAGAAAGCAATCCTCGCCGGACACGCAAAGGCCGAGCGCTTCATGGGTCGCGGCCACCGTGGCCGCCGAAGCCGCATCGCAGGTGATCGCGCCCAAAAGCGCGTCCGCGTGGCCGACGATATATTTCGTGGCGGCCTGGATCGAGATCGTCACGCCGTGGTCGAAGGCGCGGAAGTAAAGCGGCGTCGCCCAGGTATTGTCCAGGGCGACGGGCACGCCGCGCCCGCGCGCCGCTTTGCAAATCGCCGGAATGTCCTGGACTTCGAAGCTCTGCGATCCCGGCAACTCCGCGAACACGAGCTTGGTCTCCTGCCTCAGCAGGCTTTCGATACGGCCGCCGATCGAGGGATCGTAATACTCGACGCTGACGCCCATGCGCTTGAGAACGCGCTCCGCGAACCGGCGCGTCGGCTGATAGACGCTGTCGCTGATGAGGATGTGGCCTCCGGCTTCCGCGAAGGCTATGAGCGTCGTCGCGACAGCGCTCAGGCCCGAGGGCGCGAGGAACGTCCTTTCGCCGCCTTCGAGCTTCGCAAGCGCCTGTTCGAGCGCGCGCGAGGTAGGATTGGAGGGCCGCCCGTAGGTGAACTCGGCCGATCTCGATACGAGGCTCTCGGCGTCGGGGAAGAGCACCGTCGAGCCGCGGAAGATGGGCTGGTTGACAAAACCGAAGTAGCGGTGCGGATCGCGGCCAAGCTGGGTCAGCGCGGTCGCCACGTTTAGATCGTCATCGTTATCCATGCATCCTCGCAAGCGAAACAGCGCCAGGGCGCGGCAGGCTTACGGCGTTTTCTTCGCCGTACAAACATTCAAGTCTCTTCAGCGCTTCTTTCCAAGCCGTCAAGCGTTCGCCAGGGACCGCGCGCGCGCCTTGCGCCGCCGCTGATTCGCCAAGCATTCGAGAAGCGGCATGTCCGCGAAGCCGCATTTTCGTGCGCGCTCCTTCCAATGGATGATTCTTCCACAGCTCCGTACTTGTGCTTCGAGCGTCGAATCACGGATGAATGGGGCGCGCTGGCGTGACGGTGTTGTTGGGTTTTTTCACTTTCTCGTTCGCGCGGAGAAGCGCGCGCCGAACGAACATGTCCGTGCACGGTTTTTCATCCAAAGCTTCACATTTGCGGCATTCGCTTTTTGGTATACATTCGTCAGTGCGGCGTATGGGTAGGCGCGGCGCAAGCCCGCGCGGGTGATAGCACAGAGGGACAATCACAAAAATGGGTCTTGACCATGTCGCGTGAGCAAGAAGAAAACGAGTTGGCAAGCGAAGGTCTTGCGCCGAAAAAGCCAGCGGCCGGAACGCCCGCCGCGGCGCCACATCGAGAAGAAGCAGTTTATACCGAAGCGCCGGAGGTGGCGGACGAAATTCCGCCGGCGGCAGAGCCCGCGCCGGCGGCTCCCGTCTTTACCGAACCCGCGGCGGCGGCAAAGAAGCCCGTCAACCCGAACCGGCGCGCCCTGCCGCCCATTGGCACGGGCCGCAGGCCTGGCGAAGAGCCCGCCAAACGCCGCCGGTTGCGGGGCATTCTAAGGCTGTTCGTCGAGGTTCTCTTCGGCGGGCTTGTCGGGGCCGGCATCGGTTATGGGGCCGTGCGGTATTTGCACATCCCTCCCGAGCAGCTGAAGCTTTACGTCGGCGGCGCGGCGGGCGGCGGCGCGCTTCTCTTCGGATTTTGGGGTCTGCTGCACTTCGATTAATCGCCTCCGCCGGCGCCTTGGCTTGAGGCGAAGGTCGTTCTTCCGTGTCTGTGGCTTCGAGCGCTCCAAAGAGCGCTTGATGCCGCAGTTTTCGTTCGCGTAGTGGCCACGCCAGTGGGCCCGATGTTGAGTGGGAGGGACAATGGACCCGGACATGGTGCGGCAGCAGGAGGAGGCCGAACGCGAGGCGCTCGCGGCGAAAAGGCCCGCGAATGCACCGGCGCCCGCTTCGCCCATCGCGTTCGAACCGCCGGCGGTCCTTTTCGAAACGCCGGCGCCGGCCGAAGCAATCGTTCGCGCGCCGAGCCCGCCCGCCGCCGCGCCCGTCGTCGCGACCCCGGCTTTAGCCGAAGCGAGCCCTCCCGCGCGGCGCTCCGCTGCCGTTGAGGCAAGCGTTTCCGTCGAACCCCCGGCGGCGCCAAAAAAGCGGAAGCCTCATCCCGCCCGCCGCGCTCTGCCGCCGATCAGCGCCCGCGGCTCGCGCGCGCCCGCTCCAGGCCGCATCGGCTACGGCGTCATCCGCGCCGTGGCGCGGTTCCTCGCCTACGCGCTTGCGGGCGCGATGCTGGGCGCGATCCTCGGCAATGTGGCCGCCTTCTATCTGGAGGTCGCGCCGGAGAACAACGCGACCGCGATCTACAGCACGATGGGCTGCTTCGCCCTCATCTACGCCCTTATTTCGATCCTCCACCACGAACATTGACCGCGCCCCGTTCATCTTTCGCTAACCCTGCCGCCTCGCATTTTGTATCCGCCAGTTCGCGGTTTTTCGCCCTGTTCCCCTTATTATTCTCATGATAGCCGAAAGCGCCTTCCGGGAGCCTTAAGCGGGGCTATGATATTGGTTTTCCTTGGGAATTTCCGCCACGGCGCGCATTCGAAAGCGGTTGCGAAGCCGCGCCGGCGCAAGCAAGGATTGCGGTTCCTGGTTAACGCGCGCAACAATAAAACCGTAAACTAGGATTTCTGACGTGCATTTTTCGCGCCGGAATCGGCTTTTTCGGCGTTTTCGTAGCAACTTCGTAGGAACGGGTAGACAAAAACCGCCGGGCGCGAGGCCGTTAACGATTGGCGATTTTAACCATGACGCGGCGGTACGAAAATCGCCCGCGGGCTTATCTTCCGCCGCCTTGGATGCGGCGCGAAGCAAGGCGCGCGGGCGAGCTGTTCGATCGAAACGGCGCGTCAGATCGGAGTTTGCACGGCAACTTCGGCCGGGCAAGGAGCATGTCTATTGTGCCGCGCGGCCGGCAAGCTCTTTTCTGTACTCGCCTCGAATTCGGCAATGTAATCATCGACGGCGTTCGTCCAGGCGTTTTCACCAAACAACCTGTCACGCAGATACTTTTTCCAGACCAGCCTGACTTTTGGATTCTCGATGAAGTTTTTACGGTATCCCGTTATTATGGAGTAGCGTTCGCCGCTGATCCTATAGAATGCGTGGCCCGCGTCCATGCTGGCGTGAATGAATATCAATTCTTCAGGAGTAATCCCGTCTTTCACCAATTCTTCCGGCTCTATCCCAAGTATGCCAAGAAGGCTGTGGTCTTGCACTAACATCGCATTCGCTCTGTTTAGCAGATCGTGATTTGCAATCCAGCCCTGCATATACCTTTGCCGCTCCAAAGCCAGTTTCGAAAATACGACCGAAAGAACCGCGGCAAATCCCGACAAAATGCTGATCAGGAGAGTGATATTCTCTTTCATGTCCACCAGGATGTTGAAGGAGGTTTTTCGGGCCGCTATCGCCCTGTTTGACGGAACGTGAGCGAGCCGCCAGACAGCTGTTCGCGAGGTGTATCGTTGACGCTATCGGCCGGCTCGAAGAGTAGATGATTTGCCCAAGGCGCCGGAAGGGCGAAGTTGTAACATTTATTCGCGGCAATTTGAAGTTGGGCGCTCCGCGCAACCGCAGCGCATTGAATGGAGGCATTTTTCTACCTGAGCCTGCATTGCGGGTATGCAATACTGGCGGAGCATATATTGATCGCAGTCAACGCCAAGGCTTCCCATTAGGGACATGATTAAAAAGCGGACGATGTGAGATTTCTTGCGCCCTGTGACAAACTCGCGCGCCCGCCGAGACCGTTGAAACCGGCCCCACTCTGCGAGCCGTTCAATCGAGTAAAAGGAGAATATAATGTCAACGTGGCTTCCAAAAGCACACGCGATAGACGAAGCAGACCTGAAAACTCTCGAAAAATTAGACTTCGAATGGATCGAAGTCGTTGAAGTGCAAAATAAAAATAAAGATGAGTGCACGCTGTTGGGATTTTACGTTCACCCGGTCTCACGTAAGCCATTCGCCGCAATCGCCATAAAGGATCCTGACTCTATTGTCGGGAAAAAGTGTCTCTATTATTGCGAAGCACTTAGTGCGTGAATAGGAGCCTCGTTGTCACGGGCGATACCGGAGGCGCGGCGGGGATGAAACGGTTGACGTGAGCTGGCGCGATGAGCGAGTCGCCGGCGCTGGCGTGGATTAGGTTCTGCTATAGGTTCACGCCAGCCTTCGCGGGAGAGGATCACGAACTTTCCGCCGCCCACGCCGGCTTGCGCTTCTCGATAAACGCCCGCACCCCCTCCTCGCCTTCCGGCCCGCGCGCGGCCGCCGCGAACGCCGCCGCCGCGGCTTCGACAAGCCCGGCCGGGTCTTCGAAGCGCGCCCGCCGCAACAGCTGCTTCGTGGCCGCGACGGCGCCCGGCGCGCAAGCCAGGATCTCGCGGATCGTCGTTGCAAGCGCGGCCTCTAGGTCCGCGCCGTTCTCGCAGACCTTGTGCGCCAGCCCGATGCGATACGCCTCGCCTGCGCCAAACCGCGCGCCCGTCACCGCAAGCCGCTTCGCCTCCGAATAACCGAGACGCTCCACCAGGAACGGCGCGATCTGCGCCGGGATCACGCCGAGCGAGGTCTCCGGCAGCCGGAAATCCACGTTGCGCGAGGCGATGGCGACATCGGCCGCGCAGGCGAGCCCGAAGGCGCCGCCCATGACGGCGCCTTCGAGCACGGCGACGATGGCGAGCGGCGAGCGGGCGTAGGCCGCGCAGACATGGCCGAAGCGCGCATTGGTTTCGGCGAGCGGATCGGTTTCATGCGCGATGGGCGCGGCGCGCGCGGACGCCATGTCCTTCAGGTCCGCGCCCGCCGAGAAGTGGCCGCCCGCGCCGCGCAGGACCACGATGCGGACGCCGCCCGCCTCGGCCGCGGCGAGCGCATCCAGAAGCTCGCCCAGCATGGCCTGCGACATGGCGTTGCGCAGTTCGGGCCGGTTCAGCCGCACAGTCAGCACGCCGCCTACGCGCTCGACTGAGAGAGTGCTGGGATTTGACTGGGTCATGGGGTCACCCGATTGCTGAAGTGCGATGTCGCGCATTTGCCCGAGGTCATGGCCGGGCTTGACCCGGCCATCCAGCGCCGCATTCGTTTCCCCTGGATGGCCGCGTCAAGCGCGGCCATGACGAGGATGTCCAAGGATGAGGCCTGAGTTTCTTGCTTTTTCAACACCTCAGTCCTTCTTCGCGCGGGGCAATGTGCCTTCCAGCTTGCAGATGATGCCGAGCATCACTTCGTCCGCGCCGCCGCCGATGGAGACGAGGCGGCCGTCGCGCATGGCCCGGCTCAGCGGGTTCTCCCAAGTATAGCCCATGCCGCCCCAATATTGCAGGCAGGAATCTGCCACTTCGCGGATAAGCCGGCCGCATTTCAGCTTGGCCATCGAGGCGAGCTTGGTCACGTCCTTGCCGGAGACGTAGCTCTCCACCGCGCGCCAGGTGAGCGAGCGCAGCGCTTCAACCTCGGTGCGCAGTTCCGCGAGGCGGAAATGCACCACCTGATTGTCGAGCACGGACTTGCCGAAAACCGTGCGCTGGCGCGTATAGTCGATGGTGGCGTCGATGAGCCGGTCGAGCATGGTCAGCGAGTTGGCCGCGCCCCACAGCCGCTCCTCCTGGAATTGCAGCATTTGCAGCGTGAAGCCCATGCCTTCGGGGCCGATGACGTTCGTCCGCGGCACGCGCACGTCGTCGAAGAAAAGCTGCGCGGTGTCGGACGAGAACATGCCCATTTTGCGGATCTTCTGCCGCGCGATCCCCTTCGCGTCCATCGGAACCACGATCAGCGACTTGTTCTGATGCGCCTTGCCTTCCGATGTATTGGCGAGAAGGCAGCACCAATCGGCCTGCATGCCGTTCGTGATCCACATCTTCGAGCCGGAAATCACATAGTCGCCGCCGTCTTTTCGCGCCGCCGTCTTGATCGCCGCCACGTCCGAGCCGCCGCCGGGCTCGGACACGCCGAGGCAGGCCACCATGTCGCCCGCGATCGTCGGCGCGAGCCACGCGCGTTTCAGCTCCTCCCCGCCGAAGCGATGCAGCGCGGGCGTCGCCATGTCCGATTGCACGCCGATGGCCATCGGCACGCCGCCGCAGTTGCAGGCGCCGAGCGCTTCGGCCACCACGGCCGAATAGGAAAAATCGAGCCCCAGCCCGCCATAGGCCTCGTCATATTTCACGCCGAGCACGCCGAGCGCGCCGAGCTTCTTGAACAGCGCATGCGCGGGAAATTCCTCCGCCGCCTCCCAATCGTCGACGAAGGGGTTGATCTCTTTTTCGACGAAGCGCGTAACGGTGTCGCGGAGCTGTTCGTGCTGTTCGGTGAGCTGCATGGCGTTTCCCTTTTCGCCCTGAACGAAAAAAGCCGGAGGCCGGCTGGCCGCGATCCCTCGCCGCACGAAACATGGCGCGCCGTCCCGCGCCGTTCAAACTGACAAAAATGTCAATTTGGCGGTTTTTGAATGCATGCCTTCGCGCGATGTCTACAACCTGCCGGAATTAAGCCTTCGAATTGCCAAACGGCGAGAACAGCAATCCTATCATACTTTGATACAAAGCTGGAGTGGGGCGATGCTTGGCTGGCCGACGATGATCTGGGGACTGGCGACCCTCGGGGCCGGGGCGCTCTTTCTTGCCATTGTCCTCATCGCAAGAAAGCTTTTCGGGGCGCGCGACGACGCCGAAGCTGCCGGCGACCGGCCAAATCCGCCCGCCGCGCGTGTTTCGCAACCCGCTTCGGCCCGGCAGGACGCGGCGCCGGCCAGGAACGCCCCGCTTCCTCCCCTGCCCGGTCGCTACAAATATGACTATTTCATCAGCTACAATAAGGAATGGGATCGCATCGCGGCGCTTGCCGATGAGGTGTTGACCAGAGACGGCAAGACCGTATCGGCATGGGTGCAGCGCTACGACTCGAAAAGAGGCGACTATATTCCCGCTCAGGTGCGCTCCGCGATCGCGAACTCCAAGCACTTCATCGCTTTGCTTTCAACGGCATATATTTCAAGGTCCTGGACTCTCCAGGAATTGGAATGGTTTGTCGGACACCGCCTCGACAACGACTACAGCGACCGCAAGATTATCGTTCTTAAATGCGAGGACTTGGGGGACAGGGAGAAGGACGTTCCGCCGGATCTTAACAAGGTGTTCTACGGCACGCTTTTCGACAAGCCCGACGACGACGCAAAAAGAGCTGAAATCTCAAAGGCGTTGAGGGGCGATGGGGCGCATGCCCGGCCTGCGCTCCACGATTATTTCGACCCCGAAATCAGGCAACCTGAGTTGTTCGCCGGGCGCGAAAGCGAAATCGCGCAAATCGCCGGTTACTTCTTCCCCGTGGGAGCGGGCGAACCGGATAAGGCAAGAGCCGCGCGCCCGCCGCAAGAGCCGCGCCGCGTGCTGCTCCATGCCGGACCGGGCTTCGGGAAAACCTCTCTGGCAAGGAAATTCGCGCACCGGTTCAGACCCTGGTTCGCGGGCGTCTACTGGCTGCCGTCGGAAGAAGAGGCGCCGCTGCTCGCGAAGATCGTCCGCCTGGGCGAGGCGCCGGCCGCATCGGACACGGCGCCCACCCTCGAAGAGGCTTGCGCGGCGCTCCAGGCGCGGTTCGGCCGCGCCCTGGCGCCCCAGCTCCTGATCTTCGACAACGTCGCCGCAAAGACCCAGCAAACGGTGAGGCGCCTGCTCGACGGCCTGCCGCCAAGCGTGCGCGTTATTTCCACCGCCTGGTCCTGCGATTGGGACGGCAATGCGAAGCCCATCGAACTTCGCGCGTTCGATCCGGACGACGCCGCCGCCCTCCTCCGGACGTGCGCGCAGAGCGGCGACGCGCCGGGCTCGCGCAGCCTGGCGGTCAAGCTTTCGGGCCATCCCCTCGCGCTCAACCACGCAGGGGTTCTCTGCAAGCGCTTTCACATGTCGTTCGGCGACTATGAACAGGCGCATCTCGACCTCTTGAAGACCGCGCCGCGTCAGGGCGATTATGAACGCGGCGCCGTCTACGCCACGGTCATGCTCGCTCTCAAACGCGCGGCAGAATTGGATGAGGCGGCGCGCGGCAACGTCGCCCGGCTCGCCGATTTTCTCTCCTATTGCGCGGCGGACCGCATTCCCCGGAGCCTGTACAAGCAGGCCATCGAAGACCCGAGCCGGCTGCTCGCGGCGGTGGGCGCCTTGCATGATGTCGCGCTGCTCAAAGCCGACGCGCCGTTCGACGGCGACATGACGGTCTCGATGCACCGGCTTGTGCAGCGGATCGTTCGTCAGGACGCCGACGCGGAAGGCCGCAGCCCGGCCGTGGTCGATAAGCTCGTGCCATTCCTGAACGAGCAACTGAACGACGACGCGAACAGCGACAGCGGCGACAGCGAACTGCGCTTCAGAAAGTATTTCCCGCACCTCCTGCAAGCGCTGCCGGAACTGGATGCGCCCGATTTCCGGGGCAATGAAACGAGCGACGTGCTCGAAAGCGTCTCGAAGCTCGTCGTCCTCGCCTTGAAGCGCCAATACGCCACCCAGTCGCAAAGCGCGGCCGAGGAGGCCTATCCCGAGCGGCTGCCTGGGCTGCTCGGCTGCTTTTATGAAGTCGACCCGCTGGATGAGCCTTTGGAGTTTTTCCTCCAGCGGCTGCACGGCAGGCCGAAGGATTGGCGGCAATTTAGGGACGCCTGCCTCGGCGCCGAGAACTACGTTCTCCGCTTCGCCTTGGCGAAAGCCCTGGCGGGCGCGGTCGGCGCCGGCCTTTACGGCCGCGATGAAGCAACCCAGCTCGTCGAGCGGCCCGCCACGTTCAACCACTTCGAGCTCGGCGGCTACGCGCTGAAGGATCTCTACTCCAAGCCCGGGAACTTCGGCGACATCGACAGGGGCCTTCTCGCGCGCCTCGCGGGAAGCGAGTGCTATTCGGGCGCGTCGGCGCTTGGCGACCTGCTTTTGAACCTCGTTTATCAAAAGCGCGATGTCCGCAAAGTCTTGCCGCCGGAGGAGGGCGGCAACAGGCGTTTCTGGCATCCCATCTGGGACCACATCGCCTTCGATGTGAACGCGATCCGCGCCGCGGAATACCACAACAGGGGCGAAACTCCCCCCGGCGACGAAAGCGAAGACGTGAAGGCGGAGCATGTCTATCTTCTCCGGCTTCAAGCGTGGCGGGATGAGTTGCGGCGGCGCTTCGCCGGCGACGCCATCCTTTCCGATATCCTCGCCCGCTATTTTTCGATTGGGGCGGACCCGGATTGGGCCGATGACGCTGAAGAGCGGTTCAAAGCCCTGGCCCTGTCCGGCGAGTTGTTGCCGCTGCTTCGTCTCTTGTTCGGTCATCCGCTGTGGTCCGTGGCGGAGACGGCGGCCAGCGTCGTCGCGGCGCTTTTGCGCAAGGCGAAGACCGCCGAGGAAGCCAACGCCTATGTTCAGCTTATCGAAGCGCTGTTCGAGCCGGAACTCCCGGACGAACCGGAGGGCAGCGAGAACCCTTGGCGCGTGCGATACGGCGCGCTGGAGGCGGCGTTCCAGATTCGCCTCCACGACCGGCCTAAATACGCGACCTTCTTCAAGGGCGTGCGGACCTGCTACAAGGAGCCCATCAGCCGGCTTCGGGCGCTCTGCGCGGAAAATCTGCTGTCCGTCATGCTGAACGCGAGCGACAGGCAGCGCGTGGCTTATGAGGATGAGTTCAAGGACGAGATCGAAAGATGGCTCGTGGACGAGGACGCGTGGGTGCTCGAACACGTCTACCGCTACTTTCACACGCTCCACAAGCGGGCCGAGAACGAGAGGAAAGACGCTGCCTTCGCGCCTTCCTTGTCCATCGCCCGGTTCATGAGCGGGAAACAGTCGCCGTTGTTCGCCGGGCTCGACGCGTGGTGGAAGGCCGAGCGCGAAACGGTCCTCAAACACATCGAGGCGCAGAAAGCCGAGCGAACCGGACGGCCCGCCGAAACTCCGGCCAAGGCCATCGCCGAATGATGCCGAATCCGGTTGAACGGTTCCGAACCGTCATCCCGGAAACGCCGCGGGCGCTATCCGGGATCGTAAAGCACGCCAGCATTCGTAACGATCCCGCGTCTGCGCGGCAGCATTTCGCCCTAAATCCGGCGGTTGAGCTTATGCCATACATGTTGTCATGGCCGGGCTCGACCCACGGATCAAGTCCGAGGGCATGCCCGGCCATCCACGCAGCAAGGAAAATGCGTGTTTTCAATGCCTTGCTGGATGACCGGCTCAGGCCCGGCCATGACAGCGGCTGGCGTTTCGCCGCCACAACCGCCGGATTCAGGTTCCTGCCGCGGGGCGCGCGGGACGCCGCCGGCCGGAGACAATCTCATCGACCGGATTCGGCATGACGTGGCGTTTAAGGGACGGCCGCGCCGAAGACTACGCGCCGATCCGCGAGATCGCCGCCGAGACGTTTCCCGGCGCGACGCTTCTGCCGAGGGACCGTTTCATGCCGCTTCTCACGCGCGAGCCCGCGCTCGTTCGCGTCCTTGAGCGAGCCGCCGGCGCGGGCGAAGAGGCTGCGCTTGGCGGCTACACAGCGCTGTGGCCCATGGCGCGCTCCACCCTCGAAGGGCTCGCCGCCGGGACCATCCGCGAGCGCGACCTCGGCGAGAGCCATCTTCTCGACCTTGCCGGCGCCCGCGTTCTCTACGTTATGGACATTTGCGTCCGCAAGACCCTCGACGCCCGGCCGGGCGCGCGCCTCGTGCTCGATCTGCGCGACGGTTTGAGGCGGAAGCTTACCGCCGCGCCGCAGCTCGCCTTCGTGGCGGCGTGGGCTTATACGGCCGCGGGCGAGAGGCTTGCCGCGCAAATGGCCATGGCGCCCCAGGGCGAGGATGCGGGCAGGCCGAGGATTTGGCTTGGCCGGCGCGACGCCGTTCTCAAGGCGCTGGCGGCGAACAGGTGAACTGGAATGCAGTTGAACCGGTCCGCAATCCTCTTCCCGGAAATGCCGAAGGCGTTATCCGGGACCGTACAGGGCGTTAGCGTTCGCGGGCGGTCCCGCGACCGTGCAGCAGCATTTCATGCCGTGAGCCGCGCACGGGATGACTCCCAACCGCAACTGAGACCGAGAGGTGAAAGATGAACGACGCCAATGATCGACGGCCGGTCTGGGCGACAAGCAAAGCGGAATGGGCGGAGGCTGCGAAGTTCTTCGCGCGCGTCATTTCCAAGGATAGCGCGTATATTTCGCACGGCGAAATTCAAACCGGCCTCAGCCTCGATGGCAAGACCTGGGCGCCAAATCTCGAAGAGCGGTTCCTCGCCGAGCTGGGCGCCATCGACGAAACGCGCGGCCTCGTTCTCTTACGCGACGCCGAAGGCGAGATCGTCGCGGCGGCGAACGTGACCTGGTCTTTCGAAACCCCCGGCGCGCCCTTTGCGACGTTGCAGGATTTGGCGGTGGAGCCAGGCGCTCCGGGCGGGCGGCATCGGCGCGCGCCTCTTGCAAGCCGTGGAGCAGGAGGCCGCAAGACGGGGCGCCAAGTGGCTTTTCCTCGAAAGCGGCAAGGACAATCATAGAGGCCACGCCTTCTTCGAGCGCCGCGGATATTCCGAGGTTTCCCGCGTCTTCATCAAGCCCGTCCGGCGGGCTGACTAAACAGGCCGCAACCCCTCATCCTGTCCTTCTCCCCCTGGGAGAAGGGACGCCCGGACTCCCTCTCCCAGGGGGAGAGGGCCGGGGTGAGGGGGTGCGGCGCCGGCGCTCAGGCGAAATGGAACGCATCGCTTTCCGGGCGCAAGGGCCGCGTCAGAAGGGCGTCGATGGCGTCTTCGACGCTGGCGTGGCCTTTGACGATCGTATGGACGGCCTCGCAGATCGGCATCTCGACGCCGTGCTTCTTCGCCAGCGCGACAACGGCGCCCGCCGTGTGCACGCCCTCGGTCACGGACTTGCGCGCGCCGAGAACGTCCGCCAGCGCCTGCCCTTGGCCGAGGGCGACGCCGAGCGACATGTTGCGCGACTGCGTGCTTGAACAGGTGAGGATCATGTCGCCGAGGCCCGAAAGCCCCGTCAGCGTTTCGAAGCGCCCGCCGAGCTTCGTGCCGAGCCTGACAAGCTCCGCGAACCCGCGCGTCGCCAGCGCCGCATGAGCGTTCCGCCCGAGCTGGCGGCCCTCCACGATCCCCGTCGCGATGGCGAGAACGTTTTTGACGGCGCCGCCGGCCTGCGTGCCCAGGATGTCGCTTGTCCAGTAGAGCCGGAGGTTGCGGTGGGCGAGCGCCGCCATCAGCTTCACGCCAAGCGCCTTCTCCTCGCAGGCCAGCGTGAGCGCGGTCGGCAGGTCGCGCGCGACTTCTCCGGCGAAGCTCGGCCCGGAAAGCGCGGCGACGCTGGCTTGCGGCAGCGCTTCCTTCACGGCCGCGCTCATGAACTCGCCGGTGGCCTCCTCGAAGCCTTTGGCGCAGATCACCACGGGTTTTCCGGCCGCCACATGGGGCGCGATCTCGCGGGCCACCGCGCGGACGAATTGCGACGGCGCGACGAGCAGCAGGAGGTCCGCTGCGGCGAGGTCTTGCGCCTTCGCGGTGGCCTCGATGGCGGGGTCGAGGGCGACGCCGGGAAGGTAGAGGCTATTGGTGTGTTGCGCGTTGATCTCCGCAACCGTTTCGGCCTCATAAGCCCACAGCGCGACCCGGCGGCCGGCGCGGCGCGCGGATTGCGCAAGCGCGGTTCCCCACGCGCCGCCGCCCAGAATGCCGACGCGTTCGAAAGCGGCTGTTTCGGTCTCAGTTGTCCCGGCCATGACTGCGAAACGCGCTCCTCTTTCGCGGCTTGCCCCGCGCTCGATAGGCTCAAGAACTCCGAAAGCTTTGGTAACGGCAGGCGCTCGGCGGCGCAAGCCCGGCGGGCTTCTAAAGCGCCGAAGCGGTCGTCTTGGTCTCTTCCTGGCGTTGGGCCACGGACAAAACCTCGGACAGCGGCCAGCGCGCGCGGGCGGGGGCTTCCAGGCTATCGGCAAGCCCGGCGGCCAGGCGGCAGGCGCCGGCCCAGGCGATCATGGCGGCGTTGTCGGTGCAAAAACTCGGCGGGGGCGCATGAAACTCATATTCGGACGCATCGCACTCCTTGAGAAGCGCGGCCCGCAGCACGCGATTTGAGGCGACGCCCCCGGCCGCCGCCAGCTTTCTCGGCAAGCCCTCGGCATCGTAAAACCCGATGGCCGCGCGGAGCCTGTCGCGCAGGACTTCGGCCGCGGCTGTCTGGAAGGAGGCGCACAGATCGGCGACGTCCTGCCGGCCGAGCGGCGCATGGGAGAGCGCAACCTGCCTCACCGCCGTCTTCAACCCCGAGAACGAAAAGTCGGGCCTTTCGCGGCCAAGAAGCGGCCTCGGCAAAGCGAAGCGATAAGGATCGCCGCTCATTGCGGTGCGCTCGACGGCGGGTCCGCCGGGGAAGCCGAGGTCCAGCATCTTGGCGACCTTGTCGAAGGCCTCGCCGAGCGCGTCGTCGATCGTGCCGCCAAGCTTGCGGTAGTCGAACCCCTCGCCCACCCTCACAAATTCGCTGTGCCCGCCCGAGACGAGCAGAAGGAGATAGGGCGGGCGAAGACCTTCGGTGAGGCCGACGGTCAGCGCATGGCCTTCGAGGTGATTGACGGCGATAAGCGGCAGCTTGTGCACAAGCGCAATCGCCTTCGCGGTCACGAGCCCGACCAGGACGCCGCCGATGAGCCCCGGCCCGGCCGTGGCCGCGACGCCGTCGAGGTCCGCGAACGTCGCGCCCGCCTCCCTCAGCGCCGCCGCGATGAGCTGGTCGAGCGCTTGCACATGAGCGCGCGCGGCGATCTCGGGGACGACGCCGCCGTAAGGTTCGTGATCCTTGAACTGGGACCGCACAATATTCGAAAGGATGAAGCCGTTTCCCGCGCTGTCGCGCCGAACAATTGCGGCCGCGGTTTCATCGCAGCTCGTCTCGATGCCAAGTAGGGTTAACTCGCGATTTTTCGTCGCTGCGGGCGCCGTATCATCAATATTGATCGCGCTTCGATGCATGATCCGATATTCAATCCGAGGTTCGCTTTAGTGCTGTACCTCGCGGCCGGGATATGCTTAGTGTCCCCCGACCCGAACGCACCCTCACCTTAGCGGCTTAATAGCAGCGCTGTAAAACCAACTCACACAACCATGAAAAATCAATCAGACGCAAGGCAAATCCGTATCGGCACCCGGGGCAGCGCACTGGCGCTCGCGCAAGCGACCGAGGTGCAGAACAGGCTGTCGGCCATCTACGGCGGCGAGGTGTCCTTCGAGACCGTCATCATCAAAACCTCCGGCGACAAGATCCTGGATCGCGCGCTGGCCGCCGTCGGCGGCAAGGGGCTTTTCACCAAGGAATTGGAGGAGGCGCTTCTCGATAACAGCATCGACATCGCCGTCCATTCCATGAAGGACGTGCAGGCCGTGTTGCCGGACGAGCTGGAGATCGCCTGCGTGCTGCCGCGCGAAGACGTTCGCGACGCTTTCATTTCGCTGACCGCGAAGTCCCTGGCGGCCATGCCCGAGGGCGCCGTGATCGGCACCGCATCCATCCGCCGCGAAGCCTTCATCCGCAACAAGCGTCCCGATCTGAAGACGGTGCTGTTCCGCGGCAACGTGCAGACGCGGCTGCGCAAGCTCGAAGAGGGCGAAGCTCAGGCGACATTGCTCGCCGCCGCGGGATTGCGGCGGCTCGGCCTCGCGGACCGCATCACCCAGCTGATCCCCGTCGAGGACATGCTGCCGGCTCCCGCGCAAGGCGCCATCGGCATCGAGGTCCGCAGGGCGGACGCCCGCGCCAAGGAAATCATCGCCGCCATCCATCATCGCAACTCGGGCTATGCGGTCGAGGCGGAGCGCGCCTTCCTGAGCCAGCTCGACGGCTCCTGCCGGACGCCCATCGCGGCGCTCGCCCGCGTCGATGGCGACGCCCTTTCGTTCAAGGGCGCCATCCTGACGCCCGATGGCGCGCGCACCTACGAGACCGAGCGGAAGGGCACGGTGGCGCAGGCCGCCGCGCTTGGCGTGGACGCCGCGCGCGAATTGTACGAACGCGGCGGAAAGGACGTTTTCCGCGACATAGCCTGATCGCCTCGCGCGATAAATCATCGCCGGAGGGATCATGCGCCTCCTCGTGACACGGCCTGAACCGGACGCAAGCGCATTCGCGGACGAGTTGCGCAGCCTCGGCCACGAGCCCGTGCTCCAGCCGCTTCTCGAATTTCGCGTCCTCGACTTCGACGCGGGCCAGCTTCGCGCGGCCGGCGCGTTTATCGTCACAAGCGGCGCCAGCCTGCGCGCGCTAAGCGAGCGAGGCTGTCTCGAAGGCCTCGCGGGCAAGCCCCTCTATTGCGTCGGCGAGGAAACCGCGAGAAAGGCGCTTTCGGCCGGTTTTAAGACCGTGCTCGCCATCGCGGAGACCGCCGAGGACCTGGCCGGAAAAATTGCCGCGTCGTGGCGAAAAGACGCGCCAATCGTCCACATCATGGGAGAGCACATGGCCTTCGACATCGCCGGCGCGCTCGCCCGCGAAGGCTTCCCCGTTCAAAGCGTAACCGTCTACAGCATGGAGGCGTGCGCCGAATTCCGGCCTTCCGCCGGCGCCATGATGGAGGCTGGCCGGATCGATGGCGTAATTTTGATGTCGCCGCGCACCGCCGAGATCTACGTTTCATTATGTCACACGCACGGGCGCCTTAGATGCGCTAAAACTCTTTCATATTTCTGCTTATCGGCGAACGTGGCGGCCAAGCTATCTTCCCTAGAGCCGGATCGTGTGCTTATCTCCAGGAAGCCGAATAAGCAGGCGCTCCTGGATCTACTGTGCGCAAATTGATACCGTCGAGAAGAAAATCGCGAGCGGCGGCGTCATTAACGTAAAGTCATAGGCTCTTTCTCAAGATGCCTGAGGAACAAGACCGAGGACCAAAATGACAGCGGAGCCTGACAGCCCAGACGAGCCGCGTCTTGAGCCCGCCGGCGGCGGCAGCGGCGTACCCAAGGATAAGCCCACCCGGCCGAGGGGGCCGTTGCTCGAAGGGCGCGCTCTGCCGCAACCCAGCGGCGGGCTTCTTCTTCCGGTGGCCGCGGGCCTGATCGGCGGCCTTGTCGGCGCGGGCCTCGTTTATTTCCTCACCGCCGGCCCCAGCACGGACACCGAAGCGCGGCAGGTGATCAATCAGCTGAACACGAAGCTGGCCGAACTCGGCGAGGCGGCGAAAGCGGCGGCGAGCACGGAGCAGTTGAGCGAAGTGCGCAAGAAGATCGACGCCGTCGCGGGCGACGCCAAGACGGCGGGCGAAGCGGCGCAGTCCGCGGCCGAAAAAATCCAGGCTCTGGAGCAGAAAACGTCCGCCGAACCCGCCAAGGAGACGATCCACGCCGAGGTCGCCTCGCAGATTGCCCCCGTCGCCACGCAGATTACGTCCGTCACCGCGCAGGTTGCGCCGCTGGCCGACCGCGTCGCCGGCCTTGAGCGGGTCCAGGGCGAAAGGTCGTCCGACGCGCGCACCGCCGCGCTCACGATTTCGCTGACAAACCTCAAGCGCGCCGTCGCCGAAGGGCGGCCCTTCGACACCGAGCTGACGGCGGTCGAGAACCTCACCTCGTCGAAACTGCCGATTTCCGACATCGCGGCATATAAAGACAAGGGAGTGGCGTCCCTCGCCGAACTCCAGCGCGAGTTCGCACAGGTCGCTCGCAACGTCATCCAGAGGCATTATCACGGCAAAGCCAACTCTGTGGTGGGCGAAGTGTTGTCCCGCGCCCGCGCGGCGATCCAGGTCAAGCCGTCGGGCGGCGCCGGCGACACCATCGAAGCCGTTGTCGGCCGCATCGACAGCGCGCTCAAGACCGGAAATCTTCGGGCAGCCTTGACCGAGGCCGCTTCCGTCGACGGTCCGGCCAAGGAAGAACTGCAGGCTTGGCTGGACCGCGCGCAGGCGCGCGCCTCGGCGGATGAGGCCGTGCAGAAGACCGAGTCCGAGCTTCTCGCCAGCCTGTCCAAGTCTTCGGCTCGAAGCCAGTAACCCGATCAGAAACCGGCAACCGAGCGCGAAATCGCAAAACGCTGTGGAAGTTAAGCCATGATCCGCCTTATTGCCTACTTAGTCGTCATCGTCCTCGCCACCACCGGGCTGTCCTGGATTGCCGACCGGCCGGGCACGCTCACCGTGGAATGGCTTGGCTACGATATCCGCACGAGCGTCTTTATCGCGACGATCGTTCTGGCGGTCGCTTTCGCCGCGCTGGCGCTCACGGGCTGGCTCGGCATTCTTACGGTGCTCGCGCCGAAGCGTTTCATAAGAAGGATGGACCAGCGCCGCAAACGCATCGGCCAGGAAGCCGTGCGGCGCGGCATCTTCGCCGCGGGCGCGGGCGACAAAATTACGGCGCTCAAGGCGGGCGCGCTCGCAAAGAGAACCGTGCCCGACGAGCCGCTCGCCCTTCTTCTCGAAGCCCAGTCGGCGCAGCTGAATGAAGACCCGATCGCCTCTCGCCAAGCCTTCGAGCGCATGCTCGATAAGCCTGAAATGACCGAACTCGGCTTGAGGGGGCTTTATATCGAGGCGAAAAAAGCGAACCAAATCGAGGCGGCCAAGCAGTTTGCCGAAAGGGCTTTGACAGCAAACCCGGCGCTGAGCTGGTCTTCGAGCGCTTTGTTCGAGATGCAGTGCCGCGAAGGCGATTGGCGGGCCGCGCTGAAGACGCTGCAAATCGCCAAGCAGAACCGCCATCTCGGGAAATCCGAGGCTGACCGGCGCCGCGCGCTTCTCCTGACGCAACTGGCCGTGGAGCAGGAGGATTCTCAGCAAGGCAAGGCGCTGGCCTATGCGCTGGAGGCTGTCGAGCTTTCTCCGTCTCTGGTGCCCGCGGCGACCGTCGCCGGGCGAATCCTCACCTCGCAGGGGCAAGCCTCAAAGGCCACCAAGATCCTGACGCAAGCCTGGCGCACCACGCAGCACCCCGAAATCGCGCTGATTTACGCCCATGCCCGCAGGGGCGACTCGCCGCGGGATCGCCTCTCGCGCGTGAAGTCGCTGGTGTCGGCGGGGCCGCAGAGCATCGAGGGCGCGGTCGCTGTCGCGGTGGCGGCGATCGAGGCGAAGGATTGGAAGGCGGCCCGGCTCGCGCTTGAGCCTTATCTCGCCAATAATCCGCCGGCCCGCATTTGCAGGCTGATGGCCCGCATCGAGGCTGGCCAGAACCGCGACTCCGGCCGGGCGCGCGAGTGGCTCGCCAGGGCCGCCAGGGGCGCGCCGGATCCGATCTGGGTCGCGCCCGATGGCTCCGTCTCCGCCGAATGGCAACCGATGTCGCCGGCGACTGGCGCGCTTGGCGTGCTCGAATGGAAGTCGCCGCCCGCGTCCTCGGCGCCCGCCGCCGATGACTTCATCGCCGAAATGTCGGCGCTCGACGTGGTATCCATCGACTCGGAGCCGGTCGCTTCGAAAGCGATCGCCGCTCAGGCCGGCGACGCCGAGATCGTCACGGCGGACAAGGGGGCTGACAAAAGCGCGAACGCCGCCGCCTGAGGCTGCGGCGCGCCGGCGCCTGTCGCGGCGCATGCGACATTAAGGGCGAGAGTATCGCGCCCTCCCTCGACGCGTTTTGCGGACTTGACTTGCGTCCCGCTAGGTCCATTGCTATTCATAGCCTGCGGGTTCGCCCCGCCATGCCGCTTTAGCTCAGCCGGTAGAGCACATCATTCGTAATGATGGGGTCGCGTGTTCGAGTCACGCAAGCGGCACCAATAAAAACAAGGACTTGGCTTGTTTTTATGATGCTACCAAAAGTTCGTCGAACATTTTTCATCGCTTCGAACCCCGGATTTCGATCATTGTCGGGCTCTTTACGCCCAATTCGTTACCCTGGAAAATGTTCGCACCGATCACATCCTCCAAAATGTTGACGGCATCGGTCAAGTAACCTGCTGATTGACCCGCATACCAGCCGCTAGTCGTGTCGATATGCTCATGCCCGCAGAGCTTTTGGATCTGGCGCATGTCAACGCTCTTGTCCGCAAGCCATGTTGCAACGCTTCTCCGGAGGGAATGCGAGCCGATAAAGCGGCCCTTGATCCCGGCGCGCCTCAAAGCCTGATTGAGTGCAGTCTTAATGTCCTTGATCGGCGCACCCGCATATTCGATCACGTAGTCCGTGCGTCGCCACGTGAAGGCTTCGTGCATGATACGATAAAGCGAATCGGGCATGTCGACGAAGGCGCGGCCCTTCTTGCCGCTGGTGTCGAGGATATTGCGATCAGCGTCATCAACTCGGAAATCGATCGTGCGCTTAGCAAAATCGACCCGGTCCCAGGTCAGCTCCAAGATCGCCGCCTTGCGTTGCGCTGTGAAGATTGCAAGCCACACAAAGAGTTTTAGGTGCGGAGCGCGGCATTCCTGCAGCAATCCTACGAACTGCACGGGCGAAAGCTCATTGCGCCTTGGACGACCTCGCGGGGGAACCCATACACCAATCTGGGCGGGAATAAGCTTTCGCCCCGGCTTTGCCGCCCAATTCATGATGGTGCGGAGGCAATTTAGCTCATGATGGATCGACTCGCGGGACAATCCGGCAAGCTGACGCTGACGCGCGTATTTATGGCAGACTGTGCGCTCCTCACCCTCCACGATCATCGGCCTGTTGATGTCTTCGGGCGAAAGGTGCTCAAATGTCTCCTTAAGCGCTTTCCAGGAGTTCGAGATCCCGGCGACGTTCTTCCCCTCTTTCTTACGGTCGGCGAAGTATTGCTGTGCAAGGTCCCCTATCTTGGCTCCCCGCTGCACAAAGAGTGCAGCCTCGTAGCGTTGCACCCATTCTGACATTACCGCCCTTGCTTCAGCTTCAGGACGTTCAAGCCCTATCGGGAGGCGATGCCTCTTGGCAGGGACAGGCTTGCCATTTTCGCCGCAAATGCCGGTGTTGACATAGACGCACCACTGGCCTCGAGGATAGGTGGCGCTTGGGTTTCGGAACTCTCCGAGGCGGTAGGCTTCTTTGGATCGTCCCCTTGTAGCCATAACAAGAAATCCTCCCCTTTTATCAAATATCCACCGCGGTTACGTGCAGGTATTTCTTTCGCGCGAATGCGTTTGCGAATGAATCCCTCCGTGCGGTGTATGAGAGCGGCCGCGATTTTGGGGGTTAGAACATCCTCAGGCAAGACGTCCGCCAGGGTTCGAAACTCTTTCACCCTTGCCTCTCCCCTCTTTGAGGTAACAATGAGCCGGAGTTCGGGCGGCCGGCCAAGCGGCTGTTGCCCCCAAAGAAAGCGCAACCTGCGGCTCCGATGGCGTGCGCGCCCCGGCAGAGCCGTTCGAAATCATCGAACGAAAGGCCGGACGGGCAGTTGATGACGCTTCCGAGCGGCGCATCGACATGCCGTTGGATCGCCGCCTGCATTTCGAGGCGCGCTTGCGGCGCCACATCCCGGCCGGAGACGAAGAAGCTCGGCAACGCGCCAGCGCCGCGCAGTTCTCTGAAGCGGCGTTCGGCATAGCTTACAGGCGAGTCCTCAGAGCCCGCGAAATTGCGAACCGGCTCAATTCCGCCGGACACGTTGTCCGCGAGCAGCGACGTCGCGATCGTGGGCGAAATAGCCATCAAGGCGCCGTTGCGAAGGCCATGCTTCCCGATCGCGTCCGACACTTCGGCGTCGAGCCCCGCGACAAAGGGGCGGGAGAGCTGCTCTTCCATATCGAAGTACGGGAAGCAGCCCTTTACCCTCGCGAGCGCCGCGCTTGCCGGATAGGCGCTGTGGCAAAGGCGGGCCACCCAACGCTCGGCCAGGCGCCGGCCGTCTTCGGCGCCATAGTGAGCGCCGCACATGATGAGCGCGTCCGCAAGCCCGGTGACGCCAAGCCCCAATCTGCGCCAGGCTTTGGCCGTCATTTCCTGTTCAGGAGTGGCGTAGCTGGAAACGTCGATCACGTTGTCAAGAAAGCGTACCGCAACGGCGGCGAGCGCGTGGAGTTTTCTCTCCGGGATATGCGCCGCCGGCGTGAAAGCGTCCTTCACCAACGCCGCCAGGTTGATGGAACCCAACAGGCAGGCGTCATGGCCGAAGGCGTTGTCGTTCGCGGCGGCTACGCCATGCGCGCGCTCGGGACGAGTCAACGCGTTTGCGCTGTCTATAAAGATAAGCCCGAGGCCGGCGCGATCGTAGGCCGTCCGCAGCATCGAGCGCCAAAGCGCCAGAGCGCTCACTGTTCGGAAGGTCTCCCCGCCAAAGACGAGAGGCCAACCGCCATCGCCCTCAACGGCCTCCATAAAGGCGCCAGGGATCAAGACGAGCCGATTGAAGCGGCCGGGACGGCCGGCCGGCGCATCGCCCACAAAACCCTCGATCTCCGGATGGCTGCACGAGAGTGCGGCCGTGAACGAGACGTCCGACTCGACGATTGTCGCGGCGATCGCGCGCCAGACACCCATGATCTCAAGCGCACCGTAGGGCCTTGCGCCGCCATCGAGGGCTGCGCGGTCTTTCGGAGGGATGGCTGAAAAATCCTGCGCGATCCGGCCGCCTCGCTGCATGGTCCAAGCGTCGCCCTGAAGGTTCGTCAAAATCGAGCTGGCGTCGGCCAGAAGCCGCCTGTTGATAAAGCAGTCGAACAAGATCGCATCCGGGCGGGCGCCGGCGCCCGCAAGCGTGCGGCCTCCCGGCAGAAACTTGAAGCCGGTCAGCGCCTGATAGAAGATCTGCGCCCAACGGCGGCGCATGAAGGGCGTCTCCTCCGGGGCCGCCACGGCTACCGCCACTCGCCGCCAGGTTTCTTCGACGCTCGCATCGCCCGCGCCTCGAAACCGTTCCATCCAAACTTCTTGAGAGACTGGTGTGAGACCTTGATGCCGCTCCGCGGAGCCGCCACACGCTGGATTACGCATACTTACAGACTTTCCAACAGTTAGACACTTTTGGCGACGAACGCAGCGCCAGATAAGAGCCGCGCGGTTTGAACATCGCCGAGGCGCCCCACATGCCGCGGCCAGACATATTTGTGGCGTCAGAAGAGGCGGCGATCGCCTCCAGCTCCCTCTCCTTTCCAGTTGGATTGGTGGACCGATCCCGGCAGACGGCGGCTCTTTGCAAGCGGGTCCGTCCTGCCGCCCTCGTCATTCAGCCGGGAGGCCATTACCGCCTCCCGCTCTTGCAGAGCGGCGTCGAAGCCAAGGCGAGGACGTCGATGCGCCGCGCCTGAAACCACAAAAGCTCCGTGACGGGCGGGAGCGGCGCAACCTGAAGGCCGCACTCCGAGCAGAGGCGCACGGTCCAACGCGAAGGCTTCGTGGAAATCTTCAGGCGATGACGGACGGAAGCAACTTTCCCGCAGACGACGCAGCTCATTTTGTCTCCCGCGCCAAATACGCGGGCCGTTCGCAAGCAAGCGCCGGCTCGCATCTTTGTTGACTGGCGCGGTAACCCGGATTTCGGTAGCGTGAGGCGCATAAGGGGCTCTCTTGGCGCGACAAGGAAAAGCTCTTTTCTAAGAATCGCTGAAGCTTGCCAAAAAGGCAAGCTAAAATATTTCTATTAGGCCGACACAATTTTGCCAAAATAGCGCAACCATTGGTCATTACCTGGAGGGATTTTCGCGCCACCAAGACTTGCTCAAGAGAGAGGCAAGCAATAGGAAACTACGCTTTTCAGCTGGGGATAAATCTCAGTCGAGGGCGACTCGCCAAAAAGGCTCGTCTTCTTCACAGGCGGAAGCGGCGATGATCTCGGTGAAGGGGCTAAGGAACAAGGGCCCGGAAACGCGATCGGTGTTCTGGAAGAGCTGGCGGGGCGGCAAAAAGTGCCGCAGCAGGAGCGCCTGCTCGTTATGCTGACGAACTCTGACGGCCGCGATTGAGATTTTGGTTGGAATTTCCCCTTTGTCGAACAACCGCAATCTGAGGATGTCTCCGGGAATAATATTCAATTTTGAGAGAGAAAAGGACAGCACCTGGAAGGTTGCGAACCGAGGGCCGTAATCTTCGCTTCTGCTTTCGTCGCCGAGAATGACCAAATCATCAGTCAAGTATAGTGACGCGAACCTCGGGACACTTGCCCGGCTTTCAGGTTGAGACATGACGTACTCCACACGCAACACGAAAACCAGTATCAGCAAACGCATTACTAACTTCGATTGCTCATAGGTGGCAATGATTCAACCCATAACCGCTCACGCTTTTTCTCTCCGGCGGGGTTGCATAGGCGTCGGCATGGAGCGCTCAACGTGAGGGCTTTTTCATTTAATTCATTGAATCTTATTGCATATTACGCAGGAGTTATTCCGCGAAGGCGGAACGCGGCTGAAGCTGCGCCGCAACAGACAAGCAAAAACTGTTTGATTTCCGTAACTTAAATTGAGGCCCAATCCTAAGCTCTGCTTATTTTATCATCATTGAATGTTCCGCTCCGCAACAGAGTACCCGCCTCGATAATATTGCTGCCAGGCGAGGGCGCCGCCCCCTTCGTCTTCGATCTGACGCTGCCAGCCTAGAGCGAGGGGCGGGCCAAAAACTCTCATCTAGTGAGACCAATGCTATCGATATTTCAAGCCCGAGCTTCACTACACCCGATTTTATGGCGGAGGTATTATCTCGTGTGGCGGCGATTTTTCTTTTGGACACACTCACCGCAAAACGCGGCCAATGATTTGCGCCCGCGCCTTAAGCAGATGAATGGGCGCTGCATGGTTCTCCGAGCTGTTCGTCACAAGCAGATTGGGGCTGAGAAATTGACGCAACACCAAAGCCCCTGGCTCGCCTCGATCGCCGGCGACCTCGGCGACAACGACGTCGCCCATCTCCAAGTCCGATTGCTTTAGAGGCGTCGTATCAACAACGATGGGGTCGCCTTCCGTAATTCCGAGTTCGTCCAGGCAATTGCTCGTGACCTTGAACATCTTCTGCGTGGTCGCATTGTACGCCTTCTCGAGAAACGAGCCCTTTGGCGGCGCGTAAGGCGTCAAGTCGGGCAGGGCCGCGCCGCTCCCGAGATTCATCAAATCCGCGACCGGCACTTTGAAGAGCCGCGCAGCCACTTCCAGCTTCTTGACCTGCAACCCTCTTTTGCCCGCCTCAACCCGCGAGAGATGACTCTCGGTAATGTCGAGTTGCGCGGCCAGCTCCTTGAGCGACCACCCCCGTTCGAGCCTGAGCTGCTTAATTCGAGCGTTTGCCATCGCCGATATTTGCCCCTTTTTTTTGCGGCAGTCCACCGCTTCCTGAAGAATCTTTCCTCGTTCGTATTGACGAAAAGGTAAGTCCTAACGCAGGATGATTGGCATCAGGAGGAGTCACGTATGAGCGCACTATCGAAAACGTCTTGTCGACAGCTAAGGCGATCCGAAACACAGGGCGTCCCGCCGAGGGCAGCTGCTTTGCGCGGCAGCGTCGAGTCGGTCGATATGCTTCCGGTTCCCTTGCCGACGCTCACCCAGAAGTTCGAGGCTTATCTCAAAGGCCGAAGAGAAAACCGCAGGCGGTTCGCGAGGCGCGCGGGCGTGGCCCCTTACACGCTGAGCCGCTTGTTTCCGAAGCGCTCCAATCGCAGACGGGAGTTCTTTTCCAGGCGGACGTTGCAGGCGATCTGCCGCGCAACTGAGGGACATATCAGCTGGCACGACCTCACCAGCCTGGCCCGTCCCTACATCCCAACAAAACGGCATCAGACCAATTACGTTGCGCCCGAAGACATGACGCCGCTTACCCGGAAATTCGAGGCCTACCTTGAAAGCCAAAAGGAAACCCGCGCCCAGTTCGCCGAGCGGCTTGGCGTCACAGGCCCCTGGCTCTCGCATGTCTTTCCAATCAATCCGAAAGCCACGCCAAGGCGGCTTGGCATCGAGGCGGCGCTTCGTTTTTGCAAAGGAACCGGGGGCCATCTGACGCTGACCGACTTCCACGAAGCGGGCCTATGCCCGGCGATGGAGGAAGTCATCCAACACAGCGGAATAGCGCTCGGCTCAAGGACTGGCCGCGGCGAACGCGCTCACGCGCGCATCTGATGCCGCAACCGGTTTTGCCATGCGCCGGAAACAGGACCGGAGAATACGCCTCCCGGCGTGTGCTGAAAACGCTTGCGCGGCTTAAGCCGCGCCGAACGCCGCATTCCCTCAGCGGAGGGTCGATAGCAAGCAGAAGAGGCTGAAATAAAAACCCCGAGCCTTGGCGAAGGCCCGGGGTCATCGAAAGGTGATCGGTGATCCTATGAATGGGAAATTTGCCGGCGTTGTCAAGAACGCCGATGAGACCTCTATTGCCTTGAGCAACGGAAAGTCCCGTCTTCCCGTCGATGAGGCGAAGGCCGCCCTGCGGGGCCGGGAAATCGAGCTTCTGCGCTGGCTCGGCATAGGCTGGCCGCCGCAGAGAAGAGCCGCTCATATCCACTGCCCTATCCCCGGACACAAAGACGACGATCCATCCTGGCGCTGGGACGTATCAAAGACGCGCTGGATCTGCACCTGCGGCGGCGGCGACATCATCAAGCTCGTCCAAGAGGTCGAGGGCGTCGATTTCCCAGGCGCGATGGAGCTGATCGCCGGTTTTCTCGGCTTCGGGGATGCGCGGGCGAAAGCCCGCCCCGCGAAGAGCGCAATTCCTGCTGTCGAAGAAGTTGAGACAGAGGAAGACCACGAAGCGGCGCTCAAGCGAAAGCGCGAGAGGGCTTTCCAGCTTTGGACCGAAGCCCAGGCGATCCAAGGTACGATTGCCCAGGTCTATTTCGAACAGCATCGCGGCATCGTTATCGACTGGGCCGCCGTCCACAGCGCGGTGCGCTTCCATCCGAAACTGTGGTGCTCGGAGCGCGAAGGGCATTTCCCCGCGATCCTGTTTCGCGTCTCCGCTTCTCACGACGGCGAAACCATGACGGTTCACCGCCTCTATCTCGGCGAAGACGGCGACAAGGCCAAGATCGCGAAGCCGAAGAAGGCCTACAGCGATTACAAGGGCGGCGGCATCTGGTTCGGAAAGCCGATTGAGGGCGGGACTCTCGTCAAGGCGGAGGGGCCCGAGAACGCGCTCGTCTGCTTCATGGCCGGTCGCCCCTTCGTCGTTTCCACCATCGGCGCCGCCAATCTGAAGAATATCGAGCCTCCCTCGACCGTCAAAGCGGTCCTCATCGCCGGCGACCGGGGCCGCGGCGCCGACGGCAGGAAGGCCGGCGAGGACTACGCCGAAGACGCGGCGCTCGCCGACAAAAAGAGAGGCTTCGGCGTCGCCCTGACCTATCCGCCGGCCCGCCCCAATGCCAACGGCAAATGGGAGGACTGGAACGATCTGTTGAAAAACGACGGCCTCGACGTCGTTCGCGAGTGCCTCGCGCAAAGCGAGCCTTGGGAGGATTTGCCGCCCGGCTTCCGCTGGCGGGAAGGCGGCGGCGGCATCGAGTTCTTGGCGCGCGAGGAGAAGGTCAGAAACGACGGCACGGTGGAGGACGAAGTTTGGGAGTGGCTGTGCGCGCCCGTCGAATTCATGGCCACAACGCTGAACCCGGACAGCAAGGACTGGGGCCTTTGGCTGAAGATCAAGACGCGAAACGGCATCTGGCACAAGGCTGCAATACCGAAGACCGAACTCGTCACCTCGTCCGAGGACATCTTCAAGCACCTCGCCTATCAAGGCCTTGAGTTCAACATCTCTCCGCGCGGCAAGAACAAGCTCAAGGAGCTTTTGACGCGCATTCGCCCCAGGTCCTACGCCCTTTGCGTGCCCAAGATCGGCTTCCACGACGGCGTTTTCATTCTGCCCAACCAGGCCATCGGCGACACCAAGGGGCGCACCGTCGTCTTTCAGCCCGCCAAGCCGATCGAGCACTACTATCGCCAATCCGGAACGCTGAAGGGTTGGCAAGACGGCGTGGCGAAGCTCGCGCGCGGAAACGACAGGCTCATGTTCGCCATCTCGGCCGCCTTTGCGCCGCCCCTCCTCGAACCGCTCGGCATGGAAGGCGGCGGCGTCCACCTTCGCGGCGGCTCGACGGCCGGCAAAACGACGATCCTGCGCGCGGCAGGCACGGTCTGGGGCGGCGGCGGCCAGTACGGCTATATCCGCACCTGGCGGGCGACGGACAACGCGCTCGAAGCGGTCGCGGCCGCCCACAACAACGCCTTCCTCGCCCTCGACGAGATCGCCGAAATCGAGTCGAAAGCGCTCTTCAGGGCCGCCTATGCGCTCGCCAACGGGCGCCAAAAGGAGCGCATGGGAAAGAGCATCGACCTGAGAGCCGGGACCACCTGGCGGCTTCTCTTCATGTCGACGGGCGAAATCGGCATGGCGGAGAAGCTGTCGGAGGACCGCATGCGCGCGACCGGCGGGCAGACCGTGCGGCTTGTCGAAATCCCCGCCGACGCCGGCGGCGGCCTGGGCGCCTTTCAGGCCTTTCATGGATTTCAGGGACCAAAGCAGTTCGCGGAAGCTCTCACGGCCGCGGGCCTCAAGCATTACGGGCACGCGGCGCCCGCTTTTCTGAAGCACATCACCGAAGACCTCCCCGCCATTGTCGAAGGGACGAAGGCGTTTCTCGCCCGCTTCGTGGATCAAACCTGTCACAAAGAGGCCGACGGACAGGTTCGCCGCGTCTGCAGCCGCTTTGCGTTAATCGCCGCGGCCGGCGAGTTCGCCATCACAGCCGGCATCGCTCCTTGGTCGAAAGGCGACGCCCGCGAAACCTGCAGAAGGCTTTTCGCCGAATGGGTGAGGGCCCGCGGAACGACGGGACCGATCGAGGTGGAAATTGGCGTCGCGCAGCTCAAGGGCTTCCTCGAGCTGCACGGCTCCTCTCGCTTCACCGACCACGAAGCGCCAAGCGCGCCGACGATCAACCGGGTCGGCTTTCGCCGGCTGTTCAACGCCGGGGCCGAAACGGAACGCGTCGTCTATTACATCCTTCCCGAAGGCTGGAAGGAAATCCTCCGGGGCTGCGATCCGAAGCTCATCGCCCGCGCCCTGGTCGATCTTGGCGTCATCAATCCCGACAACGATAGAAAATACCAAAGAAGGGTGCGCTTGCCCGGCATGGGGGTGCGGCGCTGCTACGAACTCGACGCCGGTCTTCTCTTCGAAGCGGACGAGCCCTTGGCGCACGTCAACGGACTTTAGCTTGAACGGCCATGCTCGAGATCACTCAGATGTCACAGCTTAGAACGCGCCGAACGGTTTTTGGTCCAGGATTGCCTTTTTTCCGGTGCAACCGGGTGTCACGGTGCAACCCTATGTTCTATATCGGGAATTTCGTTGCACCAGAGGATGGGCTGCGTGCAACGGTGCAACATTTCGCTGCCCGGATAGGCCATTGGCGGACGAGCTGGCCAGTCCTGCACTCCGTCAACGGACGCCCAAAGACGCCGCCGGCCTTCCAAGACGGCGCGCCGGCGTCGTGCGGCCACATCGACATAAAATCATTCGACCGTCCATTGGCTTACAGCCGAAGCGGCGCCCGCGGTTGAGCCTGTGGCGCCTGTTGCGCCGTCTATCTCTACGGTGTCTTGCTGTTGCACCGTTGCACATAGGGGGATCTCCGGTGCAACGAATTTCCCTCGTAAAATCAAACGGTTGCACCGTGACACCCGGTTGCACCGAAAAAAGAGCATGCCAGGGATGAAGCGGCGACCCTGATGGGGTTCCGGAAGGAGAAGCCGGGGTGAGAGGGAGAGCGGGGAAAGCGGAATGTGAAGGGCCAAGACCTAGAGCGAGAGCGCTCGGCTTAGCCCCTGATCCTTCAACCAGCGGAGTACAGTTATGGCCAAGGCTAAGAAAATCGGGCTGGCCCAGCCCACAAGCATTCCCCTCGATAAGCTCGTTTTACACGACGGCAACGCCCGCCATGTGGAGGCGGACGCTTCCATCGCCGGCCTCGCGGCCGACATCGAGGCCCGCGGCCTCCTGCAGAGCCTGAGCGTGCGCGCCCTCAATAATGAGGCCTGCGAAGAAACGGGCGAATACGGCGTGCAGGCCGGCGGCCGCCGCCTGCGCGCCCTGCAGCTTCTCGTTAAGCAGAAGAAGCTTGCGAAAGACGCTCCCGTCCCCTGCATCGTCCGGACCGGCGGCTTTGTCGAAGCCGACAGCCTTGCCGAGAACGTCGAACGCGAAGCGCTGCACCCCCTCGATCAATTCCGCGCCTTCAAGGCGCTTGCGGATCAAGGCCAGGGTGAGGAAACGATCGCCGCCGCCTTCCGTGTGACGCCGGCCGTCGTCAAGCAGCGTCTTCGCCTCGCCAAGGCGAGCCCCGTGCTGCTCACAGCCTATCGGGAGGACGAAATCACGCTCGAGCAGCTGACGGCGTTTTGCCTGACCGGCGATCACGAGCGGCAGGAACAGGTCCTCGAGGCGATAGGCCGCCATTGGAACAAGACCCCCGAAGCCATCAAGCGCATGATCACCGAGACGTCCGTGGATGCGGAGGATCGGCGCGCGCTTTTCGTGGGCCTGGCCGCCTACGAAGCCGCGGGCGGCTTCGTTCTGCGCGATCTGTTCGACGAAGGCTCCGCCGGATGGCTTCAGGATCCGGCGCTTCTCGATCGCCTCGTCGCTGAAAAGCTCGAAGCAGAAGCGGCCGCCATCCGGCTGGAAGGCTGGAAGTGGGTCGAAGCCGCGAACGGCTTCCCCTGGAACCACAAGCGCGACTACCGAATGCTGCAACCGATCGAGCCCGCTCTATCGGCTGACGACGAAGCGAAGCTTGGGGAGATGGAGGCGGCGCTCGAAGACCTCGAATGCCAAGACGAACTCAGCGCTGAGGATAAGGACCGCATCGAAACGCTCAAACGCCAGATCGCTGAGCTGCGGAACAAATCCGCGGTCTTCGCAGGAAATCAAAAAGCCATCGCCGGCGCCTTCGTCAGCCTCAGCGATGACGGCTTCTTGCAGATCGAACGCGGTTATGTTCGCCGTGAGGACCAAGCCGCCCTTTCAGCGAGCGACGACGATGCGTCCGGCGACGCCCCCGAATGGCTGGACGGCGAAGCGCCCGCGGTTTGCGGCGCAAGCGCCGCTTCCAATGGCGGCGGCGATGAGATCGAAGAGGACGGCGCCGTTCAGCTCCCTGACAGGCTGAGAACGGAGCTCATGGCGTATCACTCGCTTGGGCTGAGGAACGCGATGGCCGATAATCACCGCATCGCCTATCTGGCCGTGCTTCATGCGCTGGCGCTTAAGCTGTTCTACTGGAAGCGCGCCTACTGGCCGGCCAGCTGCCTGCAGATCGAAGCGCAGGACACGCTCGTTCCAGCTTTCGACGGGCTCGGCGGCTTCAAAGCGGCCAAGGACATCGATGCGCGCCAGCAGGCGTTCGAAGGCGCGCTTCCGCAGGAGCCGGCCGATCTGTGGGACTACCTCCTGAGCATCGATGACGATACAGCCCAGAAGCTGTTCGCCCATTGCGCCGGCCTCACCATCAACGCCGTCCACGATCAGTTCGTGCGCGGTCCAGGCAAACGCGAGCACGCCTTGCGGCTCGCGACCGCCCTTGACCTCGATATGAGCGAACAGGGCTTCGTCACAGGGGTCCCGAACTTCTTCGGCCGCGTCACCAAAGCGACGATTCTCGCATCGGTCGCAGAAGCCAAGGGCGAGGAGACCGCCAACCTGCTCGCCGACATGAAGAAGAAAGACATGGCGGCCGAGGCGACGCGCCTCGTCGCCGGCATTCGCTGGCTTCCGGAGCCGCTGCGCACGCCGGCGCCAATCGAGGAAGAAGCCCCGGCCACGCTGCCTGACTTCCTGGCGGCTGCCGAGTAGCCCTCCCGATCCTCCGCTTGCGCCGAGGCAGATGGGCGCTCCTTTCCGAAAAACAAAAGCCGATCCAAGCGGGCGAGCCTCTCGCCCGCCGCTCACGCTCGTTTTGCATCCGGAGATGCCGCCATGAACAAGCCTCTGAAGAACTTTGCCGATTTCAAAAGGCGCGCCGTGCCCGGCGCGCGCTTTCTCCGCAGCTTTCCCGGCCGGGAAACCCCATCGCGCATCGTGACGATCGCCTATGCGCAGAGCAATGCGGTCGTGTTCCCGCCGAATGGCGTCGAACCAACCCCCGACATCCTCAAACGCATCGCGGACAACCCCGGCCGCAACGGATCGTGGTTCTGGTTTCCCAAAGCCGGGCGTTGCCAGTTCAAGGACGGCGCGATGATCGTGCTCGACCCCGAGGATCGTCCCGTCATCGCCTTCGCGCCGATCGCCGACGACGCCGAAAAAGCCGAGGCCGCGTCGTGACCATCCGTGTCATCACCCTCGGCGATGGCCGCCAAGTTCGGCTTGGAACGTATGTGAAGGCCTGGATGACCTGCCTTGGGCTCGCCGCCGGAACCTGGCTGTCATGCACCCAGGCGGTTGGCCGGGCACGGCGGAGGAAGCGCTGCAGGAGTTCCGCGCAGGCCTGCACGATCGCATAAACCGTCACCTTCCGTGGTACGGCAAGGGGCGGAAATGGGATTCTGACTGGCAGCGGCACACGCTGCAGGCGGCTCTGCAGCTCAATACGCCGCGGCTGACCATTCATTGGCTGCCAGAGCGCCTCAAAGCGCGCTTTGGGCACCGGCTTTCCGATCCAAGGGATCGGTAACCGGCCAAGCTTTCTCGCCAACCCAGCATCAACCCAACGTCCGCGCTCGCAACGCGGGCTTTTTTGCATCTGGAGACACCGATGCCCGATTACCGCGCCACGCGCCTTCGCAACACAAGGGAGGCCGAAACCTATCAATTCAGCGCCAAAAACGACGAAGAGGCTCTTGAGGTTCTTCGTCTCGGCGAGAATCTCGCCTGGAGCGGCGACGCCGATGTCGTCGAGCCGGACGTCACCGACGAAGTTCTGGCCCTCGACCGGCGCAAAGACGAGGAAACCTGGGAAATCGTCGATGACGAAATCGAGCTTCCCAGCGAAAGACCCTACGGCCGAGCTTCCCGAAGCTTCGTCGAGCACGTCGCCCGTCTTGGCGAAGAAGGCGCCTACGACGACGCGGTCGAGACCCTCGAAGAGGTCATCGCAATGGCCCGCCGCCTTTGCGGCATCGATGACGGCGCCGCCGCGGCGGAAGGAAGAGGAGAGCTTCGCCGGGAGTGAAGATCGAGAGGCCAGAGAGAGTTTCGCGATCCCTGGAGCCCGCGCTTGCCGCGGGCTTTGCTTTTTCCGCCTGTTTGGAGGTTCTCATGCCCACCATCCGTCTTACCGCCTACCCGATCACTGAACGCGATCGACATGGCGTGTGCATCGCCCTGGGGCTTGGTCAACAGCTCCCCAGCCGCGATGAGGAGATCAAGACCGTCGCCGATTGCGAAGCGGCGCTCGAACGCTTCGCCGTCGAGATGACCGCGACCGGCACGCCTTGGCGCCTCAGCGCTCTCTTTCTCAAGAAGTCCGGCCGAAAACCGGCCGGCTTCGACAAAGCGGACGCTCAAAGCCGCCTGACACGCGACGTCAATCTGGAGCTCGCGCCCCGCCGCGCTTGATAACGCCGGCCCGCCTCTTCCCCGACCTCAGCCCGCGCTCGCCGCCGGGCTTTTTTCATTTCAGGAGACACCCCCCATGACAACGATCCTCATCGGGCAGCCCGCCACAACTGTCCAGCCCAACGAAGCCTCGAGTACGAAAGCGAGCGGCATTCTTGCGGCCGCCGCGAGCCTTCTCAGCTCCCTCGAAGCCGGCAAGAGCCTCGACGCCCGCATCTTGCGCGAAGCGATGATGTCGGCCTTCCAAGCCAGCGACGCCGACGGCGCCTGGATCTGGAAGGACGCCTACGAGGCCTCCGAAGCCGCCGCCGTCCTGTTCTTGCGCAGATACGCCAAGGCGATGCGCGCAAAAGCGGCGACGCCGGCGAAATACCTCGGCATGATCGAGCGTCTCTCTGCGCTGGCGCCGTCACATACGCGCCGCTCGGAAGAGAGCGACCAATTCCAGCAATTCTCGACGCCGCTCGGCCTCGGCTATTTGATGGTCCATGCCGCCCAGATTGCGCCGGGCGAAGTCGTCTTGGAGCCATCGGCCGGCACAGGCCTTCTCGCGATACAGGCCGAAGTCGCCGGCGCTTTGCTGCTCCTGAACGAGCTTGCGGAGACGCGGCGCGCCATGCTGACCGGTCTTTTCTCCGCTGCTCCGGTGACCGGTTTCAACGCCGAGCACATCGACGATTTCTTGAGCCCATCGCCGGCGCCGGCGATTGTGCTGATGAACCCGCCCTTCTCCGCCTCGCCCTCGGTCGAGCGGACGATGAGGGACGCGGCGGCCCGGCATATCCGCTCGGCCCTGCGCCGCCTGCGGGAAGGCGGCCGGCTTGTCGTTTTGACGGGCGCGAACCAAAATCCGGCGAGGGAGGACCTCGCCAGCAAAGGCGTTTGCGTTTTCACCGCGACCGTCGCCGGCGCCATCTACGCGCGCCACGGCGCGACCATCGACACACGGCTTACCGTCATCGAACGCGTGAGCGGCGAACAGACTTCTGCCGAGACCGCTGGCCACGCCGCCACGCTCACCGAGTTGCTCGCGCTGATCGACGACAGGCTGCCGCCTCGATCTAGCGTTTCGCAATCGGCCGCTGCGCCTCTCTCCGCGGTAGCGTCGCCGGCGAAACCTGCCGTCAAAGCGCTCTCCTCCCTTACGGCCAAGAGTTCGCCGCAGCCCGCCTTGCCGATCGCCGCGGCGGAAGTGATCTACGGCGCCAGAGAGGCGATCGAAAACGACGCCGCCTTCAGCGATCGCATCTACGAGCCGTATGGCGTGCAAACGATCGCCATCGACGGCGCGCAGCCGCATCCCACAAAGCTGGTTCAATCCGCGGCGATGGCCTCGGTGCGGCCGCCGCTTCCCACCTACCGGCCCCTGCTTCCCCGGGCGCTGGTCGAGCAGGGCATTCTGTCCGATGCGCAGATCGAGACGATCATCTATGCCGGCGAAGCCCACAGCGAGATGCTCGGCGGCCGGTATATCGTGGACGAGACCCTCGATGCTCTCCGCCTCGCCAGAGACGACGAAGCCGGCGCCGTTGAGTTCCGAAAGGGCTTCTTCCTCGGCGACGGCACGGGCAGCGGCAAGGGCCGGCAAGCCGCTGGCGTCATCCTCGACAACTGGCTGCGCGGCCGCCGCAAGGCGGTCTGGATTTCAAAAAGTGACAAGTTGCTCTTTGATTCCCAAAGAGATTGGTCCGCGCTTGGGCAAGAGAAGCTCCTGATCGCGCCACAGTCCCGGTACAAGCAAGGCGCGCCCATCCGCATGACGGAAGGCGTGCTGTTCACGACCTACGCAACGCTGCGGTCCGCGGAGCGCCAGGGCAAGGACTCGCGGCTCAAGCAAATTCTCGACTGGCTCGGTAAGGATTTCGACGGCGTCATCCTCTTCGACGAAGCGCATGCGATGGCGAACGCCGCCGGCGAAAAAAGCGAACTCGGAGACAAAGGTCCGTCTCAGCAGGGCCGCGCAGGCCTTCGCCTGCAGCACGCACTGCCGCAAGCCCGTGTGGTCTATGTGTCGGCCACCGGCGCAACGAGCGTCCATAACCTCGCCTACGCCCAGCGCCTTGGGCTCTGGGGCGGCGTCGACTTTCCCTTTGCAAGCCGCCCGGACTTTGTGGCGGCCGTCGAGGCGGGCGGCGTCGCCGCCATGGAGGTGTTGGCCCGCGATATGAAGGCGCTCGGCCTCTACGCCGCGCGCTCTCTGTCCTATGAGGGCGTCGAGGTTGAGATCGTCGAGCATGCGCTGACGGCCGAGCAGACCCGGATCTACGACGCTTACGCGCATGCTTTTCAAATCATACACCTCAACTTGACCGAGGCGCTCAAAGCCGCGAACGTCACGGGCGAGGGCGGCACACTGAACCGTCAGGCGAAGGCTGCCGCCAAGAGCGCGTTCGAAAGTAATAAGCAAAGATTCTTTAATTATCTAATAACAGCCATGAAGGCTCCGACTCTGTTGAAGTCGATTAAAGCCGATCTCTTAGCAAATCGCGCTTGCGTGGTACAGCTTGTCTCAACAAGTGAAAGCATAATGGAGCGCCGCCTCGCAGAAATACCGGTAGAAAGCTGGGGGGACTTGGATCTAGATGTTACTCCTAAAGAGTATGTACTTGAATACCTCGCCAAAGGTTTTCCAACACAGCTTCACGAGCTTTACGAGGACGAGGGCGGCCGCCTCCAATCCCGCCCCGTCATGAGGGACGGCCAGCCCGTTCAATCGCGCGAGGCCGTCGAGCTCCGCGACCGCTTGATCGAAAAGCTGGCCGCCCTGCCGGCCGTGCAGACCGCGCTCGATCAGATCCTGCACCATTTCGGGACGGAGAAGGTGGCGGAGGTGACGGGCCGCACGCGGCGCATCGTGAAGCGCGTCGACGCCGGCGGCGGAATGCGCCTGGCGGCCGAGACGCGGCCCGGCTCGGCCAATCTCGCCGAGACCCAGGCGTTCATGGACGACAAGAAGCGCATTCTCGTCTTCTCCGACGCCGGCGGAACGGGCCGCAGCTACCACGCCGACCTTTCGGCGCGGAACCGGAGAAAGCGCGTACATTATTTGTTGGAGCCCGGCTGGAAGGCCGACGCCGCCATTCAGGGACTTGGCCGCTCCAACAGGACGAACCAGGCGCAGCCGCCGCTGTTCCGGCCCGTCGTGACCAATGTGAAGGGCGAGCGCCGCTTCGTCTCCACCATTGCGCGGCGCCTCGACACGCTGGGCGCGATCACCCGCGGCCAGCGCCAGACCGGCGGCCAGGGCCTCTTCCGGCCCGAGGACAATCTCGAAAGCGTCTATGCGCGCGCCGCGCTAGCGGAGCTCTATGGGCGCGTCTTCGCAGGAGCGGTCGCGTTCATGAGCCTTGAGGCCTTCGAGACCGCGACCGGCCTTCGCCTGGCGACGCAGGAAGGCGCGATGATCGAGGAACTGCCGCCGATCACGACGTTCCTGAACCGCGTCCTGGCGCTGCCGATCGCGCTGCAGAACCAGATCTTCGAGCTGTTCGAGGAGCTGCTCAACACGCGGATCGAGGCCGCGATGGCGAGCGGGACGTACGACGCCGGACTTGAGACGCTGCTGGCGGAAAGCCTTGCCGTCGCCGATCGCAGGGTGTTGCACACGCACGCCCGAACCGGAGCGACGACGTCGCTCCTCACCATCGAGCGACAGGACAGGAACGAGCCGCGCAGCCTCGATGAAGCGCTCGAAGTCGCGCGTGCGCCAGGCGTGCGCCTGCTCGTGAACGGCGCTTCCGGCCGGGCGGCCGTCGCGCTGCCGGCCGGCAGCATGACGCTCGAGGACGGCATGGTCGACGAGCGCGTCCGCATGGTCAGGCCCATGTCGCGCGATACGGTCTCGAAGAAGCGGCTCGAGGGCAGCAACTGGGAAGAGACCGGCCTGGGAGATTTCACAACCGCCTGGCTCGCCGAGCTCGACGAAATCCCGCCCACGCGCTCGAGCAAAATGTACCTCGTGACCGGTCTCTTGCTGCCCGTGTGGAAGCACCTTCCGCGCGGCGCGAGCAAGGTCTACCGGCTGCAGACCGACGACGGCGAACGCATCGTCGGCCGGCTGATCGACGACATGGACGTTCCAAGCCTGCGCGCCGCCTTCAATCTCGACGGCGGCGTGGAGATCACCGCCGATCAGGCCCATAGCCTACTCTTGGACAAGGCAGCCAAGATTGCGCTGCGGGGCGGTCTCTTCCTTCGCGACGCGGCCATCATGGGCGCCAAGCGCATCGAGCTGACCGGCTTCCGGGACTATGAGGTCGACCTCCTGAAAAGTATTGGCTTCTTCGGGGAGATCATCCAGTGGCGGCTGCGCCTGTTTGCGCCGGCCGAGCAGAGGCTTGGCGTTGAGGCTCTGTCGCGGCTCTTTTTGAAGCACCCTCCTTTGTCGGGAGGCGCAGAAGAGGGAGACGCGCAGTGAACAACGCCGCGGACCTTTCGCGCCGCCTCGCCGACCAGGCCGAGGCGGTGTGCTCCGCCTACCTGCCCCGCGGCCGACGCAGCGGGAATTATTGGATCGTGGGCGACGTTCACGGCGCCCCCGGCCAAAGCATGTTCATCCGCCTCAGGGGTGAGCGCCGGGGAAAATGGCTGGACGCCGCTAGCGGGCAAAATGGCGATCTCCTCGACCTCATCCGCTTCGCCCGAGGCCTCGCCGGCTTTCAGGCAACGCTCGATGAAGCCCGGCGCTTTCTCCGCGATCCCATCGTTACCAGGGAGCCCGAAAGTACCCTCCTTGAAAGGCAGTCCGGAACACCGGCCGCTGCGGCGCGTCTGCACGCCCTGTCGCAACCCATAACGGGCACGATCGCCGAGACCTATCTGAGGCGCCGCCGCATCACGGCGAGATTGTCCTGGTCTTTGAGGTTCCACCCAACGTGCTCCTACCGTCCGGAGGCCGATGGACCTTGTGAAGAATGGCCCGCGCTTCTGGGCGTCGTAACCGATGAACGCGGCAAACTCTTCGGGCTGCAACGCACCTGGCTCGCCCGCGACGGCGGCGGCAAGGCCCCCTGCCGGAACCGCGGCGCGCGATGGGCAATCTGTTGGGCCATGCGGTGCGGTTCGGGGCGGCGGAAAACGTCATGGCGGCTGGCGAGGGAATCGAGACCGTTCTTTCCCTGTTGTCGCTGTTTCCGGCAATGCCCATGGCGGCGGCCCTGTCCGCCGCCCATCTTTCGGCGCTCGTCCTGCCGAAAAGCCTCCGCCGGCTCTACCTCCTTCGCGAAAACGATGCGTCAGGCGCCTTTGCGGGAAAGCAGCTTGGCCAGCGATGCGACGACGCCGGCATCGAGTTGATGGTCCTGACCTCGATCGCCAAGGATCTCAACATCGACCTTTGCGAAGCGCCGGCCCAAATCGTCAAAGCGCGGATCGCCCCGCAATTGGCGCCGGAAGATCGCATCCGGTTCGCAGCATAACAGCCGCGATCGACGGCGGGTTCGCCTGCCGTCATGCATCGCCATGTCCTCCTGCGAGGAGATCCGCTTCGCGCCTTGAGAGTGGCGAGGAGGCCAGACGCGCCGGCGGCGGGCAACGGCGAGACGGCCGTTATTTTCCGCCGGTCGCCTGCGGCGCCCTTTGCATCGCCAACAAAATAACGGCCCTACGCCGTCCTCCGCTTCGCTTCGGCCTTGGGCGCTTCCGCGCGCCTCAAGGTGCAGCCTCCGCCCGCGCCTCTGGCGAGAGCCTCGCCAGCAAGGCCGCGAATGGCGGCCTCCAAACTTAAGGAGGACATCATGGCGAAAACTTTCCCCGAAGACGACGAACCCGCCCACGACAGCTCGTCGACAGCCCGAGCGCTCGAAGAATTGGCGCTCTACAACCGCACTCCCGCGGGCGAAATCGATCCGCGCCCCCTGCCCAACGGCGATCAGGTCGAATGCGCAATGGCCGCCATCTTCGAGACCTTGACCGGCATCTTCCAGGACACCTGCCTCGAACCCGACCTCGACGCCACCCTTTGGTCGTTCACCGAGCTCTTCCACAAACTCGCCGCGAAGGCGCAACGTCAGCTCGACGAAAACGAAGACCGGCAGAAGCGTTCGGCGCAGGAACAAGACGGCTCCGAAATCCGATCGGTCGAACTCGAGGCGCTCCTCGCCCAAGGCCAAGCCCTCCTCGATCGCCACCAGGCCCTCGAACATTTCCGCGATCTTGCCGCCTCCCACTATGAAGCCGAAACCGGCTCCGCCTGGCGGCCCCGCGCCGGCAGCCTCATCAGCCATCGCACCATGACCGCCGCGGTCATCGACAGCCGCGAGTTCCTCGCTGCCCGCCGCCGCTCTCAAAACGAGCTGCTGCTTCCGAAAGGCCCCAAGATCGCCTTCTCCGGCGGCGCCGATTGCAACGACCACAAGCGCATCTGGGCCGCTCTCGACAAGATCCAGGCCAAGCATCCGGACATGGTTCTCATCCACGGCGGAACCTCGAAAGGCGCCGAGAAAATCGCCGCGCTGTGGGCCGGCAAACGCAAGGTCTCGCAAATCGCCTTCAAGCCCGACTGGGCCAACGACGGCAAAGCCGCGCCGTTCAAGCGCAACGATCGGATGCTCGAAATCCTGCCCGCCGGCGTCGTCGTCTTCCCGGGCTCCGGCATCACCGGCAACCTCGCGGACAAAGCCAAAAAGCTCGGAATTCCCGTCTTCGACTGCCGATAGAAGCGAAGCCTCCGCGGAAGCTGAGATCGACTCTCAGCTTCCGCATTTTTGCGTGGAAAGAGGCGGCTCGAACATCGCGGGACCGGGGGCCATATTGTGTGAAGCGCTGCGCTATGCAGAGGTAGCAGACCTTGGTCGTTTCAACAAATCGTGCCTGTATGGACGTTGTGTCGGGTCCGCAGAGCCCCAGTAAGCGGACGCCTTGATGATTGCGTGACGGTGCGAGCTAGCCTTTATTCGTCAACCTTTCCGAACCACCCCGATGCTGACGCGCCCAAACGGAAAACAGCGCCGCCGCCTAGTTTGCAGAGGGTCCGGCTTGAGAATGCTGATTTGTCTCTTGCCTTTTAATCCGAGTGGCGATGGTTCGAAAGCTCCATCTGGGCTCATCACTTCGGTACGAAACTGCGAACCGTTATGTCCTTGAAGTGGAGTTTTAATCACCACGCGGTTCAGCACGCTGGCGGGATCGGGACGGCGTCAGCCCTCCATTTCTCCGATGTCATCGCCGAAGTGGACCCACATGAGGAACAAGCTCTCGGCAGGTTTGCGGCGGCGGTGAATGCGCTTGCGCGAAAATGCCAAACGAAGCCTTTTCCGTATAAGCTTGCAATTGCCGACGCGTTTGATCTTGGTTGGAAGATCCAGCCGCGATCAAGGCGCTCCTTGCCCGTGCCGCGCGCGAGGGTCTTGTCGATCTCGAACGATGCGATGTGGCGGGGAGCAGAGAATTGCACCACCGCTCAAGGCTTCAGCTCCGCCGCAATGAGCGACATCTCGTTGTGAAGTGCTGAAGGCTGATTGGTTGGTTGCGCGGACATGCAACCAATTATACAGTCATGGCCGTGGGCAGAAATCCTTGCATGAGCGTTCCTTCATTCGTTTGAGCACATCGAACGTGGCCGTGTTGCCAGCGGCGGTCACCAGCATTCCCCATTCTTGCGATGCGCATAACCAAGAACAAGCTAACACCCAGTTTCGACGGCTCTGCCGCGAGCCGGTCTTTTGCTAAAACTTGGCGGGTGAGATCGTAGCTCTTGACCAAGTCGAGCGTTTGGCTGCGCGCACGAATGGAAGTCTACGCTTCGGGGGGCGTTAGCGTACTCCCTCACGTCTAACGCCCAAAATACATGAAAATTCCATAAGTTGCGCCGAAACCATCCGACGACGGGTGCAGGAGTACGCTAAAAGTACGCTACGAGAAGTCTATGACCTGAGGGCCCAGACGGCCCCCGGACCGTGTTTGCCGACGTTGTGGATTAAGCCATCGCGGTCGAGCCGCTGCAGGAGGTTGCGCACCTTATTGCCCTTCTGCTGCTCGGAAAGCGCATCGGGCAGCTTCGGCCGCAGCATATCGTGGATATCCTTAGGCCTTGCCTGACCGAATTCCTTCAGCATCTTGAGGACGAGATCCTTGTAGTAGGCGTCATCAAAGCCAGCAGTCAGCACATAGCTGGCTTTCTGCCCTGTCGCGGCTGCTACTGCGGCGGCGACGTAAATGTTGGGCCTCTTCCCTTCGATCAACTTCTTACGCCGAAGTTTGGAGACCTCATCGTCGGTCAGCGGACGACGCTTTTGAACCTTGTCGAGCGCGATGACGTCATAGAGATCAAGATCCGACTTGGCAAAAAGTGTCCGCGTATAGTTTTCGTCGAGCACGCGGCCGAATAGCGTCACGGTCACCTTCTGTGGGTCAGCGAGATCAAAATCGGGAAGGGGGAACCCTCGCTTGCGCTGGATATCGAATGATCGGGGAATTCCGCTGCCCAACGTGTCGATCATGTTGAAGGCTACCATAGCCTCGGCAAGACAGCGGTTGCGGTAACGGTCGGGCGGAGTACCCGCCGATATCACCTGCTCGACCGAACCTGGCGCGAACGTACCCAGATTGGTGAAGGTCAGGGAGTCCTCGCGCTCAACGAGGTTGACGCGGCCGTTTAGGCGGTAGTCCTGGTGAGCGATGCAATTGTGGAGCAGCTCGCGAAGCACCCATGGATCATATTGCAAAATCTGCGCCGGGAACAATGTTAGGTCCCGCATGAACTGATAGTTTGTGTTCCGGATGCGCTGAGCCAATTCGTTCGTTGCAAGCAGAAACGGTGGACCATAGTGATGGGAGTCACGATTGCTGCCATCGGCATTCTTGAGCAGCCAAGTGATACGCGGGTCGGCCGGAGAGAGGTGCACGCTAGATTCTGGCTGGCCGAGCAATAGAATCGCTGAGCGCGTTATTTTTCCTGATCGTAGCAACTTGCATTTGGCAAGGAATATCTCATCGCTCCACTCGTCAACCTCCTTGGCGAGCTTGGGGTGCTTGTCTTTGAAATTGATCCGCGCCTGTCGCAGAGCCGCCGGGTCGAGGTCCGCCATCGTGGCTGCCGCGCACGGCTCGGCTGACCAATCGTCGGACTGGTTGCGGATAATGTCGAGTTCGGTCAGGCTGAGCGCAGCGATACTACTGCCTTCCCGGCCATAGAAGTGACCCTTCCAGGGTATCGGCAGGCCTGGCGGCGCGGGTGGGATCTCGAACATGAGAACCCGCTTACCTTCCGACTTGATATCGTAGATCTCCAGAAAGGTGATACGATGAGTTGTGTGGTCTGCGACCAGCTTCTTCAATTCATTGAGTGCGGCAGCACCAGACTTGAACGTGGTGCCAACGACGATCCGACGGCCTGTCGCAGGGTCTAGCTTGTTATCATGAACACCAAAAATGAGCCAGCCAGCGCTTTTCTTCTTGAGGTTGGCTTCATTGGCAAGTGCCGAGAAATACTGTCCGAGCTTCTCGATGTCAAAGGTGGCCTTGGCCTCCTTGAAATCAAGCCACTCTGCCTCCGTGTCGACAGCGCGGAGTTCGTCAAGTAGCCGATGGATATCTCTTGCAGTCATGCGAACCTCGTTGCCGGCATGGTGGCAGATGAGTCGGCATGCGACAACCGAAGGACGCGAATCGCCGAAGAGGATCAATCAGCATCCAACCTATTGTAACGTCATGGCCGTGGGCGGAAATCCTTGCATGAGCGTTCCTTCATTCGTTTGAGCACATCGAACGTGGCCGTGTTGCCAGCGGCGGGCGGTCTCCAGCGTTTCCCATTCTTGCGATGCGCGTAACCAAGAAAAAGCTAGCTTTATTTTGGGCGACTCGCCCGCGAGCCGGTCTTCGTTGTTCAAGGAAGACCATGCGCAGGCGGATAAGGTTGCAGCTAGGCGCGTCAGACCGTACGCTTACTTATGACCCCAAGCTCCGCAACAAGAAAGTCGATCCACTTTTGTGAGTACGTATAGTCTTTGTGGGCGGTGTGATAGATGCAAAACTCCTTGTTCGTCGCTTCGCGTGCCTTTGCATCGCCGTCGGGGCGAACCTTGTGTTTTCGCCAAGCCAACCGATGGTCGTGCATGGTGAAGCGGTTACCGGATTTTTTCTGGACTTCATCGACCACACGGCCAGCTTTGAACGGATACATGTCGTCGAGCGCCTTCTCCTTGACCAGGACGTTGTGCACTTCAACGCCTTCTTCGGAGCCTGGGCGGATGAACCGAATGTGCTGGTTGCCTTTTGATGCGCTGGTCAGCGTATACACAACTTTGAATTGGTACTCGAGGCTGCCCCGGTCGGCATCGGTCAGATTTTCGTCGAGTTGCGCATCCAGAGCAGTGACGTAGGGCGGCACATCGTACCGTTGCATGATTTCAATCTGCTCGATGTTCAGTGCAGAAAATTGGATCGCTACCGCCAGATCGCTTCCCAATGAGACCCGCTCTCCGAACTGGGCGCGAATGAAACTGTCGAAGTTCAGACAGCAGGCCTGGAACAGCCCGAACCACTTGAAGTCGCTTCGTCGCAGCAGCTTGTGTTCAACCTCGTTGCGGATCGCGGCCACGGCTTCGATGTTCTTCTTGACTGGCCCCGATAGCGGACAATCCGCTCGCTTGAGCATCTGGCTCATGACCAATGTGCGGCCGTCAGCGCCCTCGATCTTCACGCCCGCACGGAGATAGTATTCGTGCAATGCGTAGGTCCAAGAAATGACGGCGTTGAGACAGAACAGCTCGGTCTTGAAGCGGACACCAGGGCTGTTAAAAATATGCACGGCAAGCGTCATCGCCTCGCGTGCGCGGATGATCCGTTCGTCGTCATAGAGATTGAGGCCGGTCTGGTAATCGTATGATTGCTTCTTCTTAACGAACCCATCGACCTCATCTTGCGAGGCGGCCTTGATTTCGGCGTTCTTCTTTACATCACTGATTCTGCCGATGTTGACGGTTGGATCACGGCCGACGTTGAAGAGCGTGATGATGTCCTGGTTGCGCCAGCCATCCTCCAGAAGCGCCTTCGCAACGCGCTTCTCCTCGTCGGTCAACGAGCCTTCGCGGTTCTTGCGGACTGTCGCCGGCTTCTCCACAATGTCCCCCCTCCGTTACCCCACGTTCACGGGCACCAGTGTCATGGTGTCGTTGCCGAAGATGTCGATCACTTTGACGGCTACGGTGTAGCGCCCGGGGATATCGTAGGTATGCACAGCCGTAGTCAGCTCAAGGTTTCGGTTCTGGCGTGTCCGGAAGCTCTGCCACTCGTTCTCGAAAATGTAACCACCCGTCCAGCGTTCTTCGAACTGCTGCATGACCATTTCACCTTGTGGCGGCTCAAAGCCTGGCAGTGAGGCGATGCTGCCGAGGCCTGACCCCACGGGCACCTTGATGATCTCCTTGCGGTGCATGTAGTCGAAGTCCACGGCCCAGTAATCCACCCAGTCCGTCCAGTGCTTGGTGAGGCGCTCCTTCTTGACTATCCCGTCCTTGCTCTTGCTGACCTTGTAAAGCTGCCCCTGTTCGCACATGACCTCGCTCTTGCCTTCCTTCAGGGCGGCAATCGCGGCCTCTGCGGCACCTTGGGTGTAATAGACGGAGAAATCCGTCAGCTCGATGCTGACCGCGCGCTTGTTCTTCTTGTCATAGCGCGGCGTCGCCTCGACGAAGCTGATGTCGTGGAAGACCACCTGGCCTTTGTCCACGGCCCGCTTGTCGAACACCTCCGCAGGGATGTATTTCGGGGCAAGGTCAATACCTTTACCGCGCGCCTCTTCCAGCGCGGCGGGGAATAGCCCCATTTCAAACTCGAAGGCGAGCACGTCCACGCGGGATGCACCGCGTTTGCGGCATTCGGTGATGACTTCTTCGACGAACAGGCGGCCGACAGGCAAATTGATCGGCCCAATCACTACCAGCCGCCCATTGCGTGCCCCGTGGAAAAAGCCATCCTGCGCGCCTTCGTCGCCGCCAAAGCCTGCGGCCTTGTAAGCCTTCAAAATCAGGTCACGAAATTCGTTCTCTTTCTGAGCGAGGGCTTGCGCCTTCTGCTTTTCCGTCAGCCGCCCGCCGACATTCAGATAGGCCTGCCTCTCGTAGCGGCCAAGGTTCAGCACCTCAAAAGCGCGGAAGTCTTGCTCATCGGCTTTCTTCTCACGCTGCACGCCGATCAGCCGCTTGCGCGTTGTGTGGATGCCGAACTTACCCAGATCGGTTGCGATCCATTTGCGCCCGAGCTTCTCGGCAACGGCAGCAGTGGTGCCGGAGCCGCAGAAGAAGTCGGCGACCAGGTCGCCTTCGTTGCTTGTCGCCTCTATAATGCGTTCCAGCAGTGCTTCGGGTTTCTGCGTTGGGTAATTGACCCGCTCTTCCGATTGAGCATGAATCATGTTTATGCGCCAAACGTCGCCTAGCGGTTTGTCGCTGCTCATAACTCGCACTTGCCTACCTGTAACGGGGTCAATAATCGGAATACGTTTACCGTCCACTTTTTTTGTCTGAAGCTGCGTCCCCTTGTACTCGCTTTCAACTCGCTGCTCATTATAAAGGTGTTGATCGGAAGCGCCGTACCAGAAGATTTGATCATGTTGCCGATCAAGTATTTTTCCGCCGGTTGGAAGCTTGTTAGCGTAGTACCATATGATTTGATTTTTGAAGCAATCCCGCCCGAATACGTCGTCTAAAATCATTTGCAGATGATGTCCGACTTTCCAGTCGCAATGAACAAATATGCTTGCATCACGCCTCATCAAATCTCGCATCAAGATCAGCCGCTCTGATATCATCGCGATGAAGCTGTCCGCCCCGCGCCCCCAAGTATCGCGGTAAGCGATTTGCTCCAACAGGTTCGCTTCCTTGTGGAATGTCTCGCCGCCGATCTCAATGTCCATGCTGAAATCCGCGCCCACATCGAAGGGCGGGTCGATGTAGATGAGCTTAAGGCCGCCAGCATCCTCGATCTGTTGGCGCAGCGCGCCGGCCTTGAGCGACGACAGGATCAGCTTGTTGTCGCCCCAGATCAGCTTGTTCGTCCAACCGCGCAATTGACGACCACGGCTATCGAACAAGTCTGCCTGCGTCTTGGTTTCGGTGCGCGGCTCGTCAATGTGCTCCAGCGATTGGAAGGGCAGCACCGTTGTGCAAACGTCCCGCGTCTTGCCGTTCCAGACGAGCTCAACCTCACGCTTGTCCTCGAACAGGATGAAGCGATATTTCTCCGGCAGAGGTTTGCCTTGCTGGATCAGGGTCACCAGATCGCGCTGTTCGGCTTCGCTCAGGTCGTAGGATTTCTTGTCTTGGCGCGCCATAGTCAGCCCTCTTGGTATTCACGAAATGTGCTCGCCAGTCCCGCGAACGACGACGGCTTGTGCTTCTCGAAACTTTCTTGATCGACAAAGACGAAATGGTAGTTCGGTCCTCCGTCGTTCTTGGTCGCTTCAGTGGCGTCTTCGCACCACTGGCGCAAGCGGGTCATCTTCTGCGGCAGATCGAGTTCTTCGCGTCCTTTGGTTTCGACGATCCAGACCTCTCCATTGGTGGTACGCACGATGAAATCGGGCGTGTAGGTGGACAGCTCGCCGTTGCCCTTGACGTATTCGATCTTGAAGCCAACTGCCATGTAGTTTTTGCCAAAGGCCTGCACGTCCGGCGCGGATTCCAGGAACGCGGCAAACGCCAGCTCCAGTCCGTCGGCATTGGCTTCGCCGACGATGCGGTTGAACACCGACTTCTTCGCCTGCACGAAGCCGCGCGGTTCGGTTCGGAATGGGCGCGTGTCGCGCAGCCGAATGTGCCCATCAATGCGCGAGCTGCCCGTCTCGTAAACCGTCAGTGCATTGATGGCGGCGCGGAAGTGATCGAACAGCATCTTGCCCGCTTCCGGTTCGGACAGGTTGCGCAGGATCACGGGATCATCCAGATCGACAGGTCTGGTAAAGAGGTGGTCGCGGATAAACGCCTTGACTTTGGGATAGAGCTGGTCGTAGCCGCCGACGAGACGCAAGTCCTTGAGCAACTGGCGGGCAAAGAATGCAACGACGGAGCGGAAGTCGCCTGGGCCGGCACCATCCAGTAGCATGGTGTGATCAACCTCGGCGTCGAGCATGGTTTTAAAGACGATCTCGCGCGTCTGTTCTGGCGTGAAGTTCTTGATGGGGAGTTTTGGATTGCCGAAAAATTCGGGTTCAAGCTCCGTCAAATCCTTGAATTCCCGGTTGAAGCGCCGGGTCAGGCGCGGCACGGAGATGTCAAGTTCGTCGATGTTTTTGTCAGGAGATTCGGTTTCGACCTCCACGACCAACGAGTCTTGGCGTTCCCGTCCACCAGCCCCTCCCATGGGGACGCGGTCGAAGGTGACTCCTTCATTTTGGATGGACTCCACAAATTCCATGAAGGCAGGGGTGCCCATAACCGAGACGGTCTCCCGCTGGTCACTGCCAAAATACATGCGGCGCAAACCGCGTCCCAGAGTTTGCTCCGGCAGAATGTTACTTTTGGCAGCATAGGCACGCAGGCCGACGATGACGGTTACGTTGCGAACGTCCCAGCCCTCCTTGAGCATCAGCACAGAGACAATGGCCTTGCAGGGCGATTTCCAGGTGTCAATTTCGTTGGATTGCTTGCGCAGGCGCTCCAGCTCCTCCTTGCTCTTGCCGGAGGATGCCTCGGATATTTCACCGTTTGCCTTGGTGTGGATCACCAGCACCGCATTCTGCAATTCGGGGCAAATCTTCTCTAGATAAGAGCCCACCTCGTCGCAGTTCTTGGTGTCGTCCACCATCACGAACAGAACGGCCTTTTTGCCAAGCTTTTCGTGCTCGGCGTAGCTCTTGCGCCATTCCTCCACACCAAGCTGCAGATAGTCGGCGTATTTTTCGGTGATGATCGGACTCTTCTGTTCCGCCAGCTTGGCTCGGCTGGCTGCATCCGGCAGCACGGGATGTTTCACCACGTTTTGCGCGATGGCTTCGACCAGTGGATAATCGCTCACGGTCTGCACGAAGATCGCACCGTTGTCGTGGCGCGGCGTGGCTGTCACGTCCACCTGTATGGCCAATCGCAGGTCTTTTTGCAGCAGCCGATGATGAATGTCCTGGATGCACTGAAACCAAGCAAGGCGGCTGTCGTGGATGTGATGCGCCTCGTCATTGAGCACAGCGAGTTCATCAATCTCGCGCACGATCTCGCCAAGATCGGTGTTGCGGTCCGTGGTTTTGCCGACGGGCTTTGCCCCGAACGGCGCCAGGAAATAGTCGCGTAGATCATCATCCTCAAGCGACGGCTCCGGCACCTCGCCGAGATAGACGCGATGAATGTTGGTTAGGAAGATGTTGCCCGTTGGCCGTACGATGCGCACGTCGTCTTGGATGTGCAGGGCGATCTGAAAATCATCGCGCCAGTTATGCCCTGCGTGGCCGTTGTCCGGTAGTACCGGGTCGTTGAAGAAGATGCGCAGCCCATCGAAATCGGCGCGCAGGCGATCCAGCACGATGATGTTGGGTGCGATGATCAGGAAATTGCGCGCCAGCGTCGACTTCGGTTCGTAAAGCTTGTGAAAGTAACTCCAGGTCACGAGTAGCGACAACACCTTGGTCTTGCCTGCTCCCGTGGCCATCTTGACCACGAAGCGCGGCCAGTCCTCATCGAACATGTTGCTCGATACGGCGCCCGAGGCATCAAAGCGCAACAAGTCGAACTTGTCGCGGGCGCTGCGAACTTCATAGAGCCAGATCACGGTTTCGACCGCTTCGCGTTGCGCGAAGTAGTAGCGAAATTGAAGTTGTGTGCCGTCGGACTGTTCAATCAGGTGGTCGGTCTCAAACCACCACGCCAGCAGCGCGCGCGATGTAGCGGATGCGCCCGCATAGTCGGCATCGCGCCAGGCCTTCACCTCTTCGCGCACCTTGGCCACTAGGGGAGGCAGCAGCTTTTCATAGGCGGTGCTGCGTAGCTCTTCGGCCGCCGGGAACCACCGCAGGTCCGGCGAAAGCGTCACATAGGGCGACAGTGGGAAATCTGGATGTAATGCCATTGGCGCCGTACCTCGTTTTTGCTGTTCTAGCCGCCACCTTCAACTGTGGCAATTACATAAAATTGTACTCGCAGAGTTCTCGGCGTTTGCGAGGAAGGAAGGCAGATGAAAATAAGTCTAGAAATGCCTCTGGCGGTCTCGATCAGCAGGCCGGTTGGCCATTTCCAGGCAGGTGGGATCAATACGGGGCGTCAATGACCGCATCAAATTCATGATCGGCGAGCCCCCAGAACCTCGTCAGCGCGCGCATGTAGCGGGTGAAGTCGGCATCGGATACAAAAATGCCCTCGCTTAAGTTGGAGAATTGCACGGTAGGCGTTTGCATGGAGCACGGCCACAAGCCAGGAGCGTCTTGTCGCAACTTGTCGGCAGACTTTCCGTCGCCATGCCGCACGGTATTCCCAAGTAAATGGAGTTCCTTGATCGTGTCGCAGACGGAGGCAGTCTTAATGTCAAGCGCATGATCAGCGGCTGTTTTGCTTAAGAGGTCGCCAAACAGCATTTTCTGCACCTTGGCTTTTTCATCGGCCTGTAGGAGGTGTGATTGAGCCCACAACCTAAGTTGGCGTTCAAAGATGGCTGCAAGTGTCAATGCGAGACATCGACGGGTTTCATACACAACAAGGTTAGAGGTATGCTTCTCTGAGTTGTCGAGGAATTCATCTATGGAGCTGAACTCGCCTGTTCTTACGTCATCATGAGGGCGGAATTCGCTCAGTGCCGGGAGAATGACGAGGCGATAAAACCGATCCAAATCGGCCTGGAATTCCCGAGGTAGTAAGTCCTTAGGCATTGTCATAACTCTCGATCACCCGTTGGAAGATATAACGCATCGAAGAAAAAACTGGAATGCGTGGAAGTCTACGGGAGAGTAGCCCATGGGCCGAACAAAAGAACTGCGTAATCGGCAGATAGACGGGCAAAAACTCACGAGCGCGATTTGCGGGGTTTCTGCTTTGGAACGGGAAGTTCAGCAGCCGTCAGCATTATGAGCTTCGTCAGCCATTCGGCGTCGTCCCATCGCTCCGCCGCTATGAGAAAATGCGGTTTGGAACGGGGATAGGGCTGCCCTTCTGGACAATCGCCAAGGAATGCTCGCCCGGCGTCGGTCGATCGTGTCCCATGGCGTGGTGTAGCTGACGGCTGTCATCGGCCGATGCGCTGGCAGGGCCGGGAAGGTCAGGCGGCCACGGCGGGCAGCCCGGCGATGGGATCATCGCTCAAAGGCGCGATGGTTTCCAGCGTCATATAGCGGGCGCGCTGCACGGCCCACTCATCGTTCTGTTCGAGCAGGATGGCGCCTATGAGCCGGGTGATGGCGGCCTCGTTCGGGAAGATGCCGACGACTTCGGTGCGCCGTTTGATTTCGCCGTTCAGGCGTTCGATCGGATTGGTGGAGTGCAGCTTGGTCCGATGCGCTGCTGGGAAGGTCATGTAAGCGAGCACGTCAGGTTCGGCTTCGTCCATGAAGGAGGCGAGCTTGGGCAGTTTGAGCCGCAGCTGATCGGCGACCTTGCGCCATTGCTGCTGAGCTGCTTCGGCGTCGTCTTGCGCAAACGCGGTGGCGATGAAAGCGGAGACGACGCGCCGTCCGCTCTTGCCGGCATGAGCCAGCGCATTGCGCATAAAATGCACGCGGCAGCGCTGCCAAGTCGCCTGCAGCACTTTGGAGACCGCGGCCTTGATGCCTTCATGTGCGTCCGAGATCACGAGCTTTACACCGCGCAAGCCGCGGCGGGCGAGCTTGCGCAAGAAGGCGGTCCAAAATGTCTCGGCTTCCGAAGGACCAATGTCCATGCCCAACACTTCGCGCCGTCCGTCGGCGTTGACGCCGACGGCGATAATGACGGCCACGGAGACGATGCGGCCGTTCTGACGGACCTTCAGATAAGTCGCGTCGATCCAGAGATAGGGCCAGTCGCCCTCGATGGGACGATCGAGGAAGGTCTTGACGCGGTCGTCGATCTCCTCGCAGAGGCGGCTGACCTGGCTCTTGGAGATGCCGCTCATGCCCATCGCCTTGACGAGATCGTCGACGGACCTCGTTGAGATACCTTGGATATAGGCCTCCTGGATCACCGCCGTCAGCGCCTTCTCGGCCAGCCGGCGCGGTTCGAGAAAGCCAGGGAAGTAGCTGCCCTTGCGCAGCTTCGGGATGCGCAGCTCGACGGCGCCAGCACGGGTCTCCCAGGTGCGGTCGCGATAGCCGTTCCGCTGGACGAGGCGATCCGGTGAGCGTTCACCAAGCGCCGCTCCAGTGAGGCCGGAGACTTCCATCTCCATCAGCCGTTCGGCGGCAAAGCCGATCATCTCGCGCAGAATATCGGCGTCTGGCGTCTTCTCAATCAGCGTGCGAAAGGTCATCATGTCGTCGGTCATCGGTGGTTCCCCGGTTGCGTTGGATGTCGCAACCCGATCCTACCGGTGAGTCGCCGATGACCGCCGCAAACCGCTCACTCGCTACGGCGCCAGGGAGGGCGCGCTTCGCGAGCGGTTTGCTACCGCCGAGTTACACCACCACCGGGGACGTGACCGCGTCGGTCGGCTTGACGTAAAACTGATCGTCGCAAATGAGCGCGACCATTTTGCCTTGAGAGAAAAGACCGAACTCGCCGAACATTTTCCGCGCAGTCACACCCGATCCTGCGAGCTGCTCTACGATATAATCGGCGATGCTTTGTTGCGAGGCCATGGCGGTGCGTCTCCGGCGAACAGAATGGATTTCTATCGCATCACGGCCTGAAGGCAACGCCGCTCAGAATCTGCTAGCGCAAACGCAGGCCCTATCCATCCTGCCGGTCGTTGTCGCCTCCAGCTCTTTGATCTACTCGCGCGTTCCGTGAACGAGGCGGTCGATAAATTGCGCGACGCGCCAACCTCAGAACGAGTCTCTCTAAAATTTGATAGCCAGCCGGTGTGTCATCTGCCCTAAATACCGCTAGTCCGCCGTCTGTGGTTCTGTTGCGGGTCAATCGCGCTGGGTCATTCGGCTAGATTGACGAGCTCGCTTACCCTCCGACAGCCGAAAGAATGGCTGCTACTGCGAAGAAATGTCGACCCCGAGGCCGAGAACATTATCACCGGGGTCTTCGACCTCTGAAGTCTGGGCCGCAACACCCCGATCAGCGGACGTGGCCGACAACGTTTCCCGCTCCGCGATCGCGAAGCTACCGGTGGAGAGTAGGCCGCAGGAGTTTCACCCGCAGCCTCTCGCAGAACGGTGCGTGAGCCTCTCAACTCACACCGCTCCCATCAAGCAAACGCGCCTGGCGTCCCAAGTTTCCAGTGTGCGAAGAGCTGCGGACATTTCCGGTAGACCTTTTGCAAGAAGGTTCCCGCCCGCGTCTTGCTTTTACGGAACCGCTTGTACTTCCTCCTCGCCCAGGCAACCAGCGATGTGTTGATATGCCTGTAGAGCGGAGCCAAAGCCGAAGGCCGGAACCGCCCGAAATACGCAATCCATCCACGGAGGATGGGATTGAGTTTCGAGGCGATGTCCTGAAGGCTGAGGTCCGAGCGATTTCGGTAATTCAAGCGGCGCGCCTTCTGGCGCATCGCCGTAAGAGCCGCGGGGCTGACCGCCGCCGTAAAGCCGGTGAACAGGTTGCCTGTCTTGCGGGCCTTCACGCCGCGGCCCCGGAACTCATATCCAAGGAACGTAAACTTGGTATGGTCATGCGTTCCGGTGCGTCTTCCATCTTTGCAGTAGACAATCTTGGTCTTCGCTGGATGCATCTGAAGGCCGCACTCCACAAACCGCGCTTCCAGCGCAAGCTTAATCTCTTGCGCCTCCTTCACGCTTCTGCAGTGCACGAGCCCATCGTCTGCATACCGGCACCAGGGAGCCTTCGGATAGTTCCGCGTCATCCAGACGTTGAACGTGTAATGCAAGAAGAGATTGGCTAGCAGTGGGCTCACAACTCCACCCTGCGGAGTTCCCCGCGTGCGTTGCACAAGGGTTCCATCCGCAAGCTGTAGAGGAGCCGTAAGCCACCGCTCAATATAAAGCCGAACCCACTTGCAATCCGTATGCTTATCCAGCGCCTTCAGCAATAACCCATGATCGATGTTATCAAATAGACCTTTGATGTCGAACTCTAAAACCCAATCGTACTTCCTGCAACGCTCCCGCGTTATCGCCACGGCGTCCAGTGCGGATTTCTCCGGCCGGTAGCCGTAGGAGTTCGGAAGAAAGACAGGCTCTAGAACCGGCTCAAGCGCCATTTTGACCACCATCTGAGCCACACGATCCGAGACCGTGGGAACTCCGAGCATCCTTTCCCCGCCACTCTTCTTCGGAATGGCGACCGCCTTGACTGGCGGAGGAAAGTAGGTCCCGGAGGACATGCGGTTCCAGATCTTGTAGAGATTGTCTTTAAGCTTCGATTCAAACTGCCCAATCGTCTCTTTATCGATTCCAGCGCCGCCCGCACTGTGCTTTACAGCGCGGAATGCCGCTACAACCAGTTTCTTTGGGATGTCGAACGGTTTTGCTGCGCTCATGCGCCTCCTCCCGTTGCCGGTTGGACGCAGGATGCAGCCGCTTGACCCAGCCCCTTTGCTCCAGCCGCATTACCGGCCTTCATCGCTCGAACGAGCTGGTCCGCCCCAGAACTTGTCATCGGTACTCTCGCCTCATGGCTTTCGCCACTTGTGCTTCTCCCTTGGCATCCAAGTCCTGGTTCCCGTAGTTCCGCACAAGAGCCTGGACCGGGTTCACGCCCCCTATACGCCGGCTGCCGCGCGCCCAGTAACCAAGTATCCGGCGCACTCATCCCAGAGGAACGGACCGCCCCTGGTTCCGGCAGCACTTATACTTTTCGACGCGTCATCGAAGGGTTTGCTTGCGCTCGTCTTCCCGGACCATACCTGCCCGCAGATTGCCTCTCCGGACTTTGACTCCAACGCTCACCACCACAGCTTTTGACTGCAGCAGCTTGGAGTGGTTTGAAGCCCGCTCTTGGAAGCTGGCTTCGAAGGGCCTGCCTTCATCTCTCACGCAGCTTGTGCACGCAAAAGTCAGCTTCTCATTCCGAAACCTCCTTATTCGTGCGCTACGGCACACGTCCGGTATTGTATAAGTATAAAGATTGGCGTCGAGCGACAGCCGGAATGATCTCAAAGCTTCCGTCGGACCTCCGTCGAGACGGGTCGATGGCTGTGGCTGGCCCCTCGCAGACCCTTGCGAGCTAAGTCTGCTTTGGGATCTGAATTCAGTCTTCTTCGGAAAGGTAAAAAATCCTGCTGTCGATGTTCTTGTGATAAACGGCAGTTTGCTAGCCTTGGTCATGTGTAAAAATTTGCCGCAAAGTAGTTGATTATCTCGGCAGCCTGCGTTCCTTGCCGGAAACGATGCTGTTGCGCGAAGTCGATGGAGGGCACCATGTGAATAATCTGATGATCAGCAAATAGTGACATCACTGCCTCCGGATTCGGTCCACCAGAACGCGGCCCTGCGGCATTGTTTACCGCCTCAATTATAGCACCAATCATGACGTTGGCCAGTTGCACAGCCGGGCTTGTTTTTGAGTTGACCTGCGTCACTCCAGCAAGCTTGAGAGGAAATTTGATGGTTGCGATCTCGGATTGGCGAAACTCGATTTCCTGGTCGTGATCGATGAAGCGTTGAAGTAGATCGTGGTAGGTGAGCAGGTTCTTAGATTGATCGTGTTCGACCTGGTACGCCCCGTCGGCCATCACTTCCATCCGGCTGATTAGGGCCTGCATTACGACCAAAGCAGCATCCGTGCTCACACCCGGCGTCGCTATGGCGGACAGACATTCGGGTGCCGCGTATTGAGCTAATGGCCCTAGGGCTTCTGGAAGTTCGCGCCATCTTGTCGCGCGCGTTGCAGAGACGAGAGCCTTCAGAGCTTCAGGCGTCTTCTCTTTGACCGCATGCTGGAAAGATGCGAGCAATGTGTCGAAGGCCGACTGGCCAAGAAGCGTCGGACCGGCAATGGACAGCAGCGACGCCATAGCGTAGTTTTGCCCGTCCTCGTAAAAATTTATGCCCCTCTCATAGTAAAACGGCTCAACTGCATAATCAGCGAACATCAACAACAGCAAAAAGCGCTTGTCACATACGTAGGTGACGCACTTGTAGTGAGTTAAAAGGTCACGTAGGACGGAAAGCAGACGCGGGTGATTGGTAGGGCGGCGTGACAGCGCACGGTACTTGAGTTCCTGCGCCTGCAGTCTCGGGAAATGCTCTCTGATCAGACGCGTCGCATCTTCGTTGCTGATAGCGATCAACGTCGCCCCTTGAAAGCGTTGCTCAGCATTTAGAAGATCGAACCCCGTGTATCCGCTCTCGTCAATCCGGAAGCACTCCATTCCGATGTCCCGCTATCCGTTGGCAAGCTGGCCGTGCCGCTCCAACGTCTTCATAAGAATGTTGTTGGCAGCTGTGAAGTTGCCAATCTGTCCCTCCAGCTTGTATTGCCATTTTACGCCGTGAAACAGGTTGTTGCGGTAACGGAAGACGATAATGAGGACGGCGGCCACACAGCTTCGCGGATCGCGATCTGAACCGTCCATCACAGCTCGGACAAGCACCTCTCGGTCTGGCTTCCTGAAGTGTAACTGGTCGAAATGATAGGTGAAGGCACCATTCGCGTAATAGCGCTCGCGAAAATAGGCCAGTTCTTCCTCGTAGACCGCAGCGTCTAGAGTTCCGCTGCCGTGCCATCCTTCAACCGCGTTGCAGATATTCTTGACATTGCCCTCGGTTTTGAGAATTTGGGACTCGAACAAACTCCAAAGCAACGAGAAGTCGCCAATCGCATTCTGCTCGGCTTTGGAAATGAGATTGAATCCGGGTGCATTGGCTTTTAGCCATTCCATTGCCTGGGTCATAGCCGTTGTAAATATATAGAAATCAGACGATTCGGAAGCCCGAAAAGAGTTCCTAAACCCTGTAGGGCGACGAAGCGGCGATGGCTGCAGCACTTTCAGGTGCGGACCTGCGCCCCAAGCCGTTTAAGGATGTTCTCCACGCCGCCCCGAGGTCCGCTATTGTATGATTGGGTGGAAGGCTGATCGTTGGGTTAACCGTGCTGATCGAGGAAGCGGCGGCAAGCTTGAAAATCCTGCGCGTAGCCGGGAGGCAGCGGCAGCTTCTTCGTCTTGGCGAGCTTCTCCGCATAAGCGACCATGCGGGCGGTCGGAGCCGCGCGCTTGGCAGCGGATGTCTCCGGAGCGCCGCCCATCTGGGCAGCCTTGCTTCTGCGAGGCCGTTTGGGGTTGGCCGAAGCCGCCCTGCGGCGAGAAGATTTCGCCGGGGCTGGCCGATCCTTCTCCGCTGCGGGCTTGCGCGAACGCCGCTTTTTCGTCTCCGGCTTGGCAGGCGCGGGCGCGAGGTTGACCGCGCCGCACGTGCGCTGCTGGAGGACCCCGATCAGCTTTTCCGCCTCAGCGGCGATGGCGTCGATCACCCGGCGATGATCAGCCTTGCCGGTCACCACGGCATCGAGTTGCATCTCCCACTCGGCCGTTGTCCCAGGATCGACGAGTGCAGGCGCGGCGTTTCTCAGCGCTTCGAACAATTGCAGGCCCGCGCTGGTCGGGACCACCCATTTGCCGTCAGCCGCGAGCAGGTTCTGTTTCTTTAGACCCTTGATGATCTCGGCGCGCGTGGCCGGAGTGCCGATGCCCTTCGCCTCTTTCAGCCGTTCTCGCGCCGCCGGGTTTTCCACGAAGCGCCAGGCGTTCTGCATGGCGTCGATCAGCGTGCCTTCGTTATAGCGCGGCGGAGCCTGCGTGCGCTTGGCGTCGACGCGCGGTTCGGCGAGCCGGGCCATTTCGCCATCGGTGAGCGGCGGTAGGGTCTGTTCCGTTTCGTCGCTGGCGGCGTCGGGCTCGCTGGCGCTGTAGACCGCTTTCCAGCCCTGCACGAGTGGAATACGCCCCACCGCCCGGAATTCAGCGTCAGCGCCGGCCGGCACAGGCACGCACAGTGCGACCACCGTCTGGCGGTAATCATAGTCCGGCATGAGTGCGGCGAGATAGGACCGGCAAATAATCGCGAACAGCCGTTTCTCGTCCTCGCTGAGCCGCGCCAGCCGCTTCTCCAGGTCGTTGTCGAGGACGTTGACGTTCGGAACCACGGCATGGTGCGACACGCCCTCAAGCACGCGATCGCAAAAATGACCGGACTTGCCCTTTCGTATAACCGGTTTGGACAGATCGAGATGGGCGAAGCCGCGCAGCCGTGTCAGCGCGGCCGTAATGGACGGCACATCCGCGATCTGGTTCTCACTCAGATAGCGGGCCTCGGCGCGCGGATAGGTGATCAGCTTTTTGCCGTCGCCGTCATAGAGTTCCTGGGCGATGGCGAGCGTTTTCTCCGCCGTCCAGCCCCAGCGCTGGCCGCAAGTTTTTTGCAGCGACGGCAGATCGAACAACTTCGGAGGCCCCTGGCAGCAATGCTCCACCTTGACGCTGAGCGGGCCGCGATAGCCATCGGCTGCGCGGGCTATCGCCTCGGCGCGGGCGCGGTCCTTGATGCGCTGCTTTGCAGGCGGAGCGTGGCGCATGGCGAAACCGCCGCCCGCCACATGCGCCTGCGCCACAACCTCGAAATAGTCCTCGGGACGGAAATTGCGGATTTCCAACTCGCGCAGGCAGACGATGCCGAGCGTCGGCGTCTTCACCCGCCCGATGCCGATGACGCCGCGCGCGCCCGGCGCCAAAAGCGTCTTCGTCGCGGCGCGCGTCAGCGACAGGTTGAAGATTTGATCGGCCTGCTGGCGCGCCACCGCCGCTTCGTAGAGGGGGCGCAATTCACGGTTGGGCTTCAGTGTTGCGAACGCCTGGCGCAGCGTTTTGGGGTCTTGCGCGGTGAACAGCGCGCGCTGCACGGCGCCGCGATAGCGCAGATGCTCCAGGATTTCCTGGCCGATGAGCTGGCCCTCGCGGTCGCAGTCGGTGGCGATGATCACCATCTCGCAGGATTTCAGCGCCGCCGCGATGGCCTTCAGCTTGGCGGACTTGTTGCCGCCGGCGGCGGGCCGGGTGGGATAGAGGCCATCCGGCTTGAGCAGTGCACAGGACCAGCGCTTCCAGGCCGGATCGATCTCATCGGGTTCGGCGAGCCGCAGCAAGTGGCCCTCGGCGGGCAGGATCTTCCCGAAACGGCTGCCGAGCGCCGCCGCCAAATCTTTAGCCTGGCTGGTCTTTTCGGTGATGATCAGCGTCGTCATAAGCCGCCGCGAGAAATGATTCCGGTGACGGCAGCGTAGCGTCTAAGGCCGGCTGGATAAAGCCCAGATCGGCGCGGCCACTGCGCGCCGAGCTGAGCCTGACCTGTCAGGCCATCGCCAAAAATTGGCGATAGCTCGCGGTGCGTGTAGTTGCCTTGAGATTGCGGATTGAGAAGCCTGGGCGCCACGGCCGGCGCTAGAAAGGCGCCGATCGCCACGCCGATGGCGACTGACAGGATCGCCACCCATACAAGCGCTCCTATCCAGACGAGACGACGGGCGTCTCTCGCGAGCGTTTCCACCCTCGCGCGCTCGGCGGCCGCTGCTTGGGACAAAGCGGCGGCGAGTTCCTCGACCGCCGCTCGCGTCGTCTTGACATGATAATTGGCGGCGGAGGTGATCAATTGCTCGGCAACCGCCTTCGCGGCCTCGCTCGAGCGATCCAGCGCCTCGAAGGAAACGGCCTGGTGAGCCTGGAACATTCCGTCCAGCCTCGACAGGTAGCGATCGAGGAAAAGCTCAAGAACAGTCAAAACGATGCAAAGGGGGTCGCCAGACCCCAGCACGATGCCGTGGCGTTTGGCGACCTCTCCGATGAGACGTAGCGTCTCATCGTCCGGTTCAGGCGGCGTCTCCGAGGAGTACGGCGAATTTTCCATAGAGGTCTTTTTCTACTCTCTTGAGCCGATGCTTCGCCATGAGCGTGAAGTCAGGGGACGCCTGCACTTCCGCGAAGGTCAGACCCGCCCGCGTCATCTGAGAGACGTCCGCGCCGAAGGTCTGCTTCTCGCCGAAGGTGTGATCGTCGAGCTGGATCACCGCCGCGATCCGGCCTTGCGTCATCTTGTAGATCTCAAGCTCTTCAAAGCGCCGGCCAGCGGGAACGACGGGACCGAAGTGATCGTTGATCCAAACCACAATCTCCACTTCCGGTGGCAGCTGATCGGCTATTGCCTCCAAGTTCGAGCACGTCTCGGCGAAGAGATTCCCGGCCGCGATAATGATGTTGGCGATGAAGCGCTTTCCGCCCTCGACCACATGCTGCGGAATTCCGTTCCTCAGGAGGTAGCGATTGAGCTCGACAAAGGAGGATGAGCCGGTGTCGATCACGAAATTCGCGTCCGTCGTCAGAATTTCTTCGACGATGGTATCGAAGACCCGCGGATTGATGTCGTCGCCCTCCATCAGCGGCACGCGGCGCACTTGCAGCGCCTTGTAGCAGGAGAAGGTGGCCGAGGTTGCGTCCGCGTCGATCGCCACCACAGGCTGACCGGCCTGCCGGTAGGCCTGCACCATGAAGACGGCATGATGGCTTTTGCCAACGCCGCCCTTGCTGTTCAGAAAGAAGTTTACAGCTCTCGCGTGTGATCCGTTTTGCATGACAACACCCTCTTCAGTCGAATTTCTTGCCGAACGCTTCCGTTGGATCCCAGTGGAAGGTTCTCTCTTTCTCGGACCGCACGATGAGCGGTCCGGAACGCGGCTTTGTAGACGCCGGCTTGTCTTGAGGCGCCGAAGCTTCAGGAGAAGCAGCCTCGCGATCGGCAGCCTTGGAAGCCTCAAGAAGGGTAAGCAGCGGCGCATCTGACGCACTCTCACGACGATTTTGATGTGTCCGAACCCAGCGCGTGAAGCTGACGTAGCTCATCCTCAGTCGCGCTCGGTACTTCTCGTAGACCTGCTTCTTGCTCGCTGACGCATCGAGTTCGGCCAAGATCTCGACAGCGAGGACACGAAACGAATGTCGAGCCTCTCCCCACCTCGCTCGGTCTCCTCCCTTTCCGGCCACCACACTCTCCAAAAACTGAAGGTCTAAAGGCTATCACGACAATTTGGGCCAAACCACGAGATCGTTCGAGTTCTGCTCAGACATTTTCAGAGTTTTCCTGACCGGCTCCGAGAATGTCGGAAATTTGCAGAGTGGCTACGAGATTTTCAGAGATTTTCAGAACGGCTCTAACTGGCTCTGAGATTTTCAGAGAGTGTCGGAGAATTTAGGAGATGCGGATGGCAAGATGTGTGATGTAGGCCTACATTCGGCTTCGCCGAGGCCTCATCACGCGGTCCTTACTCGCCTTCGGCTCGACGGAGACAGGCGCCATTGCTATTCATCCCTGATCGATTTTAGAATAGCGAATGCCAAGAAAAACCGCGCGTTCTTCGGTCGACAGGGAACATCCGCTGAAGACGTTCGTCTCTCCGGAAGAGCGCCTCGCCATTGAGGGAAAGGCTCAAGCGGCGGGTCTCACTGTATCGTCCTATTTGAGGAACGCAGCGCTCAGCCGGCCCATCAGCTCGACCGCAGATCAGCAGGCTTTCCTTGGTCTTCTGAAGGTGAACGCCGATCTCGGGCGGCTTGGCGGCCTCCTTAAATTGTGGCTCAGCACGAAGCCAGGACACGGCGCCAAAGCCATCGACGTCCGTCGCTTGCTCCAAGAAATTGAGAAGGCTCAGACAGGCATGAAGGTGTTGATCGACGCCGCAGCAGGCGCCATTAGATCGCCTATAAGCGAGTAGCGATTCGGCCGGCGGCCGAACGCGGCAAAAGTGAACGGATGACAAGGCTTGCTTGAAAGAGGCCGGCGCTGCGAATAGGGCCGCTAACGGGAGCGAGCTCGCGACGAACTTTGCTCCAGCGTTGCGGCTCTTACGTCATCCTGCAAGGTCATTACCTTTCCGACCCGCTGCATAAAGGCCTCTACGACCGCCGCTTTTTCAACGCCGCCCGGACGCCGGGCCATGTTTCGAACATCCTCCAACAAGCCCCGGGAATGAAGGTCCGCCAGTTCTCTGAAGGTGGGGCCTAGAACGTCCGGATGAACGGTCGCGTCCGGTGTGCCCAAGCCCAGAACATGCTTTTTGAGCATACTGCTCAGCACCTCCGCCGTTGACCAGGTCGCGGCGAACAAATGAACCTTCGCCGCGTCGCCCTCGAACGCGGCTGGAAGGTTCATGAGCGCGGACTGCGAAACGTCCGGATACAGAGTGCGCAATCTTTGGAGGCGAGCGGTCACGGATTCACTCCTTGATCGAGAAGCTGGCCGGCGCCGTGCTCGCCATCCTCGCTGCGCCACTGGAAGGCCGGCCCGTCTTGCAGTTCGATCGCGAAGCAGCGCGGGCGCGCCTCGAACCAAGTCTCCCAGCGAATGCAGATGGAAGAACCCTTGACCCACCAGCGGCCCGAATCCTTCGGGCCCTTCTCCCCAAGCGCGAGAACGGCGGTGGAGTCGCCTCGCACCCTGCCGTTAGCCGTGAAGTTTAGTGAAAGAGAGCCGAACCTGGTCGAGATGAGCGCAGAGCGATCTGCAAAGAACGTCGAGAGACGCGGCGGAGAAGCAAGGGCCAGGAACACCGGCGTACAGATCGTAGCTGCAACGAGAGCAGCGCGGCAGCCAAACAACATCGGCTTGCACTGATGGCTCATTTAGTATCCTGGCTCCCGAGGAAAAATACTCAGCAGCCACGAATTATAAGCGCATCAGAAAGCTCAGAAGGAGCTTCAATGACCGCTTTTGCACGAACAATTCTATTGTCTCGGCAGTCAATTGTTGAAGTGTTATCTGGACTGCCGTGAACGGGGCAAAAATGATGCCATTCGCCGAGCGCCCTCGTTCTTGATGGCCCCGAACATCAGACAGAAACGGCCAAGAATGAAGACTACCGGCCGCGGCCCTTCGAACGCCTGCGCTTTTGCTCCTTCACGGGAGGCTCAACCAGCTCACAGGGCACGCCGCCTTCAGAGCGCGCCGGATCCCTCTGGCGCACCCTGTAGCGCTTGCCGTCATAGTTGAACTCCTGACCGATCGAAGCAGGCAAATCTCTGCCGAGAAGGCCGGTCACGACCTTCTCAGGGAGGAAAATTACATTATCCGGCATGATCGCTTCTCCTTTCACCGGCGCCCGGCGTCCGAAAGGCCCGTGTCGGCGCCGTTTGCTTCGCGAACCGCCCGCAGGGTGTTCCACCCGGTATCCGCGGCGTTGACGCCCCAGGCGATCCGCCCTTCTGTCAAGGGATAGGCGTAGATCTGAGCGCCGTCTTTGGCGTCCACATCGGAGCGAATGCCCGACCGGCGCGCAACTTTAATCGCCGTTTCAATCTCCGCGTGGTAGCGCTGTTTCGTTTCGCTCAACCTGCCCGCCTCCTTGATTGCTGAGGAGCAGCTGCGAACAGCGAAGATCATCTGCGCTCGCAGCTATTACTCTTTTGATGGCAATAAAGCGATCAGCACGGGAACGGCGCTTCTCGCCCTCGTCTACCCGGATCGATGCAGGAGGAGCTTTAGAAGAGGCGGACCAAGGATCGCCCATATTGATTCGCCGGCGGCGACCAAGAGGGGTGAGGATGAACCCCCTTACTGTCGATGAATCCGTTGCATGAAAGGGGCTAATCTGCAGGCCCGGTTTTACAAACATGGCCCAAAAAAGATGTCGGGAGTTCAACCCCCTTCGAGTGCTCGGAAAGAAAGAGCAAGCACGCATACGCATCGAATCACGCTCCTACTTATCGTATAAGAACGATCAAATTGGCGGAATCAAGCGTGGATCAAAGTGGGTTAACACTATAAATACAGAGCACGTCATAGCTCCTGCTCCTGTCAGTTGAGAGGCGGCTCCTATGCATGACCCCGATCTCACCATTGGGTTGATCAAATTCTTGGCTGTGTTCGTCGCGCTGGATTGGACGAACCGCTTCTACAATCGGCGCTGCCAGGAGCGGTTCGGCGTCGAACCGCTAAGGATGGACGCTATAACTTGGTGGGTTGTCTTGATCGCAGCCATCTACCTCGGCGACGCTTGGCGGCGCCACATCGCTGAAATCGGTCGAGAGAAGCCCGAGGGACTCTATCTGATGGGATTGGGAGCCATCGGCGTCATCGCTTCGCTTGTCTTAAATCTTCGGCGAACGAACACGGTTTACGGGATAGCCGGGACAGCGCTTAAGTTCGCTTCCGCTCTGTCTATCCTCCTGTTCGCCTACCACACGGTGATCGGATGGATTTTCCTGCCGTTTCTGGTAGCTCTACGCGACCACGAGCCACGCCGAGGCCGCCCTCGCCTTCCTCTGCCGGGCGAGGCCAATTGGAACGATCATCGCTGGAATGATCCCCGTTGGCATGACCCGCGTTGGGCTACGCTGATTTGGGATGACCCTCGGCACGGAAGGCTGCCTTGGCATGACCCGCGCTGGAATGACCCGGAATGGAAGGGTCCGCGCTCACCCTAGGAGGGCTAAAACGTCAGCGCAGAGCGGGCGCTGAGGCGGCGGCGAGATTGGCGATCTGCTGATCCTCATGGGACGCAAGACCGCTCACGCCGATCGCGCCGATGATCGCGCCGGCGGCGTCCTCGATCACGCTGCCGCCCGGCAACGCCGTGAGCCGATGATCGCAAAAGGAGGCAAGCTCGATTTTCTCGCGCTGAAGACGCTCGAGCAGCAAGGACGTGTTCGTTTGCATGAGCGCGGCGCTGTAGGCCTTTCCCTGCGCGATGGCGATGGAGCGCAGGGGCGCCTCGTCCGCCCGCTGGAAGGCGAGAAGAAAGCCGGCCGGATCGCAGACCGGCTTGTCGTAATCGGCGCCGTCTTCTCGATCGCCAACCAGACAAGATCGCAGGCGCGCTTCAATTCGAGGGTGCTCATGCAGGACTCCTTTGCTGAGGCGATTAGTTCGCTGTGAGAATGGGGCGGGCCTCGCCCTCGATCGCGGCGAGCGGCAGCGGCCCGAAGTACCGGCTGTCGAAGCTGCGGGGATGAGCGCCGACGAACATTCCTTCCCCGGCGCGGATGACGAAGCGGCGGCTCTCAAGCGCCGGGAGCGGACGGCCTTCAGCGTCCGCCGGGAGCGCCTTCGAATGCGGAACGGCGCGGCCGTTGATGAAGAGCGCCTCGGCGGTTTGCAGCACCTCGTCGCCCGGCAACCCCGCCAGCACCTTAAGCATCGGCTCCAGCTCGCCAGGACAAGCCCCGCGCTGGAGATAGCCGCGCCGGCGCGCTTCCAAGAACACGTCCGTCGCCGGCGGGCAGAAGCTCACCACACGTCCTCTTTCGAGGACCGCGACGGCCGAGACGCGCCACAGGCCGACCGGAACCGAGGGCGTTTCGTTGAGCCGGAAGCCGAGGCCTCCCGCGAGCAGCATCGAGCAGGAGGCGACGGCGCCGAGCGCGATCAGGACGACGGGACCGCGTCGGCGGGCGATGCGATTTGGAATGGCGGAACCTCGCTGCGATGAAGGCTGTCGGTCGTAGGCACGGGCAGCTGGGCGCGCTCAAGGAAGACGGGATCGCGGAAGTAAAGGCTCTGCGTGCCGAGGATCGGCGCGTGGCCGGCGACGAACACGATCATGTCGCCCGGCTCGACGATCAAGTCGCCTTCGTCCTTCACGGGCGAGCTGAGCCGCATGATTTCGTCCGCGGTGGCGAGCGGCCGGCTTATCTGGTGATAGGTCTTCGACACTTGCGTCAGCACCGCGCCGAAGCGCTTGCCGCTCGTGGTCACATCCTCCTTCACAACGGTCGCGGTCCCGCACATGCGCGACAGCCACTCCGCCGTCTCGACCCGGTTCGGCGCAAACGCTATGCGCACATGGCAGTTCGAGAGCACGCTCTCGTCCTTGCCATAGGCGCCCCAGAGCTGGCTCATGTCCTGATTGATGAGGTACGCCTTGATGCCGTAGCCCGCGATATAGGCGAGCGCCTCCTGGAACACTTCAAGCTTCCCGTAGGACGGAAACTCGTCGAGCATCAGCAGAAGCCGATGCTTGTGCGGGGGCTGAGGCCGGCCCTTCACGAAGGTGATCTCGGGCCTCAGGAGCACGCGGACCAGCTGGTTGATTATGAGCCGCATCAGCGGCTTCATGCGGTCCTTGTCCTCGGCCCGCACCACAAGGAAGAGCGTCACGGGCTTCGCGTGGTTCATGAGGTCCATGACCTTGAAGTCGGAGCGCGCCACGTTCTTGGCGACCAAGGGATCGCGGTAGAGCGACAGGAAGGACATTGCGGTGGAGAGAACCGAGCCGCGCTCCTCATCCGGGCGGTTCACCATATCGCGGGCGGCGCTGGCGATGGTGATGTGAACGGCGCCGTTCGGCCCCCACTTGTTCTGGATCATCTCCAGATAGAGCGACATGACCTTCCTGTCGGGGTCGGAGAGCGCCAGCGCGACATCGGGCAGACAGCCCACCTTGCCTTCCGCCCGCTTGTTGTAGAGCACATGCAAAATCGCGCCGGTGAGAAAGGCGTGGCTCGTCTTCGCCCAGTGGTCGACAAGCCCCTTGCCCTCGGGATCGACAAGGATGGTCACAAGGTTCTGCACGTCGCCCACCTCCTGCAGCGTGCCGAGCCTGATTTCCTCGAGCGGGTTGAAGCTGACGCTTCCCTCCTCGGCGCCCGGATCGAATTTCATGACGACGTTGCCGGCCTCGCCCTTCCGCCAGGCGGCGGTCAGGTTCCAGAGCTCGGCCTTCTGATCGTTGACGACGACGCTGTGCGGCCAGGACAGGAGCGTCGGCACGACAAGGCCGACGCCCTTGCCGGACCGGGTGGGCGCGATCGCCGCGATATGCTCCGGCCCATTGTGGCGGAGATAGTGAAGCCGGCCGCGGCCGTCGCGCCAGCCGCCGACATAAACGCCTTCGCCGCCCTTTCCCTTTTTCGGAAGAAGACCGGTCGCCCTGATCTCTTCAATGCTCGCCCAATGCGCGGTGCCGTGAATGCCCTCGTGGCGCTCGGGATTGCGCCCGCCGATCGCGAGCAGCCCCAGAACGCCCACCGCCAAACTCAACGAAACGCCGATCATGACCGGCTGGAACACCGCTTCCGTGCTGGCGCCGAACCGGCCGTACCACGCCACCCACTCCCAGGGCGCGTAGACATGCCCGTAAAGCGGAGCGCCGAGCGCCGGATGATAGGCGAACTTCGCCGCGACATGCTGCGTGGCGGCGCTGTTGAGCGCGATGACCGCAAAGAGAAAGACGAAGCCGATCGTTCGTCTGCTTTTGGGTTTCGGCGGTTCTGCTCCGATGGGCGTCATGATCGCGTTCTCCCTCGACTTGAGCCTGAGTAATGAACCGCGGCATCGACGCGCCAGGCCTTCGCCTGCTCGACCTCATCGGGGCTTGCCGGCCTGACCAGCACTTCCGCTCCCCGTTGCAGAAGAAGCACCTGGTGACCGTCGACGGTCCGCACGCCTCTATAGATCGCCTCGCCGGCGTCCTCCGCGGTCCACAGCCGGTAAGCATATCGGCCCGATCGCCTTTGAGCGATGCTATTTTGCTCGGCGACGAAGTCGGCAACAGCTTTTACAGGCGCTGGCGCCGTTTTCTGCGCGATCAGATCGAGGCGATCCTTTTCCATGTCATCGTCGTCGAAGACGATGTTGAGCCGCAGCGCGGCCGCCACCTCCGCCGCCTGGCGCTTGAAGGATGCGGTTCCATCGAGAACCAAGGTCTGCCCCCGGAAGCGCTTCTCGCCGAGGCTGAGCGCGGTCAGCACCGCCTGATAGGACAGCCGGTCCACGCGAATGCGCTCCTTCTCATCGGTCACGACGCCGCCGTCGCCGAGCTGATAGGCGAGGTCTCCGTTCTTCCGCACCGTCGGCCGCAGGTTCTGAAGGATGATCGTCTGCGAGGCGGCCGTGTCCCGAGCGGTGATGAAGTCGGCCGCCGCGCGGGCCGCGGGCTTGCCGCTCGATCTGAGCGCCCAAAGCGCCTCCACATCGCCCCGCGCCGCGCGATCCTGCAGAAAGGCGATCCATGTGAAGAAGAAGCGCTTGTCGATGTCCTCTTCGGTCGCGCGAAATCGCTTCGCCGCTTCGCCCAGCCTTTGGGTGCGCAGAAGCTGGAGCTCGAGGCGGCGCCCGCGCTTTCCCGTGCGCGTCAATCCGGACCTCTTGACCTGGGCCCGATGCTTCGCAAACACTGAGAAGATGTCCTCGCGGTCGCGGGAGCTGGCTTCCCGCGCCTGCTTTCGGGCATCGGCGCCTTGCTGACGCTGGCGCGTGTATTCGGCGAACAGCGCCCTTGTGTTGCCCTGAAGCGGCTTCGGTTGATAGGTGGCCTGCGCCTGGGAGGCGGGCGAGACCTGGAACGCCCCAAGCTGTGTCGTGAGCGCCTGCATCGAGAAGGCGCGGTTGACGGCCGACGCCCGGACGCCGCGGCCCGTGGCGTCGACCATGACCAAACCAGCGCCGCGCTTTTTGAGCGCGAGCCCCTCCTTGCCAAGCAGCGCGTGAACGTCGTCCCAGGCGCAGCCGCCAGCGAGGAGAGTGATAAGCGGCGCCTCGATTTTCCCCTTCACCCAGGACGAGAACGAGGCCTGGCCGCTATGCGCCTCGAAGTCCGCGGCGCGGCCCTTGGGTCCGCCCTTGAGCGACCGGCCATGATTGGTGCGCGCCAGGCCGTGCTTGATCTCCAGTTCGTCGCAGGCCTTCATCAGCTTGCGCTTGTCGTAATAGGGCTCGACGCAGCGCAGGGTGGCCGGATCGACCTTGTTGATCGCAATGTGCAGGTGCAGATGCGCGCGATCGAGGTGAAGCGCCGAAATCCGCTGGTGGCTCGACAGACCGATCGCCGCGCAGAGCTCGTTCTCGATGGTCTCGATTTGCGCGGGCGTCGGCCGCTCGCCGGGCTCGAACGACACCACAAGATGATAGGTTCGATCGCCGCGGCTTCGCTTGTTGAGGCTTTGCGTCGCCAGGATCTCCATGATTGCGAGCGTCGGCGTGTCGGCGTTGCAGTTCGTGATGCGCACGGCGCCGACGCGGCCGCCCGCTTGATCTGCAAGGATGTAATCGAAGGTTTGATCGGTTGCGACGGCGCCCTTGTCCGCCGTTTGGCCCTCGCCAAGGATGTAGGTGCTGAGCCTCGCGAAATCGGAGGAAGCCCTGGAACGCATCACACGCTTCGCGATCATGATCCGAATCAGCCAAACGCAAAAAAAAGCCGCTGCAGAAAGCGGCGGCGAAAATTAAGGAGCTACGATGACAGCGCCCACGCGGGCTACTGGAAGCAAGCGCCCGCGGGTGACGCGTTCAAAGACAGGAAACGGAAAGCCGAAGCCCAAGCGCCTTTGGCAGGTGGTTTCGGGGAAGGTCTAAGTGCCCCTATCATCCAGCGCGTATGCGTGCTGGGGGT
>CAWEFZ010000004.1:0-767500 GCA_963808505.1 uncultured Alphaproteobacteria bacterium
CGCCACCGTGACCGTCACCGTGTTCGTGGAGCTGTAGCCGCTCGTGTCGGCCGCCTGATAGGTGAACGTGTCGGTTCCGACGTAGTTCGCCGTGGGCGTATAAGTGTAGGTCCCGTTCGCATTGACGGTGAGCGTGCCGTGGCTCGGGTTGCCGCCGCTGGCGACCGAATAGGTGAGCGTCTGACTCGCCTGGTCCGTCGCGAGGCCGGCGAGCGTGCTGCTGAGCGCGGTGTTGGCGGTCGTCGATTTGCTTCCGGCCGAGGCGGCGACCGCGTCCGCCACCGTGACCGTCACCGTGTTCGTGGAGCTGTAGCCGCTGGCGTCGGTCGCCTGATAGGTGAACGTGTCGGTTCCGACGTAGTTCGTCGTGGGCGTGTAGGTGTACGTCCCGTTCGCATTGACGGTGAGCGTTCCGTGGCTCGGATTGCCGCCGCTGGCGACCGAATAGGTGAGCGTCTGACTCGCCTGGTCCGTCGCGAGGCCGGCGAGCGTGCTGCTGAGCGCGGTGTTGGCGGTCGTCGATTTGCTTCCGGCCGAGGCGGCGACCGCGTCCGCCACCGTGACGGTCACCGTGTTCGTGGAGCTGTAGCCGCTCGTGTCGGTCGCCTGATAGGTGAATGTGTCCGTACCGACGTAGTTCGCCGTGGGCGTGTAGGTGTAGGTCCCGTTCGCATTGACGGTGAGCGTGCCGTGGCTCGGATTGCCGCCGCTGGCGACCGAATAGGTGAGGGTCTGGCTCGCCTGGTCCGTCGCGAGGCCAACGAGCGTGCTGCTGAGCGCGGTGTTGGCGGTCGTCGACTTGCCGCCGGCCGAGGCGGCGACCGCGTCCGCCACGGTGACCGTCACCGTGTTCGTGGAGCTGTAGCCGCTGGCGTCGGTCGCCTGATAGGTGAACGTGTCGGTTCCGACGTAGTTCGCCGTGGGCGTATAGGTGTAGGTCCCGTTCGCATTGACGGTGAGCGTGCCGTGGCTCGGGTTGCCGCCGCTGGCGACCGAATAGGTGAGCGTCTGGCTCGCCTGGTCCGTCGCGAGGCCGGCGAGGGTGCTGCTGAGCGCGGTGTTGGCGGTCGTCGACTTGCTTCCGGCCGAGGCGGCGACCGCGTCCGCCACCGTGACCGTCACCGTGTTCGTGGAGCTGTAGCCGCTGGCGTCGGTCGCCTGATAGGTGAATGTGTCCGTACCGACGTAGTTCGAAGCGGGCGTGTAGGTGTAGGTCCCGTTCGCATTGACCGTGAGCGTTCCGTGGCTCGGATTTCCGCCGCTGGCGACCGAATAGGTCAGCGTCTGGCTCGCCTGGTCCGTGGCGAGGCCAACGAGCGTGCTGCTGAGCGCGGTGTTGGCGGTCGTCGCATTGCTTCCGGCCGAGGCGGCGACCGCGTCGGCCACCGTGACGGTCACCGTGTTCGTGGAGCTGTAGCCGCTCGCATCGGTCGCCTGATAGGTGAACGTGTCGGTTCCGACGTAGTTCGCCGTGGGCGTGTAGGTGTACGTTCCGTTGGCATTGACCGTGAGCGTTCCGTGGCTCGGGTTGCCGCCGCTTGCGACCGAATAGGTGAGCGTCTGGCTCGCCTGGTCCGTCGCGAGGCCGGCGAGCGTGCTGCTGAGCGCGGTGTTGGCGGTCGTCGCTTTGCTTCCGGCCGAGGCGGCGACCGCGTCCGCCACCGTGACGGTCACCGTGTTCGTGGAGCTGTAGCCGCTCGTGTCGGTCGCCTGATAGGTGAACGTGTCGGTTCCGACGTAATTCGCCGTGGGCGTATAAGTGTAGGTCCCGTTCGCATTGACGGTGAGCGTTCCGTGGCTCGGATTGCCGCCGCTGGCGACCGAATAGGTGAGCGTCTGGCTCGCCTGGTCCGTCGCGAGGCCGGCGAGCGTGCTGCTGAGCGCGGTGTTGGCGGTCGTCGACTTGCTTCCGGCCGAGGCGGCGACCGCGTCCGCCACCGTGACGGTCACCGTGTTCGTGGAGCTGTAGCCGCTGGCGTCGGTCGCCTGATAGGTGAACGTGTCGGTTCCGACGTAATTCGCCGTGGGCGTATAAGTGTAGGTCCCGTTGGCGTTCACGGTCAGCGTGCCGTGGGCCGGTCCGCTTACCTTCGAGTATGTCAGAGTTTGCCCCGCCGCGTCCGTCGCGTCGCTGGCGAGCGTCGCGTTCAGCGCCGTGTTGGCGGTAGCGGTCTTCGCATCCGCGGACGCCGTCACCACGTCCGCCACCGTGACGGTCACCGTGTTCGTGGAGCTGTAGCCGCTCGTGTCGGTCGCCTGATAGGTGAACGTATCCGTTCCGACGTAGTTCGAGGCCGGCGTGTAGGTGTACGTCCCGTTGGCGTTCACCGTCAGCGTCCCGTGGCTCGGATTTCCGCCGCTGGCGACCGAATAGGTGAGCGTCTGGCTCGCCTGGTCCGTCGCGAGGCCGGCGAGCGTGCTGCTGAGCGCGGTGTTGGCGGTCGTCGACTTGCTTCCGGCCGAGGCGGCGACCGCGTCGGCGACCGTGACGGTCACCGTGTTCGTGGAGCTGTAGCCGCTCGTGTCGGTCGCCTGATAGGTGAACGTGTCGGTTCCGACGTAATTCGCCGTGAGCGTATAAGTGTAGGTCCCGTTCGCATTGACGGTGAGCGTGCCGTGGCTCGGATTGCCGCCGCTGGCGACCGAATAGGTGAGCGTCTGGCTCGCCTGGTCCGTCGCGAGGCCGGCGAGCGTGCTGCTGAGCGCGGTGTTGGCGGTCGTCGACTTGCTTCCGGCCGAGGCGGCGACCGCGTCCGCCACGGTGACCGTGACCGTGTTCGTGGAGCTGTAGCCGCTGGCGTCGGTCGCCTGATAGGTGAACGTATCCGTTCCGACGTAATTCGCCGTGGGCGTATAGGTGTAGGTCCCGTTCGCATTGACGGTCAGCGTCCCGTGGCTCGGATTGCCGCCGCTGGCGACCGAATAGGTGAGCGTCTGGCTCGCCTGGTCCGTCGCGAGGCCGGCGAGCGTGCTGCTGAGCGCGGTGTTGGCGGTCGTCGATTTGCTTCCGGCCGAGGCGGCGACCGCGTCCGCCACCGTGACGGTCACCGTGTTCGTGGAGCTGTAGCCGCTCGCATCGGTCGCCTGATAGGTGAACGTGTCGGTTCCGACGTAGTTCGAAGCGGGCGTATAAGTGTACGTCCCGTTCGCATTGACGGTGAGCGTTCCGTGGCTCGGGTTGCCGCCGCTGGCGACCGAATAGGTCAGCGTCTGGCTCGCCTGGTCCGTCGCGAGGCCGGCGAGCGTGCTGCTGAGCGCGGTGTTGGCGGTCGTCGCATTGCTTCCGGCCGAGGCGGCGACCGCGTCCGCCACCGTGACGGTCACCGTGTTCGTGGAGCTGTAGCCGCTGGCGTCGGTCGCCTGATAGGTGAACGTGTCGGTTCCGACGTAGTTCGCCGTGGGCGTATAAGTGTAGGTCCCGTTCGCATTGACCGTAAGCGTTCCGTGGCTCGGGTTGCCGCCGCTGGCGACCGAATAGGTGAGCGTCTGGCTCGCCTGGTCCGTGGCGAGGCCAACAAGCGTGCTGCTGAGCGCGGTGTTGGCGGTCGTCGACTTGCCGCCGGCCGAGGCGGCGACCGCGTCCGCCACCGTGACCGTCACCGTGTTCGTGGAGCTGTAGCCGCTCGTGTCGGTCGCCTGATAGGTGAACGTGTCGGTTCCGACGTAATTCGCCGTGGGCGTATAGGTGTAGGTCCCGTTCGCATTGACGGTGAGCGTGCCGTGGCTCGGGTTGCCGCCGCTGGCGACCGAATAGGTGAGCGTCTGGCTCGCCTGGTCCGTCGCGAGGCCGGCGAGCGTGCTGCTGAGCGCGGTGTTGGCGGTCGTCGCATTGCTTCCGGCCGAGGCGGCGACCGCGTCGGCGACCGTGACGGTCACCGTGTTCGTGGAGCTGTAGCCGCTGGCGTCGGTCGCCTGATAGGTGAACGTATCCGTTCCGACGTAATTCGCCGTGGGCGTATAAGTGTAGGTCCCGTTGGCGTTGACGGTGAGCGTCCCGTGGCTCGGGTTGCCGCCGCTGGCGACCGAATAGGTCAGCGTCTGGCTCGCCTGGTCCGTCGCGAGGCCGGCGAGCGTGCTGCTGAGCGCGGTGTTGGCGGTCGTCGCATTGCTTCCGGCCGAGGCGGCGACCGCGTCCGCCACCGTGACCGTCACCGTGTTCGTGGAGCTGTAGCCGCTGGCGTCGGTCGCCTGATAGGTGAACGTGTCGGTTCCGACGTAGTTCGCCGTGGGCGTATAAGTGTAGGTCCCGTTCGCATTGACGGTGAGCGTGCCGTGGCTCGGATTGCCGCCGCTGGCGACCGAATAGGTGAGCGTCTGGCTCGCCTGGTCCGTGGCGAGGCCAACAAGCGTGCTGCTGAGCGCGGTGTTGGCGGTCGTCGACTTGCCGCCGGCCGAGGCGGCGACCGCGTCCGCCACCGTGACCGTCACCGTGTTCGTGGAGCTGTAGCCGCTGGCGTCGGTCGCCTGATAGGTGAACGTGTCGGTTCCGACGTAATTCGCCGTGGGCGTATAGGTGTAGGTCCCGTTCGCATTGACGGTGAGCGTGCCGTGGCTCGGGTTGCCGCCGCTGGCGACCGAATAGGTGAGCGTCTGGCTCGCCTGGTCCGTCGCGAGGCCGGCGAGGGTGCTGCTGAGCGCGGTGTTGGCGGTCGTCGACTTGCTTCCGGCCGAGGCGGCGACCGCGTCCGCCACCGTGACCGTCACCGTGTTCGTGGAGCTGTAGCCGCTGGCGTCGGTCGCCTGATAGGTGAACGTGTCCGTACCGACGTAATTCGCCGTGGGCGTATAGGTGTAGGTCCCGTTCGCATTGACGGTGAGCGTGCCGTGGCTCGGGTTGCCGCCGCTTGCGACCGAATAGGTGAGCGTCTGGCTCGCCTGGTCCGTCGCGAGGCCAACAAGCGTGCTGCTGAGCGCGGTGTTGGCGGTCGTCGACTTGCTTCCGGCCGAGGCGGCGACCGCGTCGGCGACCGTGACGGTCACCGTGTTCGTGGAGCTGTAGCCGCTCGCATCGGTCGCCTGATAGGTGAACGTGTCGGTTCCGACGTAGTTCGCCGTGGGCGTATAAGTGTACGTCCCGTTCGCATTGACGGTGAGCGTTCCGTGGCTCGGGTTGCCGCCGCTGGCGACCGAATAGGTGAGCGTCTGGCTCGCCTGGTCCGTCGCGAGGCCGGCGAGCGTGCTGCTGAGCGCGGTGTTGGCGGTCGTCGACTTGCTTCCGGCCGAGGCGGCGACCGCGTCGGCGACCGTGACGGTCACCGTGTTCGTGGAGCTGTAGCCGCTGGCGTCGGTCGCCTGATAGGTGAACGTGTCGGTTCCGACGTAGTTCGTCGTGGGCGTGTAGGTGTAGGTCCCGTTGGCGTTCACGGTCAGCGTGCCGTGGGCCGGTCCGCTTACCTTCGAGTATGTCAGAGTCTGCCCCGCCGCGTCCGTCGCGTCGCTGGCGAGCGTCGCGTTCAGCGCCGTGTTGGCGGTAGCGGTCTTCGCATCCGCGGACGCCGTCACCACGTCGGCGACCGTGACGGTCACCGTGTTCGTGGAGCTGTAGCCGCTGGCGTCGGTCGCCTGATAGGTGAACGTGTCGGTTCCGACGTAGTTCGCCGTGGGCGTGTAGGTGTACGTTCCGTTGGCATTGACCGTGAGCGTTCCGTGGCTCGGGTTGCCGCCGCTGGCGACCGAATAGGTCAGCGTCTGGCTCGCCTGGTCCGTCGCGAGGCCGGCGAGGGTGCTGCTGAGCGCGGTGTTGGCGGTCGTCGATTTGCTTCCGGCCGAGGCGGCGACCGCGTCCGCCACCGTGACGGTCACCGTGTTCGTGGAGCTGTAGCCGCTCGTGTCGGTCGCCTGATAGGTGAACGTGTCGGTTCCGACGTAATTCGCCGTGGGCGTATAAGTGTAGGTCCCGTTCGCATTGACGGTAAGCGTTCCGTGGCTCGGATTGCCGCCGCTGGCGACCGAATAGGTGAGGGTCTGGCTCGCCTGGTCCGTCGCGAGGCCGGCGAGGGTGCTGCTGAGCGCGGTGTTGGCGGTCGTCGACTTGCTTCCGGCCGAGGCGGCGACCGCGTCCGCCACCGTGACCGTCACCGTGTTCGTGGAGCTGTAGCCGCTGGCGTCGGTCGCCTGATAGGTGAATGTGTCCGTTCCGACGTAGTTCGAAGCGGGCGTGTAGGTGTAGGTCCCGTTGGCGTTGACGGTCAGCGTGCCGTGGGCCGGTCCGCTTACCTTCGAGTATGTCAGAGTCTGCCCCGCCGCGTCCGTCGCGTCGTTGGCGAGCGTCGCGTTCAGCGCCGTGTTGGCGGTAGCGGTCTTCGCATCCGCGGACGCCGTCACCACGTCTGCGACAGTGACGGTCACCGTGTTCGTGGAGCTGTAGCCGCTGGCGTCGGTCGCCTGATAGGTGAACGTGTCGGTTCCGACGTAATTCGAAGCGGGCGTGTAGGTGTAGGTCCCGTTGGCGTTCACCGTCAGCGTGCCGTGGCTCGGATTGCCGCCGCTTGCGACCGAATAGGTGAGCGTCTGACTCGCCTGGTCCGTCGCGAGGCCGGCGAGCGTGCTGCTGAGCGCGGTGTTGGCGGTCGTCGCATTGCTTCCGGCCGAGGCGGCGACCGCGTCGGCGACCGTGACGGTCACCGTGTTCGTGGAGCTGTAGCCGCTCGTGTCGGTCGCCTGATAGGTGAACGTGTCGGTTCCGACGTAATTCGCCGTGGGCGTATAAGTGTAGGTCCCGTTCGCATTGACGGTGAGCGTGCCGTGGCTCGGATTGCCGCCGCTGGCGACCGAATAGGTGAGCGTCTGGCTCGCCTGGTCCGTCGCGAGGCCGGCGAGCGTGCTGCTGAGCGCGGTGTTGGCGGTCGTCGATTTGCTTCCGGCCGAGGCGGCGACCGCGTCCGCCACGGTGACCGTGACCGTGTTCGTGGAGCTGTAGCCGCTGGCGTCGGTCGCCTGATAGGTGAACGTATCCGTTCCGACGTAATTCGCCGTGGGCGTGTAGGTGTAGGTCCCGTTGGCGTTCACGGTCAGCGTGCCGTGGGCCGGTCCGCTTACCTTCGAGTATGTCAGAGTCTGCCCCGCCGCGTCCGTCGCGTCGTTGGCGAGCGTCGCGTTCAGCGCCGTGTTGGCGGTAGCGGTCTTCGCATCCGCGGACGCCGTCACCACGTCTGCGACAGTGACGGTCACCGTGTTCGTGGAGCTGTAGCCGCTCGCATCGGTCGCCTGATAGGTGAACGTGTCGGTTCCGACGTAGTTCGTCGTGGGCGTATAAGTGTAGGTCCCGTTGGCGTTCACGGTCAGCGTGCCGTGGGCCGGTCCGCTTACCTTCGAGTATGTCAGAGTCTGCCCCGCCGCGTCCGTCGCGTCGCTGGCGAGCGTCGCGTTCAGCGCCGTGTTGGCGGTAGCGGTCTTCGCATCCGCGGACGCCGTCACCACGTCCGCGACAGTGACGGTCACCGTGTTCGTGGAGCTGTAGCCGCTGGCGTCGGTCGCCTGATAGGTGAATGTGTCCGTACCGACGTAATTCGCCGTGGGCGTGTAGGTGTACGTTCCGTTGGCATTGACCGTGAGCGTTCCGTGGCTCGGGTTGCCGCCGCTGGCGACCGAATAGGTCAGCGTCTGGCTCGCCTGGTCCGTGGCGAGGCCAACAAGCGTGCTGCTGAGCGCGGTGTTGGCGGTCGTCGCATTGCTTCCGGCCGAGGCGGCGACCGCGTCGGCGACCGTGACGGTCACCGTGTTCGTGGAGCTGTAGCCGCTGGCGTCGGTCGCCTGATAGGTGAATGTGTCGGTTCCAACGTAATTCGCCGTGGGCGTGTAGGTGTACGTTCCGTTGGCATTGACCGTGAGCGTTCCGTGGCTCGGATTTCCGCCGCTGGCGACCGAATAGGTCAGCGTCTGGCTCGCCTGGTCCGTGGCGAGGCCAACAAGCGTGCTGCTGAGCGCGGTGTTGGCGGTCGTCGCATTGCTTCCGGCCGAGGCGGCGACCGCGTCGGCGACCGTGACGGTCACCGTGTTCGTGGAGCTGTAGCCGCTGGCGTCGGTCGCCTGATAGGTGAATGTGTCCGTACCGACGTAATTCGCCGTGGGCGTGTAGGTGTACGTTCCGTTGGCATTGACCGTGAGCGTTCCGTGGCTCGGATTTCCGCCGCTGGCGACCGAATAGGTCAGCGTCTGGCTCGCCTGGTCCGTGGCGAGGCCAACAAGCGTGCTGCTGAGCGCGGTGTTGGCGGTCGTCGCATTGCTTCCGGCCGAGGCGGCGACCGCGTCGGCGACCGTGACGGTCACCGTGTTCGTGGAGCTGTAGCCGCTGGCGTCGGTCGCCTGATAGGTGAACGTGTCGGTACCGACGTAGTTCGTCGTGGGCGTGTAGGTGTAGGTCCCGTTCGCATTGACGGTGAGCGTGCCGTGGCTCGGGTTGCCGCCGCTGGCGACCGAATAGGTCAGCGTCTGGCTCGCCTGGTCCGTCGCGAGGCCGGCGAGCGTGCTGCTGAGCGCGGTGTTGGCGGTCGTCGATTTGCTTCCGGCCGAGGCGGCGACCGCGTCCGCCACGGTGACCGTGACCGTGTTCGTGGAGCTGTAGCCGCTGGCGTCGGTCGCCTGATAGGTGAACGTATCCGTTCCGACGTAATTCGCCGTGGGCGTGTAGGTGTAGGTCCCGTTGGCGTTCACCGTCAGCGTGCCGTGGCTCGGATTGCCGCCGCTTGCGACCGAATAGGTGAGCGTCTGACTCGCCTGGTCCGTCGCGAGGCCGGCGAGCGTGCTGCTGAGCGCGGTGTTGGCGGTCGTCGACTTGCTTCCGGCCGAGGCGGCGACCGCGTCCGCCACCGTGACCGTGACCGTGTTCGTGGAGCTGTAGCCGCTGGCGTCGGTCGCCTGATAGGTGAACGTGTCGGTTCCGACGTAGTTCGCCGTGGGCGTATAAGTGTAGGTCCCGTTCGCATTGACGGTGAGCGTGCCGTGGCTCGGGTTGCCGCCGCTGGCGACCGAATAGGTCAGCGTCTGGCTCGCCTGGTCCGTCGCGAGGCCGGCGAGCGTGCTGCTGAGCGCGGTGTTGGCGGTCGTCGCATTGCTTCCGGCCGAGGCGGCGACCGCGTCCGCCACCGTGACCGTCACGGTGTTCGTGGAGCTGTAGCCGCTGGCGTCGGTCGCCTGATAGGTGAACGTGTCGGTTCCGACGTAGTTCGTCGTGGGCGTGTAGGTGTACGTCCCGTTCGCATTGACGGTGAGCGTTCCGTGGCTCGGATTGCCGCCGCTGGCGACCGAATAGGTGAGCGTCTGACTCGCCTGGTCCGTCGCGAGGCCGGCGAGCGTGCTGCTGAGCGCGGTGTTGGCGGTCGTCGATTTGCTTCCGGCCGAGGCGGCGACCGCGTCCGCCACCGTGACGGTCACCGTGTTCGTGGAGCTGTAGCCGCTCGTGTCGGTCGCCTGATAGGTGAATGTGTCCGTACCGACGTAGTTCGTCGTGGGCGTGTAGGTGTACGTTCCGTTGGCATTGACCGTGAGCGTGCCGTGGCTCGGATTGCCGCCGCTGGCGACCGAATAGGTGAGGGTCTGGCTCGCCTGGTCCGTCGCGAGGCCAACGAGCGTGCTGCTGAGCGCGGTGTTGGCGGTCGTCGACTTGCCGCCGGCCGAGGCGGCGACCGCGTCCGCCACGGTGACCGTCACCGTGTTCGTGGAGCTGTAGCCGCTGGCGTCGGTCGCCTGATAGGTGAACGTGTCGGTTCCGACGTAGTTCGTCGTGGGCGTATAAGTGTAGGTCCCGTTGGCGTTCACGGTCAGCGTGCCGTGGGCCGGTCCGCTTACCTTCGAGTATGTCAGAGTCTGCCCCGCCGCGTCCGTCGCGTCGCTGGCGAGCGTCGCGTTCAGCGCCGTGTTGGCGGTAGCGGTCTTCGCATCCGCGGACGCCGTCACCACGTCCGCGACAGTGACGGTCACCGTGTTCGTGGAGCTGTAGCCGCTGGCGTCGGTCGCCTGATAGGTGAATGTGTCCGTACCGACGTAGTTCGAAGCGGGCGTGTAGGTGTAGGTCCCGTTCGCATTGACGGTGAGCGTGCCGTGGCTCGGGTTGCCGCCGCTGGCGACCGAATAGGTGAGCGTCTGGCTCGCCTGGTCCGTCGCGAGGCCGGCGAGCGTGCTGCTGAGCGCGGTGTTGGCGGTCGTCGCATTGCTTCCGGCCGAGGCGGCGACCGCGTCGGCGACCGTGACGGTCACCGTGTTCGTGGAGCTGTAGCCGCTGGCGTCGGTCGCCTGATAGGTGAACGTGTCGGTTCCGACGTAATTCGAAGCGGGCGTGTAGGTGTAGGTCCCGTTCGCATTGACGGTGAGCGTGCCGTGGCTCGGGTTGCCGCCGCTGGCGACCGAATAGGTCAGCGTCTGGCTCGCCTGGTCCGTCGCGAGGCCGGCGAGCGTGCTGCTGAGCGCGGTGTTGGCGGTCGTCGACTTGCTTCCGGCCGAGGCGGCGACCGCGTCCGCCACGGTGACCGTGACCGTGTTCGTGGAGCTGTAGCCGCTGGCGTCGGTCGCCTGATAGGTGAATGTGTCCGTACCGACGTAGTTCGCCGTGGGCGTGTAGGTGTACGTTCCGTTGGCATTGACCGTGAGCGTGCCGTGGCTCGGATTGCCGCCGCTTGCGACCGAATAGGTCAGCGTCTGGCTCGCCTGGTCCGTGGCGAGGCCGGCGAGGGTGCTGCTGAGCGCGGTGTTGGCGGTCGTCGACTTGCTTCCGGCCGAGGCGGCGACCGCGTCGGCGACCGTGACGGTCACCGTGTTCGTGGAGCTGTAGCCGCTCGTGTCGGTCGCCTGATAGGTGAACGTGTCGGTTCCGACGTAATTCGCCGTGGGCGTATAAGTGTAGGTCCCGTTCGCATTGACGGTGAGCGTGCCGTGGCTCGGATTGCCGCCGCTGGCGACCGAATAGGTGAGCGTCTGGCTCGCCTGGTCCGTCGCGAGGCCGGCGAGCGTGCTGCTGAGCGCGGTGTTGGCGGTCGTCGATTTGCTTCCGGCCGAGGCGGCGACCGCGTCCGCCACGGTGACCGTGACCGTGTTCGTGGAGCTGTAGCCGCTGGCGTCGGTCGCCTGATAGGTGAACGTATCCGTTCCGACGTAATTCGCCGTGGGCGTGTAGGTGTAGGTCCCGTTCGCATTGACGGTGAGCGTTCCGTGGCTCGGATTGCCGCCGCTGGCGACCGAATAGGTGAGCGTCTGGCTCGCCTGGTCCGTCGCGAGGCCAACGAGCGTGCTGCTGAGCGCGGTGTTGGCGGTCGTCGACTTGCTTCCGGCCGAGGCGGCGACCGCGTCCGCCACCGTGACCGTGACCGTGTTCGTGGAGCTGTAGCCGCTGGCGTCGGTCGCCTGATAGGTGAACGTGTCGGTTCCGACGTAGTTCGCCGTGGGCGTATAAGTGTAGGTCCCGTTCGCATTGACGGTAAGCGTCCCGTGGCTCGGATTGCCGCCGCTGGCGACCGAATAGGTGAGCGTCTGGCTCGCCTGGTCCGTCGCGAGGCCGGCGAGGGTGCTGCTGAGCGCGGTGTTGGCGGTCGTCGCTTTGCTTCCGGCCGAGGCGGCGACCGCGTCCGCCACGGTGACCGTGACCGTGTTCGTGGAGCTGTAGCCGCTGGCGTCGGTCGCCTGATAGGTGAACGTATCCGTTCCGACGTAATTCGCCGTGGGCGTATAAGTGTAGGTCCCGTTGGCGTTCACGGTCAGCGTGCCGTGGGCCGGTCCGCTTACCTTCGAGTATGTCAGAGTCTGCCCCGCCGCGTCCGTCGCGTCGCTGGCGAGCGTCGCGTTCAGCGCCGTGTTGGCGGTAGCGGTCTTCGCATCCGCGGACGCCGTCACCACGTCGGCGACCGTGACGGTCACCGTGTTCGTGGAGCTGTAGCCGCTGGCGTCGGTCGCCTGATAGGTGAACGTGTCGGTTCCGACGTAGTTCGAGGTCGGCGTGTAGGTGTAGGTTCCGTTCGAATTGACCGTGAGCGTTCCGTGGGAAGGCCCGCTGAATTTTGAATAGGTCAGCGTCTGGCTCGCCGCGTCCGTGGCGAGGCCAACGAGCGTGCTGCTGAGCGCGGTGTTGGCGGTCGTCGATTTGCTGGATGCAGTCGCGGTCACAACGTCGGCCACGGTTATGTTAATCGTGCCCGTGGCGGTGGCGCTGTTGGAATCCGTGGCTTTATAAGTAAAGCTGTCGGCGCCGACATAGCCTGCCGTCGGCGTATAGGTGAAGGAACCGTTCGCGTTGATCGTCACCGAGCCGTGCGTGGTGGCTTCCGTGCCGCCGGCTGGCGTCGCATAGGTGAGCGCATAGGCGCCCGCGCTTATCGCATCGCCCGCAAGACTGCCATTGAGCGCGGTGTTGAAAGTCGCGGTGGCCGTGGCGGTATTGGCGACGACGGTATCGATGAAGCCGCCATCGTTGATGGTGATCTTGTTGGCGCCTGTGTACTCGTTCAAAATCGCGGTGCGCGCGGCGGCCGACTGGCTATATTTCGAGGAACCCATGTCGATGGTGAGCGCGGGTTTGAGCGTCAGCGCGCTCCAAGCCGTGAGGGTGGCGTCGTAGTTGACTGTGCTGAGCCCGCCGCCGGTCAAAAAGCCGGTCATGCTGGAGACGTTGGCGATGTTCCAGCCGGCGAGGCTTTGATTAAACGCGGTGGCGCCATCGAACATGTAGGCCATGTCCGTAACGTTCGAGGTGTTCCAGTTAGCAAGGCTTTGATTAAACGCAGTGTCGCCATAGAACATGTAGGCCATGTCGCTGGTGACGCTGGATGTGTTCCAGCCGCCGATGGCCTGATTAAACGCAGTGTCGCCGTCGAACATGAATCCCATGTTTGTGACGCTGGCCGTGTTCCAGCCGCCGATATTCTGGTTAAACGACGAGTCCTGATAGAACATGAAAGCCATGTTCGTGACGTTCGAGGTGTTCCAGCTACCGATGTTCTGATTGAAAGCCGTATCGAGCGCAAACATCGCCCCCATGTTCGTAGCGCTGGACGTGTTCCAGGACCCGATGTTCTGATTGAAAGAAGTGGCGTCGTAGAACATGTAGCTAAAATCGGTAACCTTAGCTGTGTTCCAGGCAGAAATGTTCTGGTTGAAAGCCGTATCTCCGTCGAACATGTAGCACATTTGCGTCACGTTCGAAACATTCCACGAGCTGATATTTTGGTTAAAATTTGTATCGTGGAAAAACATCTGAACCATGGACGTAACATTTGATGTGTTCCAAGAGCCGATATTCTGGTTAAAGGCAGTATCGCCATAGAACATGTAATTCATATTCGCGACACTTGACGTGTTCCAGCCTGAAATATTTTGGTTGAACGCCGCGTCGTTATAAAACATGTAGCTCATGTCCGTGACATTCGAAACGTCGACGCCGGACAAGTTCGGGTTTACGCTCGTGCCGTAGAACATTGCGGCAGTGCTTGTTACGTCGCTGAAATCGGGGGTATCGGTTGCGGTGATGACGAGGTTTGAGCAGCCTTCGAACGCGTTCGACAGATTTTGAAGCGCCACATCCCCCCACTGGCTGATTCCGGTGAGCTTTTTGCAGTCGCCGCCGTTGAAGAAGTCAAGCCCCGCGAACTCGCCCACGATGGCGATAGTGTGCGAGCCGGCCGACGCGTAAGTGTGGCTGGGAGACGTCGAGCCCGTATAGCTTGTGCTCGTGCCGTCGCCCCAGAACACGGTGTATTTGTTAGCGGCTGTTGTCCCTGTATTGACTGGGAGAATTATGGAGTAGCTGTTGCTGGTCCCTGCCTTGGTAGTGTCGACTGTGAACACGAAGCCGAGCGCCTGGGCATGCGCCGCATCGTTATACTCCGTCAGCGTGACCGTGCCCGTCGATAATCCAAGGGAATCCGACAGTGTGTAAGTGAAGCTCTCGGTGGCCCCGCCGCTCTGTGCCGCCGTCACCGCAAGCCGCCCATCGGAGCGCATGGTGACCGTCGTGCCGTCGCCCAGCGTGATCGTCTGGCCGGACGCGATAGTCGTGCCGTTGATGGCCGTGATCGTCGCGGTTTTGTAGCCGCCGGACACGCTGTCGTTGGTGCGCGGATCGACGACGATCGGGGCGCCTGTGATGACGGTGTAGGAGTCGGCGACAGCGTCACTCACCGTTATTGTCACGGTCGCAGTGGCGGTCCCGCCATGGCCGTCCGAAACCGAATAGGTGAAGCTGTCGCTCCCGAGATAGTTCGACGCCGGCGTATAGGTATAAGAACCGGTTGAGCTGTTTATCGTCACCGTTCCGTGGCTTGGATTTGAGGCTTTCGAGTAGGTCAAGGTGTAGCCCGAGGGGCTCTCAGCATCGCCGGCCAAGCTCTTGGTTAGCGCTGTGTTGGCAGTTGTGGAACCGGTATCGTTGCCGGCGTAAACCGACATCAGATTGGCGGCGGAGACCGAACCATCGGCAAATTGAAAGGTCCCAATCCCTTGGACTGTATCGGTGCCATTGGGCGAGCCGGAGCGGGTGTCCACGATTGTATAGGTTCCAGCCGAGTAGGAGACGGTATAATTCGCGCGGTTGCCGGAATAGACCACGGTGTTGCTGAGCGTATCCGATGTACCTGCGTCAGTTCCGCCATAAATGGTTTCGTTGCCGGAACCGGCATAGATGATGTTGATCATCGTCCCTGATGTGCCGCCGTAAATCGTTCCTCCCGTGATTGTTTCAGCCCCTGAGCCGCCATAAATTATGTTTCTTACAACGTTTAGCGACCCGCCGGTGATCGTCCCGCCGTATAATGTCGCGGTTCCAGCGCCGTAGATTGTATTGTTCTGCGTGGCTCCTGTGTTACCGCCCGTGTCGCCGCCATAGACGTTATTGCTTGCGCCCGTGCCAGCGTAAAAGTAGTTAGTGGTGGTGCTGCCAAAGCTGCTCCCCCCGCCCCTGATCGTGTCGCTTAGGCCGGTGCCGCTCCAGACATAGTTGATCGCATTGCTGGCGCCGCCTTTGAGCGTATCGCCGCTGCCGGATCCTCCGACAATGATCTGATTGGCGGAGGAAGTTCCGGTGATATTGTTAGAGTTACTGTTGTTGCCTCGCGTCAGCGTGATGCCCGTGATGTCCGAGAAATTCAAGCTCGTATAGCTGCTCGACAAGGTGGCGCTGTCGACCGAGCCTGAGATCGTATCGGTCACGACAACGTTGCCGCTCCCGTCGAGGGCAAACGTGTAATTCGCGATCGCATTCGAAAACGTATAGCTTGCCAGATCATAGCCCCAGCCCGAGAGAGCGATCGACTGAGTGTGCACGCTGCCGATTTGGTCGTTCAGCGCCCAGCTCGCACCCGCATCGGCGCCCACAAAGTGTGTGGCGGCCGCAACGTTTGCGCCTGTGAGTTGCGCAAGTGCATGGGCGGCTCTATCGCCGTCTGCGCCCAAGGCAAAATCGCAGCCATAGACCAAAATGTCGGCATTCGAGGCCAGCGCGCCCTTAATGACCGAAAGATCATGGGCGTAGGCCGCCGTCATGGAACTCGCGTTCAGATCGGCTGTGCCGAGGTAAAGGTTGCCCTCGCTGCCGTGGGAAAGGATATGAATAGCGGTGATGCCCTGCTGCCCCTGCAGCGCCTGCGCCATTTGATCCACGCCATCCTTGGCGGCATCCAGCATGACGATTTCTGTGCCTTGCGGGATGGCGGCCAGCAAGGTTTGCAGATCGGGCAGATTGGATTCGACGAATGCGATCTGCTTGCCCGGCGCTGCGAGCGCGCTTTCGACGGCGCTGTCCGCCGCCGTGATTTGCGTGCCAGTGTGCGCGGTGAGGGCGAAGTTTTTTATGGTGATGCTCGGGGCTGCCGCGCTTTTATCAACCGCCAGAGAAAAGCTGTCCGAGCCCGCGAAGTTTTGCCCCGCGCTATAAGTGTAGGCGCCAGCGGCGCTTTCTGTCACCAGGCCATGATGGGCATGCGTTCTGCCGCTTGCCCCGGTGTTGGCCGCGGTCACCGTAACCGTCTCTGTCACGGCGCCGCCGTGACCGTCGCTGACTTCGTACTGGAAACTATCGGAGCCGGTGAAGCTCGCGCCGGGCGTGTAGGTCAGCGAGCCATCGCTGTTCAGGCTTACCGTCCCATGTTGGGCCTGCAAAACGCCAACTACATCGCCGCTCGCATCGGCGGTCATCATAAAACCGGCGGCTCCGGCTTCAATCGCCTTTAAGACAGTGTCCGATTGGCTGGTTGAAATCTGGAAGGTGAAGGTTTGGCGTTGGGTGGCCGCCCCTTGCGCTCGATCTCCAAGAGTGGCTTGATTTTCGGTAGCAAAGCCGCGATCGGAGTGGGGACGGACCGCGGCGGGGACGTGGTCGGCGGCGGTCGCCAACGCCTTATAGGCCGCTTCGGCCTCCGAATGGCCAGCGCTTGCTGAATGCGTCTCCATATGGGAATGGTCGGCGGCGACGTGATGCGCGGCCGCCGCGTCGAACACCATGCGCGGTTCGAGCGCTATAAGGGAAAGAGCGCTTCGCTGGCGGCCTTCCTGCGATTTCGCTTTCGGAGTCGAGCCAGTTGCGCCGTTACGCTTCTTCCAGAACCAGAACATCTTACGGTACCGCCGAACAAATATGGACAAAATGCCGAGCTCTAGCAGTTTAACGGCCAAGCCTTTCTCTTGGCCCAAGTTTAGCGACGCATCTGCGTTCAAATTAAAAGAAAATGCGGTATAAAAGGCGTGTTCGCGCGCCGGCTTAGAAGCCCGATTCCCTGATCAAGGTACGCGCGATGCTCCGCAAGACCATGGCGGCCACGCTTTCGGGCGCGGCTTCAAGGTGGACGCTGCCGCGCAGAACCTGATGCACGTCCCAGGCGTCGGCGGTCATGGTGAGCCGATGGTTGGCGTTGATCGGATGAAGCGCCTTGTTCGGGGATTGCTCGACCGCAATGGCGCCGTCGTAGATGGATGCGAGATAGGGAATATCGAGGCGTTCGCTGGCGGCGTAGGCGATTGCCGAGAGTTGCACGCTCGTCGCCCTCAGGAAGGGATCCTCGGGGATGAAGAAACCCTTTGAGCCTTGCTTGAGCCGCCACAAATCGTTCTCATCGATATAGCCCTCGGCGACGGCGCTGGACATGTCCCGGACGGTCGCCAGGGGATGCTTGAGATCGGCGAAACGGCCAGCATGCATGGCTGGGGGAAGATCGGCGACCACGCCGTCGATGGGCGAGACGACATGAAGAAGCGCCGCCTCCCTTTCGTAGCCTCGAAGCTTGTCTTCTTCCGCCGCTAGCTCCTGCTCCAGCACGATGCCGGAGGAGCGGTCTTCCTTGTCGTCGAGGCGCCGCGACAGCCGCAGCGTCAGCGCATTTATTTTCTGCTTCGAGAGCGCCATGTCCTTCTCAAGTTGCGGCGAGCGCATCTCGAACAGAAGCTGCCCCTTGGCGACGTACTCGCCCTCCTTCACGTTCACTTTCACGATCTCGGAGGGGACGGGCGCGAAAATCCTTGCGTCCTCGGATGCGCGCAGGATCGCGGGAACGCGAACGGAGAAAGAGCACGGAAGGCAGACCGCCGCGACAACGATGAGAAAGGCCGCGGCGGTATACCAGGCGTGCGTCTGCCGCGCGATGAACTCGCGCATCTTCCACCATTCCTGGAGTTCCTTCAGCACCGGAAGGGCGACGAACCAGCCGATTTCGATGATGAACAGGACAATGCCGACGATCTTTATGAAGAAGCTGTAGACGTATGCCGCAATGCCGATGAAGAGCAGCAGCCGGTATGCCCAGATGGAATAGGCGTAGGCGATGAGAAACCCCGTCAAAGCGGGAGAGAGCGTGTCGGGATTATGCGCTTTCAGGCCAAAAAGCGCGCGTCGCAGCCGCCAGCGGGCGAGCGCAAACGCCCTCGTCTGCAGGTTCGGAACTCCAAGCGCATCGGACAGGAGATAATACCCGTCGAACCGCATGAAGGGGTTCAGGTTCATGAACAGGCTCGTCGCGAGGCTGACGGACGCCATGAAGTAGGCGGCCGTCTTCACAGGGCCGTCGGCGGCGAACGCCCAGACGAAAACCGAAACGCCCGCAATCATCAGCTCCGCGATCATTCCCGCCGCGCTGATCATGAAGCGCTGCCGCCTGGACCTCAATTTCCACGCGCCTGTCACGTCGGTGTAGGGAACGGGCATCATGACGAGGAAGGCGATGCCCATGGTCCCAACGCGCACTCCATAGCGCGCCGCCATATAGGCGTGGCCGAACTCATGCGCGGCCTTAACGAAAAGCAGGCATATGCCGTAAAGCATCGCGCCTTCGAAAGTAAAGAAATGGAGGAAGGTGGAAACGAAATCGTCCCATCGCCTCGACGCGAAATAGAGGCCCAGAACCGAAAGAGCGCCCACGAACGCGACAACCGGGATGGAGAGCAGGAACTCGTAGACCGGCAGGGTCCGCTCCAGAAATTTTTGCGGCTTCAGAAGCGGAATGCGGAAGAACAGGTAATGATGGACGGCGAGTTCGACCCAGCCCTTTTTCGCTTTTGCAAGCCGGGCCGTCATGCCGGCGTAATCGGCGAAGGGCTCAAACTCGGCGAGCCCTGCCTTCGTGAGGAACTCGCAAAGCTCGTTTATCTCATCGAGCGAGACCTCGGCTTGCGCCTCGGCCTTGGCGTTGGCCTGGATCGCCTGGGGAGAGCCCGCATCCCAGAAGGAAAGGATGAGCGCGCTCTTCGTATCGATCTCGAAAAATTTGTTGCGGGCAGGGTCCTCGACGATCCACGCCTGGCCGCGTTCGCTCGTGGTCCCCTCATGCAGGCGCAGATCGGCCCTGAGCTTCGGAAATGGCGGTGCTATCGTGTTCATAGCCCGATGCTCTGGCGAATGACCGAAATGGGGCGCCGCAGCAGGTAGAAGATGAGCGGAACTGGCTCGCCATAGATTTGCGCCGTTCCCCGCGAGCCGATCCGCGCGGGCAGGCCCTTCGCGTTGCCTGCGATTTCGGCGCGGATGCGGTAGGCGAGCTTCTGCGTTTCGACGGCTTCCGCCTGATAGCTCGCATGCGTCACGCGCGCTTTCAGCGTATCAAGCGGAAAGGCGTCGAGATAGACGTTCGCCTCGGCGCCCTCCTTCAACACGATGGCGTCCCGCACAGGCAAATCGATACGAAACTCGACAGAGGCCGGATCGGCAATCTGCAGAATCTGCTCACCTGTGGAAACCGGCCTTCCTCGCCAGGAGTCCTTGTTGGCGAAGATGGCGATACCGTCGGCGGGGGCCGTGAGGTTGGCCTTCGACAGGACTTCCTGCGCGTAGTCGCGTTCACTGAGCGCAAGCCCAAGCTCGGCGCGCGCTATCGCCATGTCGTGGCGAGCGTTCTGGTCCTGCATGGCCGCCTGCTGATCGCGGCGATATTTGGCGCTCGCGACCTCCACGCTTTTTTCAGCGACCAGGGCCTTGTTGCGGAAGACCGTGTCCACAAAGCGGACCACGCCCTGACCGTTGCGAACGGGCGCATTCGGCTCGACGACGATTTCGTCGATCACGCCGTCGAAGGGAGCCGCGATGATCAGCGGATTTTTCGCGACCACTTCGACCGGCGCGAGCGCCGTCAGCGGCACCGGAAAAGAGAAAATACCGATGGCGGCGCACGCCCCGAGCGGGATAAGCCAATGGCGCAGGCGCGCCCCGATCTTCAATTTTTTCTTCGGCGACAGCGCCAGCCACGCGTGCTGGAACGTTCCGGCAAGCCTCAGGATCGGCGCCTTCTCGGGCTCGTTCCAAGGTTCCTCGCGCGCGAGCAGGCACCCCGCGAAGACTTCCCCGCCGCGAGCCTTGAACGGCGCCCAGAAAATGTTCTGGAAGGGATAGAACTGGGCGTCGCTGTCGTCCTTGCCGCACAAGGTTGACAGCGAAATCATGCGCGCTTCGGCGAGACCGCCATCCTCGGCGAGCCGGGCGGCGAGGCGTTCGGCCCATTGCACGAAGGGAGCGGCCCGGTCCACAACCGCGACATCGGAAATCGCGGCGGCTTTGGGCTCGCCGCCCGCCAGATCGATCAGGAAGGTCTGGCGGCTTCCGCTGATCTTGCGGCTGTCGTTGACGATGACGTAGGACAGTTCCTGCTTCGAGGACGCATCGCGGGCGCGTTGTTCGATGTAGAGCAGGCTCGATAGATAGGCTTCGCGCTTCCCGGCGTCGGCCAGAAGATGCACCGGCGGCGCCGCGCCCGTTATGGGCTTCGGCGGCCGGGGGGCCTCTTTCGGAAAAGCGGCGTCGTTCTTTTCGGCGGGAGCCGCCATGCTCAACTCCGCGGCTTTTCGAAAAGCGCGGCTCCGCTCATTCCCGGTAGGATGTTGTCCGGGACCTTCTTGAAGCTCGCGACGGCCTCGATGGTTTGGCTTACGGGATCGACGATCGCGCCGAAATGGGCGATCTCAGCGGCGTGGGTCTCGCCGGTTTCGTCGATGAGAAACTCGAACTCCGCGCCCGGCTTCAGCCATGATAGCGATTTCGAAGGCAGGAGCAGGTCGATTTCCAGGCTCCGGTCGTCGATGATCTTGATGAGCGGCGTGTTCGGCTGCGGCGTTTCGAAGTCGTTCGCGATCTTCTCCCTCACGCGGCCGTCGAACGGCGCGCGAATGACGCATTGCTCCATGCGGACCGTCAAGGCGCGGACATTAGCCTCGGTTTTGTCGAATTTCGCCTGGGCGATCTCCGCTTCATTGCGGCCGGCGGCGTGACTGTTCGCCATCAAGGCCTGAGCCTTGGAATTCAAGAGCTCGGCGCGGGCGTCAGCCTCGGCCGCGGCAAGCTCCTCGCGGTAGCGCCTGCAATCGAACTCGATCAGGACATCGCGCTTCTTGAAGGACTCGCCCTTCTTGAAGTACACGCGGGCGACCGGCGCATTGAGGTCCGTGGTGATCGTCGCTTCGGACAGGCTCCGAACGACGCCGCGATCCATGCTTTTGAGCGCGGGCGCGTCGGTCGCCGAGGCGCGGCCGGCCATGCAAACCGTAACCGCTGCAACCAAGGCGAGTAGCCGCTTATGACTGGCGCGAGGCATGTCTTTCGACCCTTGGAAACCCGGGTTAAGCTAACCCCAAAGTTTTACCGCAAGATGCGAAAGAAACCGCCCAAGCAGTCCTTAAAAATTGAATCAGGTCGACTTCCTTACTAAGATCGCGGAGGAGTTGGTTCGGCGCTCCATGCTCGAAGCGCGCTTGCACTGGGACCGCCAGTCCGCCTCAAGCGCGCCCGCCAGTATCTCCAGGGGAAGGTGGGCGTCGACCGTACCGTCGGCGATGTCGAAGCCCATGGTCACGAAGAGAATGCCGAAAGCGTTCTGATAGTCGGCATAAGCGAGGTTCCTCTTCGCTTCGGCAAGGAGCGCGCGCATCTCCTGCCTCAAAAGCGTATGCTCGCCGATGGCGCCCGCGTCATGGGAACTCGCCATCTGCTTATAAAGAGCGGACTCGACCTGATAGTATTCTTGGGCGATCCTGAATTTTTCGCGCGCCTGCAGATAGTTTACGCGGCTCACCTCGACTTCGGCCATGATCGCTATGGCGGTGGCGAGCGCCTTCTTGTCGAGATAGTTCGCTTCCGCTTCGACCGCCGCTTTTCGCTGCGGATAGGCGGCAATTTTCATCAGGTTCCAACTCGCCTTGGCGCCCGCTGAAATCCAGTTCGGGTTGTAGAGGAAGCTGTTCGTGTCGGCGTTCGCCGAAATGAAGGGCGCGACGCCCGGCAGAAGCTCCAGCAGTGCGATTTGCGCCTCCTCCCGGTTGATGCGCTTATCGTAGCCGGCCTGGCGCAGTTCGGGCCGTCCTTGCAGGGCGAAGTCCGTCATGTCGTCGAAGGACGGCAGCTTGAACGGTTGCAGGGACACGTTCGACGCGCCGGACACCCCGAAGTTTGGCTCTGGGACCACATTCATGAGGTGAGCGAGCTGGATTTTCGCTGGCGCAAGCTCGGCATAGAGACGCTGAATCTCCACCTTCAGCTCAAGAACTTCCCTGCGATACGTCAGGGTGAAAACAGGAGACACCGCTCCCTGTTCCTCCAACTCCTGAACATGCAGCGTCGCGGTCTGCATCCTTCCGCCGATGCTTCTCATGCGGCGGGCCAGCAGGTCGGCCGCCGCGGTCCTCCAGAAGGCCGTCCTCACGTCGCGGAAAAGCGCGTGTAGGGCCTTCCTCCGGTTTTCCGCGCCAATGAGCGCCCTATCGGCCGCCTGATGCGCCCTGAAATAGGAAAGTCCGAAATCGAGGATGTTCCAGGACAGGTTCAGGTCGCTCGTCGTGACGCGGCGGTCGGTGGAGGTCGATGACACGAGCGACTGCGTGCCCGTCAGGAGCGACTGGCTGCTCGACCCATCGCTGTTATTGCGCGACGTGGCGTTGACGTCCGCGACAAGCTGCGGGAGTTGATCGGCGCTCGCAAGATCGAGCTGCCGCAACTTTAAAACCGCGTCAAGTTCCTCGACCCTGGCATCGAGATTATGCTTCAGGGCGCGAGCCATGGCTTCGTAGAGGCTTACGGGCTTCGACAGGCGCTCGCTATCCTCAACTGCGCGCGTGGCCCATTCTTGTCCGGTCACGGCGAGTTCAGCATTCGTCATGGGCGACGGCTGCACCGCGCAGCCGGCAACGAGTGCTGCAAGCAGGAGGATAGCGGCTCGGCTCGTGACCATGTCGGCTCAATTGCGATTAAACACCACTAACAGTTGTATCTGGATTAGCGTTACCACTCCCTAAAGTCGGCTTTTGCATTTGAAGTGGCGGGAGGAAAACTTGGGAAGGGTGGGAACGAATCCATACTGCCAAAAAGTAAGGCGCCCAAAATTTCGGTCGCGTTATTTAAATGTTTTGTCAGCTGCTTCGCCTAAGGTGAGCCGCCGGCGAAGCTGACAAGCGAAGGCCCAGCGATGCGACTTTCCACCCTGATCAAGGTTTCCTGCGCGTGCATTGTCATAGGCTCCTGCCTGCTCGTCGTTTCGAGCAGGATCGGCTTCGACACGTTGAAAATCGGCGGCGAACTGGATAAGCGGCTCGCGGCGGGCGAATCTTTGGCGGCGAGCCTCGACCCTGCCGCGGAGCCCATCGCCGCGGCCGCCTTCGAGGCGAGCATGCTGGCGCGCTTCCCCGAAAGCCTGCCCGAGCGGCGACCGCGGCTCGATCAGCTCGAAGCCGAGTTCAAGGAGCGGCCAGCCTATTGGAGCGCGCAGGCCATCGAGCCCGCCTTGAAGGCTCTGTTGCTAGAGCGGCTGAAAGGCCCCGCCATCCGGTTCTGGAGCGCTCTTGACGCGGATTTGCTCCCCGCCGTCGCTGTGAGCGATCCGAAGCGGGCCGACGAGGCCTTGCGGGCGATGGCGTCCGCATATTCAGAATACAATAAATGGATCGACGAGACGCTTCGGCAGGTCCGCAGCAGAAACGAGAACCTGAGGAAATACGCCGAGAGCGCGGTGGCTGCGAGCGGCTTCTGGCGTTTGTGGCTTTCGGCTTTCTTACTTGTCGTCGCCGGGGCGTCGTGCGTTGCGCTTCTGCGCGGAGTGCTTGCGCCGCTCTCGAAACTGAAAGCCGCGATCGGCTCGCTCGCGGAAGGCGACTGCCCGGGCGGCATTCCGTTCCTCCTGAGGAAAGACGAAATAGGTGTGGCTGCCCGTTCGCTCGAAATTCTGAGGCGGCGCGGAAACGATTATGCGAGCCTGAAGAATTCCTTGCAGGCGGTTCAGAAAAGAGAAATCGCCTTGGAGAGAGCGGCGCGGAGGCAAACTCGGGAGCTGCGACAGGCCATCGACGGCGCCAAGAAGAGGCTCCGCGACGCCGGGGCGGCGCCCAGGCCGCTGGCCGGCTTCAGGATCGTGGAGCCAACCGGCGCGGTCCCAGCCGCCAGCGCCTGTATCAACGAAAGGGTCGAAAGGATTTCCGAATTGACGGCCGCCATCAAGGCCGCGGTGGAGGAGCAGGCGTCGCTTGCCGGCGAGCTTGCACGAGGCAGGGCTTGCGGCGCCGATCCGGCGACGGCCGCTTTGAGGCAAGCCGCGCCCGCCGAAACGCAACGCGGCGCAAGCGCGGCGGATCCGGGCGAAGCGTGCGCCATCGACATGGTTTGCCAGGATCTGTCGCAGGCGATGGATAAATTCTTGAGCGCGGTTTCTGCCGGCTCGCCCGAAGATACCGGGCTTACCATCGCCATCGTCAAAGACGACGCCGTCGCCGAAACGCTCGTCGAAGAGGTCACGCCGGCCAACATCCGCATCAGGCCGGTGGCGGGTTTGGCCGTCGGTGAGCCTTTAAGGGTGGATCTCGGCTTCGGACCGTTGAGCGTGCGCGTGGCCGCCATCGAAGAAAGTTATATCGATCTGGCTCTCAGCAACCAGGCCGACGGGATATATCTGGTTCAGGCGCGCGAGGCCGCCTGAACCGCGCCGCGAACCAGGCGAGCCTGTGCAAAAAAATCCTCAGTCAAGCAAATTTCTCTTTGTAGCCTTAATTTAGTCTAAACGCTGCGGCATACATATCACATCACAAGACGGCGACCGCGACATCAGCCGATTGTGAGGCGCGTTTGAGTAGAGTTTGCGTTTAGTCGAGTTGGATGTGATTTCGAGCGTTGCGTCTGTCGAGTGATCGTTGCGTTTGTAGAGTATGAGTGAGCGCGTGGCCTGTCCTGCGTAGCGCTTAAGAGCCCCCGAGAACGCCGGAGATCGCGTAACGCTTGGTTTACAAGTTTGGTTTAGAGTCTTGGACTTAAGGGACGTCGATCCCGGTTGTAGTTGCCCCTGAGAGACGAAGCCGCCTGCATGGCCCCCACCCCCCGCTAGCCATCGGCTTCGTCTCTCTTCCTACCCTCCGCTCACGAAAAAACCGCTTACGGGCTGCTTAAAAGGCAGGGATTCCCGGCTTCATCCTTCGACAAGGATGAGGCGTGGCGTTTTCAATGGGTTAACCTCTCGGTGAGCCTGTCGTGGTTCGGCAAGCTCACCATGCGGCCATAGGCAACATCTTTTTCAGCCTCCGACTGAAGACACACTGGCAGGGCGCAGGCCTGCGTCTTGCCGCAGATTTGCGGCGGCCCATCCCAATTGCGCCACGAGATTTGCTTATTCTAGGCAGTTGATGCGCGTCCGCGCATCGGGCAATGTCCATTTATAAGTTCCGTTGAGGCGTGCATGAGTTTCCGCCACCTGTTTCTTCGTGCTTTTCTGCCAGCGCTTCTCGCGCCGCTTCTGCTGGCGCCAGGCGCCGCCATCTCCTTCGACGAGAGGCAAGGCCATGCCGTGATCGAGTCCGGCGAAGTTGCCGGCGAAAGCGAGAGCGGGATCCGCGCCTTCATGGGCATTCCCTACGCCGCGCCTCCTGTTGGCGATTTAAGATGGCGTGCGCCTCGTCCGCCGCACCGCCTCGCCGGCGTCTTCGAAGCAACGGAGTTCGGCCCGGCATGCCCGCAGGCGCCGAGCAAGGACGTGCCGGCGGAGGCCATGAGCGAGGATTGCCTAACGCTCAATATCTGGTCCCCCGCGAAAGCGCCCGGGGAGCGGCTGCCGGTGATGGTCTGGATCCATGGCGGCGGCTTCAACAAGGGCTCGGCGCGCATGCCGATCTATAACGGGGAAAACCTCGCGCAAAAAGGCGTGGTGATCGTCACCTTCAATTACAGGCTCGGCTATCTCGGCTTTTTCGGCCATCCGCAGCTCACCGAAGAAGCCAGGGCCGAGGGCGAACCCACCGCCAATTACGCGCTCCTCGATCAGCTTGCCGCGCTGCAATGGGTGAAGCGGAACATCGAAGCATTCGGCGGCGATCCCTCCAATGTCACCCTGTTCGGCGAATCGGCGGGCGGCGTCAGCACGCTCGCGCTCATGACCTCACCGATGGCGCGCGGCCTTTTCCACAAAGTCATCATCCAGAGCGGCGGCGGGCGCTGGATCGCGCCAACGCTTACGGCGCCGGCCGGAAAGTATCTTGCCGCCCATGATTACGGCATAAAGGCGGCGAAAGCGTTCGGGTTCAAGCCGGAGGACGCGATAGCCGCGCTGAGGCGCGTCGAATGGCGGGAAATCCGGGACACATTGGGGGCTATTCCGGCGCTTGCCGATCAGACGCCCTTTATCGATGGCAAACTGCTCGTCGATCAGATCGAGCCCGTCTTCTCGCGCGGCGACCAGACGCGCGTTCCTATGATCGTTGGCGCCAATAGCTACGAGGGCGTGCTTTTGCGCGGCGCCTTCCACGTCTCCACCGACGAAGTGCTTCGTGCCGTGGCCCCGCAACTCGACGATCTATCCGATATGTATCCGCCGCAGCTTCTGATGACGCCGGAGTTCCTCGCGGACCATATCTGGGGCGACGCCAATTTCGTCGAACCGGCGCGCATGATCGCTCGCACCGCCAGCCGCGGCGGACAGCCCGTCTATCACTATGGCTTCGATTTCCAGCCGCCGCTGTTGCGCCTCATCGGCGGCACGCCGCATGGCCTCGAAGTGGCTTACGCCTTCGGGAATATCCGCCGCATCGTGCCGTTCCCGCTCGCGCAGCTCATGCACCCGCACAATTACGAGGTCAGCCGCCTTATGGGGATCTATTGGACGAATTTCGCCAAGACCGGCGACCCCAATGGCGGCGGCGCGCTCGAATGGCCGCGCTTCACCGAAGGCGCCGAGGAAACGCTCGTCTTCAACAATGAGGGGCTTTTGATCGAGCGCGATTATCTGAAGGATCGCCTCGACCTCTTCAGAGTTGTCGCCCCGGCTCACTGAGGGAGGGGGAAGGCCAGCACGTCGCGCGTATAGGTCTCGACCACGAAGGAAAACGGAGCGCCGCCATTGGCCCGGAGAATGGCGCGATGCTCAAGAATGTGATCGGGCGCCTCAAGACGGGCGCCGGATGAAGACGACGGCGCGGGCGACATGTCCCAGCGCTCCGGAAGCGGCGACCAGAGAAGCTTCGCGGAAAGCGTTTCGCGCCTGAAATCGAGATCGCGAACGACTTTCCCGAAAGGCGTCTCGGTCTCGTCCAGAAGGCGGTTCATTTCCGGGGTAAGCCGCTCGGGCACGTACCAGTTGTCTGCCTCCGACAAGAGCTTGTCGCCGCAGAACAGCAGCACATGGCGATAGCGCAGTTCGTCGCCGGCCCCGATTGCGAGCCGCGCGCGATCCTGTTCCGGAAGATGCTTGCTCACCCCTCGTTCGAGGCGCGCCAAAAGCTTGGCCTCGGGCGCCATTCCGTGGCCCGAGCACCAGCGCTCCAGCGTAAGCGTCGCGCTCGCATGGCTCAGAAGCTCCGCGTTCAGCGTCTCGATCAGAGCCAGGACCTCAACCCGCGTCAAAAAGCTATCCTGCCAGCTCAAAGGTACAAGCCCCATTAGCCATGGGCAGACGGAGAGCAGAATGCAACATCGCCAGGCTGCCATGGCCGACCTCGCTCGAAGCGATTTTTGCCTCTGCGATCTGGGGCTTAGCGGACCGGATTTCAATCGCCCTCTGCCCCAGAGTAGACCTCAGCCACGGCAGGCGCGGAAGCGCCACGTCGCCGCAGCGGCGGAAACTGGCGGATAGATGTGTGGAAGCCGGATTGCTAGAATTATTTCCTTACTTTATGGTCAACGCGTTGAAAGTCTTTTTTGGAGCGTGTCGTGGCAGAACTCAGGTCCGCAGACTTACTGGTTAAGAACATTCTTTCAAATCACAGCCTGATCGTGCCCCAAGGCGTGGTGTAGCTGACGGCTGGCATCGCCGAAGCTCCGGCAGGGCCGGGAAGGTCAGGCGGCCACAGCGGGCAGCCCGGCGATGGGATCATCGCTCAAAGGCGCGATGGTTTCCAGCGTCATGTATCGGGCGCGCTGCACGGCCCATTCGTCGTTCTGTTCGAGGAGGATCGCGCCGACGAGGCGGGTGATGGCGGCTTCGTTCGGGAAGATGCCAACGACCTCGGTGCGACGTTTGATTTCGCCGTTCAGCCGTTCGATGGGATTGGTGGAGTGCAGTTTGGTCCGATGCGCCGCCGGGAATCCCATATAGGCGAGCACGTCAGGCTCGGCCTCGTCCATGAAGGCGGAGAGCTTTGGCAGTCTGGGGCGCAGTTGATCGGCGACCTTGCGCCATTGCTGTTTGGCGGCCCCGGCGTCGTCTTGCGCAAAGGCCGTGGCGATGAAGGCCGAGACCACGCGGCGTCCGCTCTTGCCGGCATGGGCGAGCGCATTGCGCATGAAGTGGACGCGGCAGCGTTGCCAGGTGGCGTTCAGCACTTTGGAGACCGCGGCCTTGATGCCTTCGGGCGTCGGAGATGACGAGCTTCACGCCGCGCAGGCCCCGGCGCGCGAGCTTGCGCAGGAAGCCGGTCCAGAATGTCTCGGCTTCCGAAGGGCCGATGTCCATGCCCAAGACTTCACGCCTGCCGTCGCTGTTCACGCCCACGGCGATGATGACCGCCACGGAAACGATGCGGCCGTTCTGGCGCACCTTCACATAAGTGGCGTCGATCCAAAGATAGGGCCAGTCGCCCTCGATGGGGCGGTCGAGGAAGGTTTTGACGCGGCCGTCGATGTCTTCGCACAGGCGGCTCACCTGGCTCTTGGAGATGCCGCTCATGCCCATCGCCTTGACGAGATCGTCCACGGAGCGCGTCGAGATGCCCTGGATGTAGGCTTCCTGGATCACGGCCGTCAGCGCCTTCTCCGCCAGCCGGCGCGGTTCAAGAAAGCCCGGGAAGTAGCTCCCCTTACGAAGCTTGGGGATGCGCAACTCAACCGTACCGGCCCGCGTCTCCCAGTCGCGGCTCCGGTAGCCATTGCGCTGGACGAACCTTTCTGGCGAGCGTTCTCCGAAAGCGGCGCCGGTGAGGCCTGAGACCTCCATCTCCATCAGCCGTTCGGCGGCGAAGCCGATCATCTCGCGCAGAATATCGGCGTCGGGCGTCTTCTCAATCAGCGTGCGAAGGCTCATCATGTCGTCGGTCATCGGTGGTTCCCCGGTTGCGTTGGTGTCGCAACCCGATCATACCGGTGAGTCGCCGATGACCGCCGCAAGCCGCTCGCACGCTACAGCGCCATGAGAAGCGCGCTTAGCGAGCGGCTCGCTACCGTCGAGTTACACCACCACCGGGGACGTGACCTCACAGCCTTCTGGAAACCATCAAGGAAGACCCGCAGAAGGTGCTGAAACAACAAGCCGCAATCGCGAATGAAACAGTGAGGGCGCTTGAAGGAGATATTTGGATTTACAGATTGGTTGTGTCGTTTCTGGGCGCGTTGGCGATCTTGGTTGCTTGCGGCATTATCGCAATCATCGTCATTAACGGTAAGACGCCAAGCGAGGGATTAGTTGCGCTTGGCTCCGCTGCCGTCGGTTCTCTCGCCGGATTGTTGGCGCCGACACCGGGGCGTTAGTTCGCGCAGCCAAATCCCCTGCTTTCCGCGCGTTCGCGCTCTGGCGCCTGGCGGCGCCCCTCGATGCCGCCTAGCCGCCTCGGGGGCGGCTATGACAACAAACGCGCAAGGCAGAAGATTGGCACAACCACAATTTGTGCAATTATAGGTTACAATACCGTGCAATACTCTATCTTTACGGGAAAAAATCGGCTTTTTTGCCAAACGAACCCAATAGAGTAAATAGACGGTGTACGCACGCACGCCTGCGTCCGATATGCGCCGAAGGCCCCGGCAATTGGCATGAGCGCTCAGCGCGCCGTCCAAACTCGAAGCCGCCGCGCAGCCTCCCGCATCCGCTCGAACGGCCCCGCATAGCTGAAGCGGATGAAACGGCGGCCTTCGTCTTCGTCGAAATCGATGCCGGGCGTCGCCGCGACGCCGGTTTCGCGCAGCATGCGTTGAAGATAGGCTTCGCTGTCGTCCGTAAGTGCGGAGGCATCTGCGTAGAGGTAGAAGGCGCCATCGGCGGGCGCGAGCCGGTCGAAGCCGGCGCGGGGCAGCTCGTTCAAAAGCATCTCGCGATTGCGCGCGTAGACGGCCTTGTAGCTTTCCAGTTCGTCGACGGCGTCGAAGGCCGCGAGCGCTCCAGCCTGCGAGACCGTGGGCGGCGAGATGTAGAGGTTTTGCGCAAGCCGCTCGAAGATACGGGTGAGGCGGGCGGGCACGGCCATCCAGCCGATGCGCCATCCCGTCATCGAATAGTATTTCGAGAAGCTGTTGATGACGATGGCGTCGCCGGAGAAGGCGAGCGCCGTCTGCGCCGGCGCCTCGTAGGTCAGGCCGTGGTAGATCTCATCGGAAATAAACCAGCCTCCTGCCTCGCGCGCAGCCTGCACAAGCGGGCCGAGAGCGCCGGCTTCAAGCATCGCTCCTGTGGGATTGGAGGGGCTCGCCAGAAGCACGGCCCGCGCGCCGCGCTCGCGAAAGGCGGCGGTCACGTCCTTGGCCGTGGGCATGAACCGGCTCGCCGTCCGCGCCGGCAGGTAGACTGGCTCAAGGCCAAGAACGCGCGCGATCTGGCGGTAGCAGGGATAGCCCGGCTGCGGCAAGGCGAGCCCGTCGCCCGGGTCCAGGAGCGCGAGAAAGGCGAGCACGAAACCGGCCGACGAACCGGTCGTTACGACGATGCGCTCCGGGGAAACATCCACATCGTAAGCATCGCGATAATGCCTCGCAATGCGCGCGCGAAGCGCGGGCAGGCCAAGCGCATCGGTGTAGCCGAGCGCGCTCTGGCCGATTTCGCGCGCGACAGCCTCGCGGACGAGGCGCGGCGCGGGCGTGCCCGGCTGGCCCACCTCCATATGAATGATGTCCTGGCCCGCGGCCTGGCGTGCGTTCGCCTCGCGCATCACGTCCATCACCACGAAAGCGCCGATCGCGCTTCTCAGCGATGGCGCGTTTGCCTCGCGGTTCGATGCTGGCGCCGGGGCCTCCGCCGCGCCCTTTTGCATGTGATCTCCTTACCGTTCCCGGCACTTTAGGCCTTCGAAGGCGAGTTTGCACCGCCATCTTGCTTCATCCTCTCTAAAAACGGCCATCCTTACGCCCGATTTACAAAGCCTTCTTTTCGCCGAAGACATCGCGGTTTGGCGATGCTAGTACGCTTCGTAGGCGCCTATTTAGGAAGCGGCGCTAGCCGGAGTGGATCAACCGAATGGCTCTAGGAAAAGCAGGACCGAGGTTGGAAAGTTCGATCGCGCCGGCGTTCGCGGCCGGAGGCGGCTTTTTGCGGAAGTACGCCGCCGGTTTCGTAGCGGTGCTCGCGCTGCTGGCGCCCGCGATGCAGGCCACGGCCCAGGAGTTGAGCCTCATCCGGGACGCGGAGACCGAAGCGCTCATCGCGGACTACACCGCCCCAATTTTCCGCGCCGCGGGCGTCTCAAGCAACAACATCAAGGTTCATCTCGTCAACGATACGTCGTTCAACGCTTTCGTTGTCGATGGCCGCAACATGTTCATCAACACCGGCGCCATTCTCCTGTCGGAAACGCCCAACCAGCTGATAGGCGTCATCGCGCACGAAACGGGCCACATCACCGGCGGCCACATCACAGGGCTCCGGCAGCAGATCGCGAAAATGCAAACGGCGGCGCTCATGCTGCAAGCCTTGAGCCTGGGCGCGGTGATCGGCGGCGCTGCATCGGGAAGCTCCGACGCCGCGCAGGCGGGAACCGCCATGATGTTCGGCGGCCAGCAAATTCTGATGCGCTCCATCCTGTCCTATCGCCGCGCGCAGGAGTCCGCGGCGGACCAGGCCGGCGTCGATTATCTGAACAAGTCTCATCAATCGCCGGCCGGTATGCTGAAGACCTTCCGGTACTTCGCGGATCAGTCCGTCGGCACGCTCAAGATCGACCCGTACGTCCAGACGCACCCCATGCCGGCCGACCGCATAGCCCAATTGCAGGAAATCGCGCAGCGCAGCCCCTATTTGGACGCGAAAGATTCGCCTCAGCTGCAGCTTCGCCACGATCTTGTGAAGGCCAAGATCCTGGCGTACACCTACAAGAACAATCCGCAGCGCATCATGCGCCAATACCCGGATAATGGCCTGCCCGCGCGCTACGCCCGCGCGATCGTCAAATTCTATAACGGCGGGTACCAAGCCGCCGCTCCCGCTCTCGACGAACTGATCGCCGCCCAGCCGCAGAACCCCTGGTTTTATGAGCTGAAAGGCACATTTCTTTTGGAAAGCGGCAACGCGAAAGAAGCTGTCGCGCCATTCCGGAAGGCGGTGTCTCTGGCGCCGAAGTCGGGTTTCATGCGGATCGAGCTGACCCAAGCGATCCTCGAAAGCGGGGCCGGAAGCGGCGAGGAAGCCTTGCAGCTCTTGAGGCCGGCGCTGGTGGACGAAGATCAGTCCTGGCTCGGCTATAGGCTCCAGTCCCAAGCCTACGCAAAACTCAAGCGTTATCCCGAGGCGGAGCTTGCTTCTGCGCTGGCGAGCTTTCACAAGGGGGACGTCAGGAACGCCAAGATGCTGGCGGAGCGCGCAAAGAACGGCTTGCCGGAGGGGACTCCCGGTTGGGTCAAAGCTGATGATATTGTGAACTTCAAGATGGAAAAGGTGCGTGGTTAGGCGCTTCAAATCAGCTAACCCGTTCACGTCGCAATCCCGGAGAAATCGATGAGAAAGACAATGAAAGTTGCGGCTGCAGCGCTTTTGGCCGCGTCCATGACCCTCGCCCTGAGCGGCGGCGCGATTCCAGCGGCGGCGCAGTCCGATAGCTTCAGCGAAGGACAGGTGAAGTCCATTGAGAAGATCGTGAAGGATTATCTTCTCAATCACCCTGAAATCATGCTGGAAGTTCAGGAAGCCTACGAGAAGAAGGCCGAGGCGAAGCGCGGGGAGGCGACGCGCTCCCGCATGCCTGAGTTTTACAAGGCCGTTTCGGGCCTGAGCGCCGACCTTGAGCCCTTGAGCGTCGGCGCCGGCGACGTCACCGTTGTCGAGTTTTTCGACTATAATTGCGGCTACTGCCGTCAAAGCCTTCCCGAGGTTCTGAAGCTTTCCGATAGCGACAAGAAGGTGAAGATTCAGTTCATGGAGTACCCGATCCTCGCCCCCGGATCGACGGAAGCCTCCAAAATCGCGATCGCCGCCTCCAAGCAAGGCAAGTATTTCGAGTTCCACAAGGCAATGTTCGCCGCTGGCCGCGCCTCGAAGGAGAGCGCGCTCAAGGTGGCGGAGCAAATCGGCCTGAACATGGAGAAGGTGAAGGCGGATAGCGCAGCCCCGGAGACCGAGGCGCTCATTGCGAAGATCTCGGAAATAGGCAAGCGCATGTTCGTGGACGGAACGCCGACATTCATCGTGGGCGACAAGACCAATCCCGGCGCCGCCGATCTCAATTCGCTCAAGCAGCTCGTCGACGAAACAAGAAAAGAGGGCTGCAAGAGTTGTGCGGAAACCGCCGCGCCAGCCGGTGCAAAAGACGAGAAAAAATCCTGACCGTTTTTGCGCTTCGTCACAAAAGCTGGTAACAGAAAGCCGCTGCGGCTTCGGCGTGGCTTGCCGTTTTGACAATATGCAAAGCGACGAATATGCCTGACAGGGGCGCCCAGACCGATTCGCGGCCTGGGTCGTTGCTGTTTTAGCGGAGAACGTCCCATATAACCCCCATGAAGACTGTTTTCGTTCTCAATGGTCCCAACCTCAATCTCATCGGCCAGCGCGAGCCTGAGATTTACGGCGCCGATACGCTTGCATCGATCGAGCAAAGCCTTCGCGAGCAGGCGGCCAAGGCGGGGCTTGAGATCGTCTTCCGTCAGACAAATCATGAAGGCGTGCTCGTGGACTGGATCCAGGAAGCGCGGCATGACGCATCGGCGCTCATCCTGAATGCCGGAGCCTTCACCCATACCTCGATTGCGATCCTGGATGCGCTCCGCGCCCTTTCGGCGCCTGTGGTGGAGGTTCACCTCAGCAATATCTTCAAGCGCAAATCCTACCGGCATCATTCCTACGTTTCGCCGGCGGCGACTGGCGTGATCTGCGGCTTTGGAGCGCAAGGCTACCGGCTGGCGCTCGCCGCGCTGATTGAAATACTCGAATTATCCGCACCGTCCACTCGGGGGCTCCATGCCTGAACCCGCCAAGAAACTCATACCTGAACCGATCGAGAAGAAATCTTCGAATGAGGAACTCATCCGGACCCTCGCCGAGCTGTTGAATGAAACGGGGCTGACCGAGATCGAGATCGAGGAAAACAATCTGCGGGTGCGCGTCGCTCGGACAGTAGCGTCAACTCATTACGCGCCGCACGTCGCCTATGCGCCGCCGACAGCGGCCAGCGTGACGTCGGTCCCCACCCTGGAGAACCACCCCGGCGTGGTCACCTCGCCCATGGTTGGCACCGCCTACCGCGCGCCGGAGCCCGGAACGCCTAACTTCGTCGAGGTGGGCTCCGTCGTCCGAGAGGGCGACACCCTCTTGATCGTCGAGGCGATGAAGACCATGAACCAGATCGCCGCGCCGAGAGGCGGCGTCGTCAAGCGCATCATTGTGGAAAACGGTCAGCCCGTCGAATATGGCGAGCCCCTCATGATCATCGAGTAGGCGGTCCATGTTCGACAAGATCCTGATTGCCAATCGCGGAGAGATCGCGCTTCGCATTGAGCGCGCTTGCAAGGAGCTGGGGATCAAGACCGTGGCCGTCCACTCGACGGCGGACGCCGACGCCATGCATGTGCGCCTCGCCGACGAGAGCGTTTGCATCGGCCCTCCCGCGGCGAGCGAAAGCTATCTCAACATTCCGAGGCTGCTCGCGGCGTGCGAAATCACTGGCGCGGACGCCGTGCATCCGGGCTACGGCTTTCTCTCCGAGAACGCGCGCTTCGCGGAAATCCTCGAAGAGCACGGCATCGCGTTCATAGGCCCGACCCCGGAGCACATCCGGATCATGGGCGACAAAATCCGCGCGAAGGAGACGGCGAAGAAGCTCGGCATTCCCGTGGTGCCGGGTTCCGGCGGCGCGGTCTCAAGCAACGACGAAGCAATCAGGCTCGCGCGCGACATCGGCTTTCCGGTCCTCGTCAAGGCGGCGGCGGGCGGCGGCGGGCGCGGCATGAAGATCGCGCGCACGGAAGCGGATTTGCCAATGGCGCTTTCGACGGCCCGGGCCGAATCCAAGGCGGCTTTCGGCGACGACGCGCTTTACCTTGAACGCTACCTGATGCGCCCAAGGCATATTGAGGTCCAGGTGATCGGAGACGGCAAGGGCAACGCCGTCCATCTCGGCGAACGCGATTGTTCGCTTCAGCGCCGCCACCAGAAGATCATGGAGGAGACGCCGTCGCCCGCGCTGAACGAGGCGCAGCGTAAGGAGATCGGCACCACCGTGGCCGAGGCCATGCGCAAGCTGAACTACCGCAACGCCGGCACGGTGGAGTTCCTTTACGAGGACGGCCAGTTTTTCTTCATCGAGATGAATACAAGGCTTCAGGTCGAGCACCCCGTGACGGAGATGGTGACCGGCATCGACCTCGTGATCGAGCAAATCCAGATCGCGGCGGGCGCTGGCTTGAGCTTCAGGCAGGAGGACGTCCGCTTCGAGGGGCACGCCATCGAATGCCGCATCAACGCTGAGAACCCGACGACCTTCCGCCCCTGCCCCGGCAAGATTTCCTATTTCCACCCGCCGGGAGGGCTTGGCGTGCGTGTCGATTCGGGCGTCTATGCGGGCTACACCATCCCGGCCTATTACGACAGCCTGATCGGCAAGCTGATCGTCCACGGCAAGAACCGCAATGAATGCCTCATGCGGCTGCGCCGGGCGCTCGGCGAATTCGTCATCGACGGCATCGAGACGACCATTCCCCTGTTTTCCTCTCTCATTCAGCAGCCCGACATCGTCGATGGACTTTACGACATTCATTGGCTCGAAAAATTTCTGCAGAAGCATTAGAATGCTAGGCTAGGGATCGTCGAGACAGGAAAAGGCAAGCCCCCGAACGATGGGATCGCCCTCTAGCCTAAGCATTGAAATCACGCCGCAGGTCCTTCTCAAGGCATACGCCTGCGGCATCTTCCCGATGGCCGAAAGCGCCGACGATCCAACGCTGTATTGGATCGAGCCTGAGCGCCGGGGCATCCTTGCGCTCGACGGCGTGCATGTTCCGCGGCGGCTTGCGCGCATCATCAAGCAGGGCAAGTTCGAGGTTCGCTTCGATAGCTGCTACGAAGGCGTCATCGAGGGCTGCGCGTCCTCGCGCGCCGGCCGCCGCACCACCTGGATCAACAAGCGCATCCGCGAACTCTATGCCGAGCTGTTCGAGATGGGCTATTGCCACACCATCGAAACCTGGCGGGACGGCAAGCTCGCCGGCGGCCTCTACGGCGTCGCGCTCGGCCGCGCCTTCTTCGGCGAGAGCATGTTCTCCTACGAGACCGACGCCAGCAAGGTCGCGCTCGTCTATCTCGTCGCGCGGCTCAGATATGGCGGCTTCGCTTTGCTCGACACGCAATTCGTCACCGAGCACCTGCGCCAGTTCGGAGCGCAGGAAATCAGCCGCGCCGCGTTCCATCGCCGGCTTGAGCAGGCGCTTCAGGGCCGTGGCGAGTTCGGGCGCCTCCCGATGGACGTTTCCGCGATGGGCATCTTGCAGCTTGCCAACCAGAACGTCGAAGGTCGGGTGCTCGACGGCGTGAATGCCTGGACTTTCCGCGAAGGTCCAGCCGGAGAAAATGCGCTTCTCCGAGCCGTCGAGAAGCTGCTCATCGACCTCGATGAAAGCGCTGGTCAGCGGGGTTTCGGTCACCGGGCGGGTATAGCAGGCCCTGGCCGTGACTTTCAGCGCGCCGAACACAACGGTTTGCCCCATCTTGATTTCAAGCGGCTGCACGCGGCCCGTAACCTTGTCGAGCGCAGCGAAAACCGCGACCGCATTCGAAATCTTGTCGGCCCGCGCGGGCGCGAGGCCAGCCGCCAAGGCTACGACGAACGCGGCCACCATCGGAAGCGTCATCTTTCGCGCAGTCATATCGCAGTCCATCGCTGTGCAGGGCGGGCGCGCGGCCGCTTGCGAAGCCGCCATGACGAAGCATGTCATGAACCCATGAGCGATCCATGACAAGACGCGCCCACGATAGGAAAGCGCCTTATGCGGCGAAAATCAGACCTGATTCGGTTTTTGTCCCAGCATGGGGGCGCCAAAGCCATCTCGGCTTCGGGCCTATCCTTCAACCTGCCGGAAGCGGCGCGTTTGGCGGCTCATCTCGACACGAGATGCCCAAGGGGAGCATGGTGGGGAGAATGGCGAGGGAGGCTTTGAGGCGCGCCGCCGCCAGAGTAATATTCGGCGCATCCGCAGTGAGTTTCGCCGATAGGAAAACGCCGATGCCCACATTAAAGTCAAAGTTCGAGCAGGCGGTCGCCGACAGCAAGAAGCTGCCCGAGCGACCCGGCAATCAGACGCTCTTGCAGATCTATGCGCTGTACAAGCAGGCGACCGAGGGCGATGCGAGGGGCGCGCGCCCTGGCTTCGCCGATTTCGTCGGCCGCGCGAAGTGGGACGCCTGGAAGGCTGCCGAGGGCAAGCCGGCCAACGAGGCGATGAAGGCCTATGTCGACCTGATCGAGTCGCTGAAGTAGGCGCTATTTGCGGCGCGGGGCGGCGGTCTTCGCCGCCTTCTTCGCCGGGGACCGGGGCTTGGCCGCGGCCTTGGCGAGCAGCGTTTCGAGAGTTTGCTCGATCTCGGCCTCAATCTTCTCAGTGAACAACGCCAGCAGCAGGCCCAGCCGGGCGTGGAGGTCGAAATGGTCGGCGGCGACGACCAGGGCGCCGCTGACGCCGCTGCCCGTGAAGTGAACCGTGTCGCGCTGCGGTCCCTCGATCACGGTGCACTCCATGTCGAAGTCGCGCTCGACCTGCTCGGCCCATTGCCAGGCGATCTTGCGGGCCTTGGCCAGGCCGAAGCGGTGTTCGCGGCGCATACGGATATCGGGCATGGTTGGCGCTCCGGGCGGTCAGGGCTCGTCTATATTTATACCAACCGCTGGATTTGTTTGTCTCATACCGGCGGCCAAAAGTCTCGACCGCTCCTCGGCGTCGTCCCCGCGAACCTTCGCGGGGATAAACTCCGGCGGGGACCCAGGTATCGCTGCGCTATTTCAATAGCTTCCGCCGCCGGGATACCTGGATTCCCGCTCCCGAGCGTGTGAAAAAATCGGCTTCCGGCTCTGCCTTTGGCGTCATAGCCGCCCCAAGCCAAGGGCCGCCACGACGACCGCCAGCCGCTCGCCGTCTCTCGCCGATGGTCGGAGCCTGGACGCCGGCGCGCGAGCGCCGCGATTAACCCTATTGGGTTCGTTTGGCAAAAAACCTGTTTTTGCGGTATTATAATACCGCAAAACGGCCGGTTTGGTAAATGCGCGGTTTCATTGGCGACCCCGGCAAGCCTTGCATGGTTAATGCGCCCGGCCTTGACAAATGAGGCGATGCGGATTTTCTCACACGCTCCTTCGCGGGAATGACAACAAAAGGGTCGGCGCCATTGTCCGGTGGTATCAGGCAAATCGCCGGAGCCCTCGGCTCATATCGGACGCGGGCAAGCGAGCGGACACCGTCGATTAACTCTATTGGGTTCGTTTTGCAAAAAAGGTCGCTTTTATCCCGTAAAGACAGAGTGTTTCATATTATTGCAACCTAAAGTTGTACAAATCTTCCGCCTTGCGAAAAGGCCGCGACTTTTGACGATTTGTATTACACGGTAAGGGGAGCATGGCGAGGGGGCGCAACGTGGCGATTGCGACGCGCGAACAGGGAAGAGAGCGGCGGCGTCGCAGGGACGCCTCTTGTGAGGCGTCTTTCGCGCACAGGGCTCGCATGAGCTGTCAGCCTTGTTGCGATTTCTGGATCGCTTCGCCGCTCAATGCGTAGAGCTCCTGTATCTGGGTAGCGTAGGCCTGCACGCGGGTTTGAGCGAATTGCGTTTGAAGCGCCAGGACCTCCTGAGGACTTTTCGCGTAGCTGATCTTGCTGGCGATCGCGAAGACGGACTCGGCATTTTCCTTGGCGAAATCCATGGCGCGGCTTTGTATATCCTGGAAGCCGGTCAGCATAGGATTGGCGGGCGCCGCGGTCATCCAAGCTTGGATGGTTTTGGTCACCAAGTCTGTGATCTGCTCATACGCAGCGTGCGCATGCTGCATGTTCTGGTCGAGCGCGGCGCGCAAATCATGCGGGATCTCGAACGGATTGTCGGTCAAGCATCTTCCTCCCAATCGCTATGGTGCCAAAGATTTAGTGTAGCGGCGTTTGGGCAGGGATGCCAGCATGGTTAATACGCTGGGCGCTCGTGCGTGCTGGCTTAACCAACACACGCGGAAGATGTTGTCTCGCTTCCGTGCACGCGCTAGCTTAATCTTCAGCAGAGCAAGATACGCAAACGTTGTTCTGCCGGTTTCTTCGACTTCGTAATGCATAGCGTTGTTGGAACCGGTTAAGCCCCCAGCGATCCCACTCTGGGGGCTTTTCCCGCCGGGCTTCTAAACTGCACGCTTCGCCCATTGCGGAACGTTCAGCCACCATATTTCTTCCGGAGGGCGGGAGCCGTCTGCGGCAGGGCGTCTCCCTTCTTGCTTTCGCTTGCGAAAAACTCCGGGCGAAGTTGCAAGTTGGCGCAAGCCGAGCGGAGATCGGCGGACGCGAACTTATCGCTCCGCCCGAAGTGCGGCCGCCCAGTTTCGCTTGGGCGATCTGTTGTTAGCCGCTCCTTTGCCCCGATCAAATCGAGGTCCCCGGCATTCCCCGCCAGCAGGCCGGCCCGGCGCGAAGGACCAAGTGCATTCGCGGAGACCTGGAAGTGCGCTTTGCTAGCCGTTCATTCTTTTTCGTAATCTCATTGCGGCGATGAGCTTTGAATCGGCGCGACCAACCGAATACAACGCCGGGCAAAGAAAATCTCACTCCCGCGACGCGCGTTGTGTCAGGGTCTTCCCGATAAAAAAATTACCCCGCGGATGCGCGACGAGAGAATAACCAATACAGGAAGGCCGCCAAAAATAATGTTTTTGTTCTTGATGCGCCCATAGCGGCGAAACCGGTTCTTATTTTCTACTATGTTGATGACTTCTATAGAAAAGCTTTAGCCAAGCTGCTTTACTTCCATCCGGCTTTGAGCGCGCGCGCAGCCCGGCGAGGACTCGCAAACGCATCGCTCAAGGCGACTTGGACTTTGGGCTGGCAGGCCCGCTCCGGGCGGCCAGTGGCTCCGAAGAAAATCGGGGGTTGGGGGGTTGGCTATGATGCAGGTTCGTTTTACCGGTTCTATCGGCGCGCGCGCGCCATCGCTATCGGCGGGAGCGCTTTCCCTTTGCATCGCGCTCGGCGCCGTTAATTCCGCGTCCGCGACGGACGGGTATTATTTGCACGGCTACGGCATCGAGGCGGAAGGCATCGGCGGCGCCGCCGTGGCGTATCCGCTGGATTCGCTTGCGATTGCGAGCAATCCGGCCGCCGCGCTGTTCCTTGGCGGGCGTTTCGACGCTGGCGCGGAGTGGTTCCGGCCGGACCGGAGTGCGACCATTACCGGAAATACATTGCCCGGGGGCCACACCCTCGATGGAAATTATGACGGCAATGCCCGCAGCGATTACCTCATTCCGAGCCTCGGCTGGGTGAGGCAGGTCGGCCCGGACCTGGCTATCGGCATCGCCGCCTACGGCAACGGCCTCGGCAGCAGCTATAAAGTCAACCCATACCAAAACCTTTCGCCCGCCTATCTTGGCACGGCGGGCTTCGACTTCGAGCAGTTCTTCCTGTCGCCGACGGTCGCCTACCAGATCGCGCCGGAGCACTCCATCGGCGTCTCCGTGAACCTCGCCTATCAGCGTTTCAGCGCCAACGGTCTCGGCGCCTTCGCCGGGGCCTCGGCCGACCCGGCCTCCCTCACCAATAAGGGCGTGGACGAGGCTTTCGGCATCGGCGCGCGCATCGGTTATCTCGGCCACATCACGCCGCGGTTGTCGCTGGGCGCCGCTTATACGACGGAAACGTTTTTCCAGGATTTCAACGGGTATAGAGGCTTGCTTGCCGATGCGGGCGCTTTCGACGCGCCTCAGAACTTCACCGTCGGCGCGGCCTACAAGCTCACGCCCCGGCTCGACGTGACCGCCGAGTATCAGTTCATCGATTACAGCAGCATTCACGCTGTCGGCAATGCTGGGCTCGCGAATATATTGACCGGTCAGCAGCTTGGAAGCCCGAATGGGCCGGGCTTCAACTGGCAGGACGCCAACGTGTTCCGGATCGGCGCCAATTATCAGCTGACGCCGCAGTTGCAGGTGCGCGGCGGCTATGCTTATTCCACCGAAGTGATCCGCAACGACGAGACCTTCCTCAACATCCTTGCGCCGGCCACCGTCCAGAGCCAATTTACAGCGGGCTTCACGTGGGAATCGCCGTCGAAGCGCTGGGAATACAGCGGCTACCTGCTCTATGCGCCGGAGGTTCAGGTGAACGGACAGAATTCTATTCCGGCGAGTTTCGGCGGCGGCGAGGCGAACATCAAGTTGAGCGAATTTTCGGTCGGCTTCTCAGTCGGCTATAAGTTCGATCAACGCGAAAGCTTCAAGGACTAGCGCAATGGCGGCATGGACCAACGCCCTGGCAGGCGGCGCATTGATCGGCGCCGCGACCGCGGGCCTTCTTCTCGTCAACGGACGCGTTGCAGGGATAAGCGGCATACTCGGCGGGGCCATCAAGGCGCGGCGGGGCTTCTGGCGCTGGACCTTTCTTGCCGGACTCATCGCGGCGGGCGCCCTGGCCCAGCAGTTTCATTTGGCCCAGGTGGGGAGTTCCACGGGGGAGATACCGGCAAGCATCGTCACGCTGGTCGCAGCGGGCCTGCTCGCCGGCTTCGGGACCGCCATCGGCGGCGGTTGCACAAGCGGCCACGGCGTTTCCGGGATTTCCAACCTGTCGCCGCGCTCGCTCGCCGCGACCATCGTTTTCATCGCGGTGGCGGCCGCGACCGTTTACGCGGTCAGGCATCTCGGCCTTGTCGAGCGTTTGGGGGGCTAGGATGGGCGCGATTACAGCAGCGATCTTCGGCCTGATTTTCGGCGCCGGGCTCGCGATCTCGGGGATGACCGATCCCAATCGCATCCTCGCCTTCCTCGACGTGACGGGAGACTGGGATCCGGCGCTCGCTTTCGTCATGGCCGGCGCCATCGCGGTCGCCTTGCCGGCCTTCGCAATCGCGCGCTGGGCGAAGACTTCCGCGCTCGGAGAGTTCGATCGCCCTTCCGGATCGCACAGAGCCGATCACGGTTTCGCTCATCGCGGGCGCGGCCATTTTCGGCGTCGGATGGGGCCTGAGCGGTCTCTGCCCTGGGCCAGCCATCGTGCTGCTCAGCACGGCGCAACTCAAGGCGTTCGCTTTCTTCGCGGCAGCCGCCGCGGGGATCTGGGCCGCGGCTCCGCTCACGTTCCGTGAGCGCAAAAGCGACGCCCGGAGGCTTTCGCAAGCCGCGCCGAAATCGCAATCGGATCAACCTGTTTTGGAGGATGAAGCATTGGCAAAGACCCGTCACCCCGAGACGCTGGCGCTGCATGGCGGCTGGCGGTCGGACCCCGCGACGAACGCGGTCGCGGTTCCGATCTACCAGACGACCTCGTATCAGTTCCGCGACACCGAGCACGCCTCGAACCTGTTCGCGCTGAAGGAACTCGGCAACATCTACACGCGCATCATGAACCCGACCAACGACGTGCTCGAAAAGCGCATCGCGGAGATCGAGGGCGGGGTTGGCGCGCTGGCGCTGTCGTCGGGACAGGCGGCTTCGGCCTTCGCCATCCAGAACCTCGCGCGCGCGGGCGACAACGTCGTCAGCTCGACCGACCTTTACGGCGGCACCTGGAACCTGTTCGCCAACACGCTGAAGGACCAGGGCATCGAGGTGCGCTTCGTCGATCCGGCCGACCCGGAGAATTTCCGCCGCGCCACCGACGCGCGCACCCGCGCCTATTACGCCGAGACGCTGCCGAACCCGAAGCTCACCGTGTTCCCCATCGCCGAAGTCGCCGCCATCGGCCGGCCGCTCGGCATTCCGCTGATCGTGGACAACACGGCCGCGCCGCTGCTTGTTAGGCCCTTCGACCACGGCGCGGCGATCATCGTCTATTCGACCACGAAATATCTTGGCGGCCACGGCACCTCCATCGGCGGGCTGCTCGTGGACGGCGGCAATTTCGACTGGGCGGCGCATCCGCAGCGCCAGCCGGCGCTCAACACGCCCGACCCGTCCTACCATGGCGCGGTGTGGAGCGAGGCCGTGAAGCCGCTCGGCCCCATCGCCTATATCATCAAGGCGCGCGTCACGCTGCTGCGCGACCTCGGCTCGGCGCTGTCGCCCTTCAACGCGTTCCTCATCATCCAGGGCATCGAGACGCTGCCGCTTCGCATCGAGCGCCATTCGCAGAACGCGCAGGCGGTTGCGAACTATCTCCTGAAGCGCCCCGAGGTGACGCGCGTGATCCATCCGTCCACGCAGACGGGCGCGTTCCGCGAGCGCGCCGATAAGTATCTCAAGGGCGGCTATGGCGGGCTCGTCGGCTTCGAACTGGCGGGCGGCAAGGAGGCCGGGCGGCGCTTCATCGATGCGCTGGAGCTGTTCTACCACGTGGCCAATATCGGCGACGCGCGGAGCCTCGCCATCCATCCGGCGACGACCACCCATTCGCAGCTCAACCCCGCCGAGCAGGAAGCCACCGGCGTCTCCGACGGCTATGTGCGGCTCTCGGTCGGGCTCGAACATATCGACGACATCGTCGAAGACCTCGAACGCGGGTTGGCGGCCGCGGGCGGCCAGATCACGGCGCGCGCGGCTTAACGCTCTTAACACTCCGAGCGCCCGGCGGGTCAAGCGACCCTGCCGGGCGTTTTTTTTGAGGGACCAGCAACGGACAAGGCGAATCGCATTCCCTGCGACATGGCCGCATGGCCGGCCGCGTGGAGCCGCCACAACCGATATAATAAAGCGTATCGATTTTATAGAACATGCTGGCCAAGGAATTTTCATTCATGGTACGGTTCGCGGAACAAACGCGCCTTTTCGGGCGGCTTTGAAGCAAAATGGGACCGCCATGCTCACGAACAAAGGCAAATACGGCCTGAAGGCGATGCTGCATCTCGCCGGGCTTCGCGAGAATGAAATTGCCCAAGTCGCGCAGATCGCCGAGGCCAACAACATCCCGAAGAAGTTCCTGGATCAGATTTTCGCCGATCTGCGCCGCGCGGGGCTCGTGCACTCCAAGAAGGGCAAGGCGGGCGGATATGCGCTGGCAAAGCCAGCGAGCGAAATCAAGGCCGGACAGATCATTCGCGCCATCGACGGCCCGATCGCGCCCTTTCTTTGCGCCAGCTTGACCGCCTACCGGCCATGCGGCGACTGCGACGAGGACGTTTGCGCGGTGCGCAAGCTCATGCTCGATGCGAGGAACGCCTTGGCGAGCGTGCTCGACGCGACGACCCTCGCCGATATGAGGGAGCGCCGCGAGGTGAAAGTGGCCGCTTGATCGATGGCGCACGCGCCGCTCACGCCCCTTTTTGGCGCGTCGCTAGAAAAGCATTCTCTGGCGCCGTATTTGTAGCCTTATATTCGGAATATTTTTGCTTTTTTTGCCGCCGTTTTCGGCCGCGTTCCATCTTCCGGCCTGCGCCAGGTATGTGCGCCGCTCCAGCGCCCGTTTTTCGAGAAATATCCGGCTGCGGCCTCCTTGCCCGCCAATGAATCGGCTTTCAAAAGTTGATAAAGTTGGTCATATTAGCAGGGCAATGGTTGGAGATTGGAATGAAACAGTCAGACAGCGAGAACTGGATATGTTGCGGGCGCGATTGTACGGCGACCGCGATGTGTAGCCGCTGCAATTAGCATCAACCTCCTGAAAAACATCCACGACTTCAACACCGCCTTGAATGGCGAGGGTAAGCTCATGTCTGACGCTTATGTCATTGAACTGCAAGGAAACGCGGTCGGCATTATCGTTCGCAAGCATCGCAACGAAAGCCACTACAGGTTCCTGTCCGCTCTGCACGCCTTCAACACACTGGAAGGGCAGGAATTCGAAGGCCCGCTTCAGGCGGAGATTGCGGCGAAGAGAGTCCTGAAGGACAGCCCGTTCTCGCTTTCTCGCGGAAATTCCAGAGACAAGTTCTGAACGAGGCGCGCGCCAATCGCGCCGGCAGAGTTCCCGTTCGGTTGCTGATCTCCCAGCGGGATAGAGCCGCGTTCATATCGGGGCCATGATCTGATCGGATCGTGCCCCAAGGCGTGGTGTAGCTGACGGCAGGCGTCGCCGAAGCTCCGGCAGGGCCGGGAAGGTCAGGCGGCCACAGCGGGCAGCCCGGCGATGGGATCATCGCTCAAAGGCGCGATGGTTTCCAGCGTCATGTATCGGGCGCGCTGCACGGCCCATTCGTCGTTCTGTTCGAGGAGGATCGCGCCGACGAGGCGGGTGATGGCGGCTTCGTTCGGGAAGATGCCAACGACCTCGGTGCGACGTTTGATTTCGCCGTTCAGCCGTTCGATGGGATTGGTGGAGTGCAGTTTGGTCCGATGCGCCGCCGGGAATCCCATATAGGCGAGCACGTCAGGCTCGGCCTCGTCCATGAAGGCGGAGAGCTTTGGCAGTCTGGGGCGCAGTTGATCGGCGACCCTGCGCCATTGCTGTTTGGCGGCCCCGGCGTCGTCTTGTGCGAAGGCCGTGGCGATGAAGGCCGAGACCACGCGGCGTCCGCTCTTGCCGGCATGGGCGAGCGCATTGCGCATGAAGTGGACGCGGCAGCGTTGCCAGGTGGCGTTCAACACCTTCGAGACCGCGGCCTTGATGCCTTCGTGGGCGTCGGAGATGACGAGCTTCACGCCGCGCAGGCCCCGGCGCGCGAGCTTGCGCAGGAAGCCGGTCCAGAATGTCTCGGCTTCCGAAGGGCCGATGTCCATGCCCAAGACTTCACGCCTGCCGTCGCTGTTCACGCCCACGGCGATGATGACCGCCACGGAAACGATGCGGCCGTTCTGGCGCACCTTCACATAAGTGGCGTCGATCCAAAGATAGGGCCAGTCGCCCTCGATGGGGCGGTCGAGGAAGGTTTTGACGCGGCCGTCGATGTCCTCGCACAAGCGGCTCACCTGGCTCTTGGAGATGCCGCTCATGCCCATCGCCTTGACGAGATCGTCCACGGAGCGCGTCGAGATGCCCTGGATGTAGGCTTCCTGGATCACGGCCGTCAGCGCCTTCTCCGCCAGCCGGCGCGGTTCAAGAAAGCCCGGGAAGTAGCTCCCCTTACGAAGCTTGGGGATGCGCAACTCAACCGTACCGGCCCGCGTCTCCCAGATGCGGTCCCGGTAGCCGTTGCGCTGAACCAGCCGGTCTGAAGAGCGCTCGCCAAGCGCCGCTCCTGTCAGGCCGGAAACCTCCATCTCCATCAGCCGCTCGGCGGCGAAGCCGATCATCTCGCGCAAGATGTCGGCGTCGGGCGTCTTCTCAATCAGCGTGCGAAGGCTCATCATGTCGTCGGTCATCGGCAGTTCCCCGGTTGCGTTGGATGTCGCAACCCGATCATACCGGTGAGTCGCCGATGACCGCCGCAAGCCGCTCGCACGCTACGGCGCCATGGAGAGCGCGCTTAGCGAGCGGCTCGCTACCGTCGAGTTACACCACCACCGGGGACGTGACCTCTGATCGCGGCTAAAAAGGGCCAAGCTCCACTCCCCGGCGCTTGGCCCTTTTCATTCGATAGATTCGCCGCTTCTTATCCCCTTTTCCCGCCGAATCAGGAAAGCGCCCGTGGCGCTTACGTAATAGACGACTGGCTCAAGCCAGATCATTCGTGGCCGCGTCTTGCTGGACCGGGCGCCAGAACACGATCTCATTATTGCAGTAGAATAGATGCGCGAAAGGCATGCTACGGCCGCGCGCTCCAGCGTTATACTCCCGGAAGTTTAGAAGCCCCTCTTATACACTGTAGCGGCGAAAGCACAGATCACGCCGAAAGCGGCCACACACCTGCGGCTCCCGGTTTTGTGAGAGGGAATGAACGAAACGCCCTCCGCCTGCAAACGAAAAGTCATACCCGAAGCCAAGCCGTAAATGGCCATTTTATGGCGCCGATTTGCAAAAAGTGGGCGCATGCGCCTCTCGCGGCGGCGGCCCATTCTGCAACCGAAATCCGTTGATTGCGAGAAGTTGCAGGTTTATTTGATGAATTTAGTAGATATTGACTGGGGAAGATGGTGGGTAAGATGAGAGCACTAAAAACAGCAATGACGGCAGTTGCGTTCAGTACCCTTGCGTTCGCCTCCGGAGCAAGCGCCGGTTCGCTTGAGCCTCCCGGCTGGACCGCCGGTCTCGCGCTCGGCGGCGCGCTTCCGGAAGGTGCGTACTTCATCGATAACGCTTCGATCGGCGGCTGGCGCGGCATCGACGACTCGAAATCTTCGCTCGTCATCAACGTCCCGCTGATTGCCTGGTCGACGCCCTGGACGATCGCCGGCGCGCGCGTCGAGGTTCTCGCGACGGTTCCGGAGATCAGCGGCGGCGTTCCCTATGTCGGACCGAGCTGGTCCGGACGCGATTATACCCAAGTCTATAACCCGGCGGGCTTCGTCGGCGCGGCGTGGGATCTCGGCGGCGGTTTCGGCTTCAGCGCCTTTATCGGCGGCTGGGCGCCGGTCGACAATCAACTGGGCCAGTTCGGCTTCGATAGCGGGGCGCTGAGCGAGCGCGTCAACCTGAGCTACGTCGCCAATGGCTGGAAGCTCGCGGCGAATTTGAGCTTCGGCCAGGCTGGGAAGTCGGATGTTTATACGGTCCTCAGCCCCACCGATAAGCAGGTCCTGCCCGACTGGTTCAACTACGACCTGACCGCGACCAAGACGATCGGCAAGTGGGAAATCGGTCTTGTCGGCTTCGGTTCGTCCGACACGAGCAAGGGGCTCTGGACAGCCAGCGGCGGGAAAGAGCAGTCGCAATTCGCGCTGGGCGGCCTCGTCGGCTACAGCTTCCCCGGCATCACGTTGCAGACCTACGTAACCACGGATGTGGCGACCTCGAACTACACTAACCTTTCGGATGGCTCGAAGTCCTACGAGACGCGAGTCTGGTCGCGCGCGATCGTTCCGCTATGGAACCCGCCCGCGCTCGAATCCTACAAATAGGAAGCCCGTACCTCGGCGTTTCTCCCGGCCAAGCTCACCGATCGGCCGGGAGGGCCGCCAATCTCGCAGCAAATGCCGCCTCGCGCGGCATTTGTCTTTTGTGGCCCGGAGAAGTTTTGTAACGCTGTTGCAAACTCGCTTAAAACGCGTGGCTTGAAGCTATGAGCAAGCTTGGCGAAACGCGGAAGATCGACAGCGGCGTTCCCTTTTTCGTACTCCGCGCGGTTGCATCGGCGAGGGCGCTTGCTAAGTTGGAAGGAGATTTTGGGCTCCAGGAGGGTTGGCCGCGGATGACTGAGACGCCTCATGCCGATGTGGTCGTGGTTGGCGCCGGACCGGCGGGTCTCGCCGCCGCGCTTGGGTGTCTTGAGGCCGGCCTCGCGCCCGCCATTGTGGACACGTCGAAAAGCGCCTCGGCCGAGGCGGCGAAGGGCCGGAGCGCCGCCCTGTTCAATAAGACGATCGATTTCTTGCAGCGGCTCGGCGTATGGGACGCATGCCACGACCGCGCCGAGCCTCTTCGCGCGCTTCAATTCATCGACGACACGGGCCGGCGCCTTCGCGCTCCCGACTGCGTCTTCCACGCCGAGGAGATTGGCGAGACGGCCTTCGGCTATAACATCTCGAACGCCGATCTCGTGGCCGCTTTGAAAGCCGAAGTCGAAAAGCAGAAGCTGCAAGTCCTGACGCCCGGGCCGGTGATCGGTTTCCGCGAAACGGCCACCAAGGCGTCCTTGCGCTTCGCCGATGGAACCGAACTTGCCGCGCCGCTCGCCATCGCCGCCGACGGGCGCATGTCCGCGCTGCGCGAAGCCGCCGGCTTCCGCAAGCTGGCCTGGACCTACGATCAGGTTGCGCTCGCCGCGAGTTTCCGGCATGCGCGGCCTCATCGCGGGGTCTGCATCGAATTTCATCGCGGCGCCGGTCCCCTCACGCTGGTGCCGCTGCCAGGAAATGAATCGAGCTTCGTCTGGGTCGAGCGCAAGAGCGAGGCGGAGCGCCTGGCGGCGCTCGATGACGAAGCCTTCGCGCGCGAGATCGAAAAGGCGTCGCACCTCGCCTTGGGGGGCGTGTCGGAGGTCAGCGGCCGGGGGCGCTTCCCGCTGTCCTCGCTCGCGGTGCGCGACTATGGCCGCGCGCGTGTCGCGCTCGCCGGAGAAGCGGCTCATGTCGTGCCGCCGATCGGCGCCCAGGGCCTCAATCTCGGCTTTCGCGACGTGGAGACCCTTCTTCGCCTGCTCGCGGAGGCAAGGGAGAAGGGCGCGGACATCGGCTCCGAAGATCTTCTTCGCGACTATACGGCCGCCCGCAGGGGCGACATCGTGAGCCGCACGCTCGGAGCGGACGTCCTGAACCGAAGCCTGCTTTCGAATTTCCTGCCGTTGCAGGCGGCGCGCGGCCTTGGCCTGTATGCGCTCGGCTCGATAGGCCCCTTGCGCCGCGCCTTTATGCGGCGGGGTATGGCGCCCGCCGGCTTGGTATAAGGGCTTGACCTTGGCGCCGGGGCTTGCAAGACAGGCTCTCCAACTCCTTGCCCTCCACCACGGTTATGCTCATCGACATCCGCCAACGGCTCGAATACGGGCTCCTGCTAGTGCTCGCCGCCCTCATTCGCGCCATGCCGCTTTCCATGGCGACGGCCGTTTCCGCGGCGGCCTGGCGATTTATCGCTCCGAAAACGCGGCGGCACCGGCGCGCGATGAAGAACCTTGAGAAAGCGATGCCCGAGAAAACCCACGCCGAACGCGAGGCCATCGCGCTCGCCATGTGGGATAATCTCGGGCGCGTGATGGCGGAGACATTTCTAGTGGACCGGCTCTTGAAGGATCCGTCGCTCATCGAGGTCGAAAATCCCGAACTTATCGAGCGCTACCGGGACAAGGTGGGCGCGTGCATATTCGCGTCGCTTCACATGAGCAATTGGGAAATCTGCATCCTGCCGACCCTGGCTTTGAATCCCAACATGGCCGGCGTCTACCGGATCGTCGAAAATCCCTATGTCGACCGCTACATTCGAAACAAGCGGTCGCTTGTCTGGCCCGCCGGACTTTTCGCCAGCAAGAGCGACGAAGGCAAGGCGACGACCATGCGCATCATGGCGCATGTGCGCGGCGGCGGCTCGATCGGCCTGCTCTCCGATCTCTTGGACTGGAAGGGCGTCCGCGTTCCTTTCTTCGGAACGACGGTTTACGCCACCACGGCGCCGGCCTGGCTGGCCCGGCGCACCGGCGCGCGGCTGTGGGTTGGCCGCTGCATTCGGGTTGGCAAGTCGTCCCGCTTCAAGTTCACCGTTCAGGAACTTGAGGCGCCGCGCACCGGCAAGCCGGCGGAGGACATCCGCGAATGGACGGAGGCCATCTTCAAGGTGTTCGAAAGCTGGATTCGCGAGCATCCCGAGCAATGGATGTGGTCGAACAAACGCTGGCCGGACTCCGAAATGCCGGGCGGCACGCAGTATTGAAGTCGAAGGTCTTCAATACCGCCGCCACAAGTCGTTTCAGACGTTGTCCCCTTCCGTGGAAGCCTTCGCGGGCATTGCGTGTTCCCCCCAGGTCCACCCGGCGATCTCGGGCATGTCGTCGCCGTAGCGGGCGATGTATTCCTTGTGTTCGATGAGCTTGTCGCGGATCGCCTGCTTGGCGTAACCCGCGCGCGACTCGAGTTTCGGCACGCGGTCGATCGCGTCGCCCGCGAGGTGGAAGCGGTCGAGATCGTTCAGCACCGCCATGTCGAACGGCGTGGTCGTCGTGCCCTCTTCCTTGTAGCCGCGCACGTGCAGGTGCGGATGCCCGTGGCGGCGATAGGTCAGGCGATGGATGAGCCAGGGATAGCCGTGGAAGGCAAAGATGATGGGCTTGTCCGTGGTGAACAGCGCATCGAAATCGTCGTCCGACAGGCCGTCGGGATGCTCGCTTTGCGGCTGTAGCTTCATCAGGTTCACGACGTTGACGACGCGCACCTTCAGTTCCGGCGCGTAGCCGCGAAGCAGCTCCACGGCGGCGAGCGTCTCCAGCGCCGGCACGTCGCCGCAGCAGGCCATCACCACGTCCGGCTCGAAGCCACGGTCGTTGCTCGCCCATTCCCAGATGCCGAGCCCCGCCTCGCAATGCTTGATCGCCTGGTCCATGGATAGCCATTGCGGCGCGGGCTGCTTGCCGGACACGACCACGTTTACGCGGTTGCGGCTCTTCAGGCAGCGGTCCGTCACCCAGAGCAGCGAGTTGGCGTCGGGCGGCAGATAGACGCGGACGACCTCGGCCTTCTTGTTGACGACGTGGTCGATGAAGCCGGGGTCCTGGTGGCTGAAGCCGTTGTGGTCCTGACGCCAGACGTGGCTCGACAAGAGATAGTTGAGCGAGGCCACGGGGCGGCGCCACGGGATATGGTTGCTCACCTTCAGCCATTTGGCGTGCTGGTTGAACATCGAGTCGATGATGTGGATGAAGGCTTCGTAGCACGAGAAAAAGCCGTGCCGGCCCGTGAGCAGATAGCCTTCGAGCCAGCCCTGGCATTGATGCTCGCTCAGCATTTCCATGACGCGCCCGTCGCGCGCGAGGTGGTCGTCCCAGGGGAGGATCTCCGCGTCCCAGGCGCGGTTCGTGACTTCGAGCACGTCCTGCCAGCGGTTGGAATTGTTTTCGTCGGGGCTGAACAGCCGGAAGTTCCGCGCCTCCCGGTTCAGCGCCATCACGTCGCGCAAGTATCGGCCCATGACGCGCGTCGCCTCGGCCGTGGCCGCCCCCGGCGCCTTCACGTCCACGGCGTAATCGCGAAAATCGGGAAGCCTGAGGTCGCGCAGCAGCGCGCCGCCATTGGCGTGCGGGTTCGCGCTCATGCGGCGCTCGCCCTGCGGCGCCAGTTCCGCCAGTTCCGGCCTCAGCCGCCCTTCGCCGTCGAACAGCTCCTCCGGCCGGTAGCTCTTCATCCACGCTTCGAGAATGCGCACGTGCTCCGGATTACCGCGCATCTCGCCCATCGGCACCTGGTGCGAACGCCAATAATCCTCCGTGCGCTTGCCGTCGACCTCCTTGGGGCCGGTCCAGCCCTTCGGCGTGCGCATGACGATCATCGGCCAGCGCGGACGCTCGCGATTGCCGTTCCGCGCTTCATGCTGGATGCGCCGGATTTCGCCGATGACGGTTTCCAGGGTCGCGGCCATCGCCTCGTGCATCGTGGCCGGGTCGCTTCCCTCCACGAAATACGGCGCGTAGCCGTAGCCGCGAAAAAGCTGCTCAAGTTCCTCGTGGCCGATCCGTGCCAGCACCGTGGGGTTGGCGATCTTATAGCCGTTAAGATGCAGGATCGGCAGCACGGCGCCGTCAGCAGCCGGGTTCAGGAACTTGTTGGAATGCCAGCTTGTGGCGAGCGGCCCGGTTTCCGCCTCGCCATCGCCGACGACGCAGGCGACGATCAGATCGGGGTTGTCGAAAGCCGCGCCATAGGCGTGGCTCAGAGAATAACCGAGTTCGCCGCCCTCGTGGATGGAGCCCGGGGTCTCCGGCGCGACGTGGCTCGGAATGCCTCCGGGAAACGAGAACTGCTTGAACAGGCGCTTCATGCCCGCTTCGTTGGCGGGGACGTTCGGATAGACCTCGCTGTAGGTCCCTTCGAGATAGGCGTTGGCGACGAGCGCGGGGCCTCCATGGCCGGGACCGGCGATATAGATCATGTCCAGGCCGTGCTTCTTGATGACCCGGTTCAGATGCGCATAGATGAAATTCAGGCCCGGCGTGGTGCCCCAGTGGCCGAGAAGCCGCGGCTTGATGTGCTTCTCGGAGAGCGGCTCCTTCAGCAAGGGGTTGTCGAAGAGATAGATTTGACCGACCGAAAGGTAATTCGCCGCCCGCCAATAGGCGTCGATCGACGACCGCTCTTTATCCGTCAGCACCGCCGCCATGGCCGCCTCCTTGATAGACCCCGTACCTTCGACATCGATGAGCTGACGGCCAAGGACAAACCGCGATCCGCCAAAATCGACGCCTGCAACGGCGTTCCGGCCGTCAGCCTATAAATAGCGCCGCCGAAATGCATTTCCATGACGTTGCCTTCGCCAGCGCCGCGCGAACGGTTCTGGCAGCCATGCGGATCGCGATTTGCATCGTCATCCCGGCCAAGCGAAGCGCGAGCCGGGATCGCAAAAAAAAATGAGCGCCGCGATTATCACGGTCCCGGATAAGGCTTCGCCTTTCCGGGACGGCGAACGAAGGCCATCCGTTGGCTTGATTGGGTGCTCAGCTTAGAAAAGATCCGGGGGCTGGCGATTCCAGAACGCAACGCGCCAGGCGCCGCCCTCGCAGGCGAGCGCGCAGCAGTTTCCCGTCGCAACCTTCAGCGTGCCGTCCGCAGCCATGGCGTCGAACGCGCCCGGAACAAGCTTCAGGAAGAAGCGCAAAATTCCGTTGCTCGTTACGATCAACGCGGCGTCGTCGGCGGACATCGCGGCGGCGAGGCCGCTGGCTATGTCCGCCGCGTTCTTCGCAATGGCCTTCCCGGACGGTGACCAGCCGGGCGATGAAGGCCACACGCCGCGCTTGTCCCATGCTTTCAATTCGCTTTCGGCGCCGGCGGCGGCGATTTCCCCGGATGTCTTGCCTTCCCACGCGCCGTAATCGATTTCGCGAAGCCGCTCATCGATTTCAGCCGGCGCCTCGAAGCGCAGGCCGCGCGCGGCGATGGAGGCATGCTCGCGCGTGCGCTTCAATGGTCCCGCGAGGATGCGCTGGATGCGAGCCCTCACCGGCTCAAGCGCCGCGCCCAGCGCTTCGGCCTGCTCCCTGCCCTTGGCGGTGAGCGGCAGGTCCGTTCGCGCGCCGACCCAGGTCGCCGCCTCGCCGGCCTCGAACGTATTCCCATGGCGGGCCAAGATCAGCAGCACCGGATCAACTCGCCTTCGCGGGCGATGATCGCCTCCGCCACGCCCACGTCGCCCGGCGCGTCGATGGACCAGTGCGTCCGCCCGCGATAGTCGACGACGGCCACGCGAATCGCCATCCCGTGCTCCAGCGCCCGGAGTTGCTCCAGGCCCTCCGCCTCTTCGAGCGGAGACGGCGCGAGCGTCACATAGTGCGCGAGCGCGGCCTGCCGGTAGCCGTAGAGGCCGATATGGCGGTACACGGAGGCGCGCCCTTCGTGCCGCAGATGGGGGATCACGGCTTTCGAGAAGTAGAGCGCGTTCCTGCTCCGATCGAACACCACCGTCGTGCCGCTGCCGGGACGAAGCTTCTTCTGCTCCACGAATTCCGCGAGCGCTTCGCCAGCGAGCCGAACAGCCGGCGTCACGATTTCCGGCCCTGCGTCGGCGATCATCTCGCCGATCATCGCTTCGAGCACCCAGGGCGGCGTCAGCACCGCGTCGCCCTGCAAATTGAGCACGATGTCCTCGGCTATCGCGGCGCGCTTCACCGCGTCGAACACGCGCTCGGTGCCGTTCTTGCAGCCGGGCGAGGTCATGATCGCCTCGGCGCCGAAGCTTTGCGCATGGGCGAGGATGCGCTCGTCCTCGGTGGCGATGACGACGCGCGACGCCTGCGCCGCCGCTCGCGCGATGCGCCACACGCGCTCCAGCATGGTGACGCCCGCCACGGGCGCGAGCGGCTTGCCGGGGAAGCGCGACGACCCGTAGCGCGCGGGGATGACGATGGCGGCGGTCATGAGGGCTCGCTATTTCTTGCGGAAGGTTTTCGCCTGGCTGTTCACGATGCCAAGCGCGAGCGAATCCGGCAAGACTTTCATCAGCGCCGCGACCTGCCTGCTGCGCCGCCCGGTGACGACGATGGCGCGGCCCTTCATGACGCCCTCATAGCCCGCCTCGGCGACCTCCTCCGCGCTCGACCACCAATGCTTGCCGAGGCGCGACACGGCTTTGCGCGTGCCGATCACGTCGTGGAACTCGCTATGGGTGAAGCCGGGGCACAGCGCGGTCGTCAGCACGTTCGCGTCGCGGTTTTCGAGGAGCAGCGACTGCGAGAATTTGACCATGAACGCCTTCGCGGCGCCGTAGAGCGTGTGCCCGGCCGAGCCCGGCACGAGTCCCGCCAGCGACGCGACGTTGATAATGCGGCCGAAGCGGCGCTGGATCATCGGCGGGAGCAGCACATGCGCGAGTTCGCACGGCGCCGTGACGAGCACGCGGAGGAACGCCTCCTGGTCCTCCCATCGCGTGCGCGCGTAGGAACCGGGCACGCCATAGCCGGCGTTGTTGACGAGGCCGTCGACGATGAGCCGGCGCTCGCTGACCCCCTCGATCAGGCGCTTGACGCCATCGGGATGCGCAAGGTCCTCCGGGATCGGCGTCGCGGCCACATTATGCTTGGCCGACAGCTCCGCCGCCAGCGCTTCCAGCCGCTCCGCCCGCCGCGCGGTCAACGCCACGTTCCAGCCCTTGGCGGCGAACGCCTCCGCGAACGCCTTGCCGATGCCAGCGGAGGCGCCCGTGATCAAAACCGTGCGGCCGCGAACGTTCTCCATGGGGCGCTCTCAACCTTTTGTTGACGGTGTCGCTCGCATAGCCCGCCTCGCCGTTCTTGTCCACTGCGTCAACCCTTCCTTAACCCTGGCGCCCCGGAATAAGGTTACGCCACTTCGCGGTTTTTCGCCTTCTTCCCCTCACTTTTTTCATTATAGGCGAAAGCGCCTTGTGGAAGCGTTAGCGGGCGCTATCGCGTTGAATTTTCGAAGGAAAATCCGCTCGCGACGCAAGATTGCGCCGGTTGCGGGGGCGCTCTGCTGCAATCTAAAGCTACGGATTTCGGTTAACGCGCGCAACTTCATTGCGGTTAACTAGGATTTCTGAAGCGGTTTTTTCGCGTCGATTCCAGCTTTTGGGCGCCTTTCGTAGGAAAATTGTAGGAACAACTCGCCAGGAAACGCCGCGCGCGAGGCCGTTAACGATTGGCGATTTTAACCACGATGCGCCGCAACGGCCGCCATCCGCGCCTTACAGTTCGCGAATCGTGAACTGTAAGGCGATTGCGGCGGGATCGGCGCTCCGGGAGGGCTGTAGGCCGGAGCCAGCCCAAGTGCCAAAAAAACTTTGTTGGATTGGTATGACCGCTTTTGGATCTCTTACGGGAGACCCCTGAAATTACCCGCTGTCAATATTATGGCTCACTGATTTCTACGCCGGAAATCTCTACAAACCAGGAGCTGATTCTTCGCAAGGCTCGCTCCTGCTGTTTCTGTTGACCCTTGGTCGGCTTGCCATCCCTGTTCCAAATTTGGCCGTGATAGGGGTTTTTTGGAACCGGATCATAACCTACTAAAAGATTGGCGTCGCGAATTTGCCCCACACTCAACTGCAGCGAGCCGTACCATTTCGGAGTCGTCACATAAATACGAGGATCCTCACCCGCCTCCCGTATGAAACGCTCAAGGTCGACGGACATCCCCTCGCAAGGGCCTTGGTATGTCTTGAATGCGAGGGAAGAGATCCGACGCACTCCATTCGGATAGTCAGAAATTTGTTTGTCTGAAATCCGGCGTATGACAATATCGTTGGTTCGTAAAGCCTCATGATCGTGGGGCAAGGTGTTACCTTGCTCATCTTTTTCAGGTGGTTCGGGCAATTCGTGGATATTTTTCCCAACTAAGTTCTCGGATTGGGCGAAGGAGCGGCCCAAGATCCCTTTGTATATATTCCTCTTGGCCGAGGGCTCCCGTTTCTTGATCGCGGAACCAAACATCAACATCAAACGGCGCGCGCACATGAATCTCGAGATCCACATCGGAAGTGTGCCACTCCAATTGCAAATCTCCCCGACTACCAGGGATAAATTGTGGCTTCATCGTTTTTTCGGTACAGGTGTTCTCAAGTATCTGCAAGGCGAAATAGGCATTGGGAAGCGACACCGGCTGTGCTTGGTATCCGTCCCAGCCTCGTTCTAAGCGACAAAGTTCCCGAAGCTCCTCCAAGGCTGCCTCGATCCAAGGGAAACGTGGGGCTTGGACCACGCGACGAACCACGCTTCCTGAGAATGCCGCGATCGAGTCGCTTTGGGAGGTTAGAGGTTCTCTGAACGATTGCGTCTCAGCGCGGGCTGATGCCTTTCTCAGCACAGCGCTCGTCATGTAATGATTTCCCAGTCCGAATGAGCTTTTTCTGTCGTTAGTGTCGCGAATGTGGTCACGATTGTTTCCCGTCCGCGACGCAGAAAGCTAATAGCATCCTCGATGCGTGTCCCACGGGGCGCTCCCCTAACCGTCAGGGTGAAATTAATGAGCTTCCGCTGTTCGACGTCCACAGCGCTACTGGTTTCGATTATTAACCGACCAAAGGCCCCTTCTTCGGGTCCAAGCAGCGTTCGGCGGAAGACCATATTCACGTCAGCAGGAGCTTCGCCGAATCTCAAGAAAGTTAGCCAGTTCGATGGGTTGGGTTCGCTCTCTGCGATGTTGGAGTAGAGATGATTTACGTAGGTGACCTCACACTGATTAATGTCAAGTTGTTTTTTTCCGTATGATGCAAGTTGACGCTCAAGAATATTCAACTCGTTTTCGAACTTTTCTATAATTATTTCAAATCTCGGATACAGATTGTTTTTGCTAGGCACTCGCCTCCAGTTGTGAAGAAAACGATCGGGCTGGAACTGCAACAACTCAGCCTGGTCTTTGGAGGTGAACCAATAGCGGGGATGAATGCCCGCGCCAATGAAGTTAAAATTGATTTGTGCCCCAAATGGCGTGCCGAAAGTTTCAAAGCTGGGGGCTAAGGGTGGCTGCTCCTGCAAACCCGGGTAGGTTTGTCTAAAAAGTTCCCAGACGTCACGAGCGTCAATAGAGCGATAAGTTGGGGGTGGTGCAAACTGTACCCCGACGATCATTTCATTCAGCGGAGGCTTCTTGAAGTCAGGAAGGTGGCTTGGGCGAAGCTTTTTCATCCTACAAGTTTGCCCTCTTGATCCTTAAAACCAGCTAAATCTAACAGCGGGTGGCTTTCACCCCTGCCTTAGCGTATATGGTACCATGGAAATCCGGCAAGCCAGCATTCGACCCAACACAAACTCCACACGACCGCCTCCGACCGCACCCGTTCTTCGCCAAACCCGGAAACCTCCCCCTAACCCCGCACCTCAAGCAGCCGCCGCGCGATAACCTGCGCCTGGATTTCGGCGGCGCCCTCGAAGATGCTGAGGATGCGCGCGTCGCACAGCACGCGGCTGATCGGATATTCGAGCGCGAAGCCGTTGCCGCCATGGATTTGCAGCGCGTTATCGGCGCAGGACCACGCCACGCGCGCCGCCAGCAGCTTGGCCATGCCGGCTTCCAGGTCGCAGCGATGCCCCTGGTCCTTCTCGCGGCCGGCGTAATAGGTGAGCTGGCGGGCGATCATGGTTTCGGCGGCCATCATGGCGATCTTGTCGGAGATGCGCGGGAAATTCACGATGGCCTTGCCGAATTGCTGGCGCTCCATGGCGTAGCGCAGGCCGAGGTCCATCGCCGATTGCGCCACGCCGACCGCGCGCGCCGCCGTCTGGATGCGCGCGGATTCGAACGTCTTCATGAGCTGCTTGAAGCCCTCGCCCTCCACGCCGCCGAGAAGGCCGGAGACGGGAACCTCGAAGCCGTCGAAGGACAGCTCGAACTCCTTCATGCCGCGATAGCCGAGCACCTCGATCTCGCCGCCGGTCATGCCTTGCGCCGGGAAGGGGTTCTCGTCCGTGCCGCGCGGCTTCTCGGCGAGGAACATCGACAGGCCGCGATAGCCGGGCTCCGCCGGATCGGTGCGCGCGAGCAGGGTCATGACATCGGCGCGGACAGGGTGCGTGATCCAGGTTTTCTGGCCGGTGATCTTGTAGACGTCGCCCTCGCGCAGGGCGCGCGTCTTGAGCGAGGCGAGGTCGGAGCCCGTGTTCGGCTCGGTGAAGACCGCCGCCGGCAGAACCTCGCCGCTCGCGAGCTTGGGCAGCCACTTCTCCTTCTGCTCCTCCGTCCCGCCGCCAAGGATCAGCTCGGCCGCGATTTCCGAGCGCGTGCCGAGCGAGCCGACGCCGATATAGCCGCGCGAGAGCTCCTCGGAGACGACGCACATGGCCTCCTTGCCAAGGCCGAGCCCGCCATACTCCTCCGGGATCGTCAGGCCGAACACGCCCAGCTCGTTCATCTTCGCGATGATGTCGAGCGGGATATATTCGTTCTTCATGTGCCATTCGTGGGCGTGCGGCTTCACCTCAGCGTCCACGAAGCGGATCATCTCGCCGCGCATGGCTTCGAGCGTGTCGTCGAGCCCGCCGTCGCCGAAATGCCCCGTGCCGGCGGCGTGCTGGACCAGCTCCGTGAGCCTCGCCCGCGCGGCGGGAGAGTTCGCCTTGATGAGTTCGACCACGCCCGCGCTCGCGAACATGTCGCGGTCGGCCGGCTCAAGATCGAGATCGTGGAAGCGCACGGTCTCGGACTGGCTCATGGGGATGCCGCCGAGGATCTGCGCCGCATATTCGCCCGCGCCGATCTGGGTGAGCAGCGCTTCCATCTCGCCGAAGCGGTGCGATTCGGTGAGGCGGCGCGCATAGGCCGCCATCTGCGCGATCGCGGCGGCGTAGGTCGCGAGCCAGGACAGGCCGTGACAGGCGTGCTGTTCGCGCTCGATCAGCTCGCTCGATAGCGCGTCGTTGGCGCTGACCCGCGCGCGCAACGCCACCGTCGCCCGGCGCGCGAGCCGCTCGGCGTTCGCCGCGGCCTCGTCGCAGTGCGAAAGCAGGTCTGGGAGGACGGCGGAGGACTGGCTTGCGGCGGCGAGGCTCATGCTGGCCTTCTCCTTCAACTCTATGCAGTTCTAAGTATGCGCGCCGCTCCGCAACCGGAGGTCCGGTTGCCGCGGCGCGTATCTCTTTTCGGGCCGCGCGGCGCCATCGCCACGATGGGCGCCCTCCGGAAGACCCTATTTCCGGCGGCCGAACACCATATCGAGCCAAAGGCCGAAGAGCGTCTTCTGCTGCGGCTTCTCCTCTTTCGGCTTCGGCTCTTTTTTCGGAGGCGCGGCCTCGCGTTTCGCGGCGGGCGGCGCCTCCTTCGCCAGCGCGGGCGCGGGCTCCGGCGTGTACGCCACGGCAGGTTCGGGCCTCGGCGCCGGTTCGGGCGCGGGCGCTTCAACAACGGGCTCGGGCGCCGGTTCGAGGACGGCCTCGGCGGCAATGGGCGCTGGCTCAGGCGCGGCCTCCCCAACGGGTTCAGGCTCGGGCCGCGGCGCCGGTTCGAACGCCGGCGCAGGCGCTACGGGCTCAGGCTGATGCGCAGCTTCTATCTCCGCCGGCGCTTCCGGCAGCGGCTCCGCCGCGATGGCTGGCATGCCGATATCGTGCGCGGCCTCGACAATGTCGCGCGCGGAAATGGCCTCGACAGCCACGGGCGGAGCGGCTTCGGCCTCAAGCGGCAAGACTTCCGGCATGGCGCAGGGTTCGGAACTGCGCTTTTCAAGCTCGGCCGCCGCTGGCGGCTCCGACGGATAGAGAGGCAAGGGCGGCGCGTCGTGATGCTGATGGTGGACTTCCACGCCGAGACTGGCGGCGACCTCCTCCACGCGCGCCTTCGACGCGGCGGCGATTTCATCGAAGCTCCCGCCTTGCGGCGCGCCCTCGATGCCGGCGCTGGGCGCCCACGCCGACCGGTCCTCGGCGACGGCGCTTTCGGGGGCGGCTTCCGGCGCGGGCTCAAGATTTGCCTGGGGCGCGGGCTCGGCGGCCTCCGGCGCGGGCTCATTGGCGCTCGGCGCCGGAATGTGCGGCAAGGGCGCCGCGTTCGCCAAGCTCGCCAGCGCATCGAGCTTATTCACGGCGGCATAGAAGGCGTTCCCGGACAAATCGCGCTCCGCCAGCCTGCGCGCTTCGCCAAGCGCCGCGCCAAAGGACAAGCCTTCCGCGCCGCCTTCCAGGGTTTCGCCCTCCGCGCCCGCAAGCCGGGCCAAGTCGTCGATGGATTTCGCGGCCGCTTCCCGCGCCCCGCCTTCAAGGGCGGCGGCGGCCTGCCGCAGGCCGGCCAGCGCTTTCAGGAAATCGTCTGATGCTCGCGTCATGCGTGGCTCCCGTTCTTTTTCGCGTTGTGCGGATAGGAACGAAGCCGGGTCGTCAACCGAACCGCGCTTTGGAAGCCTCCATGGCGTCCTCAAACGTACGCAAGCCAGTATGCGGCGCGCTGACGAGTACCGCCATGTTGCCCGGCCGATGCTCGTTCTTCCACATGCGCATATGCGCTTTCGGAATGTCGGTCCAGGGGAAAACTTCACTCATGCACGGGTCAATTCGCCGCTCGATCATCAGGCGGTTCGCCTGGCTCGCCTGCAACAGATTGGCGAAGTGCGATCCCTGCAACCTCTTCTGGTGCATCCACAGATAGCGCGCGTCGAGCGTGAGGTTATAGCCGCTGGTGCCGGCGCAGATCACCACCATGCCGCCGCGCTTCACCACGAAGATCGACACCGGGATGGTCGCCTCGCCCGGATGCTCGAAGACGGAGTCCACATTGTTGCCCTTGCCGGTGTGCTCCCAGATGGCCGCGCCGAACTTGCGGACTTCCTTGAACCATTCCCCATATTCGGGCGTGCCGACCTTGGGCAGCTGCCCCCAGCACTTGAACGCCTTGCGGTTGATGACGCCGCGCGCGCCGAGCGACATCACGAAGTCGCGCTTGTCGTCGTCGGAGATCACGCCGATCGCGTTCGCGCCCGAGGTGGCGCAGAGCTGGACGGCGAAGGAGCCAAGGCCGCCGCTCGCGCCCCAGACGAGCACGTTGTGGCCAGGGCGAAGCACGTGCGGGCGATGGCCGAACAGCATGCGATAGGCGGTGGCGAGCGTGAGCGTGTAGCACGCGCTCTCTTCCCAGGTCAGGTGCTTCGGCCGCGCCATCAGCTGGCGGTCCTGCACGCGCGTGAACTGCGCGAAGGAGCCGTCCGGCGTCTCGTAGCCCCAGATGCGCTGCGAGGGCGAAAACATGGGGTCGCCGCCGTTACACTCCTCGTCGTCGCCGTCATCCTGGTTGCAGTGCACGACGACCTCGTCGCCGACCTTCCAGCGCCTGACCTTGGAGCCGACCGCCCAGACGATGCCGGCCGCGTCGGAGCCCGCGATATGATAGGGCTGCTTGTGCGTGTCCAAGGTCGATACGGGAATGCCGAGCGCGGCCCAGACGCCGTTGTAATTCACGCCGGCGGCCATGGTGAGGATCAAGACTTCGTGACTGTCGAGCTTCCAGGTGGGCACGACCTCCATCTGCATCGCCTCGTCGGGCGGGCCGTGCCGCTCCTTGCGGATGACCCAGGCGTACATTTTCTCGGGCACGTGACCGAGCGGCGGGATCTCTCCAACCTCGTAGAGATCCTTCAAGCCGCCCCCGGAATTCGAGGATGTGGGTTGCTTGAACGCGATGACCTCACTCATGGAACCGCTCCTTGCCGCGTTAACATGCCGCGCCGTATTTGGTTGCAGTGCAGCATGCCGCGTTTTCCCGCGAAGCGCAATATAGCCTTAACGCGGAGGCGCCTCGTTTTGCGGCGCTTTGCTCGCGCTTGACGTAATGTTGAAGAACGGCACGGCGGCGGAGTTCCCGAGTATGGTCTGCGGCGGCTGGCCCGACCACCGTTCGGCAAGCGTCAGCTCTATCGCGCGCGCATTCTCTTTCAGGGCTTCGCCGCGGATGCGAATGCTCTGCGCCTGCGCCGCCGAGCGAACCTCGATGCCACGAGCCTCACCCTCCGCGGCAAGGATTTGAGCCTGTTTTTGCGCCTGCGCGCGTGCGATCTGAGCTTCGGCTTCGGCACGGGCGGTCACCACCTTCTGCTCGCCTTCATAGCGGATGCGGTTCACGGCCGCCTCTGCTATTTCCTTAATCCCGACGTTCGTAGAAGATCTTTATTATAGCAATTGCAAATGCCAGAGCCAACAAATACGGGCCTTCGATTCTTGCGTTACCGGCATCAGGATCATTATTTATCCTAGCACGAAGTTCAGAGTATTTCGTCGCGTAGGAATTCCAACCTTTTAGGTCGTGTTCCAGACTTAAACGATTAAATCCGACAACATCACGCCAACCAGGAATCCAGTCCGGAAAGTCATCCATCACAGTAAGAGGTATTGGGGCAGGATTATCTACGCTTTGTGGGTCAACAAATTTCAAGCGTACGTTTTTAACCCACTCACACAATTGATTCCTCAATTTCTCAATCTCATCGAAATTCTCAGGGGAATACGGAGACCGCTTCGAAGGCGTACACCCTGAAGTTGCTGACATTTTTAGAGGCAACAAGACATCAAATTCCCATCTGAACTTGATCGCCTGAGGGCTATAGTTCAGCTGCAACAGTCGGCTAGATATTTCCTTCTCGGATTCAAACGTAGCGGCGTAGAGGCCAAAAGCACCTATCGCCAGTATGATTAGGTCAACAACACGCCAGTGCTTGGATGAGGCGCCTTTCAAGGGCAGGAGCACGAGGGCGGCCGCGCTGAGAGCAGCAACAGCAAAGAGCAGTATATTCTCCGGGTGCCCGGCCTCGTACCACACTGCGCCTCCAAATCAAATCAGAGGCGTCTCATTCCAATCGCTTGGAGCCAAATCGCGCCTGACGGTAATTTGTAACACCGAAAAGCGGCAGCTTTGCAAGTAGTTGTTGCAACTTCTTTCTTCCTAGCTGGATAGAATTTTATTGGGCTCGATGATGGCCGAGATCAGCTCTTGCATGCCCGGGGAGTATTTGTGCCGCCGTCGGCGCACACCAAGATTTCTACCGCGCGAGTTCGAGCATGATCTCGTTGCGCCTAAGGAACGGCAGCGTCCACGGCGGATTGTAGAACGCCAGCACGGGCTCGCCCACGGTAGCGAGCTTGTGCGCGGCTGCGTAGTCGCGCAGGTCGCCGGTTTTCTCCGCGATGGCGGGATCGCGCGCGACGCCCGAGAAGGTTATCGCGAGGAAACGGCGGCCGGGGTACGGCTTCAGCGTGACGCGCGGGTCGGATGGGGCGGGCAAGGTCTGCATCGTCCACTCCTTCGGCATGATGAAGCGCACGGTCCACACATTGCCCGCATTGCCGGCCTGCGCCTGCTCTGTCACCGGCGCCGTCATCGCAATCTTCTGCGCCTTCTCCTGCTCGACCGGCGCCGTCATCTCGATCTTGGCGCGCGGTTCGTTCTTGCCGAAGATGTAGGCCGCGATCAGCCGGAAACCCTCCTCGATGGCGGGCTTGCGCTCGCCCTCGACGGTCGCCTCGGCGGCGATCATGGGGCCGTAATCGCGGATCTCGATCGGCCCGTCTTTCTCGCTGATCTTGTAGTCCGGCTGCTCAACGCGGCTCAAGACCGGCCCCGCGGCAATGGCGGCGACAACCCCCGCCGCCGCGATCCCGCCAAGAGTTAAAAGCACAGTGCGTCCTGCTATCATTGCATCTCGCCCGTATAAGTTGTTTACCTGTTGGACCGCACATGTCGATCCTGTCGCGGCTCCGCAAGGCCGATGGCGCATCACGCTTGCGCCATCCTTAGCGTTTGCGCCGGCGCCTTTCGCGGGCTAACATCCGGCCGCCCGCCGCTTCGTCCAGGTGTCCCCATGAAAATCCTAAGAACCCGGATCGAGTTCCAAACCGTGGATCCGATCCGAGATCCTCGACATCACCGCCAAGGTGAAGGAGTGGGTCGCGGCGAGCGGCGTTCGCGACGGCCTTGCGACCGCGACCTCGCTCCACACCACCGCGCGGGTGAATGTGAACGAGCGCGAGCCCCAGCTTGAGAAGGACATCGTGACCTTCCTCAAGCGCTTCGTCCCTTGCGACGGCGACTGGCTGCACAATCTCGCCGCCGTCGATGGCCGCGACAACGCGCATTCCCACATCCTCGGGCTGTTCATGAACTCGTCCGAGAGCATTCCCGTGGCGGACGGCGAACTCGTGCTCGGAAGCTGGCAATCGATCTTCTTCATCGAACTCGATGGCCCGCGCGAAAAGCGGGGGCTTGAGCTGCAAATCATGGGCGAGGCCCGATCGTGACGCCGGACGACGTGAAGGGCTTTTACGCCAGGCGCGGCGAGCTTGCCGCCGAGGACTATATCGAGCTGGACTTCACGTTCGAATGCGCGGGCGATCCGCGCGAGGCGGCGGCCCATCTGTGCAGCGAGCAATCGACGGCGCAGTGGCGGCGCGTCGGCGCGGACGAGGATTTCCGCCCGCGTTTCGGCGCGAAGGTGCTGGAGATCGAGTCCAGGCCGCGCCCGTCGGGCTTCAGCATCCCGGTCGAGTGCGCCGTCAAGGGGCCGGTGCACGCGGTGCGCGCGACCATCGCGCATCCGCACGGCAATTTCGGCCCGCGCATCCCGAACCTGCTCTCGGCGGTTTGCGGCGAGGGCGTGTTCTTCTCGCCCGGCATTCCGCTGATCCGCCTTGAAGACATCCGCTTCCCCAACGCCTATCTCGCCCAGTTCGAAGGGCCGCGCTTCGGCGTGGCGGGGCTGCGCGAGCGCCTCAACGCCTACGGCCGGCCGATCTTCTTCGGCGTCATCAAGCCGAATATCGGGCTGCCGGCCGCGCCCTTCGCCGAACTTGGGCTTCAGAGCTGGCTCGGCGGGCTCGACATCGCGAAAGACGACGAGATGCTGGCGGACATCCCCTGGTGTCCGCTGGAGGAGCGCGCGGCGGCGCTGGGCGAGGCGCGGGCGCGGGCGGAGCGCGAGACGGGCGCGCCGAAGATCTATCTCGCCAACATCACCGACAAGGTGGACCGCCTCGTCGAACTGCACGACCTCGCCGTGGCGCGAGGCGCCAACGCGCTCCTCGTCAACGCCATGCCGGTCGGCCTCTCCGGCGTGCGCATGCTGCGAAAGCACGCGACCGTTCCGCTGATCGCGCATTTCCCCTTCATCGCCGCCTTCAGCCGGCTTTCGGCCTACGGCATCCACTCGCGCGTGCTGACGCGCCTGCAACGGCTCGCCGGCTTCGACACGGTGATCATGCCGGGCTTCGGCGCGCGCATGATGACGCCCGAGCATGAAGTGCTCGAATGCGTGCGCGCCTGCCTTGAGCCGATGGGGCCGATCGAGCCGTGCCTGCCGGTCCCCGGCGGCAGCGATTGGGCGGGCACGCTGGAGGGCGTCTACCGCAAGGTGGGCAGCGTGGATTTCGGCTTCGTGCCGGGCCGGGGCGTGTTCGGCCACCCGATGGGACCGCGCGGCGGCGCCGCCAGCATCCGCCAGGCGTGGGACGCCATCTCGAACGGCGCGTCCATCGAAGATTATGCCGCAACGCATGCCGAGCTTCGCGCGGCCTTGCAGGCTTTCGGCGGGCGCGGCTGATCCCCAGCCCAAAAAGTCCGGTTTGCGCTTAATTATGCCTAACGCATCAAGGGGATGGACACCCGCTTAAGGCATACCTCAAGCTCCACACGCCGCCGTGCGAGCCGTGCGCGCCTTGTGGACCGAGGAGCACAGGGCCATGCGGGCGCCTATAAAACTAAAACTCGCCATCACCTTCACCATCCTGACCGCGATGGCGGCGCTCGTCGCCTTGCTCGGCATCCGCGGCCTGGGAGCGCTTCACGCGGGCTTCTCGAACGTCATCAACGGCCCCGTCGTCCGCGTCCAACGGGCCGACGAACTCCGGCTCGCGATCATGAACATCGCTCCTGCCGAGAAAAACATGATCATGGCGACGACAGCCGACGAGCTTCGAACGATTGGCGGCGAGCTTTTGCGGCGCCGAAACTTCTTCCTAAAGAAGTTCGAGGCCTTGCAGGGGATCGCAACCGACGAAGTCCGGCGGAAGCTTGTGGCTTTCACGCCCAGCTGGGTGAGATGGACCAGCCTTCAGGATCGGGAGCGGGGGCTCATGGAGCAGAACCGCAAGGAAGAAGCGAGGCTGATGTCGGCGCAAGATTCAAAAGCGACGCGCGATGAAATTATGCGGCGGCTCGAAGAGATAAACGCCGTCGAAATGCAGCTGATGGAGCAGGCCAAGGAGCACGCGGACTCACAATTCAACAACGCCTGGACCTTGCTCGTTGGCGCCGCCGGCGCCGCGGTTCTCGTCAGCATCGTCTCCGGCGTTTTGCTGTCGCTTTCCATCGGCCGCGGCCTTCGCCGCGCCGTGACGCTCGCCGACGCGGTGGCCGTGGGCGACCTTCATTGCAACGTCAAGCCCGCCGCCAACGACGAGATCAAGGACCTGATCTCATCGCTCACCCGCATGACCGCCAACCTTCGCGCCACCGCCGAGGTCGCGGACGCCATCGCCAATGGCGACCTTACCGTCGAGGCGAAGCCGCTGTCGGACAAGGACTCGCTCGGCCTCGCGCTTCAGCGCATGACCGAAAAGCTTCGCGCCGTCGTCGCCGACTCGCTCGGCGCCGCGGGCCAGGTCTCCACCGGCGCCGAGCAGCTCTCCTCGGCGAGCCAGGAACTCTCCGCCGGCGCCAGCGAGCAGGCCGCCTCCGCCGAGGAAGTGTCGTCCTCGATGGAAGAGATGGCGGCCAACATCAAGCAGAACGCCGACAACGCCGCCGAGACCGAGAAGATAGCGCGCCAGTCCTCCGTCGACGCGCAGGCGAGCGGCGAGGCGGTGAACCGCGCGGTGCAGGCCATGCAGATCATCGCCGAAAAGATCGGCTTCGTGCAGGAGATCGCGCGGCAGACCGACCTTCTCGCGCTGAACGCGGCGGTGGAGGCGGCGCGCGCGGGCGAGCACGGCAAGGGCTTCGCGGTGGTGGCGTCGGAGGTGCGCAAGCTCGCCGAGCGCAGCCAGACGGCGGCGGCCGAGATCGGCGCGCTGTCGGGCCAGACGGTCGGGGCGGCGCGCGAGGCGGGCCAGATGCTGGCCAAGCTCGTGCCCGACATCAAGCGGACGGCGGAGCTTGTCGAGGAGATTTCAGCCGCCTGCCGCGAGCAGGACATCGGAGCCAACCAGGTGAACCAGGCCATCCAGCAGCTCGACAAGGTGATCCAGCAGAACGCCGGCGCGGCCGAGGAGATGTCGGCAACGTCCGAGGGGCTGTCGGGGCAGGCCGAGCAGCTGCAGCATAGCATCGCGTTCTTCCGGCTCGGCGACACCGCGCCCGCCGCGCAGGCGGCGGCGCCCGCGCCGCAGAAGAAGGGCAAGGCGCACGGCAAGGCCGCCGCCGCGCAGCCCGCGCCGAAGAAAAGACCCGCGCCCGCAAGCGCCGACGGCCAAGGCTTCGCGCTCAACCTCGCCAACGGCCGCGCCGACGCGCACGACCCCGAATTCGCGAGGTTTTGAGAAGCGCCTCACGCCGGAAGCGTGGCTCGGCGAACGAATAGCGACGCTGGCTGACGGGAATCGGGCCTGCATGGGCGCCGGCCAAGCGAGGTCGCCAGCCTGTGGGCTTCGCGCCGCGCGTATCGCGGCTCTGCCCGCCGCCGCCGCGCCGCCATGTTCCTGCCCCGGACACATCCGCGCGAGCCTCGGCCAAGCGCCGCACAAAACCCTTACTTTCTTAACAATCAGCCTCTATATGAGCGAAAGTCCGACAAGACTCATGATGCAGGATGCCGCAAGATTACAGCGAAACCATCTCGGCGATGAAGTCGGAGATTCCGCGCTTACGGCGCTTTGCGCGATACATGACGCGCGACGCGGACTATTCGGACGACCTCGTGCAGGAATGTCTCGCGAGAGCCATCGCCAATATCAACTCCTGGCAACCCGGCACAAACCTCAGGGCTTGGCTCTTCGTCATCCTCAAGAACGTGTTCAGGAACGACAAGCGCAGGGCGCAGCACGACATGGCCTATCGCGCCGGCCTCGAAAAAGACGCGCTCGCCTACGCGCCGGCTCAGCAGCACAATCACCTCGTGCTGTCCGAAGTGCAGAAGGCCTTCATGCAGTTGACGGACGATCACCGCGAAGTTCTCATGCTGATCGCCGTGGAAGGGCTTCGCTATGACGAGGCGGCCACGGTGCTGCACATCTCGGTGGGGACCGTGAAGTCGCGCCTGTCGCGGGCGCGCACGGCCCTGCGCGCGCTGGTCGACATCCCAATCGCCGAGCCCGCGGAGGGCTGAGCCAAGTGGACGGCCGGGATTCAGGAAGAATGGACACGCGCCCTTCTCCGCTCTCGCCCGGAACTTTCTTCTCAAATCGCCCGCACCCGCGCGCTTATGGAGCGGCACGTCCTCGATCCGAAGTCACCGGCCATGAAAGCCTGATCGGCCATCTTGAGCTTCCCGACCCTGACGACCGTCATGTTCTGGCCGCCGCTATTCACGCCGAAGCAGCCCCGATCGTGACGCTGAACCTGAAAGATTTCCCCGAACATGCCCTCAAGCATCACAACATATCGGCGCTCCATCCGGACGACTTTCTGCTGAGCCTTTTTTTCGCCAGCCCATCACAAGCGCATCTGGGCCGTGCTCGACAAGGCGCTCGCCAAGCATCCCGACATGGCGCTGATCCATGGCGGCACGCCGAAAGGCGCAGAGAAGGCCGCGGCTTGCTGGGCGATCAGAACGGCGGGGGTATCCGCCAGCAATTCCTCAACACGTTCTCCCGCTATTCGTCGATACATGGCGCCCGACCCTCTTGCATCTGGGATCATAGCGTCTGGCAATTGGGAGCTAATGTTCCGGCCATTGGTAGTCAGCAAGCGCGGCTGCCGCTGCAAAGTCGGCACATTCTCGCCGACAAAGCCAAGGCATTCCGGTGCTCGATCACCGGGGCGGGGCGTAAGCGCCGACGCCCCAACCCAAACACCGCCATGAGAAACAAAGCAGCAGTGATTGCGCTTTCATGTTTTACATGCTCAAAAGCCACCTGCCGATTTATAACGACAATTCACGAGGGGCTTCTAAAACACTTCCCCTGCAAAAACAGCGGGTTAACCCAAATCCACATGTCTCTTAATCAGCGGGTCCAAGGTTCGAATCCTTGTGCGCCCACCAATTAAATCAATGACTTAGGAGACTTTCAGGCTAGCGGCGGTCCTTCTGTCGACGCATGCCGCGACAGCAGGAGGAGCAATTCAGGGTTGGCGTGTCACGTATCGTAAGGCGTCTCCCGCGCCTGACGACCTGTCGTCAGAACGACAGCTGCATCGAAGCCCACATCTTTGTTGCATTCATGGCTTACTGCCTGCAGGCGACGCTCAAAAAAGCGGTTGAGCGCTTTGGCGCCAGGACCGACGCCGAGGACGGCAATCAAGACGATGGCAGCCATGCAGACGGTCGACGTGAAGCTGCCAACCACAGATACCCGCACGCTTACCCTGTCCCGCTACACCGAGCCCTGTTTTCGCCCGTCCTCGCGATAAGCATTTTTGCTTGATCCAGCGCGCGAATTGAGTTGTAGGTTGCACAACCGGAGGTCTACAACATGCGCGCGGATGCATCTTTGGCGGAGGCCATTGCTTTACACCAGCAGGGGAAGCATGCGGAGGCGGAAGCTTCGTACCGGGCGGTGCTGAGGATGAGCCCCGGTAATTTCACGGCGCTCCACCATCTCGGCGTCCTCGCCTTCGGTCAATACGAACTCGCCGAAGCCCGCAACCTCATCACGCAGGCATTGGCTATCGATGGTTCATCCTCCGAAGCGCACAACAATCTCGGCAACGTGCTGAGGGCGCTGGGCAAACTGGAAGAAGCCATCCTATCTTACAACCGGGCAACGCAAATCAACCCTCGCAATGCAGGGGCGCTGAGCAATCGAGCCATCGTGCTGATGGATCAAAACAAATACGTTGAAGCGATTGAGGCTCTGGAAAAAGCCGTCGAACTCGATCCCAATTTCGTGGAAGCGCATTTCAATCTGGGAAAGGCCTATCAGGCGGTTCAGAAGTATGAAAAGGCGGTCGCGGAATATCGAGCGGCGATCCGCTTGGCTCCCGCTCTCTACTTGCCTTTAGTGAACTTAGGAAGCCTGCTTTCCGAGTTGGGACATCAGACCGAAGCGGCCGAGGCTTTGCAAAAGGCGACGGAATTGCAATCGAGCCCCGACGCGTTCAATGCGCTCGGGATGTGCTATCACCGCGCAGGCCGGATCAAGGAAGCGGAAGAATGCTTCCGCAAGGCGGTAGATCTTCGGCCGACTTTTGTCGAAGCGCTGAGCAATCTCGGGATTCATGTGGCGCAGCAAGGACGCCGCGAGGAAGCCATAGAGCACTTCCGCGCGGTTTTGCGCATCAATCCGAACTTCGTTAACGCCGTTTCGAACCTCTTTTATGAGCAGCGTCATCTCTGCGACTGGCAGGATTTCGAAGCGACGCAGAACAAACTGCGGGAAATGGTGCGAGCGGGCGCGCGGAGTTCGCCCTTCTCGTTCATCACTGCCAATACACCGCCCGATGAGCAACTTCTTTGCGCGCGCAACTGGGCGGCGTCTTACGCTTCGCTGCAAACGGCCGCCATTTCTCCAGGCGCGCGCCGGCCCGGGCGAATTCGCATCGGCTATCTATCCTCCGACTTCAAAGAGCATGCGACCACGTTTCTTATCGCCGAGATGCTGGAGCGCCACGACCATGAACGCTTTGAAGTTTTTGCTTATTCCTTCAACGCCGACGATGGCAGCGAAATCCGGGGCGCCTCATCGCCGCCTTCGATCATTTCATCGATGTCCGCGCCATGTCGCATGAAGCCGCCATCCGCAGAATTCGCGACGATGGCGTGGATATACTCGTGGATCTCAAAGGATATACGAACGACGCGCGCCCGGAAATCGTGGCGGCGGCCTGCGCCGATCCAGGTCGCCTTCCTCGGCTATCCTGGCACGATGGGGGCCAATTGGATCGACTATATGATAGCGGATCATTTTGTCGTTCCCGCGGATCAGCGCCGGCATTTTTCCGAGAAGCTCGTCTACCTCCCGCATTGCTATCAACCCAACGACACAAAGCGGACGGTTTCGTCACTCGGTCTTACACGGAGCCAATTCGGCTTGCCCGAAGAAGGTTTTGTGTTTTGCAGCTTCAACGGCAATTACAAAATTACGCCGTCCATTTTCGATGTATGGATGCGGCTCTTGAAAAGAACGCCGGGTAGCGTGCTTTGGCTCCTGGAGACCGGCACACGCGTGAACCTGCTGCGAGAGGCGCAGGCTCGCGGCGTGGATCCGCAGCGGATTGTCTTCGCTCCGGGTCTCGTACATTCTCAGCATCTGGAGCGCATGGCGCTGGCCGATTTGTTCCTGGATTCCCTGCCCGTTAATGCCCATACGACCGCTTCCGACGCGTTGTTGGCGGGATTGCCTCTTCTGACATGCGCCGGTTCGGCTTTCGTGGGGCGGGTCGCGGGAAGCATATTGCACACGATCGGCCTGCCTGAACTTGTCACGGACTCGCTCGATGAATACGAGGCGAAAGCGCTGCATCTGGCGCAAAATCCGGCCGAATTGCGGGCGCTGCGCGATCGGATTTCCCACAATAAGCTGACGTCGCCTCTGTTCGACATCGCGCGCTATACGCGCAATCTGGAAAGCGCCTATCAGATCATGTTCGACGGGTGGCGGATGGGCCGTTCGCCTGACACCATAAGCGTGCAGGAAGAGGCTCCAGCACATGCCCAAGCGCTTCCCTTTGCGCAGGAGGAAGCGAAACATCGGGACGTTATCGCCGAGCGCGTCTCAGCTCATGGGCGGGAAGAAACCAGGCTGAACGCAGAAGACAGCGAACCGTCGCTTAGGCCTGCGGCGGCTAAATCGGGGGGCGCGCCTATTTTCATGAATGGTCACGCCGCTCGCGGACTGTCTCGAACGACGATCGACAAAATTGCCATTTACCAGATTAATCTCGATCAACGTGCCGACCGGTGGGCGGAGTGTCTCCAGAATCACGCAAAAATAAGTCTTGCTCCAGGCGTTGTCCAACGAGTTTCTGCTGTGAAGTGTGAAAGTTTCGGCGCTCTGGGATGCGCCAAGTCACATTTGAAGGCTTTGACAGCCTTCCTCACTGAAGATGTTCGCGAATATTGCTTCATTCTTGAGGATGATTTTGACCTGGCCGTTAATTTTGGGTATTTTATCGAGCGCATGGAGGCAGTTGATCGATCCGGCTTGGCTTGGGATGTTATACTGCCGTCTTCGACCAATGCCATAGCCTTTGACAGTCAAATAAAGGGGGTACAGAAAGTCTTTAAATCGCTGTCAACCCAGGCCTATCTTGCCAAGCGCGCTTATGTCCATAACCTGATCAAGTGCTTCCTTGATGCGGCTACTAATCTCGAAGAGTACAAGGATTGTGCTCCTCGCGAACTGTTTGTCAGCCGTTTCGCGATTGACGTGTCGTGGCATAAGCTTCAGCGTACCGACAACTGGTACGTTTTTTCTCCAGGGCTCGGAAATCAGCGTCCCTCTTATTCCGATGTGGAAGGCAGGTTTGTCGATTACTCAGGCATGCCCGGTGTCGTGACCCTTGGTTAAGCAGAGTTTGCCGGATGCGCCAAAGGATCGGCGCCACCGTCATGTGTGGATGGCTCCCGGGCCGCAAGCGTTTTTTGGCGTGATGATCTTGGCGGGTGTGCGGTCATGTGTAGGGCGTTTGCGGCGCACATGGCCGCTGCCCTCGATGCGATCCACGGACCGGCTCCCGATCATCCCGACGGGCTTTTCACCTGATGACGTTTGCGGGTTTTTCCGGTCTGGGCGTGCCTTGAGCATCACTTCTTTTTCACCCTTGCGAAAGTTTTGAACCGTGGAGGATTAGCGCCTTGCGCATGGACCGGCGCTTTGCAGTTTCTCTGTTCAGTTGAACGGCGTTTCTCCGTCCCGGCTTGCTTCCATGAAGGCGCTGCGCGCAGCGGCGGTCAACACCAGCCGAAGGCTGCCGCCCCAGGCGCGCCCGTCGGGTTCGCCTGGATCACCTCCCCGCGCGCCCCTGCGATCCAGGCCTTTGCGGCGGACAAGGGGCCGTTACAAATGTCGCTGTTCGACGAAGGCGATATGGCCGGGATCGCTTCCCCGACTATCCCGACCGGCTTCCACACGCTGATGGCCGATCTCGGCACGCTGTGCCTCAACGAGGTCGTCGCCGCGGTCAATCCCAATACGCTGCTCATGATGACAACGCGCCCAACAGCCATTCAGCAGAGGGCGCTGGAGTTTCTGGGAGCGCTACTTACAGCAGCGTAGCGTTCATTGTACCCAGTAAAAGCCTCTGCTTTAGAAAATATACTAGTCAGATCAATGACATATATCTCCACCAGCGGAAAGCTCGGACAAAAAAAGGGGGGCCGATGCCCCCCTTCAGTTCCGCCGGCCCGGCGAGCATGTCTCGTCTAAGCCGAGGCAGTGAGGTAGCTGTGGGCGGTCGTCGACAGTCCGCTCAGCTGCGTCGTCGAGAGCATGGCAGCCAGGGCTATAAGGTTGGCGCTGGTCAAGTTATTGAGCTGCGTCGACGTTAGGGCGTGAACCTGCGTAGTGCTCATTTGGCTGCTCTCTGCGGAGACGAGGTTGTTCAGCGCGCCCGTCGACAGGTTACTCAGCTGCGTCGTCGACAGCGCGGCAGTCAGGGCATTCAGGTTCCCGCTGACCAAGCTATTGAGCTGCGTCAACGTCAGGGCCTGAACCTGCGGGGTGGTCAGTACGCTGCTCTCCGCGGTCACAAGGTTGTTCAGCGCGATCGACGAAAGTCCGCTCAGCTGCGTCGTCGACAGCACCGCAGTCAGGACGTTCAGGTCCCCGCTGACCAGGCTATTGAGCTGCGTCGACGTAAGCGCCTGAACCTGCTGGGTGCTCAGCACGCTGCTCTCCGCCGTCACAAGGCTGTTCAGCGCGATCGACGAAAGTCCGCTCAGCTGCGTCGTCGACAGCACGGCAGTCAGGGCGTTTAGGTTCCCACTGATCAAGGTATTGAGCTGCGTCGAGCTCAGGGCCTGAACCTGCTTGGTGCTTAGCGCGCTGCTCTGCGCGGAGACGAGGCTGTTCAACGCGCCCGACGAAAGTCCGTTCAGCTGCGTCAACGTCAGGGCCTGAACCTGCTGGGCGCTCAGCGCGCTGCTCTCCGCGGAGATAAGGTTGCTCAGCGCGCTCGACGACAGTCCGCTCAGCTGCGTCGTCGAGAGCAAGCTGGTCAGGGCGTTCAGGTTTCCGCCGATCAGATTAGAAAGCTGAGTCGACGTAAGGGCCTGAACCTGCTGGGTGCTCAGCAGGCTGCTCTCCGCGGTCACAAGGTTGTTCAGCGCGCTCGACGACAGTCCGTTCAGCTGCATCGTCGAGAGCTTAGCAGTCAGGGCGTTCAGGTTCCCGCTGATCAGGCTATTGAGCTCCGTAGTCGTCAGCGCCTGAACCTGCTGGGTGCTCAGCGCGCCGCTCTCCGCGGAGACAAGGTTGTTCAGCGCGATCGACGAAAGTCCGCTCAGCTGCGTCGTCGACAGCACGGCAGTCAGGGCGTTCAAATTCCCGCCTATCAGGCTATTGAGCTGCGTCGAGCTCAGAGCCTGAATCTGCTGGGTGCTCAGCACGCCGCTCTCCGCGGTCACAAGGTTGTTCAGCGCGCTCGACGACAGTCCGCTCAGCTGTGTTGTCGAGAGCTTGGCAGTCAGAGCGTTCAGGTTCCCGCTGATCAAGCTATTGAGCTGCGTCGAGCTCAGGGACTGAACCTGCGTAGTGCTTAGCGCACCGCTCTCCGCGGTCACAAGGTTGTTCAGCGCGCTCGACGACAGTCCGTTCAGCTGCGTCGTCGACAGTACGGCAGTCAGGGCATTCAGATTTCCGCTGATCAGGGCGTTGAGCTGCGTCGAACTCAGGGCCTGAGCTTGCTGGGCGCTCAGCGCGCCGTTCTGCGCGGAGACGAGGCTGTTCAGCGCGCCCGAAGACAATCCGTTCAGCTGCGTCAACGTCAGGGCCTGAACCTGCTGGGCGCTCAGCGCGCTGCTCTCCGAGGAGACGAGGTTGTTCAGCGCGCTTGACGAAAGTCCGGTCAGCTGCATTGTCGAGAGCATAGCAGTCAGGGCGTTCAGGTTCCCGCTGTTCAGACCGTTGAGCTGCGTCGAACTCAAGGCCTGAACCTGCTGGGTGCTCAGGACGCCGCTCTCCGCGGAGACAAAGTTGTTCAGCGCGCTCGTCGACAGTCCGCTCAGCTGCGTCGTCGAGAGCACGGCAGTCAGGACATTCAGGTTCCCGCTGCTTAGGCTATTGAGCTGCGTCGAGCTCAGGGCCTGAACCTGCGTCGTGCTCAGCGTACCGCTCTCCGCGGTCACAAGGTTGTTCAGCGCGGTCGACGAAAGTCCGTTCAGCTGCGTCGTCGAGAGCATAGCAGCCAGGGCGTTCAGGTTCCCGCTGATTAAGTTAGAAAGCTGCGTCGAGCTCAGGGCCTGAACCTGCGTAGTGCTCAGCGCGCTGCTCTCCGCGGTCACAAGGTTGTTCAGCGCGGTCGACGACAGTCCGTTCAGCTGCGTCGTTGCCAGCATGGCAGTCAGGGCGTTCAGGCTCCCGCTGATCAGCGTATTGAGCTGCGTCGTCGTCAGGGCCTGAACCTGCAGGGCGCTCAGCGCGCCGCTCTGCGCGGAGACTAGGCTGTTCAGCGCGCCCGACGACAGTCCGTTCAGCTGCGTCAACGTCAGGGCCTGAACCTGCTGGGTGCTCAGCGCGCTGCTTTCCGCGGTCACAAGGTTGTTCAGCGCGCTCGATGACAGTCCGCTCAGCTGCGTCGTCGACAGCGTGGCAGCCAGGGCGTTCAGGTTCCCGCTGATCAGGTTAGAAAGCTGCGTCGTCGTCAGGGCCTGAACCTGCTGGGCGCTCAACACGCCGCTCTCCGCGGTCACAAGGTTGTTCAGCGCGCTCGACGAAAGTCCGGTCAGCTGCGTCGTCGACAGCACGGCAGTCAAGGCGTTCAGGTTCCCGCTGTTCAGGCTATTGAGCTGCGTCGACGTTAGGGCCTGAACCTGCGTCGTGCTCAGCGTGCCGCTCTCCGCGGTCACAAGGTTGTTCAGCGCGGTCGACGACAGTCCGTTCAGTTGCGTCGTCGAGAGCATAGCAGTCAGGGCGTTCAGGTTCCCGCTGATCAGGCCATTGAGCTCCGTCGTCGTCAGGGCCTGAACCTGCTGGGTGCTCAGCGCGCCGCTCTCCGCGGTCACAAGGTTGTTCAGCGCGCCCGACGAAAGTCCGGTCAGCTGCGTCGTCGTGAGCATGGCAGTGAGGGCATTCAGGTTCCCGCTGATCAGGCTATTGAGCTGCGTCGAGCTCAGGGCCTGAACCTGCTGGGTGCTCAGCGCGCCGCTCTGCGCGGAGACAAGGTTGTTCAGCGCGCCCGACGACAGTCTGTTCAGCTGCGTCGTCGTCAGGGCCTGAACCTGCTGGGCGCTCAGCGCGCCGCTCTCCGCGGTCACAAGGTTGTTCAGCGCGGTCGACGAAAGTCCATTCAGCTGCGTCGTCGACAGCATGGCCGTCAGGGCGTTCAAATTCCCGCTGATCAGGTTAGAAAGCTGCGTCGTCGTCAGGGCCTGAATCTGCTGGGCGCTCAACACGCCGCTCTCCGCGGTCACCAGGTTGTTCAGCGCGGTCGACGAAAGTCCGTTCAGCTGCGCCGTCGACAGCATGGCGGCCAGGGCGTTCAGGTTCCCGCTGATCAGGCTATTGAGCTGCGTCGTCGTCAGGGCCTGAACCTGCTGGGCGCTCAGCGTGCTACTCTCCGCGGTCACAAGGTTGTTCAGCGCGGTCGACGAAAGTCCGATCAGCTGCGTCGTCGACAGCATGGCGGCCAGGGCGTTCAGGTTCCCGCTGATCAGGCTATTGAGCTCCGCCGAGCTCAGAGCCTGAACCTGCTGGGCGCTCAGCGCGCCGCTCTCCGCGGTCACAAGGTTGTTCAGCGCGGTCGACGAAAGTCTGCTCAGCTGCGTCGTCGACAGCACGGCAGTCAGGACGTTCAGGTTCCCGCTGGCCAGGCTATTGAGCTGCGTCGAGCTCAGGGCCTGCACCTGCTGGGCGCTCAGCGCGCCGCTCTGCGCGGAGATAAGATTATTCAGCGCGCCCGACGAAAGTCCGTTCAGCTGCGTCGTCGTCAGGGCCTGAACCTGCTGGGCGCTCAGCGCGCCGCTCTCCGCGGTCACAAGGTTGTTCAGCGCGGTCGACGAAAGTCCGATAAGCTGCGTCGTCGACAGCATGGCGGCCAGAGCGTTCAGGTTCCCGCTGATCAGGCTATTGAGCTGCGTCGTTGTCAGGACCTGAACCTGCTGGGCGCTCAGCGTGCCGCTTTCCGCGGTCACAAGGTTGTTCAGCGCGGTCGACGAAAGTCCGTTCAGCTGCGCCGTCGACAGCATGGCGGCCAGGGCGTTCAGGTTCCCGCTGATCAGGCTATTGAGCTGCGTCGTCGTCAGGGCCTGAACCTGCTGGGCGCTCAGCGTGCCGCTTTCCGCGGTCACAAGGTTGTTCAGCGCGGTCGACGAAAGTCCGATCAGCTGCGTCGTCGACAGCATGGCGGCCAGGGCGTTCAGGTTCCCGCTGATCAGGCTATTGAGCTCCGCCGAGCTCAGAGCCTGAACCTGCTGGGCGCTCAGCGCGCCGCTCTCCGCGGTCACAAGGTTGTTCAGCGCGGTCGACGAAAGTCTGCTCAGCTGCGTCGTCGACAGCACGGCAGTCAGGACGTTCAGGTTCCCGCTGGCCAGGCTATTGAGCTGCGTCGAGCTCAGGGCCTGCACCTGCTGGGCGCTCAGCGCGCCGCTCTGCGCGGAGATAAGATTATTCAGCGCGCCCGACGAAAGTCCGTTCAGCTGCGTCGTCGTCAGGGCCTGAACCTGCTGGGCGCTCAGCGCGCTGCTCTCCGCGGAAACAAGGTTGTTCAGCGCGCTCGACGAGAGTCCGTTCAGCTGCGGCGTCGACAGCATGGCGGCCAGGGCGTCCAGGTTCCCGCTGATCAGGCTATTGAGCTGCGTCGTCGTCAGGGACTGAATTTGCTGGGCGCTCAGCGTGCCGCTCTCCGCGGTCACAAGGTTGTTCAGCGCGGTCGACGAAAGTCCGTTCAGCTGCGTCGTCGACAGCATGGCAGTCAGGGCGTCCAGGTTCCCGCTGATCAGGCTATTGAGCTGCGTCGTCGTCAGGGCCTGAACCTGCTGGGCGCTCAGCGTGCCGCTTTCCGCGGTCACAAGGTTGTTCAGGGCGGTCGACGAAAGTCCGATCAGCTGCGTCGTCGAGAGCACGGCAGTCAGAGCGTTTAAATTCCCGCTAATCAGGTTATTGAGCTGCGTCGTCGTCAGGGCCTGAACCTGCTGCGTGCTCAGCGTACCGCTCTCCGCGGACACAAGGTCGTTCAGCGCGGTCGACGAAAGTCCTTTCAGCTGCGTCGTCGAGAGCACGGTAGTCAGGATGCTCAGGTTCCCGCCGGCGTCCAAGTTAGAAAGCTGAGTCGAGCTCAGGGCCTGAATTTGCTGGGTGCTCAGCGCGCTGCTCTGCGCGAAGACAAGGTTGTTCAGCGCCCCGGACGAAAGTCCGTTCAGCTGCGTCGTCGTCAGGGCCTGAACCTGCTGGGCGCTCAGCGCGCTGCTCTGCGCGGTCACAAGGTTGTTCAGCGCGCTGGACGAGAGTCCGTTCAGCTGCGGCGACGAGAGCATAGAAGCAAGAGCGTTCAGGTTTCCGCTGATCAGGTTATTGAGCTGCGTCGTCGTCAGGGCCTGAACCTGCTGGGTACTCAGCGTGCCGCTCTCCGCGGTCACAAGGTTGTTAAGCGCGGTCGACGAAAGTCCGTTCAGCTGTATCGTCGACAGCATGGCAGTCAGGGCGTTCAGGTTCCCGCTGATCAGGTTATTGAGCTGCGTTGTCGTCAGAGCCTGAACCTGCTGGGTGCTCAGCGTGCCGCTCTCAGCGGTCACAAGGTTGTTCAACACGCTCGATGAAAGTCCGATCAGCTGCGTGGTCGTGAGCACGGCAGTCAGGGTGTTCAGGTTCCCGCTGATCAGGTTATTGAGCTGCGTTGTCGTCAGGGCCTGAACCTGCTGGGTGCTAAGGTCGCCGCCCGCCGCGGAAACAAGGTCGTTCAGCACGGTCGACGAAAGTCCGTTCAGCTGCATCGTCGAGAGCACAGTGGTCAGGGCGGTCAGGTTCCCGCCGGCATCAAGGTTAGAAAGCTGCGTCGAGCTCAGGGCCTGAGCCTGCTTGGTGCTCAGCGCGCCGCTCTGCGCGGCGACAAGATTGTTCAGCGCGCCAGATGACAGTCCGTTCAGCTGCGTCGTCGTCAGGGTCTGAACCTGCTGCGTGCTCAGCGCGCTGCTCTGCGCGGAGACGAGGTCGCTCAGCGCGGTCGACGGCAGTCCGATCAGCTGCGTCGTCGAGAGCATGGCAGCCAGGGCGCTCAAGTTCCCGCCGGCGTCAAGGTTAGAAAGCTGCGTCGTCGTCAGGGCCTGAACCTGCTGCGTGCTCAGCGCGCCGCTCTCCGCGGTCACAAGATTGTTCAGCGCGGTCGACGACAGTCCGATCAGCTGCGTCGTCGAGAGCATCGTGGCCAGGGCGTTCAAGTTCCCGCTGGTCAGGTTGGAAAGCTGCGTCGATGTCAGGGCCTGAACCTGCTGGGCGCTCAACGTGCCGCTTTCCGCGGTCACAAGGTTGTTCAGCGCGGTCGACGAAAGTCCGATCAGCTGCGTTGTCGTCAACACGGCGGTCAGCGCGTTCAAATTCGCACTGATTAGGCTATTGAGCTGCGTTGAGCTCAGCGCCTGAACCTGCTGGTTGCTCAGCGCGCCGCTCTCCGCGGAAACAAGGTCGTTCAGCGCGGTCGACGACAGTCCGTTCAGCTGCGTCGTCGAGAGCACGGTAGTCAGGGCGATCAGGTTGCCGCCGGCGTCCAGGTTAGAAAGCTGCGTCGAGCTAAGGGCCTGGACCTGCTTGGTGCTGAGCGCGCTGCTCTGCGCGGAGACAAGGTTGTTCAACGCGACCGACGAAATTCCGTTCAGCTGCGTCGTCGTCAGCGCCTGAACCTGCTGGGCGCTCAGCGCGTCGCTCTGCGCGGAGACAACGTCGCTCAGCGCGCCCGTCGAAAGTCCGATCAGCTGCGTCGTCGAAAGCATGGCGGCCAGGGCGTTCAAGGTCCCGCCGGCGTCAAGGTTAGAAAGCTGCGTCGAGGTGAGGGCCTGAACCTGCTGGATGCTCAGCGTGCCGCTCTCCGCGGTCACAAGGTTGTTCAGCGCGGTCGACGACAGTCCGATCAGCTGCGTCGTCGAGAGCATGGCAGTCAAAGCGTTGAGGTTCCCACTGACCAGGTTAGAAAGCTGCGTCGACGTCAGGGCCTGAACCTGCTGGGTGCTCAGCGCGCCCCACTGCGCGGTCACAAGGTCGTTCAGCGCGGTCGACGAAAGTCCATTCAGCTGCGTCGTCGAGAGCATGGCGGCCAGGGCGTTCAAGGTGCCGCCGGCGTCAAGGTTAGAAAGCTGCGTCGAGGTGAGGGCCTGAACCTGCTGAGTGCTCAGCACGCCGCTCTCCGCGGTCACAAGGTTGTTCAGCGCGGTCGATGAAAGTCCACTCAGCTGCGTCGTCGTGAGCACGCCAGTCAGGGAGTCCAGGTTTGCGCTGATCAGATTATTGAGCTGCGTCGTGCTCAGGGCCTGGACCTGCTTCGTGCTAAGCGCGCTGCTCTGCGCGGAGACAAGGTTGTTCAACGCAACCGACGAAATTCCGTTCAGCTGCGTCGTCGTCAGGGCCTGAACTTGCTGGGTGCTCAACGCGCCGCTCTGCGCGGAGACAACGTCGCTCAGCGCGCCCGTCGAAAGTCCGATCAGCTGCGTCGTCGAGAGCATTGCGGCCAGGGAGTTCAAGGTCCCGCCGGCGTCAAGGTTAGTAAGCTGCGTCGAGTTCAGGGCCTGAACCTGCTGGATGCTCAGCACGCCGCTCTCCGCTGTCACAAGGTTGTTCAGCGCGGTCGACGACAGTCCGTTCAGCTGCGTCGTCGAGAGCATGGCAGTCAAGGCGTTCAAATTAGTGCTGACCAGGTTGGAAAGCTGCGTCGAGTTCAGGGCCTGAACCTGCTGGATGCTCAGCACGCCGCTCTCCGCGGTCACAAGGTCGTTCAGCGCAGTCGACGAAAGTCCGTTTAGCTGCGTCGTTGTGAGCACGCCAGTCATCGCGTTCAAATTCACGCTGATCAGGCTATTGAGCTGTGTCGAGCTCAGGGCCTGAACCTGCTGGGTGCTCAGCGTGCTGCTCTGCGCGGAGACAAGGTTGTTCAACGCGACCGACGAAATTCCGTTCAGCTGCGTCAACGTCAGGGCCTGAACCTGCTGGGTGGACAGCACGCTGCTTTCCGCGGACACAACGTCGCTCAACGCGCCCGTCGAAAGTCCGATCAGCTGCGTCGTCGAGAGCATGGCGGCCAGGGCGTTCAAGGTCCCGCCGGCGTCAAGGTTAGAGAGCTGCGTCGAATTCAGGGCCTGAACCTGCTGGATGCTCAGCACGCCGCTCTCCGCTGTCACAAGGTTGTTCAGCGCGGTCGACGAGAGTCCGTTCAGCTGCGTCGTCGTGAGCATGGCGGTCAGAGCGTTCAGGTTCGCGCTGATCAGGTTAGAAAGCTGCGTCAACGTCAGGGCCTGAACCTGCTGGGTGCTCAGCACCCCGCTCTCCGCTGTCACAAGGTTGTTCAACGCGGTCGACGAAAGTCCGTTCAGCTGCGTCGTCGTGAGCATGACAGTCAGCGCGTCCAGGTTCCCGCTGGTCAGGTTAGAAAGCTGCGTCGTCGTCAGGGCCTGAACTTGCTGGGTGCTCAGCGCGCCGCTCTCCGCGGTCACAAGGTTGTTCAGAGCGCTCGACGAAAGTCCGCTCAGCTGCGTCGTCGTGAGCACGACGGTCAGGACGTTCAGGTTCCCACTGATCAGGCCATTGAGCTGCGTCGAGCTCAGGGACTGAACCTGCGTAGTGCTCAGCGCGCCGCTCTGCGCGGAGACAAGGTTGTTCAGCGCGCCCGTCGAAAGTCCGTTCAGCTGCGTCAACGTCAGGGCCTGAACCTGCGGGGTGCTCAGCGCGCCGCTCTGTGCGGAAACAAGGTTGTTCAACGCTACCGACGAAAGTCCGTTCAGCTGCGTCGTCGACACAGCCTGAACCTGCTGGGCGCTCAGCGCGGCGCTCTCCGCGGAGACAAGGTCGCTCAGCGCGCCCGTCGACAGTCCCACCAGCTGGGTCGTCGAGAGCAGGGGTGCCAGGGCGTTCAAGTTCCCGCTGGTGTCGAGGTCAGAAAGCTCCGTCGAGGTGAGGCCCTGAACCTGCTGGGTGCTCAGCGCGCTGCTATCAGTGGAGACAATGGCGCTCAGTGCGGCCGACGAAAGTCCGGTCAGCTGCGTCGTCGTAATCGCATCAAACTGGCTTGCGACCCAGGTCTGCAACTCGTTGGAATTGATCAAGCCTGTCAACTGAGTTGTCGACAGTTCGCTGATTTCCGTATTCGTCCAGGGGACCGTCTTCAACTGACCCGAAGGAACGCCCAGCGACGAATCCAAGGCCAAAATCAGGCTAAGATTCAACCCAGGCATTGCCGCCGCCGAAATGTTCTGTACGTCAGGCGTGTTGAGTCCTTGCTGCCCGCTCGAGCTTAGAGCGTTGAGTTGCGCGGAGGTGAGGACGTTAACCTGCGCCGTTGATAATGCGCTTATGTCGGTCGATACGAGGCCAGCAATATCCGTCGTTGCAACGTTGGGGAGATTTTGCAGTGTATATGAGCTCAATGGACCTGTAAGCGTCATGGCGGTAAGACCCCGTTGGTTATTACGACAATACAAACCCAGTTCTGTTGAATCTTATCTGTTATTTTAAGTATCCCTGGTACGTTTCGGCGACATTATCCGACTTCAAAACCGGGGACTACCTAAATAACAAGCTCAAGAGCCTCGAAGCAACGCGCTTGACCTGGCTTTTATTGAGAGATTGTAAGATGGATTTGCATGCAGTTCGTCCCGTTGGGCGCCGCCTAAACCGAAAAGCTGCTTTCGGTTGTGGTCTGAACTCAAATTATGGCTCATTTGGCGGCAGTCCCTCTTTTGGATTACGGGACATACCGGGCTCTTACCGGTATACGAGTACAGCTTCATGCTTGCAAAAACGCTCTGCAATCAGAGAGCGTAGTCACACCCGTATACAACCATCGGTACACTCAACCGGTTAAATAATCATTAACGACGGCATCTTTCCGACCGAGGCCAAGCTGCCTGCCCTTGAAAAAGCCGAGCTGGATAGCGAATGCCCCTGCTATTGCGCGGCTCTGAACGATGTCGCTGCTGCGGCTGCTTGCGAACAGCTTCTCCTCGCGCAAGATCCAAAGCCGTGAGCTGCAGTAGTCTGCGCCGGCTTGAGCGCCGCGGCGCCGATGCCCAAGAGCTTGGCGGCCTTCTCTTCTGCCGGAACCGAGAACGGGTCTGCCGCAACCGCATCACGACCTGTCGGCGTTGGGCGTAATCGAGCAGGCGCTGGCCGTTCCGATTGAAGAGGCTCGATCGGCCGGTGCTCGGCGGCTTCCATGAACATGCTGGAGCGGCTGAACCGGGAGATCAAGCGGCGGAGGCAGGCGGTGCGCATCTTTCCGAACAGCTTTCTTGGCTCATATCTTGCAGCCCATCTCTTTATATGGCGCTTCCGCTAATGCCCGCTCGATCCGCGATGCGCGCAAGGCTTTCCTCGCGGCCGAGCACATGCAGCACGTCGAAGATCGGCGGCGAGGTCGTGCGCCCGGTGAGCGCGGCGCGCAAGGGCTGCGCGACGCCGCCGAGCTTTGCGCCGGCCTCCTCGGCATAGGCGCGGGTTGCAGCTTCGAGGGCCGCGGGCGTCCACTCGCCAAGCGCGGCGAAGCGCGCATGCAGCGCGGCGAGATGCTTCTTCGCTTCGCCTTCGAGAAGCTTCGCGGCCTTCTCGTCCACGTCGAGCGGGCGCGCGACGAACAGGTAGCGCGCCGAAACGATCAGCTCCACCAGCGTCTTGGCGCGCTCCTTCAAGCCCGGCATGGCCTGCTCAAGCTTCCGCCAGCCCGCCTCGTCGATCCGCCCGGCAAACTCCTTCGCCGCCTCGATCTCCGGCAGGATGCGCCGGATCTGCGCGACAAGCTCCGCGTCCGGGGTGTTGCGGATGTAATGCCCGTTCAGGTTTTCGAGCTTGGCGAAGTCGAAGCGCGAGGGCGAGCGGCCGATAGCGTCGAGATCGAACCACGCGATGGCCTCTTCGGTCGAGAAGATTTCATCGTCGCCGTGGCTCCAGCCGAGCCGCGCGAGATAGTTGCGCATGGCGGCGGGCAGGTAGCCCATGGCGCGATACGCCTCCACGCCGAGCGCGCCGTGCCGCTTCGAGAGCTTCGCCCCGTCCGGCCCGTGGATCAGCGGGATGTGCGAAAAGGTGGGGATGTCCCAGTCCATCGCGTTGTAGATCTGCGTCTGGCGCGCGGCGTTGGTGAGATGGTCGTCGCCGCGAATGATGTGGGTCACGCCCATGTCGTGATCGTCCACCACCACGGCGAGCATATAGGTTGGCGAGCCGTCAGAGCGCAGCAGCACCATGTCGTCGAGGTCCTTGTTCTGCCATGTCACGCGGCCCTGCACCCCATCGTCCACCAGGGTTCCGCCCTCGCGCGGCGCCTTCAAGCGCACCGCATAGGGGCCATCCTTCGGCCAATCCTTCGGACCCTTGTCGCGCCATGTGCCGTCATAGCCCGGCGCGCGGCCTTCCTTCGTGGCGTGCTCGCGCATAGCGGCCAGTTCCTCGGGCGTGGAATAGCAGCGATAGGCCTTGCCCTCTTCGAGCAGGTGCAGCGCCACCTCCCGGTGACGCCCGGCCATCGCGAACTGGTGGTGAACTTCGCCGTTCCAATCGAGTTCGAGCCATTTCAGCCCGTCGACGATGGCGGCGATGGCGGCCTCGGTCGAGCGCGCGCGGTCGGTATCCTCGATGCGGAGCAGAAACGTGCCGCCGGTGTGGCGCGCGTAGAGCCAATTGAACAGCGCGGTGCGCGCGCCGCCAATATGGAGATAGCCGGTGGGGGAGGGTGCGAAGCGTGTAACCACGCCGGTTGGGGACGTCATCGGGATGCTTCCAAAGAGGTGGGCTGTTTTCTCAAGGACTGGCCTTGATCCACGCGCTCCCCCCTCATCCTGCCCTTCTCCCGAATGGGAGACGGGACGCCTGAACTGCGCATACCGGACAGCGAGGGTGAGACGCCTCGTTTTTCTCGCTATACCATGCGGCGCCCTTAATTGGTAGCGGCGGCGCAATAAGCTGTTTATTCAATTGTGCATGCGGCGCCGCGCAATTTGCCGTTTATGTTAGAAACAGTTAATCCTAATTGCCGAAGATGTGTTCTAGGGTTTCCATGTGAGTAGTTCTGTTCCGGCGCTGGGGGAAGGGGTACCGGCGCTCTCCTCTGCGCTTATCGGCGCTTTGGCGTGGCCGGGCCGCGCGCTCGCAGAGCAGCTCGACGCCGAGCAGGGGCGCTGGTTCCTTTGGGTTCCGGTCTTTTTCGGCTGCGGCGTTGGGCTCTACTTCGCGATGCCGGGCGAACCAGCCCTGTCGCTTTCCGCGGGCCTGTTTGTCGCCGCGCTGTCCTTGCGCGTGCTGGCGCGGTCGATCCTTCCGGCCTTTCTCTTAACAAGCATCGCGCTTTGCGTGAGCGCGGGCTTTTTCGGCGCCAAGGTTCGCGCCGTCGCCGTCGCGGAGCCGGTGCTCGAACGCCACGGCGGCTACGATATCGAGGGTTTCATCGAGAGCCTCGACCGGCAAACGCCGAAGCGCTGGCGCGCCATTATCCGGCTCTCAAGCATGAAATATGACGGCGCGGATGTCGCGAACAGGCCGTTTCGCGTGCGCGTCAGCCTGCGCGGCGACTTGAGCTTGCGTCCGGGGGACGCCGTGAAGGTCCGCGCGCTTCTCGGCCCGCCGCCGGAGCCCGTGACGCCCGGCGGCTACGATTTCGCCCGCGCGAGCTACTTCCAGGCGGTCGGCGCCTCGGGCTATTCCCTGTCCAGGCCCGAGAAGATCGAGGGGCGCGAGTTGCCCTTCGACATGGGGCCAAGGACGTGGCTCGCGGATTTGCGCGCAACCATTGGCCAGCGCATCGTCGAGGTCCTGCCGGGCCAGACGGGCGAGATCGCGGCGGCCCTGACCGTCGGCCAGACGGCGGGGCTCGACGACGCCTCGATGTACGACCTGCGCGGCTCGGGGCTTGCGCATGTGATCTCGATCTCCGGCCTGCACATGTCGCTCGTCGCGGGCGCCGTGTTCTGGTTCTTGCGCTGGTTCCTGGCGATGTTTCCGTCCATCGCGCTTCGCTATTCGGTGCGGACGCTCGCGGGCGGAACGGCGCTGTTCTGCGTGACGGTTTACCTCGCGCTGTCGGGAGCCTCGATAGCGGCGGTGCGTTCCTATCTGATGATCGCGGTGGTGTTCCTCGCGATTTTGCTCAATCGCCAGGCCCTATCGTTGCGCAACGTGGCGCTGGCCGGCTTTCTCATCCTCATCGTGCTGCCGGACAGCCTGATCGACATCAGCTTTCAGATGTCGTTCGCCGCCACCGCCGCGCTCATCGCGGGCTATGAGCGCTTCGGCCGTTACTTACATTTCGAGGCGAAAAGCGTGCGCGAACGCCTCACATGGCAGCCGGTCTATATTGTCGGCGGGGTGCTCGTCACGACGGGCACGGCGGGGCTCGCGGTCGAGCCGTTCTCCGCCTACTATTTCCACAACCTCACATGCTACGCCGCTATCGGCAATCTGCTCGGCGGCCCGCCGGTCGACCTCCTCGCCATGCCGGCCATGATTGTCGCGCTGATCGCGATGCCCTTCGGCCTCGACGAATGGCCGCTCAAGGCGATGGGCTGGGGCGTCGACGCCATGATGGCGGTTGCGAAGTGGGTGGCGTCCTTTCCCGGCGCACTCATCCCTATTTCCGCCTTTCCGTTCGCGGCGCTCCTCGCGATTGTGGCGGGCGGACTTTGGCTCATCATCTGGCGGCGGCCCTGGCGGCTGTTCGGCTTCGCGCTTATCGGCGCGGGCGTCGCCATGACTTCGCTTCGGGACAGCCCCGACATCCTCGTCGACCGCGAGGCAAAAGTGGTCGCCATACGCGGCGTCAAAGGAAAGCTGGAGGCGCCGAAATCGCGAAAGGGTTCTTATGCGCTCGGCCAATGGCTGCGCGCGGACGGCGATGCCCGCAAGCCGAAGGAGGCGTCGGCCGGCGTTGGCTGGCAGTGCGACGCCTATAGCTGCCTCGCTCAGGTGAAGGGCCAGCTTGTCAGCTTTATCGCCAAGCCGGACGCCATCCAAGAGGATTGCCAGCGCGTCGCGATCCTGGTCGCGCCGATGGACATCCGCCTGCCTTGCCCGTCGCCGAAAATCATCCTCGACCGCGGCGCGCTTTGGGAGAAGGGCTCCGCCGCGATTTCGATTATCGACGGCGAACTTCTCGTTTCAACGGCCACGGACAGCCGGGGCGCGAGGCCCTGGGCGCCGCGGCGGCGGCGGCGGGAGAGCATCGCGCCGGAGCCCGAGGCCGGCAAGCCAGGCGAAGACAAGGCGGCGGAGGAGGGGATGGAATAAAACTTCCCAGCATTTTTGTATCGGCGCTCGGTAAGTTTTCTGTCAGGCTGCGGAAAAAGCGATGTCGCCCATGGTTCGACAGGCTCGCCATGAGGTTGACCGGTTCAGGCTTACCATGAGGTTAACCGATTGAAAGTGCTATGCCTCGTCCTGAGCTTGTCGAAGGACGAAGCCGAGAATTCCTGCTTCTTCAGCAGCCTCTTTGCCCGAGCGCTTTGCTCTTCACCCTGTCGCCCGAGAAGACCGCGGCTGAATGGGCGCGGCCCGGCGGAAAAGTTGCGCAGCTTGAAATATTCTGTTACAAATTCGTGAAATACCGCCACAACTCCTTCAAGATATTGCTTCATAAAGATAGGCGATTCGCCTGATTGTTTTCGGAGGCAGCCATGCATCGAGCTTGTGGGGAGTTTGCGTTGCGTGCTGAGTTCAAAGCGGAGAAACCGCCCGTTTTACGCGCCGCCGCCGCAGGCCTCATTGCAATCGGGCTCTGCGCGGGGCTGACGGCTTGCGCGGAAGACCCCAAATATCCGAGCCTGACCAAAATAGACAACGTCGGGACCGTGCTGACGCCGGAGGAACGGCAGAAAACCGTCGAGGATCTGAAGGCGCAAGCCCCCGGCGCCCCCTCCAATTAGAAGCGGCGGCCCGCCTATGCGAGCCGCGCAGACGAAACGCGCCCCGCGCTTCGCGGGCGTTGCTTGATCCGCTGGCGCTATTCGTTGCACAAAACGCAAAGCCTCATGGACAGGGGCCTGACACAGGCCTTATAGGTGAACGTTGCGTCCCGTAATCGGGGTGCTTTCGATTCAGGAAAAGATCCGCCATGGCCGAAGAATTTCACCGCATAAAGCGACTGCCCCCCTACGTTTTCGAGCAAGTGAACAAGCTCAAGGCGGCGGCCCGAGCGCGCGGGGACGACATCATCGACTTCGGCATGGGCAACCCCGACCTGCCGACACCGGATCACATCGTCGAAAAGCTGATCGAGACGGTCAAGAAGCCGCGCACCAACCGCTATTCAGCCTCGCGCGGCATTCCGGGCCTGAGGCGCGCGCAGGCGGCCTATTATGAGCGCCGCTTCGGCGTGAAACTCAATCCCGACACGCAGGTCGTGGCGACGCTCGGCTCGAAGGAAGGCTTCGCCAATATGGCGCAGGCCATCAGCGCTCCCGGCGACTTGATCCTCGTGCCCAATCCAACCTACCCGATCCACGAGTTCGGCTTCATCATCTCGGGCGCAACCATTCGTCATATTCCGGCGAGCGTGGATGACGTGTTTCTCGATGCGGTGGACAAGGCGGTCCGTCACAGCGTGCCGAAGCCGATTGCGCTCGTGCTGAACTATCCGTCCAACCCGACCGCGCTGATGGCGAGCCTCGATTTCTATCGCGAGGCGGTCGCCCTGGCCAAGAAGCACGACCTCATCATTTTGTCCAACGTCGCCTATGCCGAGATCTACTTCGACAACGATCCGCCGCCCTCCATCCTTCAAGTGCCGGGCGCCATGGATGTCGCCGTGGAGTTCAGCTCGCTGTCGAAGACCTATTCGATGCCGGGCTGGCGCATCGGCTTCTGCGTCGGCAATGAGCGGCTCGTCGCCGCGTTGGCGCGCGTGAAATCCTACCTCGATTACGGCGCCTTCACGCCGATCCAGGTCGCGGCCGCCGCGGCGCTGAACGGCCCGCAAGACTGCATCGAGGAGATGCGCCAAACCTATAAGAAGAGGCGCGACTGCCTTGTCGAATCCCTCGACCGCGCGGGCTGGAAAATCCCTTCTCCGAGGGGAACGATGTTCGCCTGGGTTCCGCTGCCCCCCGGCTTCGAGCAGGTCGGATCGCTTGAATTTTCGAAGCTCATGCTTGAAAAGGCGCAGGTCGCCGTTTCTCCGGGCCTCGGTTTCGGCGAATATGGCGAGGGGTACGTTCGTATCGCTCTCGTCGAAAACGAACACCGCATCAGGCAGGCTGGGCGCGCAATCAAGAAGTTTCTTTCCACGGCCAACGTCACGCTGCACAATGTTCTTCCATTTGCGCAAAGCCAAGCCTCCAGCGGGCGCTAAGGGCATCGCGACATGCAGAGCTTGAAACCGCTTCGACTTGGCGTCGCGGGACTTGGAACGGTCGGGGCCGGGCTTGTTTCGCTCTTGAACAAGAACGGCGCCGCCATAGCCGCGCGCTCGGGCCGCCGCATCGAAGTTGCGGGCGTATGCGCCCGCTCCCGCGGCAAGGACCGCGGGGTCGATCTCAGCCGTATTCCCTGGTTCGACAGCGCCATCGCGCTGGCCCAGAGCGATACAATCGAACGTCTTTGTCGAGTTGATCGGCGGCGATGAGGGGCCTGCGCTGGAAAGCGTCGAGGCCGCGCTTTCCTCCGGCAAGCATGTAGTCACGGCGAACAAGGCGCTGCTCGCGCGCCATGGCGTGACGCTGGCCGCGCTCGCCGAGAAGAAAGGCGTTGCCTTGAACTTCGAGGCTGCGGTCGCCGGCGGCATCCCCATTGTGAAGGCGTTGCGGGAGAGCATGCTCGGCAACGCGATTTCCCGCGTTTACGGCATTCTGAACGGGACCAGCAACTACATCCTGACGCGGATGCAGCGCGAGGGGCTGCCCTTCGCCGAGGCGCTTCGCGAGGCGCAGGCGTTGGGATACGCCGAAGCCGATCCGACCTTCGACGTGGACGGCCAGGACGCGGGCCACAAGCTCTCGCTACTCGCGGGCCTCGCCTTTGGCGTCCGTCCGAATTTCGACGCCATCTACCTCGAAGGCATTCGGAACATCACGCCCGCCGATTTCAGCGCCGCGGACGAACTCGGCTACCGCATCAAGCTGCTCGCCGTCGCGGTCATGACCGACGGCGGGGTCGAGGCGCGCGTGTCGCCGACCATGATCCCGAGGACGAGCGCGCTCGCCGGCGTGGACGGCGCGCTCAATTGCGTGGCCTTCGAGGGCGATTTCGCAGGGCTCATCATCCTCGCGGGGCTCGGCGCCGGCGCGCGGCCGACCGCGTCCTCGGTCGCAAGCGACATCATCGACATCGCGCGCGGCCATGTGAACCCGCCCTTCATCCTGCCGTCTGCGAAGCTAGAACCGCAGGCCGGCGCGCCGACGCGCGCGCACGCAGGCGGATTTTACATTCGTCTATCGGTTTACGACCGCCCCGGCGCCATCGCGGCGATCGCGACGCGCATGGCGGAGCGGCGCATTTCGATTGAAAGCATCGTGCAGAAGCGCGAAGCCCCCGATTTGCCTGGCTTTGGCCGGCCCGGCGCCGAGGGCGAACCGACGCCAGTGGTAATCATCACTCATCGCACGCGCGAAGACCTGTTGCGATCCGCGCTCGACGCCATCTTGAAGGACGGCCATGTCGCCGCCGCGCCTCAGATGATCCGCATTGAGGCGCTCTGAACTTGCGTGCTAAAGCTTCACGCGAAGAAATTTCGAGGGAACGGAAAGCGTCATGGATAAGCAACCTCTCACAGGCTCTGCATCGAGCAGTCTGACGCGGCCGCTTACGCTCGACATCGCACGCATCACCGAGGCGGCCGCGGTGGCTGCGGCAAGGCTTCGGGGGCGCGGCGACGAAAGGCAGGCCGACGCCGCCGCGGTCGAAGCCATGCACCGTGAACTCGCCGACTTGCCGGCCGCCGGCAAGGTTGTGATTGGCGAAGGCGAGCGGGACGACACGCCGATGCTCTATGTCGGCGAAGAGATAGGGCGCGGCGGCCCCACGGCGATCGACATCGCCGCCGATCCCCTCGAAGGCACGACGCTCTGCGCGAAGTCGCTGCCGGGCGCGCTCGCCGTGGTCGCGGTCGCCGAGCAGGGCGGCCTCCTCCATGCGCCTACCATTTACATGGAGAAGATCGCGATCGGGCCCGGTTACGAGGAGGGGCTTGTCAGCCTCGATTATTCCATCGCCGACAATCTCCAAAGACTTGCCGCCGCGAAAGGCGTGTCCATTCGCGATATCACGGCCTGCGTGCTCGACCGCCCAAGGCACGGGCGGCTTATCGAGGAGATCCGCGCCGCGGGCGCCGCCGTCAGCCTCATCGGGGACGGAGACATCGCGGGCGTCATCCAGACCTGCGAGCCGGAGGAAACGGGCATCGACATTTATTTCGGCGTGGGGGGCGCGCCCGAGGGCGTGCTCGCGGCCGCCGCGCTGCGCTGCATCGGCGGACAGATCCAGGGCCGGCTCACCGCGCTGAACGACAATCATATGCGCCGCGCCGAGCATTTCGGCATCACCGATCTGAAGCGCAAATACACCACCGCCGACATGGCGTCGGGCGACATCATCTTCGCGGCGACGGGCGTCACGGATGGCTCCCTGTTGAGCGGCGTGAAGTTCTACGACGGCCAGATCGAGACGCACACCGTCATCATGCGTTCGGCGACGCGCACGGTGCGGTGGATCTACGCCGAGCACATGGACCTGTCGAAGTTCGAGCGCTAGCCCCGCCCGCGCTTAAAGCAACGCCAGCCTTGTCTCTCTCGCACTCGGCGTCGGAAGCATTCGGGTTGCTTCCTCTGGGTCACGCCCGGCCATGACCAGAGCGGCTGCCGGTGGCGGCTGGGGTTACGCGATCTTCTTGATCTGCCAGTTGACGAGCAGGATCAGAATAAACAGCCCGAAGATGAACGCGAAATTTCTCAGAACGCCGCGCGTTGCGGCGCCGGCTCTGCCTTCCACGTATGCAGCTACAAGCGTTATCGGGAACAGAATGAGGTGCAAGGCGACAAGCGACGCCAGGCCAAATCCGTACTCGCGATAAACGCCGCGAATTCCGCTGAAAACCAGTTCTCCGTTTGAGCGAAGCCAGAAAATGTTGAGCGCCATGAACAGGACGGACCACAACACGAAGATGTCGAAGACCCAGCCGGGAATGGGACCGAAGGGCCAGATGGCGTTGCCGACGTAATCGAGCGGATCGCGGATGGCCCAGCGATAGGCGTCTATAAACTCGCGGAAGAACTTCGTCCATGCGACGAAGCCGTCCGCGATGCTCGCCAAACTGCCGATGGTCAAGAGCCCCGAAATGCCGAGCCCGATGTAAAGCCAGAAACTGCCGGGCTTCTTTTCGTTGCCGTCGTCTGCCGCCATCCCAGCCCCCAAATAAGTGATGACGGCGTTATAGCTGGCGGCGCAACAGGCGGCAACGCCTTCTCACATGACTCCTATGGGGTATCATGATGCCGCAAAAAACACTGTTTTTGCAAAACGAACCCAATAGGGTTAACCGGCCGTATCCGCTCGCACGCTTGCGCCCGATATGCTCGAACGCTCGCTCGCCCAGCGAGGGACAGGGTGACGGGTTATACGCTTAAAGCGGGATGTTGCCATGCTTCTTCCAGGGCATCTCCTGCTGCTTGTTGCGCAGCATGTTCAGCGCGCGCGCCACGCGGTAGCGCGTGTTCCACGGCATGATCACCTCGTCGATATAGCCGCGTTCCGCCGCGATGAACGGGTTTTCAAAGCGGTCCTGGTATTCCTTGATGCGCGCGGCGATCTTGTCCTTGTCGCCAAGCTCGGAGCGATAGAGGATTTCAACCGCGCCCTTCGAGCCCATCACCGCGATTTCGGCGGACGGCCAGGCGTAGTTCACGTCGGCGCGGATGTGCTTCGACGACATGACGTCGTAGGCGCCGCCATAGGCTTTGCGCGTGATCACTGTTACCTTCGGCACGGTCGCCTCAGTAAAGGCGAAGAGCAGCTTCGCGCCATGCTTAATGAGGCCGCCATATTCCTGCGCGGTGCCGGGCAGGAAGCCGGGCACGTCCACGAAGGTCACGAGCGGAATGTTGAAGCAGTCGCAGAAGCGCACGAAGCGCGCCGCTTTCCGGCTGGCGTCGCTGTCGAGCACACCCGCGAGGACCATCGGCTGGTTCGCCACGATGCCGACGGGATAGCCGCCGAGCCGCGCGAAGCCCGTGATGATGTTCTTCGCGAACGCCTCCTGGATCTCGAAGAAATCGCCCTCGTCGGCGACCTTCGCGATCAGCTCCTTCATGTCGTAAGGCTTGTGCGGATCGTTCGGGATGAGCGTGTCGAGCGAATACTCCGCGCGATGGATGTCGTCGCGCGTCGGCAAATGCGGCGCCGGATCGCGATTGTTCTGCGGCAGAAAGTCCATCAGCCGCCGCATCTGGAGCAGGCATTCCACGTCGTTGTCGTAGGCGCGGTCCGCGATAGAGGAGCGCGTCGTGTGCACGCTGGCGCCTCCCAACTCCTCGGCGGTCACTTCCTCATTGGTGACGGTCTTCACCACGTCCGGGCCGGTCACGAACAGGTAGGAGGTGTCGCGCACCATAAAGATGAAGTCCGTCATGGCGGGCGAATACACGTCGCCGCCGGCGCACGGCCCCATGATGACGGAAATCTGCGGGATCACGCCGCTGGCGAGCACGTTGCGCGTGAACACCTCGCCATAGCCGCCGAGCGCCGCCACGCCCTCCTGGATGCGCGCGCCGCCCGCGTCGAACAGCCCGATGATCGGCGCGCGGTTCTTCAGCGCCATATCCTGGATCTTGATCATCTTCTGCGCGTGCGCCTCGGAGAGGGAGCCGCCGAATACGGTGAAGTCCTTCGCGAAGATGTAGATGGGGCGGCCGTTGATGGTGCCCCAGCCCGTCACCACGCCGTCGCCGGGGATGCGCGTCTCGCCCATGCCGAAATCGGTGCAGCGATGCTCGACGAACAGGTCGTATTCCTCGAAGGAGCCGTCATCGACGAGGAGCTGGATGCGCTCGCGGGCGGTGAGCTTGCCGCGTTTGTGCTGGGCGTCGATGCGTTTCTGACCGCCGCCCAGGCGGGCATGCTGGCGGCGGCGGTCGAGTTCGGCGATGATTTCTTTCATGGGACTTCCGAAGGAACGAGCAAAATCCCCGCCACACTAGCGGTTAAGCGCCGCCCCGGCAATTTCGCAAAACGCATAACGCCGTTGGCGGTTGTGCGGGGCCAAATCTTTTGTTAGACAAAACGCGCCGCGTGATTATGTTACGCGCAATGCGGTCGTGGCGGAACGGTAGACGCGCTAGCTTGAGGTGCTAGTGGGGCAACCCGTGGAAGTTCGAGTCTTCTCGACCGCACCATTTTCCCCGAAATGAACGCTAGCGACGCTCTCTAAGCGTCGCGGTCGCAGTTGATCAACCACGGAATGCCGAAACGGTCGGTCGTCATGCCGAAGCGGGCGGCCCAGAAGGTCTGCTGCAAGGGCATCGTGATGGAGCCGCCCTCGGCCAGCGCCGCGAAGATGCGCTCCGCCTCCGCCACCGACCGAACGTTCACCGACACGGAAATTCCCCGGGGCTCCGCATAGAGCGACAGAGGCGCGTCGGATCCCATGAGCCGCTCTCCATCAACGTCAAGAAGCGCATGCATGATCTTCTTGCCCCATTCCGGCGGCCCTTTCTCGCCGCCAGGAGCGCTGTCGAAGGTCATCATCGCCTTGATCTTGCCGCCGAGCAGCCCCTCGTAGAACCGGAAGGCTTCTTCGCAGCAGCCGTCGAAGATGAGATAGGCATTGAGTTTCATTGCGCGCTCCTTGAACCATGACGAGGGAAAAGCATCGTACGAAATCCGGTCGATAGCTTCCTGTCGCATTGCAAGCGAAGCAATCCAGCGTCGCGGATGACGCCCTGGATCGCGCCTCGCGATGACGGCCGGGAATGACTCAGCCGGATTTGCCATCATAGCGTGCGGCTAAGCTTTGTTCGTTGAACTCGGCGTGATGGGCGTTGCCCGTGACGCGCGCGGCGCCGTAGCATCCTCCTGCAGCACATTGCCACAGGGGCCGCCATGCGCATCGTCGACATCCGCGAGAAAACCGTCTCCATCGCCTCCCCCATCGCCAACGCCTATATCGACTTCTCGAAGATGACCTGCCCGACGCGCCCGGCATCGGCTTCGAGGCGAAAGCGGATGTTTACGCCGTCATGCGCACGCTGACCGAGGATTTGGCGTAGCGACGCGCGTAAATGCCAACAACGGTTCATCGTCAGTTTCATTCTCAGCCGCCGCCCTGTCTGGCAATCGCCGGCGCCCGGATCGCGCCTCATCGCCGGATCAGAGACCGAAGTTCGTCCTCGGTCATCCGCGCGCTAACCTCGGCGCCGTCGAGCAGGTCGAAACGCGTTGTGTGAAGCCGTCCATTGGTTCCTCGAATCGCTTGTTAGCGCTCGCGTAAGTGTCATTGCGGCGGGAAGACGATATAGGGGCAGGGGCGCTCCAATCCACGGCAGAAATGGCGCGTCATCAGGTCCACGCCGCCTGACGGGTTGAAACGGCGGAGCCGGGGCGAAAAACGAAACCGCGCTCGCGGCTGGCCGCGATTACGCGGGCGGGGGCGTGAGCTGCCGGGTCTCCGAATTCCACCGCCAGGCCGAGCGGGAGTTGAAATGCAAGCCGCCAATGTCGCGGTTCGCCTGCCGGTGCTGCAACGCGTCCGCGTGTCCAGCCAGGACCGAATAACCGAGATGCGTGAAGGAAAGTTCGCGCGCGAGGTAGTCTTCCCGCGCCTCGTCGGGCATGGACGGAGAAAAAGAAAGCCCCTTGAAGCCCGCGATCAGCGGCGCGCCGCCCGCGCCAAGCTCCTCGATCGTGTGATAGAAACTCAAGTCGCCCAGGTTGAAGGCCTCTTCGGAGGCGGTGAAGGCCGTGTAGAGGGCGGTGGGACGCTTCACGCCGAGGCCGATCAGGCTCAAAATCGTGCGCTCTGTGCGGGATAGTCCCGATCGCGGGTGCGGAAGCTCGTCGAGAAGACGCAAAAGGGCGAGCCTCAAGAAGGGAAGGACATGCGTGCTGAGCCTCAGAAGCCCAACCCATGGCTCGGGCGAGCGCGCGCGGAAGCTGGTCCACGCCAGCCGCGCCAGCGCGAAATGCGCCGGCCCCGCCGGCTCCATCAAATGGAAATGCGTTTTCAGCGCGCGCGGCTTTTCCAAGGCCAGATATTTCCCGGCTTGGATGACAAAGACGCCCTCGGTGCGTTTCTCGCCGGCAAGGAAATCCAGAATTTGCAAGAGCTGCAACTGGTCGTACAAATCGTGCTCGAACCAGAGCACGACGGTCTTGAACTCGCCATGCCGCCGGATGATCGCGTCGCGGGCGCCGAAGGCCGCGCGCAACTCCTCCTCGGACATCCAGCCCCGCCGCGCGAGAAAGCTTGCGCGCACCGCCGATAGCTCTTCGAGCGAGAGCGAAGCCGGGACAGGCCCTTCATGGAGAATGTCGCGCCAGGGGAGAATTTCTCCGCCGATCCGCGCCTCCCTCATGCGCGCGACGGCGTCGTCGCCGTTCGTGATGATCAACCGGTCCCTCATGGGACTTGTTTAGCCGCGCCCGCGGTAGGGCGCAACGCCCTGGTCGGGAACCCATAGGCCTTGGGGCAAATCGCCCACAGCGAAGAACACGTCGATGGGCATGCCGCCCCTCGGATACCAGTAGCCGCCGATGCGGAGCCAAATCGGGTTCAGAACTTCGTCGAGCCGCTTGCCGATGGCGACGGTGCAATCCTCGTGGAACGCCGCTTGATTGCGGTAGGAGCCGAGATGGAGCTTCAATGATTTCGACTCGATCAGCAGCGCGTTCGGGACATAGTCGATGACGAGATGCGCGAAATCCGGCTGGCCGGTCACCGGGCAGAGCGTGGTGAATTCAGGCGCGGTGAATCGCACGACGTACTTCGTTTGCGGATGCGGGTTTGGCACCGTTTCAAGTTGCGCTTCCTCCGGCGATTGGGGAAGAGGCGAAAGATGGCCGAGCTGGGTCAGCCGCCGGGCATAGTCAGGGGTGTCCATCGAGGCTCCGTTTACGCAAAACGCGGGATGGCGCGCTTTCTCAGCGAATGCCGATTAATTTATGGGTTTGCAGCGAAAGCCGCCAGGGCGGATGGCGAAGGCAATAGCGCGCCGCGGCTTCGAGATTCTCGCGATGGTTCGGGCCGTCAAGGGGCTGAAGGAAGAAGTGCTGGAACTTAAGGCGCTCGAACAGCTGGGGCTGCGCGCCGATCTGCGGGTACACGAGCTTCAGCTCGTTGCCTTCACGCTGCGCGAGCGGCACTCCCGCCTTGGGGCTGACGCAGATCCAATCGAGATCCTGGGGGGCCGGCCGCGTACCGTTCGTCTCCAGCGCGACCGTAAAGCCTCGTGCGTGGAGCGCGTCGATCAGCGGGGCGTCGAGTTGCAAGGTTGGCTCCCCGCCGGTGCAAACCACGTGGGGCTTGCACGTCGAACTCTCCACCGCCTCGTGCCAGACGAGCGCGACAGTGTCGGCCAGCTGGTCCGGGCATTCGAATTTTCCGCCGCCCGGCCCGTCATAGCCCACGAAATCGGTGTCGCAAAAGCGGCAGAATGCGCGGGGCTTGTCGCGCTGCTGGCCCGTCCAGAGATTGCAGCCGGAAAAGCGCAGAAACACCGCCGAGCGGCCCACTTGCGCGCCCTCGCCTTGCAGCGTCGGAAAGATCTCTTTGACCGTGTACATGAATTCAAGCCGCCGTGCTCACGCTCGCGCGCCAAGCCTTATAGCCCTTTTCGCGAAGATTGCAGGCTGGACATTCGTTGCAGCCATAGCCCCACTCGTGCCGCCGCTCGCGATCGCCCTTGTAGCAAGTATGAGTTTGTTCGATGACGATATCAACACAAGCGTCGCCCCCAAGCGCATGCGCGAGCGCCCAGGTCTCGGCCTTGGTGCGCCACATCAGCGGCGTTACGATCGCGAACCGCTCGCCAGTGCCGAGGTCGATGGCGCGGTTCAGCGCCGATAGCGTATCGTTGCGGCAATCGGGGTAGCCCGAATAGTCCGTCTGGCACATGCCGCCCACGAGATCGCGAATGCCGCGCCTAAAGCCGAGCGCGGCGGCGAGCGTGAAGAACAAGAGGTTGCGGCCCGGAACGAAGGTGTTCGGAAGGCCGTCCGCGCCAAACGCGATTTCCGCCTCGCTCGTCAGCGCCGTGTCGCTCACCGCGGAGAGAACCGAAAGATCGAGCACATGGTCGGGGCCAAGCTTCGGCGCCCAGGCCGGGAACGCCGCCGCGAGCGCACCGAGCAGCCTCGGCCGGCATTCGAGCTCCACACTATGGCGCTGGCCATAGGAGAAGCCGACGGTCTCGACGGCGTCGTAATTGGTCAAAGCCCAGGCAAGGCAAACGGTGGAATCCTGCCCGCCTGAAAAGAGGACGAGACTTTTTCCAGTGTTTTTGGTTATGCCACCCATGATCCCGGCTTAAACCTCTTTAAGCGCGCGCGCGAGTCCTTTAAGACACGGTTAGGTTTCATAGTTACCCTGGACGAACGCTCGTCCGCGACGGAGTTTACCTCATGACAGCCATTGTTGAAATTATCGGCCGCGAAATCCTGGACAGCCGCGGCAATCCCACCGTCGAAGTGGACGTGGTGCTGGAGGACGGCTCCACCGGCCGCGCCGCGGTTCCGTCCGGCGCCTCGACCGGCGCGCACGAAGCCGTCGAAAAACGCGACGGAGGCGCGCGCTATCTCGGCAAAGGCGTTCTTCAGGCCGTCGAAGCCGTAAACGGCGAAATCGCCGACACGCTCCAGGGCGTGGAGGCGGAAGACCAGCGCGGCATCGACAACGCGCTCATCGCGCTCGACGGCACGGAGAACAAGGGCCGGCTCGGCGCGAACGCGATCCTCGGCGTATCGCTCGCCGTGGCCAAGGCCGCGAGCCAGGCGGCGGACCTGCCGATCTATCGCTATATCGGCGGCGTGAACGCGCGCGTGCTGCCCGTGCCGATGATGAACATCGTCAATGGCGGCGCGCATGCCGACAACCCCATCGACTTCCAGGAGTTCATGATCTCGCCGCTCGGCGCGCCGACGCTCGCCGAAGCCGTGCGCTGGGGCTCCGAGGTGTTCCACACGCTGAAGAAGCTGCTGAAGGACGGCGGCCACAACACCAATGTCGGCGATGAGGGCGGCTTCGCGCCGAACCTGAAATCGGCGGACGAGGCGCTGTCCTTCGTGGTGCGCGCCATCGAAAAGGCGGGCTACAAGCCGGGCGAGGACATCGCTATCGCGCTCGACCCAGCCTCGACCGAATTCTACAAGAACGGGCGCTACGAGCTTGCGGGCGAAGGCAAGAGCCTTTCGTCCGGCGAGATTATCAAGCTCTACGAGGATCTCGTCAGCCGCTATCCGATCATCTCCATCGAGGACGGCATGGCGGAGGACGATTGGGAGGGCTGGCGCGCCATCACCGCGGCGCTCGGCGCGAAGATCAACCTCGTCGGCGACGATGTCTTCGTGACAAATCCGAAGCGCCTTGCGAGGGGCATCGCGGAGCACAGCGCCAACGCCATCCTCGTGAAGTTGAATCAGATCGGGTCGCTCAGCGAAACGCTCGACGCCGTCGATATGGCGCACCGCGCTTCGTTCAAGACGGTCATCTCGCATCGTTCGGGCGAGACAGAGGATTCGACCATCGCCGACTTCGCCGTCGCCACCAATGCGGGCCAGATCAAGACCGGCTCGCTGTCGCGTTCCGACCGCATCGCGAAGTACAATCAGCTCATCCGCATCGAGGAAGAGCTGGGCGACGCCGCGGTCTTCGCGGGACGGAGCATTCTGCGCGGGGCTTAACCCGCGCAAGTTTCCAAGCGGAAAATTTAGAGGCGGCAGGGGATCGGCGTAAGCCTACTTGCCGCCCAACACGCGCTTCAGATTGCCGATGGCCACCGGGATCAGGAGTATCGCGATCACGACCTCGAAGGCGATCCAATAATAATTCCTGTTCGGCAGGTCGTACACGGCGATCCAGTAGCCGATGCCTATGAAAAACGCAACGACAAGCAGCACCTTCAGAAGCGCCATGGCCATGCTCCCTTCCTGAAATCGAGCTGTGTGCAGCCAAGGCAGCGGCCCCGCTGCGCCGGGCGGGCGGACATGACCGCGACTTCACCCTTGCGAGCCTACTGATAGGCTCGGGGGGCGCGACTGCGCAAGCGCGGTTTGTCAGGCGATTTGTCGCTTCCATCGCGCGCGCCAAGCGAATGCGCCAGCCTCTTGGCCGAGTGCGAACAAGGCGCCTCCTCACAAGGACGCCGCGAAAGGCAATTTCGGCGACGATCGATCGAAGGGCGCGAAGGGGAGGCGTTTGAGCCGCCGCCCCGCCGCGCTTGCGAAGGCGTCATTACTTGCCGATTTTGGGCACGCGATTGAGACGCAACCGCGCCACGTCCGGGATTCCAGAACCCAACAACGGCTGGAGGTAACTCACGAACTTATCCGTGACGTCGTGACCGTTCTCATGGATGAACTCGTCCGCCATGACCTTGGTCTTTCCGGCGATATCTTCGAGAAGGCTCAGCCGGTACTCGACCGAGTAGTCGCCTATCCGATGAATGGTCACCGACCCGCTGGTGTTGCCGTTACCGTCGCCGAAATGGGCGTATTGCACGGCCTTCTCGCCGACTTCACGGGCCTCTCGGGCGTCCACATCGGAAACGACGCCGAGGAACGAGCGCTGCAAATAGCCGAAGGTATCGCCGCGGATGCGGGTGATCTTCGTCGCGGTCTTCACATAATCGGTGAGAAGATCGGCGAGCGCGCCGGTGCCCGACAGTTGCACGTTGCCGTGGGCGTCGCGTTCGACATTCTTGGCGAGCTTTGTGGCGATGGCCTCGCCGCTGGCGTCATGGACGCCCTCAGAAACGGCGACCATGCACCGTCCGTATTTATCGTACACGGCCTTGACGTCCTTAGCGAACTGTTCGAGGTCGAAGGTGCGCTCCGGCACATAGATGAGGTGGGGTCCGTCGTCGGGGTACTTGCGGCCAAGCGCGGCGGCGGCGGTCAGGAATCCCGCGTGGCGGCCCATGACGACGGCCACGTAGACGCCCGGCAGCGCGCGGTTATCGAGGTTGGCGCCGGCGAAGGCGAGCGCGACGAAGCGCGCCGCCGAGGGGTAGCCCGGCGTGTGGTCGTTCACCATCAGGTCGTTGTCGATGGTCTTGGGAATGTGGACACACTGCAGCGGAAAGTTGGCGGCCTGTGCCTGATCGCGCAAAATGCGCAAGGTATCCGACGAGTCGTTGCCGCCCGTGTAGAAGAAGGTTTGTATTTCGTGGGCGCGCAAAACCTTGAGAATTTGCTCGCAGTATTTGGCATCCGGCTTATCGCGCGTCGACCCGAGCGCGGCGGCTGGCGTATTGCCGACCCGTTCGAGGTTATCGGTCGTCTCAAGGGTGAGGTCGATGAAGTCCTCGCGGATGATGCCGCTGACCCCGTGGTAGGCGCCGTAGATGCGGTCCACTGAAGGGATCTTCCGCGCCTCGATGACAGCGCCAACCAGCGATTGATTGATGACCGCCGTGGGCCCCCCGCCCTGAGCGATGAGTATCTTGCCTTTCAACATCGGCTAGCTTCCTTTGACCCGATTGAAGGATTTGACGAATGCCGGACGCGCGGCGGCGCGCCGCTTTCGTTCCGGCGAAACTAGCACGGCACGATGCCGATGCGTAAGACGAAACGACGGGCGGCGCTTTGAGGTCCGGACCTTCTCAACGGTGAGCGTGCAAAAGCCCGTCAAGGCGGATGCAGAAGACGTCAGCTTGTTCTATTCAGCGCCCAAGCCTCAACCGGCGCCGAGCGCCCTTCGTCGATAACAGCCATCGGAATGCAGTCGCCCGTGATTCGAAAAGACTTAAGCAACGAATCGTTCGACTGGCCGGGATTTCTGGCGGCGGCCGCGGCCGGCGCCGCGGTCTCGCTTGCAATCACTGGATTCGTGTTTGCGGCCGGCAACAACCTTTATCACCTGCCGATTGTCGCCGAACTCTATAATGAACCGCAATTCGCCGGCGATCGTTTCATTCAGTCTCTACGCTATTACTCGTCTGGAGTTTGGCTCCTGCTGGAGGGCTCCGCGAGTTTCATCGAGCCAAGCCGGCTGTTCTTTCTTCTCGCCCTTTTATCGCGATTTCTTTCATTTGCCGGCTTCCTGGCATGCGCAAGCTGTGCCGGCGTCAAGAGCCGAAAGGAACTGGCGTTTTTCTCAGGCCTCATCGCCGCGACGTTTCTCCTCCAGGGCGAATCTCTCGCGGGCGACGGCGGCTTATTCATCGATTGCTTTACGCATTCCGAAATCGGGAATGGCGTCTTCCTTATTGCGCTTTACCAGCTGTTGAATCGCCGGATCATAGCGGCAGGGGCATTGGCGGGGGCGCTCTTTTTCGTCAATCCGTTCATGGGCGTCTGGGCGTCCTTCGTGCTTGCCGCCGTCTTTCTCGCGCAGCTCACGAGGAAGGAGCTTGCCTTGCGTCCGGCGTTCCTCCGAGCGCTCGCAGGCGCGGCTTTCGGGAGCGCATTTGCGGTCCCTGTCATTTTCTCAATGCTGTCGAACCCAGAATTCGGCAAGCCTCCGGACTTCGATTATATGTCCTACCTCGGCGAGTATTACCCCGATCATTTCCTGTTCTTCGAAATCGAGGCCTCGGAACGGCTCTATCTCTTCTTCGTCGCGGCGGCCGGCGCGGCTGCGTTCATAGCTCTCGGCGAGCGCGCGCGGCTCTTCCTTGTCGCACACTCCGCGGTATGCGCCATCTACGCCATCGGCATTGTCGCGCCTTTCCTCACGCACTCTCCCCTTGTCCTCAATATGCATCTCCTTCGAGTGAGCGCGTTCATCCACCTATTGTCGGCCCTCGCGATCGCCGCGCTTGCAACGTCCTGGTTCTTCGGCCCGGAGCTCAAAAGCAAACCCGTCGCGGCGCTGCTTGTCATTCTGGTTTCCCTGCCAATCGCGGACCCTTTGCGCTATGTGAGTATTTCCGCGGTTGCAGTATTGCTTTGTTGTTCAATCGTATTTCTGAGACGCTATCCAGGACACATCATTCGTGACAAGAAAATATATTCATATGCAATAAGCGGCCTCATCGCCGTTTGGCTGCTCTCCGCCATGACGATCCAATGGCGGACTTGGCGCGCCGAAAACGAGAAAATACAGAGATGGAACGAAGAATGGCGCCAAACCGCCGCTTGGGCTCGGGCCCATACGCCGCCGGATTCGATATTTCTCGTTCCGGTCGCAAACTGGAATGACAAATCGACGCCCGAAGAGGAACAGGAGGGCGGGCTGAACAACACCATGTTCGAGTTTTCATCCCACCGTCGAATCTGGGTAGACTTCAAGAGGGGCGCGGCGGCGATGTGGCTTCCGTCCACCTACGCCGAATGGAAGCGGCGGATCGACGAAGTCTCCGTTTTGCCCTCGCATGAGGACAGGCTTCGTTATGCCCGCGCAAAAAAATTGCGCTACGTGATCGAAGTGTGTCTTCGAAACCGCGAGAAGAACGCGATTTTCGCGACCAGCAGATTATGCGTTTACCAAGCGACTTCCAAGCCTCAAGGTCCCGGTGACAAAAACAAAGCATAGGGGCCGCGCCATGCGCTTCGATTCCATCGCCTTAATCGTTGCGAGCGTTGTGCTGTCGTCGGTCTCGCAGATTTTTATCAAGAGCGGGATGACGGCGCCGGATATTCGTCATGCGATCGAGTCCGGAGGCGTGGCTGAAATCGCATTCAAAATCGCAACGTCCCCGGCGGTTCTCTCCGGCTTGGGCTGTTTCGGACTGAGCTTCATGCTGTGGCTGTTCGTTCTATCGCGCGTCCCGCTCTCGTCAGCCTATCCCTTCGTCGCGCTTGGCATTATGCTGACCGTATTGGCGGGGTCGTTCATTTTCGCCGAGCCCATATCCTTGGCGAAAACGGTTGGCGTGTGCCTTGTGATCGGCGGGGTGGTCCTCGTCGGCCTCGCAGGCTAGTGTTCCGTCTCCGAATTGCCGCTAAGCTTGAAATTGGCTCGATGCGGTCTGGCAACGAGCGGACAATGGCGCCGACCCGTTTGTTGTCATCCCCGCGAAGGAGCGTGTGAATAATAGGGTTCCGGCTCTGTCTTTGGCGTCATAGCCGCCCCAAGCCAAGGGCCGCCACGACTGCCGCCAGCCGCTCGCCGGCGCTTGCCGATCTTCAAAATCGAACGCCGGCGTGTGAGCGCCGCGATTAACCCTATTGGGTTCGTTTGGCAAAAAACATGTTTTTACGGTATTATAATACCGTAAAACGGCCGGTTTGGTTAATGCGCGGTTTCATTGGCGACCCCGGCAAGCCTTGCATGGTTAATGCGCCCGGCGGCTGGGGAGGACGGCGATCCGGCGCTGGAAAACCGGGTCAGGCCCGGCCATGACAATAGGCGGGGGACGACGCCGAGGAGCGGTCGACACATTCGGAGGTTCGTATATTCCAATCCGAATTGTCATAAGTCGCGATCTTTTCCCCCGCGGCGGAAGATTTATACAATCCTTGATTACAAAACTGCGATATAGGCTGGCGGCGCATTTCCGGATGATGAACGATAAACGAACGGTCGCAACGCAAGGCTCAGTCTAATACTGGCCCCAAAAGCCGCCGCCGTCTCCCCAGCCGCCGCCCCGGCCGCGATAGCTGCGCGATGAGAACCAGCCCGAGTCTTCGTCCCACCCGTCGCGCGCGCGCCTCGAGTCGTTGTCGCGATGGTGGGCGCGGATCGTCAGCGCGCCCTGCGGATCGGCGGGCATGAAGACGACAAAATCGGTGTCCTTGCCTGTTTCGATGCTCGGGAGTTCGTCCGTGACGATCAGCGACGAGCCCTGCAACACCGCTTCCGAGATGCGCTCGATGGACTCGTCCGTGAGCGTGAGCCGCTTGAGCGCGGCCTCGGCCGCGGCCGTATCCGCTGGCAGGCCGTGGCCGTGCCGGGCGATGGCGGAGCCCTGCTTCGCCCTGGCGTTCGGCTCGATGTTGAGCGCGTTCTTGTACATGGACACCATGTTCCAGCGCATCCCGCCGGCGCCATCGGACTCCGAAGCAGTCCAAATGAATGTGCCGATGGGCTTGTCCGCGTCCCGGAACAGGACCGGCGCCTCGAAAATCGGCACATTGTTCTTGCGGATGTAGAGACGCTGCGCCTTGCGGCTGATCAGCACCGACACCGGCAGCAAATTACGTTTCGCCTCTTCGGCGGCCTTGATAGCGGCAGCCATGCCGATGTCGGCGGCCTTGATTTCTGCCTGCGTCTCGGAAACGGCGTCGGCCTTCGCCTTGGCCTCCTCCCTTGCAGCCGCCACTTGCGCCTGCGCGGCTTCGATCTTCGCCGAAGCCTCCGCCCTCGCCGCCTCCGCCTCGGCTATTTTCTCGGGGCTTGCGTTCTCAAGCGAGTTCTCCAGCGCTTTCAGCTCCGCTTCGGCCTTGGCGAGAGCGTCATCGGCCGCTCTCGCGGCCCTTGCGGCGACGGTGGCTTCCTTCGCCCGCTTGACGGCCCCGAGCCTCAAGTCCCGCACGCGGCGAACGGCGTTCTCGGCTTCCGCGCTCTTCTGCGCCGAGATCACGCCGAGCGACCTCGGCGCCGGGCTTTGCGGCGAATAAGCGGTCGCCGAAACGCCGTCGCGCGCTCCCTCATCCTTCGCGGCCTTGCCCCCGAACATGAAAGGCTGGGGAACGTCCGCGGGCGCGATGTCCTGGCGGACGACGACCACGCGCATTCCAAGGCTCGTCACATCGTAGAGGCTTTCGGCGAAATCGGACGGCAGGCGCACGCAGCCGTGGCTGGCGGGATAGCCCGGCAGCGCGCCCGCATGAAGCGCCATCCCCGACCAGGTGATGCGCTCCATATACGGCATGGACGCATCGTCGTAGAGATTGGAGCGATGCTCCTCCTCCTTCTGCACGATGCTGTAAATGCCGGCGGGCGTCTCATAATTAGTCTGGCCGGTCGAGACGGGCGCCTCCAGGATCTTGCCCTTGGCGTCGTAGACCGAGATCCGCTGCTCCTTCAAGCCGATGACGGCGAGCAGCGGCTTGCCGGGCGCATGGTCGGACGTGAAGCGCTCCTCGGCGGCGTCCCGGCCGCGCGCGTTCGCCGGGCTCGCGGCCGGCAAGGCGAGGCCCCCCAAGATCAGTGCGGCGGCCACGCAGGTCAGTCTTGTATGCATCATCGGATGAAACCTCGGATGGAAACCATGCCGCCGCCGGCGTCAGAGGGACCTTGCGACGCGAAAACCGAAATTGTTGAGCCGAACCTCCGGCGCTGTCGCATAGCGATATGCTGAACGCAAAAGCTTGGGGTGGTAGTTCCAGGCGCCTCCCCGAAGAACGCGCAGCTCGCAGCGGCTGAAAAGCACGGGCGATCCGTCAGCGGGCGCGCCTTCGTAAGAGGGCCGGTAGCAATCTTGAACCCACTCCCAGACATTACCATGCATGTCGTAGAGGCCGAACGCGTTCTTTTGGAACGAGCCGACATCGGTCGTCTTCTGGCGGTAGGCTCCCTGCTGGCCCGATCCGTAGGTGAAGTTCGCGTCGTAGTTCGCCTGCCGGTAGCTGATGGTTTCGCCGGTGGAGAACGGGTCGCTCGGCTCGCTCGTCTTGGTCTGGCCGCGGGCGGCGTATTCCCATTCCGCCTCGGAAAGAAGCCTGTAGTCCTTGCCGGTCTTATTCGAAAGCCAGTCTGTGTATTGCTTAGCGTCGTTGAACGAAACGTCGATGACCGGACGCCTTCCCCGCCCCCAGCCTTCGTCGCTTGGGTTATGGCTGCAGCCCCGGTCCGCCACGCAGGCGTCCCACTCCGAAAACGTCACCTCGTACTTCCCAACCGCGAAGGGTTGCGCAAAGGCGACCCGATGCTGCGGGCCTTCGTCCCTGCCTCGGCCTTTTTCGGTTTCGGGCGATCCCATCAGGAACTCTCCCGCTGGCGCGACCGCCATCTCTGGGCACAACGGACAATCCCGGAAGGCGCGCCCCGGCGCATCGGGCGCGCTTTTACTTTCAGCGTGAAGGACTTGCGCCGGCAGGGCCAAGAAAAACATGGCAAGAATAGCATGACGCATCGAGGGCATCCGAGTTTGCAGCAGCGCTCACGGTGAATCGAACTTCCTTGCCATTAAGCCGGGGGCTGCGGAAGCGCTCCATTCTTACCGCCTAACCTTAAATCTTCCCTTGCCGGAAATCCTCGGAATTGGCGTTCAAAAGCGCGTGAAGCGCCTGCGCGGCACGCGGCGCTTCAGGATGTGGGTAAGCACGAATTCGCCGCCGCGGCGTGGGCGGCGGCCCGGGATGCCCTAAGACGCGAGCGCAAGCTTCCGTTCGGCGCGTGTGCGCGGCCTGGCGTAGGCGCTATAGTCTTCCATGAGCGCTCTCGTGATGTCGCCCACCGTGAAGCGGTCGTCGCCGATTTCGGAGACGGGCGTCACCTCGGCGGCCGAGCCGGTCAGGAAGCACTGCTCGAAATCGGCCATTTCCTCGGGCTTGATTTGGCGAACGATGACGTCGAGCCCGCGGCGCTTGGCGAGCGCAATCACGGTCTGCCGCGTGATGCCGTTCAGGATGCACTCCGGGTCCGGCGTGTGGAGGGTTTCGCCCTTCACGAAGAAGATGTTCGCGCCGGTCGCCTCGGCGACGAGCCCGCGATAGTCGAGCATGAGCGCATCCGCATAGCCGAGGTCCATCGAGCGGTGCTTCTCGATGGTGCAGATCATGTAGAGGCCGGTCGCCTTCGCGCGCGACGGCGCGGTGCGCGGGTCGGGCCTGCGATAGTTCGCCATACAGAGCCGGATGCCCTTGAATTTTTCGGACTCAGGGAAATAGGAGCCCCAATCCCAGCAGGCGACGGCCAAATTGATTTTCGCGTTCTTGGCGGCGACGCCCATCTCCTCCGAGCCGCGCCACGCGATCGGGCGGATATACCCTTCGACGAGGCCCTGCGCCTTGATGACGTCGCGGCAGGCCTGGTCGATTTCCCCGGCGCTGTAAGGTATCTCGAAGCCGAGGATATTCGCCGAAGCCCGCAGCCGTTCGGAATGCCGCGTCAGCTCGAAGACCTCGCCGTCATAGATGCGCGCGCCCTCGAACACGCCGCTGCCGTAATGCAGGCCGTGCGTCAGGACGTGGACCTTCGCGTCGCGCCACGGCACGAGCGCCCCGTTCATCCAAATGAAACCGTCCCGCTGGTCATAAGGAATGGGGGCCATCGCCGTCTCCAATGCTGGTTTTTGCTCTTGGTGATATGGGAAGCCGCACATCGCGGCGCACTCCAGGCTGGAAAAAGCCGGAGAGCGGAGTTAAGCGCGTCAATAGCGCTTGCGTCCAGTCAAAAGTTGTTCTGAGGTGGGCTCGATCTCAACAGAATGAGGCTCCGTACAGGACCATGACCTCCGTTCAAGCCCTCGATATGGACACGCCGCCGCTGCCGGACGACGCGCCGCACATCCTCGTCGTGGACGACGACGAGCGCATCCGCGATCTGCTTGGCGGCTATCTTCGGCAAAACGGATTTCGCGTAACGCAGGCCGAGAATGGCGCGGCGGCATGGTCGCGGCTCAAGGGATTCGCCTTCGATTGTATCATTCTCGATGTGATGATGCCCGGAGAGAGCGGGTTCGACATCGCCGAAACTTTAAGGAAGACGTCGGACGTGCCGATCCTGATGCTGACCGCGCGCGCCGAGCCCGAGCACCGCGTGAGGGGGCTGGAGCTTGGCGTCGACGACTACCTGCCGAAGCCGTTCGAGCCAAGAGAGCTTCTCTTGAGGCTTCAGAACATCCTCAAGCGCCATGCGTCGCCGCGCGCGAAGGCGGGCGAGGCTTCCTTCGGTCCGTTCACGTTCAGCCTTCGCCGAAACGAGCTGAAGCGCGGCGACGAGCTTATCCGCCTCACGGACAAGGAGCGAGAGGTGGTGCGCCAGTTCGTGCTTGCGGGCGGGGAGCCCGTTTCCCGCGAGGATCTGGCCGCCCTCGGCGAGTATGAAAATGAACGCGCCGTGGACGTTCAGATCAACCGGCTCCGCCAGAAGATCGAGGCAGACCCGGCGAACCCGGCTTACCTGCAAACGGTCAGGGGCAAAGGCTATGTGCTCTATGTCGACTAGCGCGGCGCTTATGAAATCGGAATCGGCCTCACGCTCCCGGCGTCATTCCCGCGAAGGAGCGTGTGAGAAAATCCGCATCGCCTCATTTGTTATGGCCGGGCGCATTAACCATGCAAGGCTTGCCGGGGTCGCCAATAAAACCGCGCATTTACCAAAGCGGCCGTTTTGCGGTATTATAATACCGCAAAAACAGGTTTTTTGCCAAACGAACCCAATAGGGTTAATCGCGGCGCTCGCGCGCCGGCGTCCAGGCTCCGACCATCGGCGAGAGACGGCGAGCGGCTGGCGGTCGTCGCGGCGGCCCTTGGCTTGGGGCGGCTATGACGCCAAAGGCAGAGCCGGAAGCCGATTTTTTCACACGCTCGAAGGCGGGAGTCCAGTAATCGCAACGCTCATCGAATACTGGGTCCCCGCCTTCGCGGGGACGACAAAAGGACGTTCGCGTCCGATTAATGCACGATGCTTTAGCTAAGGGGGAGCCGCCATTTCCCTCGGTTACACCAAGCCAGGCGCAGCCGGCGACAAAGGATTGGCGGTCTTAGGCGCCGGCGGCAAGGGCGCGCCAGCCCGGCGGAGGTTTTCGCGCGAGAAAATTCTGGCCCGCCTGTCGAGCCTCGGCGCCAGCCTCGGACGCTGGGCGCCGAAAGGGCTCTACGCTCGGGCGCTGATCATCATCATTGCGCCGATTGTGATCCTTCAGTCGATCCTGACCTTCGTCTTCCTGGACCGGCACTGGCAGGTCGTGACGCGGCGGCTTTCGACCGCCACGGCGGAGGAAATCTCCATGGTGGCCGCCACCTATGAACTTCTTAAAACGAAAAGCCCGCAGGAGCTCGATCGCCTCAGCGATATTGCGAGCGGCGAGATGCACCTCACGGTCCGCTTCGCCCCCGGCGAGGCACTGCCGGTCGCGCGCTCGAAGCCCTTTTTCGGCTTCCTCGACAGCTATCTTTCCAAGGAAATCAACTACAAGATTCACAAGCCCTTCTGGATCGATACGCTCGGCTCCTCGGCCTTCATCGAGATCAGGATCATGCTCGACGGAGCGGTGATGCATGTGCTTGCTCCGCGTGCGCAGCTCATCCCGTCGAACACCCATATCTTTATCGTCTGGATGGTGGTGTCCTCGACCGTTCTTCTCATTGTCGCGATCCTGTTTCTGCGCAACCAGATCAAGCCGATCCTGGCGCTTGCCGACGCCGCGGACATGTTCGGCAGGGGCGGCCCGCGCCTCCCGACTTCAGAGTGCGGGGCGCGCGGGAAGTGAGGCTCGCCGCGCAAGCCTTCATCGATATGCGGGACCGCATCGAGCGGCATGTCGAGCAGCGCACCATCATGTTGGCGGGCGTCAGCCACGACCTGCGCACGATCCTTACCCGGTTCCGGCTGCAGCTCGCGATGATGCGCGCGCCCCAGGTCGAGGCGCTGAAGCGCGACGTGGACGAGATGCAGCAGATGCTCGAAGACTACCTGGCGTTCGCCAAGGGCGACTCCGGCGAGGCGACCAAGCGCATCAATGTGCGCCGCGTTCTGGAGGAGGTGCAGGGTGCGGTCGACGCCCCGGATAAGACCATTCATCTGGACGTCCGCCAGGACCCGCTCGTCGTGGCGCTGCGCAGAAACGCGTTCAAGCGCGCGATCACAAACCTCGTCACGAACGCATGCCGCTATGCGGACCACATCGCCATCAGGGCGCTGCGCTCGCGCGGCTGGCTCACCATTGTTGTAGAGGACAACGGCCCCGGCATCCCGGAGGAAATGCGGGAAATCGTGTTCAGGCCCTTCCAGAGCCTCGATAGCTCGCGCAACCAGAACAAGAAAAGCACGGGCCTTGGCCTTGCGATCGCGCGCGACATCGTGCGGAGCCACGGCGGGGAGATTACCTTGGACAAGAGCGCGCTTGGCGGGCTCAAGGCCATGATCCGCATTCCGCTCACGCCCAGGATGGAAAAGGCGGCGGGGTAAAGCGCGAGCGAAAGAACTCTCCAGGGCTTGGCGCGAGAAACGCGGCAAAAACCGAGCTTGGCGCCCAATTCATGCAGTCCGCTTTCGGCGAAGCGCGCGAGGGAGGGGCCGGCGTCGGCAAGCACGCGCATCCCCACCGCGTAACGCGGCGCTTTTACCGGGAACACGAAGCCGTCCGGCGTCTCTTCGGCCCACTTGCGGCGGATTATGTTCAGACGCCCTACTTGCTCTTTGTCGCGGCAGCGGTCACTAACCCGGCAAGCTCCTGCGCTTGCAGTGTATAGGCATGCATTTGCAGCTGCGCATGCCTGCTCTGGATCTGCAGGGCCTCCGTCAGATCCTTCGCCTTGGCAAGCTCCTGAGCCAAGGAGAAACTGGCGTCGAGGTTTTGTTGAGTGAACTTCATCGCCCGCTCCTGCACATCGCTTAGTCCCTCCGCAACCGGGTTCGCGGGGATCATCGCTTTCATCATGTCCTGCGCTTTGCGCGCGGCTTCAATAAGCTGCGTGTAAGCGGCGCGAGCCTGGTCGATGCTCTGCACGGCAAATTCGCGCATCTCTTTGGGTATTTCCGTTTGCTTAGTTTCGGTCATAGGTCTCTCCTTGTTTCTGCTGTTAGGCGCGTCACAATGCTCGCCGGCCCCGAACTCCGTTCTGCTTGAATGTTGGGCGGCGCCTGCTTCGGCGTAAGTGGAAGCGCTTGTCACAGGCCGCGAGTTTAGCGGTTTAGCTGGACTGGCGCATCCCTGAAGAAATGTTTTTTCCGCAAGACGGCGGGAGCGGCTTTCCGGGTACGTTGGCGAGCGTGTCCAATTAAAACGGCCCTAAGCGCGTCCGGAGCATCAGGGATTGCAAGCGCATCGCTGCCCAAGAGCGCCAGCCGTTTTCATGGCGCACCCAAAAAAAAGGCCATTCAAAATGATTGAACGGCCTCAAGTCTAGGGAGGAAACGCCCAAGGAGGGCAGCGATATGCAGGTGCATACCGCACTGCAACAATTTTGCATTGCACTGCACAAATGTCAAGGCCGCCTTTTGTAAAAACCGACCAGGGCGTCCATCACAGAGTTTCCACTCGCGAATTCAGGTAGCAAACCTGAGCAAGCGCCGCACAAACCTGCTAGAAACGGCCGTGGCGGCCCTCCCCGCTTTCGAACCGCGTCACGCCTGAAGCGGCCTCGCTGGACTCCAACACTTCATAGCCGAGGCGAAGTTCGTTCGTGAGAGCGTCCTCAAACGAAAGATCCCACTGCTCGTGGGCCGAGCGCCGGTCGCTCCTAAGGCAGGCTTGCGGAAACGCCGCGATCTGGGCCGCAAGCTCCTCCGCAGCCCGCCGCGCGCATCCCTTGGGAACGACCCTGTTCGCAAGGCCCATGGCATGCGCTTCGCCGGCGTTTACCGGGCGCCCCGTGAGGATCATGTCGAGCGCGCGGCCGTGGCCGACGATGCGCGGCAGGCGCACCGTTCCGCCGTCGATGAGCGGCACGCCCCAGCGGCGGCAGAACACGCCGAAGACCGCGTCTTCCTCGACCACGCGAAGATCGCACCACAGCGCGAGTTCGAGCCCGCCCGCCACGGCGTATCCGGCAATGGCGGCGATGACGGGCTTGGAAAGAAACATCCGGGATGGCCCCATCGGCGCGGTCGAGGCGTCGGCGCGAACCCAGTCTCGCCAATCGCCGCCGCCCGCGATGGCCTTGAGGTCGGCGCCCGCGCAGAACGTCCCGTGATCGCCGAAGAAGACGCCGGCGCGCGCCTCGTTATCCGCCTCGAAGGCTTCGAACGCCGCCGCCAGTTCTTTCGCCGTTGCAGGATCGACCGCGTTCCGCGCCTTCGGCCGGCTCAGAATTACGGTTGTCACCGGCCCCTCGCGCTCAATCGTGACTGTCATATCGCTGCCCGCCTTCCTGGCAGGGGCGCCCGGCCATGCGCCGCGCGCGGCCCTTAGCGCGATTATATGCCCAGGGACAATGATCCGCGATAGCGCGCGGCCGGACAGACGGCGTGGGAAGGTGCTGTACGCCCCCGGATAAGCGCCAGAGACGTGTACGGTGCGGCGATGGGGAGGGATTAGTCCTGCGTGAGCCTGTAGCCGAGAAATCGCTGCGAATCGATCGGGTCCGTGCCGAGGCGCTGGCGCAGGCGCTTACGCAGCTTGCTGATGTGGCTTTCGATCACGTTCTCGTCGATGCCGTCGTCGAACAGGCCGTAGACGAAGTTAAAGATTTGCGATTTCGTGACGCGGCGGCCCTTGTTGGCCATGAGGTATTCGAGAATCCTGCGCTCGCGCCGGGGAAGCGGCAGCGGCTCTCCGTCGATTTCGGGGTCGCGTCCATCGGAGAACACCCTGATCCTGCCAGAAATCGGGTGCTGCGTCTCTTGCTGGGAACGGCGGCTGATCGCACGAATACGGGCGAGAATTTCGCGCACATGCACAGGCTTGCGCACCACATCGTCGACGCCCGCCGCGAACAGATCGAGCGTATCGTTCAGCGACTTCGTCTCGTTCATGGCGATGACCGCCGCGGCGGAGCGCGATTTGATCTTTACCGGCACTTCCTCTCGATTTTGGAAGTCACCGAGAAGAAAAGCTTCCACGGCGTCGATATCCGGCTCCGGCGCGGTGTTCACCCATTGGCGAAAGTCTTGAGGCGCAAGCCCCGTTGCGGAAACGCCTTCGCGGCAAAACCAAGCCGTATATCCATTTAATACGGTTTCACGTTCGTCCACGATGACAATCATGAGGTTTCCCCGAATCGAAACAAGAATTATCTTTCCAATGTTTACGCGCAAGCATCGGAGTGCGCAACTTTAGATTGCGCGAACCTTGGTTCGGGTCTTCGCGAAACTCGTAGGGCGTGACTTATATGACGCGCATTCAACTTGACACTGATTCGCCGTGCGGATTCGGCCTTTTGAACGAGGGGCAAGACGGTGCGCCGCAGCGCGGAGCGGCAGCTAAACGCTGGCCTTCGGGCGCAGGAGTTTATCGGGACCGTTACGCGCCAACGCGCTTTTTCAAATGCGGACGGGGCGCGGGCGGCTCTGGGGAAGGCGCGCTGTCAGATGTCGCCGGGCCACGCGACGCCCTCGCGAAGGAAAGCGGCGCGGCAGGTGTTGGCCATGAGATAGGCGACCGTCATTGGGCCGACGCCGCCCGGCACGGGCGTGATCGCGCCCGCGACATGCTTCGCGCTCTCGAAATCCACATCGCCGACGAGCTTCGTCTTGCCCGCCTCCAGCGCCGGTACGCGGTTGATGCCGACATCGACGACGATGGCGCCCGGCTTGATCCAAACGCCCGGAATCATGCCGGGGCGCCCGACCGCGGCGACGAGGATGTCCGCCTTCGAGACGGCCTCGGGCAGGTCGCGCGTCTTGGAATGGGCGAGCGTCACGGTGCAGTTCTCGCCAAGCAGAAGGTGCGCCATCGGCTTGCCGACGATGTTGGAGCGGCCGACGACCACGGCGTTCAGCCCTTCCAGCTTCGGCTGGACGCTCTTGATGAGACGCAGGCAGCCGAGCGGCGTGCAAGGCACGAAAGCAGGCTTGCCGATGAAGAGCTGGCCAGCGTTCACCACGGTGAAGCCGTCCACGTCCTTTTCGGGAGCGATGGCCGCGATGGCGTCGTCGCCGCTCAAATGCGCAGGCAGAGGCAGTTGCACGAGAATGCCGTCGACGGCGTTGTCCGCGTTCAGCGAGGCGATGAGATCGAGGAGCGCGGCCTTGCCAACGTCGCCGCCGGGCCGGCGCTCGACCGAATGGAAGCCCAGCTCGCGCGCCAGCTTGAGCTTGCCGCGCACATAGACCTCGCTCGCAGGGTTGTCGCCCGCGAGCACCACCGCGAGGCCCGGCGCCCGGCCCGCCGCCGCCGTAAACGCCTTGGCGCGTTCGGCCACGAGGCCCTTGATCTCCGCCGCCATGGCGACGCCGTTCAGGATCTGTGCTTCAGCCATTCGCATTACCTTTTCTTTTTTTGAGCGCCCGCCGTTTCGGGAGCGTCGGCGAGAAGCGCGGCGATCTTTTCGAGCAGCGTCTTGGCGTCGCCCCCGGCAAAGACCGATTTCAGCCTCGACTTCTGGCCCGCGGCCATCGACACCGTGGACTTGGGAACGCCGAGCCAATCCGCAACGAGCGCAACAAGCGCCGCGTTCGCCTTGCCGTCTTCCGGCGGGGCGGTCACATAGGCTTTGAGCACCGGCTTGCCGCCGCGATCCTCTACGCCCGCGATGCGCGCCGCGCTGCTCTTTGGCGTGAGCCGGACATGAAGAACGACGCCGTCCGGCTTGGCGGTCGCGGGCAATGTCATGAAAAGGGCCGGGAAGAACGCCCCTCCTTTTCTAATAGAGCCAGTTCAGAAGCACAACGTCGCGGATGAAGATGAGGCCCAGGATCAGGATCACGGGCGAAATGTCGACCCCGCCGAGGTCGGGCAGCATTCTGCGAATGGGGCGGAGCGCCGGCTCGGTGAGCCGATACATCGCGTCGGCGATGGTGTAGACGGCTCGGTTGCGCCGGTTCACCACATCGAAGGCGATCAGCCAGCTTATGATCGCGCTGATGATGACGACCCAAATGTAGAGGGAAATCACCATCGCTATGAAACCCAGGAGTGCATGCATTCGAATCGCCTCCCCGCAAGTTCGATAGCGGTTCTTTAGCTTGCCGAAGGGGGCGCATCAAGGGCGATGCCGTCGCGCCGTTAATCGAATGCTAACCCTGCCGCTTCCGAATAAGGTACCGCCACTTCGCGGTTTTCCGCCCCTTTTCCCTCATTATCATCAGTATAGCCCAAGGCGCCTTGCGGAAGCTTTAAATGGCGCTAGGTTATTGTTTTTCTTTGAGAAATATCGAAAGCGACGCCGGTTCCGGAGCGGTTGCAACCGGCGCGCCCGCAACCCAGGGATGGGTTTTTAAGTTAATGCGCGCAAGTTCATAACCGTTAACTAGGATTTTCGATGTGCATTTTTCGCGTCGAATCGAGTTTTTTTGCGTTTTTCGTAAGGAATGCACCCGGTTTCGTAAGAACGGCCGACCTTGCATACGGGCATTAACCTGTGCCGATATTAACCATGAAACGGCGGTACGAAAATAGTCTCGGCCTTACAGTTCGAGAAACTTGAACGGTAGCAATGCGGCGCTTACGAAGACAGCAGTCCGGCGACTTCCTCGCGAGTGGGGATGGCGGCGCGGCCGCCAAGCCGGGAGCATTTGAGCGATGCGGCGGCGTTGGCGAACGTCACCGCCTCTCCTGGCGCGCGCCCCTCCAGAATGGCGGCGGCGAGCGCGCCGTGCCAAACGTCTCCGGCGCCGTTCGTATCGACCGCGGCAACGGCGGGCGCGGGCGCGTGACAGATGGCCCCGCCGGCGGCGAACCACGCGCCGTTTGCTCCGTCCGTGACGGCAAGCCAGGCGGAAAGCTGCGCCTGGAGCGACGCCAAGGCTTCCGGCAGCGCCTCGATCCCCGTCTGCTCGCGAAGGCCCCGAGCGGCAAACCCGATATGGGTCGCGAGGCCGAGGATCGCGTTCGTCGTCAGCCGGTCGGCGTCGAGGATGGCGGGCTTGCCCGCCTCGCGGGCGAGCCGAAAGACATGCCCGGTTCCGGCCGCCCAATGGTGGTCGCCGAGAACGCCGTCGACGCCGGGCGGCAAGCGGCCCGGCAGCCAGCCGGTATCCGCGTCCATCGCCGGGTCTTTGTAATTCACGAGCATCCGCTCGCCGCGCGCGTCCACCATGACAGCCGACACGGGAGACCGCCGGCCGGGGCAGCGCCGGACGAGCGCGCAATCCACGCCTTCGCGCGCGAGGTCGTCGACGATGGCGTCGCCAAACCGGTCGTCGCCGACGCGGGCGATCAGGGCCGCATCCAGCCCCAAGCGCCGGGCTGCAACAGCCGCCGTCGCCGCCGTCCCGCCGCCCTGTAGCGCAAGCCCCTTCGCCCGGTATTTCTCGGCCGCCGCCGGAAGCTCGTCCATCAGATAGACGCAGTCTAAAACGGCCGCGCCGATGACGAGGAGCTTTGGCATGATCCAATCTCATCTATGGCAAAAAGATCGCACTAACCGCTGGATTCGCTGACACATAGGCATCGACGGCGTGCGAGCGTAAACCGCCAATTAACCCTATTGGGTTCGTTTTGCAAAAACCGCGTCTTTGCGGTATTATGATACCATGTAACGCAGTCTTGGTAAACGGCGGCCTTGAGAAGGAAGGGCGCCACTTGCGACGACTGTATCTCAGTCGAAACACATGCGCCCTTTTTGTCATGGCCAAACAATAAAGGGCTCCGCCCTCTGGACGAAGCCCGTTTTTGCAGCCAAAGAAAACCTTAATCGGGGTTCGCCAAGAGATCGCCGTAGCCGTCATCCCGGAAAGGCGGAGCCTTATCCGGGAGCGTGACAGGTTGAAGTGCTTGCCTTTTTGCGATCCCGGCTCGCGCCTCGCTTAGCCGGGATGACAAAGGGAGGAGCGCTTGGGCGGGATGACGATCCCTCGGCAGATGGACGAGTCCGACTAACGCCGGATGCCCAGCCGCCCGATCAAATCGCGATAGCGGCCCTCGTCCTTGCTCTTCACGTAGTCGAGCAGGCGGCGGCGCTGGCTGACGAGCTTCAGAAGCCCGCGGCGCGAGTGGTTGTCCTTCTTGTGCGTCTTGAAATGTTCCGTCAGGTTGGCGATTCGTTCCGTGAGAACGGCCACCTGAACTTCCGGCGAGCCGGTGTCGCCCTTCGTCGTCGCATATTCTGAAATGAGCGCTGTCTTGCGCTCCGCGGTAATCGACATCGGTTATCTCCGTCCGCTTGTGGTGGTCCGGCTTCAGGCGGGGATGTTGAAAACCCGGATCGGATGCATTTCGCCGCGCTCGGCCTCGCCAATGGCGACGAGGACCCCGCGCGAGGTCGCATAGATCGGGCCTTTCAGGATTGGCGCATTCCCGCCCCGGATGAGGATGGATTGGCCCCGCTTCAGCCTGGCCGCGTCGTCCCCGCTAATGGCGAGCGCCGGGATGCCGTCCAGCGCCGTCTCGACAGGGCCGACCGCGCTCAAAAGAGCGTCTTGGCCGCCGGCACTATTGCTGAACTCTTCGAGCTTTTCCAGGGAAATCGAGTTCTCTTCGTCGAACGGCCCGACGGAGGTGCGCCTCAGCGCGGCGACGTGGCCGTGGCAGCCAAGCGCGCGGCCGAGGTCGCGGGCGATGGCGCGCACATAGGTGCCCTTGCCGCAGGCGCAGTGCAGCCGCGTCAGCTCCGGCGAATACTCCACGATCTCAAGCTCATAGACCGACACCGGGCGGGCCGCCAGCTCCACAGCCTCGCCGTCGCGCGCGAGATCGTAGGCGCGCTCGCCCTCCACCTTGATCGCGGAATAGCACGGCGGAACCTGCATGATCTCGCCGATGAAGCCTTGCAGCGCGGCCTCCACGGCCTCGCGGCCCGGGCGCGCCTCGCTTGTCTTGACCGGCTGCCCCTCGGCGTCGTCCGTGTCGGTCTCGACGCCCCAGCGGATGGTGAAATCGTAGGTTTTCTCGCAATCGACAACATGCGCGACCGTTTTCGTCGCCTCGCCGAACGCAATCGGCAGCACGCCCGTCGCCAGCGGGTCGAGCGTGCCCGCATGCCCAACCTTTCTCGGGTTATAGAGGCGTTTCAGGCGGGAGAGCGCCTGGTTGGACGTGAGCCCTTGCGGCTTGTCGAGAACAAGCCAGCCGTGAATGTCGTTGCCTTTGCGGCGCCCCATGATGTTTCGCTTTGCTTCTGTTTATTTCAGGTCGCGGGCGACTTCGGGTGAGCGCAGGAGCTCGTCGATGCGCTCGGCCGCGTCGATTGCGTGGTCGCCACGGAACGCAAGCTCGGGCACATATTTCAACTCGATGCGCCGCGCAAGCTCGCCGCGCAAAAATCTCTGGTGGCGTTTGAGCGCGCACGCGATGCCGTCGCTGTTCTTGCCGCCGAGCGAGCTTGCGAACACGGTGGCGTGCTTGAGGTCGGGGCTCACGCGCACCTCGGCCACGGAAATGATTTCGCCCGCGAGGTCGCTGTCCTGGATATCCACGGTCTGAAAGATTTCCGCGAGCGCGTGCCTGATGAGCTCAGCCGCGCGAAGCTGCCTCTGCGAAGGGCCTGGTGCCGGTCGATGTTTCATGTGCGCTTCTCCGAGCGCGCATAGTTACGCCGATTGCGCCGCGAGACAAGAGGGTCTTGGGCGAGCAAATCGGGCGCCGCCCCCGTCCTGGGCCGGGCTCCCGCCTGTCATCCCGGAAGCCGCTTGCGGCTATCCAGGCCGCCGCAGCCTGCGTTCTCAACGGTCCCGGCTCGCGCTTCGCTTGGCCGGGATGACGATGGTGAAAACTCCGCGGAATTAAACCGGACAGCCCTGGACTATTGCCCGGCGTGGCGCTGCGAAAATTCGGCGGCGGCTTCGGGAAGCGGACCGAACCTTATCCCTTCGGCGCTCAGGTACTTGCCAAACTTCCTGTCGCTGAGAAGAATGTGGCTCACCAGCCAACTTCTCAGGAATTTCAACAAGTCCGGCGACAGCGATGCTGTGACGCCTTCCCGATACTTCTTCCTTAAATGGAGGACTTGGATCATCAGAATCTCGTGCGCCCGTCCATGCTCCTCCGCTTCAGGATAGCCGGTTTGGGCGAAGAGCTCTTCCTCATGCCTGAAATGGGACGCCGTATGGTCGATCAGATCGTCAAGCGCCTTGCCGATGGCTTCAGGACCTTGCCTCTTCTGGACAGCGTCATACAAAACGTTGAGCAGCCCCGCGAGTTCTTTGTGCTCGTCGTCCATAAGGGCGACCCCAACCGACAGTTTATGGTTCCATTCCAAATGAGGGATCGTCACGTCCCCGCCCATTCTTTGGATCAGCCCTGTCACATAACTGTTCATTTTCCTGCTTTTCCAGCTTGAGATCATTATCAGGCGCACGGTCTGGGACGATAAAACGAAAGAAAAAAAGAACTCCTAACAGGTTGCTGAAAAAGGCGGGAATTCAGGCGTCATCCTTCGACAAACTCATGATGAGGCCGAGTGTTTTCAGAAGTTTCGATCTCATGGCGAGCTTGTCGTACCATGTGAACTATCGTTTTTCAGAAACCTGCTAATCGATTAAAGAGAAGGCGGCGCACATTTCGATTAAATATTTAAAATAGAGCCGGGGAAAGTAAGACCTCGCGCCGGCCGGCCGTTTCGGCGGCCCGAGCTTAACCTTATCCTCACACGCGCGGCTTAAAAATGGGCGCCGCAACCGTGGGTAGAGGAGACTCGCGTGCTTTCCCAGCTTCGGATAGCCGTTCGGGTCTATCTGCTTCTCGCGCTTGCCGCGTTCGGGATTCTGATTTGCGCCGCCATCGGTCTTTGGACCCTGCGCACCCAGATGATCGAGGACCGGCGCGTTCAGCTTGAGAACGTTCTCAATCTCGTCCTCGCACACGCCCGCGCCGGCATGAACGAAAAAGGCGGACCCGGGAGCGAGGCGGGGCGCGCGGCTTTTCTCGAAACGATCCGCTCGACGAAATATGGCGGCGACGGCGCCGACTATTTCTTCGTCCTCGATTACAACGGCGTCGCCTTGGTTCATCCCGATCCGAATAGGCAAGGCCGGAGCCAGCTCGGAACCGTTTACAACGGCGGCGAGGACATTGCGTGGAAGTTTGTGAAGATTGCGCAGAGCCCCGAAGGCGCGGGCTTCGTCGAATACTCATTCCCTCGGCCGTCCACGGGGACGGCGACCCGCAAGCTCGCGCATGTCCACAAGGTTCCCGAGCTGAACGTCCTTGTCGGCCTTGGCGTTTACATCGAGGATGTGGACGCCGTCATGCTGGACCGCCTGAAAATGGAGGCGTGGCTGTTCGCCGTCACAATGCCCGCCGTCGCGCTGTTCGCCTGGGTCATCAGCCGTTCGATCACGGAGCCGCTATCGAGGATCCTTGGCAAGATCGCGCGCCTCGCGGGCGGCGACCTCGACCTTGCGCCCGCGAGGCCGCGCGATAAATCCGAACTCGGCGATGTCGACGAAGCTGTCGACATCCTTCGCGCCAATGCAATCGTTCAGCAAGAGCTTCAGCAAAAGGTGCGGGAGCAAAACGAGCTTCTGACGAAGCAGAGGGACGACGCGGAGCAGTCGGCCAAAGCGAAGGCCGAGTTCCTGTCCGTCATGTCGCACGAGCTGCGGACGCCCCTGCATGCGATCCTCAGCTATTCGAAAATCGGCCTCAAGGCGGACGGCGAGGCCAACTCTTCAAAAACCCGGAAGTGCTTCGAATCCATCCGGCTTTCCGGCAAGCGCCTTGTCGGTCTTCTTAACGACATCCTGAACCTCGCCAGGATGGACGCCGGCGCCATCGAGTTCAGCCGCGAAGCTTGCGATTTCAGGAGCATCGTCGAACAGACTCTCATCGAGCTTGCCCCGCTCATCGAAGAGAAGAAGCTTAAGATCCGCATCCAGCTGCAAAGCCAGGACATGGACGCCGTGTGCGACAGGCTGAAAATCGTCCAGGTTCTGATGAATCTCATCTCCAACGCCATCAAGTTTTCGGCTGAGGGAAGCCAGATCGCGATCCGGCTTTCGGACGAGCGCCCGGCCGATGGGGAGGCGTGGCTCTGCTGCCAAGTCATCGACGAAGGGCCGGGCATTCCCGAGGACGAACTCGAACTTGTGTTCAACAGGTTCGTCCAGGGCAGCAAGAACAGGAAGTCCGGCGAGGGCTCCGGGCTTGGCCTTACGATCTGCAAGAAAATCGTCGCGGCGCATGGCGGCCGCATCTGGGCCGGGAACGCGAAGCCGAAGGGCGCCGTTTTCACCTTCGTCATACCCAAGGGGGATGCGCGAATTCCGCGGGCGGCTTGAGCGGCGGTTACGCGGCCTCTTCCGGCCCCGCCAGGACGCCGCCGACGGCGGGCGCCGCCACGCCGGTCGTGCCGGGGAAGGTCGACGGCAGCCCCATGAGCCGCCGCGCCGCGAGATAGGCGAAGGCCTGCGCCTCCATGAAATCCGAGCTGAAGCCAGCCGCGCCGGCCGTCATCGTGTCGGGTCCGAGCACGCGGCGCAGCCCCTCGACCATGTGCGGGTTGCGCGCGCCGCCGCCCGACACGATCCAGCTTTTCGCCGGCGCCGGGAAATGCCGCGCGGCCGCCGCGATGCCGGCGACGGTGAACGCGGTCAGCGTTGCGGCGCCATCCTCGGCGCTCAAGCCCGCAAGCGCGTCGAGCGAGAAAGCGCCCCGGTCGAGCGATTTCGGCGGGGCCGCGCTGAAGAACGGATGCGACAGCAGCGCCGACAGCGCCTGCCGGTTCGCGGTCCCGGCGAGAGCCAGCCGCGCGTCCCGGTCCAAGGGCTCGCCCGTGAAGCGCATGGCCCAATCGTCGAGCAGACAGTTTCCAGGCCCGGCGTCGAAAGCGATCAGCCCCTCGGCGGGGCCTTCCCGCACGAAGGTCACGTTCGCGATGCCGCCGATGTTCACGAAGACCGCTGGCAGCGGGAGTTCCGCCGCCAGGGCCAGCGCGCGATGGTAGACCGGCACGAGCGGCGCGCCCTGGCCGCCCTCTTCCATGTCCGCCGCGCGAAAATCGTAGACGACGGGAACGCCGAGCGCTCTTGCCAGCGCCGCGCCGTCGCCGATCTGCACGGTCAGCCTCCGCTCCGGCCTGTGGACGACGGTCTGCCCATGAAACCCGGCAACGTCCACGCTCGACAGATCGATGCCATTGTCCGCCGCGAACGCTTTGACGGCATCGGCGTGCTTCGCGGTCACCATGCTTTCGGCGATGGCGAGAACGCCGCTGCGGTCGGTGCGATGAGCGATGCCGCGCGCCGAGTTCATCGCCTCGCCGAGGAGTTGACGCTCCGGCGCGGTATAGGCGAACTCCGCCGCCGGACCGAGCGAGTGGACCGTTTCGCCGTCCGTCTCGATCAGCGCGACATCGACGCCATCCATCGACGTGCCGCTCATAAGGCCGATCGCTTTCATCACCCCTCGCTTGACGCACTATACGAATGCCTTACATCTGCCGCTTCTGCTACACGCTCTGGGCACGGCTGTCGAGGCGCGGGGCAGCGAAGGAGAAAGCCATGGCCGCCGCGGCTAAGATTTTACGCGATTTCGTTCAAGTTTTAAGAGAGCGCGGTTACGTTCACCAGATTTCGGACGAGGAGGCGCTGCGCGCGCTCGCCGCGAAAAGCGTCTTGACCTCCTATATCGGCTTCGACTGCACGGCGCCAAGCCTTCACGTGGGCAATCTCATCGGCATCATGATGCTGCGCGTGTTCCAGAAGTGCGGTCATCGCCCCATTGCGCTTGTCGGCGGCGGCACGACCAAGGTCGGCGACCCGTCCGGCAAGGACGAGAGCCGCAAGCTTCTGACCGAGGCGGAGATCGAGGCGAACAAGGCGCGCATCAAGGAGACGTTTGCGAAGTTCCTCACCTTCGGCGAGGGCAAGACGGACGCTTTACTCGTCGACAACGACGAGTGGCTGAGAGAGATCAAATACATCGACTTCCTGCGCGAATACGGGCGGCACTTCACCATCAACCGCATGCTGACCTTCGACTCGGTGAAGCTCAGGCTCGACCGCGAGCAGCCGATGACCTTCCTCGAATTCAACTACATGCTGCTGCAGGCCTACGACTTCGTGGAACTGGCCCGCCGCTACAACTGCGTGTTGCAGATGGGCGGCTCGGACCAATGGGGCAATATCGTCAACGGCATCGATCTGGGGCGCCGCGTCGAGGGCCGGGAACTGTTCGCGCTGACGACGCCGCTTCTCACCACCGCGTCCGGCGCCAAGATGGGCAAGTCGGTCAAGGGCGCCGTCTGGCTCGCCGCCGACATGCTGAGCCCCTACGACTACTGGCAGTTCTGGCGCAACACCGAGGACGGCGATGTGGGCCGGTTCCTCAAGCTGTTCACGGAAATGCCGCTCGACGAGATCGCCCGGCTCGAAGCGCTTGGCGGCGCCGAGATCAACGAGGCGAAGAAGACGCTCGCGACAGAGGCGACGGCGCTCTTGCACGGGCGCGCGGAGGCGGAGGCGGCCGCCGAAACGGCGCGGAAGGCCTTCGAGGAAGGCGTGGCCGCGGAGGGCCTGCCGGCCGTCGAAATTCCGGGCGGAGAGTTGAGCGCCGGCATCGGCGTCCTGAACGCCAGCGTGAAGGCGGGGCTCGTCGCGTCCACCGGGGAGGCCCGCCGGCAGATCAAGGGCGGCGCGCTTCGCGTCAACGACGTAGCGGTCGGCGACGAGCGGGCCGTGATCGGGCTCAAGGATTTGAATGCGGACGGCGCGATCAAGCTTTCGCTCGGCAAGAAACGCCATGTGCTGCTGCGGCCGGCGGGTTGAACAGCGTTCCAGTCATGGCCGGGTCAAGCCTACGGCTATCCGGTTTAATTTCGCAGCGTTTCACCATCATCCCGGAAGGGCGTCCTTCGCGCCCTATCCGGGGCGGCGAAGCGCGCGGACCTCGTCATCCCGGCCAAGCGAAGCGCGAGCCGGGACCGTTGAGAACGCAGGCCGCGTTTTGTGCGATCCCGGATATCCGCAAGCGGCTTCCGGGGCGACAGGGAAGGGTGAGCGAAGACCCCGGTCAATAAAACGAACCGGTCAAGCGTGGGCTTGACCTAGCGCCCCGAGGCGATCGAGGAGGCGATTTTCGCGCCCCAGCCGGCCAAGCTGCTGCGAAAACTTTTGCCGGGCTTGGTCGCGACAACCAGATCATGAGTATAGACATAGCCAGGCAGAATCTCGACATCGGCAAAGAACTGTCCCCACACATCGGCAATATGCTGCTTTGAATGGAACACGTTCACATATTCGGCGGGAAATTCGACAAATCCATCCAGCTGCTTGTTTTCGCTCGTAACGACCAACCCCTCGTTTGCGACGCGATCCATCAGGTCTTTGTAGACGCCCGGCTGCAAGGCGGCAAAATCGATCGCCGTCTGGCCATGAACGCTCGCCAAAAGCACTCCCTTGGGCTTCAACACGCGGCGCAATTCCTTCAGCCACGCCGCTTCCCAATTCGCTCGCAGATGGGTAAAGACCGAAAGGCCGTAAATGACGTCGAAACTCTCGTCGTCAAAGGGCAGCGGCGGGTTTAATTTCGAAGGTTTGTAAGTCCCTGGCAGATTGGCCGCGCACCAAGCGACATTGTCGGCGTCGATGTCGCAGCCGAAGAACCTGTCCCCGAGTTCCGGCGCTAAATGCCGGGCAAGCCGCCCGCAGCCGCAGCCCCAATCGAGCACGGCCCGCAGTTCGGACCAACGCTTGCCGGTGACGTTTTCGTAGGCGGCTTTGATGCGATAAGCGTCCGTAGCGCCAATGAGCAGGAAACTGCGAGCATCCCGGTTTCTGATCACGCGGAACCGGCGGTCGGCGTCGGGCAGATTTTCGTGCAGTTTGGGGTCGGGAATATACGTGCTTTCTCGCCCGCGATCGTGCGCCGTGGACTGGGAGTTGGCGCATCGAAACTCGATGACGCCCTTTACATAGTCTTCCGGGAGGACGGCTGTGAACCCGCTCATCTCGGCGTTGGGCCTTTGCCAGAACACCTTCTGAACGTCGGGGCGCGGCGTCGGATATTCCACCGAAAGCGGGGGGACGCCATTAGCGCTGAACCGCGCCGCCGGATCGGCTTCTTTCGACCCGGGGTCCAGTAACGCCCACCCCCTCACCTTCAGACGAGCGCCTTCGATCGGCTCGATGTCATCGATGATACAGGGTTCCGCTACCAGCCGGTTCTGGTTTTCTGGCGCCTCATTATCCCGCATGTCGCCATCTCCGAGTGGCCATAAGTATGGTCTAGATTGAGTCTTATTGCATGATGGGAGGTTCGTTTCAAGTTAGCCCGGTTGCAAGCGGAGAAATCGGTTGAAAAACGGCGTAACAGTTGGAGCGAATACTGCACCCATCGCGAGCCATCGATTTGCGACGGGGGGGCGGCGATGCGGCGGATTGCGGAGCGTAGCGAGAGAGCGTTGCTTTTTTGAACGTTGACTGAGCGATTTTGCGAGGCACAGTCAGCACAACGCTGGCGAGCGAAATTTTTTCGCGGATTAACCGTACTCGAAATGCGGTAAAACCTGCTCTTTCCAAGAGAATAAACCAACAAAAATCCGATCTCGTTGAAATTTGAAAGCCGGTCTCCGTTGTAATTTCGGCAATGAACCATCAAATGATATCGCTGAACATAAAATAAAATGCAAAATTGTTCAGCGTCAAAGCCGGATAACACGCCAGAAAGCAGAAAGATTATTGTGAATAAACTCAATGCAAAGTTGGGAAAAATTCTTTCCAAGGTCCGGATCGGGTGACAGCGGCCTTGTTCGGCAAGATCGAGAGCATGACCGGCGCCCGGCTTCGGTTTCTCCGCTCGCCATCGAGGCTTAACGGCAAATTGCAACCCGGATCGGTCTCAAGAGATGTCCAGAAAAGAGGCGGGATTGGCTAAAAGCAAGAGTGAATCAGGCTTTGCGCCCGGCTGGTGCGTTCATTTCCGGCCGATGGCTCAGCACGAGACATGCGAAGAGGGCATCGGCTACACCGCGCTCAATGGCGGAACGGAATACCGCCGCATGTACAAATTGCCATGCTTTATCAGAAGCGGCGACAAGCCCGGTCAGCGCGTCCATTGCGAGCGCTTCAAGGCGCCGACCGTCGAGGAAATCGCTCTTCACGAGCAACTGTCAGGTGTGCGGCCGGCGGCTGACATCCGAAGATAAGGCGGCCGCGTTCCGGCGCCTGTTATCGAGACTCGCTTGACGACTACGCATGCCGTTGCGCAACATCGTCCGCCCTGCCATGATGGCGAAACGAAGCGTTGGCGCCTTAAGCGTCGCAATAAGTTGTGCTTTTCAGAGCGAGCCCATGCCATGACCGGCAAGACCTTTCCCTTCACCCGTACCGACGAGGAGTGGCGTCAGGCGCTGACGCCCGCGCAATATCGGGTGATGCGAGCCCACGGGACCGAAGCGCCCGGCAGCTGCGCGCTCCTCTCCGAAAAACGCGCAGGCACATTCTCCTGCGCCGGTTGCGGACAGCCGCTTTTCGAATCCAAAGTGAAGTTCGAGAGCGGCACTGGCTGGCCCAGCTTCAACGATCCCATCGCTGGCGCCGTCGAAACCTCAACGGATCGCAGCCACGGCATGGTGCGGTCGGAAGTTCATTGCGCCAATTGCGGCAGCCATCTCGGTCACGTGTTCGATGACGGCCCTCCGCCGACCCATTTGCGCTATTGCATCAATGGCGTCGCTTTGAATTTCAAGCCGGCTGCTTGACTCTGTCGTTGAGGCGGGTTTGCTTTGAAATGAGTGTCCCGTCTTTCGAATTGCCGGCTTGATGGCTGACTCAATTACGCAGACTAAGCTGCGCCAAGCAACCGCTGAGCGGCTTGGTTGTGCAGTTGCCGCTCGGAGTGGGACTTGCGCTACACCGCCAAAGGCGGAGCAAGAAAAACTCTTGCCGCGCCTCAGCTATCTGGCGTCATCCCCAAGCTCATCGAGGGCTCATACCAGCGGACAATGGCGCCGACCCTTTTGTTGTCATTCCCGCGAAAGAGCGTGTGAAAAAATCCGCATCGCCTCATTTGTCATGGCCGGGCCCGACCCGGTTTTCCAGCGCCGGATCGCCGTCCTCCCCCGCCGGGCGCATTAACCATGCAAGGCTTGCCGGGGTCGCCAATGGAACCGCGCATTAACCAAACCGGCCTTTTTACGGTATTATAATACCGCAAAAACAGGTTTTTTGCCAAACGAACCCAATAGGGTTAATCGCGTCGCTCACACGCCGGCGTTCGATTTTGAAGGCTCCGACGATCGGCGAGAGCCGGCGAGCGGCTGGCGGTCGTCGCGGCGGCCCTTGGCTTGGGGCGGCTATGACACCAAAGACAGAGCCGGAACCCGATTTTTTCACACGCTCGAAAGCGGGAATCCAGGTATCCCGGCGGCATAAGCTATTGAAATAGCGCAGGGATTACTGGGTCCCCGCCTGCGCGGGGACGACGCCGCGGAGCGGTCGAGACTTTTGGCAGCCGGTATCATTTAATGGCGCAAGCTCAAGTCGGCGGACCCGGAGCTGCTTCTCAGGCTTACGCTCTGGCTGTTGCCGCGCACTGTCACACGAATACTTCCGGTTGTGTTGTACTCTGAGTTGAAAAAGCTTCCGGCGTAGCTGTTAGCGCCGACGCGGCGCAGGTTCGCGCTTTGCGACACGCTTCCCGAGGACGTTGCGCAGGTTGCGCTGACGGAGACGAAGCTGCCGCCGTCCGAATAATGCGCGTGGCATCTGGCCCGCTCGCGCTGGCCGGTCGCGTATGTCACGATTCCGCCGCCGCTCCAAGACCCTGACAGCCCCTCGCTTCTCGCTTCGGGAACCGTCGTCATGCTCACGGCGAAGGTTGCGGCCAAAGCCAGACCAAGACTTCCTGCGCGCGAATGCAAAATATTAAATGATTTCACGGGAGCCTCCTCACTTCCAGTGGGATATAAACCACCGATTGCAAACAAATGGTTCCGAGCTCGACCATTACAATGCGTGCTCGACCTCGGAACCGGGCGCAGGTTCGGGGCGGCGCCGGCTCAAACGCAGCAAAAACATGATCGTAGGCCTCAGTATAAAAAGATCCGCGAACAGCGCCGCGATCATCGCGAAGGCCGAGAGCCAGCCGAACAGCCTCAAGGAGGGCAGATCCGAAAATACCGTGACCGCGAGCCCGCAGGCCAGCACGATCGTCGTCAAGATCAGCGCCGGGCCGACAAGGACGGTGGCGCGCTGCACGCCAACGCCCGGAGACTGGCCGGGCCTGTCTTCCAGCCTGAGCCGGTTCAGGAAGTGGATCGTCGCGCTAAGCCCCAGTCCGAAAGACACGGTCAGCGCGACAATGCTCGCGAATTGCAATCCCATCCCGACGGCCCAGAGCAGGACGCCCGACGCCAGGATCGGGAAGATCGCGGGCAGGATAGCTGAGAACATCACCACCAGCGAGCGGAAGGCGAGCCCGATAAAGCCGGCGACGAAAACGATTTCGATGGTGAGGGCTTTGTTGAGCCGGCCGATCATGGCCGAGCTGTTGCGCGCCGCGATGGCCGAAAGCCCCGTCACGGCGATCCTAAAGCCAGGATGGCTCGCGCGAACGGTATTCAGCGACTTGTCGAGTTCGTCGACAAGGGGCAGGAGCTGGTTCGCGTCCTTGTCGGGAATGAGGCCGGAAACGACGGCGGCATCCTGCTTCGCGGAGAGGAAGCGGCGCACGAGATGGTCGGGAAGGTAGCCGGTATACTGCTTCAGCGTCGCGACATCCGATTTTCCGAGCTTTTCGGCAAGCCAGCGCCGCAGCGTCTCCAGCGACCAGACATTGCCGACGCCGGCTTGCTTTTCGAGGATGCGGTGCACCTCGCTCAGGACGGCGAGCGCTTGCGGGTCGTAGATCGAAACGCCGGACGGCAGCTCGATCAGCACGTCGATGGGGTTCGACCCCGTCAGCTTCGCGTCGAGGCGGTGACTCGCGGCGACGGCCTGTTGCTTGTCGGGAACCTGATCGGCGAGCCGGTAGCGCGCGTCGAGGTTCACATAGACGAACGCGAGGCAGCCCACGAAAACGAGGCTGATGAGGCTGTAAATTCCCGGCCGGGCCACGACGCGGACCGCAATCCAGGAACAGAACGCGCGGAGCCTGTCGATGGCGGCGTCGGCGCCCTTAAGCTTCGCCGCGAAGGATGTCTCCCTTCGAACGAGCAGAACGCCAAGCAGCGGCAAAACCGTGATGACGGTGAAAAGCGCGATCGCCGTCGAGATGATGCCTGCCTCGCCGAAGTTCCTGATCATCTCGGACGACGAGAACAACAGCGCGACGAAGGAGAATGCGGCGGTCGCGTGCGTCAGCACGCAAGCCGGGCCGACGATCAGCATCGCGTTGCGGAAGGCGTCGCGCTTGCTCTCGCCCCGGATCAACCGGTCGCGCGCCGCGAAGGTGAGCTGCATGCTGTCCGAGAAGCTGATGACCATGATGAGCGGCGTCATCACGTTGAGGAACGTGTTCAGCTTGAAATCGAGCCAGCCGAGCGCGCCTTGCGCCAGAAGGATCGCCATCAGAGGCGGCGCCGCGGCGATGATCATGAACGACAGCCGCCGGAAGAACAGGATCGCGATGAGGCAGCCGGCGAGAAAGCCGATGCCATTGTAGAGGAGTTGATCGCGCTCGACGGCGTTGCGGATTTCGAGCCGCATCACGGGCACGCCCGAAAGCTCCGCCTTCAGGCCCGAACCCTCCAGGTCTTGGGCGACGGCCTTGCGGAAAGCGCCGACGACCTCGCCCACCTTCTCGCTGTCGGCCACCTCCGGATCGAGCGCGACGACGATAAGGGCGAGCTTGCCATCCTCCGACAAGAGCTTGCCGCGGATGATGTCGTTGGAGAGAACCTTGTCGATCAGCGCCTTGTAATCGTCTCCTTCCGGCAGTTCCAATGGGAAAAGCGGTCCGGGGAGATGGCCCTCCCGCGGCGGCTCGCGCGCGGAGAACAGCGAAAGCACGCCGCGCGTGCCTCCGATAAGTTGAAGATCGGTGACGAGATCGCGCAGTTTATCGACGGTGTCGCGTTCGAGCAGCTTCTCGCCCTCGATCACCATGAGCACGTCGAATTCGTGGGACGGGAAGCGGCGCGTGAGGTCTTCGAACTGCCGGAACTCAGGCGTGTCGGACCGAAAGAGAGAGCTGAGCGAATCGTCGACCTTCAGCTTGGCCGCGCCGAAAGCGGCGGCGATGCAAAGCGCCGCTACAAGGATCGCGGAGAGGATGGGCGCGCGCAAGGCGATGAGGCCCACGCGCTCGAAACCGAGCACCAGGCGATACGGCGCCGCCGCCTTCGGCGATCCGCGTTCTCCGGCAGGCTGATGATCGCGATCGATGCCGCTCATAAAAGTTTGCCTATCTCGAAACAGGCGTCACAGCTAACCCAAATTCTCGACCGGATAAAGCCCGAGAGCGAATAGAGGCGCCCACGTCCCTGGATTTACGGCTTCGGGATGAAGTTGCAGGATTCGACCCTAAGGGGTCTTCGCATCCGACAAAGCATGAAGACGTTTTCAGGTGCTCTCGCAAAATCGCCGGGCGGGCGGCGGGCCGCATTCTGCCCACAAGGGCGCGATCAGCGGATGGCGGCCTTGCGCGCGCCGCCGGCCCCTGGCTCCGCCTCCTTCTTCGCTTCGGAGAGTTCGCGCCTCCGGAACGGATTTCGCGAAGGCACGCTCGAAAGCCCGATGGCGTCCGCCGCCTTCTCGGCGAATTCCGGCGCCATCTCGGTGCCGGGCAGCGCCTTCGGCAGCAGCCCCTCATGCGCCTTCAGCATCAGCTCTTTCCAGATTTCGGCCGGAAGCGCGCCCCCGGTAACGCCCCGCATGGGGCTTGCATTGTCGTTGCCCATCCATACGCCGGCCACCCATTGCGCGGTGAAGCCGATGAACCAGGCATCCTTGAAGCTCTGCGTCGTGCCGGTCTTGCCGGCGGCGGGGTAATTGTCGAGCGCCGCGCCGCGCCCCGTTCCGCCCGCGACGACGGAGTTCATCATGTCGTTCATGGCGCTGACCGCGCGCGCGCTCACAATCCGGGGCGGCGTTTCCTTGGACCGTTCGAACAGGACGCGGCCCTGGTCGTCGCGGATGCGCTCCACGATATCCGGCGCCACGGCCGACCCGCCATTGGCGAAGACGGCGAACGCCGAGGTCATTTCGAGGAGCGTCGTCTCCGACGTGCCGAGCGCGAGCGTCGGCCCGACATTCTTCGCGGAAAGCACGCCAAGCCGGTTCGCGGCTTCCACGATTCGCTCGGTTCCGACCGACTGCATCAATCTCACGGCGGCCATGTTGCTGGAGTGAGTGAGCGCGGCGCGCAAGCTGATCTTTCCGCGATACTCGCCTCCGAAATTCGTCGGCTTCCACCCGTCCATTTCGACCGGGCTGTCCTCGATCTGCGTATCGGGGGTGAAGCCGGCCTCGATGGCCGCGAGATAGATGAAAGGCTTGAAGGCCGAGCCGGGCTGGCGCATGGCGCGCACCGCTCGGTTGAATTGGCTCTCGGCGTGGTTGCGGCCGCCGATCATGACTTTGATGGCGCCGTCGGGGCTCATCAGCAAGACCGCGGCCTCGGAGGCGCGCGCCGTGCGTCCCCTCGTGCGCATGACGTTTTCGACGGCCGTTCGCGCCGAAAGTTGCAGGCCGGCGTCGATGGTGGTCTCGACAACGAGATTGCGGTCGGTCTCGCCCGTGAGCATCGGCGCCACTTCGGCGACCCAGTCGGCGATGAAGCCGAAGCCCGGCTTCGACGGCGGCGCGCTCAGCTGCGCGGGATGGGCGAGCGCCTCGGCATACTGGTTGATGTCGATCTCGTCCGTTTCGGCGAGGAGGCGCAAAATCTCCCTGGCCCGCGCCCGGGCGCGGTCGATATTGCCTGTCGGCGAGAAATAGGACGGCGCCTTGATGAGGCCGGCGAGCAGCGCGGCTTCGGCCAGCGTGATGTCTTTCGGCTCCTTGTGGAAATAGGAATAGACCGCCGCGCCGATCCCGTAATTGCCGCCGCCGAAGTAGACGCGGTTCAGATAAAGCTCCAGGATCTCCTGTTTCGTGAAGCGGCTTTCGAGCCAGAGCGCGATCACGAACTCTTCAGCTTTACGCCCGAAAGTCCGATTCGGCTGGAGAAACAGGTTCTTCGCAAGCTGTTGCGTGATCGTGGAGCCGCCTTGCACGACCTCATTGTTGTGCAGGTTCGTCTTGACGGCGCGCGCGAGGCCGATCGGATCGAGGCCGAAATGATAGAAAAACCGCCGGTCCTCCGTGGCGAGCACCGCCTTGATGAGATTCGGAGGAATGTCCTTGTGCGCGACGTAGCCGCGCCGCATGCCGCGCTCGGCGATGAATTCCCCGTCGCGCGCGAGAATCGTCAGGTTCGGCGGCAGCCTCAACGCCATTGCCTTCCGTGGATCGGGCAGGATGGCGGCGTAATAGGCGATGACGCTTACGACGATGAGCGCGACCCAGCCAAAGGCGACAAGCACCCAGGGGATGAGACGCAGGAGGGGCCGGTGCGCGCTGCGCCGGGGCTCCGAAAGCGGCGATTGCGTCACGACCCAGATCGCGATGCCCCAGACGAGGCGCCAGAGCGCGCGCAGCGAACTTCGGATCATGCCCACGAGAAGGCGTCTCGCGCATAGCGCAAGGAACGCCGCATGGCCGGCGGCGGCCATCCCGAAACGGGCGAGCCGCTCGCCCTGCTTCGCACGCAACTCGATCACTCAACGCCTCGCAAACGCCCATGACGCCGCGCTGCCCGCGCGGACTAAGCTTTTACGAGAGTTAAGCGCTTTCGTTTAAGGCCGCGTTAAGGGCTGGAAGAATTGAAGCTGGAGCCTGTCATACCGAATCCGGTTGAACCTAAATCCGGCGGTTGAGCTTATGCCGTACCTGAAAACCTGATTTGAAACCGCATACCTTGCTTTTTTATGCCGCCACCCTCCGGGTGAGCCCCACGTTGTCATGGCCGGGCTTCGACCCACGGCTGTCCGGTTCGTTTTACTGACCGGTGTCTTCGCCGGCCTTTCAATGTCGCCCCGGAAAGCGCCCTGGCGCTTATCCGGGGCCGTCTTCAATACTTCGGTTCGAAGTTTTGCACGATCCCGGATAGGGCGCGAAAGGCGCCCTTCCGGGATGACGATGTTGAAAACGCTGCGGAATTAAACCGGACAGCCGTGGGTCAAGCCCGGCCATGACAGTGACTGGCGTTTCGCCGCTACAACTGCCGGATTTAGGTTGAACAGTTCCGCAAGCGTCCCGGAACGCCGAATGCGTATCCGGGATCTGCCTGTGCATCTGGCGATCCCGTATCTGCGCGGCGGCATGTCATGCCGCCGCGCAGATACGGGATGACGGCCATCGGCGCCGAACCGTTCAACCGGATTCGGCCTCAGTCCAACAGCGGATCGTTTTCGCTCGGTGCGCCGTTCGGCCGGCCGACGCAGGTGTAGGCGAGCCCCGCCGCGCGCGCATGTTCGGGCCGGTAGATGTTGCGCAGATCGACCAGCGCATCGCCGCGCATCTTCGTCTTCATCGCGGACAGGCTGACCGCGCGGAACTCGTTCCATTCGGTGAGCACCACCGCCGCGTCCGCGCCCTCGGCCGCCTCCAGTACGCTCCCGCACCAGACGACGCGCGGCAGAAGCGGCTCGGCCTGCTTCCTCCCTTGCGGATCGTAAACGCGAACCACAGCCCCGCGCTCCTGCAGCATGGGCACGATCACAAGGCTCGGCGCATCGCGCATGTCGTCGGTGTTCTGCTTGAAGGTCACGCCGAGCAACGCGATCGTTTTGCCGGAGACATCGCCCCCCGCCGCGCGGATCACCTTATGCGCCATCGCGATCTTGCGCTCGTTGTTCACCTTTTCGACCTGCTCGATCAGGGTTAGCGGCGAGCGGGCCTCCCGCGCGGTGCGGGCCAGCGCCGAGACGTCCTTAGGGAAACAGGAGCCGCCATATCCCGGCCCCGGATGCAGGAACTTGTCGCCGATGCGCCGGTCCGAGCCGATGGCGCTCGCCACCTGCTGCACGTTGGCGCCGACCTCCTCGCAAAGATCCGCGATCTCGTTGATGAAGCTGATCTTCATGGCGAGAAAGGCGTTCGCCGCGTATTTCGCGAGTTCGGCGCTCTCCCGGCTCACGAACATAACCGGCGCGTTGCGAAGACGCAGCGGCTCATAGGCGCGCTCCATCACCTCGCGGGCGCGCGCATCGTCGACGCCGACAAGAACGCGGTCCGGATGGGTGAAATCCTGGATGGCGGAACCTTCGCGCAGGAATTCCGGGTTGGAGCTGACGGCGAATTCGGCATCGGGACGCAGCCGGCGGATGCGCCTCTCGATTTCGCGGCTTGTGCCGACAGGCACCGTCGACTTGGTGGTGATGACGGTGAAGCCGGAGAGATGCGGGGCGATCTCCTCGACGGCATGATAAACGTAGGATAGGTCGGCGTAGCCGTCGCCGCGCCGCATCGGCGTGCCGACAGCGAGAAAGATCAGGTCCGCGTCGCGCGCCACGGCCGCAAGCTCGCTCGTGAAGCGCAGCCGGCCCGCGCGCACGTTCTTCTCGACGAGACTGTCGAGCCCCGGCTCGTAAATCGGGATTTCGCCCCGGTTCAATTGCTCGACCTTGCCCGCGTCCTTCTCGACGCAGGTCACGGTCCACCCGAAGTCGGAGAAGCAGGCGGCGGAAACAAGGCCGACATATCCGGCCCCGATCATGCAGATGTTCACGGCGCACACCCTCTTTTGCGCAAACGGAGCCGCAGTTTTAACCAAGTTCGCGGGAATCGCAAGGCGGCGTCAGCTCGCCGCAGGGCCACGAACTCAGGTTAACGATCATTTAACCATTGCGTGTTGTGTGATTCCATCTGGCTTTCTGATTCGGGGAGCCTTTGAGATGGACGATTTCGGCCCTAAGCCGCGCCTTCGGAGCCTTTTGGACCATTTTTCCGGGATTGACGACCCGCGCGAGGCTTGGCGGGTGGCCCATCCGCTGCCGGAAGTGCTTCTTCTCGTCGTCTGCGCCAGCGTTGCATCGTGCGACGATTTCGACGACATCGCCGAATGGGGCGAGAACCATCTGCCGTTTCTGCGCCGTTTTCTGCCCTATCATCATGGCGTTCCCGGCGCGCGCTGGTTGAACATCCTTATGAACCGCATCGATCCGGACTTGTTCTCGGACTGCTTCATGAACTGGGCGCGCGACCTTCGCCCGGACGCTCCTGGCCTCATCGCGCTCGATGGCAAGACCTCGCGCCGCAGCCATGACCGCGCCGCGGGAAAGGCCGCGCTCCATCTTGTCTCCGCCTTCGCCACCCATGAGAGGCTGGTTCTTGGCCAGGAAGCCGTGGACGCGAAATCGAACGAGATCGTAGCCATTCCGGCGCTTCTCGAACGCCTCGCCGCATCGGGCGCTTTGGCGGGCGCCCTTGTCACCATCGACGCGATTGCTTGCAATCCAGGCATCGCCCAGGACATCGTTGACCACGGAGCCGATTATCTCCTGGCCGTTAAAGGCAACCAGCCAACTCTTCTGTCTGAAATACAACGCTTTTTTGACGATGCGGACGAAGCCGCCCTGGATCGGCACACCGATGCGGACAAGGGCCACGGCCGCATCGAGGAACGCCGCTGCCTGGTGAGTACGGCTATCGATTGGATGGACGGCGAACGCCGCTTTCCAGGCGAATACCGCTTTCCCAAACTCGCCGCCATCGCAATGATCGAAAGCAAGGTCGAGACCAACGCAGGCGCAAGAACCGAGCGGCGCTTTTATATTACCTCGCGCGCCATGACTGCGAAGCTGCTTGGCGAGGCCGTGCGCGCCCACTGGCAGATCGAGAACGCGCTGCATTGGGTGCTCGACGTCACGTTCCGGGACGATCTCGCCCGCGTCCGAAAGGGCCACGGCGCCAAAAACATGGCCGTCGTCCGGCACTTCGCCATCAATCTCGTCCGCGCAGCGCCAGACAAAAAAAGCCTAAAGCTCAGAAGGAAAATCGCCGGCTGGAACCAAGATTACCTCCAAAGCCTCATTCAAAAATCCGCCGTTAACCTGGATTCGTGACCGTGCAGCTCGCCGCGAAGATGTCCGTGAGGGCCAAGATCAGCCCGGGCGGATCGAGCCGCACCTCGCCTTCGGCCGCGATGCGCGTCGTGAGAAGATCGCCCTCGCCGCGCCGGTGATGAATGACGAGGCTCCGTTCGGGGTCGATAACGAGGTAGTGCATGACGCTCGGAACCTGGAAATACCCCCGCAGCTTCACCCCGGTGTCAATGTATTGCGAGCCGGGGGAAATCACCTCGACGACGACGATTGGATTTGGAACCTCGACCGCGCCGCCAGGAAGCGGCGCCCCGCTATAGACAAGCGCGTCCGGCTCGAAAGCCGTTGTCTTGCCGATCCTCACCGTCAGTCCATCGGGCAAGGCCCGGCAAGGAACGCCAGTTTTTGCGATCGCGGCCTTAAGGGCATTGACGGCATTCAGTTTTGTCACGGCGTGCGCCACGCGTTGCGGCGACATGGCGAAGATTTCGCCTTCGACAAGCTCGTATCGGCCATCTTGTCCCTCGGCCCAGGCAAGGAACTCGTCCACCGTCAATTTTTGCTTTGCAAGCGCGCTCATCCTCAGATTATGCCGATAGGGAGGCGCCGCGGCAACATGGAGGATCGAGGCCATGGAAGAAGACATCGTTCTTGTTATCGGCGACAAGGCCTGGTCGTCGTGGAGCCTGCGGCCCTGGCTTGCGGCGAAGGCCGCGAACATTCCGTTCCGCGAGGAGGCGATTGGGCTGCGCCGGCCGGACACGGGGGAGGCGATCGCGCGGCGCTCGCCGTCCGGGCGGATTCCGGTTCTGAAGCGCGGCCCGCTCACGGTGTGGGACAGCCTCGCCATCTGCGAATATCTCGCGGAACTCGCGCCTAAGGCCCGCCTTTGGCCGGAGGACGCCGCCGCGCGGGCCTTGGCGCGCTCGGTTTCAGCGGAGATGCACTCCAGCTTCCAGGGGTTGCGCAAGGAATTCCCGATGGATTTTCATGCCCGGATCGAAGGTTCCGCGCCCTCGGAGCAAGCGCGGAAGGACATCGCGCGGATCGCCGCGATCTGGCGTATGGCGCGGGCCAGCTTCGGCGCGGGCGGCCCGTTTCTGTTCGGCGCGTTCACAGTGGCCGACGCCATGTATGCGCCGGTCGCCACGCGCTTTCGCACCTACGGCATCGACCTTGCCCAATTCGGCGACGATGGAACGGCGGCGGCTTATGCGCAGACGCTGCTCGTTATGCCCGAGATGCGGGAATGGGGCGAGGGAGCGGCGCGCTAAGCCGGATTTATGGCTACACCAGCGGCTCGCAGAGCAGAGTTTCCCAATGAAGCCAACGGATGCCCTTCGTTCGTCATCCCGGAAGGGCGAAGCCCTATCTGGGATCTTAATAAATCGTGGCGCTCATTTTTTTACGATCCCGGCTCGCGCTTCGCTTGGCCGGGATGACGAGGGGTGTCGATAGCCGGGATGACGATGCGTTGGCAAACCGGCAGAGTTTGGTTAGGCGGGCAAGCCTTCTGACTTGGCCCGGGTTGGGTCGATTCTCCCAACTGCACTGTGTTGCCAACTTGCCTGAAATTGCCGGATCGTCATCCTCGAAGAACTCTCGTTTTACCGCGGCTTCTACCGCGGCGCTCATCAAGCAGGCTGCTGAAAAAGCAAGAAATCTTATGGTGAGCTTGTCCGTCCCGCTGGCGTTTGGCGCTAATCTGGTTCATTGCCGTCTGAGTCCGGTTGCGGAGTCCACTGTTCGTTTTTGAAGCTGTGCTTCGCAAGGTCAGGCTGCAGGTGCGAATCCTGCCGTGTGCGTCGCTTCGTGGCTTGACGCCCCCTGTTTTCAACAATACGTTGAAGGTTCATTACACAGATGCAACGCATAAGCTCCTAGCCTTACCCCTCATAAATGCTGGCGGCTGATCCGCTTCGAAGCCCATAGCGTAAGTTGCCCCCCGCGAACTCACGCTATGGGCTAGCCCTTCCGGGGAAGGGGGAGAAGGAAGCCGCGCTGTCGCACGGCGCGGCCTCTTTCTTCAGAGCCTTCGATTTTTTATTTTGGAGGCAGTCGTAATGAGTTCCTCTTGCAAACAGATCGCATTACAGGAAGCAATAGAGCGGCATAAGAACGAGCTTTCCAGGCTTATCGCAGAACTTGATACAGATAAAAACAAGGCCCCCTGCGCAAATTGTCAAGGTAAAGGTCTAGTAATAACCACAGGTCATTATGGATACAAAGAAGAAGTTTGTGAAATTTGTTCCGGTAATGGTATAGTTTCTGCCGTAAACATTTTTCGATCATAAGTGGGCTAGGTGAGCCGCCAGAGTATGGCGGTTCCCTTCTTCCCGTCTCGTAAAATCTTCCCTCGATTGGCTTGCATCCTCAGCGAGTGAATGAGCTGGGCCGCTACAGCCTCGCCAGCACCTTGTCTCCCGTGTCGAGACGTTTTTGCGCCATGACGTGCAAGGCAAGCTCACGAGCGCGTCAGGCGATAATTGCATCGTGGTTAATTACGAGCTGTTTATCTAAAGCTGTGAAGAATGGAGGCCGCAACCCAGTCCGATATTTTGGTTACTGACATGTTTATGCGCCTCAGAATCACGACCCGTATCAACCTTACCCTGATGTTATCCGCGCTCGGCATTGTGGTGGTCGGCATCATCGGCTTTTCCATCATGCGCGCGCAAATGGTGGACGAGCGCCAGGGTCAACTGCGGAATCTGCTGGACCTGACCCTCTCTCTCGCCCGCGCCCAAATGAAGGCTGCGGGCGGCCCGGAGAGCGAAGCCGGGCAGAAGGCCTTTTTCTCGGTCCTCCGTTCAACGCGCTTCGGTGATGAAAAGCAGGCAAATTACATTTTTGCCTATGACTATAATGGCGTTGTGACAAGTTTGAACGACCAATCCAAAATCGGCCAGAACCGCATCGAACTGACAGACGCGAACGGCGTTAAAATTATAAAGGAATTTATTAAGACCGCCAAAGGCCCCACGGGCACAGGTTTTGTTAATTACGACTATGAAAAAGGCGTCGGCGGCCCAATAACGCCTAAGCTTTCACTTATACAGAATGTACCAGAAATAGGCGGGTTGGCTGGCGTTGGCGTTTACCTTGACGACATGGACCAGGCCTTCTTTCAAAGGCTGTTTGCCGCGCTTTGGCAAAATGAGCGGTTTCTTTTAATTGCCGTCCTAATGCTTGCAGGGCTAAGCGCGATGCTCGGTTATTCGCTTGTGCACGCAATCAGAACTGGGCTTGCGGAAGCCAACTCAGCGGTGGAGGCGGTTGCAAATGGCGACTTCTCCCAGGAAATCGATTACAGCAGGCGGGATGAAATTGGCCAGTTACTTAAGCGCGTTTCGGATATGACGCGGGCATTGAAGTCGTTCGTGTCGGCGCAATTGGAAATGGCGCGTCAACACAACGAACAAGGCCTCATCGGCAAGACGATCGATAAATCCCGGTTCGTAGGGGCTTACCGCGACATGGCGCGCAACCTGAACGCGATGGTTAAATCCCATATCGACGTGCAGACCCAATTCGTGGACCGGATGGTAGCGTATGCCAATGGGACGTTCGACAGCCGCATGCCATCGCTGCCCGGCGAACGCAAGGCGATCTCCGACGCCGCCGAAAAAGTTCGCGCCGGCCTCGAAGCAAGCGCTCAGGCCGCGCATTCCAACGCGCGCGTGAAGGCCGCGCTCGATCACGTCAGCATCCCCGTGCGCATCGCCGACAATGAGGGCCAGATCCTCTATGTGAACCACGCCTTTCAGGACACGTTGAATAAGTACGCGGCGGGCTTCCGGCGGCAGATCCCCGGCTTCGACCCCAACAAGGTGATTGGCGGCAACATCGGCATGTTCCTCGACAATTCCCGCTCCGCCGCGACCTATATGCTCAAGATCACGCGCGCCACGGAGTCCCGCATGGTCCTGGGAGGACGCGACTTCAACGTCGTCACAACCCCCGTCATTAGCGAGCACGGCGAGCGTCTTGGAACAGCCGCTCAGTGGAGCGACATCACGGAGCAACTCGCCGCGGAAAAAGAGATCGCGGCGCTCGTTGAAGCGGCCGCCGCTGGCGACTTCTCGAAGCGCATTGCTGACGCCGGCAAGTCGGGCTTCCTGCTGCAGATGGCCCAAGGCCTCAATGCTATTCTTGGCACAAGCGAAGAGGCGCTTGGCGAAATCGGCCGCATCCTGAAGGCGCTCGCGCAAGGCGATCTCACGCAGACCATCGAGGCCGAGTTCAGCGGCGTGTTCGCCGATCTGAAAGGCAACAGTAATAGCACAATCGAACGGTTGCGGGGCATCATTGCCCAGATCCGCGAGGCGACGGACTCCATCGACACCGCGGCCAGCGAGATCGCCATGGGCAACAACGATCTTTCCCGGCGCACCGAGGAGCAGGCGTCGAGCCTCGAAGAGACGGCGAGCAGCGTCGAGGAACTCGCCTCAACTGTAAAGCTGAACGCCGAGAACGCGCAAGCTGCGAACAAGCTCGCCGCCGAAGCTTCGGCGAGCGCGACCCGCGGCGGCGAAGTGGTGTCGCAAGTGGTCGCCACCATGAACGGCATAACCGAGAGCAACCGGAAGATCTCCGACATCACCGCGATCATCGACAGCATCGCGTTTCAGACGAATCTGCTTGCGCTCAACGCGGCCGTGGAGGCCGCCCGGGCAGGCGAGCAGGGACGCGGCTTCGCGGTCGTAGCGTCTGAAGTCCGAAATCTCGCGCAGCGCGCCGCCGAAGCCGCCAAGGACATCAAGGCAGTTATTGTCAGTTCTGTCGGCAATGTTGACGAAGGCGCAAAGCTGGTGCGCAGCGCCGGGGCCGCCATGGAGGAGATCGTGGCGCAGGTGCGGCGCGTGAGCGTCATCATCGGCGAGATCGCGTCCGCCAGCAAGGAGCAAAGCGAGGGCGTACAGGAAGTGAACCGCGCGGTCACCCAAATCGACCAGATCACTCAGCAGAATGCGGCGCTTGTGGAAGAAGCCACCGCGGCCGCCAAGAGCCTGGAGGATCAGGCGGGAAGCCTCGTGCGCGCCGTCTCGATCTTCAAGCTTGCGAACGGGCGCGAAGGCGCCGGGCGCCGCCAGACGGCGCGCTCGCAAACCGGCGGGCATGTGAACGGCTCCGCCGGCCCGCGCAATGGCAATGTCCTGCATTTAGAGCAAGCCTCTCCGCGGTAACAAAAGGCCGGAAGGAGAGGCGGAGAGCACGGATTTCGACGCGGCAATACCACCAGCTTCAGACGGAGCCTTTTGAAGCCGGCACGGTGAGAAAACGCCGCTGGTGGCGAAGCCGGAAAACGTTGCTTAAGCCGCGAAGCAGGTTCGCCTATAGCCCTGGAAATAGAGGAGCGCGGTCAAGTCCGTATGGCGGATCCGCGCGCCGGTCCGCGCCTCGACGAAAGGCTTGGCGCGATAGGCGACGCTGAGCCCCGCCGCCGCCAGCATGGAGAGGTCGTTCGCTCCGTCGCCGACCGCGATGACCTCGGCCGGCGCGATCCCATGAGCGGCGGCCTCATCCCTCAGCGCGGCGAGCTTGGCCTCCCTTCCGCACACCGGCTCCGCCACGCCCGAAATGCGGCCATCCTCCCACAGCAAGACGTTGCCGCGGCTTGCGGCGAACCCGGCCCGCGCGGCGACTGCTTCCGCGAAGACCGTAAAGCCGCCGGAGGCGAGAACCGTATGCGCGCCATGCGCCTTCATGGTTTGCACGAGCGTCCGCGCGCCCGCGTTCAGCGTGAGGCGTTCGTCGAGCACGCGCTTCAGCTCCGCCTCGGTCATGCCGGCGAGAAGCGGCATGCGCTCGCGCAAGGAGGATTCGAAATCGAGTTCGCCGAGCATCGCGCGCTCCGTCACCGGCGCTGCCTCCGCGCGCACGCCTTTCAGCCCGGCCATCTCGTCGATGCTTTCCTGGCCGGCGATGGTGGAATCCATGCCGGCGATGAGCATGCGTTTCCTGCGGCCGCGCGCCCTTTGCACGCACCAGTCCACGGGCAAGTCCCCGGCGGCGCTGGCGACCAGCTCCTTGATATAAGCCAGCTCCGCCGCGCCAGATTCTGCGCCGGCGCCCTCGGACGAAGGAAGGATCAAATCCATGGCCTCGCCTTGCGCGAGCCAGCGAAAGTCCAGCGCGCCTTCGAATTCGCGTTGCAGCGCCGCCGCGACATCGAGCAGCAAATCGTCCCGCGATGGGGCGGCGGCAACGGTAATCGCGATTTCCATGACGAGGTCGAACCCGGTGACGAGCTTGCAGCCAACAGCTTGCGCTCCAGTAGCCTGAAGGGCGGCGGCGCGCCAGCAAAATGGAGCATCGCGCGGGCGGCGGGTTACCCGTCCTTGGAGCCGCTCAGGAGACGATGGAAATACCAATGGTCGATGGTTTGCCCATTTATCTCCGCGGCTTGCGGAAGCATTCCCGATACTACAAAATCGAACTTGCCAAGAAGGTCGATGCTTCTGCGATTTGTGGCCAGAACTATTGCGACGATCAGCCTGAAGCCTGCTTCCCTCGCATTTTCAATGGCGTAACCGACCATCTCGGCGCCATGCCCGCGCGCCCTGAACTTGCGGTCGAGATAGTAACTCATCTCGCAAGTCCCATCGAAGGCTTTTCGTCCTTTCCTGTATGGGGATAAGGCGACATAGCCGACAATAGAGCCATCGATGACCTTCACATATATGGAATATCTATCCTTATGCTCCGCATACCATGCGCGCCTGTTTTCAAGCGACAGCGGCTCCAAATCGCCCGTGAAGCCGCCCTCTTCGATGGCTTCATTATAAATACCGGTAATTCTTTCGATGTCTTCTGGCGTCGATTTTCGCATCATGGCGCGTTGCAAACCGTTAGCGTTTTATTCCTGTCTCCGGGAGTTCGCCTTCTTGGCTTAGAGCTGTATCTGGGCGCCGGAAAGACATTGCAAGCCGCATCCACCGCCGCGCCCAGCGAAGGGGGTTTCGTTTGACCCGGCGGGGCTCCAGTTCTAAGACGCTGACTTGAAGCCTCTCAACCAGGAACACGCCGATGCCGCTGATCCGCCCCTTCCCTGGCCTGCGCCCCCTTCCCGCCAAAGCCGCCGAAGTGGCCGCGCCCCCCTACGACGTGCTCAACTCGAACGAGGCCCGCGAACGCGCCGCCGGCAAGCCCTGGAGCTTCCTCCACATCTCGAAGCCCGAAATCGATCTGCCCGCCGGCACGGACCCTTATAGCCCGGAGGTTTATGACAAGGGCAGGGAGAACTTCGATTGCATGCTCGCCGAGGGCGTGCTGAGGCAGGACGGCGCGCCCTTCTATTACCTCTACCGGCTGATCATGGGCGATCACCAGCAGACGGGCCTCGTCGCCGCCGCGAGCGTGGCCGATTACGACACGAACCGCATCCGCAAGCACGAATTCACCCGCCCCGACAAGGAGGACGACCGCGTGCGCCAGGTGGATGCGCTGAACGCCCAGACCGGGCCGGTTTTCCTCACCTACAAGCACAACGCCGCCATCGATGCGCTGGCGGCCAAGGCGACAGCGGCGGCGCCGGAGATCGACATCGTCGCCGACACGGGCGTGCGCCACGCGCTGTGGGTGGTCCGCGACGCAGGCTCGATCGATCTCATCACGCGCACATTCGACGCCATGGATTGCCTCTACATCGCCGACGGCCACCACCGTTCCGCCGCCGCCTCGCGGGTGGCCGCCGCGCGCAAGGCCGCCAATCCGCATCACACGGGCGCAGAGGCGTATAATTATTTCCTGTCGGTGATCTTCCCCGACAACCAGATGAAGATCCTCGACTACAACCGCGTGCTCAAGGATCTCCACGGCTTAAGCCCCGAACAATTCCTGTCCAAGGTGCAGAGCGCCTTCAGCGTGGAAGAGACGGCGGGGCAGGCGAAGCCCGGCAAGGCGGGCGAATTCGGCATGTATCTCGGCGGCCAGTGGTATCGGCTTGCGATCGAGCCGGGCCTGATCCCGCGGCACGATCCGGTGAAGCGCCTGGATGTGAGCCTGCTGCAGGACAACCTCATCGGCCCCATCCTCGGCGTCGCCGACCCGCGCCGCGACAAGCGCATCGATTTCGTCGGCGGCATTCGCGGCCTCGGCGAGCTGGAGCGGCGCGTGAACTCGGGCGAGATGGCGGTGGCCTTCGCGCTCTTCCCCACCTCGATGGCGCAGCTGATGGCGGTGGCGGATGCGGGCGAGGTGATGCCGCCGAAGTCCACCTGGTTCGAGCCGAAACTCGCCGATGGGCTGGTGTCGCACCTGCTCTGACCGGCGCTCCTCTTCATCGGCTGTTAACCCTGGCGCGCCGGAATAACTTCCCGCCGGCACGCCATTTTTCGCTCTGTTCCCCCCATTAGTGTCAGTATAGCCGAAGGCGCCTTGCGGTCGCGTTAAGCGGCCCTATCCTGTTGGTTTTCTTTGGGAAATTCGGCGACGGCCGCACTCCGCGACGCGGTTGCGGGCGCGCGCCTTACAACCTGAGGCTCGGTTTTATGGTTACCGCGCGCAACAATAAAACCGTTAACTAGGATTTCTGACTCGCTTTTTTCGCGTCTTTTTCGGCTTTTTTCGCATTTTCGTAGGCCGCGCGGGCGAAAACGTAAGGCCCGCGCGTCGCCGGTCCGGCCGTTAACCCACCCCGATTTTAACCATGCGACGGTGGTACGAAATGCGCGCGCGCCTTACAGTTCGAAAAACCCGAACTGTAAGCGACAGCCGCCTCGCCGGCAGTCTCGCCAAGCGCGGGGCATCAACGTCGCGCCAGCGTTCAATCGCGCCCTCCGCAGCTTTCGCCGTGAGTGAACCCCACGCCCGCCGCATCTGCCCTGGGTCGATTCCGGACATTTAGGACTTAGCGAGCTTAAGACCGTAGCTCCCTCAATACCCGACCTTGCGTAAGCAGCCTAAGGGTTGAGCCCATTACTCTTTGTAGCAAGGGGCGACAATCTGCTCCCTGATAGATTAGTAAACCAAGCGCATCAATTGCCGCCCCAACGGACTGAGGTGAAAATCATTGTAGCGAAATGGCAATGCTCCCCCCATTCCAATCATTAGATTTACGCTCGCTAGATTGTTTGTAGAAATCTCAACTTCATCGCGACTTTCCTTTAGCACTCCCGCAATGAATCCAACTGTATTTGGTTGCAATGGTGCTTGATGATCATACCTAATCTTCAATATGCGTGCGTCAATCGGGGCTAAGCGCTTGACAGCCTCTATCAGCTCCAGCCGCACATGATTTGCCATTGAGGGGTCCATTGCCGCAGCGAGAAGCTTGGCCCATAATTCACGCAGTTCCTCGCGGGTCTCATTCGTCGCCGCTACGATTAATGGAACGGCAATGGAGGGGCTGACAGCCTGAGGTTCCTTTACGCCCCTTTGTTCGAGGATTTCCTCCACCTTATCCTGGTAGTAGGAGAGAAGGCGGATACGAATATACTGCAGCGGGTCTCCAACGAGCCCAACCAGGTTCTCGATTGGAGCACCGATAACCTTGCCCAAAAATGCTTGTGCTTTGGGCAAAGTTTCAGCTTTCTCAAACGCTTTGATCAACTTTGAGCCAAACTTGGCCACCTCCTGCCCAGCTTTGGCTGTCTCAGGACCAACTAGTTCATCAGCCATCGGTGTCTCTTGTGCGAAATTGACAGTCACTTTTGCCGCATATTAGACGATTCGTCGGCCTGTCGCGCTAACGGCCGAACCTCCGGGAGGGGTCGGGAGCGGTCCTGGCGGTCCAAGAATCATTGAGACGGCTTGACCCTCAGATTCGGAAGTCATTAGAACGCTGGGGCGGTTGGCATCGCTTACGACGCTCAGGTTAACTGTTGACCGTACCCTCCGGAGGGTGACCATCTATGTGGGAGGGGGGTGAACCTGAAATGAAAGGGTAAGTTCGAAACGGAGTCAGCCGTATAGGACGACTAAATACGGAAAAGCTCCGCCGTTCCGGGCACACGCTTCAACAACAAGGCAACCGCGGTTGAAAGCAAAAGTATAATGATTGAGATGCCGATGTTACCGCTAATGTATTTTGAAGAACCTATCGCGGCCATGAATGGGATATGCAAAAAGTAGATACCAAGTGTGTTTGCTCCAGTTGCTGCGATAAGAGAGCCCAGTTTCCCATCGCGCGACCCAACGCGGTATAACACTACAACGGAGGCGAGCGTCATTGCCAGAGTGGGAATTGAATCATATCCATTCCATACTGTATCATATCGCTTCCCCTCCAAGCTCTGCGATACTAACATACCATAACAAAATAAGGCAAACAACGATCCTACAAATACTAGAAATAACCTCAGAGTTGAAAACGTAATGGTCTTTTTTAAATTACTTATAAGAAATGCGCCCCCAATGAAGTACACCAAGGGCCAGGTGTATCCCGAAAAAGGATTTACAGCTTGCCTGTCGAAAGGATGCCACTCAGAGACTCTGCCATCATAAACAATATTATAACCAAGGGCCAATTTGATGGCATTCAATACCCAGCCTAAACAAACGGTGCCGAAAGAGAATAGAAATACAGTAGCCACTAGAAAATATATAACTCTTCTATCCTTGTGATCATATGCAAGTTTTATGACAGGCACGATTAAATAAATAGATACTAAAACAAACATAAACCATAAATGATTGTTTGTGCCAATTTTGAGAAACACAACAGTCTTTATGAACTAAATTATAGAATATTTGTCACCATTTATTAGAATCAAAGACAAAACGGTAATGAATGACCAGCAGATCGTAAGTATGTACAACCTAATTGTTTTTAAAATATGTTTTCTTGGGTCAACATTCTTGCTCAGGATCAGAAACCCGTTTACGGCGAAAAATAGCGGGACCCCCATCGATGCTATACTTATAATTAAATAGTCTATGGTTGATTGGACATGGCTGCCTGACAAATGATAAAAAACAACAAGAAAGATAGCCAGCGTCTTTATGCTATCAATAAAGCCGTGGCGAGTAGAAAAGCCAAGGCCAGTAGGAATCTGGTGTTCCGTTGTTGCATAAACCATTGAATCAACACTCGCGTTCAGAAGCATGATTTTTAGGGCTAGAAATTTGTCTGCTTAGGTTTCTACATAGAGTCGACAGATGTCAAGCTCGCTCGCGTTGAATCTAATGATTCCCCCCAAGAGCCTGAAGATTTCCACTTCAGCAAAACGTTCAGCAGGAGACGTGGTCGCAGCCAAGGTGATGGTCGGCTCCCGGCCTCTTGCGCTGATTCGAGCAACGCCCCTGGCCGCCCTTTACTTAACCACCGATCTATCGTCCTATGGCTCCCCAGAGGTATGGTTCCCCCAGGATGGACGAGGCGGGCGACACGAAGGCGGCGCTGATTTGCGGGGCGACGGCGAGCAGCAAGCCGCCGCCGCGATCAGCGCCGGCTGGCGCGACCGGGGCTAAGGCCGCTCGACTGTTTGAGAGTTTCGCGCCATATTTAGCGTAAAGGGGATTGAACCATGGCTGACGAAGCGGACAATCTGGTTTTGCAACACCTTCGCGCCATCCGCGCGGAGAATGACAAGACGCACCGGCTGCTTTCCGATCTTACGCTTCGCGTCGGCTCGATCGAACAGAAAGTTGCGTTTATCGGTACCGATATCGCCCGCATCGACACGCGCCTCGACGGTTTCGAGCAGCGGCTCGACCGGATCGAAAAGCGGCTTGGCTTGATCGACGCTTAGCACAACGCTTCAAGCAACCCGCAACGGCGCCGCGTTTCACGCCGTTATCGCTGAGGCCGCTTGCCTGCCCCGGACTCGATCCGGGGCGGCTATCCGCGATCTTCTGTTTTAAGATGCCGGATACCGTCTGCGCCGGTTCCGGCATGACAAGAGGCGGCGAAGGCAAAGCGGATGGACGAGGCGGGCGACACGAAGGCGGTGCTGATTTGCGGGGCGACGGCGAGCGGGAAGTCGGCGCTGGCGCTTGAGCTGGCGCGCGCGTTCGGCGGCGCGGTCGTCAACGCGGATTCGATGCAGGTCTACGCCGAGTTGCGCGTCATCACGAACCGGCCCGCGCCCGAGGATGAGGCCGCCGCGCCGCACCGCCTCTACGGGGTCCGGCCCGCGCGCGAGCCCTATTCGGCGGCGCTGTGGCTGGCGGACGTGAAGCGCGAACTTGCGGAGGCGAAGCGCCAAGGGCTGCTTCCGATCATCGTTGGCGGCACGGGGCTTTACTTCAAGGCGCTCACCGAAGGCTTGTCCGAAATCCCGGAAATCCCGGACGAGATCCGCGCGCGCTGGCGGCTCGCCGCGCAGGAACAGCCGCCGCAAGCGCTGCATGCGGAACTCGCCCGCCGCGATCCGCAAACCGCCGCGCGGCTCCGGCCGTCCGATCCGCAGCGGATCGCGCGCGCGCTTGAGGTGCTGGACGCCACCGGCCGCCCGCTCGCCGAATGGCAGGCGGCGAAACGGCCGCCGCTGCTGCCGCTCGCCCAGGCTTTCCCGCTCGCCGTGGAGGTCGAGCGCGCCGAGCTGTATCGCCGCTGCGATGCGCGCTTCGACGCCATGATCGCAGGCGGCGCGGTCGAGGAGGCCCGCGTCCTCTCCGCGCTCGGCCTCGATCCGGCGCTGCCCGCCATGCGCGCCGTCGGCCTGCCGCCGCTGATCGCCTATGCGCGCGGCGAAGTAGCGTTCGACGAAGCGGCGGCGCAGGCCAAGACCGCGACGCGCAATTACGCCAAGCGACAGATAACTTGGATATCGAGCAACTTTAAACATTGGAAGCGATGTAATACGCAAGATATGGAAAGAACAAAACGTGACATCAAAAGTTTTATCCAAAGTGGCTTGACCTCCGCCCATTAAGGGCGTACCGGGATCGCCATTCGTGTGGCGTCTCGCACTTGCCTGCGGCTTTTGCCGCGTGCTCTCATAGGCAATCTGGGGACGGAACACGAGCGGGGCGGCCGGGGCAGGCCGCGATATTTTTGGAGTTCCCCATGGCACGCGCGATGTCAGGCGCTGAGATCGTTTTGCAAGCGCTCGCGGATCAGGGCGTCGAGCATATCTTCGGGTATCCCGGCGGCGCCGTTCTTCCGATTTACGACGAAATCTTCAAGCAGACGGCGGTCAAGCACTTCCTGGTGCGGCACGAGCAGGGCGCGGTTCACGCGGCCGAGGGCTACGCGCGCTCCAGCGGCAAGGTGGGCGTGGTGCTGGTCACCTCCGGCCCCGGCGCCACGAACGCGGTCACGGGCCTCGCCGACGCGCTGATGGATTCGATCCCGCTCGTCTGCATCACGGGCCAGGTCGGCACCGCGCTCATCGGCTCCGACGCCTTCCAGGAATGCGACACCGTCGGCATCACGCGCCCCTGCACGAAGCACAATTACCTTGTGAAGGATACGAACGACCTCGCGCGCATCCTGCACGAGGCGTTCTATGTCGCGCAGAACGGCCGGCCGGGTCCGGTGGTGATCGACATCCCGAAGGATGTCCAGTTCGCCAAGGGCCAGTATATCGGGCCGAGCAAGGTCGTTCACAAAACCTACCGGCCGCAGGTGAAGGGCAGCCCGCAGGCGATCCGCGACGCCATCGATCTGATCGCGAACGCCAAGCGGCCGATCTTCTATACCGGCGGCGGCGTCATCAATTCCGGGCCGAACGCGTCGAAGCTGTTGCGCGAACTCGTGGATCTGACCGGCTTTCCGATCACCTCGACGCTGATGGGGCTCGGCGCCTATCCCGCCTCGTCGAAGCAGTTTCTCGGCATGCTCGGCATGCACGGCACCTACGAAGCCAACCTCGCCATGCACGATTGCGACGTGATGATCTGCGTCGGCGCGCGCTTCGACGACCGCATCACCGGGCGCGTCGACGGATTCTCGCCCGGCTCGAAGAAAATCCACATCGATATCGACCCCTCGCAGATTTCCAAGAACGTGCGGGCGGATATCCCGATCGTCGGCGATTGCGGCTATGTGCTTGAGGAACTGCTGCGGGTCTGGCGGGCGCGGTCGCCGCAGATCGACAAGAAGGCGCTGAAAGCGTGGTGGGCGCAAATCGATGGCTGGCGCGATCGCAACTGTCTGAACTACAAGCAGCGCGAAGACGTGATCATGCCGCAATACGCGATCCAGCGGCTCTACGAACTCACCAAAAATCGCGACACATACATCACGACCGAGGTCGGCCAGCATCAGATGTGGGCGGCGCAGTTCTATAAGTTCGACGAGCCGAACCGCTGGATGACGAGCGGCGGCCTCGGCACCATGGGCTACGGGTTGCCGGCGGCGGTGGGCGTTCAGGTCGCCCATCCCGAGAGCCTTGTCATCGACATCGCGGGCAAATCCTCGGTGATGATGACCATGCAGGAGATGTCGACGGCGGCGCAGTACGATCTGCCCATCAAGATCTTCATCCTGAACAACGAATATATGGGCATGGTCCGCCAGTGGCAGGAATTGCTGCATGGCGGGCGCTATTCGCACTCCTATGCGGAAGCGCTGCCCGATTTCGTGAAGCTCGCGGAAGCCTATCACGGCGTGGGTCTTCGAGCGGATAAGCCGGATGAACTCGACGATGTCATCATGCAGATGATCGACACGCCGAAGCCGGTGATCGTCGACTGCCGGGTCCACAAGCTCGCCAACTGCTTCCCGATGATCCCGTCGGGCGAAGCGCACAACAGCATGATTTTCGGCGACGAGAACGCGAACGCCGACATCGCCTTCGCGGTCTCCGACTTGGGCAAGGCCTTGGTTTAAGGCCAGCCAAGAGAGGCGGCAGCGATGAACAACATAGAGTGGGGGCCGGCGATGTCATCTGAATATCCTCAACAACCGCGCATTGAAAGACACACGATCGCGGTGCTGGTCGATAACGAGGCGGGCGTTCTGGCGCGCGTCATCGGCCTTTTCGCGGGGCGCGGCTACAACATCGACAGTTTGACCGTGACCGAGGTCAGCCACGAGGCGAGCCAGTCGCGCATCACCATCGTGACCACCGGCTCGGTCGAAATCATCGATCAGATCAAGAGCCAGCTCGGACGCCTCGTGCCCGTGCATGGGGTTACGGACTTGACGGTGAAGGGCGATCCCATCGAGCGCGAACTGGCGCTGATCAAAGTGGCCGGCAAGGGCGAAAAGCGGGTCGAGAGCCTCCGGCTCGCCGAGGCGTTCCGGGCGTCGGTCGTGGATGCGACCACCGACCATTTCGTGTTCGAAATCACGGGCCGGATCTCGAAAATCGAGAATTTCATCGCGCTGATGAAGCCGCTCGGGCTTGTCGAGGTCGCCCGCACCGGCGCCGCCGCGATCAGCCGCGGGCCGGAAGCGATGTGATCTCCGCGAAGCCGCCGATCCCGCCGCAGCTTAATTCCGTTGACCGTGCGGGCTAAGCTCTCTAAGCCGGTTTCAATTTCAGAGCGTATCGCGTGCATTCGCCGGCCGCCCGCCCTGATTGTTCATCGAAAACTTCGAAGAAGGGGAATGCCATGCGCGTCTATTACGATCGCGACGCCGATATCAATCTCATCAAAGGCAAGAAAGTCGCCATCGTCGGTTTCGGCAGCCAAGGCCATGCCCACGCGCTGAACTTGCGCAATTCGGGCGTCGCCGAAGTCGCCGTGGCGCTGCGCAAGGGCTCGAAATCCGCCGCCAAGGCCGAGAAGCAGAATATCCGCGTGCTCGACGCGGCCGAGGCGGCGAAATGGGCCGACGTGGTTATGATGCTGACGCCGGACGAGTTGCAGGCCGACATCTACCGCGACCATCTGCACGCCAATCTGCGCGAGGGCGCCACGCTGCTGTTCGCGCACGGGCTCAACATCCACTTCAATCTCATCGAGCCGCGCGCCGATCTCGATGTCGGCATGGTGGCGCCGAAAGGCCCGGGACACACGGTGCGCGGCGAATACTTACGCGGCGCGGGCGTTCCCTGTCTCATCGCCGTCGCGAAGGACGCGAGCGGCAACGCGCATGAGCTCTGCCTCTCCTATGCGAGCGCCATCGGCGGCGGACGCGCGGGCATCATCGAGACCTCCTTCCGCGAGGAATGCGAAACCGACCTGTTCGGCGAGCAGACCGTGCTGTGCGGCGGCCTTGTCGAGCTGATGCGCGCGGGCTACGAGACGCTGGTCGAGGCCGGCTATGCGCCCGAAATGGCCTATTTCGAGTGCGTGCACGAGGTGAAGCTGATCGTGGACCTGATCTACGAGGGCGGCATCGCAAACATGAACTACTCGGTTTCGAACACGGCCGAATATGGCGAATACGTCACCGGCCCGCGCATCGTGGACGCCCGCGTGAAGGAAGCGATGAAGGCGGTTCTCGCGGACATTCAGGGCGGCAAGTTCACGCGAGACTGGATGCTTGAGAACAAGGTCAATCAGACGAGCTTCAAGGCGATGCGCGCCAAATGCGACGCCCATCCCATCGAGGACACGGGCCGCCGCCTGCGCGCGATGATGCCGTGGATCGCGGATCGCGCGCTCGTCGACAAGTCGAAAAACTAAGCTGGTTGCGCCGGGTTTGCCAACGGACCCCGCCGCGGCCGTCATCCCGGACGGGCGCGGCCTGATCCGGGATACGCTCATCGAATACACGCGATCCCGGAACGGCCGGAGACCGTTCCGGGATCGCAAAAGAGCAGGCCTATGCCGGCATGGGCTCTTTTTCCGGCAGGTCGAGCACCGCCATGACGAAGCCGCTCGAATCGTCCACGGCCTCCTCCCAAAGGGAGATGTATGTGGGCAGCGCCGGTATGACGCGGCCGACAACCTCGCCGTGATCGAAAACCATCTCCGCTTCATATTTGCGGCAAATGCGCTGCATCTTATGGTTTTCGGCGAGGCAATTCATGTAAAGCCGGGCGACGCCGCGATTGCGCGCGGCGCGGATGATGCGGCCGAGAAGCTCCGTGCCGATCCCGCGATTCTGATAATCGTGCTCGACAGAGAAGGCGCCCTCGGCGTCCATCGACCAGGACTCCCCGATCTGACGCATTTCGGCGGCGGCCCGCAACTCGTGATCGACGAAGAAGCCATAGATGACCCCCCGCATCTCGCAGAGCCGGGCGGCGTAGTCCACGATGAAGGCGTCGCTCACAGCCATGCCGAAACGCATCCGGCGGCTGTCGCGGTCAAGCCTTAGAAGGTGGTCGCGGAACTTATCGTTTTCCGACAACCACACCTTCCTTATTGTTCCTCCCCAGATTTGAGATTCAGGCATAGCCTACCTCCATCTGGATGATACAGGCCAATTTGGCTTGGCCGATTTGGTCACAACCTTATATGCATGCCGCGTGTGTATCTCACACCCCACGACGCGCATAGGACCCATGAGCAACCATCATGCGCGAAAATCGGTCATCGGGTCCCTGTCGAGCCGAAGCCGCAGTCGCCCCGTGTGGTAGCGGCGACCCTTTCCACGCGCTCCAAGTGTACCACCACGACCGCTCCGATCACAAGCTGGGCGATACGGGCGCCCCTCTCTATTGTGAAAGGTTCGTTTCCAAGATTGATAAGAATAACCTGGACTTCGCCGCGATAATCGGCGTCGATTGTGCCAGGAGAATTAAGCACCGTGACCCCATGACGCAGCGCAAGTCCCGACCGGGGGCGCAGCTGGGCCTCGAAGCCCTCGGGCAATTCGAGCGCAAGACCGGTTGGGATGAGCGCGCGCTCGCCCGGCGCGAGGGTTAGCGGCTTCCCAGCCTCCACCGCCGCCGAAAGGTCCAGCCCGGCGGCCTGGCCGCTCCGGTAGGACGGCGGAGGCAAGCCCTCGCCATGCGGCAGAACAAGGTAGCGGAGCGCGATCCCGGTCATGGCGCGCCCTTCTCAGCGGCCAATTCGGGCTTCTGCCCCGCGAGCCACTCGGCCGCCGCGCGCATCAGGCGGTCCGCGACCTCCTCTTTCGACATTTCCGGCCAGCTTTGCACCCGCGACCGCGTAATCACATGCACGGCGTTGCGCGCGCCGCCGAACACGCCGCCCGCCGGCGACACGTCGTTGGCCACGATCCAGTCGCAGCCCTTGTTTTCAAGCTTCTGCACCGCCTGGGCGATGATGTTGCCGGTTTCCGCCGCGAAACCGATCACGAGAGGGGGCCTGTTGGCCGCGCGTTTCGCGATTGTCCGCAAAATGTCGGGGTTCTCGACGAGCCGGAGTTCGGGCGCGTCCGTACTCTTCTTGATCTTTTCGGACTGGATGACCGCCGCGCGCCAATCGGCGACAGCGGCGCAGAACACAGCGATATCCGCCGGCAGCGCCGCTTCCGCCGCCTCCAGCATCTTCTGCGCCGTCTCGACGCGCACGATGTCGATGCCGCGCGGTTCCGGCAGCGCGTTGGGGCCGGCAACGAGCGTCACGCGCGCGCCGAGCCGCGCCGCCGCCGCGGCAATGGCGTAGCCTTGCTTGCCGCTCGACCGGTTGCCGATGAAGCGGACAGGGTCGATCGGCTCGAAGGTCGGCCCCGCCGTCACGAGCACCGTGCGGCCCGCGAGCGGCTTCTCCCTTTCGCCTTCCAGAATGCGCATCGAGGCGGCGAGGATCTCGTCAACCTCCGCCATGCGGCCCACGCCATGCTCGCCGCAGGCCATCGCGCCCTCGTTCGGCCCGATGAAATGAACGCCGTCCGCCTTGAGCTGGGCGAGGTTGCGGCGCGTGGCCGGATGCTCCCACATGCGCCAGTTCATGGCCGGCGCGGCGAGAACCGGCTTGTCGGCGGCCAGCAGCACCGTGCCGGCGAGGTCGTCGGCGAGGCCGTGCGCCAGCTTGGCGAGCAGGTTGGCCGTGGCGGGCGCGATCACGATCAGGTCCGCCTCGCGCGACAGGCGGATGTGGCCGATCTCCGTCTCGTTCTTCAGGTCGAACAGCTCGGTGAAGGCGGGCTCCTCGCTGAGCACGGCGGCGGCGAGCGGCGTGACGAAATGCTGGGCCGCGCCCGTCAGGATGCAGCGCACCTTTGCGCCGCGCTCCTTCGCGCGCCGGATGAAATCCAGGCACTTATAGGCGGCGACGCCCCCGCCGATAATGAGGAGAATGGATTTTCCTTGCATCGCGCCCTCCCCGGCCCGCCGCATCTTAGCGCGATGGCGGGCGCCCGTCATGTCCTGCGCGCCGATGCTAAGCGAGTCGCCCGCGCGATGTCAGGCGTTTGCGCGTGGCCGTGGCCGCCCTCAACAGCGCGTTCGCGGGGACGGCGGCGCGGCGATGCATGAAGACCGGCGGCCAGGCGCCTTAATTGGCGGGTTCAAAAGCGCTCCTTCATTTGCACAAAGACGCAACCCAGCCGCGATACAATCGCCGCGTCTCGGCTTGAAGTTGAGACTTTCCGGAGCGTTGCTCTTCAGTACACGGGTGAGTTCATGAAGCGTGGTATCGAAATTCCTATGCGCGCATTTCGCTGGCTCGGCCTCGGCTTGCGCAAAGATGAGGGCTTTATCGAGTACGCATTTCTCGGCGCGCTCATGACCGTCCTTGTGGTTATGGCCGTCTCAGCGTCCGGCTATCGCCTTTATAGCGTTTATGGATCGTTGGGTTCCTCGTCTTCAAGTTTCGACGATTAGGATCGAGAACACCGCGTATCGCTTCGGATTTGCGGGCGCGCGATGGCCGATGTCGCGGCCATGCCGGCGCCTCGAATACGCTAAACTTGAAAGGGCGCGAGCGGGGCCAGCGCCGGCGCCTTCTTCGCCCAGATATCCTGCGTTTCGATGAGGGCAAGCTCGCTTCGGCCCGCGCTGCGCTCCAGAACGTAGTCGATGGCGGCGGTTGCGGCGCGGAGGGCGGCGCTGGCGGCGAAGCCGTTCAGCTTATGCGCTAGGAAGATGGCGGCGAAGAAATCGCCCGTGCCATGCGCCTGCACGAACCTTCTCGGCGACTGGGTGGCGGTCGCTTTGCCGCCCGCGACGCAGAGATTGGCGAGCATCCCGGGCGCGGCGGCGGGCGCGGAGGTCACGACGACGGTTGGCCGCCGCAAGGCGTTCGCGGCGGCGATGGCGCCCGCAAGATCGCCGGCGGCGCGGCCTGAGAGCCAGCCAAGCTCGAAGGCGTTCGGGGTCAGGATGCCGGCCAAGGGGACCAGCAGGTCGCGAACCGCGCGCGCGGCGTCTTCGGCCACGTAGACGCCGGAGGGCTCGTCGCCGACGATGGGGTCGCAGAGATAGACGCAGCCGGGGCTCTTCGCCCTGATCGTCTCGATCCAGGACCGGCAGAACTCCGCATGTCCCGGCGCCGGCATATAGCCCGTCAGAACAGCGTCGAGACCGTCGAGCAAGCCGTTGGCGAGCGCCGCGCGCAGCATGGCGTCGAGCATCGCGGGCGCGATGGGCTCGCCCGCGATGGCCTTATATCCGGGCCGGTTCGAGAGTATGATCGTCGGCGCGGCAAGCACATCGTGCCCCATGCGCCGCAGCACGAAGGCGGCGGCGGAGTTGCCCACATGGCCATAAATCACCTGGGACGAGATCGACAGCACCTTCGCCATGCGGCCCGCACCTTTTCGAATGAGACAGCGCGCCCGCCTTCGCCTTGGCCCCTACTCATAGGCAAAGGCGACGCTTCGCCGAATGGGATATAACGCGCGCATGTTCTCGCGCCAGCCGAAACTCAAGGGAGATCGATCATGAGGCCTCGCCGCAGCGTCCTTTATATGCCAGGGTCGAACGCGCGCGCGCTTGAAAAAGCGAAAACCTTGCCCGCCGATGCGCTCATCCTCGACCTTGAGGACGCGGTGGCGCCGGACGCCAAGGAGGTTGCGCGCGGCCAAGTCTGCGAGGCGGTGAAGGCGGGAGGCTTCGGCCCGCGCGAAGTGACGATCCGGGTGAACGGGCTCGCCACGCCCCATGGGCCGGCCGACTTCGCGGCGGCGATCGAGGCGGCGCCGGACGCCATCCTCCTGCCGAAAGTCGAGTCGCCGGCCGACCTCGCGCATGCGCGCAAACTGGCGCCTTCGGGCACGAAAATTCCGCTGTGGGCGATGATCGAGACGCCGCTCGCCATCCTGAACCTCAAGGAGATCGGACAGGCCGCCGCCTCATCGGACCTGCCGCTGACCTGCTTCGTGCTCGGCACGAACGATCTCGTCAAGGCGACGCGGGTGCAAAGCCAGGCGGACCGGCTGCCGCTTTTGGCGTGGCTGTCGCTGACGGTCGCGGCGGGGCGCGCTTTCGGCATTACCGTCGTCGATGGCGTCTACAACGCGCTGTCGGACGAGGCGGGCTTCCGCGCCGAATGCGCGCAGGGCCGCGCGCTCGGCATGGACGGGAAGACGCTCATCCATCCGAACCAGATCGCGGCCTGCAACGAGGTCTTCTCGCCGTCCGCCGATGAGATCGCCGCCGCGCGCAAGATCGTCGAGGCCTTCGAACTGCCGGAAAACAGGGGCAAGGGCGCGATCAGCCTCGACGGGCGCATGGTGGAGCTTCTGCACGCCGACATCGCGAGGGCGACGCTCGCGCTCGCCGGCGCCATCGCCGCCAAGGGCTAGCGCATTTGGTTAGCTCCGCCGCCCCATTAGCGGCACGAGGCCAAGGGCCGCCACGACGACCGCCAGCCGCTCGCCGGCGCGCGAGCGACGCGATTAACCCTATTGGGTTCGTTTGGCAAAAAACATGTTTTTACGGTATTACAATACCATAAAACGGCCGGTTTGGTTAATGCGCGGTTCCATTGGCGACCCCGGCAAGCCTTGCATGGTTAATGCGCCCGGCGGGGGAGGATGGCGATCCGGCGCTGGAAAACCGGGTCAGGCCCGGCCATGACAAATGAGGCGATGCGGATTTTCTCACACGCTCCTTCGCGGGAATGACGACAAAAGGGTCGGCGCCATTGTCCGCTGGTATGAGCTGGGCTTAGCAGACAGTCTTTGGGCAAGATTGTTCCGTACTCGGGAGTAATCTAAGCCTCGTGGCGCCCAAGGCGCCATCGAGGATCGCCGCCAGCCTGTCAGGTGGAGAGCTTTACAAAGCGGGGTTCTGTAAAGCTCTCCAACACTGGCCCCACCGGCTGCTCCAAACCTATGCGGCTCGGATGACGATTTCTTAACACTTTCGCAATCGCGACGCGGATGTGGCCAACGCCGTGGCGAATCGGTCACAGCCGAACCGTTGGCGAAGCCATAATGCGTCGCGGCGGCCGCTCATCGCCGCGCCTCGACGCTGCGCTGGAGCGCGGGGTAGCGCGCGCCAAGCGTCGCGGCGCGAGCGATGAAAAACACCATGAGCGACGCCCACAGCCCGTGATTGCCGAAAGCGGGCGTGAGCAGCGCCCAGGCGCCGAGGAAAACCGCGAGGCTCACGATCATCATGTTGCGCATGTCGGCGGTGCGCGTCGCGCCGATGAAGATGCCGTCGAGCTGGAAGCAGGCCACGCCGAGAAGCGGCGCGATCACCGCCCAGGGCAGGAACTCGCGCGCCGCCTCGCGCACGGACGGCGTCGTCGTCATCAGTTGGATGAGGAGCAGCCCGCCTCCCCAAAACGCGAGCGCCACGATCGCGGCGAGCCCAGCCGCCCAGAGCGAGCTGAGCGCGACCGCTTCCCGAAAGCGCGCGAGGCTGCCTGCGCCCACCGCCTGCCCAACCAGCACCTCGGCCGCAAACGCAAAGCCGTCGAGCACATAGGCCGAAAGGTCGGAAAGACCTCGAAGCACGCTGTTGGCCGCCAGCGCCACGTCTCCCAGCCGCGCGCCCTGCGCCGCGAAAAACGTAAACGCGAAGAGCAGGCAAATGGTGCGGATCATGATGTCGCCATTGACGGCGAGGAGCTTGCGGAAGGCCGCCCGCTCAAAAATCGCGGGCCGAGGCCCAGCATACTCGCGGAGCAGGCGCCGCGCGACGAGAAGCCCAACCGCGACGGCCGCATATTCGGCGAAGACGGCGGCCATCGCGGCGCCCTTCACCCCTTTGCCGGCGCCGAGAACGAGAATAACCGCGAGCGCGATGTTCACGAGGTTGAGGAGGAGTTGCAGCGCGAAGGCGAGATTGGCGCGCGACAGCCCGATGAACCAGCCGACAAGCGCGTAATTCGCAAGCGTCGCGGGCGCGCTCAAGATGCGGACGCCGAAATAATCCGCGGTCGCGGTCTGCACTTCCGCGCTGCCGCCGGCGAGCTTCAAGATGAAAAGGATCGCCGGCACATGGGCCGCATACAACACGGCGCCCGCCGCCCCGGCGATGACAAGCGCGCGGTGGAGATTGGCCGCGACGCTCCCCGCATCGCCCGCGCCGACCGCCTGCGCCGTCAGCCCGGTTGTGCCCATGCGCAGGAAGCCGAAGGCCCAGAACAGCATGGCGAAGATGGTCGCGCCGAGCGCCACGCCGCCGATCGGCGCCGGATCGTTGAGCCGGCCCATCACCGCCGTATCCGCGATGCCGACCAGCGGCACGGTCGCGTTCGACAGGATCATCGGGATCGCGATGGCGAGAACGTCGCGGCTCGTCAGGCGCTCTCGTGTGGCGTCTCGCAATTGCCTATTTCTTGAATTTACGCGCGGACGGGGGGTCGGAGCGCCGCTCCGTTCCGAACAGGCTGAAGAAGCGCGCGATGAGCCAGAGCGGGATCACGATCAAGGCGCCGAGAATGATGTAGCGCGCGACCTTCTGCACGGCGTCGAAGCCGAGAGACGAGATCCAGTCTCCGAGCCGGATGATGGCATGGTAGAGGTTGTTGGGATTGAACCCGAAGAAAGTCAGAACCACCCCGATGATCAGCGAGGCGATCAAAAGCTTCAGGATGACAAGGGCGGGGCTTCCGCCGAAAAAGCGTTCCATGGGCGAATCCGGTTTCCGTTTCCCCCACGCATAACCGGCGCGTTAAGAATCGCAAAGGGGAAATTCGGCGCCCACAACGGCAGACCCCGCCGATGCGACGGGGTCTGTTTACAGGGTTTGCGTTTCCCCTTGGCTTTCGTCCCTAAACTTGGGAGCGCTGTTCACGCGGCTTTCCGCCATGGCTCGCCTGCCCGCCTTTGCGCCCAGCTTGGGCTGCGAGATCGCGGTTGCGCGAGAAGCTGCGGTTTTCGTCGGAAACATTCTGCCCGCCTTTGCGTCCGGCCTCGGCCGCCAATGAGCGGTTCTGGCTGAAACTCCGCTTTTCATTCGGCACGCTTTGACCGCCCTTGGAGGCGATGGCGCGCTGCTTCTCGGCGTCCATGGAGGCGAAGCCGCGATTCGAAGTCGAGCCTGGTTTCTTGGGGTTGTGGGAGGCCATTCAAGCTCCTATCGTACTGTTACTAGCCTAGCCTCTGACTGAGACTTTACACTGGTAACAGCGCGGTTCCGCTATGGTTCCGCTGTAACCGCCAAGTTTTTGTGTGTTTCCGCAGTTTTTTCGGTACTACGCGAGTACTCCTATCTCCGGCTGCGGGTAAATACACGCAAAGAGGGACCGAAGTTGTGGCCGAGCCCAAGTATAAACCGAAATGGCAGGATCCAGCAGCCTGACCGACGGGAAAAACCCCTCGCCCCAGCCCTCTCCCCCTGGGAGAGGGCGTCCCGTGAGCGGCAAGCTCGCCGGGGCGAGCTTGCGTCGGAGATGGACAGGGCAAGGGGGTACGGCGTTGGTCTGCCGCGCAAACTCCCGATCAGAGAGCGGCGGAAAACGAGTGTGCGTCCTCTGCGCCCGCGTACATGGACAGCATCGGCTCGTCCTGGAAAACGGCCTCGTCGAAGTGGCCGCATCCGTTGAAATGACTGACCATCACGCGGCCATAGGCGCCAATATTGCCGATCTCGATGTAATCCCCCTCGCCGATGGCTTCCGGGAGGAGGAACGGTCCTGGCAGGTAGTCGGCGCTATCGCATGTCGGACCGTAGAAATCGAACGGCTTCAAGGTCCGGCGATTCAATTCCTCGCCGGCGCCGCTGTAGGCCCTAGCGGGGAAGACCCACTTGCAATGGGCGGCGTCGTAGAGCGTGCCGAAGGCGCCGTCGTTGATGTAAAGCGTGTCCCCGCGGCGGGCGTCCACTCGCACGACGACAGACTCGGCCTCGGCGGCGAGCGCGCGGCCCGGCTCGCACCAAAGCTCGCACGTATAGCCGACCGCCATCTTGTCGAAGGCGGCGCGGATCTCGTCCATATAGGCATCGAGCGCGGGAGGCTCCTTGCCGGGATAGCGCGCGGGAAAGCCTCCGCCGACATCGATGATGTCCACGATCGTGGCGGCCTGCACGATCTGCTGCGACACCTTCCGCAGCATCTGGCCATATCCGCCCGGGCACATCGTCTGCGAACCCGGATGGAAGGAAATGCCAAGAAGCTCGGCGCTTTGGCGGGCGCTGCGGATGAGAGCCGGCGCCTCGCTCCACGACGCGCCGAACTTCCCTTCGAGCGAAATTTCGCTGAAGGTCGAAGGGCAGGCGACGCGCACGATGAGCGTCAAATCCTTGGCGTCGCCAGTAGCGGCCAGGATTTTCTCCAGCTCCTCCTCGGTATCGAGCGCGAAAGTCCGCACGCCAAAGTCGTGATACGCTTCAGCAATGAAGCGCCGCGACTTGACCGGATGCATGATGTGCAAGTTGGCGCCCGGAAATTCGGACATTTTCCGAACTTCCGAGATGGAGGCCACGTCGAAATGGCGGATGCCGCCGTCCATCAAGGCGGCCAGAACCGCCTTGGAGTCGTTGGCTTTTACGGCGTAGAGGGTTTCGCCCGGAAAATTATCGACGAACCACCGCGCCGCGCGCATGGCGGCGTGTGGCCGGAAACCGATAACGGGACGGTTCAGTTGAAGGTCGCGGATGGCCTCCGCTGCCGTCGGGTAAATGTCCATCGCATGGGACCTCCCATTGAAGAGTTAATCCGATGCTGCTGACGAACGCTTCACCGCAGAAGCGGAGTTTGCCAGGCAGGCTATTTCTGCACGTTCAGCATACGCAAGGCGGCAAGCCTCAAGACGCAGCCTTTATGAGCAGAAGTCACCTCCCCAGCGCCCCTTATTTGGCGCAATCGTTTCGCAATCGAGGAGCTTTAAGTGGCCATATCGCCCGCTAGGTCAAGCCTTTTTTTTCGCTTGCTCGCCGAAAAGGGGAATGCGTCCGAATCCGCGCTCGACACCCCTCAAAAAACTCATTTAACAACAATAAGTTAAGCTAAAACTTCTGTTGAAAACGATCGAAAATCCGGCCCTCATCCAATAGTGTCGATATTTTGCGTAAACGGATGACAGTATAGGCCTGCGGCAACGCGCCGCCATGCCGAAATGATCGAGCAAAAAGCGCGCTTTAGAACCGAATAAACCGGAACGATCCCGGCCTGCCTCCGTTTGGATGCGATACCAAAGGAGAACGTGGGAGGCGCACGGCGGCGCGGAGCGCCGCGAGCCTGGACAGCGGCGCGGCGCCCATTAGGCCCATCCCCGCTCCATGGCGCGGCGGCCTCCTCCGCCGGGCCGGTCCGCTGTGTGCGCAATCGAGGTCTGCGCAGTTGGCGCGCCGCCTTTTCGCGTGGTAAATGATTTCGATCACCCCTGCGATCAGCGAGCCGCCGCCATGACCTCCACCGGAACAGCCTGTCCTCACGCCACGCGCACCGAGACCGACACGTTCGGCCCCATCGAAGTGCCCTCAAATCATTATTGGGGCGCGCAAACCCAGCGCAGCCTCGGCAACTTCAAGATCGGCGGCGAGAGGATGCCGCTGCCGCTCGTTCACGCGCTCGGCATGGTGAAGAAGTGCGCGGCGAAGACGAACGCCGCGCTCGGCCAGCTCGACGCCAAGCTCGCGGACGTAATCGTCACGGCGGCGCAAGAGGTGATCGACGGCAAGCTCGACGAGGAATTTCCGCTGGTCGTCTGGCAGACGGGCTCGGGCACGCAAAGCAACATGAACGCGAACGAGGTGATCTCGAACCGCGCCATCGAACTGCTCGGCGGCGAGAAGGGATCGAAGAAGCCGGTTCATCCCAACGATCACGTGAATCGCTCGCAGTCCTCGAACGATGCGTTCCCGACCGCCATGCATATCGCGGCCGCGATCCAGGTGGAGAAGCTGCTCTTGCCCGCGCTCGACCGCCTCGCGCGTGCGCTGGAGGCCAAGGCCGAGGCTTACGCCGGCATCATCAAGATCGGCCGCACGCATATGCAGGACGCAACGCCCGTCACGCTCGGCCAGGAGTTTTCCGGCTACGCCACGGCGGTTCGCTACGGCATCGAGCGCGTGAAGTCCGGCATGCCCCGCATGTACATGCTGGCGCAGGGCGGCACCGCCGTCGGCACGGGCCTCAATTCGCCAGCGGGATTTGCCGAGCGCTTCGCCGAGGAAGTCGCGAGCGAGACAGGGCTGCCCTTCGTGACGGCGCCGAACAAGTTCGAGGCGCTTTCCATGAACGATGCGGAAGTGGAGCTTTCCGGCGCGCTGAATTCACTGGCCGCGAGCCTCTTCAAGATCGCGAACGACATCCGCCTGATGGGCTCCGGCCCGCGCTCCGGCATCGCGGAAATCTCTTTGCCGGAAAACGAGCCGGGCTCCTCGATCATGCCGGGCAAGGTCAATCCCACGCAATGCGAGGCGCTGACCATGGTGTGCACGCAGGTCATGGGCAATCACGTGACGATCACCATCGCGGGCAGCCAGGGTCATTTCGAGCTGAACGTGTTCAAGCCGGTCATCATCGGCAATCTCTTACAATCGATCCGCTTGATCGCGGACGCGGCGGTGAGCTTCACGGATAACTGCGTCGCGGGCATCGTCGTGAACGAGAAGCGCGTCGCGGAGTTGCTTGAGCGCTCGCTCATGCTCGTCACCGCGCTCGCGCCCAAGATCGGCTACGACAAGGCGGCGCAGATCGCGAAAACGGCGCACAAGCACGGAACGACGCTGCGCGAGGAAGCGCTGGCGCTCGGCTTCATTACCGAGGACGATTTCAACGCTCTGATGAAGCCGGAGCTGATGATCAAGCCGAGCGAATAAGGTGGCGCGGAAAAGGGCGAGCGAGACGCAAGGCGAGGGCGTTCAAATCGACGCCGGCCTCGCCCTTCCCCGTAAGCGCTCGCTCACCATCGCCGGCCATCGCACGTCGATCACCCTTGAGGACGCTTTCTGGCGCGAGCTGAAGGCCGCCGCCGGGGAGATGGGACTGAGCGTGAGCGCGCTTGTATCGGCCATCGACGCGGCGCGGGAGCCGGCAAGTCTGTCCGCCGCGATCAGGGTTTTCCTGCTGTTGCGCGGCGCCATGGCAAAAAAACGGTAAAAAGCAACGCCTCAAAAGTACTTGTGGGATCGACGGCCCCTTCACAGGTGTTCGTCCAGAGTATCCGTGGGCGCGCTTGAGCAAAGCGGCGCCCGGCTGCGGGCGCGTGTATCGTGCTATCGCAGCCGCAAGCACACCGCCATCACCGTCATGGCGGCTTGGCGCCTGCTCCATGGCGTTAGCCCGCGGATCGAGGCAGGCGCGCGCTTACTACTGGTATTTTACCCGGCAGACAGATTTTCTTTGGGAACGCATGGACGGCGCTATTATCTCGCAGCTCATGCTGAACATGATGGACCTAGCGAGGCGCGATTTCTTCGGCATGAGCAAGATAAATTTGTCTAAAGGTTTCACAGGATCGACAAAATTTTACAGAATAATACGAATTAACAGGGAATACAGGGCTTGACATGATCGTTTTAAGTCGAACTTGGGACGGAACTTTGCCGCTTCCGCCTTGTTTAAACTGAGATTAAGGCGATCGAGGATCGAAGCTTTTGAGGTTATGCAATGTCTACTCAACCCTATCTCAGAGCAGCGGACGACGGCACTTACGAACTCGTTGTGCCTTCGGGGAAAGGCCGCGTGCATGTTCTGCCTTACTGCTTTCATACTGAAGAAGATGCGATGACGTGGCTTTCGAGCCGTAAGGGCAGGGAAGTCATCCGCAAGCTGAGCGGCTGGCCACAGCCGATCTTTGCGGCGGGCGCCGCCGAAATGCGTTGAGGCGCGCCGTCTTATCCGGCTGAAGTCTCGTCCTCCTTGCCCGAGCGCCGCGCTATGAGGTATTGAAGCGCGCCACGGGCGGCGGGCGGCGCGGACGAGGACATCGGATGAAGATTACGCAGGCGTTCAGGTTCGAGGCGGCGCATCGCCTCCCTTTCGTGAAAGAGCCCCATCCCTGCTATAGGCTCCACGGCCATTCCTACAGGGTCGAACTCAGGCTTGAGGGGCCGCTCAATCCCGAAACAGGGTTTCTCGTCGATTTCTTCGAGATCGAGGCGGCTTTCGGGCCGTTGCTCAGGCAACTCGATCATTATTGCCTGAACAACGTCCCCGGCCTTGAGAATCCCACCGCCGAAAACATCGCCGTCTGGATCTGGGAGCGCGTCAAGGGGCAGATCCCAAGTCTCGCCGCCGTCCGTGTTTTTGAAACGCCGGACTGCTGGGCGGAGCACGACGGCCGCTGAAGCCTTATTTCACGCTCGACCTTGAAACGGCGCGCCTTTCATCAAACTGTCATATGTTTCGTCATGATGCGGCCGGCATGAACGATTGGGAATTGCGACTTGGCTTGGACTTTTCTGCTGCTTGCTGGACTTTTGGAAGTTGGCTTCACAACCGCGTTGCGCCTCTCCGAGAGCTTTTCCCGCCCCCTGCCGAGCGCGGCTTTCTTCGTGTGCGCGCTCTTCAGTTTCCTCGCGTTGGAGAAGGCCGCGCACGACATCCCGCTCGGTACGGCTTACGCCGTCTGGGTCGGCATTGGGGCGGCGGGCACCCTGCTCGTGGGCGTCACGCATTTCCAGGAGCCCGTGAGCGCCGCGCGGCTCATATTTCTTTCGACGCTCGTCGGCTCCATTGTCGGCCTGAGGATGTTCTCGCCCTGATGTCAGCGCTCCGCCTGACCCGGCTCCTCGACGTGACCGCGCGGGCTTGCCTCGTCGACCGCGCCTGGAAGGTATCGCGACAGAATTTCCAGAACGCGATCCGCCGGCACGCCGAGTTGGCGCGCGGCCTGCTGCACGCGTTCGTCTCCAAGGGCGTTTCGCAGTTGCTCGACGCTCACCGGCAGGTTGGCGCCGTTCCCGAGCCATGAGCGGACTTCCTCAGCCAATCCGCCGCCGCTCAAGCGTTCGACAACGCTGGCCAGCCCGCCGAGGCCAGCGCCGGCAAGGATCTGCGACAACGAACTCGGGTTTTGCAAGGGATCGGCGCCGGGCTCGCCTGCGCCTTCCTGAGCGGCGCCATGTTGACGCATCGCTTGATTGAGCGCGCCCGAAAGCGCTTCCAAAAAGCTCACTTTTGCCTCGCTTAACTGATTTTTTTAAAATACTAGCATGGCGCTTGCGGAGACGGTGAGCGTAATCGCGCTTACGATTGTGTTACCCTTGCGGTCATTCCGTCAGATTGCGCAGCACGGCGTCGAGCAGTCCCGGAAAGCGCGCGTCGAGCTCGGCCTTGCGCAGCGTGGAAATGAAGCACACGCCCTCCTTGCGCTGGGCGATGACGCCGGCCTCGCGCAGGATGCGGTAATGATGCGACTGGGTGGATTTCGCGATGTCGAGGCCCGCGACGGCGGCGAAGCAGGCGAGGTCGCCGCGCCCGGCGAGATTACGCACGATGTGCAGCCTGACGGGGTCGCTGAGCGCGTAAAGCACACCTTCGAGTTTCAACGCCGGCGCCTCAAAAAGCTCGTCCTCTCCCATACCTCGAAGATGGCGCGCTTAAGCGCGAGTTCAACCGTTGCGGCGCCTTTCTATCGCAAGGCGAGGCCGCTAAGCGTGACGCCCAAGGAGGGAATCAGCTGCGCTTCGAGCCGCTCCTGCGCGCTTTTCTCGGCGGCGGGCTCTATGAAGCCGCCCTCAGGGTTGCGATAGATGAAAGTCACAAGCTTGACCGCATCGATCACCCACAATTCGCGGACGCCGTAGCTTGCATAAAGCCGGGCCTTGCGGCCCCGGTCGTAGGAAAGGCTCGAATCCGCGACCTCGACCACGAGCAGGGCGTTGGCGCCGTTAAGCTCCGCCAGCGGCAGCTCATCCTCGAAGAAAACGAAATCCGGTTCGAGATAGGTGCGCTCGCTGAGCCGGAATGTCGTCTCCGGCACGAAGGTCACGCCCTTGGGCGCCTGCCGGGCGAAGAAGATGTTGAGCCGCGCCTTCAGCACCTCATGGCGATTGCCCTTTGAACTCATCGGCACAAGCTCCCCCTCGACGAGCTCCACCCGGTCGTCCTCGTGCAGGATGCCCGCCTCGACCATCTTATAGACGTCGTCCACGGTCAGCGCGAGGCGCGGCAGCCCCTCCGCCGCCATCGTCGTGCGATGCTTGCGCGGCGGCTCGGACGCTCCGGTAAGCGCGTTGGGATCGATTGAAGACATGATGCAGCTTCTCCTCTCCGGAGCATGCCAGAGACGACCCGAACAATCCAGTTGTGGATTGCGCCGCTTTCCGATGCCGCGTTTGGGGCGACATGCCGCAAGCTTTCGTTAATGATTCGGTCAAAGGGGGGCCCATGGCCAACGCGAAGGCAGCGGAGCGCGCATTTACGGTCGACATGTGGTGGACGGATCTGCACGATGTGGAGATCGGTTTTTTCATTCATTCCAGGCATCGCGCCAAGTCGCGGCAGTTCACCCAGGATTCCGACGTCATTGGAGAAGTGCTGGAAGGCGGCGAGCGCACGGCGCTCATCACCTATCGCGAAGGGCTTTGGAAGGCGGAAAACCCCGGCGAGAAGCGTCTGGTCCTCAAGCTCTTCACGCCGAGCATGAACTGGCGCGCCAGCATGGATTTGATGGTCGGGCGGAGCGTGCAGCTTTCGGCGGGCGCTGGCGGGTTCCCCGTCACGGCTTTCTCAATTCATATCGACGGACACGATCAGGTCATTCAGCTCGAACGGTCGGCGCGCAAATGGCCGGGCCTGCCGGAGCAATTCTCGTTCTTCCTGATGGAAGACGGGGAAGCGAGGCTCTACACGCTGCGCCAGGATTGGATCGACATCAGCGGCGACTATACGCTATACGATCAGACCGGCGCGAGGATCGGGCGCCTGACCGGCCACATATTCGATCTGGGCGGCAAATGGAACGTGACCGTCAGCGAGGGATGCACGCCTCATCTCGCGACGGTGCTGCAACTTGTCAGCGGGATGCTGAAGTTCAACGCCGCCGCTCGCCGGCATGTGAACCGGGTGACGCATGATGTGACGAGCGGCGCCATAAAGCTCGCCCTCGAGAAGCAGGAGACCGACCTCTACATGAACCCGAGGCGTCCCCATTGACGCGAGCGGCGACCCTGCCGGCGGCGATGGCGGCTTTGGGCTTCAGGGCCGCCAGCAGCCTGAGGAGATGCTCCCGCTTAAGCGCGATGCACCCCTCGGTCGGGGCGAGGCCCGGGCGGGCGACGTGAATAAAAATGGCGCTGCCATGTCCGCGAACCCTAGGCATAAGGTTGTAGTCGAGGACGACGACCACATCGTAAAGATGATCGTCGCGCCACAGCGGCTCCGCGCTCGCGGGATAGGGCAGCGTGACCTTTCGATTGTAGTTCCGGTCCTTCGCATCGTCGCACCAGCCGGAGTTCTTGCGCAGCGGCTCGATCTTGAGCGCCGTTCTCGGCCGCCTCACCTTGTCGGGGCGATAGTAGGCATGCACGAGGCGCCACACGCCCAAGGGAGGGCGCCCGTCGCCTTCGCGCTTGCGGGCGCTCACGCCTCCCTTCCCAACCGCGGCGGGAAAATGTAAATTCTCATAAGCCAGGGCGCCGGCGGATGCCGCGCCTTTGGTGTGGAGACGGAGAGAGGTTCGTTTTCGCGTTATTTCTTGAGGCTTTTGCGGTAGATTTCGATAGTGCACGGCTCGTCCGTTGCGTCGCAAAAAACCGCCCCTTGAATCAGAAATGTGTTTCTGACCGGAGTCTACCATGAGCAATACGCGCAATATCCTGGTTGTCGACGATGATCAAGACCTTGCGCTGTCACTGGCGGAGCAGCTCGCGCTGCACGAAGAGTTCGATACGCACGTGGCTCACAGCGCCGCGCAGGCCTTCGCCGCCGTGAAGAACAAGCACACCGATCTCGTGCTCCTCGATGTCGGCTTGCCCGACATGGACGGGCGCGAGGCGTGCCGTCTCTTACGCAAGAACAATTTCAAGCATCCCATCATCATGCTGACCGGTCACGATACCGACTCCGACACGATCCTCGGCCTCGAATCGGGGGCGAACGATTACATCACGAAGCCGTTCCGCTTCGCGGTTCTGCTCGCGCGCATCCGCGCCCAGCTTCGCCAGCACGAGCACAGCGAGGAGGCGGTCTTCACCATCGGAGAATATTCGTTCCGGCCGGCGGCCAAGATGCTTGTCGACAAGAAGGGCGGGAAGGTCCGGCTTACCGAGAAGGAGACCTCGATCCTTAAGTATCTCTATCGCGCGGGCGAGAAAGTCATCTCTCGCGACGTGCTTCTGCACGAGGTTTGGGGCTACAACGCCGGCGTCACGACCCACACGCTTGAGACGCATATCTATCGCTTGCGCCAAAAAATTGAGCGAGATCCCTCGCGGGCCGAGCTTCTCATTACCGAGGCTGGCGGTTATAAACTTGTTCCTTAACCACTCCTAGGCGCCGAGTTGCTAAATCTGCCGAATCGAACAAGACTCAAACCCTGTTCCAGTTGAGTAAAGGAGTAAGAGAACCAACCAGACAGGTGAATGCATGCTCGACCAGAAAATCGAGCTTCTACAGCGTGTCCCTCTGTTTTCTGGGCTTCCGGACGAGCTGCTGGAAGCTGTAGCCGGCGCGGGCCAGAAGAGCTTTTTCGAGGCCGGCGAGAACCTCATCGCCGAGGGACAGGCCGGAAGCGCCGCCTATCTCATCATGACCGGCAAGGCTGGCTCGCCGCGGCGCGAAGGCGGCGAAATCATCACCGAGGATCTTTGGCCGGGCACGCTTGTCGGGGAACTGGGAATGCTGGTCGAGACGGTGCACAATGTCACCGTCACCGCCAAGGAGCGGCTTCGGGCGCTGGCCTTTCACCGTGAAGGGCTCGTTCAGGTGATGGAGGCGCATCCCGCTCTCGCGCAGCACATCGCTGAGAAGCTTCTCGTCCGTCTTCACGGTCTCGCGGCGGAAATCCGCGTGGTCGATAGCCGGTTGGCGGAAATCGAGAAGGCCGCTTAGGCCAGGCGGACCGGAAGGCTGTCGCTTTCGCACAACGAAAGCGGAGCGCCTCAGCGCCCCGCGAAATACCCGCCGTAGCGAAATCGCCGCCGATCAAGCGGCTTTCGAAGCGTGCTCCGCCGTGACTTGCTCGGCGAGCTTGCCGGTGAGTTCGACGAGGTGATCGAACTTGGCCTCGAAGCTGCCCGCGCCTGAGGTCGCCGACCTCAGCTCGATGATGAGGTCGTGGATCTCAGCCTCGGGAAGGTGCGCGTCGATAATGTCCCAGCCGGCCCAGCCGGGGCGAGCGTCGAAGCCCAGGATCTGCCCGCGCCGCGACGAAATCATGCCGTTGATCTTCGCCGTGGCTTCGGAGGGAACGGAGATTCTGACGGCCATGATCGGCTCAAGCAGCACGGGCGAGCATTTCGGCATGCCTTCGACCATTGCGAGGCGGCCCGCCATCTTGAACGCTTGTTCCGACGAGTCGACCGTATGATAGGAGCCGTCCTTGAGGACCACGGCCACGTCCACGACCTGGAAGCCAAGAGGACCGGTCGATAGGTAGTCGCGGACGCCTGCCTCCACCGCCGGGAAATAGTTTCGCGGAACGGCGCCGCCCGTGATCACTTCGGAGAAGGCGAAGCCCTCGCCGCGCGGCTGCGGCTTGATCTCGACCACAACGTCGCCGAACTGGCCATGGCCGCCGCTCTGTTTCTTGTGGCGCCCGCGGATTTCGACATTCTTGCGGATCGTCTCCTTGTAGGGGATTTCGCGCTTCTTCGTCTCCGCCTTGATGCCGAAGCGGCGGTTCAAGCGCTCAAGCGCGACGCGCAAATGCATCTCCCCTTGGCCCCAGAGAACGATCTGGCCGGTCTCGCGGTCATGGACGAGGCCGAGCGCGGGGTCTTCGTCGATGAGCTTACTGAGCGCGGACGTGAGCTTGATCTCGTCCTTGCGTTCGCCCGCGGCGACCGCGAGCCCGTAGACTGGCTTTGGCGGAACAGGCGCCGAGATCGACAGCGCGCCGCCCTTCTCGCCGGTGATCGTCGTTCCGGTCGGAAGGCTCTCCAGCTTGCCCAAGGCGACGGTTTCGCCGATGGAGCCGGGGCCGCGCTTCTTGACGTCGGTTCCCATGACGGAAAATACGCCCGAAATCTTCTCCTCGCCCGCGGGAGCGTAAACCGGGCCGCCATCGGCGAACTGGCCGGCGAGAACCCGCGCGAGCGAAAGCTTGCCCGCATGCGAAGTGTGATAGGTTTTCATGATGTAGGCCGCCGATTTCGCCCCGCCGAGGCCCAGCCGCTTCGCGGTCTCCTGCGCGAAGGGCGCCTCATGGCGCAGCGCTTTGAGCAGCCGCGCGATGCCGTGGCCTTCCTGGGCCGAGCCGAAGAAGACGGGAACGATCTGGCAATGCTTGAATTCGGTAATGAGGTCCGTGAACACCTTGTCGCGGCTCGGCGTGACGTCGCTCAAGAGCTGCTCCATGAGTTCGTCGTCATAGTCGGCGAGCTTTTCGAGCATCGAAAAACGCTGATCGGCCTCGAACTTCGCGACGTCGGAGGGGGTATCGATGAGTTCGCTCGGCGCATGCTCGCGATAGACGAAAGCGCGCTCAAGGGCGAGGTCCACGAAGCCGCTCACGACGCCCTTTTCCCAAATGGGGATCTGCCGGAGCACAAGCGGGACGCGGCTGGCGGGCTGCATCGTGGTGAGCACGTCGCCGATGGCCTGGCCGGCCTTGTCCACGCCGACCTTGTCGATCTTATTGATGAACAGGCAATGAGGAACGCCCGCCGTTTCGAGGCTTTTCAAGACGATCTGAAGGGCGTGAAGCTTTTTCTCGTCCGCCTCGCAGACCACAATCGCCGCGTCGCAAGCCGCGATGGCGGCCACGCCGTCATAGTTGAATTCGACGGAGCCTGGACAGTCGAGCAAGTCGAACTTATCGCCTAGATACTCGAAATGGGCGACGTTCATCTCCACGCTCATTCCGTGAGAGCGCGCTTCCTGAGACGCGTCGCCGACGGTTTTCCGGGCGTCCACGCTTTCATGCGTCGCTCCCGTTCGCGCGAGTATCGCCTCGAAAAGAGTTGTCTTGCCGGAGGTTTGAGGACCGACCAATGCGACGCAGCGGGGACTTCTGCCCTCCGCATTTCCATTCCCGCCCATGCTTGCTGTTCCTTACGCGGAATAATTGTAAAGGGGGCGCGTGCCGTGAGAGAGCCGCGAATAGGCCATGGTGGCAAGAGGGGCCGGTCTTGGCAAGCCTAATGATACGAAATGAGGCCCACTTTAGCGGCGCTTATTGCCGCCTTGAAGTTCGGCGCGCACATGCGCAAAGCGACGCGGGCGGCGCGCTCACAATTCCGCACGGTGCGCTGGAAGCGGATCGTCTGGGGCGCGATCGGGGAGCAGCTTCCGGGCGATATCCAAAAGACGTGCGGGGGGTAGCGGCTTGCCCGCAAACAAGCCGTCGCCAAACGCAGGCGGAAGTCTGTCTCGCCCGTACCCTGTGACCACCGCGAAAGGCACGCGCCGCGCCGTCAAGGTCAAGGCGACGCCGGTGGCGTATTCTCCGTTGAGATTGCAGTCGATGAAGGCCGCGTCCGGTTTCGAACGGTCGATGAGCGTCAAGGCTTCCTCCACCGTCCGCGCCGGACCGAGCGTTTCATAACCCGCGTCGGCGAGCGTCGCGAGCATTTCGAGCGCAAGCAGGAACTCGTCCTCGACGATCAGGATCAGCTTGGCCGTCATGACGCCTCGCCGGTGTTTTTGGCCTTGATGGGCAGCCGAAGCTCGCAAACAAAGCCGGTTGACGGATAGCGCATATCGGCGACGCCATCGAGGTTGCTTAAGCTTTGCTCGATGATGAAGGTTCCGAAGCCGCGGCGGGTCGGCTCGGATACCGGCGGGCCGTCCGCCTCTTGCCAGCGCAGCCTCAAGACCTTGCCGTCCTCCTCCAGGACCCAGGTCAGGTCGACATGTCCCGCGGGGACCGACAAGGCGCCGTATTTGTTCGCGTTCGTGCCAAGTTCGTGCAGCACCAGCGAAAGCCCAACGGCTGCCTGCGGGTTGAGTTTTATGGCGGGTCCAGCGCAGCGGAACCGGCCCTCGCCCGGCTCGCCCAGGATCAGCTGATCTTTCACGAGCGATTTAAGGTCCGCGCCATGCCATGAGGATGCGGTCAGCACGTCGTGCGCGCCCGCAAGCGCTTGGATGCGGCCTGTGAAGCTCTCGGCGAAGTTTTCCGGGTTCTTGGACTGCCGCAGCGTAAGCCGCGCGATCGCTTGCACCATGGCGAGCGTGTTCTTGACCCGGTGATTGAGTTCGTCGAGCAGGAGCTGCCGCGTCTTCTCCTGCGACTTTCGCTCCGTGATGTCATGGGCGATGGCGGCGTATCCGGTGAGATGGCCGTCGCCGTCGCGCAAGGGCGCAAGGCGAAAGATGACATGAACCGTGGAGCCATCCTTGCGCCGGCGGAGTGCGTCGCAGGCGCGCGCTTCGCCGCTGGCCGCCACCGCGCTTGCGAGAGCCTTGAGAGCCTCGCGCTCGTCCGGCGGGCAAAGATCGCTCTCCGGGCGGCCGATCATCTCGGCGGCGGCGTAGCCGTAAAGCTTTTCGGCGCCGGGGTTCCAGCTTTCGATAACGAGATCGCGCGAGAGCGAATAAACAGGCTGGCCGATCGCCTCCATGATCGCTTGGTAGCGAAGGCGCAGCTTATATCCCGTCAGGTCCGTGATCACCGCCGAAATGACCGGCTGGCCTTCGACTAAGAGCGGCGCCGAGGATGCGGTGACGGCGGCATGGCCGCCAGCAGCCTTCCTAACGCGCATCTCCAGGCCGCGTCGCCCGGCTGGCTCGGCCAGGCGGTCGAAATCGCTCTTGTCGATGTATTTGAGGATCGAGGAGCCGACGATGCGGGAGGAGGCTTCGCCAACGAGGCTCGCAAACGCCTCATTGCAATAGAGGACATCGGCCCGGTGCGAAAGCGTCAGCGCGCCTTCTCGCATCTGCTCCACCAGGAGGCGGTAAGGTTCGGCGGCGCTTTTCAGCGTGAAGATTTGCGGGCCGTTCTCGCCCGCGACGACAAGAGCGTCCACCTCGCCGCTATGAAGCGCCCGAAGAGTATCCTCCGCTTCCTTGAGCCGGGCCTTCAGGTTGGCGAGCTCGCCGTCGCTCTCCACCGGCGCTTTCATTAGATAACCTTGACAGCGGCTTTTAGCTTTTCGCGGTTTGACATATCTCCGATGACGCGGCGAACGGGGCTCGGCTGGTCGCGCAAGAGCGTCGGCGCCACGACGATCTGCGCTTCCTTCGCCCGTTGAGGCGACCGATAGAGATCGACGACTTCGAGGTCGTAATTGCCGGCGAACTCCTCTTCGCAGAAGGCGGTTACGCGCGAGACCGCCTGCAGCGCAAGATGCGAAGCGCCCGTCACAAACAGGGTCATGACGTAGCGCGGGACGGCGATAGGCAGCTCGGCTTGCGCGACCATCACAGCCCCCTTTGCGCGCGAAGGTCGAGACCGATCAGCACGCGTGCTTCGCTGGAAAGGTCGCCGATGATTTTCTTGATCGGCTCCGGCAGCCGGCGCACCAGCGTGGGAACCGCGAGGATCTCGGTCGCCGGCCGCGAGCTGCGGGCGCTGCAAGAGGTCCACCACCTCGATGGAATAGCGGCCTTCGAGATGCTCCTTGCAGATGCGCGTCAGGTTATTGATCGCGCGGATCGATTTGTCGGTCTGCCCGGCGACGTAGAGGCGCAATTCCCAGTACTCGTCCTGCACTCGAAGAGATGCGCTTTGGGCTTGGGTCATGTCGGCTCCTTTCGCGCGGACACCTGAACGCCCTGCGCCCCAATTGAGAGCTTCCGTACATCCGCGGAATGGGCCATGCCGCGCGACTTGGCGATAAACAGCTGGCGTTCGAGGCCGTTCTCTTTGCGCAAATTCCGGACGGTAATCCAGCTGTCCATGAGAGAGGAGATGCTAAGGTTCGATTTATCGTCCTCGTCCTGGACGCTCAGATAGAGAGCGGTCGCGCCCGCGGATTTTAGATAGTCGATCAACCTTAGCACCATCATGCTGGCCTGGGCAACGCTGCCGCCATCTTCGAGCGCGGTGAGCGGATCGACGACGGCGACCCGCGGATTGAGATCCTGGACGAGATGCATCATGCGCGTGAGATGCATTTCCAGGCCGTGCGCCGTGGGCCGGACCGAGACGATGGACAGCTTCCCGCTGTCGATGGCCGGCTGCAAGTCGATGCCGATAGAGCGCATGTTCCGGACGAGTTGCGGCTCCAACTCCTCGAACGCGAAGTACAGGCATCTCTCGCCGCGCTCCGCGGCCGCAAGCGCGAAGTGCGCGCCCATGCTGGTCTTGCCCGAGCCGGGGCCGCCGCTGATGAGGATGCTGCTGGCTTTGTAGAAGCCCTTGCCCTCCAGCAAGGCGTCAAGCCCCGCGACGCCGCTGGAAATGCGTTCGGAAGAAACCTTGTGGTCGAGCCCCAGCGAGGTCACCGGCAAAATCTTGATGCCGCCGTCTTCGATCAGATACGGGTACTCGTTGGCGCCGTGCGCCGAGCCGCGATACTTGACAACGCGAAGCCGCCGCGTCGTCAGCTCCTCGCGCACGCGCTGTTCCAGCACGATGACGCAGTCCGATAGATATTCCTCGATGCCATGCCGCGTGAGCGATTTGTCGCCCCGTTCAGCCGTGACGATGCTGGAAAGTCCGCGCTCCTTAAGCCACCCGAACAGGCGCCGAAGCTCGGAGCGCAGGAGCGCCTCATTCGGCAGTCCGGCGAACAGCGTGTCCACGCCGTCGAGCACAACGCGGCGCGCCTCGATCTGGTCGATCGCGTATCCGAGCCGGATGAAGAGCCCTTCGAGATTGTATTCCCCGGTTTCGTGGATCTCCTGCCGGTCGATATGGATGTAATCGATGGAAAGGAGGTTCCTCGCCTGAAGGCCGGCGAGATCGAAGCCGAGCGAGCGGCTGTTGATGTCGAGGTCGGCGGGCAACTCGTCGAAGCTCAGGAAAACGGCTGGCTCTCCGTTTCTGGCGCCTTCGACAAGGAAGGATGTCGCGAGCATGGTCTTACCGCAGCCGGGGCCGCCGCAGATCAAGGATGCGCGCCCGGCCGGCAGCCCGCCGCCCGTTATCTCATCCAGCCCCTTGATGCCTGTCGATACCTTCCTGAGCGGCGACGGCATCCTTCACTCCTTACCTCAGCCTACGGCCTTTCGCACCGCGGCCAGAGTATAACATTAGAAACATAACTTGGCCTGCTTCACGGCGCCAAAATTGCAGTCAAACGCAAATGCGTTTTGGCAGCCAAAGTTATCGCATACTCCGCCCATGCCATCAACCTGTTGATTTTGATCAATACTTGCGTGGCAATCGTGACCCATTGACATCAGGAGGCGCCATGTTCGATTTGCAGTGAAGTTTGCATGACCGCAAGCGCGGATCATGCATCCTTGCGCAACCTAAACTTTCTTCAGAAAGCAGGTCTTGAGCACCAACCCTTTAACCTTCTCGGCGTTGCACTCGATCTCGCCTTCGTCGGAGGTCAAGCGAATGTTCTTGATGGTCGTACCGCGCTTCAACGTGACGGACGACCCTTTGATCTTCAAGTCCTTGACGATCTGAACGGAGTCCCCGTCCTTGAGCAGGTTTCCGTTACTATCCTTGACTTCCATCTCTCACTCCTCTGCCGTGCACCGGCGCGGAAACCGCGCCTGAGAGGCTCCGCCAATTTGGCCAACGGATTGTCATCCCGGCCAAGCGCAGCGCGAGCCGGGATCGCAAAAAGGCAAGCGCTTCGATTTGTTACGATCCCGGATAAGGCTCCGCCTTTCCGGGATGACGGCCGCGGCGATCCGTTTGCGAAGCCTGTAAAACCAGCCTAGCCTTTCACGCCGAGCAGTTCAACGTCGAAGATCAGCGTTGCATTTGGCGGGATGACGCCGCCAGCGCCCCGCGCGCCGTAGCCGAGTTCCGGCGGGATGACGAGCGTCCGCTTGCCGCCGACCTTCATCGTGGCGACGCCCTCGTCCCAGCCGCGTATGACCTGGCCCTGGCCGATCTGGAATTCGAAAGGCTCGCCTCCGTCGACCGAGCTGTCGAACTTCTTGCCCTTCGCGCCATTCTGGTAAAGCCAGCCGGTGTAGTGCATGACGCAAGTCTGCCCGGGTCTGGGCGAGGCGCCCTCGCCAACTTTCGCATCCGTGATCTGCAAGCCTGACGGTGTGGTCATGGTTTTTCCTGATGTTTGGGCGGTGGCTGTAACAGGCGCGCCGGCCGCGACGAGGCCGAACGCGGCGGCCAGCGCGATGGCCAGGGCGGCGCTCCTGCGTGGAAAAGCTCGCATTCTTATTCTCCTTTTACCTGAAAATCGGGCGCGAGAGGCGTCTTTTTAGCCTTGCGGGCAGCAAGTTCCCATCCTTATTTTCCGCGCCGCCCTCCTTTCTTGCTCAGCCCCCCACGCACGAAGAAGAAGGAGCAAGGCTGCATGAGGCGGCTTGCAAAATCGCCCTGCCCGCGCCAAACATCGCCCGCATATGAACCATCGGCACCGAGGACGGACCAGCCATGCCGCAGCTTTTGACGCCGGATCTCTGCGTGATTGGCGCTGGAGCGGGCGGGCTGTCCGCAGCCGCGATCGCCGGCGCATTTGGCGTTTCCGTCGTGCTCGTCGAGCGCGGCGCGATGGGCGGCGAATGCCTGAACACGGGCTGCGTTCCATCCAAGGCGCTGCTGGCGGCGGCGAAACGCGCGCAGGACATCCGCGAGGCGGAACCATTCGGCATCCGCGTCGGCGACCCCGGCATCGATCACAAGGCGGTCGCCGCGCACATCCAGGAGGCGATCGCCGCAATCGCGCCCAACGATTCGGTCGAGCGCTACAACGGGCTTGGCGTCAACGTCATCAAGGCGAGCGCACGCTTCATCGACAAAGAAACGGTCGAGGCGGGCGATCGTCAGATCAAGGCCCGGCGCTTCATCGTGGCCACGGGCTCGAAGCCGCTGATTCCGCCCATCCCTGGGCTCGACCGCGTGCCCTTCTACACAAACGAGACCATTTTCGCCAAGACGCATCGAATTTCGCATCTTCTCATTATCGGAGCCGGGCCGGTGGGCCTGGAACTGGCGCAGGCGCACCGCCGCCTCGGCAGCGAGGTCACCGTCGTCGAGGCGGGCCGCGCTTTATCGAAGGACGACCCGGAGCTTCGCGAATACCTGTTGAAAAGCCTTCGCGCGGAAGGCGTTCGTGTCCTTGAAAATTCGCGTGTCGAAAGGGTGGAGCCGTTCGGCTCCAACATTCAGATCGTTTTCGCGACGCTCGGCAAGACCTACGCCATCGAGGGCGCCGAGTTGCTTCTCGCCGCGGGCCGCGCGCCGGCGGTCGGCGGCCTCAATCTGGAAGCGGCCGGCATCGACTACAGCGAACGCGGAATCAAGGTGAACAAAGGTCTGCGCACGACGAACAAAAAGGTCTACGCCATCGGCAACGTCACCGGGGAGACGCAAACGACGCACGCCGCCAATTATCATGCAACCGTGGTCATCAAAAATGCGCTGTTCCGCCTTCCAGCCCGCGCCCGGCACGATGCCCTGCCCTGGGTGACATTTACCGATCCGGAGCTGGCGCATGTAGGCCTGACGGAAGAGAAAGCGCGCGAGCGTTACGGCAAGCTTTCGATCCTGCGCTGGCCCTATCGCGAAAACGACCGCGCGCAGGCCGAACGGCGGACGGGCGGGTTCTTGAAGGTCATCGCCACGCGAGGCGGCAAAATCCTGGGGGCGGGCATCGTGGGCGCGGAGGCCGGCGAACTGATCCAAATGTGGAGCCTCGCCATGCAAAAGGGTTTATCATTAAGCGATATGCGAAGCATAGTTTCTCCATATCCAACGCTTGCGGAAATCAACAAAAGGGCGGCGGTCAGCTATTTTGCGCCGCGCGCGCAAGACCCCCTCCTGCGGCGAGTTATTGCATTACTTGCGAAATTAGGGTGATCGACGCTATCTAAGGGGAAGAGTAACAACAACCGTTGTGCACATTGGATACCCGACCTACACCGACTCCCGAGTTTCCGGGCCAATTTGTCCCCCCAAAGCCTCGCCGCCCGAGGCGCGCTTATGCGGGGGCGTGGAGTCTTGTAACCAGCCTTCCGTTGAAGCTTCTGCTTCTTACCATCGCCTTTGTCATGATGGCGGAAGTTCTTATCTTCGTGCCCTCGGTGGCGAACTTCCGCCGCAACTGGCTTATGGAGCGGGTTGTCGCCGCCAAGATCGCTTCGCTTTCCGTGGAAGCTTCGGGCGGCGCCCAGCTTCCCGATCGCCTCCGGCAGGAGCTTTTGACGACGGCCGGCGTCCACGCGGTGGCGGTGAAGCGGCCGCACTTCCGCAGCCTTGTGCTTGGCATGCCGGACACGACGGAAATCGCCGACACCTACGACCTGCGCACGCAGAACGTCATGACGCTGATCCCGGACGCCTTGCAGGCGCTCGTCGCGCCGCCCGGCCGCCTGATCCGCGTTCTCGCGGCCGCCGAAATGATGCAGCCCGGCGATGAGATGGATGTGGTGTTCGACGAGACGCCGCTTCGCGCCGCAATGTGGCGTTTCGCACACAACATTTTCTGGCTCTCGCTCGTCATTTCGCTGATAACGGCGGCTCTCGTTTACTTGGCTCTGAACGGGCTCCTCGTTCGCCCGATGGTGCGCATTACGCGCAACATGGTGCTTTACCGGGAGAACCCGGAAGATACGTCGCGCATCATGGTTCCCTCGGCGCGGCAGGACGAGGTCGGCGTCGCCGAGCAGGAACTGGCGACCTTGCAGACGCAATTGTCCGGCTTGCTCAGGGAGAAGGCGCGGCTCGCCAATCTCGGGCTCGCCGTGTCGAAGATTAATCATGACCTCAGGAACATCCTAGCCAGCGCGCAGCTCGTATCCGACCGCCTTGCGACGGTTACCGACCCAACGGTCCAGCGCTCGCTGCCCCGGCTCATCCGCGCGCTCGACCGCGCCATCACGCTGTGCACGAACACAATGAAATACGGCCGCAGCGAGGAAGCGCCGCCCAACCGGACGAGCGTGCCGCTTCGCGCGCTCCTGACGGAGGTTACCGAAAGCCTCGGCGTGGAGGAAATGAGCGGCGTGAAGTTGAACGTCTCCGTGCCGCCGGCAATCGCGCTTTTCGCGGACCGCGACCAGATGTTCCGGGTGATGGCGAACTTGATTCGGAATGCGCTGGAGGCTCTCCGGGAGGCAGACCCGCCCTGCGCCCAGCCCCTGATCGAGGTGGCGGCTCGTCTGGAAGGCCGGATGGCGGCGATCAGAGTGAGCGACAATGGGCCGGGCGTTCCAGCCGCTCTGCGAGCGAATTTGTTCAAGGCCTTCCAGAGCTCCGCCAAGCGCGACGGCAACGGACTGGGCCTCGTGATCAGCGCCGAACTCGTGCGCGCCCATGGCGGCGATATCCGCCTTGAAGACACGCCCGTGGGGGCCGCGTTCGTCATCACGCTCCCGGCGCCCGCTGTCGCCAATTCACAATCGCTTTCCGGGGCGGGCGTGCTTTGAGCGAAGGCTTGCACAAGCCGCATTTACCCGTTACATAGGGAGCCTCGCCTAGAGATCCTTTGCACCGGTAGCTCAGCTGGATAGAGCACCAGACTACGAATCTGGGGGTCAGGAGTTCGAATCTTCTCCGGTGCGCCATTATTTTCAAGGGTTTAGGTCAGACTTTCGTAAAGCGGTTTCGGTTCAGGGTAACGTCCGGGGTAACAGCAAAGCCTCTCAGATAGCGCAGCGTTCTTTCCACAAGAATCAAATTCGATCAGGTAACGCGCCAGGGTAACGGGCGCGCCCTTCGCCTTTCATGATTTAGCGGCGCATCCACGCGCTATGAGCCTGCGCCGCCGGAGAGTCGACCCTATGCTCGAGCCGCCACGCCTCCTCACACCTCATCTCCGGCGCCAGCGTCATCACAGCGAGCGCGGCGGCGTGGTTCGGCAGGTGTGGATTTGCGAGCCGGATATCCTCGTGGCGCGCCGCCGCCTCCCGCCATGCCTTGCGCCAGGCCAGCGCCGCGGCGCGGTAGAGGCGCACATTCTCGGGCGTCGGGGGATCGACGGCGGCGGCCGTGGGCTTTACTTGCCGTCCTTCTCCGATGCCTTGAGCCCGAGCGATATCAGCTGGCGGATGGCCTCGCCGCGGCTGCGAATGCGGCGGCTGAAGCTCCAATCGTCAACGGCTTGAAGCTCGGACGCCGTCATCACCAGGGCGATACGCTTGTCTTTAGGCTCGGGCAAATCGGTCATGCCGAACAAATAGCGCGGCTTAATAAGTCGCGCAAGTTGTGTTGACATCGCCTTTCCTATCTGGCAACTGTTAATAACTTATTAACAAACGTAAGTTGCGCAAGCCGCGCCGAAACCATCGTTTCGGCGATAGGCGAGGCGTTGCCTGGAGACAACGATTATGAAAACTCGGATTGCGCTCATCGGCGCCGGCATGCAGGGGCGCAAATACATGCGCCTCCTGGAAAGCGCACAGGTGGAAATCGACTCGGTCGTGGACGTTTCCCCGGACGCTTTGCGGGCGCTTGTGAAGGCTACGGAAGCGCCGCTCTTTGAAAGCGTCGCCGATATGCTGGCTTTCCGGCGGCCGGACGTGGCCTTGATCTGCACGCCTCACCATGCGCAGAGGGCCATTGTGGCGGCGCTCGCCGCCGTGGACGTGCCCATGATCAAAGAGAAGCCCTTCGCCATGACGGTGGAAGAGGCGGAGTTTTACGAGGGATTGCGAGCCGGCGGCGCAAGGATCGCCGTCTCGACCAGGCGGCGCTTCGATCCGGTCTATCGCGCTGTTGAAAGCGCTCTTCTGAAAATCAGGCCGGTTATCAGCTTCGATCTCCGCTACTTCAAGAACGTTCCCGATCTTGGCGAAGGCTGGCGCGCCCTAAAGGCCGAGGCCGGCGGCGGCGCGCTCATCGACATGGGCTATCATATGGTGGATCTCGTGACGTGGTGGTTCGGCCAGCCCGACATGATCGCATCGAGCCTTTCCTACGGAAACCGGCAGCGCCAGCACTACGATGTCGAGGATACCGCCGACGCTTGGATGCAGTTCCGCGACAGGGGCCGGGTTTTCAGCGGCCATCTCTCCGTCTCGCGCGTCTCGGCGACCGAAACGGAGGAGATCGTCATCACCGGGGCGGGCGGCCAGATCATCGTCACAGAAGCGGGATTCCGCCTTTACCGCGCGGACGGCGCTCTTGACCATGAGATTGCCGCCGGCAAAAGCAGCGCGACGGCGCAGCGGATGCTCGAGGAGTTGAGCGCCGCGCTTCTGCGGGGCCAAGGCGACGCTCTGCAACATGGCCTCGAACAGACGAAACTCGTCGCGCGGATTTACGACGCGCGTGAGAAGCGCGAGGCCGAGCCCGATTATTCGTGGCCAGTCATCACCGACGCGGTGCGCGAGCGCGTCGCCGATCAGCTCGGCAAGACCATCTCGATCTACGGTAGGAGCGGCATTTTCGAAAAGTTCGAAGACCGCTGGGCGGCGCGCCACGCCCGCGCGTATGCGCTTCTCACGAACTCGGGGACGGCCGCCATTCACAGCATGTATGAGGCGCTGGACCTGAGGCCCGGCGATGAAGTGCTCGTTCCCTGCTATACCTTTCACGCGACAGTGTCGCCCATCGTTTTCACGGGCGCGAAGCCTGTTCCAATCGATTGCGGCCCTGACGGCAATATGGATCCGGCGCTCATCGAGGCCGCCATAACCGAGCGGACGCGCGCGATCATCGTCACGCATATGTGGGGCATCCCCTGCGAGATGGCGGCTATCGCAGCCATCGCGCGCCGGCGCGGCCTCGTCTTGCTTGAGGATTGCTCGCACGCTCACGGCGCATCCTATCGCGGGGTCAAGTGCGGCGCCTTTGGCGATATGGCCGCGTGGAGCCTTCAGGGCGAGAAGATTATCAGCGGCGGCGAAGGCGGCATCCTCGTCGCGGACAAGCCGGAGCATTATCACCGCGCCTTGCTGCTCGGGCATTACAACAAGCGCCCGAAATCGGAGATCCCTGCGTCGAGCCCGCTCCATCCATTCTTTCTGACGGGGCTCGGCTTGAAGCTTCGCGCGCATCCGCTCGCGATCGCGATGGCGGATGAACAGCTCGACCATCTTGACGAATGGCTCGCGCTGAAGAACGCCCGCGCGGCGGCGTTTTCCGAGATGCTCTCGGCCCTGCCCGCCATCATCCTTCCAAATACCGCGAACCGTGTTCCAGCTTGGTACGCTTACGTTTTCCAGGTCGATGAGGCTAAGAGCGGCGGTGTGACGGCGAGACAGGTTCACGCGGCGCTGCAGGCCGAGGGGTTGAGAGAGGCGGATATGCCGGGATCGACAGGGCCAATCCATAAGCTGCCCTTATTCACGCGGACGCCCGAGGTCATGGGGCGGCTCTACCGCGAGCCCTGCATTGCAATGGACGCAAGCTTTCCAGGGGCCGAACGTTTCGCGCGGCAAGCGATTAAATATCCCGTCTGGGCGATGGAGGAAGACGCTGCGACCGTTGACCTTTACAGGGACAAGACCTATGCCGTCCTGAAATCATTATTGAGGCGCGGCTAAGGAGTTGATGATGCTGGACACGACACAGCTTCTCACGGCGGCGGAGCGCGACGGCGTTCAAAAACTGGTCGTCGGCGCCGTCATCGAACGCGGCGGCGACGTACTCATCTTGCGCCGAGCGCAAGGCGAAGACTTCTCGGGGCTGCATGAAATCCCAAGCGGAACGGTGGACGCCGGCGAAGATCTCATCGGCGCCTTGCGCCGCGAAGTGAGCGAGGAAACCGGGCTGACGGTTGAAAGGGTTTTGCGCTACGTGAACAGCTTCGACTATCTAAGCGGCTCCGGCAGGAAGACGCGGCAGCTCAACTTCGCCGTCGAGGCGAGCGGCGGGCCGGTGACGCTCAATCCGCATGAGCATGACGAAGCGTTATGGGCGGATCCCGTAAGCGCCCGGTTCGAAGCGCTCAACCTCTCCAAAGAGACACGCGCCAGCATCCTGGCCGCGCTCGACGGGGGCGCGCCTACGACGTGACCGGAGGGCGCCCATACTTATAGGGCGGCATCCATCGGGCGATGGCTGGATCGGCGAGCATCTCCTCGATTGAGGGGCCGTCGGCCTTGGGCTCGCTTCTGTCTCTGACGATTTCCGCTGCTTCGATCACTGCGGCTTTGAGGGCAATCGGGTCGATCTCTTCGAGGTTGCGTTCGTCGACTTTGCCTAAGTGGCTTCCCATGGCGCAATTCCAATCATGAACAGTGTCTTCAAAAATGCACGCGGAACCGGACTGAGAGCGATTCTACTACGCCACTATATCGGATTCGTGAAAGGTCTGTTTGACGAAACGATCATGCGGGCGTGGCGACTCCGCTACACCCAGCTCTAAAAATTGAAGAGGGGCTCGTTGTGCGCGCATTTTGATGACGGGACGTCCGCGCCGCGACAGATCCGGCGCACAAAAAAGCCCCGCTCGGATCGGTTCGGCGGGGCTACGAGTGGCTTCCCACCCTGTAAATTGCAACTTCACCGATTGTAAACGGGTCTTGACGATACTACGTAACTTACGTAGTAGTGTCGTATGCACACGATTTCGCTCCTTCACTCTTTCCTTCGTGCCGCCGATGAAGCTGGCATGACCGAGTTTGAGATTGACAGTTTGGTCGATTACATAGCGGCGGATCCGATGGCCGGGGATGAGATCTCCGGGACAGGAGGCTGCCGGAAACTGCGATTTGCGGCGCCAGGGAAGGGCAAGCGAGGCGGGTATCGTGTAATAACGTTTTTCACGGGAGACCTCATGCCCGTCTTTCTGATTACCGTGTTCAAGAAAGGAGAGCGTGCAAATCTCTCAGCTGCAGAGCGTAATCGACTTGGCAGGCTCACCAAGGAGATCGTGTCTGAGTATCGAGCCAAAGTCGTTCAGGCGACGAGAAGGGGTGCATGATGGCGCGCAAGACTGCGTTTGAAAAGATCGAGGAAGGCTTAAAGGAAGCATTGGAAATTGCCCGTGGCAATGCCAAGCCTGCTAAGCTTATCGTTCCTCCTGAGATCGACGTGCGTGCGATCCGTGCGAAGACCACCTTATCTCAGGAGGATTTTGCGGCCGTGTTCGGGTTTACGGTCCATCAGATACGTCAGTGGGAGCAGAGGCGGTCCCGTCCTCTCGGGGCCCTTCGTGCTTATCTCCTGATCATCGACCGTGATCCTGAGAGCATTAAGAAGCTGCTGCGGCAAGCCGCGCCTGCAATGAAGGCGGCTTAGCTCCGTCAACGGGCGGAATGCCGGAACCTGCGCGGCATAAGCTCGACAAAAAAGCCCCGGATCGCGTCGCCGCGCCGGGGCTTCATCGTTTAGCGCTAGACCTTTGCCCGCGAACTCTTGCGCGGCGCGGGCAGCTCGGCCTCCGTAGCGCTAGGAGGCGGGAGAGCGGCGGCAAGCCGCTTTTTACGGCGGCCTGGACGCGGGCGGCTCGCAAGGGCCTTCGCCGCGGCGGAGATCTCCGGAGCGCTAAGCGGCGTCAAGCTCACAACGTGGCTGCTAACGGGCGGCGGCGCCATCGCTGGCGGAGCGCTAAGGCTAGCGCTGGGCAAAGGCGCGGCGTGGGCGACCGCGAAGAAGCCAAGCGAGCTGACAAGCTCCATCACGACGGCGACCGAAATAGCGAGCGCGGTCGAGACTTGCTCGATCCTGAAGCCGGTCAGCGACGCAAGCGTTTCGGCTTGCGGGTCGACGGAAGCGGGGCGGCCCGCGTCCATATCGTGCTTCGCGGCTTTGATCTCCGCCTCCTTGGCTTTCACCTCGGCGCAGAAATCGGCCTGCCGGTAATGCGCATCGGCGCATCCGGCGGCTGCCTCGTATTTCGGGCTCGCCTTCATGGCGGCCAGCTCGCCCGTCAAGCGCTCGTGATCGGCCTTCGCCCGATCGTAGCGCTCCGAGCTTTCCTTGCGGTCGGCGCCGGTTTCTGCCCGGTGCACAGCCGAAAAGCCGACGCTGGAAACCAGCGTGTAGCCAGCGCACACAATCCACAAGAATACGCACGCCGCCTGTTGCAGCCTTGCCCGGCGAGAAGCAGCGTGAGCCGCCGCGCCGGGCAAGATCCAATTGAGAGCCACAAGCGCTACGCCGAGCGCTCCAAACAACATGCCGTCGAGTTCGGTGTGACCCAAGGTTTGGCCGAACCGCCAGTTCATCGCCGCCGCGATGGCGCCGATGACAACGATGGCTGGGATCCCCAGCATAGTTTGCGCCCAAGAGCGCGAAACAGTATTTTGAGTGTGCATGTCCGGGCCTTTCCAGGGGTTGGACGTTGCAGGCCCGGCCGCGTGTTAGCGCACGCGCCGGGCGTCTCTGAAAAGAGACAAAACAGGCGGCCCGCCAAGGACGCCCTTGCAATCAGATCATGATGAAATCGAAGAGCGCTTTCCGGCGCAGCCGCGGATTCCTCCGCGACCGCGATGGCTTTCGAACCTACTTCGCTCCGGCGAGGAGCCTCGCCTGCGCGACCGCGGCGTCCAGATGCGGCCGCAGCTTCGTCCATATCGCCGTCGCCATCGCGCCTTTATCCGCGATGGTGTAACCGGCGGCGACGCCGATCACGATGCCGGCGAAGAACTGGCCGATGAAGGTCGCGACGACGAGCGCGAGTGCAAGTCCCGCAGCGGGGTAAAGTTCTTTGTCCATGAGAAGCCTCCAGGGCGCAGCGCCGCAGCGGGGGGCTACGGCAACCGGCTGCGCCGGAAGGCGCTCTTGATGGAGATGTTCTGCTTGGCCGGGCCCTTGCGGGGCTCCTGAGCCTCCGGGTGCCGTGCCGTTTGTTTGGCGGTTCCCATCGGTCGACTCATTCGGTTGGGCCATCTCTTCATCATGGCGCCAACCATAATAGGCCCCATGGGCCTAGTCAAGTTAAATAGAGATCAAATCAAGTTTTGCTCTTAAGTTCAACAAGTATTTTTGCCAGCTCTATTGCCGGTCCTGGAATATTACGTTCGTTGTTTTCCCATTTTCTTATCGTGCGCCCATCAACGCCCATGCGCGTCCCGAGCTGCTCCTGCGTCATGCCGAGCACATCGCGAAGGGTGCGAAATTCCTCGCCGCTCATTTTCGATCGCTTCGTCATCGCGCTCAAACCAGCCTCCCTGCCTTGGCCGCATGATACTCCGCGCCGCCCGACATGCCGAGCGCGACAGCGGCGGCGGCGTAGCAGTCCGCCAATTCAGGGAAGCGCCCCTCGCACCAGAATCGCCAAGCGAGCGCTTCGAACTCGATGATGCGATACGAAAATAGGCCGGCCAGTTCGCACTGGAACGCGCATAGGTCCGCCGCGAGCTGCAGCGAGGGCTTGCCGTCATAGAACACGCGGTTGAGGACGCGATACAAATGAACGCGCTCCTGGCGAGCGCGCTCAACGATCAAGACCGTAATGGCGAGAGCGCTCATGCGGATCCCACCGCGGCCATGATCTGCGCCTTGACGGCGTCGGGGCCGAGGCGGCATGCGAGGTCATTGAAATCCTTTTCACCCTCTTCCCTGGCAGGGCCGAAGTCCGGCGTGACGACGATGCCGCCCACGGCGACGGCCGCCTCCGTCGCCGCTTCCACGCCCGGATTGAGTCCATCCGCTTTTCGGTCGTCATCGGCGGCAAAAAACAGCCGCGCGTCAGGGTATTTGGCCCGCAGGGATCGAGCGACAGGCAGGATGTTGTCTTTGCCGAAGGTCACGATGGTGCAAAGCCCTGACGCCTCATAGATGCTGGCGGCGGTTGTGTAGCCCTCGGCGAGAACGAAGATGCGGTTTTCGCAAGGGTGTCCGACCCGGAGTGCGAGGCCTCTCTTGAGGCCGCCCGCGAGGTTTCTCTTCTCGCCATCGGGGTGGATGAGCTGCACGTTCCAGATCTCGCCCCCGGCGTTCTTCATGGGAATGACAAGCTTATCCTCCATTTGGAGAATGCCGTGAGCCCCGACCTTTTTGCACAGCAAGCGGGGGTGGCATGGATTCGCGGAGTCATGACTTTCAACTATCTCTATCGCCCTTCGTTGAACGGCCCTCCAGCGCGCCTCGTCCTCTTCCCGTTTCTTGCGCCTGTCTTCCTCCCGTTCGAACTCGCGGGCGACGCGGTCCTCCACGGTGAAGGAAAGCGGCGGTCTGTCTCCGAAGAGCGTCGCCCTGCACCATTTCGCGGCGGTGTTGAAATCGCAGCGATGCATGAGCCGCACGGCGTCGACGACGGAGTTGCCATCGACGCCGTGGTCACGACTGCAATGCCAGCGGTTTTTTCTCGAATCCCATCGCCAGGACGCGTTCTTATCGTCGTGATCAGGAAACGGGCAATGGATGTGCGTCGCGTGGTTCCCCGGCGGCCATTGGATCCCGAGAGCCGTTATGATCTCAAGCTCGCGTCCGCGAATCTCCTCATGAATATTGCGGCGCGGGCGGGAGCGCGGAACCGATGCGTGAGCGTGGCTCAGCACGACGCCACGACCTCGACGGTGCGCGCCCGGCCGGGCGTGCGACGGATGCGGCCACGCGCCTCCAGGCGCTCAAGGAGGCCATGCGCGCTGCTCAGCGAAATCTCAAGCGCCTCGCCAATCTCGCGGATTGTGGGGGGAACGCCGTCATGTTGGGCTATATATTCGAGAAGGAACCGCTCGACGCGGCGCTGCTTCAATGTCGCAGGAAGCATATCAGTACTCGCGCTAGTAAACACGGCGCGAACGTAATACGAACAAAAGAAATTTGAAAGGAAAGGAAGAGCTTACAGTTAACCGTATGTGTTTAGTCAGTACTAGGAGCAAATACTGTGGAGCTTATGGCAAACCTGTCCTTAACTATCGACGCCTGAACGATGGGATTGGAGGCCCGAACCGGATGCATCGGGCCTCCAAAATTCAGAGCGTGCTATGCCGTGCTGTTCAGCTCTTCGAACCATCCCTTGTGGTCCTGGAGATCGTCGATGTCCTTGCGAAGCCAATCCGGCGCGGCCGGAAGCGCTTCACGAATGGCGGTGAGAAGCGACCGGCATTGCCGGTGTTCGAAACCATTCCGCCCCCTGAGATAGTTGATTTCCAGTTCATGTTCGAGGAAAGCGACGGCCGCAGCTCGGCCCTTCCAGGTAGTCGGCGCAGTTCTCGCCAGCTCAGATTCAATCGCTTCGAGACGGGAAAGAAGCAGCTCTTCAAGGGCTCCGTCATCGACCTCTTTCAGTTTGCGTATGATTTCGCCGCGTTCCCACAGCAACCGAAGGTAGGGATCTTTCTCAAGGGGTTTTCCTGACATTGAACTCTCTTCAACTATCATTGCACCAATGCGACCACAGCCGCCACGTCTACGCTTGGAATGTTTTCGTATGCAAGAGACGGGCGCGACGAAACACCCGGCCGTCAACAGCTACGCGTCGTCCTGACGGACCAGCGCCCGTTTCGCCGCCTGCTTCTCGGGCTGGCACGCCGAGCACGGGCGCTTTTCGCCATTGATATGATTGTCCCTAGCCGCCTGCGCGTTGAAGGATTGGCCGGCGCCAGTGTAGATTCGGTAGCCATAGTCGAGGCAATTCTGGCACCGATAGACCGCGCTGCCGTCGCTTCCGGCGCTCATGGCTTGCCGCCTTTGGCTGCGGCGTCGATGCGCTTGTCGACGTGGCCGATTTCATCGGTGAGGAGAACGGTGATCTTGTTAAGCTGGGCAGCTGTGTCGGAGTCGCCCGCGTTGAAGAACAATCCGGCGGCGCCCGCGATCAAAAGATGGCTTTGACGCAGGAAGCTGCGCGCCGTGGTCAATTCTTGGAGGGAAATCTGCATGCGACGCTCCTCTCGGGCAAAGCTCCGCTGTTCGCCGAAATCCACATTTCAACGTCAGAAGCTCGCGCCTTGTAGTAATGGCATTCCCGTATGGGAACACCGTTATTAGTAGGGTTAAGATATGCTTGCGTCAAGCGGCTCGCGGGGATACCGATCCCATATGATTACAGTGATCCAATGCCGGATGGCACGCGCGGCGCTTGGCTGGGGCGTAAGAGATCTTGCAAAACATGCCCATGTCGGCACGAACACTGTCGCCCGCTTTGAAAGCGGGAAGCCTGCAAACGCATCGACAATCCTGTTAATAAAGCAAGCATTTGAGGCGGCCGGCATCGAATTCACAAACGGCGACGCGCCCGGCGTGCGCCTCTGGCGGCCAAAGGAATAACGCCATGATCATGATCGGGAGCGCGGCGGAGATATTGGCTTCGCTGGAGGAAGACAGTAGGGCGAAGTCTCAAAGAGCCATCGAAGCCATAGAGGCCATCAGGGCGGCGCATCCCGTGGAGATCACGCGCCGCGCCGCGATCCTCGGTCTGACGGCCGCGATCGCGGCGCCCTACGTCGTTCGCAACAGCGGGATCCTAATGCCGGTGCGCGACCGGACGTTTCCGACCTTGGCCGAAGTGCGGGGATGGCGGGAGGGCATCGACCTCATGAACGCGCAAGGCGTCATCGCGAGCTACACCGTCGAGGGCTTCAACGAAATGGCCCAGATGATGGATGCGGAGAGGCATTATGAAAGGCTCGGGTTGCTTTAAGGGGCGATCGTCGAGTCGCGACATCGAAACGCCGGGCGACGTTCCGGCTTGTGGATCGGCGCGCATAACGCAACCTGCCCCGCCACGCGAAAGCTTGGCGGGGCATCTCTTTTGCGTTAATCGTAATGTGATAAGGAGTTGTCTATGAATTTGAATCACTACCATGTGGTCGCGCTTTACGCCTACGACAAATGCGTCGATGGCGTCGAGGACGCAAAAAACCCGCTCGCCGCGGTCATCCAGTTTTTCGAAACCTTGCCCGATGACGTGCGCGGCGCCGTTCACGACGTCGTCTGCACCGAGAGGCGGCGCCCGGTTCTTGCCGAAACGGCGGCGCCCGCCATATAGAAGCAGACATAAAAATAGCCCCCGCTCCGGTTCGTCCGGGCGGGGCTTTTCGATTCATGCCTGCGGATCCGATCAGGTCTCGGGCGAAGCGGCGCGCTTCTTCCGCGGACGTCCGGCCGCAAGCGCTGCGCACGTACCCTTTATGCTTGGCCAGTGAGACAATCGCTTACCGCCGGTAACGCAGAAACTCACGGATACGCGCGTCCGACTGTTCGTGCGCGATGACATCGAGGGCGCGGCAGAAAAGGCCGAGACTCGTCGAAAACATAAAGGCGGCAAAAACGATCGCGCCCACTTCCTGGAAGCTGTCGTATGCTTTGCATCCATCATGGTTCAGCGCGCCTGTGCCGACCACGTAAGCGCCGATGCCGGCGCAGCCCGAGGCGAGCCATGCGAATGCCAATCTCAAAAAATTCCCGTCCATGCGCCCCTCCACGATCAAGGCGCGGAGCATTTCACCGCCGGAAATTGTATGCAAGGGTCAATGAGCCGGCGCCGCTTCGGCCAGCGGCTTTTTGAACAGGTACATATGCGACCGCATGAATGCCGAATCCGCCCACAGCGCTCTGTTCGCATAGAGGGCGTAGCGGCGCGCTTCCTCCTCGGGCGCGGAGTTGAGGATAGCGCGCTGGCTCGAAACCGGCAGTCTATGGAACATCAAAATGTCGCCCGGCAGCGTCGGAACCTCCGCCCCGGTCTTCGCGATCTCCGCGATCGCCTTCGCCTTCGCCGTCTCGTCCTTGTTTGCGGCGGCGAGGCGATAGTCCTGCCGCGCCTGCCTCTGGGCGTCCTGCGTCGGCTCTTCCGGCAAGGGCGCCGCATTCGGCGAGACGAAACGCTGATAGAGAAAGCCGATGCGGTTTTGCGTCGCCGTGCGCGCCGCGTAGGACGGCGCGGGGCCGAAGCCGAGCATGGCGAGCGGCACATCCCTCGACCAGCTTCCGCCTGTCTCCAGCGCCCGCGACGCGCCTGAAATCGTGATCGGAGAGAACTGCTCCTTGAACACTTTCGTCGCGAACTGGTAGGCCTGCCGGTACTCCGGCGCGTTGATGTCATAGAGCTCGTGGCCGTAGTAATCGCGGTTTTGCGCCATCTCGACGAAGGGCTGGAACAGCAGCTTATTGAAGAGCATATCGCCGGTTCCGGCGATGGTTCCATGGACGCCGCCGCCTTGCTCCTCGACATGCTTGCGCCACATCGGGAATTCGCGGGTATAGAACATCGTCGTGAGCCGGCGCCTCGATCCATCGGGGTTGAGGCCGCCGATGCGGGGGAAGATGAAATCGAGCCCCTCGGGCTGATCGCCGGTCAGCATGTACGTCATCAGCCCGCACAGCGCCATGGCGGACGCGACATAGCTCAAGATGAAGCTCGTCTTGTTCTGCGCGTCCCGGATGGTCTGCCGCGTCTCGGAGGCTTCCCCGCCGAGCACGCGATCCTTGGCCTGCAGGATAGGAGAGATGAGCCCGCCGCCGAATTCACGGGCGAAGCCGAGGTTCCAGCCGAGCGATAGGAAGGCGCCGGTGCCGGCGTCTTTCAGCGTCCGGTTCCAGAACAGCGAGCCGTAGAACATCTCGCCGTAGCGGTTGTCGATCGATTTGGCGATGGCGCGCAGGCCCGCCTTGCGCTGGATGGGGTCGCTGAAGGCATCGGGGTTGCGGGCGGCGAAAGAAGCGACGTCGCGCAGATAGGCCGCCGCCTTCAAATTCGGGATCCACTTCTCGAAGATCACGCCCTGCGTCACTTCCAAGAGGCGCTTCGCTCCGTACCAAGGGACGCCGACGATGTTCTTCTCTGCGAGGGCTTTCTGAAGCTGGCGCGACGCCGCGATCTTGAGCTGCTCGGAAAGCTGCGGCGAAAATCCGCCCTCCTCCATGAGCCGCACCATGTCGTCCTCGGCGCGGGTCCGCTCGCCCTCCGGCGTCAGCCACGCCGCGCGCGCTTCCCGGCCGATCTTGGGATAGAGATCGCCGATGCGAACGATGTCCTGCGCCGCGTCATAGAAGCGCCCGTTCGTGGCCTCCACCCAGGCGCGCGCGAATTGCTGCGCCGTGTTGATGTGGAGCACGTGAAGCGGATGAAAAAGGCTCATCGAAAGCTTGACCGGCGTCCAGACGTTCTTGAACGCCATCCATGCCCGGAACAGCGTTCCAGGGACGCCGCCGTTCGCCCACAAGCCCTTGGCCTGCACTGCGTTGTTCCATAGCGCATGAATATCCGGCGCGAGCAGCCATTGCTCACGGTCGGGCGCGTTGACGATGCGCCAGCCCTGCTTGACGAGATCGCCGGCGGCGTCCTTGGCGGGCGTGGCGAGCCCGTAGTCCTCGTCGAGATCGTGCAGCAGATCCATGCGCTGACGCATGTCGGCGCCGGCAAGGAGGCGCAGCGTTACGAGGTTTTCGGGGTTTGTCGTCTTGAGCTTCAGCCCGTGATCGAGCCCTTGCTTGATGAGGTCGACGTAGCGCGCCTTCTGAAACCAGGTTGGGCCAACGTTCTCGGCCGTCCGCAATTGCTCGGCAAGCGCCCGCCAGCGATCCGGAGCGGCCCAGATATGCGGCATATACTCCGCGACAAACTCCGCCCTCGATCCCGCGGCCTGCTCGTCCTCGAAGGCCTTGTTGAGTAGCGCTCTGTGCCGGGCCGCCTCACGGCGCTGCCATTCAGGAAGCCTATCGGTCCGCCCGGTTTCAACGGCGTTGAGATAGTCGATCTGATCGCGTTCCGGCACGTGAGCCCAGCGCGCATAAGCCTCATCTCCTTGCCGGACGATGGCGTCCTTCTCCCGCGCGCTTGCCGCCTTGTATTGGGCAAAGCGCGGATCGGCGCGCAGCGCGGCGTCGGAAATGCGCTCGGGCTGGAAGTTGCGCTTCCAGAAATTCGCGAACTTGCGGGCGAAATCGTCTTTGGCGACTTTGCCGGGAATGCCCGATCCTCGTGGCGGCTGCGGGGGCGATCCCTCGTTGCCGGCGCCGGTTTTGAGCGCGGCCTGACGCGCGTCCTTCGCGCCGAAGAACTTCTCGGCGTCGTAGGCTTCGCGCCAGCCGGATTCGACGCGCCGGGCGACCTCGGGATAGAACTGCTTCGCCGTCGACCACGCTTGCACATTTGCCTTCTTGAGACGGCGCTCTAATTCCCCGGCGATTTCCGGCGCGCGATCCTTCAAGGCGTCGAGCGCGGCGCCGGCGTGAACCGCATCGCGGCCTGAGAATTCGGGATCTCCGGCGAGCATGAAACCGTTATGCAGTTCGATGGCGGCGTGCTGCATCAAGAGGTCGTTAACCTCCTGCGCCTTGGCGCCGCCCATTTCGAGCTTCGCGGCGTCGCGGCTTGAGGTATCACGCAACCGGCCGGCGGAGATTTCCGTCGCCATCTGATGAGCGATCTCGGCGATCTTTGTGGCGCGGATGACAGGATGAAGTTGGGCGGTTTCCCGCGTCCGGCTGAAAAGGGCGTGGGCGCGGAGGTGATCGGGGAGACCATTAAGATAGGCGTCCAAGGCGGCCGGATCGGCGTTAAAGCGCTGCGCCGCTTCCGCAGCTTGCCGGTATTCCTCGCCGCGACGCCCCAAGAATTCGAAGAGCGGCTCGCGCGCGGTTCCGAATGTGCCGGTGAAGTGCGGGTCCGCCGCGGCGGCCCGCAGGAAAGAGCGAACGCCAGGCTGCGCCAAGGCGATTTGCAGCCTTTCCAGGCGAACGAGCAGGCCGGGGTTACGGGCGTCGACGGTCTCCTCGAAGGCGTGGAAGAATCCAGGCGCAGCGCGCCGGGCGGCGGCGGGGTCGGCGATGTAGCGATCGAAGAACTTGGCGAAACCGTCGGCGAGTTCATCGCCGGCGCGCGGATCGGAAAGCTGCTCCAGCTCATCGCGGTGCGCTTCCTTATCGGCCTTGAGAGTGTCGCCGAGCACGCCGTCGAGATAACGGCCGCCCTCCTGCATCATCTTATCGAGATCGACGGCGACGCGGTAAGGCGTTTCGCCGCTTGCGACGCGCGGCATGCCCAGCGCGCGCTGCAACTGTGAAACGACGCCTCCGAGCGCTTTGATCTTCTCAGGCCCGGCATCGGCGCCAGAAAGCGCGAACACGGTGCTGTCGAACCACTCCGCCCAATTCCGGTGGACGTGCTGCTCGGCGGCGAGCCTCACCTTCAAGGGCAGGCTCGACCAGACACGATCGATAACCTCGGCGTCCTTCGCCCAGGAGTTGAATGATCCCGTTGACAGCTCGACATAGCGGTCATGAAGGATCTTCTGCACCGCGAGGCTGATCGGGCTATGCCAAGCGCCGCGCTCGCTTTCAATGGGGATCTGCCGGTAATGCTGGGCCGTATAGGGATCTGTGCCGGCGAGGCGACGAAACTCGGCGTCGGACAGTGTGTCGTTTTCGCGCTCGAACGGCGACAGAAGCCGAGCCATCCTATCGGCGGCGCCGCTTCCGGGCGGCGGCATATCGCGCCGGATCGGCGCGGGACGCGTCGCCGAGCGCCGCGCCGCGGTTTGATCGACATAGGTCTTGAGATTTTCAAAGGACTGGCGCGCGCCGCCAAGCTCGGCCTGGCGGGCGTCCTTCTTGCCGGCGTAGCGGCCGGAGAAGATGCCGTCCAAGATGTCTCGGACGGGCGCGATATCGGCCTCGTCGACCACGCCATGGGAGACGAGTTCGACGAAGATGGCCAGGCTTTCTTCTTCGAGCCGATATTCAGGATCGTCGCAATTCTTATACAAATCGGCATAGGCATCGCGTAAACTTCCGACCCGAGGATATTCGCCGCCGGTCTTGATATGCATATAATCGGCGACAGGAAAACCCATCACGTCAAGGGATTCAGTATGTCTAAGAAGTCTAGCCCGGTCGTCGCCGAGAAGCCCGAAGTCGGAGATAGCATGGACGGCCTCATGGTACAGCTCACCCCGGAGGCGCTTATCGAACATGCCAAGCGTGGCGCCGCCGATCGCGCCAAGCCTGTAGATGAGAATCTCTTGCCTGCGGCTCCCGAAACTCGCTCCCATTTCGCGGACCGCGTCGCGAATAATGCGCGTCGTAAAAACTCCGCCTGACGGCGTTCTGAATACGCCGCGATAACGCTTGGGATCGGAGGGGGTGTAGTGCTCGATACGCTCCAGGACCCCCACCTGCACCCCTTCAGGAAAGACGTGACCCATCTCCGCCGCGATGGCGGCGGCGCGAGCGACGATCTCGGGATGCACAACCACGGATTGGCCCCGATCGAGCGCGGAGATTGCGAGGCGCCGCGCATGGGTGTCCTCAGTCTCATTTTTTAGACGGAACTCATTCGGCGCGGCCGGCGCGGCGGCGCGGCGTTCGAGGACGCGCTGAACCTCGGCGCCGATATCGGGCCGGTTCGGATCCACGTCATAGAGCAGTCCAACCCAGCCACGAACCGGCGCGGACGCCTCGATGGGCGTCTTGCCGTCCACGAAGTCCTCATAGCTCACGCCCGCGGCGCGAAGCCGCTCCACAATCCCGAAGGCCTGGCCGATCTCGGGCACGGCCGCATGCTCGAATTTCGGGGCGGCGGCGATGAGCGCCTCGGCGACCGCTTTCATGTAGGGGTCGGGCGAGTCGAGATTGCGATCGATGACGCCGCCCCAATCGCCATAGGCTTCGGCGGCGGCGCTCGTCCAGAATTTCCCCCCGGCGCGGATGCGCTCGATTTCGGCGGCTGCGCGCAGGCTTTTGGCCTGTTCGTGCGCTATGAGCTGCGCGAGTTCCTTGGGGCTTAGCGCGGCCTGCAAATCGGAGCGCGGCGCCCGCCTGATTTCACCGGCGGCATTGCGGCGAAGAAGCCCGGCGGCAAGGGCGCGCTGGATCTCCGCTTTGTATCCGGGATCGGCGGCGGATGCGAAGCCAAGCGCGGCCGGCCAGTTCTTCTGACGGAGGTTGCCGGCGATAAGCGACTCGATGCTGGAAGGCGTTTCGGCGGGGGCGGACTTGAACGCCGGTGTAGGAGCTTCTTCTGCCTGATGCGTTGCAGGCGCCTCTGGCGCAGCTGTGGCGGCCTCTTCCGGCGGCCGGGCGGACGCCTCGGACGTCTCCGCCTTCACCGCCTCGGACAGCGCCGGACGCACGGTCCGCGGCGAAATACTGTACCGCCTCGTCGATCTCTGCGCGGTCGTAAGGATCGATGCCGGCGTCATAGAGATAGCGCGCAAAATCCTCGGCGACAGGATCGATGGGCGATTTCCTCTCGGCAAAGAACTCGTCCGGCTTCAGCCCCTCGCCGTCCATCTCGCGCAAGGCGGCGGCGGCGTCGTCGACATGCGGCTCGACCGCGCGGCGGGCGGCCTCCACCGCGGATGGCGGCGGGGCGGCTTGCGGCTCGCCCTCTTTCGCAGGTTCGGCCGTAGGCGTGGACGCTGCCTCTTGAGGGCGAGGCGCGGCTGAGATTTCTTCGGACGCGGAGGCGGGCGCGGCGCGGGTCCGCCCTCCTCGCCTCATCATGTCTTGCAAGCTTTCAAATCCCCGCGCTTGCGGACTGATTGCCTCGGAATTGGAGATCTCGCCTTCGCTCGAAAACTGCGAGCGATCAGGAAGCCCCGGCTCGGGGCGTCGCGTTTCAGCGAGCGGGGAAGGCGCGGGCCGGGGTTCTTCAGCCGCAGGCGAAGCCGCGGCTGGCGCCTGCGGTTTCAGCTCCGGCGTCCAAGCCGCGTCGTCGGACATCGGCTGCGGCGGTTCCGTTCCGCGGGGCGCTGGCGATGCTTCAGGCGCGTTCGGCCCCGCGCGCAATGCATTGACGCCGCGCGCGATTACGGCGTGCCCCGCCATCGGGATCACGGTCCCCACGGCGCTTTGCGCATACGCCTGACCCAAATCCTTCGTGACGGGCTGCCCTTCGCGGACGTTCGACGCGGCCTGCTGCGCGACGCCGACGGCGGGCTGAACGCCGAAAGCCTGGAAGAGCACGTTCTTGATCGGACCGGAAAAGGCCTTCAGGGGAAAGGCGGCCCAGCTCGCCGAAGCGAAGGCGCCCCCAAGAGTGGCGTCGCCCAGCGCGCCGTTGAAGGCGCCGTCGGGATCGTTGGGCGTCTGCTGCAGCCGCTTCTCGAAATAGGGGCCGATCTCCTGCGCCGCCGACACGATGCCAGCGCCGGCAGCGCCGCCAGCGAAAGCGGCCAAAGGGCCGCCCTGAGCGCCGATTGCGCCGCCAGCGATGCCGCCGGCCAGCATGGGCGCGGATTTCGAAAGCTGATAGGCGGTCTTGGGAAGCGCGCTCGATCGAAAATTGTAGAGGTCCGATAACTCATAAGGCTGCGCCGCCGGACTGGTCTCGCCTGGCGCGGGCGTCTCGCCCCTGAGCGCCTGTCCGGTCTGCGAGAAATCATGGATGGCCGCGCCAAAACCTTGCTGCGCAGCCGTCGCGATTCCGGGCATCGGCTTGCCGGGATCGGCGAGGAAGGCTCGCACGAGTCGCCGCTCATCTTCGACGGCGTGATACTGGATCGCCGCGTTGCGGATGCGGTTCTCGACGCGCGCCCGTTCCGCATCGAAATCCCGACCCGGGTCCGGCGCGGCCCCAAGTTCGCGAGCCTGTTCTTCGTAAGCCCGGCCGCGATCGAAGACGTCCAAGTCAGCCTTGGCCTTCTCCCATTGCAGCCGCGCCGCCTCGGACTCCGCGGCAAGTTCGCGTTCGCGCTGCTGAGCCGCGGCGACGCGTCCGGCAAGCGCGGATTGCTCGTTCGCATCGACGGAAGCCCGGCCCGCATCGCCCCGTGCGGCCGGGAGATCGACGAAGGGATTGGGAACCGTAACCGCGGTTGGATGGCGGGGCGACGGTTGCGCGGCGCTGGATGGCAAAACGGCAGGCGCGGGAGGCTGAGGAGACGCAACCGGCTCCTCGGGAGCGAACGCCGTGGAAGGTTCTGAAGGCTGAGGCGCGAGCTGCTCATAACCGGCTCGCGCCGCTGAGCCCGCGATCGCCTCTTGCGTCTCCGCCGCGCGCTGGCGCGCCAAATAATCTCTCAGGCCGTCATACTCGGGGGTCTGAAAAAAATCGCGCGCGACGCGGCTCTCGGGAACCGCGTCTGGTACAGAAGGCCCTTGCCTTTGAAGGGCCTCAAGCTGGCGGCGGATTTCGTCTCCGTTGAGCCATTGGCGCACGATCTCGCCCTCGGGCACGGGCTGAGGCTGTCCGCCCTGCTCTTCGAGCAGGCGCTGGAAATCGGCATCCGAATCGCCCGCCATGCACCCTCACTAATTCTGCGGATAAAGGTCCGGCCGCTCCCGCGCGCAGCGTTCTCTCAAGCGGCGGATTATCAGGTAAATTTCCGCGACAACCCGGTCCCGGTCGACCTCGTAAAGCTGGCGAAAGTGCTTCGTTACGGGGAGCGTTAGGCCGGCCTCTTTCTGGAAGAGGAAATCGTCGAATACCGATGGCCACGCGATCTTGTCGAAGTCGAACTGAGCCTCTTCGGCCGCGTAATCCAGGGCGCTTTCGATCATGCAGAACGTGAATTTCAGCCGCTTGGTCGGCTGAAAAAAGGGCCAAGTATCCGACAAAGGCGGCGACCTGAAATCAGGCATCCCGCCCGTCCAAGGAGGCGGCGGACTTCCGGGCCATCTCCTCCTCCAGCGCCATTGTCCCTTTTGCAAACTTAAATGCTATCCAGCGCGCGACCTCCACGTCGGTCATCTTCTTTTCTGGAATGAGATCCTTGCCATTCGGCCCGGTCAACTCCTGCAACAACCGGTCTGAGAAGCGGCGGGGATCCTCACGGGCGGCGAGCCATTTCAGGTTGTCGGCGATTACCTTCGCCTCTTGCGGCGGCACGTCGCCCGCGAGCAACTTTTCGTTAAGTTCGGAAAGCTGGTCGACGCGATGCTGCGCCCGCAGTTCGATGGCGAGGCCGTAGCGCCTCGCAAAATCAGGATCTGCGTGTAGCCAGCGATAAACAGTCGAGCGCGCCGGCATGTCGTCCGCGGCGCAGACGTCCGTCAACAACTCGCCCTCGGCGAGAGCGAACAGAATCGTCTCGGCTATCTCCGGCGTATACGCGGTCGGTCGATAATTCGCCGGCGGCGGCGAAGGAGGCAGTCCCGCCGCCCGCTCTCTCACCCCGAGAGAAACTTTAAGGTCTTCGGTCATTAGAGTTGCCCCTCATGCTCAAGGCGCCGCACGACTTTTTCGGCATGAGCCTTCGCAGCGTCAGCATTGAACTTGTCGGCCGCCACCTTCCCCTGAGTCGCTCTGGCGATCCGGGCTTTTCGCTTTTTGGCCTCGACCAGCTCTTCGCGGCTCATTTCCTGCAAGGGATCGACCGGCGCCGCGGGCGCGTCCGGCGCGTCCGGCGCGTCAGACGCCTCAGACGCCGAAGCGGAGGGATGCGGCGCGTGCTCGTGCAACCGGATGTCGGGCTCATCGCCTACATAGCGGAAAGCGTCGGGCGGCAGAGCCTGCTCCTCCGTAGCGGCTGGCGGCTGAGGAACGTCGTCGGCGAGAGCCGCTTCCCGTTCCCGCGCCGCTCGTTCCCGCGCACGCAACTCCAAATAATCCGCGCCCGACATAGGCGCGCGCAGCGCCCTAAGCTTGTCCGCCGCGCGGGGGTCGTCGGGGTCGATGCCCCGAGCCCAGCCGGGCAAATCGAACAGGCCGGGCGCGATAACGCTGGCGTCCCAGTTGTGACGAACCCAAATCTCGTAGCGGGGCCGTTTGTCGAGGTCGCGCAGCGGATCGATTGCCGAATGCTGGAAGAGCCGGTCGAGCTGCCTTCTAAGGCCGCCGTCGCTTAGGGAGAATCGCTCCCCATGCGCCACGGGCGGCTGGCCGGCGGCGAAATAGCTGACCGCCCCCCAGATCCCCTCGCCGAACCGGCGGCCCAGGGGCATGAAAACTTGAACCCTGAAATTCGAGCCGGCCGGGATCGAGATAAAATCAGGATTCAGGAATCCGAACTTTCGGAACGTAGAAAACGTGAAATCGGTACCACGCGACGCGATCCCGAGAACTTCGGGCATCAGGTTTGGCAACCATTGCGGCTGCGGATTCCGGAACCAAACCCCAGATGCATCCAGCTCCTGGCGAACGAAATCCACGCTGTCGGTGGGCTGGACGATGATGTGTTTCATGCAGCCTCCATCGCGGGCTCCGGCGCCGTTTTGGCATCGGCCGGCTCCGGCAACTCCGGCAACAACGCCGCGAGGCCCGAAGCGTTGACATGATCCGACAAAGCGGCGCGGGCGCTCACTTCGTCGGCGAAACGGGCGATCGGGGCGCCGTCGGCGCCGAACAGAACCCAGCCCGACTGCGGAACGAAGCCCACCGTGGGCTCGCCCGCCTCGCCCTGCAGGGCGTTGACAGGCGCGCGCCATTCGCGGAGCACTCGCAGCACCGCGAAGCCGGGCGACGCGGCCGTGACACGGACATCAGCGTCCCAACTCCCGTCTTCCGCGACCAGTTCAAGCCGATCGTTAGGGCGAAGGATTGTCGCATGCCGCCAGAAGCTCGGATCGAGGCAATCCTCGAAAGTAAATTTGCGAGGGATCGTGACGTGATAGACCGAGCGCGAAAATTCAGCGAGGCCCTGGATTGCGCCCAGCGGCAAAACTTCGACGTTGCTGCGGCTAATGTTCTTCTTGGTCAGAGACATACTGGTATTCCTTATGAGTCGCCTTGAAGGGCGGCGAGTTTGTCGGAAAAGCGCTCCATGTAGCTGTTGTAATCAACGTCCCGGAGCCGTTCGATTTTCTCGATAAGGCGTTCGCGCTCCCGGATTGAGCGCGCGGTCTGGCGGACTTCTTCGCGCTCTTGATAGGCATCGTAAGCGGCGATATCGGAGGCGCGAAGGGGCCGCGGCTCTGGTTGGCGGGCCGCCGAGGCGGCCCGGCGCTCGGGCCGGCGCGAGCCCGCATCGCCGTCAGGGTCGAAACTCGGCTTGAGGCCGGCGCGCGGATCGGAAGGCGGGAGAGACTCGATTGCTCCCTTCAGCGAAGCCGGAAGAAAGAAGGTCATTTTGGCGCTCCCTCGGTAGAAGCCGCGGCTGACGATGACGGCCTCGGGCTGATTTGAATGGGGGTCGTGGAGCCTTCAGGCGTCCAGGTGATGATGGTTTGGCCGCTCATGAAATTAGCTCGGCGGGGGAGTCTGTCGTTTGGCGCCAAGAGAGCACTTCCTCGACAGTATTGAGGTAGAAGCCGCCGTCCTCGTGGGGCGCGCCAATCACGATGTCGACCGAGAAGTCCTTTGCCCTTACAGACACGACATCGGCCCATCGAAGTTCTGCGGTGTGTTCGACCCAATAAGACGGTTTCAGCACGTCTTCACGGCTTGGGGCCGGCGTCTCTTCCGAGACATCAAGAAAAAAATGGCGCGGCTGGATCTGGGTGACTGCGCCTCGCGCAAGTGCGCGTTCAGTATCGGTTTCTGGCATGCTTGGCCTCACGTTGTTTCAACGCCAAGACTACCAGATAGCAGATTGCAGTTGGTCGGAACTTTTCGGATTTCAGGTCGACGAAGATGGCGCAAACTGTTTGCGGAACGATTTCGCGAGCCTCGACGCCCGGTTCGCCTTGTCGCCCCAGCCCGCTATTCGTTCCTCCTCAGCGAGCTGCTCGGCAGCTGCGTTCGCCGACCTTGCGCGCCCGTCCGCCAGTCGAGCGGCTATCTCGGCATGAAGGGTTATATCAGCATCTTGGAATTTTGGAGGGTTGAGCAGCGAGCTTATGTCGCCGGCGGCGGTGCTCGCCGCGACGACGCTCAAGATTACGCTCCTGCCAGGCGCAACAGGAAACGAAAAAAGGGCGCCGACATCCGCGCTCTTGAAATGGTCGAGCGCGCCAGCGCCGAGCGCCGTTGATGAAAGTGGAACGATCTCACGTAGCCGCTTCATGGTTATTCCCTATTCGCTGTTGCCCGAGCAGACTCCGCAGCGGGCGCCAGCTCATCCTCGAAAAGGATCCGCGTCTTGCGCGGACGGCGGCGGCCGTAAAAGACCGCTAACTCGCGCAGCATCAGAACCACCGCGCCCTTGCCCGCCGCGCGCTGCTCCTGTTGCGATGCGCCTGGCAGCAGGTCCGCGCCGATGGCGCCATAGCCCGCGTCGTTCGCAGCGCCGACGTGATGCAAGATCGCTGCGGCGGCGATGGAGGCCATTTCAGAACGCAAATGCTGGCTCGCGCGCCGAAACCGAATGCCATGGTGAGCCTTGCGCTCCATGATCACGGCGCGGTCCACGACACCGCCGTCAACGCGCGCGCAAGCGGCGGACAGGCCGGCGAGGGGATTGCTGGACGACGCATAGGCGGCGTCATGATCGCGGGCAAACAGATGTGCGGCGGCGGCCTCTTCGAGGCTCACGTGGCCCGCCAGCAAAAGCTTGCGGACGGGCGTCGACACGATCTGGCCCACGATGAGCGCCGTTCCCCGATCTGTCGCGGCGCGGTCTTCGAGGTCGATCTGATCGCGGGCGGCGCGATGCGAATTTACCGGGCCTCCAGGGATAAGCGCAAGCCGCTCGTCCTCGGTCTGCGTGCTCTGCATGGCTGCTTTTTTCCGCCGGCGCGCGTGACGCTTCACCATGATCGCACTCCCACTGAACTCGCCGGAATATAGCGCGCGGGCGGGAGAAAATCATCGGCATTTCAGGGTTTTCGCGCACATGCTTGTCCGCTTTCCTCTGCTCCCGCGCTCGGCGGGACGTGAAGAGGAGATTAAACGTGGCAATCGATAGCGCTAAACCATTGGTCCAAACGCACGTCAGACACCAGCTCGTGAATCTTCGAGTCCCATATGTCCATCGCGGATCGCTGCTTATTGGTTAGCTGAACGTTGGCGAAAAGACGGCTGTTTCGTAACAATAGGCAAGCCGCTTGCGCCTCCTCGCTTTGCTCAAACCAACGGCCGCCCTTCAGAATAGCGGAGGGTTTTGCGGCGCTGCTTTTTAAGTTTCCGACCCGCAAAGCGTCGACGCCCGGTCCCCGCATGCCGGGCCGCATCACTTTCACATCGCCGCCGGCCGCTTTTTCCATAACAGAAGAAAGGGCAAGTTCGATGGCGGGACAATCGGGACCGCCTGTGATTGTGTCTGTCAGTTGAAGCGGCTCCAACAGTCCGGTATACCGGCCACCCAACGCCCAACGATCAAGCTTCTCTGGCATAAAAGGACTAACCCAGTCCTTCAGAAGTGCCTCTGTCGGCTTTTCGTCGCTGATAACGAGCGCCAAAAAATGCATTACTGTCACTCCGTATAAGGCAGGCGCAGGCGGAAGATAACGCATAGCCGCTAATTTTAGATTAAGTGCGCGTATTGCCTTCTGACCGCGCTGGAGCACGATGAGCAGGTAGCGCGGTGGATCGATCTGACGGAGCAGAAGGAAGGAGTTTTGCGTCAACCTGACGCAAAACTCAGCGCTCGCGGCCGCCAGAACGAGGGAAGGCCCGAGGGTGGCATTCGCGCCGCCGCCCCGTCGTCGCGACGGCCTCCTCGGTCCAGTCGAGCAGCGCGTCGGCCTCGGCCGGCGGAAGCGTGACGGCTTCGGCGTGGTGGGAAAAGCTTACGCACGTCTGAAACGCCGGCCCCTCCCAAGTACAGCGGCGGCGAGCCAATCTGCGGCGACTGGCCTGCCCTCTTGCAGCACATGATCGAGTTTTTCCCTGATTTCGGCGTTCAGGTCTTGGGCGCTATACATGCCGCCTCCTCCAGTTGCCATAAAAGTTGCTCCAGCTTCAGATGAAGGCCCAATGCGGAAGCCGCGATCCGCCGCCCGACTTCCTTATCCTGCCGCGCGTACCGCCCCACGGCTGCGGGACTTATGCCGTTCATCTGCGCCTCAAAAGTCTTGAGCGCGAATTCTGCGCGAGCGGTATGCGCCACGTCGTCATTCTCGTCGTTCACTATCGCTCGTCTTCGCGTTCCCCGCTCCGCAAGATCGGTGATCGTCGGCGGCTCCTCGTCCTCGATGGCGGACTCGAACTCGTCCTCGGGGATGTTGGCAAGGCGGAGGGCTTGCTTCTGCTGATGTTCGGAGAAGCCAGCTTCGCGCGCGGCGTTCGTTCTGGAAACCAACTGGCGGTCGCCCTCCTGTTGATAGTCAAAACTTCGACGGTCGCCGCCGCTTTGGCTGCTGATCTGCTGCAACAGCACGCCGGCCTTTCTGATTGCCCGTCCCTGGATTCGCATCGCCAGCCGGACGAGGGTTTCGTCATTGGCTTGCCGGCCGTATGAGGCCAGTGCCGCCATCTTGTCCGCCCAATCCTTGCACTCGTCGATGGCTTCGCATTGGGCGAGGGCGGTTTTCGCGGCCTCATAGGAGGAGGGGAGACGCGCGGTGGCGACGGAGGGGAGATTGTCAGGTAAGTCTATCGCTCTCATCTACGCTGCCTCAGACGTAGTCATGCAAATCGGCGTTTCTATAGTCCAGCATTTGCTGCCTCCAGGATTTCCGCCGACGACTTGGCGTGCATGAGCCTGTCCGCCGCCCTCTCGACAAGCGCCGGGAGAACGGTGAAGCTTTCGGCGGCGGCTACAACTGCTACATGGGAACTCATGACTGTCTCACCTCATTGCATGATCTTCTTCCGCCGATACAGCCGACGCGGAAGAGGCATTCCCCTGCAGGGGATCGGCCTTCCGCGTCCATCGCCCTTTCGGCCCTCGCGGTTGCGTCGCCGTGAACTCGCGCTGCGCCTCCTTCTGCCCCGACGTTCTTGGCGGCGTCCGGCCGCCGTGGCTCGCACAGCGCCCGCTCGGCGCGGTCGAGCGCCGCTTGCAAGCTGTGCCACGACGTGTTCGGGCGCCGCATTTGATGCGTTCGTCCGCCACGCCGACCGCGTCACGCCACATATGGCCTTCGCCGAAATGGAGATGGCGCGCGATCTTTTCCCGGCGGTGGCGGAGTTCACGTCTCATCGGTTAGTCCATGACGCGCACGCGCATATGCGTCGCACAGCATGAGGTTGAGCCCATTCCAATCGACAAACGTGCGCCCGTTCGGCGCCTGCAACGATCTGCGCGCTGGCGCGGCTCTGGCCCGCAGGAAAGAGACGGCCTCCTTCCCTGAAAGGGCCTATCACGCAAGAAGCGCTTCAAACCACCCCTCCCGCTACGCTGGGTGGTTGCGGTGGTTCCGGGTGGTTTCCTGCATTCCATCTCTTGGAATTTGTCTGCCATTTCGCCCGCGTAGGACTATAGGAAATCACCTCTAACCACCTCACCCACCTCATACGCAACCTTTAATGGTTAACTGTAGACACCACACGGTATTGTTGTGGCTTGTTTGATTTGTAATCACGGTCGACTTTTTTCAGGACAAATCCGCCGCCATAGAAATTCGCGTTCTGCGCAAACCAGTGTCCAATCGCTTTTCTCGCAGCGGGGTCGTTGAGCGAGCGGAAGTTCTTGGCCGCCGTGATTTCATGAAAGGCGTCTCGAAGTCGCTTCTTGTGCTCACCCAGCGGATCGTTTGCGATGTCGTCAGCCTCGTTGGCGCTTGCGATTGCGTCGCCAACCATAAACACCGTGCCGCCCGGGTAGATGTTGCCGAGACATTCAAGCACGGTCCTGCGCACTTCGATCTGCGGGTTCTCGGCCTTCGCCTGACGCACAGCTTCGTACGGGTCGCCGAGATCGATGTCGCCGGCGTAGCCTTTGTCCTTCAGCCACAGTGCGCACTGCCGAATGTCGGCGTCCCATTCCTCGAATGAGCCCATCGTAATGCTGGACATTCTCGGCCGGCCGGCTCGGACATAACCATGCAAGAGCGTGAGCGCTGCGCTTATGATTTCCTGGCGGTTTTCCCTGCAATGCTTCACCGGGTCGAACCCGCCGAAATCCCGCTGGTCTGGGTTTTCGGTCTTCGGATCGATGCGGCATCTAAGCACCCGGCGCCATAGGTCGCCGCGGATTTGGATGTTGTTGCCGGTCACGAGGACGAGCATGTTCGTGGGCATCTTGGCCATTTCGCTCAAGCCAAGGATGCGGTCGCCGTACATCTTCTGGGTAAGGAACGCAGATAGTGACGGCGAGCCAAAATCGCCTTCGACGTTGTCGATAAGAATGGCGGCCTCGCCGCTGCGTTGCGCACTGAAGAGGCGTTTCCGCATCTCCTCTTCCTGCTCGGTGGGTGGAAGAATGCTCGGCACGCCGCCTGTTAGCTCTGTGAGGCTCGAAGCGGCTTTGGTTTTGCCGCTGCCTGGCATTGCCGCCTCTATGATGATGCCCGGCGCCGTTGGGTACACCCGCCTTGTTACCGCCGTGAGGATGGCCGCGACTATCACACCTCTGTCGAACGGTTCCGCAAAAGGGAAGTCCTTAAATGGCCTCCATATCGTCAGGAAAGCTTGGCGATAGGCCTCAGCGGGGTTCGCTGGCGACGTGATGACGGGAACGCTCTTTTCACGCTTCCTTATCACCAAAAGAAGCTCTGTCATCGAGTCATATCCCGGTTTATCGAGGATAGTCCCGTCCAGCCGCATCGTCGGAGCCGTGATCACGCCCTTCAGGTAGGGAAGTTCACGCCCAACTTTCTTGGCGATAATCTGAGCTACAACGTCCTTGGGGATGTTGCACGAAACATGTTTCTTATTCCGCGCGTCCCACTTTTTGTAGGCGACGTGCCGCGACAACCAGTTGCGCAACCATGCCTCGTTCATGGGGCGCATCCCCTCTGCGCATGGATGCACGATTTCCGGGCATTCGGGGCCGCGCTCGTAAATACCGCCATATGCGCGCATGCAGGCAAGCGCCTCCGCCACCATGCGGGCCTCCTGGCCAGGGACATATTCAAGGTAGGTTTTTTGAACTTCGGGAAGCTCGTCGGTACTGAAATAGTCCTCCCAGTTGAAGCTGCGCTCGGCGTCTTCGCCCGCGTTGACTTGACCCTCGGATGGCGAGAACGCCTTATTCGGGCCTCGCAGTTCAGGCGTGGGCGTCTGCGCCGCCGGGCGGGAGCCATTCCCAACTCTTGAGTGTCCTGCGCCATTCCCGTGGCCATGCTCACCAAGGCCCGCTTGATATCGAATCTCATCGGGGCGCACTTCGCTCAACTGAGGGACAGCGCCCGGCGACTGAGCGCTCGGCATCGCCGCAGAGCTTCCTGGGACGGCGCTATACATCGACGATCGCCTCGATCCCGCGCGCCTCCAACCGCCGCGCCAATTCCCGCGCGGCCGCCCCGCCCTCCTTGGAGGCGGACGTGATGATCATGACGACCTCGATATGCCGCGAGACGCGATTGGCAAGCGCGGGCAGGTCCGCCGGCGACGAGATTATCCACGTTTCGAGGCCCGTCTTTTGATGAGCGACGCGGCCGTCCTCGGCGCGCGCGGCGATGATGAGTTCGAGTCCGTCGGACGTTGCCTGGAAAACCGCCGACGCACCACCGATTGGAGGTAATTTTACGTCATTGCCAAGAGGAGCCGCGGCCGGCCTCAGATCAGGCGGCGCGAATTTCAGTTTTTTTAACGATGCCGAATCGGGATACTTGCCTTCAACGACACTACGCTGTACAAGGTTCATGGTTTCACTCGCCGCGCTTGGTTGCCTTGCCCGGTCCACGCGCATGGTTACATAGAAGGCCGCCCCCTCGGGCGGCCTTTCTGTTTGCTAGGACATAACCAGTTCCGAACCTCAATTTCCGAACCGCTGTTCCCACGCCAACAACTCACTAGCGCGAATATAGCGACGACGGCGGATTGTGATCGGTCGCGGAAAACCTAGTTCTGGGTCATCGATCCAACGTTCGACGGTTCTGACGTGGCGTCCATAGCGTTTCGCGACATCGCCGATCGGAATGCGCCTGTCAGTTTTCTGTGTATCCATGGGGCTCCAGATCGTTAGAATGTCGGCATATGTAAAACCGTGTCCCAATGTCCTTGTCAACCCCGGCTCCGCCGTAACCGATTGTTAATGCTAGTTATTATCCGCGCACGGAGGGTCGTTTACAGCAAAAATGATTAGAAAAATTAGTAACACTCAATATTCAATGGCCATGATCCGCCATAAGTTAAGTAAATCTACCAACGGTGGTAGTCTTCAATAGCTTTCTCCTCCTTTTAGTGAAAGGTGCTGATGACAGTGCTTCAGAGAAAAGCTTTCAGAAATTCATCCCACTTTTTCAGAGCGCTGAGTTTTTCATCTCGAAACGCATATCTTTGATAAACGCCGACAACGCCCCCGAACGTACCGGAGACGTGATTAAGGATCTTCTCGCACACCGCTAGTTCAACGCCGAGTTTAGGCATTTTGCTATTCCCGCTTCGCCGTAGATCATGAAAGCGCCACGGCGAAATCGGTTCTCCGCGCTCAGCTGCGATCAGTTTGTCGAGCGTCTTCTTCACTTTGCTGAACCCCGACACGGCGGAACGGCCCGTGGTGGTGAAAGCGAATTCGGATCCCGCTATCCTCGTTTCATAGAGCGCCGCGAGAATATCGAAAGCGGAGGTGGAAAGAGGCAGCACATGCTCGCGGCCATTCTTCGCCCGCTCCGCTGGTAGTATCCAAAGCCTTTCTTTCCAGTCGATTTCGCCCCAGCGAATCCCCGCCACTTCATTTCGCCTCTGCAGGGTAAGGGCGAGCATCCTTACATAGGGGCCGAAGGGGGCTTCCAGTTTCGCGGCGGCCCGCATGACGGCGCCGAGTTCGTCGTCGCTTAAGACGCGGTCGCGCGATGTCTCCTGGCTCGGCGCCCGGACTTGCGCGCATGGGGAAGCTTCCAAGAGGTCGCGCTCGATCGCCCAGTTGAACATCCGCCGGACAGCGGCCAGAACCCGGTTGGCATGAACGGCGTGCTCGCCGGCAACCTCATCGAGCAGCGCGAGGACGTCGCGGCGCTTGATCGCGTCGATGCGGCGGCCCTTCCATTTGCGGAGAACATCGCCGCCCGATTTCGATAGCCGGAGCCTATCCGGATTTTCAGGATCTGCCTCCAGACCGAGGATGCGCGCGGTTTCCTTCCAGGTTCGCAGCTTGCAATTCTTCTTGGCGTACTTCTCGATGAATTGCGCCGCCAGCTCGTCAATCGTCTGCGGGATGTCGCTGGCCTTGCGGGCCGCCTTTTGCTCGGCAGGGTCCTCGCCCTCGGCAACGGCGTGCACGGCCGCGCGGGCGAGCTTGCGGGCCTCGATCAAGCCGAGCGCAGGGTATGCGCCAATGGTGTGCTTCCGCGTCCGGCTGCCGATGCGATAGCGAACAGCCCATGATTTTGAGCCGCTCGGCTGGACGACAAGGCGCAAGGCGCCGCCGCCGTCGGAAACTTCGTATCGCGCATCCTTCGCCTTCGCCGCCTCGACGCTCAGAACGGTCAAAGTCTTCGCCATCTGTTACCCCGTGTTACCCTGTCCTACGCCTTCCGATGCCGCCCGCGTGGATCACACTTTGCTTGGGGCGTGCTCCGCATCGGTTTGCCTAGCATGAACCGGGGTAACGTCGGGGTAACAAAAAACCCGTGTTATGACGGGTTTCGACGCTTCGTCACACTAGTACGACATTCGCGGACAACATATTGATTTGATGAGGTAAATTTTCGGTATGGCGTGCGGCTTTGTCGGGCTTTGTCGGGCGCTTTCACCAGACTACGAATTTGGGGGTCAGGAGTTCGAATCTTCTCCGGTGCGCCATTATTTTCAAGGGGTTAGCCTCGAAACAAAAGAGAACATCGGCGGCGTTTTACAATCCATCAGCCGATGTTTTACAAATCCGGTTCAAATTCGTTCCCGGTACGTCCCGCTTCCGCGCTTTCCCATTTGAGCAAAGCGGCCGCCGCGAGCTTCTTTTGATTCACCTGTTTCGCGTAATGCTCGACCATCTGTCGCGATTGGCCCGTGATCGCGGACACCTCTAAGTCGGTGCATCCGGCTTCGAGCAAAAACACGGCAGCGGATTTTCTCAGCCCGTGAAGCACTCGTTTATTTTCGTGCAAGGGCCGCATCGCATCGCGCTTCAATTCTTCGGCCCATGAGCTTTTAAAGCCAGCTCGGATTTCTCCGCAAAAGAACCAAAGCATTATTACTTAGCTATTTTTCCCGTGCTTCTCTCGCGCCGCTCGGCAGGTCCGCCAATGTTTAATTTCGCTAATCTGCGCTTCCGGGCGATCTACGACAATGCGCCGCTCGCCAAGATAGACCTCTCCGGTTTCACCATCGAGGGAGACCCAATCGCCTTCGTTAACGATTTTGGCCGCAATCGTCGCCGTTCGGGCGCTCGCATCGACGGCAAGGCGCGGGCAACCGACGACACAGGCCTTTCCAAGTTGGCGGGCGACGACCCCGGCGTGGGCGGTCCGGCCGCCGATTGCCGTTAATATCCCCGCCGAAACCGCAAAACCCGCAACGTCGTCCGTCAAGGTATCCGGCCGAATAAGTATCATTGGGCCGGCGCCGTTCGAGGTCAGCTCGACTGCCCTCGCGCTTGTGAACACAGCACGCCCGCCCTTAACCCCCGTTGAAGCAGGAACGCCTGCGGCGATGGGCGTGGCATTCCCCTCGAAACGAGTTATCGCCGCCGCCGCAAGATCGATCCCGGCGGCCCTCTTGGCGCCTTCGCTTTCGTCGATCGATCCTTCGCGAACCAAGTCGATGAGGATGCGAAGCGCGGCGCGAGGCGTGCGCTTTGCCACGTGAGTTTACAGGAAATAAAGCGCGCCGTCCTCGACCGTAAACTCAATATCCTGCGCATCGCAGAAATGCCGTTCCAAGCGGGCCGCTCCATCAGTCAGCGCGGTCGCGGCTTCGGGCAACCGCTCTCCAAAGTACTCCGGATTGCTAGCCTGTCGCCCGATTGCGAAGCGGATCGAGCTGGAAGCAACGGTTGCAAACACCCGGCGGCATTACGGATGGCTGGCGGCTGAATTCGGAAAGCGGCGGCTCAGGCTTCAGGGTTGCGAGAGCGCAGCAGGTTTCTATCTCGGCACGCGGAACCGGGGGCATCCTTTACCCGGGAATCCGCCGAATATTGGCGGACGCGCAAGGAAGCCAACGAAGCTTTACGACACCGGAGAACATGGTCGCAACGGCTTGCGCCTTAAGATCCAATTTCTCTTAAGGGGTCGCAAGCCGACACGCCAGTTTTCTAGCGATCCCATGCGCGCCACTTCGGCTATTGAATCTCACTGCGGCCGTTCAAATACGCCAACTCAATCCCGCCCTTTACTCCAAGCAGACACGGGCTAAAACTGCCAATGAAACCGGCCGGCGAACAGATTGACCGGCCCTTTATCGGTGTTGTAGGCGGGATTATCGATGAACTGATAGTCGAAGCTGAGTTTGGTCGAGGCGGACAAAGAGTAGCTATAATAGGCTTCGAGGATCCTCTCCAAGCCGGGATGCGGTAGATTCCCTTGCCCGTCGCCGATGACGATGCCCGTGCCTCCCGCATTGAGCCACGCCGCGTGGGCGCTCGAAATGCCATTGATAACGGCGGCTATGCCCACGGTATCGTCCGGCCGGCCCCATTTCGCGCCTTTGATGGAAACGCCCGCCTGTCCCGAATAATCGACGTCGGTGTTATCCCACAGCTCGTAACTGCCGTCGCACCAGCCAGCGCGGGCGAACACGCCGATCGTGTCCGTTACGCCTTGCTCCATGTTGAAATTCACGCCGGGAGCGCTTCGATAGCTGCGCGTTGCATCGATCCAATAGTTCGCGGCCGTATCGGCGGTGGCGGGTAGAACGAAGTTTGGATTCTTGGCCTGCAACGCAAGGGCTTCGCTGTAATCTCCCATCCGCGCGTCGACGACGTAACCGGTGAGTTTGAGCTTGCCGGGCTGGCCCCACAGCTCATGCCGCTCCTCGATTTCCCCAATCAGCTCGATCTGCTCGAAGGATGGGTCCAAGCCATAGCCGGGTGCGCCGTAGAACCCTGATTGGGACGGGGTCTGCGACATGTCGAAAATGCCGGCGCGAATCGTATAGCGCCCCTTATACCACTCGGCGGCCGCGCCGTAGGTGAAAGCCCATGCGTCGCCGGCATAGTCGAACGAGCCGGTGTTGACGGAAGTCCAGTTGAGGAAGTCGCTCTTGGAACTGTTCGCGTATTTGTTGGTGTCGAAGAGGTCGACCACCTGGAACTTGCCCACCGTTATCACGAGGCGGTCCGCGGTCGTCGAGCCTTCGAAGACATTCTGGTCGGCTTCCACCTTCTGGGTTTCGCCGCCGAGATCGATGGTCTGGCGGACGAAATACCGATTCACCCGCGCATAAGGCCAGTCCCAGCCGAGTTTGTAGGACTCCGCGCTCGGGAAGCCTGCGAGCCCATGGGTGTCGCCGACGCCGTGGCCTTGATCTAGCTCTGGGTTGACCCAGAACTCGGCGCCTTGCCACAGCTTGACGCCCGCGAAGAGCGTGAGGTCCGTGGTCTCGCGGCCCTGCCCGGCCTTGAGCAGGCTGTTAGGACCATCGGGAAACGGGGAGCGGAATGCAGGATAGGCTTGCTCTACCGCTGTGAACTGGCCGTGAAAACTGAAATTGTCCAGAACGGGCGCCGCCGGAGCTTTGGGGTCGTCCGCCAGCACGGAATTTCCGAGCTGATAGTTCAATCCGACGCGCACTTCCTGCAGCGACAGGTCCGAATTGATCCGCTGCCCGAGCATCGGAGCGGGTGGGCTGCTGGCGACGTAATCGGTGAACAGATATTCGACCTTGCCCGTCCAATGCCCGGTTATCGGAAACTCGGCGCCGGCCCCGGCCGCCCAGCCAGAGCGCCCCAAATATTTCTGCTCGGAGGCGCTGGTCGCGGCTTGCGAGAGCGTGACCTGATCGAAGGTCCAGGCGAACCCGCCGGTGGCGTAGAGAAGCCAGTTTCCGGGCGCATAACCGATGCGGGCCCGCACCGTGCCGGAATCGATCAGCGTATCGCTGTAGCTTGCCGCGCCGAGCGACGGCGACGAAAAATTGGCGAGGCCGCCGATGGAGACGCCTGAGAGTTTTTGAAAGGCCGGAAAGCTGGCGTCGGCCTCCACGCCAAGAACGACGCGATTGGCCAGCGTCCGATTATAGCCGAGTTGAAGCCCTTCGAGCCAGCTTCCGCCCTCGTTCCAGGTATTGATCCCTTGCGAAAAATCGAGCGTGCCGGAAGCGGGGGCGCCGCCCGCGGTTGGCTGCAGGGTCCAATTCGAGTTTCCCCAGGCATACCCCAAATGGCCGCCGACGTAGAAACCGGCCCAATCCGGCGCTGTCGAACCTGAAAAATGACCGGCCGGCGACTCCGCCGTACCGATGTCGGCCGCCATCAAGCTTCCCGGGGACGACATGACGCCGGCGGCGAGGGCGAGTGCGAACAGAAACAGCGCCGGAGTAGACAATTCTGACTTCGTTCCGAGGCCGCGCCCGATGCATTTTCCCATAACGTTCCCCCCGCCATCCGAATCGATAACGACGCGCCCGGCCATTTGACCGGGTTTCCGCCTGTCGATCAACCGTTTCGACATCTGAGTAGAGGAACAACCTCGCGCACGGCTTACGCGAACATGCACGAATATTATTAAGTTGAGAAATTTTTGAGAAAGCCGGCAAGGAAATCACAACCACGGTAGGGCATGCTTCAACCGCTCGCCTAGGTTGCAGAAAAGAGCTTCGGAGTCATCGATATGTTGAATGTGGTTTTCTTGCCGGCATTGGAGATCATGAACCGGCTTCGCTTTGCGCTGAAGCTCGGACTGATCGGCGCGCTCTTCGTCGCGCCCTCGGCGGGGCTTGCATTCCTTCTTCACGGGAAATTGGCCGCCGAGATTCAGGCTGTTGGGAATGAGCGCCTCGGCGTTCGGCACATGATTCCTGTGCGGCGCCTCATGCAGGCGGTTCTTGAGCATCGCACAGCAAGCGCACACGCGAGGAACGGCGACGCGGCGGCCAAGGAAAAGCTCGCTGAAATTGGCGGCGATGTTGATAAGAACTTCGAATCTTTAAAGAGGCTCAGCGAAGCAGCGGGGACGGCATTTTACGCCGGGGCGCCTTACAGAATATCGCGAACGAATGGCGCGATGTAAGAGAAGACGACTCCAAATTTAGCAATGAAGATGACTTCGATAAGCACAGCACAATTGCCGATCATCTCATCGATTACATGGGCTTGATATCGGATGCCGCGGGTTTGATGCTCGATCCGAGCGTAGACACAAATTACCTCATGGACGCTACCTTCGTCCGCGTCCCTCCGATGATCGATAACGCCGGGCACCTGGGCGCGCTGGGCGCCGGTATCCTTGAGCGGCGCGCGATAACACCGGAAGAAAAGAACGAACTTCTTATCCTGGAGAGGTTCTTCGATAAAGATTTTGAAGCCATCCAACCGGACTTCGACAAGGCCATAAAGGCGAACGCAACGCTGGCCGGCGCTTTCGAGGCGAAGAGCAAGGAGGCGCGCGCAGTTGTTGAGAATTTCTTGAAAGAGCAGATAGCGCCGCTGAAGAACGGAGAGCTCAAGCTTTTGCCGAAGGAGTTCTCGGCGCGCGCAAGAGCCGCGATGGATGCGCTTTACGGATTGTTCGACGCCTCGACGGGAGAGGTCGACGCCTTGCTTGCTGCGCGCAGTCACCGCCTCAATTCAAACCTTTATCTCAGCCTCGGCGGAACTGGCGCCGCGATCGTTGCGGTGCTGTATCTTTTCGGAGGGTTGTTCCTTTCGGTGTTGCGCTCCCTGAACTCGATCAAGTCTAGCACTGAACAGCTTGCCGTGGGCGATCTCCACAGGACAATCGCGGTCGAAAGCAGAGACGAAATCAGAGATCTCATCGACTCCTTGAACCGGATGATAGCTAATTTGCGCGCCACCGCGAACATGGCCGACGCCATCGCCTGCGGCGACCTCTCTATCGAGCCGAAGCCGCTCTCAAGAGAGGATTCGCTCGGCATCGCGCTGAAGCGCATGACGGAGCAGCTTCGCATCGTCGTCTCTGGCGCGCATGCCGCCGCAGACCACGTCTCAACCGGCAGTGCGGAGCTTTCCACCGCGGCTCACGAACTCTCCGCCGGCGCCAGCGAGCAGGCCGCCTCCGCCGAGGAAGTGTCGTCCTCGATGGAAGAGATGGCGGCCAACATCAAGCAGAACGCCGACAACGCCGCCGAGACCGAGAAGATAGCGCGCCAGTCCTCCGTCGACGCGCAGGCGAGCGGCGAGGCGGTGAACCGCGCGGTGCAGGCCATGCAGATCATCGCCGAAAAGATCGGCTTCGTGCAGGAGATCGCGCGCCAGACCGACCTTCTCGCGCTGAACGCGGCGGTGGAGGCGGCGCGCGCGGGCGAGCACGGCAAGGGCTTCGCGGTGGTGGCGTCGGAGGTGCGCAAGCTCGCCGAGCGCAGCCAGACGGCGGCGGCCGAGATCGGCGCGCTGTCGGGCCAGACGGTCGGGGCGGCGCGCGAGGCGGGCCAGATGCTGGCCAAGCTCGTGCCCGACATCAAGCGGACGGCGGAGCTTGTCGAGGAGATTTCAGCCGCCTGCCGCGAGCAGGACATCGGCGCCAACCAGGTGAACCAGGCCATCCAGCAGCTCGACAAGGTGATCCAGCAGAATGCGGGGGCGGCCGAGGAGATGTCGGCCACGTCCGAGGGGCTGTCGGGGCAGGCCGAGCAGCTGCAGCATAGCATCGCGTTCTTCCGGCTCGGCGAGACCGCGCCCGCCGCGCAGGCGGCGGCGCCCGCGCCGCAGAAGAAGGGCAAGGCGGGCGCGGCTTCCAAGCGCCGCTCCGCCCCGGCGAAGGACAAGCGCGCGCCCGCAAGCCACGAGCATAGCGGTTTCGCGCTCGACCTCTCAAACGGCCGCGCCGATCATCACGATCCGGAGATGGCGAGGTTCTGAGCCATGAGGCAGAGACACACGGTGTGAAAAAAGCAACTCGAAGCGATACAACTCAAACCGTGTCGCGAACTTCCTGACGCCCACCTCGCCGCATAAGGCTCAATCCCTGGCGGTCCGCAAAGCGATCAGAAAGCGCTCGACATGAGGCTGCGGTCGGACATGGTCGTGAGAATTCGCGGCATGGCGCGCGGGTTTCCGACCTGCGACGGAAACAAGAACAACATCATGACCATCTCGTGGACCATGGTGCTGGACTTCACGCCGATGTTCGCTCTTACGACCGGCGCGTGGAATTACTCCTTCGCAGCCCTACAAAAAACCGCGGAGTGCGTGATCGCCATTCCGACGGTCGACATGCTGGACGTGGTCGTAGGGATCGGGACATGCTCAGGGGCCGACACCGACAAATTCTGTAAGTTCAAGATGACGGCCTTGCCCGGCAAGCTCGTCAACGCCCCTTTGATCAAGGAGTGCCTGGCCAACATCGAGTGCAAAGTCGTCGACATGATTGAGAAACACAACATTGTCGCGCTGCAGGCGGTAGCGGCCTACGAGGACCCTGCGCGTAAGGAGAAACGCACGATTCACGCGGTCGGAGATGGGACTTTCATCGTCGATGGCCGCAGGCTCGATCGAAGGAAAATGATGGCCTCCAAGCTTCCGGCAGGACTGTAGCGGCGTCGCAAACCTGGTTCGCTCCCGCACTTCGTCAGCTGCTGGTTCCGCTTTTAATATGCTCTATGAACGCCCTGAGTTTCGGCAAAACCTGGGAACGTTTGGGGTAATAGAGATAGAAACCGGTGCTGCTGCTTGCATACTGTCTGAGCACAATCTCAAGTTTGCCGGTACGGACTTTGTCCTTGATCGCCGCTTCCATGGTGTAGATGACTCCGGCTCCGTCCGCCGCCGCATCCAGCATCAAAAGGGCGTCATTCATGATAAGGGACCCTTTGACCTGCACCTCAAATTCCTTGCCCTTGTGTTCGAACTCCCATCGATCGTAAAGGCCTGCTCCCAGGCGTGGACATATGCAGTTATGTGACAGCAGGTCTTTGGGATGTCTGGGCCGCCCCATTGTGTTGAGGTAGGCAGGAGAGGCGGCGGTGACGAAACGGATGGGGCCAAACAGCTTGAGGGCGACAACGTCCTTGGCGAGGATATCCGAGAGCCTGATCCCGGCGTCGAATCCTTTCCCGACGATGTCCGTCACCTGGTCTTCAAAAAACAGCTCAACCGTTATCTCGGGATGTCTCCTCGCAAAGCTCGCGAGCAACGGCGCGATATAGGACGGGTAAACCTGCCGGGGCAAATTGAGCCGGAGCAAGCCAGATGGTTTTTGGTATCCGCTATGAGCCTGCCACTGAGGCGGTTCAGGCCGCCATTTTCAGGTCTTGCACAGGAGCCGCGCGTGCGGCTTTCCAGTTCCAGGGCAGGAGTTCGGCCAGCTGATGGCTTTTGGTCTGGCCGGAGACGATGCGCTCGAGGACATCTGTGAGCCAGGGCTGCGGGTCAACGTCGTTGAGCAGGGCGGTGTTGATAAGCGAGGCGAGAACGGCCCACGAGTCTGCCCCGTTTTCGCTGCCCGCGAAGAGGCTGTTGCGCCTGCCGAGACCGATGGGGCGCATGTCGCGCTCCACGGTGTTGTTGTCCACTTCCACGCGGCCATCGTCGAGGAACACGGCGAGCCCCCGCCAGTGGTTCAGCGTGTAGCGGATCGCTGTGGCGAGCGGCGATTTGGCGGAGACCTCCTTCAGCCGCTCCTCCGCCCACGTCTTGAACGCTTCCATAAGCGGTTTGCTTTCGGCCTGACGCACGGCCAGCCGCTCCGCGGCGCCCAGGCCGCGGATGCGCGTCTCGATGGCATAAACGGCCGCGATCTGGCGCAAGGCCTCGAAGGCGATGGGCGAGTTCGTGGCTTTGTGGAACTCGAAGAACTTTCGCCGCGCGTGGGCGAGGCAGAAGGCAAGCACGATGGGCTTGCCCTCGCGCTGCGTCTCCGCCAGCTTTTTGTAGGCGGCGTAGCCGTCCACCTGCAGGATGCCCGAGAAGCCATCGAGCAGCGTCATGGCATGCTCGGTTTTTCGGCCCTCGGCGAAAGCGTAGGCGACGGCGGGCGGGGCCGGGCCGCCCCAGGGACGATCATCTACGGCGACCGCCCAGAACTGGCAGCGCTGCCGCGCGACAATCAACGTGAGAACCCAGCGTCAATCAGGATGAGAATGCCGCTGACGGCGTGACGGAGGGAGGGCGTAGCCCGACCGAAGGCGCGACGTCAGCGGCGGCGCTCGTTTCACTCAGATGGAACGGCGTCTGGCGGTCACCGGCAGGCTGGTCAAGCATATGATTCTTCGGAGCAAAGAGGGATCGACGCTTGTCCGGCCTCCACATCAACGACCACCAGACGAGGCTGTTCATGAGTTTTCGCCAGACACACACCACGGCTGTAGCCGCCGCCAAGGCCGGTTTCAGCACTGCGACCGGCTACCGGATCGAGAACGATCCACGGCTGCCGTCGCAAAAGAAGGCGCCGCGGCGCCGCCAACGTCCCGATCCGCTTGAGGGCGTTTGGGAGCAGGAGATCCTGCCGATGATCGAGGCGACGCCGGATTTGCGCGCGGTCGCCGTCTTTGAAGAGATTGTGCGCCGTCACCCCGAGATCGCCCCTGGCGTGCGCCGGACGATCGAGCGGCGCATTCGCCAATGGCGGGCTCTCAAGGGCCCTGAGCGGGATGTGATCTTCCTGCAGAGCCAGGCGCCCGGCCGGCTTGGGCTGTCCGATTTCACCAGCATGGGCGAGCTCGGCATAGCCATCGCCGGTCAGCCGCTCGATCATCGGCTCTATCACTTTCGCCTGGCGTTCTCCGGCTTCGAGCATGCTCATGTCATTTTTGGCGGCGAGAGCTTCGTCGCGCTTGCCGAAGGACTGCAGAATGCGCTCTGGGCGCTGGGCGGCGCGCCGTTACAGCATCGAACCGATAGCCTGTCAGCGGCGTTCCGTAATCTCGACCGCGAAGCGCGAGAAGACCTGACGCAGCGTTACGAGGCGCTGGTTGCGCATTACGGCATGGAGCCGGTGCGCAATAATCTCGGCGTCGCGCACGAGAACGGCGCCATCGAAAGCGCACATGGGCATCTGAAGCGAGCGATTGCCGATGCGCTGCTTCTGCGCGGCTCGCGCGATTTCTCCGATCTGGCGGTCTACCGGCGCTTCATCGACAAGATCGTTGGGCGCCGGAATGCGCACAACAGCAAGCGTATCGACGCGGAGCGGGCCGCGCTGAAAAAGCTGCCGGCAAGGCGCACCGCCGATTTTGAGGAGGCGGTCGTCCGGGTTACATCGAGCGGCGGCTTCACTCTGCGCCGCGTCTTCTATACGACGCCGTCGCGCCTCATTGGCCATCGCCTGCGGGTGCGGATTTACGATGAGAGGCTGGAATGCTTTCTCGGCGGCACGCCCATCCTGACCTTGCGAAGGGGGCAACCGCCGCTGGCGAGCGGCAAGCGCGCCCATGTCGTCGATTACCGGCATGTCATTCATGCCCTGCGCAAGAAACCGATGGCGCTGCTCAATCTTGTCTATCGCGAGCAGCTCTTCCCGCGTCAGGCTTACGCACGCGCTTTTGAGGCGCTGCTGGCCCAGGAGGGCGAGAAACGCGCCTGCCGCGTTGCCGTCGAACTCCTGGAGCTCGCTCACGACAGGGCTTGCGAGGCAGAGCTGGCGGAAGCCATCGAGGCCGCTCTGAATGCCGGAGAACTGCCCGATCCCGCCCGGTTGCGGGACCGCTTTAAGCCCGATGCAGCGGCCATCCCGGACGTTACCGTGGAATTGGCGTCGCTCTCAGCCTACGACGAGCTGGCCGTTGTCGCCCAACCCTGCGCTTTGGAGGCGGCGGCATGACGAAGAACTCCGCCATTGACACTGTACGTGTCGAACTTCTCCTTACCGAACTGCGCCTGCCGGGCATCAAGCTGATGTGGCAAAAGCTTGCGGAGCAAGCGGACAAGGAAGGCTGGCCCGCGGCCCGCTTCCTTGCCTCGCTCACTGAGCTGGAGATTGCCGATCGCGGACGGCGGCGTATCGAACGCCACCTTGCCGATGCGCGCCTGCCCGTCGGCAAGACGCTCGACGCTTTCGACTTCGCTGCAGTACCCATGATCAGCAAGGCCCAAGTCATGGCGCTGAGCTCCGGCGATGGCTGGATCCAGCAAGGCGCCAATATCCTCCTGTTCGGCCCACCCGGCGTCGGAAAAAGCCATCTTGGGGCAGCCATCGGCCTGGCGCTCATCGAAAATGGCTGGCGCGTCCTGTTCATGCGCACCACCGATCTCGTTCAGCGGTTGCAGGTGGCGCGCCGCGAGCTTGCGCTGGAAAGCGCCATCGCGAAGCTCGACAAGTATCACCTGCTCGTGCTCGACGACATCGCCTATGTCAGCAAAGACCAGGCCGAGACCAGCGTGCTGTTCGAGTTGATCGGCTCGCGCTACGAGCGCCGCTCTATGCTGATCACGGCCAATCAGCCGTTCGGCGAATGGGGCAAGGTCTTCCCGGACCAGGCGATGACGCTCGCGGCCGTCGACCGCCTCGTGCATCATGCAACTATCCTGGAGATGAACGTCAAGAGCTACCGCTGCAACGAAGCGCTTGAGCGTAAACGCGGCAAGGGCCGCCCGGCCGGGCGCGCGACAATCAAAACAACGTCGGAGTGACGCTCCGCGTCAATCTGAAAGCAAAACCCGCTTGCGCGTCACCGCGCCAGCGGCGATCATCGTAAGGCTCGGCGATCCGCCCATTCTCACCTTGATTGCCGCTCTTCTCATCCAGATTGTCGCGCGATACAGCGCCTTGTCCCGCCGCGGGCGAACACCGGCATCGGCGTCTCGTCGCAGAAAATTTTCGGCCGCGCCAGGATCGACGCGAGCAGCAGCGCATAAAGCGGCTTCAGCCACCAGGCGGTCCGCCCGATCCACAACGACAGCGTCGAGCGGTCAAGCTCGATCCCTTGCGCCCGCATCATGCGCAGCTGGCGGTTCAGCGGCAGATGCCAGGCGAACTTTCCAACCGCGATGGCGGCGAGCAGCGCTTCGGTGGCGATGCCGCCATCGACCGGCCGCGCCGGCGCAGGCGCCTGGACCACGGCATTCTCGCAAGCCCGGCAGCCATAGCGCGGGCGGATAATGCGCTTCACCCGATACTGCACCGGCACGATGTCCAGCATCTCGCTCACGGTCTCGCCAATGACGTGGAGCGCTCCGCCGCAACAGGAGCAAGTCTTGGCCTCCGGATCGATGCGTATCTCGACGCGCGGCAGATGCCCGGGCAGCTTGCCGCGATTGCGTTCGGCGGGTTTGCGCTGCTTTTTGCGAACTGCCGCGGAGGCGTCGCGGCTTTCACCAGCCCCCTCCGATGCAGCCGCCGCCGCGGCCAAATCCAAGATGAGTTGCAACTGATCGGGATCGAGCTTCTCGGAACGCTTCCCAAACAAGGCGCGCTTGAATTCGGCGAGGATGTAAAGGAGCTTCTCGTTCTCCGCTAGCGCCGCATCGCGCTGGGCGGCCGCCTCCTCCGCAGCGCTGGCCAGCTCGATGAGCCTTCCCTTGAGCTGCTCCGGATCGGAGGGCAAAGCGGAGAGATCGAGAATCATGACTGCAACTTATGCGAGAGCGTCGCCGTTCATCCAGTAAAATCGCTCGCTCTAAGCAGCTTTTATTGGACGCCTCATGGCTTTGACCGGCGCGTTGGTCCACGCCAGACCTTCGAGCAGCATGGACATCTGCAAGGCGCTGAGCTGGATCGTGCCGTTACGCGCCGGCGGCCAGCAAAAGCGCCCCTCCTCAAGCCGCTTGGTAGCCAGAATCAGCCCGGAGCCGTCCCAGACCAGGATTTTCAAACGGTCGCTGCGCTTCGGACGGAAGATGAACATATCGCCGCAAAATGGATCGGCTTTCAGCGCCTCCGCCACCAGCGCGGCGATGGAGTCCATCCCCTTTCTGAAGTCGATCGGCTCTGCAGCCAAGAAAATGCGCCGGCCGCCGGATATCCCGATCATGCCGTTTCGCGCAACGCCGCCAGCACGGTTTTGAGCGCCGCCTTGCCGACCGCGCCCTCGACGCGGACGCGCGCGCCCGAAAGCTCAATCTCGATCGCGCCGCACGGCGCGATGGCCCGATCTTCCTCTCCGCCGCCGCTCTCCTCCGCCAGTGCGATCGGAATGAACGGCGCCGTGGATGCAGCCGCTTGCCGGGCCTGACCGCGCCAATTATGCAGCAAGCCGCAGCTCACGCCATGACGCCGCGCCACAGCGGCGATGTTGGCGCCCGGAGCAAAGCTCTCCGAAACGATCCGCGCCTTCTCTTCATCGCTCCATTGCCGGCGCCGCCGCTGCCCCGTGATCGCCTCGATCCGCCGGTAGCTGTCCTGCCGTAAGAGACTGTGCCGATGCCTGTCACTTTGCATAAGCGCTCATCTTCCGTTCCCGCCTCAGCCCACACTCTCGCGCGGAAAAAGCCGATTTTGAAGGTGATGCCGCCGCAACGGATACCCGCAAGCTGCCCGGCACGGCGCTCAAGAACGACCAGACCGGCGAGACGGTATTCACGCCGCCGCAGAGCCACGCCGAGATCGTGGCGCTCATGGACAATCTGGAGCGCTTCATCAACGACGACGGCGTCGCCGGCCTCGACCCGCTCGTCAAGATGGCCGTCATCCACCACCGCTTCGAGACCATTCACCCCTTTTACGACGGCAATGGCCGCACCGGCCGCATCCTCAACATCCTCTATCTCGTAAAGGAGGGCCTGCTCGGCGCGCCCATCCTCTATCTGTCCCGCTACATCAATCAGAACAAGCCGGACTATTACCGGCTGCTGCAAGCGGTGCGCGACCGCGAGGCTTGGGAGGAATGGGTGCTGTTCATGCTCGCCGGCGTCGAGCAAACCTCCCGGCAAACCACAGGCCTCGTCTTCGGCGTGCGCGACCTGATGCAGCATCATAAGAACCGGATGCGCAGCGAATTACCCCGCATCTACAGCCAGGACCTCCTTAATAATCTGTTCCGCCACCCCTACACAAAGATCGATTTTGTGATGGCCGACCTCGCTGTTCATCGCAACACGGCCACGCGCTATCTGGAAGCGCTGGCCGGGATCGGCCTTGTGACGAAACATAAAATCGGCAAAGAAAACTACTTTTTGAATGACGACTTATTCAACCTGTTCCTCAGCGTTGGCGAGCGCAGCCAGAGCGCGACATGACGGCAACATGCACAAGAAAACGGCCTTTTCGGTGCGTATGTGCGGCGAGATGCACAGGAAACCGGGTTTATCTGTGCATGAAGCAGGACGTGGGTACGAAACGGAGATCCCTTACCCACAGAGGCGCGCATATGGCCAGGAAACGGCGGTTTCGGTGCATATCGCGAAGCTCATTCACCGAAAAGGCTCGTTTTTTGTGCGCGTCCTGCCTGACACTCACAGAGGATTTCATGGAAAGGTCCCCAAGTGCTGCCCTTGAGGCGACCGCTAACATCTTTACGCAAGGGGCAGCCCCATGACTGTCAAGCCAGGATTCAAACAAACCGAAATCGGCGCAATTCCGGAAGATTGGCAGACCACGAAGGTTGGGGATGTTTGTGGCTGCATTGTTCCAGGCAGAAACAAGCCGAAGTTCTTCGACGGAGATATCCCGTGGATCACGACACCCGATTTGGAGAATGGAAAGCCTGTTACGACTTCAAGAGCTGGTCTCTGCGTTTCCCGCGCAGAGGCGAAGAGTGTCGGCTCCAAGGTCGTCCCTCCGGGAGCCGTCCTCATGTCATGCGCAGGCGAATTAGGGATCGTTGCCCTGACCCACAATGAAATCGTGGTGAATCAGCAGCTTCATGTTTTCATTCCGACAGAGCGCATCCTCGGAACGTATTTATTGAGCGCGCTTGCCTTCCAGAAAGATCAAATCGAGAGCTCCGGCACTAAGACCGCGGTCCCCTACCTAAATAAGAACGGTTGTAACTCGATTGCGATTCCGCTGCCACCGTTGCCTGAGCAGCGGGCAATTGCGGCGGCGCTTTCCGATGCGGATGAGTGGATCGCGAGCCTGGACCGGCTCATCGCCAAGAAGCGCGACATCAAACAGGCCGCGATGCAGCAGCTCCTCACCGGCAAAACCCGCCTCCCCGGCTTTTCGGTGGAGTGGGATGAGGTGAGGCTGGGCCAACTTTTTAGTTTTAAGAACGGGTTGAACAAAGCAAAGCAGTTCTTCGGTTATGGCACCCCCATCGTTAACTACATGGATGTTTTTAAGAGCCCTGTAGTCCGTTTTTCGAGTTTGGAGGGCCGAGTTTCGCTGACGGCCGCCGAACTAAACAACTTTGATGTGCGTAAGGGCGATGTCTTCTTTACGCGGACATCTGAAACTGCAGAAGAGGTCGGTATCGCATCAGTAATGTTGGATGAAGCGCTTAACACTGTGTTTAGCGGATTCGTCCTTCGTGCCCGTCCTCTCGATCATCGCTTGAACCATGCCTTTAAAGCATACTGCTTCAGTTCTCCCATCGTACGTAAACAGATCACCTCCAAAGCATCTTATACAACCCGCGCGTTGACTAATGGAAAAATACTCTCGGAAGTTTTGCTTCCACTGCCACCGACCTTCGAGGAACAAGCCGTAATTGCCGCAGCGCTTTCCGATATGGACGCCGAACTTGCAGCCTTGAAGGCTCAGCGAGAAAAAGCGCGATCAATGAAGCAGGGCATGATGCAGGAACTGCTCACGGGAAGGATCCGGCTGATATGACCGCGCCCTTTCCATCTCAACCCGTCGGGCAGCCCGAAAGCGCCACGCAAGCCCGCGTTATCGCCTTGCTCCGCGACACGCTCGGCTATGAGTATCTCGGCAACTGGAAGGATCGCGACGGCAATCGCAACGTCGAGGAGGGGTTGCTCCGCGCCTTCTTGCAGCGCATGCGCCCGGCGGACGGTCCACTGATCGCGCGCGCCCTTGCCGAGTTTCAGCGCGTGGCGGGCGATCAGTCGCGCGGCCTCTACGACGTGAACAAATCCGTCTATGAGCTGCTTCGCTATGGCGTGAAAGTCGCGCCCGCCGCCGGCGAGAACCACGAAACCGTCTGGCTCATCGATTGGAAGAACCCGGCCGCGAACCAATTCGCCATCGCGGAGGAAGTCACCGTGAAGGGCTTCGACGCCAAGGCCGCCACGAAGCGGCCGGACCTCGTGCTCTATGTGAACGGCGTCGCGCTCGCCGTGCTGGAGTTGAAGCGCTCCACAAAGTCGATGGCCGAGGGCATCCGCCAGAACCTCGACAATCAGAAGAAGCAGTTCATCCGCCCCTTCTTCACGACCATGCAGCTTGTCATGGCCGGGAACGACACCGAGGGTTTGCGCTACGGGACCATCGAGACGACGGAGCGCTATTACCTCGCCTGGAAGGAAGACAGCGCCATCGAGAACCCGCTCGACCGCGCGCTGAGCCAGCTCTGCAGCAAGAGCCGCTTTCTCGAACTCCTGCACGATTTCATCGTGTTCGATTCCGGGACGAAGAAGACCTGCCGGCACAATCAATATTTCGGCGTGCGGGCCGCGCAGAAGCGCGTCAGAGCACGCGAGGGCGGCATCATTTGGCACACCCAAGGCTCCGGCAAGAGCCTGACCATGGTGTGGCTCGCGAAGTGGATCCGCGAGAATGTGGAAGGCGCCCGGATCGCCATCATCACCGACCGCACCGAATTGGACGAGCAGATCGAGAAGGTCTTCGTCGGCGTTCAGGAGAAGATTTACCGGGCGACGAGCGGCGCCGACCTTATCGCCAAGCTCGCCGACACGACGCCATGGCTGATGTGCTCGCTCATCCACAAATTCGGCGTGGCCGACGACGCCGACATCTCGGCCTATGTCGCCGAGCTGAGCACGGCGGTGAGCGCCGGATTCAAACCGCAGGGCGACATCTATGTCTTCGTCGACGAATGCCACCGGACCCAATCCGGGCAGCTTCACGACGCGATGAAGGCCATCCTGCCGAACGCGATGTTCATCGGCTTCACGGGGACGCCGCTTCTGAAGGCCGACAAGCCCACAAGCCTGGAGAAGTTCGGGACCTACATTCACACCTATAAGTTCGACGAAGCCGTCGCCGACCGCGTCGTACTGGATTTGCGCTATGAGGCGCGCGATATCGACCAAAGCATCACGTCGCCGGACAAGATCGACAAGTGGTTCGAGGCCAAGACCAAAGGGCTCACCGACTTTGCGAAGGCGCAGCTGAAACAGCGCTGGGGCACACTGCAAAAGGTGCTATCGAGCCAGTCCAGGCTGGAGAAGATCGTCGCCAACGTCCTCATGGACATGAACACGAAAGACCGGCTTGTGAGCGGGCGCGGCAACGCCATGATCGTCTCGGGCAGCATCTATCAGGCTTGCAAGCTCTATCAGCTGTTCGAGGAAACCGAGCTGGCCGGCAAGTGCGCCATCATCACGTCCTACAAGCCCACGGTCGCGGACACGAAGGGCGAGACGACAGGCGAGGGCCTGACAGAGCGCCTACAGAAATACGAGATCTACAACCGGATGCTCAACGGTAAGACGCCCGAGCAGTTCGAGATCGACGTGAAGAAGAGGTTCGTCAAGGAGCCGGGCCAGATGAGGCTTCTCATCGTCGTCGATAAGCTTCTCACCGGGTTCGACGCGCCGCCCGCGACCTATCTTTATATCGACAAGCACATGGAGGACCACGGCCTGTTCCAGGCGATTTGCCGGGTCAACCGCCTGGATGGCGACGACAAAGACTACGGCTACATCGTCGATTACAAAGACCTGTTCAAGAGCCTGGAAGGCTCGATCAAGGACTACACGTCCGGCGCCTTCGACGCATACGAGCCCGAGGACGTGAAGGGGCTTCTCGTTGATCGCCTTGACGATGGGCGCACGCGCCTGGAGGAGGCCCTGGAGGCGCTAAGGGCGCTTTGCGAGCCGGTTCCGCCGCCGCGGGATTTGCCGGCTCACCATCGCTTTTTCTGCGGCTCCGCGGATGCGGAAAACAAGGCGGCGCTGAAAGAGAGCGAGCCGAAGAGGCTTCTCCTTTATCGGCTCGTTTCAAGTCTGCTGCGCGCCTACGCCAATCTCGCAAACGAGATGGAGGAAGCCGGGTATAGCGAGCATGAGGCGACAGCCATCAAGGCCGAGGTCAAGCATTTCGAGGATGTCAGGGCCGCCGTGAAGCTCAAGAGCGGCGACTACATCGATCTGAAAATGTACGAGCCCGCCATGCGCCATCTCATCGACGCCTACATCCGCGCCGAGGACAGCGTGAAATTGTCGGCCTTCGACGATCTCTCGCTCGTGGACATGATCGTGAAGAACGGGGTCGGCGCCGTCGACGCGCTTCCCGACAGCATCGCCAAGGACGAAGAAGCCGTCGCCGAAACCATCGAGAATAACGTCCGCAAAATCATCACCGACAAGGAGCCCGTCAACCCTGCGTACTATCAGAAGATGTCCGACCTCCTGGATGCGCTGATCAAGCGGCGCCGGGAAGGCGCCCTGGAATACAAAGCCTACCTTGACGAGATTGTTGAGCTGGCCCGCAAGGTGAAGCTGGTAGATCCCGGACCGGGCTATCCTGCCGGCATCGATACGCCTGCGAAAAGAGCGCTCTTCGACAACCTTCAGGATCAGAACCTTGCCGTCGCTATTGACGCCGCTATCCGGCAACATAAGCCGGATGATTTCCGAGGCCATCCGATCAAAGAGAGAATGGTGCGCAGGGCAATCGCTCAGGTTCTCAAAGACGACGCCCGGCTTGACGAAATCTTTGAGCTTGTGAAGGCGCAGAGTGAATACTGACAGCCACGAAATCCTTGTTGGCGGTGTGCCCGTTGAGGTTGTTCGGAAGCGAATTAAAAACCTCCACCTGGGAGTCTATCCTCCTGAAGGCCGCGTCCGCGTAGCTGCGCCGCTGGTGCTTAGCGAAGAAGCGGTCCGGCTTGCCGTCGTCGCGCGCCTTGGCTGGATCAAGCAGCAGCGCGCGAAGTTCGTGGCCCAGGAACGTCAGTCGGCGCGTGAATACGTTTCAGGGAAATGCCACTTTTTCAAAGGCCGGCGATATCGCTTAAGCGTAATCGAGACTGGCCAGCGGTCCAAGGTCTCGCTCCGCGGAAGCGAATCCATCGACCTCACTATAAAGCCCGGCGCCGATCGGGCAACTCGTGAGAGCGCGCTTCAAAGGTGGTATCGCAAGGAGCTTAAAGCGTGCGCCGCTCCACTTGTAGAGAAGTGGGCCCAAAGGGCAGGCCTTCCTGTTCCCGATTTCCGGATCAAGCGCATGAAAACGAAATGGGGAACCTGTAGCCCTACGCATCGACGGATATGGCTCAACCTCGAGCTAATTAAGAAGCCTCCGGCTTGTCTCGAATACATCGTCGTCCATGAACTCATCCACCTTCTGGAACGCCAACACAATGGCGCGTTCGTAGCGCATATGGATCGCCTTTTACCCGGCTGGCGCTCGATACGACAGGAACTCAACGCTCAACCACTTGCTCATGAAGAGTGGTGATCGGTAAGGCTTGAAATCCGCGGCGCTATTGCTTCTTGCGATGCAGGCGCACGCCAGGCGCATCGCCATTGGTGAATTCGACGCCGGCGGCCTCAAATGCCTGCCTGATAACCTTCAGCGTCGCGGGGTTAGCTTTCTTCCCGCTTTCAAATCTCGCGATCGTATTGGCGCTGACGCCCGCGGCCTTCGCAAGCTCCCTCACTCCCCAGCCAAGCGCGGCCCTCGCCATCCGGCATTGTGTATCTGTCAACATGTTGTGGAGCTATACAAACATAGGAATTGACGCAACACGGCAGCCGCAGCTAGTTTGTACCCTGTACAAATATTGGTAACGCCTTCTCACCGTGAACGCCAAAATCCACAGATTTCGGCGAAGGCGCAGGCTTGCCTGGAGGGAGTATCGCGTGAAGCTTTCCATCCAAGAGTTGGCGACAGCCAAGAACTTTCTGCGCCGCGCCCATACGCTTATCGCGGGCGTAAGTTCAGCGTTCTTCTATGCCGGCGATAGCTGCACGTCGGCTCGCTTGAATGACATCTCGAGCCGCGTCGCGGACGAAATCCGGCATCTCGACAAGCTGATGACGACGACGAGCGAGAATAAGCCATGACCGCCGGAGCGGCGTCGGAAACGGTTCGGAGATTGAGCGCTCCTTCGGCGGCGGCATGAGCGCGCTCGGCCTGTCGGGCGGAGCGCAGTATCATATCGCGAAAGCAAGAAAGCCGGTTTAATTCCAGCAATATTTGAGTTCAACATATAAAATCGCCGTATGTTTGAATATTCTTGTGAATAATTCAAGATTTATTGCTATCTTAGTGAAGAATGACTGAAGCTTTTGCTTATCACCCAAGTTAATCCGCCCTACGTTTGATGCCATGATGAAGAGATGGCCCAACCGAACTGCAGCCCGCGGGCAACCGTCAAACAAAAGGCATGGCGCCAGGGCGGCAGGGAGCGAAAGCCAGGGTAAGCGGAACATCTTTCATCGAGAACGCTTTCCGGCGCAGCCGGTTGCCGTAGCCCCCGCTGCGGAGCTGCGCCCTGGAGGCCTTCCCATGGATAAAGAACTCTCCGTTGCGGCGGGACTTGTGCTTGCGCTCGTCGTCGCGTCCTTCATCGGCCAATTCTTCGCCGGCGTCGTGATCGGCGTCGCCGCCGGTTACTCCATCGCAGATAGAGGCGCGATGGCGGCGGCGATCTGGACAAAGCTTCGGCCGCATCTGGACGCCGCGGCCACGCAGGCGAAGCGCCTCGCCGGGCCGAAGTAGGTTCGAAAGCCATCGCAGCCGCGGAGCGATCCGCGGCTGCGCCGCAAAGCGCTCCCCAATTCATCATGATCCGATTGCAAGGGCGGCCCGCCACGGCCGCCTGTTTTGTCTCTTTTCATAGAGACGCCCGGCGCGTGCGCGAACACGCGGCCGGGCCTGCAACGTCCATCCCTGAAAGGCCTCGGACATGCATTCTCAAAATAGTCCTTCGCGCCCCTGGGCGCAAACGGCGCTCGGCCTTCCGGCCGTCGTCGTGATCGGCGGCGTCGTCGCCGCCATGAACTGGCGGTTTGGCCAGACCCTCGGCCATACCGAACTCGATGGCTATCTCTTTGGCGCTCTCGGCGTCGCCTTGGTCGCCCTGAACTGGATCATGCCGGGCGCCGCGGCTTTTGCGGCGTCGCGCCGCGCGCGATTCCAGCAAGCCGCCGCAATGCTTCTATGGATCGTGTGCGCCGCCTTCACGTTGATGTCCTCCATCGGCTTCAGCGCCATGCATCGCGCCGAGAACGGCGCGGAGCGGCTGGAAAGCGCCGCCCGCTATTTCCGGGCCAAGGCCGACCACGAGCGGCTCACGGGCGAACTGGCGGCCATGAAGACGTCGCCGAAGTACGAGGCCGCCGCCGGATGCGCCGATGCGCATGCCCGGCAGGCCACTTTCTGCGCCGCTGTGAAAGCTAAGGAGGCGGAGATCAAGGCCGCGAAGCGCGACATGGATGCGGGCCGCCCCGCCTCTGTCGACCCGCAAGCTGAAACGCTTGCGTCGCTGACCGGCTTCGAGGTCGGGCAAGTTTCGACCGCGCTTGCGGTGTCCGTCGCCGTCGTCATGGAGCTTGTCTCCTCGCTCGGCTTCTTCGCCGTAGCGCACGCCGCGCCTTCGCCTAGCGCTAACCCAAGCGCGGCCCCGCAGACGGCAAGCGGCTCCGTTATCAGCCTCAAACCGCTTAGCGCTGCGGACGTTTCCGCTGCGGCGAAAGCTCTGGCGAGCCGCCCTCGTCCAGGCCGTCGTAAGAAGCGCCTCGGCGCCGCTCTGTCGCCGCCTAGCGCTACGAAGGCCGAGCCGCCCGCGCCGCGCAGGAGGTCGCGGGCGCGAGTGTAGCGCTAGCGATGAGCCCCGGCGCGGCGACGCGATCCGGGGCTTCATTTGGCGGCTGATCGACGTGATGGGTCGGGAGCGGACTCGAACGCGATTTCGGGGCACAACCGCTTTACACGCAGCACCGGAATTTTCCGACCAGAGCCTTACGAGCAGATATGCGAACCAGCCCAGAACGCTGTCGGTTTTGAACTGTCGCCCATCGCGGAGGTTATGCCGAGAAACGTTTTGATGTCACGGTCGCGATCTGCTCAATGCACCTTTTGCCCTCATTGCGCGAAAAGCGCTCTTGCGGCATAGATAAAGCTGCTGCTCTCCGGAGTACAGTTCATGAAATGCATATTCGCGTTATTGATAGCGGCTTCGATCGCCGCCGGGGTTGCTCCGGCGCACGCGGCAGGCAAACGCGTCGCGCTCGTAATCGGAAATGGCGCCTACGCTTATGCGACGCCGCTCGCGAACCCAAAAAACGATGCCGAGGACATGGCGGCTGCGCTTAAAGGCCTGGGCTTCACGGTCATTCTCGCGACCGACCTCGCCAAGACGAATATGGATCGCAGGATATTGGAATTCGCTCTGCAGCTTGAGGGCGCCGAAGCCGCGGTCTTCCACTACTCCGGCCACGGACTTCAGGTCGGGGGCGTCAACTATCTCGTTCCGGTCGACGCCAAGCTCGAAACGGCCGCCGCGCTCGATTTCGAGATGGTGCGGCTCGATCTGGTGCAGCGCACGATGGAGCGCGAGACCAAGACCAACATCCTTTTCCTCGACGCCTGCCGGAATAATCCGCTTGCTCGCAATCTCGCCAGGGCGCTCGGCACGCGGGGAATCGATGTGGGCAGCGGCCTGGCTCCAGCGGAATCGGGGGTGGGAACGCTCATAAGCTTCTCGACGCAGCCCGGCAACGTCGCGCTGGACGGCGTGGGGCGCAACTCGCCCTATAGCGGCCCCTTGGTCCGCGCCATCGGCACGCCGGGCGAGGACATCCTGTCGATCCTGACGAAGGTGCGGAGGGAGGTTCTCGAAAAAACGGGCGGCAAGCAGGTGCCGTGGGAGAACCACGCCCTGCTCGATAAATTCTATTTCGCGGAGGCAAAAGCGGAGCCGGCGCGCATCGAGCCAAGCCGCCCGGCCGTGGCTTTGGAGGCGAGCTCCGATACGACCCCCATCGTTGCGAGCGAACAGATTAAGGAAGCGAAGCGTCGACTCTATGAATTGAATTACGATCCGGGCGCCGAGGACGGCGCCGTCAACGACCGGATGCGGGAGGCGATCCGCGACTTCGAGGAAACGCTCGGCTTAAAGAAAGACGGAGATCTCACAGAGGGCCTGCTGCGGCGCCTGCGCCTTGCAACCCCGCTTAGGCCTTGGGGCGCTATCGCCTATTCGAGAACGGAAAAGAAATGGGGCATGTCCTGGGCCACCGAATCGCGTCAGGCTGCGGTTGCCGAGGCGCAAGCCGCCTGCGGGAAGGCGAAATCCACATGCGCGTCGGTTCTCACGTTTTTCGGTTCGGAATGCGGCGCATTCGCCTTTTCGGACAAGCGCTGGTCCCTTGCCGCGCGGGCGAACATGAGCGCCGCGCGCGTAGCCGCGCTCGAGGAGTGCGGAAAGAATAACCCGGGGTGTGAAATTCTGGCGGGCGTCTGCGCAAGCGGCACGGAAAAGGTGGTCGCCAAATAGGCCGCACGGCTGCATGGAGGGGTTCATGAAAAAGGCATTGCTGCTCTTATTCGTTTTCCTGCCCTGCGCATTGTCTTCGCCGGCATGGCCAGAAAGCACAGGCGGCTCGATCGGCAAGCAGGACAAATCTATTTCTGGAAGCGATGAAACCGCGCCGTCTCCCGAACCGAAAGGACCCGCTTTCAAAAAACGACAACCTTCGGTTAGAGAATCCGCCCCCACGGAGCTTCCCCAATCCATCAGGCTCCACGTAACTAGCATTTGGGGCGATTTCCGGGGCACATTTCACAATACAGGCGGCAACCATTACCAAGGCTCATGGAACCATGGCCTCAGGTCTTCCATGACGGTAACGTTGACCGCTTCCACAATCGTAATCGATATCCGTGACACAGGCGGGTACGTCAATCTCTGCTCGGGACGGGCCACGGGCTCGCGCTCCGGACGGAGCGCGAGCGGCGCCTACCCGCATTCTTGCCAAATTGGCGGAGGAACCGCCAATTTCGACGCAAGCTGGTAATAGACGCGGGCGCAAACTGGAGCTGAGGGCGCGATAATGGCTGGAATCAGACACATGATGCTATACGCGGTCATCATCGCCGCGATTGCCCTGCCGGGTCCGGCCAGCGCGGAGAGCACGGGCGGCTCGGTTGGCAAACAGGACAAATCCATTTCTGGAAGCGAAGAAACCGTGCCGTCTTCCGAACCCAGGCGACCTGCTTTCAGACCGAAGAGACCTGCTGTCCAAGAACAAAGGCGCCCTGCGGTAAAAGAGACTGGGGGCGGCATCGGGAATAATTGCGCAGCTTACACGGCAACGGCGCTTGCCCAGCAAAGGGAAAACTTAAGACGAGGGTGTGGATATACGGGAGCAGGATGGTATTCCGATTATGAAATCCATCATTCGTGGTGCACAATGCTTGGTGATCCCGAGTTCTCGCGCTTCGGAGGTGGCGCGCCGCGCGGGGATGCTCCGCAATTGCAAACGCTAACGCTTTGGCTCTCATATAGCGTAAAAACTTCCTAATCTTGCCCCAGGCGGCCGAAAAGCAGAAACGAGAGGAGTTGTACGCCGCGCTTCGCGCTATCGATTGATGATGATCTGGAACAGCGGCTCAACCTCCAACAGCGGGCGCTCTCCGAAAACAGCCCCATGATCGCGGTAGGAACGAGGATTACTCCTCGCCCCCCGCACAGATCCGAACGGGCCCAAGATAGTGTGCGGAAAGTTCAGCAAAATGGGGTGAGGCGGCCATGGTATGCAGGTGATGATCGAAGTCACCAACCCTTTGGCGAGGGAGCAGACCATGACCAAGGTTCAGGATAGATCGAAGATCGTTGCGATCAAGGAGCTTCTGGAACGGGACGAGGATTTCGTCCGCGCTGCGGTCCAGGGCTTTGTGCAGGCGGCGCTGGAAGCGGAGATGACGGAGGCGCTTGCGGCTGAGAAGGGCGAGCGCACAGAGGGCCGGCTTGGCTATCGCAGCGGCTATTACAGTCGCGCCCTGATCACGCGGGTCGGGACGCTGGAGCTTCGGGTTCCACAAGACCGGGCGGGTCGGTTTTCGACGGAGTTGTTCGAGCGCTATCAGCGCTCGGAGAAGGCGCTGGTTGGGACATTGGCGGAGATGTATGTGCAGGGCGTTTCGACGCGCAAAGTGAAAGCCGTCACCGAGGCTTTATGCGGCCACAGCTTTTCCGCAAGTTCGATCGGCGCCATCGACAAGACGCTCGACGAGAGCCTGAAGGCTTTCTCGGAACGCAGCCTGTCCGACGGCTATCCCTATCTCATCCTCGATGCCCGTTACGAGCGCATCCGCGAGGGCGGGATCATCACGAGCCAGGCCGTGCTGATCGCCGTCGCCGTGGACTGGGAAGGCCGGCGTCAGAATCCTCGCCGTGGAGCTTGCCAACCGCGAGAGCCGGTCGAGCTGGCGCGACTTCTTGCTGGGCCTGAGGAAACGCGGGCTTTCCGGCGTCGAGTTTGTGGTCTCGGACGATCATGCCGGTCTCAAAGCCGCGATCCGCGAAGTGCTGCCCGAGGCGGTGTGGCAGCGCTGTTACGTGCATTTTTTAAGGAACGCGCTCGATTACGTCCCGCGCAAAGTCGACGACGACTGCCTGCGCGAGCTGCGCTGGTTCTACGACCGGCGCGAGCTTGCCGAGGTGCGCCGCGACATTGCGGCTTGGCTTGCCAAGTGGCAGGCGAAATATCCAAAGCTTTGCGCTTGGGTCGAGGAAAACATCGAGGAGACGCTGGCGTATTACCGGCTGCCGCTCGCCCACCACAAGCACATGAAATCCACGAACATGCTTGAGCGGCTGAACCAGGAGATCAAGCGGCGGACTCATGTGGTTCGCATCTTCCCGAACCCGGAGAGTTGCTTGCGGCTGGTCCGGGCGCTCGCCGTCGAGATGCACGAGAACTGGCTCGAAGCCATGCGCTATCTCAACATGGATCATTTGCGCGAGCACAAGAAACAGATGCTGAGACAAGCGGCATGAGCGGCCCGGCTAGCTCGACGATCGCGCCGTGCTCACGGCCCTCAACGCCGCTTCGCGCCGCCTTTGGCGGTGGCCTTCGGCCAGCGTTGACCGCCGCTCCGCGAGGCGCTTTACAGAGTTCAGGCCGGGACGGAGAAACGCCGTTCAGCCGAACAAAGAAACATCCCTGCAGTGTGGTCCGGCCATTTTGCAGAACTTGACGCACATAACTGGGCCCAATTAAGGCATTCGGCTCCTACCTCGGGTGTTTGGCGGCGAAGCGCGCAGCGGGCCAGGGGTGAAGGATTTTCGGTTTCGGTAGGAAGTCCTCGGCCAGCTTCCTCATTTTTGTCCAGGGCGTGTCATCCGTTTGGCTCCGCCGCCGGAGCGTCCGTAGCCAGTGCCGGATCACCTGATGCCTGAACTTACCGAGCGCCGCAAAATTGGTGGGCACGGCGTGGTAGTTGAAGAAGCCTCTGACCACTTGCGCCAGCCATCTCCCCTGTTCGGGGATCGGCCAGTGCATTTGCCGCCACAACTCCTCCTTGATCTCCTTGAGCTTTGCCCTCAAGCGGTCCCGCCGTGATTTCCGCTTGAGCAGAAATGCGCCCCGGCGGCTGCGGCCGCAGATATGGGTGAACCCCAGGAAATTGAAGGTTTCCGGTTTGCCTAACCCGCGCTTCTCGCGCCCAGCCGCAGCAAAGCGGCCGAACTCGATCAGGCGGGTTTTGTCCGGGTGGAGCGACAGAGCGAACTCCTCGAACCTAGCTCGCATCGCATCGAGAAAACGGCGAGCGTCGTTTTCATGCTGAAAGCCCAGCACCAGATCGTCGGCGTAGCGCACGATAATCATGTCGCCGGTGGCCTCTTGCCGTCGCCAGCGTTCGGCCCAGAGATCGAAAACGTAGTGCAGGTAAATGTTGGCAAGCAGCGGCGACGCCACTGAACCTTGCCCGGTTCCCCTGTCACTGACCGTCACGGCCCCGTCTTCCAGGATACCCGCCTTAAGCCATTTCTGGATCAGGCGGATGATGCGCTTGTCGCCGATCCGGTGTTCTACAAATCTAACTAACCATTCCTGGCTAACAGAATCGAAAAACGATCGGATATCGGCGTCAAGTATGTAGTTCACCTTACGCTTGCCGATGCCTACCGCCAGTGCGTCCAGCGCATCGTGCGCTCCCCTTCTGGGACGGAACCCGTAGGAGAACCCGAGGAAATCTTCCTCGTAGATTGCATTCAGCACCAAAACGGTCGCACCCTGAACGATTTTGTCTTCCAGGGCGGCAATCGCCAAGGGCCGCTGCCGTCCGTCCGCCTTCGGAATGTACGTCCGGCGGGAGGGTTGAGGCCGGTAGGCCCCTCGGTGGATGTGGCCATGCAGATCGATGAGCCTGCGCTCGAGGTCTGCCTCGTACTCCTGCCATGTCACGCCATCAACCCCAGGGGCGGCCTTGCGCTTGAGGGCGTAGAAGGCAACTTCAAGAGTCTCAGCGCTGATGTGGTGCAGGAGTGCGGTGAACTTCTCCTTCTTCCTTTGCCTTGCGGCTTTCCGCACACGTTCCAGCGCCTGGGACACGCTTTCCCGGATCTGCGCCCGGCGCGTGCTTTGCTGGCCCGTGTTCCCCTTGGTCCCCGCCCTTCGCTCCACCGCCTCCGCCGCCGGTTGCCCAGCTTTGTTCGGCAGCTTCTTCGCTACAATGGCGGAGTGTGACTTCTCATGCCCGTGCATCACCGGCTTCGGCTCCTCGCCTTCCCGGTGCGGACCAGAGGCGGCGCGCCGCCCTGGCCGGACATGAGATCTCCCGGTTGCCGAGCAAGGAGCGTCCGCACATGCCAGGGTCTCGGACCCCGTTGGGCGGGAATTATGCACTTGACGGAACAGGCAACTCCGGGCAAGGTTCGCTACAGCTAGCGCTTCGCCCGTCGCCCGAGATTCGTCCTATCCCTTACGGGCTCGTGAGCCTATGGGATATGCAGAAATTCTATGCGAAGCATTACCTTGATATTGGAAGCCAAATTCAGCTCGTTTTCGACATGTTTCAAGTCTCAGAAACATACGAAAGCGAGATTGCTGAAAGCGACATAGCTTCTTTAATAAAAGCGCTCAACGCAATCAAAGATATTTGCTTGCAGATCGGCTTGAAAACCTCGTTTGAGGTTGTCCAGCGCAGTATTGATTATTTGCCGAATACTTACAGGGAATGGCAGAGGATCGTTGACGTAATTGAGATAGAAATGCAGGGTATCTTTTTCCTGTATGTTCCACCGCATCGATCTCGGTTCTATGAAGACGATGAAATACTAAAATCGCAAACGCGAGCAGCATTCCCCCACCTTTCTCAAGAGATAAGGAGCGCTGGCAATTGTTACGCATTAGGACTGCCAACCGCCTGTGTTTTTCATTGCATGCGGGCTCTTGAGCATCCCCTTAAGGCGATGGCGATGCGAGTTGGGCTCTCCTGGACAAGCGAGCAGTGGCATATCATCATTGAGGCCATAGAGGCGAAAATCAAAGATCTCAGGGGAAGCAAGAAGACGCAGCAGCGCGATGAGGAATTACATTTCTTGTCGCAGGCCGCAAAGGAGTTTTTTTATTTTAAAGACGGTTGGCGCAATCATGTTGCTCACAACAAGATTGTTTATGAGGAGCCGCAGGCGCGCGCCATCATGGAGCACATTGTTGTTTTCGCGGATTCTCTCGGTACGAAGCTCAAAGAGGATCCGGAGATCATTTAGGGACCACGATGACGCAAACACCCAAGAAACTTGAAGATGTAAAAGACGAGCCCGGCGCCGAAGAACGGTTCACGCGGGGCTTGAGGAAAGCACTCGAGACGCCACCGAAGCCGCATGACGATTTGAAGAAGGAGCGGAAGAGGCGGAACGCATCTGGGAAAGGAGACTAAGCATCGTGACGATCAACGAAATTGCGGCGATCACAAGCGCAATCGTAGCCCTTGTATTTGCTCTCTCGGCCGCGAGAGCTTGTCGCTCTGAAGCTCGGGCTTGTTCATCGGCTGCGCGAGCTTGTTTGGCGGAGGCGGAAGCTTGTTCTTCTGCAGCCGATGCGGCTCGTTCTGCGGCGGAGGCAGCTCGTTCTGCGGCAACAGCGGCCCGCGAAGCGGTCGCGGCCATTTCTGCTTGGGAGGCCGCATTTAAGCGTTCAGCTTCTTGATCCTTCTCTTTGAGCCATTCAAGGGCAATGGGCGTTAGGTGAGTCAGCCAATTCCCCGATGTCATCCAAGTGCGGACTTGGGCCGCGCCCTTTTCTTCAAACTGCGCGCGGATTTGACTTCTATATGCAGGGTCGTTTTGATTCATGAGATTTCCGAGCAAGTGATTCGTGGCAGAAGCACTTTACTCAGGAAATGGAAGGCTCGCCGTCTCATCGCTTGCGGTGGCGGGCCTTCTTCACAGGCTTAGGCGTAGTAGTCAGTCCGCCGATAGGTGAGGCGTTTGCCTTCGGCGCCTTTGATGGCGTTCTCTGTGCGCTTCGTGTCGTCGATCCCAAGCGCGATGCGGTTATTCCATTTGAACGCGATCTCATTGATGTAGCGCTGGAGATGATGCTCAGAGACGGCATGATGCGTTCCATACATCTGACGCTTCACGATGGCGTGGAAGCTTTCGGCCGTGTTGACGTGAACGAAGCCGCCAAGCCTGACGTATTCGTCTTGCGAGTGGTTCACGGTGAGGTGCCCTGCGAACTTCTTGCCGACTGTCTTATAGACCTTGCTGTCATCGGTCATGAGGCAAGACGCTTTGTTCACGTTGGCCTTAAGGTGGTCCTTCACGTTCTTCGCGGTGACGTTGGCGACATGGCGGGCGCGGACCTGCCCATCGCGTTCAACGAGCGTCACGACAGCGTGTTTCTTCGGCTCCGGCTTGCCGTTGTGGACGTTCTTCTTCTTGCCGCCAACGAAGGTTTCGTCGCTCTCGACAACCTTGTTCTGGCCGCCGATGGGGCCGCTCGCGGCGTCTTCAGGCGTCATCGCTTCGCGGATGCGCATTTCGAGAAACCAAGCAGTCTTGTACTGAACACCAAGCATGCGCTGCAACTGAAGGGCGCTCATTCCCTTCTTGCTGGCGGCCATGAGGCGGAACGCAAGAACCCACTTCGCGAGCGGAATGTGCGAGCGTTCCATGACGCTGTCAGTGCAGACGGTGAACTTCTTGCGGCACTCGCGGCAATGGTAGTAGCCGAGCGTGGGCTTAGAGATCGGATTTTTCTTGGAAGGCTTGCTCATCATCGCCTCGGCGGGGAGCGCCTTCACGGTTTCCTGCTTCTTGCAGAAGGGGCAAACAGCGCCAGAAGGCCAACGCTGAGCTTCAAGATACTCGCGGGCCTTGTTTTCGTCGCTGAAGATTGGATTAGTGATGTCAATCATGGTCTTACCCTCGTTGACACCTTTATAGGAGGAATTCAGCGTTCAGTCAAGTGCATAATTCCCCGTTGGGCCGGTTGGGCACTCGCAATATCGCGCCCATCCGTGTCGCCTTCCGCTATTGCAACGGCGTCGGCGCCCAAGATTGAATTTTCGTGGCTCAATGGCTGGCCTATGCGATCCCCTACCGACGCTTCGCCGAGGTCCTCACGGACAACTGCGCACGGCTCGGGGCCGATGTGGTCTGCTATGCCTTCATCGTAGTGGACTTGCACCACCTACTCCTTGCCGGTCTCCCGGCGCACTCTCTTGTCGGCCTCTCGCGTAGATTTTCGGCTTCAGGCTCCGCGCGATAGCCAGGCCCGCAGGCCCGCGCTCACGCCGGCGGACGGGGACGCGCGCGCGGGCTTTGCTCAGCGCATGACCAAGACGGTATCGCCCAGGGTGATTCCGGCTCCTGCTTGATGAAGCTGGAGCGCTTGCGCACCTCGCGGATGATGAAGGTCCCATAAACGCGGACGCGGTTCTCGTCCGGCTCCCGTAACTCTCCAAAGCCTCCCCATAGGTGGCTTAGCCGCCGCTTTCCCCCCGCAGGGCGGATGAGATTTCATTGCCCTTGCGCGTTTTTTGCACCCGCTGCTTTGTTTCCGAATAAAGCGTGTTGCTGGAGCGCGGTGAATAGCGTTGACGAAAAGAGGCAAGATGCCTCGGTTTCGAAAGACGGCGGCGGGAACGAGGGCGGCGTCCGCGCCGACTCTCGGGAGCTTGGCGTTAACCGCGAAGAAGCCCGTTGCGCAGTGAACGACGGACTCTCGAAGGAGGAAAAGAGGAAGCGCGGCGGGCTGGGCGCCTTTTCGGACCGAAGTCGCCGGCTCTCGGTCTACGGCGCCGCCGTCGAATCACGCCGGCGAGCCGACTCCAGCAGTTTGCGCGCCATTTCCCGCGACACGGCTTTTTCAGTGCCCCGCTGGCGCCTCAACACTTCGGCGATGAATTTGTCTAGTTCACCCGCATCTTCGATAACCCCAAGCCGCAGCGCGTGATGAAGATCCCGCTTGGTCCAGCCGATCACCTTAAGGGTGTCTTTATTCGTCATGGGGTTGTCGAATAACCCGGCCTCGATGGCTTCTCCCGCCCTCAGCTTCGCTAAACGTCCCCGCGCTTTCTCCACATCAGCTCTTGCGTTCTGGGCTGCTTCCTTGGCAATTCCGCTAGCCTTTTTCGCGCCTTCAGCCATGACTTGTTGGCTTTCAGACATGACTGAAAACTGATCTTCGAGGATTGTCCACAATTTTTCATCAGCTTCAGCATTTTCTATTTGCAGTGCACGCTGCTCGTCTGGCGTCACCATCGGAATTCTGGCATGAAGAGCGTTATATATCTTCATTTGTTCTTCTGACACGATACGGTTTGCTAGACGGCTAAGTCGATCCGGAACCTTGCTCCAGAAAAGTAAGCGACCACGCACCGAAGCAGGCACGTCCACCGAGCCCAAACTAGCGATATGTTCGTGACGCACCTTTCCCTGAACGCGTCGGGTTTCTATGAGACTAACTTGCAGTCGATTGCGAGATTGCCGGAAGCGAACAAACATTGTAGTGGCGCTCTTTCCTGCGTTTTCGAAAAACTCGTGGTTTTGCGCCACTACGTGCGCATTCTCGTGATGCCGATAGACCCGCGGCTCGCAATCATTGCTCCGTCTCTCCCAAGGGCGCGCGGGAAATCGCAATGCGCGCGCCAGCGGGGCGATGAGGATTTCAGATCGCATGGGCGGTCCTTTCCGAATGAGGTTTGAGAAGCGGATGCGCCCACCAGACAAGGGCCGCATCGAAATTGGCGCGCATGCGAGACTGGCGCAGCTCCGAGCCGCCCGAGGTCCGCAAGAGGCAGAAATCGCGCTCAAAGCGGACGATTGAAGATTTAAGCACGCCCCAACTTAGGAGCGTGGCAAGACCCCATGCGTCGAGGCGTTCGCGGGGCGCGGCATTCTCATGGACGGCGAACAAGCCGAGATCGTCCCAGCCCGCAGCGAGCGCCTTCAAAGCCCAATCGCTGACCAGAAAGCGAAGGCTCTCATCCTTGAGCCTGTCAAAGCCATGAAGCTTGGTTTCGGGCGCAGCGGCGACCTCGGCGAGCCACGCGTCGATTATCGCGCGATAGAGAGCTTGCGCAGTCTCGAATCCAAGCTCGATCGCGGCGGCATTCTCGGCTTCGAAGCGAGACAAGCCGCCGTCGCACTCCATGATCGCAGCCCGTTCATGGAAAGCGGAGAGGTCTATCGGCGGGCATGAATTTTCCGGGGACCAGGCGGTGGCGACGGCGACATTGGCGACAAAATCAGTTTTCGGGGTCGCGGCTAAACGGGGCGAAATGTTGGCGACATTGGCGTCTTTGGCGACAATCTCGGGTTCTTGGCGCTGAAGCTTGGCGACATTGGCGACAAACTTCTGGGCGTCGAGTGACTTTGTCGCCAATGTCGCCGTCGCCAGAGGGTTGCGCCCTGAAATTTTTGTCTGCGCCCCGATGCGTTCGCGCAGGTGCTTAAGAGACATGGCCACCCCCTAGAAGAGCGGGATTGATCTCTACCCGGAATCCGCGCTTGCTATCGACGCGTCGGGCGCGGAAGGTCGCTACGAGCTTTTCGAGCGCCTTCTGCCAAGCCCCATCGCGCAGCCCGTGCGGTCCGTCGCGCAAAATCTCGCGGGAGGTTGCGCCGCCTCGTTTCCGCAGCCACTGGTCCAGGGCGATAGCGTCGAGCCGCTCCTGCGGCATATCGATGACATTGAAGAAGCGGCGAGCCTCGCCCAGGTGCCAAATGACGATCTCGCCCGCTCGCCGGACGGCATCCGCGTCGATCTCGCCTTCTGGGCCGTGTTCAAAAACGTGGAAGAGCGCCGCTAACCGGGCGATGTTTTCGGCCGCCTTCGAGGCCACGTCTTTGATCGTTTCGCAATCTCCGCCCGGCAGGAGTTCCGCCTCGATCCCGTTGTAAAGTTCTATCCAGAGGCTCTTGCCATCAGAGCCGAGGGTAAGGACGGCCGGCTCCAGAACTCCGTTGTCGTCCAAAGACAGCGGAACTTCGAGGAGCGCGCTTATCCGCCGCGAGAACGCATCTAGGGCAGGCGAACAAGCGAGCGGTTCTTTGTAGCTGCGACGCCCTTGTGTGCTTTCTGGCCACGCAATAAGGCACCGCGCCCAGAAGCCTACGCCGCGCGCCAAGTCTCCGCTTTGCTTAGTGAAAGCTCGGACGGTCGCGGCTTGAGCCTGCAAATAGATGGTCAGGCGAGCGCCGCGGACCACAAAACTTTCCGAGGTCCGCCGGCCGAAGCGGATTGTGCCGCCGTCCCAGAAGACGTTTTTCTGCGCCAGGCCTTTGACAACGTTGTCTTTCGCCATGGCGTGCCCGCCCAGTACGAGCCCCGCCTCGGAAGAAACGATCCCGGCTGATGGATATTTGCGAGAGAGGGCGTACGCCAGTTCTTCGACCGTGTCATCCTGCCTGATGAGCACCGGCAGGCGTGGGATCGACGGCTCGCCTTTTGCAATAACTTCGAGGTCGTTCTCCAGCGCGGTTGTCTCGCGCCCTTTCTTCAATTCGTTCTTGATCGCCTCTTCCTTGCCGCGCTTTTTCGCTTCCCATGCAGCGTGACGGGCGAGCGCGGCCTTGATCTCCGGCTCCAACTCCTCAGCCTTGCGGCGTTCAAAATCGTGAAGTGGCTTCGTAAAGAACTTATCGATAGTGGTCTTGCGCTCGCCCGACTCCCCTATCAGCAAGATGAACAAACTCACTGGTCCGCAAAGCATTGCGTCGCGGCGCACATCCACAAGCCCCTGCGCCGCTAGCGATAGAGCCGCCAGCGATGACATGGCGACCATGGCCAACGGCGTCTGCGCATAGGTGTGGACTTCCGTCACAGCGGCCCTGATGCCCTCAGGAAGAGCGTCGAGCGGATAAGGCTCGGGCTCCTCATCGCTCGTCAGCGGCAGCGGGTCAGGCCATTGGCCGGGGTCCTGTCCGGGATCTGAAGAAGCCGCTCCCGTATTTTCCGCGCCGTCTCCTCGATCTCCGCCGCCGTTCCCCGGTGCCTCCGGGCCGGGCTCATGGTCGCGCGGCCTATCACCAAGGTCCGGTAGGGGATCGTGCTCTGCCCATCGCAACCCAGATCGAATAGTCGCCTCTATTGCGCGCCGTCCATCGCGAGCCGCCAGGCCGTTCGTTTCGCATGCTGCGGCGAAGGCGTTCGTCAGTTCGATCTCAGAGAGAACGCGGTGGCGCACCGCCCAGCCAAGTCCGCATACAGCCCTGAACAACTCGCTGGGCCTGCCATCCTGAAGCGATGAGAGTGAGGCTGCGGCGCGCTCCAGGCCGCCGAGCGCATAGGCGCGATAGCGTTTCTCAGTGTCGGAGGTCAGCACCGGCGCCGGGCCTTCCGCCTTGAGTCGCGGCGGCCTCGGTTTTCGGCTCCACGGCTTCAGCGCCGCAATCAGCTTTTCGACATCCGCCGCGCTGACTAACGGCAGATCGGCGAGCGCCGGGATTTGCCATCCGGCCAGGCGGAGCTTGCCTTTAGCGGGATCGATCCATATGTACGGCGCGCTGGTTTTTGCGTGGATCGACGGCGGGATGGCGATGACGCGGCCCAAGCCCATGATTTCAACAAGCGGATCTTTTCGCGCCTCGTCGGCCCGATAAACATTGAGGGTGGGTTGCGGCCCATCGGCGTAGCGGCAAAGGAGCGCGAACCCCTTCGAGCCACGCCGAGCCACGATGCAATGCGGGAGAGCTGCAACAACCGCCGCGAGGATTTCGACATCGTCAGTGTCAACGTCGATGGCGACGAAACCGCCGAAACCGCAGGCCAACGCAACGTCGGCGTCCGGAATGGCCGCCCATTGCTTCAACTCGTGTTCGGTCGCCTGTCGCTCGCATAGGTCGGACCATCCTCGGACGGCGGGGCGTCCGCGCCCGTCTTGGACGATGCGTGGGACTGGGCTGTATCCGTTTTCCAGGAAGCTGGGCGCACTAGCGGAAAAGACGCTCAAGCTGTCTTTCACACTTTTTTGAGCGCGGCCCGGTTTTCCAGCTTGTGGGCTGGGCATTTGTGACTGATACTCAGTTTGCATATTTACACCATACCCCCCTTCCGAATGCCACTTCGGAGGGGGGTTCCTTTTTCAGAGTGTGGATGCTGTCGCGGCTTGGATGCGCTGAGGATATTCCGAAGTGGAATGGCAAGCGTTTTGCTCGCGCCAGGCGTCCAGATCTGAAAGGCGGTAGGTGACGCGCCGCCCGAGTTTGCAAAAACGGGGGCCGCCTCCGTAACATCTTCTCTTGGCTAGCCACGAGGCCGACGAGCCCAAGTATTCAGCTGCATCGGCTGGCGCCAATGAGACGTCGTCTCTGAGGGTTTTCATCTTCTACTCCGTACAGAAAATTTGGCCAACTGCGGGCCAGGTACGGAATGACGATGCAAGAATTTGTACTATGGGTCTAAGAGTGAGTTTCGGCCTGAAATCTCGAAAAACTCACTCTATGGGTTCCATTTGGTTCTTTGGAGAAGCTCCTCGTAGGGTACAAGTTTCCTACGCACAGCCTCCACATGCGCTTCAATCGCGTTCCTTGAATAGTACTTATCTCGCCCCATAAGCGTATGCTTCGGAAGCGCGAAGAGTATGGTTTCTACGAAATCAATGAAGGGAGAATCGCGATGCTCCTTCTCCACATCGTATCCAGAGGTTATCTCGTTTTCGAAAATCTGCGGGTCACGTCCCCGGTGGTGGTGTAGCTCGACGGTAGCGAGCCGCTCGCTAAGCGCGCTTCTCATGGCGCTGTAGCGTGCGAGCGGCTTGCGGCGGTCATCGGCAACTCACCGGTATGATCGGGTTGCGACATCCAACGCAACCGGGGAACTGCCGATGACCGACGACATGATGAGCCTTCGCACGCTGATTGAGAAGACGCCCGACGCCGATATTCTGCGCGAGATGATCGGCTTCGCCGCCGAACGGCTGATGGAGATGGAGGTCTCAGCCCTCACCGGCGCCGCTTTCGGAGAACGCTCGCCAGAAAGGTTCGTCCAGCGCAATGGCTACCGGAGCCGCGACTGGGAGACGCGGGCCGGTACGGTTGAGTGTATCCGCTATGAGCCTGCCACTGAGGCGGTTCAGGCCGCCATTTTCAGGTCTTGCACAGGAGCCGCGCGTGCGGCTTTCCAGTTCCAGGGCAGGAGTTCGGCCAGCTGATGGCTTTTGGTCTGGCCGGAGACGATGCGCTCGAGGACATCTGTGAGCCAGGGCTGCGGGTCAACGTCGTTGAGCAGGGCGGTGTTGATAAGCGAGGCGAGGACCGCCCACGAGTCTGCCCCGTTTTCGCTGCCCGCGAAGAGGCTGTTGCGCCTGCCGAGGCCGATGGGGCGCATGTCGCGCTCGACGGTGTTGTTGTCCACTTCCACGCGGCCATCGGCGAGGAACACGGCGAGCCCCCGCCAGTGGTTCAGCGTGTAGCGGATCGCTGTGGCGAGCGGCGATTTGGCGGAGACCTCCTTCAGCCGCTCCTCCGCCCACGTCTTGAACGCTTCCATAAGCGGTTTGCTTTCGGCCTGACGCACGGCCAGCCGTTCTGCGGCGCCCAGGCCGCGGATGCGTATCGCGCGACAATCTGGATGAGAAGAGCGGCAATCAAGGTGAGAATGGGCGGATCGCCGAGCCTTACGATGATCGCCGCTGGCGCGGTGACGCGCAAGCGGGTTTTGCTTTCAGATTGACGCGGAGCGTCACTCCGACGTTGTTTTGATTGTCGCGCGCCCGGCCGGGCGGCCCTTGCCGCGTTTACGCTCAAGCGCTTCGTTGCAGCGGTAGCTCTTGACGTTCATCTCCAGGATAGTTGCATGATGCACGAGGCGGTCGACGGCCGCGAGCGTCATCGCCTGGTCCGGGAAGACCTTGCCCCATTCGCCGAACGGCTGATTGGCCGTGATCAGCATAGAGCGGCGCTCGTAGCGCGAGCCGATCAACTCGAACAGCACGCTGGTCTCGGCCTGGTCTTTGCTGACATAGGCGATGTCGTCGAGCACGAGCAGGTGATACTTGTCGAGCTTCGCGATGGCGCTTTCCAGCGCAAGCTCGCGGCGCGCCACCTGCAACCGCTGAACGAGATCGGTGGTGCGCATGAACAGGACGCGCCAGCCATTTTCGATGAGCGCCAGGCCGATGGCTGCCCCAAGATGGCTTTTTCCGACGCCGGGTGGGCCGAACAGGAGGATATTGGCGCCTTGCTGGATCCAGCCATCGCCGGAGCTCAGCGCCATGACTTGGGCCTTGCTGATCATGGGTACTGCAGCGAAGTCGAAAGCGTCGAGCGTCTTGCCGACGGGCAGGCGCGCATCGGCAAGGTGGCGTTCGATACGCCGCCGTCCGCGATCGGCAATCTCCAGCTCAGTGAGCGAGGCAAGGAAGCGGGCCGCGGGCCAGCCTTCCTTGTCCGCTTGCTCCGCAAGCTTTTGCCACATCAGCTTGATGCCCGGCAGGCGCAGTTCGGTAAGGAGAAGTTCGACACGTACAGTGTCAATGGCGGAGTTCTTCGTCATGCCGCCGCCTCCAAAGCGCAGGGTTGGGCGACAACGGCCAGCTCGTCGTAGGCTGAGAGCGACGCCAATTCCACGGTAACGTCCGGGATGGCCGCTGCATCGGGCTTAAAGCGGTCCCGCAACCGGGCGGGATCGGGCAGTTCTCCGGCATTCAGAGCGGCCTCGATGGCTTCCGCCAGCTCTGCCTCGCAAGCCCTGTCGTGAGCGAGCTCCAGGAGTTCGACGGCAACGCGGCAGGCGCGTTTCTCGCCCTCCTGGGCCAGCAGCGCCTCAAAAGCGCGTGCGTAAGCCTGACGCGGGAAGAGCTGCTCGCGATAGACAAGATTGAGCAGCGCCATCGGTTTCTTGCGCAGGGCATGAATGACATGCCGGTAATCGACGACATGGGCGCGCTTGCCGCTCGCCAGCGGCGGTTGCCCCCTTCGCAAGGTCAGGATGGGCGTGCCGCCGAGAAAGCATTCCAGCCTCTCATCGTAAATCCGCACCCGCAGGCGATGGCCAATGAGGCGCGACGGCGTCGTATAGAAGACGCGGCGCAGAGTGAAGCCGCCGCTCGATGTAACCCGGACGACCGCCTCCTCAAAATCGGCGGTGCGCCTTGCCGGCAGCTTTTTCAGCGCGGCCCGCTCCGCGTCGATACGCTTGCTGTTGTGCGCATTCCGGCGCCCAACGATCTCGTCGATGAAGCGCCGGTAGACCGCCAGATCGGAGAAATCGCGCGAGCCGCGCAGAAGCAGCGCATCGGCAATCGCTCGCTTCAGATGCCCATGTGCGCTTTCGATGGCGCCGTTCTCGTGCGCGACGCCGAGATTATTGCGCACCGGCTCCATGCCGTAATGCGCAACCAGCGCCTCGTAACGCTGCGTCAGGTCTTCTCGCGCTTCGCGGTCGAGATTACGGAACGCCGCTGACAGGCTATCGGTTCGATGCTGTAACGGCGCGCCGCCCAGCGCCCAGAGCGCATTCTGCAGTCCTTCGGCAAGCGCGACGAAGCTCTCGCCGCCAAAAATGACATGAGCATGCTCGAAGCCGGAGAACGCCAGGCGAAAGTGATAGAGCCGATGATCGAGCGGCTGACCGGCGATGGCTATGCCGAGCTCGCCCATGCTGGTGAAATCGGACAGCCCAAGCCGGCCGGGCGCCTGGCTCTGCAGGAAGATCACATCCCGCTCAGGGCCCTTGAGAGCCCGCCATTGGCGAATGCGCCGCTCGATCGTCCGGCGCACGCCAGGGGCGATCTCGGGGTGACGGCGCACAATCTCTTCAAAGACGGCGACCGCGCGCAAATCCGGCGTCGCCTCGATCATCGGCAGGATCTCCTGCTCCCAAACGCCCTCAAGCGGATCGGGACGTCGGCGGCGCCGCGGCGCCTTCTTTTGCGACGGCAGCCGTGGATCGTTCTCGATCCGGTAGCCGGTCGCAGTGCTGAAACCGGCCTTGGCGGCGGCTACAGCCGTGGTGTGTGTCTGGCGAAAACTCATGAACAGCCTCGTCTGGTGGTCGTTGATGTGGAGGCCGGACAAGCGTCGATCCCTCTTTGCTCCGAAGAATCATATGCTTGACCAGCCTGCCGGTGACCGCCAGACGCCGTTCCATCTGAGTGAAACGAGCGCCGCCGCTAACGTCGCGCCTTCGGTCGGGCTACGCCCTCCCTCCGTCACGCCGTCAGCGGCATTCTCATCCTGATTGACGCTGGGTTCTCACGTTGATTGTCGCGCGGCAGATGCGCGTCTCGATGGCATAAACGGCCGCGATCTGGCGCAAGGCCTCGAAGGCGATGGGCGAGTTCGTGGCTTTGTGGAACTCGAAGAACTTTCGCCGCGCGTGGGCGAGGCAGAAGGCAAGCAAGATGGGCTTGCCCTCGCGCTGCGTCTCCGCCAGCTTTTTGTAGGCGGCGTAGCCGTCCACCTGCAGGATGCCCGAGAAGCCATCGAGCAGCGTCATGGCATGCTCGGTTTTTCGGCCCTCGGCGAAAGCGTAGGCGACGGCGGGCGGGGCCGGGCCGCCCCAGGGACGATCATCTACGGCGACCGCCCAGAACTGGCAGCGCCTTGTCCCGCCGCGGGCGAACACCGGCATCGGCGTCTCGTCGCAGAAAATTTTCGGCCGCGCCAGGATCGAAGCGAGCAGCAGCGCATAAAGCGGCTTCAGCCACCAGGCGGTGCGGCCGATCCACAACGACAGCGTCGAGCGGTCAAGCTCGATCCCTTGCGCCCGCATCATGCGCAGCTGGCGGTTCAGCGGCAGATGCCAGGCGAACTTTCCAACCGCGATGGCGGCAAGCAGCGCCTCGGTGGCGATGCCGCCATCGACCGGCCGCGCCGGCGCAGGCGCCTGAACCACGGCGTTCTCGCAAGCCCGGCAGCCATAGCGCGGGCGGATGATGCGCTTCACCCGATATTGCACCGGCACCACGTCCAGCATCTCGCTCGCGGTCTCGCCAATGACGTGGAGCGCTCCGCCGCAACAGGAGCAAGTCTTGGCCTCCGGATCGATGCGTATCTCGATGCGCGGCAGATGCCCGGGCAGCTTGCCGCGATTGCGTTCGGCGGGTTTGCGCGGCTTTTTGCGAACTGCCGCGGAGGCGTCGCGGCTTTCACCAGCCCCCTCCGTTGCGGCCGCCGCCGCGGCCAGATCGAAGATGAGCTGCAGCTGATCGGGATCGAGCTTCTCGGAACGCTTCCCGAACAAGGCGCGCTTGAACTCAGCCAGGATGTAAAGGAGCTTCTCGTTCTCCGCTAGCGCCGCATCGCGCTGGGCGGCCGCCTCCTCCGCAGCGCTGGCCAGCTCGATGAGCCTTCCCTTGAGCTGCTCCGGATCGGAGGGCAAAGCGGAGAGATCGAGAATCATGACTGCAACTTATGCGAGAGCGTCGCCGTTCATCCAGTAAAATCGCTCGCTCTAAGCAGCTTTTATTGGACGCCTCATGGCTTTGACCGGCGCGTTGGTCCACGCCAGACCTTCGAGCAGCATGGACATCTGCAAGGCGCTGAGCTGGATCGTGCCGTTACGCGCCGGCGGCCAGCAAAAGCGCCCCTCCTCAAGCCGCTTGGTAGCCAGAATCAGCCCGGAGCCGTCCCAGACCAGGATTTTCAAACGGTCGCATCGCTTCGGACGGAAGATGAACATATCGCCGCAAAATGGATCGGCTTTCAGCGCCTCCGCCACCAGCGCGGCGATGGAATCCATGCCCTTCCTGAAGTCGATCGGCTCTGCAGCCAAGAAAATGCGCCGGCCGCCGGATATCCCGATCATGCCGTTTCGCGCAACGCCGCCAGCACGGTTTTGAGCGCCGCCTTGCCGACCGCGCCCTCGACGCGGACGCGCGCGCCCGAAAGCTCAATCTCGATCGCGCCGCACGGCGCGATGGCCCGATCTTCCTCTCCGCCGCCGCTCTCCTCCGCCAGTGCGATCGGAATGAACGGCGCCGTGGATGCAGCCGCTTGCCGGGCCTGACCGCGCCAATTATGCAGCAAGCCGCAGCTCACGCCATGACGCCGCGCCACAGCGGCGATGTTGGCGCCCGGAGCAAAGCTCTCCGAAACGATCCGCGCCTTCTCTTCATCGCTCCATTGCCGGCGCCGCCGCTGCCCCGTGATCGCCTCGATCCGCCGGTAGCTGTCCTGCCGTAAGAGACTGTGCCGATGCCTGTCACTTTGCATAAGCGCTCATCTTCCGTTCCCGCCTCAGCCCACACTCTCGCGCGGAAAAAGCCGATTTTGAAGGTGATGCCGCCGCAACGGATACGGTGAAGTAGCTACTCCTTCGCCTTCCGCTCCGCTTCTTCAAGGTACTTATCTACAATCAGGGCAACCAAATTGCTAAGCGGCCTTCTCTCTGCCTTGGCTAGGGCTTGAAGCTTAGCCTTGCTCGCGGGACTGATCCTAAATGTGATGTGATCGGGGCGCTTATCCATAGCGCAAAAATGCCTTGCTAGGCATTCTTCCCGCAAGGTATACCTTCTAGTACCAATGATAACAAACTAGGACAGAGTGTCTTCGTTATGAGTATCGAGATTGCCCGCGCCTTGGAGGCGCTTGCCGAAGTGATTGCGAAGCTCCGCTTTATCGAGGCTGAGCTGCAAAGTGCAAGGCAGCTCGACTTGAAGCGCCAGCGCGAGCAAGCGAATAAAGCACCTCTATCGGCTGATCCACACAAAGGCAATGATGCCGCCTAAAGCGCTGGCGGGGTGATGGCTTCCAAGAAAGTGGCTGCGGAAAATGTGGCCTATCCTGGTGACGGTGAGGCTGCTTAGGCATTGCGCCCAAACAGACATTCGGCTAGATAAAAAGTTTATAAAGACTTTCAACAAAACCAAGTTGGTTTCCCTAAACGGTCGAACAATGTTCTTCATGGGCTTGCGTACTGCGTCCACCTTCGTAGCTTTCGTTGTCCTTTCAGGATGCGCTTTCCAGCGAGCCCAAGAAGCCGCCGATGCCAAAAACCAAATGACAGGCATGACCAAGGAGCAAGTGTTTGCTTGCATGGGCATTCCTTCTCAGAAATCGCAAGAGGGCGGCGTTGAAGTCTGGACCTATCCATCGGGCAACGATCAAGTGGCAGCTTTCGCCAACGGCTCCTTGCATGCACAGGACGACGCTGCGGACGCCTATCGCGCCGCATCCGTTTACGGGACAAGAAGCCGCCGCTTGTGCACCATCGGCATCGTTTTCGAGCAAGGCAAGGTGAGCCGCGTCAACTATGTTGGCGTCACGGGCGGGCTTCTCACGCAAGGCGAGCAATGCGCCTATGCCATCCACAACTGCCTTCCAAAAAGCGGCTGAGCCCAGATAGGCGCAGATTGAGGCTTGACAAGGCTGCAAAACTACACACATCTGTATATTTACACACAAGTGTGGAGTCCTATATTCTATGACAGCCGCCGAATTGAAAAAGCTGCTCGCCAAGCATGGATGTAAGTTCGAAACCCATCGGGGCGGAAGCGGGCACATCACAGTGACGCGGGGCAACCGGAAATCGGTGATGCCAGTCCATGGGAGCCGAAAGGAGCTTGGAACGGGGCTGGTTAAGAAAATCCTCAAGGACTTAGGGATCGAGAACTAGCATGTGGTACGAAGTTAAGCTTGAGCCCGATGACAACGGCGCCTTCTTAGTGACGGTTCCCGCCTTCCCGGAAGTCACGACGTTTGGGGAAGGCGAGTTCGACGCGCGCCGACAGGCACAAGCGGCAATCGAGGAAGCCATCGCCGCGAGAATAGCGGAGGGTGAGGACGTTCCTAAGCTCACCAAAGAGCCGCAGGGGGTGAAGGTCAAGCTGCCGTGGCTGACGTTCCTCAAGACCGCTCTCTATATCGTGTGCCGCGACAAAGGCATTACCCGCGCTGAGCTTGCCCGAAAGCTCGATTGGAATCGGGAACAAGTTGAGCGTCTCTTCAAGCTCGATCACAACTCCCGCCTCGATCAACTTGAAGCTGCTTACCATGCCGTTGGCCTCAACGTCACTTTGGCGGTGCCTGAGGTGATCGAAGTGGTTGAGGTGAAAGCATGACCTATCATGATGGCGCGGTTAACTATATATAAAGATAGATACTCTCAGAAAACGCGCGCAATTTGTGAGGCCAGCTAAAAACAAAAGATGCCCCGCCCTCTCGGGTCCCATCCACACCCAAAGTTGTAAGATTGATGCGCTCTCGTTCTGATAGTGTGGCCTACCCAAGGGGAGAAGGACGTGCGCTCGCACAGTCGCAGCCGAGCCGAAAGCCGCGTGAGCGAGACGGGCTGCGAAAGAAGGAGGTGGCGAAGATCGAAAGCGCGCTCGCTTTCCGGCGGCAGACACGCTGCTGCTTACCTCTCTCCTCTGGAGAGAGGCGGCTTTCATTCGCGCGTGCGGCCTCCACGCGCCCGCTGGCAGCCGTCACGCCGGGGAAGTCCCTTCGTACTGCCAGTGCGGCGTTCGCTAGCGCAAGCAAGCGTGATGCGAAGAGGTGCGGGCATGGCGCTGTGAAGAAGCGAGTGGCGATTGAGCGAGGGAAGCCGCGCGAACGTCACTGCTCGAAACTGATTCGCGTCCGGCGAATGCAGGCAGTCGCGGACCGACTTCAAAGGCGAGTCACAGAGCGCGGCTGGCGTGTGATTGGCGCGTACGAAAGCGGAAGCAGACGGGGTGCACAGCGTGGCCGGGCGAACGCTTCCAAATGACGCTTCGAATGCAATGGAATCTAACGGGTGATCCGCTAGCTAGGTTGCTAACTGGCGAAAACAAGATAGATCGTAAAGTCGCATGCACCCAACAAGGCTTTGATTTTGCTAGAGAAATTGGCGTCCCCGACAGGATTCGAACCTGTGACCCCCAGATTAGGAATATGCGCGGGAAGCTTTAAGTCGCGGCTTTTTCGCGAGAAATGTTTTACAAGGCGATCGTGAATCGGCGTGAGAATTCACGATACGTCGCGCCGGTTTGTAAAACGGATCGCGAAGCGGATGCGATACTGGCGGAAGCGCGGCTGGTATGATCGCGATTTGCGGAAGCTTTTGCCAATTCCTGCAGCTTAAGTTTCGTTTAACGGTTTGAGCTCGAGCAAAGTGAAGCTCTCTCGAACGACCGTGCCATTGCGGCGCACGCGCCTTACATTCAATCGGGCGGTCGCGTCAACATTCACCAAATCACGGTTGAAACCTATGAGTCGCTGGACTTCGAATATGCGGCTCACCTTACCGCGGATAATCGCGCGGTTGGGTTCAGCTCGAAACTCGAACTGATGGGCATCTGGGAGAACACCCGATAATTGGCCTTGGATCGTCTCCTCATCATCATGAACAGTGGTTGACCTCGCGCGCTCCGCTGCCCTGGCAACGGCTTCAGAGCCAAAGCTACGATCAGTTTTTCCGGTGACTAGACGAAGAGTTGCCTGAGATTGTTTCATGAGTTCGAAAAAATCCCTAGCCGTTGCTAAGACGCGATCATCGGTCGCCTCAGCAGCGGCGCTGAACTGCTCCTCATCCGGTCCACCTAATGCCTCAAGCAAGCTCGTCGCCTCTTCTACAGCCATCTTGAGAGATGTTTCAACGAGTGGCGGTTGGGAATTGATCTCTTCAAGTAGGAAGCCGAATGAACCACGTACAACGTTGGTAATGTGAAGAATTGAAGCACTCTTGTTGGGCACGATACCGCGCTGTCCTAACCTGCCTGATTGATTAGCTAACGCTTTAGCGACAATGTCCTGGAACTTTGACACGGCCGAACCCGCGAACTCAGCTTCGATCCCGCGAGGCCCGATTACGGGGGCTCCGCCAAAAAAGAGAGCAGCGGATGCGGTCGGCTCAGCTTCCGTGTCCTCAAGGCGTGTTATGGTCTGCAATAGCTCTTTCTTACGTGCTTCAAGGCTGAACCGTGACATCACGTCTTCCTCGCTGAGCTGTGCGAGAAGGCTAGTTACCGCAGCTAAGTCGGCTCGAATGAAATCGCGTTCGAGTTTGCGGATACTGGTCATGGGTTAGCTCCTGTAACAGCAGCTGAAGCTGGGGCCGGGGCAAGCGTCGCAATTGCGGCCGCGTCGTCAGCGACGTTCTCCAGCCTAATCTCAAGCATGCCCTTCCAAAGATCATCACCGCGTCGATGCGAAAACAGCCCAAGAAAATAACGTGTCTGACTAACAAGGGCCTCCGCAGAGCCATTCAAGTCTATCGGAAAAAAGTCCAACTTGTAAGTGGCCTTAACTCGTGCTCGATCAAACAAATTAAGATTTGCCATAAGAAGTCGTTGCAAATCGGCTGGATCTTGAATAGACGGAGGCCGATAAAGAAAAGCAACAACATCGAGATCTCGAGGATCTTTATCTTCGACAAAACTACCGTCAATCCATTGGAAACCGCGATCAAATCCTATCGCCCTAAGCGCTTCTCGGTGACGAAGCCAGCCTCTGAGAATATCTTTTCGCGCTTCCGTGACGCCCAGTGTCGTCACGACCTCCATCGCAGTCACCACATACGGAGTCATATCGTGCGCATGCCCTCCAGGCCCGCCGGACCCAACGTATGGTGGCAGAATACCATCTATCGTGAAAGTAGGAATTGGCATTGACTTTAAACCCAGCTCCTGTCGGCCACGATGGCGGCAGTGACGACACTATGCAGCCCCATGCCCGATATTAATCGTGATACCGCCGAGCAGACAGGCATCGCGGACCAAATCTTTTGCTCGCGCGCCCGCCTTTTCATTCCCGAACGGATTATATCCGCACTATGGCCGCAGGTTGTTCGTTTCTGCCCTTAAACGAATGCGGCCAAGTGTTCGATAAAAATCCGGAAAATGTCTTGGCTTAAACACATCACAATTAAGCCTCTTGATGGAAAAAGACAATTTCTATTCCGTCTGCAATTCCCAGAAGAGCGGCCACCAGACCGGGAGCGCGGCAGATGAATAAGTCAGCGGCGGCTGTTACGTCCAAGTGGCATCGAGACAGATTATGAGCTGTCCAGGAACGAAGAAGGTAGCTTCGGTCATGGTGAGTGGGAGTTTCCAGGGGAACGCGAACTACACTGTCTCGAAAACAGATTCATGCGTGATTGCAAGAGAGAAATTCGCGCGGCTATACCAGCCTGCGAAAGCCCATTAGGTTCTCGTTCTTATCCAGCCATGCTTTACGGGTTTCATAGTCGGGCATGAGACTCTTAAGCAGGTTCCAGAACGGCTTGCCGTGTGAACGCTCCTTCAGGTGGCAAAGTTCGTGCAGTACGGCGTACTCAAGAACAGGCTTGGGTGCATACACAAGCTGCCAGTTCAGGCTAATGCCACCATCCTTGGCGCAGGAACCCCACATGTGCTTGAGTTCCTTTACCCGTACATATTTTGGCTGGAAGCCGTGTTTGGTCGATAGCCGTTTGGCGATCCCAAGAACATCCCTCCGCACTTGGCTTTTCATCCAAAGACGAAGGGAATCTTCAATAATGTCGTCTTGTGTTTCGTCTGTCACGTAGTCAGGCAGGGAGACGATAAGCCCGTTCTTGTATTCTACGTCCACGCCGGGTTCCGTCTTGCGGGCAACGGTCAGTTTAACCCTTCGCCCCCGATACGGCACTTTGATACCGCTTACAAAGCGGTGGACGGTGTGGCCATCGGCCACCGAGCCTTTCACGCGCTGCGTGTTGTCGTAGAGCCAGCGTTCCTTACGGCTCAGGAAGCCGTCTATGTCCTTCTGTCTATCATTGGAAGGCACAGTCACCAGCACTTGACCGGGTGTCACACGGATATATCGGCGTTCAATGCCGTCCCGCCGTTCGAGTTCGTAGGGAATGACGGTAGTGCCTACCCTCACCTCCGGCATCGCTATACCTTGGCCCTGTGTTTAAGGGCAAATTCCTCGATCTGCTCGGCCACGGCCTTGATGTCGGGAATACCTGCCGTATGGAGCTTGCCCCGTACTTCGCTGCGCAAGGACTTCTTAAGCTGGTCCTTCTCCTGCCACAGACGCGGAGCGATCTGGTCGTTGGCGTAAAGCCCGTCAATTTCCCGCGCCAAGGCTTGAAGAACATTTTCATTCACTCCTCGGCTCAGTTCTTCAAGGATTTTGAAAATCCCATAGGCTTCCGAGTTAAGGCCAGAGCCTTTGTGGGCGTTGTCTTCGTCTTGAATATCATTGGCCAGCTTCTCGAGTTCTCTAAGTTCATCCGCCAGACTGACCTGCGCTTTTTTAAGCCGTTGGATAATCTCCCTCAGGCGTTCGGAAAACTTGCTGTAACGAATGGGATTCTGATCCACTCGCTCTGAGGTGATCTTGCGAAGCTCGGTTGTTTTGCGGATGGCGGCTGTCAGTAATTCTTCCGCCGTTTTGGTGCCAAGCTCAAAATCCTCCCAAAAATCAGGGTCGGTAATGTAGCGCAGCTTGATAGTGGTGCTCAGGCCTGTGGCCGTCACGTGCTCTTCCAGCATGTCGCGGATTTTTCCGCTGTACTCGAAATGGTCGAGACTTTCTTTCTGCTCCATTGCCTGTGTGCCATAACGCAGGCAGTCGTTGATCCATTTCAGATCGGGCAGAAATTCCAAAACGCTCGGGTCAGGGCTTAAGGCTTCATAAGCGGCGATAAATTCCCGCGCCTTGCGGCGGAAGTCGTACCATTTGTCCTTCTGTCCCGTAATGGATTTGAGGTAGGCATCGACCTCAGCCTTGATCCCGCCGCCCTTGCCTTTGAAGGCTTTGACTTCAGCAATGGCAGACGCATGAGCCGCCCGTAGGGCTGAGAGCAAATCATCAAGCGGCCGCATGGCGTTTTTGATGTCTTCTTCCCGATAGCTTTCAAGGGCTTTATCAAGGTTCTTGGAAACGCCTATGTAATCAACAATCAGGCCGTTGCGCTTCTCGGGACTGTCCACACGGTTGGTGCGGGCAATGGCCTGCAGCAGGCTATGTTCCTTGAGCGGCTTGTCGAGATACATGACATTCTCGACCGGTGCATCAAACCCGGTCAAAAGCTTGTCGCACACAATCAGCAAATACGGTGCCTGTCCGCGTAGTTTGAAAGCGGCTTTCGCGTCTTTCTCCTTGGTTTTATCGAGATAGTATTTTTTGAGGTCTCCCCGAACGTCGGCCACATAGTCATCTTCGTCCGGCTTGTCGTCTTCCTGCGATTGGGAATAGACGCAGACTGAATAGCTATCCGCCTCCTGGAAGGAATCGGCCTCGCTCAGGCCTTCCTTTTGCAGCTCGGCGGCAATCAGGGCGTTGAGGGCACGTTTGTAAAGGATGATGGCTTCACGGTCATAGGCGACAATCTGGGCCTTGAACCCGTCAGGCCTGGCGTAGGCTTTGTAATGCGTCCAGAGGTCATAGGCCACAAGCTCGACGCGCTTTGGGTGTTTCACAAGGTGAGCGAGTTTCACCCCCTTGCGCTTCAAGGCCTCAAGGTCATCATCCGGTAATTCGGCAAACCACTGGTCAAACAGGATATCGATTTGCGCTTCATCGACATGCCAGTCGGTTTTGCGGCCTGTGTAATGGATGGGCACGGTAGCCCCATCGGCCACAGCATCGTCAATGCCGTATTTGTCCAGATACCCTTCGCCCGGCTCGCCAAAATTGGCATAGGTGTCTTTGTCGGTTTTCTTGATGGGCGTGCCGGTAAAGCCAAAAAAGCGAGCATCGGGCAGGGTTGCCCGCAAATACGCGCCCAAATCCTTCTCCTGCGTCCTGTGGCACTCATCCACCAGAACAACCCAGTTCTTGCTGTCGTCGATCGGTGCACGGGAGCCCTGAAACTTGAAAATGGTTGAAAGCACCATCAAGCCGTTGGCATGGGTTTCCAGCAACGCCCGCAAGTCTTTGACTGCAGTCATACGCTCAGGGTTCGGCAAGCCGCAGGCTATGAACGTGCCTGAAATCTGGTCATCCAAATCCACGCGGTCGGTCAACACCATGATATTCGGGTTGGCAAGGCTTGGGCCGTCGATGGTCATATGCTTTTTGAGCTTCAAGGCAGCGAAGACCATGGTGAGGGATTTGCCCGAGCCTTGGGTGTGCCAGATAAGCCCCTTGCGTTTGCTGCCCTCCGCCACGCGATCGACAATCTTGTTCACCGCCCTGAACTGCTGGTAGCGGCAGACTTTTTTGATGACCTTGCCGTCCTCGCGCTCAAACACGATGAAATGCGCCATCAAATCCAAAAGGCGGGACGGCTCCAAAAGGCTCCAAAGGCCTTGTTCCAGTGCACTGGAAAATTCCTTGGGATGCCTCGGCCACGGGTCTTTCCATGTGCCGTAAAACTTGGCAGGGCTCCCTGTGGCTCCATAAAGGCAATTCGTGCCGTCGGTGATGATGTTGAACTGGTTGGTGTAAAACAGGCGCGGCACGTCGCGCTCATACTGCTTGATCTGAGCGAAGGCTTCGCCCGTCTTGTTCTTCCAGTTGAGGGGGGATTTCGCCTCAATCACTGCCACCGGCAGGCCGTTGATATAAACGGCCACATCCGCAATGCGCGGCTTTTCCGACTTTACATACAGTTGGTTCGTAACCGTGAAAGTGTTCTTCGCGGGGCTGAGGAAATCAATAAGGCGGATGGTTTGTTTGGTGCTATGCCCTTCCACCATGCGGCTGTAATTGCCGCGCAAAATATACGTCCATTCTTCATTGTCTGACTTGCCGACAAGCTCCTGATACACCGCCTCGGCATCGGCATCCGTGAGGTTGTTGATGCGCTTGATGGCCGCCAAAAACAGCGGCTTTAAAATGACGTGGTTCTGGGCATCGCGGTTTTGGTCGTGCAACGCAGGCGCAAGGTACGAATACCCAAAGCCCTTCAAGGCATCCAAAATCGGTTTTTCGGCAAATGTCCATTCCCCGCCCATCACGCTGCCTCAGCTATTTTTGGGGAGCGAATAGAAACGCGCACACGACCCGTCAAAAGGTCGGACATGAGGGATCTTTTTAATTTTTTGAAAGTATCCAACGTAGCGATTGCCCCATTAAGGCTAAGTTCAATTGAATTCAAGCTGTCACAGATAGTGACTTGTTCTTTTAGGCTTGGAACAGCAATAAATAGTTTTCTAAAAGTTCTTTGCTTGATACCTTTCGCGGTTGAACCTGTGGCGTGCTCATGAATGATGGCTTGCGTTGATGGAGACAGCAATCTCCACTTCAAGAAATCTTGAGAAACAATTTTTGGATTAGGGCATAATGTTAGTGTTCGTTGCCCTAAAGCAATTTTATATCCGGGAATTTGCGCAACGTATCCAAGAGGGGCCTCAGTCGTAAAAATTACATCGCCTTCATTAGGTATTCCTCGCCGCATCCAGCCTTTATAATCATCTTCCGAGATGTATTCTCTCGGTTCAGGATTTAAATAACCGAAACGTACGTTTTTAGCTGTGATTAAGGGAACGCCCTTATTTGCTTTTGGTGGGGGTACGCCACGATAATCAATTAAACGCAAAAGAACATCTTCAATTCTGTATATTTCCCAACTCTCTGGGATTTCGCCGAGGTCGGTTTGTTTGAATCTGGTGTGGCCGATGCCACGGGTGAGGAGTTGCTGTAGAAGCCCTTGCTTGACGCGCTCGGTTTGGGCGATCACGGCCTCCGTCTTGGCTATCGCCTCATCCACGCTCTCCAACACTTCCGCAATTTTCTTTTGCTCCTGAAGCGAAGGGTACTGAATTCTTATTTTAGAAAACTGAGATTTGTTAATAATAGGAACAGCCGTCTTTCCAGATAGCGCTTCCAGCTCCGGCACTTTAGTAAGCAATGAATAATACAGAAATTCTGAATTTATTTTTGCATCAGGTACCACACTGTTTATTTGCTGATTGGTAATGCATAACTGATCAGAAATTGCCATTTTCCCAATAGACGCGATACATGTAACCATCACGCTACCACGTGGTAATGGCTTCTTAATATTTCTAAGTGCCTCTTCTGTTACGGACCTCTCTGTGGAACTGATAAATTTTCGACCATCCATATCTGTTGGGGTTACGAATGGAATATTACCGCTCCAGAAAATTTGATTCTGAGTACTTGGAGTTTTTCCCGTTATAACCTCACCTAAATCCGATAGCGCAGCTTCCTCCCACCCCTCAACTGCCATAGCCCAGCTCCTCGAGGTGTTTGAGCATCGTGGCTTCGGCGGCATCGCGAGCGGCGCGTAGGCCGTTGAGCTTTAACAGCTCTGCCGCAACGTCAACCTTCTCCTCCTTATCCATATCGGGCACATAGCGAGGTATGTTGAGGTTGAAATCGTTGATCTCGATCTCGGCCAATGGCACCGCCCGGGAGAAGCGGTCTTCATCGCGATACGCATGGAACGCCTTGGCGAGGCGCTCGACATGCGCAGCCAGCAGCGTGTTCTGGTTCTTGCCTTCCTGAAATTCCTTTGCCCCATTGATGAACAGCACCTTGCCACACCGTGCGGCGGGTTTGGTCTTGTTGATGATCAGGATGCAGGCGGGGATGCCTGTGCCGTAAAACAGGTTAGGCGCAAGGCCGATAATGGCCTCCACGATATCCTCCCGCAACAACGCTTCCCTGATGCGTCCTTCGGCCCCACCACGGAAGAGGATGCCGTGAGGCAGAACAACGCCCAACATCCCTGTCTTCTTCAAGGACGCCACCATGTGCTGCACGAAGGCCAAATCGCCATAGCTGGGTGGTGGGCAGCCGTATTTATCTCGCCCAAATTTATCGCCCTGTGACCAGACTTCATGGCCCCATTCCTTTAGCGAAAACGGCGGATTTGCCAGCACGCGGTCAAAGGTTTGCAGGCCTTTTGCGGCACCGTCATCGCCTACCAGATGCAGTGGAGTGCGCAGGGTGTCGCCGCGCACGATAGCAGCATCGTCGATATCGTGCAGGAACAGGTTCATCTTACAGATGGCCCATGTGTTCAGGTTTTTCTCCTGCCCGTACAAGGCCAGTGTTTGCGGGTTTTTGCTGTGGCGCTCAAGATAGTGGCACGCCTCAAGCAACATGCCGCCTGAGCCGCAGGTCGGGTCATAAACTGACATTTGCTCCTGCGGTTGCAAGCACTCCACAATCAGCCGCACGACCATTTTGGGGGTATAGAACTCGCCGCCCTTTTTGCCTGCGTCATCGGCGAACTGAGCGATCAGGTATTCATAGGCTGCGCCCAGCATGTCGCCGTCAACATCGGCGCGGCGCAGACGGTGGGTTTCAAAGTGCCGGAGCAGCTTTTCCAGCATGTCATCAGGGAAACGCTGCTTGTTGTTGAAGTCCACATCCTGAAACACGTCCTTGAGGCGCATGTTCGCATCCTCAATGGCGTGGAAAGCGGCGTTGAGCTTTGCGCCGATGTCGGTGGTGTGTTTACGGATATCCGCCCAAAAATGCCCTTCCGCGATATGGAAGCGGTGTTCGTCGGGATCGGCGGCCAAGGCTTCGTTTTTGTACTTGGCAAGGCGGTCTTCGTATTCTTCCCCCCACACATCGCACAGGCGCTTATAGAAAAGCAGGCCGAAAATGTAGTGCTTGTAATCGCTGCTATCAATGGAGCCGCGCAGGATATCAGCCGCCTTCCACAAATGGCTTTCAAGCTGCTGTAATGTCATTTTGGACATATGTTTCCCTCGGCACAGCTAACCCTATGATTTTCATAAAAAACTCGCACTTTTGAAAATATAGCAAGGGTAAGGTGAGATTGACAGTCTGGTTTTCCAGTGGCGCTTCATTGATTAACAGGATCATGGCGCGTTGCCGATGACACGTCTTGGAGACATGCTCATCTCGTAATCTTAATGGCTTTTTAAATATCTACCTAATATGTGATAAAGGACATTATCACCTATTACGGGAGGGGCATGAGTGGGACGGCGCTAACCATTTCCAAGGAGCAAGACCTCGGCCTGGCGCTGGCCTCGGGTGTCGTCCTGCCGTCCGTCATTGCACGCGCTGGGAAACGCGCCGCCGAACGTCTCATCGAGTTCTTCACCGCCCATATCGAGAATCCGAACACGCGGCGCGCCTATGGCCGCGTCGCCTGGAACTTCTTTGTCTGGATCGACGAGCGGAACGTTGCGCTCGAAGGCATCACCGCCGTTCATGTCGCGGCCTGGATCGAGAGCCTGAAACGCGACGAGTATAAAGTCGCGAGCGTGAAGCAGCATCTCGCTGCCGTTCGCATGTTGCTCGATTATCTCGTGACCGGCGGCGTGCTCCGGCACAATCCATCGGCCAGCGTCAAGGGGCCGCGTTACAGCGCGCAGCGCGGCAAGACGCCGGTGCTCGACGGGCATGAAGCCGGAAAGCTGCTTAAGTGCATCCGAACCGATACGGTGACGGGTCTTCGCGATCGCGCGCTGATCGCGCTCATGACCTACACTTTTGCTCGCATCGGCGCTGCCGTGGCGATGAAGGTTTCGGACGTATTCATCGAACGCAACCGGCTTTGGGTGCGGCTGCACGAGAAAGGCGGCAAACGTCATGAAATGCCCTGCCACCACACGCTTGAGGAATATCTAAACGCCTATATGGATGCGGGCGGTCTCAGGAACTCGCCGGATAGTCCCCTTTTTCGCACGATCGACCGGCACACCAAGACGCTCAGCAAACGGCCGCTGCCGCAAGCAAGCGCCTGGGAATTGGTCAACCGGCGCGCCAGAGCCGCCGGGATAAAAACAAAAGTTTGCAATCATACCTTTCGCGGCACGGGCATCACGGCTTATCTCGCCAATGGCGGCACGCTTGAGCGCGCCCAGCACATGGCGAACCATGCGTCCACGCGGACAACCCAGCTTTATGATCGGCGCTCGGATAAAGCCACGCTCGATGATGTGGAGCGGATACGCCTTTCCTAAAGCAGGGTTTCGCGGCCGCACCAACGCTTCAACGCTCTCGTTCACTTGCGTACCCGGAGTAACGTGAAGTTGGACAGAACTCACCCAAAAGGCGCACCCTCACGCTTTCTCTTTTTCTAAAGCCGATAGCAGCGATCCTGCGTCAACGGCGGCAAATCCGAGCACTCTAGAAAAATCCCCACCGCGTCCTTTCTGTAAATCCTACCCGCAAATTTTTGAAGCTCGGCGGGTAATTTCTCTAATCCTTCGATATAATAAAGTTCTGCGTTTTCGTCATTTGGAAACATTTCTTTGCGTGGGTTACGCGCCAAATGCGCTCGTTCGAAGTGTTCTCGTGCATCCGCCCCAATTTTTTGTGTCGACAATATAACAGCGTGATCTGGCCGTAGGATGCCCATTTTTGCGCCAAACGAATAGGCGTTACCAAGGTTAAAATCTTTATCTTTCAATTCGAAAAACACAAACTCTCCGCTGACCACCGCGAGGCAATCAACCTCATCGCCGCCAACCTGCTGCTCAATCAGAGTATCATTGAGAGGTACGCCAATTTGCTGAAGTTGCTCTAATAGACACAATGTAAGCCACCGGCTTCCGTCGAGTAGGCCACGTCCAAGATCAGTAGTAGCGACCGCTTCTTCCACGCTCTCATCAGAGACTGGCTTGCCGCAGGCGCACCTTAGACCCTGCTCAGACATCTGCTGAAGAGCCTCGCGTGATGGGATGCGAGCGATTTGCGCTTGCGATTTCTTGCATATGATCACTAGCTCCGCATCGATAAGTCCTGTGGATTCGAGGGTCCGGCGTATTACATCCGTCTTATCTCTGGCCTCCGGAGGAAGTTGTTTTGCGAGGTCTCTTACCAGCAATCCTCCGGAAGATTTAATTGCTTGAGCAAGAGAGCGGGTCGAGCGGTCGCTCAAGGCGCGAGCTGCCTCGCTCTCCTTTACACTCGGTGGCGTCGGTGGTGCCCGCCCTTCGTCTCGTAGTTCATTGAACTTGCTGGACACAAAAGGGGCTATAGTGAGTGAAACGCTAAAGGTGGCGTTTATCGCTTCTTCAACTTGGCGCAGTTGGGGGTGATCAAGCTGCATGCCGATGTAGTAGAATGAGAGTCGTAACGCGATGTTAGGTTCGCCTTTGTCCTCATTTTCCAACAAGAGGTGACGCTGCTCGTTCCACAGTGCCATTGCCGTTCGAGTGCCGGCTGAGTCGGGATGCGAGATTTCGACAACAAATAGGCTCGAACCGTCAGTGAATACTTCACCGTCGATTGTCCGGCGGCGTGGATCGGCAAGCAAATTTGAAGATATTTGCGTCGGCTTTCTGATAAGGTCAGGTGTTACGCCCAAAATCTCTGCTTGCGCTTGCAACGCCGGACGGACGAGAGCACGCAACGACGGAGCTAAAGCAGCACAAAGGTTCTCTAACGCGGACTCTGGGACGTGCGTCAGCGAGCTTCGCCATGTGCGCAGGATGATCATTTCGGCAAACTTTCTCCCCCTGGCCGATCAGGCCCTGTTCGGAGTGAGTTTCGACCTCGGCAAGGTTCGCTACGGATTCTGGCTACGTAAAACGTGTGCGGACGAAAATCCACTAGAATCTTTTTTCTCGATCTGCTCTGAAACAGAATTCTATTAGACTTTTTTCGCTTCGGTGTTTTCACGCGGCCAGGGTCAACGGCGGGGCTCGCATGTACCTAATTGAACGGACGGCTCTTGCCTATCTCTGCGAGATTTGTGTCCTTGATGATGAGTCCAGTTCTGGAGGTACAGCCGCCGATATTTGCTCAACGTGAGCATTACCGCTGTCGACCCGCTGCAAAATCTCGGTGATCCGGAGTTCATCCGTTGGCGAGATCGCCAAGCTCTGTTTAGATAAGTTCTATTGGGACTTTTAGGCTATCCCTCCTCGCCATCTCGTGCGGCTTCAAGCTCCCTTATTTGCTCTCGCGTCCCGTGAACGAGGCGGTCGATAAACTCGGCGGCGGTTTTGTTGACGCCTTCGATAATGAGCTTCGCGTCGTGAAGATGGGTCAAAGCTTGTTTGAGGTGGCGCAAGCTGGCGGCGATCTGCGCATGCATGGCGTCAGTTTCCTATAAAGCGCAATACAAACTGCTATATGTCGATACTGCATAAAATAGGCAATATGGTGGTCTTGCGGTTGTCATTCGGCGCGGTTTTCACAACAAGGGGCGAATGGAGATTTCGCCCGCACAATGCCGCGCCGCGCGCGGTCTGCTGGACTGGACGCAAGGCGCACTTGCGAAGAAGGTCGGCGTTGCGCTGCGGACAATTCAGGATTTCGAAAACGGCAGGCGCACACCGCTTGCGATTGTGCGCAGTTCCATCAAGCAGGCTTTCGAGGATGCCGGGATCGAGTTCCTGCCTAAAGAAGGACTGCGCCTAAAGGACGGATAACCGGTCATCCGAGTTTCTGCTCTATTGGAGAAACCGCCGTTTGTTCCGGTGGGTCTGACGGCCTCCGACTGTCCCCATGCTCATTATGTTTCCTTTCTCTGACCGCGCGGACGACGGCGGTCTCCTCTTCGCGCAAGCGTTGGATCAGAGCTTTCGCATCGGGACCTGTGAGCGAGCCGCGAACGGCGGCGATGAGCGACGCATAATGAGATTGAATTTCCGCCACCTTCCACTCCAGGCTATCCGAAGCTAGCTCTTCATCCGGCTGCGCGCCGGAGGCTTCGGAACGTGCCGGTTGCAATACTGCGGGAACTCCAGAAGCGGCTCCTTGTCCAAGGTGCTGGATCTCGCCGTCCCCCTGCTCGCGAGCCTGAATGTCAGGCTCAGCTCGCGATGATCGCAATGGCTCAGCATGGACGGCGTTGGCTTGGGCCGGATTCTGCGATCGAGTTCGGCCTGTAAACTGCACGGCTGCTGCCCGGAAAGATCGAGCCGTTTGGCCATGGCGCGGTGACGGCGGATTTTGCGCGGGGCACAGCGCAGGCGCTGGGCGCGCGATAGCCGCCGCTATCCTGAATTCACTCTTAGGCTTGCTCCGCTTCTCAGAAGGCCACGCCGTTGCCGCAGGAGGTAACTGTTTCGCATACGGAACCGTATTGGTGCTGTTTGGGATGTGAGTTGGCCCGCCGGGAGGTCTGACACGCGGCGGGGGCCTTGGCTGCGCGTCTGTTATCGGCCCCGCCCGCCTCCGCCACGGCCTCTGCCGCTTTCCTTGGTGTCGCTCCTTCCGGGGATGAAGGCCGCGCGCTGGGTCGCTCGCTTCTCCTGCCAGGCAACCTTTTCTTTCAGGTCCTGGGGCGCGTTTGCGCGTTCGTCGCTGGTGAGAGCCCTGCCCGATGCTGCCGCTTGCCGGATCTGGTTTTGAGGATCGGAGTCCATGATGCGGCCGAGAGCGTGCATGGCCTGGCCTGCCTGCGCACGGAAGCGATCCGGCTGAGAGCCGCGAAGCTTGTTCGTCTGGCGCATCGCGTTCAGGCGCTCGCGGATTTTAATGCGCTTCTCGTTTTCGGCGTGCGCCGTTTTCATGAGCGCGAGAGCGGTGCGGGCGGGATCGAGCCCCTTCTTCTTTCCGGCGGCATGCGAATGGACGAGCTTGATGGCCGCCTGCTGCTGCGCGGCCATGCCGGGGTGCGCGGACAACCGCGCCTCGATGCGGTTCGTCTGGCGCTGCAAGCCTTCGGCGCGGTGCTCTTCGACGACGCCAAGCCGCTCGGCGCTGTGCTGGCGGGCGAGCGCAGCATATTCGTCGCGATGCGCGGCGCGAAGATCGGAACGCTCCTCAAGCTGGGTCTGCCGCAGCGTCTTCCAGACATGATCCTTCTCGATGCGCGCCTGCGCGACATGAAGGGCGCTGACCTTTTCATAAAGCTGCTGCTGCTCGCACTTGAGAGCTTTGGCAGCTTGCTCTTGCTGGTTCTTGTCGCCGATCGAACGAACGGCTTTCCAGCGGTCGGCGGTTTGTTCGTTCACCTCCTTGAAGGCGGTCTCGCGGGCGTCGGCGTAAAGCTCCTTCGCCCATGCCTTGTGTTCCCGAAGCTGCGCCTGTTGCGCCTGGCGCAGCTCGTCGCGATCGCGCCTCTGCTCGCGGTACATGACGCGGCGGACGTGAGCTTGCTTCTCCCGCAGGCGCTGCAATTCGAAATCGTGCGGCGTCTTCGGGCTGAGCCGGGCCAGCATCGTCTCGAATGCCTCGGCTGTCCGAGGATCGGATGGGCAATGGCCCGTAGCCTCGCGAGCGGCGTTCTGTTCACGAATGCAGGTATTGCGTTCAGCGCGGCTGCCTTGATCGAGGATGGTGTAAGGGATCGTGCGCTCGCCTATCTGACGGTCGTGGCTTTCGAACTGGTGGCCTTTCTTCGCCGCGCTCTGACTGCCGGGGCCGATATGAATTTGCGGCTCGCGATCGATCCCCTGCTCCTTAAGGCTGCGGTGATCGATGCGGACTTCGTGACCGGCGCGCTCAAGCGCGCGGTTCATCTGCTCTTCCCACTCGACACGAAAATCCTTTGTGGTCCAAAAATCGATGCCCTTCTCCGCGAGCTGCGCACGCTCCTTCGGTCCTGCCGATGTATGGAGAAAGCGACGGCCCGTTTCGATATCCCGATCACGGAAGATGATATGCGAGTGCGGATTGTTGGGGTCGAGATGAAGCGCGAAGTGCCACGGTATCCGGTCCTGCGTAACCTCGCGGCAGAAGCTCTCGACGGCCTCGATGCACTGTTCCGGCGTCAGCTCACGCGGCAGCGCTCCGATGAAGCGGTCCGACATGCGCGCGTTCTTGCGCTCGCACTGCTCCTGCGCCCGGAACCAGGCCTCGGCCTCCTTCGGACCCGGCGGGATAACATGGCTTCTCACGGCGTAGGTCGCCTCTTCGCGCGCGTTATACGCAGCGTTGCCTGCCGCCGTGCCGTCCTGCCTCGAATGATCGAGCCGCGTCTCGTTCTCGCGGGCATTGTAGGCCGCGTTGTCTCCCGCCGCCCCTGCCCGGTTCGTTGTCTTCCCGAAGGAATCGTGGTTGAAGGAATAGATCGCCAGTGATGTGCTCCGCGCCATTGCGCCTCCGGGTTTTCATAAAAAACCCATAAGTGCGCCTCCTCCTGTACGCAGTAGAATCACATAAAAATTCCGTAGGGATCATTCACAATGAGTGCGGCGGACTGTCGTCGAGAGCCTTTTGTCGGAAAACAACTTGTAGTCATCTGGAGTCAAACTCGCGCGTGTTCGGGAGCTCCGCAAATCTTGCTTCGGTTTGGAAAACAATCGGCGCATGTTCCGAAAATCGTTGTCATGGCGGATGGAATTTTTTGCGCGGGACTGATGACTATTCCCGGCACGAGTTTCGTTCCTCGCGCGCCGACAGGATTTTCGCGCGGCGGCTCGGCTCGGCTGACGCCTCGCCTCGCCGCTCTCATCTTGCGGGACAGCGGCCAGCGTCGTCCACAATGATCGTTTCAGAACGTAGGGATCAACTCGCGCGCGCTCGGGCTTCGCCCTCGCGCAATATGGCGCTCGCCCCGCATAAGCGGGGCGGGCAACTTCTTCAGCGCGGCTTCGCCGCGAAGGCGAGGGGCTGTCTGCCCCTCGCGCTCCCCGAGGATATTTAAAGCAAGATGATGTTCGCTCACGGGAGAAAGCGGCAAGGCATGCGTGCAAGCCACAGGCGCGCCGCTGATGCATTTTGCGAGAGGGGCAGGCCTATGGACGCGGACTTAGATTCGTTGCTAGCCTCGCCTCACGGTACAGGCTGGGAAGCCGATGACCGTGCAAGGTGATGAAAATCACTGAGGGCCAGCGTTCTGGAAAGTCGCTGGCCCTTTTTCATGGGCAAGCCTATGTGCGCCGCATTGGCTAGCCGATCCCGAAAGATCAGCTAGCCTCGCTGACTTCTTCAGCTATCGTAGGGATTCATCTCCGCAAGCTTGAGAGCGGCCTCGATGCGCGAAGCTATCTGATAGCTATCCGTCCCTCCGGCCCGAAATCTCGGTGCCGTGTTCAGCGCGTCGAGAGCCAGCTTTAGCGCCACGACCAGTTCGTCGTGCGCGTTGCAGGCGCGGACGATGAAGGCGGCATTCGCGTGGGCCTCCGTCCGCAACGCATCGCTGTCGTCGTCTTCCCAGACCGGAACGGTCGCAATGCACGTCTCGTCGCAGAGAATGAGCAGTTCGTCGTCGAACGAACTGGGCTTCATGCCCCAAGGCAAGGGAGAGTGTGCGGACTTCATGGCGCACCTCCCGTCATGTCGAGCAATCCGTGATGCTGCAAGTGCGGACAGGTTTCGAGAAGGCGGCTGGCGAACTTCCTTGCCTCCTCCGCAGTCTGGAAATCTTCGAAGGCGGCGACTCCACCCTCGCGGCAGTGGCCGTAAACCGTGAAGAAGTCCGCGTCTTCCGGCTCGCACGTTTCGACGATCTCTTCGCCGTCGGCAAAACCGACGATGCAGCAGGGATGGATTTCGAGACCGTCGCAGGATTGCATCTCAAGCATCCATCTGTAGACGGGATCGGTGTCGTGGGTATGGCACGGTGTCGGTGTGTGGACGGGCTTCATGGCGCGCCTCCTTTCCCCGCCTTGCGATGCAGGGCGAGAATGGCGGTGACCAGTCCGGCATAGACCGGCAGATCGTGCTCAAGCGGGAGCACGGTGCCGATCGCCTGATTGCGGGAGCCTTTGGCGATAGCCGCATGCGCCTCGCTGGCGAGCTGCGATGCCTGAGCCAAACCTTCGGCGAGCGCGAGAAGATTGGCCTCGATGGCGGTGTCGATGGTGCTCATGATTGCACCTCCTCGACATCCCAGTCCGAAACGTCGGTGGTATCGCCCTGCTCGACGAGTTCGCCGTCGCTGAAGGCTGTCTGGCGAGCCGTGTCCTCGTCGGGAGCATCGATCTCGTACCATTCGCTGCGGGTGACCGCGTAAAGTACGCGGAACGTGCGCATCTTGATGGGGCGCTTCTTGCTCATGGGCGGCCTCCGTTCGCACGGAAGTCGCGCATGCGGAGCCAGGTGACGACGGTTTGTCCGCGCGTTCTTCGGTGGAGTTCATCCCAAACGATCCAGCAATAGCGGTGCTCGGCGATGTAGCGTCCGGCCTGGCGGCGGTCGCCATTGGGCCAGCACACGAGATCGTCCATGATGTGAATGCGGGCCGGTGGATCGGCGAGCCATTTGCTCGTGCGCAACGGATGCGCAAGGCAACCGATGTTGAGAAGCATCGCGACCTTGCCGCCGGTCTCGCGCGTGATGCGAAGGGCCTGACCGACAAACATGTCGCCGATGCCCCGCCGGTAGCTGTAGGGCGGATTGGTCACGACATGCTTGATCTCGGGATGCTCGATCAGCGTGCGCGAGAGCGTCAGGGGACTGAGGAAGTCCTGACCGCCTTCGCCGTAACCGCGATCAATCAGATCGGTCGCGTGAACGGTGTGGCCGTTGCTGGCCAGCTCCGTCGCGATCGCGCCGTCGCCGCAGGCGGGTTCCCAGATCGGGCCGTCGAAATGCTCGGCGCTGAGGAGAGCCCGCACCGCTTCGGGCGGCGTCGGATAGAAGTCGTGATCGGCGCGGGAGACTGTGGCGGGGGCCGTGCGGCTCCCCCTTGCGGGGGAGCGTCCGGCGCTGAGGTAGAGCGCGGTGTTCATTAGCCCACCTCGCTTTCGAAGCTTTCGGCCTCGGCCGCTTTCGGCGGCATCAGCACAAGTTTGCCGTCGAAGTTGAGCGGGATCGCTTCCAGCTCGATGTTGAGACCGCCGCCCTTCTGCTGTTCCCAGGCCGCGCCGAGGCGGGTCCAGATGCCTTTCTTGCCTTTGCCGCGCTCCTTCACGGTGTAGACGAAATAAGAGGGAGAGTTGCTCATGGTCTTGGTTCCTTTCGTTTTATGAGGCTGCGCCAATCGCGGCCTCGTTGCCCTCCCGTCCGCCGCGAAGGTGAGCGGTGCGCTGCAACGGCTAAATTTTGGGGGAACCGGGGTTTTGCGCTTGAGCGAAGCGGCGCGGAGCCCTCGCGGCCTGGTCCGCGAGGTGCGCAAGCGCAAAAGCTTGGGGGAACCAATAATTTTGCCGTTGAAGGCTCTTGAGCCTGTCGGCGCGTCGCCCTGAGTGGCAGGGATTGGGCAAAGAGGCCGTGTTGCGCTGGTGAATGGCGAAAGGAAAAAGCCAGGTGCGAGGCTCCAAAAGTGAAGCCGGAACCTGAAGGCAATCGGCAAAGCTGGCGGACACGCTGGGCGGAAACTAGAAAAAAGCCGTGGGTGGCAATCGAAGGTAGGTGGATGCGAGGCCCCTGCTCGCCGATGATGGCGAGCGATGACGCCGCCATTCGAAACGAAGCTCAAGGAGGCTCTGCCGCGCGGCCTCAAGACGGTCCGCGAGCGCGGGCTGCTCGCGCGCTGGCTCACCGCCGACGAGATGACCGGCAAGGTCTGGGACTACGGCGCTGGCGCCCTCCTGCTCGGCCGTCGACAGGACCGCCTGATCGGCTGGAACGATGACCGGCACATCCTGACGGTCGCGGGAAGCCGGGCCGGTAAAGGCGTGTCGCTCATCGTGCCGAACCTGATCCTGTACGAAGGCTCGGCGCTGGTGATCGATCCCAAGGGCGAGAACGCGGCGATCACCGCAGGCAGGCGAGGTAAAGCGCCGCCCTGAAGCGAAAAAGGGCTTGGCCAGGAGGTTTATGTCCTCGATCCCTTCGGCGTCAGCGGCAGACCTTCGGCGTCGTTCAATCCGCTGGCCGAACTCAGCCTGCGCGACAAGGATGTGATCGAAGACGCGGGCATGTTCGCCGAAGCCCTCATTGAGCATCCCCCGCAGGGCGAGAAGCACTGGACGGAATCCGCGCAAGCGCTGTTGCGCGCGCTGATCCTGCTGACGCTGGCCGATCCGGTCCCGGCGAGGCGCAATCTTGTCACCGTGCGGCGGCTCTTGATGCTGACTGATCGGCGGATCGATGAGCGGATCTACGAGGAGAAATTCAAGCACCCGCCGAGTTTAGAAGTGCCGCCATTGACGCGGCAGCAAGCCCTGTTCGCGCTGCTCCGCGACCAGAAAGGCAAACGGCATGGCGATATCTGTCTCGGCGTTGCAAGCCAGTTCGAGGACATGGCCGATCGGGAATTTGGCTCGGTGCTTTCGACGGCGCGAACGCAGACGCAATGGCTCGATGATCGCCGGGTCAAAAACGTGCTATGCCGCAGCGCTTTTGACATGGCGGATTTGAAGCGGAAGAAAACCACGATCTACCTGTGTTTGCCCGCCATGCGCATGGGCACGCATGCGCGCTGGCTGCGCCTGATGATCCTTTTGGCCCTGACGGTAATGGAGCGAACGAAAGGCAAGCCGCCGGTGCCGGTGTTATTCGTGCTCGATGAGTTTCCGGTGCTGGGCTACATGAAGGCCGTTGAGACGGCGGCGGGCCTCATGGCCGGGTTCGGGGTCAAGCTCTGGACGATCGTGCAGAATGTGGGGCAGCTCAAACAGCATTACAAAGAATCCTGGGAAACCTTCTTCGCCAATGCCGGTGTCATCACGGGCTTCGGCGTCATCGACCAGGAGTCGCAGAATGCGCTATCGAAGAAGCTCGGCGCGCTGCGCATGACGACGCAAGTGCCGACGGGCAGCGTCGGCAGCGAGCTGCAACGCGGCGCACCGTCGATGAAAGACGAGCGGTTCGATGTGCCCCTGCTCGCCGAAGACGAACTCGGGCGCGTGTTCGACCGCGAGGAAAAGCGCGTGCTTGTGCTGGGTGCCGGACTTTCGCCCGCGATTGCCGAGAGGCTCGAATATTACAGCGATCCCCTGTTCGCAAACCTCTACGACGAGCCGAGGCGGTAGCGATGGCGATCAGAGTCGACGACGCCGTAACCCACGATGCGCAAGGCTTGCCGGTCGTGAGCTGGGAAGAAGACCGCAACCTCTTCGCGCCGGAAGGCCTTGGCCCGGCGCGCGTCGCCTGTTTCATCCGGCCGGATGAAAAGACCGGGGTGTTGCAATTTGTTGCCGCCGGTTCCGTGCGGCATGGCTCGTTCGAGGAGGCGCGGCCGTGGGAGCGTCTGCATTCCTTTGAGCGCAGCACGGCGGAGCATCATTATTATGAGCCCGGCGAACGTGCCCTGATCGATACGGTTGCGAACAAAAGCAAGAGCGGCCTCGGCCGACTGCTCGCAACTGACGGCGCGCATGTGCTGCTGGCTAATTTCTCGGACGAGCGGCGAAGCGTTCCCATGCACCTGAACTGCGCGGAAGCTTCGCCGGTTGAGGTTAGCCTCCTGCACGACCGGCTGCGCCGGGAGTTCATCGACCGGCGCGGGGATTTCGTCCGTGAGCATTGTGGTGGGGAATTCGTCTGGCCGAAGGACAAGCCCTTCGCCGTCTGGAACGCCCCTGCCCCGGCGGTCATCCCGCGCTGGAAGGCGCGCATGGTCGATCTGTCGATTGCCATAGGTTTGGGCTTGATCGGTTGGGGATTATATGAGTACCTGCGCGGGTAAACACATTCTCGGTTTCGTATGAAAAAGACCAATGTCTGCGGGTTATTTCGCAAGAGGAGACCAAAGATGAAAACGTTTCTTGGTATAATTTCTATTTTTACTTTAACATCGATACAAGCGAGCCGTGCGGAGGATATAGCTTTATTGTGTAAGGATAGTCTTTTCGGAAATAGTGAAATATTTTTTTTGGATATATATAAAAACCGAGTTGAGGCGCGGGTAGAGTCTGAGTTTAATCCGATTAACGCACACGCTTTTCTTAGTTATGGTGGCGGGAATATTGTGGTAATGGATAGTAAAATTAATTGGTCAGTATCAGGCGTTACGATTGCTAATCCTTCTCTAGGAATTGATTTACGATTGGAAAATATGTCCCTTGATCGTTATACTGGCGTTTTACGTGGGAATAGAGTCAAACTAGCAGACTGCCAGAAGCACGAGAAAAAATTCTAAAAACGCTGATAACCATCTGATCCGATTGAATTGGTCGGAAGGTGACTTTTCAGCGATTTGCACTCTTTCTCTGCCGGATGCGCAAGCACCGTATCGCTTTGTATGTTTAGCAATTGCCAAAGAGAGAGCAGGTCACGTTGGGCTTGGCGTCGCTGTTAGCTATCCAATTTCCCATGGCTGCGAAAATGGCCTTGTACTCAGCGTCGGTCGCCTGAGCCTGGTTGAGGCGCTCGGCCTGGTTCGCGCGTTCGCGCTCGACGATAACCTGCTGCTCCTTGATCGCGGCTTCGCCTTCGAGAGCCTCCGCTTCCGCTTTTGCCTTCACGGCTGAATTCTTCGCAGTCTCGCCCGCTATGATCTGCTCGGACTGGGCTTTCCTCGCATCGGCGGTCGCCTTCCGGGCATCGGCGCGTTGCTTGCGCCCGGCATAGGTGGCGATCTGGGTCTCGGTGATCGACTTCCATTCGGCAAGCTCGGCTTCTGCCTTCTGCCGCAGCGCGGCGTTCTCCGCGATGGCTCTGGTCTCGACGCCTTTTTGTGTCGTGATGAAAGCGGGAATGGCTCCGTGGTTGTAAAGCTCAAGCAGGGCCAGCAAGGCGGCGAAGAGCTGTACCCATTTGTTTCTGAGAAGGGCTGCGGGAAGGTCGCGCCTGCGCTGGATGGATGGCTCGGTCATTTAGCAGCGCCCCTCCTGCTTGGCGTGGACCTTGTCGAAGTTGCTTGAGCCGGGACAACGGGTCAGGCCCCAATCATGCACAGCGTCGGCCAAGGTTTTCGCCTTGAGCAGGTTCTTCTGTTCCAGTAGGTCGGCCTGCGCCTTGAACTGGCGGGCGGCCACGCGGGCGGCCTCAAGCTCTGAGATCGCCTTGCTACGGCGTATTTGGGCTTCGTAGGAGAGCGAGGCGGCCTCGGAGCGGGCTTTCAATCCGGCATTGCGCGCCCCCTGCCCGGCGGTGACCGCGTCGGCCTCGGCCTTGAGGGCATCGGCTTCGGCTTTATCCGCTTCGGCCTTCAGGCGCTCGGCGGAATTGCGCGCGACTTCAAGCTGGGTTCGGGCCTGCTGCTCGGCAATCTCAGCCTCGCTCTTTTGGCGCACGGCAGCATTGTCGGTGACGGATTTGACGCGCAGCGCTTCCTGCGTGTTCAGGAAAGCGGTCGCACCTTCAGTATAGATCGTGAAAATCGCGGCCAGGATCGCAACGGCCTTCACGAGGCGCGTGCCGAACAGGGCGATCGTCGAAACACGTTGCGCTGCGGGTTCAACCCCTGCCCCGGTCGTGGTCAATATCGCATTCCTCTCAAGAGCATTTGCTTCGTCAACGCTAGGATGCATTGCTCATCAGAGGCAAGCGCACCGCCCTTGAATCTTGGGGATTGACGAAGCCGCTTCTCTTCGCGGGTTCGGGGGAGGTGCTTTCGGAGCCGGGAGGTCGCGGGCCTTCACCCGGCCGGAGGCCCGCGATCCTCTCCGGCCGATCCCTCACCCCTGCCCGCGCCGGGGGAGATGCTTTTGGTGGGTGGCTGGGAGCAGGTTTTCGGATTTGCAATAGCTTAGCTTGCTATAATTCAAGAAAGTATGATTTCTCTCTTTCTGTATTTCTTTATATTTGTAAATATTGAAACAGGGAAAGCTTGATTTCGAGAAAGAGCTATTTCTCTCTTTCTTGAAAGCTAAATATATATCTTTTTAAAAAGATAGATTTCTGCTATTCTCTCTTTCATGAAAACGATCATTATTGCCAATCAAAAGGGCGGCTCCGGCAAATCCACGCTGACCGTTCACTTGGCCGCCGCTGCCGAACATGCGGGCGACGGCCCCGTGGTGATTTCGGATACGGACCCGCAAGGCACAGCGGCGGACTGGTTCAATCAGCGCAAGAAAAGCGGGATCGACACGCCGCGCTATGCGCCGCTCGCGTTGTCTGAGCTTGAGGAAAAGAGAAAGGCGCTCGACGGAGCAGGGGCAGCCTATCTTTTTATCGACACCGCGCCGTCGGTCGGGGCCGTGAATGCGCAACTGCTGAAAGCTGCCGACTACATCCTCATACCCTTGAACCCGACGCCAGCCGACTTGCGGGCGCTCGTCAAGGCGCTGCCGCTTCTCAAAGAGGCGAACAAGCCGTTCAACTTCGTGCTGACGCGCGTCAGAGCAAACTTGCGCAACAACAACAGCGCCGCGATGGCGCTTGAAGCCCTGGGCCTCGTCCTGCCGGTCCGCATGCATGAGCGCGTGATTTATGCCGAAACCTTCGCACATGGCAAAACCGCAATTGACATCGATCCGCCAAGCGCCGCGGGGCAGGAGGTGGCGAGGCTCTGGCAAAGCGTGAAGGAGCTTATTCGATAAACGGAGAAAGCCAGAAAATAAGAAAGGGAGAAAGTGAGAATCCACCCATGAGCAGCAAACGTCCCCTTGTCGATCTCGCGGCTTTGACGGCCGAGGCCGCAAGCCCCATGCCCGAGGGGCAGCAGCGTGCGCCGCAGGCCGCGCCGGTTACTGCAGAGCTGCCAGCGCCGGAAAAGCGCGAGCGCAGAAAGCCTGCCGCCGTGAAGACCGAAAACCTGGAAGCCTTGGCCTTCAAGGTGTCGCCATCCTTTCGCAAGCGCTTCCGGCAGCGCGCAGTGAACGCCGATTTGAAATTGAACGAGCTGCTCTTTGAAGCCCTTGACGCTTGGGAAGAGAAACGGGCGCTCAAAAAGTAAGAAAGGAAGAATTCTCCACTTCCGTTCAGGCTATGATCTTTTCCTTGTTTTCACTTTTAAAAATCCTGCTGAGGTTAAAAAGTTATATTACTAGTTAGATAAGTTAAGGGGTGTGGATAACTGCTGCAACTATCTGATGATCTGAGAACTTCGCGGATCGTAGCGCCCCTAAAGGTGCGAAGAAGCGCCCCCAAAGGTGCGAAGTGACCGCCCCCAAAGGTGCGAAGAAACGCCCCTAAAGGTGCGAAGTCGCCCGCCCCTAAAAGTGCGAAGACGCGCCCTTAAAGGTGCGAAGTGGCCGCCCCCGAAAGTGCGAAGAAGCGCCCCTAAAGGTGCGAAATCTTCAGCGAGGCAGAAAACTGTTTTATCTAGGTTTTTCCTGAAAGCGCCCTTGATAGTGCGAATGATTTCGAAGCTAGACATTTGGGATGTCTTTGCTTCTGCCTGAACGCCATCCCGTCCGCGATTTCTTTGTTCTCGATGTTCTCGATGTCGAACCGCGCGGCGATATGGCGTCGATGGAGCATCCGATCTTCTCGCTCTCGACGAAGCCCGAACAGCGCCCGCTGATCTACGAGCACAACGGCAAGCGCGTGGAGGTGGTGCCAAGCGGCAAGGGCCTCGCCACGGTGTTTGATAAGGACATCCTCATTTATTGCGTGTCGAAGCTGGTCTCGATGCGGGACGAAGGCAAGCCCATCGGCCCGTGCGTGCGGCTGACGACGCATGACATGCTGGTCGCAACAAACCGGCCGACAAACAGCCTTGGGTATGAACGGTTGGAACCGGCGCTCGACCGGCTGATGGGAACCTTCATCAAGACCAGTATCATGACGGGGAACAAGGCCGAGACCAAAGCCTTCAGCCTCATTCAGTCTTACGATTACTCGCGCAAGAAACACGGGATTTTCGAGAGGCTGCAATATCTCGAAGTGGAACTGTCGAGCTGGCTGTTTCGCGGCATCGAAGCCAATGAGGTGCTGGGGATCAACCGGGATTATTTCAGGCTGCGCAGGCCGATCGACCGGCGGCTTTACGAACTTGCACGCAAGCATTGCGGCAAGCAGCCAAGCTGGCGGGTGTCGTTCGACGTGCTGCAAAAGAAGGTGGGCTCGCACACAGCGCGGACGCGAAAATTCGGCGAGTATATGCGCCACGTCGCCGCCGAGAACCATTTGCCTGATTACGCCATGACGCTTGAGGGCGAGCAGGCGGTCTTCTGGCGGCGCGAGCAGGGTGCCGCTAGTCCGTTCAAGTCAACGCTGGTACCGGCGGCTTCTGTTGTCGCGGGGTTACCTGCGCCCGCATCCGAGCGGCGCATCATGGTTACGTCACAAGCAGTCGAGCGGCTTTACGAGATCGCACCCGGCTGGGACAAGTACCTGCTGGAGCATGCCTATATCGACTGGGCCAAGGACAAGGAAGCAGCGCGCAATGAGGATGCGCGGTTTATAAGTTGGGTGGGGAGCTTTACCAAAGGGAAGCCTGCGCCTTAATCACCAAAGGAGGTCGGGTATGCTTTCCAGTGATTTAGGGGAAACTTAATCAACGATCATGAGGCCCACGTTGAAGTGCGAGAATGCCCTGGATGTGGGCCAGTGCCTTTTGGATCAGAATAATAAGTGATAAAGCTCCAAGAATGACGCTAACAATCCCGACGTTTGTGGTTGAAACTTCGAGCCCGAACAGCGTCAGTTTCGTTGATCCCGAAGCGCCGAGGTATACTAGGCCCAAGCCTGCCACGATAAACGCTAGACAGGCTGTGAGAATACCAGCAATTATTAAATACAATAAGCCTTTTGCTCTTTCCAGATGTTCACCCACGGCAGCACCTTGTGAGGTTCCATTTGCTTCGGAAAAGTTTCGCTGATGCCCCGCGCGAAACTGTTTAGATGATTTTTACCCGCAACGGGGGATCAAAATGTAATGTGGGCTTTATCCTCCCATTTGCCTAACCAACGATATCGTCGGGAGGCGAAGAAAAAACAAGGGCTCACAAAAGTATGGTCTAGAGTATAGATTTAATAGAACACTAGCCGCAATCGTGCTACCTTGCCCGAAAGTGCAGAGCCAAGGGCTAGGTCTGGCAGGATGCGGTTCCTGGTGGTGGTGGTGACGATAGGCGCGACGCTGGCTTTCATTGCGGCGTCGGGCTTGATGAACTGGGTCTTTATGACCTCGCTCGGCAAGAGCGAATTCGAACAGCAAATCTTCGGGTCGGTGAGCGTGGCGGTTTCCGCCTTCATCGCCCTTCTTCCAACTCTGATTTTGTGGGCGTATCGCGAGCGGCGGTTTTTGTACGTCGGCCTCGGCGTGCCGGTGTTTTGCGCCTTCGTCGCTTTTTCGCTGTCTTCGGCTGTCGGCTTCGCCGCCAAAAATCGCGGCGGCATGACCGAAGACCGCAGCCTCGCCACTTCGCGCCTTGCGAGCGTCAAACAGGAAATCGAGGAAGCCGAGGCCAAGCGCAAGGCGCTTGGCGCGCCTCGGCCTTCCGCTGTTGTGCAAGAGGCGTTGCGCGGCCTTGAGCAGGATCGCAAATGGCAGTGGTCGAAGGAATGTCAGAACGCCACGAACGAGAGCGAACGCTCCTTCTGCAAAAGCTATTTCGATCTCAAGGCCGAAGGCGCGCGCGCAAGCGAACTGAGCCTCATTGAAGGGAAAATCGCGCGCCTCAAAAGCGAAGCGCGAGGCTATGAAGAGAAAGGCGCTGGCCGCCAGTCTGACAGTCAGGCTGCGGTGCTTGCCAATCTCCTTGGATTTCAGGCGATCGAAGTCGAGCGCGGGATGACGTTGTTTCTTGCCGTGCTGGTCGAGATCGGCGCGGCGCTGGGTCTGTATTTCGCAACGGGGCACATTCGCACCGAGAACACTGCCGCTGCAATAGCGAGCAGGGGGGTCGGCTTTGTCGATGCCGGAGCCCTGAAGGACCTATCCGAAATCAAGCTTGCGCGCGCTCCCTTTAAGCAGATTGCAGGACCGAAAGCAGGGCCTGCTCCAAGGCGTGTGCCGCGCGCCAAGCGCAGCGTTCAGAGCTAGCAGGGGGAGTGAAGGCAATGGGCTATGTGGTGCCCTTTATGAACAGCAAGGGCGGGACCGGCAAATCGGTGCTGGCCCGCGCCTATGCCGTTGAGGCCGCGCGAGCAGGGGCCTCGGTCCTGATCGCCGATCTCGACGATGTGCAGCGAACATCGAAGCACTGGGCCGATCATAGGAAGGCAAACGGCCTCAAGCCCGAAATCCGCGTCGAGGTGGCGACGCCCCGCGTCGCCTACGACATGGCGGATCGGTCGGACGTGCTCGTGATCGACACTCCTGGCTGGGCGGATCGCGAGACGCTCAAAATGGCTCGCTGGTCGACTTTCTGCGTGATCCCGTCCCGTGCCAACCGCATGGACGATCTGTCGGAGACGGTGCGCCTCCTGCATGCGTTGAAGGCGAACGGCATCGAGGAGTGGCGCTTTGGAGTGGCTCTAAATGCCCTGCGCGCGGCTTCCGCAATCGAAGACGACCGCGACGCGCGGGAGTATCTCGCCGAAGTCGGCTTCAAGCCGCTGCCGGGCTTTGTGCGCGATCTGCGGGACTACGAGATCGCCCTTCTTCAAGGCAAAGCCATCACTGAGACAGGCGAGAAGACACTGGATCAAGAGGCCTTCGTGCTCGTGAACGGCATAGCAGGGGCCGTGCATGAAGCTGGAAAGCTGCTGATCCGGCAGGCTGAGGCGGTTCGACAGAAGAGCCGGGACGGAAAAGAAAAGGGACGCGACAGAGGAGGGCGCGGCCAATGACCAAGAACCATTTCGAGAAGTTGGCGAATGCGCCAAAATTCGCGCGACCTCCGCAGCCGGAGGAAAGTGCAAGCCCGATTGCCGGTTATGGCGCTGTCCGCGCTCCTGACGGCCGCTCGGCGCGCCGGACGGGGCGCACGGTGCAGTTTGCAACGGTCGTATCGCCGGAATTCAAGCAGTGGCTGAAGGTGAAGGCGGCCGTATGCGGCAAGTCGCAGGCCGCGCTGCTGGACGACATGAAGGCGGCCTACATCGAAAAGTATGGAGACGACTGATGCTGTCCTTGTTCAGGCCGAAGCAAAAGCCAGCGGTGCAGGCTGAGCCGGTCAAATACATCGAAGCCGAGCCCACGGAAACCGTGAGGCGCGCGAGGCAGCAAAACATCAAGGCGTCGGAAGATTGCTGTGAGGCTTTCGCCCGGATCGCGAAAGCGCAGGGAATGAGCAAAGCCGAACTGTTCGAGGACTTGGTCGCCGAACGCCTTGAGATGCTTCGGCGGCAAGGCGTGAAAGTGGAACCGGCAGGGTAGGGGCTTGGGCTGAAGGGTGCGGCCATGAGCGAGGAGCAGAGGGGGTATCCGCCGGACTATGTTTCCGCCGAAACGCTCGCTTATCGGCTGGATTGTTCGCGCTCGACGATAGACGCTTATGTGCGAGCAGGCTTTTTGCCGAAGCCTCAGACGATCGGCAATTTGCAGCGTTGGGACTTCGGGCAGGTGAAAGCCTATATCACGGCGCAAAACGTTCCCATATCCGAAGAGGATCTGTATGTGAAAGGGCTAGGTGGTGGTTCGCCCAAGAAAGGCGAGCGTTAAGCTCCCGCCGCATGTGCATGCCGTTAAGGCGCGCGGCAAAGATTATTACTACTTTCAGCGTTTTCGCGGCTCGGCCCGCGAGGAGGCGCGGGTAAAGCTTCCCGGTGCCCCGCTCGATGCAGCGGGAATGCCCAATCCTGAATGGTGGCGGACTTATCGTGAGCTGTCCGGGGAAGCGGTATCGGGTCCTAAGCGCGGGACGTTCTCGGCAGTGATTTCGGCTTACAAGGAAAGCCCGGAATGGCACGAGCTGGCAGCGCGGACGCGTTCGGAGCGGGAGCGGCATCTGGGCAAAATCGAAGCTGCGTGGGGCGAACTGGCCGTGAGTGGCCTCGAAGCACGCCACGTTCTGCAATTGCGCGATCAGCATGCGGCGACGCCCGGCGAGGCGAACAATATCGTGCGCTCGTTGTCATCGCTGATGTCGTGGTCGATCCCTCGGGGTTGGCGGACTTATAATCCCTGCGCCAAAATCAGAATGCTGCGCATCGGGAAGGGCTACGATCCCTGGAGCTGGGAAGACATCGAGAAGCTTCACGCGCACGCGCGGGTCGATCTGTGGTGGGCGGCGGCGCTGGCTCTCTATAGCGGTCAGAGGCAGGGGGACGTTCTCGGCATGCTCTGGTCGGACATTCAGGAGGGGCTGCTGTCGGTCACGCAGAACAAGACCGGCAAGAAGCTCTGGATTCCCATGCACGAAAATCTGCGGACGCTGCTTACCGAGATACCCCGGCTCAGCGTTCATGTCCTCACCAACTCGCGCGGCGTACCGTGGACGACTGATGGATTCAAATCGTCCTGGGGTGACGAATTGAAGCGGGATGTCTTTAAGGAGCTTTCCGAAAAGCAGTTGGTTTTCCACGGACTGCGCAAATCGGCGGTCGTATTCCTGCTCGAAGCGGGATGCACGGATGCGGAAGTGTCGGCGATCACGGGGCAGTCGCGCGGCATGGTCGTGCATTATGCGCGGCAGGTGAACCAGAAAAAGCTCGCGGCGGCGGCTGTCTTGAAATGGCAGGCGGCGGGCGAGTCGGGACGAACGAAGAACGAAACCGAGCCGGGTTTGTAAAACATCGGGCGCGAAATTGTAAAACGGGGCAAATGTTCCCCGATGTTCTTCGGTTATGCCCTTGATTTTGTTGGCGTCCCCGACAGGATTCGAACCTGTGACCCCCAGATTAGGAATCTGGTGCTCTATCCTGCTGAGCTACGGAGACGTCCGCCTTCATTAGAACGCGGTTTCTGCAAACGTCAACCGCGGATTTGAGCGTCCACGCACGCACACAACGCCACGTTGGGCTTGAGCGACGCAAGCTTACTCCTTACAGAAGCGGGATGCCGTCACGCAGTCATTCGCTATCGCCGCATGGTGCTTCGATCGCGGCTTTGCTTTCGATTTTGCTGCTTGCGTTTTCAGCCGCAGGGACCTGGGGCCAGCGGCGTCAGCATGGCGAACAGCAGGCGTGTCAACTTGCGCCCGGAGGAGAAAGCATTGTTCTTGCAATTGCCGGTCCGCAGACGCTTCGTTTGGCCGACGGTCAATTCGTTCGCCTGGCGGAAGTGCTCACCCCATCCGCGGTGTCCGGCGCCGGCTACGACCCGTCGGCTGCCGCCACGGCGTTTCTCCGCTCGGCGGCGCTGGGTCGCAAGGTCGAAGTGAAATTCGGCGGCGCGCAGCGCGATCGCTACGGCGTCTATACGGCTCACGTTTTCGTGGCTGGCGAGCATCCCTTTTGGCTCCAGGAAGGTCTTGTCAGCGCAGGGCTGGCCCAGGCCTTTCCCCAAGCCGACAATAGCGCCTGTTCGCGGGAACTGGCGTCGTCGGAGGTCAAGGCGAGGCTTGAGAAACGCGGCCACTGGGGAGATGCGCTCTTCAAGGTGCTGCCGGCGCAAGACACGCGCTCAATTTCCAACCTTCTTCAAACCTATCAAGTCGTTGAAGGCAAAATCGCTCGTATCACACAGGCCGGTGGGCGCGCGATCGTTCATTTCAGCGAGGAAACTAAGTTCGGGTTCACCGCTGTGATTGAGCCCGCAGCATATAAGCGGCTTGAGGATCAAAACCTCATGCGCTGGCAAGGGCGCTTCATTCGTATGCGCGGATGGATCGAACGAAAGAAGGGCCCCACCATGACCATCACGCAGCCCGAGCAAATCGAGCTTGCCGACGATGACGGCGCGCCCGGCGCTTCACGATAATGGCAGCGATCGAAAAAACCGACCTCCACCTTTAGGCGGCTTCTTTCTTTTCCTGCTCGTCTGCCTTGCCATCGAGCTTGCGCTGCATGCGCCCGCCCTTCGTCAAGGCCTCGGCCACCTTCTGGATGGCTATCAACTCGTCCACGTCCTGCGCCGCGGCGATTTCGCGCGCCATCCGATCCAGGGCCGCCTCGTAAAGCTGGCGCTCGGAATAGGATTGCTCGGGTTGAGAATCGGAGCGGTAAAGATCGCGAACGACCTCCGCAATCGTTATGAGATCGCCGGAATTGATCTTCGCCTCATATTCCTGCGCGCGGCGGCTCCACATCGTGCGCTTTACCCGGGCGCGGCCACGCAGCGTTTCGATCGCGCGTTCCAGAACCGCATCGTCCGAAAGCTTGCGCATCCCCGCGGACTGAGTCTTCGAGGTCGGCACGCGCAGCGTCATTTTGTCTTTTTCGAAATTGATGACGAAAAGCTCGAGCTTGCAGCCGGCGATTTCCTGCTCTTCAATCGCGACGATACGCCCCACGCCGTGAGTCGGATAAACCACATATTGGTTGGTTTCGAAACCAAAGCGTTGTTGGCAGCTGTTCTTATCAGGCATACTCGCTCTCACTTTTCTTGTCTGGTTAGGTGGTTTCTTCCAATTCGCCGTAGCCTGCGCCTCGCAAAGAGTAACAAAAAAAATAGCCTCCCAGCCCAAAGAGCCGATTCAAGCCACGCCTGAATAGTGATCCTTATGCAGGCCTATTGGTAATCGCCTGCGGTATGGTCCTGGCCACGGCTGCGATCAAAGGACAACCTCTGCGCGTGAAACTAAGTCCACCAACACCTAAATATTATCAAAATGCGCCGTTTTTAGGAAGCTTTCAAAGAGGTTAACGCTACGGTTTTTGGGGATTTCTCGTTGAATCTTATGGATAGTGTTAACAGGGCAACGGTCAGCACGACTAAGTTGTGCGGACTCCGTGCTGGACCTTGACACGAAAACCGGGCGCGGGGCGCTCCAGAAGGACATCGCGCCGGAAACGATAGACTCGAGCGGGGCGGCCGCCTGTGCGCGCCGCGGTCTCTCCCGTCGGCTCGACAAGGCCGGCATTTTCCACGAGCCGCCTGAAGTTCTGCTTATGCAGATAGCTTCCGAGAATGGCTTCGACAACTCGCTGAAGGTCGAAAAGGGTGAACGTCTCGGGCATGAGTTCGAAGATCACGGGCCGGTATTTGAGCTTGCCCCTGAGCCTGCTCATGGCTGTCGCCAGGATGCGGCGATGATCGAACATCATGGGGAGGCCGAGTGGCGGGATGCCTGACCAATCGTTCGCCGCCGCGCGTCCGTCCCGCGCGGCTTCGGCCACTAGGCCGGCCTCATACATGAGTTCATAGCGGTCCAGCACTTTCTCATCGTCCCAGGGGACGGATTGCCCGAAACACATGCGAAGGCGATCCGTGCGAGCCAGGGGTCGCCGGGGAGCGCCCGGAGCCTCGGGCCGCGCCGCCCACTCTTCAAGCCTCGGCTCTATCTCACGGGCAAGAATTTCCGGCTTGCCGTTGCGCCAATCCTCCCAGGGGAGGTGAGCGTACCAGGCGGTCCATTTGACGCCCCTGCTGCGCGGCGCGTCTTCGGTGCGCGTCAAGGCGAGGTACCCGATGGAAACGACGTGCAGTCCTTCGTCGCCTGGCCTTGCATGACGGCCGCGGTCGCCGAATGTGTAAAGCTGCTCGACATAGCCGAGATCGACGCCAGTCTGGTCCTTCACCCAATCGCGAAGGCCGATTTCCAAGGTTCGATGTTTCAGTGGCGTGAACAGGCCGAATGGCAAGACGGCGAGAGAGCCGGGCGCTTGGCTCGCGCCGGCTGAAACGGTGAGGATTTGTGGCTCGCCGCCAATCATCGAGACGATGGCCGCGTTCAGACCGATCTCGACCGCGGCGGCGGCTTCCCTGGGAATGGCGGCGTCGCCGGCTTTGTGCGCGATCCGCGCGGGTATCAAAAGCTCCTCGGATGTCATGGCGCCAACTGGAAAAGAGCTTATCGAAAACCTTCGAACGGCGGATGATCGCCAGTTGCCAGGGCCGCCTCCCGGTGACGGCGCCGCGGCTGGCGTTTCAGCCTGGAGCGAGCAAATCCGCAAACGCTAGTCCAAAATTCCTAAGAGCCCGGTGGCGATCCGCCGGCTGGCGGCGCGCTCCTCAAAAGAGCGGAGCGGCGGCGGATGCGGGCGTCTTGAGCGCGTGGCTAAACTTCTTCCTGCGGTTTCAGGATTTGACGGCCGCGATATTTCCCGGACTTGAGGTCGATATGGTGCGGGCGGCGCAATTCGCCGGACTCTTTGTCCTCGACATAAGCCGGCGCCACAAGAGCGTCCGCCGAACGCCTGTTGCCCCGTTTCATGGGGGAGGTTTTTCTCTTAGGAACTGCCATTTGCGTCTTACTCCAGCTGAAAAACGGCAAGCGCCGCCCTTGGGTTTTGTCCAAAGGAGCGTTTCCCGCAAGCGTTCTGTCGAGCCAGATATACATGCGGTTCTTGCCGTTGGCTAGCCGTTGTTTGCTCAAGCCCGGACCGCGATGCGTCGAGGCGCGCCTTCGCTCCGGCGGCAGTCAGCGCGCCGCCGCGGCTTGGCCTTCGCGCCAGCTTTTCGCGAACGCCTCCACCTTCGTGCGCTCGTCCGGTTTCAGCGACATAAGGAGCAAATCCAGCTTCAGGTCGGCCTCCCCAGCCGCTCGCGCGATAAGATGCCATTTGCAGGCTTCGACGCGATCCGGCGCAACTCCAAAGCCGGCGGAATATGCCCTGGCGAGGCGGTTCTGGGCGACGGGGTTGCCGCGCTCCGCCGCCGACCTAAGAACCTTGACCGCCTCCGCCTCGTTTTTGGGCACGCCCTTGCCGTTCGCCAGCATGATGGCGTATTCAACCTGCGCCGCGGCATGTCCCGCCTCCGCCGCCTTTGCGAGCAAGGCCGCCGCCCTGGCTTCATCCTTCGGCACGCCCGCGCCGTTGCGATAAAGGGTCGCGAGATCGTAGGCAGCCTGCATGTGATCCTTCTTGACCGCCTGATCGAGCCAATAGGCGGCCTTTTGCATATCCTGCGGGCGCGCCCATCCTTCCACGTAGGCTTGCGCGAGATTATAGGCGGCGAGCGCATGGCCCTGTCCGGCGGCGGCCTCGAAGAAGTCGGCGGCCTTCTTCTTGTCCTTCTTGAGTCCGCGGCCCTCCGCCAGCATGAGGCCGAGACGGAATTGCGCGTGCATATCCCCGGCCGCGGCGCCTTTCGCGTACCAATCCGCGGCCTTGAAGAAGTCTTGCTGCACGCCGAGCCCTTGTTCGTAGATGTCGCCCGCAAGCGCATAGGATTCGCGCTCGCCCCGCGCGGCGGCTTCTGTCGCGAGCTTCAGCGCCAGTTCGAAATTCCCGGCGTCGTAAGCCGCATAGGCTGGATCGGCGGCGCCCGAGGGGACTTCCGTCGTCGACCATCCGCTCTTGGGCGGCGGCGGTTGTTTTTGCGCGGCTAGAGCCATCCCGGCGCCGGCGCTCAGGACGCAGTCGACAAACACTATCGCCAGCAGAAGTCTTCGCCCGATCATGATCCCCTCTCAGCCGGCCGTCACTCTTGGCTTTGCAAGCCCAACTCTGTTGCAAAAATAAGGCTTTCGCCGGGGCGTTCGATTTCTTCGAGGATAAGAAAATCGGCGCGCGCGTCCGCCAGCGCGGAACGGGCCGGCCGCATCTTCGCGAGCAAGAGAGCGGAGGGAACGCCGGTTATCTCGTCCCACCACTGCGACAGCTCGATGGCCCGTTCGAGGGCGCCGGCGCCGGACGCGTCGAATGCGACGAAGTCCGCCCCCGCCTCCGCCGCCTCCAGCGCATCGTGGCGGCTTAATGCACAGGCGGCGCCGATGATGGCGTCCGCGCCAAGCGCTTTGCGGGCGGTGGAAGCGCCGGTTGCCGGGGAGGCGATATAGACGCCGCTCGCGCGCGCTTCCCGCGCCGCATCGACGGAATCGACAAGGAGAACCGCCAGATCGCAAGCCGCCGCTTTGGCGATCAACTCGGCGGCGGCTTTGCCCGGGGCCGGCTGAAGGATCAGAGCGGCTGGTTTGAATCAACTCACGAACTCAGCCAGCTTCGCCGCCCACTCCGTTTCCAGAGCGGGCGGGACGATGGAGATCAGCCCGCAGGGTTTCCCGTCCATGGGCTACAGGAGCTTTCCGGTCGCCACGGCGGTATCGCACATGCGGCGGCGGAAGCACCACTGGTTGTCGTGCCGGGACAGGACGCGCACGAGCTTGCCGTTGACGATCTGCGTTTGCGCGGCGTCCGTGCGATTGTCCTCGGCAATGGCCCGCGGCCCATTGCGGCCGATACGGCCAAAGCCGTCGATTGCCACCCTAACCGTCATCGTGCGTTATTTCCGTGGGAAACCAGGGTTCGCGCTTGTTCCATGGATTGCGCGGTATCCTTGACCGCATATGTCGGGAAACGCAAGAGGCAAGCTTTCGTCTTGCAGAGTTTCCCAATCAGGCCAGCGGATGGCCTTCGTTCGTCATCCCGGATGCCCCTTGTTCGTCATCCCGGAAGGGCGAAGCCTTATCCGGGATCGTAATAAACCGCGGCGCTCATTTTTTTTGCGATCCCGGCTCGCGCTTCGCTTGGCCGGGATGACGATGCGTGGATGGCCGGGATGACGATGCGCGTGATCGGCAAGTCCAACCGGCAGCCAACCAAGCAATCGAGCTTCCTCGACCGCTGGCAGGCCAAGTCCGCCGCCGTGGCAGCGAGATCTCGTAATATGAAGTCATTTTTGCAACACTATACAACTAACTCTTCATGAAAATTTTCCGTTAACTTTTGGCATTTAACAATAATACAGGAAAGCCCCGTATTCATCTGTTAACACTTCGTAAGGAAATCCCATGCCTAGCCCTTATCTTACTTACGCGCTCGCGGCTTTGAGCTTTGGGCTCGCAGTCGGGTTCTACCACATCAGCGACGAGAACACTCAGCTCGCTCAAGCGAAGGCAGCCTATGAAATGGAAGCGGCGGCTTTCCGCGAGAAGTACAATGGCGAAGCCAAAGCCCGGCAGTTCGCCGAGGCGGCGCAGACCATAGCGGAAACTTCCGAACGCGCGGTGCGCAACGAACTCGCGCACGAGACGAAGGCGCGGCAGGTCGCCGAGAATGCGAAGCAAACGATCGAGGCTGAACTTGTCGCCACGCAGGAGAAGCTGAGCGCGCTGAACGCGAAGCTGATAGAGGCCGGCTTGGCGACCCCTGCCGCGCAAAGCGACGCGAAGGAGTCCCGCGCCGATGCGGCGCCCGCGGATGGACAGCTGGCGGCCGAGGCCTCGATGACCCCGCGCCGGTCGTGGTGGTCGTTTCTCGGCTTCTAGCGTTACGCAGCCTTTCCGCGCGACGCGCGACCGTGTAAAGGAGCCTGCCGGGCTCCTTTTTCGTTCGTGATCCTCTAACCCGGTTGTTCTTCAATCCGGAATGGTGATAGCCAGAGGCGCCGACAAAGCCCCGAACTGGAGGCCTTCCATGAGTTTGTGGTCCGCGATCCTTACCGCATTCGCCGCGCTCTTCCTTGCGCTCCTGGCCGCGTTCTTTATTGCAGGCCCGGAACGGGTCTGGGCGCTGTTCGGGCCGCCCGATCTCGGCCCCGTCGATTTCGAGACGCTGAAGCGCCGGACGTCGCCGAACGATGCGCTCGCTTGCCCGCCCGGCCTATGCGTCGCGAAGAGCAACGTCGCGCCGCCGGTTTTCGCAGTCAGCGCGCCGGAACTGCACAAGGCGTTTGCCAAGGTCATCGCCAGCGAGCCGCTCGTGACCGAGGTCGCCTCGGATGAGAGCGGCTTCAATGCGCGCTATGTGCAACGCACGAAGATCCTGCGCTTTCCGGACACCGTCAACGTCCGTTTGATCGACCTTGGCGACGGCCGCTCGACGATCGCGCTCTATAGCCGCTCGCAGCTGGGCGAGGGCGACTTCGGCGTGAACCGCGCGCGCATCGAACGTTGGCTGGAGAAGCTTCAGAAGGAGGCGCCGCCGGTCAAGAGCGCCTGACGGCGCGCCTTGCCCGCGTGGCGGACGGTGGTCGATTCCGCCTACTTCAGCGAGAGCCGCGCTTTCAGCGTTTGGAGGCGTTCAAGGCGGTCCCAGGCTGAGATGCGGCGCACGTCGTCGGCCGCCTCGTCCAGAGTCTGCTGGGCTTGGCCGATCTCGTCCTCCAGGATCTCGCCGGTGAGGTCGGAGAGCGGAATGGCGTATTCCGCGAGCACGATGGTTTCCTGCGGCCCGACATCGGCGAGCCCGCCGCGAAGGAAATATTGCTTCTCGCCGTCCTTCGCCTTCGCGGTCAGAATGCCTGGGCGAAGCTTCAGGATCATGAGCGCGCGCCCCGCCATGGCGGTAAGGTCGCCTTCCTGACCGGGGAGCACCGCTTCGGAGAGATCGGCCGCGAGCAGTTTATTCTCCGGCGAGATGAGTTCGAAATGAAAAGTTTCGGCCATGCTTCCCGCTCTCCGGGCTTGGGTAGGTGGAAACCGATGCCCGGCTTCGCGGGCGCCATACAGCGCCGGCGCCGCGAAGCGGGTCGTCCCTGGTTGCGGTTTAGGCCGCGGCGGCGAGTTCCTCGGCCTTCTTGATAGCCTCGTCGATGGTGCCGACCATGTAGAAGGCCTGCTCCGGCAGGTGATCGTATTCGCCTTCGCAGAGCCCTTTGAAGCCCTTCACGGTGTCCTTCACGTCGACAAGAACGCCCGGCTTGCCGGTGAAGACTTCCGCGACGTGGAACGGCTGCGACAGGAAGCGCTCGATCTTGCGGGCGCGCGCCACGATGCGCTTGTCCTCTTCGGAAAGCTCGTCCATGCCGAGGATGGCGATGATGTCTTGCAGGGCCTTGTAGCGTTGCAGAATCGATTGCACCTTGCGCGCCACCTGGTAATGCTCCTCGCCAACGATGCGCGGCTCAAGCGCCCGGCTCGTCGAATCGAGCGGGTCCACCGCCGGATAGATGCCCTTTTCGGCGATGGAGCGCGAAAGCACGGTCGTCGCGTCCAAGTGAGCGAACGAGGTCGCCGGCGCCGGGTCGGTCAAGTCGTCGGCGGGCACGTAGATGGCTTGCACCGACGTGATCGAACCCTTCGAGGTGGAGGTGATTCGCTCCTGCAGCGCGCCCATGTCGGTTGCGAGCGTCGGTTGATAACCCACCGCCGAGGGGATGCGGCCGAGAAGGGCGGACACTTCCGAGCCGGCCTGGGTAAAGCGGAAGATGTTGTCCACGAAGAACAGCACGTCCTGTCCCTGGTCGCGGAAATATTCCGCCACGGTCAAGCCGGCGAGGCCCACGCGGGCGCGCGCTCCGGGCGGCTCGTTCATCTGCCCGAAGATAAGCGCGCATTTCGAGCCTTTGGACGAGCCGGCATTCTCATGCGGGTCGACGTTCACGTGCGACTCGATCATTTCCCAATAAAGGTCGTTGCCTTCGCGGGTGCGCTCGCCAACGCCGGCGAACACGGAATAGCCGCCATGGCCCTTCGCGATGTTGTTGATGAGTTCCTGGATGAGCACGGTCTTGCCCACGCCCGCGCCGCCGAACAGGCCGACCTTGCCGCCCTTGGAGTAAGGCGCGAGCAGGTCCACGACCTTGATGCCAGTGACCAGAACCTCGACTTCGGTCGATTGATCGACAAAGGCAGGCGCCGGCGCATGGATCGGGCGGCGCTGGTTCGATTTGATCGGCCCCGCCTCATCGATGGGCTCGCCAATCACGTTCATGATGCGTCCAAGCGTTTCTTCGCCCACGGGGACCGCGATGGAGTCGCCCGTGTCGGTCACTTCCTGGCCCCGGACGAGACCCTCGGTCGAGTCCATGGCGATGGTGCGAACCGTGTTCTCGCCGAGATGCTGAGCAACTTCCAGGACCAGACGGTTGCCATGGTTCTGCGTTTCAAGCGCGTTCAAGATCGCTGGCAGCGGTCCGTCGAACTGCACGTCCACAACGGCGCCCGTCACCTGCCGCACGCGGCCAACTCGTCTGTCGCTCATCTCATCCTTCCCTAAAACCGGTCCGTGTTCCATCCAAAGGTCCGGCGCCTCATGCTGAACGGCATCGTCCAGAACCGCCGCACTCAAACTCGATTCGCTCTCATCGCCGGCTTCCTCTCAAGCTCGGCCCAATTCCGCTCCCGGTCCCGCTCAGCGGCTACAGCAGCATCCGGCCCGGCCGCGATTTCGAGCGCGTGGTCTTTTGCGGCTTCGTGCTCAGGCCCGGCCGGCGCCGAAGGCTCGCCCCGCCAAGACGAAGGCCGGTATCGCTCTATACGGCCTCGGCGCCCGAGATGATCTCTATCAACTCCTTTGTGATGGTTGCTTGCCGCGCCCGGTTGTATGCGAGCGTATAGCGGTCCACCATGTCGCCCGCGTTGCGCGTGGCGTTGTCCATCGCCGTCATCTGCGACGCGTAGAAGCCGGCGTTGTTCTCCAAGAGCGCGCTAAAGACCTTTGTCGCCAAGGCCCGCGGCAGAAGCTCGATCAGGATCTCGGCTTCGTCGGGCTCGAACTCATAAGACGCGTCGGACGATGTCACTTCGACGGGTATGAGCTGGGTCGCCTGCGGCTTTTGCGAGATGATATTTTCGAACTTCGAGTAGAAGAGCGTGGCGACATCGAATTCGCCGTGCTCGAACAGCTTCATGATGCGCTGCGCGATGTCGAGGGCATTGACGTAGCCCAGCTGGCGAACGCTCCTGAGATCGACGTGCTCGATCATGAGCTTTCCGTAGTCGCGGCGAAGCTGATCCGCGCCCTTGCGGCCGACGGTAAATATCTTGACCGTCTTGCCTTCGGCTTGAAGCTTGCGGATATGCTCGCGGGCGAGGCGCACGATGTTCGAGTTGAACGCGCCGGCAAGCCCGCGCTCGCCGGTCGCGACGACGACAAGATGCGTGGCGTCGCCGCCCGTACCCGTCAGCAGCTTCGCCACCGCGCTTGGCGGCACGGTGCGTCCGGCAAAACGCTGCAGGATTTTCTCAAGCCGCTCGGCGTAGGGACGCGCGGCATGCGCTTGATCCTGCGCACGGCGAAGTTTCGCGGCGGCCACCATCTGCATGGCCTTCGTGATTTTCCTCGTCGCCTTGACCGACGCGATGCGGCCTCTGAGTTCCTTCAGGCTCCCCATGACACCCTCCGCAGCCTGAGTTTACGCTGCAAAGCGCTTCGAGAACGTCGCGAGAATTTCCTTGAGCTTCGTCTCCGTTTCCGGCGAAAGCTGCTTCGACGTGCGGATGGCGTCCAGCACGTCCTTATGCTCATTGCGCACGAGCGTCAGGAACTCGCGCTCGAATTCGCTCACCGAGGCGACCGGGATCGGATCGAGGAAGCCGCGCGTTCCGGCGTAGATCACGACGACCTGCTCCTCCACCTTGAGCGGCGAGAATTGCGGCTGCTTCAGGAGCTCGGTCAGACGCGATCCGCGGGCGAGAAGCCGCTGCGTCGCCGCATCGAGGTCCGAGCCGAACTGCGCGAACGCGGCCATTTCGCGGTATTGCGCGAGTTCGCCCTTGATGGCGCCGGCAACCTGCTTCATGGCCTTCACCTGGGCGGCGGAGCCCACGCGAGACACCGAGATGCCGACGTTCACCGCAGGCCGGATGCCCTGGTAGAACAGATCGGTCTCAAGGAAGATCTGGCCGTCCGTGATCGAGATCACGTTCGTCGGGATATAGGCGGACACGTCGTTCGCTTGCGTCTCGACGACGGGCAGCGCGGTCAGCGAGCCCGAGCCGTGATCCTTGTTCAGCTTCGCGGCGCGCTCAAGCAGGCGGGAGTGCAGGTAGAAGACGTCGCCGGGATAGGCTTCGCGTCCGGGCGGGCGGCGAAGCAGAAGCGACATCTGGCGGTAGGCGACGGCCTGCTTGGAGAGGTCGTCATAGATGATGAGCGCGTGCATGCCGTTGTCGCGGAAGTATTCGCCCATCGTGCAGCCCGTATAGGGCGCGATGAACTGCATGGGCGCCGGGTCGGAAGCCGTCGCCGCAACCACGATGGAGTATTCCAGCGCGCCATTTTCTTCCAGAACCTTCACGAATTGCGCGACCGTCGAGCGTTTCTGGCCGACGGCCACGTAAATACAGTAGAGCTTCTGGCCCTCGTCGCCCGTCGCGTTGACCGACTTCTGGTTCAGGATCGTATCGAGCGCCACCGCGGTCTTGCCCGTCTGGCGGTCGCCGATGATGAGTTCGCGCTGGCCGCGGCCGATCGGGATCAGCGCGTCGATGGCCTTGATGCCGGTCTGCATCGGCTCGCTCACGCTCTTGCGCGGGAGAATGCCGGGCGCCTTCACGTCCACGCGGCGCTTCTCGGTCGACTGGATCGGCCCCTTGCCGTCGATGGGATTGCCGAGACCGTCGACCACGCGGCCGAGCAGGCCCTTGCCGACCGGGACTTCCACGATGGCGCCGGTCCGCTTGACGGTGTCGCCCTCTTTGATGCTCCTGTCTTCGCCGAAGATAACGACGCCGACATTTTCGGCTTCGAGGTTCAGCGCCATTCCGCGAATGCCGCCCGGAAACTCGACCATCTCGCCGGCTTGCACGTTATCGAGACCGTAAACGCGCGCGATGCCGTCGCCCACCGACAGCACCTGTCCAATCTCGGAGACTTCTGCTTCCTGCCCGAAATTCTTGATCTGCTCCCGCAGGATCGAGGAAATTTCGGACGGGCGGATATCCGTAAGCACCATCAGCTGGCCTCTTTCATAACCTTTTCGAGGTTCTTCAGTTTTGTACGTAGAGAAGTGTCGATCATCTGGCTGCCGACCCTGACGATAAGCCCGCCAAGGAGCTTCGGATCGACCGTTTGGACCAGCTTAGGCGTCTTTCCAAGCTTCTGCCTCAGCGTGTCCGTCAAATCCTGCGCTTGCGCCGTCGTCAGCGGCACGGCCGAAATAACTTCGGCCTCGACCTCGCCGCGGTCTTTCGCGCTCAGAGACTTGTAAGCCTCGATCACGTTTTCGACAGCGAACAGCCGCCTGTTCCTGGCGAGCACAAGAAGGAAATCTCGCGGCAGGCCGTCGATGCCCGCCGACTTGAGAACCGCGGAGAGACCCTGCTGCTGCTCCGCGCTGGAAAACATGGGGCTCAGCACGAAACGGCGCAAATCGGCGCTCTCGCGCAGAAGGCCCAGGAATGTGTCGAGCGAGCGCTCGATGCTCTCCACGGAATTCTTTTCGCGGGCCAGCTCAAAAAAAGCGCCCGCATATCGTTCCGCCACCGTCGATCCAGGGCCGCCGCGCGCCAAGACGTTCTCTCCAACAGTCAAAAAGCCGCCGAAACGCGATCGCGTTATAGCGTGCTTCCCATCAAGCTTCAAATGTCCGGATTCAAGCCCGGCCTATGCCTGGTGCGCTTCTAGCATAGTCTCTTGTTGCAATGCAACCCGCTGCGGCGATTCGCAAGGCATTCTTTGTGCGGCGCCTCTTTGCGCGTCACGGTGCTAAAAACGGTGCAAATTCCGCAAGAATCGCATCGTAAGCTGCGTGCTTGAAATCCACGATCTCATCGAGCACTTCGGCGGCGCCGGCCCACCGCCAAGCGTCGAATTCGGGCTTGTGGCCTTCCGGGCTGAGATCGATTTCCCGCTCGTCCCCGGTGAATCGCATCGCGAACCATTTCTGGCGCTGGCCGCGATACTTCCCTTTCATCGCCTTGCCGACAACGTCCGGGGGAAGCTCGTATTCGATCCAACCCTTCAATTCGGCGACGATGGCGGCGCTTGACACGCCCGTCTCCTCGAAAAGTTCGCGCGCCGCCGCTTCTCTCGGGTCTTCGCCGTCATCGATCCCGCCCTGCGGCATTTGCCAGCGCTTTTGCCACTCTTGAGAGATGAGGGCTTCGCAGCGGCGGCCGATCCAGATTTTCCCTTCGCCGTTCAGGAGCACAATGCCGACGCAGGGGCGGTAGGGAAGCGTGTTCGGGTCTATGAGTGACATGGCTCATCCATTCTTAATATGCCTTCGGGCGCGGGGGCGCATAACGGTTACTCGCATTTGCAACGCCGTTACGGGCGGCGAAAGCCGCCATTGGCGCTCGAATCGCTTCGCGGAGTTAACCCGGCGAGCCTTAGCACGCGCGCCGGCGGCTTCTTTAGCGGCGCGCGCTCTCCGATGCGGCGTCGGGACCGTCGAATTCGACAGGCGGTCTTTCCGGCAGGGCGAGCGTCTTGCTGGCCTCCGCACGGCCCTCGGGCGGCGCGGTCTCCTCTTCGCTGGCGGCCCAGGATCGAATCGTGGGCGGCGCGACGGGCCTCGGCATCTGGCGCGCGTCGATGGGGAGCACGAGCTTGAGGTCGTACTCATGACCGGGATCCGAAGCGGCGAAATATCCGAAGATCCCGCCGAAAATCGCGAGAAACAGCCCTGTCACAATCACAAGCGCTTTCATGAGTTCACTCCCTTGGCGCCAGAAAGCAAAAAGGTTCATGCCTTGCAACATGAACCTTTTCTTGGCGAAATCGGGGTCGATGTCCCGTTGGGACTAGTTCGGCACTTCCGCGACGGAAGGCGTCGGCGCCGCCGCGTTCTCTAACTTCTTGGCCGTCTCGATCTTTTTCCCGTGAAGGAGATCGATCGCGGCCTTTAGCTGCACGTCCTTTTCCTTCTCTTTCGGAACGTAGGAGATGCTGCCTTTGGCTTCCGGCGCCGAATCGTTCTTCAGGTGGCCGCGCAGGCTCGCCTCGCCCTTGGGCGTGAACGCCGACATTTGCTGCTTCAATTCGTCGGGAAGCTCAGGCTCGACGACGTAGGTCGGCGCGATGCCCGTGGCCTGGATGGAGCGGCCCGACGGCGTGTAATAGCGCGCCGTGGTGAGCCGCAAGCCGCCATTCGCGCCGAGCGGGATCATGGTCTGAACGGAGCCCTTGCCGAACGAACGGGTGCCGACGACTTCCGCGCGCTTGTGGTCCTGAAGGGCGCCGGCGACGATTTCCGAGGCCGAGGCGGAGCCGCCATTGATCAGCACGACCAGCGGCTTGCCGTCGGTGATGTCGCCCGGCTTCGCGTTGGCGCGGCTGCTTTCGGAAGCGTTACGGCCCTTGGTCAGCACGATGGCGCCCTTTTCGAGGAAAGCGTCCGAAACCGCGATCGCCTGATCGAGAAGACCGCCCGGATTGTTCCTGAGGTCGATGACGTAGCCCTTAAGCTTAGGTCCAATCGACTTCTTTAGGTCGTCCACCGCCGTTTTCATGTAATCGTAGGTGTGCTCGCTCTGGAAGGTCTTGATCTTGATCCAGCCCACATCGTCCTCGGCGCTATATTTCACCGGATTGATGCGCACGATGTCGCGCACGACCTTGGTCTGGATCGGCTGGGGAACGCCCTTGCGCAGGATCGTCAGCGTGATCGGGGAGTCCACCGGCCCGCGCATTTTCTCGACGGCTTCGTTGAGCGACAGACCCTGGATGGATTCGCCGTCGAGATGGGTGATGTAATCGCCGGACATGACGCCCGCGCGGTCGGCCGGCGTGTTGTCGATCGGGGATATGACCTTGATCACGCCGTCTTCCATGGTGACTTCGATGCCGAGCCCGCCGAACTCGCCGCGGGTCTGCACCTGCATATCCTGGAATTCCTTCGGCGTGAGGTAGCTCGAATGCGGGTCGAGCCCTGTCAGCATGCCGTTGATGGCGTTCTCGATCAGCTTGGTGTCGTCGGGTTTTTCGACATACTCCGCCCGGACGCGCTCCAGGACTTCTCCGAAAAGGTCGAGCTGCTTATAGATTTCCGAGTTCGCGGCAATGGCCTGGTCCCGGCGCGTGGATTGCAAAATAAAAAAGCTGGCCGTGCAAACCAACACTATAAGGAAGGCGCCGAGCGCCAATTCCGATTTGCGCATGTATCTCTAACCTTTTCCTCCCGACCACCATGGCTCGGGATCGATCGACTGCTGATCTTTGCGAAACTCGACGTAGAGCGTCGGGCGTTTGGGCGTCTTATCGCCTGTGCGGGTTTGTGCCCCCATCGCTGCTATAGGCTCCCCGGCAAGAACGAACTGGCCTTGCTGGGCCTCGATCCGCTCCATACCTGCTATAACAACATGATAGCCTCCACCCGGATCGATAATCAAGAGTTGACCATAAGACCGGAAAGGACCCGTATATAAAACCAATCCATCGCAAGGAGATATAACTTGAGCGCCGGGCCGCGTTTCAAGATGAATCCCCTTCGATGACGTTCCATCTTGATCCGATTGTCCGAATTTCAAGAGCACTTTCCCCTGGACCGGCAAGGGAAGGAAGCCTTGCGCGTTCGCAAACGGGATCGAGGGCTTCATTTGGCCCGGTTGCAGCATGGCCGTCCTCGCGCCGTCCGGCGCCAGCTCCACGCCCTTTTTGGGCTCCGCGGCGCCGCTGCCGCCCGGCTTCTTTATGGCGGCATTGTCGAGAGCCGGCAGCATTTCCTCAAGGCTCTTCATACTTGAGACATTGACCTTCGTCACGCTCTTCAATGTCTCCAGCGTCGTCGCGTTGGTATCGAGCTGTTCGCGGTTCTCGGCAAGAAGCATATCGATTTGCGACTTCAGGCGGGCGTTCTGGAGCTGTTCCGACTTGCGGCGCTGCTCCTGGAGCTCAGCCTCCTTCTGGGACGCCTCCAGCTGCGCCACCTCCGTCGAGAGCTGCACCGCCAGCTTCTCAATATCCGAATAAAAAGTCGACAGAACCATTCCAGAGCGAATCATCTTCAGCGCGTCGCGCGTGTGGGTGATGAGCAACGGCGGCGGCTCGCGGCTCATGCTTTGCATGAGGACGAGGAGCGTGGACATCTGCGCGCTCTTGTCGTCGAGTTTCTCGCGCTGCTCCTTCACCTTCGCGCGAGTGACGGCGAGCTTGTCCTCGATTTCCGTCAGCCGCTTCTCCGAGAGCCTCAACGCGCGCGCCGTCTCGATAAGCCTCGCCCGCATCCGCGCGCGGTTCGTCGCAAGCGCGCGCTTGTCCTTGGACAGTTCGCGCTGCTGGGACTGAATCTGTTCGAGCCTCAGCTTGCGCCGGAGGTAAATCTCCCTTGCCTGTTCGGCGTCGAGTTTCGCTTCCGCCGAGCCGTCCTTGCCGGTGCGGCGCTTGGGAGCGACGCGGTTCTGGCCCCTGTTCCGGCGCGGCGCAGCCCTCTGAGGCTCTTCCTGGCGATCGCGAGCGGCCCGCGACGCCGCCTCCTGCCCGGACGCGGGTTCCGCGGCGGGTTTGAGGATCGAGCCGAGGAGGCCATCCTCCGCGCTCGCCATGGGGGGCGCGAGCAGAAGCAGGCACGCGGCGGCGATGACGCTCGATTTCCTCGCAAGCAGGAGCCTAATTTTCATCCTTCCCAACACGCCGGGGGCGCCCATAAATTGCCAGAGCCGCGAAACGAACGCGCCGCCATAGGCTCGCATCTTAACTTCGTAAGAAGCAAGCGGCATGCCACGCAGCAGCGGTAAGAAATTCGTTTCTATCGGGCGACAGCTTTTTGACAAATCCGTGACTTGCAGGTTGTCGCTTGGAAACTTTATCGCCAACTCCTTTATCAAGCGTTTTCAGCCCATGGATTTCGACGGCGCAACAGGCTAAAAGTCGATTGAAACCGCAGAGCCTTAATCACGAGGAGACCATAATGCCCATCGCCCTAGGAAGCCGGCTGCCATTCGCCAAGTTCAAGATCATGACGGAGACAGGCCCCGCCGAAATTTCGACGGATGAGCTCTTCAAGGGCAAGAAGGCCGTACTGTTCGCGGTGCCCGGCGCATTTACGCCGACCTGCAGCAACGCCCATCTGCCGGGCTTCCTGCACCATGCCGCCGACTTCAAGGCGAAGGGCGTGGACGTTGTCGCCTGCACCTCCGTCAACGACGTGTTCGTGCTGGACGCCTGGTCGAAATCGACGGGCGCCAAAGGGACGATCGAGTTCCTCGCGGACGGCAATGGCGACTTCGCCAAGGCCGTGGGGCTCGATCTCGACGGCGCGCCGATCGGGTTCGGCGTCCGCTCGAAGCGCTACGCCTTGCTGCTCGATGACGGCGTCGTCAAAGCCATCCACGTCGAGGATCAGCCCGGCGTCGCCATCGAAAGCAGCGCCGAGCGGCTTCTGCAAGACCTCTAGGCAAACTCCGCCGATTTGCCGGGCGCATCGTCATCCCGGCCATCGGCGCCCATCGTCATCCCGGCCAAGCGAAGCGCGAGCCGGGACGGCAAAAAATCAGCGCCGCGATTTGTTGCGGTCCCGGATAAGGCTTCGCCTTTCCGGGACGGCGAACATGGAGCATCCGTCCTCCCCCGCCGCCGGGCGCATTAACCATGCGAGGCTTGCCGGGGCCGCCAATGAAACCGCGCATTTACCAAACCGGCCGTTTTACGGTATTATAATACCGTAAAAACAGGTTTTTTGCCAAACGAACCCAATAGGGTTAATCGCGGCGCTCAAGCAATTCCGGCGATGGCGACGTGCATTCAAGGGGGTGCTATGATCGCGCCATGATCGAGGCCCTTGTCAGCAGCATCGAACAGAAGAAGGCGCAGCTCGACTGCTTGCGCCCGCTGTCGGCGGCGGCCTTGGCGCAGCTTCAAAAGCACTACGATGTAGAGCTGACCTATACGTCGAATGCCATCGAGGGCAACACACTCACGCTGAGGGAAACGGCCGAAGTCATCGAGCATGGGATTACTGTTGGCGGCAAGTCGCTGCGCGATCACCTCGAAGCGGTCGATCACTACGACGCCCTATTGTGGATGCGCGGCGTCGCCGCTACCGGGACGCCGGTAAGCGAAGGCGTCGTGTGCGAATTGCACCGCCGCATCGTCGCGCGAAGCCAGCCAGGACTTGCAGGCGCCTATAGCCGCCGCTTATGCAGGCTTTCAGCGCTTGGCTTCAGAGTGCGCCCAACGGCCCGGCGACGGCCTTCGAAGCGCACTTTCGTCTGACAGCCATTCATCCCTTCGGCGACGGCAATGGCCGGACCGCTCGAACTCCTGATGAATCTCCTTTCGATCCGCGAAGGTTACCCGCCAGTTGCGGTTCGCCCCGAAGATCGCAAGGCTTATCTTGACGCCTTGGAGCGCGCGCCGCTTGCCGGCGATTTGCTCTCGTTTCAATCCTTCATGCACGAGCGCCTGGAGGCAACCTTGGACGAGTATCTTGGCGTCCTGCGCGAGGCGCTTCCCGAGGGAGGAGCCTCTGGCGACTTAGGCGCCGAGGCGCCGCGTTCGGCCGGCTCATAAGCCGCCGCCGCCTTGTTTCGCCGCCTCTTCCTGATCCGCGATGCCAAGCTGGGCGAGATTATGCGCCCTCTCGTTTTCCGGGTGGCCGCCGTGGCCCCGAACCCAATGCCAGTTCACCTCATGCCGTTTGCGCGCTTCGTCCAGCCGCTGCCACAGATCGGCGTTCTTCACGGGCTTTTTGGCGGCGGTCTTCCAGCCATTCGCCTTCCAGCCGGCGATCCATTCGGCGATGCCGTTGCGCAGGTATTGGGAATCCGTGTGCAGTTCCACGCGGCAGCCCCGCTTCAGGGTCTCAAGCGCGACAATGGCCGCCATCATCTCCATGCGGTTGTTGGTCGTGAACGGTTCGCCGCCATGCAACTCGCGCTCCCGCCCTTTGTAAATGAGAAGAGCGCCCCAGCCGCCGGGACCCGGATTGCCCTTGCAGCCGCCATCGGTGTAGATGGTCACGACGTCGTCCGGCTCTGTCGCGGCGCTAGAGGCCATAGGCGCCCGGCGAATGCACGCCCTGATGGAATGTCAGCTTGCGCCAATACTCCATGGGGTCTTTTCGTTTCACGTAGGCCGTGTCGGGCGTGTTGTACCAGTCGTAGAGCCGGGTCAGGAAAAAGCGGACGGCCGCGCCCCGCGCGAGCAGCGGCAGCGCCGAGATTTCCTTCGCCCCGAGCGCGCGCACGGAATTATATCCGTGAAAGAGCGCCCGCGCCTTCGTGACGTTGAACGAGCCGTCGCGTTCGAAGCACCACGCATTCATGCATATCGCGAGATCGTAGGCGAGAAGATCGTTGCAGGCGAAGTAGAAATCGATGACGCCGGAAACGGCGTCGTTCAGAAACAGGACGTTATCGGGAAAAAGATCGGCGTGGATCACGCCGCGCGGCAGATCGGAAGGCCACTCGGCCGAAAGCGCGTCGAGCGCGTTTGCGAGGCTGGCCGACATGCCGGGCGCGATCTTGTCCGCGACGCCGCCTATCGCGGCCGCGAGTTTGAGCCAGCCCGGCAGCGATAGCGCGTTCTCGCGTTTGAGCTGGAAGCCGAGCCCCGCTTCGTGGAGGGTCGCCAGCACTTCCCCGACCGCCCGGCAGTGTTGCGGCTTCGGCCTCTGCAAGGAATACCCGGGCAGGAACGTGACGATTGCGGCGGGCTTGTCGTTGAGCGTTTGGAGAACCCGGCCGTCCTGGTCGCGAACAGGAGTTGGACATTTGACCCCGCGTTGCGCGAGGTGCTCCATCAGGCCGAGAAAGAACGGGAGATCCGCCGGCGCGACGCGCCTCTCGTACAGGGTCAAAATGAACAGCGCGGCGCCGGTTTCGAGAAAGTAGTTGCTGTTCTCCACGCCCTCCGCGATGCCCTTTAAGGCCATGAGCCGCCCGATGCTGTAGCGTTCGAGCAGGTCGCCGAGATCCTCCGCCGTAACTTCGGTATAGACAGCCATGCGCCGCGCTATTGAGCGGCCGCTTGTTGCAGCGCGCGCGGGATCTTGAAAATCACGTCCTCGGTCGCGGTCCTAACAATCTCCACACTCACCTCGAAGCGCGCCTTGAACTGCTCGATGATTTCCTCCACGAGAATTTCCGGCGCCGAGGCGCCCGCGGTCAGCCCCAGAACCTTGATGTGCTGGAGAGCGTCCCACGGGATTTCGGACGCTTTCTGCACGAGCATCGCCTTCGGGCAGCCGGAGCGGAAGGCGACCTCGACGAGCCGCTTCGAGTTCGAGCTGTTTGGGGCGCCGACGACGAGGATCGCGTCGCATTTGTCCGCGATGGCCTTCACCGCGCGCTGCCGGTTCGTCGTCGCGTAGCAGATGTCTTCCTTGTGCGGGCCTTGGATGAGAGGGAAGCGCCGCTTCAGCGCGCTCACCATTTCGACGGTGTCGTCGATGGAGAGCGTGGTCTGCGTGATGTAGGCGAGCCTGGAAGGGTCGCGCGGCGTGAACGCTTCGACGTCCTTCACCTTCTCGATCAGCGTGACGGCGCCCTCGGGCAGCTGGCCCAGCGTGCCGATCACCTCCGGATGCCCGGAATGGCCGATCAGGATGATCTCCAGCCCGTGCTCGAAATGGCGCTCGGCCTCCACATGAACCTTGGAGACGAGCGGGCACGTCGCGTCGAGATAGAAGAACTTGCGCTTGGCCGCTTCCTCCGGAACCGACTTCGGCACGCCATGAGCGGAGAAGATGACGGGAGCGTCGGTGTTTGGAATTTCGCTCAATTCCTCGACGAAAACGGCGCCCTTCGCCTCCAGGCTTTCCACAACGGTGCGGTTATGCACGATTTCGTGGCGGACGTAGACCGGCGCCCCATATTTCTCGATCGCCATTTCCACGATCTGGATCGCCCTGTCGACGCCCGCACAGAATCCCCTGGGCGCGGCGAGCAGCACATCGAGGCGTGGTTTTGTCGTCATGAGGCCCATCTCCGAGACTTGGCAATCGCAAAAGGCGTGCGGAACTCCGCAAAAAGATCAAATTTGGCAGGGATGGGGAGCGTCTAGGCTTGCGACCCTCTCTTCGGCTCGCTAGGGTCCCCGAGCGCGTTTGGAATCCGGTGCCAATGTTCTAACAATAATGAGAGCGACAGACCATAAAAAAGCAACGCTACTCAAAGTCGCGGCGGACGCGGAAAGCATCGAAATCTTGGTGACTTGACAAATGACAGGGCATATGAGGGGAATCTTCGCGGCGGCTTTCAGGCTGCTTGGCCTAGGCTTCATCGCAGCCACTATAGCGGGATGCGGCGTCTCCATGCCGTCCATTGGCGATGGCGGCATCTTCTCCTCGAACAAGAAGCCCGAGGGCGCCTCATGGACGCCGATCATCACCGAGGACAGCATGCTTGCCGCCGCGCGGACCAATTCGGACGGTCCGATCGAGATGGCGGCGGCGAACGGGTGCCCTCCCTTGCAGGTTGAGGGCGGTCAGCGCTATGTGACCTTCTTCGAGGGCAATCGCGTCGGCGATACGAACTCCGTGATCGATCGCGGAGAGATCACCAAGACGGCGCGCGAGTGTCAGCTCGGCGGCGGCGTGGTGCAGGTGAAGTATGGCATCGCCGGGCGCGTTCTCCTCGGCCCGAAAGGCAAGCCCGGCACCATCACCTTGCCGGTCACGATGCAGGTGCTCGACAAGGCCAAGAACAAGGTGAAGTCGGAGCCGTTCACCGTAACCGTCACGATCACCAGGGAAAACCCGCTGTCCTACTTTTCGCTCGTGCGCGACGTGACCATCCCCGTAAAGGAAGGCGCCGTGCCGCAGGACTACAGCATCTCCATCGCCTTCGAGAAGAAAGGCGCCGGCGCGGCCTGATCCCGACGGTTGTCGTCCCGGCCAGGCGAAGCGCGAGCCGGGATCGCATAAAGGCATGCGTCTCAGTTCGTTACGATCCCGGATAAGGCTTAGCCTTTCCGGGACGGCGGTTGAGGCGCTCCATTGGCGAACCCGATAGAGTTTGCTTAATCAAAAGCCACGCTGGCGTCATAAAGCAGGGCTTAGCTGCTCGCCAGCATGACAAGTTGTAAAGCTGACGCGGAAAGTGCGGCCGCGCGTGGCTCGCGTAAATGCACAAAGGGTTGGGCGCGCTTTGCGCTCGTTAGGTTCCTGGCGGCGCTTTCGATCTTCGCAAGCTTGGCTGCCGGCCTTCCGGCTCAGGCGGAAAGCGGCGCCGTCATCCGGCAGGTCCGGGTCGTGGGCAATCAGCGCCTCGACCCCGAAACGGTCACACACCACCTCACGCTCAAGGCCGGCGAACGCTATAGCGCCGCAAAGGCGGACGAGAGCGTCAAGGCGCTGTTCGCAACCGGGCTGTTCCGGGACGTGCGCATCAGGCTCGAAGGCGCCGCTGTCGTCGTTGAAGTCGCCGAGGCCCAGCCGATCAAGCGCGTCGCGTTCGAGGGCGCGAAGGAGGTTTCCTCCGATACGCTCGCGAAGGAGACGCATCTCAAGGCGGGCGGCCTCTACACCAGCGCCCGCGCACAGGGGGACGTGCAGCGTATCTTGAGCGTTTACCGCCGCCAGGGTTACTACGCCGCGCAGGTGGATGCCAAGATCATCGAGTTCGACCACAACCGCGTCGATCTCGTTTACGAGATCCGCGAAGGCCCCGAGACCAAGGTCGCCGGCATCAATTTCATCGGCAACGCCTCGTTCAGCGACGCCGAGCTGCGCGGCGTCATCACCACGAGCGAGTCCTGGCTTCTCGATTTCCTGAAGCCGACGGCTGTCTACGATCCCGACCGTATCAATTTCGACCGCGAGCTTTTGCGCCGCTTCTACCTGAAGAACGGCTTCGCCGACATGCGCGTGCTCTCGGCCGGCGCGGATGCGGATCAAGACAAGAAAGGCTTCTTCCTGACCTTCGTCATCGAAGAAGGCCCGCGCTACACCTTCGGCGCCGTGGACCTGGATGTCACGGTGAGTTCGCTGAACGCCGAGGCGCTGCGAAAGCATATGCTCGGCGCGTCCGGCGACATCTACAACCTCGATCAGGTCGAGAAAAGCGTCGAAGCGCTCACGGCCGCCGCCGCGGACCAGGGAGAGCCATTCGCGCAAATCCGCCCGAGGGTGGAGCGCGACCCCGTGAGGCGCACCATCTCCGTGGCCTATGTCGTCGAGCAGGGGCGGCGAGAATACATCGAGCGGATCGACATAACCGGCAACGTCATCACCAGCGACGAGGTGATTCGCCGCGAGTTCCGCATCGCCGAGAGCGACGCCTACAATAAGACGATGGTCGAGCGCGGCAGGCTGAGGCTCTTGAAGCTCGGCTTCTTCAAGGACGTGAAAATCGCGAAGGAGAAGGGCTCCGCGCCCGATCGCACGGTTCTCAAGGTGGCTGTCGAGGAACAGCAGACAGGAGAGTTGTCCTTCGCCGCCGGGTATTCGACCGCGAACGGCATCATCGGCGACGTGACTTACACCGAGCGCAACCTCATGGGGACCGGCCAGTACCTTCAGATCAAGCTTACCGGCAGCGCGTCGGGCACGGAAGGGCTGACCGTCGGCTGGACGGAGCCGCGCTTCCTCGACCGCAACCTGTCCTTCGGAGTGGACGCCTTCATCAAGAACTCGGACTACACGCAAAGCTCGGGCTATACCGTCGCGGGGTTCGAGGATTTCCGGGTTGGCGGCGGGCTTCGCCTCGGCGTTCCCATCACGGACGAATTGTCGGTGGGGCTGAATTACAGCCTGATGCTGGACAACGTCTATAATCTCGATCCGAACGCGTCGCTGGCGGTGAAGCAGATCCAAGGCGAGGCCGTCATCTCGTCCGTCGGCTACAACCTCATCTACGACACGCGCGACAACAAGAAAAAGCCGACGCGAGGCTTCTATTTCAAGGGAACGCAGGACCTCGCGGGCGCTGGCGGCGACATCGACTATATCCGCTCCACCGCCGACATGCGCGCCTATTACCCGATATCGGACGACATCGTGCTGGCGGGCCGCGCCCAGGGCGGAACCATCACGGGGTGGGGCGGACAGAGCGTCCGCGTGGTGGACGCCTTCTTCAAAGGGAACGAGACGATCCCAGGTTTCGCCGCCGCTGGCCTCGGCCCGCGCGACGCCACGACCGGAGATGCGCTTGGCGGCACGACCTTCTACTCCGCAACCGCGGAGCTGCGATTCCCGCTTCCCTTCGTGCCGCAGGATCTCGGCCTAAGCGGCGCGATCTACACCGCCGCGGGCAGCGTGTTCGGGACCGACGCCCAGAAATTCGCCGCCGCCTATGTCGCGAAAAACGGCGGAACGAACAATCTCGTCATCCAGGATTCGTCGGCGCTGCGCTCGTCGGTGGGCGGAAGCCTCATCTGGGACTCGCCCATCGGGCCGCTGCGCGCCGACTATTCCTTCGTCCTGAGCAAGGCGCCCGGCGACAAGACGCAGCCCTTGGGCTTCGGCTACAGCCCCTGGTGACCAAGCAGAACTCCGCCGATTTGCCCAACGCATCGTCGTCCCGGCCATCGGCGCCCATCGTCATCCCGGCCAAGCGAAGCGCGAGCCGGGATCGCAAAAAAATGCGCGCCACGTTTTATTACGATCCCGGATAAGGCTTCGCCCTTCCGGGATGACGAACGAAGGCCATCCGTAACCTTTCCGCGAACGGAGGAGCTTTATCTAAAGTGTGAATTCAAAAGATTCTTACCCCTGCGGAGGTTGACAGCGCGATCCGGGCAGGCGACTTAGAAGGAGCTGACCGACGCATGCGGGAGAGACCAGCGATGCTGGCGCCGAAGGAGCAACCGCCCCGGAATCTCTCAGGCAAAAGGACCGCGCGCAGACAGCACTCTGGAAAGCAGCCGCCGCAGTCCGGCGTCTCACCGAAGGGGTAGGCCCGAAACCCGGGCGAAATCTCTCAGGTCCCGTGACAGAGGGGGCGAACGCCGCGAAAGCGGAGCGCCTTAACGTCACGGATGCGACCATGAGCGAAGCAGATGCCCTCGAAAAGCCTGTCCCGCCTAAGCCGGTCGAGCCTGAGCTTCGCGCAACGCCGCTGAACGCGCTGCATCGCGAACTCGGCGCGAAGCTCGTGCCGTTCGCCGGTTATGAAATGCCGCTCCAATATGGCGCCGGCATCGTCAAGGAACACCTTCACGTCCGCGCCGCGGCTGGGTTCTTCGACGTGTCGCATATGGGGCAGGCGCGCTTGGCCGCTCCCTCGTTCGAAGCCGCCGCCGCCGCGCTCGAATCGCTGACGCCCGCCGACATCCTCGGGCTGAAGCCCGGCCAGATCCGCTATACGCAGCTGCTCAACGACGAGGGCGGCATCGTCGACGACCTGATGGCCGCGCGCGACCCGGATGGCCGGGGCCTCTCGCTCGTCGTGAACGCCTCGCGCAAGGAGATCGATTTCGCCCACATCGCCGCGCGCCTGCCCGCCGGCGCGACGCTTGAGCCGCAGCCCGGCCTCGCGCTGCTCGCGCTCCAAGGTCCGAAAGCGGCGAGCATCTTATCGAAGCTCATCCCTGGCGCCGAAGCGCTCGGCTTCATGACGAACGGTGCGTTCCGCCTCGGCGCCTGCACAGTCGGCGTTTCGCGGTCGGGCTACACCGGCGAGGACGGGTTCGAGATTTCGGTCGAGGCCGGGAACGCGGAAGCGATTGCGCGCAAACTCCTCGGTGAGCCGGACGTGCTGCCCATCGGCCTTGGCGCGCGCGATACGCTGCGCCTCGAAGCCGGCCTTTGCCTTTACGGCCAGGACATGGACAAGACGACATCGCCGGTCGAGGCGGGCCTCGCCTTCTCGATCGGCAAGCGCCGCCGCAAGGAAGGCGGCTTTCCCGGCGCGGATCGCGTCCTGCGCGAACTGGCCCAAGGCCCCGCCCGACTGCGCGTTGGCCTGCGGCTCGAAAGCCGGGCCGCCGCGCGGACCCATATGCGCATTGCGGACGCCGCCGGAAACACGGCCGGGGAAGTGACGAGCGGCGCGTTTACGCCCTCGGCCGCCGCCTCCATCGCCATGGGCTATGTCCCGCCAGATTTGGGCCAGCTTGGCGCCCAACTTACTATCGAGATTCGCGGCGCTCTCATTCCCGCGCGCGTCGCACCCACGCCCTTCGTCCCTCACCGTTACTTTCGTCAAGGATAAAGCAAAGGTCCGCAGCCATGGCGCTCACGAAATACACCGAAGATCACGAGTATGTCCGCGTCGAAAACGGGATCGGAACCGTCGGGATTACGAATTACGCAGCTGAAAAGCTTGGCGATGTGACCTTTGTCGAGCTTCCGGCGAAAGGCGAGAAAATCAAGAAGGGCAGTCCGGTCGCGGTGGTCGAGTCGGTGAAGGCCGCGAGCGACATCTACGCGCCGGCCAGCGGCGTCATCGTCGAGGTCAACGAGGAGCTGAACGACAAGCCGGAGCTTATCAACCAGGAGGCCGAGGGCGCGGGCTGGATCTTGAAGATCGAGGTTACGCACCCGGAGGAACTCGACAAGCTCATGGACCTCGATCCCTATCTCGAATACGCGAAGGCGGAGGGTTGATGCGCTATCTTCCCCACACGGACGCCGACCGCCGCTTCATGCTGGACGCTATCGGCGTGAACGGCATCGACGCGCTGTTCGCGGATGTGCCCGCGGGCAAGCTCCTGGCCGGCCTGCCGAACCTGCCGCGCCATCAAAGCGAGATGGCCGTCGAGCGCGCGCTTTCGGCCCTTGCCGCGAAGAACGTTCCGGCCGGCGCCGCGCCCTTTTTCGCGGGATGCGGCGCCTACAAGCATCATGTCCCGGCGACAGTCGATCATGTGATCCAGCGCTCCGAGTTCATGACGGCCTACACGCCCTATCAGCCGGAAATCGCGCAAGGCACGCTGCAATATCTGTTCGAGTTCCAAACTCAGGTTGCGGCGCTTACGGGCATGGAGGTCGCCAACGCCTCGATGTATGACGGCTCGACCGCGGCGGCGGAGGCAGTGCTGATGGCGCATCGGCTCACGAAGCGCAAGAAGGCGGCGCTGGCGGGCGGGCTGCATCCTCATTACCGCGCCGTGATCGAAACCATTTCGCGTTATTCGGGCTTCCAGGTCGAAGCCGCGCCCGCCAACCCGGAAAACGCCTTCGACGCGACTTGCGACGGGGAAACGTCCTGCATCGTCGTGCAGATGCCCGATGTGTTCGGGCGGGTGAGCGATGTCTCGGCGCTCGCGGCGAAAGCGCAAGGCGCGGGCGCGCTCTTGATCGTCGTCGTCACGGAAGCGGTGTCATTCGGCGCGCTGAAATCGCCGGGCGCGATGGGCGCCGACATCGTCGCGGCGGAGGGGCAGTCCATCGGCAACGGCCTGAATTTCGGCGGCCCCTATCTTGGCCTCTTGGCCTGCCGCAGGAAGTTCGTGCGGCAAATGCCGGGCCGCCTCTGCGGCGAGACGGCGGACGAAGACGGGCGGCGCGGTTTCGTGCTGACCATGTCGACGCGCGAACAGCATATCCGCCGCGAGAAGGCCACAAGCAACATCTGCACGAACTCCGGGCTTTGCGCGCTGGCGTTCACGGCGCATCTCACGCTTCTCGGCGAGGCGGGGCTGCGCAAGCTCGCGGCGCTGAACCATGCGAACGCCGTCGCGCTGGCGAAGGCCCTGGCCGGCATCGCGGGCGTTGAGGTGATCACGCCGCATTTCTTCAACGAGTTCACGATCGGGACGCCGAAGGAAAGCGCCGCCGTCATCGATGCGCTTGCGGATCGCGGCGTCATCGGCGGCGTTCCCGGCTCGCGGCTCTGGCCCGGCGAAACCGCGCTTCAGAATTCGATCGTCGTCGCGGCGACGGAAATGACAACCCCAAACGATATTGCCGCCTACAAGGCCGCGCTCGATGAGGTGCTCCATGGTTGAAATGCCGAAAGCCTTTCCGCTTGGCGAGCCCGCGAGCGACCACACCTTCACCGGCAATCGCGCGCTACAGATCGAAGAGCCGCTGATTTTCGAAATCGGCTCGGCGGAGACGAGCGGCGTCGATTTCGAGGCGCCGGAAGAGACGGAAACGCGCCTTGGCGGCTGCGAGCGCGCCGAAGCAATCGGCCTTCCCGGCCTGTCGGAGCCCGAGGCCATCCGGCATTATGTGCGCCTTTCGCAGAAAAACTATTCCATCGACACCGGCATTTTCCCGCTCGGCTCCTGCACGATGAAGCACAATCCGCGCCTGAACGAGAAGATGGCGCGGCTGCCGGGCTTTGCGGACATCCATCCGCTGCAGCCGGAGAAAACCGTGCAGGGCGCGCTGGCGCTGATGACGGAGCTGTCTCGCTGGCTCATCGAGCTGACAGGCATGGAGGCGGTTGCGCTGTCGCCCAAGGCCGGCGCGCATGGCGAGCTTTGCGGCATGGTCGCGATCCGCGCGGCAATCGAAGCGCGCTGCGAGGGGGAGACGCGGCGCAAGGTGCTCGTTCCCGAATCGGCGCACGGCACGAACCCGGCGACCGCCGCGCAACTTGGGTTCACGGTACGGGCCATCGAGGCGCGCGAGGACGGCACGGTGAGCGTGGAGGCCGTGCGCGAGAAGCTCGGGCCGAACGTCGCCGCGATGATGCTGACGAACCCGAACACCTGCGGGCTGTTCGAGCCCGAGATCGCCGAAATCGCCGCCGCCCTTCACGAGGCGGGCGCCTATCTCTATTGCGACGGCGCGAACTTTAACGCCATCGCCGGCAAGGTCAGGCCGGGCGACCTCGGCGTCGACGCCATGCACATCAATCTGCACAAGACGTTTTCGACCCCGCATGGCGGCGGCGGGCCGGGCGCGGGTCCCGTGGTGCTGTCGAAAGCGCTGGCGCCGTTCGCGCCCTTGCCCTTCGTCGCCAAGGACGGCGGCGCCTACCGCCTGATCGAGCATGCGGGCGAAGCGCCGGATGGCTCGGCGCCGTTCGGCAGGCTCACCGCCTTCCATGGACAGATGGGCATGTTCGTGCGCGCGCTCGCCTATATGATGAGCCACGGCGCCGATGGCATAAGGCAGGCTTCCGAGGATGCTGTGCTGAACGCCAATTATGTGCGCGCCTGTCTCGCGGACGCGCTGTCCTACCCGTTCGGCGGCCGGGCTTGTATGCACGAAGCGCTGTTCGACGACCGCTTCCTTAAGGGCACGCACGTCTCCACGCTCGACTTCGCGAAGGCGCTGATCGACGAAGGCTTCCACCCGATGACGGTCTATTTCCCGCTCGTGGTTTCGGGGGCCATGCTCATCGAGCCAACCGAATCCGAGTCGAAAGAGAGCCTCGACAATTTCATCGGCGCGGTGCGGAGCTTGGCCGAGGCCGCCAAAGCAGGCGACATTGCGCGCTTCGCGAAAGCGCCGCGCTTCGCCCCGAGGAAGCGGCTCGACGAGACGCGCGCGGCGCGCGATCCCATCCTGACACAAAAGCCGCCCCTGGCCCGCGCGGCGCCTGGCATCGGCAATCCAGCGGCCGGGATTAGTTGAAGAAGAGGAGGTAGAGAGAGCCGACAAGCAGCATGTTGAGCTGTTCGGAAATCGACATCGTGCCGAAGGGCCGCCGCCGCGTCTTCGCGGGGACGTATTTGACCACTTCCTTTGTGATCACTTTCGGCGTTGGCGGGCCGGGAAGCGCCGCGGCCGGCGTTCCGCGCAGCCACCGCCAAACGATCGTGCCCGCATAGCGGCTGTAACGGAGCATGGCGATGGAGCCGCCCGTGAAGCTGCGGTAGCGCACGCTCAAAAGCAGCCACGCCACGATCAGCATCCAAAGCAGCGTGGAGATCAGGTCGCGCACAACGAACCAAGCGAGCGACCACAGGACGCCGAGGAGGAAACTGAGAACAGTCCACACGAAATTCAGGATGTCCATGTCCCCCCCGGCAAAGAAGCGGACGCTCGCCCGCCTCTTTCTTAATCTGCGCTACCTGGGCGTCTCTTCCTCGGGCGCGCCGTCATAACCGCCGCCAACGCGATCCTGTTGTTGCAGAAGCGGCGTGAGCCGCCGGACAACCACGCGCCGGTTCCTGCGTTCCGGACCATCGGTAGAAATAAGCAGGAACTGTTTACCGTATCCTTGCGTCACGAGGTTTTCCGGCGGCACGTCGAACTGCTGCGACAACACCTCCGCGACGGCCTGGGCGCGCCGGTCCGAAAGGCTTAGATTGTCCTCTTCCGAGCCGACGGCGTCGGTGTGGCCTTCGATGAGGAAAACCTCGCCCGGATTGTCGTTGGCGATCCTGCGAATGACGGCGGCGACGGATTCGAGCATCGCGGCCTGCTCGGGGCCAATCTGCCAAGAGCCGAAGTCGAAGTTGATGGTGTCGATGCTGACGCTGCGCAGGCGGTCGCGAAGGCTCACGCTGGCGAGAACCTCGTCGAGCGTGTAGGTGCGATCGAGGGACTCAACGGGAGGCGCTTCCAGCGCGCTGTAAATATCGTCCTCGGAAGCGACGCCCGCGTCGACAATGTAGTCCTCGCGCGGGATGTCGATATGCGGCGGCGACAGCGTGATCGCCAAGGCGCCGAGCGCGACGATGCCGACCCCAATCGCAAGCGCGCGGTTCTCGAACAGGACGAACCGGCGGCCGTCGGGCAGGTAGCGGACGCGGCGGATGGGCCGGCCAAACGCATCCACCTCGATCTCGATGCGGCTGCCGTCGGGACGGACGATGTTCGAGATGATGTTCCCGTTCGGCGCGCGGCGGACGTCCGGCTTCCCACTGTACAGATGGAAGCTTTGCGCTTCGTCGTGCCGGATGAACGCCTGATTGCCCGCGCGGAAAATGGTGCGGTTGCCCGGCTCCTGGATGATCTTGTGCCCGCTCGGATCCGCGATTTCGCGACGCTGGGAACTGATCAGGCCGAAGCGCTCGTTCTGGAGCTTAAGCCGCTCGTTGACCGCGGCCGGCGTCCGCTCGTTCGCGGCGCCGTTCCGCTGTTGCGCAACCAAGCGATCGCGGTCTAAGCGATGAGAGTCGCGCTCGGCTTTCAACCTTTGATCATCGGCGGAAAGCTCGTGGTGCGCAACAGTCTGCTGCTTTTGCGCCTGTTGCGGCTGCCACGCCCCCTTCTGCTTTTCAAGCTCAGGCTGGTGGCTCGTCTGGCGCTGCTTGTCTTGCAACTCTTGGGTACGAGCCTCGCCGGCGCGCTGGCGCTCTTCTTCAAGCGTCTTTCGATGGGCGTCCTGCTGCTTCGACAGCTCCAGTTGATGCTGCTGTTGCGTTGCGGCGTTGCTGGGCTGGCCGTTGCCGGCGGGCGCGCCCTGCGTAGGACGGTGCTGCTGATCCTGCCCGGTCTTGCGGTCGTTCTGTTTATGCTGGTCGAAGCCCTTGTCCTGGGCCTGGCGCTGGGATTGAGACTGCTGCGCCTTCTTAAGCTCCAAAGCCTTCTGATCTTGAGCCTGCTTCAATTGGAGCGCGCGCTGTTGGTCTTGCGCCTGTTTCTGCTGCTGAAGCTGCTGGGCGTTATTCTGGTGCTGGGATGGGGGTTGGCCCTGGACGCCATTTTGACGCGGAAAACGGTTCTGGTCTTGACCGTGCTGGGGCTGGGGAGATTGTTGGTGCTGCTGTTGTTGGTGCTTTTTCCTTTCCGCTTCATCCCTGTCCTTTTGGTCTTCTACGAGGATGATTTGCGGCTCAGCGGCGCGGGCTGCTCCTGACGATATAACGAAGGTTAGACCGGACAGGAGAAGCGGCATGACCTTTATCGGCGACATGGCGTTTCCCTTGATTGAGGAGCTTAGGATGCTTGCTCCAGAGCCTCAGCGGAACATTGCTGCGCCGTTTCTGGCGGAATTTCGGCGGGGATCAACGCTTCCAGCCGCGCAAGGCTTTCCGGGTCTGAAAGGAGCGCGGCTTTTTCTCCAGGCTTCAATAAATTCAAGAGGTCCGAAAGGCTGGCGGACACGTCCAATTTGGCGCGTCCAACCGCAAGATTCGGCGAGATCCGAGACTCGAGCGTGATCGGCTGCATCAGGATAAGCTCACGATGGAGCCGGCGCAGCTTCGCGCTTTTGACGAGCGACGTGATCGCTTCCTCGTCGCGCACGGCCTCTTCGATGTGGCTTTGCGCCTCGGCCGCCTCGCTCGCGATGGACGGCGGCGCTTTCTCTTCCTCGATTTGGAGAAGCCCCATCTTGCGGAATTTTTCGCCCGCCGACCTTTGCGCGGACCATGCGGAAAGCGGTCCCGAGAAAACAAGCCCAAGGGACGCCGGCAACATCCAGAGGAACAGGATGGTGGAGGAACAAAGCGTCAGCGTGGCCAAGCCTATCCCGAGGATCATGTGGGTCGAATGAAACTGCATGATTTCCCAGAGCGGCAAGGAGCCGTCGTCGCGCCGCTGAGGTTTCCAGCCGCTGTCGCGCCCCCGAAATACGTCGATGACCGCCGAGGATTGCAGCAGCATCATGATGTGAGCGAACAGGGAGGATAAGATCGTCTCGACGAGAACGCCCGCAAACAGGATGGACGCGCCGCCAAAACCGCGCCTCGCCCTGCCATCCATCAAGGCCAGCACATAGGCGAAAACCTTGGGCAGGAGCAGCACGCCGAGCGTCATCATGAGCAGCCTGAAGGAGCGCGCGGGATCCTGCATCGGCCATTTCGGGAAGAGCGAGAAATCGTCGGTGAAATATTGCGGCAGCGTGTAGATGGATTGCAGCGTGAGCGACAACGCGATGATGAGGAACAGGAACCACACCAGCGCCGAGACGTAGGCCATGATGCCCATCGCCATGTGCACCCTGCTGCACCAATGGAGGCCGTGGGCGAACAGCACGCGCGAGTGCTGCAGGTTGCCTTGCGCCCAGCGGCGGTCGCGCATGGCGAAATCGATCAGGCTCGGCGGGATTTCCTCATAGGAGCCGGCCAAATCCGGAACCATGACGACGCGCCAGCCTGCCCGGTTCAAAAGCGCCGCCTCGACGAAGTCGTGACTGAGGATCTGCCCCCCGAAAGGCGGCTTGCCCGGCAGCATGGGGAGCCCTGCGCTTTCGATGAAAGCGCGCGTGCGGATGATCGCGTTATGGCCCCAGAAATTGCTGACGCCCCTGTGCCAGAAAGCAAGCCCTGTCGCCAGCATCGGCCCATAAAGCCGGCCCGCGAATTGTTGAAGACGCGCGAACAGCGTATTGCGCCCAATGGAGACAGGCACCGTCTGCACAAGGCCGAAATCCGGGTTCTTCTCGATGATGGCGGCGAGCGTTGTCACCGACTCGCCCGTCATGAGGCTGTCGGCGTCGAGCACCAGCATGTATTCGTAATTGGCGCCCCAGCGGCGGCACCAATCGGCGACATTGCCGGCCTTCTTTCCGGTATTGGCCGAGCGCCTTCGGTAGAACATGCGGGCGCCGCAAGCCTCGCGCTCCCGCACCGCTTGAAAGGCGGCCTCCTCCTGAACCCAGATGTCCGGGTCCGTCGTATCGCTCAGGATGAACAGATCGAAGCTTTGCTGCTGGCCGAGCTTTGCGATCGAGTTCAGCGTGGCGACGGCCATGCCGAAAATCCGGGCAGGCGCCTCGTTATAAGTGCAGACGATGAGCGCGGTTCGACCCGCAAGCGGCGTTCGCGGATCGTAATCCTTGGGCTCGACAAGAGAGCGGCGCGCGCCCGAAGCGATCACGCCGAAACCCGCGAGCGCAGTCATGAAAGATAAGGACAGCCAGAAGATGTTGATCGTGAAAAGCACGATGAGCACGATTTCGAGTCCGGAGAAACTGCCGCTGATGCTGAGCACATGATAGAACTCTCGGATCAGGTACCCGGTGATGCCGAACGCGCCGCCGAACACGAGCGCGCGCCGCCACAAGGCGCCGGCGTCGGGCTGCGGCTGGCGTCGCGTGCTGCGGTCGAAACGGTTGAGGCTTTGCGGCGCAAATACGGATTGCACGCGCGAGGCCGGGATCGGTGGGGTCTCGGAGAGCGGGTAGGTATCGTGCATCCTTGACCTCAAGCCGTCCAGCGGTAGACCCAAACTTCGGACACAGGCCGTCCGCCCGCGACCAAGACACAACGCAGGTCGGCTTCGGCGGCGTCGCGCGCGGGCTGATACTCGAAACAAACGCGATGTCCGCCGGATATTCTGTTCCGCCGGAGAGCGACGTTCACGATAGTTCCCGCACTAGCAGTAAGTTCCATATTTCCGTTCTTCGCGCCGCAAAAATCGTCAACGTCATCGCAAAGTTTGAATTCTTCAGTGCCTTTGAAATCGACGCAGAACTGGCGATAGCCTTTGTGCTGGGCCGAGGCGCCGACGAGGGTCTGCGCGACGGTCGCGAAATTGATGCGGATGGGCGGCTCGGCGCACCAGGTCAGGCGGTACCGATATGGATAGCCGGCGCCCGGCTGCAACGGCTCCTTGGGACGCCAGAGCGCGACGATGTTGTCGAAATACTCTGTCTTTGTCGGCAATTCTATGAGGTCGACCGAGCCTTCGCCCCAAGCATCGCGCGGCTCCACCCAGACGCTCGGGCGCGTCTCGTAATGGGCGTCGAACTCCTGGTAGCGGTCGGCTCGCCGCTCCCGCTGCAAAAGGCCGAAGCCCTTCAGCCCATTATCGTTGAAGACGGAGAACTGGTTCCGGCTCGGGTTGATAAGCGGCCGCCAGATGTGCTCGTCCCTGCCGTTCCAGATCATCAAGCCATCGGAGTCGTGGACGCGCTGGCGCACTTCATCCGCGATATAGGCCGCGCTCGGCGCAAAATAGAACATGCTCGTCAGCGGAGCGATGCCCGCATAAGTTAGCGTCCGCCTTGGAAACAGGGTGCAATCCACATCCATTACCGTGTTCTGGCCCGCCGATATGACGAATTTATAGGCGCCTGATACGCTTATACTATCGAGTAATGCAAAAACCGTGACAGTGGAGGCGCCCGGCGCGGGTTTCACGAGCCAGAATGTGCGGAAAATCGGAAATTCGTCGGCGGGCGGTTGGGCTGTGTTCAGCGCCAGCCCGCGCGCGGAGATGCCGTAATCCTGCCCCGTGGCCTTCGAGCGGAAATAGCTCGCGCCCTGGAAAACGGCGAACTCGTCCAGGATATCGGGCCTATTGAAAGGCGTATGCAGACGAAACCCGGAAAAGCCGGGGTTCGTATTTTCCGGCGGGCGGCTCACTTCGGGACCGTAGGTGAAAAGGTCAGGTAGATATTTCACCTCGGCGGCCCGCCCCGCGTCGACTGCGAAAATCTGGACTGGGTAAGTATAAATATAACCCGCGCTGAAGAACTCCGCCGTAAAGCCCAGACCCTCGCGCCCCCAAAGGGCAAGGTCCTTTTTTAAAGCGGATGGCTCTGTATTGATCGTAATTCAGATCCTTGTAAGCAACGGGAACGATGTCGGGCGGCGGCGCATAGGGCGCCTTGGAAAGCTGGCGGGCGAGTTCGACCGGTAAATCCTCGGAAAAGGGCGCGCTTTCGCCCATCGCCGGTTCGGCGCTGGCTGCGGTCACGGCTTGCCGGGCTATAAGCAGAGCCGCAGCGTATCCCGCGCCGAGTTTGAGGACGTTCTCGCCGGTCCATCGTGACAGTTAAATCCCTGAGCGTTCGCCGGAATGAAGACGAGATATGGATGACCTCTAACCTGAGGCTAGTGAGGGACCGGCCTAGCCCCATTTGCCTCGGTGCGGCAGATTAACGCGCCCATCGAAAAATCCAGGTTTCTGAAACCGGCTTTCCATCCACGGCAAGCTGAGCGCGCAAATCGGCTGGATCGCCGCCTGCCGGAGTGTATTCGAATCGCAGGCGCTGCGTGCCCGCCGCCGGTCCGGGCGCAAGCCTGGCATTGTGAACCTCGCCCGCCGAACGCGTGACGTTCGGCAAAAGAGAGCCCGGATTGCAGCCCTCGCAAGCTTCCGCGTTCGCGAAGTCGACGACAAATGAGGCCTCGCCCGTCTTCGTCTCGCCGACGCGCGTTTGCGCCACGGTCGCCTTCTTGCTTTCGAAGGGCGGCGTCCAGCCCCAATGCATGCGATAGCGGAAGCGGTGGCCGATGCCGGGACCAAGCCCGTCCTTGGGACGCCAGAAGCAAACGATGTTTTCGTTGATTTCCTCGGGCGCCGGCAGTTCGATCAGGTCGATCGACCCTTCGCCCCAGTCGCCCACCGGCTCGATCCAAAGCGACGGCCGCCTTTCGAACTGCGCGTCGAGGTCTTGATAGGCGGCGAAGGACCGCTCCTTCTGGATCAGGCCGAAGCCTTTCGGGCCTTTATCCACGAAAACCGAGAATTGCAGGCGCTCCGGATTTAGGAGCGGACGCCAGATTTGCTCGCCAGCGCCATTAACGATGTAAAGCGCCTCCGAGTCGTGCACGCGCGGCCGGTAGTCCCGCCGCTTGGAAGGCACGCCGGGACCGAAGAAGAAGCGGCTCGCTATGGGCGCGATGCCCGCATAGGGAATGCGGCGGCGCGGATAGATAACCGCCTCGGCGTCGATGGTCGTCGTGAAGCCCGGCGTCGCCGTGAACTTGAAGCGGCCGACCGTGCTGACGCTATCGAGAAGGCCGTGCACGACGAGCGATTGGTCGACCGGTTTCGGCCGCTCGATCCAGAGGCTGCGAAAGATCGGAAAATCCTCGCCGCCGGTCTGCCCGGTGTTGATCGCGAGCGCTCTCGCCGTCACGCCCAAGACTTGGCCCGAAGCCGCGGCGCGGAAGTTCGTCGCTCCGAGGAAGCTCAGGAAATCCCTGAAGACGCCCTGCCTGTCGATCTGGGCCAGCGCGTGGAAGCCCGCGAAATCGGACTGGGCCGCGGTCGCGGGTTGCTTGGCGGGCGTAATGAAGTCGAAGGCTTGCGCCACATAGGGAATCTTGATCGCGCGGCCCGCCTCGACCGAAAAAAGCTCGACCGGGAAAGCGTAGATAGAACCTGCGGTGTGATACGGCTCAAGCCAAAACGGCCCGTCGTCCTTGCGCCAGATGGCCTGGTCGTCCTTGTAGACGATGGCGCTTTTGTATTGATCGTAAGTCAGGTTCGCGAGCGCCTCGTCGACGCGCTTTTCCGGCGCCTTGTAAGGCTCGTCCGCGAGGCGCCTCGCGAAGGCGTCCAGCAGGTCCTCGGAAAAGGGTTGCGCATCGGTTGCGGCCTGGACCAGATTGGTGTCGGCGACCGCGGGCAGCGGGAAAGCGGCTGCGGCGGCTGTCGAGGCGGCAAGCTTAAGCCATGTGCGACGGTCCATCCTAAACTCCCGAAAATCATGCTTGGCGCCGCAGAAGAACTCCCGCGTAGGGCGAAATATTTCTTGGAGAGCCCGCGACAAGACCGGCTCACGACTGGTTACAAAAAATATTCTGCCCCGCTTTCGTCTTGACCGATTGGGGCTTTTTGGGGCGAATTTGAGGCGCGTTTCGCATTCGCAACAAATGGCTGCGCCGTGTGTCGCCGCGGCGGCGGCCTTGTTTTGAGATGCGCATGCTGAAAGCGCTGCATACGGCGGATGCGTCTGGGGTTGGAGATAATTTGAAGATGCCGGGATTGCACGCGCTCTTGATCTTGGTCGCAAGGAAGGCCTATGTCAGCGATCATGACCGCACTTGGAGAAGAACTCGTATGAGGCAGTGCAAGCTTGCGCGCGTGTTGGCCTTGTTTCTGGCCGCCATAACATGGGGAAGCGCAGCGATGGCTGTGGAAACGGGGCGCCGTCACGTGGCGGTCGACATGCTGGCGGAGAAGTCCGCCGTGGAGCCGGGCAAGACCGTGACGGTCGCTGTCCGCGAGCGAATTGAACCGGGCTGGCACACCTATTGGATCAACCCCGGCGACTCAGGCGAGCCGACCTCCATCGACTGGAGTCTCCCGGGCGGCCTTGCCGCGGGACCGATCCTCTGGCCCACTCCTCATGTCATCGCCGTGGGGCCGCTCGCCGAGTATGGCTATGACGATGAAATTCTCCTGCTCACGGAAATAAAGGTTCCGGATAAGATCGAAGGCGACAGCGTAACGCTCGCCGCGAAAGTCTCATACCTCGTCTGCAAGGACATCTGCATTCCCGAAGAAGCGCAGGCGCAGCTCACGCTGCGGGTCGAACGCGGCGAAGCCGCGGCGCCGTCGGCCTTTTCGGAACAGATCGCGCAAGCCCGCGCGGCGCTGCCTCAGCCGCTTCCGGGTTCCGCGACCTATTCGGCGAACCGCGCCAAGGAGGCGCTGCGGCTGACCTTTTCGGCGGACGCGAACCTTTTTGCGGGCGTGAAAGAAGCCCGATTCTACCCGCTGACCTGGGGCGCCGTTTCGAACCCGGCGCCGCAACCGATGAAAATTTCGGGCGGCCAGCTCGCGCTCGACCTGAAGCAGGGCGACACGAAAGAGACGCCGGAGAAGCTGGACGGCCTTCTCGTTCTCACCAAGGACGGCGACGGCGCCCGCATAGCCTACGTGGCGTCCGCGACGCGAGGCCCGGATTCCGCGGCGGCTGGCGGACTTTTGGATCATGCCGGCGGTTCGCCCCTCGGCGGCGACACTATTCGTTCCGCCACGGCGGCGGGAGACGGGTCCGGCCTTGGGCTCGCGGTCCTGTTCGCCTTTCTCGGCGGCGCGATCCTCAATCTGATGCCCTGCGTTTTCCCGGTGCTGGCGCTGAAAGCGCTCGCCTTCGCAAAAAGGGCTGACGGCGGCCACTGGCAGCAGGGCGTCGCCTATCTGTTCGGCGTGCTCATGAGCTTCGGCGTGCTCGCGGGCGCGATCCTCGCTTTCCGCGAAAGCAGCGCCGCGCTCGGCTGGGGCTTTCAGTTCCAGTCGCCAGCCTTCGTGCTCGCTCTCGCGGTCCTGTTCTTCGTAATGGGCCTCAGCCTGTCGGGCGTCGTGACTTTGGGGGCCGGTCTCATGTCGATCGGGGACAGCCTGTCCCGAAAGCCCGGCAACGCGGGCTACTTCTTCACCGGCGTGCTCGCCGCCATCGCCGCAACCCCCTGCACCGCTCCTTTCATGGGCGCGGCCATCGGCTACGCCGTGACGCAGTCGCCCCTTATTTTGGCGGCGGTGATGCTGGGCCTCGGTCTCGGCTTTGCGGCGCCGGTGGTGATCCTGAGCATGAGCCCCGCGCTGCAGCATGTCCTGCCGAAGCCCGGCGCATGGATGGAGACGCTGAAGCAGGTACTCGCCTTTCCGCTCTATGCGACAGCGGCTTGGCTTGTATGGGTGCTCAGCATTCAGGCCGGCAGCGACGGCGTCATGGCGGCCGCGCTCGCCCTTGTCGGGATCGGCTTTGCCGCCTGGCTTGCAAACAAGACCGCTTACGCACGTTTCCCGGTCAAGATGATCGCGCCTGTTCTGGGCGCCGCCACCTTCGCCTTGACGCTCTCGATGGCCGAGACGGCGGAAAGCGTGAACGCGGTCGTGGGCTCGGAGAAGTCCGTGCTCGCCGCGGAGCCCTTTACCCAGTCTCGGCTTGACGCGTTGAAGGCGGAGGGACGGCCCGTCTTCGTGAACTTGACGGCGGCCTGGTGCATCACCTGCAAGGTGAACGAACGCGTGGCCTTGAAGTCGCCCATAGTGGCGCAGGCGTTCCTGTCCGGCGGCGTGGCTTACCTCAAGGGCGACTGGACACGGGCGAACCCTGAGATCACCGAACTTTTGAGACGCTTCGGCCGGGCGGGAGTGCCGCTCTACCTGTTCTATCCAGGGAGCGGTCAGGAGCCTCGCGTGCTTCCCCAGATTTTGACGGCCGGTCTCGTCCTCGACGAAATCAAAGCCAAGCCCTCGATCGCAAGCCCGTCCCCCAGCAAAGGAGCCTGAGGATGCTTTTCTTGAAACCGGCAACACTTCTCTTCGCAGGACTTCTCATGACAGCATCAGCCTACGCCGCCCCCCAGCTTGGGAAACCAGCCCCGGATTTCGCCGCCGTCGATTCGAATGGAAAGACCGTAAAGCTAGCCGACTTCCGCGGCAAGACGGTCGTTCTCGAATGGACGAATGACGGCTGCCCCTATGTGAAGAAGCACTATTCGTCGAACAACATGCAGGAATTGCAGAAGGACGCGACCGCGAAGGGCGTGATCTGGCTGACCGTCATCTCCTCGGCGCCCGGCTCGCAAGGCTATTTAACGGGCGACGAAGCCAACGCGCTGACGAAGAGCCGCGCCGCCGCACCAACCGCGGTGCTCCTCGATCCGGAGGGCGCCGTCGGCCATCTCTACGACGCTCGGACCACGCCGCACATGTTCATCGTGAACGGCGAAGGCGCGCTCGTTTACATGGGCGGCATCGACGACAAGGCGACCACAGACGCGGCCAACGTCAAGACGGCCAAGAATTACATCCGCGCCGCGCTCGATAATCTCGCCGCCGGCGCTCCGATCGAAAACGCCGTGACCCGTCCTTATGGCTGCTCGGTGAAATACAAGGCCGGATATTAAGGCCTGTCGTCCCGGAAACGCCAAGGGCCGCAATCCGGGATCAGGCTTCCGGGATGACTAACTGGGCTTTTTGCAGCGAATTGTTGCATGCGCGCATCAGTTCGCATGCGAATCGACACGGGGAGTTGGAAAGCGCGCTCCGATAGGTATATGGAAAGCCGATGAGCCTTCCACGGAAAGTACCTATAAGAGTCGTTCTCGGCCTTATCGCGGCCGTCGTCCTCGACACCATTCTCCAGGTTTTCTGGAAAACGGCGGCGCTGAAGCTTCCTGGGGACGCCGAATCGGCCATGTCCGTGCTCGCCATCTTCCGGGAGCCGCTTTTTCTCCTCGTCATCTGTATCATGATGGTCCAGCTCATCAACTGGATGGCCGTGCTGGCGCATGCCGATTTGAGCTTCGCGCAGCCCTTCACTGCGCTGAGCTACGTCAGCGTCGGCGCGATTTCCGCGATCTTCATGAACGAGCCTATCGACGCACTGCAGGTGCTAGGAGTGGCCTGCGTGCTCGCGGGCGTCTACTTTATCAGCCAGACCGATCACGTCACCGAGCGTGAGACGACGGAAGCCAAGTAGACTTTCGCAAAGCAAAAGAGATCCCGCCAGGAAGCGGCCGAACACGCCATTTACGCGGGCGGAAAATCGGCTAGCATCGCGAACTTGGCGGGGGCGCGATCGCCCCGGCGCTCACCCTTGGGAGGCAGACCGGTGAAAAACGGAAACGCGTGGGGCCGCAAGCGGGCGGCAAAGCCCCTTCTGATAGCCGCCATTTTTGCGCTGGGCGCGCAAGTCGCCGCGGCCGAAGAATTGACTTGCGTCGCAACCACCTTCCGGCTGATCGGCAAGAACGACAAGGTGTGCATCACCGTTTTCGACGATCCGCAGGTTCCAGGCGTCGCGTGCCACATCAGCCAGGCCAAGACCGGCGGCCTTGGCGGATCGCTCGGCATCGCCGAAGACCCGAGCCGCTTCTCCATCGCCTGCCGCCAGGTCGGCCCGATCAATATCGATATCGACAAGCTGCCCGAGAACGAGAAGGTCTATGTCGACCACACTTCGATCTTCTTCAAGCACACCAATGTGATCCGGTCAGTCGACAAGAAGCGCAACACGCTCATCTATCTCGCGATCAGCGACAAGTTCATCGAAGGCTCGCCGCAGAACTCAATCTCGACCGTGCCGATCCAGCCATGGGGCGCCGCACATTAGCAAACGGCTCGCGGCGCCGGCTCAACCGCCTTGCCGGCCTGCGGGTTGGCTCCGGACTGATTCGCCTTGCTCGGCGGGCGCGGCGCCGGCGCTTTTGTCCGGGCCATCGTCTTCATCGCGGTCCCGGCGGACAAATGCACGCTCTATCGGCCTCCCGAACGCCAGGATGAGTGCGGCGAGCACGACCGAGGTAATAACAAGCGGCCAGGCGCCCAGTCCGCAGGCGACGCCGATGCAGGCCGTGAGCCAGATGGCGGCAGCCGTCGTCAAGCCGTGAACGCGTTTTCCGGTGGGATTGCGAAGGATCACGCCAGCGCCTAGAAAGCCGATGCCGGTGATCACGCCCTGGATCACGCGACTGCCCGCGTTCGCGTCCGCGCCGCCCGGATGTTGGCTGGCCAGAACGACGAGCGCCGAGCCGAGCGCAACGATGCCCAGCGTGCGAACGCCGGTGGGCTTGCCATGCGCCTCGCGGTCGAGGCCGATAGCGCCGCCAATGACGGTGGCGGCAGTGAGGCGTATCACGGCGTCCGGCCAATCGATCATGGCGCTGACATATAGATTGCCCGCGCCAAGATCAATGCGGCGTTCGGCGGGAGCCAACCGTCACGCGCTTTCCGCAGGCCTTTCCTCGTCCCGGCGCCATCGTTCATAAAGGCGCACGACCTCGGAGGCGGCGACCCAGATGGCGGCGAGAACGGCGTTATCTGGTTTGGCGGGGCCGCTGTGGCTCGGGTCGAGCAGCCTCGCCAAAAACAGCACGGCGGAGCGATTGGGCGGGCTCAAGGCTTTAAGGACGTAGGTCATCGCGGTGATTTCGCGACGTTTCCATTCGCTGAAGGGAACGCGGTTGAACGGGGAGGACCGCACCTCCGACTTCAAATAGTTGATCGCGCCGACATTCGACAAGCCATTGAAGCAGGAGGTGAGCCTTTCGAGAGCCTCTGCTTCCTCGTCCGACAGCATGCGGTCGAGGACAGTGAGACGGCGGCGCAGCGACCGCAGGCGAACCGTTTCCGGCTTCGAAGCGATGTCTTCGAGAATCGCGCGGCGCGTTTCGAGCGGCGTGAGGATGGTCCTCGCTCTATGGCGGGCCATGATGGGCGCCCCGCCGGCGTCAGTATGTCACGCGTGAAAGGAGTGTGCTGACGCCGATGCTGCGAGGGACCCTCGGAAAGTTCTAGTCTTGCGGTCATCTTCATACGGCGCCCTCCTGGCGGCCGAGCGGCGCGAGGATGGCCCACGCCTGGTTGCGAGCCTCGGCGAAGGCGCCCAACGGCGTCAGCACATTACGCGGGATCGGATTGTGCTGACGCCGATGCTCCGACAGGGGGCTCGGAAGCTCTTGCAATGCGGCCCGCGCGGTTGGAGCGCCCAACGGCGTCAGCACGTTACGCGGGATTGGACTGTGCTGACGCCGATGCTCCGACAGGGGGCTCGGAAGCTTTTGTGGCGCGGTCCTTTTCATTGGCCTTCGACCCGCCGGAAGGCCTGAGCCAGATGAGCGGAGCAATAAGACCTGTTTCCGGCCACGGGCGCTCCGCAGAAGAAGAAGTCGGGTTCGGCGGGATCGCCATGCGGCCAATGGCAGGCGCCGTCGGGCAACGCCTCAAGCGCGGCGGCGCCGTAAGTGGCCGAGACGCCGATCGACGAACGCCGCACAACGAGTCCCGAATCGGCGGTGTCCTCCCGATGGGCGCTTTCGCGAAGGGCGCGAAGGCTGATGCCGTGCCGCCTCAACAGCGACCGCAAGGCCTTGGGGCTTACGCCAAGGGTTCGCGCGATGTCGCTCGTTCGCAGCGTCGTTATGGCCGCGAGGATTTCCGCGACTTCGCCCGTCGTCCAACGCCGCCGCCCTTCAGAAACACGGGGCGTGAACGATTGAGGCATGCAAGAAAGCGCAACAGGCGAATAGGCGCGTGAGGCATGCGACGGCGCCACGGGATGGGCGCCTTGATGGTATGGAGAGTTACACATTTAAGCACCCGGTTAGAGCGAGTTGTTCCAAATCATAGAAGGAGATTACACGAAATGTGTAAATATTTCGTAATCTTTAATTTAAATCCGTGGCTTAGCATGGAGACAGGTGGAGCTTCGCGAGGACGCTTGAAGGCGGGCGAATCAAAACGCAGGCAAGCTCCGCACCACTTTTGTTGGTCATAAACTGGCGCGAATCAGGCACAAGTGGATCAGACTTTCCGGGCTTATCTGGTGTGTATAGATAATGCACAATTCGTGTAGACAATGCGGGGCGAGATGAGAGATTGGACGGCTGGCGAAATCAAATCGATTGGCGATCGCCTTCGGCGCGCACGCATCGACGCCGGCTTTGAGCGGGCGACCGACGCCACGCGCCGGTTCGGCTGGAGTTACAGCCGCTACATGAATTACGAGAACGGAGAGAGGGCGGTTCCGCCGAAGCAAGCAATCCTGTTCGCGTCGGCGTACGAGGTCACAGTCGATTATATTTATTATGGAAAAGAAGATTTTCCATATGAGACCAAAGGGGCCAATGGTCTATCCTCCCGGATGGTTCGCCGTGTTCCCCTACTGGCGTTGGAAAACATGTCTGAATTAAAACGAATTGCATCGGGCCAGGAGCCAGCGTTCGCCGTCAGCGTTCCCATTTCCAGTCACGAACCTGCTCCCGATCGTTGCATTTTCATTGAGATTAACGACGAGTCGATGTCGCGCCCTCGCGAGCCCATCTCCTTCGAGCCCGGGGACAAAGCGCTGATCGACCTGGATGCAACGCCATCTCCTTCGGACTTCGTTTTGGCGATCGTGCCTGAGGAGCGGACCGCGTTGTTTCGTCTCTACCGCGAGGTGGAACGCGCGAAGGACGGCTCGATCGTGGCCGACTTGGTGCCGCTCAACCCGAACTTCCGCACAGTTCGAATCTCGACGGCGACTCAAGGCCAGATCATCGGGGTCTGCCGCAGCATTCACCGTGTTTTCGATCTTGCGCCGGGATCGAGAGCGAAGCGCCCACGCTTGGGATGATCGGCGAGCTCTCATTCGCCATGAGGCGCGACTTGCAGCCGCAGATCGGGGCGATCCGCGGGGCGCCCTGCTTAAGTCTTGACAATAGCGTGTTGCCAGTAGCCAACAAGTTTTCTAAGGTCGCCGTCGCTTAAGCCGGGGGGCCCGACTTCCCTTTTTTATCCCGGCGGGCGTATCCATGCCCAAAATCTTACGCTTCAGGATCCTCAACCCATGAACCAAGTACTTTGGATCATTATCGCGTGCGGGGCGCTTTCCATCGTGTATGGCGCGCTGACGACACGCTCCCTGCTGGCCGCAAGCGCCGGCAATGCCCGCATGCAGGAAATCGCGGCCGCCATCCAAGAAGGCGCCTCCGCCTATCTCAATCGCCAATATACGACGATCGCCATCGCCGGCGTCGTCATCTTCGGGTTGCTCTTCTATCTTCTTTCGGCAACGGTCGCGCTCGGCTTCTTGATCGGCGCGATCTTGTCCGGCGCCGCGGGCTTCATCGGCATGAACGTTTCCGTTCGCGCGAACGTCCGCACCACGGAGGCCTCCTCCATCGGGCTGGCTGAGGGCCTGTCCATGGCGTTCAAGGCCGGCGCGGTGACGGGCCTTCTCGTCGCGGGCCTCGCCCTTCTCGGCGTCACCATCTACTACTTCGTCCTGACGGCGTATCTCGGATACGCTCCGAACGACCGCCACGTCGTCGACGCGCTCGTGGGCCTCGGCTTTGGCGCCTCGCTCATTTCGATCTTCGCCCGTCTCGGCGGCGGCATCTTCACGAAGGGCGCCGACGTGGGCGGCGACCTCGTCGGCAAGGTGGAAGCCGGCATCCCCGAGGACGATCCGCGCAACCCGGCCACCATCGCCGATAACGTCGGCGACAACGTGGGCGACTGTGCGGGCATGGCCGCCGACCTGTTCGAGACATACGCCGTAACGGTCGTGGCCACGATGGTGCTCTCCTCCATCTACTTCGCTTACGACGCCGATCTTCTCTCCCGCATGATGGTCTTTCCGCTCGCCATCGGCGGCGCTTGCGTCGTGACTTCGATCCTCGGCACCTTCTTCGTGCGCCTCGGATCGAACAACTCGATCATGGGCGCCCTTTATAAGGGCTTCATCGCGACGGGCGTCCTTTCGCTCATCGTGCTCTATCCGTTGACGAGCTACATCGTCGGCCTCGACACGACGCTGAAGGCCAACGGCGCCGTCTTCACCGGCATCGACCTTTTCTACTGCGGCATCGTCGGCCTTGTCGTCACGACGCTGATCGTGGTGATCACCGAGTACTATACGGGCACGGGTTTCCGCCCGGTGGTGTCCATCGCGCAGGCGTCGGTGACGGGGCACGGCACGAACGTGATCCAGGGGCTTGCGGTCTCGCTTGAGTCGACCGCGGCTCCCGCCATCGTCATTATCGCGGGCATCCTGATCGCCTTCAATCTGGCGGGGCTTTACGGCATCGCCATCGCGGTGACGACGATGCTTGCGCTCGCCGGCATGGTGGTCGCGCTCGATGCTTTCGGCCCGGTGACGGACAACGCGGGCGGCATCGCCGAGATGGCCGACCTTCCCTCCAAGGTCCGCAAGACGACCGACGCGCTCGACGCGGTGGGCAACACCACGAAGGCCGTGACGAAGGGATACGCCATCGGCTCGGCTGGCCTCGGCGCGCTCGTGCTCTTCGCGGCCTACACCGAGGACCTGCGCTACTTCAAGGAGCAGGCGCAGATCGATTCGAGCCACTTCCAGTACTTCCACAACATCAGTGTCGATTTCTCGCTCTCGAACCCGTATGTGGTGGTCGGCCTCCTCTTCGGCGGTCTTCTGCCGTACCTGTTCGCGGCCATGGGCATGACGGCTGTCGGCCGCGCGGCGAGTTCAATCGTGCAGGAAGTTCGCAGGCAGTTCCGCGAGAAGCCCGGTATCATGGCGGGCACCGATAAGCCGGACTACGGCCGCGCCGTGGACATGCTGACGAAGGCCGCGATCAAGGAGATGATCATCCCCTCGATGCTGCCTGTGCTGTCTCCCATCGTGATCTATGTGGTGATCGATGCGATCGCGGGGCGGTCCGCGGGCTTCGCGGCGCTCGGCGCCATGCTGCTCGGCGTGATCGTCACGGGCCTGTTCGTCGCCATCTCGATGACGTCTGGCGGCGGCGCCTGGGATAACGCGAAGAAGTCCTTCGAGGACGGCTTCGTCGACAAGGACGGCGTGCGCCACTTGAAGGGCTCGGAGGCGCACAAGGCGTCCGTGACCGGCGACACCGTCGGCGACCCGTACAAGGACACCGCCGGCCCGGCCGTCAACCCGATGATCAAGATCACGAACATCGTGGCGCTCCTGATCCTCGCGGTTCTCGCGCATCAGTAAGCGCGGCGCCTGATAATGCAAATGGCCGGGGATTTCCCCGGCCATTTTTTTGTGGTGCGCCCAGCTTGAGCGATCCGCGGCCGAACTGAGCCTTGCCGCGATGTGTTTCAAGCCACGTCATCATGGTCTTCCCGGCTCGATCCCCTGCGACGACGCCTTGCGCTGGCTGGTTCGCAAGATGACCAGATGTTAGGCTGAACGGGTTTCATGAAAACGGCTGGAGCGCATGCACAGATTGATCGATGGCGTCCTTCGCTTTCAAAGCGAGATTCATGGCCGGAAGCGGGAGCTGTTCACGCAGCTCGGCGAAGGGCAAGCCCCGTTTGCGCTGTTCATCGCCTGCTCCGACAGTCGCGTCGTGCCCGAGGTGCTGACCCAGCGCGAGCCCGGCGAGATCTTCGTGGTGCGCAACGCCGGCAACATCATCCCGTCCTACGGCCCGGCGGCGGGCGGCGTTTCGGCCAGCATCGAATACGGGGTGGCGGCGCTTGGCATCGAGAATGTGGTCGTGTGCGGCCACTCCGACTGCGGCGCGATGAAGGCGATCCTTCGCGAGGACAGGCTCGATAAGATGCCGGCGGTGCAAGCCTGGATCAAACATTCGGCGGCGGCGAAGGAGATCGTCGAAGCGACGCTGCCGCCCTCGGCGGACGAGACGGCGCGCCTGCACGCGCTCGTTCACGAAAACGTGCTGTGCCAGCTGCGCAATCTGCAAACGCATCCAACCGTGGCGTCGCGGCTCGCCACCGGGCGGCTCAAGCTTTTCGGCTGGGTCTACAACATCGAGAGCGGCACAGTCGACACCTACGACGCCGAGCAGGGGCAGTTCGTGCCGCTGACGAAAAACTCAGCTGCGCGGGCGACGCCCAAAACGCGGCTTGCCTATTCCGTGCCGCAAGGCTAAGCAAACTCCGCCGATTTGCCCAACGCATCCGTCATCCCGGCCAAGCGAAGCGCGAGCCGGGATCGCAAAAAAAATGAGCGCTGCGATTTATTACGGTCCCGGATAGGGCCTCGCCTTCCCGGGATGACGAACAAAGGCCATCCGTTGGCTTAATTGGGAAACTCTGCTTAGTCCCGATCCGAAGGGGCAGGGATCGCCGATGGAAGCAGCCAGCATCGAGTTCAAAAGCAAGGCCAAGCAGCTTTTCGGCCACCCGCGCGGACTATCGTTCCTGTTTGCGACCGAGATGTGGGAGCGCTTCTCCTATTATGGGATGCGGGCGCTTCTCATCCTTTACCTGACCAAATATCTGCTTCTGCCCGGACATTCGGAGCAGGTGATCGGCCTCGCCACACTCAAGAGCGGGCTTGAAGGGGTGTTCGGCCCGCTCGAAACGCAGCCCTTCGCCTCTCAGATCTATGGGCTCTATACCGCGTTCGTGTATCTCACGCCGGTTCTCGGCGGCCTTCTCGCCGACCGCGTGCTCGGCCAGCGCCGGACGGTGGTGATCGGCGCGGCGCTTATGGCGCTCGGCCACTTCCTGATGGCCTTCGAAAACCTGCTCCTGATCGCGCTTTCGACGCTAATCGTCGCGAACGGCCTGTTCAAGCCGAACATATCCACCCAGGTGGGCGGCCTCTATGCGGAAGGCGACCCCAGGCGCGACCGCGCCTACTCCATCTTCTATGTCGGCATCAATGTCGGCGCGTTCCTGGCGCCGCTCGTCTGCGGCACGCTCGGCGAGGAGTTGGGCTGGCATTACGGCTTTGGCGCGGCGGGCGTCGGCATGCTGATCGGGCTGGCGACTTACTTGTACGGGCTCCGCGAGCTGCCGCCCGATGAGCTTCAGAAGGCGAAAGCCGCCCATCACGAGCGCGATCCGCTTACCGCGGCGGATTGGCGCGCGATCGTGGCGCTTCTCGTGCTGTTCATCCCGAACACGCTGTTCTGGGCGACCTACGAGCAGCAGGGGAACACCATCGCGCTCTGGGCCGACGCTCACACCGACCGCTCCATCGATCTCCTGTTCTGGCGCGGCGAAATCCCGGTGACGTGGTTCCAGGCCTTCAACCCCTTCATGATCTTCGCTTTCACGCCGCTGATCGTGGAGCTGTGGGCCATCCAATCGAGGCGCGGCCGGGAGCCATCGACCGTGACGAAGATGGCGATGGGCTGCTTCGGCGTGGCGCTGTCCTATCTCGTGATGGTCGCCGCCGCGTTCGACGCCGGAAGCGCCGGCAAGGCGAGCTGGCTCTGGCTGTTCGTCTATTTCACGATCATCACCATCGGCGAGCTTTACCTTTCGCCCGTTGGGCTTTCGCTCGTTTCGAAAGTCGCGCCGGCGCGCGCCGTATCCTTGATGATGGGCGTCTGGCTGTCCACGAGCTTCATCGGCAATTTCGGCGCGGGCTGGCTCGGCGCCTATTGGAGCAGCATGGACAAAGCCAACTTCTTTCTTATGATTTCGGGCGTGGCCGCCGCCGCGGGCGTCGCCATCCTGCTGTTGAACCGTCCGCTTCGAAAGTCGTTGCAGCACTGAACCTCGAATGAAGAGGGCCTACGATGCTTCGCAGAACCGCCATTTGCGCCCTTCTCTTCGCGAGCCTCGCGCTTCCGCAGGCCAAGGCCGACGAGGGGATGTGGCTGCTCGATAATTTTCCATCCGCCGAGGTCGAAAAGCTTTACGGCTTCCACCCCTCGCAGAAATGGCTCGACCGCGCCCGGCTGTCGTCGGTGCGGCTCGCGCAAGGCTGCTCCGCCAGCTTCGTCTCGCCGCGCGGGCTCGTGCAGACCAACCATCACTGCGCGGAGGAATGCATCGAGCAGCTTTCGTCGGCCGGCAAGGATTTCATCCAGTCGGGCTTCTACGCGAAAGAGGAGAAGGACGAAGCCAAGTGTCCCGACTTCGAACTCGATCAGCTCATCGGCCTTAGCGATGTGACGGCGCGCGTGCACGACGCCGTCGCGGGCAAGGAGGGCGCGGCGTTCACGGAGGCCAAGCGCGCGGTAAGGGCCGGAATCGCAAAAGAATGCTCCGGCGGCGACGAGGCGCTGCGCTGCGATGTCGTCGAACTTTATAATGGCGGCGTCTACACCCTTTACAAATACCGCCGCTATCAGGATGTGCGCCTCGTTTTCGCGCCGGAGCAGTCGATCGCGTTCTTCGGCGGCGACCCCGACAATTTCGAGTTCCCGCGCTACGACTACGATGTGAGCTACCTCCGCGCTTATCAGGATGGCAAGCCGCTCGACACATCCGCGAACTACTTCTCCTATGCGAAAGACGACGCAAAGCCGGGCGACCTCACCTTCACGGTCGGCAATCCCGGCTCGACGCAGCGGCTCGATACGGTCGCCGAGCTTGAATACGACCGCGACGTGTCGCTTCCGCGCGCGCTGTTCGACCTCAGCGAGTTTCGCGGCCAGCTCACCGAATTTCAGACCAAGGGGCCGGAACAAAAGCGCATCGCCACGGGCAGGCTTTTCGGCGTGGAGAATTCGCTGAAAGCTGAGAAGGGGAAATTCGAGGCGCTGGTCGATCCCGCGCTGATTGCAGCGAAAGCCAAGGCCGAAGCCGAGTTGCGCGCCAAGGTTGACACGGACCCGGCCTTGAAGGCGGAGGCAGGCGGCGCCTGGGACGCGATCCGGGACATTCTGAAGCGCTGGAAGCCGAAGAGCGAACATTACGCTTACACCGAAGGGCGCGGCGCCTTCGACACCTCCCTCTTCGGCTTTGCGCGTGCGCTCGTTCGCTATCCGGTCGAGAAGGCGAAGCCGGACGAGAAGCGGCTACCGGAATATACGGACGCGAATTTCCCAAGCCTCAGGCAGTCGATCCTGGCCGATGAGCCTTTCTATCCCGAGTTTGAGAAGCTGACGCTTGCCTTCTCCTTGACGAAGCTTCGCGAAAGGCTCGGCCCGGACGATCCGTTCGTGCGCAAGGTGCTGGGGAAGAAATCGCCGGCCGAGCTGGCGAACGAGCTGATCGACGGATCGAAGCTCAGCGATCTCGCCGTCCGCAAGGCGCTGCTGGAAGGCGGGCAGACCGCCATCGACGCTTCGACCGATCCCATGATCGCGATGGCGCGCCTCCTCGATCCCGACTTCCGCGAAGCCCGCAAGGACTACGAGGACAATTTCTCGGCGCCTCTTGAGGCCGCGCATACAGCCATCGCCCGCGCCCGCTTCAAGATCTACGGAACGTCGGTCTACCCGGACGCCACCTTCACCATGCGCATATCTTTCGGGTCGGTGAAGGGCTATTCGCAGGATGGCAAGTTCATCGAGCCGATCACGCGCATCGCTGGGCTTTACGAGCGCGCGACGGGCGCGCCGCCGTTTAAGCTGCCGGAAACCTGGGTTGCCGCGCGGCCCGCGCTCGACATGAGCCAGCCCATGAATTTTGCCACAACGAACGACATCATCGGCGGCAATTCCGGCTCGCCCATGATCGACAAGGACGGCGAGATCGTCGGGCTCATCTTCGACGGCAACATCCAGTCGCTGGGCGGCGATTTCGGCTACGATGGAGCCGTAAACCGCGCCGTGGCCGTGAATGTGGGCGCGCTGCGCGAGGGGCTTGCCAAGGTCTACCACGCGGACCGCATTGTCGCCGAGCTCGCGCGGTAACGGATTTTCCGCAATCCTAGGTTGAAAACATGCGCTATTCTCTATCTTTACGGGAAAAAATCGGCCTTTTTTGCCAAACGAACCCAATAGAGTTAATCGACGGTGTACGCTCGCACGCCTGCGACCGATATGCGCCGAAGGCCCCGGCGATTGGCATGAGGCGACAAATCCAGCGGTTGGTAATATAGATAAGGCCGCGATACTTGCGCTCCTCACATGAAAAAAGCCTAGATTACGCATTGCAGCCGAGTTCGCGATACGCGACTGCCTAATCTTTTCCGGAAGAGAAGGCGAAGAAAATATTGGTCTTCTCGCCAAGGCAGCCTTCCGGTTTTGATTTTTCGGTTTTTTTCTCCTTCTCCTCCTCCTTCTTTTCCTCTTTCTCCTCCTCTTTTTTTTCTTCCTTTTTGTCTTTCTCCTTTTCTTTCTTCTTGGCGTCGCGGATCGCGTCGAACTCGGCCTTTACGATCGGCAGGGCCGGCTCGCGAATTGCGTAGCGACCCCACCGCTTAGCGACCATCCTGTTTCGTCCAAGCTCGTTCAAAGCATCGCGAAGGCCGCGCCTGGGTATGCAGGTGCTCTCCTCGATCTCACTGAATGTCGCGCCGTCGTAAGCTCTGTCCTTAATCAGATGAAATCCTCGCAACGCAGCGAGGTAAAGGAGCACGACGTGCCGGTCGTAAAGGCGAGCGCCCCCTGACGTGAAAAATACCTTGCCGTTATCGCTGAACTGAGCGAACTCGCAAATAATCTGATGGACAATATCGCGAAGATACTCCCTGTCGGCGAAATTGTCTTCCAAAGGCATGAACGCCGCTCCTCAGAAAAAGGAGAACACAACCAAAAAACGAACGCCGCCGCGCACTTACGCGGCCCCGCCGTCAGAGTCAATTAAATTAAGTAGAAAAGGACCGATCCTCCAAGAGGATGGTTACGCGACGAGCAGCTAGCCGATATGCAGGATGCCGGGCAGCGTTTTAAGCGCGGAAAGCTGCCGAGCCGTAATCGAAAAGTTGTTGCCGAGCACGAATTCCACGGCCTTGCTCGCCTCGCGCAACTCAACAACGAGCTTCAACTCGATGGAGCCTTCGCGGCTCACATGCTTCATGAGATCGGCGATCTGGAGCCGGTCCGTCGCCGTGATCGACAACTGACGCTGGCCCTTACCGAGCACGTCATCCAGCGTCTGCACGGTCTGCACGCGGACCTTCACCGCCTCGCCCTCCGCCTCGCCTTCGACCTGGATCAGCACGTTCTTGCCGGGTTCGAGCTTGTCGCCCGCGGCCGCCAGCGTGTCGGCGAAAATCACGGCCTCGAACTGGCCGGTGGGATCGGAAAAGCCCGCGAAGGCGAAACGGTTGCCGGACTTCGCCTTGCGGTCCTGCTTATGAGTGACCGTGGCGGCAAGCCGCGCCTCGGCGCGCCCGTGCGCGTGCACGCGGGCCGCGAAGTCGCCCCAGCGCATGACGTTGAGGCGGACGAGCTGATCCCCGAAATCGTCGAGCGGGTGCCCCGAGAGATAGAATCCGGCCGCCGCAAGCTCGTTGTCGAGCATTTCGATAAGGCCCCAAGCCGGCGCATCCGCCAATTCCAGCGTCTCGGCCGCGAGACCGGCGCCGCCGCCGCCGAACAGATCGACTTGGCCCGCCGCCTTGTCCTGAGCGCTGCGCGCGCCGAACTCGACGAGGCGCTCCATGTTCTTCGCGACCTTCGCCCGGTTCTTCTCCAGATCCTCCAGCGCGCCCGCCGCGTTCAGCGTTTCGAGCGCGCGCTTGTTCACGGTTTTCGGATTGATGCGCGACATGAAGTCCGCGAGGTCGCGGAAGGGGCCGTTCGCACGCTCCTCCACGATATGCGCGGCAGCCGCGTGCCCCATATTCTTCAGCGCCGCCAGCGCATAGCGGATGCCGCCGCCTTCCGGCTCGAACTCCACCGCCGACTTGTCCACCGACGGCGGCAGGATGGCGATGCCATGCTTCTTGGCCTCGCTCGTAAAGCCGCAAAGCTTGTCGGTGTTGCCCATGTCGAGCGTCATCGACGCCGCCAGAAACTCCTGCAAGCGATTGGCCTTGAGATAGGCGGTCTGGTATGCGATCAGCGCGTAGGCGGCGGCGTGGCTCTTGTTGAAGCCGTAGCCCGCGAACTTCGCCACCAGCTCGAAGATGTAGCGCGCGCGGGCCTCCTCGATGCCCTTCTCCATCGCGCCCTTAACGAAGTGCGCGCCTTGCGCGTCCATCTCGGCCTTGATCTTCTTGCCCATGGCGCGGCGCAAAAGGTCGGCTTCGCCGAGGCTGTAGCCGGACAAAACCTGCGCGAGCTGCATCACCTGTTCCTGGTAGATGATGACGCCGTAGGTCTCCTCCAGGATCGGCTTGGCGAGCGGATGCAGGTAATCCGGCTCCTCGACGCCATGCTTGCGGTTCACATAGGTCTCGATGTTGTCCATCGGGCCGGGGCGATAGAGCGCGACCATGGCGATGATGTCGCCGAAGCGGTCGGGCTTCAGCTTGCGCAGCGCCTCGCGCATGCCTGTGCTTTCGAGCTGGAACACGCCCGCCGTATCGCCCTTCGCCAAAAGCTCGTAGGTCGGCGCGTCGTCGAGCGGCAACGCGCTCAGATCGATGGGCCTTCCCGCTTTCTTCAAAAGCTCGCACGCCTTTTGCAGCACCGTCAGCGTTTTGAGCCCGAGGAAGTCGAACTTCACGAGCCCCGCCTGCTCGACCCACTTCATGTTGAACTGGGTGACGAGCATATCGGAGCGCGGATCGCGATAGAGCGGCACAAGTTCGACCAGATCGCGGTCGCCGATCACCACACCAGCCGCGTGCGTCGAGGCATGCCGGTAGAGGCCTTCCAGTTTCTGCGCGGTGTCGAGAAGCTGCGCCACGATGGGCTCGCCGTCGCGCGCCTCTTGCAACCGGGGTTCGCCTTCGATGGCTTGTGCGAGCGTGACAGGGTTCGCGGGGTTGTTCGGCACGAGCTTGCAGAGCCGGTCCACCTGCCCGTATGGCATTTGCAGGACGCGGCCCACGTCGCGCAGTACGGCGCGCGCTTGCAGCTTACCGAAGGTGATGATCTGAGCCACGCGCTCCGCGCCGTATTTGTCGCGGACATAGGCGATCACCTCGTCGCGCCGGTCTTGGCAGAAGTCGATGTCGAAGTCCGGCATCGACACGCGCTCCGGGTTCAGGAAGCGCTCGAACAGCAGGCCGAAGCGGATCGGGTCGAGGTCCGTGATGGTGAGCGACCACGCCACCACCGAGCCCGCGCCCGAGCCGCGGCCCGGCCCGACAGGGATGCCTTGCGCCTTCGTCCATTTAATGAAGTCGGCCACGATCAGGAAGTAGCCGGGGAACTTCATGCGCGTGATGACGTCGAGTTCGAAGTCGAGGCGCGTTTTGTAATCCTCCTCGCTCGCGGCGCGGAGATGCCGGGGGATCGCGGCGAGGCGGCGCGCCAAACCGGCTTCGGCCTGCGCGCGAAGCTCGGCGGCTTCGGCCTCGGCGGCGTCCTTCGCGCCGGGCACGAATTGCGGCAGGATCGGCTTTCTCGGACGCGGGCGGAAGGCGCAGCGCCTGGCGATTTCGACCGTGTTCTCGATGGCCTCGGGCAGATCGGCGAACAGCGCCGCCATCTCGCCCTGCGATTTCAGGTAATGATCGGGCGAAAGACGGCGGCGGTCGTCCTCGGCGACGTAGCGGCCTTCGGCGATGCAAAGAAGCGCGTCATGCGCGTCGAACACGCCGCGCTTCGGGAAATAGGCTTCGTTCGTGGCGACGAGCGGCGCGGCGTTCTCGTAGGCCCAGCGCAGGAGCTGCGGCTCGACCAAGCGCTCGCGGGCCAGCCCGTGCCGCTGGATCTCCACGTAGAACCGGCCGGGGAAAAGGGCGGACAGCGCGGCGAGCCTTTCCTGCGCGAGCGCCGCATTCCCAGCGGCGAACGCTCGATCCGCGGGCCCATCGGGGCCGCCCGAAAGCGCGATCAAGCCATCCGCGCATTGCTCGATCTCCGCCAACGTGACATGTGGCGCGCCCTCGCCCGCGCGGTCGAGGTAGGCCTGGCTTGAAAGGCGCATGAGATTGCCGTAGCCGGCGGCGTCCTTCGCCAAAAGCACGATGGAGCCGTGATGAGGGACGGCGCGCACGCCGGAGCGGGGCGTCTCGTCGGGACCGAGCGGGAAGGCGAGGCTCAGCGAGCAGCCGACGATAGGCTGGACGCCTTCGCCCGCGAGCGCCTCGGAGAATTCAAGCGCGCCGAACAGGTTGTTCCTGTCCGTGATGGCGAGCGCGGGCTGGCCGTCCGCCGCGGCGAGCTTCGCCAGCGCCTTGACCGGCAGCGCGCCTTCCAAAAGCGAGTAGGCGGAATGGACATGCAGATGAATGAAACTCGGCGTCGTCATCGCCTCACGCGGGGTTCGTTTCGGGCCAGCCTCGAAGATAGCGCGCGGGAGCCCGATTCGGCAGGCTTTCGGGCGAGTTATCCAAGCGCTCCCGCCGCCGTTCGCAATCCCGGCGCGCCGTAGCGCTTGCGCTTTCCCGCGCATGCGATAAAAGCGCGCCATGCGGAGTTTGTTGTCGAATTGGGGCGCCATTGCAGCGGTCGTCATATTGGTGGCGGCTCAGGCCGCGGCTGTAAACTATCTCGGCCGCAACAATTATCTCCCCGAGGGCTCCGACCACTGGACCGAAGACTGGCTCATTCACTATTTCTCGAAGCGCCTCGACAAGCCTCACAAGGACGTGGCGCTCGTGCTTGTCGATGCGGAAAGCCTCGAAAAGGCTGGCTTGCCCGCGCGCATCCCCGTCGACAGGGGGTGGATGGCGCGGCTCGTCGCCAAGGTTGCCAAACTCGGCCCGGCCGCCATCGGCGTCGATTTCTACTTCGCCTCCCCCATCGACGCCAAGGATGAGCAGCTCATCGCCGCGATCAGGGACGCGCCGGCCCCTATCGTTCTTGCCGCCGTCGACGATACGTTCCTCAGGACCGATGGCCAGCGCGCCTTCCAGCGCGACTTCATAAAAAGGGTGAACCGCCCGGCGGGCCACATCTACTTCAAGCGGTCGAAGGAGATCTTCACGCTCGGCGACAGGGCCACGCGCGGCGTCGATCACGGCCCCTCGGCGGACGGCTACCCCTCGCTCACGAGCACGCTGGCGAGCCTGCCCGCCGTCGCGGCGCGGTTCGGCGCAAGGGAAATCCCCGAGGGAACGCAGCGCATCGACTGGCTTCTCGCGCCGCAGGGCGGCGATGCCATTACGCGCATCTCCGCGCATGAAATCCTGTCGCCCGCGCCCGGCGCCGAGCCGCCCGCGCTCAAGAATAAGATCGTACTCATCGGACCGAATTTCGCGGGCCTCGATCAGCTTAGCGTCCCCTTCGCGCTCGGAAGCGACCAGGCGCTCTACCCGGGCGTGTTCGTCCACGCCCAGGCGCTGGCCCAGATTCTCGACGGACGGTTCTTCTTCAATTGGACGTCCTGGCAGCAGTTTTTCCTGCTCTTCGCCATCGGCGTCTTAGGCGCGGCCGTCGGATGGTACAGCCGCCTCGATATTGTGATCGGAATCGGCGGCTCTCTCCTCTTGATCGCCTTAAGCGCGCCCATGTTTATGGTTCACGCTCCTCTTCCGACCGCGCTGGCAATTCTGTCCTGGGCGTTTTCCATCTCGATCGCGCAGCGCATCAAGTCTTGGCAAGGTTCTTGGGCTTCAGAGGTCAAAACGGTTTCAGGCAGGAGCGCATCATGAAGTTATCGACAGCGGTTCTTTTCAGCGCCCTCGTTGCGCTTTCCGGCTCTTCAGGCGCGTGCTTCGCCGAAGCAACAACGGCTGCGAAGCCTCAGGAGGCGCCGCAAACGCCGGCTCCGCAAGCCGTAGCGCCTCGACCGGCCGCGCCGAAGGCGCAGGCCGACGCCGTCCAGCCGGCCTCGGGCCAGGCCGTCGCCGCGGCAGAGCCTGCCGCCCCGCCGCCCGCGCCGGCGGGCTCCGCTCCGGTCCCCGCCAAACCCGTCCCCGCGGTAAAATCGCGTTCGTTCGAAAGATCCGCTCCCTCAAGCGCGCCGGTTCCGCCTGCGCCTTCGAAGGGCCAAATCGCGAGCCCGGACGACACCATCGGCGGCTTGCCCGGCGCCAAGCAGGCCACCGTCGACAAGCAGCCCTAGCGGTCGCTCAAGCTTCAGTTCCCAGCGCCCGTATCGATCGCTGTGCTCGTCGACCGGGCATGCGCCTTTAAGCCGCGCCGGCCCTGGCGCCTAAATCCAGGTGGAGAAGCCACTTCGTTTGCGGACACGCATAGTTAACCGTTGCCCCGCGCCATGCCTTAATGACATAAAGGGCATTCTAGGACGGAGACGCAACAAAGGGAAAAAATGCCCAAGCTGAACATTAACGGCAAGGAGATCGAGGTCGAGGACGGCATAACGCTTTTGCAGGCGTGCGAACAGGCAGGGGCAGAGATCCCGCGCTTTTGCTATCATGAGCGCCTGTCCATCGCGGGCAACTGTCGTATGTGCCTCGTCGAGATCGCGGGCATCCCGAAGCCGATGGCGTCCTGCGCCATGAATGTCAGCGATTTGAGGCCTAATCGTGATGGCACGCCGCCCCTCATCCAGACCGAAACGCCGCTCGTAAAGAAGGCGCGCGAAGGCGTGATGGAGTTCCTGCTGGTCAATCACCCGCTCGATTGCCCCATCTGCGACCAGGGCGGCGAGTGCGATCTTCAAGACCAATCCATGTATTACGGCTTCGACGGCAGCCGCTACCGCGAGAACAAGCGCGCCGTCGAGGAGAAGTATCTCGGTCCCCTCATCAAGACCTTCATGACGCGCTGCATCCAATGCACACGCTGCGTCCGCTTCATGACGGAAGTGGCCGGCGTGCGCGAGCTTGGCGCCATCGGCCGCGGCGAGGACATGGAAATCTCGACCTATCTCGAACGCGGCCTACAGTCGGAGATGTCCGGCAACATCGTCGATCTCTGCCCCGTCGGCGCGCTCACCTCCAAGCCCTATTCCTTTATCGCCCGGCCTTGGGAGCTTCGGAAGACCGAATCCATCGACGTAATGGACGGGCTCGGCTCCAACATCCGCGCCGACAGCCGCGGCCGCGAGGTCTTGCGTATCCTGCCGCGCAACAACGACGGCGTGAACGAGGCATGGATCTCGGACAAGACGCGCGCCGCGGTGGACGGCCTTAAGAAGAAGCGGCTGGATCGCCCCTATTTGCGGCGCGGCGGCAAGCTCGAGGAAGTGTCCTGGTACGAGGCCTTCAACGAGATTGCGGCGCGGGTGAAGAAGGCCGGCTCGCGGAAGATTGGGGCCATTGCAGGCGATCTGTGCGCGGTCGAGGAGATGTTCGCGCTGAAGTCGTTGCTCGACGAACTCGGCTCGCCGCATCGCGATTGCCGCCAGCTCGGCGCGAAGCTGCATCCGAAGCATGGGCGGGCGAGCTACCTCTTCAACTCGACGCTGGCGGGCGTGGATCACGCGGACGCGGTGCTGCTCATCGGCGTCAATCCGCGAAAGGAAGCGGCGGTCCTCAATACGCGGCTCCGGAAGGCGTATCTGCACAGCAACGCCAAGTTTGCGCTGATCGGTCCCGCCGTGGACCTGACCTATCCCTATGAATGGCTCGGCAATTCGCTCAAAGCCCTCGACAGCGTGGCGCGCGAAGGAAACGCGGTCCTCACGATGTTGCGCAAGGCTTCCCGTCCGCTCATCATCGTCGGGCAGGCCGCGCTCAATCATAAGTCGGGCGAGGACGTTTTGGCCAAGGCCGCGGAAATCGCCGCCAAGGCCATGAAAGGCAAGGACGCTTCCGGCTGGCATCCGCTCAGCGTCCTGCACACGAGCGCCGCGCTTGTCGGCGGGCTCGACATCGGCTTCGTGCCGGGCGAAGGCGGACTCGACCTCGCCGGCATGCTCGAAGGCGCCGCCGGCGGCGACATCGAGGTGCTTTACCTTCTTGGCGCGGACGAGTTCAACGTCAGCAAGACGGGCGGCGCTTTCGTGATCTATCAAGGGTCGCATGGCGACAGCGGCGCCCGCATCGCCGACATCGTCCTGCCAGGCGCGGCCTATACTGAAAAGAACGGCACCTATGTCAATACCGAAGGGCGCGTTCAGCTTGGCGAGCGCGCCGTCTTCCCTCCGGGCGATGCGCGCGAGGATTGGACGATCGTCCGCGCCCTTTCGGAGCATCTCGGCGCCAAGCTGCCCTTCGACAGCCTGAAGGCGCTCAGAGCCGCGATGTACAAAGCCCATCCGCATCTCGCGGCCATCGACGCGCTTGAGCCGGAGAAATTTTCGGAGCTGCAGATCAAGGCCGGCGCGGCGCTGGCGCTTCCCGACGAACCGCTGCCCGAACTCATCGAGGACTACTACCAGACCAATCCGATTGCGCGGGCGTCATCCGTCATGGCCGAGCTGTCCGCATTGACACAGGCAATCGAGCACAGGACGGCGGACGCTCATGGTTGATTTGGGCACATTCTGGAGCACTTACGGCTATCCGACCGCCATCATCCTGGGGGAGAGCCTGCTGATGCTCGTGCCCCTGCTTCTCATCATCGCCTATGTCGTGCTGGCGGACCGGAAAATCTGGGCGGCCGTACAGCTCAGGCGCGGCCCGAACGTCGTCGGCGCCTTCGGCCTGCTTCAATCTTTCGCGGACTTCGGCAAGTTCGTGCTGAAGGAGCCGATCATCCCGGCGGGCGCCGACAAGCTGCTGTTTCTGCTCGCGCCGCTGGCGACCATGGTGCTTGCTCTGTCAAGCTGGGCCGTGATCCCCGTGGCGGACGGCTGGGTCGTCTCCAACCTGAACGTCGGCATCCTTTACATTTTCGCGATTTCGTCGCTCAGCGTCTACGGCATCATCATTGGCGGCTGGGCCTCGAACTCGAAATATCCGTTCCTCGGCGCGCTACGCTCGGCGGCGCAGATGGTGTCCTACGAGGTCTCCATCGGTTTCGTGATGATCACCGTGCTTCTCTGCGCGGGATCGCTGAACCTCTCCGACATCGTGAACGCCCAGCGCGGGCCTTACGGGCTTTTCAGCTGGTATTGGCTGCCGCTGTTCCCGATGTTCGTCATCTTCTTCATATCGGCGCTGGCGGAAACCAACCGGCCTCCGTTCGATTTGCCGGAAGCGGAATCGGAACTCGTCGCCGGCTTCATGGTGGAATACTCGTCGACGCCCTACCTGCTGTTCATGGTGGGCGAGTATATCGCCATCGCCGTGATGTGCGCGCTGACGACCATTCTGTTCCTCGGCGGCTGGCTTCCGCCGGTCGACGTGGCGCCCTTTACCTGGGTTCCGGGAGTCGTCTGGTTCCTTTTGAAGTTTTGGTTCGTCTTCTTCATGTTCGCCATGGTGAAGGCGATTGTGCCGCGCTACCGCTACGATCAGCTCATGCGGCTGGGGTGGAAGGTCTTCCTTCCCACGTCGCTGGCGATGGTGGTGATTGTCGCGGCGGTTCTGCAATTCGGGGGCTTGGCTCGTTAGGGCGAGCCTCTCGTCAGGGAGCGCATTAATGGCAGGCTTCGGCCAGTCTCTTCGATCGTCGGTCTTGAAGGAGTTCGTTGTCGCGTTCTGGCTTGCCATGAAGTATTTCTTCAGGCCGAAGGCGACGATCAACTATCCCTTCGAGAAGAATCCGGTCAGCCCGCGGTTTCGCGGCGAACACGCCTTGCGCCGCTATCCCAACGGGATGGAGCGATGCATCGCGTGCAAGCTTTGCGAGGCGATCTGTCCGGCCCAGGCGATCACCATCGAGGCCGGCCCTCGACGCAACGACGGCACGCGCCGGACGACGCGCTACGACATCGATATGGTCAAATGCATCTATTGCGGCTATTGCCAGGAGGCGTGCCCGGTGGATGCGATTGTCGAGGGGCCGAATTTCGAATTCGCGACCGAGACGCGGGAGGAACTTTTGTACGACAAGGAGAAGTTGCTGGCGAACGGCGACCGATGGGAGCGCATTCTGGCGAAGAATATCGACCTCGATTCGCCCTATCGCTGACGCCTGCGGGAAACCCGGACAAACCGCGTGAACTTATCGCCGATCCGGACGCCCGGACGCGGCTGCGAAACAAGAAAGCTCCACACCGACGAGGGGCGGTGTGAGGGCGGTGGCGCCGGCCGGGCGACGCACTCTCCCCTTGCCGAAACGTCGATCCGAAGGGCAAGGGAAACCCGGCATCCCGCTCCTAGGAAAGACCGCATGAGGGGTTCCACATGACAACACCGAGTGGTCAACGGCTTACGCCGCAATAATTAGAGATCGGCTGCGCATGACAATTGCTGGCTTCTTCTTCTACCTTTTTTCGGTCCTGCTTCTCACGTCGGGCGCGATGGTGATAACCGCGCGCAATCCGGTCCACTCCGTGCTTTTCCTGATCCTCGCCTTCTTCAATGCGGCGGGGCTTTTCGTACTGCTCGGCGCCGAGTTCCTCGCGATGATCCTCATCATCGTCTATGTGGGCGCCGTCGCGGTGCTCTTCCTGTTCGTGGTCATGACGCTCGACATCGATTTCAGCGAGCTGAGGGCCGGCGCCGCGAAATATCTGCCGGTTGGCTTGGGGCTCGGACTTGTGCTGCTCGCGGAGCTGATCCTCGTCGTGGGGGGCTTTGCGGTGGCGCCGGGCGCCATGCAGCCGATCCCCGCGGAGCAGCTGACGAACACGGCGGCCATCGGGCGCGTGCTTTACACGAAATACGTCTACTTTTTCGAACTTTCGGGCGCGGTGCTGCTCGTGGCGATGATAGGGACAATCGTGCTGACGCTGCGCCATCGCGCGGGCGCCAAGCGCCAGAACGTGGCCGAGCAGGTGGGCCGCCTGCGCAAGGACGCCATCGAAGTGGTCAAAGTCGAAACTGGGAAGGGGATTTCCTGATCGCCATGGTAAACGCAATTTCTCCCATAGAGGCGGCGACCGGCATCGGGCTCCACCAATATCTCTCGGTGGCGGCTGTCCTGTTCACGCTCGGCGCGTTCGGCATCTTCCTCAACCGCAAGAACGTGATCATCATCCTGATGTCGATCGAGCTGATGCTTCTCGCCGTCAACATCAACCTTGTGGCCTTCTCGGCGTACCTGAACGACATCACCGGGCAAATCTACGCGCTGATGGTGCTGAACGTCGCCGCGGCCGAGGCGGCCATCGGGCTTGCCATCATCGTAATCTATTTCCGGAACCGCGGCTCCATCGCCGTCGACGACATCAACGCGATGAGAGGGTGAGGCGCGCGAATGTATCCAGCGATTATATTCTTGCCGTTGGCGGGCGCGATCCTGGCGGGGTTCTTCGGCCGCACGCTCGGCGACAAGTCCTCCGGTTTGCTGACGAGCCTGTTCGTTCTCGTCGCCGCCGGGCTTTCCTGGCTCGCGTTCTACCACGTCGCCTTTCTCGGCGAGGAGACGCGCGTCCCGCTGCTGCCGTGGATCGGCGTCGGCGACCTGCAAACCTCGTGGTCCTTGCGCATCGACACGCTGACGGCGGTGATGCTCGTGGTGGTGAACACGGTCTCGGCGCTCGTTCACGTCTATTCAATCGGCTACATGTCCGAAGACGACCGCCAGCCGCTCTTCTTCGCGGAGCTGTCGCTCTTCACCTTCGCGATGCTGTCGCTCGTGACCGCGGATAATTTCATCCAGATGTTCTTCGGCTGGGAGGGCGTCGGCCTCGCTTCGTACCTCCTGATCGGCTTCTGGTATCATCGCGAGTTGGCGAACCAGGCCGCGATCAAGGCTTTCATCGTCAACCGCGTGGGCGATTTCGGCTTCGCGCTCGGCGTGTTCGCGATCTTCTACGTCTTCCGCGACGTGAACTTCGACTCCGTCTTCGCCGCGGCCAAGGAGAAGCAGACCCTCACGCTGTCCGCCTTCGGCTATCGGGCGGACGCGCTGACCGTGATCTGTCTGCTTCTGTTCATGGGCGCGATGGGCAAGTCCGCTCAGTTTCTGCTCCACACCTGGTTGCCCGACGCCATGGAAGGCCCGACGCCGGTCTCGGCCCTCATCCATGCCGCAACCATGGTGACGGCCGGCGTCTTCATGGTGGCGCGGCTGTCGCCCTTGTTCGAGCTGTCGCCCACCGCCTTGACCGTGGTGACGGCAGTTGGCGCGATCACGGCGTTCTTCGCGGCAACCGTCGGCGTGGCGCAGAACGATATCAAGCGCGTGGTCGCCTATTCGACCTGCTCGCAGCTCGGCTATATGTTCGTCGCGCTCGGCCTCGGCGCCTACGCAGCCGGCATTTTCCATCTTTTCACGCACGCCTTCTTCAAGGCGCTCCTGTTCCTAAGCGCGGGCTCCGTCATCCACGCCCTGCACGGCGAGCAGGACTTGCGGAACATGGGCGGCTTGCGCAAGGCGATCCCCTTCACCTTCGTCATGATGCTGGTCGGCACGCTTTCGCTGACGGGCTTCCCCTACACGGCGGGCTTTTTCTCGAAGGACGCCATTATCGACGTGGCGAATGCGTCAACCGCGCCAGTCGCGAAGTACGCCTACTACCTCCTTGTCGCGGCCGCTTTCCTGACCTCCTTCTATTCATGGCGCCTGATTTTCATGGCGTTCTTCGGAAAGCCGAAGGACGAGCACGCCTTCGAGCACGCTCATGAATCGCCGCCTGTGATGACGGGTCCGCTGCTTGTGCTCGCCATCGGGGCGCTCGGCGCGGGCGTGGTTTTCGCCGATTACTTCATCCAGCATGGCTATGCAAGCTTCTGGCATGGCGCTCTTTTCACGCTGCCGGGCAATACCATCCTCGAACAAAGCGAGCATGGTGAATCGTCCCTGCTGAAGTGGCTGCCGACCATCATGATGGCGGGCGGCTTCCTGCTCGCTTATACCGCCTATATCGCCGCGCCGTGGCTTCCGGCCTGGACGGTCAAGAATTTCAAGCCCATCCACGCCTTCCTCTACAATAAGTGGTACTTCGACGAGCTGTATCACTGGGTCTTCGTGCGCCCGGCCGCTTGGCTCGCGCGGTTCTTGTGGATCTACGGCGACGGCAAGTTCATCGACGGGCTCGGCCCCGACGGCGTCTCGGCCCGCGTGATCGACATGACGAAGCGGGCGGTCAGGTTCCAAACCGGCTACGTCTATCAATACGCCTTCGTCATGCTGATCGGCGTGGCGGCTCTCGTCAGCTATTTCGCCTATCTCTTCCGCGGGGCTTTGTTCAAGATATGAAAGATTGGCCCATACTGACCACGATCGTTCTCCTGCCGGTCATCGGCGCCCTGCTGCTGGCCATGCTGAGGGGCGCGGACGAGGCCGCCAAGAAAAACGCGCGCTGGATCGCGCTGTGGACGACGCTCGTTACGTTCGCGTTGTCGCTCGTCCTCGTCGTCCAGTTCGACCCCGCCAGCAGCGGCTTCCAGTTCGTCGAGCATCGCCCCTGGCTCTCGAACACGATCTCCTATTACGTCGGCGTCGATGGGCTCTCGCTGCCCTTCGTGATCCTGACCACCTTCCTGATGCCCATCTCGATCCTGGCGAGCTGGACCTCCATCACCGAACGCGTCAAGGAGTACATGATCGCGTTCCTGCTGCTCGAATCGCTCATGATCGGCGTGTTCATTTCGCTCGATCTCGTGCTCTTCTACTTGTTCTTCGAGGGCGGACTGATCCCGATGTTCCTCATCATCGGCGTCTGGGGCGGCCCGCGGCGCGTCTATGCGAGCTTCAAGTTCTTCCTCTACACGCTACTCGGCTCGCTGCTGATGCTGCTGGCGATCCTCGCCATGTACGGGCAGGCCGGCACGACGGAAATCCCGGCGCTGCTCAAGTTCCATTTCCCTGTCGCGCTGCAAACCTGGCTCTGGTTCGCGTTCCTCGCCTCTTTCGCGGTGAAGCTGCCGATGTGGCCGGTTCACACCTGGCTGCCTGATGCGCACGTCGAGGCGCCGACGGCGGGCTCGGTGATCCTCGCCGCGATCCTCCTGAAGATGGGCGGCTATGGCTTCCTGCGCTTCTCGCTTCCGATGTTTCCCGAGGCGTCCGTCTCATACGCGCCTCTCATGCTCGTGCTGGGCGTCGCGGCGATCATCTACACCTCCCTTGTCGCGTTCGCGCAAAAGGACATGAAGAAGCTGATCGCCTATTCGTCCGTCGCGCATATGGGCTTCGTCACGCTCGGCGTCTTTTCCGGCACCGAGCAGGGCGCGCAGGGCGCGGTCTTCCAGATGATCAGCCACGGCGTGGTATCCGGCGCGCTCTTCCTTGCGGTCGGCGTCGTCTACGACCGCATGCACACGCGCGAAATCGCGGCCTATGGCGGGCTCGCCGACCGGATGCCGGTCTACGCATTCGTATTCATGGTGTTCACCATGGCCAATGTCGGCCTGCCCGGCACGAGCGGCTTCATCGGCGAATTCCTGTCGCTGCTCGGCACGTTCCGCATGAGCAACGTCGCCGCGTTTTTCGCGACCTTCGGCATCATCCTGTCGGCGCTCTACGCGCTGACGCTCTACTGGCGCATCATGTTCGGCAAGCTTGAGAAGCCCTCGCTCGCCACGATCCCCGACATGAACGCGCGCGAGATCGCCATCATGGCGCCGCTCGTGATCCTTACCATCGGGCTCGGCTTCTATCCGAAGCCGGTCTTCGACACAACGTCCGGCGCCGTGAAGGCGATGATCGCGCCGTACCAGAAGGGCATTCTTGCGCAAAGCGAGACGGGCGCGACGCACGTCCTCGCGGGACTGGAGAAATAAGCGGCGATGCTTCCCGATATTTCCACGAAGTTTACGGCGGCGCTTTCGGAATACGCGCCGATTTTTCCAGAGCTGTTCATCGTGCTCGCGGCCTTCGTCCTTCTTATGTGGGGCGTGTACCATCGCTATCAGATCGGCATCGCGATCGGCGTGGTTTCGATCTTCGTGCTCGGCGGCGCGGCGCTTCTGATCGCCCGCCATCCGGCCGCCACGCAGGAACTGTTCAACGGCGCCTTCGTCGATGACAGCTTCGGCCGCTTCATGAAGCTCCTGACGCTGGCGGGCTCGGCGCTCACCATCGTGCTGTCTTTCGACTACATGCGCCGCGAGCGGATCTTGCGCTTCGAATATCCGGTGCTGATCCTGCTTTCGACCGCGGGCATGATGCTGACCATTTCCGCGAACGATCTCATCTCGCTGTACCTCGCGCTCGAATTCCAGAGCCTCGCGCTGTACGTGGTGGCGGCCTTCCACCGCGATAATTTGCGCTCCACCGAAGCGGGCTTGAAATATTTCGTGCTGGGCGTGCTGTCGTCCGGCCTTCTGCTCTACGGCTCCTCGCTCGTCTATGGCTATACGGGCGCGACCTCGTTCCCGCGCATAGCGGAAGCCGTGCAACTGCATGGCGCCTCCATCGGCTTCGTCTTCGGCCTCGTTTTCGTGCTGTCGGGGCTCGTCTTCAAGATCTCGGCCGTGCCGTTCCATATGTGGACGCCCGATGTCTATGAAGGCGCGCCGACGCCCGTGACGGTCTACTTCGCCTCCGCCTCCAAGATTGCGGCGATGGCCATGGTCATCCGCGTCATTCTCGGCGCCTTCCCGAACTCGGCCGACCAATGGCAGCAGATCGTCATCGCCATCTCGGTCGCCTCGATGGCGCTCGGCGCCTTCGCCGCCATCGGACAGACGAACATCAAGCGGCTGCTCGCCTATTCCTCCATCGGCCATGTCGGCTACGCGCTGATCGGCGTGGCGGCCGCCACGCCCGGCGGCGCCGCGGCGGAAGGCATATCGAGCGTGCTCATCTATCTCACGATCTACCTCGCCATGACGGTGGGGAGCTTCGCCTGCGTGCTCGGCATGCGCCACGGCCGCAAGATGAGCGAGGCGATCCAGGACCTCGCGGGCATTTCGAAGGACCAGCCGCTTTACGCGTTCCTGTTCGCGATGCTGTTGTTCTCGCTGGCGGGCATCCCGCCTCTCGCCGGCTTTTTCGCGAAATTCTACGTGTTCGACGCCGCCATAAAGGCGCACCTCACCTGGCTCGCCGTGGTTGGCGCTGTGCTTTCGGTGATCGGCGCCTATTATTATCTGCGGGTTGTGAAGGTCATGTATTTCGATGAACCAGGCGCCGCTTTCGAGCCGATGCCGTCATCGGTGAGCCTCGTCATCGGCGCGATGGCGGGGTTTACAATCCTGTTCTTCCTCTATCCGAGCCCACTCAAGGCTGCCGCCGATGCCGCCTCGCGTTCTCTGTTCTGAGCCGTGAGCGCCACGCCCCGCGAGATCCCGGTTCTTCGCTTCGAAAGCCTCGATTCGACAAACGAAGAAGCGCTGCGCCAGTTCTCCGCCGGCGCCGCTCCGCCCTTGTGGATCGTTGCCGACGAGCAATTGCGCGGCCGAGGGCGCAACGGCCGCCGCTGGACCTCGCCCAAGGGAAACCTTTACGCGACGCTTCTGTTGGAAGCCCGCGTCAGCCCGGCCATCGCAACGCAGCTTTCCTTCGTGGCGGCGCTCGCGGCCCACGACGCCGCCGCGGCGCACATGCCGGCGGAGAAAATTCTGCAATTGCGCCTGAAATGGCCGAATGACGTCATGCTCAACGGGGCGAAACTTGCGGGCGTTCTGCTCGAAAGCATGAATACGCCGAAGGGCGAAGGTCTCGCCGTCGTCCTCGGCGTCGGCGTCAACGTCTCGCACGCGCCCGCGAACGAGAACCGCGCGGTTGCGAGCCTGGAGCTCGACGCGACCGCCGTCCCGGAGGTCTTCCGCACGCTGGCCGCCGCCTTCGATAAGCGCCTTGCCTTGTGGAAAGAGGGCCTTGGCTTTCCGCGCGTGCGCGAAGCCTGGCTCGACCGCGCGCTGGCTCTGAACGAATCGATCGGCGTAAATTTGAACGGGTCCGCAATTCGCGGTAAGTTTCTCGGCGTCGATCCTGCCGGAGCGCTTCAGCTTGAAGCGGAGCCGGGGGTTGTCATAACGGTGACCGCGGGCGACATTTACACCGATGCGCCCGGTTGATCCGGCACGCGCGCGATACTCAAGAAGCAGGATGCCAACGTAAGAATGTCCGCCACAGGAAAGCCTGCCACCCCCGAACTTGTGTTTCTGCCTCTTGGCGGCGTCGGCGAGATCGGCCTCAATGTCTACCTCTACGGCCTTGGCCCCGCCGAGGATCGCCAATGGCTGATGATCGACTGCGGGATCACCTTCCCCGACAACAACGAGCCGGGGGTGGATGTGGTCTTGCCCGACCTTCGCTTCATCGAGGAGGAGAGAAAAAGCCTCGCCGGCATCCTCATCACCCACGCCCATGAAGACCATATCGGCGCCGTGGCCGAGATGTGGCCGCGCCTTCGCGCGCCCGTCTATGTGACGAAGTTCGCGGCGCATATGCTCAGGCAAAAGCTGCAAGAGCATTCGCACGGCTCCGAAGTGCCCCTGGTCGTGATGGAGCAGAACTCGCGCTTCAACATCGGCCCTTTCGACGTTGACCTCATCACGGTCGCCCACTCCATTCCCGAAAGCAACGCCGTCTTCCTGCGCACGCCGGCGGGAAACGTCATCCACACGGCCGATTGGAAATTCGACGACACGCCCGCCTATGGCGATCCGAGCGACGAGGCGAAGCTCGCGCGCTGCGGCGAGGAAGGCGTGCGCGCGCTGATTTGCGACAGCACCAACGCTCTGCTCGAAGGCCTGAGCCATACCGAGCAGGAGGTCGCCGACAACCTGAAGCTTTTGGTCGGGCGCATCAAAGGGCGCATCGCCATCACCACCTTCGCCTCGAACGTCGCGAGGCTGATCGCGATTGCCGAGGCGGCCCGCGCTGCGAATCGAGAGGTCGTTCTCGTCGGCCGCGCCATGCACCGCGTCATCGAGGCGGCTCGCGACACGGGGCTATGGCCCGAGCATCTGACTTATTCGGATCAGGATGCGTTCCCATCCCTTCCGCGCGAGCGCGTTGTGGCGCTCGTGACCGGAAGCCAGGGCGAGTCGCAGGCCGCGCTCGCGCGCATCGCCAAGGGCGAGCATCCTTTCGTGAAGTTCGACGCGGGCGACTCCGTCGTCTTCTCGTCGCGCACCATACCGGGCAACGAGGAAGCGGTGATCCGCATCCAGAACCAGCTCGCGGACCGCGGCATCGCCATCGTGACTGGAATCCCGGACGGCGCCATCCATGCGTCGGGCCATCCCCGCAAGGGCGAGCTGACGCGCATGTACCGGCTCACGCGGCCGGCCTATCTCGTGCCGATGCATGGGGAGGCCCGCCATCTTGAGGCGCACGCCGCGCATGGCGAGGCGCACGGCATCATGGCCATCCGGCGCGTCCGCGATGGGCGCATGCTTCATATCGGCCCGAACGATCCGCACATCGTCGACGAGGACCTGCCCATCGGCCGGCTTTACCGCGACGGCTCTCTCGTCCTGGAGGCAGGCGACCCGGCTGTCATCCAGCGCAAGCGGCTGTCCTTCAATGGGCACGTCGCCGCTTCCATCGTGATCGATCGTCACGGCGAGATGGCGGCCGAGCCCGAGGTCAACGTCACGGGCCTGCCGCTGCGAGACGCAAAGGGCGCGTTTCTTGCCGAGCGCGCTCTGAGCGCGGTTTACAACGCCGTGGAGAGCATACCGAAGGCCAGGCGCAAGGATCGCCAGCTGGTCCGCGATGCGGTGATGCGCTCGATCCGCGCCGAGATGAAGCACGTTTGGGGAAAGAAGCCGATTTGCTCGGTCCTTATCTCTTTCGTCTAATGATTTCCCTCGAACATCCCAGCAGGAGGTTGGCATGATCGGACGCCTGAACCACGTTGCGATTGCCGTGAAGGATATGCACGCCGCGGCCGCGGTCTATCGCGAGACTTTGGGCGCCGAGGTTTCCGAAGCGGTTCCGCAGCCGGACCACGGCGTGTCCACGATCTTCATCGCCTTGCCGAACACGAAGATCGAGCTGCTGGAGCCGCTCGGCCCCAATTCGCCAATCGCGAAGTTCCTGGAGAAGAACGCGGACGGCGGCATCCATCACATCTGCTACGAGGTCGACGACATCGAGGCGGCCCGCGCGCAGCTCGTTGCGAAAGGCGCGCGCGTTCTCGGCGACGGCCGGCCCAAAATCGGCGCGCACGGCAAGCCGGTCCTCTTCCTGCATCCGAAGGATTTCTGCGGAACGCTGGTGGAGCTGGAACAGCGCTGACGAGCCATGGTTCGTCACCCCGGAAACGCGCCCGGGCGTTGTCCGGCGCATATCGGACGCAGGCGTGCGTGCGTACACCGTCGATTAACCCTATTGGGTTCGTTTGGCAAAAAACATGTTTTTACGGTATTATAATACCGTAAAACGGCCGGTTTGGTAAATGCGGGGTTTCATTGGCGACCCCGGCAAGCCTTGCATGGTTAATGCGCCCGGCGGGGGAGGACGGCGATCCGGCGCTGGAAAACCGGGTCAGGCCCGGCCATGACAAATGAGGCGATGCGGATTTTTTCACACGCTCGAAGGCGGGCATCCAGTAATCGCTGCGCTATTTCAATAGGTTCCGCCGCCGGGTTTACTGGATTCCCGCTCCCCGTCTGCACGGGGACAAGCTTCACGGGAATGACAACAAAAGGGTCGGCGCCATTGGCCCCCGGTATTATGACGTTTCGTGTGAGGTGCAGCCTTGGCGCGGAGCATCCGAGCCGCCAAATAAAAAAAACAGCAAGGACGAACCCTGCTGTTCTCAGTTTTCCAATCAGAGTCTTTTTTTGAAGAAGCCGGCGCGAAAGGGAAGATCGCCAACTCATATCCTCCCTAGACCTGGGCGCCGCGTCCTGTTTTTTGCTCGACCATTCTCAACCCATGTCAAATTGTTATGGCAGACTAGCCAAAATAGCAGGGCTTGTCATCCAAAACTTAACAGCCTCGTGAGGAAAATCTTTAAGCCGCGCTCGATTTTTTGTCCGGACATCTAATGTCGTGAGAAAGCGATTTTGTGTTTCTGATAAACGCTAGACCACGCATTGCGCGCGCTCAAGGAAGGGGCTATGTCCCTCCCGAGGCCGCCGGTCCCAATGCGGCCGCGGAGCAATTCCATGAGACTAAGCCGCTATTTCCTCCCGGTTTTGCGCGACGATCCCAAAGAAGCGGAAATCGTCTCCCACCGGCTCATGCTGCGCGCCGGGATGATCCGGCAGTCGAGCGCGGGCATTTATTCCTGGCTGCCGCTCGGCTTCAGGGTCTTGAAGAAGATCGAGCAGATCGTTCGCGAGGAGCAGAACCGGGCGGGCGCCATCGAGCTCCTGATGCCAACAATTCAATCGGCGGAACTCTGGCAGGAAAGCGGCCGTTACGGCGATTACGGCGCCGAGATGCTGCGCATCAAGGACCGGCATGAGCGCGACATGCTCTTTGGCCCGACCAACGAGGAGCAGATCACGCAAATCTTCCGCGACGCGGTGAAGTCCTATCGCGACCTGCCGAAAAACCTCTATCACATCCAGTGGAAATTCCGCGATGAGGTGCGGCCCCGTTTCGGCGTGATGCGCGGGCGCGAATTCCTGATGAAGGACGCCTATTCCTTCGACCTCGACGCCGACGCCGCGCGGCAGTCCTACTACCGTATGTTCATCGCCTACTTGCGGACGTTCGCGCGCATGGGTCTCAAGGCCGTGCCCATGAAGGCGGATACCGGCCCTATCGGCGGCGACCTCAGCCACGAATTCATCATCCTCGCGGATACGGGCGAATCCGAAGTCTATTGCGACCGCGATCTTATCGAGATGCCCGTCCCGGACGAGAGCGTGAACTACGATCAGGATCTCGCCCCCGTCGTGCAGCGCTGGACGGCGAAATACGCGGCGACGAGCGAGATGCACGACGCGGCGCGGTTCGAGCGCGAGGCGCCAGCGGAGCGGCGGCTGTCGGCGCGCGGCATCGAGGTCGGCCACATCTTCTATTTCGGCACGAAGTACACCGCCAAGATGAAGTGCCAGGTGCAAGGCCCGGACGGGCAGCTTGTCACGCTGCATGGCGGCTCCTATGGCGTCGGCGTTTCGCGGCTGGTGGCGGCGATCATCGAGGCCAGCCACGACGCCGCCGGCATCGTCTGGCCGGAGCCGGTCGCGCCCTTCAGGATCGGCCTCATCAATTTGAAGCCCGGCGACGCCGCCTGCGACGAGGCTTGCGCGAAGCTTTATGCGGCCTTGGGCGGCGCCAGCGACGACGTGCTCTACGACGACACGGGCGAAAGCGCGGGCGCAAAGTTCAAGACGATGGACCTCATCGGCCTTCCCTGGCAGGTCATTGTGGGACCGAAAGGTCTCGCCAAGGGCGAAATCGAGATCAAGCATCGCGCAACGGGCGAAAGGACCGCGCTCGCCCTTGATGCGGCCATAAATAAGTTGCACCAGACGCCGGCGGCGCATTAGGGGCCGCGATTGAGCTGGGCGCTCTTCCGGGGCGGGGGCGCGGCGCCCGCGAAGGCAACGGACGAGCCAGGACGCGGATCGGCGGATGACAAGGGAAGCCGTTAGGGGACCAGGGGCGTTCGCGCCTTTCGAGTGGCTGCTTGCCTTTCGTTACCTGCGCGCGCGCCGCAAGAAGGGCTCCGTTTCGGTCATCGCCTTCTTCTGCGTGATCGGCATCACGCTCGGCGTGGCGACGCTCATCATCGTGCTTTCGGTGATGAACGGCTTTCGCAAGGAACTCTTCGACAAAATTCTCGGCCTGAATGGCCATGTGATCATTCGCCCGCTGGCGCGGCCCTTCACCGATTTCGCGGAGGCGGCGGACCGGCTGAACGCCGTGAAAAACGTGAAGTTTTCGCTGCCCGTGGTGGAGGGGCAGGTGATGGCCTCGGCCCAGACCGGCTCCGCGGGAGTTATCGTCCGCGGCCTCAGGGCGAAGGATCTGGGCTCGCTCAAGGCCATTTCGGGCAATGTCCGCTACGGCTCTCTTTCCAATTTCGACGAGGCTGGCGGGATAGCCATCGGCACGCGGCTCGCCAATACGCTGAACGTCTTTGTGGGCAGCGAGGTGACGCTGCTTGCGCCCCGCGGCGCCTCGACGCCCTTCGGCACCGCCCCTCGCGTGAAGCGCTACCCGGTCGTCGCCATCTTCGAGATGGGCATGTCGGAATATGACAATTCGATCGCATTCATGCCGCTGAAAGAGGCGCAGACCTACTTCAACGTGGGCGACGCCGTCCATGTCCTCGAAGTCGTGATCGACAATCCCGACCATGTCGACGCCATGCGCGCGAGCCTGCAGGACGCGGCGGGCCCCGACATGATCCTGAACGACTGGCGGCAACGCAACGCAACCTTCTACAACACGCTGAAGGTCGAGCGGAACGTGATGTTCGTGATCGTCATGCTCATCGTGCTCGTCGCGACGCTGAACATTATCTCCGGCCTCACCATGCTCGTTAAGAACAAGGGGCGGGACATCGCGGTCTTGCGCACCATGGGCGCGACGCGCGGCGCCATCATGCGCGTGTTTTTCATCTCGGGCACGTTCATCGGCTTCATCGGCACGCTTTTCGGCCTCATCCTCGGCGTGCTTATCAGCCTGCACATGGAGGACATCCGCCAGTTCGTCTCCATGCTGACGAACACGCGCCTGTTCGATCCCCAGGTCTATTTCCTGTCGAGCCTTCCCTCGCAGCTCGATCCTCTTGAAGTGACGGTCGTGGTGGCTATCGCGCTTCTGTTGTCGATGGGAGCCACGATTTACCCGGCGTTGCAAGCGGCGCGCCTCGATCCCGTGGAGGCTTTGCGCTACGAATGACGACAATGATCCGCGATTTCGCCGGCACAAGGCCCGTGTTGCAGCTTGTGGGGCTTGAGCGCACCTATCATCAAGGCGGCCGGACGCTCGAAGTGTTGCGCGGCGCGTCGGCGGAGATCTACGACGGAGAGGCCGTCGCGCTCGTCGGGCCATCGGGGTCTGGGAAGTCCTCGCTTCTTCACGCGGCCGGGCTTTTGGAAAAGCCGGGCGGCGGAAGCATCATGCTGAACGGCGTGGACTGCACATCCCTTTCCGACAAGGAGCGCACGCGGGTGCGCCGCACCGAAATCGGCTTCGTCTATCAGTTTCACAATCTTCTGCCGGAGTTCTCCGCGCTGGAAAACGTGATGATGCCGCAGCTTCTTGCCGGCGTCCGGAAGAAGGCCGCGAAGGCGCGGGCGCTGGAGCTTCTTTCGAAATTCGGCCTATACGATCGCGCCTCGCACCGGCCCGCCGAGCTTTCTGGCGGCGAGCAGCAGCGCGTCGCCATCGCGCGCGCGGTCGCGAACAATCCATGCGTGCTTCTCGCCGACGAGCCGACCGGCAATCTCGATCCGCCGACCGCCGACCGCGTGTTCGAGGAGTTGACCTACTTCATTCGCTCCTCTGGCGTCGCCGCCTTGATCGCGACCCACAATCTCGATCTCGCCGCGCGCATGGACCGGGTGCTCCGGCTCGACGAAGGGCTTTTGGTCGAGGCGACGCATCGCCAGCGCCCTGCCGCGCCCGAAACCGCGTATGCCGCGCCGACCCCTTACCGCTAGAACTTTCAAGGTTATTTCGCCGGCGCGGGAGCGCTTTCAACAAATCGCGGTGGATGTGGCCTTCATAGCGCTAGACTGTTTAAGCTTTGCCTTGCAAATGCCCGGAATGACCGGCTACAGAAGGGCGACGGCAGCGTCACCGCGGCCGGTAACCGCTTTCCGTATGGTCTCGCTTAAAGGTTAGCCATGGCGCCCCCGTTCCCGCTTTCCCAACCTTCCAATTTGATGCCCATCACGCCAAATCGCAGCGTGCATTCCACGGGCGATTCCAATATCAGCAACGACCTCACCATCATCGGCAACGTCTCGTCCACCGGCAGCGTCACCCTCGACGGCATCATCGAAGGCAACATCTATTGCACTTCGCTGATCGTGACCGCGAATGGGCGCGTCAATGGCGGCATCGTCGCCAATCAAGAGGTGACAGTCCAGGGCAAGGTGACGGGCACGATCCGCGGCCGCCGCGTGATGCTGCAATCCTCGGCGAAGGTCGAGGGCGACATCTTCCATCAGGGCATCGGCATCGAGATGGGCACCCGCTACGATGGGACGCTGCGCTGGACGGAAGACGAGCACGCTTTCGACGAGCCGCCCTTCCCGCCGCGCAAGGGTGACAGCGACCATAGCTAAGCCCAACCTCGACGCAGTCATGGCTCTTGCGGAGCGGCGCTGCCCCCTTGTGGGAAGCGCCGATTTCGGTCGGCTGGGCGAGCGTGGCGCCTGCCCCGGATCGCGGGAGTCTCGGCGCCTCGCGCGCTATGCAAGGGGCGGACATGCGCTTTGAACGCTACGCTATTTATTGGACGCCGGTTCCCGGAACGCCGCTCGCCGAATTCGGCGCGCGCTGGTTCGGCGGTTCCGAAAGCTTTGGCCTCAATCCCGACCTAGCCGCGCGCGCCACGAAGGCGCCGTCGCCCTATGGCCTCCATGCGACCCTCAAGGCGCCGTTCCGGCTCAGGAAGCAGGCCTCGCCGAGGGATTTGCAGGACGCGCTCGAAGAATTCTGCAATGGCAGGCGGCGGCCGGCGGCAAGCCCGCTCGCCTTCGCGCGTCACCAGCGCTACCTCACGCTCATGCTCAAGGGGAATGAGGCGGACATCGACTGGCTCGCCGCCGAATGCGTCACGCATTTCGACCGCTTCCGCGCGCCTATCGAAGACCAAGACCGCAAACGGCGCGAAATCGACAAGATGTCGGCCCGGCAGGCCGCATTTCTCGAAGAATTCGGCTATCCTTATGTTTTGAGCGAGTTTCGCTTTCACATCTCGCTGGCCGGCCCGCTCAAGGATCGGGATATCGATGAGGTGGAAAAGGCGCTGGCGCCGCGCGTGGCGCCCCTGTTGGCGGCGCCCTTGCAAATCGGTGAGCTGACGCTTCTCGGCGAGCCTCACGACCGCGGCATTTTCCAGCAGATCAGCCGGCATCCGTTCAGAGGCTGAGGATCTGGTCAGCGCTTTCAAAAAGCGCGGGAACTCCATGAGCGGCGCTTCTGTCTGGCGACATATTCGCCCGCGCCTCTACTCCTCCTCCGGCGCCGGTCCTGCCGCGACAGCCCTCAATTCGTCGAGCGGCCTCGCCTTGCCCGGTTTCAAGACATCGGGAGCGAACGATCCTTTTTCCATCCGGCCGAAGAACCAACGGCAAACGACCTCGCAATCGCCGACCAAATTCACATTGACCTCGGCGACCGTCATCGGCGGCCCGCCGGAAATGAGTTCAACAACATCGCCGACCTTGATGTCGTCCTTCTTCATCGGCTTCCTTGAGCGTCGGCATCGGGAGCTTAAGCCGTCATCGCGAGGCGGCTTCAGCCGCCGTGGCGATCCAGAAACAAAATCGGCCACTCCGCTTCGCTACGCTCGCAATGACGGCAATTCCGATTTAAAGAGCTACACTTTAGCAGTTCTCAAGCTTCGAGAATAGCGACGAGCCGGGGAGCATGGGCGCCGGGCTTCATTGACCCCGGCGCAACCCGCCATTCGGCTTGCCGGGGCCGGCGGACCGCTTCGAAAGCGACCGCCCTCTTTTCAACCTTATGGAGCGCTTGGCCGCCATGGCCGACAGGCGGACCACTTCCGGCGACACCGCCGCGGTTTCCACGGCCTTCACGGGCGGCAGCGGTTCTGGCGCCTGGGCGATATCTTTCTCCCCGGCCAGACGGTGCATGAGGTAGTGCAGGTTGCTCCCGCGCACGTCGTGATCCGCGATGAAATCGACGATGCGAGGAACCACCTCCTTCCGGTAGCGCGAGCCGTTGAAAATGCCGTAGTGGCCGACGCCCGGCTGGATGTAGTGCTGCTTCCGCCAGCGCGGCACGCCCTTGCACAGGTGAATGGCCGCCTCGGTCTGGCCTTTGCCGGTGATGTCGTCCTTCTCGCCTTCGATTGTCATGAGCGAGACGCGGTTGATGGCCGTCAAATCGACCAGAGCGCCGCGATGACGCATCTCGCCCTTCGGCAGCTGATGCTTCACGAAAACCTGATCGATGGTTTGCAGGTAATACTCGGCCGCAAGGTCCATGACGGCGAGATACTCGTCGTAGAACTCTTTGTGCTTTTCGACCAAATCGCCGTCGCCGCGCACAAGGTTGACGAAAAGCTCCTTGTGCGCGTTCATGTGCCGGTCGAGGTTCATCGCCATGAAGCCCGTCAGCTGCAGGAAGCCGGGATAGACGAGCCGCCCGTGGCCCCGGTTGGGCCAGGGAACGGATGTGATAACGGAGTTCCGGAACCAGTTGGTGCCTTTTTCCTCCGCAAGCTTGTTGACCGCCGTCGGGCTGACGCGCGTGTCGATGGGGCTTCCCTTGAGGATGACGCTTCTCGGCACGAAGGGGTTGTTGTTCGTCTCCATCAGGGCGACAGCCGACATGATCGGCACGCCGGGCTGACAGACGCCCATCACATGCACGTCGCCGCGGAACGCCTGTATCATCTCGATCACGTAATCGATGTAGTCGTCGAGCGTGAAGGGGCCTTGGCGAAGCGAGACGAAGCGCGCGTCCAGCCAGTCGGTGATGTAGACGTCGGTGTGAGGCAGCATGGCCTCCACCGTGCCGCGCAGGAGAGTGGCGAAATGGCCCGACAGCGGCGCGACAATCAATAGCCTCGGCTGGCTGATCGCCCCGGTGGGCAAATTCTTCTTGAAATGGATGAGATTGCAGAACGGCTTCCGCCAGACGACTTCCTCACTCAGGGTCACTTCCTGGCCCTTGACGATCGTCGTGGGGATTCCGAACGCCGGCTTCTTATAGCGGCGGGTCGTCCGCTCCATCAGCTCCGCGGCGGCTGCGGCGTTCCGTCCGATATTTGTATAAGAAAGAGGATTGAAGGGATTGCGCATGAGAAGGCGGGTCGAATTGGCCGCAGCTCTCGCCGGAGATATGGCGGCATGGCTGAGCTCGTAAAGATGATAAAGCACGTGTTCTCCTTAATCGAGCGATCCACCGCCCTCGTATGTGAACCCGCCAGGCGCCGCGAAAGGCCGATAATCCGCTCTTGACCTATGACCTCTCTTCAAGGCTGACATGCAATACCTGCAGTGGAAATACACCTTTCGTTGAGCTTAAGCCGCGCCGCGACCGGCCGCAATCTGCTTTCTTATCGCGTCCACCATGACCTTCGGTTCGGTATTGAAAGAAAAGTGCGTGAGATAGCGGCCCTCACGATCCATGAGATAAACGAAAGCCGAGTGATCCACTGTATAGCTGTCCCCGGCCTCGTCGCCGGCCTTGCGAAAATAGACGCGATAGGCCTTCGCCGCGTCTGCCACCTCGTTCCGGTCTCCCGTCAATCCAACAATTCGAGGGCTGAAATTGCTGACGTAGCTTGACAGCGCGGCGGGCGTATCGCGCTTCGGGTCCACGGAAACGAAGATCGGGGCGACCTTGCCGGCGTCCGGCCCGAGCTTGTCCAAGACATCCGCCATGTTTTGCAGTTCCGTCGGGCAAACGTCGGGGCAATGCGTGTAACCGAAAAACACAAGCATGAGCCTGCCGCGAAAATCGCGGTCGGTGACGCGATTGCCGGCGCCGTCCACGAGCGAGAAGGCGCCGCCGATCAGCGGCCTGCCCTCGCTCACGTTCCGCTCCTGGTTCTTCAGGATCGCATAGACGCCGGCGAAACCGGCTACAAAAAAAACGAGAGCGAAGAGAGCCGCACGGCTTGGCTTCATGATAATTGTCCTATCGCCGAATGTGGAATCTCGTTGATTTTCTGTACAATTTGCTAGATTACGTGGTCCTGGGCGGAGCATCCGTCAATGAGGCAAGGCGAGGCAGGGTCCGCAGGTCGGCGACGCCAAGTCTTTCCGGCTAAAGCCTCCATGAATGTCAGGCGCCTCTTATGTTAGGCCAAAACTCGATGGTAGCGAGCCGCTTGCGGCTTCGGACAACGATCAGGCTCAGATGGTTCGCCGTCGCCGGGCAGACTGTCACCATCATGATCCTTTATTACGGCTTGCGGTTCCCCGTTCCGCTGGGCAATTGCGTTGGGTTCATCGTAGCCTCGGCGTCCTTGAACCTGTGGTTGAGCTTCGCCTTTCCTCGCTCCCAGATGCTTTCGAGCCGCTACGCCATCCTGCTCTTGAGCTACAACGTCTTGCAACTCTCGGCGCTGTTGTTCCTGACGGGCGGGCTCGAAAATCCTTTTGCGTTTCTCTTGATCGTTCCCGTCGCCGTTTCGGCATCGACGCAGCGGCTCACCGTAACCTCGCTGCTGGCCGGATTCACTGTCGTGGTCGCGACATTCCTCGCGCGCTACCACCAGCCGCTGCCTTGGACCGATACCGAGCCGCCGATCCTGCCCTTGAACTACATGCTCGGGCTTTGGTCGGCGCTTGTGTCCTGCATCGTGTTCATCGCCATCTACGCCTGGCGCATCGAGCAGGAGGCGCGGCAGATGGCGCAGGCGCTTTCGGCGGCGGAACTCGTTCTCGCCCGCGAGCAGCGGCTGACCGCGATCGACGGCCTCGCCGCGGCCGCCGCTCACCAGTTGGGCACGCCGCTTTCCACCATCGCGCTCGTCGCGAAGGAGCTTGAGCGGGAGATCCCGAAAGACAGCGCCGCGCACGAGGACATCCTTCTCCTTCAGACGCAAACCGCGCGCTGCCGCGAAATCCTGAGCGAGCTGTCGAAGAGCGGGCGCGAGGGCGAGGAGGATCTGATTTTCTCGCAGTTGCGGCTTCGCCACCTTATCGAAGAGGTGATCGCGCCGCTGCGCACGCCGGGCGTCGAGATCGAGGTTTTCGTGGCGGACGGTTCGCTTCCGAGCAAGCCGGCGACGGAGCCTGTCATCACACGCAACCCCGGCCTGATGCATAGCCTTGTGAACCTGGTCGAGAATGCGGTCGAGTTCGCGAGCGAACGCGTGACCATCGATGCGATGTACGATCAGAACAGGGTCTTGCTTCGCATCGGCGACGACGGGCCGGGCTTTCATCCGAACGTCATCAATCTCTTGGGCGAGCCCTATGTGACAAGCCGGCCGCGGGTCGAAGGCGATCAGGAGGAAAGCGGGATGGGCCTCGGCTTCTTCATCGCGAAGACCCTCCTTGAGCGCTCCGGGGCTTCCCTTCAGATCGCAAACCGCGTTCTGCCCGACACCGGGGCGCTGATTGAAATCACTTGGCCGCGCGACCGGATCGAGACTGCCTCATAGGTTGCAAAACCTAAGAGAACGCAGCATAAATTTTGTGCGCTGGGGATTTGTGGCGTATAGTGCGACATTATGGTGGGTGTGACAAAAAGGTTAGGGCAAAAATGGCGACGCTCGCAGCCCCGGAAATCCGGGCGGACAATTCCCTCCTCATAGTCGATGACGATAAGCCGTTTCTTTCGCGGCTGGCTAAGGCGATGGAGGCGCGAGGATACAGCGTTCGCACCGCCGAAACACTTGAAGCGGGCAAACAGGCGATCCGGGACTCCGCGCCGGCCTATGCCGTCGTCGACATGCGCCTCGAAGACGGCAACGGCCTCAACGTCATCCGCATGTTGCGCGAGATGCGCCCCGACTGTCGCGCGCTCGTCCTCACCGGCTACGGCAATATAGCAACCGCGGTGAACGCGGTGAAGCTCGGCGCCGTCGACTATCTGTCCAAGCCCGCGGACGCCGAAGACATCCTTGCGGCGCTCACGGCCTCGGGCGAAGCGAAGCCGAAGCCGCCGGAGAACCCCATGTCGGCGGATCGCGTCCGCTGGGAGCACATTCAGCGCGTCTATGAACTGTGCAATCGCAACGTTTCCGAGACCGCGCGCCGCCTGCACATGCACCGACGCACGCTGCAGCGCATCCTTGCGAAGCGCGCGCCCAAATAGCCGCGAGAACAGCGCACCCCATCAGCCTTGCTCCCGTGTCGATGGCGCAGGGCGGAAAACAGTCATTTTTTCCACGAACTGAGCTTTGCGGCGCCGGCGGTTGAGCTACCGCTTTTCGTTCTTCGCCGCGCGGAAACCGCCCGAGGCGGCATCCTTTTCGCACATATAGACGCCGCGCTTCGTCTTCCCGTAGGTCGCCGCGCCCGCGTGATGATAGACCTTCGTCCCGGTATTCACCCACACGACCGTTTCGCCGGGGCAGTTCGCCTTTGCATCGGCCTCGCTCGTGAACTGCCCGGCCTTCGGCGCGGCTTGTGCGCGCGGCTTCTTGGCGGCGGGGGCTGTCTGGGGCGCGGGCGCCGTTTGCGCTGGCGCGCCGAAAGGATTGGGCGCGGTGGTCGTCTGCGCATTGGCGGCGCCGGAAGAGAGGGCGATGGCGCAAAGGACCAGAATGGACGGCAAGCGCATTGTCATGAACGGAACCCCGCAACAGCCATGAATTCAGGCGGACTGTTACAGCGGAAGCTCTGCGCAAGCAAGGCGGAGTTGAGTTTTGCGCTGTCCGCATCTGCGCGCCCGAGAAGGGTGAGACGGGCTCTCGCATGGCCGCGATGCCCAGGCTTCGTTTGGAATCGCCAGAAAACGGCCGATACCGAACCCAGTTGAAAAGTTCACCGCCGGTTGCGGAACCGTTCAACCGGATTCGGGCGCCGTAAATCTCACGATGCGAAGGCGCACAAAAGCGGAAAGGCGCCAAGTAATTTTGGATCCCTCCATGGCCTCGGATTGTATCGATGCCCAACTTCAAATTCGTCGCTGCTAAGAATATTAGCCTGTACACATTGTTTACAAAAAGACGCGTCACTGCCTCTTCATCGCCTAAGTTCTGCTTTTGACTCCCTCCGAGTATATCGTTCCAACACCAAGGCAACACTGTTGCATATCTGACAGTGGCGTCATTCATGAGAGGGGGATGTTTGGGATGTACACGGAGTCTTGTAAGCTTGCCGGTTTCGTTTTTCTTAGCGTCGTCGCGGCGCCGATGGCGGCGAACGCGGCCGACCTCTATCGCAATCCGCCCGCCCCGCCGCCGGTGAGCTATGTGCCGCCCATCGCCACGCCCAACAGCTGGGCCGGCTTCTATGTCGGCGTCAACGGCGGCTATGGCTGGGGCGGCGGCGCCGATACATTCGCCTACGGCGCCGACGCCTATACGCGCGCCGCGCCCGAAGGCGGCTTCGGCGGCGGCCAGATCGGCTACAACTTCCAGAGCGGCTCGTTCGTTTATGGCGTCGAGACCGATTTCCAGGGCGCCGGCATCGCGGACAGCGTGACGGGCGACGGATACAAAAGCCGCGAGAGCTTGGACTGGTTCGGGACGGCGCGCGGCCGGCTCGGCTTCTCCCTCGGCCAAGCGCTGGTCTATGGCACGGGCGGCTTCGCCTATGGCAACGTCAAGCAGCACGCGCTGCTCGGCGCGGACGCCTTCGACAATGCCGGGACGCGCACGGGCTACACGGTCGGCGGCGGCATCGAATACAAGCTGACGCCGGCATGGTCGCTCAAGGCCGAGTATCAGTATATCGATTTCGGCGGCGACAAGCTCTCCGATGGCCTTGGCGCCGCCACCAACGACCTCGACACGAACTTCCATACCGCGCGTATCGGCTTGAACTACCAATTCGGCGGCGGAGGCGGGTACGAGCCGCTTAAATAAGCATCGCCCATCGGTCAACGGCGCAACCCCTCACCCTGTTCCTCTCCCACGCAAGCTCGCCTTGGCGAGCTTGCCGCTTTGGAGTGTCCGCATTCGCTAGCGAATGCGGATAGGAGAGGGTACGCCCGTTCAATGGCTGCGGCCGGACCCCCTCTCACTGAGGGAGAGGGCTGGGGTGAGGGGTTGCGCCGTCGATACCGGGCAGGCTCATGATCCGGGCGCATGACGGCCATTCCGCCTCATTTGGTCCAGGTTGGCCGCATAATCTGGCTCGTCTTGGCTCATAAGGCGGTTCGCGCGTCTGCGCTCATGGAGACCTCAATTTTGTTCAAACCACCGTTGGCGAACGCTCATGGCGCCGGGAACCGGCTTCCGGCCGCTACCAGAAAACGCGCGGAACGCAGGAGAGAGGACACCCGCCGGCGGCTGGTGAAGGCGACCTACGAAATTATTGCCGAGCGCGGCTTCGATAGTCTCGTCATTCAGGACATCACCCAGCGCGCCGACGTGGGCTACGGCTCTTTCTACAACCACTTCGCCTCCAAGGAAGCCATTGTGAGCGCCGCCATCGATGCGGCGCATCTGCGCACGAAGCACATGTACGAGAGCCTCGACGGCTTGACCGAGGACCGCGTCGAGGCCTTCGCCACCGATCTGCGCATGTGGTTTCATGTCAGCACGGCCGATCCGCTCTGGGGCTGGTTCATGATCCGCACCGTTTTGTCGGCGAAGGATTTCCGCTCCGGCGTCGCGGACCTTTTGAGGCGAGCGATCCATGCGGGCCTGGAGGATGGTTCGTTCAGCTATGGCGACGCGGAGATGGCGCACGAAGTCATCGCTGGGCTTCTGTTGCTTGGAACCCTGAAGCTTGTCTCGGCGGAAGTGTCGGAGGACTATGCGGACAAAATCGTCGCCACGGCTTTGAGGACGCTCGGCGTTTCCGAAAGCAGGATCGTGGCGGCGATGGACAAGCCGCTTCCCGAGCTTGACCTGCCGCCTTTCCTCGAAGCGGCCGACTCTATTTCTTCTCGCGCAACGCCGATTTGATCACAATCTCGATCTCGTCGTCCACGAGCAGGCTGAGCGCCGTCATATCGAAGTCGCTTCTCTTCAGCCGGCCCCTCACGGTCATCGTCATCTGGCCGGGCGCGCCCGGCTGAGGCGCGAAATCGAAGCGCAGCGTCATCGGCTTTGAGACGCCGCGCATGGTCAGCGTCCCGTCGAACTCGGCGCTGTTCTCGCCAAGCGGCCTCACCGAAGCGCTCACGAAGCGGATTTCGGGGTAGGCCGCCACGTTGAAAAAATCGCCGCCCTTGAGTTGCTCCTCGAAAGCATTCGCCGAGAGGCTCGCCGTCTTGATAACGGCGCTGATCGAGCTGTTTCGCGGCGCGCGCTTATCGAACTTCAGAACGCCGTCGATTTCCTTGAAGCGGCCCATCTGCTCGACAAACCCCACCGTGTAGGTGAAAGAGATATCCGCATTCCTGTTTTCCAGAGAGTAGGCGCCGGCGCGCGCCTCTCCAGCGGAAACGGCCAGGCCGGAGATGAGAAGCCCTGCAAAGGCGGCGGTTTTCGCGAGACGGAGCAAGGTCAAGTTCCTCGAAGACCAGAAGTTGCGCCCTAATGCGCCATTCAATTTCGGCATGAATCGGCGCCGGCGCCGGGTGGCGTCGCGCTTGCAGCTTTATGCCGCCTTTACGGAAGGGGGCGTTGGGGCAGAGTTTCTTTGCGTCAACGAAGCGGCGAATTTCGAAGAGCGGGGGGAACAGCATGCTTGCCTTGATTTCAGCTTTGACGGCTGGCCTACTCATTTTTCTACGATCCGGCCCTGGCTTCGCGCTGGTGTCGGTGCTGCTCGGATACTCGGCCTTCGTCGCCTACGCCTATTTCCGCTCGCGGATGTGGATGAAAGACCCCGAAAATTCGCTGGCGTTCGCCGAGGGGCGTGAGCCCCGCCGCGCCGTCAGGATCGAGCGCACCATCGCGTCGCTCACGATTCCGGCGCTCGCCGCCTTCGCCGCATCCCTGATCCTGGGGCAGATTCTGTAGCCGGTCTTACCGGCCCGCCGCGCCTGAACAGCCATCCAAATGCCATAATTATCTTTTTTCTCAACTCTGCCGGAAGCGTGACCATTAGCTTTTTGCATCCTCGGCATAATTTATAAACTCAATTCGGTGCGTTCCAAATGCTTCAAGCCGCCAGTTTCGAATCCTCCCAACTCGCATCGAAACCCTTAGAGTTGTCGGTTATCGTGCCGACCTTCAACGAGCGCGGCAATGTCATCCCGCTCCTTGAAAAGCTCGACGCGGCGTTAACGGGCGTGGCGTGGGAAGTCGTTTTTGTGGACGACGACTCGAGGGACGGCACCGCCGCAGCCATCGTCGAGCGCTGCCGCGCCGATCCGAGGGTGCGCCTCATCCGGCGCATCGGGCGGCGCGGATTATCGTCCGCGGTGGTGGAAGGCATCCTCAGCACCTCGACGCCCTTTGTCGCCGTGATAGACGCCGACATGCAGCATGACGAGCGGCTTCTCAAAGAGATGCTGACGCCTCTTCGCGCTGGCGAAGCGGACCTCTCGGTCGGCACGCGCTATGCGGGCGGCGGCGGCGTCGGCGACTGGGACGCCCGCCGCAAGACGATCAGCTGGGTTGCGACGCGGCTTTCGGCGCTCGTGGTGAGGGCTGAACTGAGCGATCCCATGAGCGGCTTCTTCATGATCCGCCGGGACGCATTCGAGATGTCCGTTCGCCAGCTCTCGACGCAAGGGTACAAGATCCTGCTCGACATTGTCGCCTCGGCCAAGAAGCCGCTTCGCATCGAGGAATTCCCCTATGTTTTCCGCCAGCGCCAGCATGGCGAAAGCAAGCTCGACGCGCTCGTGACGCTCGAATATCTGATGCTCCTGCTCGACAAGATGTTCGGGCGGTGGGTTCCGGCGCGGTTCATCCTGTTCATGGCCATCGGCGGGGTTGGCGTCTTCGTGCACATGGGGGCGCTGGCCGTTTTTCTGAAATCGCTCGGGCTTAGCTTCATCGTGGGGCAAAGCCTGGCGACCGCGATCGCGATGACCTTCAACTTCTTCCTCAACAACATGCTCACCTATCGCGACAAGCGATTGAAGGGCTTCTGGCCGGTCTTGGGCGGGCTCGCGAGCTTCTCCCTCGTCTGCTCTGTCGGCGCCGTCTCGAATGTCGGCATCGCGAACTTCATGTTCTCCCACAGCTATTCCTGGTACGTCTCCGGCATTGCTGGAATCGTTGTCGGCGCGGTGTGGAATTACGCCGCAAGCTCCGTCTTTACTTGGCGAAAATAGAGAGAGACCTGCCCGATGCCCGCCAACGCCACCTCCCGCTTTATAGTTGGAAAAGCGGACCAGTCGGAACGCCGAATCTTGCCATGGATCACGGGCGGCGCGCTCTTCGCTGTCTTAACGATATTTGCGGTTGAGCAATCTTCGATCTCCGCTGTAAATGGCTGGTGGGCCGACGAACTGTCTAGCCTTTGGGCTTCCGACCCACATATGGGATTCGGCACTGTGTTCGCTTCGCGGATAGCGCCGGATAGTAACACGCCTATCTATTACTCACTACTTTATTGGGTACGGACCTTAGTACCTAACGATCGGGCGGCGATCATCACTCTGAACGTTGCAGCCCTGTTCTGCGCCTGCGCGATCGTGCTCACTTTATCGGTTCGGACCGGCCAGTACCTCGCGGGCTTTGTTGGCGTGTCGCTGTTTGTCCTTAGCGGCCCCGAATTATGCTACGTACCGGAGGGACGCTCTTATTTTATAGCGCTTTCCATAGTATTTGTTGCGTCATGGTACACCGCCATTCTGCTCTTGCAGACGCGTTGGCAACCCTCGCTTATATGGCCATTGTTACTTGGGATTAGTGCCTCGCTTACGCATCTTTTTGCGGCCCTGGCTTGTGGCGCCCTCGCGGCGGCCCTACTCGGATTATCGCTCTTTCAACGAAATCGCACACTCACAAAGCATGCCTTAACTTTAGGACTCACGGCATCTCTTGTATCGCTCATCTGGGTCTTATTGGCCCGCGACTCTTACGGCAATCTCGGATGGATCACATTTGAGCCTGCGGCAATCAAGGTTGCGATGTGGGAAGTGAAGCATCTTGCCTTTGGAAGTCGATTCGCAGCTCTTACATTCGGCGTCCTTGTTATTCTTGGCTTGATGTACAAAACGACACGAATACTTACGATTGTATTTATGGTCGCATTGGCGCTCTTTTTCACTCTTCCTATCTTGGTGTCGTTTAAGTTTCCAATCATCACAGGTCGGTACTGGATGATCGGCACTCCGCTCATATTAACTATGGCTGCCTTTCTGTTCTCGTCATGGCGCCGGAACCTGACCTTTCCAATAAGACCCAATGTGCCGGTGTTCGGGCTCACGTTTGCGGCTGCGTTTTTCGTAGTTTCGTGCGTGGGAGGCTTCATAGCTGCCCGCGAATCAACAGCTATGAAACCGATTTGGAGGGGCGCCGAAGTTGTGGGGCCACTCCTGCATACGTGTCATTCCGGGTCGATTCCCGTGCTTGGCCAACCCGCAAAATATGCTCTCATGTCAAAAATGCCGGAGGACATCTTTTTCAGCGCTGACACTTCACGACCGCAGGTTCTTTTGCCCGAGGGTAATTCCTGCCCTATTCTCGGTTGGGCCGAGCACGTTTTACACGGCGATGAATTCCTGGTACATGCGAGCGACGCAGAGTTGCTACAGATCCTAAATATAAGCGCACCTTCGGGCACTTATGTGATCAAGCGCCACAGTAGCGGATTTGTGGCGCTCCGATCGCAGTGATCTGGCAACATAGATTGTCACTCGGATCCATGGAATGCCGGTTGCAGCGCGATATTGAAGACGTCATTCGGGCTGAGAATTGTCTCGCATGCCAGAGCCAACTCGTTCGGCCCGTTATCCGTGCCGTTTTCAGCCTCCGCCTTATAAAGGGCTTCGATCAGTGCGTGTGAACGTTCCGCCGGGGTGATGAACACCGCTTGCGCCTGCGCCCTTCTCGGGTCGCCGATGCGCACGGCCGCCGTGAACTTACCTCGGCAGAACCTCCAGCAGAAGACATTCCCGCGGATAAGGGGGTTGGCAGCAATCGGCCTCTTGCTCAACCTCGCGGTCCAGGCGCCGACCCGCCGCAAAGGCCGCCGGAGCAATGTGGCGCCGTCATCACGGAACGGTCCAAATCGGCTGCTTAAAACCCCGAAATTATGTTCGGGGAGGGTTGCCCATGGTGCGTTTCCGGTTTCTGTTCGCCGTTCTGTTGATGCAAGCGCTGGCCGTTCTGCCAGCCGCCGCCGGCAAGCGCATCGCGCTCGTGATCGGCAACGCGGCCTATACGCAGGCGGGCGCGCTCACAAATCCGGTCAACGACGCCGCCGACATGGCAAAAGCGCTGACCTCGTATGGCTTCGACGTCATTCTCGGCCTCGATCTGGACAGGCGCGGCTTCGACGAAAAGGTGCGCGCCTTCTCGCATGCGCTGGAGGACGCCGACGACGCCGTTCTGTTCTATGCGGGGCACGGCTTGCAGGTGGCGGGGCGCAATTATCTCATTCCGGTCGATGCGAGTCTGCGGAGCGAGCGCGACCTCGATTTCGAGGCGATCCAGCTCGATTTCGTGCTGAAGCAGATGGAGGTCGGGCGCGAGGGCAAGACCAACGTCGTGTTTCTCGACGCCTGCCGGAACAACCCGCTCGCCGCCAATCTGGCCCGCTCGATGGGCACGCGCTCCGTGAATGTCGGCAAGGGGCTCGCCGAGGTGCAGACGGGCGTCGGCACCTTCATCTCCTACTCGACGCAGCCGGGAAACGTGGCGCTCGATGGCGAAGGCCGCAATTCGCCCTTCACGGGCGCCCTTTCGAAGCGCATTGCCGAGCGCGGCCGGAACCTGACGGCGCTCATGATCGAGGTGCGCAAGGACGTGCTGAAGGTTACGGGCGGGGCGCAGGTGCCGTGGGACCATTCCGCGCTGACGAGCGACTTCTTCTTCGAGGGCGCGCGCGCCGCGAATGAGCCCGAATTGCCGGCGGCGGCGCAGGAGCTGATCCAGGCGCGGCTCAAGGCCATCGAGGAGCAGGTCAACTCCAAGTCCGACCGCAGGCAGACGCTCGACCTCGTCAAGCTGTCCCAGCTGAAGGAGCGCGTCCGCCAGCTCGACGTGGCCATGCGCGAGGATCAGCAGCGCATTTTCGACACGTATAACCGGAAGGGACCGTCGAACGACCCCGACTCGCGCCGCAATCTCAGCATGGAGGTCGGCAGCCTCCAGTTGCAGATGGTGCGGAAGGGCCAGGAGAAGACGTCGCTGCAGGAGCAGATCGCGAAACTCAACGCGCAGCTCGGGATGACGGACGCGGACGACGCGGCGAAATAGGCCGCTACTGTATCACGCGGCATCCCGTAGCGGCTCCGCGTCGCGCCACGGTTCTTCCCCGCGCCGCGGCGTCTCCGCGGCGGCGGTCACGCGCGAGGCGGGCAGGCGGAACCGCACTTTCGTTCCGAGGCCGGGCATGCTTTCAATCGACAGGCTCCCCCCGTGCAGGTCCGCAAGCTGGCGGGCGAGCGGCAATCCGAGGCCGATCCCCTCGAACCGTTTCGTCAGGCTGTTGTCGATCTGGCGGAAATGCTCAAGCGCGCATTCGATCTCGCTCGCCGACATGCCGATCCCGTCGTCCGCGACCGTGAGGCACAAGCCGCCGCCGTCTTCCAGCTCGGCGTCCAGCGCGACGCCGCCGCCGGCGGGCGTGAACTTCACCGCATTCGAAAGAAGGTTCATGAGAACCTGCGTCAGCCTTTCCCCATCTCCTCGCACCGAGATTTTGGCGGATACGCTGGCGGACAGTTCGATCCGCCGGTTTTCGGCCTGCGCCTGCACGGATTTGAGCGCGGGTTCGACGATGCTGGACAGCGGCTGCACCTCATCGGAGATTTCGATCCTGCCCGCTTCCAGTTTTGCGAAGTGAAGCACCTGGTCGATGATGCCGAGAAGCGCGCTGCCGGACTGGTGAATACTTCCCGCGTATTCGACATAGCGGTCGGAAAGGTCGCCGAAAATCTTCTCCCGCATGATCTCGGAGAAGCCGATGATGGCGTTCAGCGGCGTGCGCAACTCATGGCTCATATTGGCGAGGAACGCGGACTTGGCGCGGTTCGCCAACTCCGAGCGCTCCCGGGCCAGGCTGAGCTCCATGTTCGCCGTTTGCAGGTTAATGCGCTTCTCGGCGAGCAGTGCGTTTTTCGCAATGAGCGCGTTGTGCTGCGTCTTGAGCTCCGCGTGAGCCTCCTTAAGGTTTTCGCCTTCATGATAGAGCGCGACTTCGTGCGCAACCCGGCGCGAAATCTCACGCGACAGCATCAGGGCCAAGACGCCGACGAGCAGGATGGCCGCGCCGCCGATGGCCAGAATCATCGCGGCGTGGCGATTGGCGCTGGCGAGCGCTTCCTCCCGGCCAAGCCCGACGGTGACGAGAAGGGGATAGCCCTTGACCGTGCGCCAATTGTAGAGGCGCGTTATGCCATCCAAGACGCTGGCCGTGACATACGATCCCTTGTTCCCGTGTTGCGCCTCCCTCATCAACGCGGCTGAGGCCAGGGATGAGCCGACGCCGAACGTTTCCGCCGAGTCGGACGACGTAAAACGCGCGCGAACGATGGAATCGAGGCCGACGACCGTTACGTTTCCGGTCTGGCCGAGGTCGACCTGCCGATGCAGCGCGGTCAGAAAGTCGGGGTTCAGCGAGAAGACCAGAACGCCGCCGAAGCCGCCGCCGGGCGCCTGGAGGCGCCGCGTCACCTGAATCGTGACCTGCTTCGACACGCGCCCCAGCACCGGCTTGCCGACGAAAAGGCCGAGGTTCGGGTTGTCGCGCTGAACGCGAAAATGCTCGCGGTCGGAAAGGTCGATCTTTTCCGGGTTCTTCGCCAACAACGTCGTCGCAAGCCGGCCATCGGGGCCGATGATCGACAATTGAACGGTCGGGGCCGCAACATCCGGGATGAGAGCCGCCCACTCGGAAAGGTCGAAGCCCGGTCCCTCCTTCTCGATGCGTTTCTTGATCAGGTCCATGGCGCCCGAAACGCCATCCATGACACGGCGCACCTGCTCCTCGAACGCCGCGGAGAGATTGGAGGAATGCGCGGCCGCGCGTTCGAGAGCCGAGCGCCTCTGATCGTCGACGAGGAAGCCGGCTACTGCGCAGATGAAGACGGCGATAACGGCGCTCGCCGCGAAGATTCGGCGCTTCAGGGTTCGGCCCGAGTCCAGGATTTGCTCGCAGGTCGAGGCGTCGAAATTCTTCAGATCTTCCTCGTGCATGCGACGAAACCCTGGGACCCCATAGACTTAAATCGAACGCGCTCCGGAATGGACCGCACGGCATTCACGGATCGAAAGCTCCCCTCCTTCGGGCCGGTTGCCTTGTCCGTTGTTCGGTTTTAGAAATAGGGATGGCGATTTAGGCCGATGAAACTAAAATTCGACAGAAGCGCCGCAACCTTTGGTTGTGTTCTAGCACGATGCTCGGCCTTTGCCAGCCGCAGCTGAACTTACTCTTAATTCATCAAATTAATTTCACCTTCGAACTGAATATTGCTCAAACTCCATTGGGGATTTCGTTACTTTCTCGGAAGACAGAGAGCAGCAAGCAAGATGAGCGCACAACCCGATCCCCTCGACCGCGAGGAATTGCCCAAGGATACGGCCGCGCTTGCACGGTTCTTGATCGGAAAACTGGTCGTCCGCGCCTTTCCCGATACGCTTGCCACCGCGCGCATCGTCGAGACCGAGGCCTATCTCACCGGCGACGCGGCGAGCCACGGCTTCCGAGGGCGGACGCCGCGCAACAAGGTCATGTTCGGGCCGCCCGGCTACGCCTATGTCTATCTGGCTTACGGCGTTTCCTTCATGCTGAACGTAACGAGCGCCGAGGAAGGCGCCGGCGAGGCCGTTCTGATTCGCGCGGCGGAGCCTCTCTCCGGAGTCGACGCCATGCGCAGGCTTCGGGGCGACGCGCCCACGCGCGACCTTCTGCGCGGGCCGGGCCGTCTCGCCAAGGCGCTCGGCATCGACCGGCGGCTGGACGGCCTCGATCTGTGCTCCGCTGGCGAACTCTGGCTGGCCTCGGATGGAGCGGCGTGCGGCGGCATCGGCGTCAGCGTGCGCATCGGAATAACCCGCGATGCGGACAGGCCCCTTCGGTTCTACCTCAAGGAAAGCAGATATGTGAGCGGGCCGGGAGCGCTCAACGGCGTCCCCCGGCGGCGGGCGCATTAACCATGCAAGGCTTGCCGGGGCCGCCAATGAAACCGCGCATTAACCAAACCGGCCTTTTTACGGTATTATAATACCGTAAAAACAGGTTTTTTGCCAAACGAACCCAATAGGGTAAATCGCGGCTGCCGCCGCCAAGCTTGCAGTTGGCTCCCAACGAGCGCATTCGCTGCCCAAAAATGAAGCGGAATCAAAAAAGCTACACACTGGGGCAAATTAGCCTATCAGGGTTGACGGGGCTTTCCGTTCAGATCATATATGCATCAAGCGTCAGGCGGAATTGGACGACTGCATCCGAGGCTATCCGGCAGCAGCCCACCGTAGGAAGCGCCGATATCGGCCCGCCACTGCGATGCAAGATTGAAGCTCTGACGCATACCTGTCATCATTCTGCATTATGCGTATGATGATACTCAACGAACCCCCCAAAACGCGGTTCTGAAAATCCAGCGGGATATGACTTTTAAAGATCTTAAGCTCAGCGAAAAAGTGCTGGCTGCCATCGAGGCGGCAGGGTACGACATCCCCACCCCAATTCAAGCCCAAGCCATTCCGTTCGCCCTTGAGGGGCGCGATGTCGTCGGCATAGCGCAGACCGGAACAGGCAAGACGGCTTCCTTCGTTCTTCCCCTCCTGACCATGCTCGAAAAGGGCCGCGCCCGCGCCCGTATGCCGCGCTCGCTCATCCTTGAGCCGACGCGTGAATTGGCGGCGCAGGTGGCCGAGGCGATTGAGACGCTCGGCGCCCAGCATAAGCTGACGGTGGCGCTCCTCATCGGCGGCGTCTCCTTCGACGATCAGGAGAAGAAGCTCGAACGCGGCGCCGATATTCTGATCGCGACGCCCGGCCGTCTGCTCGATCATTTCGGGCGCGGAAAGCTCCTCATGAACGCCGTGGATTACCTCGTGATCGACGAGGCGGACCGCATGCTCGACATGGGCTTCATCCCAGACATCGAGCGCATCTGCAAGCTTCTGCCGCCGTCGCGCCAGACCATGTTCTTCTCGGCGACCATGCCGCCGGAAATCCAGAAGCTGACGGATCAGTTCCTCCGCAATCCGGAACAGATCCGCGTCACCCCGGTGGCGGCGACCACCAAGCTCATCACCCAGAAGCTCAAGTTTTCCCCCGCCAATTCCAAGGCGAAGCGTCAGATCCTGCGCGATCTCATGCGCAACGAGGCTGGCGCGGTCAAGAACGCGATCATCTTCTGCAACCGCAAGAGGGATGTGGCCGTCCTGCATAAGTCGCTCGTGAAGCATGGCTTCAACGCAGCCGCGTTGCATGGCGACCTCGACCAGCGCCAGCGCATGGCCACGCTCGAAGCGTTCCGCAAGGGCGAAGTCACCTACCTCGCCGCCTCCGATGTGGCGGCGCGCGGCCTCGACATCCCCGATGTGAGCCACATCTTCAATTTCGACGTGCCGATCAGCCCCGAGGACTACGTGCACCGCATCGGCCGGACGGGCCGCGCGGGCCGCGAAGGCTTCGCCGCCATGATCGTGACGCCGAAGGAGATGAAAGGGCTTCGCGCGATCGAAGCGCTTTGCAAGGCGAAGATCGAGTGGATCGACGGCGAGCCTTCGACCGAGAACCTGACTTCAGCCGATTTCAGCGAGCGCCGCGACCGTCCCCGGCGCGAACGCGGCAAGAGCCCGCGCAAGGAGCAGGGGGGCCAGACGCCGGAGCAAAAGCAGCCGGCCGAAGTCCGCGCTTTCAGGCGCGGCGGTCACTCGAAAGGCGGCGACGGAAGCAGCGTTTCCCGCTATCACCGCGAGCTTTTGCCGCCCGCAACGTCCGCTCCCGTGGTTGGGCTCGGCGATCATGTGCCGGAGTTCCTGAAGCGGCCCGTGCGCGCGGCGAGCTAAAGCGGATACGCAAATCGGAACTGCCCGTCATTGCGAGCGCGGCGAAGCAATCCAGAGCTAAGTCACCGATCTCTTCTGGATCCGCCACGGCGCGCCGACCCTTTTGTTGTCATTCCCGCGAAGCTTGTCCCCGTGCGGACGGGGAGCGGGAATCCAGTAATCCCGGCGGCGGAAGCTATTGAAATAGCGCAGCGATACCTGGGTCCCCGCCGGAGTTTATCCCCGCGAAGGTGGGGACGGGGACGACGCCGCGGAGCGGTCGAGACTTTTGGCCGCTTGTATCACTCGATCAAGGTCAGCCGCGAGCCCATCAGCTCGAAGCCGGAGAGCTGCTTGATGAAGCTCATGCCGAGCAGATTCTGGCTCATCCGCCCCGGCTCGGCGATTACGGCCGGAACGTTATTCACCGTGATGTCGCCGATGCGGATCGCTTCGAGCATGATAGAGGCCACGCGAGCGACGCCATTCGCTGTGGTCGAGCGCCCGTTGAAGCGCAGGTTCTGGGCGAGCCCGAGCTTCTGCGCCGTCTCATAGGAGAGCGCGACATAGGTGGCGCCTGTATCGGTCATGAACTCCACCTGCTGGCCCTTGATCTGGGCGAGCGCATGGAAATGACCGTAATCGTTCGCGCTGAGGACGACTTCTTTGCGCGACTGCGCCTGCGCCTGCTCCTGGCTTGCCGGGATGGTGCCGCGCAAGGGAACCGCCGGGCCGGCCGCAACGCGCGTATTGAACCGCGAAATTTTCGGAACGCTCGCTTCCATCTCGAAGAGATTGGCGAACCCAGCGCGGGCAGCCGCCTGCTTCGCGCGATCGTAGAGAGGCTCGAAAGAAGAGAAGGTGAAGTATGCGCCGCTCACGGCAATAAGCCACACGAGCAGTTCCTTCATCGCCCTTCGCTGAAAGGAAGTCTTATCCATTAGGGGCGCCGCCTCCGCCGTCTCAGCCCATGAATTGCCGGCGCCGCCCCCGGTGCTAGCTTTTCATGAGGAGCTTGTTCCCTGAGAACTCATATGAGCGCAGACGGCTTAAAAAACTCATACCGAGCAGGCTTTGCTGCAACGCTCCAGGCCGCGTGACCAGGGCTTCCACCTTTTCGAGCGTCAACTCCCCGAGGGATACGCGTTCGAGCTTCACCCGCGCGGCGAAAGCGCGGCCGTTGGCCGTCTCCACCGGGACGGTGTAATCCAGCGCCGCAATCTGAATCCCGGCCTTTCTCGCGTCCTCCGGCCTCAGCACCACGGTCGAAGCCCCCGTGTCGACGATCATGCGAATGCTCTTGCCGTTGACCTGGGTCTTGGCGATAAAGTGTCCCTCGACGGTCTTGCGGATCGAGACCACGGCGCCATGCCCCGCTATGCCGGGAGACACCGTCTGAACCGACCCCGGCTGAAGCTCCTGCACCACGCGGTCGCGCACCTCGCCAAGCTCGGTGCGGTAGGCGTAGAGAACGAGCACGACGAGGCCGATCGCCACCCACGTCCCGAGCGCCTTTAGCGCATCGGCCGCCTTTCCCGCCGTCAGTTTCGTGGCGCCCGCCATGAGAAAGATGAGGATGGAAAGGAGCCCGGCGACGCGAGGGAACTGCTCACGTTGCAGGCCGGCTATGGTGTCGCCTTCGCCCGTCAGCACGTAGAGGACGATACTGACGGCCAGAAGCCCTACAGCGAGAAAAACCATGGACCATCCAATTTTCCGAACGCGGGCGAAATATGGGCGAATAGCGGGTAAAAACACAGCCCCTTATCCTCAACACTGAGGGGACGCGTGCGAATCGTTCCATATTCGTTGCAACATTAACCCTTCTCGCCACATTCGTTAAAAAGAGAATACGCCAGGGCCAGCGTTTATGCGATATCCACCCGATTTGCTCGACGAGATCCGCGCTCGCATGCCCGTCAGCCGTGTCGTCGAACGCCATGTCAAACTCAAGCGTGCGGGCCGCGAATATATTGGCTTATCGCCGTTCAAAACCGAACGGACTCCTTCATTCACGGTAAACGACCATAAAGGCTTCTACCATTGCTTCGCCAGCGGCGAGCATGGCGACGTCTTCACGTTCCTCATGAAGATCGAGGGCCTCAGCTTCCCCGAAGCCGTCGAGCGGCTCGCCTCGGAGACGGGCGTCGTCCTGCCGGCCCCGCAGCCTGTCGACGAGGTCAAAGCCAGCCATGAAACCCGGCTGAGGGATGCGCTGGAGGGCGCCTGCCAGTTCTTCGAGGCAAGCCTCTCAAGCCGCGAAGGGAACGCCGCGCGAGCCTATCTGGAAAAACGCGGCGTTCAGCCCTCCGAGACGAAGGCTTTCCGCCTTGGCTACGCTCCCGACAGCAAAACCAGCCTGAAGCAGCACCTCGCCGGGAAAGGTTTCTCGCTCGCGGAGATGCAGGACGCGGGCCTTCTCATCCACGGCGACGATATCGCCGTTCCCTACGACCGCTTTCGCGGACGCCTGATTTTCCCGATCGCGGACGCAAAACGGCGGGTCATCGCCTTTGGCGGGCGGGCGCTCCAGCCCGAACAGCAGCCGAAATACCTGAACTCGCCCGAGACCGAGCTTTTTCACAAGGGCCATATCCTCTTCAATCTCGCGTCGGCGCGCGAGGCGGCGAAGACCATGAAAGCGGTCATCGTCGCGGAAGGCTATATGGATGTGATCGCGCTCGCGCGAGCCGGCTTCACGAACGCGGCGGCGCCGCTCGGCACGGCGCTGACGGCCGATCAGCTCCGGCTCCTATGGGCCATCGCCCCCCTGCCGACGCTTTGCTTCGACGGCGACGCGGCGGGACAGAAGGCCGCGCACCGCGCCATCGACACCGCCCTGCCTTTCCTCGAACCAGGGCGGTCGCTTCAATTCGCGTTTCTGCCCGAAGGCCGCGACCCCGACGACATGGTGAGCGGGGGCGCGAAAGACGCGCTCGCGAAGTGTCTCGCGGAGCCGGCGCCCTTGATCGACGTGCTTTGGGCGCGCGAGCGCGACAGGCATCCCCTCGAAACGCCGGAGCAGCGGGCGGCCCTCGAAGCGCGGCTGATGGAGATGGCTCAGCTGATCGAACACAAGAGCCTAAGGTTTCATTATGTATCGGCGTTACGGGAGCGGCTTCGGGCTCAGGGGCATGCCGCCGGCGCCGCGCGGCGGAGCGACGCTTCGTCCTGGCGCGCAAGGACGTTTGCCCCGGCCGGCAGAAGCGGCGCGCGGTCCGCATCCCGCGCGGATTTCGCGAGCCGGAATGCCGCTCGAACAAGCAGCCTGCTCTCCAGCACGATCGCGCAAGCGTCCGCTCCAAGCAGCGCCCCGCGGGAAGCGCTCCTCGTTATGGCGATCGTCCAGCACCCCTGGCTCCTCGACGAACGCGTCGAGGAAATCGCAAGCTTGCATCTCGACGACGCCGACTGTTTTTGTGTACGAAACGGGCTGTTATCCATACATCAGTCTGAGGAAGCTCTTGACAACGAAAAATTGTTAGAGCACCTGTCCCGCCAAGGTTATGGAGCGGAGCTTGAGCGCCTTGGGCGTGTTTGCGCTCATAAAGCTGACCCGCACTTCGCCTCTGGCGCTGCAAAAGAGCAGGTCTTGGAGGGGTGGCGGCATGTCATGATGCTTCATGGGGCCGCGCGTTCCTTGGCGGAAGCCGAGAGCGATTACATAAGCGATCAAACGAGTGAGAGCTGCGCCAGGCTACTCGAGGTGAAGAGGCAGGCTGAAATTACGTCGTCTTGAATTGAGACTCGTATATTGCGGGCGGCGGAAACATTCACCAGATAACATATGGGGCGCGTGTGAGAGCGTGACTTTAGCTTCATGAGTAACGCCGCATTAAGCACAACCGCTTATCAGAAGAGGCGGTATTGCGATTCGAATCGCAAACGCGGCGGCAGCCAGCAACGCCAATCCGTTATGGCCCCACACGAGATTGAACGCCACCGAACGCCGGGGCTGCGCGTGAGCCCACGAGCGCCGTTTATCGGCAATTTCTGGAGTGCATAATGGCAACAGCGACGACGAAAACCGAGGATCAAGAGACGCCTGCATCCGAGACGTTGGACAGCCCGGTCCTTGATCTTCTGGATGCCGCCGTAAAGCGCCTGATCAAGTCCGCAAAGGCGCGGGGTTATGTCACTTACGACGAGATCAACGAGGTTATGCCTCCCGAAGAAGTCTCCCCGGACCAGATCGAAGACATCATGACGATGTTCTCCGACCTCGGCGTCAACGTCGTCGACGCCGACGAAGTCGAGGAGACGGCGGCCGCCGAGCCGCTCGACGAAGAAGAAGAGGACAGGCAAAGCCCGCAAGCCCACCTGCCCGTCAAGCAGGAGCGCTCGACCGAGGTCACCGAGCGCACGGACGACCCCGTGCGCATGTATCTGCGCGAGATGGGATCGGTGGAGCTTCTCTCCCGCGAGGGCGAGATCGCCATTGCCAAGCGCATCGAGGCGGGCCGCGAAGCCATGATCGGCGGCCTGTGCGAGAGCCCGCTCACCTTCCAGGCCATCATCATTTGGCGCGATGAGTTGAACGAAGGAAAAATTCTGCTCCGCGACATTATCGACCTGGAAGCGACCTATTCCGGCCCCTTCGCGCGGACTGGCGAGGGCGATGAGGAAGGCGCCGAGGAGGAGTTCGTCCCCGAGCCGCCCCCGCCGCCAGTCGTGGAGGCGAACGCCGCGCCGCCGCCCCGTCCGATGAACGGCGCCAACGGTCATGCGCGCCCCGCCGACGGCGAAGGCGATGGCGCCGCGCGCGGCGATGGAGAAAGCGCGGAGTTTCGCGGCGAAGAGAATTTCGACGACGACGACGACCTCGACAACAGCCTTTCGCTCGCCGCGATGGAGGCGCAGCTGAAGCCGAAGGTGCTCGAAACCTTCGACCGGATCGCCACCGAGTATAAAAAGCTGCGCAAGCTGCAAGACCAGCATGTCGAGCGCAAGCTGCAGGACAACTCGCTCTCGCCCCAGCAGGAAAAGCGGTCGAGAAAACTGCGCGACGCCGTGATCCAGGACGTGAAGAGCCTGTCGCTCAACCCCGCCCGTATCGAATCGCTGGTCGAGCAGCTCTACGACATCAACAAGCGGCTCATCGGCTATGAGGGCCGGCTGCTCCGGCTCGCCGACGGCTATGGCGTGCGCCGCGACGAATTTCTGACCCACTATCAGGGCGCCGAACTCGATCCGAACTGGGTCGATCGCGTCGCCGTCTTGAAGGCCAAGGCCTGGCACAAGTTCGTCGAAAAGGAGCGCGCGCGCATCGACGAAATCCGCAAGGAGATCCATTCGCTCGCCACCGAAACCGGCCTCGACATCGCCGAGTTCCGCCGCATCGTGAAGATCGTGCAGAAAGGCGAGCGGGAAGCGCGCCAGGCGAAGAAGGAGATGGTGGAGGCCAACCTCCGGCTTGTGATCTCTATCGCCAAGAAATACACGAATCGCGGCCTGCAATTCCTCGATCTGATCCAGGAAGGCAATATCGGCCTCATGAAAGCGGTCGATAAGTTCGAATACCGGCGCGGCTACAAGTTCTCGACCTACGCCACGTGGTGGATCCGGCAGGCCATCACCCGCTCCATCGCGGACCAGGCCCGCACCATTCGTATCCCGGTGCACATGATCGAGACGATCAACAAGATCGTGCGCACGAGCCGGCAGATGATGCATGAGATCGGCCGCGAGCCGACGCCGGAGGAACTGGCGGAAAAGCTCACCATGCCGCTGGAGAAGGTGCGCAAGGTGCTGAAGATCGCGAAGGAGCCGATCAGCCTCGAAACGCCCATCGGCGACGAGGAGGACAGCCACCTCGGCGACTTCATCGAGGACAAGAACGCGATCCTGCCCATCGACGCGGCGATCCAGTCCAACCTGCGCGAAACAACGACGCGCGTGCTGGCCTCGCTCACGCCGCGCGAGGAGCGCGTGCTGCGCATGCGCTTCGGCATCGGCATGAATACCGATCACACGCTGGAGGAAGTCGGCCAGCAGTTTTCTGTGACGCGCGAACGCATCCGCCAGATCGAGGCGAAGGCGCTGCGCAAGCTGAAGCATCCGAGCCGGTCGCGCAAGCTGCGCAGCTTTTTGGATAATTAGCGCGCGCGATGCCAACCATCTCTTGGTTTTACGGCATCGCGATCAGGATGTATATTAAGGATCACCCACCTCCGCATTTCAATGCGGCCTAAACTCGCCTGGTCAAAGAATGGGCTCTGGCGCGCACTTCGTCATCGCGAGGGGCGGAGCCCCGAAGCGATCTATGAGCCGCGTCTTGAAATATCACCGGATCGCCACGGCGGCGAAAGCGGCCTCGCTATGACGGCGGCAGGTTACGCGGCCTGCACGGCCAGCGAGCGGTGGTCGAGCGCGGCGGCAATGAGAGCTTTCGTGTAATCCGTCCGAGGATTGCAGAAGATGTCCGCTGTGGCGCCTTCCTCGACCACGACGCCGTTGCGCATGACGATCACATAGCTCGCGAGCGAGCGCATGACCTTGAGGTCGTGGCTGATGAAGAGATAGGCGAGGCCGCGCTTGTTCTGGAGGTCGCGCAGAAGGTCGACAATCTGCGCCTGCACGGACACGTCGAGCGCGCTTGTCGGCTCGTCCAGCATAAGAAAATGCGGCTGCAAGATCACGGCGCGCGCAATGGCTATGCGCTGCCGCTGCCCGCCGGAAAACTCGTGCGGATAGCGGTCCTGCCATTCCGGCTTGAGCCCCACTTCGGCGAGCGCGACGGACACGCGCTGGCGGCGCTCCGCGCGTCTCATATCGGGGTTTTGGATCAGAAGCCCTTCTTCGATGATCTGGCCGACGGAAAGCCTCGGGGATAGCGAGCCGTATGGGTCCTGAAAGACCACCTGCATTTCCTTGCGCAGCGACCGCATCTCGCGCGACCGCAAGCTATCGATGCGCTTGCCGACATAGGCGATCGGCCCCTCGCTTGAGATGAGGCGGAGGATAGCGAGGCCGAGCGTCGTCTTGCCCGAGCCGGATTCGCCCACGATGCCGAGCGTCTGGCCGCCGCGCACCTTGAAGGAGACGCCGTCCACGGCCTTGATGTGATCCACGGTGCGGCGCAGGAAGCCCGCCTTGATCGGAAACCAGACCTTCAGATTGTCGGCCTGAAGCACCACCGGCGCGGTCTCATCCAGCGGCGGCGCCAACCCTTTCGGCTCCGCCTCCAGAAGCCGCTTCGTGTAGGGATGCTTCGGAGCGGTGAAAATCTCCTCCGCCGTGCCGCGCTCCACGATCTCGCCATCCTTCATGACGCAGGTGCGGTCGGCCATCTTCCGCACAATGCCGAGGTCGTGCGTGATGAGAAGCAGCGCCATACCAAGCTCGCGCTGGAGGTCTTTCAGAAGATCGAGGATCTGCGCCTGGATGGTCACGTCGAGCGCAGTCGTCGGCTCGTCCGCGATGAGGAGGTCCGGCTCGTTCGCCAGCGCCATGGCGATCATGACGCGCTGGCGCTGGCCGCCCGAAAGCTGATGCGGATAGGCCGAGAGCCGCGTTTCCGGATCGCGGATTCCGACCTTCGTCAAAAGCTCCAGCGTGCGCTTGCGCGCCTCCGCGTTCGACATGCCGTGGTGGATCGTCAACACCTCGCTGACCTGCTTCTCAACCGTGTGAAGCGGATTCAGCGACGTCATCGGCTCCTGGAAGATGATCGAGATGCGATTGCCGCGCACGCGCCTGATATCGGATTCCTTGACCCGGAGCAGGTCCTGCCCCTCGAACATGATCTGGCCGGAGGGGTGCGACGCATCCGGATAAGGCAGCAGCCGCAGGATCGAAAGCGCGGACACGGTCTTGCCCGAGCCGGACTCGCCGACAAGCGCCACCGTCTCGCCCTTCTTGATGTCGAAAGACACGTTGCGCGCGGCGTAGACGCCGGGGTCGGCGCCCGCGAACTGCACGCTCAAATTCTTGACCTCGATCAGCGGCGCCGTTGTCTCTTTCGGTTCTAGCATGGCGTCACCCCGGAATGACTTGGGCAGAGCGCATCGTCTTGCGCGGGTCGAGCGCGTCGCGAACCGCCTCGCCGACGAAAACCAGCATGCTCAGCATGAAACCGATGACGAAGAACGCGGTGAGACCGAGCCATGGCGCTTGCAGATTCTGCTTGCCCTGCTGAAGCAACTCGCCGAGCGAGGGCGATCCGGGCGGCAGGCCGAAGCCGAGATAATCGAGAGCCGTCAGCGCCGCGATGGCGCCATCGAGGATGAACGGCGCGAAGGTGACTGTCGCGACCAGGGCGTTCGGCAGGATGTGCTTGAACATGATCTGTGCGTTGCTCAGGCCAAGCGCGCGCGCCGCGCGGACATACTCGAAATTGCGCCCGCGCAGGAACTCCGCGCGCACGGGTCCGACGAAAGCCGTCCACTCGAACAAGAGCATGATTGCGAGCAGAATCCAGAAGCCCGGCGCGAGGATTGCCGAGAGGATCAACAGGATGTAGAGGCGCGGCAGCGAGCCGATGATTTCTATAAAGCGCTGGAACGTCAGATCGGTCCAGCCGCCGAAGAAGCCCTGGATCGCGCCCGAGGTCACGCCGACCAGCGCGGATAGCACGGTCAGGATCAAGCCGAACAGCACCGAGATGCGGAAGCCATAGATAACGCGAGCGAGCACGTCGCGGCCCTGATCGTCGGTGCCAAGCCAATTTTCCCACGAGGGCGGCGCCGGCGCGGGCACGGGCAAGTCGAGCTTGATGGTGCGATAGCTGTAAGGGATGAGCGGCCACACCATCCAGCCGCCTTTCTCGTGGATGAGGCGCTGGACCTCCGGGTCGCGGTAATCGGCTTCGGTCTCGAACTCGCCGCCGAACTGCTTCTCGGTGTACATCTTGAAGATGGGCGTGTAGAGCGCGCCGTCATACTTCACGAGAAACGGCTTGTCGTTCGCGATGAACTCCGCGAACAAGGTGATCAGGAATATCGTCGTGAAGGCGATGAAACTGTAATAGCCGCGGCTGTTCGCCTTGAAGGCGCGCAGGCGCCGCTTGTTCAGCGGGGAAAGCTCGAACCAGCCGCGTTCGGGCGCCTCTATGACCTCCTTGGCGAGGACTTCGCCGGGGGCGGCGGACCTTTCGACTTGCGCATCCATCCGTTAGACCTCCCTTGTCTCGAAATCGATGCGCGGATCGACCCATGTGTAGATGAGGTCTGAAAGCAGGTTGAGCAAAAGGCCCATGGCCGAAAAGATGTAGAGGGTCGCGAAAACCACGGCATAGTCGCGGTTGAGGACGGATTCAAAGGACAGGCGCCCGAGACCGTCCAAGGAAAAGATTGTCTCGATCAGGAGCGCGTTCGTGAAAAAGGAGCCGATGAAGGCGGCCGGGAAGCCAGAGATCACAAGCAGCATGGCGTTGCGGAAAACGTGGCCGTAGAGCACGCGCCGCTCGCTCAAGCCCTTGGCGCGCGCCGTTATCACATATTGCTTACGGATTTCATCGAGAAAGCAATTCTTGGTGAGAAATGTCACGGTGGCGAGGGCGGAAACCACCATCGCCGTGACCGGCAGCGCCAAGTGCCAGAAATAGTCGGCGATTTTCCCGGGCCAGCTCATTTGCGCGAACGTGTCGGAGGTCAGGCCGCGCAAGGGAAAAAGGTCCCAAAAGGAGCCGCCCGCGAACAGCACGATCAAGAAGATGGCGAACAGGAAACTCGGGATGGCGTAGCCGACGATAACGACGGTGCTCGTCCAAACGTCGAACTTCGAGCCATCCGTTACGGCCTTCTTCACGCCGAGCGGGATTGAGATCGCGTAGGTCAGGAGCGTGAGCCACAGCCCGAGCGAGATCGAAACCGGCAGCTTTTCCTTGATGAGCTGAAGGACGCTCACGTCGCGGAAGTAGCTCTGGCCGAAATTGAAGGTCAGGTAATTCTTCATCATGAGCGCGAAGCGTTCGACCGGGGGCTTGTCGAAGCCGAACTGCCTTTCGAGGCTCTTGATCAGTTCAGGGTCGAGGCCGCGCGCGCCGCGGTAGCGTGAATTGACGCCCGAATCCTGGCCGCCCGGCTGCTGGATGCGCGAGGTTTCGCCGGCGCTCGAACCGCCGATGCGGCTGGTGGCGTCAACGTCGGTTCCGTTGAGCTGCGCGATGATGCGCTCGACCGGCCCGCCCGGCGCGAATTGAATGATGATGAAGCTGATCAGCATGATACCGAACAGCGTGGGGATCATCAGGGCCAGGCGTCGAAAAATATATGCAGTCATGTTTCCCGGAATTCGCTATGGGCTTTAGGGAGCATCTTCTCCGATTTTCGCGGCCTGCGTCATGTAAGCGCCGATGATGGTGAACGCCAGCGCGCACTTTTTGATGGCGCCGACGGTATCCATACGCGGCCAGTTTTAAGCGAACATGGCGCAAAAACCAGTTACACATCGGAAATGTTGCAGAGGTGGCTGAGCGGGGCGGCTGTCATCCCGTGCGCGGCTCGCGTCATGCAATGGCGCTGCGCAGACACGCGACGACGAAGAGTTCAACCGCCAAGTTTCGCGGCCTTCTCCGCGTCGTACCACCAGGTATCGAGCACGCCCTCGTCATAGGGCGCCTGGACAGCGGGCCTCGAAAACTTGTCCCAGGTTGCGATATGATGAACCGCCTTATACCACTCCGGAACCCAGTAATGGCCGGCGCGCAGCACACGGTCGATGGCGCGGCACGCCGTCCTGAGCTCGTCCCGGTTTTTCGCGGTCAAGATCTTGTCGATGAGCGCGTCGACCACGGGGTCCGCGATGCCGGCAAGGTTGAAGCTCCCGTCCTGCTTACCGGCGTCGCTCTGCCAGTAGGCCCGCACCTCGGGGCCGGGCGTCGGCTGTAGCGAGTAGCGTTGCGTCGCAATATCGAACTCGTAGCGGCGCAAGCGCTCCTGTTCTTCCGTCGGGTCGATGCGGCGCAGCGTGGCCTTGATCCCGAGATCGTTGAGCTTGGCCGCGTAAGGCCCCACGATGCGCTCGGTGACAGGATCTTCGATCAAGAATTCCACGTCGAGCGTTTCGCCCTTGTCGTTCTTGCGGACGCCGTCTTGGATCCGCCATCCAGCCTCATCGAGGAATTGGGAGGCGGCGCGCATACTCGGCCGGTAGCGTCCCGATGCGTCGGTGACCGGCGGCGTATAGGGCTCGCCGAAGACCTCGGGCGGCAGCTTGTCCCGGAAAGGTTCGAGCAGCGCAAGCTCGGCGGGGTCCGGCACGCCTTGCGCCTTCAAGTCGGAGTTCTCGAAATAGCTCGCGGTGCGGATATACAGGCCATAAAAGAGGGTCTTGTTGGTCCATTCGAAGTCGAAGGCGTAGTCCAGCGCCTTGCGCACGCGCCGATCGGAGAACTTGGCGCGCCGCGCGTTTATGAAAAAGCCTTGCGCGCCGGAGGGCCGTCCGTCCGGCAGCGTCAGCTTCAGGATCTGACCGGAGCGCACAGCGGGAATGTCGTACTCGGTCGCCCAGCTCTTCGAGGTGAACTCTTCGCGCAGATCGTAGGCCTTGGCCTTGAAGGCTTCGAGTCCCACCGCCCGGTCGCGATAATATTCGAAGCGGAGTTCATCGAAATTGTAACGTCCGCGGTTGACCGGCAGATCCGCCGCCCAGTAATCCTTGCGCCGCTTGTAGGCGACGAAAGTCCCCTGCCGGAAATCGCTAACCTCGTAGGGGCCCGAGCCGAGCGGCGGTTCGAGATTTTCCTTCAGGAAGTCGTTAGCCGTGTAATAGGCCTTCGAGAATACGGGCAGCGTGGCGACCAGCACCGGCAAATCGCGAATGTTCTCGCCCTTGAATTCATACTTGACGGTCGTGGGATCGATGGCGGTCGCGCTCACAACGTCGCGCAGCGCGAGCTGATAGCGCGGATGTCCCTTGCTCTTCAGCGTCTCCAGCGTGAACGCCACATCCCCGGCAGTGACGGGCGTTCCGTCGCGGAAGCGCGCCTGGGGCCGCAAGAAGAACGTCACCGACATCTTGTCGCCGGCGACTTCGGCGGACTCCGCTATGAGGCCATAGACCGCGTCCGGCTCGTCCTGCGCCCGGACCATCAGCGAGTCGAACAGCAATTCCACGCCGAAGGCCGGATCGCCGCGTAAGATGTAGGCGTTGAAATGATTGAAGGTGTTGACGGAGCTGGTCGGCATCGTGGCCAGGCGTCCGCCTTTGGGGGCGTCCGGGTTGACGTAATCGAAATGCTTGAAATCGGCCGGGTATTTCAGCTCGCCGAAAGCGGAGAGGCCGTGGCGCCGCTCCGCCGCCGCATGCCCGGTTTCGCAAGCGAAGGCGACAGTCAGCGCGCAAAAGAGCAGGAAGAGGAGCGACCGGCCGGTCATCGCTGGGCGCCCGCTCATTTCAGCCCGTTCTTCTCGGCGAGCGCCGCATCGTACCACCAAACATCGGGGAAGCCGTCCGTCCGCTTCGGCAACGGGTTCGGCGCGCCGAATTTGTTCCAGTAGGCGATGCGGTCTTTCGCGGAGTACCAATTGGGCACGACATAGGCGTTCCACAGCAGCACGCGGTCGAGCGCGTGGCACGCCGTCACCAGCGCGTCCCGGTTCGGCGCGAAGATGATCTTGTCCACAAGCGCGTCCACCGCCGGGTTCTTGATGCCGATGACGTTGCGGCTTCCAGGCTGATCGGCCGCCGCCGACCCCCAGTAGTCGCGCTGCTCGTTGCCGGGCGACTCCGACTGCGGAAACACGCTCACGATGATGTCGAAATCGTAGGTGTCCTCCCGCCGTTTCGCTTCCGAGGCGTCGACGATACGAATGGTTCCCTTGATGCCGAGCTTCTTGAGATTCTCGATATAGGGCTGTATCGCGCGCTCGAAGGCCGCTTGTTGCTGGGCAAGAAGAAACTCGACCGTGAACGGCTCGCCCTCGCTGTTGCGCAGCTGATTGTCGACAACCGTATACCCCGCTTCCTTCAAGAGACGCGCCGCTTCCCTGAGATGCGTGCGGAATTCGTTCGGCGTAGCATTGACGGGGTTCTTGTATTCCTCCGTGAGCGCCTCAGGCGGAATCTGGTCGCGCAGGGGCTCCAGGAGCGCCAGTTCCTCTTTCGAGGGCAGGCCGTGGGCGGCGAGTTCCTGCCCCTCGAAAAAGCTCGAACGTCCTCTTGTACTGACCGTAGAAGCGGTCCTGGTTCGTCCACTCGAAATCGAACGCAAGATTGAAAGCTTGGCGCACGCGGCGGTCCTGGAATTTCGGCCGCCGCAAATTAAAGGCCAAGCCCTGCATCGGCTTCGGCGTATCGAGGACGATGTCGTCGCGCTTCACCACGCGGCCCTCGGTCAGCGCCGGAAAATCGTAGGCTGTCGCCCATGTCTTCGCGCTGCCTTCCCGCTTGAATTCATACTGGCCCGCCTTGAAAGCCTCCATCGAGACGTTGGCGTCGCCGTAATACTGATACTCGATGACATCGAAGTTGTTTTCTCCCACCCTCGCCGGGACATCCTTGCCCCAGTAATCCGGCACGCGCTCGAATGCGATCCACTCGCCCGGACGCATTGCCTTGATCTTGTAAGGCCCGGACCCAAGCGGCGGCTCCAGCGTGGTTTTCGTAACGTCGCGCGGATTTCCGTTCGCGTCCTTGCCGGTCCAATAGTGCTTCGGCAGGATATCTAGCTCGCCGACGATCATGGGCAACTCGCGATTGCCGCTCACGTCGAAAGTGAATGTCACTTCGCGCTCGCCGGTTTTCTCGCCTTTCACGACGTTCTTGTAATACTGAAAGCGCGCGGGATCGTAAGGAAGCCCGGTGTCCGGATCCTTGCCCCTCGCGGTATCCATGGAGAAAATCACATCCTCCGGCGTGATGGGCTGGCCGTCGTGCCAGCGCACTCCGTCGCGCAGCTTGAATGTGACCGAACCGAAATCCTGAGGGTAGCTCACCCATTCGCACAACAGGCAGTAGGCCGTCGAGGCTTCCTCCCTCGATGGCTTCATGAGCGGGTCGAAAAGAAGGGAAAAGCCTTGCCCAAGGCCGGCCGCCAAACTTCCGCGGAAGACAGCCGGATTGAGGTTGTCGTAAGTGGCGGGCGACGAGAGCTTCACCGATCCGCCCTTCGGCGCATTCGGATTGACCCCGTCGAAATGCTTGAAGTCCGATGGATATTTCGGCGCGCGGATGAGGGAAAGCGCGTGATGTTTTTCCTGATCCGCGAGGGCCGGCTGGGCGGCAAGAAGCGCGAACAGGACGAGGCTGGCAATTCGCTTTTGAACAGACATGGGCGGGGGGGGTGGGACGGTGTTTCAGTTGGCGAACCCTATCGCCGCGCAAAACTCCGTTCCACTTAAAGATCTTTCATGGTCAACAGTTTTTGTTGAACGGACCTACCACCTCGATGTCGGAAGCGGCACGGGGCTGTCGCTTTGCTTGGCGAGGAAAGCGATCAGGTTCGCGCGCTGCTGGGGATCTTTCAGCCCAGCGAAGCCCATCTTGTACATGTTGTTGCCAGGAACCAATTCGTTCGGATCGCCAATCCACTGGTAGATATCATTGAAGGACCAGCGGCCGCCCTTTTGTTGCAGAGCAGGCGAATAGGAAAAGCCGGGGTCTCTCGCGATGTCGCGCCCGACGACGCCGTAGAGATTAGGACCGACCCTGGTGCCGCCGCCCTTGGTCCAGGTATGGCAAATTGCGCAAAGCTTCGCGGTCTCCTGCCCGGCATCGGGGTCGGCATTGGCAAGCAGCAGGCTCAGCGACGAATCTGGCTTTGCCAGCTCTTCGCGGCTGACGGCGGCCACTGGGGCCTCCTTCACGACGGCGGCGCGCACAACGGGAACGGCAGTCACCATGATCTGCGCCCCGAACGTGTTTCCATCGCCTTTAGGATAAAACTTGTCCACGCCCGCGTGCACGCCCAGCAAGAAAAGAACGCTGGCGACGACGGAAGCAGCTGTGGAGAAAAAATACATTCATGCCCTCCGAATTTTAAGGTGCGTATCATCCCAATTTCCGGCCTGCAATTCGGCCGCAGCTTCTTGGCCCCCAACGCGAAGCGAGGGGACAACATGGACATTAAGCCATAATTAGACCTTTGGCTACGCCAAGCAAGCGCTGACATGCAAAATTTGTGATGCGAGGCGCGTGCGCCCTGCCGCGCGTGCCGGAATCGGTCGAATCCAACGCGAAAGGGCTATCTTTGAGAAAGCGGGACGGGCTTGTCGAGAAAGGCAATAGCCTGACATGCTTGCATTTGTGGCATCGTGACGCGCCTCCGCCATCGCTTTCGCTCCCGCAAAGTCTTACGGAGAGCAAACCCGCGCGAGAAAAACCGCGGGCAGAACGTATGAGAGACCGGATCGCCGAATTGTTCCCAGCAAGCGCAGTTTCCAACGCTGTCGTAATCATCCCGGCGAGGCTCGCCGCGACCCGGCTGCCGCGCAAGCCGCTCCTCGACATCGCGGGCGCGCCCATGATCGCGCATGTCTGGCGGCGGGCGGTGGAAGCGGACGCCGGCCCTGTGTTCGTCGCGACCGATTCGTCCGAGATCGCGGACGCCGTGGTGAAAGCCGGCGGGCGGGCGGTCATGACGCGCGCGGACCATGAAAGCGGCTCCGACCGCGTTTACGAAGCGCTTCAGTCCATCGATCCCGAGGGGCGGTTCGACGCCGTCATCAATCTGCAGGGCGACCTGCCCACGCTGGAGCCGCGGCTGATCGCTTCCTGCGCCGCCGCGCTTGGCGCAGGCGCGGATATCGGCACGCTCGCCGCCGAAATCGCGGACCCCTCCGAGGCCGGCGATCCGAACGTCGTGAAGGCGATCGGTTCGCCCTTGCCGGGAGGCTTGCTGCGAGCGCTTTATTTCACGCGCGCGGCCGCTCCCCATGGTCCGGGCGTCCATTATCACCATATCGGAGTTTACGCTTATCGCCGCGACGCGCTCGCCCGCTTCGTTGCGCTTCCGCCCTCGCCGCTCGAAAAACGCGAGCGCCTGGAGCAGCTTCGCGCGCTCGAAGCCGGCATGAGCATCCACATTTCAGTGGTTGACACGGTCCCCTTGGGCGTGGATACGCAAGCCGATCTTGAAAAGGCGCGTGAAATGCTCGCAAGGTGAGCGCCCAACTTCTCGCCCGAGGGCGAACGCAGGTTTTAGCAATGACATCCGCATCAAAGGCAAATTCGAAGGCGTCCCCGGCGGGGATCGCCTATCAGGGCGAGCCCGGCGCCAATTCCCACATCGCGTGCTTGAATTTCGACAGGACGCTTGAGCCGGTCGCCTGCGCCACCTTCGAGGACGCCATCGCGGCGGTGAAGAACGGCGCGGTGCGCACTGCGCTGATCCCGGTCGAGAATTCGGTGGCGGGCCGCGTCGCCAACGTCCATCACCTCCTGCCGAATTCCGGCGTTTATGTCGTCGGCGAGCATTTCGAGCGCATCCATCATCAGCTCATGGCGCTGCCGGGCGCGGATCTTTCGACGCTGAAGACGGTGCACAGCCATACGCAGGCGCTCGGCCAATGCCGCGCGGCGCTGCAAAGCCTTGGGCTGAAGCCGGTGCCCGAAGCCGACACAGCGGGCTCCGCGCGCATGATCGCGGAGGAGGGCGACCTGACGAAAGCGGCCATTGCGTCGAGCCTCGCCGCCGAGATTTACGGCCTGAATATCTTGAAGAGCGGCATCGAGGACGCGGCGCACAACACCACGCGCTTTCTCGCGCTCGCCGACAAGGCCGAGGCGCCGCCGGCGGGAAACGGCCCGGTGCTGACGACGTTTATTTTCCGGGTGCGCAACGTGCCGGCCGCGCTTTACAAGGCGCTCGGCGGCTTCGCGACCACCGGCGTGAACATGACGAAGCTGGAGTCGTACCAGCTCGAAGGCAGCTTCAACGCCACCATGTTCTACGCCGATGTGGAGGGCCACCCCGACGACCGCCCCTTGCGGCTGGCGCTGGAGGAACTGGAGTTCCATACGGCGGAGCTGATCATCCTCGGGACGTATCCCGCGAGCCCGTTCCGCGAGTCGCTGAAGCGCCAGCCGGCGGCGGAGGACGCGCCCCGCGCGCGGGCTTCTAACTAGTTTCACGCTCCGGCGGTAACCCCGCGTAAACCTTGTCGCCTTCGAATAAGGTTACGCCAACTCGTGGAAATTCGCCCCGTTCCCCTCAATATGGTTACTATAGCGCAAAGCGCCTTGCGGTCGCGTTAACGGGGGCCATCGCGCTCTATTACGTTGATCCATATAGGGAAATTTCGCCGCCGCCCAAGCCCGGCGCCCGGTTGAAAATTCTCGCGCCGCCACTGGAGGTTGGGAGTTGTGGTGAACGCGCGCAACAATCGAACCGTTAACTAGGATTTCCGACTCGCTTTTTTCGCGTCGAATCCGGCATTTTTTGCGTTTTCGGGCGGATTCCGTAGGAAAAACCGCGCTGAAGACTTCGCCCTTCCGGCCGTTAACCTGGGCCGATTTTAACCATGCCCGGCGTTACGAAAATCGCCCGCCGCCTTACAGTTCGGGAAGTTCGAACGATAAGCGGCGCGCCCGCGCCCGGCTTACCGCACAACCTTCAGCCCAAGCTCGGCCTCAAGCGCATCGAAATCGCGGTCCGCGTGAAGCAGCGCAATGCCATGCGCGATGCAATAGGCGCCGACGATCATATCCATGGTCTTGCGAGGCGTAATCCCCTTCGCCCGCAGCGCGCGAAAATTGCGCGCGGCCTGCAAGGCGATGTCGCGGCCGCCGAGGATGCGGACCTCGATGGCCTCGAACAACTCCAGCGCGATGCGATAGTCCTTTTCCCGGCGGAACCCCTGAAGCACCTCGGCAAGGATGAGATCGCCCGCAAGAACAAGCTGCCGGCCCAGAAGCTTGTCCAGCAGATCCGTTTCCGGCGACGCGCGGCCGTTGAAATAATCGATCCAAACGGAGCTATCGGCCAGGATCACCTGCCGCCCCGCATCGCTTCGAGGTCGCCCTCCCACTGGAGCTTGCCGCGATGCTTCCGGATCGCTTCCTGCGACTTCAGCCGCACGAGCAGCCGCAGCGCCTCTTCCACGGTTTCCCGCTTTGTCGCGAGGCCGGACAGGCTCATCGCCTTGCCCATCAGGTCGTCGTCGATTTCGATGTTGGTGCGCATGGTTCGCTCATGTGTATAGGAACAGAATTATATACACATTAGAGAGGGGCGGCAAGCCTGCGCCTTCGGGCTTACGACGGAGCGTCGCCGCGTTTGACCTTCGCCGCATGCCGCAGCGTCCTGTTTTTGCCGTCATGGCCCGATCCTTATTGGCGCCTTCAACAGTGAGGCAAGAATAAAATTCGCATTCCCACCCTCAATCGCGGCATGCTATGAATCTTAGATGCGCACGAATTTGAAACCGAAGCCGGCGCCCGCGCCTCAAATCCAGCCCGGCGAGATCCGGCGCTTCGGGCTGGACGGCGTGCTTTACGAGATCGCGGCCGAACCCAGGGGCGAAAGGGTTCGCATCCGGGTGCTCGACACCGGCGAAGAAACCTTCTACCCGCTGGCGAAAGCGCTCGCCGACCCGCGCGGCTGATGTTCGCCATCGCTTTCGATCTCACGGTCGAGGACACGGAGCGGCAACACCCGAAGGGCGTGTCGCAAGCCTACTCGGACATCCGGCAGACGCTGGAGCGGTTCGGCTTCGAACGCATTCAGGGCAGCGTCTACGTCTGCGCGAGCGAAGACCTCGGCAATCTTTTTGACGCCATGGCAGCGCTGAAGGCTCTCCCGTGGTTCCCGCCATCGGTGCGCGATATTCGCGCCTTCCGGATCGAGCAGTGGTCGGATTTCACCGAACGCTTCAAGCGAAATTAAGCGCTAACGTCATGGCCGCCCTTGAGGCACGCCTGTCCGGTTCGCCTTACTTATTGGAGTCTTCGCTCGCCCTTCGATGTCAGCCCGGAAAGCGCCATGCGCCTATCCGGGGTCTTCCTCAATATCGGTTCGAAGTTTTGCACGATCCCGGATAGGGCGCGAAAGGCGCCCTTCCGGGATGACGACGTTGAAAACTCTGCGGAATTAAACCGGACAGGCGTGCCCTTGAGGCGGCCATCCAGGAGCAGCGAACGCACGAGCTTTTCATAAAGGTGGGGCGCCATCCGCTCGCGGCTTGGCCTCATTCGCGCGATAAACTCGCTCGTCAGCGGCGGCGAATCGACCGCGTCCCAATCCTCTTGGCTGATGTCGTCAGGCTTTTTTTCGGTGTCACGCTCCTCACCTTTGGTTGCTTTTCGAAGGCTGGCAATTCGTATAATCGGCCCGGCCCCGGAACATCGGCGCATGCGCATTGGTCGCGGTCTCGCATTTTCCGTTTTCTGTGCTAGTTTATCCTCATGACCGACCAAACAGATGACAGCATGGCCTTCGCAATGCCCTCGCCCGAGGAGACCGCCGCGTGGAACGCATTATCTCGCGAAGAGCAACTCGCGCGCTTGCGGCAAGAATTCGCGCATCCCGATTGCGATATCGTCATCGACGACAGCATGGCTGACATTCTAGCGCTCGCAAAGGCACGCGCGGCGCGAAAACAACATGCCGGCGTATAAGCTTACCAGGCGGAAGCTTATCAAACCGGTCTTGAAAAAACATTCGAGCTTCTCTCAATGTTTCCCCGCATCGGGCGTCTGGCCGGCGAAATCAGGCCCGGCTATTACCGCTATCGCTATCAAAGCCACTACGTCTTTTACACGCTCGAAGCGGATCGCATCGTCATTCGCAACATCATCCACGTCGCAAGGGATTTGCGGCCCGGTCTCTTCGACTGACGGTCGTCACTTCCCCGGCGCGGCGGGCGCGAGCAGGCGGCGGATCTCCGCCATCTGCGGATGCGTGAGCCCGCGCTTCTCTAACTCGGCGAAATCCTTCAGGATGGCTTCGTCCCACAAGCCTTGATCCCCGACCTCCTTGCCCTTGTGTCCGAGATAGGCGGCGCGCGCCTCCTTCGCCCGGCCGGGAAACATCGGCGCATGCGCGCGGTTTCGCTCGCATCGGCGTGGCTGTAGGAGAGAAACGCGCGGTATTTGAAATCGATGGGGCTTGTCATTGGCGCTCGCGAGGCTGAATGCGCCACCATCGCAGACCGGGCGGCATTTTTCTACAAAGTTTCGCGCGGATTCAGCTTACCAAAGCTCTGGCGTAGACAAGCGGCGCTGGGCGGGCTATGCGAGCGCAAGCACGAGAGGGGACCATGCTACAACGCCTTTATTCCTGGACGATGCGCCTTGCCGAAGGGCCGCGCGCGCTGTTCGCGCTGATCGCGATCTCATTCGCGGAAAGCTCGTTCTTCCCCGTCCCGCCGGACACGCTGCTCATCCCGATGGTGCTGGCGCAGCGCGAGCGCGCGTTCCGGCTCGCGGCGTGGTGCACGCTGGCGTCGGTGGCGGGCGGCGTGGTCGGCTACGCCATCGGCTCGCTGCTCTACGACAGCGTCGGCAAGTGGATCGTCGACCTCTACGGCTACGGCCAAGGCATCGAGGCGTTCCGCGAGACCTACGCGAAGTGGGGCGCCTGGATCATCCTTTTGAAGGGCCTGACGCCGATCCCGTACAAGATCGTCACCATCGCGAGCGGCTTCGCGGGCTACAATTTCCCGCTGTTCGTGGCTCTTTCGGTCATCACGCGGGGCATTCGCTTCTTCCTTGTGGCGGCGCTGCTCTATATCTATGGGGAGCCGATCCGCGATTTCATCGAGCGCCGCTTGGGCACGGTGACGTTCGGAATGCTGGCGGCGATCGTGTCGGGCTTCGTGATCGTGAGATATGTCGTATAGCGCGGTTGAAATGAGAGGCGGGCGGTTCGCGCTGACGCCAAGCGCGGCGGGGCTCGTCATCGCGGGCGTGAGCGTGGCGGCGCTGGCGGCGATGTGGACGCTGCAAGCCGCGGGCTATGCGCCCTGCTCGCTGTGCCTCGAAGAGCGCATCCCCTATTACGCCGCGATCCCGGGCGGCCTGCTCGCGGCCTGGCTCGCCCCGCGCGCGCCGAAACTCGCAGCCCTGATCCTCGCCGCGCTCGCGCTCGCCTTCCTCTATAACGCCGGGCTCAGCGTCTATCACGCCGGCGCCGAATGGCATTTCTGGCCGGGGCCGGACGCCTGCACCGGGGACGAGGTGAAGCCCACCAGCCTTTCGCAGGCGCTTCGCCACAATACCGCCGTGCGCTGCGACGAGGCGGCGATCCGTATTTTCGGCGTCTCGCTCGCGGGTTACGGCGCGCTTCTTTCCGCCGCGCTGGCCGCGCTCGCGGGCGCGGCGGCTCGGCGGCCGTTCCGCGGTCTTTGACCCGGATGAGGCCGGCAAGCGTTCCCCAGATCGCGCCGCAGGCCGCGCCCGCGCCTGGCGTCGCATAGGGCATTCGTTTGGGAACCCAGTCTTGTATCGCGATCCGTCTACGCCGAAAAAGCCTGAATGCCCGTAATGGCCCGCCCGAGGATCAGCGCGTGCACGTCATGCGCGCCCTCGTAGGTGTTCACGGTCTCCAAATTCTGCGCGTGCCGCATCACGTGATATTCGCCCGCGATGCCGTTGCCGCCATGGATGTCGCGGGCCGCGCGCGCGATGTCGAGCGCCTTGCCGCAATTGTTGCGCTTGATGAGCGAGATCGTCTCGGGCGCGGCCCGGCCTTCGTCGAACAGGCGGCCGGCGCGGAGCGCCGCTTGCAGGCCGAGCGCGATTTCCGTCTCCATATCCGCGAGCTTCTTCTGCACGAGCTGCGTCGCCGCCAGCGGCCGGCCGAATTGCTTGCGGTCGAGCGCATAGGCCCGCGCGCGATGGAAGCAATCCTCCGCCGCGCCCATGACGCCCCAGGCGATGCCGTAGCGCGCGCGGTTCAGGCAGCCGAACGGCCCAGCCAAGCCGGATGCATTCGGCAACAGCGCGCTTTCGGGCGCCTCCACATCGTCCATCGCGATCTGGCCGGTGATGCAGGCGCGTAAGGAAAGCTTGCCGCCGATCTTGGGCGCGCAGAGGCCGCGCATGCCTTTTTCGAGGATGAAGCCCCGGATCTTGCCGCCATGCGCGCGCGATTTGGCCCAGACGATGAAGATGTCGGCGATGGGCGCGTTCGAGATCCAGGTCTTGGCGCCGTTGAGCCGGTAGCCGCCGTCGATCCGTTCCGCATGCGCCGTCATGGCGCCCGGATCGGAGCCGGCGTCCGGCTCGGTCAGGCCGAAGCAGCCGATAAGCTCTCCCGTCGCGAGCCCCGGCAGGTATTTCGCGCGCTGCGCCTCGTCGCCATAGGCGTAGATCGGATGCATGACGAGGGAGGATTGCACGCTCATCATGCTGCGATAGCCGGAATCGACGCGCTCGATCTCGCGCGCGACGAGGCCGTAAGCGACATAGGACGCGCCGGCGCCGCCATGGGCTGGCGGCAGCGTCAGGCCGAGCAGGCCGAGCGCGCCCATCTCGCGGAAAATCTCCGGGTCCGTCTTTTCCTCCGCGTAAGCCTCGACCACGCGCGGCCGCAGCTTCTCTTCGGCGAAAGCGTGCGCCGTCTCCTGGATGAGGCGCTCCTCTTCGTCGAGCTGATCGCGCAGGAGAAAGGGATCGTCCCATTGGAAGCGGGGCTCGCTTTGCTTGGTCGACAAATCGTTCATGGGTCGCTCCGGGGCGCGAATGGCGCAGGTTTAACAGGCTCTCCCGCCAGCGAAAGCCGATCTTCGATGAAATGGCGTCCAAGCCGCCGAAGGGCAATTGTGGAAGAGTCCCGCCCCGCAGCGGCCGGCGCCGAGATTTGACCCAAATTCGCCGGTTAAGGCTCTAAGAGAAAGAGATTCGGGGCAATTTGAACGGAGGAACCGGTCCATGAATGCAGGGATGATGCTACGCTCTGGCTTGCTCGCGGTTGCGTGCGTTATGGTCTTTGCAAGTTCCGCGGCGTTTTCCGGTCTGGCGGCCCAGGAGGCGCCGCCAAAATCGGAAGAGAAGAAAGTTGACAAGAAACCTAAGCCCAAAGGCGAGCCGGCCAAGTCCGCCGACGCCGACACGAAGCTGAAGAAGGGCCAGTACGCCACCGAGGCCGAGGCCAAGGCGCGCTGCAAGGGCACGGTCATCTGGATCGATAAGGACAAATTCAACCATTACGAGGGATCGCGCGAATGGGGCAAGAAGCCGGGCGCGTTCGCCTGCGAGCAGGGGTGAGGCGGCGTTGATAGACGGCGCAACCCCTCACCCCAGCCCTCTCCCTATGGGAGAGGGAGTCAAGCCGCGGCCGTTGTTCGGGCGTTCCCTCTCCGATCCGCATTCGCTCGCGAATGCGGACACTCCAAAGCGGCAAGCTCGCCAAGGCGAGCTTGCATGGGAGAGGACAGGGTGAGGGGTTACGACGTTTGGGATTATTGCGCGGCTCCCTTCGGCGGTTTACAACGCCCGGGTCAGGAACCCCAACAAGGCCGGTTTTGCGGTGGCGCTTAATTTCGATGTACGGCACGATTGGACGCGCGCTGAGGCGCAGGCGATTTACGAACTCCCCTTCAACGAGCTTCTGTTCCAGGCGCAGACCGTCCATCGCCGCGCCTTCGATCCGAACCAGGTGCAGTTGAGCCGGCTGCTCAGCATCAAGACCGGCGGCTGTCCCGAGGATTGCGCCTATTGCACCCAGTCCGCGCATTACAGCACGGGCCTGTCCGCCTCGAAGCTGATGGAGGTCGAGCGCGTCATCGACGAGGCGAAGAAGGCGAAGGCGGCGGGCGCCACGCGCTATTGCATGGGCGCCGCCTGGCGCGGGCCGAAGGAGCGCGACCTCGACGTGGTCTGCGCCATGGTTCGCGGCGTGAAGGCGCTCGGCATGGAAACCTGCATGACGCTCGGCATGCTGAAGCCGCAAGACGCCGAACGCCTCAAATTCGCGGGCCTCGACTACTACAACCACAACGTCGACACCTCCGAGCGCTACTATAAAGAGGTCGTCACGACGCGCGCCTTCGCCGACCGGCTGGAGACGCTGGATAATGTGCGGGCGGCGGGCATCAAGGTCTGCTGCGGCGGCATTCTCGGGCTCGGCGAGGAGCCTGCGGACCGCGTCGACATGCTGGTCACGCTCGCGAACCTGCCCCAGCATCCCGAAAGCGTGCCGATCAACCTGCTGATCCCGATGGAAGGCACGCCGCTGGAAGGCGCGGCCCCGGTCGATCCCATCGCTTTCGTGCGCACTGTCGCGCTCGCGCGCATCATGATGCCGCGCTCCATGGTGCGGCTGTCGGCGGGCCGTTCGGAGATGAGCGACGAATTGCAGGCGCTGTGCTTCTTCGCGGGCGCGAACTCGATCTTCATGGGCGAGACGCTGCTGACCGCCGGAAACCCGGCCGAGGACAAGGACGCGGCGCTTTTCGCCAAGCTTGGCCTGTCGCCGATGCCCGCCGGGGAGCAGGCGCGGTATGCCGAAGCGGTATGAGGATGCGCTGGCCGGGCTTGCCGGGCGCGGGCGGCTGCGCGCGCTCGCTCTCCCTGCGGGGCGCGACTTCACCTCCAACGACTATCTTGGCCTTGCGGATTCGCCCGCGCTGAAAGAGGCGGTGCGCGCCGCGCTCGACCGCGGCGTCGCCGCCGGCGCGGGCGGCTCGCGGCTGCTGCGCGGAAACGATCCCGAGCACGAAGCGCTCGAAGCGGAGGCGGCGGCCTTCTTCGGCGCCGAGGCGGCGCTTTATTTCAGCAGCGGCTTTTCCGCGAATTATGCGCTGTTCGCGGCTCTGCCCCAGCGCGGCGACCTCGTCGTCCACGATGCGCTCATCCACGCCAGCGCGCATGACGGCATGCGGGCGGGGCGGGCGGAGGTTGCGGAGGCCGCGCATAACGATGCGAACGCCGTCGAGGACGTGATCCGCGCATGGCGGGCGGGCGGCGGCAAGGGGCGGGCCTGGATCGCGGTCGAAAGCCTCTACAGCATGGACGGCGACCGCGCGCCGCTCGAAGACCTCGCGGCGGTGGCCGGGCGCCACGACGCCGTTCTCCTCATCGACGAGGCGCACGCGACCGGCGTGTTCGGCCCGGACGGGCGCGGGCTCGGCGCATGGCTGGAGGGGCGGGCGAACGCCGTCTCGCTCCACACCTGCGGCAAGGCGCTCGGCTCGGCGGGCGCGCTCCTCTGTTTGCCGAAGGTCATGCGCGACTTCATGGTGAACTATTCGCGCCCGTTCATTTTCTCGACCGCGCCCTCGCCGCTGATGGCGGCGGCGGTGCGGGCGGCGCTCGTGCTGTGCAAGGAGCAGCCCGAGCGGCGCGAGCGGCTTCTCGGCTTGATCGCGTTCGCCAACGCCGCCATCGAGGCGCGCTGCGGCGTCGCGCCGAGCGGCTCGCAGATTGTGCCCGTCATTGTGGGCGCCGACACGCGCGCGACGGCGCTGGCGGCGGCCATGCGCGGCTATGGCTACGACATCCGCGCCATCCGCCCGCCGACCGTGCCGGAAGGAACGGCGCGGCTCCGCATCGCGCTCACGCTGAAAACGGGCGAGGAGCTTGCCGGCGAGATGATCGAGGCGCTGCGCGTCGAGCTTGAGCGGCTCGCGCCATGAGCCGCGCGTTTGTCGTCGCCGGGACGGATACGGGCATCGGCAAGACGGTGTTCTCGGCGGCGCTGGCCGGCGCGCTCGATGGATATTACTGGAAGCCGGTGCAGGCCGGCCTCGACGGCGAGACGGATAGCGAGGCGGTGCGCCGTCTTTCGGGACTGCCGCGCGGGCGCGTGCTGCCGGAGGCGTACCGGCTGAAGCTTCCCGCTTCTCCGCACATCGCGGCGGCGCGCGAGGGCGTCGCCATCGAGGCCGCGCGGCTCTCCCCGCCCGCATGCCCCGGCCCGCTCGTGATCGAAGGCGCCGGCGGCTTGCTCGCGCCGCTTTCGCCGAGCCTCCTGCCCATCGACCTGTTCGCCTCCTGGGGCTTTCCCGTGATCCTCTGCGCGCGCACCGCGCTCGGCACGATCAACCACACGCTCCTTTCGCTCGAAGCGATGGCGCGGCGCGGCATCGCGGTGCACGGCGTCGCCTTCATCGGCGACCCGTCCGAGGAAGCCGAGCGCACGATTATGGAGTTGGGCAAAGTTTGCGAGATAAACCAGTGTCGCACTCCCTCACCCCAGCCCTCTCCCCCTGGGAGAGGGGGCTCGGCTGTGCCGATTGCAGCGGCGTGCCCTCTCCCAGGGGGAGAGGGACAGGGTGAGGGGAGATCCGCTCGCCAATCTAGCCGCATGCGCCGCCTCGGCCGCCTGCCTTTCGTCGATCCGCTGAACGCCGCCACGCTCGCCGCAGCGTTCCGCGCGAACTTCGACTTCATGGCATCGAAGTGAGCCTCAAAAACCCTTCATTTGCTTAGAAAAGCTGCGGCCGGGAAAAGTCTGTGATTATGTTGTAATGTGTAGAAAATATGTGAATAGGCGTCCATCCAGAGGCCTGAGGCTAACGTGTAGCGTGCTAAGGCTCGATTTGTCCGCTGGCGGCGTCCCGGCGCCCGGAACGGAACAGATGGCGGGCGCAAGGAGTTGCGCCGAAATCCGGTTGCAGTTAAATTCTCTCCGTGCGGAGTGAAGCGGTGCCCAGCATTACGATCGAAAACATAGATGAAGATTTGCGGCGCCGGCTTCAAAGGCGGGCCGGAAGACACGGCCATTCCGTGGAAGCGGAGGCGCTGGGCATTTTGCGTTCGGCGGTCGCCCGCGATGAAGGCGAAACGGCGCCAGGAAATCTGGCCGAGGCGATCCGCGCAATCGTCGAGCCTTTGGGCGGCATCGAACTCGACATCCCGCCACGGGCGCCTGCGCGAGAGCCTCCGGACTTCGCGTGATCCGGAATGATCGTTCTGGACACCAACGTTCTTTCGGAGGAGATGAAGCTAGCGCCGGCGCCCGAAGTGCACCGCTGGCTTCTGCGCCAAAACGCGGACGACCTGTTCACAACCGCGATCAGCGAGGCGGAGATATTGGCGGGAGTGGCCGCGGTACCGGACGGACGGCGGAAACGGGAACTGGAATCGGCGGCGCGTAGTATCTTCGACCTGCTTTCCGGGCGTATTATTGCCTTCGACAGGGCTGCCGCTCCGCACTTTGCCGAGGTGCTGGCGGCGCGGCGCAGGGCGGGCCGGCCTATCGACAGCCTTGACGCGCAAATCGCAAGCATCGCGCGCGCGCACGGCTTTGCTGTCGCGACGCGCGACGCCACGGGTTTCGAACTCACCGGCATAGAGATTATCAATCCGTGGCAGGCGTAATCTTGTTACTTGCACGGATCGCTCGTCGATTACCACTGAGGACGCCATGCGCTACACCGCTATCGACAACCTGCCGCCTGTTCATCCCGGCGAGATTTTGAAGGATGAATTAGAGGCGTTGAACATGAGCGCCCGCAAATTCGCCGAGCATATCCATGTCCCCCCCAACGCGGTCACCGCCATCCTGAACGGCGGCCGTGGCGTGTCCGCGCAGATGGCCCTTCGCCTGGGCCAAGCGTTTGGGACTGGGCCGGGCTATTGGATGCGTCTCCAGAACATCTACGAGGAAAAGCGCGCGCGTTCCGAACTGGCGGGGAGCTGGAGCAGATTGCCGGGCTGCTGTAGTGCTCCGCAATTGGCTGGCCAAGAGAACGCGTTGGGAACCCCAAGGGGGCATAGGCGCCAATCCCTTTTTCTACCTTTGCTTGCATCTTTCTCAACCCAAGATTGAAAAAAACCGCACTTTTTGCCAAACGAACCCAATAAAGCAAACAACTCCTTACCATCGCCCCAGGCATCGCCGGACGATCCTCGCGGATCCGAAAGGCTCGCGAAGCGCCCGATTTGCGCCTAAGAAAGCGGCGCAAGCCTTAAGCGCCCGGAGCCCCTTCCATGCCCACGCACTCGCCGGTCTGGCACCCGTTCACGCAGCATGCGCTCCAGCCCGAGATGGTGAAGATCGCGGCGGCGTCGGGCGCGTGGCTCGAAGCGGCGGACGGCGCGCGCATCTTCGACGGCATCTCATCCTGGTGGGTCGTCACCCACGGCCACGCCTATCCGCCCATCGTCGAAGCCATCCAGCGGCAGGCCGCGCGGCTCGATCAGGTCATTTTCGCGGGCTTCACGCATGAGCCCGCCGAGGACGTCGCGCGCCGCCTCATCGCGCTGGCGCCCGCCGGCCTCGCGCACGTCTTCTTCTCCGACAGCGGCTCGACATCGGTGGAAGTCGCGCTGAAGATGGCGCTCGGCTTCTTCCTGCATCGCGGCGAGCCCCGCGCGCGCATCGTCGCGCTGGAGCACGGCTATCACGGCGACACCATCGGCTGCATGTCGGTCGGCGCGCGCGGCGTGTTCAACGCGCCCTACGAGCCGCTGCTGTTCGAGGTGGAGCGCATCCCGTTCCCGGCCGAGGGCGCGGAGCAGCGCACGCTCGACGCCTTCGAGGCCATCTGCCGCCGCGACGCCCCCGCCGCGCTCATCCTTGAGCCCTTGCTGCTGGGCGCGGGCGGCATGCTGGTCTATCCGGCCTTCGCGCTCGGCGAACTGAAGCGCATCTGCGAGGCGCACGGCGTGCTGTTCATCGCCGACGAGGTGTTGACCGGCTTCGGACGCACGGGCACGCTGTTCGCCTGCGAGCAGGCTGGCGTCTCGCCGGACATCCTATGCCTCGCCAAGGGCCTGACCGGCGGCGCGATCCCGCTCGCGGTCACGCTCTGCACGCCCGAGATTTTCGACGCGCATTACGCGCCCGACCGCGCGCGCATGTTCTATCATTCAAGCTCGTACACGGCGAACCCCATCGCCTGCGCCGCCGCCGCCGCCAATCTCGATGTGTGGGCGAAGGAGCCGGTGCGCGAGCGGATCGCGGCGCTTGTCGCGGCGCAGGCGCAGCGCGTTCGACGCCTTGAGGGCGACAGCCGCTTTGCGAATGTCAGGCAGATCGGAACCGTCGCCGCCCTCGATTTCCACGTGGAACAAAACGGGTATCTCGCCCCCATCGGCCCGAAGCTTTACGACTTCTTCCTGTCGCGCGGCCTGCTTCTGCGGCCGCTCGGCGCCACGGTTTACGTCATGCCGCCTTATTGCACGACGCCGGCGGAACTCGACGCCGTGTACGCCGCCATCGCCGCCGCAGCCTCGGTTTAAGGGCAAGGGCGCAACCCCTCACCCCAACCCTCTCCCACGCAAGCTGGAGAGGGACAGGGTGGGGGCTGCGGCGTTCGCCAATCTGGCGAAGTCCCTCAATTCAGCTTGAGTTCGGAAAGCGTGACGGCCAGCTCTTCGCAGAAGGCGGGGGCGAGCCGGCAATGCGAGGGCAGGTCCGACATGGCTTGATAGCCCGTCAGCGAGGGCGTGCGATGCGTGCGTGTCTCAAGCCGCCCCGCGTGGATGACCCACAGCTCCGGGATGCCGAAGCTGGCGTAAAGCGCGGCCTTGCGCCCGATGTCGTAGGCAAAGCTCGTATCGGCGATCTCGACGACGAAGAGGGCGTTTCCGGCCCGAAGCTCCTCCAACCTTGTCTGAGCATCGAAAAAGATGAAGTCGGGCTCGACATAAGTGTCGGGCGTAAGCCGGAACGTCGTTTCCTGAGCCAAAACGAAGCGTTCAGGCAAGCGCTTTGTCCAATATCGATTCAGCGCGATCTTAAGAATCTCATGGCGATTGCCCTTGGGCGACATCGGCACGACCTCCCCGCCGATCAGCTCGATCCGCTCGTCCTCATCCAGAATTCCGGCCGCGACCATCGCCTCCAACTCGGCCACGGTAAAGCGCCGCCGCAGCATTCCCTCGGCTGCCTGCGTCGTCCGGTCTAAAAGAGCGTCCCTGGGAGGTCTGCTGTTCATGCCGCAAGTGTAATGCAATTGAAGTGCGCCGCAAAACCGCTAGCGCAGGAGTGAAGCGCCATTTTCGCCTCGTGGCGCCTAAGTGAAAACGGATAGCCGAACAAATCACGAACAAACGTAGCGTCATCTGGCACCGTACGAAACCTCCGCTATTCCGCTTGTATTAGCTAAATGTGGAGGGGTTCTGACGGTCCGGCATATGTCGATGCCGGATGGGATGGGCCAACATCATCATGTCAGCCCGCAATACCTCTATCGATTAGCCAATGAGTCGGCATGGAAAGGGCATCGCCGCAGGCTGGAAGATCAGGCTTGCGATGGCGCGTCCGGGTTAGCTGCATGTGGAAGGGTTATTGGCAGCGGGCGAGTTAGTCCCGCGCCGGTCCTGGTAGCGAGCCTTGACTTGATATAAAATCATGCATATCTAGGGGATTCGCGCCCGAAGTATCCCGATAACCCTTGTGACGAAAGCATCTGAGATGTTGACTTTGAATCAACTTAGAAGCAGCCTTGCGTCCCATGAAGGGCAAAGCCAAAAAAATTGCGGGTGGATTCGAGTCTCAGGCGTCTCGACTAAGACGCCTTGCGCGAAGAAGGGACGTTCTGTTTCTCTATAGCGAGCATGCTGATGTCGAACTGGCCAAGGACGGCCTGTGCAAAATCGATATTGAAAATATGCTCCGGCGATGTCGAGTTACGCTAGTGGAGGAGAGTGACGGAGAAGAAGCTTGGAGAGCGGAAGGTACTGATAGGGATCGCCGCAGAATAGCCGCCTGTGTCGTACCTTATGAGGGCAAAATATGGATAAAGGTCATTACTGGTTGGGCATGGAGGCAACGGGGCAGACCTAAGAGTTAGTATTACGAGTACAGAGGAGGAAAAAATGCAAACGTGCGCTAAGTGCAGAGGGGGGAACTTTGATGAATTTATCAAAGTTCAGCACTTGGAGGATTTGGGAGGGATTGTTGTGCGCCTGCTTGGCGCTGTAATTGTTTTCCGCTGCCCAGAGTGCGGATTTTCTCAAATAGCAATACCGGATATGCAGGGCCTAGTTAAGGCCGCAGCAATGGCAAGGGCGCTAAATCCGGCTAGAATGTCTGGAAAAGAAATACGCTTTATGAGACGTGCTCTTGATATGACTCAAAAGAAGTTCGCAGAGCAAATGGAGATGGATGTCGCAACGATTTCAAGATGGGAAAACGACTGCCAAGGGGCTGGCGGGTTCACAGAGAAAACACTCAGGCAGAATGTGTGTGCTTTGCTTAGCAGAGAGACTGGGCTACCTTATGATCCTGCGAACATAGTTATGATGAAGCTATTACCGAGGACTGATGGCAAAAAGCCGCTTGCACCACTTGTAATGGAGCGCGTGAAAGTAATTCGAGAAAATCGCTCACCATTTCGTGGGTGGACACCGGCTGAAGCAGCCTAATATTACCAGACGTAGGTCGAGAACCTTCACTCCACGCCGTATTAAGTTGCGGCCACCGGTTGTTCAAGCCGGCCTCCACCTCTCGCGCGGACTCGCAGCGAAGGCGAGCCTCACCAGCGTATGGCTAACCGAGAGGTGAAGGCGCTCGCGTCTTTGGGTCAATTTCGGGCGCGCCGTTATCGCCGAGGCGGCGGTATTAGCAACTTAGATTGGCCGCGTGACAGCGCGAGCGGCGTGAGCGTGGCTCTGGCCGCGCAGCCGGACCGCGTCCCGCAACTTTGCGCCCGTTTCGCGCGAAGAATGCGCTTCGCTCTTGATTTACCCGCTTCGGATGAGCAATACAGACTTGCGCCCAGAACCCGGAGACGGCGATGGCGGCGGGCCGCCCCGGAATGAGTTTCCAAATGGGGCGGAACGGACCGCAGGGGCGCTCGATGAAGAATGACAGCTTTCTGAAGGACTTAGGAGAGAAAATCAAGGCGCGCGCTGTTCGATGCACTGGTATCGCTCAAGCGGTCGGAGCACTTTCGTACCGCAAACGCAGCACTTGAAGGATCTTAATTTCAAGCCGGCCTGTAGCCCCTCCGGCTCCGGCAGCACGAATTGAAATGCACTCAATGAACATCGTCATCGTCGAAAGCGCCGCAAAGGCGAAAACTATCAACAAGTATCTGGGCGCGGACTATAAGGTCATCGCGTCCTACGGCCATGTCCGCGATCTGCCGGCCAAGGACGGCTCGGTGCTGCCGGACAGCGATTTCGAGATGACGTGGGAGGTCGAGTCCGACTCGCAGAGGGTCGTGAACGAGATCGCGAAGGCGGTGAAGGGCGCGGACCGGCTGATCCTCGCCACCGACCCGGACCGCGAGGGCGAGGCCATATCCTGGCACCTCCTCAAGATCCTGGAGCAGAAGCGCGCGCTAAACGGCGTGGCCGTGGAGCGCGTCGCGTTCAACGCCGTCACCAAGGACGCGATCATGACGGCGATGGCGCATCCCCGCAAAATCGACGAGCCGCTGGTGGACGCCTATCTCGCGCGCCGCGCTCTCGATTATCTCGTGGGCTTTACGCTGTCGCCCGTGCTGTGGCGCAAGCTGCCGGGCGCGCGCTCGGCGGGCCGCGTGCAGTCCGTGGCGCTGCGCCTTGTGGTCGACCGCGAGGCCGAGATCGAGGCGTTCAAGACTCGCGAATATTGGACCGTGGAAGCGTCCCTTCGCACGGCAGGCGGCGACGACGTGCAGGCCCGGCTCGTTTCGCGCGCCGGCAAGAAGCTCGACAAGTTCGACATCCCCGACGAGGCGACCGCGCACGCCTATCGCGACGCCATCAAAGGCCAGCCGTTCCGCGTCGAAAGCATCGAGGCGAAGGAGCACAAGCGCAACCCCGCGCCGCCGTTCACCACCTCCTCGCTGCAACAGGAGGCGTCGCGCAAGCTCGGCCTCTCGCCGCGCCAGACCATGCAGATCGCGCAGAAGCTTTACGAAGGCATCGACATCGGCGGCGAGACGACCGGCCTCATTACTTATATGAGGACGGATGGCGTGCAGATCGTGCCCGAAGCCATCGCCCAGGCCCGTGGCCAGATCGAAACGCAGTTTGGCAAGAGGTATGTGCCGAACGCGCCGCGCATCTACAAGACCAAGGCGAAGAACGCGCAGGAAGCGCACGAAGCCATCCGGCCCACCGATTTCCGACGCCAGCCCGACAAGCTGAAGGGCCTCTCCGCCGAGGAGGCGCGGCTTTACAAGCTCATCTGGCAGCGCGCGGTTGCGAGCCAGATGGCGAGCGCGGACATCGAGCGCACCACGGTCGAGATTGCGGCGCAGGGACGCGACGGCCAGCCTTACGGCGTGCGCGCGACCGGCTCCGTCGTTCAGTTCGACGGATTTCTCAAGCTTTACGAGGAAGGCCGCGACGACGCCGAGGACGAAGAGGGCGGCCGCCTGCCGAAATTGAAACAGGGCGAGCAACTTCGCGACGCGGGCGTGAAGGCGACGCAGCACTTCACCGAGCCGCCGCCGCGCTACACCGAGGCGACGCTCATCCGCGAGATGGAGCGCCTCGGCATCGGCCGCCCGTCGACCTACGCCAGCACGATGGGCCTGCTCCGCGAGCGCGAATATGTGAAGCTCGAAAAGAAGCGCCTGGAGCCCGAGGACAAGGGGCGCCTCGTGACCACCTTCCTTGAGGCGTTCTTCAAGCGCTATGTCGAGTACGACTTCACGGCCTATCTGGAAGACCGGCTCGACCAGGTCTCCGACGGCAAGCTCGATTGGAAGGCGCTGCTCCGCGAATTCTGGCGCGACTTCATCGCGGCGGTGAACGACATCAAGGATTTGCGCGTCACCCAGGTGCTCGACGCGCTGAACGAGCTTCTCGGCCCCCACATCTTCCCGGCCAAGGCCGACGGCGGCGATCCGAGGCTGTGCCCGCTTTGCAATCTGGGCCAGCTCTCGCTGAAGGTTGGCAAGTTCGGCGCCTTCATCGGCTGCTCGAATTATCCCGAATGCCGCTTTACGCGGCAGCTCAAAACCGGCGACGGCGAAAATGGCGAGGCGCCCGCCTCTCCCGGCGACAGGGAGCTTGGCGCCGATCCGGAAACCGGCCTCATGGTGTGCCTCAAGAGCGGGCGCTTCGGTCCTTATATTCAGCTCGGCGAAGGCGCGAAGGGCGAGAAGCCGAAGCGGGCGTCCATCCCGTCGAAAATCGAGGCGGCGTCCGTCGATCTCGAATACGCCTTGCGGCTGCTCGCGCTGCCGCGCCAGGTCGGGCTGCATCCGGAAAGCGGCAAGGCGATCATGGCGGGCTTCGGGCGCTACGGTCCCTATGTCGAGCACGACGGCAAATACACGAAGATCGATGCGGACGAGGTTTTCTCGATTGGCCTCAATCGCGCGGTTACGCTGATTGCGGAAGGCGCGGCGCGCGGCAAGGGCCCGGCGGCGCAAAACTCCGCTCCGATCAAGGTTCTGGGCGAGCACCCGGAGCTTGGCGGCAAGGTCGAGGTGCTCTCCGGGCGCTACGGCCCCTATATCAAGCACGGGAAAGTCAACGCGACGATCCCGAAGGGCAAGGAGCCGGAGTCGGTGACGATGGAAGAGGCCGTGAAGCTCATCGCGGCGCGCATGGAAAGCGGCGGCGCCAAGAAGGGGCGGGGCGCAGCCCCCAAGAAGGCGGCGAAACCGAAGGCCGCGTCGGCAACCGGCAAGGCGAAAGCCGCCAAGCCCAACGGCGAAGACAAAAAAGCGAAGGCTTCGAAGCCGAAATCCTCCGCCAAGAAGACCGCAAAAAAAGCGGCAAGCGAGGCGGCCTAGCCCGTGCCGAGCAAGAAAGACAGCATGGACGCAAAAGCGAAGCGCTCGAAGGGAGCGCTTTCACAGAAACCCACAAAAGAAGACATTCTTCAATTCATTCAATCCTCGTCCCAAAACATCGGCCGCCGGGAAATTGCGCGGGCCTTCGACATCAAGGGCTCGGAACGCATCGACCTGAAGCGCGTGCTCAAGGAACTCGCCGCCGATGGGCTGATCGCCGGCGCGAGGCGGGCGGTGCGTAAGGATGCGCTGCCCAATGTTGCGGTCATCGTGGTGCGAAGGACAGACCGGAACGGCGATCTCATCGCCTCGCCTCTCCATTGGAACGAAGACGCCGATGGGGCGCCGCCGCGCATTCTTGTCGAGATCGGGCGGCGCTATGAAGGCCCGGCCATCGGCGTCGGCGACCACGTGCTGGCGCGCATCAGGCCCGCGGATGGCGACGCGGACGAAGGCGCGGAGGCGGCTCGCTTCATCGCCTCCCCGATCAAGAGGCTTCCGCGCGACAAGCCCCGCCAGCTCGGCCTGTTGCGAAAGACCGGGCGCGGCTTCGCGGTCGAGTCCATCGACAAGAAAGACCTGAAGGAGTGGCCCGTCGCCGACGGCGACATCGGCGGCGCGGAAGACGGCGAGCTGGTGCGTTTCGAGATCGCCCGCGACGTGCATTCGCATCGCCCCTCCGCCCGCATTTCCGAACGCATCGGCAGCCCCAAGGCCGAGAAAGCCGTCAGCCTGATCGCGATCCACAATCACGGCCTGCGCGATCGTTTCGGCGACGACATCCTTGCCGAGCTTGAGGCGCTGCCGGAAGCGTCGATGGCGGATCGCGAGGATCTGACGCGCATCCCGCTCATCACCATCGACCCGGAAGACGCGAAGGATCACGACGACGCCGTGTGGGCGCGGCCCGACGACGACCCCGCCAACGAGGGCGGCGCGATTGTCATCGTCGCCATCGCCAACGTCTCCTTTTATGTGAGGCCCGGCGCGGCCATCGACCATGAGGCGAGCCTGCGCGGGAATTCGGTGTATTTCCCCGACCGCGTCGTGCCGATGCTGCCGGAACGGCTGTCGAACGATCTTTGCTCGCTGCGGGAAGGCGAGCTGAGGCCCTGCCTTGCCGTGCGCATGATCTTCGACCGGACCGGCAAGAAGCTGTCGCACCGCTTCAGCCGCGCCATGATGCGCTCGGCGGCGAAGCTCTCCTATCGGGAGGCGCAGGACGCCATCGACGGACAGCGCAATAAGAAAACGGCGGCGCTCCTGGAGCCGATCCTGCGGCCGTTGTGGCAAGTCTATCGGCTGCTCGGCGAAGCGCGGGACCGGCGCGGGCCGCTGGACCTCGACCTGCCGGAGCGCAAGATCGTCCTCGACGAGCGCGGGCTTGTCTCGAAGGTGATCGTTCCAGAGCGCCTCGACGCTCACCGCCTTATCGAAGAATTCATGATCCAGGCCAACGTCGCCGCCGCGGAGGCGCTCGAAGCCAGGAAGTCGCCGCTCATCTATCGCGTGCACGACGCGCCTTCCGCGGAAAAGCTGGTCGCGCTGAGCGAGTTTCTGGCCAGCATCGACATCAACGCGCCGAAGACGAGCTTCAACCGGCCCGGCCAGTTCAACAAGATCCTGGCGAAGGCGGTCGGAACCGAACACCAGGAGATCCTGAACGAGGTGGTGTTGCGCGCCCAGGCGCAGGCCGAGTACAGGCCCGGCAATCTCGGGCATTTCGGCCTGAATTTGCGCCGCTACGCGCATTTCACCTCGCCGATCCGCCGCTACGCCGATCTGATTGTGCATCGCGCGCTGGTCAGCGCCTTCGGGCTCGGCGAAGGCGGCCTGTCGGACGCGGAGAAAACGAAGCTCGGCGCCATCGCCGAGGCGATTTCGCAAAGCGAGCGCAAGGCGATGTCGGCGGAGCGCGAAACCGTGGATCGCCTGATTGCGATGCATCTGGCCGAAAAGGTCGGCGAGCATTTCAAGGCCCGCATCTCGGGCGTGACGCGCTTCGGCTTGTTTGTGAAGCTGCTCGACACCGGCGCCGATGGCTTTGTGCCGATCGCGACGCTTGGGCGCGATTTCTACAAACATGTCGAGGCCCATCACGCGCTTGTCGGCGAGCGCACGGGCGAAAGCTTCCGGCTCGGCGACAGGGTGGATGTGCGTCTCAAGGAGGCGAACCCGGCCGCGGGGGCGCTGCGCTTCGAGATGGTCAGCGACGGCAAGTTCTCCGCCGCCTTGGTCAAAGCCGGAAAGAAGCGCGGCGGAAAACCCGTTCGCGCCGCGGCGAAGGGGCCAAAAAAGCGCAAGTCATAGGGAGCGAGGATCGAGTGCAGCGGCGCTGAGGATGCTGGGTTAGAAGGCTGAAAAGGCTCAGCTTATGCAGCCGATGCGCCGTTTGCTTGACTTTTCAACCGAAGCGGAGAATATCCGTGTCTCGCTTGACATACCCCCTCAAGTTGGCCACTTTGCACGCATGCGTGCGTCGAGAGATATTCGGAAACGATCATGGCAAAGCCTGTAACTCAGAAAATCAAGTTGGTTAGTACCGCCGGGACGGGCTACTACTACGTCACGAAGAAGAACCCCCGGAATATGACCGAGAAACTCGCGCTTAATAAATACGACCCGGTGGTCAAGAAGCACGTCGAGTTCAAAGAAGCAAAGATTAAGTAGCCGGCCGGCGCTCCGCGCGCGGCCATCCCTTCGCTCCATGTTTCATTGAGAGGCATGTAAAGGATCAGCTCCGCTGTCTTTCTCGGCAGCGGGGTGTGTCCGATTACAGAAGCGGAGCTGATCTTGTCGCCATTGGATCAAGAGGGCGTGATCCAACAGCCTCTGCCGAAACCGCCAGTTTGCGACGACATAGAGGCTTCGGTTTTATCCCCGCGGACCCAGGAGATGCGGCGGACCTGGGCACTCCGCAGGGGATTCAGTTGCTACAAGTATGAGGAAAGCTGGCTTGTTGGCAAGGCCAGATCGACATCTTTCCGCCTTACTTCTGAGATTTTACGCCGATCCTCCTTAACGCCCAACAAACTCCGTCAGCCAATTTCCTCAGCATCTTATCCAGACTATACTCTCAAGCAGTTGTTTATCAAGGTTTTTTGGTTCTATAGTAAACGAAGTCGCGAAAGCGGCGACGCTTTTTCCCACGGCGAGGTGTTTCTTAAGTTTTCCCCGTTATCCCCAGCGCTTCAGGCGAGCGTCGCCGGGATAAATTGGCGGATCGTCTCAAGGAATCGCGACACTGAGATGGGTTTGGATACATAAGCCTCGCAGCCGCCCTCGCGAATACGCTCCTCGTCGCCCTTCATTGCAAAGGCCGTGACGGCGACAATCGGAATATGTCGCAAGCTGTCATCTTCCTTTAGCCATTTTGTTACGTCCAGGCCGGAAACTTCCGGAAGCTGAATATCCATCACGATCAAATCCGGGCGATGCTTACGCGCGAGCGCGATGGCGTCGATACCATTGCGCGTCTGCAGCGTTTTGTACCCATGCGCCTCAAGCAAATCGTGGAAGAGCTTCATATTGAGCTCATTGTCCTCGACGATCAGAATTGTGCTAGCCATGGCGCCCTTGCCCGGTTTTGGCCGCGAGGGCCGAGACGGAGGGTTCTCCATCGGCCTGTGCGGTCTCGTGTTGCGTTTCGAATAAGAGTTGAGGCGCATGAGCTATTTTCTACAAAAGCATTTGCGCCGCCATATTCTCGTGTAACAGTTAATAAAGCGTCACCGCAACCAAGCCTATTAGCATAATCCCCAGTCTAGGGTTACTTAAGTCTTTGCATGTTGCGCAATTTTTGTGCGCAATCATGCCATTTTTTTGCTTCGGCGCCGATCGATCTTGAACAGCGTTGCTTAGCCGGTTTACGGCTTCATCTCGCTGTCTTGTACCGCCTTTTCCTTTCGCGATGGTTTCGGCGCGGCAAGCGAGCGTTTGTCCAAGTACTTCTCCACCGAGACGATAAGGTCGTCTATCTTCTCTTCAAAGAAATGATTGGCGCCGGGGATAATTTCGTGACTGACAACGATGCCCTTTTGCGTCTTAAGCTTGTCCACAAGGGTTTTTACGGCGGAGCCGGCACGACGCGGTCGCGGTCTCCATTAATCATCAGACCGGAAGAGGGGCAGGGAGCGAGAAAGCTGAAGTCGTAGAGGTTCGCGGGCGGCGCCACGGAGATGAAGCCGTCGATCTCCGGCCGGCGCATGAGGAGCTGCATGGCGATCCAGGCGCCGAACGACACGCCGGCGATCCAGCAGGATTTTGCGTCGGGATTGTTGATTTGCAGCCAATCGAGCGCCGTGGCCGCGTCCGAGAGTTCGCCCGGCCCCTGGTCGAAAATGCCCTGGCTGCGCCCGACGCCCCTGAAGTTGAACCGAAGGACCGAAAAACCTCTTTCCACGAAAGTATAATAAAGGCTGTAGACGATCTGGTTGTTCATCGTCCCGCCGAACTGCGGGTGGGGATGGAGAATGATGGCGATCGGCGATCCCGCGGCAGGCTCGTGGTGATAGCGTCCTTCGATGCGGCCGGCGGGCCCGTTGATGATTACTTCCGGCATTCTTGTGAACCTCTTTTCCCGGATTGCTGGCCCGGGCGCCTGTCTTGCTCGCACCGTATGCGTCAGCTTGTTTTTCTGTATCGCCTTGTGGAAGCGCGGAATTCCCTAAGCGCGCCTGGCAGCTCCTAGACCATTTTCGGCCGAAGGCATTCCGCTAATAGTTGACTGCTGCAGTCGGAATACCTATACATAAGGGCGAAAAGTCCTCGATCTGTTCGAGTCCCATTATGCGCCTCTGCGCGCATACGTGGCATATCATAACAGAGACGCGAATTTCCACGGCCTTCGTGCGGATCCGGCTCGAAGATGGAAGAAAATGTTTCTGAGCACAAAAGGGCGTTACGCCGTCATGGCGATTGTCGAGGTTGCGCGGCAGGGCGATTCCGGGCCGCTGCCGCTCGCGGATGTCGCGTGCCGCCTGGAATTGTCGCTCGCTTATCTTGAGCAGCTTTTCATGAAACTGCGGCGCAACGGGCTTGTGCGGTCGGTAAGGGGGCCGGGCGGCGGATATGTTCTTGGCCGCGACGCGCGGGCCATCAGCATCGGCGAGGTCATGGCCGCCGTGGACGAGCCGGTAAAAATGACGCGGTGCGTAACCGTGGAGGATGGATGCGTCGCGTCGAGGCGCTGCGCGACGCACTACCTTTGGGACGCTCTTGGCGGGCATATCGAGCGTTTTCTCGGTACGGCCACGTTGGCAGATGTTTTGCATGGCCAATACTCCGCGCCGGCCGGAGACTTATCGCTAAGCAAGCTCGCCGCCGCGGAGGGTGGCTTATGAGCGAAAGAAGCTATCTCGATTATAACGCAACCTCGCCGCTTCGGCCTGAAGCGCGGGATGCCATGATCGCGGCGCTCGATTGCATCGGCAACCCGTCATCGATCCACGCCGAGGGCCGCGCCGCCCGCTCCATCGTGGAGCGCGCGCGTGAGGCGGTGGCCCGGGCGTTTCAAGTGACGCCTTCGGCCGTGACGTTCACGTCGAGCGGGACGGAAGCGGCGAACTGGCTTCTCCAGCCGCGGGGCGGGCGCGGGCTTGCGGTTTGCGCGGCCGAGCATCCTTGCGTCTTGAAAGGGCATCGCTTTGCAGACAACTCCGTCCAAATCCTGCCGGTCTCGGCCGAGGGCGTTGTGGATCTGGCCGCTCTCGAACAGGCTTTGGCGTCGCCGTCCGTCATCGCCGTGCAGGCGGCAAACAACGAAACCGGGGTTATTCAGCCGATCGAGGAGATTGCGTCGGCGGCCCGCGCATGGGGCGCTCTTTTCATCTGCGACGCGACGCAGGCGATTGGCCGTCTTGACCTTCGCGAGCTTGGGCGCCCCGATGCGCTGTTCTTCTCCGCCCATAAATTCGGCGGCCCGAAGGGCGCCGGCGCCGCGATCTGGCGCGGCGCGGAGCCTGCGCCGCCGGCCTTGATCCAGGGCGGCGGACAGGAGCGCCGCCTGCGCTCGGGCACCGAGAATGCCGCCGCGATCGCGGGCCTCGCCGCCGCGCTCGCCGCCGCCGATAAAGAGCAGGTGATTTGGAAAGCGCGGGCGCAAGCCTTACAGTCGAGGCTCGAACAGGGGATTCGAGCCGTTGCTCCGAATGCGTCGATTTTCGGGGAAGGCGCGGACCGGCTGCCCAACACCACTTGCTTTGCACTTCCAGGCAAGAGCGCGGAAATGATGCTGATCGCCTTCGATCTTGAAGGCGTGGCCGTCAGCTCGGGCTCGGCGTGCTCCTCCGGCAAGGTGGAACGGTCTCACGTGCTTGCGGCGATGGGCGTACCGCGGGCGATTGGCGACGGCGCGATCCGGGTTTCGACCGGGTGGACCACCGGGGAAGCGGACATCGAGCGGTTTCTGGCCGCCTTGTCCAAGATTTGCGGCGGGCGCGAAACGCGACATGCCGCGTAACATGATCGTCATGGCCGGGCTTGACCCGGCCATCCAGGCTGCGAAACGAAACTCTGGATGGCCGCCTCAAGGGCGGCCATGACAAAGGAAGGAGTGAGATATGGCGACGCCTGTACAGGACACCATCGAACGGGTCCGGGACATCGATGTCGACAAATACAAGTACGGGTTCACGACCGACATCGAAAGCGTGCGCGCCGAGAAGGGGTTGAGCGAGGACACCGTTCGCTTCATCTCGGCCAAGAAGGGCGAGCCGGAATGGCTGCTGGAGTGGCGTCTCGATGCCTACAAGCGCTGGCGGACGCTGGAAGAGCCGACATGGGCGCGCGTCCACTATCCGAAGATCGATTACGAGGATCTGTATTATTACTCGGCGCCGAAGTCGACGGAGGGTCCGAAAAGCCTCGCCAACGTCGATCCGGAACTCCTGCGCACCTATGAAAAGCTGGGCATTCCGCTGAAGGAGCAGGCCGTGCTCGCGGGCGTCGAAGGCGCGAAGGTGACAGGGCCGCGCGTGGCGGTGGACGCCGTATTCGACAGCGTGTCCGTGGTCACGACCTTCAAGGAAGAGCTGGGGAAGGCGGGCGTGATCTTCTGCTCGATCTCGGAGGCGGTGCGCGAGCATCCCGAACTCGTGCGCAAGTATCTCGGCAGCGTCGTGCCGACTTCCGACAACTATTTCGCGACGCTGAACTCGGCGGTCTATTCCGACGGCTCGTTCGTCTACGTGCCCGAAGGCGTGCGCTGCCCGATGGAGCTTTCGACTTACTTCCGCATCAACGAAAAGAACACCGGCCAATTCGAGCGCACGCTCATCATCGCCGACAAAGGCTCCTATGTGAGCTACCTCGAAGGCTGCACGGCCCCGCAGCGCGACGAAAACCAGCTTCACGCCGCCGTGGTGGAGCTGATCGCGCACGACGACGCCGAAATCAAGTATTCGACCGTGCAGAACTGGTATCCGGGCGACAAGGAAGGCAAGGGCGGCATCTATAATTTCGTGACGAAGCGCGGCGATTGCCGGGGCCGCAACTCGAAGATTTCCTGGACGCAGGTGGAGACCGGCTCGGCCATCACCTGGAAATATCCGAGCTGCATCCTGCGCGGCGATGGCAGCCGCGGCGAGTTCTACTCCATCGCCATCTCGAACGGCCGCCAGCAGGTCGATAGCGGCACGAAGATGATCCATCTCGGCAAGAACACGTCGAGCCGCATCATTTCGAAGGGCATCGCGGCGGGCCGCTCCGACAACACCTATCGCGGGCTCGTCTCCGCGCATCGCCGCGCCTCGAACGCGCGCAACTTCACGCAATGCGACAGCCTCTTGATCGGCGACCAATGCGGCGCGCATACGGTGCCCTACATCGAAGCCAAGAACGCGAGCGCCCAGTTCGAGCACGAGGCGACGACCTCGAAGATCTCGGACGACCAGATGTTCTACTGCCTGCAGCGCGGGCTTTCCGCGGAGGACGCCGTGGCGCTGATCGTGAACGGCTTCGTGCGCGACGTGCTCCAGCAGCTCCCGATGGAGTTCCTGGCCGAGACGCAGAAGCTGATCTCGATCAGCCTCGAAGGCAGCGTTGGTTAGCTATCGTCCCCTCTCCCATCCGCATCCGCTCGCGGATGCGGATGCTTCAGAGCGGCAAGCCCGCCAAGGCGAGCTTGCAGGGGGAGAGGGACAGGGTGAGGGGGTAGAATGGCGCTGATATTCGCGGGATTGCTGGGAGTGTTCCTATGCCTCATCGGGGCGGCTTTGATATGGGCGCCGGCTAACGCGGTGCAGGCGTTCGGGATCGACCCTTCGCACCTGGCCGACATCGCGCTGGCGCCGGGGCTCGGCGTGCGCGACATCGCGCTTGGCCTTCTGATCCTCGGTTTCGCAGTGGCCCGCAACAGAGCGGCGGCGGGCGCGGCGCTCCTTATAACGGCCATCGTGCCCATCGGCGATTTCGTCATCGCGGGCAAGGCCGTGGGTTACGCCGCCGCCATCCGGCACCTGATCGCCGTTCCGTTTCTAATCGTTCCCGGCCTTATGCTGGTGAGAAAGTGATGGAGGAGGCGATGGGCGCATGGTTCAGGCCTAAACACTACGGCTGGGGCGCGAGCCCCGCGAATTGGAAGGGCTGGCTGGCGACAGCGGTCTTTGTGGCGCTGGTTGTCGCGATAATGCAGCTGGCGACGCTGCCTTTCCAGGTCGCCACGATTGTCCCCATGACGGCGTTATTCATTTGGATTGTATGGAAGAAGACGGATGGGGCCTGGCGGTGGCGCTGGGGTTCCGATGACACCGGAAAGTAGACACGATGCTTGAAATCAAAGACCTGCATGCGGAAATCGACGGCAAGGAAATTCTGCGCGGCTTCAATCTCACCGTGCCGAAGGGCGAGGTCCATGCGATCATGGGGCCGAACGGCTCGGGCAAGTCCACGCTCGCCTACGTGCTTTCCGGCAAGGAAGACTATGAGGTGACGCAAGGCTCCGCGACCTGGGACGGCAAGGATCTTCTCGCCATGTCGCCCGACCAGCGCTCGCATGCCGGCGTGTTTCTCGCCTTCCAATATCCGATGGAAATTCCCGGCGTCGCCTCGCTGACGTTCCTGCGCGCGGCCATGAACGCGCAACGCAAGGCTCATGGCGAGAGCGACATTTCGATCCCCGACTTCATGCGAAAAGTGCGCGCCGAGGCCGACAAGCTCAGCATTTCGATGGACATGCTGAAGCGCCCCGTGAACACAGGCTTTTCGGGCGGCGAGAAGAAGCGCGCCGAGGTGCTGCAGATGTCGCTGCTTCAGCCGACGCTCGTCATTCTCGACAAGATGGACTCCGGCCTCGACATCGACGCCATCCGCATCGCCTCCGAGGGCGTTAACCGGCTGCGCTCGCCCGACCGCGCCTTGCTCGTCATCACCCACTACCAGCGCCTTCTGGACTATATCGTGCCCGACAAGGTGCACGTGATGGCGCGCGGCCAGATCCTTCGTTCGGGCGGCAAGGAGCTTGCTTTGGAGCTGGAAGAGTCGGGCTACGCGGCTTACGCTTCGGAAGCGGCTTAAGGGGCGGCGATGACGATCCATCAAACCACGATCCGGCCGGCGATCACGCCCGCGGAGCAGCGCTACCTCGATCTTTACGCGAGCGTCGCCGCCAAGCTGCCCGGCGCGCGCTCGGTCGCCGTGCGCGCTTCGCGGGAAGCGGCGCTGGACCAGTTCACCCTCATCGGCGTGCCGCATCGCCGCGTCGAGGAGTGGAAATTTACCGATCTGCGCGCGCTCATGCCGGAGGTCCATCCGCTGGGCGGGCTCGGCGAGGAGCAGGCCGCCGGCGTCAGCGTGGAGGCGGCCATCGGCAAGCCGCTCGCGGATCTCGACGCCTATCGCGCCGTATTCGTGGATGGCCGCTTTCGCCCCGACCTCTCCACGATCCAGAGCGCCCCGGATTTGGGCTTCGAGACGCTGCGGGACGTCTTCGAGAAGGATGACGCCTCGGCGGCGGCGGCGGCGAAGCTTGCCCTCGGGCCGCGCGACGTGACCGGGGCGCTCGCCACGGCCTTCGCCACGGATGGAGCCATCGTTTCGGTGGCGGCGGGCGCCAGGCTGGAGAAGCCCATCCATCTGATCGTCATCGCTACCGGCTCAAAGCCTCATCTCTTCGCCCTGCGGCATGCCATCGGCGTCGGCGACGGCGCGGAGGTTTCGCTGATCGAAACGCATGCCGGGGCCGAGCAAACTCAGGCGTTCTCGCTGACGCGCCTTGCGGTTGGCGCGCGCGCATCGCTGAAGCATGTCCGGCTGACGGCCGGCAATGGGGCGAAACATTTGGCCTCCGCCGCCGTGACGCTTGGCGAAGGCGCCGGCTACCATCCGACGCATATCGCGGTCGACGGCGCGCTCGTCCGCTCGGAAGCGGGCATCCGCTTCGACGGCCCGCATGCGCGCTGCCACTATGCCGGCGCCATGGTGCTCCGCGCGCAGAGCCACGCGGATTTCACGCTCGTCGTCGACCATGTGGCGCCTCATTGCGAAAGCCGCGAACTGGTGAAGGCCGTTCTCGACGGGCGCTCGCGCGGCGTTTTCCAGGGCAAGGTCGTGGTCCAGCAAGGCGCGCAGAAGACCGACGGCAAGCAGATGGCGAACGCGCTGCTTCTCTCCGACGACGCCGAGTTCGAACTCGAAGCCGGAGCTTGAGATTTTCGCCGACGACGTGGTGTGCGGCCACGGCTCCACGGCGGGCCAGCTCGACGAGGACATGATGTTCTACCTCAGGGCGCGCGGCATCCCCGAGGCCGAGGCGCACGCGCTTCTCATCGCCGCTTTCGTCGGCGAGGCGCTCGACAAAATCGAAAACGAAGGTCTTCGCGCCGCGCTCGAAGCGAGAGTCGCCGCGTGGCTCGGACGCGACGCAACCACCCTTGACCCGGCCATTTAGAATGAAAAGCACAATGACAAGCCGCAACACCCCTCACTCCAACCCTCTCCCCATGGGAGAGGGGGCTGGCTGCGGCCTCGCGACGGCGTTCCTTCTCCCAGGGGGAGAAGGACAGGATGAGGGGCGTAAGCTCGGAGAGGGGCTATGACATCGATCGACAAAGATATCGCCGCCCGCGCCTACGATGTGGACGCGATCCGGCGCGATTTTCCGGCGCTCTCGCTGCAAGTTCACGGCAACCCGCTCGTCTATCTCGACAACGCGGCAAGCGCGCAGAAGCCGAAAGCCGTGCTCGACGCGCTGATCAAGGCCTATTCGGAAGAATACGCAAACGTGCATCGCGGCCTGCATTACCTCGCCAACGCCGCGACGGCCGCCTATGAAGGCGGGCGCGAGCGGGTGGCCAAGTTCCTGAACGCGCCGAGCCACGAACAGATCGTGTTCACCAAGAACGCGACGGAGGCGATCAACCTCGTCGCGGCGTCTTTCGGCGGCCTCCATATCGGCCCCGGCGACGAGATCGTGCTCAGCATCATGGAGCACCACTCGAACATCGTGCCGTGGCACTTTCACCGCGAGCGGCGCGGCGCCGTCATCAAATGGGTTCCCATCGCCGACGATGGCGAATTCCGCCTGGAAGACTTCGAGGCCGCGATCACGCCGCGCACCAAGATCGTCGCGATCACGCATATGTCGAACGTGCTCGGCACGGCGACGCCGGTGAAGGAAATATGCGAGATCGCGCACGCTCACGGCGCTTACGTGCTGATCGACGGCAGCCAGGGCGCGGTGCATCTCGACGTGGACGTGCAGGACATCGATTGCGACTTTTACGCAATGACCGGCCACAAGGTCTACGGTCCGACCGGCATCGGCGCGCTCTACGCAAAGCGCGAGCATCTCGAAGCCATGCCGCCCTTCCTCGGCGGCGGCGAGATGATCGAGACCGTGACCGTGGACACGGTGCGCTACAACGATCCGCCCTACCGTTTCGAGGCCGGCACGCCGCCCATCGCCGAGGCCGCCGCGCTGACCGCCGCGCTCGACTACATGGACAGCATCGGCAAGGACCGCATCCGCGCCCACGAAAACGCGCTGCGCCTCTATGCCGAGGAGCTCTTGAGGCCCATGAACTCGATCCGGCTGATCGGGCAGGCGGCGAACAAGGGCGCCATCGTCTCCTTTGCGATGGAGGGGGCGCACTCGCACGACGTCGCCACCATCCTCGACCGGTCGGGCATCGCCGTGCGCGCCGGAAGCCATTGCGCCGAGCCGCTTCTGGCGCGCTTCGGCCTCACATCCACATGCCGGGCCTCGTTCGGCCTGTACAACACGCGAGCCGAAGTGGAGGCGCTCGCGGAAGCCCTTCAGAAAGCGGAGCGATTTTTCAAATGACGGACGCCATGGAAGAAGCCAAAACCCGGATCGAGAACGCGCCGTGGGACGGCCCGCAAGATGCGCCAGCGCAGAAGGATCTGCCGCAGCCCTGCGCGCATACGCTCGAAGTCGCCAAGGAATTCAAGGACGATCATTCGCTCTCCGAGGAGGAGCTGGACCGCATGACCGCGGGCATCGTCGCCGCGGTGAAGACCGTCTACGATCCCGAGATCCCCGTTGATATTTACGAGCTTGGGCTCATTTATAGGATCGACATCAACGACGACCGGGAAGTGGACGTGGAGATGACGCTGACGGCGCCGGGCTGTCCGGTTGCGGGCGACATGCCCGTCTGGGTGGAGAATGCGGTCGGCGCCGTGCCAGGGGTGAGCCTTGTGCGCGTGCAGCTCGTGTTCAACCCGCCCTGGGATCCGAGCCGCATGTCGGACGAAGCGCGCGTCGCATTGAATATGTTCTGATTTCTGGTCATGGCCGGGCTTGACCCGGCCACCCAGAGAAGCAGGGGCAACCTTCAAATAGGGCTGGATGGCCGGGTCAAGCCCGGCCATGACGGCGGGAGAATGGGGTTATGGCAAGGCCGACACCGAAAGTTTTGACGCTGACCGACGCGGCGGCGGAGCGCCTGAAGGCGATCATGGCGCGGTCGGAGACGCCGGTCGCCGGCTTGCGCGTCGGCGTGAAGAAGGGCGGCTGCGCTGGCATGGAATACACCATGGAATACGCGGCCGAGGCGCGCCCCACGGACGAGGTCGTCGAGGAGAAGGGCGTGCGCGTCCTCATCGAGCCGGCTGCGATCCTCTACCTGCTCGGCACGGAGATGGACTTCAAGTCCGACAAGCTGAATTCGGGCTTCGTCTTCAACAACCCGAACCAGACGAGCGCCTGCGGCTGCGGGACCAGCGTTGAAATCGCCCCCGTCCAGCAAAGCTGACGCCGTTTCCAATCATCCCGATACAAATCGCCAGAAAACATAACTAACTTCCTAATTGCGTGAGGCGGCGTACTGCTCGCGGCTTGCCAACCTTTCATCCTAAATCCGGCAGTTGCAGCGGCGAAACGCCAGCCATTGTCATAGCCGGGTCAGGCCCGGCCATGACAACGCGTGCGGCTCACCCGGAGGGCGGCGGCATAAAAACGCAAGGCGCGCTGGTCCAGCTCAAGTTTTCAGCTTGCCCCATCCGCGCCGCCTTTGTGAGCACGGACGCCACTGTGTTTGCTCCCGCACGCCGCATTTCGGGCTAAAATGGGGGTATCGGATTTGCCGTGCGCTCCACCTGAGCGCCGCAAGCGGATTTGGAGGCTGGCATGGCTGCTGCCGCGGGAGCCGCTATAGCGGCGAGAAGACGGTTAGAGGAAGAAGAGGAAGAGATGACTCCCTATACCGCGCCAGATTTGGCCGGGGGCTGGGAGTTCAAGGTTCTGCGCAGCGCCGCCGGAAAGTTCGGCGATCCTTTTTGGATGAAGGGCGTCCTGGACGAGGAGGCCCGCGCGGGTTGGCTGTTCCTCGAAAAATTCGACAATAACCGCGTGCGTGTAAAACGGCCCGCGAGCGCCCGCGACCGCGACGCCTCGCTCAACTTCGACCCATACCGCACTTGGGTTGGCATGAGACAAGGGAAGTTTGCTCTGCTACTCACGGGCGGCATTCTGGCGGGGGTCGCGCTTTTCCTGGTCGTGCTGGTTGCGATCTTGGTTCGCGCGGGCGTTCATTAAGCTGAGGTGGAGATGAGCGATGAATGAGGCAAAAGCGAAGGATGAAGCGGCAGGCTGGGAATTTAAAATCTTGCGCACTGCCGCTGCCTGGTTCGGCGATCCTCAGCGTTTTAAGGCCATCCTGCACGAAGAGGCGAGGGCCGGGTGGGTGCTTTTGGAAAAGTTCGACGATAATCGTGTGCGGCTGAAACGCTTGGCGAGCGCCCGGCAGCAAGACAGTTCGCTCGGCTTCGACCCTTATCGCTCGTTCGTGGGACCGAACCAGGCACTAGCGGTTGCGCGCGTTGTCGGTTTTGCGGTGCTCCTCGCGGCTGTCTTGATCGGAGCCGCTTTCGCGGCTGTGTGGCTTCTGGGCGGGCATTAACGGGCCTCGGTATCGGAAGCGCAAACACAGCCGAGACAGGCGCTGTCTTTCCGATCGATTAGATACTTGTGAAGCATGCCCAACGCGATCGTTACAACGACGATGAGCGCGGATCGGGACGTCAACTCGCGTAAGCTAGGTCCGCCTTGTTTGCCTCGACCCAAGCGCGAGCGTCTTCGGGCGTTGTGAAGGGCACAGGAGTCAAGGCCAAAGAGCGGCGGGAGCGCAACCGCGAGGAGGGCGAATGGCCCGAAAAGCGCGCCCATCCAGTACCACTCTCGCACGCGACGCCCTCGCCGTCCCGCGAGCAGCCCTGTCCAGTGGGTGAACAGGATAAACGCCGCGGCCGGTGGGAAAGCCATGAGAGCCGCTCCCGCAATTATTTCATCTTGCGAACCATCCCGTCCAAGCCTACTCCTCCGAGGCAATCATCTTTCCATCGCGAGGCGGTTCATGTCGCAATTTTCGGGGCGCTTGGCAGGCGGACGCTTCTCCGTTTTCGTCATCGGGCCGATGGGCAACGATAAAGACCTGCCCCAAGACCAGGGCGGGCAGGGATTTACCGGCCGCTGGTTCCGGCGGCGGCGCACTCCGGAGAGAACGCAGGTTCCAACCTCGGCGCACACGACCAACATCGGCGACGCCGCGAGGTCGGTTCTCCGCTCGCTCAACCTGACGGAAGCGCAGTACGACGTGTTTGTGCCGCAGCAACTCGTGAGCGCCGCCATCAAGGACGACGTGTTCCACCGCATCGACATGGCGGACTTCGGCATCGCCGACATTTCGACGACCAGCCGCAACGTCATGTACGAGATCGCCTATTTCAACGCGCTGGGCACGCCTCTCGTTCTGATCGACTTTCGCGGCGCGACCCCGCCGTTCTACCTTACCCAACAGCGCGTGCTGACGGTCGCGGACTTCACCGTCGAGGATTTGGCATCGCAGCTCAAGCCGGTGCTCGGCGCCTATCTTCGCGGCGAAGACGTGAACCTTTCGGACAATCCCATCACGCAATTCTACAACGCCGCCCTGGTGGATATCTCGGCGGCCACCGGCGTCGCGGTCGGCTTCTTCGAGAACTTCGCCCACCACGTTCTCGTGCAAGGCGGCGTCCTCGATCAGCATCCGGAGATCAAAGAACTCGTCATGATAAAGCCTGAGCGCATCAACGATTTCCAGAGCGACAATGCGCGCGTCGGCGCTTTGCTGCAATCGGCGGAGCGGCGCACGCTAAAGGCGCCGAGCCATCCAAGGAAGGAAGTGACCGCCCGAGTGCTTGGCGACGCAATCGTGGACTTCCCCACGCCGCTTTACGCCCTCGACAGTGCGCCGCGCTACCGCAAACTCCGCGCTCGAATGCGGGCCATGGGCGCCGATCCGGCTCGTGTCGACGATATACTGGCCAAATTCGAAGGCAAGCTGATCGATTCCTATTTCCAGATGGTCGAGAACCTCATTTCCGACGCGAAGAACATGTCGAACCGGTCTTGGCGCGTGGTCGGCATCGCCGATTTCGAGGCGAACGGCTTGCCGCCCCGCCGATAGCCTCAAACCAGGAAGGCGAGCTGTTCGGGTTTCCGATCCGCTTGACCCGGCAAGGGCGGCGCCGCGGCAGCGTCCGGCGGAACCTGCTCCACAAGAGCGGGATCGTTATTGGCGGGCGAGTTGACGCGGGCGGAGACAGGCCACGCCGCCAGCGCACTGGGCGGGCAGGGCTTCAGCAGCGCCGTGTCGCCGGTCTTAAGCCAGGCGCGCGCTTCATCGGGGGCAAGGATGGCCGGCATGCGGTCATGGATCGGCGCAAGCTTCTCGTTCGCGGGCACGGTGACGATGGCAAACGTCAGGAGCCCGTTCCAGTCCTCCCACAATCCGGCGAGCGACAGGGGCTGGCCATCGGCGCCGCCGATGAAATAGGGCTGCTTGCCCCGCGCTTCCCGCCGCCATTCGTAGAAGCCCGTTATCGGCACGACGCAGCGGCGCGATTTCAGCGCCTGCCGGAATGCGGGCTTCTCCGCCAGCGTCTCCGCCCGCGCGTTGATGAGCTTCGAGCCGATGGAGGGGTCTTTCGCCCAGGACGGGACGAGCCCCCAGCGCATGGGCCGGAAGCGCGGGCCGTCGCCGCCAAGCACAACGACGCCCGCGCTGTGCGCCGGCGCGACGTTCCACGAGGCGGCGAGCTGCGGCGCGATCTCGTCGACGAGCCGGTAGAACGCGATCAGCTCCGCCCAGCTATAAGCTTGCGCAAAGCGTCCACACATACGCGCCTCCGGGTTCGAGCGGGCGATGGCGAGGCAACATGCCCGCCTGCCCCGGATATAGGGCGGCGCGCGCCAGAAGCGAGAGTAGCCGGGGCGGCGGCGAACGGCCTCTGGCGCGGGTCATTTTTTCGGCTATGCTTGCGCCGGCTATCTCGACGAAGGAAGGTCCCGTTAACAAGTTGCGGCGGCAACCTTCCGGCCCGCGGGGGAATTAACCGCGAAGGCGGACGCGGGCAGCCCTTCCCGGAGGCGCGAATGGTCTACAGGCTCTATTATTGGCCGAACATCCAGGGACGCGGCGAGTTCGTGCGCCTTGCCTTGGAGGAGGCTGGCGCTCCCTATGAGGATGCCGCGCGCAGCGAGCGCGGCATGGCGGAGATGATGGCGTTTCTGGAGGGCGAACGCGTGGGCCGCCTGCCCTTCGCGCCGCCATTCCTCCAGGACCGGGATATCGTGATCGCGCAGACGGCGGCCATCCTGTTCTACCTCGGGCCTAAGCTGCGGCTGGCGCCTCGCGACGAGGATCGGCGGCTTTGGACGCATCAAGTCCAGCTCACCATCATGGACGCCGTCAACGAAGCGCACGACGCGCATCACCCGCTTGGCGGCGGCCGCTATTACGAAGACCAGAAGCCGGAAGCTCTGCGCCGCGCCAAGGAGTTCCGCGAAAGCCGCATCCCGAAGTTCCTCGGCTGGTTCGAAAGGGTGATGGACCGCAATCCGAAGGGAAGCGCGCATCTCATCGGCGATTCGCCCAGCTACGCCGACCTCTCGCTGTTCCAGCTGGTGGAGGGGCTCGCCTACGCCTTTCCGCGCGCGATGCGGAAGACAATACCGAACGCGCCGCACGTCGCGGCGCTCCATCGCGCCGTCGCTCTCAGCCCGCGCATCAAGTCTTATTGCGAAAGCGACAGGCGGCGGCCCTTCAGCGAGGAGGGCGTCTTCCGGCATTATCCCGAGCTCGATGGCTAGAGGAGCGCCGCGGCATGTCGGCGCCGCCGCAGGATGGGATTGCGGAACCGCGGCAAAAGGGATAGGAAACGGTAAGCCAGTCGGGGCGTAGCGCAGCCTGGTAGCGCATCTGCTTTGGGAGCAGAGGGTCGGGAGTTCGAATCTCTCCGCCCCGACCATTAAATGCAAGGCGTTACGCGAAAATCCCAGAGCTCGCAAACGCTCTCGCCCCGGAAATGCCCCAGCGTGGAAAAGCCCGGACTGATCGCCCGGCAGGGCCTTATGCAGTGCCAGGCCTCGATTAAATCGAAGCGCTTTTCGATCCTCGCAAGCCGTTTTTCGAATCCGTCGATGCGGGAGATATCGGTTCCGATATGGGCGAGCTTCTGCTCCATCGAGCTTAGCCGAAGCGTTGTCGTCTCCTGCAGCTCAAGCAGGCGATCAAGCTTTGCATCAAGCCGGTTAAAGCGCTCACGCGTGAGACCGATCGGATCGTCCGCCATTTGTGTCTCCTCCATAGAATACGGTCCGAAATGTATCGGCGAGCAAGGTAGTTGCGGGAGCGCCGTCAAGCCCGGCCGGCGGCTCCGAAATGCTGCGAAAGTCGAGTTTTCAGCCATGCCAAGGAAATCAAAAAGCGCCCCGCTCCACCTTCGGCATAGCTCACGGCGCGAACCGGTCGCCTCTATCGTAAAGGCTCGGGCCGGATCGAGAAACCGATGAAAAGCCGCTACGGAAAGCCAGCGGAATGGAAACGACTGTCGCCTGATTTTATGGCGGGCGCAGAGATCGATTGCTTCTCGAACAGATTGGTCCACAATCTAGAATAACGGCATTTAGGGAGGTAGCTCAGTTCGGTAGAGCGCTGCGTTGAAGGCGCAGGCGTCGGTGGTTCAAATCCATCCCTCCCCACCAATAGGCGCCTGTACCCCGCCGGTCTAAAAGTGGCCCAAAACGGTGGCTCGCGGTCTTAAGCACCGATTTCAACAGGAGAATCCGCCTAAGCCGCCTCGCCGGCGAGCCCGCGCTTTTCCATGAGCGGCTCGACGGAGGGGCCGCGCCCGCGAAAGGCGCGATAAGCTTCCTCCGGCTTCATCGAGCCCCCCGCCGCATAAACGTATTTGAGCAGACGCGCGGCAACGTCCGGAGCGAAGATGTCGCCCGCCTCTTCGAACGCCGTGAAGGCGTCGGCCTCCATCACCTCGGCCCAGAGATACGTGTAATAGCCGGCCGCATAGCCGCTGCCCGCGAAGATATGCTGGAAGTGCGGCGGGCGATGCCGGAGCGCAATCGCGTCGGGAATGCCGATGCGGGCGCGCAATTCCTGCTCGAAGGCGACGGGATCGAGTTCGCCCGGCGCGCCCACCTCATGAATGTCGAGATCGAACAGCGCGGACGCGGCGTATTCCGCCGTCTGGAAGCCCTGGTTGAACTTTTGCGCCGCGACGAGCTTGCCGATGAGGCTCCGCGGGATCGGCTCGCCCGTCCGCCAGTGCCGCGCAAAGCGGTTCAGCACATCGGGCTGCAAGAGCCAATTCTCGAAAAGCTGCGACGGCAGCTCGACGAAGTCGCGGTCGACGCTCGTGCCAGAAAGCCCGCCATAGGTCACATCCGACAGAAGCCCGTGCAGCCCATGGCCGAACTCGTGGAACAGCGTCCGCGCGTCGTCGAGGCTCAAGAGCGAAGGCGCGCCCTCGCCGCCTTTCGTGAAGTTCAAGACGTTGACGACGATCGGCAAGACTTCGCCGTCGAGCCGCTCCTGCTTGCGAAACGCGCTCATCCAGGCGCCGCTGCGCTTCGAAGGCCGGTTGAAGTAATCGCCCATGAAAAGGGCTATCGTCTTGCCCTGCCTGTCGACCGCCTCCCAAACGCGCACGTCCGGGTGGTAGACCGGCACGTCGCCGCGCTCGCGGAAGCTCAGGCCGAAAAGCCTGTGCGCGGTATCGAACGCCGCCGCGATCATGGCGTTCAGCTCGAAATAGGGCTTCAGCGCCGCGCCGTCGATGTCGAACTCGGCCTTCCGGCGTTTCTCGGCGTAGTGACGCCAATCCCAGGCGGCGAGCGGCTCGTTGGCGCCTTCGGCCTGAGCCATGCTTTCCAGCGCGGCCCGCTCCTTATCGGCCTTGAGCCTCGCTTGCCGCCAGACCGCATCGAGGAGTCGCCGCGCGGACGCGGGCGTTTTCGCCATCGCATCGTCGATCTGGTAATCGGCATAGGTCGTAAAGCCGAGGAGCTTTGCAAGCTCCGCCCTGAGCGCCAGGATCTCCTGGATGAAGGCCCGGTTGTCGGTCGCCTCCTCCTCGCCCCGCGCGATGTAGGCTTCATAAGCCTTCTTGCGAAGGTCGCGGCGCTCCGAGAACTCAAGGAACGGCTCGACGCTCGACCGCGAAAGCGTGACGGCGTGTTTGCCGGAAAGCCCGCGATCCTCGGCGGCTTGCGCGGCGGCCTGGCGCACGAAATCGGGAAGGCCCTTCAAATCCGCTTCCCCGTCCAGCACAAGCTGAAACGCCTTCTCGGCGGCCAGCACGTTCTGCGCGAACGCCGTGTGCAGTTCCGAAAGCCGCGCGCCGATCTCCGTCAGCCGCGCCTTGCCCGCATCGTCGAGCGCCGCGCCGGCGCGAACGAACCTGCGATGATACTTAACGAGAAGCTGGCGCTGCTCGGGCGTGAGGCCGAGATCGTCCGCCGACTTATAAAGCGCGTCGATCTTCGCAAACAGCTTCGGGTTTGTCAGGATCGCCATGCCGTGCTTGCTTAAGCCCGGCGCGATCTCCCGCTCGATCTTCTGCCGCTCGTCATTCGTATCGGCGGACGCGAGATTGAAGAAGACGGAGCAGACCTTCTGAAGGCCCCGGCCCGCCCGCTCCAGCGCCTCGACGACATTCGCGAAGGCCGGCGGCTCGGGGCTGTTCGCGATCGCCTCCGCTTCCGCAAGATTGAGCCGCATCGCTTCCTCGAAGGCAGGCCTGAAATCCTCGTCGCGGATGGAGGCGAAGGGCGGCGTTTCGAACGGCGTCCCCCAGTCCTTCAAGAGAATCGATTGAGCGGGCACACTCGGTCCTTTCATGGCGCGGAAGGCCGCCGGCGCAGCCTGGACCGGTGTCAATAGGGGGGCGGAATGCGGGATTTCAATGAGGCGCTCAGTGGCATTTGTTGGGACAGGCGCCGCAGCAGTCGCCTCCGTCGTCAAAAGCCGCGGAGGCGCCGCCGCCCTTCGCGGGCTGGGCTATCAGCGAAAGCTGCCGCTTCAGGTCCGTGCTGTTGCAGGACGGGCAGGAGGGCGCTTCGGAGGTGCGAACCAGTTTTTCAAACTGATGGCCGCATTCGTTGCAATCGTAGCCGTAAATCGGCATGGCGTAGTCCAATCGGTTGTTCAATCGGCGATAGACATGCTTCATAATTTAAGCGCGCGCAAGCTTCGGAATGGGCGCGCGGGAATGCTCCGGCGCCATTGCGGGACTTGACCTCGGCCCTCCCCCGCGCCGTCCATGCAGACCACTGAAAATTCAGCTTGAGCTCCGGTCTTGAAGTGATTATTGATAATTACAACAACCTCTAAAGGTTAGGATGGCCCATGTTTTCTAAGCATTTTTCTCTTGGGTTGAGCGGGGGCTCACTGGCTTTTCTGTCTGCTGTCGCCATTGGGGGCGTGATGAGCCTCAGCTCACAGCCAGCGGCCGCCGTGGATCTGCGCGACCTCGTCGGCGATTGGAGCATCCCTGACACGAACGAAAGGCTCACGATCCGCCGGAACGGGGATTGGTATCATCCCAAATATGGCCGCGCCAGGATCAGGGCCGCGGCCGATTCGGCGGATATCTCGGTCTTCTACGAAGGCATCGAGACGAAATGCTCTTTCCGCGTCTCTATCGCCGACGGTGGAAACACGTTGATCCTCGCCACGGCCGATACCCGGCAGGACGGCGACCGCTGCCCGACGGGGCGTTTCAAGAGTGTCGATCGGTAAATCCAGGCTTTGAGAGGTTCTTCCAATGGTGACACGTTTCTTGACTTTGCTTGTCGCGGCTGCGATGGCGCTCGCGACGCAGGCGCAAGCACAAGCTCCGCGCGCCGACAGGGCCCTGAACTACATTCTAGGGCAATGGGGCAACAGCGAAGGCCGCACGATCGAGTTCTATATCAGCCGAGACATCCCCAAATTTTCGGATTCTTACGGGCCGGGCAACACCTATGTCGGCAGCTATGACGCCGGAAAGGGCGGCGCCGACTACGTGCTGGAGTATCCGAACGGAACGAAGTGTTATTACAATTTGAACATCACTGCGGGCGAGCTGAAAGAGATCGTGTTCGCTCTTCGGAACGCGGTTCCCGAAGGGGATGAGAGGTTCTGTATTCGGGGCTCATTCCGCAAGCTGTCGGATCGCAGGTAAGACAAACGCTGCGTCCGCAGCGTTCAGGCCAAAACGGAAGAGTCTCAAATGCGACCGCTCTTGCAGCGTCTGACGCTCCTGTCCCTGCTGGCCGTTGCAAGCGGCTTCTGCGTGCCGGCCATGGGACAACAACCGGCGGATCCCATTCTAACCTTCGTGGGCGAGTGGGATTTGCCGGGCACATCCATAACGATCAGCATTTCGAAAAATCATTACGTCCTGCACTCCAAGCTCGGCCGCGGCGATATCAGATGGGATAACGCCGATTACTTTGAGGTCACCTTCCGCGAGCATTCGCTGAAGTGCCATTACATCATCCGGCTTTACTCCCAGAATGAGCTTTCAGTCGTTAGGGGAGAGCAACTGGATCCGCCCGATTGCGATCTCGGCGAACTGCGCCGGGCGCGGGGTTCGGATCTTCGCGAACCCAAACGGCAGGAAGACGCCGTCCAGGCGCCCCCGCCGCACGCAATCGCCGGGAAGGAGCCGTCCTTGCCGGCGAATGTCCCGGCGGAGGCGGCCAAGCCCGCGGATGTTATCCAAGACTGTAAGGACTGTCCCGAGGTCGTTCTGGTTTCCGGCGGTTTTTTCGCGATGGGCTCGCCCGAAAGCGAGACCGGGCGCCGGGCTGAAGAGGGGCCGGTGCACAGGGTCGGAATCAAGAAGTTCGGCATGGGCCGCTATGCGGTGACCAAGAAGCAGTACTCGGCGTTCGTAGAGGAGACGGGCTACAGCCAGGGAAGGACCTGCCGGGTCGGGGATGGCAAGAGGATCGAGGATCGAGCCGGATACTCCTACCTCAATCCGGGTTTTCCTCAGGATGAAGCCCACCCCGTCGTCTGCGTGAGCTGGTACGACGCCATCGCTTATGTGAGCTGGCTTTCCAAGAAGACCGGAAAAGCCTATCGTCTTCCCAGCGAGGCGGAGCGCGAATACGCCACCCGGGCCGGCGCGGCGACGCCCTACTCGTTCGGCGCCTCCATCTCGACGGCAGCGGCGAACTACGATGCGGGCGTAACGCCCGTCAGCGCGGGTGGAGCGCCGGAGAAGGGGACGACGCCGGTCGCGTCGTTCGCCGCCAATGCCTTCGGCCTTTATCAGATGCACGGAAACGTGGCGGAGTGGACGCAGGACTGTTGGAACCCATCTTACGACAGCGCGCCGGGAGACGGATCGGCTCTGGCCTCGGGCGACTGCAGCAAGCGCCTGCTCCGGGGCGGCGCTTTCACCTATAGCGCGGCCGATATTCGCTCGGCGTATCGCGAGGCGGGCTACGCGCAGGACCGCTACGCCTATGTCGGCTTCCGCGTCGCACGCGAGGAAACTCAATGAGCGCAAGCGAGACAAGGCCGGCGACGCGCGGAGAGGCCGCGCATAGCCACGGCCTCTCGCTGTGCTGCCCCGATTGTTTCCCTGGCTTCAGCCCCACACGCAGGCAACTCCTGATGACGGTCGCGGCCTCGCTGATGCCGGGCTTGGCTCTGGCGCAGCAAAAGCTGCAATTCGACGTGAAGTCTTCCTGCAGCTTCTACCCAGGCGACAAGATTACGGACGCCATATACAACTTCGAATCGTCGGAAGAGGCGCTGAGCATCGTCAAGCGCATCACGGGCGCCGTGGGGCTCGAACCGAATTTCGAACTGCTTCAGGCCAACATCCCGAACGCCGCCGCGGTCATCTATCAGCAAAAGCGCTATATCCTCTATAGCCTCCTGTTCATCGAAAAAATCCGCCAGGCGACCGCGACCGACTGGGCGGCGCTGACGATCGTCGCCCACGAGGTCGGCCATCATCTCAACGGCCACACGCTCAGCGATACCGGCTCCAGGCCCACGCTCGAATTGCAGGCGGACAAATTCGCCGGCCGCGCCGTGAAGCTCATCGGCGGGACGCTGGATCAGGCGCTCGCCGCTTATCAGGTCATGTCCGCGGAGGGAACCGAGACGCACCCGCCGCGCAGCGCAAGGCTCGAAGCCGTGACCAAAGGTTGGGCCGACGCCCCCGTGGCGGCGAGCTTCCCCGACACGCCGCCAGCCGCTGGCGCCGGCGTAAAGGATAGCGATGCGGTCGCAAAAGAAATCCTCGACGCCATCCGCTCGGGATCGACGCCCTCTTCGCGGATGTCGCCGACGCTGACCGCCACGATGAGGGACGAGGGAGACAAGAGCTTCGCGAAGTTGAGGATCGCCGGACCATCGGCGGCGGTGCGGCAGCAGGGCAAGCATCTCTCGTCGGACGGCAACCTCTATTACCTCTACGATATTCGTAACGGCGCTGACAAACTGAGCTGCGTCATGGGCATCGATAAAGCCGGCTTTTTGAACGCCTTTCACTGCCAATAGAAATGAATCTGCGGCTTGCATCCCAAGAGGAGGTTGCGATGTTTGTATTGCGCCCGCGGGCAATCCTTCTTTTGAGCGTTTCGCTCGGTTTCCTGGCGGGACAACTCCCCTTCGAGCGAGCGGCGCGCGCCGCCGACCGGGTCGAACTCAGCAGCGTCGAGAACCAGTTCTCCTCGACAATCTCGGACAAGCCTCCCGAGGAACTCGGCAAGATGATTGGGTTCGCCGCCGGCATCGAGACGGGCAGCGAACTGAGTTTCAAGCAGAAGACCGGCGCCGCGAACATCGATCATTATCACTACGAGCAGACATTTCGCGGCGTTCCCATCTGGGGAGAACGGGTTACCGTCAGCCGCAACAAGGCGAACGAAATCGTCCGCTCCTCGGGGGCGATCGTTCGCGGCCTCAGTTTCGACGTTCCCGACACGAAAGCGAAGCTCAGCCCCGAAGCCGCGCTTGAGCGCGCCAAGAGCGAAGTTCGCGGAGGCGCCCAGATCGCGCCCGGCGCCCTTAAGACCGAGAACGATAATACCAGGCTCGTCGTCTATGTCAGGCCGAGCGACAAGAAGGCGTTGCTGAGCTACGAGGTCTCCTTCTTCGCCGGCAGCGCCGGGGGGAAGCCGACCCGCCCCTTCTTTCTGATCGACGCCCAGACGGGCGAGGTGCTTTATCGCTACGAAGGGCTGGCGAACGAGCATGGCTTCGGCCCGGGCGGCAATGAGCGCACCGGCAAATACTACTATGGCAAAGGCAAGCTGCCGCCGTTCGAGGTGCAGGCGGCGGGCGGGACGTGCAAGATGGAAACCGCCGACGTTACGACGGCGAACTACAACAACCAGATTTCCGCGCCGGATACGCCGTTCGAATTCAAGTGCAGGGAAAACAGCTTCAAGCCAAGCAACGGCGCCTTCGCGCCGCTCAACGACGCGCACTATTTTGCGGCCATCGCCGTGAACATGTATCGCAAGTGGTACAATACGGAGCCGATTAAAGGAAAGGTGCTCCTTCGCGTTCATTACGGGCAGGACTATCAGAATGCATTCTGGAACGGCAAGTGCCTGACCTTCGGCGACGGCGGCGACGTGTTCTACCCGCTCGTCAGCCTCGACATCATGACGCACGAGCTGAGCCACGGTTTCACCGAACAGCATGCCGGCCTGATCTATACGGGCGAGTCCGGCGCGATCAACGAAGCGTTCTCCGACATGGCGGGCGAGGCTGCGAAAGCCTTCGCCGCGACCGGCCGCGAACCGGAATTCCAGATCGGCGCCACGATCCTGAAGGGGAAGGAAGCCAAGCCGCTGCGCTATCTTTGCGAGCCGGCGCGCGACGGGCGATCCATCGACCACGTCAAGGACTACAAGCCCGACCTCGATGTGCATTTCGGCAGCGGCGTCTACAACAAAGCGTTCTGCTTGCTGGCGAAAAGCTCCGGCTGGGATGTCCGCAAGGCGTTTGGCGCTTTTCTGGCGGCAAACCGGGATTATTGGGCGCCCAGCACAACCTTCGTGTCCGGCGCGAAGGATGTCGTGCACGCGGCCGAGGACGCAGGCTATCCGGTCGCGGACGTGAAAGCGGCTTTCGCGGCCGTCGGCATATCGACGGATGCGGTGACGGCCCTACCGGCGTCGATTTCCGCTCCGCCCGCGCCCCAGACCTCCATCGCGCCGCAAGCTCCCGTCCAGCCCGCGCCCCAGGCGTCCGTTTCACCGGTCAAGCCGCCCTCCGCTCCCGTCATCGTGGCATCCGAGCCGCGCCCCTCTCAGACCGCGGCAAGGGTTGAGCAACAGAATTCCGCGGTCGTCGCGCCAGACGCGCAGGCAAAGGCCGCGGCCGCCGTTCCCCAGGCGCCGGACAAGGGCGGGCTCGCTGGCGAGTGGAGCATCGAGAACAGCGCCGAAACGATTACGATAAAGGAAGGCGGCCAGTGGTTTCATTCGAAGCATGGCCTCGCCAAGATCCGCGAAGCGGCTGACGACGCCGACTTGAAGGTCTTTTATCTGAACAAGGATGTCCAATGCGCCTACCGCGTTGCTGCAAGCGACGCGGGAAAGACCCTGATCCTGACCGCCGCGGACGCTTCGCAGGATCCTGAATTCTGCCCGTCCGGCAGGCTTCGCAGCCTTGAGCGCTAAAGCAGCCTCGGCGCGGGTTTCGCATTTCACTGGATGGAGTTCGGATTGGACTGGCGGGCGAGGCCTTGCGCGGGGAGGAGACGCCGGTCCTTGACAAGAAGTGGCGCCCTTGATGCGGAGAGCGTACAATCCAAGGTAATTCCCGGTTGTTTAAGGAAGCGTGAGTGGAGCCGAGGCGGCGCGAAAATGGCCGGAACTTAGCTTTTTGCCGCAGCCACGCCTTTTCTGTTCATTAGATTGGAATTTCAGGGTAGAGGGCAGCCATGACAGAAAAATTCTCCATACCGGCAGAGCACGCGCAAGCCTACAGCCTTATGCGCACCTACGACATCGCCGAAGAGGACCTCAAGGGCTACATCTCGAACATGCTGGGCGAGATCAAGGTCCTGGCGGACTATGCGAAGCTTTCCGCCGTCGCCGCCCATGTCAAGGCCGCGATCCGCGAGCTTGACGCCACGAAATCGCCGGCGCCATAACACTCCCGCCTCCATTTCGGACATGCGCGCTTTTACGCCCCGCGCCGCCGGAGCGAGCGATGCGCTAGCTCACGGCCGGCTGGCGGATAGCCGCGCGCCGTCTCCCGCTTCGCCGATCCTTCTCCTTCAGCGGCCTGTCACAGTCCGGCAACCAATTACAACAGAAGGTTGTGTATAACAGGGCTGAGCACTTGCGCCCCGGCAGTGGAATCGTGCCTCCTTTCTGCAACTAAAAGTTGTAATTGCTTGCAGGCTAGGCGACGCGATGAGCGGGACTTCTCCTTCCCTAACGCATCCGCCCAAACCGCCTAGGTTTGGGGAGGCGATGCTGCGCCTGGTCGAGGCCCATGCGAGCGACTTGCGCACAGCCTTCCATACAGCCGCGACCGCGCGGCGGGACGCCGCGAATTGGCTCAGGCTCGAAGACGCGTGCGCTCAAATGCTCGATAGGCGCCAAAAAAAGGTCGTCGGGACTGGCTCCTCCCATGAGCCCTCCTGGCTGCTTCCCAGTGGCAAAGGCGAGCTCGCTTTCGAAGCGCTCCTTAATCGAGCAGCCGGCGGCGAAGCAGCGGAGGCTTACGTAAAGGCCGCCGACGAACTTGTCCACAACACCGCGCACTGGACCTTTGTTTTCGACACGACGACGGCCGCCTATTGGCGTCATGCGTCGCTTGTCTGGCTCTCGCTTTGTCACGCGGCGCGGGCCACCGAAGTTACGGCCTCCCAGGCCGCTGTTTGTGCCGGGCTCACCGTAAAGCGCAAGGCAAACCCTGGGCCGGCGCCCTCCTCCGGGCGGGAAAAGCCGCTGCCCGGAAGGCTGAGGCAACTCACCTCGCTTGGCTTAAGTATCTGGAAAAGGCGCGACGGCTCGCACTGAAGCGTGCGTTCGCGGGAGGAACGTTTTTCGATGACTCGACTTTATGAAAGCCGCAAACGCATCCTCGTTACGGGCGGCGCCGGGTTTCTTGGCTCCCACCTGATCGACCGCCTTCTCGGCCAGGGGCACGAGGTTTTATGCGCCGACAATCTGTTCACCGGCGCCAAGCGCAACATCGATCACCTTCATCGCGAGCCGCTTTTCGAGTTCCTTCGCCACGACATCACTCTGCCGCTGTTCGTGGAGGTGGACGAAATCTACAATCTTGCCTGCCCCGCCTCTCCCATCCATTACCAGCACGACCCCGTGCAGACGACGAAGACCAGCGTTCACGGCGCGATCAATATGCTGGGGCTGGCAAAGCGCCTGAAGTGCCGCATCCTTCAGGCCTCCACAAGCGAGGTCTATGGCGATCCCGAGGTTCATCCCCAGACGGAGGACTATTGGGGCAATGTGAACGCCATCGGCCTGCGCTCGTGCTATGACGAGGGCAAGCGCTGCGCCGAGACGCTGTTTTTCGATTACCGCCGCCAGCACGGGCTCGAAATCAAGGTCGCGCGCATCTTCAACACCTACGGCCCGCGGATGCATCGAGCGGACGGGCGCGTGGTGTCGAACTTCGTGGTGCAGGCGCTCTCGGGGGCGCCGGTTACGCTTTATGGCCAAGGAACGCAAACCCGCTCCTTCTGCTATGTCGACGACCTCATCGAGGGGTTGATCCGGCTTATGGAAAGCCCCGCGGATTTCACCGGTCCGGTCAATCTCGGGAACCCGAATGAGTTCACCATCGAGGACCTCGCGCTGGAAGTCCTGCGGCAGACGGGCTCGAAGAGCAAACTTGTATTCGAACCGCTTCCCTCGGATGACCCGAAGCAGCGGAAGCCCGACATCGCGCTGGCGAGAACGCGGCTTAACTGGGAGCCGGCTGTTCCGCTCGCCGAGGGCCTCAAGCCGACCATCGCCTATTTCAGGTCGCTTCTCTCCGAGACGAGAAGGGAACGCCGCGCCACAGCAGGCCGTGAGTTGCGCGCCGCGAACGCATAGCCGCAAGAGGACCATGGCTGTCCGGTTCGTTTTACTTGCCGGGGTCTTCGCTCGCCCTTCGATGGCGCCCCGGAAAGCGCCCTCGCGCCGCAAGCGTCGTCCCGGAAACATACAATCCGGGATCGCACACCGCCGCAACCTGTGTTCTCAACGATCCCGGATAGGGCGCGAAAGGCGCCCTTCCGGTATGACGGCGTTGAAAACTATGCGGAATTAAACCGGACGGCCGTGCAAGAGGACCAGGATCGCTCCCGGCGCCGCCGTTGGCGAGATCGTCCGGCGCGGAGCGGCGCTCGCTGCTTGAAGCGGCTTCTGCTTGACAAAGCATGCGGGGAGGCCAATGCGAGGGGCGATGGCACATCCGCCGCCCCGCAATCGCCGCCGCAGCTTCATGACGATACAAGCCCCCATTTCCGGCATGCTGCTCTCCGCGGCGGCGTTCCTGCTGTTCACCCTGTTCGACACGGTGAGCAAATATCTGTCGGGGCGCTACTCCATCTTCCAGATCATGGCGGTCGAGTTCACGACGGCGACGGTCTTGCTCCTTCTCTTCGCTCTCTGGAAGAACAGGGAACGCCCCGCGCGCGACGCCTTTGGAATGAACCGCCCGCGGCTTCACGCGCTGCGCTGCGTCTTCCAGATTCTCGGCCAGTGGCTCGTCTATCTTGCGCTTCCGCATCTTTCGCTCGCGGAGTTCTACGTCATCATCTTCTCGATGCCGATCATCACGGTCGCTAAAGCCAGCTTATTCCTGAAGGAGCGGGCCGGGCCGCACATCTGGCTTCTGCTGGCCGCAAACTTCGCCGGCGTGCTGATCGCGCTGCGCCCCGACCAGGGCGCAAGCCTGTGGGGCCTTCTGGCGCTTGCCGGCGCGTTCGTCATGTCCGCCTCGCTCGTGGTTTTGCGCAAGATGGCGGAAAGCGAAACGGCGGAGATGACGACCATCACGGGGGCGGCGGCGCTCGCCTTGAGCGCGATTGCCGTCGCGGCCTTCGTCTACCGGCCCGCCGCGCCGCAGGATCTCGCGCTTATGATGCTGGCGGGCGCGCTTTTCGCTCCGGCGCAGATCATGCTCACGACCGCTTTCCGCCTCGCGCCGGCTGCGCTCGCCGTACCGCCGCAATTTCTGCAACTCGTGTACGGCGCGGCGGCGGGCTATATCGTGTTTGGCGACGTCCCCGGACAATGGGTCCTGATCGGCGGCGGCATTGTGATCGCCTCCAACGCGGTCATGCTTTTCATGCAGAACGGCGCTGCCCGCCGCGTCGGCTTGCGAAGCTGAGCCTATGCCCTCGCCGCCGATTGCCGTCCCGTGCGCGCCGCGTGATGCAATGACGCCGCGCGGACACGGGATCTATCGAGGGCAGTTCCCGGCTCGCGCTTCGCTTGGCCGCGATGACGGCTACGGAACCGGCGCCATTTTCATCGCCCTCTTGTGTACCGGCGGCTCGGCGACCATTCTCCCGCCATTGCGGACCTGGATCGCGTCATTGACCTATAAGACCCGATTTTGGGCTCGCTTAATGCTGACGCGAGGTCAGACCCATGCCAGCCATTATTATCGGCGTCGCCGTCCTGCTCGCCCTTATCGTCCTGCCGCAGCTGTGGGTGCGAAGCGTGCTGCTTCGCCATTCCGCGCCCCGCCCGGCGTTTCCCGGCACGGGCGGCGAATTTGCGCGGCATCTCCTCGACGGCATGAAGCTCGGCCATGTGACGGTGGAAGAGACGGCAGAGGGCGATCATTATCATCCCGTCGCCAAGGCCGTGCGGCTTAAGGCCGAACATTTTCACGGCAAATCGCTCACGGCCATTGTCATCGCGGCCCATGAGGTTGGCCACGCGATGCAGGACGCGACCGATTACGGCCCGCTCAAAACGCGAACGCGCTTAGCCCCATTCGTCGAATATATCCACACCGCGGGTCCGGCGGTGCTTCTGGTAATGTCGGCTCTTGGCGCTGTTGTGCGCAACCCGGCCGTCGCCGCTTTTGGCGTCGCGGTCCTGGTGCTCATGAACCTCAGTATTGTAATCTTGCATGCCGTGACATTGCCGGTGGAGTTCGACGCGAGCTTCAAGCGCGCGCTGCCCGTTCTTCGGGACGGACGCTATCTCGAAGGCAAGGATCTTGCCGCCGCCCAGCACATTCTCAGCGCGGCTGCCTATACCTATGTCGCCGCGGCCTTGATGAGCCTTCTCAACATCGCACGCTGGATCCGGCGCTAAAGAAAGACGCTATCCGAGGCGGCAGACCGAAGCCTCTACCGCTTCTTTCATTGCCAGCGGGCCGGCGAAGGCCGGCGACGAACCCACCGCATCGTCATCCCGGCCAAGCGAAGCGCGAGCCGGGATCCCAGAAAATGAGCGCTGCGATTTATTACGGTCCCGGACAACGCCTTCGGCGTTTCCGGGACGACAAACATCGAACGAACAAAGGGGCATCCATCCGCCCACCCCCGCCGCCGGGCGCATTAACCATGCAAGGCTTGCCATGTCGCCAATGAAACCGCGCATTTACCAAACCGGCTGTTTTACGGTATTATAATACCGCAAAAACATGTTTTTTGCCAAACGAACCCAATAGGGTTAATCGACGGCTGTTCTCTGACGATTGCTAAGAGGCCGGCAAATCCAGCGCAAAGAGGACGCGGGCGATGGCGGGAAGGGACCATGTGGCGACCCTGGCCCCGCACGCGGAGCAGGCGCTCAGCTTCCGCAGGCGGGCGCCGGGCCTGTCGCCCGCGGCGGCTCGGTCTCGATTGCGCTAGGCCTCGCCGCGACGCGCTCGTACCAGGCGCGCAAATGCGGGGAAGCCTCGAACATGGCCGCGCTTTCGGGTTTCAGCCGCATGAACCAGATCAGCGGAAACAGGGCCATATCCGCGAGAGTAAATTGCTCTCCGGCAAGGTAGGGGCGCGCCGCCAGCGCCTCGTCCAACACGTCGAAGCACTTGCGCATCTTGGGCAGCAAGGGCGCAATCGTCGCCGGGTCCGGCTTGTTGTCCGGCGCGGCGAGGTAGGCGGCGATGTAGGAGCGGGCGAGAACGGGATCGATCGTGGTCATGATGAGCGCGATCCACTGTTCCGCGATCGCGGCGCCCACGGGATCGCGCGGCGTCAGCGCCGGTCCCTCGAACGCCTGGTCGATATAGAGGCAGATGGCGCGGCTTTCGCACAGCGCGAGGTCGCCGTGGCGCATGCAGGGCACGAGACGGAAAGGATGGATGGCGGCCACTTCCGGGGCGCTCGGGCGCACGGCGGTGAGCCGGTATGGAACGCCTTTCTCAAGGCAGGCCATGCACACGGTGCGGACGAAATTGCCCCATGGGGCGCCGATGATCTCAAGCTCGGTCATGCCGGGTCCAACAGCCAGGGCCGCGTTAGGTTCCACGCGCGCCGAACGGAGCCGAGGCTCAGGCCGCAAACTTTCCGTGAGCGCGAGATGGCGGGGATAATGCCCCCATGCCGCTCATGGGCGCAATACCTTTAGAGGGCAAGCCGGGTCACTTTCCCGGCGCCGTCGACGGACACGGCGAGGGGGCGTCCCGTTGGGTCTTCGAACGCGATTTCGGGCCAACGCGGCGCCTCCGGCCCGCTTCTCGCGATGGATAAAGTGGGCGAGCCGGCGCTCCAGTCCGCGCCGATCCGGATGAGGCAAGGGGGGGCGTCGTGGCGGACGATGCTTTCGCCGTCGTCGTCGTAAATCTGAAGGCCGGACCGCCCCGCTTCCAGCGGGAACAGCCGGAGCGTCAAAGGCCCTTCGATCCAAGAGGGCGAAGGCCCAAGCGCGAGGATAGCCCCCGCGCGAACGAACGCCGGCGCCGTCCCAAGCGGCGCCTCCACTCTCGCTTCGCCGCAAGGGAAGCGTTCGCCCGTCCCGATGTCGAACCAGCCGCCGTCCACGCCGGGCAGCCAAAGGCCGCGGCTTGCGGCGCCCCGCTCCACGACCGGCGCAACGAGCAGGTCGCGGCCCACCATGAACGCGTCGCGCTCTTCATAAGCTTCGGCCTCGTCCGGGAAGTCGTAGAACAGCGGGCGCAGGATCGGCTCGTGATTCGCATGCGCCCGCCACATCAGCGAGTAGAGCAGCGGAACGAGCCTCTCGCGCCAGGCGAAGGCCGCGCGCACCAGCGAAAGAAGCTCGGGATACATCCAGGGTTCGCTCGCGCTGCCATCGTCGTTCCAGGAATGGATGACGAAGCGCGGCCAGTAAACGCCCTGCTCGATCCAGCGCATGAAGAGTTCCGGTTCCGGCCTCGGCCCCGCGAAGCCGCCAACGTCGTGGCCGAAATTGAAAAGCCCCGACAGGCTAAGGCCGTGGCCCATGCGGAGGTTATAGCGCAGCGTCTCCCAGTCTGTGCGGTTGTCGCCGGTCCAGGTCTGGGCGTAGCGCTGGAGCCCGGGGCCGCCGGAGCGCGTCACAAGATAGGGGCGCTTGGCGGGCGCGTGGGCGGTGAGCGCTTCCGCCGAAGCGCGCAGCATGAGCGAGGTCTGCACGGGGCGCAGACAGGCCATCGTTCCGCCTTGCCCGTTCACATCGGCGCGCGCGCCGTCGTCCGAAACCTCGAACTCGTTATTGTCGTTCCAGATCGCGGCGACGCCACGGTCGAGAAGTTGGGCTTTCGCCTCGCGCGCCCACCACGCGCCGGTCTTCGGATTGGTGAAATCGAGAAACGCCGCCTCACCGCCCCAGAACTGCGCCACATGCGGGCGGTCTTCGTCCACGCTGTCGCGGATGAAGCCCTTGAAGCTTTCCACTTCGGCGAAGCGCGGGTGATCGAGCAGCATCGCGGGCTTCACATTGGCGATGAGGCGCACGCCCGCGTCGGCGAAGCGCCTGGCGAGGGCTGTGGGATCTGGGAATCGGCTAGGGTCCCAGGCGAAGACGTACCGCTTGCCGCCGCGCTTCGTGTAGCCCGACGACAGGTGAAAGGACTGGCATGGGATGCCGTGGCCTTCGAGCTTGGCCAGGAAGCCGGCGAGCTGCGCCTCCGCATCGTCGGCTTCGGTATACTGCATGGTCGAGCCGGAGTAGCTTAGCGTCCAACGCGGCGGGAACGCCATGCGCCCGGTGAGAGCCGTGTAGCGCGCGACCACGTCGCCGGCCGCAGGTCCGAAAATGACGTAGAGATCGAGATCGCCGCCGCTCGCCTCGAAATAGCGATACGGACCGTGATAGCCGCCGATTTCCTGGCCGAGATCGAAAGCGCCGCGCGCGAGATTGTCATAGAAAAGCCCGGCCGCGGGCGCGCCGGCGCCTGGCCGCACGGTCAGGTAAAACGGAATGTGCTTGTAGAGCGGGTCCGAGTTTCGCGCATCGTAGCCGAGCGCGTCCGTGGCGCCCATGCGAAGCCGCCGTCCATGCTTGCCGGCGTCGCCGCTCTTTTCGCCAAAGCCGTAATAGCGGTCCTTGGCCTCACGCGACAGGAAGTGCGCGAAGCCCTGGCCCTGCCGCCTGAATTGGTAGGCTTGCGTTTGCCGGTCCTGAAACGCGGGTTCGAATGGCGCTGTCTCATCCGCTCGAAAAAACCACGTGAGCGCGAGCGGAGAACGGCGGATCTCAATTTTGATAAGCGCCGTTTCAATCGCGACGGCCGCCTCCGTCTCGGCGACGGCTGTGATCGGCGCTCCGGGAAATCCGGCCCAGTCGAGGCGGCAGCGCCCGTCTATCGAATCGCATCCCGAAAGCTCGGGCGAAAGAGACCATGTTCGCGGCGCTTTCAACCCTTGCGGAGGCAGGACGAGCAATCGCGCCAGGCATCGATCGAGGAAGGAAATACGCAGGCCGAACCCTTCATCGAGCGCGATGTCCGCGCTGCATCGCTCCGCCAAGGCAAGCCGCGCCCCGCTCAGCGTTAGCATGCTGTGGCGCCTCCGTGAGCGGCGCGCGATGCGAATGTGCTGAGCATGGGCATGCCCTCCTTCCCTCCTGCCTGGCGCGGCCCTCTTTGCAACGCAACGACCTCGGGTTCGCCATAGCGCCCGAGGCAAGGCTGGCGAAAATAATTAGTTCGAACTGTGGATTTATAGCTACCGACGCACAAGTCACTTGCGGCGCAGGGCGCAACCTGATTAATGTGCTGCGTCATAGGACAACCAAAGATTGAGAAGGAGGTTGCCAGTATGAAAAAAGTGTTATCGCTTATACTATCTACCGCGCTCGTGGCCGGAACCGCCCAGCAGGCGCTAGCCGAGGCCAATGCCGTGCTTAAGGACGCCTCACAGCAGGTGGCAGTTCAAAGTGACAAAGGCGTTTTACCAGCTGGTTCTGGTACCACACTTGCCTATGGAGATCGAGTCATCACCGGTCCCGAGGGGCATGCAGTTGTGTCCTTCGCTTCGGGCAAATGCGCTGGCGATTATCAGGTGCCGGCAAAGTCCCTTGCCACCGTCTCCGAAAATACTTGCCTTGTTATCGAGACCGGGGCGCGGGCCGAGGCGGATTGGACCGCGATCGCAGTCGTTGCAGGTCTCGGAGTGGGCGTCGGCGTTCTCGCTTACGAGCTAAGCAATAATAAAAAGTCTCAGCCAGTCAGCCCGTAGGTTTGGATATTTGGCCCAAAATGACGCTTAAGCGCGTATGCTTAGCTGAGCTGCTTACATTGTTACTGATGATGGTGGTGCATGCGAATATCTCGCATGCTTCCTCGCACAATCATGTAACAGAGTGGGATAGGTGGTTTGGGCCTTGGCCAATGGACACCGGCGGGGCTATGGCTTCCTATCTCACCGAGGTAGCTGCCGCGAATAGTTCGGGAGCTCTCATCATAATCGAAGGGACGTGCATGTCTGCATGCACGATCAAGCTGGCGGCACGGCATCGCTGCGTCAAGGCCAGCGCCGTGCTGTGGTTTCATGCGGCGGCCGTTGGTTTCGCTCCGTCGCCAACGGGGAATGCCGCACTCGTCGCATCCTATCCGCCTCGCGTCCGTAACGAAGTGCTGCGCCGGCATATGCTCGACGGGCCAGAGTTCGATCCCGAGCATACACTCACAGGGCGCGAGCTGATAAGCTTGGGCGAGAAGGAATGCTCGCAAGATCCGGGCTTCGGCGAGCCCCGATCAAGAACAGACGGCAACTAAGCTTTGGCAAGCCAAGGAGTCGCGCCGTTCTATCAAATAGCTTCGGATAGCTTCTCGGGTAGGTTCGTCACCGCTGCCGTGGCGCCCACGAACCTAACCGCTGGGAAAACGTTGAAGCGTTGGGGAAATCGAAAGTCATACTTAGCGCATGGGAAGGCTCGACATTTTTAAGCAAATTGTGCAGGCTTGCCGACGCTGCAACAATCGGGAGCCTGCTCAATGCTAGGAGAGTTTCGCGAATTCATTGTCAAAGGGAACGCCTTCGATCTTGCCGTCGGCGTGATCATCGGCGCCGCCTTCGGAGGCATCGTGACATCGCTTGTTGGAGACATCCTCATGCCTCCAATCGGCGTCTTGATGGGCGACCTGAATTTCACCGATTACTTCATCGATCTCACCGTGCTGAAGGCCAAGGCCCTGGGCGGGACGAGCGAGTCGCTATCGTCCTACGACGCGGCCAAGCACGCGGGGCACGCGATCATCGCGTATGGAAAGTTCCTAAGCGCGTTGATCAATCTTTTGATTGTCGGGTTCGTAATTTTCTTACTCGTCAAGCAGGTTAACCGGCTGAAGCGCGCGCCGGCGCCGGAGCCGAAAGCGCCGGAGACGCCAGAAGACGTGCTTCTCCTGAGGGAAATCCGCGACCTCCTGGCAAAGGAGAAGGACCGGCGGGCGACGCTGGCGCAGCCCTCGCTCTAACGGGCTGCTGAAAAAGCAGGAATTCTTGGCTTCATCCTTCGAGACGGCGCTTCGCGCCTCCTCAGGATGAGGCTTCGACAAGCTCAGGATGAGTTGGTGCGTTTCCAACAGGTTAACCTCGTGGTGAGCCTGTCGAACCATGGGCAGCATCGCTTTTTCAGCATCCTTTTAAGGTGTGTATTCTCGGCCCGGCCTGACGCAGGCGCGTTGGCCTTGGCCGCCCGCCGGCTATGGCAGTAATGGCGGCCAGCTATACGATGAGCTTTGCAAACAGCTGCGAGACCTCTGCGTAGTTGTCCCGAAGACGCGCTTCCAGCCGCGCGAGGTCCGGCTCCCCGGTCGCGTGCAGAAGCAGATCGATAAGATCGCGCGGGGCGGCGGCGGGATCGAAGACGCCATCGGTGCAGAGCCGCACGATCTGGCCGATGTCCTGATAGAGAAGCGCGGCGCCGATGAGCGCGTCAGCGCCGGGGGCGGGAAGGATGCCCGCGGCAGCGAGGTTCCGCAAAGCGCCCACGGTATTCTGGTCGAGGATCGCCGGATTGCCGGCGGCATGAACGACCTGCAGGAACTGGGCGATGAACTCCACATCGACAAGGCCGCCGTCGTAATACTTCGACTGCCAGATGTCTTTGCTCCCCTTCTCCTTCTCGATCATCGCCCGCATTTCCCGCACGTCGGCGGCGGCCTTCTCGCGGTCGCGCGGCGCGGTCAGCACGTCGCGGATGCCTTCCGCCAAGCGCGCGCGAAGCTCGGGCGGACCCGCGATGGGACGCGCGCGCGTCAGCGCGAGATGCTCCCATGTCCAGGCTTCGCTCTGCTGGTAGGACAGAAAACCGTCGAGGCGAACGGCGACCGGCCCCGATTTTCCTGAAGGCCGAAGCCGCATGTCGACGGCGTAAAGCTCGCCCTCCGCGGTGGGGGCCGAAATCGCGCTGATGAGCCGCTGCGTCAGCCGCGCGTAATGCTGCGGCGCTTGAGGCGCCTGCTCCGGCGGAATGTCGTAAACGACGATCAGGTCGACATCGGAGGAGGCGGTCGTCTCGCGCCCGCCGAGCTTGCCCATCGCGATGACGGCCGGCGGCGGCAGCGCTCCGCCATAAGTGTCCTGCACCGTGTCGAGCAGCGCCTGGATAACGGCTTCGGCCACGACCGAATAGGCTTCCCCCGCCTGCTGCGGCGTCATCTGCCCCGAAAGCAGCTGCACGCCGGTCAGGAACATCTGCTCCTGCCCTGTGACGCGCGCGCGATTGAGGCGGTCCTCATAGGCGCCCGCTTCCAGGATGTCGCGATGGATGAACCGGCGCAGCTCTTCGCTTGTAGGCTTGTCGCCGATATGCCCCGGATCGAGAATGGCGTCGAGAATGCGACTGCGGCGCACAAGCACCCGCGCGAGCCGAGGCGCGGAGCCCATGATCTGCGCGATGAGCTGCAAAAGCTGCGGATTGGCGCGCAGCATCGCGAAAAGCTGAAGCGCCGTCGGCGCCTCGCTCAGGAACTTATCGAAAGCGCCGAGCGCGAGGCCGGGGTCGCCCGTGCGCCCCAAGGCGTCGAGCAAGGCCGGCGTGAACTCGGTCAGGATTTCCCGCGCGCGCGCGCTGCGCATGGCGCGATAGCGCCCGTAATGCCAGCCCTTGATCATGGCGATCGCCGCCGACGGATTGTCGAAACCGAGCTTCTTCAGCGTCTCGACCGTGGCGGGGTCGTCGCCGGCGCCGGTGAAGACGAGATTGCCGCCGACGCCGGGCGCCGTCAGCTGGGGCGTGCTCTCGAACAGCGCGGCGTAGTGTTTCTGCACCGTCTGCATAATCTGGCGCAGCTCGGCCTCGAAATCCTCAAGCCGCCCATAGCCGGCAAAGCGAGCGAACTTCGCAAGCTCCCGCGGCGAAGAAGGAAGCGAATGCGTCTGCTGGTCGGCCATCATCTGCAGCCGGTGCTCCAGACGCCGCAGGTAACGGTACGCCTGAGCGAGGTCGTCGCGCACCTTGGGGCTGATCCAGTCGAACTCGGCGAGCCGGTCTAGGCCGTGAATCGTTTGCCGTGTGCGAAGGGCGCGCTGACGGCCGCCCGCGATGAGCTGCTGCGACTGAACAAAGAACTCGATTTCGCGGATGCCGCCGCGCCCGAGCTTCAGATTGTGGCCCGCCACGGCGATGCGCTCATGGCCCTTGGCGGCGTGGATCTGCCGCTTCATGGCGTGGATGTCGGCGATGGCGTTGTAGTCGAGATATTTACGCCAGATGTACGGGCTGAGCGCGTCGAGAAAGGCAACGCCTGCCTCGATGTCGCCCGCCACGGGCCGCGCCTTGATAAACGCCGCGCGCTCCCAGTTCTGGCCGAGGCTTTCATAGTAGCGGAACGCAGCCGCGGTCGAGATCGCGGCCTGCGTGGAGCCGGGATCGGGGCGCAGGCGCAGATCGGTCCGGAACACATAGCCGTCGGCGGTGCGCTCCTGAAGGATGTGGACGAGGTCGCGCGTCAGCCGGACGAAGAAAGCCTGGGGCTCGACATGCGGCGCGAGCCGGGCGGCCTCGCGGTCGAAAAAGACGATGAGATCGATGTCGCTTGAATAGTTGAGTTCATGCGCGCCGTATTTGCCCATTGCGAGCACGATGAAGCCGCTGGCGCGTTCGGGCGTTTCCAGGTCCGGCGGCAGGCATTGGCCTGCCTGCGCGGCCCGCGTGAAGAGGAAGCGGACGGCGAGGCCCACGAAGCTGTCGGCGGCTTCGCTCAGCCGCCGCGTAGCCTCGTCCTGGTCCCAGACCCCGCCCAGGTCGGCCAGCGCGATGAGGAGGGCGGCCTCGTTTTTCGCCCGCCTGAGGATGCTCATGATGTCGCGCTGCGACTGCGCTTTGGCGGCGTCCTCGGCGGCGCGGGAAAGGATCGCGGCGAAGCGCTCCTCCGGCGGCTCGTTCAGCGCCGCGAGAAGCTGCCGAGGCTGCCGTTCCGCAAGGGAAAAGAGATAGGACGAGCCGGCGAAGGCGCCGCTCAGAAATTCGCCGGTTTGGGCGGAGAGACCGCCGAGAGGCACGTGCGCGCGGGCGGCGGCGGCGATGAGCCTTTCGAGAGCGGCGCGGCCCGACCCGGCCTCGTCATCGAGGGGCGCCGCTTTGAGGCGCGCGGCCAGCGCTTGGCCATCAGGCTGCATCGATCAGCACCGAACGATCGGCTGCGGGGGCGGCGGGACTGTCCGGCAGGTTCTTTTTCAGCGTAAGCCGCACCCGAAGCCCCGGCTCATTATCCTCCAGCGAAACGGCGCCATCGTGGAGCCTCGCGACGGCGGCGACAAGGCTCAAGCCGAGCCCGCTGCCGGGAATGGACCGGCTTGGCTGGAGGCGGACAAAGCGCTGAAGAACACGCTCGCGATCCGCCGCGGGTACGCCTGGGCCATTGTCCGAAATGACGATGTCCACGGCGTCCCCCTTGTCTTCGAGCCCGATCCCGATGCTGGCGGGCGCGGCTTTGCCCGAAGGCGCGGCGTATTTGATCGCATTGTCGAGGAGGTTCGCGAGAGCCTGTCCGATCAGATGCTTTTCCCCCGCCATCATGACATCGCCCGAGCAGGAGAGGCGCAAGGAAAGTCCGCGCTCCTCGGCGGCGGGCTCGTAAAGATCGGCCACGTCGCGGATCAGCGCACAGATGTTGAGCGGGCCGAAGCTTTCCGACCGCGAACCTGCTTCGAGGCGCGCGATGCTGAGCAGCGCGTCGAAAGTCTGGATCAGCGTGTCCGCTTCTTCGATGACCGAGCCAAGGGCTTCGGCGAGCTTGTCGGGCGAGCGGCTCGATTGCAGCGCGCGCTCGGCTCGCGTGCGCAGGCGGTGCAGCGGCGTCTTCAAATCGTGGGCGATGTTGTCCGAAACGTTCTTGAGCCCCGTCATGAGATCCTGGATGCGGTCGAGCATGGCGTTCAAACTCTGGCTCAGCCGGTCGAACTCGTCGTTGCGCCCCGTCACCGGAATGCGCTGCGAGAGGTTGCCTTGCATGATGGAGCGCGCCGTGTTCGAGGCGGCGTCGACCCGGCGCAGCATACGGCGGCTTACGATCACGGCGCCGGCGGCGCCGATCAGGATGATCACCCCATAGCCGAGGACGAAAGCCGCGCGGAGCAGCCGCTTCAAGGTCTCCTGGCTCTCTATGTCGCGCGCGACGATGAGGTGCAGGTCGCCCGGCAATCTCGCGACGATGCCCAGCGCCTGGCGTTCGCCCTGGTCGCTCCCGCGCTTGCGATAGGAGAATTCCGCCGCGCCGCGTGTCTCCCAAAGCTCCTTCGCCACCGTGTCGAGATTGCCTGCGAGCCATCGGCCGTTCCCATCGGTGAGAAGATAGAGCGTGTCGTTCGCCGGCGCGGAGTGCTCCGAAATCGAGCCGATCAGCGAGGGTAGGCCGCCATCGCGATAGCGCGCGGTCAGGAAGTCGAAATCGGTCTGCACCGCCGCTTCGGCTTCATGGCTGATAAAGCCGAGCATGGCGGCGTTGACGTAGATGAAAACGGCGGCGACGGCGGCGCAGAACAGCGAAACGTAGGTCGCGAACAGCCGGAACGGCGACGCGAGCACCAGGCGCGGAAGAAATCTCAGGAAATTAACGGCGCTCATCGCGGATCATGTAACCCGCGCCCCGCACCGTTTCCAGAAGCGGTTTGCCCTGTCCCTTGTCGATCTTGCCGCGCAGGCGGGAAATATGCACGTCGATGACGTTTGTCTGCGGATCGAAATGATAGTCCCACACATTTTCGAGGAGCATGGTGCGCGTCACGACCTGGCCCGCATGACGCATCAGGTATTCGAGAAGGCGGTACTCGCGCGGCTGCAAGAGGATCGTTTCGCCGCTGCGAGTCACCTTGTGAGAAAGGCGGTCGAGAACGAGATCGCCCACGGTGTAGACAGTAACGGCGCCTTCCGAGGGGCCGCGGCGGGCAAGAGCCTCCACGCGGGCGACAAGCTCCACAAGAGAGTAGGGCTTCGGCAGATAGTCGTCGCCGCCGGCGCGCAAGCCTTTCACGCGGTCGTCGACGGCGCCGAGCGCGGAGAGGATCAAGACCGGAGTGCGGTCCCCGCGGGCGCGCAGGCGTTCCACGAGCGTCAGGCCATCGAGCTTAGGCAGCATCCTGTCCACGATCAGAACGCCATAGGAGGCGGAGCTCGCAAGTTCGAGCCCTGCTTCGCCGTCGCTTGCGACTTCGGTCTGGTAGCCGGCCTCTCCGAGCGCCTTTGCGAGGAATTCCGCAGCCGTCCTATCGTCTTCAACGATCAGAACCCGCATGTTGGCGCCTTTCCCAAACGACCACGCGAAAAAAGAGGCGAGGGCAGTCCGCCCCCGCCTTTAGCGCTAATGCTTGCCGGGCTTGCCCGCATCCTTGTCCGGGGCGGGCTCTGCCTTGTCTTTGCCGCCTTGGTCCTTCTCGTCGTCCTTGCTTTCGATCGGAAGCGCCAGGAAGCGCTGCTGATCGCGGCTCTTGATCTGGAGGAGGACGGCCTTGCGGCCCTTTACACGGGCTTCGCGGATGCTGTCCACCACGTCATCGGCGGTAGCGACCGTCTTGCCGTTGACCTCGACGATGATGTCGCCGCGCTTCAGGCCCTGCTCGGCGGCCTTGGAGTTCGGATCGACGGCCGAGACCGCAACGCCTTCCTTGACCTTGCTGCCGTGCAGCTCAGGCGCGGGCACGAGCGTCAGGCCGAGGTCTTCCAGCTCCTTGCCGGCCTCGCTCTCGTCGTTGTTGCCTTGGGTCAGGGCCGCAACCTTCTCGTTGTTCGGGAACTCGCCGAGCTTGATCGTCAGCTCGCGCTCGTCGCCGTTGCGGAAAACGCGTAAGCGCGCATCGGAGCCCGGCGCCAGAGCGGCGATGGTCCTTGCAAGTTCGCGCGAATTGGCGACCGGCTTCCCGTTCACTTCCTCGATGATGTCTCGGGCCTTCAGCTCCGACTTCGCGGCGGGGCCTTCGGGCAAAATCTTGGCGACAAGCGCGCCCTTCGCGTCCTTCAGTCCCTGGCTTTCGGCAATGTTCTCGTCGACGTTCTGGATTTGAACGCCAAGCCATCCGCTCGAAACCTTGCCCTTTTCTTTCAGCTTGGTCACAACGTCGCGCGCGGTGGAGGCGGGAATCGCAAAGGCGATGCCGACGCTGCCGCCGCTCGGGCTGTAGATTGCGGTGTTCACGCCGATGACCCTGCCGTTGAGATCGACGGCGGGGCCGCCCGAATTGCCGCGATTAACCGCCGCGTCGATCTGCAGGAAGTCGTAAGGCCCAGAGCCGATGTCGCGTCCCGATGCCGAGACGATGCCCGCGGTCACGGTGCCGCCGAGGCCGAAGGGATTGCCGACGGCCAGCACCCAGTCGCCGACGCGCGGCGCCGTATCCGCGAATTCGAGATAGCTATTGAACTTCTTCTTCGTATCGATCTTGAGAAGCGCGATGTCGGTGCGGCTGTCGCTGCCGACGATGGTGGCCTTGTATTTCTCTTCGTTCTCGAAAGTGATCTCGATCTCGTCGGCCTTGTCCGCCACGTGATGGTTCGTCACGACATAGCCGTCAGCGGATATGAGAAAGCCGGAGCCTTGGGCGCGGGTCGGGCGCCGCTCGGGCTGGCTGTGCTTGAATTGATCGAAAAACTCGCGAAGGGGGGAATCCGGCGGCAGATCGGGCACGGGGAGGTCGCGATTGGAGACATCGCCGACCGGGCTGCGCGATTTCACGTTGACGCTTACGACAGCCGGGCGAACCTTGTCCGCGAGATCGGCAAAACTCGCCGGCATATTCGGCCCGCGGAAATCCTGCGCGGCGGCCGCGCTGGGCGCGAAAACGGCGCCCCCGGAATCGCCGCCAGGATGCTGGCGCCCAGCAGACCTGCCCCCGCGATAACGCCCGCCGGCCGGAAACGCCTCGCCGCGCGCCCTGTTTCATCCTGGATTCGTCCGGATGCCATCAGCTTTGTACTCCCCTGAGTGGATTAGTCGTGCGGATCATATAAGATTTGGAATGTTACAAACCACTTGCCGCTGAATTAAAAAGTGTTAAGGCAGGCGGCTTTTGCGGCTTCCGGACGCCAATCGGCTTGAGGCGGCCCGGATCGGACCCGCCGCGCTGGGACGGCGACCGCTCAACAGCCCCTTGCGCCGCATGCTCGCAAGCGGAGGGGCCACGGTAGGGAATCGTTTGCCTTATTGGGTTCGTTTGGCAAAAAACGCCGTTTTTATCCCGCAAAAGTTGAAATAATGGCGTATATTGTAACTAAAGGTTGTGTATATAAATATTGTTTAGCAAGTCTTCTGCGGGTCGAATCCGGTCATCGGCTCGGTTTCAGCGCACAAACGCTTAACTCCGAGCAGGTCGCCGTAAGCCTGATTGTGAGCATTGTTTAGTTTATCGATGGCAGCGGCACGCGTTCTCGCATCGTTGCTACGATAAAGGTCAAGGAAAAACTTATCCTGCATAAGAAAATTGATTAATGCTTTGCCATTCGCAGCGCGCTCTGCCGCCGGCTTGCAGTAATCCTGATTTGAAGGCTGTTCCCGTAAAGCTTCCATCTCCGCGATGGCGGCGTTGTCGCGATGAGGCAAGCTCGGGTCAAACGGAGGCCCAGCCGCATTAGTAACAGTGTAGCCTTCTGACAAAGTAGCCATAATAACCTCCCTGTTGAATTTCCCCGGCATGGCGGCGTCCTCGCAAAAAAGATGTCACCCCCGCCGGCATTAGATGAGCCGCTCCCCCGCAAGTCTGATTACAACCTCCATCCTGAGAATAGCCGTGGCGATGTCGCGATAGAATGTCACTTGCGGCAGGGGACTTACGTTCAAAAGCGCCAGCTTGGACAGTGTGTTGCTTTGCAGCGCCGGCGGAGCGTCCAACCCCTCCTTCATATCGTGAATCGCGAGAAGAACGGTCCTCCTCCTGCAATAAGCGCCGTCGATCGAGACGAAGCCATCGAGGTAATCCTGGAGGGAAGTAAAAACCTTGCCGCTTCCTCGTTCGCCACCGACCAAGCTCAGGAAAGTTTGCGCAATCTCTTCAAACTTTGAGAATACACTTGACGGACGGGGGCGCCGCTCTTGGGCCTCGGTCAGAACTTCTGTGTCATTCATGGGAGGCGTTTCAGTATTTTTTGGCAAGTTTTCAATCTTAGTGCGGTGCGCGGTCTCAGTCGCGATCAAATATGCGATGTTCATAGCAGTTCGCTCCACGCTACAGAGTTCGTTCGCAATCCAAATAAGATGGTGAACGTCACTCGTTTCTTTCGCTGCCCACCTTCTTTATTGGAAGCAATATCAGAATTTATATTCAATCAACATTAGTCCTCTCCAGGAGAGCAAGCAAATAGCAATGGAAAAGAGCGCGAGACAATCTACTAAGCGAATACGCGGAAGCGTTAAGTTTTTTTGAAGGTCTTATTCAATATTTTTTAAACTTCCCCGGCATCGTCCAACCACCTCGCGCCGCGCCAATCCAATGATCAGCGGGCGGAAAAGGGCTTAGCTCGCGCCAGAGTATGTATGCCGGGGACGGACAAGATTACGCTGGACCGGACGTTCAGCCGCTTATTCTTCGGTGAGTCCATTGTTGGCTAGCGGTCGCAATTTGACGCGGCGTTCTTAGTGGAAGACAGAAAAGCTATCGGTTACATAGGATAGAGTTTCACCGCAAGGGCGGCCGGAAGGGCGGATGCAGATGGGGCTGTTAAGCGAGGCGGTCGACCGGGCGATGATGACCCGCTGCATCGAGCTTTCAACCCTTGCGGCCCGGCAGGGCGAATATCCGTTCGGGTGTTTGATCGCGCTCGATGGCCGGATCGTGGCGGAGGCGACAAACCGGACCGTCCGGGACAACAACGTCTGCCGCCACGCCGAAGTAATCGCGCTCTCCCTCGCGCAGCAGGCCGTGGGCCGCTCCGAGCTTCCCCGCGCAACGCTCTACAGCACCGTCGAGCCGTGCGCCATGTGCTCCTACTGCATCCGCGAGGCGTGGGTCGGGCGCGTCGTTTACGCGCTCGCGTCCCCCATCATGGGCGGGGCGTCGAAATGGAACATCCTGAGGGACCGGGACTTATCGAACCGCATTCCCATTTTCGGCCCGGCGCCGGAAGTGGTGAGCGGGGTGATGCTTCGAGAGGTCATGGCGGCGTGGCGCGCGTGGAGCCCGCTCGCGTGGCAGATGGTCCGGCTGCGCGGCGTGCTCGCGGCGCAAGCGCAGGACGAAACCGTGAAGACGGCCGCCGCCCACAAGCGATCCATCTGGCAGCACATCGTCTTCGCGTATTTACGCGCCTCGGGACGCACGCGGCCGCTTTCCATTCCCATTCCACCGCAACAAGGCACAGACCCATGAGCATCGGTTCTTCGATAGACGCCGCCCCGCAAGGCGGGGGAACGGCGCTCGACCGCCGGGCAAAGCCGCGCGGCTTGTTTCGCCGCACGCTGCGCGGCGTCATGCACTTCCTCTCCTATCATTTCGTCCTCAGCCGCTCGCGGACGCAAACCTCAAAGGCGGCGGGTTTTCGCCTGAGCGTGCCGCCCACGGTGTTTCATCCCGGCTGGTTCATCAGCAGCGAGACCTTCGCCAAATTCATCGACGGCCTCGATCTTTCCGGCAAGACGGTCGCGGAAATTGGAACCGGCTCGGGCATCCTCGCGCTTGCCGCGGCGCGCGCCGGCGCGGATACGGTGATCGCGGCGGACATCAACCCGAACGCGGCCATCTGCGCCGCCGAAAACGCCAAGGCCAACGGCTTTCAGGGGCGCGTGCTGGGGCTTTGCTGCGATCTTCTTTCGGCGCTTGCGCCCGGCCCATTGTTCGATGTCATCCTTTCGAGTCCGCCGAAACACCCCGGGCGGCCTCGCGATCTTGCCGACGCGGGCTGGTGCGCGGGCGTCGAAAATAAGGGCCTCGCCGGTCTGTTCGACCAGGCCAAAGCGCGGCTGAAGCCCGGCGGACGCTTCTATCTGATGATTTCGTCGGATTCCGATCTCGACTTTTACGGCGCGCTCATCGCTCGGGCCGGATTTCGGGCGAAACTCGCCCTGGAGCGCTCGATCTACATCGAATCCTTTTTGCTCTATGAGCTTACGCTTTGAAAAGCGCCGGCCCCCGTTGGAGAGCCGGCGCCTCGCCCGTCATCCCGGAAAGGCGAAGCCTTACCCGGGATCTTAATAAATCGTAGCGCCGATTTTTTGCGATCCCGGCTCGCGCTTCGCTTGGCCGGGATGACGATGCGTTGGGCAAATCGGCGGAATCTGCCTAGTAGCGGTAGCCCGGCTCTATGCCGCCGCCCACACCCGGACCCCAGCCGTAGCCGCGATAGCCGCCGTAGTCGCGGTAATAGCCGCCGGGGTAACCGCCCCAATACCCAGCGGGGTAGCCTCCACCCCAGCCATAATAGCCGGGATAGCCGCCATAGGCGTAAGGCCATCCGCCCCAGTAATGACGGCGCCAGCGATGCCCATAGCCATAGCCATACCTGCGGCCGTAATAGTAGACCTTCTGGACCGCGCCGCCTGCCCCTGCCTCGATGTTGGCGGCGGCCACACCTGACACGACGTGCGCCGACGCGGGCGTCCCGGAGAGTGCGAATGTCGCGGCGAGCAGCGCCGCCGCGCTTACGGTTTTCTTCAACATGATGCCTCACTTTCGTTGTGTCGGTTTGCAGTGCTTATCAACCACACGAACACCTCGCGGGGAGGACACGCGGCGCGCCGCCCGGTTCCCGGCGCCGCTTGCGCCCGCCGCCCCGGAAAAATGTATCGCATTGGATCGTTCCACCGACTTCAAAGAGAAATTTCCGTTGAGCCGGCAAGCGGCTTGACAAAAACCCGCGAGGACAGCAGGGACTGGAGAGGAGCCCATCGCCGGAGAGGACGACATGACCGCTGAACTTAAGGCCGCGATCGACGCCGCATTCGAGGAGCGCCACGCCATCAAGCCGGGCCAGAAGGGCGGAGTCGCCGAAGCGGTCGAGGCGGCGCTCTCGCTGCTCGATGCGGGCAAGGCGCGCGTCGCCGAGAAGATCGATGGCGCCTGGGTCGTGCACGCTTGGCTCAAGAAGGCGGTGCTGCTCTCCTTCCGCCTCAATGACAACCGGATCATGGGACCGGCCATCGGCGCGCCTGTCACAGGCCCGACTTCGCCGGGGCCGTGGTGGGACAAGGTTCCGACCAAGTTTTCGGGCTGGACCGCGGAAACGTTCGCCGCCGCCGGCTTCCGCGCGGTTCCCGGCGCTATCGTCCGCCGCTCGGCCTTCATCGCGCCCGGCGCGGTGCTGATGCCCTCCTTCGTGAATGTCGGCGCTTATGTCGGCGAAGGCACGATGGTCGACACCTGGGCGACCGTCGGCTCCTGCGCGCAGATCGGCAAGAACTGCCACTTGTCCGGCGGCGCGGGGATCGGCGGCGTGCTGGAGCCGCTGCAGGCGAACCCCGTCATCATCGAGGACGATTGCTTCATCGGCGCCCGCGCCGAAGTGGCGGAAGGCGTGATCGTGGGCGAGGGCTCGGTGCTCTCCATGGGCGTCTATCTCGGCCAATCCACCAAGATCGTGGACCGCGCGACCGGCGAAATCCATTACGGCCGCGTGCCGCCATATTCGGTGGTGGTTGCGGGCGCCATGCCGGGCAAGCCGCTGCCGGGCGGGGCGCCGGGGCCGTCGCTCTATTGCGCCGTGATCGTCAAGCGCGTCGACCAGCAGACCCGCGCCAAGACTTCGATAAACGAACTGTTGCGCGACTGACGGCCCGCGTGGCGGCATCAAAATGTTGCTTAGCAAATGGCCTCTTGGTCAGTATATTGCCTTCTAACCGTCAGCCTCGGGGAAATGTGTGGAATCGACCTCGCTCCACTTCAAGGAAAACGCCGCGCGCGCGCTCGGCGACGCGCAGCTTCAGCGCGCGCTCGGCAATGTAAAGACGGGGTTCGTCTTGAAGCGCGCCGCCGCCCGCGCGGGCTTACCCGAGTTCGACGAACTGCGCACAGCCGCCACCGACATCAAGAACCATGTGCTCGATCATCTCGACATCTATCTTGAGGAGTACGAGCGCAAGGTTGTCGAAACGGGCGGGCATGTCCATTGGGCGCGCAACGCTGCCGAAGCCCGCGAGATCGTGCTCACAATCTGCCGCGAGGCCGGCGCCAAGACCGCGACCAAAGGCAAGTCCATGGTCTCGGAAGAGATCGGGCTGAACGCGGCGCTGGAGGCGGCGGGCGTCGAGCCGGTCGAAACGGACCTCGGCGAATATATCATACAGCTGCGCCACGAGACGCCGAGCCACATCATAGCGCCCGCCGTGCATCTGAACCGCGACCAGATCGAAAAGGATTTCCGCGATCGTCACAAGAGCCTGCCCGGCGAGCGCGACCTTTCGCAAATTTCCGATCTCGTGGGCGAGGCGCGCGCCGTCCTGCGGGAAAAATTCCTGGCCGCCGATGTGGGCGTGACGGGCGCGAATTTCCTTATCGCGGAGACGGGGAGCTCCGTCATCGTCACCAACGAGGGCAACGGCGATCTCACGCAGCTTCTTCCGCGCGTGCATATCGTGATTGCGAGCATCGAGAAGGTCGTTCCCACGCTTGAAGACGCCTCCACGATCCTGCGCCTGCTCGCGCGCTCCGCGACCGGACAGGAGATGACGAGCTACGTGACCTTCTCTACGGGTCCGCGCCGCGACGGCGACCCCGATGGGCCGGACGCCTATCATGTCGTGCTCCTGGACAATGGCCGCTCCGAGATGCTGGGAACCGAGTTTCACGACATGCTGCGCTGCATCAGGTGCGGCGCCTGCCTCAATCACTGTCCGGTCTACGCGGCTGTCGGCGGACACGCCTATGGCAGCGTCTATCCCGGCCCCATGGGCGCCGTCCTCACCCCTCAGCTCATCGGCATCCATGACGGCGCGCACCTGCCCAACGCTTCGAGCTTTTGCGGGCGCTGCCAGGCGGTCTGTCCCATGAACATTCCCTTGCCGAAGATGATGCGGCATTGGCGGGAGCGCGACTTCGCTCAAAAGCCGCCAGCCTCCGTGGCGAAAGCGGCGCTGCGCGTCTGGGCGTATTTTGTGAAAAGGCCCGCGCTCTATCGTTTCGCCTCGGGCCTTTCGGTGCGAACCCTATCGCTTCTGGCGGGAAAAAAGCGCCGGCTGTCGAAGCTTCCTTTTACGAACGGCTGGTCACAGCACAGGGATCTCCCGGCGCCGGCGCCGCGGACGTTCATGGCGCTGTGGGAGGAGCGGCAGTGGCGTCTTGAACGTGAGCGGGAACGGCATGGCTGAGAATGCGACCGATGCAAGGCGGGAGGTGCTGGGCCGCGTGCGCGCGAAGCTCGGCGTGCGCGGCGACGAGCCGGGGAGGCGCGGGCTCGTGCAGTCGCGTCTGCGCAATCCGCAAGCGAACCTGATCCCGGAGCGGGCTAAGAAGCCGAAGCCGGAGTCGATCAAGCTGTTTCAGGCGATGCTTGAAACAGCGGGCGCGAAAGTGATCCGGGTGCGCTCCCAGAAGGGATTGCCCGATGCTATCGTGGCGGCTCTGCGCGACGGCAATCTGCCTTTGCGAGTCCGCGCCGGAAATGACGCCCTCTTCGAGAGCTTGCGCCAGGAGCCCGGCTTGCTGGAGCTCAGCCAAGGCGCCGCCGAAGCCACGGACGCCGTCGGCTTGAGCCACGCGCTCGCCGGCGCCGCCGAGACGGGAACGCTGTTTCTCGCTTCCGGGCCTGGCAACCCGTCCACGCTCAACTTTCTCCCCGAGAACCACGTTGTCGCGATCCTCGCGGCGGACATCGCCGGATCCTACGAGGAATGCTGGAGCAAGCTGCGCTCGGCTTATGGCGGCGGAACCATGCCGCGGAGCGTCAACCTCATCAGCGGCCCATCGCGCACCGCCGACATCGAGCAGACCATCGTGATGGGCGCGCACGGCCCCAAGAGGCTGGTAACGCTCATTATCGGTTCGTGAAACAAAATTTCGAAAGCGGGCGTCCCTGCCACATAGCTGTCATACGATATAGCCATGCTCCAGCCTGGAGGCTCAATGAAAAACCTCCGAGAAGGGCCTCGGCAACCCCGCGTCTGGGCCCTTCTCACCAGAGCCCCTTGAGCGACGGTCTTATCGCCGAGCGCCGGTTTTGTTGCTGCTACGCAACATCCCGCGACTTTAATGCGATCGGACTAACGCTCGACGGGACAGCGGCGTCATAGCCGAGAATGCGCTCGACGCCGCCCTTGAGACCGCTCAAGGGCAGCCGCATCCAAAGCAGGAGAAGATGTTCGCGCCCGGCGGCCGGACCCCGCACCGCGCCCTGCATCGGCGTCTGCTCCTCGATAACCTGCCGGTAGACCGAACGCCAATAGTCACGCTTGTGCTGAAAGCCGAGATCGAACACCGCGCGGCCGGTGATGTCCGCGCCATAGATTTCGCCGACGCGCGTGCCGGCGAGGCGGTATCTCAGCGTATTCAAATCGGGCCCCGCGTCGAGAAGGCTCAGACCCGGAAGGAGATGGGGGATGGCGACGGGATCGATGTCAAAACGCGAGGGCATCGGGCGCGACTGAGCGCAGGCGCGCCAATAGTCGTACAATTCCCGCTGCTCCCGCATGATGAGCTGTGCGCGGAACGCGAGTTCCGATGTCATTCACCCCTCCGATGGCCGTGTGCCGATCCGCCATCGGCATACCGATCACCATGACTGTGAACTATCGGTGATTTGCAGGTTGAAGCGCAAGCCGTTCGGCAGCGACGGTGTATTACAAACCGCTTCGTCGAGGTCGCGGCGGCTTACAACGTCACGCTGCAAAAGCCGGCGATACAGGGGCGCGATTAGCGCCCTTTGCGTTGCCCGAGACCCATCTTTTTGGCCAGATTGGAGCGGGCTTCCGCATATTTTGGGGCGACCATGGGGTAGTTCGGATCCAAGCCCCACTTTTCGCGGTATTCCTCAGGGGACATATTGTAATGGGTGCGGAGGTGGCGCTTCAGCGACTTGAACTTCTTGCCATCTTCAAGGCAGATGATGTATTCGGGAGTGAGCGATTTCTTCACGGTCACAGCCGGCTTCAGCTCGTCCTTGGGCGCCTGAACCAAGTTAGAAGACGCGCGGGACAACGCGGAGTGCACATCGCCAATCAGGCTCGGCAAGTCTCCGGCTACTACAGCGTTATTACTGACATAAGCGGACACAATCTGAGTCGTGAATTCCACGAGTTCATTATTTTCGAATTTTTCCTCAATCATTTGCGGGCTCCTGGAACGGCCTTGAGCTGCACTATCCAAACTTTTGTAGGAATTGCCCTGGATCTCCGTTTTGTCAAGCCAGCGCGTATCGGTTTTGCGCTTTGCGCCGAGATCCTTGACCTTATTTGCTTGTTTCACAATCGTCTGCCTTTCGCATTTTCAGTGAATACATCATATATATCACAGAACAGCAACACCTCAAGAATTCTTATTATAATTTTACGTCTTACTTTAGTTCGAAAATGGCAGGCGCTCTCTCAAAAACATGACCATTTTTCCAGCGCCAGAAAGTCTGCTTCGTTTGTGCAAAATGCCGCATCCGTGGAGCGGCGCAATTCATGCGAGGCGTCGTTGCTTTTCGTAAGGCCGAACACTGCGCCTGCCAACATATATGACGCTACAACGCCGGCGGCGGATCGCAAGGCAGCTATATTTCCGCCTTGCTTCGCGGGATAGGAACCGGGATGTCTCTCCACACGCTTTCATTATCTTCGCGAGCCATTAGACCACTTGGCGGCTTGGAAACTCAATCGGCTTCCCTTGCAAAAGCTGGATGCTTGACCGGCGCCATGGCAGGCTGCGGAAAAGCGACGGCGCCCATGGCCTCATGGTGAGCTTGCCGAACCGCGTCAGGCTCAACATGAGGTTAACTCGTTGAAAAGGCGCCGCCTCGCCCTGATGAGGCGCGAAGCGCCGTCTCGAAGGATGAAGCCAAGAATTTCTGCTTTTTCGCCAGCCTGTTAGAGTTCCCGAGCCTTCCCCGAGCTTTTAGCAAGCTGTAGCGTTACTTTTCCAAGCTTATCTCTGGCTTTCCACATTTTAGTTTTGCAGCCTTGACGCAGTTTTTTATGGCCTTATCGCTTTGGGGACGCCATGCTCCATCCGCGGGGAGCATTCATGACGCTTTTTCTTTTACCCCGCAAGCTTGGCCCCGGTCTTTGAGATGCGCCTCAGACCCATTTTTTTCGACTGCGCGGAGAGCGCCCTGCTCGTGGACTTCGGGCGCGGCTACGAAAAAGCTCTTACGCTCTCGATCCTTCGCATGAGCGAGCTTCTCGATGCGTCGATGCTTCCCGGTTTCAAGGAATGCATACCTGCTCTGTCGTCGCTTACTATCCTTTATGACCCCATCGTGCTTTCGAGGCAACGCTTGCTTCGAGAAGTCGAGCGCCTTTGCGAAACCGGCGCGCCCGCGATCGACGCCTCCCGGACCTGGCGCATTCCGGTCGCCTATGGCGGCGGTTTCGGCCCCGATTTGGAGGACGTTTCGCGGGCGGCGGGGCTGAGCGAGGACGAGGCGGCGGCGCTGCACGCCGGGCAAACCTACGATGTTTACATGCTCGGCTTCCTGCCGGGTTTCGCCTATCTCGGCGACCTCCCGGAAAAGCTGCGCCTGCCGCGCCGCGCAACGCCGCGCACGCGCGTTCCGGCCGGCTCGGTGGCTATCGCCGCCGAGATGACCGCGATATACCCCTTCGAAAGCCCCGGCGGCTGGCGCCTGATCGGCCGCACGCCCTTCTCTCCGTGGGACATGGCGCGACAGGACAGGCCCCTGTTGCGCCCGGGAGACCGCGTGCGCTTTTATGCGGCCGGCGCGGCGGAGATCGAGGCGTTCTCGCGGCTTATGGCCGAGGGACGCGCGCCGGGGCCGGAAGCGCCGTGAGCGCTTTCCTGCATGTCGCGGACCCTGGGCTCGCCGCCAGTTTCCAGGATTGCGGCCGCGAGGGCTATCAGCGCTTTGGCGTGCCCGTGTCCGGCGCCCTCGACGCCGTCAGCTTGCAGATTGCGAACGCCGTCGCCGGCAATGCGCCGGGCGAAGCCGCAATCGAGGTTTTGGGCGCGGGCCTCGCGCTTCGGGTTTGCGCCGATAGCGTCACAATCGCTACGGCGGGCGCGGCGGCGTCCTTCGTCATCGAAACGGGACAGGCAAGCGAGCGCGTTCCGGCGTTTCAAAGCGCGACGGCGCGGCGCGGCGATCTCCTCAGGTTTCCGCCGCCGAAAGAGAGCGCTGTCTTCTATATAGCGGCGGCGGGCGGCTTCGACCTGCCTTCCGTTCTCGGCAGCGCCTCCACCACCCGGCGGGCCAACCTTGGAGGGCATCGCGGACGCGCTCTGGCCGCGGGCGACGATCTCCCTCTTCGCCGGCAATGCGCGAGCGAACGGGGCGCCGTATGGCTCGACGCGAGCATCCCCGCGCCGAAGGTCTTGCGGGTCGTGCGCGGCCCGAATCTGGACTTCTTCACGCCGCGCGCGTTCGAAACGCTGTTTGCGTCGGCTTATACGGTAGCGCCCGATTCCGACCGCATGGGGCTTCGCCTGCATGGCCAGCCGCTCGAACGCGCCATCGGAGGCGAGCTGACGTCTCAGGGCACGACGGCGGGCGCCATGCAGGTTCCCGCCGATGGCCAGCCGATCCTGCTTCTCGCCGACCGGCAGACAACCGGCGGCTATCCGCGCATCGCCACCGTGACCGGCGCCGACATAGCGGCCGCGGGACGGCTCGCGGCGGGCATGAGCGTGCGCTTCGAAGAGGTGAGCCGGGAAGACGCGATTGCCGCCCTCAAGGCGCGGCGCGAATGGCTCGCTTCGTTGCCCTCGCTTCTCACACCCGCCGAAGGGGCGCTGTCGGCCGAGCGCCTCCTTGGCGCCAACCTGATCGGCGGCGTTACCTCCGGCGCGCCCGAGGACGGGTAAAACCCGGCAGCCGCGCCGATGAGCCGGTGGCGCTTCAAGCAAAGTGCGGCTATAAGCTAAGCCCTCTTCCCGGGCGGCGCGAAGCGTTCGAAATCGTGAAGGACGTGGCGCCCGCGATTACAAACGGCCGAGCACAAGGCCCCTGCCGGGTACGCAGCGCGCGATGGACTTGCCATAACAGGGGATGACGGCCATGAGCATAGACGAGGAATCCGTTGCGCCTTTGCTCGCGAGGGCTGAGCTGTTTGCCCGCGAGCGCATCGCGCCTGCAACAAGCCGGCCCGAGGCGCCCATCGGAAATGACGTGCTTGAGCAGTTGTCGAGAGAGGCGGCGGAACTTGGCATCCTGGCGGCGCCCGGCGCGGAAGGCGGCTTCGGCCTCTGGGCGGGCGTGGACCGGCCGCACGAGATGGCGTTTCATATCGGCGTGCTGAAGCACGTCGCCCACGCCAATGCCGGCGTGGCGTTCGCGTGGCATAGAGGCGCGCTCGCGCGTTATCTGGCGGGCGCGCTCGGTTTAGACTTGGCGGGCGCGAGTGCGCTCGACGCCACGCTCGCTCCGACCGGCGCCTCCGGGCTTGGCCGCACGAGCCTCGCGCATTGGCTGCACGGCGCGGCGCTGCAGCCCGAGGAGACCGCCCTGCTGGCGGATTGGCTCGACCGGCAAAGCCACGCCGCGATGCTGATCGCCCCTGAAGACTGGAAGACGGTGCTCTGGCCGGTGTGGCGGGATGGCGCCATTCGCTGGGAGGCCGCGCGGCGCGAAGATCTGAGCGTCGAACGGCGTCACCCCCAGCACGGTCTCCATGAACTGGCGGCGTTCACGATCCAAGGCGGCCGGGGCGAAGGGGCTGCGCTCCCCTCGGGCGAGACGCACGAATGCCGCGAGCTTTACGCCCGTATTCTGAAAATCGACATGATCGGCCTACTGGCCATGGGCGCGGGCGCGGGCGCTCGCGGACTTGAAATGGCGAGCGGCCATGCATCGGTCCGCCGCCAGGACGGCAAGCTCATCGGTGAATACCCCGACATGCAGCAGATGCTTGCCGACTTCGATCTTGCGCTCTCAAGCGCGGACATCGCGCTTCGTTCCTGCGCCCGGCCGCCCGATCTGCTCGATATCGGCGGCGTGGCGGCGATCCGGGTCAGCGTTAACGCCATGCTGCGCCATGCCACGAACCAAGCCGTGAAAATCTACGGCAGTTACGGCTCCATGCGGGATGCGGCGGCGGAGAAAATCCTGAGAGACATGAACACGCTCAAGGCTCAAGCCGGGGGCACCCGGGACCTCGCTTTGTTCGTTGCGGGATGGCGAGGAGACGCGGAGTGACAAACGGACAAGACCGCAAGACGAGCGAGCCGGTCAATGCGCGGATCTTCCCGCTGCCTCCTGTCGTGCTTCTGCTCTTCATTGGGGCGGGTTTCGGGCTTCGGCGCCTGTTCCCCTTCGGCGCGGACAAAGCGCCGATAGAGAGCGTCATTGCCGGTAATGCGCTGATGGTCGTCGGTTTTCTGATCGCGGTGCTGGGCGCGCGGGAGATGGTGCGGGCGAGGACGTCGTTTCATCCGGGCGCGAAGGCGGCGGCGCTGGTGACGTCGGGCGTCTACCGGCGCACCCGCAACCCCATGTATCTGAGCTTCCTCTTCTTCCTGATCGGGCTTGGACTGGCGCTGCCGAATCCGTGGCTGATCCTGCTCGCGCCCGTCTTGCTGATTTACATGCAGGAGCGCGTGATCAAGCGCGAGGAAGCCTATCTTTCCGCGCGCTTCGGCCCGGAATACGACGCATACCGCGGCAGGGTGCGCCGCTGGTTCTGAGCACGGCTCCCGGCCTCGCAACGCTTTTGTTCGCGCCGGATCGCCGTCCTCCCCCGCCGGGCGCATTAACCATGCAAGGCTTGCCAGGGTCGCCAATGAAACCGCGCATTTACCAAACCGGCCGTTTTACGGTATTATAATACCGTAAAAACAGGTTTTTTGCCAAACGAACCCAATAGGGTTAATCGCGTCGCTCGCGCGCCGGCGTCCAGGCTCCGGCCATCGGCGAGAGCCGGCGAGCGGCTGGCGGTCGTCGTGGCGGCCCTTGGCTTGGGGCGGCTATGACGCCAAAGGCAGAGCCGGAACCCGATTTTTTCACACGCTCGACGGAAAAGCGGCTGCGTCCGATTAAAGGCGCGACGCTCTAGATTTTTTGGTTGTATTCGCCGACCTCGGGATAAGTCGAAAGATGCGCGTCGATCTCGGCGAAAATGGCGCGCATGTTCGCCTCCGAGGCCGGGCTTTCCACCACCACGACCAGCTCCGGCTTGTTCGACGAGGCGCGCACGAGCCCCCAAGTGCCGTCTTCGAGCACGATGCGGATGCCGTTCACGGTGATCAGTTCGCGGACGCGCTGGCCCGCCAGTTCCCCGCCGCGGTCGGCCACGCCCTTGAAATGCGCGATCGCGCGCTCGACCACGCCATATTTCTTCTCGTCGTCGCAATGGGGCGACATGGTTGGCGACTGCCAGGTTTTCGGCAGCTCGCGGTACAGGTCGGCCATCGACTTCGAGGGGTTGTGCGAGAGCATGTCGCAGACGGCGATGGCCGAGACGAGGCCGTCGTCATAGCCGCGGCCGAGCGGCGGATTGAAGAAGAAGTGGCCCGATTTCTCGAAGCCGACCAGCGCGCCCATCTCGTGGCTGTAACGCTTGATGTAGGAGTGGCCGGTCTTCCAATAGGCCGTGCGGGCGCCGTTCTTTTGCAGCACCGGGTCCGTGGTGAACAGCCCGGTCGATTTCACGTCCACCACGAAATGCGCGCCGCTATGCGAAGCGGAGAGGTCGCGGGCGAGCATCACGCCCACCTTGTCGGCGAAAATCTCCGTGCCTTCGTTGTCGACCACGCCGCAGCGGTCGCCGTCGCCGTCGAAGGCGAGCCCCACATCCGCGCCAGTATGCCGCACCGTGTCCGACAGCGCATGCAGCATCTTGAGCGATTCCGGATTCGGATTGTGGTTCGGGAACGTGTAGTCCAAATCCACATTGAGCGGCGCGACTTCGCAGCCGAGCGCGTTCAGAACCTGCGGCGCGAACGCGCCCGCCGTGCCATTCCCGCAGGCGACCACCGCTTTCAGCTTGCGCTTGAAGGGCGGACGGTTCGTGAGGTCGGCGATGTAGCGCCCGGCGATGCCTTCGTGGAAACGGTAGGCGCCGCCCTCATGGAAGGCGAGGCGCCCTTCCAGCACAATCTCCTTGAGCGCGCTCATATCCTCCGGTCCGAAGGTGAGCGGCCGCGCCATGCCCATCTTGATGCCGGTCCAGCCGTTGTCGTTGTGGCTCGCCGTGACCATGGCCACGCCTTCGACTTCGAGCGCGAATTGCGCGAAGTAGGCCGTGGGCGACAGCGCGAGCCCGATATCGTGCACCTCTGCGCCGCCCGCCAGCAGGCCGGAAATCAGCGCGTATTTGATGCTCGCGGAGTAGGAGCGGTAATCGTGCCCCGTCACGATGCGCGGGGGCACGCCGCGCTCGCGCATCAGAGTAGCCATGCCCAAGCCGATCGCCTGCATGCCCATCAGGTTGATTTCCTGCGGGAACAGCCAGCGCGCATCGTATTCGCGGAAGCCCGTGGGCTTCACGTAAGGAAGGCGCTCGAAATCGGCCGTGTTGGGCCTGAGGTTCGTGCGCGGTTTCGGATAGGCTGGGGCGGTCATGGCGCTCTCCCAATTTTGTCGCCGATCTGGGATAGCCCGCCGGACGGACCATGCCAAGGGCTCACGCGCCCACGCCGAGGATTAAAGGGGACTCTGCGTTAACGCCCGGTTTCGGGTTCGCTCCTTTCGGCTTTGGCTCTGGGAGATGCGGCCAAGCCGAGGAAGACGAGCACGGCGCGATTGAGGCGCGGGATACCCTCGTCGTCCAAACGCCCGCTATGGGCGCCATGAACGGCGATGGCGAAGCTTACTCGCCTTAAGTAATAACGTCGGGCTGCGCGCGGCCCGTGCGCTGGCGCAACCCGGCAAGTTCGTCCGCCGTCGCGATCAAATCCGCCAGCGCGGCTTGCGTCTCTTGCGCCAAAAGCGCCGGATCGGCCTCGTAGCGCTCGATATAGACCCGCAGCGTCGCCCCCTCCGTGCCGGTGCCCGACAGCCGGTAGACGATGCGCGAGCCGTCCTCGAACACGATGCGCAGGCCCTGGTTCTTCGACACGCTGCCGTCCACCGGGTCCAAATAGCTGAAATCGTCGGCCAAGGCGACCGTGCGCCCGCCGGCGCTCGCGCCAACGAGGCTCGCAAGCCGCGCGCCGAGGTCCGCCATCAGCGCCTGCGCCGTCGCCGTGTCCAGGCCTTCATAGTCGTGGCGCGTGTAGTAGTTGCGCCCGTAAGCGGCCCAGTGCTCGCGCGCGATTTCGGCCACGCTTTGCCGCCGCGCCGCGACGAGGGAGAGCCACAGCAAAACGGCCCAGATGCCGTCCTTCTCGCGCACATGGTTGCTGCCGGTGCCGGCGCTCTCCTCGCCGCAGATCGTAATGCGCCCGGCGTCGAGCAGGTTGCCGAAGAATTTCCACCCCGTCGGCGTCTCGTAGCAGGGAACGCCGAGCTTCGCGGCGACGCGGTCGACCGCCGCGCTCGTCGGCATGGAGCGCGCGACGCCCGCGATGCCGCCGCGATAGGCGGGCGCCAGATGGGCGTTCGCGGCCAGCATGGCGAGCGAGTCCGACGGCGGAATGAAGATGCCGCGCCCGATGATGAGGTTGCGGTCGCCGTCGCCGTCCGACGCGGCGCCGAGGTCCGGCGCGTTGGGGCTCATCATGAGGTCGAGCAGATCCTTGGCGTGGACGAGGTTCGGATCGGGGTGATGACCGCCGAAGTCGGGCAGCGGCGTGCCGTTGCGCACCGTGCCGGCGGGGCGCCAAGCTCGCGCTCGAAGATGGCGTGCGCGTAAGGGCCGGTGACTGCGTGCATCGCGTCGAAAGCGATCCCAAGTCCCCCCGCGATCGCGGTCCGAAGCGCGGGAAAATCGAAAATCTCGCGCATCAGCTCGACGTAATCGGCGACGGGATCGATCACCTCGACGCGGCTGTCGCCGACGCCGCAGACGCCGATGCGGGAGAGGTCCACGTCCGGCGTATCGAGGCTCAGAATCTCGGTAATCTTTTGCGTCTCGGCATAGATGGCGTCCGTGATTTTTTCCGGCGCCGGCCCGCCATTCGCGGCGTTGAACTTGATGCCGAAATCGCCGTCCGGCCCGCCGGGGTTATGGCTCGCGGAGAGGACGATGCCGCCGAAGGCCTTGTGCTTGCGGATGACGCAGGATGCGGCGGGGGTCGAGAGAATGCCGCCCGCGCCGACGAGAAGGCGGCTCACGCCGTTCGCCGCCGCGATGCGGATCACGGTCTGAATCGCTTCCGCATTGTAGTAGCGTCCGTCGCCGCCGACAACGAGCGTCACGCCGCCGAACCCCTCCGGCGGGCGGACGGCGTTGAACACCGACTGCACGAAGTTCGCGAGGTAATTGCCTGCCGCGAACTCTGCGACCTTCTTGCGCAGGCCGCTGGTGCCGGGCTTCATGCCCGCGATCGGGTTGGTCGGAATGCGATTCAATGTCATGAGGGTGCGGGCTCCGGGCTGTCGTTTCAAGTTGAATAACCCGCGCCGCCCCGCGCTGCCAAGCGTTCATACGGCGCACAGCCGGCCGCTCCTCGCGATTGAGACCGGCACGCCTTTTCACTGGATGCGGCAGCCGCGTGGCGCCAGCGCGAAAATTCCAAGCGCTTGCGGATCGCGGACAATCAAAGTAGCAAATTAGCCTTGGCGAGCTTGCGCAGGTGGGGGCCAGAATGAGAGGGTTGTCCCGCCGGTCAAGCGGCCGGAACCTGCATAGAGGACTTTCCTCCGCCGGGGTTGTAATTGCTCGCCAAGATGACAAACTGGAAACCGGACGAACTCAACGGAGCGCTCGTCATGCAACACCGCCGCTTCAATCTGGAAAAGGAAAAGCAGGTTCCGCTGAATTGGCGCCGCGGAATGTTCCGCCTTTGGATTCTGGCTTCCGCGGCGTGGACGATGGGCTGGGTCATTTTCTTCGCAATCGAATATACCGGGGGCGAATTGTCGGCCAAGCAACTGCTGGTGGCGCCTATTATCCTGTTCGGCCCGCCGCTGGCCCTTCTCCTTTTCGGGCTCGCCGCAAGATGGGCGTTCCAGGGCTTTCAAAGCGACGAGAACCCCTGACGCGGCTTTTCATCGCCTGCGCGCAAAGGAAGAGGGGCTGTCAAAGCCCCTCGGTCAACAACGCGAGCTGCACGGTTCCCGGCTTCATCTTGTAGAAGATGTGGCCGCCGATCTGCGCGACCTTGTCAAGCTCATGCCGCCAGGATGGATGAACGTAGGTCGCGTGATAATGCGTCGCGTAGCCCACTTCCTTCACCCAAACCTCGCCCGCGATGACCTGCTTGGCGAGCTTCACGGCGGTGGCCCACTCTTCCTTCTCCTTCACGGCGTTGTGCTTGCCCGTGCAGGTGAAGGAGAACTGGCAGCCGGTGCGAAGGCGTTCGCCCTGATAGACGACGCCGCAGACGGTCTTGGGATAGAAGGGGCTGCGGATGCGGTTCATGATGACTTGGGCTACGGCGAGCTGGCCTCTGGCGGGCTCGTCGCGGGCTTCGAAATAGATGGCGGTCGCCATGCAGCGCAGTTCGCGGGCGCGGAACTCGTCCTCGGTCAGGCCGCCGAACAGCGTCTTGGTATCGGGCTGTTCCGGGGAAAGGCTGGCGTTCTTGAGAAGACCGGCCCATTGGCCGGATTTGCTGGGGACCGGAGGCAGGTCGGCTTCGACATCGCCCGCTCTCTCTTCGTGCGGGCTGAACGCGGTCAGGAACAGCGAGGCGCCGGCAAGCGCTGCCGTCTGAACCACGGGGGTCTCCTCGGCGGCGCCATTCTTCAGCCGCAGCGGGTCCGATTTCGTGCGCCGCGCGATGGCGTCGTTTCCAGCGGTCTTAAGCGCATAGGCGAACCTGTCGGCGCGCGGGCCCTTCTGGCTTTCCGAAAACAAATAATGCGCTTGCGTGGGGAGCGGTTCGGGCGCCCGGATGCGATCGAAATAGCTCGGCGCCACGCTGGAAACGCCAGGGCTCGCAAGAAGCGTCAGCTGGTAGTCGAAGGCGCGGCGAATGTCTGGATCGCGGTAGCCGTAACCCGCAACGGCGCAAATAAGCGCGAGGACTGTGTACCAAGTCAGCTTCGCGAAAGATCGGCGTGCTTTGTGGGCAAGAGGAACGGAGCGCGGCGGGACTACAGCGCAATCGGAATTCCGAATGACCACGGATCTGGGGCCGGTCTGCGCAATCAACGCTTTACTTCGCCCACGATACTCGGTCATCGAACGGCTACTTCTCATCGACACACATCCTACGCAACCAGAGTCATAGCGCGAAACGGTTAAAGGGCGGTTATAAGAGCCCAAACAATCTCATTCCATCAGCTATAGATTTCTTGGTGTCAAAATTGGGGAGTGGGGAAGGTATCTGAGTGTCAGGCGCGCTCGGCGGGCGCGCGTGCGACGTGGAGTTCGGCGAAAATCTGCCTGACCGTCGCGAAGGGGCTGCCGCTCCAGGACCGAAAAAGCTCTTCCGCGACAATGTCCAAGCCCCTTCGGCCAAACTCGGACAGAACTTCAGCCTGCACCCATGATCGTGCTTTCGTCGAACGCGCCGCGGCAAGGCGATCGCCGGCGGCGAGCCAGGCTTCGTGACGGTCGAAGGCGGCGAAAAGCTGGCCCAGTTCGCCTCCGCCCCTGGTCAACGAAATGCTAAGACATTCCGGCCGCCTTGCGCCATGTTCGCGGTGGGAAAGGCTTAACGCTCCCTTCAAGTCCGCGAGCGCGCGTTCGGCCGCGGCGCCCATGTCCGCCTTGGTGACCACGGCGATATCGGGGATCTCGGCGATGCCCGCCTTCATGAATTGCAGCGAGTCCCCGGATGCCGGCTGAATGCAAAGAAGAACCGTGTCGGAGACCGTTGCTATGTCCGTCTCCGATTGGCCGACGCCGACGCTTTCGATAATAACCTTGTCATAGAGCGCCTTGAGCAGCGTCGCGGCGGGATAAGCGATGTCGGCGAGGCCGCCGAGACGGCCGCGCGCCGCGATGGAGCGGATAAAAACGCCGTCGTCGCTAGGGTCGGTGCGCATGCGCACGCGGTCGCCGAGAAAGGCGCCGCCGCTCGCTTTCGACGAGGGATCGACAGCGAGGACGGCGACGGATTTCCCGAGCCGGCGCCATTCGGCGATCGACGCATTGATAAGGGTGGACTTGCCCGCGCCAGGCGGCCCGGTGATGCCGATTGCAAGACCTTTCGGGTTCACGAAGGCCTCGTCGAGCAAGGACGCCACGGAGGCGGGGTTCGCCTCCACGGCGGACAGCGCCGCCGCGATCTGAGCCTTGCCCTTGAGCGCGGAAAGGTTCGATTGCAGAGGCGCCATTATTGCCAGCTCATATCTTCTGGCGCGGAAACACGCGGCGGCGCCCGTTTGCGCCGCCGCCTCTTCCTATCGGCCTTCGCCGCACTTACGCAGTGGACGAACTGCTGCCCAGTCCCTTCGCGCGCACGGCCGCCTGTGCAGCCGCGAGCCTCGCGACCGGAACGCGGAACGGCGAGCAAGACACGTAGTCGAGGCCGACCTTCTCGCAGAAGGCGATGGACGCCGGGTCGCCGCCATGCTCGCCGCAAATGCCGAGCTTGATGTTCGGCCGGGTCTTCCGCCCGCGCTCCGCTGCGATCTGCACGAGCTCGCCAACGCCGTCGGCGTCAATCGAGACGAAAGGATCGATCTCGAAAATGCCTTGTGCGAGATAATCGCCGAGGAACGAGCCGGAGTCGTCGCGGCTGAGCCCGAAGGTCGTCTGGGTGAGGTCGTTCGTGCCGAAGGAGAAGAATTCGGCCTCCTTGGCGATGTCGCCGGCCCGCAGCGCGGCCCGCGGCAGCTCGATCATGGTGCCGACGTGATAGGATAACGTCGTCCCCGACTTCGCCTCCACGTCCTTCGCAACCTTCACGATGATCGCCTTGATGATGTCGAACTCAGCCTTGGTCGCGATCAGCGGCACCATGACTTCCGGCACGACCGGAGCGCCGGTCTGGCGGGTGACCTCCACCGCGGCCTCGAAGATCGCGCGGGCCTGCATCTCGGCAATTTCGGGGTAGGAAACCGCGAGGCGGCAGCCGCGGTGCCCGAGCATCGGGTTCATCTCTTTGAGCTGACCGAGGCGGGCGCGCAAAGCGGACGACTCTATGCCAAGCGAAACCGCAAGCTCGTTGATCTCCTGGTCGAAGTGCGGCAGGAACTCGTGCAGCGGCGGGTCGAGCAACCGGATGGTGACTGGCAGGCTGCCCATGATTTTGAAGATGTCGATAAAGTCCTGTCGCTGCATGGGCAAGATTTTGGCGAGCGCGGCGCGTCTGCCGTTCTCGTCTTGCGCCACGATCATCTCGCGCACCGCCATGATGCGATCCGCGTCGAAGAACATGTGCTCGGTGCGGCAAAGGCCGATGCCCTCGGCGCCGAACTTGATAGCCTGGGCCGCGTCCTTCGGCGTATCGGCGTTCGTGCGCACCCTCAAGCGGCGGAGGCTGTCGGCCCACTCCATAAGCGCGGCGAAGTCGCCCGTCAGCTCCGGCTGGCGCATGGCGACTTGGCCCACGATGACTTGCCCCGTGGAGCCGTCGATGGTGATGATCTCGCCTTCCTTCAGCGTCACCTCTCCGGCGGTCAACGTGCCAAGTTCGGCGTTGATCCGAAGCGCGCTTGCTCCGGAGACGCAGGGACGCCCCATGCCGCGCGCCACGACCGCCGCGTGACTTGTCATGCCGCCGCGCGCCGTCAAGATGCCAGCCGCCGCGTGCATGCCGTGAATATCTTCGGGGCTCGTCTCGTTCCGCACGAGAATCACGGTCTTGCCTTGCCCTTTCAGCTTCTCCGCATCGTCAGGCGAAAACACGATCTCGCCACAGGCTGCGCCCGGCGAGGCGGGAAGGCCCGTTGCGATGATATTGCGTTGCGCCGATGGATCGATCGTTGGATGGAGGAGCTGATCGAGCTGCTGGGCCTCGATGCGGCAGACCGCTTCTTCCTTCGAGATGAGCCCTTCCTTAGCGAAATCGACTGCGATCCTTAGAGCCGCCTGCGTGGTGCGCTTGCCGTTGCGACATTGCAGCATCCAGAGCTTGCCTTCCTGGATTGTGAACTCGATGTCTTGCATGTCGCGGTAGTGGCGTTCCAGCGTCTGGCAGATGGTCTTGAACTCGAGGAACGCGGCCGGCATGAGCGCTTCCAGCGACGGTTTGTCGCCGCCGCCTTCGATCCGCGCAACCTCCGTGATCGGCTGCGGCGTGCGTATGCCGGCCACCACGTCTTCGCCTTGCGCGTTCACGAGGAATTCGCCGTAGAGCTTTGCTTCGCCGGTCGAGGGATTACGGGTGAAGGCGACGCCCGTCGCGCTGGTATCGCCGCGATTGCCGAAGACCATCGCCTGGACGTTGACAGCGGTGCCCCAGCTCTCGGGAAGGTTGTTCAGCTGGCGGTACTTGATCGCGCGGGCGTTGTTCCAGCTGTCGAAGACCGCCATGATCGCGCCCCACAGCTGCTCGTTAATGTCTTGCGGGAAAGGGCGCCCGAGCTTGCGCTGCACCACTTCCTTGAATTGGCCGATGAGCGTTTGCCAGTCTTCGGCACTCAGGTCCGTGTCGAGATCGTAGCCGTTCTGGTGCTTGTAGTGCTCCAGGATTTCCTCGAAGTTGTGGTATTTCACATCGAGCACAACGCCCGAGTACATCTGGATGAAGCGGCGATAGCTGTCGAAGGCGAAACGCCGGTCGCCGGAGCGCGCCGCGAGGCCCTCGACGGTCTCATCGTTCAGCCCCAGGTTCAGGATCGTGTCCATCATCCCCGGCATGGAAGCGCGGCTTCCCGAGCGAACCGAAACGAGGAGCGGGTTCTTTGCATCGCCGAAGCCTGCGCCGACCGTCTTGTCGATGTAGGCTATGGAGTCCTCCACCTGCTCCTTCAGTCCCTCCGGCAATTTCCGGCCGGCGGCGTAATACCCGTTGCAGACATCGGTCGTAATGGTGAAGCCGGGAGGCACGGGCAGCCCTAGGTTCGCCATCTCCGCGAGATTGGCTCCCTTGCCGCCGAGGAGATTGCGCATCTCCGCCGATCCGTCGGCCTTTCCGGCGCCAAAGCGATAAACGAATTTCTGTGCCTCTGCCATATTCCCTCTCCTATCGTTCGCGGTTTTTGTTGCGCCGCTCTCATCGGTCGCGCGCGCGGTCGTTTGTGTGGCCGCCCCTCCGGTAACGCTCGTACCCCTCATCAGGGATGCGAAGCTCTCGGCGAGGCGCAGATTCGTCTCAAGAAGTTTGATGGTGATGTCGAAGATTAAGCGGGCTGGTGTAAAGTTGGGCATGTGTCCGCTCACCTGTTCGATGCTATGTTTCGCGGCTCGTGTTCCCAGAGGAGAGTCCGCGACTTGTCATCGGCGCCTGCGCCGCTTCATTCAGGCGCATTCAATAGGGATGATAGATTTATTTAACCGAGATAAGCCGTACGCTCAAGCATGTTGCAGAGACGCAACGCCGCGCCTCTCTGGTCAGCGCTTTAAGCCATCGATCTGTATAACATTTCAGGCCGCTCGCTTCATCGAAAAACTGTCGCCGCGAAGGCTCAGCGCTTCGGCGACGTGAACGGCGTGAATTTCGGCGCTTGCATCGAGATCGGCGAGCGTTCGCGCAAGGCGCAGGGTGCGATGGTAGCCGCGCGCCGATAGCCCGTTCGTTTCCGCGGCCTGCTCCAGGAGCCGCATGCCCTCCCTGTTGAGTTCGCAGAACTCTGCAAGCAGCGCGGCGGGGCAGCGGGCGTTCGTCGTCACGGCCTCGTTGCCGATGATGGAATAGCGGCGCGCCTGAATGGAGCGGGCCGTCGCGACGCGCTGAGCGACGTCGGCGCTCGTTTCGCGCGCGGGAGGCAGTGCAAGGTCGGTCGCCTTAACGGGCGCCACCGCGATCTGGATGTCGAGGCGGTCCCAAAGGGGGCCGGAGATTCTCCCTCGGTAGCTGTCCTCGCAGCGGGGCCCGATGCGGCACGTTACGCCCGGCGTCCAGGCGTGGCCGCACCGGCATGGGTTCATGGCCGCCACAAGCTGGAAACGCGAGGGGTAGCGGATCCGGTGGTTGACGCGCGCGATGATCGTTTCCCCGCTTTCGATGGGCTGTCGCAGCGCGTCCAAGACGTGCGGCGGGAATTCGGCGAACTCGTCGAGGAATAGCACGCCGTGATGGGCGAGCGCCACCTCGCCTGGCTTTGGGCGCGCCCCTCCACCGACGAGAGCCGCCATGCTTGCGGAATGGTGCGGCGCGCGGAAGGGGCGGTTTGCCGTCAGCGATCCGTTCACGATCGCGCCCGCGATGCTCTGGATCATAGCGACTTCGAGAAGCTCTCTCGGCTCCAGCGGCGGCAGGATGCTCGGAAGACGCTGGGCGAGCATGGACTTGCCGGCGCCGGGCGGGCCGATCATCAGCATGTGGTGGCCGCCGGCGGCAGCGGCTTCGAGCGCGCGCTTTGCGCTTTCTTGGCCGCGCACGTCCCTGAGGTCGGGGCCGGACTCGGCGCTACGATCGAGATGCGGCCGGGGCTGCGGCAGGCGCCCCGTCCCCTTGATGTGGTTGACAAGCGCAAGAAGGTGGGGAGGCGCGACAATCGTCATGTCGGCGGAGGCCCACGCCGCCTCGGGGCCGCAGGCGGCTGGGCAGATCAAGCCCTTGTCAAGCGCGCCGGCGCCAAGGGCCGCCGGCAGTGCGCCCGCGATGGGACCAAGCCCGCCATCGAGCCCAAGTTCGCCGATGATGATGAAGTTCTTCAGCGACTCGGCTGGAATGGCGCCGGCGGCGGCCATGACGCCGAGCGCGATCGGGAGGTCGTAATGCGTGCCTTCCTTTGGCGTGTCCGCGGGAGCTAGATTGACTGTAATCCGCTTCGCCGGAAGGCCAAGGCCGATTGCGGTCAAGGCGGCGCGCACCCGTTCACGGCTTTCGCCGACCGATTTGTCCGGAAGGCCGACGATGGAGAAGGCGGGGAGCCCAGGCGCAATGAGAACCTGAACGTCGACCTGCTTTGCGTCGATGCCCTCAAACGTGACCGTGGACACCTGCGCGAACATGAGCACCCCACACACTTTCAACAATTCGGATGGATTCTATATCCAAATTCCATAAAATCAAGAACAATTAGCGAACTTTGGCTGAGCGAACCCTTTCTTCCACCGCATCCCAGATCAAGGCCGCGATGTCCGGGCCGCCGAAGCGCTTCACTTCGCGAATGCCGGTGGGCGAGGTGACGTTGATCTCCGTCAAGTAGTCGCCAATCACGTCGATGCCGACGAAAATAAGCCCGCGCCGCTTCAGCTCCGGCCCGATGGCGTCGCAGATTTGGCGCTCGCGCGGCGTCAATTCGGTCGCCTCCGGCCGGCCGCCGACATGCATGTTCGACCGCGTCTCATGTGCGGCCGGGACGCGATTGATCGCGCCGGCCGGTATGCCGTTGACGAGGATGATGCGCTTGTCGCCCTTGCGCACCTCAGGCAGGTAGCGCTGCGCCACGAACGGCTCGCGGAACACCGTCTGGAACAGTTCGACAAGCGATCCCGTATTCGTATCGTCCTCCCGCACCCTGAACACCGCCGCGCCGCCGTTTCCATAAAGCGGCTTCACGATGATGTCCTTGTGTTCGGCGCGGAATGCATTCACGGCGTCGAGCGAGCGCGTGATCAGCGTCGGCGGCATCAGCTCGGGGAAATCGGTCACGAACAGCTTTTCCGGTGCGTTGCGGACGCTCGCCGGGTCGTTGACGACCAGGGTTTTGGGATGGATGTGATCGAGAATGTGCGTCGTCGTCACGTAGGCCATATCGAAGGGCGGGTCCTGTCGCAATAGGACCGCGTCCAACTCCTCAAGCGCCAGCGTCTGCTTCGCCGCCAACTCGTAGTGGGCGCCGTGAACGTCGTCGACGCGCACCTCGCAGCCTTCGGCGAAAACGCGCCCGTTTTTCATAGAGAGGTCCGCGGGCGTATAGTAGAAAACGCTGTGCCGGCGTTTCTGCGCCTCAAGCAGGAGCGCAAACGTCAAGTCGCCCTGAATGTTTATCCGCTCGATCGGGTCCATCTGGACCCCGGTTTTCAACCGCATCCGCTCCTCGCAATCGATGTGTCTGAGCAGACTTAAAGGCGAGGACTGAATTACGCAAGAAAGGCCTGCTCGATATGGGCGCAGCCTTGGGAGGGGCTGACGAGAACCACATCGAAGCTCGTGGAGCATTCCGCGAAGCCGTCATGCTCGCCGAGGAACACCTCGGCGGCAAGCGCGATGCGGGCTTGCTGGCGAGGCCCCACGGCCCATGCCGCGTCATCCTGGGTTCTGCGCCGCTTCACTTCCACGAAAGCGAGGTGATCCCCGCGCCGAGCCACGAGATCGATTTCGCCCGCCTTCGTTTTGTAGCGCTGCGCCACGATGCGGTAGCTCTTGCTTTCGAGAAGCTGGCGCGCATGGCCTTCCGCCGCAACGCCAAGGGCATAGGAGGTTTGTGAGGAGGATTTTGTCATGCGGGGCAACGTCATGGTTGTTTATCCCTCAACTTCAATGCCAAGTTGTAGACCTTCTTTTTCGCCACGCCAAGTTCCTTCGCAACCTCTTCTACAGCTTCTTTCATACTGCCCGCCGCCATCGCCCTTCGCAGCGCATGTTCGATGTCCCCGTCTTCAGTTTTGGGCGCTTCGCCGGGGCCGATGAGCAGAACCAGCTCGCCGATGGGCGGATTGCGCTCGATCTCGGCGAGCAGCTCCTGCGCCGTTCCTCGCGCATAGCCTTCATGGATCTTGGTGATTTCACGGGCCAGCACGGCGGGCCGGGCCGGGAAAACGCTGGCGATGGCCTTCAGCGCCGCTTCGATTCGCGCAGCCGATTCGTAGAAGATCAGCGCGCCGGGCGCGTCGCCGAGCGCCTCCAGCGCCTCCCGTCTCGCTTTCTCCTTCGCCGGGAGGAATCCGCCGAAGAAAAACCGATCGGATGGGAGGCCGCTTGCGACAAGCGCCGATAGCATCGCCGAGGCGCCCGGAACCGGAAAAACGTTGACCCCTTCCGCCAGGGCGGCGCGCACGAGCTTGAAGCCTGGATCGGCGACAAGCGGCGTGCCCGCGTCGGAGATCAGCGCAACCGATTTGCCGTCCCGAAGAGCGCCAAGAATGCGTTCGCGATCCCTCTCGCTGCTAAAGTCATGATAGGTTTCGAGCTTGCGGCCGATCCCGAAGGCTGAGAAGAGCTTGCGGCTGTGGCGCGTGTCCTCGCACAGCGCGATATCCGCGGCCGCGAGCGTGAAGAGCGCGCGAAGGGTTATATCGGACAGATTGCCGATGGGCGTCGAAACCACATGGAGGCCGGGCGCCAGGGGAGCCGCGCAAAGCTTATCGAACTGCCTCTCAATCCCCGCAGAAAGCTCGTTCTTGAGATTGTCCCGGCTGACATCGGCCGCCGCGGTTTCCGGAGACGGCGGCAAGCCCGGATATTTTCCCGCCCGCCGCCTGCTCATCACCAATCAGCCACAGTTGAGAAACAGGTTGCCCATGAGGAAAAGCGTCTGCAAGATGCGCGCGCGACTCGCAAGCGTGTAAGGTTGCTTGCCTTCATAACCGGCTCAGGTCAATGAAAAGCTGAGAATGCGCCCAATGAACCTTACGGCTGAACGCGCCCGTGCTCGCCTCCTTTCCGGCGTTGCATTCCTGTTCGTATGCCTCGCGGTAAGCGCTTGCTCCATCGGCAATCTGGGCTCGAACAACAGTTCGAACATATCGGACGCCCCAGCTCCGAAAGGCGGGACCGCGGGCGGAACCGTGAATGTCGCGCTGCTCCTGCCGCTGACCGGTAACGTGAACGCCCAGCAGGTCGCCAAGGCCATGAAGCAGGCGGGCGAGCTTGCACTGTTCGATTTCGACAAGGCGAACGTCAAGCTCATCCCCAAGGACACGCGCGGGACGCCGGATGGCGCGCGACAGGCGGCGCAGGACGCGGTGAAGGAAGGCGCCGAGCTTATCGTCGGGCCGCTCTTCGCTAATGAGGTTTCCGCCGTGGCGCCGGTCGCGCAGGCGGCGCACATCCCGGTTCTGGCCTTTTCGAGCGACCGGAATGTCGCCGGCAACGGCGTCTATCTCATGAGCTTCGTAGCGGGCAGCGATGTGCCGCGCATAGTTGCCTATGCCGTCAGCAAGGGAAAGACCCGCTTCGCGGCGCTCTTCCCGCAGAACGACTACGGCCGGATCGTCGAGCAGGCTTTCAATCGCGCTGTGCAAGAGAACCGGGCGCAAGTTGTGATGACGAAGACGTTCCCGCCCGAGGCCAACGGCATGCTTCCGCCCGTGAAGGAGATGTCGGCGCTGGCCAAGAAGGGCTCGCCTCCGCAGATCGACGCCATCTTCATCCCGGCCGGTGGCGACACGCTGCCCTCGCTCGCGCCGCTGTTCCCCTATTACGAGGTCGATACGCAGGCCGTTAAGCTGATGGGCCTATCGGGCTGGGATTACCCCGGCGCGGGCAAGGAGCCCGCTTTGGCCGGCGGCTGGTTCGTCGCGCCCGATCCTAAGGGCTGGCAGGACTTCACGCGGCGCTATGTGGAGACCTATGGCGATGCGCCGCCGCGGCTGGCGAGCCTTTCCTACGACGCGATAAGCCTTGCGATTTCGCTGTCCAATAACCCGCCAGAGAGACGGTTCGCTGCGTCCGAGCTGACGCGCCCGAGCGGGTTCAACGGCGTGGATGGGCTTTTCCGGCTTCGGGCCGACGGAACCGCCGAGCGCGGCTTCGCCATCATGGAAGTGCAGAAATACGCCAATCAGCCCATCGACCCGGCGCCGTCTTCGTTCGGCGCGGCCGTGGCGCAATACTGAGCCGCGGGCGCCTCGCGAAGTCCTGACGCGATGGCCCCGATCACCGCGTTGAGGACGAGCATGCCCGAATGCGTCCCGCTCAGCCAATCGCCTTCCCGGCGAACCAACCCATCGGCCTCAAGCGCGGCAATGTCGCCGGGCGCGGGGCTGAAGCCGGTTCGCGCCGCGAGCCCGCGCATGTCGATCCCCTCGCGCAGGCGAAGGCCCATCAGCACGGCCTCTTCAGCCTGCTGGCGCGCATCGAGTTCAACGCGGTCCTCGGCGCCATGTCCGCATTCCTTCACCTTCGCCGCCCAGTCCGAAGGCGACTCGATGGCCGCCGACGCGTAGCGCTTGCCCGCAACTGTGATGCGCCCATGCGCGCCCGGCCCAATCCCGAGGTAATCGCCATAGCGCCAATAGGCGAGATTGTGCCGGCTTTCCTGCCCTGGCGCGGCGTGGTTCGATACCTCATAGGCCGGCAGTCCCCGCGCCTCGCACAGCTCCTGGGTTACGCCGTAGAGGTCCGCGGACAGATCCGCGCCCGGCATCGTCAGCCTGCCGGCGCCGTGAAGCGCGAAAAACGCCGTCTCCGGCTCGATGGTAAGTTGGTAGAGCGAGAGGTGACCGCGCGCCAGCACGAGCGCCTCGTTAAGCTCGGCTCGCCACTCGGCTTCGCTTTGCTCTGGGCGCGCGTAGATCAGGTCGAAGCTCATGCGCTCGAAAGTCTTGGCCGCGATTGTAAGCGCGGCGCGGGCCTGGGCGGCGGTATGAAGCCGCCCGAGGAAGCGAAGCTGCTCGTCGGAGAGAGACTGCACGCCGATGGAGACGCGGTTGACGCCCGCGAGGCGATATCCTCTGAACCTTGAGGCTTCCGCGCTCGAAGGGTTGGCCTCAAGCGTTATTTCGCAATCGCTCGCCAGCGACCACAAGCCCGCAATTTCGTCGAGGAACGCCGCCACGGTTTCCGGCGCCATGAGCGACGGCGTCCCTCCGCCGAAGAAGACGCTTGAAACGGGTCTGCCCGCGGTCTCTTTCCGGTAATGCCGCAGCTCTTCGATCGCTGCCGCCAGATAGTCCTCCTCGCTCAAGCTGCGGCGGGCGTAGGAGTTGAAATCGCAATAGGGGCACTTCGACTGGCAGAAGGGCCAATGAACGTAGACGGCCAGCCCGCTGCCGCGCGCGAGCGCTCGCTCACCCTTATTGCCCGGCGGCGTCTCCGGCGAGGATTGCGGCGCGGAAGGCTGCGAAGGCTTTGGCGCGGTGGGAAATTGCATGCTTCTTGGCGGGGTCCATCTCCCCGAACGTTACGTCATACCCCTCGGGTACGAAAATGGGGTCGTAGCCGAATCCCCTCGTTCCACGCGGCGGCCAGACCAGATGGCCCGGCGCCGTTCCCTTGAAGAACTGGACCGCTCCGGAGGGATTTGCAAGACACAGCACGCAAACGAATTCGGCGGCGCGATCCTCTCGCGCCGTGGCGTTCAGGACCTTCAGCTCGTCCTCGACCCGCGCCATGGCGCGGATGAAATCGCGCGGTTCGCCTGCCCAGCGCGCCGCGTGGATGCCCGGCGCTCCGCCAAGCGCCGCCACGGCGAGCCCCGAATCGTCGGCGAGCGCAAGCCGCCCCGTCGCCTCGGCGGCCGCGACCGCCTTCAGCCGTGCGTTCTCCTCGAAGGTATCGCCGGTCTCCTCCGGCTCCTCGACGCCAAGTTCGCCCGCGGACAGGACGGCGACGCCCAGGGGATCGAACAAGTCGCGGAACTCCCGAAGCTTGCCCTTATTGTGCGAGGCTACGACCAAGCTGTCGCCCCTCTTGAGGCGGAAATCCGCGCCCATACTTTCCGCGCCCTGTCCTTAGAGAATCGTCAGCTTTTGCAGGTTGACGAGTTCTGCGATGCCCTTTTTGGCAAGCGCCGTAAGCTCAGCCATCCTCTCCTCGGAGAAGACCGCCTTTTCGGCCGTGGCCTGAACCTCGACAATCATGCCCTTGCCGGTGAACACGAAATTGGCGTCCGCATCGGCCTCCGAATCCTCGGCGTAATCGAGGTCGAGCACTGCCTCGCCCTTGCAGATGCCGCACGAAACGGCGGCCACCTGATCCTTCAACACGCCATCCCGAACCATGTCGCGCGCGCGCATCCATTGAACGCAATCGTGCAGCGCCACCCACGAGCCCGTGATCGCGGCCGTGCGCGTGCCGCCATCGGCCTGCAGCACGTCGCAGTCCACGGTGATCTGGCGCTCCCCGAGCGCCTGGAGATCGACCACGGCGCGAAGCGCACGCCCAATGAGGCGCTGGATTTCCTGGCTTCGGCCCGACTGCCGGCCCGACGCGGCTTCGCGGCGCGTGCGGTCGGAGGTTGCGCGCGGCAGCATGCCGTATTCCGCCGTGATCCAGCCGCGGCTCTGGCCCTTCAGCCAGGGCGGCACGCGCTCCTCAAGGCTCGCGGTGCAGAGAACGTGAGTATTGCCGAATTTGATGAGGCACGATCCCTCCGCGTGAAGCGAGAAGGCGCGCTGAAAACTGACGGGGCGCAGATCGCCCGCCTGCCGTTTCGAGGGGCGCATTGGAACCAGTCCATGATTGTGGTGGCGTTGGAGGCAAAGCCTAAAGTAGCGCAAACACTAGGCTAGCGTGCATCCCCGATCAACGGCTTTAAGCTTCATCTCTCCAAGTTTCGCCGACCTCGATGACGCAGCAGGCCCCGGGAGAACGCGCGCTCGCGCCCTCTCCCTCGGAGCTTTCATCAGCTCAATCGCGACTTGGGGAGCGGAGACTTCCACTCTTGAAAAAGGGACAAGCGGCCCGAGAGGAAATTAGCCACATCGTGGGAGCGGAGCGTGTTTCCTTCCACTACCGGCATCAAGAGCGACGAACGCTCGCCGCCAACTCTATCAGGGACGCTCTCGTGGCTGCCTTGCTCGACCATGGCGCAATCCTAAGCTGCACAAAACCTCCTTCTCTATAACCTCAATTTCAGAACAGGTCCGCATGCTTAAGCGAGTGTGAGGCTATTGTGCACTGCAAGCGTGGCCGAACTGCAACAAAGCGCTGGGCGAGCCGGGCTTATGCAGAGCCTTGGGTTAAAAAACTCAACAGCACCCTGTGGATAACAGCCTTGCCTTCAATCGACGGAAGCCCGGCGGCATAAAAAAAGCGCCCAGCGGGGGCGCTTTTGCTTGGCGACTTTGGCCTCGCGAGCCGAGGCTGCGTTTCCGCTCTAGGCGGCGGTGGCCTTATTCATGCGGTTCTCGATCAGATCGCTCACAACGCCCGGCTCGGCGAGCGTGGACGTGTCGCCAAGGTTCGAGAAATCGTCCTCGGCGATCTTGCGCAGGATGCGGCGCATGATCTTGCCCGACCGCGTCTTCGGCAGGCCTGGCGCGAACTGGATCAGATCGGGCGTGGCGATTGGGCCGATTTCCTGGCGAACCCAGTTGCGTAGCTCGTTCCGCAGCGCCTCGGTCGGCTCCTCGCCCGCCATCAGGGTCACATAGACGTAGATGCCTTGGCCCTTCAGGCTGTGCGGATAGCCCACGCAAGCCGCCTCGGCGACCTTCGGATGCGCGACCAGCGCGGATTCCACCTCGGCCGTGCCCATGCGGTGGCCGGCCACGTTAATCACGTCGTCGACGCGGCCCGTGATCCAATAATAGCCGTCCGTGTCTCGGCGGCATCCGTCGCCCGTGAAGTACGTGCCGGGATAGGCCGCGAAGTAGGTCTGCACGAAGCGGTTATGATCGCGGTACACCGTGCGCATCTGGCCCGGCCAGGAGTTGGCGATCACGAGATTGCCTTCGCCGGCGCCTTCGAACGTCTGGCCGTCGGGAGTGACGAGGGCGGGCTTGACGCCGAAGAAGGGCAGGGTCGCGGAGCCGGGCTTCGTCGCGATGGCGCCCGGCAGCGGCGTGATGAGGATGCCGCCCGTTTCGGTCTGCCACCACGTGTCGACGATGGGGCAGCGCTCGTCGCCGACGATATGGTAATACCATTCCCAGGCTTCGGGGTTGATCGGCTCGCCCACGCTGCCGAGCAGCTTCAGCGACTTGCGGCTCGTCTTCTTGACGTGATCCTCGCCGGCGCCCATGAGCGCGCGGATCGCGGTCGGGGCAGTGTAGAATGTGTTCACCTGGTGCTTGTCGACGACATCCCAGAAGCGCGAGGCGCTCGGATAGTTCGGCACGCCTTCGAACATGAGCGTGGTGGCGCCGTTGGCGAGCGGGCCATAGAGGATGTAGCTGTGGCCCGTGACCCAGCCCACGTCCGCGGTGCACCAATAGATGTCGCCGTCCTTGTAATCGAAGACGTATTGGTGCGTGATCGAGGCATAGACGAGGTAGCCGCCGCTCGTGTGCAGCACGCCCTTCGGCTGGCCCGTCGAGCCCGAGGTGTAGAGAATGAACAGCGGGTCTTCCGCGTTCATTTCCTCCGGCGGGCAATCGGCGGACACGCTTTCCATTTCCTCGGCGAGCCAGAAATCGCGGCCCGAAGTCCAGGCGACGGGGCTGTTCGTGCGCTTCACGACGAGGACCCGCTCCACCGTCGGGCATTTCTCGATAGCCTTGTCGGCGTTCGCCTTCAGCGGAACCTTGCGGCCGCCGCGGACGCCTTCGTCGGCGGTGATCACCACGGTCGAATCGCAGTCGACGATGCGGCTCGCCAAGCTGTCGGGCGAGAAGCCGCCGAACACCACCGAATGGATCGCCCCGACACGGGCGCAGGCGAGCATCGCGTAAGCCGCTTCGGGGATCATCGGCAGGTAAATCGTGACGCGGTCGCCCTTCTTGACCCCGTGCTTCTTAAGGACGTTGGCGAAGCGGCTGACGCGCTCGTGGAGCTGGCGGTAGGTGATCTTCTGATCGAGGTCGGGCTCGTCGCCCTCCCACACGATCGCCACTTGGTCGCCGCGCTTTTCGAGGTGCCTGTCCACGCAGTTCGCGCAGACGTTCAATGTTCCGTCCTCGAACCACTTGATCGAAACGTTATGCGGATCGAAGGATGTATGCTTCACCTTCGTGAAGGGCTTCATCCAGTCGATGCGGGACGCCTGCTCGGCCCAGAATCCATCGGGATCGTTGATGCTTCGGTCGTAAAGCGCGCGGTATTTTTCTTCATTGATCCAAGCTGAAGAACTCCAGCTTTCCGGGACCGGATAAGTCTTGACCGTCATCAACATTCCTCCTCAATGTGCGCTTTGCGGGGCATTATGTTGACTGCACGCCCTTTGGGCAAGTTGCGCGAAGGTCGAAGAGGAATTTTTAAGTTTTTGGCAATCAGCTGCAAGTGGAATGACCGCAATTCCGGCACACGCGGCATCCCTCCTGATAGACCATACTCGGCGATCCGCAGCGCGGACAGAAATCGGCGGCCTTAAGCGCGCGCGGGCCATCCAATTCGTTTTCTCCGTCGCCCTCGCCGCCGAAGGACAGCCTTCTCGCGGCGTTGGCCACGCCAGGGTCGTCCGCGATTTTGAACCCGATATGGATGAAATGCTGCTCGATGATTTCGCCGATGGCGGCGAGCAGGCTCGGCACGTATTTGCCATTCGTCCAGGCCCCGCCGCGCGGATCGAAAACCGCCTTCAATTCCTCGACGACGAAGCGCACGTCACCGCCCCGGCGGAAAATCGCGCTGATCATCCGCGTCAGCGCCACCGTCCAGGCGTAGTGCTCCAGGTTCTTGGAGTTGATGAAGATTTCGAAAGGCCGGCGCTGCCCGTGCTCGAATGTGTCGTTGATGGTGACGTAGATGGCGTGATCCGACCCTGGCCATTTGAGCTTGTAGGTGAAGCCTGAGAGCACGGTATCGCGGGGGCTCGGCTGCGCGTGAAAGGGTTGGCTCTCGCGTGGAACCGCGGGCGCGAGCGGGAGAGCGGACTGCGCCGGCGCCTCGACCGCGGGGGGCGCCGCCGACAGCACCGCGCCTGTGATCTTGTTCGGCCGGTAAGCCGTGCACCCCTTTAAGCCAAGCCGGTAGGCGTCGAGGTAGAGCATCTCGAAATCCTCAAATGCGATCGCCTCCGGGCAGTTGACCGTCTTCGATATGGAGGCGTCGACGTGGCGCTGGAGCGCCGCCTGCATCAAGAGGTGCTGCTGCGGAGAAAGGGTCTGGGCGGAAACGAAGGCGGTGGGCAGCGGAGCCTCGCCATGGCTTTCGCGGAATACGCGCACGGCGTAATCCTGGACGGTTTCATGCCGTTCGGACCCATCGGGCGAAAGCAGCCGGCGGCGATACTCGAAATCGAAAACGGGCTCGACGCCGCTCGAAACATTGCCGGCCAAAAGCGAGACCGTCCCTGTGGGGGCGATAGAGGTGAGCAGGCCGTTGCGAAGGCCCTTCCGGCGGATCGTCTCCTGCAAGCCTGCTGGAAGCGACGCGGGAAAAGGCCGCCGCAGAAAGCTGGCGGCGTCGAAAAGCGGAAACGCGCCTTTCTCTTCGGCAAGGTCAGCGCTCGCGGCGTAAGCGGCGCGGCTGATCTGCGCCATCCATGAGGCGGCGAGATCGCGCCCCTCTTCCGAGCCATAGTGCGCGCCGCAGAGGATCAAGGCATCGGCAAGCCCCGTCACGCCCAACCCGATGCGCCGCTTGGCCTTGGCCTCCTGTTCCTGCTGTGGCAGCGGGTAGCGGGACACATCGATGATGTTGTCGAGGAGCCGCACCGCGACCCGTGTCAGCTCTGCGAGCCTAGGCTCGTTCAGCCTCGCCGCGTCTGCGAACGGCTCCTCGACGAGCGCCGCCAGATTGATGGAGCCAAGCAAACACGCGCCATAGGGTGGCAACGGCTGCTCGCCACAAGGATTGGTAGAGCTGATCTCTTCGCAGTAGTTTAGGTTATTTAGCGCGTTGACGCGGTCGATGAAGATCACGCCGGGCTCGGCATAGTCGTAGGCGCTGCGCATGATCTTATGCCAGAGGCCGCGCGCGCTCACGGTGCGGAAAACCTCGCCGCCGAAGACAAGCGGCCAAGAGGCGTCCGCCGTCACCGCTTCCATGAAGGCGCCGGTCACGAGCACGGACAGATTGAAGTTGCGCAGGCGCGCTGGGTCCGCCTTTGCCTCGATGAAGGCTTCGATGTCGGGATGATCGCAGCGCAATGTCCCCATCATGGCGCCGCGCCTCGCGCCCGCGGACATGATCGTCTTGCACATGGCGTCCCAGACATCCATGAAGCTTACGGGGCCGGATGCGTCCGCGCCGACGCCCCGCACATGGGCGCCCTTGGGCCGCAATGTGGAAAAGTCGTGCCCGATGCCGCCGCCCTTCTGGAGGGTCAGGGCCGCTTCCCTGACATTTGCGAAGATCGAGCCCATGTCGTCGCCGATCCTGCCCATGACGAAGCAATTGAACAGCGTCACGTCCCGGCCCGTGGCGGCGCCGGCAAGGATGCGCCCCGCCGGAATGAACGCAAAATCCGCCAAGGCATCGAGAAATCGCTGTTCCCAGCGGTCGCGCGACGCCTCGGGCTCCGCTAACGACGCCGCCCGCGCGACGCGGGCCCAGCTGTCCTCGATGTTCCGGTCTGCGCTCCCGCCCGGCCCCGTAAACCGGTATTTCACATCCCAAATCTGCTGAGAAAGCGGGATGAGCGTCGGTGTTTTGTCCAGAACTCGCACGGGCGTATCCATTTCAGACATCAAATGTTCACCTTTTGTACGCGCAAGTCAAGAACGGTTGTGGATAACCTCTTACTGTTCTCTTTAGATGTGGTCCCGAGGCCCGGATGACAGCGAGGCCGGCCGCAACAAGCTTTCCTGCTCCGCGGGCGTGGGCGCTGCTGCTGGGGCGGCTCGCGCAAAGCGCACGGGCGGCTCAAGCCCCAGCCGTTGTAGCTCTTCGCTGCTTTCGAGGCAGAGCCGGTTCGAAGCGGTTTCGATCGCGGACACGAGTTTCTCCATGAATTCCTCGCGGGGCAAGCCGGGCGGGATCGGGTCGAGAAATTCGGCGACGATCGTGCCGGGATAGCGCAGGAAAGAGCGGCGCGGCCAGCACATGCCTGAATTAAGCGCCAGCGGACAGACGGGCAGCCCCAATTCCTGATAAAGGAGGGCGACGCCCGGCTTGTAATCAGGCGCGTCGCCGGGAGTTTTTCGCGTTCCTTCCGGGAAAATGAAGATTTCGCGCCCTTGCGCGGCCCGGTTCCTCGCCTCGCGCGTCATCTGCCGCAAGGCGGAAGGCCCAAGCTCGCGCTGAACGGGGATCAACTCCAACTTACGGCAGAACCGGCCGTAAAGCGGCACCTTGAGAAGTTCCGCCTTCATCACGAGCGCCGGATCGCGCATGAGCGAATTGATCGCAAACGTTTCCCACACCGCCTGATGCTTCGCCGCGACGATCACCGGGCCCGGCAGGAGCTTCTCCCGGCCGCGCACTTCCATCCTCGTTCCGCAAATCGCCCAAAGGAGCCACACGGTCAGGTCGCCGTGCAGGGCAAGCCCCGCCACCGCCCAGCGCCGGGGGCGAAGGAGGAGCCAGCTCCCAAGAATGAGAAAAACCGCCCAGCTTACGTAAAGAACAGGGTGGAACAGTAGCGATCTCAGATAGAGCGCGATCTTAGTTGACGCGCGCATTAATAACAGGGGGCCGGTGTTCGGCCTTTACACCGCCGCCCAGGACGGAGTTGGCGCCGTAGCGCAAGGAAGCCGTGATGAATTTGAGATATTCTTTCACGAGAACCCATGCCGTGCGCGCATCGCTCCACCATTGCTCTTCCAGCCGGCGCGACTTTACGGGATAAGGGACGAGTTCGAGATCGGGCATGGCCTGCCGCAATTCCATGAGCGTGCGAGGCATGTGATAGGTCGAGGTCACGACGATGAGAGAATGAAATCCTTGGCTGCGGACCCATGCCGTCGTTTCGAAGGCGTTGTCCTCGGTGTTGAGGGCCCTCTTGTCGAGATCGACGCAGCAGCGGAAGAGATCGGCTTCCTTGCCGCCGGCGGTGTTGAGGCCGATGATTTCCGGAGCGCGCGTGCTCTTGTTCACGCCGGATATGAGGAGGCGGTGGGCTTTGCCTTCGGCAAGCAGGCGGATGGCTTCCGAGATCCGGTCCTCGTCGCCCGTCAATGCCACGATCCCGTCGGCGGACTGCGGCTCCCGCGAGGAGATCACGCTCACGGAATAGGCGAAAACGAAAAATCCTCCCGCCGCGGCGAAGCACAAAACTGCGGTTACACGCGCAGCGTGCAGAGCGATCGCTGTTGCGCTGAATCCCCCAAGCGGGCGCTTCTTTCCAGAGGCGGTGCTCATCCGCTCGAAGTATATCGCTAAGGTTCCGCATTTGCATGTTCTTTTTGCAGACGGGTCTTCGAAGAAAAAGCAGGCCGTCAGGCGTTTTGTTGATTTAAAATGCGGCGAACCCCGTAACGGGAGGTCATTTTGCAGATCGCGGCGACGGCGACGACCACGACGAGCAGTACGGCATACCCGCCTAGGTCGAGCGTGCCTGCGCCGACAAGGCGCCGGATTTCGACTTTCGACGTGACGGAGCTGCTTACGCCTTCGGTGATGTAGGGCACGCAGACAAAGACAATGGCGGCAAGGGCGGCGCCGACTATGCCGGCCTTGACGCCGACTTTCAAGAAATGCGCCTCGAATTGCCGGGCTATGAATTTCTCCTCCGCGCCGATGAAGTTCAGCACCGACACGATCTCGCGATTGGACGCAAGCGCGCTCGTCGCGGCGGCTATGATGACGGCGGCGGTCGCCATCGCCATGAGGAACAGCATGCCGACGCCGGCGAGTTCGAGAAGCCGCGTCAGACGCCGGATTTCATTACGCCAGTGGCCATGGTCGTCCAGAAGCGCGCCGGGATACTTCGCCTCGAGAACTTTCTTGAGGGTGGCGACCTCGGGGGGATTGTCGCGGTCGACCTCCACCGCGATGAGCCTCGGAATTGCGAAACTCTTAAGCACGTCCGACTTGCCGATCCATGGCTCGACAAGCTTGAGGGACTGCTCGCGGGTGAATGGCGTGATCCGCTTGATGCCGTTCTGGTCCTGGAGGAATTTCGTGATATCCGCGACCTTCTCCTCGCTCATGTCGCCGGCGCGCGGCTGGATTTGAACGGTGATCTCCGCCGAGATATTCTTCGTCCAGACATTTGCCGCATTGAAAATCAGATACACGCCGCAGGCGGTCAGCGACGCGAGAAAGCCCATGATTGCGATCACGAGCGTCAGCGACCGGCCGGTGACCGAGCCGGGAGGCACAATGGGCGCGTTAGGCCGCGCGAACTTAGCCATCGTTGGCGCGCGAGTTTTGATGGGGACCGGAAGCGATTGCGAGTTTTCGACGGTGCTCATGCTTTAATTATCTTACTCGTGAAGCTCCAGGCGCCCATTCTCAAGCTGCATGCGGGCGGCCGAGAATTGCGACATGAGCTGGTAATCGTGCGTTGCGATGATAATGGAAGTGCCGAGCCGGTTCAGTTCGATAAATAGCCTAAGGAGGCGGCGCGCCATTTGCGGGTCGACGTTTCCGGTCGGCTCGTCGGCGAGGAGAAGCTCCGGCTTCGCGATCACGGCGCGGGCAATAGCGGCGCGCTGCTTCTCTCCGCCCGAAAGGATTGCAGGAAACGCATGCATGCGGTCGCCAAGCCCCACCCACTTCAGGAGCTCGGTGACATCCTCCTGGTAATCGCTTTGCTTGCGGCCCATGACGCGCAATGGCAACGCGACGTTCTCCCAGGTTGTAAGATGGTCGAGCAGCTGGAAATCCTGGAACACGATTCCAATGCGCCGCCTGAGGTCCGCGCGCTGGCCGGTCGTATTCTTGGCAATATTTCGTCCGAAAAGGTAGACGAGGCCGCGCGTGGGACGCAGCGACATGTTCAGGAGCCTGAGAAGGGTCGTCTTGCCGGCGCCGGAGGGTCCTGTCAGGAAGTGAAACGATCCGGGCTGTAAATGGAAGTTGATATCGCGCAAAACCTCTTGCCCAACTCCATAACGAAGTCCGACATTCTCGAATCGAATAAGAGCATGACCCGAAACCACAACTCAAACCCTGCTGTTCGCTCTCACCCGGTTTATGATAAAGCGAGGGCTATCTAGCAATCGAATTCGACAAAGGCGAGACAGCCGTAGCGGAAAACTACGAAATAGAGTTGATCGATGATCATTGAATGCCCGGCATGCACGACGCGCTACGACATCAAGGCAGAGTTGCCGCCTGATGGCCGGACCGTCCGATGCGCGAAATGTGGGACCGTCTGGCGCGCCATGCCGGAGTCCGAGGAAGCGCCACAGGCGGAAGACGTGGCCTGGGCCGTATCCGAAGCCAGGGAATCGATCGAGGGCCATGAAGCGGAGGAGCCCGACGAAAACCATTTCGCCGGCGCTTTGGGCCATGGCCGCGAAAACGAATGGACCTCCGGCGAGGCAAGCGCCGGGGAGCATCTGGAGGAAAGCCATTCTTACGTCGAGGGCGGCGGGATCGTCGAAGAGGCGCCGCAAGAGCAGCACGAAGAGAGCGTCGCGGCCGAGAATAGCGGGAAGGTAAGTTGGTTCTCCAGCTTCAGGCGCAAGAGGAAGTCGAAGGAAAAGGAAGAGGCCCAGGAGATCCCGGCTGCCGCCATGCATGAGCAGACGAGCGCCGAGACCATTCCTTTCCCCCGGACGAGTTTCCCGGTCGAGTTGCAGGGATCGCCGGAAGAGGAGTTCCGAACGCTTGAGGAAGCGCGGCAGACGGTTCGCAGCGTGTTCTCCAGCCTGGGCGACGGCCGTCCATCGCCTCACTACGCCGCCCGCGCCGTTCCGGCCCCGGCCGGCGCGCTGGAGGCCGAAGAAGCGCGGGACGAAGCGGCGCCCGCCGCGGCGGAAACCGAGCCGGACCCGGACCCTATCTGGAGCGGCGGCGCTCACTCCCGGGAGGCCGGCTCCGCGGGCTTCTGGGCGAGCGGCGCGGGAGATGCAAAATCATGGGATCCCGCCGTTATAGGCCAGGCTGAGACTGATGGCTGGCAGGGGCTGAACGGTAAGAGCGAGCCTCCTTCGGCGGCGGCGAGCGAGGCCGTCGCCTTGGCGGAAACGAAGCAGAAGCGCGGGGGCCGAGAGCCCGGCCAGGATGCGGATGCCGCTCTTCGCGATGCGATGAGGGCGCACTTTCCCTTCGCCGCCAACGAGCCCACGCCGTCGCCGTCCCCGAACAAGGATCTTGCCGAGCGGTTGGAAACGCATCTTAAATCCGCGGCGGCGTCCCCTTTTGAGGAGGCGCCGCAGCCGAGGAGGGCCGCTGGCCTTTGGGCAAAGCCGCCGCCCGCCATCGATGAGGACATGAATGAAGCGTCTATGATCGCCGAGGAGACGTTCGAAGCCAGGGACGATGACGCCGTTTTCGATCAGCGGCTCTATCGCGAGATCGAGGAGACTCAGGAGAAATCCGGCGCGGTGCATCGCGGCGCCGGCCGGGGAAGCCTGGCGCTTGTGGCGGCCTGGGGGCTTTTCATCTGCGTGGCGGGCGGGCTTGTCAGCGGCTTCTTCGTTTTCCGCGACATCGTTGCCGACGCGGTTCCTGGCCTGGCGCCGCTCTATCGCAGCCTGGGCACGCCCGTGACGGTCCAGCCGCTCATCTTCGAGGGCGTGCAATACGATTGGAAAGTTGCTGAGAACAAGCCGGTTCTGATCGTCAGCGGAAGCGTCTATAATAGAGCGCAGCGTAAGGTCAGGGTTCCGCAGTTTTACATAACGATCAAGGACCAGGATCCTGCGCTCGATCGCGAAATTTCGGCCAACCTTAAGGTTACGCGGTCAAAGATAAGGTCCAATGAGCGAGCCGATTTCGATATCGAGTTGGTCTCGCCGAGCCCGACGATTACGTCTGTCGAGCTCGAACTTCGTAATGTCCGCTAGTTTCGCATGACCCAGACGCTTCTCCAACGATACCGCCGCCTGCTTGCGTCGGGCAGAATCTCGCCGGACAGCGCGCAAGCGCTGGCGGTGGAGAAGCTGCAAATGCTGACGAATCGCCTCGCCTACTACACGCCGCCCGCGCGCACCGACTTCTTCTCCTTCTTCACCCGCAAGCGGGGCGAGGTTCCGAAGGGCCTTTATATCTTCGGCCCGGTGGGTCGCGGAAAGACCATGCTGATGGACCTTTTCTTCCAGGAGGCCCCCGTCCAGCCCAAGCGCCGCGCTCACTTTCATGAGTTCATGGCCGATGTCCACGCAAGGCTCGCTGTCGCCCGCCGCGAGGCCAAGGACGACCCGATCATCGCCGTGGCGAATAGCATCGCGGAGGAGGCCCGGCTTCTTTGCCTCGACGAGCTTTTCGTGACCGACATCGCGGACGCGACCATCCTGCACCGGCTATTCGGCTCCTTGCTGGAGAGCGGCACGGTCATTGTGCTCACTTCCAACGTGGCGCCGGGCAATCTCTACAAAGGCGGGCGCAACCGCGATCAGTTCCTGCCCTTTGTGGAGCTTGTCGAAATGAAACTCGAACTGTTCCAGCTGGAGGCGGCGCAGGATTACCGTCTGGAGCATTTGTCGAAGAGCACGCTTTATTTCACGCCCAACGACGCCGCGGCGACCGCCGCGATGGACGACCTTCACCGCAAGCTGACCTTCGGCGAGCCTTGCGTGGGCGAAATGCTGACGGTGCTTGGACATACGCTCCGGGTGCCGTGCACCTGCCTCGGCGTGGCGCGCTTCTCGTTTCGCGATCTTTTCGAGAAGCCGCTGGGCGCCCAGGACTATCTCGCCCTTGTCCGCCACTATCACACGATCTTCGTCTACGATATTCCGACCATGGGGCGGAACGACCAGAATCCGGCGCTCCGTTTCATTACCTTCATCGACACGCTGTACGATCATCGCACCGGCCTTGTGGCCTCCGCCGCGACGGAGCCGCACCTTCTGTGCAACGCCGGAGATGGCACGGAGCATTTCGAGCGCGCGGTTTCACGCATCATCGAGATGCGCACGCCGGAATATCTCTCGCACAGCAAGAGCACTCACCGGCCGCCCCGCCTCCCGGTTTGAGCCGCGCCGCGCCTTGCGTCTTAACCCTTCATTAGCCTTGGCGCCCCGGAATAAGGTTCCGCCACTTCGCGGTTTTTGCCCCTTTTTCCCTCATTACGGCCAGTATAGCCGAAAGCGCCTTGCGTGCGCGTTAAACGCGCCTATCGCATTGGTTTTCCTTGGAAAAATACGCCAGCGCCGCAATATCCAAAGCGGTTGCGAACCGCGCGCCCACAACCTCAGGCCCGGATTCTTGGTTGACGCGCGCAACTTTAGAACCGTTAACTAGGATTTCCGACTCGCTTTTTTCGCGTCGAATCCGGCTTTTTTTGCATTTTCCGTAAGGTTTCGTAGGAAAATGCCCACGAAAGGCCATCGCCTTTCCGGCCGTTAACCGGGGCGATTTTAACCATGTCGCGGCGGTACGAAATTCGCCCGCCGCCTTACGGTTCGAAAAGTCCGAACTATAAGGCTTGCGCTCGCCGGTGACGCGCGGCCCGAACCGCGGCCGGATGACTGGTTTCTCCGCCCGCCGGCTGCGGCTCCGGCCTCCGTTTCGTCTTCCGCTTCCACGATTTTTGTCGCGCCATTCCACGCGGGACCCTGTCGCGGCATCTGCCGTTACAATCTTGGCGTTTGCTATCCCTTGTTTCGCCACTTTACCGATTTATGCTATCGGCGCCGAGAGGGTTACTAAATTAAGGAGATAGAGGATGAAGAGATTGGTGCTCGCGGCTTTAGCCATGAGCGCGGGTCTGCTTGCCGGGGTCGCTGGCGCACAGACGGCGAGCGCTCTGGTTTTGCCGGCCGTTGGAACTTCGACCGAGGCAATAGCACAAGCCCCAGTTACCAAGGTTCAATATCCCGCCTGGCGCGGCCACCCGCGCGCGGGCTGGCGTCCGGGCTATAGGTGGCGTCCGGGCTATGGATGGGTGGCGCCGGCCATCGTAGGCGGCGTGATCGCGGGCGCTATTGTTGGAACTGCCGCCGCCAGCGCGCCGCCACCCCCGCCGCCGCCGCCGCCGTACTACGGGCCTGCTCCCTATTATGGGCCTGCTCCCTACTATGGTCCTCGCTACTAACCCGGGGCGACGTGCGTTTGGTGTGAACGCATAGCCCGGCGCGGCGCCAAACAATTAAACCTCGGCATCTCGCGACGCCGGGGTTTCTTTGTTTAATACAAGAGGCCTTCCGCGCGGAGACGTTTACGCTTCGCTCCTCTGGCTCGGTTCACGAAACAGTCCAACCTAAATCCGGCAGTTGTAGCGGCGAAACGGCCCGGTCAAGCCGCTCCGTCATCGCGAGGCGGCGGATGCGCCGCGGCGATCCAGCGCAAGAAACCGGACGTTTGTAAGCGTTGCTCTGGATTGCCACGGGGCTTTGCCCCTCGCAACGACGAATGGAGCCGCGCCGCGGCGATCCGGCGCCAATTATTGTATCGACAGCTTGAAGTCCAAATCGACCGTCAGCGCCTTGTCGCCGGGGGCGATCCCCCGCAGGTTGAGGTTGGACAGGGCGATGGCGTAGGGAGCGGTATTTTTGAGCGCGCTTTCCGCGGCGTGGCTTAGGTCGATTTGCAGCAGGTCGCCCGCGAGGCTTCTCAAAAGGAGGCCAAGCGGCGCTTGCAGTTCTTTCTTTTCGATGTCGTCGAGGCTGATGCCTGTCAGTTTCAGCGTGGAGCCGCTGACGGCAGGCACGCCCGACACGCTGAAATTCGACGGGTACGACGCCGCGATGCACACTCCGGCGACTTTCTTGCCGACATGGCCGGACAGATGTCCCGTGACATGCACCCGGCCGCCGCCGATCGCGATGCGCACCGTTTCGATATGGGCGTCGTTGCAATTGTCCTGCCGGCCGATTGGAATCTTGCCATCCTTGAATTTCGAGTCGAGAAGCTTTTGCAAGGCGGTTTCGCCGATCTCCAGGCTCGCGCCTTCCGCCGTCCATGCAAAAACGAGGGCGAGCGGCAGGGCAAGAAGCAGCGTCCGGGCGGCGGCGGCCTTGGTCATTGATTGCGTTCCTTCCTTCGACGAACCGGTCTCGGGCCTCCTGCTGCGGAAAGGCGCCAGACGCTGACGCCGCTACCAGTTACACAAGACCTTATCGACCAAGCATCGTCATGAGTCTACCGCTAAGCCCCGGATAGCGGTTTCCAGCAACCCCGTCGTCCCGGCCAAGCGGAGCGCGAGCCGGGACCGTTAAGAATTCGGGTTGAGTTTTGTGCGATCCCGGATAGCCGCAAGCGGCTTCCGGGACGACGAAGGGGGGGAGCCGCCGCCGGATTCAGGTTAAGCCCTGTCGACGGGGAGAGTTATTCGCAACAAAGCCGCGCCTTCCTCGCCGCCCTGAAGGGTGGGAGATTGAACCGGAGCGTAGCCCGCCTGCGCGCTGTCCGCGGCGGACCGGTCGACCTCGTTCCCGCTTGCCGAGGATAGCGATGAGCCGGCTACGGCTACGGCGTCATGGATGAAGTCCATGAAAGATTGCAAGCCCGATTGAAGCAAGTTGGATAAATCCGGCAACTGCACAAAGGATGGGCCGGTCTGCGACTGCCGCGCCTGGTCCACCTGTTGCTGCCCGGTCTGTTGCATGGCGGCCTGGAACGCTTGCGTGTCGGGCGCCCGCACTGGGATCGGGACCGGAGTGTAAGAAGTCGTCGCGGAAAGTGGCTGTGTGAGCATTTTGCAATCCCGCATTCTCTTGTGATCTAGCATAAGCTTGGATGACTCACCTTGTGCTAACCCGAATAGCCGGGGCCTGGAACGCGCCCGCCGCTACCGCCCCTCGCCGCGCGCGATCTCGATGAACACCTCATACAGGTCGGCGCAGCGGTAGCGCTCGGTCAGCTCCCAGGGCTCGCCCATCTCCGCCACGCGGCCATGGCTCATGACGACGACGAAGTCGCACAGGCGCTCCACCTCGGCCATGTTGTGCGAGGACAGAAGGATGGTCGCGCCGCGCTTCGCCCGGTAGGCTTCGAGGCTCTCGCGCACCCAGTCGGCGCGGCCGGGATCGAGCGACGCGGTCGGCTCGTCGAGCAGCAGCACATCGGGCTCGTTGAGCAGCGCCTTGGCGATGGCGACGCGCGTTTTCTGGCCGGCGGAGAGGCTGCCCGTCAGCCGGTCGAGCACGTCGCCGAGATCGTACTCTTCGGCGAGCGCCTCGATGCGATCCTTGAGGCTGGCCACGCCATAGAGCTTGCCGAAAACGTTGAGGTTCTGGCGCACGGTGAGCTTGGCGGGCAGCGACACATAGGGGCTCTCGAAGTTCATGCGCGGCAGCATCGCGTGCGGCGTCTTCGCCATGTCGCATCCGAGCACGAGCGCGCGGCCCGAACTCGGCGTGACGAGGCCCAGCATCATGGCGATGGTCGTGGTCTTGCCCGCGCCGTTGCCGCCGAGCAGGCCCACCGTGCCGCCGCGCGAAACCATGAAGCTCACATTGTCCACGGCGAGCTTGCCGCCATAGGCCTTGCTCAGGCTTTCGACGACGATGCCGGGCTTGAGGTTGCCGTTCGCGGGCGCCAATCCATCCGATGCGGCGCCGGAGCTGGCGGCGTCCGTTTCGAAAAGATCGAGTTGGGCGGCGCCGGGCTCTCGCGGCTCCCGGTCCAGTGCGTAATTAAATGCAGACATGACACAGCCTCCTGAAACTATTCGCCCATCGCCAGCAGAACGCCCTTCCGGCGCGCGTCGCGCAGGAAGTAAACGAAGGCGGCGAAGCTGAGCGCGATGTAGATAAGGTTGAGGCCGAAAGCCTCCAGCATGAGGTCGCCGCGAAACGCGCCGTCCCAGAGCGCCGCCCGCATCGCCTCGAACACATAGGTCGGCGCCAGAGCCCACGCGACCGGCTGCAGCCAGTGCGGCAGCACCCAAACCGGGTAGTAGACGCAAGACAGCGGCAGCAGCAGGAACAGGAGCGAAAAGGCGAGGCTTTCCGCGCCAAGGCCATGCCGGAGGATCAGCCCCGATATGACGAGCCCGAGCGCGCAGCTTGTCAGCACGAGGTTTATGAAGAACGGCGCCAGCGAAAACCCAAGCGCATAGATGTTGAAACTGAACAGCGCGAAGGCAAGCGCCGTCACCGGGATCAGGCCGATCAGCAGGCGGATGAGGCTCATGATGGTGAGCGAGGCCGCCAGCTCCCAGGGCCGAAGCGGGCTGATCATCAGGCTCGCGATGTTGCGCGACCACATCTCCTCAAGGAAGGAGAAGGTGAAGCCGAGCTGCCCGCGCGACAGCACATCCCAGAGGAGAACGGCGCCCATCAGCGCGCCGGAAAGGGGCACGCCCGCGTCGTGGCTCGCGGCATCGTTATAGCGATAGAGATACATCTGGAGCAGACCCCAGAGGATCATGTGCATGCCGGGCCAGTAGACGAGCTCCAGCAGCCGCGACCACGAGGATCGCAGCAGATACCAGTAGCGCAGCGTCATCGCGCCGATGCGGTTGAGCGAGGCATTCATGGCGGAAATCCTTCCCATTTGCCCCGGATGGCGCTCGCCGCCGGTCCGGGGGATTTCGATTGAATCCATGCGGCCGCGTCACTCCGCGACTTCGCACCGGATCGGGCGGCGCTTTCCCTTCCGGCCGGGGAAGAAGTCCGTCACCTTCATATCGACGGCGACGGCGTGCTCGAAGCAAATGCCGAGCAGGTCCTGCAAATGCCCGACGGACTTGCGCATCCGCAATTCCTCCATGCCCGGACCCGGCATGAACCGCGCCTCGACCAGATCCTTTCTCTTCTGGACCAGTTCGAACTGAGCGAGATGCACGCCCTGATCGAACATCCAGCGATAGGTGAGGTCGAGCAGGCTTCCCGCCGGGACGCGCCGCCCATGCTTGTTGATGAAGGCGTCGTTGGCGCGGCCATCGATGCTTTCAACCTGCGTCCAGTTCACCGAGCACGCTTCGGGCTTTTCCGGCAGCGTCACCAGATCGCCCTGCACGTAGCGAATGAACGGCATCGCCTCGTTAAGAAGGTTCGTGATGACGGCCACGCCGGGCTGTCCGGGCGCTTGCGGGCGCATGGTCTCGGGATCGAGCACGTCGAGATGCACGCTGTCTTCGCAAACGTGATAATGGCCGCACGGCAATTCGAGCGCGATCCGCGTCGCTTCTTCCGAACTGTATTCATCGAGGACCGGGACGCCCAAGGTTTTCGACCACGCGTCGCGCTGCACCCGCGCCGAGTATTCGGAGTGGGTCACCGCGAGATAGAGGCTGTCGCGGAACTCCCCGGCGAAGGGCATCAGCGCTTCGAGGTTCGAGGGGTAGATCGACAGGATCTCCGGGCTCAACTCGCTAAGATGCCGCGCCACCTTGGCTGGCGGGATCACGTTGGAAATGAAGGCGGAAGCGTATTTCCCGCCAATCGACGGATACCACCACGGCACGGTGTAAACATGCGTGAGGAGATCGCTCGCGCTGTACTTCATACCGCTTTGCAAGGCGAACTGCCGGACGCCCTGGATCGTATCGGTGATGATCGCATCGTAGTCGACCCGGATCAGCAACGTTTGCCCCGACGAGCCCGATGAGCGCGTCTGGAACAAGTCGTCATGATCGAAACGCGGGTTCAGGGCGCGGCCTGGAAAGGCGGCGATCAACTCCTGCTTGGCGATGACGGGTATCTTCTGGATGTCGGCGTAGTCGCGAAGGTCCGACGGACTGAATCCGGCCGCCAGATATTTGTCGCGGTAAACTGGGATGTCGTTGTAGGCCATCCCCACCAGTTGGCGAATGCGATCGAGCTGCCGCTTTTCGATTTCGGCGCGAGGCAGAAAGGGATGATGCATGCAGTCCGGCAGATACCCGCTCAGCGCGCGCTCCAGCACCGCGGTTGAATAGTCGTTGCCGCTGCTGGACGGCCGGTATGCCGGCTTTGTGTGCTCCGCTTCCCAGTATTCGAGAAGGCGAGGCTCGGCGCTGCCCGGCGCCGGCGCTCCAGTTGGCTTGGAGGCGCCGATGAAATGCGGCAAGCCTTCGTCGATGCCGATGCCGCCCATGTCATCGACCGGCGCGCGCTCCAATAGTGTTTCCATGGTAAGCTCCACTTGAACCCAGAATTGCTGTGCGTTCATCCGCACCCGCACTGTCAGTCGTCCGCGTGGGTGATCCGGTTCATGAAATTATTTTTCCGCCGCCCTTGAACCTTTCGCGCGCCGAAAGCGACTTGCATGCGACTCTGTTCGTTAAAAAGGGGGGCGGGAGCCATGATCGAACACGCTGGCGCCATATGGGCAAAAGCCAATCTCCTCACCTGGGAGGAGCGCGCCGCCGTTCATTTTCGCGATGCGACCGGGTTTTACGCCGTCGAAAGGTTCAAGAAGGGCGAAGACACGCTCTTCCCCATCGAGGCGTCCGAACTTGGAGACGTGTCCGGCAAGCGGCTGGCCCACTTGCAGTGCCATATCGGCGTCGACACGCTTTCACTGGCCCGGCGCGGCGCGCTGGCGACTGGGCTCGACTTCTCGTCCGTGGCGATTCAGTCGGCGCAACGCCTGGCGGCGGAAACGAAACTTCCCGCGCATTTCGTTCGGGCCGATGTGTACGACGCCGCATCCGCGATGCAGGGTCCGTTCGACATCGTCTATGTGACCTGGGGTTCGCTCAACTGGCTGCCCGACATCTGGCGCTGGGCGCGCGTCGTCGCGGAGCTGTTGTCGCCGGGCGGCTTTCTCTATCTGGCGGAGCAGCATCCGGCGATTTCGATCATGAAGGAGGCCGCGGGGGGCCTCGTTCCGGGCTTCGCGTGGCGCACGCCGCCCAACCGGCCGATCATCAGCGATCTTCAAACGAGTTACACCGGCGAGAAGCTTCGAAACAGCCGCATGCACGAGTGGGAGCATCCGCTGTCGGACATTCTCGGCGCCCTGCTCGCGGTGGGTCTCAGGCTCGACTTTTTCCATGAGCACGACGTGCTGCCCTGGCCGCGCTTTCCGATGATGAAGCCCGCGGGCGATCGCCTTTTCAGGTTGCCGGAGTGGCACGTCCCCATGCCGCTCGCTTTTTCCTTGAGGGCGGTGAAGTAGGGTAAAGCCGGATTTTCATCCTGAATCCGGCGGTTGTGGCGGCGAAACGCCAGCCACCGCCATGGCCGGGCCTGACCTATATGCGCTAAGATAAGGCGGAAACCTTTCGCCGCATTCGTCCTTGCGAGGGGCAAAGCCCCGTGGCAATCCAGAGCAACACATACAAACGTCCGGTTTCTTGCACTGGATCGCCGCGGCGCCTCCGGCGCCTCGCGATGACGGCGCGGCTTACGTTTGCGCCACGAAAGCAGCCTGTGAACAAGGATGCTTCAGCCAGCGGGATTTGAAAGTGAAGCTTAACAGGCGAGCCAAAATACACATATCTGTATATTTACACAGAAATGTGGAGTCTTAGGCCCCGACGACGCCAATTTGAGAAAAGACCAGATCGCCGCCGCCCAGATCGTGCTCAACACCCAAGTCAAGGTGGATGAGAACAAGCTTCGCGCACAGGCCATTAAAAAAGACCCGGTTGATCACCTTGCGCGCCTCATGGCCGTCCGCGATGAAGCGCCCTGGCTCTACAAGCTCCGCGACGCGCGCGAACGGGAGCATGTGGCCGCTCTTCAAGGCAAAGAGACGCCGCCCGGAAATCTTAAAGACTAAAGGGGGAGATGCCGGACGGGTTCACCTATATTTGAGCGGGGGAAAGAGACCAAAGCAAGTTCGTAGCCATTCAAAAGATTCTCCCTTGAGAACGGAAAGGATGAGCGTGATAATTCCCACCATGAACATGATATAGATTAGCCCAGCAAGCCGGCCGTCAACGGGAACGGCTTTTCTATCAATGGCAGATTGGTAGACAAAGCAGAGCCAAGCTACCGTTCCCCCTGACAAGCAAAGTACGAAAGTCCCCCAGAGAACAGAGAGGGGGTGCAGAAGCACTGCACGCAACCCAACCTCAGCAACGGCTTCGATAAATAAAGCCATGATAAAGCACAGAAAAATAAGGCTAATAATGAGTCCTGCGACTAAACTATCAATTCCTTTATTGTGCATGGTACATTTTTCCAGTTATCTTGCTGGATCGCGGAGGTGTTAGCAATAGACTTGCCTTACTGGTTTTCAGTTGGTTCCACAAGTCTGGAGCTGTCTTTTGGTTTCTCTCCATAGATTTCTAAAAAATCAGAAAGTCGCATTCCAACTTTCGGCCGTTCGAGTCTCGCTCTGAAATTTCCGATAAAATCTTCTTCGCAGTCAACCCTCTGTTTCTGTCTTTGGTCCAGCATCTGGAGTAATTGCTCTTCACTTTGAGACAGCTGTAAAAAGTGCTGCTTTACCCTAATTTCTATTATCTGTTTGCTTTCTTGAGCACTTCCTCCGTATTGACCGCAATTAGCTTGCAACCATTCGTAAAAACTCGGAGAGTATTCAAGAAAATTTTCATCTTCGATGTTGGTCCAATAAATGTCAGCCGAACTTGTAGCTATCATGGCCTCAATATATTTCTTTGGAACTTCCATCTCCTCAAGGTAGGCTGCAATCTTTGTTAAGATAGGTTTGTAAATTTTTTCGGCTACGGTGGGCGATAATTCCCTAAAGCTAGCATCTGTAGTAGAAGGTCTATGAAGCCCAACATCGCCAGACCTGTATGGCGCACCAAACCAAATCAGGGCGCACGCGCTTGCACAGACACAATCACTGCCATTGCAGACAATCTTATGGAAAGATTCGAGATGGAAATCAGAGAAAGTATCTAGACGCCGGGGTGCTATTGAACGAATATAGTAATTTCGGAACAGATGTCCAATTCTTATTGCTTCTTCGGCGTCTCCACCTGGAGATTGAAGGAGAAAAGCTGATAAAAATGGATGATTGTCTCGCAAAAAAGTCTTGACTCGAAGATAGTCACCCTTAATTATTTCCCCTTTGATATACCCTTCAAGACAATGCGACTTGCCGTGTTGAAAACAGCCTACCTCGGCTCCCAGGCATGGGATCGTCAGCGTCGCCAGCAGCCCCAACAATAGCCCTCGTAGCATCGTGCCCATGCGACGCCCCTAAAAAGTCATTACAAATGTTGGCGCTTGCTTAGCCGGTTATGAGGTTGCGGACAAGGACGTCAGCCACAGACAGCCACTGTGGAGAACCGAATCAGTGCTAAGTTGGTTAAAATTAATGGGCGCACGATGCTCGATGGGCGGAATATCAAGCACAAGGGGCTTCGCAAGCTTTGGGTCGATAACGATCCGAGCGGCTTGAAAGGCGAGTGGGTGGAGAGAGCCGGTCGCATTTTGCAAGCCGTTGACGCTGCAGCGACGCCGGAGGAGCTGCTTGGCGTTCCCGCGTACCGCCTGCATCCGCTCAAAGGAAGACGAAAGGGTACGTGGTCCGCGAGAGTGAGCAAGAATTATCGTATAACCTTCAAGTGGGCTGACGCTGGCCCCTACGACGTGGATTTGGAGGACTATCATGGCCGTGCATAGCAGCAGGGGGTTGCCGCCGACGCATCCCGGCGTCTACTTGCGCGAGGACGTGCTTCCCTTCATTGAGCCGAGCGAAGCCGAGTTCGCTGAACTGCTTGGCATCGATGAGGAGCTTTTGCGGGCCATCCTTGAGCAGCGTGAAGGCATCAACACAGAGACCGCGTTGCGGCTTGGCAAGGCGCTTGGCAACGGCGCGCGTTTCTGGCTGACGCTTCAGATGCAGTTCGACATTTGGAGCGCCGAACGCGACTTCCAGGCGAGCATCCCACAGGTCAAGCTCACGGAGCTTGGAAGCGGCAAATATTTAAGTAAGTAACTTTTTCAAAAATGTATGCGGTTTGGGGATCGAGGCCAAAAGCGACCTACCCTATGCCCTCAATAGGGAAGTTAACACCCAAAGATGTGTTGCCAGCTTTGCGCGTGAAGTGACGTGCCCCGCCCGGCGGACCGATGTCAAGCACGCTTGCTTTGCAGGATGCGAGGCTAAACCTCGTGCTTCTCCCCAAAGGGGAGAAGCTGAATAAACGTGGCCGGGTGAATGCCCCCGCTGCTTGAGAGTGATTCGCAAGGCGGCAAGAGCGCCGCAATGGCGATGAATATCGAGGCGGAGCGCGAAGGAAGGAAGGCCGCGACCGAAGCTCTAAGGCGGCGAAATCGCGCCGCTTGGTAGCCCTGTGGTAGCCCGGCGCTTCCAGGTTTTGCCTGCGGCGCGCTAACCCCTTGGTTTCGTTGGTAGCGGAGGAGGGACTCGAACCCCCGACACGCGGATTATGATTCCGCTGCTCTAACCGGCTGAGCTACTCCGCCATGCTCCAGGCGACCTCCGCGAACCGAGGTCTCACGCAGGTATAAGAATGACCGGCTTTGCCGTCAAGGCAAGCGTCCAAGGAAGTGCTAAGCTTCCTTCTGCAGGCGCAGCAGCGTGAACAGCCCAAAGGGCGGCAGATCGACCGCTTCGATGAGCCGGAAGCCGGGCGCGCCGGTCACGGTCTTCAGCGGAAAAACCGGATGCCACCCAAGCCGCCGGGAGAACCGCGCCAAGCCGTGTTCCGCCGCCGCGCGCAATCCGTGCTCGCGGCTGAAGTGGTTCACCACGATCACGGTTCCTCCGGGCCGCACCACGCGGCGGATTTCCGCCATGACCGCCGCTGGATCGGGCACCACCGTCATCACAAACATCACGGCCGCGGCGTCGAAGCTGTTATTGGCGAAGGAGAGCCGGCTCGCGTCCATCATCATCAGGCGCTTGCCTTTGAGGCCCAGGCGCTCGACACGCTCGGCGGCCTTGTAGAGCATCTCCTCCGACAGGTCGATGCCCGTTACGTCGAGGCTCGGTTTGTAGTCCGGCAGGGAAAGCCCGGTGCCGACGCCGACTTCGAGCACGTGGCCCTCCGCCTCGTTCAGCTTGCGCACGGCGAGGCGCCTGCCGGGGGTGGCGACAAGCCCGAAGCTATAGTCGTAAATCGGCGCCCAGAACCGGTACGCCTTTATCACGGCGCGATCGTCGAGGGCGTGGCGTCTATATCTCTGCATGTCGCCCCGCCGCCGATACAATGAAGCCGCCGCCAAGAACGCGGGCCGAGCCGCCGCCGCTCTCGTAAAAAACGCAAGCCTGGCCGCCCGCCACGCCGTATTCGGCCTCATCGAGTTCGACGCACGCCTCGCCAGCCGTCGAAGCCAGCGTGGCGGGCCGCGGCGCCTGCGTGGAACGCACCTTCACAAAAAGCCGCCGGCGCCCGGCGAGCGCGTCCGCGAGCGTTCCGCCGCCGATCCAGTTCACGTCCTTCAGCCGGATCGACGAGGTGCGCAACATCTCTCGCGGCCCCACGACCACGCGCCGCCATTGTGTCTCTATACGTAGCACGAAAAGCGGTTCCCCCGTTGCAATGCCCAATCCCTTCCGCTGCCCAACCGTGAAGCCGACGATGCCTCGATGCGTCCCGAGAACGCGGCCGTCGGCGTGGACGATTTCGCCGGGTTCATTGCTCTCGGGCCGAAGCCCGCGAATGACCGACGCGTAATCGCCTGTTGGCGCGAAGCATATATCCTGACTGTCGGGCTTGGAAGCTACGGGCAAGCCAAGCTGCGCGGCCAATGCGCGCGTCTGGGTCTTTTTCATGGCGCCGAGCGGAAAGCGCAGGAAGTCGAGCTGCTCGCGCGTGGTTGCAAACAGGAAATAGCTCTGGTCGCGTTCGGGGTCCGCCGCCTGATGCATCTCCCACCCGGCCGGGCCGGGGCGGCTGCGCACATAATGGCCGGTGACGAGCGCGGAGGCGCCGAGCTCGCGCGCCATCTTGAGGAGATCCGAGAACTTCACGGTCTGATTGCAGCGCACGCAAGGCAGCGGCGTCTCGCCCGCCATGTAACTCGCGGCGAAATCGTCGATGACGGACTGGCGGAAGCGATCCTCGTAGTTCAGGACGTAATGGGCGATGCCCACATGCTCCGCCACCCGTCTTGCGTCCATGATATCCCGCCCGGCGCAGCAGGCCCCTTTTCGCGCCAAGGCGGCGCCGTGGTCGTAAAGCTGGAGCGTGACGCCGACGGTTTCGAAGCCCGCGCGGCTAACCAGCGCGGCAGCCAGCGACGAATCGACGCCCCCCGACATGGCGACGACGATCCGATGCGCGCTTGGCGGGCCGGCGAGCCCGAAGGACCGGGGATCGAGCGCAAGTCCGTCCCCGCCCTCGGGGATATTTGGCATCGTTGGCAGCATTGGGAGACGCTTGTTCCGTGATCTCGGTCTGTTTCCATATGAAAGCGCGATGTCTTTGCGCCTATCCTATACACATCCTTAACGTGTATTACTGACGCGTCTCCACTAAAGGTAGAGCACATCGATAACATTTCTAAGATCGGAATTAGGAACCCTTTAAGCGAGCCGGAATAAAGTGCACATCATGGTCTTGATCGCGTGTGAGAGTACTATGACCGATTTGTTCCGCCCCCGCCTCCGTTACGTCCTCGGCCCTGATGGCAGCCCCCTCACGATAGCCGACCTTCCTCCTCCAAACACAAAGCGCTGGGTTATACGCCGCAAGGCCGAAGTTGTCGCCGCTGTGCGCGGAGGGCTCCTGAGCCTCGACGACGCTTGCAAACGCTATAAGCTGACGATCGACGAGTTTTTGAGCTGGCAACGGCTTATCGACCGGCACGGCCTGCCGGGCTTGCGGGCGACCAAGGTTCAGGATTACCGGAATTGAGCGCTCCTGGCCAGCAAGGCAGAGCATAGCGCCCGCACTTTTGCCGTCCCCGATGCTCTCGCTTTTCTGTCGTCCCCGCGAAGGCGGGGACCCAGTATTCAATGAGCGCTGAGAGTATTAGATTCCCGCTTTCGAGCGTGTGAAAAAATCCGCCGGCATGCCTGGACGGCGCAAAAGCGTCCCCTCTCCCATCCGCATCCGCTTGCGGATATGTTGCCGCGAAGGCAGCGCCAACCTGCCTCCGGTTGTACTAACGGGCCGCCTTGGGCTGATCCTCGGGGTTGTCCAGGTAAAGGAGCCCCTCCTGCAATGAGACGGTTTCCGTCCCGTCGAACTCATAGTCTTCCGCATCCGGCAGGCGAATAACGCAGCTTTTTTCGCAAAGCTGCAGTTTATCGCCCGCCTTGATGGTTTTCTCGTTCTGCTTGTCGCCCTCGATAACAACAATCGTTTGATCGGCGCTGTCGCGATTCGTCAGTGTAAGGGCGAAAGGCGAAGCAGGCCAAAACGCTAGAGGCGCCACGATCAGAATCCCGCAAGCAAGCCGCATCATGAATCTCTTCCGAAGTTGGAGGGATGTCACGCCTTGCTTACAAGAGAAAAAGGAAAAAGGGGAAGGAAATGTCTTCCTCCTTTTCCTTCCACGAGCCCTACTTCTTGCCGCCCTTCTTGCCGCCCGCCTTCTCGCTGGATTTCTCCTGCGGCTTCGGGGCATCCTTCGGTTTGGCTTCCGGTTTTTTTGCCATTTCGTCTCACCTCTGAAAGACACGCCAAATGCATTCGGCGCAACCAAGAGTTTGAGGACATCACGGCCGCAGCGCAACGAAAATTTACTGTGTCTATTGTGGAATCTGTGAACGGATGGCGGATCTAAATGCGCCGGACCCGGATGAGCCTCCGGGCGCCCCGGGGAGGCGCCCGCGGGTTGCCCGGTCTCCATGGCGGCCGCCGCCGCCTCCGTGAACGGCATAACGGCCGCCCAAGCGATGCCCATCGAGGCGGGCGCTCCGGAATTTGAAGCGATGGCCGCCGCCTGCCACCCCCGGTTGTTGCTTATTCGCACCATTTACCTAAAGATGTCTCCCAAGAGGAAAAACTCCGTTTACGTACCGAAGCGCGCGTGCTAGCAAATAACGCTATTCAGCGGCCGGGAATGGATGTCCAAACCGGCATGTGGCTTGGTGTAGGTAACTACGTGTTGGGGTTCGGTACCGTGTACACGGAGCGCTTGAAAGTGTCGGCGGCAATAGCGACTGCATTCGCGGGCGCAGCCCTTAGCTTAACCCCCGCTTCCATGGCCGCGGATTCGATCAAGATCGAAGTTACCCGCACAATTACGCCCTTCTGTAGCGCCAGCAGCGCGATAGACTGCAACGCGCCCATTCAATACAGCATGCAGCCGGCGAACAGGGCCTTCCCGCGAGCAAGCGCCCTGGCGGCAGCCGGCAAGATCGGGGCGCCTTCCGGCATTCCTATCGAGATCCCCCTAACGCTTGGCGGCGCTATCGATGACGTTTGCGGCGGCAAAACGGTCGAGCGGGGAGAAGGCCGTTGTAAGGTCTCGAACTCAGGCCGCAAGATAGCAGTCAGCCGGGCGGCTGAAGCGCGGATTTCATGGGACGGCGCGCACGTACAGATGATGACTGGTCAATACAGCGGCCGGCTCGCCATTACCGTCGGCCTAAGATCATGACCGGTTAGCCATATCCGGGCCGCCGGCTTTTTGCAGGGCGGCCTCTATTCAAAACGTCGAATCGAAACAGCTTCGGAGGCAAGACGGCTCCGAAGAAGGGGAGGCTTTTTGCCTTGAACGTAGCATTCATCAGGCACTCAGATTGTTGTCAAAGTGAACTTTGCCACTGAATTGTCTAGAAGAGTATGTTATTTAGCGGAGGTAAAAAATGAGGATAGGGTGATCGTATCTAAGCTTATGATTGGTTCAAAGTTGTCCGTTTGACAAAAAGTAGGGAGTTAAGTTTGTGGTATCGATCGCAATCATGAACGCTAAGGGCGGCGTCGGAAAATCTACCCTCACCATGGCTCTTGCCGAGACGCTATCCGCATATCACGGCAAGCGCGTCCTTCTCATCGACTCCGACGGCCAAATGAGCCTGAGCGTCATGGTCACGCCGATGGCGCGGCTTAATATGCTGCAGAACCAAGGACGGACGATTACGGACTTCCTCAAGAGCCTCTTGCCCAGAAGCAAGGAGATCGATTGGCGCACCTGCGTCACTGACGGCGCTAGCGACGTTTATGACGCCCGCAGCCTCAGCCTGATCCCGGGCGACATGGATTTGACGCTGGTCGAGCGCGACCTCGTCGCCGCGCGCGCGGGCATCCATGTGCGCGAGCGTTGCGGATCGCTTCTGCGCGCCGCATCCGAAGAGTTCGACCTCGTGCTTGTCGATTGCGCGCCGGGCATTTCCATGATGACCGAGTGCTGGTTGCGGGAATGCGACTGGCATCTGATCCCCGTCAGGCCCGACGTGCTTGCCGTGAGCGGTTTCCAATATCTGAAGAATTTCAGGAAACGCACGCCCGACGCCCCCTTTGCGCGCCATCTCGGCGTCCTGGTGAACATGAAGCAGGCGCGGTCCGGCATCGACGATATGATCAATGACCTTCTTCTCACTAATCACGAGATGAACTGCTTTGCCACGGCGGTGCCCATGATCCAGCACGTCCAGAAATCGGCCTTGTACTCGGTCGAGGAACGCTCCTACCACAATAAATATCCGGGGGAAGCGGGGCTCGCGCTGCGCGACATAGCGACGGAAATCCTCGAACGCCTCTCGCATAACAACTGGGTCCAAGCCGTGGCGGCTTAACGCAGCCGGGGTCCGGGCCTGCCCGCCGCGCGTGCTTGGGCGGGGTGCGCCGCTTATCGTTCGAACTTCTCGAACCGTAGGGCGGCGGGCGATTTTCGTAACGCCGGGCATGGTTAAAATCGCACGGGTTAACGGCCGCCGGAGTGGCGGTTTCCCGCGGACTTTTCCTACGGAATCCGCCCGAAAATGCAAAAAAAGCCGGATTCGACGCGAAAAAAGCGAGTCGGAAATCCTAGTTAACGGTTCTAAAGTTGCGCGCGTCAACCAAGAATCCGGGCCTGAGGTTGTGGGCGCGCGGTTCGCAACCGCTTTGGATATTGCGGCGCTGGCGTATTTTTCCAAGGAAAACCAATGCGATAGGCGCGTTTAACGCGCACGCAAGGCGCTTTCGGCTATACTGGCCGTAATGAGGGAAAAAGGGGCAAAAACCGCGAAGTGGCGGAACCTTATTCCGGGGCGCCAAGGCTAAGAGCGGGTTAACGGGCAGCGCGTCCGGCGCCGCCTCGCATTGACAAAACGGTCATGATCGGGCTTCAAGACGTTCGCGGTCCCGATTGCAACCGCCACCCGCTGCTTGGCTGGGCAAGCGGCCGATGGCGGTCGAGGCGCCGCTCCATGCGGAAGGATCAGCTGGGCTTTTGCCCGAGCCGCGCCAAGGCTTCGCGCGCGTCGTCCTGACCGGTCAGCTCGTCCTCGATGTCCGTTTTCACCGCCAGCGCGGCCTTGTAATCGGCGATGGCCTTGGCGAGATCGCCCTTCTTTTCATACGCCGCGCCGCGATTGGCGTAGCCGAGCGCGAGGTTCGGATTGAGCGCGATGGCCTTGTCGCAATCCCGCAAGGCTTGCGCCGCGTCGCCCTTCTGCGCGAAGGCCCAGGCTCGCGAGGCATAGTAGATCGCATAATCCGCAAGCTCGATGGCCTTGCCGTAATCGGCGATGGCCTTGTCGAACTCGCCCTTGTCGCCATAGGCGTTGGCGCGCAGGTAATAGGCTTGCGCGCGGGCTTCGGCCGTTTGCGCCGCATCGCTCGCGAGCGCGCCGCAGGCCGCGATTTGCCCGGCGGCGTTTTCCGTATTTTCGCAGGCCGCCCATTCGGCGTTCTTGTCGGCGGCGCGGCTTGGCGGCGCGCCGAACAGCAGGCTTAAAGCGACCGCCGTGGCGGCTACAGGCATTGCGGTTTTCATCGCTCGTCTCCTTCTTGACGCATGGCTCGCTCCGTTAGTGGGCGGAAGGCGGCGAGCGGTTCAAAGCATTGCGAAGGAAGGAAGCGGCGCGCGCCTATTCGGAGGCGCCGGCCTCGATGAAGCGGGCGGCGGCGCTGGCGTTTACGAGACCGTAGCCGAACAACTCATCCCGCCCCTTTGCCGAAAGGCGGTCCGCCGTCTTCTGCAGGGCCGCGCGAATCTCGTCCGGCGTCGCTTTCGGACGAAGCGCGATCAGATGAGCCGCGATACCGCTGACGGTCGCGGCGGCAAACGAGGTGCCGGATTCGATGCCGTAAGATTCATGGATTTGAGCCACGATCACATCCACGCCGCGCTCCGAAACCGCGATATAGGGGCCTCTGTTCGCCGCGCTGTAGAGTCCGCGCCTTGCGTCGGTTGCGGTGACGGCGATGACCTCGGGATAGGCGGCCGGATAGAGCGGCTTCGATGCGGGCCCGGCGTTGCCCGCCGCGCCAACAAGCACGATCCCTTTCGTGTAGGCCGCCGCGACGGTGCGCTCGACGAGAGCGTCGCTCGGGCCGGCAAAACTGAGATTCACCACGCGGGCGCCCTGAACGGCCCCCCAATCCAAGGAGAGCACGATTTCCCGGCTTGTCGCGGCGATTTCCTTCTCCTCCTCGGTCACGGTGAAGGCGCGCGCCTCCATCAGCGCCGCGCCCGAAGCGAGGCCGTGGACCTTGCCGCGGCCGCCGATGAGGCTCGCCACCGCGGTTCCATGGTTTTCGCCCGCGCACGCATTCGCAGCCGAGGGCGTCGCGTCGAAATAAGCCTGCACTTCGCCCTGGATTTCGGTGTGATCGCGTTCGATGCAGGTGTCGACGATCGCAACTTTTACGCTGGCGCCGCCGGATTCGGCGTCGCCCGGCGGCGGCGTAAGCGCGGCTTTCGCTGGCTCCACGGCCGCGCTCCGATCCGTTCCTTGCACAGGAGTGTAAACATAATTCGGCTGGGCGCTGATGACGCGGTTATCCTGAAGCAGGCGGCCAAGCACGGCGGCCAGGTCTTGATCTCTCACCAGCGTTAATTGCCAGATGCGCGCGTTGATCAACGCGACCGCGCCAAGCTCGCGCACCTCGACGCCGTATTGATCGGTAAGCGCTTGTCTAAGCTGAGCGGGGCTGTCATCGGCCACTTCGATCAAGAGCTCTTTGGCCCGGTGGCGCTTGTTGTTCAACAGCGCGGCGACAGCGGCGGAAGCCTGCGGTCCTTGAAGCCGCGAAAAGCGCGGCGCTATGGGCGGACGCTCCCCGCCGAAGCCGGCGATGGAAACCGCAGCGGGAGGGACGCCGCCTGCAATAATAACAGGCGGCGGGGGGAGCCTGCGTATCGGCGGCCAGATGCCGACAGTACCGCCTGGAGGTTGGGGACGGCCCCTTCCGCCGCCCCATCCACGGCCTGGATGTCTTGACGGATTGTCGGACCCGCCGGACGCGTGCCGCCGGCCATCGCCGAAGCCCGCGCGACGCGGGGGAAAGCGAGGCACGCGAGCCTCATGATAGCGGTGGCTCGATTGAGACGACTTTCGCCTGAAGTAGGATCGGGGGAAATTTTGATGCGCCCCGCGCCCTTCGGCGTGGCGCGCGAAAAAGCCGCCTCCATGACCAAAACGGATCGAACTGAACGCGGCCGTGTTGTCGCGAACTCGGTCGACCGCAGGGTAGGCGAAAGCCTGAATTGCGCCCATGGAAAAGTAAAACAGAATCGCCGCTGCTGCGCCTGAGGCCCAGTTCGACATCATGACGGCCGCCTTTCAGATCGCTCCTGTCACTTCTCGGGCAGCGTCAGCTTTACTGTGGGCGACGCGCGCAATTTCTTGTAGGCGAGGTCTCTCGCTTCAAAACTATCATTGCTCATTCCGAGGCGGTAGACCCCATCGCCGCGAGGGCCGTCAATTATTCTTGCGCCGGCGTCTTCGAGTACCTTGTTCACGTCAGCCACCGTCGCCGTTTCCGCAAAAGAAACAATGAAGGCGGGCTTCACGTCAGCGCCGGATTTCGGCCCTGACGCCGCGCCGTATTTCGCAGGATCGCCTGTCTCGTGCGCCAAATAGGCAATTGCCGCCGCCTGCGCCACGCAGATGGCGACGGCCGCTGCCGCAACGGCCTGCCAGCGGCGCATCGAAAATCCATCGAAGAATTCAGACAGTGACCCCTTCATGCGCGCGAATGAAGCGTTCCGGCTGCTTTCGGACTTTTCGCGAATATCTTGCTCGACCGATCGTTCAAGCCGTTCCCAAAGCACCCGAGGCGGCTTGTCCAATGCTTCGTTCGCGGCAGCGGCCGCCTTCCGCTCGTGTTGCGCTTCCTCGATAAGCCGGGCGAATTCCGCATCGTCCTTGGCGAGCCGTTCAAGCAGGCGCGCCTCGCCCTCATCCAGCCTTCCGGTGACGTACCAAGGCGCCAGAAGCTCGGCTTCGTTCATGTCTCGCGACTCGCCGTTATTTCCCGTAGCTGAAGACATCGTTTTGGTCTCCCTCGGCCAGAAGCATCTCTTTGAGTTTCCTTCGGGCGTAGAACATGCGCGTCTTGACGGTGGCCTCTGGTATATCGAGGATCTCGCTCGCCTCTTTCACAGACATATCGTGATAGTAGACGAGGTCGATGATCTCCCGGTGCTCCAGGGAAAGGGCGGATAGACACGCTCGCATATAGTCGCTCGAACTCGCCTGCATCGCCATCAATTCCGGAGTGGGTTCGGGAGGAGTAGGCAGATCGTGTTCCGTCAGCGTTTTCTGCCTACGCCCCTGATCGTAAGCCTTGTACCGGGCGATAGAAAAAATCCAGGTCGCCACCGTTGAGCGGGCTTCAAACCGCTTTGCGCTCTTCCAGACCTCCAGGAAAACGTCATGCGTCAGGTCCTCCGCCGCGGTTCTGTTTGTTGTCAGCCTCAACAGAAACTTGAAAGTCCTGTTGCTATACCTCGTGTAGAGCGTCTCAAGCCCCTTCTTGTCGCCGTTAGCGACCTGCTTAAGCGCCTCTAAATCAGAGAGCGGCTCGGACATTTGATTCCCGTCTCGCAAGGTTAGTCGGCCGACCGTCCAAAAAAGTTCAACGAATTGTAGCGCGCGCCTGGCTTTGGGCGCAACGCGCGTGAACGTAGCTTTCGTCTGCCTAACTTAGGCTCGGCGGTAAAGTTGGGGCGGCCGAATTTTTTTGGCTGCATGACTGGGCCATCGACGCGCGCCGACCGCAGGCGTCCGAAATGCGCAAAATGAAACAGCCCTCGACCGTGCTATCGGCGGACTGCCTTTGCTGAACGCGAGCACGGCGCGGTTGGGAGCGCGTCTTGCAAAGCACGCGCCCTTCGCGACATACGGCCATTCCTCTGAGCACTTTATTTTTTTGTTGTTCCATACGGAACAGCGGCCGGGTTCTATTTCTGAGATTATTATCTCGAAGCAAACGAAGCTTTCAACCCGCGAAAAACGAAAGGATTACACAATGTCGCAAGATAATCGCCAGTATACCCGGATGCCGAAAGCCGCGAGCCGTCTTGCTTTTGCTGCCGCGGCTCCAGTTCGGAATGCAATAGGTTATTTCAAGGAGATGAAAATGGGCAAGCCCAGGGTCCTGTTAGCAGCAGCAGTAGCTACTTTCGCTTCCACCTTCTTCGTCAACCAAAGCTATGCCTGTGTCAATGGTTCGACAAAATGCCTAACCCATATGGTCTATGTCTGCCAATATGGCTATTGGGTTGTATCGATGGGCGTATGCCATTCGAATGATAGTCAAGAAGAGCTGTTCGGTTCTCACAAATTCGACGTGAAATATTCCGTACCGGCCGAAACGACAGGAGCGAAACCGGCTCCCTTCAAATTCTTGGTCAACTGGAGCTCTCACTAATCGCACGCGGTTCCTTGCCTTCGGCGAGGAACCGCTGTCATCAGCCTTCGGGACACGCGTCCAGGGGCGTCAGCTACAGCGGGCGCCTCTTCCGGTTCAGCATCGAAGCCCACGGCTGTCCGGTTTAATTTCGCAGCGTTTTCAGAATCGTCATCCCGGAAGGGCGCCTCTTGCGCCCTATCCGGGATCTTTCAAAACCTCGAATCGAAGTCTTGGAACACCCCTGATAAGCGCCAAGGCGCTTTCCGGGGTGACATTGAAGTGTGAGCGAAGACACCCGCAAATAAAACGAACCGGACAGCCGTGGGTCGAAGCCCGGCCATGACAACGCATGTGGCTGACCCAGAGGGTGGCGTCATAAACCGGCGCCACGCGCCGCAGGGGAACTTGGACGGAAGTCATCAAAAATATTTAGGGCATGGCTCGCTTCAGCACGCCCAGCGTTAATAGAGCTTTTTATTTCTAATAATTGTCGCGAGACATGTTCCATAAGGAACAGCGGGTTCGTGAGGCATATGCGATGATTATTAATCGAAATAGATCGGTTTCTTGGAAAGGAAACATTATGGTATACCGTCCGCTCTTCGATGAATCTTCATGGGCCTATCCCGACTTACTTACTAGCCGCGACGACGGCGCGCGGAGGTGGCTGTATTGGAGCGGTGTTCTCATGGGAGCCGTTACCCTGTTCAGCCTTGCTCAGAAAGTGTTTGAGCTGAAATTAGCTCCGGCCGCTACTCATGTCGTGGTTGCACTTAGAGCTGTCATGTATCCATTCGAAAAAGCCTTTTTCGGTGGCTTTGGGTTTATTCCCGGCCTGACGAATTTTGAGTTTCCGTATGCGCAACCTGAGATCATATTTATATATGTTCTCATAGGCATTGCGCTTGTGCGCATACTTTTTGAAGCCGTATCGGACATCGATCTTGATTTCTCCGGTAATAAAAGCGCAGCGGACGGAGTCAAAGCCTCCATTGTGTTAATATTAAAAGCTATGACATATAGCCTTATATGGCCATTCTTTTTGATCGTTATATTATACTATGATGTATTTATGGATGATGATGATCATGGTATACTGAGGCGCTTCGCTTTTACCCTGATACATGTCGTAGCCGTTCTTCTCCTCATGCTTGCAGCTAACGCAGGTTTTTTTGCGTGATGCAGGCTGATAGAGCATCGGTATCTTGTCGTTTCGCCGCCACAAGACTCTGGAATTGCTTCTAATCGGTGGAGATCGATGTGGGACTGACGGTTGTTAAAGGGAATGGCGGCGCCCCCGCCGCCACGCAAGTCGAGGCGAGCGCGTCAATGCCCGCGCTGACGGCGCGCCGGAAGTTCATTATTCTTGGCGTAATGGCTTTCGGGCAATTCATGGCGCTGCTCGATATTCAGATCGTTGCGGCCTCGCTGAATGACATTCAGGCCGGGCTTTCCGCGGGACCCGATGAAATCAGCTGGGTTCAGACAGCCTACCTTATGGCCGAGCTGGTGATGATACCCTTTTCCGGGTTTCTCGCGTTAGCTCTTTCCACGCGATGGTTGTTCGTTTTATCCGCAGGCTTGTTTACTCTCTTCAGCGCACTTTGCGCCGTCGCCTGGGATATTCCCTCAATCGTCGTCTTCCGCGCGCTCCAAGGTTTTACCGGCGGCGCAATGGTTCCGACCGCTTTTGCGACGGGCTATACGATCTTTACCGGGCGTCAGCGGGCCATGATCCCCGCGATCCTCGCGGTCGTCGCCACTCTGGCGCCTACGCTCGGACCTACTGTCGGAGGCTGGATCAGCGACATCTTGGGTTGGCGCTGGATTTTTTACATTAATGTCCCGGCGGGCGTCCTAATAGTTGGCTTCTCGATAACTCTGCTCAAAATCGACCAGCCAAATCTCGCAAAGCTCCGCCATATCGACTGGAGCCACTTGGCGGCCATGTCGATTTGCCTCGGCTGCCTTCAATACGTTCTGGAGGAGGGGCCGAGGCGCGACTGGTTCAGCGACCCGAATATCGCTATCGCAAGCTGGATATCGTTCGTCGCATTTGTTCTTTTCATCGAGCGATCGTTCTTCTCGAAAGCCCCGATCGTTTCGCTCGCGCCCTTCCGGCGCAGCATTTTCACGTTGGCCTGTGCATTCAATCTCATCATTGGCTTTGGTCTTTACTCTGCAATCTATCTCGTGCCGGTTTTTTTGGCGCGCGTGCGGGGCTTTTCGAGTCTCGATATCGGCGCCACAGTTTTTGTGACGGGCATCGCCATGATTTGCGGCGCTCCAGTCGCCTCCGTGCTCTATCGGCGCGTCGATCCGCGGATCGTCATTGCCGCGGGATTTACGCTTTACGGCGCAGCTCTTTGGATGTTTTCCGCCATGGGGCCAGAGTGGGGGTTCTGGGAACTCTTATGGCCTCACGCGCTGCGTGGATTTTCGATCCTACTGTGCATCGCGCCCGCTGTAGATATGGCCCTTGCCGAGTTCAGCGCGGAAGAGCTCAGCTACGCGTCCGCGCTCTTCAACCTTATGCGCAATCTGGGCGGCGCCGTTGGCATCGCTGTCGCCAACACCTGGCTACAAGATTTTACGCGTATTCATACTTTACGCCTCGACGAGGCATTGGGGCAAAGCGCACGCGTCGCGCCCGCATACGTGGGCAGCTTGGCGGAACGCATGGCTTCGATAAGCGCCGACCCCGATCATGCGCTGAAGCTTGCTCAGGGAGAACTCGCGAAAGAGGTGACGAGGCAGGCTCAAACACAGGCCTTCGGAGACGTTTTCGTGCTAATGGCCTGGATTTTCGCCGCAGCGCTTCTCCTTGTTCCTTTGTGCCGTGTCTCTGCGAAACATCTTCAGGTTCGCTAGGACTGCTCAAGATGTCCTTGTCTCGGCGGAGACAGCTTAAAACGAAGCGACGGTCTACAAATATTGGCGGGAGGTCGAATGGATCGACCTCGTGGCGTCCGGAGACCATTATGGCTTTCGATCTCTCCAAAACATTCTCGACGTTTTCAAAATTGCAAAAACAATTCGCCGGCCTGCGCCAGGTCACGGTCTCGCGGTCGTCCTCGGCGCGGTCGCTTTATGCCGTGAGCGGCGCGCTTTTTCTCGCAGGCGCCGGGATCGCATACATCTCCTCGCCCAAGGCGAGCGTAACGACCGAGGATGCCTATTTGAAGGCCGACAACACGACGGTCGCTCCAAGGATTCGCGGCTTGGTCGCGGAAATCCTTGTTCACGATAACCAATCGGTAAGGGCGGGAGACCCGCTTGTGCAGATCGAACCTGAGGAGTTCGACGCACGGGTGGCCGCCGCAACAGCCGATCTCCTAAGCGCCCAGGCGGGCGTGGATGCGGTCAAGGCCGCGCTTGCCGGCCTCGATGCGGAGGAACAGCTTGCCGCCGCCAATGTCAGAGCCGCCGAAAGCTCAATTCAGTCAGCCGACGCACAGAATAGCAAAGCGTCCGGGGATCGGAAGCGATACGATAGGCTGGTCATCACGGGTACGGCCTCACAGCGCGACGCCGATCAATATCGTGCGGCGGCGGCAACCGCACAATCGGAAGCGGACCGCACCCGCGCGGCGTTGGACGTCAGCAAAAGCCAGGTTTCCGTTACGCAGGCGCGACGGCCGCTCCTTAGAGCTCAACTTGCTCAAGCGGAGGCTGCCGCCGCAAAAGCCAAAGCGGCCCTGGATCTGGCGCGCCAGGATCGGGCGCACACTCTTATCAGGGCGCCCATCGATGGCGTTGTCGGAAACCGCCAAGCGCAGGCGGGCGACTATGTACAGCCCGGCACGCGGTTGCTCACACTCGTTCCGGTTCATGCAGTTTATGCTCTGGCATTTTTCAAGGAGACGCAAACGGGCAGGATGACGCCGGGGCAGGAAGCCATCGTGGAAGTAGACGCATTTTCAGAGCTTAAGCTGAAGGGCAAGGTTGAAAGCCTTGCTCCTGGTTCAGGCTCCGAGTTCGCTCTTCTTCCATTTGAGCCGGGTACGGGAAACTTCACAAAAATCGTCCAGCGCATCCCGGTGCGAATTATTTTGGAGCCGGGCCAGCCCGATCTTTCGAATCTGCGGCCTGGCCTTTCCGCAACTGTTACGGTCGCGCTGAAGCAAAAGTAAACCGGCACGCACTCCGGGGGAGGGTACGCTCACCGGCCCAGCGGCACGCCAATTCCCACAAACTTTTGAGCGAGCGGCGTCAGGTTCCGAGTGAATGAAGTCGAGCACCCAAGGTAATGTAGCATCGCCACTCGAACGACGGCGCCTCCCGAACTTCGCAGCTTAATCGTAGGAGGGCATTACGACATCTCTATTTGGCGGCCTCGATGACTCGAAAAAGCAATTTTTAAAAATGAATGGATGGCCATGAAACACATCCATATTCGGTGCGATCCGGTTCGACTTTCTCGAAAACTGAAGAAAAATTTACCGCTTGCGACCGGCATCGTTACATTGGCGGCCTGCCTTTCGATCGCCGCGCTGCTACCGGCGCCAATGAAAGAACTGCTGCGCGAGAACGCGTTCGACCTCGTGCTCGCTGCCGGCCAGCATTTTGTAACATCCCAGGGTTCAAGCTCGCCGGTCATCGTCGTCGATATCGATAGACCTTCGCTCGATGCCCTCGGACCCTGGCCTTGGCCGCGTGAAACGTTCGCGCGCTTGGTCGAGAAGATCGCCGCCGAGAAGCCATCGTCAATCGCAATCGACGTGCTCTTCGAGAAGACGGACGATCGCTCCCCCGCGGCTCTTGCGCGGCGCCTGGGCGACTTGGCGGGACGCCCGGAGATTACAGCGCTCGCCAACCAGCTGGAGGATGGAGACAAGCGCCTGGCGAGCGCTATGGCGAACGCGCGCGTCGCTCTCGGCTTCGTTCTCGATCCGGAAATTGACATGACGCTCAATGGAGCGCCCATCGTGATCCGCGGAGCGTTGCCTTTCGATGACTTGTGGCAAAGCCGCGGTAAGATCGGACCGGCGCCCACTCTCCTGAAGTCGGCAAGCGGCATTGGAACGCTTTCGCTTCCCGGAGGCTATGACGGCGTGGTTCGCTACATTCCCATGTTTGTCGCCGCGGGGCAGCAAGTGTTGCCGGGTCTGGCCGTCGAAGCGATTCAACTCGCGCAAGGCGGGGCAAGCATTCTCATCACGGCAAAGCCCCCGGCGGTGGAACTCGCCGGCCGCCATATCCCGCTTCCTCGCAATGGCTTGCTAAGGCTTCTGCCTGTCCCTTTGCAATGGCGGCAAGCCCGCACGCTTTCTGCAGCCGATGTGATCGATGGCCGTATCGATGGGAGCCGGCTGCATAATTCTTCGATTGTAATCGGGAGTTCGGCGCCAGAGCTTGGCGGCCTGAGAAAAACGCCGGCGGATCCGCTCCTGCCGTCGGCGCAGATCCAGGCGGACGCCATCGAGCAGATGCTTGCGGGGCGCACGCCGCGCGAGATCGATGCGGCGGGCCTGTTCGAACTCGTTTCCATCTTTTTGGCGGGCGCCTTCGCGATCGCGGCTGGCGCCGCGATGTCTCCGGTCTTGGGGCTGGCAACTCTTGCGGCCGCCGGCGCCATCATGTGGAGTGCGGCAGTGATGCTCTCAATATTCACCGGCCGGCTTGCAGATCCTCTTATGCCCTCGATTGTGTCCTTAATTACTTTCGCGCTCACGTCAGGCACGGCCTATTCTTCAGTGCGTCTGCGCGGGCAGATGATGCGCCGGCGGCTCGAACAGCACTTAGCGCCTTCGGTCGTCCGCCAGATCGCCGAGAATCCGAGCCTGATAAAGCTTCAAGGCGAAAAGCGAGAGATTACCGCTCTGTTCACCGATGTCGAGAATTTCACCGCCACCATGCATCGAGCCGGTCCTGAAGAACTCCTTACCGTGCTTGACCGGTATTTCGAAGGAATTGCAGGAATTGTGATCGAGCATGGAGGCATGATCGATAAGATTGTCGGCGATGGCGTGCATGCGCTTTTCAACGCGCCTGTCGATCTCGACGATCATCCACGCCGGGCCATTGAATGCGCCGTGGCCATTCGATCCTGGACCGAGGCTTACCGCTGCAATGGCGCGGCATCCCTCATTGGCCTTGGACGAACGCGCATTGGCATAGAAACAGGGCCTGCCGTGGTCGGCGATGTGGGCATCCGCTCAAAACTCGATTATACCGCGCATGGCGATGCAGTGAACATGGCCGCGCGTCTCGAAGCCGAGAACAAGCGATTTGGCTCAGCGGTTTGTATCGGCCCCGGGGCGGCGGCCCGGTGCGGAGCGCATCGATTGCGGCCGCTGGGATCGATTACCGTGCGGGGCCGCGCCGAACTTGTTACAGTTTTTGAGCCCTGGCCGGACGGCGCATCCCCTGAGTGGCGCGAAGCCTATGTCGCCGCCTATGGCATGATCGAGAGCGATCCAGGCCAGGCGGCCTGTCTTTTTGAAAGAGTTTCCGCCGCCTTTCCCACCGACGCGGTTCCTCGTCAAATCGCCGAACGGCTCCGGCGCTCGTCAGCCTAAAGTTCGCTGCCGATCATCGTCATCCCGCCCAAGCGAAGCGCGAGCCGGGATCGCACAAAATCAGCGCCGCGATTTATTAAGTTCCCGGATAAAGCTCCGCCTTTCCGGGACGAACAAAGGGCATCCGTTGGCTTCATTGGGAAACTCTGCTTAGCCTGAGCCTCGACTCTGAGGTCGATCGCTACAATACTTGCGCGAATAAGGCGTCGACACGCTTTTGTTTCCATTCAACAGGAACTGAGGGTTGTGCTCCTTGCGTTGCAAAATCGGTCCCCATGCCGCTCGTCAAGAGTACCGATGCGCCACCCCCTGACACTTCCACTTTGCCGCGGCTGACAAAAACCGCGAATTTGCCGTTGCTTGAGCCAGCAACAAATCTGGTGCCGCGAACCGCAATGAGCCCATAGGGAGTGTTCACCCGGTAGTTGCCCGGCGTTTGCCTCGGTTCCCGGTCAAACAACATCGTTCCCTGATTGAAATCGAGTTCTCCTCCCGCATCGACAATATAACTTTCTATCCGCAGTTTGGTCTCCGCGCCAAGACGAAGCGACGTGTTCGAACCAAGGGCAAGACCAAGGCGGGATTCGACGCCGGTCCCAACGAGGTCGCCGAGTAAAACTGGAGCTTTGACTGACAGCGGACGTGTTTTATCCTCTATAGATGCGGTCGCGTTTCCGGTCAGGTCCGATACTTTCCCAACAATACTCTCCGCGCTACAATATTCCGGCCCAACAATCGTTAGTGTAGCGGTCAGCAGCAGCGCTTCACGGCGTGAAAATTGTATCGCCATGCTTATTCCTCTCCCAAAGAAGTATTTTCTGTTCTATTATATAGGCCCAGTCTTGTCTATGCTTTTGTTAATTCCTAAAACGGAGCCGCCGCGGCGCGCACGGGATGACGGCGAGCGGCGGTGAAGCGTTCAGCCGGATTCGGTATAACTCATGAACTGTTGGCCGGGAAGACTTCAACCGCGACGTTCGCCATGACGCCGTCCGCCGGGGCTGAGCCCTGTCACGGGGCATCGTCCTCCTGCGCGATCTGGGCAAGCATAGCGGGATCGCAAAAGAGCCGGTCCAATGTCCTACGGATAGCTCCGGTGGATTCGAGGACGCCGAGCGCCGCGTTAACCTTCGGGCGGCTTGCGCCCAACAGCCGTGCGAGCTCGCTTTGCGAAAATCCAAGCTCAAGCGGAACGCGTTTGCCGGCTGCGTCTTGCTGAGGGGGCAAGGCGTGCAGGAGAAACCGGGCCAGGCGTACTTCAAGCGAGAAGAGCGCGATTGCCTCCAACTGCCCGCTCGTCTCCCTAAGTCTCCGGCACAAAAACTTCACCATCGCCGCTCCGATCGGAGCATACGCACGGATGAGTTGGTGCAGCGCGCGGTGATCGAGAGCGTAGGCGATCACAGGCGTTAGCGCGGTCGCGTCAGCGGTTCTCGGACCGCCATCAAGCGCGGCGATCTCGCCAAAGAGATCGCCGGTGGCGGCGAGCCGGAAACTTAGCTCTCTGCCTGTATCCGATACGACCGCCAAGCGAACGCAGCCTTCGGCGATGAGATAGACGCTATGTCCGATGTCGCCGCGCGCAAACAGCATTTTTCCTTTCTCGAATTCGATTTTGCGAAAAGCCGCGGCGCAGGCCGCCAGTTCGGTATTAGACAATTCTTTAAATAGATCGGTCTTTGCCAGATGCTTAATGATCGTTTCTGTCTTCTGCATCGCTCTTGTCAGCGCCTAGAAAAAACGAACTTTCAGCGCCCCGGCCGCTTGCATTCAACAGAAGCGCTATGAAAGCAGTCGAACCTTGCCGACCGCCGTCCAAACGCTTGTACGCGAAGACGCTCGCCTTCAGAATGACATGACAGTGACGAGAGTTTAGTGCCCAGCTTTTATTTTGAGAATTTTCATGCCATTGAAACTGCCGCGCTTGAACAGATGGGACGCTGACGCGCTTCGAGGCGCACAAGCCGCGCAACTGAAACTCGGCGTCCGCCCTTATCCGTTCCGCGGCGGACCGCCGGGGAGGGCATCGAGGATGGCTTTCGCCTTGGCGCAATCGTCCGCCATCTGCGCGGTAAGCGCGTCCATCGACCGGAACTTCATGTCCACGCGAATGAACGCGATGAACTCGATCTCAATGGTTTTCCCGTAAAGGTCGCCGTCGAAATCGAAAAGAAAAATCTCCAGCACCGGAAGGCCCGCGTCGAAGGTCGGCCGCGTGCCGAGATACCCCGCGCCCCTGAGTTTCCGCCCTTCGACATAGGCGTTCACGGCGTAGATGCCGTGCATGAGCGTCACGCCTTCGTCGAGCCGGACGTTGGCCGTGGGAAAGCCCATCACGGTGCCCCGGCCCGCGCCGCCCTCGACGACGCCCGCAATGCGCCACCACGAGCCCAGCATCTCGGCGGCGGCGGCCACGTCGCCCTCCGCCAAGAGTTCGCGAATGCGCGTCGATGAAAATACGTCGCCGTCGTTTCCTTGCGCTTCCACCATCGTCACCCCGAACCCATGAATGCCGCCCTGTTCGGCAAGCACGCCCGGATTGCCGCCGCGCCCTTTGCCGAAGAAAAAGTTCCAGCCCACGCTCGCATGGCGGATCGCGTAGCCCTCAACCAGGATCTGCCGCACGAAGTCCGCGGCAGGCAACTCGGCGAGCGTCTTGTCGAACGGAATCACCGCCGTGAAATCGCAGCCATACGCGGCGAGCAGCTGCAATTTGCGCGGCAGCGGCGTGAGCCGGAAGAACGGCTTTTGCGGCTGGAAGTATTTTCGCGGATACGGCTCGAACACCATGGCGCCCATCGGCGCCTTCAGCCCGGCGGCCGTGGTCTGCGCCGCATGGAGCACGGCGCGATGGCCGAGATGAACGCCATCGAAAGTGCCAATCGCCAGCGACCCGCCCTTGAGCCGCCGAGGGACTTCATGCCAGCCATGGACAACGTCCATTCCGCCTCGCTTATGTTGAACCATCGGCGCCGCTTCGCCTTCGAGCGCCGCCTTGCAAACACATGGCAAAATCGCGCGTCTTCTCTCCGGGATCAAGTCCGTAATCGTAACGGTGGCGATCACTTCCGCGCCACTATGCGCCAGGGATCGCCGCAGCCGCCGTCTTGGCCAACCACTCTCCTTTGTCATCCCGGAAGACGCTTGCGGCTATCCGGGATCGTTCCGGGCCGCAGCGCCTTTTGCGATCCCGGCTCGCGCTTCGCTTGGCCGGGATGACGAAGGGAGAAGCTGTCGGCCGGAATGATGCGATCTGCAGGCCGAATTGGCGGAGGCTGCTTAACTGTCCGCCTCCCCTCTGCGGCGCGCGCCGCGCTTATTTTTTCGGCGCGCGCGAAGGAACCATCAGCACCGCTTCCCCTTCGAGCACGGCCTTGCCGGCGACCTTGCAGACACACGAGAAAATCGCGCGCCTCTTCTCGGGGAGCAGGTCCGTAATCTTCACGGTGGCGATCACTTCCGCGCCGATATACACGGGCGCCTTGAAGTTCAGCGTCTGGGAGACGTAGATGCAGCCCGGCCCCGGCAGACGCGTGCCGAACAGCGCCGAGATGTAGGAGGCGGTGAGGATGCCGTGCGCGATGCGCTGCTTGAAGGGGGTGGCGGCGGCGTAGGCGTCATCGAGGTGAACGGGGTTGAAGTCGCCCGAGATGCGCGCGAAGGCCTCGATCTCTTCCGCCGTGACCGTGTGGGCGAGGCTCTCATTCATGCCGGCGGAGAGATCCTCGAAATAAAGCCCCGGCGCGATGTCGATTGGCATGGCTCCTCCTTTGCGTGTCCCGCGAGCGGTTTGGCGCGCGCCATGATGAGTGTATCGCGGACGGAAGGAGGAAACGTAGCGTTTTGTTGCGCGCCCGGCGGCGGTTGTGCTGTCGCGGCGAGGCCGATTTTGCCGATGCGGGATCAGCCTTTGCACGTTTCCACGGCGATCTCGACGCGGCGGTTCTTCTGGCGCCCTTCCGGGTTATCGCTGCCGTCTTCGAATGTATTCGGCGCAATGGGCTGCGACTTGCCGAAGCCAACGATCCCCGCGCTTGCCGGCAAGACATCGCGCCGCGCCAGCCAATCCCTCACGGAGCGCGCCCGGGCTTCCGAAAGCCTCATATTATAGGCGTCGCTTCCCTTGCCGTCGGTGTGCCCCTCCACGCGCGCGGGCCGCTTCCCGCCCTCCGTGGCCTGCCTGATTTCCGGGATCGCGGCTTCGAGCGTCGCCTCGGCGTCCTCGCGCAAATCCGCCTTGTCGAAATCGAACAGCGCGTCGGCAAGCACGCCGATATGCGTCTCGCATTCCGTCGCGGTCGCCTTCACGGCCTCGATGCCCTTCGGCGCTTGGATTTCGCCGGGTTTTTGGATATCGCCAGCCTGCTGAATCTCGCCCGGCTTTTGGATTTGGCCGATTTGCGGGTTCCAGTTGCGCAGCTTCTGCATTTGTTCCGCGGATGGCCAGTTCCCGTCTCCGGCGAAGGCGGGACCGCCGGCAAGGAGGAAGGCGAGGACAAAGGCTTTGCTGACGAGCGGCATGGGACGTCTCCCCGGTGGGCTTGACCGAAGCGGCAAACCTACCATCGAGAGGCGAACGCGATGTTACCGCGATGATGAAAACTGCTCCCAAGCACGGGAAGAATTCCGGCGCCGATGACGCAAACTTGACCGCCCGCCGGCGTGGTTCGCATATCAAGCCGTTGGTGAAAACATCCTGCTCTGTCACGAGGCGGCGGTCTCTCGTAAGCCCGCTGTTGAATATCCTGCCGGACTTCCTCTACTTAGAAATTATGATAACTTCGAGACATTTAGGCTCTCGGCGCCCTTCGGTACGAAAAGTATCCGGGGTCCAGCCGAGGTAGTTATTTTTATCTAAGCTGTGTCTGGGTTGCACTATTGTAAGCCCATGGGGGATGCTAGGCCTGCAATTGCGCTTAAGGGAGAGCGGTTGTGAAGAAGTCTATGTTTGTTTTTCCGCTTTGTAGCGTTTTTGTTGCGGGCTGCATGAACACGCCTCCGCTTGTCCAAGCCACGGACGGCCAGGAAAGTCATGTAATGATCCGCGACGTCGTCCAGCGCGTGAAGTGCGAGCTATCGAACGCGTTCGACGAAAAAACCGAGCAGCCGGAGTACCGTTGGCTCTCGAACTGGGTTGCCCACGCCGATTTGACGCTTACGATCGCCGATAATGCCGGCCTTTCCCCAACCGGCAGCTTCACGCAAACCCTTCACAGCCAGCTCAATCATGATGTCGGACCAGCTGGCCTTGTTGGCGGCAAGTTTCCTGCGGTCGGGCAAAGTTTCGTTGTGAGCGCGGGCGCAAATTTAAGCGGTACCGCCACGCGTACAGAAACGCTCAGTTTCACCGTTGCGCTGAACGAATTGAAAATGTGGCGGAGAGCGCTGGATCGGCTTGAAGCTGCCTATCCCCCTGAAAAGAGGTCGTGCAACTTCGGCGCGGCAACGGGGATCACTGGTAATCTCGGCCTTGAGGAATGGGTCGACGCCGCATTCTATCCGGCGGAAATCCGTCAGCTGGAAGCTGGCATCCACTCTGCAGCCAGCCCGAAACTGTCTTCGGTATCCTCGCCTTCGTCGGGTCAGCAGAAAAACGCGAACCCCGCGGGAGGGATCAATATCGGCGCCTGGATCGATAACGTGAAAAAGTGGCAAAGAATTTTAACGGCTTTCGACCAGGAAATTGCATGCCCCACTTCTCCCGGCTCCAGCGCGGGAGGCAGCAATAAGACGACTGGCCTGGCTTCCAGCGTAAAAGCTGGCGCTAAATCGTCTAGCTCCGGCTCGGACCAGCAGACCTGCAATAAGACGCTGATTCAAAACGCGGACACGACCCTCAAGAGCGTTGAGGACACGGTAAACGAGAACAAGAAGCAAGTAAGCAAATATCAAGCGGTTTTGGCTTCTTATCTAAAGAAGCAATACGCATTTGTCGATGGAGAACTGCAAATAGCCGACCGTAATGTCAAGGTGTGCAATGATGCGTTGACGAAACTGATTGCGAACATCGGTGATGGTCAACGATGGGCAAAGCAACTCCTGGAAGCTTTGGAAGCGCCGAAAGACGGTAATTTCAAGCCTCTTCAGAGAACCGACTCGGTGGAAAGCTTACAAAATTACGATGAGCTAAGCACGTTGTATAATGAGCTCGAAACACTCGTGGACTCAGACTACCGAAGGAACGTGGTTCCCGGCACGGACGCTATATTGCCCGATGTCAAGAGCAACCCGTTCATCGTCCAAATAGCTCAATGCGGAAAAGCGATACAGCAGATACAGAATTTGTCGCAAAACTTGCCCACGCAAGTCGATCCGCCAATTGACGGAATTTCTCACTCCTTGACTTTCGTCCTGAATTATAACGCGAGCATCACGCCAAGCTGGTCACTGATCCAATGGAAGGGACCTGGGCAGACCGGGAACTTCTTTTCGGCAGGTGGCGTTAGAACCCACGGGCTGGTCATAGCGCTTTCAGCACCGAACGGAAACTCGTCGTTTACTGAGGAACAGAGCCGGCTGATCCAGCTCCAAGCCATCAGGTCCATCGCCGGGCAATAAATATGCGCGTCCGCCGCAGACTACCCCGGCCGCGACGTGGCCGAAAGCGCCCAAGGCGTCGGGCCGCATAAGGATGGCGGCTTCGTCATCGTGCTGCCTGTCTGTCGAGCCCTCTCGATTTGCGGGATCGAGTCGCCTTTGACGGCGACGGCGGCTTGGGTCGCAACCTGAAATACTCACGTTGAGCAAATCCGGGCGGCCAGGCCTCCGGAACCGGACCCACAGAGCCGGCGCCTCTTGCGGCGGCGCGTCCGCCACAATCGGCCCCAGATATCTTCATCGCTTGCGGGTTTTGTGCAAAACCCCTTGCGTCATAGTCATCTATGAGCTTGACGTAGCGGTTGAGCAATCAGCAGTCTGAACTCTTGGTCGCATTAACCGTGGTTCTATTTCGAATGTATGATTGCGAATCGGGGTGCGCATAAGCAAGAAGATAATTGCATCGGGGGGACGCCGGCGATCCATGAAAGCACAAAATGGACCGCGTTATAGCGTGGCGCTGATCGCGTTTGCGGGTGGCTGGGCGCTTTTCGCTTCGCCGTGGCTTTGCGGCGCGGTTACTATCCCCTACGACGCAAAAGCGCATTTCCAGGCGCAGCTTCAATTCCTGGCGAATTCGCTTCACACGGGCCAATCCCCGTTCTGGACACATAACGTGTTCGCCGGGTCGCCCCAAATCGCCGACCCGCAGTCGCTGATCTTCTCTCCGGCGCTTTTGCTCGCCTACCTTGAGCCTATGCCGAGCTTTCGCCAGCTCGATTTTTATTGCTTCGCCCTCCTGGCTCTCGCCGGCCTATCCGTGGTCATGTTTTTCAAGGATCGCGGCTGGCATCCTGGCGGCGCCGTCGTGGCGGGACTCGCCACCGCGTTTGGCGGCTCGTCCATCTGGCGCATTCAGCACATCAAGCAGATCGAATCGTTCGCGTTTCTCATGCTGACGCTTTGGCTTCTGGAGCGCGCTCTCGAACGCAGAAGCAGTCTTTACGGCGCTTTTTCAGGCGCCGCCGCGGGCTTCATGATCATGGAGCCCGGTCAAGTCGCGATGCTTGGCTGCTACCTTCTTGCGGGCTATGCGCTCCATCATTGGCTCAGCCAGCCCAGATTTTGGACGGCCGCGCGGCAGTCGCTTCCGGCGCTTCTCTGCGGCGGTCTTACGGCCGCCGCGCTCGCCGCCGCGCCGATCCTGTTCAGCCTCCTGTTCGTGCTCAGTTCGAACCGCCCCGAAATTCCCTTCAAAGAGGCGGTTCGGGGCTCCTTGCACCCAGCCTCCCTCCTGACCGCAATCGCGCCGAATCTCTATTCGGTCCGGGGAGAGCTGCCCTATTGGGGACCGGGCAGCATGGAGTGGCCGGCGACTTGGTTGTCGATGAGCGAGAATATGCTCGAAGTCTATATCGGCGCGCTTCCAATTCTGCTTCTCTTGTCGGTGGGGCTTATCAAGGGGCGTCTTTGGTCCCGCGAAATTCGCTTCTTCTCCATCGCCATGGTCGCGCTGTTGATCTATGCTCTCGGGCGCTATTCCTATGTCTTCACATGGATGTATGCCTATATCCCCGGCGTCGATCTTTTCCGAAGGCCGGCGGACGCGACCTATACGCTTGGCGCAATGGCGTCTATCTCTTCGGGTTACTTCTTGCATTTGCTTCTCAGCGGCAAGGAAAGTCTGGCTGGAAAAAGAAGCTACGCCGTCTTTCTCGTCCTAACACTGTTGTTCGCCGCAAGCTTAGCCATTGCTGCGGCTTACGGCCATTTGCGATCCGCAATCGGACCGGTTGCGTTCTCGGCCGCTATCTTTGCTAGCGGATGGCTCGTGCTGCTTTTCGTGCAGCGCTATCGTGAAGAATACGCCGTCGCCGCAATCGCGCTCTTGGCCGGCTTTGTGACACTCGACCTCGCCATCGGTAATGGACCGAACCGGTCCACGGGACAGCCGCCTTCAAAATATGAAGAACTTCGCGCCGACACGCCGAACGAGACGGTCGCTTTCCTGAAGAGCCATCTTAGCCGGCCCGAAGGCGACGCGCATCGCGACCGCGTCGAGATGGTGGGGATCGGATTCGAGTGGCCGAATATCGGCCTGATCCATAATTTCGATCATGTCATGGGCTACAATCCGGTTCGCCTCGAAGCGGCTGTCGAGGGCATCGGCGCCTCCGAAACCGTGGCCGAAGTTTGGGAGCGGCATTTCTCGCCGCTGTTTCCGTCCTATCGTTCGCTTATGGCGGACATGCTCGGGCTCCGCTATATTGCGATCAAGAAGCCCATCGAGTCCGTCGACAAGTCTTTGCAGCCAGGCGATCTCAAGCTCATCGCCCGGACCGCCGACGCCTATATCTACGAGAACCCCCGTGCTTTCCCCCGCGTCATGCTCGCTCAGAATTGGCTCCCCGCCGATTTCGGCAAGCTCATGAAGGACGGGCAATGGCCGAAATTCGATCCGGCGCGCACCGTTCTCCTCGATGGGATGCCGTCGCGGCTTCTGACCTCGCGTATCTCGCCGGTCTCGCTGTCGAGCGCGACAATCGCTCTGCGAAAGTATGAGAACACCGAAGTCGAGATCGACGTGAATGCTCCCGCAGGCGGGTTCGTGGTCCTCAACGATATCTGGCACCCCTGGTGGTTCGGCGCCGTCGACGGCAAGCCCGCGAAAATTCTTCGGGCCAATGTGCTGTTCCGGGCAATCCAGGTTTCACCGGGGCGACATACCGTGCGCTTCGAATTCAGGCCCGTGGAAGGCGCAATAAAAGAGGTCGAGACGCGTCTTTACGGTCCGGCGCGAAGCCAAGCGCCGGTCGCCACTCGAAGCAGGCCGCAAGCCAGCGCGCAATCCCCGGCGTTTAAGGGGTGACTTTCATGAGCGCCTGTCGCTTCCCGCAAAGAAGGGCTCGCCCAGCCGCCACATTTCGCCAAACATCACAAGAAGAAGCGAACCGACGAAGACAGGATTTATCAACCAAGAGGCGGGCAGGCCGTGGGCTGGAACTATGAACGCATCGATTCCGGCGGGCGGGTGAACGGCGCTAAAAGCGATCATCAGGAATGTGGCGGCGCCGACGGCGACAGCGCTTGAAGCCTCGCCATGTCCGAATGTCCAAAAGCAAAGCAAACCGCATCCGCTCGATAGCAGATGACCGGCGATTACTGCTCTCGGCTTCGCGGCTTCGCTATTCGGGAGCGCCATCACCAGGACGATGGACGTAACGAATGGAATCCTCGCCAAAGGTTCGCCCGCAATACCGGCGAGCATCTCCATGAGTCCAATCGCCACCGCCGCGCCGAGAGCCCGGTAGGCCCAGGTTCGGGCCGAACTTCGGTTGACGCTACGCGGCGGAGCTTTCCCGGTATCGCTTTGACGATGCATTTCGTTCTTATCTTTTCGCTTCCAGCCACGCTCGAAAGCGTAGCCACTCCCGCGCGATTTTGAAAGGCCGCACCGTCTTCGAAATGCAAGAGGAGACGCTCGCCAACTGGTCAGCCACAGCGTCGTACACTCCGTTTTGCGCCGGCGCCGGGTCGAGCGCCACGGCGGTCAGGCGCGTGTCGTTCGATGTCGCGGTCAGCGGATTCAGAAGCCGGCGCCAAGGCGCTGCTGATGGCCGACGATTGTACGGATCGCCGCACCCCGCGCGTGGATGTGGCGCCCGCCTTGCGCAACCTCACCCGCGTCTATGGCCGGGCCGCCGGCGGCGCCGCGCCGATCGAGCCCGGCCTTCTTGGCGAGCATCATGTCGCCTGCATGGCCGATGACGAGTCGATCGAGGGCTGCCTCGCCTGGATCGAAACGCAGTCCGAGGCGGACCGCGAGAGGCGCCGCCGCGATTTCATCGCCACCCTGCAGCGCGCGACCCTTGCCGAGCACGGCGCCAACGCCAGCGCTCAAGCGGCGGCCCGGCTCGATTATGTTATTCTCCGCCATATGCCCGCTCTCGCCGCCGATCTCGTCGCAGTGATGGCGCAAACGCCCGGTCAGTTCCAGAGCCGCGTCGAGGCCGCCCTCGATGCCCTCGATTTCGAGGCGCGGCGCGCCCTCGAACTCGCGCTTCCCGCCGGGCGCCTCCAACTGCTGAATGCAGGCCGCCGGGAGGAAGCGCTCGCGGCGAATCAGGAGGCGGCGGACATGGGGAGGGGGTTCGCGGAGGCCCCCCCGGATGCCTTCCTGCCCAGTTCGGAAACGGGCCTGAGAAACCTTGAAAAACACCTCTCCGGTCTCGACTGCCGCGAGGAGGAGGCGGACGTCCAAAGGCGGCTGGCCGAAGCCCGCCCGGAAGTCCTGCCCGTTTTGGCTAATAGCCTTGGGACGCTAGGCCTGGCATTCACGGGGCAAGGGCGGCATTTGGAAGCCGCGGGGGCGCTGAAGGAGGCGCTTGAGATTGTCGCGCCCTTTGTGGAGAAGCTGCCGCGGGCTTTTTTGCCGCTTTCCGCAAAATTGCTGAAAGCTTACGCGCCGGCGTGCCAAGACGCAGGCGTCGAGGCGGACGCGTCTTTGCTGGAGCGCCTGGAGCGCCCGGACTTGGCTTTGCAACAAACGCAAAGCGAGACGCTTTGAGACTGAAGCTCTCGCAAGCGATTTCGTCTAAACCGATTCCTGCTCTGTTTCCGGCTTGGCGTCTTCGGGATCGGCGCCGCGACTCAGAAACAGGGTTTGCAGCGCGGGGACCACGATCAGCAACATGATGGGGCCGATCAGCATTCCGCCCACGACAACAATGGCGAGAGGCCTTTGGACCTGACTGCCGATGCCCGTGGACAAGGCGGCCGGAAACAGTCCGATGCAGGCCGATAACGCGGTCATGAGCATTGGGCGCATCCGCTGCGTCGCGGCCTGGAACATCGCATCGGTGGCGCTGGGGACCGAGCGGCGCAATTCGTTGAAGTAGGTCATGATCAGAATGCCGTTCATGACCGAAACGCCGAACAGCGATACGAAACCGATCGCCGCCGATATGCCGAATTCCTCTCCCGAAACCGCAAGCGCGACGATCCCGCCGCCCACCGCGAACGGAATGCCCGTCAAAACAAGAAGACTGTCGCGGATGCTGTTGAAGAGGGCGTAGAGCAGGCCGAGAATAAGGACGAGGCTGAGAGGAACAACGAGGGCCAATCGCTTTTGCGCCTGTTCAAGCTCCTCGAATTCTCCCGCCCATTCCAGCCGGTATCCATTCGGTACTGCGACGGCCTTGGCGATCCGGTCTTTAGCCTCCGCGACCGCTCCGCCAAGATCGCGTTCCCGCACGCTAAATTTGATCGGTATGAATCTCTGGTTTTTCTCGTGAAAGATATAGGATGCGCCCGTATCGAGGGTGATGTCCGCAACTTCGCTGAGAGGGATGTACGCGGCGCCATTGGGCGTCGTGTAGTTGATTTTTGCGTTTCTGACGCTTTCGACGAAATCGCGGAATTTCGGGGCCGCGCGGACATTGACGCCGAACTGGCGGTCCGATTCGTAAATGGTGGTCGCGACATTGCCCCCAAACGCCGTCTGAACGAAGGTGTTGACGTCGCCTGCGTTGAGCCCATAACGCGCCGCCTTGTTGCGATCCACCTTGACGTTAAGATTGGGCTGGCCGAGGACGCGGAATATGCCGAGGTCGGTTACGCCTTGAACTTCGCTCATAATGCGCTTTATCTGCGTCGCAAGCTCCTCCAGCTTGAAGAGATCGGGGCCGATAATCTTGACCGAGTTCGCGCCTTTGACGCCGGACAGGCCTTCCTCGATATTGTCTTGGATATATTGAGAAAAGTTCAGATCGATCCCGGTGAACTCCGCGGAAAACTCATTTTGCATATCCTTGATCAAATCTTCCTTGTGACGCCCCGGCGCCCATTCGCCGAATGGCTTCAGCGGCACAAAGAACTCGGCGTTGAAGAAGCCGGTCGCATCGCTGCCATTGTCGGGGCGGCCGTGCTGGGAAACGACGGTGATGACTTCGGGGTGACTTTTAAGAATCTGCCTCATTCTGTCGACGACAGGCATTCCGGCTTCGAGAGAAATCGTGGGCGGCATCGATGCGCGAATCCAAAGGTTTCCCTCCTCAAGGGCCGGGAGAAACTCCGTTCCGAGCCTCGACGCCAGGAAACCGCTGAAGATCAGAAAGACGACGCCGATGGCGACGGTCACGACGCGCGCGCGAAGCGCAAGCCGCAGCAAGGGCGTATACGCGCCGCGGATCGCGCGGACCACGATTGTTTCTGTCTCCTCGACGTGTTCCGGGATGAGGAACGAAGCAAGGACGGGCGTAATCGTGAACGTGGCCAGCAGGGCGCCCACGAGCGCGTATGCGTAAGTTCTGGCCATCGGGTTGAAGATTTGCCCTTCAACGCCCTGCATTGTGAAGAGCGGAACAAAGGCGGCAAGAGTAATGGCGGTGGAAAAAAGCACCGCTGTATCGACCTGCATAGCGCTGATATAGATCAAGCGTATCCGGGTGATCAGGCTTGCGTTCTTGCCATTCCGTTCTATTGGCACAGGCGTACTTAGGATTTGCTCTCGCTCCCTGGCCTGAAAGACACGGAAGATATTTTCAACCAATATAACAGCCGAATCGACGATGATTCCGAAGTCCACGGCGCCCAATGAGAGAAGGTTGGCGTCTTCATCTCGAAGAACGAGTATGATGATGCTAAAGAAAAGCGCGAATGGTATATTGACTCCAACGATAATGGCGCTTCGCAAATCGCCAAGGAAGATCCACTGTATAAGAAATACAAGAAGGCAGCCGAAGACGAGATTGTGGAGCACGGTTTCGGTTGTAACCGAGACCAGCGAAGAGCGGTCATAATAGGGAACGAGCTTTACGCCGGGTGGAAGGCTTCCATCCGTGTTGATTTTCTCCACTTCCGCCTTGATGCGCCCAATGACATCGTTTGTATGAAGCGTCCGGTTCATGACCAGGATAGCGGCGACAACGTCATCGTTATCGTCGCGGCCGGCTTTGCCAAGCCTTGGCACATAGCCGACATAAACTTTTGCAACGTCCTTGAGCTGGACGGGCACGTTATTAAATTCGCCGAGAGTTATATTTTCGATGTCTTCAACCTTGTGGCCGCCGATAAGGTCTGTCGATCCGCCATCGTCGATCAAGCCGATCCCGCGTATATTTACAGATTGCTTCCCGATATTGATGGTGCGCGCGCCGACATTGACGTTCGCGTTGCTCACGGCGCTTACGAGCTGCGCCACCGTCACGCTATAGGCTTCGAGCCTGTCCAGGTCGGCCTCGACCTCGTATTCCTTGGTCGTGCCGCCCCAGGTGTTAACCTGCACGACGCCCGGAATGGTCAGAAAGCGGCGTTGCAGAATCCAGTCTTGAATGGTACGAAGATTTGTGAGGCCGATATGTTTCGGGCCTGTAACTTGATAGCGATAGATTTCGCCGACGAGACTCGAAGCTTGGATTTGCGGTTGTACGTTATTGGGCAGGGTGACATTCTGCAAAAGACTGATCTGAGCCTGCTGCAAGGCGAAATAGAAATCGACCCCGTAATTGAATGTTACACGGACAAAAGACAAACCATAGAACGATGTCGAACGGATGTTGTTAACTCCGGGCGTCGGCGCAAGCCCGACCTCCATCGGAATTGTGTAGAGACGCTCCATTTCCTCCGCCGAGAGCCCAGCCGACTGCGCCGTGATTTCCAGGATGGCCGGCGCCGGATTTGGGTACGCTTCAATATTCAAGCGCAAGAAGGCGACGCCGCCGCCCACGATGAAAGCGAGGAGAAGTAGAATAACGATGGGCCGGCGCGTTAAGCCAAACGTCACAAGAGCTTTGAGCACACACCACCTCTAGAGGTTGAGTTCCGGGCGTCCGGCTTCGATCATTGGCCAACGTTGACGTATTGATTGGCGATGAAGAGCGAGCCGTCTGTCGCCACCAGTTCGCCAGCCTGCACGCCCTCGCGGATCTCGATGTATCCCCCATCGATCAGGCCCGTCTTGACGATGCGCTTGATGAATTTCTTCCGGTCGCCCGTCACCCAAACGGTCATCGTTCCATCGCCTTCGCGAACCACGCCATCCTGCGGGACGGCGAGCGCCTTTCTCGGGGCGGCCACCGTGATTTCGAAATTGGCGAGCATGCCGCCCCGGAGCTCATAATTGGGGTCCGCGATCTCGGATCGAACGAGAACACGCCTCGTGTTCGGGTCGATCGTGGCGCCGATTGTAACAATCTTGCCTCGGAAGATGCGCCCCGGCAGCGATGAAACCGTTGCTATCACCTCTTGGCCCGGCCTGAGGGCTGGCGCATCCTTTTCGGAGACGTTCGCGAGCATCCACATCGAGGACGTATCGGCCACGATGTAGACGGGCGGCGGATTTCCGGGCTGAACCAGAAGACCGGGCGACGCATTTCGCGCGGTTATCAGCCCCGTTATGGGGCTTGGCACAACAAGGGCCGGATCGATCTTGCGTTCGGCAACGATTTTGTCGATCTCGGCGCCGGTCTTGCCGAAGACTTTGACGGCCGCCCGGGCCGCGTTTAAAGCGCCTTCGGCGGCTTGCTGGTCCGATATCGATTGCTCGTAATCTTTCTGGGCGGCAGCGCTCTGTTTGAAAAGGTTCTTCTGCCTTTCGAGGGTCTTGCTTGTGAGTTCGAGCACGCCCGCGGCGGCGATCAGCGTCGACTCGGCCTGCACGAGGTCGGGGCTGTCGATGGTGAAGAGCGTGTCGTCCTTCTTCACGCGATCGCCGACGCTTGCGAACGCGTTGAGAATACGGCCTTGATACGGCGTAAAAACCTGAGTCAACCGCTCCTGATTGAAGTCTATTGTGCCAACCGCCTGCTGCACTTGCGGAAAGCGATGCTCGATGACGGGCTCGCTCTTGATGGACTTAACCTGGGACTCCGACAGCTCGACAACGGCTTCAGCGGCGGACGGCTTCGTATCCGCGGCCGTTGCGGGCAGACCGGCAAAGGCCGCGATGCTCAGTAGGAGAGCCGCGGGCATGAACTTGATCATAGATGAACTCCTGGCGCATTGCCGTCATAGCAATTCGAGCCCGCGCCGTCATCTCGCTTCATTCTTTGTCGCTCCGGGGTATTCGACGGCTACGGGATCGGGCTTCGCGCCGATCACACTTGTCAGCCAAGCTTCAGGCGCCCCCGGATGGGGAGACGAGGCGCGATTCCACCAGCCGCCGCCCAAAGCCTGAAAGAGTGCGACGGTGTCGCTAAACCGGTTTGCTTGCGCCTGTATGACAATCAGAGAGGCTTGGAGATAAACGGTTTGCGCGTTCAAGACCTGCTGAAAGGCGATTTGCCCTTCATTTAATTGAATGCGCGTCAGTTTCAGCGTCTTTTCCGCCGCGGCTTCGGCAAGGATCGCCTTCTGCAGTCCGACGGTGTCGTGACGGATCGCGTAAAGCGAGTCGGCCACATTCTGGAATGCCGTGAGAACCGCCAGACGATATTGCGCGGCAGCCTGATCGAAGCCGGCTTCGGCGGCTCGTTGCCTTTGCTGCAAGGTGAACCCGTCGAAGATGACCTGCGTTGCATTCGCGACGCCGGTATAGAAGTAGAAAGCGGGATTGGCGCTGAACAGGTTCTGGAACAGGGGGCCGCTACGGCCGATGTCGCCGTTCAGCGAAAATTGGGGCAGCCGATTTGCGATCGCAACGCCGATAAGCGCGCAAGCGGCGTGGAAGTTTTCCTCGGCGGCCCGGACATCTGGCCTTTGGGCTACCAGCTCGGAGGGCAGGCTCACAGGCAGATGCGGTGGAAGCTTCAACGAGGAAAACTCGAATTTCTCCTGAAGGCCTTCGCCCGGCAGATGGCCGGACAGCACGATCAAGGCATCGCGCTGCTGCGCGAGCGCTTTGCGAAGCGGCGGCAATGTTGCTTCGGTTTGGGCGACGAGAGCCTCCTGTCCGGCGACGTCGAGTTCCGTCAGCTGGCCTAACTCTTTCTGTAACCGCACCTTTTCCAGGATGTCGCGGGAGATGGCGATCAACCGGTTAGTTACCGTGATTTGCTCACGCAGCGATGCTTCCTGGATGGCGCCCAATGCGATGTTCGAAGTAAGCGTCAGAAACGTCGCCTCGTTCATGAAGCGCTGGTTTTCCTTGAGCGCTTCCAGATTCTCGATTTGCCGCCGCGTGCCGCCCCAAATATCCGGGACGTAAGAGACCGTGAGTTGCGCCGTGTGAAGCGAATAATAAACTGGGTTGCCTCCGGAGGCGCTGACGACCGGCGCTGCGACGCCGCCTCCGCTGGGCGAAGTCGCCACCTTGCCTCCCGTTGCCTGATAGTTTCCAGTGGCGAGCGGGAAGAGCTGACCGACTTCCGCGTAAACATTGGCTTGAGCCGCGCGCATGGCGGCCTGCGCCGCGTCGAACGTTGGGTTATCCCGAAGCGCGCGCCTCATCAGGCCCGTCAATTCGCTTGAGCGAAAGAGAGTCCACCACTCGGCCGGCAGTTCCCGGCCCACGTCGAGATGCTGCGTCTTGCCTCCCGCCGAGTTCTGCGCAGGCAGTTGCGAAGGGGTGAAACTCCCTATATCCGGCGATTCTGGAATTTTGAAATCCGGCCCTACGCATGACTGGAGGCCGATCAGAGCCGCCAAACCGAGCGCGGCGCCAAACCTGCGCGCAGCCCGTTTTGAAACGGCCGCGATACCTCTGTTATAGCTCATACCAACCCCGGCCCTGTCTGCGCCCTCAATAGCGGAAGCTCCACGTTGTCCCTACAACAATCACACATTTTGGATTGGTAAAGAGCCACGTTCTTGGGCGACAAAAGAATTTCAGAACTGTGCTGCATAAGACACATGTTTACGAGCGATGCTGGCATGAGCAGCGGCCTGATTGGCCGAGAAGCGACAAGCCTCGATTTGCTCCGTTATTCAATCGCTTCTTATAGGTATTGTTTCACAAAGCTTGTAATGTGCAAAAAAATAGCACAGAAATCTTCGAAACTTACAGACACAGCCTGTGAACCTTGCGCGAACCTGAAGGAGATTTGGCGCGCTGTCAATAGGGCCACGACTCCCTGGGCTCGACCGGTATATATTTCGAGCACAAAACATGGTCTTCTTTATGAGACGCCCTTGGCCAAGAAGGGCGCGACCAAATCACGAATTTGGGGAAAGAGAGAATCGCATGCGCCACGTCGAAACTGCCCTTCAATTGCGGATCTTTCTGGGCGAGGACGACAAATACGAGGGAAGGCCTCTCTATGAGGAGATTGTGGTTCAGGCTCAGAGATCGGGAATCGCCGGAGCGACCGTGTTTCGCGGCTACTTGGGCTACGGCAAGGCGAGCGGTCTCAATCCAGGCAAGATTCTGAGAGCCTCAAAGGACCTGCCGGTCGTGGTCGAGATCATGGACGCCGAGGGAAAAGTGAACACGTTCATGGAGATCCTCGATAAGATCCTCCATACCGGCGTGGCCACGCTTGAAAAAGTGCAACTTTATCGGTTCAGCGGCAAACCGAAAAAGAAGGCATAATGCCGGCTGGCTCATCGTCAGGCGATGCGCCGGGCGTCCTGGCCCCGCGTGAGCGGGGAAACAATCTCATATCCGCACGAACATCTCAGACATTGCGGTCCAGCCGCTTTTCCGTCGTCCCCGCGAAGGCGGGGCCGGGAATGACGCCGAAGGGCATGAGGCCGATTCCGGCATTAAGTCCGATGCTCTAAGCGCGCTTTTGGGCCAGCAGCCCGCGATGGATGACCTCGAACTGATCCATGGACTTGTACCGGATGATGACCTCTCCCGCCTCGCCGCGGCCGGGATTGATGACAACGGTCAGCCCTAACGCATCGGTCATTTCGCGCTCGGCGGCGCGCGTATCGGGATCTTTCTGAGGGGCCGCCGTCTTGGACCCGCCGGATTTCGGCCCCGCCGGCTTGCGTCCCATGACGAGCGCTTCCACGTCGCGGACGTTGAGCCCCTTCTTCACGATGTCCTGCGCAACGGCCTCGGCGTCGTCATGCCCGATCAGGGCGCGCGCATGACCCGCGCTGAGCGAACCGTCGCGCACGAGCCCCTGCACGGCATCGGGCAGCTTCAGCAGCCGCATCGTATTGGCGAGATGGCTCCGGCTCTTGCCGATGATCCCGGCCAGTTCCTCCTGCGTGTAGCCGAAGCGCTCGACGAGCTCCTTATACCCGCCCGCCTCTTCGATGGCGTTGAGGTCGGTGCGCTGGACGTTCTCGATGATGGCGAGTTCGAGCGCTTCTTGGTCCGACAGCGAGCGCACGATGACGGGAACGAGATGCATCGAGGCCTTCTGGGCCGCGCGCCAGCGCCGTTCGCCGGCCACGATCTCGTAATTCGTGCCGGTGGCGTCGGCGGGCCGGACGATAAGCGGCTGGACCAGCCCCTTCTCCCGGATCGACGTGGCAAGCTCGTCGAGATCGGCGTCGTTGAAGTTCTTGCGCGGGTTCAGCGGGCTCGGCCGGACGCGGTCGATGGGAACCATCCGGCTTTCGCCGTTCGCCGGAATGACGCGCCCGCCAACCGGGAGGTTTTCGCCGATGAGAGAGGCAAGGCCGCGGCCGAGCCGGCTCTTTTGAACGGGCGATGGCCCTGTCGCTAAAGCGCCCGATCTAGTCTGCATGTCGATCTCCCGTCGAAGAGAAAAGTGCTCAAATGTCTTTGCCGCCCCTGAAGGCAGCCGCCCACGACATACTCACCACGCCAACCTGGCTTCGGGCGCCGGGCCAAGCCCTTACGCCGCCTGAGCCGCCGCCGCGCGCTCGCGATTGATCATCTCCGCGGCGAGGTCCATATAGGCGCGGCTGCCCGCGCTCTTGTGATCGTAAAGAAGCAGCGGCTTGCCATGCGACGGCGCCTCCGCGATCCGGACGTTACGCGGAATGATCGTGTCGTAAACCTTTTCGCCGAAGAAGGCGCGAACCTCCCTGGCCACTTCGTCCGAAAGCTTCGTCCGCCCGTCGTGCATGGTCAGAACCACGCCATGGATCTCAAGAGAAGGATTGAGGCTCGACCGCACGAACTCGATGGTCTCCCGCAATTGGGTGATCCCTTCGAGCGCGAAAAATTCGCATTGAACCGGCACCAGCGCCGCATCCGCCGCCGCAAGCGCGTTCAGGGTCAGGATGCTGAGCGAAGGCGGGCAATCGATCAGCACATAGTCGAGGCGGTCGGCTTCCTTGCGGTCGAGTTCGGACGCACGCAGCGAAGCGATCGCATCCCGCAGGAAGTAGGCCCGGTTCGGCGCCGCGGCGATTTCGGGCTCAAGGCCCGCCAGGTCTCGCGTGGACGGCGCCACGAACAGGCCCGGTACGGCCGCCGGCGTCATCGCCTGCTCCAGCGCGGCCGCGCCGGCCAGCACGTCGTAAGTGGAGACGTGGCGCGCTTCCTCGGGCACGCCGAGGCCGGTGCTCGCATTGCCCTGCGGATCGAGATCGATCACGAGCACCCGTTCGCCGACCGACGCCAATGCCGTTCCCAGATTGATCGCTGTCGTGGTCTTGCCCACGCCGCCCTTCTGATTGGCGATGGCAAACACCCGAAGGCCCTTTTGCTTTGTCTTTGTCACTGCTCGCCACCCTGTCTAAGCATCGGCTTCCCGATTTCCAAGATACAGCCTTGCGCATCGCTGACGCTGGCGTGGGTCGCAAGATCGAAGGCCCATCGCGCCCGGGCGCCGGCGATTTCTACTTCGGCCTCGCGGCCTTTCAGAAACAACCCAACGGACGCAGAACCGAAGAACGGCAGGGCGAGCTCCAAGAGAGCATCCAGCGGCGCCAGCGCCCTAGCCGTCACCACGTCGGCGGCGGGGATCGCCCCGCTTTCGGCGGCCTCGGCGATGCGCATCGCGTGCACGCGGGCGGACGCCCCAGTCTGCCGCGCGACCTCGGAGAGGAACGCGCATTTGCGGCTGTTGCTCTCGATAAGGTGCACTGAACACTCTTTCTGATTCGCGAGCATAATAGCAATCGCAAGCCCGGGGAAACCTCCGCCCGATCCGAGGTCGATCCAGGTTTTTGCGTGCGGCGCCAAGGCGATAAGCTGCGCGGAGTCGGCGAAATGCCTGCGCCAAACCTGTGGAAGAGTTGTGGGCGATACGAGGTTGACCGCCTTCTGCCATTGCTGGAGCAGGCGCGCGTAAAGCTCAAGCCGCTCCAGTGTTTCATGTGAAACGGAGAAGGCTCTCGCGAAGTCTGCGGCGTTCTCGATTTTCATGGCCTCTATACGGCTCGTTCGGCTTTTCTTCCTCTCCGTTCCAGCATGCGTGCTTCGCGGCGTCTTGTGAATCCCAAATCGGCGGCGCGCGGTTCCTCGCGCTCAAGACGAGGAACGCCGGTTGAACAGACTTGGCCGAACCTCCTCTCCCACAGGGAGAGGGAGCCGCCGCGACCGGAGGCGTTCGCGCTTCCGCGTTTCACGTGAAACGCCAACTCGAACGGATGGGAAACGGAAGCGGACGCCGTTCGCGTTCTTAACTCCTTGCTTAGTTTTCCGGCTGGCGCCGCATCCACTCACCCTGTCCCCAAGGGAGAGGAAGTCCGCCTCTTGCCGCCCCTTCGCCGCAGCCTTATTCTTGAAGCATGAACGCGCTCGCACAGCCAAAGATGACGGTCGATGAATTCCTCGCCTGGGCCGATGGCCGCGAGGGCCGCTGGGAGCTGCGCGACGGCGTGCCGGTCGCGATGTCGCCCGAGCGCGTGATCCATGGCGCAACGAAATTCTCAGCCGGGACGGCGCTGCGGGATGCGCTACAAGCGGCCAGTCTATCTTGCGAAACCTTCGTCGATTGCCTCGCGGTCCGCGTCGATCAGCACAAAACCTTCCAGCCGGATGTGGTTGTCAATTGCGGCGAGCGCCTCGGACCGGACGTGATGGAGGCGCCCAACCCCGTTATCGTGGTGGAAATCCTGTCTCCCTCGACGCGCGCCCGCGATCTGGGTCTGAAGGTCCGGCGCTATTTCGATCTGCCGAGCATCCACCATTATCTCATCCTCGATGCGGACAGCCGTTCCGTCATCCATCACGCGCGGGGCACGGGCGATGCACTCGTTACTCGCATCGTCAGCGAGGGCGTCCTGCGGTTCGACCCGCCGGGGTTCGCCGTCGAGGCGCGGTCGCTCTTCCCCGAGCCTTACGAGGGATAGGTCTTCGCCCCTCACCCCAGCCCTCTCCCATGCAAGCTCGCCTTGGCGAACTTGCTGCGTTGGAGTGTCCGCATTCGCAAGCGAATGCGGATCGGAGAGGGAGTCCCGTCGAAGCCGTCGAACTGGCGTACCCTCTCCCAGGGGGAGAGGGACAGGGTGAGGGGCTGCGCCGCTCAGGCCGCGCGGGTCGTCTTGCGGATGTGCGCGAGGAGCAGCATCAACGCGGCCGGCGTCATGCCGTCGATGCGGGCGGCCTGCGCGAGCGTGGCGGGGCGGTGGCGTTCGAGCTTCTGGCGAACCTCGTTCGACAGGCCGGCGATGGCGGCGAAGTCGGTCGAAGGCGGGATGGCGGCGGCCTCGTCCTTCTTGAAGGCGACGATGCTGGCCTCCTGGCGGTCGAGGTAAACCGCATAGCGCGCGTCCACCTGAAGGCGCTCGACGGACGGCGCGGGGATCGCCGACAGCTCCGGCCAGATCGCCGCGAGCCCGCTCACCGACAGGCCCGGCAGCGCGAGAAGGTCGAAGGCGGAGCGGCGGCGGCCGTCGCGGTTGAGCGCGATCCCGTATCCGGCCGCCTGGTCCGGCGTCAGCGACAAGCTCTCCAGCAGGCGGCGGGCGCCGGCCAGCGCGTCAGCCTTCGCTGTGTAAGACCGCAGCCGCTCGCCGCCCACGCAGCCGATGCGCGCGCCGGCTGGCGTCAGCCGCTCGTCGGCGTTGTCGGCGCGGAGCCGCAGGCGATATTCGGCGCGGCTCGTAAACATGCGGTAGGGCTCGGAGACGCCGCGCGTCACGAGGTCGTCGATCATCACGCCGATATACGCGTCCGTGCGCGAGATGACGAAATCGGCCAGCCGCCCGCCCGCCTTCAGCGCCGCGTTCACGCCCGCGACGAGCCCCTGCCCCGCCGCCTCCTCGTACCCCGTCGTGCCGTTGATCTGCCCCGCGAGGAACAGGCCGGGCAGACGCTTCGCCTCCAGCGTCGGCGCCAATTCACGGGGATCGACGTAATCGTATTCGATGGCGTAGCCGGGCCGGACGATCGCGGCGTTCTCCAGCCCCGGGATCGTCTTCAGGAAGGCCCGCTGCACATCCTCGGGCAGCGAGGTGGAGATGCCATTCGGATAGACGGTGGGATCGTCCAGGCCCTCCGGCTCCAGGAAGATTCTGATGGCTGCCGCGATCCTTGAAGCGGACCACCTTGTCCTCGATGGACGGGCAGTAGCGCGGGCCGATGCTCTCGATCTGCCCGGAGTACATCGGCGCGCGATGGATGTTGGCCGCGATGATCGCGTGCGTCTCGCGCGTCGTCGCCGTGATGTGGCAGGCGATCTGGGGCGTCGTTATGCGCTCGCTCAAGAAGGAGAAGGGAACCGGCGGCTCGTCGCCCGGCTGCGCTTGAAGCCGCGCGTAGTCTATGGCGCCGCCATCGAGCCTAGGGGGCGTGCCGGTCTTGAGCCGCCCCATGCGAAGGCCGAGCGCATAGAGCCGGTCGCTCAGCCGGATCGCGGGCGCCTCGCCCACGCGCCCCGCCGGGATGCGCGTCTCGCCCATGTGGATCACGCCCTTCAGGAACGTGCCCGTGGCGATGACCACCGCGCCGCAGCGCAGCGCGCGCCCGCTCGCCGTGACCACGCCCAGGGCGGCGCCGCCCGCGACGATCAAGTCCTCCACCGGCTCCTCGATCACCTCAAGGCCCGGCTGCGCGGCGATGGCCTCCTGCATATGGCGCCGGTAAAGCTTGCGGTCCGCCTGCGCGCGCGGCCCCTGGACGGCCGGCCCCTTGGAGCGGTTCAGCATGCGGAACTGGATACCGGCCCGGTCGATCACGCGGCCCATCAGCCCGTCGAGCGCATCGGCCTCGCGCACGAGGTGGCCCTTGCCGAGACCGCCGATGGCCGGGTTGCACGACATCTCGCCGATGGTCGCGCAGGCGTGCGTGACAAGCGCCGTGCGGGCGCCCATGCGCGCCGCCGCCGCCGCCGCCTCGCAGCCCGCGTGTCCGCCTCCCACAACGACGACGTCGAATGCTCGTCCGCTCATGTCCTCAAACTCTCAAAGCTCTCGCGGAAGATAGGCGAGCGCGCGCGCCTGGAAAAGGCGGCACAAGTAAAGCAGGCTCTGCCGGGCTCGCCCAGCCTCTCAGTTGTCATCCCGGAAAGGCGAAGCCAATCCGGGATCGTAACAATGCGATACGCTCGCCTCTTTGCGATCCCGGCTCGCGCTTCGCTTGGCCGGCATGACGATCCAGATACCGCAAGCCGATGTCATAAAGATAGGTTACAATCGGCGTCTTGGTGAACGGGACGAGGATTGCGATGTCGAACCCGAGATTCAGCGCAAGCCGATAGAGGCCAAGCGCGAGCCCGGTCCATGCGGAGGGTCTCGCCTTGCGGAATGCGAGGACGAGCAGAAACGCCGCGAAACCGCCGCCCGCGTCGGCCATCGATGACTCGAAAAGCGGTTGCGAAATGAGGAGCTGTCCGCTTCTGTCGAAAAAACAGGAACGACAGGGTAAATGGGATAAGCCAGGACAAAATGCCCAGGCCGGCGGCGCGAACTGTGACAATTTTTTCCATGCTTCCCGCCTAGCGCAAGTCAACGGCGGGGATTAGTTCCCGGACGACAGTTTCACCAACTCTCGAACCTTGAGGGAAGGAGCCATGAATGCAAGCGCGTGACGTCATGACGACCGATGTGGCTTTTGTTAAGCCGGAAACGCCGATCCAGAAAATCGCCGAGCTGCTTCTTGAGAGAAAGATCAGCGCCGTGCCCGTCGTGGACGCAAGCGGCGCGGTTGTCGGCATGGTGAGCGAGGGCGACTTGCTGGGCGCCAATTCGGCCGAGCGCGAGAAGCGGCGCGAATGGTGGCTTGAACTCCTGGCGGAGGGCGAGCCCTTGAGCGGCGATTTCCTGGCGAGCATGCAGAATACGCACCGCACCGCCCGGGACATCATGACGGCGCCGGTCATGACGGTGAGCGAGGACACCGACCTGACCGAGATCGGGAAGCTTCTAACCTCGCTGCAGATCAAGCGCGTTCCGGTGCTGCGGGAGGGCCGGCTTAGAGGCATCGTCAGCCGGGCCGACCTCATCCGCGTGTTTGCGAAGCTGCGCCCGACGCGCCCCCAAGGCGAAGGATTGTTCGGGTGGTCGCTCCATTTCGATCCGTTCGGCCCGCATAACGAGGCGCCGACCGAGACGGCCGAAGAAAAAGCGCCTGCTGACGAACCGGGTCTCTCGGCCACGGATTTCCGCCATCTCGTCGCCGACGCCGCATCGAAGAAAGCGCGTCAGCAGGAGATCGCCCGCCAGGCGGAGGAGGAGGCGCGCAGCTCCACGATCAAGGAGCTGGTCGACCACCATGTCACCGACGACCGTTGGCGCGCCATCCTCCATCAAGCGCGGGCGGCGGCGGAACGCGGCGAGCGCGAACTGCTGATTTTCCAGTTCCCCGCTCAGCTTTGCAGCGATGGGGGCAGGGCGATCAACGTCGCCGAGCCGGACTGGCCCGCCACGCTGCGCGGAGAGGCGGCGGAAACCTATCTGCGGTACGAGCACGATCTGAAGCCGCGCGGGTTTCAGCTGATCGCCAAGGTGCTCAATTTCCCCGCGGGCTATATCGGCGATATCGGCCTGTTCCTGCATTGGGGCGGCGTCAAGGAGACCTAACCCGACTCCGCCGATTTGCGCACCGCATCGCCATCCCGGCTATCGGCGCGCGCCGTCATCCCGGTCAAGCGAAGCGCGAGCCGGGATCGTAAAAAAATCAGCGCTGCGATTTATTACGGTCCCGGATAAGGCTTCGCCTTTCCGGGAAGACGAACAAGGGGCATCCGTTATGCCCTAACAAAATGTTTCATGTGAAACATGCCGGCGGCGGGGCGCTCTTGTCCGCCCCGCTATTTCCCGACGCAGAACTCGGAGAAAATCTGGGCGAGCACATCCTCCACGTCGAGCCGGCCGGTGAGCCCGGCCGAGCGCGTCGGACGCATCGCGCAGATGCTCGGCGGCAAGCTCCGTTTCATGGCCAGCCGCCGCGCTCTCAAGAAAGGCCTTCAGCGCCGACCGCGCCCGCTCGATCTCCTGACGGTGGCGCGCGCGGGTGATCAGCGGCGTGTCGCCCGAACCGTAAATCTCCTCGGCGATACGAACGAGCGCGGTCTTGAGCGCGTCCAGCCCGTGGCCCGTCTTGGCGGAGATCGCAAGCGCGCTGTGCGGCGGCGAAGCCCCCGGCGCGAGATCGATCTTGTTGACGAGGGTCAGCGTGATCCGCGCCTTCCCCGCGCGCGCCTCATCCTGTCCTTCTTCCTTCGTCAAAAGTTCCGCGGCCGCTCCTTGCGTCCGTGGCGCGGACGCATCCTGCATGAGAAGAACGATATCCGCGTCCCTGGCGCTGGCGAGCGCGCGGCGGATGCCTTCCCGCTCGACAGGGCTTTCCGTCTCCCGAAGGCCGGCGGTATCGCGCAGGATGAAAGGGAAGCCGTCGAGATCGAGCGCGATTTCGATGACATCGCGGGTCGTTCCCGGCTCGTGAAAGACGATCGCCGCCTCCCGGCCCGCAAGCGCATTCAGGAGGCTCGACTTGCCGGCATTGGGCGCGCCAAGGATCGCCACCTGGACGCCTTCGCGGACGATCTCGCCACGGCGGCCATCGGCCAGCGCGCGCTCCAGCTCCCCAAGCAGGCCGCGCGCCTGGGGCAGGGCTTCCCGGAACGCGTTTTCGGCGATGCCCTCCTCGTCCGAAAAATCGAGGCTGGCTTCGACGTAGGCCATGGCGCGCAACAGCGTGGTGCGCCAAAGCTCGTAGTGGCCGCGCAGCGCGCCGCAATGCTGCGCGAGCGCCTGCCTGCGCTGGCAAGCCGTTTCGGCATTGAGAAGGTCGGCGAGGCCCTCCGCCTCGGTCAGATCGATCTTGCCATTGCCAAAAGCCCGTCTCGTAAATTCGCCCGGCTCGGCAAGGCGCAACCCGGCGGCGGCCAGCGCATCCAGCACCCCGGCTATGACCGCGCGCCCGCCATGGACATGGAGTTCGGCCATGTCCTCGCCCGTGAAGTTCGCCGGCCCCGGCAGCCAAAGCACAAGCGCTTCATCGAGGACCTCGGCGGTCTTGGGATGACGCAACCGCCGGAAACTCGCCATGCGCGGCGCCGGCAGCCTCCCATGGCACAAGGCGTCGAGCGTGCTTCTCGCGGCTCTGCCTGAAATCCGGATGACGGCGATGCCGCCACGCCCCGGTGCGCTGGAGAGGGCAAATACGGTCATGACGGCGGTTTCCTAAGCCGTAAACCTGGACGATAAGTTCCAGGGTACATATGCCGAAAAAGCGTATATTTGTAGTGACGGCCTGTCGAGCTTCCGGCGCGCCCAATCGAGCAAATTGGTGAACAAGGTTGCCTCATGGGTTTGAATCGTTTGAGCGAAGAAACCAGCCCCTACCTCCAGCAGCACAAGAACAACCCTGTTGATTGGTGGCCCTGGCGTCAGGAGGCTTTCGAGGAGGCCCAGCGGCTCGATAAGCCGGTCCTGCTTTCGATAGGCTACGCCGCCTGCCATTGGTGCCATGTGATGGCGCACGAAAGCTTCGAGAATGACGAAACGGCCAAGCTCATGAACGAGCTGTTCGTGAACATCAAGGTGGACCGCGAAGAGCGCCCCGATGTCGATACGCTCTACATGACGGCGCTGCAGGAGCTGGGCGAGCAGGGCGGCTGGCCGCTCACGATGTTTCTCACGCCCGACGGGATGCCCTTCTTCGGCGGCACCTATTTTCCGAATACGCCCCGCTTCGGGCGGCCGAGCTTCACCGAAGTGCTGGTCAACGTCGCGCGCGTCTACGCGAACGAAAAGGAGACCATCGCGCAGAACACCGCCTATCTGAAATCGCGGCTCATGCCCCGGCTGAACTACGACGCCGCGCCCGAGATTTCGGAGGAGCAGCTTGCCGCCATCGCCAGCAAATTCATCGGCGGCATCGATCCAACGAATGGCGGGCTGCGCGGCGCGCCCAAATTCCCCAACACGAGCATCTTCGGTTTCCTCTGGAGGGCGGGGCTGCGCTATGGCCTGAAGACCTGCCTCGAAGAAGTGAAGAATACGCTCCTGCATATGTGCCAGGGCGGTATCTACGATCACATCGGGGGCGGCTTCGCGCGCTACTCCGTCGATGAGCGCTGGCTCGTGCCGCACTTCGAGAAGATGCTCTACGACAATGCGCTGCTGATCGAACTCATGACCGAGGTCTGGAAGGAGACGCAATCCGACCGCCTGCGCGCGCGCGTCAGCGAGACCATCGGGTGGTTGTCCCGCGACATGATCCTCGAAGGCGGAGGGTTCGCCTCGTCCGTCGATGCGGATACGGAAGGGGAGGAAGGAAAGTTCTACGTCTGGACCGCCCAGGAGATTACCAACATCCTCGGCCATGACGAGCAGGCGGCGCTTTTCGCGCAGGTCTACGACGTGACCGAGGGCGGCAACTGGGACGGCAAGACCATCCTCAACCGGTTGAATGCGCTGGCGCTGCTGAGCCGCGAGGAGGAGCAGGCCCTGGACGCGTGCCGCGCGAAGCTTTTTGCGGTCCGGGACCGGCGCAAGAAGCCGGGCCGCGACGACAAGGCGCTCGCCGACTGGAACGGCCTCGCGATAAGGGCGCTTTCCAAAGCGAGCGACGCGTTCGCGCGGCCGGAATGGACGAGGCTGGCCGAAGACGCCTACGCTTTCGTCTCGGGCCGCATGATCTCGCAAGGCCGCCTGTTCCATTCAAGCCGGAACGAAAAACTGAAAGGCCCGGCAACCTCGGCCGACTATGCGAATACGATCTCGGCGGCGCTGGCCCTTTATCAGGTTACCAACGCCAGGCGCTATCTGGACGATGCCCTTGCCTGGACCGCGATCATGAATCGCCATTACGGCGCCGAGAGCGGCGGCTATTACCTCGCCGCGGACGACACCAGCGATCTCATTTTGAGGCCGCTTTCGGCGAGCGACGACGCGACCCCCAATGCGAACGCGACGATGCTGCAAAATCTCGCGGACCTCTACACGTTCACGGGCGATGCGGCGTATCTCAGACAGGCGGACCAGCTCCTGGCCGCCTTCCAGGGGGTCGCCCAATCGATGGCGCTGGCTTACACCGGCCTGTTGTCGAGCGCGCTTTCGCTGATATCGCCGCAGCACATCGTCATCGCCGGAGACAGGGCGGAGGAGGGCGCCGGCGCTTGGCGAAAAGCCTTGGCCGAAGTTTCCCTGCCGGGCGCCATCATCCAATGGGTGGGCGGCGGCGCGGATGTCTCGCCCGCGTCGCCTGCCGCTGGCAAAGGCCGGGCCGGCGGCAAGATCGCCGCCTATATCTGCATGGGGGAGCGATGCTCGCCGCCGCTCACCGACCCGGACACGGTGAAAGACAGGCTGAAGGAAGAGCGGCACGTTTCGGTGCAGGTCGCCGCGTCATCCGTGTGAGGAATAGCAGCCCGCCCACGACATTGGCCGGCGTTTCGCCATGCCTGTCCGAGCAGCGCTGACATTCGCTTACCTGAGCGTGCGCTTTACCAACGACGGCGAGCATCTTTAGGCTCAATCTCCCGCGATTCTTAGAGCGGCTGACATGTGCGTCGCCGCATGCGTTTCGCTGAGGCGCGGGGATGCCGGAAGTATTGCTGGGAGCGCTTTGCGCGGCCTACGATGAGATGGCCCTGGCCGTGCTCATCCTTTCCATGAAAGGGCGCATCCTGTTCGCCAATCTGACGGCGAAGACGATGCTCGAAACCTGCTGGCCGATCCGCGCCTTCGACGGGCATGTCCAGGCAATCGAGCCGGCGGCGAATACGCAACTTCGAAAATCGATAGAGAAGCTGGGCCGGGCGGACGGCGAAGCAACCGAACATGAATTCTGTCTCGTCCGGTCCTCGGCGGAAAAACCGGGCGCGATCGGATGCTTGCGCCTGCTGCAATCGTTGAGCGGAGGAGAGCCGGCGATCGCTTTTTTTATCACCGAGACCGGCCAGAAAAGCCATTACGGGCTGGACGGTTTCGCCGAGGCCTACGGTTTGAGCAAAGCCGAGGCTCGCACCCTCAAGGCTCTTATCGAGGCGCAAACGCCGGCCAACGCCGCTGTTCGCCTGAACGTCGCTCTATCCACGGTCAAAAGCCATATCCGCAAGATCTTCCAGAAGACGAACATATCCCGGCAGGCTGACTTGCTGCGCCTCGTGGAGAGCTGCCGCACCCCTTTCCGCAAAACGGAATAGGCGCGCGCCTGGACGCCGAGTACCCAAGCGCCAAAAGTCCTGGCCGCTTTCGGCGTGTGAAAAAATCCGCATACGCCGGAATTTGCGCCGCAGCTCGCCTCTCCCCCTGGGAGAGGGGACGCATGCTCCTAGGTGTTCATCGAATCGAAGAAGTCGTTGTTCGTCTTCGTCTGGCGCAACTTGTCGAGCAGGAACTCGATGCCGTCCATCGGACCCATCGGGTTGAGGATGCGGCGGAGCACGTACATCTTGCGCAGCTGCGCCTGCGGAACCAGCAGCTCCTCTTTGCGGGTGCCGGACTTTGCGATGTCCATGGCCGGGAACACGCGCTTGTCGGCCACCTTGCGGTCGAGGACGAGCTCGGAATTGCCCGTGCCCTTGAACTCTTCGAAGATCACCTCGTCCATGCGGCTGCCGGTCTCGACGAGCGCGGTGGCGATGATGGTGAGCGAGCCGCCTTCCTCGATATTGCGCGCGGCGCCGAAGAAGCGCTTCGGCCGCTGCAAGGCGTTGGCGTCGACGCCGCCCGTGAGCACCTTGCCGGATGAGGGAACGACGGTGTTGTAGGCGCGGCCGAGGCGGGTGATCGAATTGAGCAGGATCACGACATCGAGCTTATGCTCGACAAGCCGCTTGGCCTTCTCGATCACCATCTCGGCCACCTGCACGTGCCGCGACGCCGGTTCGTCGAAGGTCGAGCTGATGACCTCGCCGCGCACCGAGCGCTGCATGTCGGTCACTTCTTCGGGCCGCTCGTCGATGAGAAGCACGATCAGATAGCATTCCGGATGGTTCGCGGTGATGGAGTGGGCGATGTTCTGCAAGAGAACCGTCTTGCCGGTGCGCGGCGGGGCCACGATCAGGCCGCGCTGGCCCTTGCCGAGCGGCGCCACGATATCGATCACGCGCGGGCTTAAATCCTTCGATTCCGGCCGGTCCGTCTCCATCTTCAGCCAGTCGTTCGGATAAAGCGGCGTCAGGTTGTCGAAGTGAATCTTGTGCCGGACCTTCTCCGGGTCGTCGAAGTTGATCTTGTTGACCTTGAGCAGCGCGAAGTAGCGCTCGCCATCCTTCGGCCCGCGGATCTGCCCTTCAACCGTGTCGCCGGTCTTGAGCCCAAAGCGGCGGATCTGGCTCGGGCTGACATAGATGTCGTCCGGGCCGGGCAGATAGTTCGAGTCCGGCGAACGAAGGAAGCCGAAGCCATCCTGCAGAATCTCCACGACCCCGTTTCCGGTAATTTCTATCTCTCGCGCGGCGAGCTGCTTCAGTATCGCGAACATCAGCTCCTGCTTTCGCAGGGCGCTCGCGTTTTCGACGGCAAACTCCTCCGCGAAGGCGAGAAGCTCGGTGGGAGACTTTATTTTAAGGTCCTGAAGTTTCATTTCTTGCATGTTGGGGACGACTTCCGGGAGGTGAAATTGGCGCAGCAGAGCCTGCGAGCCGGATGGAATGAGGACTGTCGTTAGGCCGCTTGTCTTCTTGAGGGGGGAGTGTGCGGCTTCTTCACTCGATTCGAGTTCCGGCAAATCCCACCCCGTAAAATGGCGGCTGCCGGAAGCTTACGACACTTTGAATATAGCAGCCTTCATTCCTTTCGGAAAGATTGGAACATACGGGACGCCGCATTTTCCAGTGAATTCCCGAAAGGAAGGGTTGCACAACCGCCAGGATTACGATCCCGGCGAGAAATAATACCGGCGGCCGAAAGTCTTGGCCGCTCCGCGGCGTCGTCCCCGTCCCCGCCTTCGTGGGGATAAACTCCGGCGGGGACCCAGGTATCGCTGCGCTATTTCAATAGCTTCCGCCGCCGGGATACCTGGATTCCCGCTCCCCGTCCGCGCGGGGACAAGCTTCGCGGGAATGACGCCGATGGGCGCGCTAAGCTTCCGATCTGACGAGACGGATGAGCTTTTCAACGTGCTCGATGGGGGTTTCGGGAAGGATCCCGTGGCCGAGATTGAAGACATACGGCTTGGGCGACAGGGCATTCAGAATCGCTTTGACCCTTCGCTCCATAGCATCCCCGCCAGCGAGCAGCAACAGCGGATCGAGATTGCCCTGCACGGGGAGCTTGTCCTGTATCGCCGCAATCGTCTTGAGCGGCGCTGCTGTGTCGCAGCCGAGCGCATCGACGCCGGTCTTCGCCACATACTCCGCATATTGCGGCGAGCTTCCGCGCGGGAAACCGATGATCGGAACGTTCGGATGGACGGCTTTCACCTTCTTCACGATTCGGGCGGTGGGCTCGATCGCGTAGGCTTCGAAGTCGTTATCGGCGAGCGCGCCGGCCCAGCTGTCGAAAATCTGGAGCGCGCGGGCGCCGGCGTTCACCTGCCCGATGAGGTAAATACTGGACGCTTCCACGAGCAGATCGAGGATCGCGCCGAAAACCTCCGGATGGCGATAGGCGAGAAGCTTGGCGGCCTTGTAATCGCTGGAGCCGTGGCCCTCGACCATGTAGCTCGCCACGGTCCAGGGCGCGCCGCAGAAGCCGATCAGGGGCGCGCGGCCTTCGAGGCCGGCGATGGTCTTGTGGATCGCTTCGTAAACGATCTCGAAGGTCGCCTTCGCCTTTTCGACCGAAAGCTTGGATAGATCCTTCAGTGTCTCGATTGGCTCAAGGTGCGGCCCTTCGCCTTCGCGGAACTCCAAATGCTGGCCGAGCGCGTGCGGCACCACGAGGATGTCGGAAAAGATGATGGCGGCGTCGAAGCCGAAGCGCCTGATGGGCTGGATCGTCACCTCGGCCGCGAGCTTCGGGTTGTAACACAGGTTCAGGAAAGACCCTGCCTGCGCCCGGACTTCCCGGTATTCGGCGAGATAGCGTCCCGCTTGCCGCATGAGCCATAGGGGCGGCGCTTTGTGAGCCTTTCCGGCCAGAGCTTCGAGGAACTTCGGCGCCTGTTTCTGGGAGGCGGCTTCGGAGGCTGACTTCATAAGAAAAATTCCACTCTGGATCTGTTGCTTCTTTTCTTAGGGGATGCATAACGCGGAAACACGAAGTTTTGCCGCGTTCATCCCCTGGGTTGAGATGCAGGCTGCGCTTGAAGATGCGAGCGGCTTGGCTCATGTTGAAAAAGCCCGCGCTCACATCGGTTTCATCTTGTGCTGTTTAGCCTTGCTTTGCCCCTTTCAGCAATGAATAACGTAGGGAACAACCTGTGAAGACTCAGCGCAGGCCCCGATCGGGTGTTAACAAAGAGCTTTTTTTCCAGAGCTCCAAGAGCTGTGCGCTCTTTTTTAATTGGCGTGGAGGACTCAATGACGGATGACGGAGCCAAGCCCAGCGTAAGCGGGACGGAGACCCCTTTATCCTCGGAATTCACACCAATCCCCACCCCGAAGCATTTCCATCTCCACCTCGTTTCGGATGCTTCGGGCGAGACGCTGACGACCATGGCGAAGGCGGCCGTGGTGCAGCTCGCGGGCGCGAAGCCGAACCGGCACATGCATCCGCTGGTGCGCAACCAGAAGCAGCTTGCTATGGTCTTGCAGCAAATCGAGACGTTGCCGGGCATTGTGCTCTATACGCTCATGAACCCCGAACTCGCGGAGCATCTGGAAACACGATGCGCCGAGCTTGCCGTCCCGTGCGTGGCGGTGCTGAAACCGGTTCTCCTGGCGTTCGAGCACTACTTGAAAATATCGTCGCGCGCGGTGGTCGCCGGGCAGCACACGCTCGACGCCGATTATTTCCGGCGCATCGACGCCATGGACTTCACGCTCGGCCATGACGATAGCCAAGGCACCGACAACCTGGACAAGGCGGATATCGTGCTGGTGGGCGCGAGCCGAACCTCGAAGACGCCCACCAGCATCTATCTCGCGAACAGAGGCTTCAAGACCGCAAATGTATCGCTTGTTCCGAATATTCCATTGCCTGCCGGGCTCTTAGGCCTGAAGGCGCCCTTCGTGGTCGGACTCGTTGCAAGTCCCGAGCGCACTGCGGAAATTCGCCGCAATCGGCTGCTTGCCTTGAACAGCAATAAGTTCGATGATTATGTCGACGCAGACATGATAAAGAACGAAATGGCGTTTACGAAAAGGCTTTGTTCGCAGAACCGCTGGCACGTCATCGATGTCACACGGAAGTCCATCGAGGAGACCGCCGCCGCAATAATCGCCCTTTACGAAAACAGCCGCGGATAGCTGGCCACTGTCCGCTCAAGTTCTAGCTAAAACAAGGTAAATTTCGCGCGATGCAAGCCGATTACCCAGCGATCATCCTCGCGTCCGCGAGTTCAGCGCGCGGCGCCATCCTCGCGCACGCGGGCGTGCGATTCCATCAGCGGCCGTCCATGGTGGACGAGGCCGAGGAGCGTAAGCATTTGGCCAGCAGCTTGGCGCCCGTCGAAGTTGCGAAGGCTTTGGCGCGCCTGAAGGCCGACAATGTGCTGGAGACGGAGCCGGGCGCCATCGTCATCGGCGCCGATCAGGTTTTGGCCATCGACGGCGAGATTCTTCAGAAGCCGAGGAGCCGGGACGAGGCGCGCAGCCAGCTTTTGAAGCTTCGGGGCCGCACGCATCAGTTGCACACGGCGGCGGTGCTGCTTTACAAGGGCCACGCGGCAAACTTCTCCGATGTCGCGACGATCGCGCTCCGCGATTTCTCCGACGAATTCCTGGACTGGTATCTCGATTTGGCGGGCGAAGGCGTGCTGACCTCCGTCGGCGCCTACCACATCGAAGGCCTCGGCATTCATCTGTTCTCCGAGGTGCGGGGCGATTATTTCACCATCCTCGGACTGCCCATCATCCCGGTTCTGGACGAGCTGCGCCGTCTCTCTATCCTTATGAAGTAGGAAGCGCCGATGAAGCGCGCGTGTGTGATCGGCTGGCCCATCTCGCACTCCCTGTCTCCGGCGATTCACGGCTATTGGCTCAAGCGATACGGCATAGACGGCGACTATGTGAAGGAAGCGGTCGAGCCGAAGGATTTCGAAGGCTTCCTCAAGAGTTTGGCCGAGCGCGGCTTTCGCGGCGCCAACATTACCGTTCCTCACAAGATCGCAGCCTTCCGCCTCTGCGACGCCCGCGACGCGGCCGCCGAGGCCATCGGCGCGGTCAACACGGTTTCGGCCGGCGGCGGCAAGCTCGCGGGCTCGAACACCGATGCTTTCGGCTTCCTCGCCAGTCTCGACAGCGCGGCGCCGGGCTGGGACCGGTCAGGTAGATTCTCCGGCACAGCCGCCGGAACATCGTGCCCTCTCCCAGGGGGAGAGGGACAGGGTGAGGGGAGATCCGCGGTTGTTATCGGCGCCGGAGGGGCGGCCCGCGCGGTCGTTTGGGCGCTCCGTCAGCGCGGCTTCGAGGAGATTCGCATCGTCAACCGCACGAGCGCCCGCGCCGAAGACTTGGCGGCGGCTTTCCCCGCCGCCCGCGCCTACGGTTTCGAGGCGCTGGCCCGCGCGCTTGAGGGCGCCTGTTTTGTCGTTAACGCATCCACGCTTGGCATGAAGGGCGCGCCGCCGCTCGACATCGATCTTTCGCCCGCCGCGCGCGATGCGACCGTCTGCGACATCGTCTACACCCCGCTCGAAACCGGCCTTCTCGCGGAGGCGCGGCGCCTCGGCCTCAACGCGGTGGATGGGCTCGGCATGCTGTTGCATCAAGCCGCGCCGGGCTTCGAGGCGTGGTTCGGCGTCCGGCCTGAAGTTACGGCGGAGTTGCGCGCGGCCGTGCTTGCCGCCATCGCGGCGCGGGAGGCCGCGTCCGCATGATCGTCGCGGGACTCACAGGCTCGATCGGGATGGGCAAGAGCACGGTTGCCGCTTATCTCCGCGCGCGGGGCGTTCCCGTTCTCGACGCCGACAAGATTGTCCACGACCTCTATTCGGGCGAGGCCGCGCCGCTGATCGAGGCCGTCTTTCCGGGGACGGCCAAGGACGGCGCCGTGGATCGCGCGGCGCTCGGCGCACGCGTTCTCGGCTCGGAAACGGCGCTGAAAAAGCTCGAAGCCATCGTCCATCCCCGCGTCCGCGCCGCCGAATGGCGCTTTCTGCTCTCCGGGCAGGACAAGGGCGCCGACCTCGCCATCCTCGAAATCCCGCTCCTGTTCGAGACGGCGCCGCACGGGCTGTTCGACGCTGTCATCGTTGTCAGCGCCCCGCCCGAGGCGCAGCGCGCCCGGCTGCTGCTGCGGCCCGGCATGACGGAGGAGAAGCTCGAAGCCATCCTCGCGCGCCAGATGCCGGACGCCGATAAGCGCGCCAAGGCGGACTTCGTTGTGGATACCGGCGCGGCCCTGGAAGACACCTACCGCCAAATCGATGCAGTTGTAACGGAGATCCTGAAACGGCCGCCGCTGGCTTACCAGCGCTGGGCCGATCTCCACCAAGACTGACCGCATCGATGGGGCGCCATGCGCGAACTTGTCCTCGACACCGAGACGACCGGGCTCGACCCGAAGGACAATCACCGCATCATCGAGCTGGCTTGCGTCGAACTCATCAATTTCATCCCGACCGGCGCCACGTGGCATTGGTATTTCAATCCCGAGCGCGACGTGCCGAAATCCGCGACCGAGATCCACGGCCTGACGGGCGCCTTTCTGGCCGACAAGCCGCTGTTCGGTTCGATCGCGGCGGACATCGTCGCGGCGCTGGGCGACGCGCGGCTCATCATCCATAACGCCGCCTTCAACGTCGGCTTCCTCAACGCCGAATTCGGCCGGCTCGGGCTTCCGCCGCTCAGCATGGAGCGCGTCACCGATACGCTGGCGCTCGCCCGCCGCAAGCACCCCGGCAGCCCCAACAATCTCGACGCGCTGTGCCGCCGCTACGGCATCGACAATTCGAAGCGCGAGAAGCACGGCGCGCTGCTCGACAGCGAACTCTTGGCGGATGTGTATCTGCGGCTCGTCGGCGCGGAGCAGGCCGGCCTCAACCTGATGACGCACTCGGCGTCCGAACAGGCGGAGGCGGCCGAAGCGGCGGTGCAGGTGCGGCTGAAGCCCTTGCCGCCGCGCATCACGGCGGAGGAGGAAGCCGCGCACGCCGCTTTCGTCGCGACGCTCGGCCCGAAGGCGATCTGGGCGCGCTATGCCGCGCCCGCGCCGGAGCAGTCCGCGGCTTAGTCATCCCGGCCAAGCGAAGCGCAGAGCCGGGATCTGCCTGCGATAACGTCCCGTGTCTGCGCAGTCCGCGCCTTGCCGCCACAACAAGCCGAGCGCCACTTTGTGTTCCCGGTCACGACTGTTATAGTGCGTCTATGATCAAAAAGCGCGAAATGGTCGACGAGAAAGTGACCAAGGTTGTCAACGCGGTGCTCAAGGAACGCATGGAGCGGTTCGGCTTCCAGCGGGCGACGGTGCTCGTGGGCCAAGATCACGATGGGGACCCGGTGCTGCTGATCGATGCCGACTACGCATACTCAAGCGACCCCATAGACGTTCGCGCAACGGTTGGCCTTGTCAGCGCGCTACGTGACGCCCTTGAGGACATCGGTGAGTTTCGCTTCCCGCACGTCCGGCACCATTTCGATGAACGGCAGCGCACGGCGAAATCGGCGTGAAGGCGCCGGAGCTGATCGCCCAGGCGAACAGGTTGGCGAAGGCTACTGGTCGCAAGCCTCTCCAAGTCGACCTCAAGCGTGCGGTTAGCGCAGCATACTACGCCATGTTCCACGCGATGGCGAAAGAGTGTGCGGACACGATAGCGGGCACCGGGCGACATCGCAGCGATAAGGCGTGGGTTCAGGTCTATCGAGCCTTAGAGCACGGCGTCGCGAAAAACGCCTGTAAACAAGTTAGGAACAAGGGTTTTCCACCTCAGATTGTCAGTTTTGCCGACACGTTCGTTGCTCTGCAAGAAGAGCGGCACTCCGCGGACTACGACCCGCAATCTTGTTATGCGCGGGCAACCGTAACCACGCTAGTTGCGAATGCGGCTCAGGCGATAGCCGATTTGGCGCAAGCCCCGAGGTTCGATAGACGTGCGTTTGTGGCGCTGGTGCTGCTCAAGGATCAAAAACGATAGCCCCTCTTGGCGTTCGGGTAGGGCTGCCCTTCCTCAAGAATCAGCATCGGCAACTCGTAGAGCCCGCGGAGCCTGATGCGGCGGTTCACGCGCAGCTCAAACCCTTGCTGCCGCGCATCACGGCGGATGAGGAAGCGCGCACGCCGCGTCGCTCGGCCCGAGGGCGATCTGGGGGCGCTATGCGCATGCGCCGGAACAGTCTGTCGCTTAACGCTGAAAACGGAATATTATCACTTTGACAAAGTAGTTGCTAAATGTTTACCGCTAATGCGTCAGCCACAAAAACTTGTACCTTTCCGCCATCACTCATGTTCCTAAGCATGCATCCAAATAGCCTATCAGAATTTATCGCTATTATATGGAAAGAAAGTAGATCATTAATTTTCTGCGTCCATTCTATTATTTCTGGTACACTTATATTCAGATCGAGTGCGCTGTCAGCATTCAAGAGACCTTTAAGACTGCCTCTGTGAAGGTGCCTATGGCATTTCCCGTACAGCAAGATCAGCTCTTCCTTTGGAAGAGGCGACTTGTCAAAAATTATGTCGATCCTAAATGAATTTCCAACAGTTTGGGTTGCTGCCATCGGATAGAAATGCGGTCGTAGCTTACTTAATTCATTCAGGATATCTTGCGCAGCAGTTGTTTTTCCTATTTTATGCGGCTGAACAAGAGTAATGTCGCCGTGCGCAACCAAGCATGCAATCGCGACCAGTTCGCATAGCATTCGCAGTTGCAAGTAGCAGAATTCTCTGACGATCGGAGTGGGAAGCCCCGTTCTTCCATTCGCCGCATTATCGATGCATGTTACGCGGAGTTTCACCTCTTCCATCAAATCCGCGTAGAGTTGAATCTGCTTATTTTGATCCATTCGAAAAATCTCTGCGATGAGCAAGGCCAAGATTGAGCAGCCTAAGTCTGAACTTTGGCACATCCCGGCAGTTCTTTTTGTAAGTCGATTCGACGCCCCGAGTCCCATTCGGCTACTGTTCTTTTGGGCGCTTCGTTAGTCTGCCGATAGGTAAGACGCTTCCCTTACGGGCGGCTTCTTGATTATGGAAAATTGGGTTTGAGAAGTCTGATCTGATGCTATTCCTTCATGATACCCTAGCGCCGCTTCTTCTGCGGCGCCGGAAGCTCGGCCGCCGTCAGCAGAATGAGCCGGGACAGCCACTCCGCGTCATCCCAGCGCTCCGCCGCGATCAGGAAATGCGGCTTGGCGTTTGGGTAGGGCTGCCCTTCCTCGCAATCGCCGATGAAGGCGCGCCCGGCGGCGGTTGGCTTCACGTAAAGCGCGTCATCGCAGACGAGCGCCGCCATCTTGCCGCCGCAGTAAATGCCGTACTCGCCGAACATCTTTCGAGCCGATGCCTGCGCCGGCTGGAGTTGCTCGACGAGATAGTCGACGATGCTTTGCCGTGACGCCAACGCAAGTCTCCCATCCGGAAAGAAGCGAAGCTAAGCAGAGTTTCCCGATGAAGCCAACGGATGGTTTGCTTGTCATGTGTGGATGGCCTTCGTTCGTCGTCCCGGAAAGGCGAAGCCTTATCCGGGACGGCGATGCATTGGGCAAATCGACGGAGTTTGCGTAGCGTGGAAAAGGCCGCACAGCATACGCCGCGCGCGGTCCCTCGCCCTCCCATGCGCCTTACAGTTCAAGATTCTCGAACCGTAAGGCGGCGGGCGACGGCCGTGGGCCGCGTCATGGTTAAAATCGGCCCAGGTTAACGGCCGAAAAGGCGAAGGTTTTTCGCGGGCTTTTCCTACGAATCGCTACGAAAAATACGAAAAAACCCGATTCGACCCCGAAAAAAGCGAGTCGGAAATCCTAGTTTACAGTTTTATTGTTGCGCGCGTTAACCACGAAACCTATCCTGAGATTGCCGGAGCGCGCGTTGCAACCGCGCGGACTCTCGCGCCGCTGGCGGAATTTCGCTAGCAATATCAACGCAATGGCCCCGTTTAACGCGTCCGCAAGGCGCTTTCGGTTATGATGAACAGAATGAGGGGAAAAGAGCGAAAAACCGTGAAGTGGCGTAACCTTATTCAGCTGCGCCAGGGTTAACGGAGGGTGAACGCCATCGCCGGCGCCGGGGAAATTTATTAGTTAGACAGAGCCAATTTACTCCGTCGCGATGGTCGGCTCCTGCCCCATCTCGGCGCGGCGGCGGAAGAGGCCGGCGAAGTCGATCGGGTCGAGCAGCAGCGGCGGGAAGCCGCCCTCGCGACTCAGGTCGGCGACAATGCGGCGCACGAACGGGAACAGCAGCGCCGGACATTCGATGAAGAGCACCGGCTGGATCGCTTCCTTCGGCAAGTTCTTCAAGACGAACGCGCCCGCGTAAAGCAGCTCGATGTTGTAAAGCACGCCCTCCTCGCTCTTGGCTTCGCCCTCAAGGGAAAGCGCGACCTCGAACGCATCCTGCTGGAGATTGCGAACCTGAACGTTGAAGTTGATCTGCAGGTTCGGGTTCTTGCCGGGCCCGCGGAAGAAGCGCGTCGCGTCGGGGCACTCGAAGGACAGGTCCTTGATATATTGGCCTATAACGTTGACCTGCGGGTGCTGGGAGTTGTCCGGCCCCTGTTGCGGGATGCCGCCGCCGCCACTCTTTCCATTGCTATCGGTCATGGTTCGCTCTCCGCGTTCTCGGCTGGCGTTCGCGTAAAAATTGCGCCCTTGCCGCAGGCGCCGCGCAGTCGGAATCGGAGCTAGCATGGCGAACGGCGAACTGCAATGCCTTCGGCGCCCCGATCGCCTCTCGTCCCAAGAAATGACGAGCCGGGCAGCTCGCCTGGCTCCAGCGCCGCAAACGGTCACTCCGCCGGCGCCGCCGCGAGCTGAGACCGGCCGCGGACCAGCGCCCACGTTCCAAGCGCGCAGACGAAGATGACGCCGGCGACGGCGGCGGCCGCGATCAGCACCGCGTCGAAGCCGCCGCGCTTGTGCAACGCGCCGATGATCGGGACGGCAAGCCCGCCCACCGTGAAGCCGAAGAAGAAGCGCAGCGAATAGATGCGGTTGCGCATCTCGTCCGGAACGTAGCGGCCGATCATGGCGTCGTTGACGACGACCTGCCCATAGATCGCCGCCGTCACGAGCGTCAGCCCCGCCGCCATCGGCAAGCCGGTCGCGGTAGCCGCCGCGGCCAGGCCCCCAAACTGCAGCAGCGCGAGGCCCACAAAAATCGCCGGCAGCTCCATCCGGTCGACCAGCCGGCCGACCACGATTTGCGTGAGCGCGCCGCAAAAGAAGATCGCCGTCGTCAGCCACCCTGTTACAGCCAGCGGGATCGGGAGCCCGAGGCGCTCGTCGATCATCTTCGGCATGGCGATGGTCACGATGTTGAAGGTCAGTCCACCCGCGAGGATGGCGGTCATGAACAGCGCGACAATCGAGATCAGCCGCTTGCGCCCGATGTTGAGCGTATGGCTGGCCGCGCCCTTCTTGCCCGTGACTTGGCTATCCCGGACCAGCAAGACAAAAGCGAGACCCGTGGCGATGAGCGCCGCGCCTGGGACGAGAAAGGCCGCGCGCCACCCGAACGAGGCCGCGAGCGCGGCGCTGATGCCCGAGGCGAGCGCGGCGCCCACATTGCCCCACACGCCGTTCACGCCGAGGGCGCGGCCCATCTGCTTCGCGTTGGCGATGATCATGGCGCTGCCGATGGGGTGATAGATCGCGCTGAAGACGCCGACGAGAAAAAGCGCGGCGGCGAGCATCGTGAAGCTGGCCGAGGCCGCCACCAGAAAGCAGGCTGCGCCGTATCCGAAGAAGAAGGCCGTCAGCAGCGCGCGCCGTCCGAAGCGGTCGGCGAGCCACCCGACTGGCAGCGCGAAAAGGCCGAAAGACAGGAAGGCGCCGGTCGAGAGCCAAATCAGATCGCTATAATCGCGATGAAGATCCGCCGCGATGGCGATGACCGCGGTGGGAAAGATCAAGAGAACGAAGTGATCGAGCGCATGCGCCCAGTTCACGAACAGGATTGTCCGGTTCGTACCGCCTTCATCTGCCGACATGGATCCGATGTTCCGCCTTGCGCCGCTTTGGCGCCACTTTACCCTTATGCAAAGGCAGTTCGACCCGAAAACTGTCGCACCCTGTGTCGATGCCGGGCGCTCTGCCGGGCATGAAGCCGCCGCCGAAACAACCCGGCGCCCGCTTTCGTGGCCGCCAAAAGAACAGGTCTGGTTTTGCGGGCTCTTCTCAACCATTCTTAAGTCCAAGAGCGTAGTTTCGCCTTGATTGGCCGCGCAGGCTCGACAATCATGACTTTGGGCGACGGTTGCCTCAAGGGCTTTCGCATGAGTGAAGACACGTTGGCGCGATTGGCGGCGACGATATCCACGCGCCGTTCCGCCATAGCCTCCTCCTCTTATACAAAGGCGCTGCTCGATAAGGGACCGGCCGCCTGCGCCAAGAAGCTCGGCGAGGAAGCGGTTGAGACTGTAATCGCGGGCGTTTCCGAGAGCGACGAAAAGCTCTGTGCGGAGGCGGCCGATCTCGTCTATCACCTTCTCGTACTGCTCGAGGCCCGCAACGTGCCGTTCGGCGCGGTGTTGAACGAACTCGACCGCAGAACCTCGCAATCTGGTCATGCCGAGAAAGCCTCCCGGAAGCCACGCGGAAACGCCTCATGAGTCTGCCCTTACAAGTCCTGGATCTTGAGCCCCGGCCGGCGTTCGAGCTGTCGCCCTACCGCACGTTCACGCGGAAGGAATGGGCGGAGCTTCGAAACGGCGTGCAGCTTGCGCTCACCGACGAGGATCTGGCCCGCCTCTCGGGTCTCATCGAGCGCATCTCGCGCGACGAGGTGACCGAGATCTACCTGCCGGTGTCGAAGCTCGTGAACTATTATGTGCGCGCGGCCCAGCTCCTTCATTCCGCGACCTCGAAATTCTTCGCGCGCGGCGAGGCCAAGATGCCGTTCATCATCGGCATCGGCGGAAGCGTGGCTGTCGGCAAGAGCACGTCGGCACGCGTTCTGCGCGAGCTTCTCGCCCGCTGGCAGAACCATCAGCGCGTGGACCTCGTCCCGACGGACGGCTTCCTTCTGCCGAACGCGGAGCTGGAGCGGCGCGGCATCATGCACCGCAAGGGGTTTCCCGAAAGCTTCGACCAGACGCGGCTTCTGCAATTCGTGGCCGACGTGAAAGCCGGGCGCTCCAATGTGGAGGCGCCGGTCTATTCGCATTTTTCCTATGACATCGTGCCGGGCGAGACAATCGTCGTCGACCGGCCCGACATCCTGATTGTCGAAGGCCTGAACGTGCTCCAGCCCGCGAAACTGCCGCGGCACGGCGACGCGGTGCCTTTCGTCTCGGATTTCTTCGACTTCTCCATCTATATCGACGCGGACCCGGCCGTCATCGAGCAGTGGTACGTCACCCGCTTCCTGCGCCTCTGCCGCACGGCTTTCCGCGACGAAGACGCCTATTTCTACCGGTATTCGAAGCTGACGGAGCAGGAAGCGAAAGCCCAGGCGCTGAAGTTGTGGCGCACCATCAACCTCGTGAACCTGAAGAAGAACATTCTGCCCACCCGCAAGCGCGCCAACCTGATCCTCAGCAAGGGCGAGGCTCATCGCGTGGAGACCGTGTCCCTGCGGAAGCTTTAATTCGGTATGGCGCATGCCGAACCTTATCAAGCCGCCGAAACTTGCCGCGCAAACAAGCCTCAACCGGCGCGGCGGCAAGCGCGGCGATGCGGCCTACATTGCGGCGCGTCTCAAGGCGCCGGACGCGAAGGTTCTGGCGCTGATAGACTTGCGGGTTCCGATCATCCCCTCGGCGGACAGGGCTACGGCGCGCATCCGCTGGCTATCCGTGGCGGAGGCGGAAGCGCTGGCTACGCCGGCCGAGTTTGTATTCCTGGGCGACGGCGAAGCCGGCGCCGCCGTGTTCGCCCGCAACGTCCAGCCTTTTCAAATCGCGCATGCGCCGCCCGCCGCCGAGGCGCTGAAGCCGCTGGTCGATCTGCGCTCTCTCGCCTTGCAGGGCGCGCTTCGCGAGGCGGAGCTGATGATCGCCTCGCAGGCGCGCGCGATCCTCGGCTGGCATGCGCTCAACCGTTGCTGCGCGCGCTGCGGCGCCCGCTTGCGCGTCGATGAAGGCGGCTGGCGGCGCACGTGCCCGGCCTGCGGGCTCCACGCCTTTCCGCGCACCGACCCCGCCGTCATCATGCTCGTCACGCATGGCGGCCGCTGCCTGCTCGGGCGCGAGAACCGCTTCCCCGGCAAGATGTATTCGGCGCTGGCGGGCTTCGTCGAGGCGGGCGACGACATCGAGAACGCCGTGCGCCGCGAGGTGGAGGAGGAGGCGGGCGTCGCGGTCGGCGCGGTGCGCTATGTGGCGAGCCAGCCCTGGCCGTTTCCGCATTCGCTGATGATCGGCTGCTGGGGCGAGGCGCTCGGCGACGCGCTGACGCTCGACGCTTCGGAGATCGCGGACGCCCGCTGGTTCAGCCGCGAGGAAGCCGCCGCCATGCTCGCCTTCGCGCATCCGGACGGGCTGTTCGTCCCGCCGGCGATCTCGATGGCGCACACGCTGATCCGCGGCTTCGTCGATGGCGCCTTCGGGTAACCGCGCGTTAACCTCGATCGCCCTGAATTAGGTTACGCCACTTCGCGGTTTTCCGGCTTTTTCCCCTCATTATGGTCATTATAGCGCAAAGCGCCTTGAGGATGCGTTAGCATCGCCTATCGCCTTGGTTTCGCTTGGGAAAATGCGCCTACGCCGCGCGATTCGAAGCGGTTGCGAACCCCGCGCCCGCAACCTTAAGCGAGGTTTCGTGGTTAATTCGCGCAACAAAAGAACCGTTAACTAGGATTTTTGAGTCGCATTTTTCGCGTGTTTTTCAGCTTTTTTCGCGTTTTTCACCGGATTTCGTAGGGAATCGGCAAAAAACGCAGCCGGCTTTTCGGCCGTTAACCTGGGGCGAAATTAACCATGCGACGGCGGTTCGAAATTCAGCCGCCGCTTACGGTTCGAAAATCTCGAACTGTAAGGCCGCGCAGGGCGCCGGGATCGGCCTCATGCCCTTCAACGTCATTCCCACGAAAGTGGGAATCCAGTAACCCCGGCGCTCATTGAATACTGGGTCCCCGCCTTCGCGGGGACGACGGAAAGGCGGCTGCGTCCCTAAAACGGCCACCAGCCGCGCTTCTTCCTGGCGCCGGGCTCGGGCGGCGGCGGCGCTTCTCCGAGGCTGATCGCGCCTGCCTTCACGAGCGCGGCGAGAATGGCGCGCTGCGCTTCCAGCGGCAGATCGGCGGGCGCGCCGGGAATGCCGTTCTGCCGCATCGCGTCGCGAAGCAACTCCTGCGCCTGGCTGTCGGCGAAGATGCCCCGCACGGCCGCGTCGGGGATTTCGGGCAGCTCGGGCGCCTCCTGTTGCAGTTGCGCTTCATGCATTTTCTGCAAAACGAGGCGCGCGGCTTCACGTCGATCGCCCTGCGGCAGGGCGCCGAGGTCGATTTTGCCGCCCTTCAGGATGTCGCTGAGCTGGCGGCGGAAATCGGGGTCGGCGAGGGCGCGGTCTTCCGCTTCCCATTCGCCCTCCGGCTGCGTCTGGGGATCGGCTTCCGGCGCGGGAGCGGCGTCGGCCTGCGGCGCGTCTGCGAATTGGATGACCCCTTGCTGCATGAGCGCGGCGACGATCGCGCGCTGCGTCTCAAGCGGCAGATCGGCGGGCTCGCCGGGAAGGTTGTTCTGCCGCATCGCGTCGCGAAGCATCTCCTCCGCTTGCGGATCGGCGAAGATGTGCCGCACGAGCGCGTCGGGGATCTCGGGCAGCGATTCTTGCTGCTGCGCTTTGCGCATGTGTTGAAGCAGCTCGCGCGCGGCCTGCCGTCGCTGTTCGAGCAGCATGTCATCAAATTTGTAGCCGTTCGCGACGAGGATGTCGCTGAGCTGCCGGCGGAAATCGGGGTCGGCGAGGGCGCGGTCTTCCGCTTCCCATTCCTCGGCCAGCTTCGACTGAAGGTCCGCTTCTTCGGCGGCGAGATAGGCGTCGCGCTCGGCGTTATAGGCGTCGCGGGCGTCGCGCAGCTCGGCAAGGCGCGCGTCATCGGCGGGAAGCAGCGCTTCGAGGCGCGGAAGCAGGCCCCACCAGCCGCCGTCGATGGCGATGCTCGTGCGCTCGTCATGATAGGGCTTGCTGCGAATGGCCGCGATGGCGACGGCGATGGCGGCTTCGCCATTGGCGGCGTTGTCCGCGCGGGCGATTTCGGCGGTCAACAGCGCAAGCTCCGGCGCGGCGCGGCCATAGGAGTGCTTTGCGATCAATTCGAGGGCGGCGTCGCGCTTCGCCTTTGCGGCGGCAAGGTCGCCCTGCGAAAGCGCGATGCGGGCGCGCAGCAGATGCGCATCCGCCATGAACAGCGGCATCGGCCCGCGCGCGGCGATGGTCTCCGCCTCACGCAGCGGCTCGTTCGCGGCCTTGGCGTCGCCGCGGCGCCACAGCGCTTCGGCATGGACGAGCAGGCCGGGCACGATGTACGCTTCCTGGTTGGCGCGGCGCAGCGCGGCGAGCGCTTGCCTGGAAAGTTCTGCGAGGCGGCCCGCCCCCTCGTCATCGCGAGGAGAGCTCTCTCCAACGTGATCGCGAGGGCCGCAAGGCCCGTGGCGATCCAGGGCGGCATCCGTGGCCCCTGGATTGCTTCGGCCTTCGGCCTCGCAATGACGGGACTGGAGCGCCGCGCGGGCTTGCGTTAGCGTGTCGAGGGCAATAGAGAGCAGCGGATAACCACCTGCTTGTCCTTTGTTGAGCGCCCAAGCGGCGCGGGCGGCGGCTTCGGCGGCGCGGCCGCGGGCGAGGAGGAGATCGCAATATCGGTAGCCCTGCAGCGAATAAAGGCGGGGCAGGTTGGGCTGATCCTCCTTCTGCAGCGCTTCGGACTCGCGGAACAGCGCCTCGGCGCGGGCGAGAACGCCCGCCTGCGCGAGCGCATCGGCATGGGTGGTGCGCTTGCCCATGCGCTGGAAGTCGTCGCCGGAGCGGTCCGCGAACTCCACGGCCCGTTCGCCCGCCGCGACGGCGCCGTCCTCGCCCGCGATGCGGCCGATGGTGAGCAGAAGTTCGCTGAGGTTGCCTGAGTTCAACGATGCCTGCTTCCAATCCTCCCTGTCGACATAGTTCTCGACGGCAGCGCGCATGGGTTCGGCGGCGTCCTCCAGCCGGCCGAGCGCGCGCAAGCGAAAGCCTGCCAAGTTCAGCGCCAGCGCCCGGCGCGGCGGCGAAAGGCGCGGCCCCGGCTTCGTGAACGGCGTCTCGAAGAAGGCCGCCAGCGCCGCCAGCTCTTGGCCGAAAAGCCCGAGCTTTGCCGCCGCGAAGTTCTCATTGCCGCGCGCGATGCGCGGCCAATAGACCTCGCTCCAGGTCTCGTCCTCCCGCTCCGCCGCGCAGCCATGGGCGATGGCGGCGAACAGCGGCGTCATCCCCGCCTCGTTCTCCGGCAGGAACACGGCCTTGGCCGATTTCCACTGCGTCCCCTCTACCAAATCAAAGGCATTTCGCAGTTGTTCCGGCCTTAAGAATCCTATCGAGGGTGGAAGCTGTTCTCTTTCCCTGTCCGGCATGTCGCCCGCCATGAGGCGCTGCTTCATGTAGGCATAATGGTCGCGTTCGAATGCTGCCTTGAGCGCCAGGACACCATAAGCCACGGGATCGCAAAAGGCGGGGGGCAGGCCCGCATAGCGGTAATGGTCGTAAAGGCGGCCGTGCATCGCCTTGAAGGTTTCGCGGTCCAGCTCCTTCAGCCGCTCGCCGAAATATTCGCGCACCAGCGGGTGGCAATCGATGCTCGCCCTGCTGAACTCGGCGCTTTCGTCGAACGCAGCGATCAGGCCGCGCCGCGCCAGCTCGCGCAGGGCTTCGACGATGGGGCGGCGGTCGCGCGTCAGCTCCGCCATGCCGGCGAAGGCCCGGCGCGCGAGAACCCGCCGCCCCGCCTCGACGATCGCGTCGCGCTCGGCGATCAGCGGCGCTTCCTCCTGCGCGATTTCATCCAGGCGCCACTCGGGGACGCCGCTTTCGCGCTCATCCTTCAGCTCGCGGAGAGAACGCTTGATCTGGATGAGGTCTTTGGCGGCGAGTGCGGGATCGTCCGGGTCGGGCTGAAGATAATCCGCCGCCGCCAGCGGGAAGACGGCCGGCAGAAGCGCCGTATCGGCGGGGCGGTCGAACAGGCCGAGGAAGAACAGCAGCGCCAATTGCCGGCCCGCCGCGCTTTTCGCGGGGCCAGCGGTGGCGCCGTCCTCCGCGATGCGCCGCGCCAGCGCGATCTCGATGCCGCGCATGACGCGATAGGCGTCGCGCGCCGGGTCGCTGGGGTGGAGGTGCGGCAGGCTCGGCAGGTCGTGGACGGCGCGGATGTCGCCGCGATGATCCTCGGCCAGCGATTTGCCGATGAGGGTGAGCGCCAGCGCGTGGCCCTTCAGCTCCTCCACCGCCGCGATGAAGTCCTTGGCGACGCGCGCGGGCAGGGCCGGGAGCGCGCACGGGGGCGGCGGCGCGTATTCGGCGGGCGGCGCATAGGGCGGGACCAGCGCGGCGAACTCCTCGCGCCGCGGCAGCGCGAACGCGGCGCCGTCATCGCGAGGCGCGTCAGCGCCCGAATTCGCTTGCGAATTCGGGACCATAAGAGATCCAAGCTCGCCAAGGCGAGCTTGCTGGCGATCCAGGCTTTCATCCGTTGCCCCTGGATTGCTTCGGGGCGGCGCCCCTCGCAATGACGAGGGCGGCGGCGGGAAGTCCGGCTCGACGCCGAGGTCGCGTAAGAGATCGATGCCCGCCATCAGCGGCAGGCGCTCCAGCGCCTCGAACGTGACGCCATGCGCGCCTTGCAGCTCCGCGAGCGGAATGCGCGTCGTGACGAGGCAAAGGCCGGGATTGCTGTCGGCGAGGAGCGCGAGCAGCGCCTTCACGCCGGGGTCTTTCACGCCGCCGGCGACGGTGGAGGAATGGCCGCCGCCCCGCGCCGCGTATTGCAGCGGCTCCATCCCGTCGAGGATCAGCAGCGCGCGGCTCGCCTGCACCAGATGCGCCAGCTCCACGCCCTTTTCGCGCGGGTCGCGCGGCGGCGCCGCGTCCGGCCCGCCGAAATGCCTGAACGCCGCCTTGAAGAAATCGTCGGCGCTGGTCTGCCGGTCCTCGTTCGAGCCCTGGCTGTAGAAGCTCCAGGCGAAAACCGAGCGCGCGCCGCGCCAGCCGGACGCCTTCAGCGCCTGCACGAAGTGATAGACGAGCGCGGTCTTGCCGGCGCCGCCCATCGCGTCGAAGGCGAAGATGCGGGTGGCGGCGCCGTCCCACGCGGCGACGAGCTTGGCCATCTCGCGGCCGCGGCCGTAGAGCTTCGCCGCGAAGGTCCGCGGCAGCTTCGACAGGTCCACATGCGCCTCGGCGAGCGAGACGACGCCCGGCGCCGCGCCCGCAACCTGCTCCGCGCCGAGGGCGCGCAGCACCGGCTCAAGATCGGCGTTCCGGGCCGACACATCGATGGTCGGCAGGATGTTGAACGGCGTCGGGATGAACGGCAGCAGCGCGCCGATGGGATCCAGCGCCAGCGGCACGACTTTTTCCGCCATGCGCGCCTTTTCGGCTTCCGCCTGCACCCAGGCCGAGCCAACCGAATTGCGCGACCACAGCACCAGCACCTTGGCCGAACGCTCCAGCGCGGCGTTGATCTCGCCGATGAAGCTCGAATCGGGGTTGTCGAGGAGGCGTTCGTCGCGCCAGATTTTCAGGTCGTGGGACGCCAGCGCCGCCTGGATGCGCTCCGCCGCGGCCCGATCCCTCTGGCTGTAGCTGATGAAAATGTCGTATGGAAATGCGCTCGTCATGAAACCCCCACGCATGGGCCCATATAACTGTAAAATGCGATGAAAAGCCAGAGCGAGGGCGCGCCGCCGATGCGCATGACCGTCACCTATCGCGTCCGCGCCGATGCCGCTTCCATCGAGGCGCGCGCCGAGGCCATCGCGGTCGAGCAGAGCGTCGAGACGCCGCTCGCGGCCATCGCGGACGAGCGCGTGCTGCGCGACATCGTGGGCGAGGTGCGGGGCGTGCGCGAGCTTGAGCCGGGGCTGTTCGAGGCGCGCATCGGGCTCGCGGTCGAGACGGCGGGCTTCGAGCCGGGGCAACTGCTCGCCATGCTGTTCGGCAATGCGTCGCTGCAAGAGGATGTGGCGCTCGTCGACGCGGACATCCCGGACGCGATGGCGGCGGGCTTCGGCGGGCCGAATTTCGGCGTGGCGGGGCTGCGCGCGAAATGCGGCGCCGGGGCGCGGCCGCTTGCGTGCACGGCGATCAAGCCGCAAGGCATGCCGCCCGCCGCGCTGGCGGAGTTGGCGGGGCGGCTCGCGGCGGGCGGCGTCGATTACCTGAAGGACGATCACGGGCTCGCGGATCAGGCTTACAGCCCGTTCGCGGATCGCGTGCGCGCCGTCGCGGAAGCCGTGCGGCGGGCGCGGGCGGAGACCGGATCGCGCACGCTCTACGTCCCGAGCGTCACCGGCAGCGCCGGCGCGGCGGCGGCCCAGATCGCGCTCGCCATCGAGGAAGGCGTCGAAGCCGTGATGGTCGAGCCGATGATCCTCGGCGTCTCCAACTTCCACCGCCTCGTGAAAACCTTCCCCGGCGTTGCCTTCTTCGCGCATCCGGCGCTGGCGGGCGCGTCGCGCATCGCGCCGCCGCTGCTGCTCGGCAAGCTGTTCCGGCTGTTCGGCGCCGACGCGACCATCTACCCCAATTATGGCGGGCGCTTCGCCTACACGCCCGAAACCTGCAAGGCCGTCGCCGGCGCCGCGCGCGCGCCTTGGCTCGGCCTCAAGCCCTGCATGCCCTGCCCGGCCGGCGGCATGGCGCTCTCCCGCGTCCCCGAAATCCTGGACTTCTACGGGCCGGACGCCATGTTGCTGATCGGCGGCAGCCTGCTTTCCGCGAGGGACCGGCTGACGGAAGAAACCGCCGCGTTCGCGCGCCGCGTGGCCGCTTATTTCGAGGGCAAGAGCGATGGATGACGGGTCGAACATCCGGCCGGCGCAGGGCGGCTTCCGCTGGGAGGGCGTCGACGTGCTCGCCTACAAGGAGGAAGGCAGCGCGCCCTTCAAGGCGATCACGCGCCAGCTCCTGTTCCACCGGCCCGAACTCGGGTGCGAGCTGCGCTATTTCGAGATGGCGCCGGGCGGCCATTCCACGCTGGAGCGGCACGAGCATGTGCACGCGGTGATGATCTTTCGCGGGCGCGGGACGTGCCTCGTCGGCGAGGAGGCGCGCAACGTGGCGGCGCCGGACCTCGTGCTCATCCCGCCGATGACGTGGCACCAGTTCCGCGCGAGCGCCGGCGAGCCGTTCGGCTTCCTCTGCATGGTGAACGCGGAGCGCGACAAGCCGCAACTGCCCACCGCGGACGAGCTGGCGCGGCTCATGGAAAACCCCGCCATCGCGGCTTTTTTGCGCAGCGCTTAACGCCCAGCTCGAAGCATCCGTCAGCTTCTGCAACGTTGGGGCGACATGGAAATCCAATGATGAACGCGACCTAGCCTACCGTGGATGTTACGGCGCCCTTCCCCGAAGCTTTCGCTTTTTCAATCCGTTTCTGGCGGCGAAGCTTATACTTGACGCTAGGTTTTTCATTAATTTTGAGGAGTTTCTCTCCGTCTAGTTTGAATCTTGGCTGCTTGTAATCAATGTTTTTCTTGAGATTGTGATAATTTGGCGTGCCGAACCGCTCCGCAAGCCAAATTAAGTGCTCGAACCTTCTGCTATCTATTTCATGATGATATTGAATAAAAGCGAAGTAATCTTCATAAAAAAATATGATAAGACCTCTTACTGAATTACGAACTACGCTTCGATCCAGATCGTTATTTCTGACCCCGTATGCGATGTGTTCATACAGGTTACCGACGAAAGCAAGAGATTCTAAAACTGGGTAATTAGCTTCCCAATCCGAACAACGATCCCGTTGCTTCACCAGGAGGCGCACTTCACTAAATCTCAACTTAGTATTATATCCTAAATTTGTGAAAATATTCATTCTATGACGATGAAGATGCTGATTAGATCGTAATTCAACTAGCATCTTAGTTGTATTATTTTTGCGGTTGTTCCGATCTGTCACGGTAAAAACTACCAGAGACAGAAAGCTACCGAACCAAGCGACTATGTAGGGAGTCGCGTCGCCGCCGAACGTTCTGAATAAGGTGACGCACACAAGGGTCACAAGAGCGATTATGCCCGCCGCCAGATGCATTGTTTACGCTGCCCCGAAACGCAATATCGTGGTCTTCAAGTAGAATAATTTTTTATTAAATTTGTCACAAAGAAGCAACAGGGCTAAGCGCGGCGGAGGCTACTCCGCCGGCTGCGAGCCGCGTCCCAGCGCGCCCGGCTCACCGATACTTCCGCAGCTCCAGCTTGGCGATCTGATCGCGGTGCACCTCGTCCGGGCCATCCGCGATGCGCAGCGTGCGGATCGTGGCGTAATCGTAGGGCAACCCGAAATCGTCGCAAATGCCCGCGCCGCCATGCGCCTGGATCGCCCAGTCGATCACCTTGCAGGCCATCGCCGGCGCGACGACCTTGATCATCGCGATCTCGGCGCGCGCGGCCTTGTTGCCCACCGTGTCCATCATGTGCGCGGCCTTCAGCGTGAGCAGCCGCGCCTGATCGATCATCATGCGGCTTTCGGCGATGCGCTCCAGCCAGACGCCTCGATCGGAAATGCGCTTGCCGAACGCCACGCGGCGGTCGAGGCGGCGGCACATCTTCTCCAGCGCCCGCTCCGCGCGGCCGATGGTCCGCATGCAGTGGTGGATGCGGCCCGGCCCGAGGCGCCCCTGCGCGATCTCGAAGCCGCGCCCCTCGCCGAGGATGACGCTGTCCAGCGGCACGCGCACATCCGTGAAGCTCAGCTCGCCGTGGCCGTGCGGCGCATCGAGATAGCCGAACACCGGCATCATGCGCTCTTTCTTGACGCCGGGCGTATCCATCGGCACGAGCAGCATGGATTGCTGCCTGTGCCGGTCGGGGTTGGCCGGGTCGGTCTTGCCCATCAGGATCAGGATCTTGCAGCGCTTGTCGCCCGCGCCCGACGTCCACCATTTGCGGCCGTTGATGACGTAGCCGGCGCCGTCCTTCTCGATGCGGATGGCGATGTTCGTCGCGTCGGAGGAGGCGACGCCGGGCTCGGTCATCGCGAAGCCGGAGCGGATCTCGCCCGCGAGCAGCGGCTTCAGCCAGCGCTCCTTCTGCGCCTCGCTGCCATAGCGGACCAGCACCTCCATGTTGCCGGTGTCGGGCGCGTTGCAGTTGAAGACCTCCGGCCCCCAATGCGAGCGGCCCATGATCTCGGCGAGCGGCGCGTATTCGAGGTTCGATAGCCCGGCGCCCAGCTCGCTGTCGGGCAGGAACAGATTCCACAGCCCGCCGGCCTTGGCCTTCGCCTTCAGCTCCTCCATAAGCGCGAGCGGCTCCCAGCGGTCGGCCTGCGTCTCGGAGACCTCGAACAGCGCGGCCTCGTTCGGATAGACGTGCTCGGCCATGAAGCGCTCGACGCGCGCCTTGATATCGGCCGCCTTCGCGGAAAGCTGGAATATGTCGGACATGGCGGCTTTCTCCTCTCGCGCATGCGTTGGCGGCGGCGCTTCGCGATATGGCGTATACGCTTTCCGCTTTCGCGCAATTAGACCTTGATCAAGCCCGCCGCAATGCGCATTCCCCCGGCCTGCCGGCTTTGTTAACGAACAAATTCCTGGAACCTTGCAACGCAACCTTCACTAGATTTGAATATACCATCGCAGGTTGAGTCTGGAGCGTTACGACGTGCTGTCCCGGCTAAAGATCGCTTTGCGGATCAATCTCCTTCTCATGCTCGCCGCATCGGGAATTTTTATCTGCGCCGCCATCGGGCTCTGGGGGTTGCGCGAGCAGATGATGGAGGATCGCCGCATTCACCTCCGTAATCTCATGGAGGTGGTCCTTCCCGAGGCGCGGTCCGCCATGGATGAGGCAGGAGGCTCGCAAACAGAAGCTGGACGGAAGGCTTTTTTCAAGAAGCTGCGATCTGTGAAGTTTGGCGGTAGCGCCGCTAACTATTTCTTATCGATCGACTACAATCGCGTGATGGTAAGCCACCCCAATCCCAAGATACAAGGGCGGCCGGATAACATCGTCCACAATGGCGTTGACGTCACCAACGCATTTCTGGAGATTGCGAAGGGTCCTTCCGGCGCCGGTTACTTCGAATATGAAGCCCCGAAGGGCGCGGGGGGAAGGGTTACGCGCAAGCTGGCATTTATTCAGAACGTCCCGGAAATCGCGGGCCTTGTCGCCGTGGGCGTTTTCATCGACGACGTAAATGCAATCTTCTTCAGGCGGAGCCTCTTGGAGTTAGGTCTCTTTGCGCTCGCGATGCCTGTCATCACACTGTTAGGCTACGTCATCAGCCGATCGATCACGGAACCGCTTTCGAATATTGTCAGCGCGATAAAGCGCCTCGCGAAAGGCGATCTTGCCGTTGCGCCGGCGCGGACCGGCGAAAAGTCGGAGCTTGGCGAGGTTACCGAGGCGCTGGATGTTCTGCGCGCGAACGCGATCGAGCAGCGGGCGCTTCATGGGAAGGTGGGCGAGCAAACGAAGCTTCTGATCGAACAAAACGAGCTTCTGACCGAACAAAAAGAGCGGGCGGAGCAGGCCACCAAGGCGAAATCCGAGTTTCTTTCCAATATGTCCCACGAACTCAGAACGCCCATGCACGCCATTCTGGGATATTCCGAGCTTTGTCTTGAAAAGGTGAGCGAAGGCAGTTTCGAACGCGTGCCGAAGTACATGCAAAACATCAAGACCTCCGGCAAGCGGCTGCTCTCGCTCTTGAACGATCTCCTGGACTTGTCGAGGATGGAGGCTGGCAAGCTCGATTATGAACGAGAGCCCGCCGACATGAGGGAGGCGGTGAAACTCGCGTTGACGGAACTCGATCCCCTGATCAAGGCCAAGGACATCGAACTTTGCCTGAGCCTCGGAGAACACGCCGAAGCCGTGTTCGACAAGCGCCATATGATCCAGGTTCTTATCAATCTCGTCTCGAACGCCATCAAGTTCTCCGCGCCGGGAAGCCAGATCGCCATCGAGCTTTGCGATGAGCAAGCCGCTGAGAATGCGCCCGCGCTTCGCTGCAGGGTCATCGACGAGGGGCCGGGCATTCCCGAGACGGAGCTTCAAGCCGTGTTCGATAAATTCATCCAGAGCAGCAAGACGAAGACCGGCGCGGGCGGCACGGGTTTGGGGCTCGCGATTTGTCATAGCATAATCAAGGCTCACGGCGGAAGGATCTGGGCTGAAAACAGAAAGCCCAAGGGGGCCATCTTCACCTTCGTCGTTCCAAAGGGCGTCGCCGCACAGCTTGAGGCCGCATAGGCGAGCAGGTTACTCGAAAACGTGGCTCCATCCATCGACGGGCTCAGGATGAGGCCGCGAGCTGGCGAGGGCTTGAGCCTCATGGCGAGCTTGTCGAACCGTGGGCGGCAGCGTTTTCAGCATGCTGCCGGACGAGTTGCCGGCGGTGCGGAAGTGAGTAAAATTTGACATTGGGCTTGAGAAATGCCAGCGTGCGGGTACATTTTGCGGCCGTGCAGTTTGCTGCATAGCGTTTCTATGGCTTTCCTGCCGCAATTCATTCAGCAATCGGGCCGCTCCAGCTGCGCGTGGATCGAGGCCCCAAGCCGTCTCCGCATCCTTCGGGTGCGCACCCGGCCTAAAGGAACACTCTGTTGACTTCCACGACTTTTGAAGCTCTGGGGCTTATCCAACCCCTGTTGCATGCGCTCGCCGACGAAAACTACGCCCATCCGACGCCCATCCAGGAACAGGCCATCCCCCATCTTTTGCAAGGCCGCGATTTGCTCGGCCTCGCCCAAACCGGCACGGGCAAGACGGCCGCCTTCGCCCTGCCCATTCTGCAACTTCTCACCGCTCGCCCGGAAAAAGCCAAGCCGCGATGCGCGCGAGCGCTCGTCCTTGCTCCGACGCGCGAACTCGGGCTTCAGATTGCCGAGAGCTTCAAGACCTATGGCCGGCGCCTTCGGTTGACGAGCGCCGTCTTCATGGGCGGCGTCGCGTTCGGCCCGCAAGCCAGGGCCATCGCCCGCGGCGTGGACGTCCTTGTCGCAACGCCCGGCCGCCTGCTGGATCATCTGTCCCAGGGCACAACCGATCTGAGCCAAACGGGCTTCTTCGTGATCGATGAAGCGGACCGGATGCTCGACATGGGCTTCATCCGCGACGTTCGCAAGCTTATGAAACTCTTGCCGAAGACGAAGCAAGCGATCCTGTTCTCGGCCACCATGCCCAAGGAAATCGCGACGCTCGCCGAGGAAATTCTGAAGGACCCCGTGCGCGTCGCCATCCCCGCGAAGACGGTCGCCGTGGAACGCATCGACCAGCGCGTTCACCATGTCGCCTCCGGGAACAAGCACTCGATGCTCGCCGGCCTTCTGAATCAGCCGGAATTCGATCGGGTCATCGTTTTCACCCGCACCAAGCGCTCGGCCAACCGGGTCGCGGAGCGGCTTCTGCAAGGCGGCATCCCGACCGAGGCTATTCACGGGAACAAGAGCCAGGCCGCGCGGCAGAAGGCGCTTGAAAACCTGAGGAAAGGCAAGGCGCGCGTGCTGGTGGCGACCGATATCCTGTCGCGCGGCATCGACGTGGACAGCATCAGCCATGTCATCAATTACGAATTGCCGGACGACCCGGAAGACTACGTCCACCGCATCGGCCGGACGGCGCGCGCGGGGAGCAACGGCGTCGCCATTTCCTTCTGCGACGCGAGCGAGCGGGACAGCCTGCGCGCCATCGAGCGCTTCCTCGGACGCGCGCTGACGATGCCGGATGGCGGCGCCGCGCCGGTGGCGAACTTCGTGAGCGGCCCCAGCGAGAGGCCGCAGAGGGTTCGCGCGAACCGCTCTAAAGCCGCGCCGTCGAGGCCGGCGCCCCGCCGCCCCGCAAACGCCCCGAAGCCAAATTCAAGACCTGCCGCGGGCCACGGGCGCTAAGGCAATCTTAGCAGGTCTTGCCGCATACCTATCTTAAGCTGCGGCGCCGAGACAAAGCGCGTGGAAGCTGCATCCGGCAAACCGAAGAGGTAAAGCTGCGCGAAGCCATGTCACATTGGCGCAGCGCGGATGTGCAACAAGGGCAGCGAAAGTAACGAAAGGATTGAGTCATGAACATTTCTCTTTGTGAAACGAAGTCCTGCCCGAGCGCTTGCCAATGCTACCGGTTCATAGCGCCCCGTGAACGCGCCGGGCAATCGGAGTTCCATGGCGATCCCCGTAAGGCGGATGGGTCGTGCGACCTGTTTTTGCCGATGCCGCCGAGAGAATGCGCCGCGCAGCTCCGGAGGCAGCTAGTTATCGCCGAGTGAGGGGCGGCTTAGAAAATCGGCGGGTCCAGGCTTGGCTTGCCGCCAACCTATCCCGCCGCTTCGGCGATGCGCCAGCGCGGGAGCGGGGTCGGGAAACACCGCCGCCCTACTCGACTTCGCCGTCGAATGCCGACGCGGCTTCGGGCGCCTTCGCAGCCAGCACCGCGGACAGCATGTCGTCGGAGATGTCGCATGGCCTTTGTTTGTCATCCCGAAAAGGCGAAGCCTTATCCGGGATCGTCATAAATCGTAGCGCTCATTTTTTGCGGTCCCGGCTCGCGCTTCGCTTGGCCGGGATGACGATGCGTGTCGACAGCCGGGATGACGATGGCGTTGGGCAAATCGGCGGAGTCTGCTTAGTATCGCGCAAGCCGTTTTATGAGAGTAAGCATGAATTACTCGGTTACAATTGACGTCCCTCAACTCGATGAAGGACTGAGATTTTATCGCGATGCATTGGGTCTCGTCGAAGTCGCTCGACCTATCGCGACCTACGTCATTCTCAAATGCGGCGGCTCCCAAATCGGCCTGATTGAGAAACGAGCAGGCACCAAACCGGCGAAGGGGTCTGACGACGTTCGCCGGTATGAGCGACACTGGACGCCGGTTCACATCGACTTCCATGTCGACGATTTTGAGGGCGCCTTGGCCAACGCGTTGAACGCTGGCGCGAAATGCGAGCAAAAATTCGAAGGCGGAAAACGCCCGCCCATCGCGTTTTGCAGCGATCCATTCGGCAATGGGTTTTGCATAGTCGGAACGAAGGCAGACGGGTAATTCCTAGGCGTATACGCTTTCTGGGTCAGCGCAATTAGACCTTGATCAAGCCCGCAGTAATACGCATTATAATGCACGCCGCCGGGAAAGCTATGCCGAAGATTGAGACCAACGCCCGCAAGGTCATTGCCCGGCTCGAAAAGGACGGCTGGCTCAATATCGGCGGCGGCAGCCACGACCGCTTCGTCAACGACGCGCAGCCCGGCGTCATGATCGCGGTTCCCCGGCATCGGGAGCTTTCGCCCGGCGTAGCGCGCTCCATCGCCAAGGCGGCGGGCTGGCTCTAGGAGGCCGAAATGGTTCACTACGTTGGAATTCTGGACGGCGCCGGCGACGTTTGGGGCGTGCGTTTTCCCGATGTTCCCGGCTGCGTTGGCGGCGGCGCGAGCCCTGAGGAGGCCATCGAAGACGCGACCGTCGCGTTGCGCGACGTGATGGCTTACAAGCGCGGCGAACAATTCGAGCTTCCCGCGCCGAGCGCCGTTGCGGAAGTGATCGCTTCCGGCGAAATCGGCCCCGGAGAAACTGTTGTCTTGATCCCGCTCGTCCTCGATGCGGGCCGGACTGTTCGCGCGAACCTGACCTTCGACGCCGGGCTGCTCGCCGCCATCGACGACGAAGCCAACCGCCGCGGCCTCACCCGCTCCGCGTTCCTCGCCAGCGCCGCCCGCGAAAAACTTGAGGGGCGCCGTTGATATCCGCTGTCGCGCCGGGTTCCTAACCCGCCGGTTTCGGCAGACGCCACCGTTTTGGGCCGGCTGGGGTCGGGAGCGGACATGCGCTCCTTACCGTGAATGTCTCTTCGCGGCCTCAACCGGCTGCAACCAGCCCTAACCCACCGCCTCCGCGATGCGCCAGCCCTCATGCGCCAGCGCGATGGCGGCCTGCCCGGCCAGCGCGGCGCGCTTGTCGGCGGCGTTGCCTTGAAGCGAGCGCTTGTAGACGCCCTGCGCGATGGCCGCGAAGCGGAAGAACGACAGCGCGATGAAGAAGGTGAGGTCCGGCACGCTGTCGCGGCCCGCGCGGTGACAGTACATCGCCACCACCTCGTCCTCCGCCGGGATGCCGAGCGCTGTCAGGTCCAAGCCGCGCAAGCCGCCCAGGATCGGCGCCTCGGCCGGCGTGCGATACGCCATGCATACATAGCCGAGATCGGCGAGCGGATGGCCGAGCGTCGAAAGCTCCCAGTCGAGCACCGCGATGATATGCGGCTCGCCGACCTCGAACATGACGTTGCCGAAGCGGTAGTCGCCATGCGCGATGGCCGCCTCGTCGCGCGATGGCACGCTCGCCTTGAGCCAGGCGATCAGCTTGTCCATCGCCTCGATCTCGCCCGTCTTGGACGCTTCGTACTGCTCGGTCCAGCGCCTCAGCTGGCGCGCGGCGTAGCCCTCCGTGCGCCCATAATCGGCAAGGCCCACGGCGCGGAAATCCACCTCGTGCAGCGCGGCCAGCGTCTCGGCGAAGGCGCGATAGGCCGCCTTGCGCTGCATGTGGCTCAGCTCGGGCAAATCCGCCTTGGCGAAGATCCGGCCTGGAATGTAGTCCATCAGGTAGAACGGCGTCCCGATCACGGAGGGGTCGTCGCAGAAAAGCTGCATCGGCGCCACCGGCACGGGCGTGCCCTTCAACGCCGCCTGCACGCGGAATTCGCGGTCGATGGCGTGCGCGCTCGGCAGAAGCTTTCCGGGCGGCTGCTTGCGCAGCACATATTTCCGGGTGGGCGTGCTGATGAGAAAGGTGGGGTTGGATTGGCCGCCCTGGAACTGCTGGACGGCCGGCGCCGCGCCGAAGTCCTCCATGTGGCTTTTCAAATAGCGCCAGAGCTTCTTTTCGTCGAAGCGATGCCGCGGAAGGACGTCGATCGGCTCGGTCATGGCGTCGCCCCCTTAGAGCATCGTGCGTTCGATCGGAGCCGCCGTCATTGCGAGCGACGCGAAGCAATCCAGAGATAAGACACCGATGGCGTTATGGATCGCCACGCCGGCTGACGCCGCCTCGCGATGACGGTTTAAGCTCCGGCGATCTGGCTCAAGCGCGCCTCCAAGACGGAATGGCGAACCGATGCGAGATAAAGTCCACATGCGCATCATCCGATTGGAGAAAAGATGGAGGCGCCGCCATCCACGAGAATCAACTGGCCAGTGATATAGCGCGCCGCGTCCGATGCCAAGAACGCCGCGACGCCCGCGATGTCCTCCGGCTCGCCGAGCCGCTTCAGGCAGGTCATGGCCGACACCATCGCCGCCGCTTTCGGGTTTTCGTAAAGGGCCTTGGCGAAATCCGTCTTGATCACGCCCGGCGCGATGGCGTTCACGCGAATGCCGCGCGCGCCCCATTCCACCGCGAGGTTCCGCGCGAGCTGCGCCTCGGCCGCCTTCGAAATGGCGTAGATGCCGATATTGGCGGCGCCCACCGTGGAGACGATGGACGATAGGATGACGACCGATCCGCCGCCGCGCTCCGCCATGCCGGGAAGGACAAGCTGGCAGAGCCAATGCGTGGCGGTGAGGTTCGTGGTCAGAACCTTATCCCAAATCTCGTCGGGGACCTCGGAGGATGGCCCATACGCCGGATTGATCGCCGCGTTGGGGATCAGGATGTCGATGCGGCCATATTCGCGCAGCGCGTGCGCGACGAGGCCTTCGAGGTCCGCCTTCTGACCGGCATTGCAGGCGACCGCCGTGGCATGCCCGCCAGCGGCCCGGATCTCGGCGACCACCTCCTTGCAGGCGTCGATCTTGCGCGAGGAGACGACCACGCTCGCGCCCATCCTCGCGCATTCGAGCGCGATGGCCCGCCCGATCCCGCGGGACGACCCGGTGATCGCGGCGACGCGTCCGCTCAGATCGAACATGCTCATGACAACACCTCAAACAGCGCCTGGAGCCCAGAAATGCCTCAGTCCATCAGTGCGGCCACTTCGGCTTGCGTTCGGTGACAAGCGTCTTCAGAAGCGGCGCCGGGCGCCAGCGGTCGCCAAAGCGCATGTGGAATATATCGATGTCGGACAGCACTTCGGCCAGGCTCCGCAGCTCGGCGTATCTCATGGGGCCGCCCCGCCAGGCCGGAAAGCCGTAGCCGTGAATATACATGATGTCGAGGTCGCTGGAGCGGTAGGCGATGCCCTCGTTGAGCAGCGCCGCGCCCTCGTTGACGAGCGCGTAGATCGTGCGTTTCACGATTTCCTGCTCGGCAACGGACCTCGTTCTTTCGCCGCGCTCGTCGCGATACGCGTCGATGATCGCCTCGGCTTCCGGGTCGGGCAGCGGCGCGCGGCTTCCCGTTTCGTAACGATAGAACCCCTTGCTGGTTTTCTGCCCGTGGCGGCCGGCTTCGTAGAAACGGTCCACGAGAGGCGTGCCGAAGTCCTTGCCTTGGGCGAGGCGCCGCTGCCTGATGCGCCACTTCACGTCGATGCCCGCGAGGTCGAACACCGCGAACGGCCCCATGGCCATGCCCCAGCGCGTCAGCGCCGCGTCCACCTCGGCCGGAGACGAGCCCTCCTCGACGATGGCGATGGCCTCGGTCATGTATTTTTCCTGCATGCGGTTGCCGGCGAAGCCGTCGCAATTGCCGACCGATACGCCGATCTTGCCGATCTTGCGCGCCGCCATCATCGCGGTGGCGAGCGTGTCGTCGCTCGTCTCCTTGCCGTGGACGACCTCGATGAGGCGCATGACATTCGCGGGCGAGAAGAAATGCATGCCCACGACGTTGGCGGGACGCGACGTAAAGCTCGCGATCTTGTCGATATCGAGCGTGGAGGTGGTGGTGGCGAGGATCGCGCCCTTTTTGCAAACCCTGTCCAGCTCCTGGAAAACGTGTTTCTTCACGGACATCTCTTCGAAAGCCGCTTCCACGATCAGGTCGGCGTCCGCCAGCGCGCGGTAATCGAGCGTGCCCTCGATGGCGCTCATCCGGGCGTCCATGCCGGCTTGATCGAGCCGTCCGCGCCGCACCATGCTCTCATAGTTGCGGGCGACGACGCCAAGCCCTCTTGCAAGCGAAGCCTCGTCGCGGTCGAGAACGATAACGGAGACGCCCGCGTTGGCGAAGGCCATGGCGATGCCGCCGCCCATGGTGCCGGCGCCGATCACGCCCGCGGACTCGATCTCCCTCGGCTTCGAGCCGCGCGGGATCGCCGGGATCTTGGCCGCCTCGCGCTCGGCGAAGAAGGCATGGATCAACGCCTTGCTCTGCCAATCCTCCAGCGCTTCGTGGAAAAGCTCGCGTTCGCGCTTCAGGCCCTCGTCGAAGGGAAGCGTGAACGCGATTTCGACGGCGTCGACGCAGCGCAACGGCGCATGCTGGCAAGGATGGCGTTTCTTAAGCTCGCCGCGCCGCTCATTGAAAACCGGCGAGCCGCGCTCCGCTTCGATCTTCTCGTTCCGGTCGCGCGTCCTTGGATGTTCGCCCAGAGGCGCCTTGGCTTTCGCCAGCGCAATCGCGGCCGCGAGGCAATCGCCTTCCGCGATCTCGTCCACGAAGCCCGCCCCTCGCGCCTCCGCCGCTGAAACGGGATCGCCTGAAATGATGAGGTCGAGCGCCGCTTTGGCGCCCGCCAGCCGGGGCAGGCGCTGCGTGCCTCCGCCGCCCGGCAACAGGCCGAGCTTCACCTCGGGAAGGCCGATCCGCGCATCCTTCGAAGCGACGCGATAATGGCAAGCGAGAGCGATTTCGAGGCCGCCGCCCACGGACGCGCCATGCATCGCGGCGACGGCGGGTTTGCGCAAATCGTCGATGGCGGCGCAGATGTCGTTCAGGTCCGCGCCTTTGAACGGAGCGCCGAATTCCGTGATGTCCGCTCCGGCGGTGAAGTTGCGGCCGGCGCCTGTGAACACGACCGCCGAAGCCCCGCCGTCGCCCGCGGCTTGGCGGACGGCCGCCATCAGGCCGTCGCGAACCTCGCGAGACAAGACATTGAGGGGAGGATTGTCTATGGTTATGACGCCGACGCCGTCTTTGTTCTCGTATTTTACGGGACTTGCGGCCATAAGTTCTCCCAGGTGGCCGTTTATGTTTTTTCAGTTCGGCCTCGATGAACAATACAGGCCCGCGAAGGGTACCGTCAACGGCCTGAGCGGCGCGCCGGGCGCGAGCAACGCGCTTGAATACGGGGCGCATAAGCGCTAGCCCCTTTCGAAAGCAACGGGGGACCGGCCATGACCGGCAGCACACGGATCGCAGGCAAATTCATAGCGGGCGCCATCCTCGCGGCGGCCCTGCTCTCGGGCGGCGGAGCGAGGGCCGAAGACTTCTGCGACACCTCGGAAATCATGGCGAAATTGAACAGCCGCGACGCCGCCGAGAAGAAGGTGAGAGAGAAATGCAAGGCCGGCGATATCGTATTCGTCGACGCGGGCTTTCTGATTCCGCGCCTGTGCGATCTGCGCCAGCCCGTCGTCCGCTGCGGAAGCACCTGTCCCGGCGGCGATCAGGCCAGCTTCTGCTTCCTCGCCCCGCCGCATAAGACCTACTGACGCCGTCCCTGTCGAGGCGGCTTCCCGGCTTCGCACCTCGTGGACCGGCGTGGCGACGGGCCGGGCGTCCCGCCGCCGGCAGGAGATGAAAATCATGCTCATGAGCGCGCGGGCCGAAGTTAATGCTTAGCTGGCGCCATAGCGAGTCCCGCCCGCGCCGTTAATCGCATTCCACGTCATCCCGTGCGCGCCGCGGCGTGAAATGCCGCCGCGCAGACACGGGATCGCAACAAACGGAAGCGCCTTTTAAGATCCCGGATCGGCGGCGCATCATTTCATGCTGCGCCGCGTCCGGGATGACGCCACGGCCTTTTGCGGCTCAAAGCAGGTCTTCGAACTCGGCGACGGTCAGGCCCGCATCCTTGATGATCCGGCGCAACGTGCCGGTTTTCAGATCGCGATTGTGGAACGGCACGGTGACGCGAAGGGCGGCATTCTCTTAGTGGCGGAGAATATGGTGGCTGCCCGTGACGTGATGCACGATGAAACCGGCCTTCTCCAAGACCGCGATCAGTCTGCGCAGCGTGAGCGAGGGAAGCTTTCCCATCGCGCGACTTCGGGCAAAGCCACCGTGAGAGGGCTTAACAGCGCGCCGCGCTCCTCCGGGATTGGCAAGCCGTCCTTGCGAAGGCTTTCGAGATAGCCGGCGATGGCGTCCTTGGCCATCGCGAGCGCCTCCTCGACCGTTTCGCCCTCGGTGACGACGCCGGGCAACGACGGGCAGGCAGCGACATAGCCGCCGTCCTCATCCGGTTCGACAATCACCGTGTAAGTATAGTGTTTCATAACTTGCTCAGCCTTGGCGCCGCTTTCAGTATATACGCCGTTTACGAAGCCTTGCCCACCTGCTCGGTGAGATATGTGCTGAAGTTCACGCCAGAATGCCGTGCACGAACACGGTGTAATCAACATTGCCTCATGGCGAGCTTGCCGAACCATGAAGCCCGGCCGGCGCGCTCGCCCTTCGACAGGCTCGGGGCGAGCGATGCGGCGGCGGGGCGCGCTTACGGTTCAACATTTTCGAACTGTAAGGCGGCGGCGAATTTCGTAACGCCGCCGCATGGTTAAAATCGGGGTGGGTTAACGCGCGCACGGGAGGACGGCGTCGCCTACGAAATCGCGCGCGCGCCTTACGAAAAACGCGAAAAACCCGGATTCGACGCGAAAAAAGCGAGTCGGAAATCCTAGTTAACGGTTATAAAGTTGCGCGCGGTAACCAAAAATCCAAGCCGGAGGTTGCGCCGCGCGGCTGCGCAACCGCTCCAAATTGCGCGGCGATGGCGCTTTTTCCTTATGTTTTCCAATAGGATAGGCATCGCTTAACGCTTCCGCAAGGCGCCATGCGCTATGATTAAGATAATCAGGGGGAAGGGGCGAAAAACCGCGAAGTGGCGGTACCTAATTCGGAGGCGCCAGCGTTAATACAAGGTTAGCGCCGCGCCGCGTCGAGGCCCGCCTCCCTACCCGGCCTTACCCGTCACCTTCAGCGCAAACGCGAAAGCCAGCGCGTCCTCCTTCAGCCGGTCGAAGCGGCCCGACGCGCCGCCGTGGCCCGCGTCCATGTTGATCTTCAGCAGCAGCAGGTTCGCATCCGTCTTGTTCGCGCGGAGCCTCGCCACCCATTTCGACGGCTCCCAATAGGTGACGCGCGGGTCGGTCAGCCCGCCGGTCGCGAGGATGTTCGGATAGGCTTGCGCGCGCACATTGTCATAGGGCGAGTAGGCCGCGATGGTCGCGTAATCCTCGGCGCTTTCGATGGGATTGCCCCATTCGGGCCATTCGGGCGGGGTCAGCGGCAGCGTGTCGTCGAGCATGGTCGTCAGCACATCCACGAAGGGCACATCCGCGATGATGCCCGCGAACAGCTCCGGCGCCATGTTCGCCACAGCCCCCATGAGCATGCCGCCCGCCGAGCCGCCCTGCGCCACGATGCGGCCGGCGCTCGTGAATTTCGCTTCCGCCAGATAGCGCCCGGCCGCGATGAAATCCTTGAAGGTGTTCGGCTTCTTCTTGAGCTTGCCGTCCTTGTACCAGCGATCGCCCTTGTCCTTGCCGCCGCGGATATGCGCGATGGCGTAGACGAAGCCGCGGTCGACAAGGCTCAGCGCGTTTGTGGAGAAGCCCGCCGGGATGGAGAGGCCGTAGGAGCCATAGCCGTAGAGCAGGCAGGGCGCGGCGCCATCGAGCGGCGTGTCCTTGCGGTAGAGGAGCGACACGGGCACGGTTTCGCCGTCCGAGGCGGGCGCGAACACGCGGCGCGTCACGTAGTCTTCGGGGTTGTGCCCGCTCGGCACTTCCTGGACTTTAAGCAAAGTCCGTTCGCGCGTGCGCATGTTGTAGTCGAACACCTGGCGCGGCGTCGTCATGGACGAATAGGTGAAGCGGAGCGTTTCTGTGTCGTATTCGTAGCCTTCCGACATGCCGAGCGAATAGGCCTCCTCGGCGAACGCGATGGCGTGCTCCTCGCCATCGGCGAAGCGGCGGATCACGATGCGCGGCAGGCCGTCCTCGCGTTCGAGCCGCGCGAGATAATCCTTGAAGCAGGTGTAATCGAGGATGAGCCGCCCCGGCTTGTGGGGCACGAGATCGCGCCAGTTCTCGCGGCCGGGCGCATCGATGGGCGCCTCCACAAGCTTGTAGTCCTCGGCGCCGTCCGCATTGGTGAGAATGATGAGGCGGCCTTCGTGATGCTCGGCCTGGTATTCGCGGTTCGTCTCGCGCGGCGCGATGAGGCTCAAGCCCTTCCCGGGCGCGGCGAGATCGAGAAAGCGCACCTCGCTCGTCTCATGGTCGCCCGCGCTTATGAAAATGTATCGCCGGTCCTGGCTCTGGCCCACGCGCGTGAAGAAGCCGGCGTCCGGCTCCTGGTAGATCGGCTCATCCTGGTCCGCGCGCTTGCAAATCTCGTGGCGAAAAACCTGCAAGGGCCGGCGGTGTTCGTCCACGCGGGTGTAAAAGAAGGCGCTCGCGTCCGCGTTCCAGATGGGCTGGCCTTCCATATCGGGAACTTCGTCCGGCAGCTCCTTTCCGGTCGGAAGGTGGCGCACGCGAATCTTGAAGAATTCCGAGCCCTTGTCATCGAAAGCGTAGGCCAAGAGCGTGTGATCGTGGCTCCAGGCGGCCGCGCCGAGCGAGAAATAGGGCTTGTCCGCCGCAAGAGCATCGCCGTCGAGCAGCACTTCCGCCTCGCCGCCGCCACGGGGCTGCCGGCATAGGCGCGGCTGCTGCCCGCCCGTGACGTAGCTCGTGAAATAGGCGTAGGGGCCGTCCGGCGCGGGAACGGAGGAATCGTCTTCCTTGATCCGGCCCTTCATTTCCTTGAATAGCGTTTCCTGAAGCGCCTCCGTATCCGCCATCGCGGCCGTCGTGTAGGCGTTCTCCGCTTCGAGATAGGCGCGTACATCGGCGCCCAGCGCCGCCGGGTTTTTCATCACCTCCTGCCAATTCTCGACGCGAAGCCAGGCATAGTCGTCGACGCGCTCTATGCCGTGATGAACGTCGCGGAGGGGCCGCTTCCCGGCGAGGGGCGGGGCTGATGGGAGGCTATGCGCTTTCTCGTTCATGGGCGGCGATCCCTAGGGGTTGAGCGCCCAGTTCTATGCTTTTGGCGCGAGCATCTCAACCGCGGATCGAAAAGCGGCCTTGTAACCGTTGCGCGAACCTTAGCCGTTTGCTATCTGTTGCGAACGCTCCGGCGCAAACGCGCCGGCCAGCCCGTGGGCGGCGCTTCAGCCTTAGAGTCGCGGGCTTTCGCCTGGAGAGGTGCTAGAGTGGTTGAATAGGCCGGTCTCGAAAACCGGAGTACGGGTAACCGTACCGAGGGTTCGAATCCCTCCCTCTCCGCCAGCCGCCAAAAGCAAAGAAAACGTATTGATTTGAGGGACTCCCGCGCATTAGTCCGGTCCTTAGAGTGACTGGGCAACGTCGAATGTAGGTGACGGGTCAGTGGATCTGAATATCGCGATCTGATACCTATCCGATGCAAGCTTCACTTGCATTCCAACCGGAGTATGGCATGGCATTTCGATTCAGGATGGCGCATTCCGCCGTGACGATCTGGCGTTGGAGGTCTCCTGTCATAGTAACGTTGGCGGCCATTGCCGCGCTGACGGCGCTTCCCGCCGGCGCCGAAACGAGGAAGGCGCGCCTTGCGTCCCCAACGGAGGCGGCGGCGCCGCGCCATGCAGGCGAGCCGATCATGGCAATCGTGTCGATCAAGTCCCAGCAAGTCACTTTCTATGACGGGGATGGATGGATCCTGCGGGCGCCGGTGTCGACCGGGACCAGGGGACGCGAGACGCCAGCCGGCGTCTTTGCCGTCCTGGAGAAGGACGTGGACCACCATTCCAGCCTCTATGACGATGCCTCGATGCCGCACATGCAGCGCCTCACCTGGAACGGCATCGCGCTGCACGGCGGCCCGCTGCCCGGGTATGCGGCCTCGCACGGCTGCGTGCGGATGCCCTTCGGCTTTGCGGAGAAGCTGTTCGACAAGACGCGGATCGGCATGCGGGTAATCATCTCGCCGGGCGACGCAGCACCGGCCGAGTTTTCTCACGCGGCGCTGTTCAGGCCGAACGCAGAGGCGGTCGCCGCTGCGCCGGCGCGCGCCGAGAAGCTTGCCCGCGAGGCCGCGGAGGCCGCCAGGGCGGCCGATGAGACGAAGAAAGCCGCCGCGAGCTCGGCGCGCGAGACGGCGTCGCTCGCGGCGTCGCTGCGCAAGCTGGAAATGCTCAAGACCCGCGCGGCCGCCGAACTCGCCTACGCCGAAAAGGCGCTTGCCGCCGCAAAGACGGACCAGGCTAAGGCGCATGCCGAGGATTTGAGGCTCAAGGCGGCTGCCAAGGCCGCGGAAGCGAGGACCCAGCTCGACACCGCAAGAGCCAATGCGAAATCGAAGCTCGAAGCCGACGCCGGCGCAAAGGACGCAGCCAAAGCGGCCGCGAAGAGAAAGGCTGACACGGCTAAGGCGGCCATAGAGGCGAAGCTCGCGCTTGAGCCAGTCTCGGTCTACATCAGCCGCGCGACGCAGAAGCTCTATGTGAGGCGCAACACGCATAAGCCGTGGGCGGACGGGGGCGAGGTGTTCGATTCGACCATTGAGGTTCCGGTCACGATCCGCGATCCCGATAAGCCGATAGGCACGCATGTCTTCACGGCGATGGCGAAGAGCGACGCGGGCTTGCGATGGACCGTGGTGACGATCGACAACGGGGACGACGCCAAGGCCGCGCTCGACCGCATCGCAATCCCGCAGGATGTGCTCAATCGCATCGCGCCGACTGCTTTGCCGCGATCCTCGATCGTCGTCTCGGACGAGCCGCTGAGCCGCGAGACCAACTTTCGTACTGAGTTCGTCGCGGTGCTGAACAACCAGCCCCAGGGCGGCTTCGTGACGCGCCAGCCTTCGCCCGCAATCGCGAGCGGCGGCGGGTGGGGCGACGGCGGCTTCTTCGACTTTTTTTCGAGCGATCAAAGACCGCAAAGCGGCAATACGCGGCAGCGCGGCGGCCGGTACGAACGTCAGGACCCACAGGGCTGGGGGTGGTGACGCGGCGCGCCGCGCGGAGGCCGCATGGTCGCTTGGGGTATCCCACTGTCGCCGCTTACAGTTCTGAAAGCGGTCGACCTCTTGCAAATGTATAGTCGGTAAAGTCGGGGCGCAAAACCCGAAGAGCAGCACACTTCGAGCGGCTTCATAGCGGGCTATCGCCGAGACGACGACAATCGGGGCGATCCTGTCCGCGAAGGCGCTCTGTTCAAGCTCACGGCCACGCCCGGCAAGATCGTCAAGGCCCCCTTGATCGAAGAGCGAGACCATCTTACGGTTGCGCCCCTTCGCGACGATCGCAAAAAGGGGCGCCTGCGCGCGTACACAATCCGTGAGCGGCAACGTGGGAGAATGCTTGCTCACGCACGCCTTCGTCCCCAAATCCGCGCCGGAGGTAAGCGATGACTGAACCCGAATCCTCTTCCCTATCGCCCCAAGCATTCGAAAATCTCGACATCGATTCCCAAACGAGCCTCGCGGACACCGCGCTGCGGCTCGCGCAGGAATCGGGCGCGGGCTACGCGGACATCCGCATCGGCCGCAACCGGGACGAATCCGTTTACGCGCGCGAGGATAAACTCCAGCATTTCAACTCCACATTCTCCGCCGGGTTTGGCGTGCGCGTGCTGCTGGATGGGAGCTGGGGCTTTGCCGGAAGCCGCATCGTGAGCGAGGCAGAGGTGGCGCGCGCCACCTTTGAGGCCATTGAAAATGCGAAGGCCGCGCGCCTGCTGCAAACGCGTCCCATTGAGCTGGAGGACATTCCCGCCTATCGGGACAATTGGATCATGCCGGTCGCCTCGGACCCGTTCGCGGCGCCGGTGGAGGAGAAGGCCGCCAAGCTCTTGGGCATCAACGCCGCGGCTCTCAAAGCCGGCGCGGACTATTGCAGTTCCCAGCTTTGGATCGTGCGCGAGGAAAAACTGTTCGCAAGCAGCCGCGGCAGCAGCATCCATCAGAGCCGGGTGCGGATCTGGCCCCATTTCACCGTCACGGCTATCGACAAACAGACCGGCCGGTTCGCCACGCGCGAAAGCCTGTACCCTGCGCGCGCGGCAGGCTGGGAGTACGTAGCCGCGTATGACGGCGAGGCGGAGGCGGCGCTGGCGGCGGCGCAGGCGCGGGAGAAGCTCGGCGCCAAGTCCGTCGAGCCAGGCCAGTACGACGTCGTCATCGACCCGGCCAATCTCTTCCTGACCATCCATGAGAGCGTCGGCCACTCGACCGAGCTCGACCGCGCGCTTGGCTGGGAGGCGGATTTCGCGGGCACATCCTTCGTCCTGCCGGAGATGCTGGACGGCCTGCAATTTGGCAGCCCGCTCATGACGGTAATGGCCGACCGCTCGCAGGACGGCGGCCTCGCGACGATTGGCTATGACGACGATGGCGTGCGCGGCGCGGAGGCTGAGTTTCCCATTGTCGAGAAGGGCATTTTCCGAAATTACCAGATGGCGCTGGGGCAAGCGCGGCTGATCGGCAGACAGCGCTCGAACGGCTGCGCCTACGCGGATTCGCCAACCGCATTCCCGATCCAGCGCATGCCCAACATTTCGCTCCAGCCTGGGGCGGAGCCTGTCTCGCTCCCGGATCTCATCGCAGGCGTGGACCGGGGCATTTTCATCTCCGGCGCGGGCAGCTGGAGCATCGACCAGCAGCGCGACAATTTCCAGTTCGGCGGCCAGATCTTCTGGGAGATCCGGAACGGCAAGCTCGGGCCTATGCTCCGCGACGTGGCCTATCAGGCCCGCACCGTGCCGTTCTGGAATAGCCTGGACGGGATTGGCGGCAAGGATACTTACGAACTGCATGGCGCGTTCACCTGCGGCAAGGCGCAGCCCATACAGATCGCACCGGTTGGGCATGGCGCCGTACCCGCGCGCTTCAGGGGCGTGACCATCCTCAATACGGAGCGGAAGGATATCTGACCATGATGCTTTCCCCCGATGAGGTGCAAGCCATCGCCTCGAATATTATCGCCCGGTCCGGCGCCGAGGCGTGCACGGTTTCTGTCCGGGGCGGCGATTCCCGGAATTTTCGCTTCGCCAGGAACGAAGCCACAACGAATGGCGCGGTCAGCAGCGTCAGCGTTTCCATTGAGTTCGAGCTTCGGCAAGAGGACGGGCAGCGCCAGCGTAAACGCGCTCGATGAGGGCGCGCTGGATGAGGCGCGGCTGCGCTCGGAGAAGATTGCGCTTCTGTCCCCGGAGAATCCGGAATTCATGCCGCCGCTTGGGCCGCAGACCTATGAACCCGAAGCGGCCCGCTACGATGCCGCTACAGCCCACACGCAGGCGTCCAGCCTCGCCCATGCGGCGGCAAGCGCCATCGCCGCGGGCCGGAACTACGAGGTGGGCATCGCGGGCTTCATCGAGGCCGAGTGCGGCTTCCGTGCGCTTGCCAATAGCGCCGGGCTCTTCGCCTACGACCGGGGGACCAGCGCGGAGCTGACGGTCACGGCCCGCCATACGAAGCGGGCGTGGTCGGGGTGGGCGGGCGCTTCGCAAAACCGCTTCCGGGCGCTCGATCCCGCCGGTCTTGGCGAGCGCGCGGTCCGCAAGTCGCTGTTTCCAGGAGAGGCCGCCGATCTCGATCCGGGCGCTTATACCGTGATCCTTGAGCCCGCCGCGACCGCCGATCTCGTGCAGCGTCTGGTCTACAGCATGGCTGCCCGCTCCGCCGATGAAGGCCGCAGCTTTCTGTCTAAACCCGGCGGCGGCACAAAGCTCGGCGAGCGGCTTCTGGATGAGGCCGTCACCATCACGTCGGACCCGGCTAACCCAGATGCGCCGGACATGCTGTTCGGTCCTGATGGCGTACCGAAACGGCGCACGGTCTGGTTCGAGCGCGGCGTTGCGAAAACCATGAGCTATTCGCGCTTCTGGGCCCAAAAAATGGGCCGCGAGCCGGTCCCCTCTGCCTGCAACCTATCCATGGAGGGCGGCGCGGTTCCCATCGAGGACATGATCCGCGAGGTGAAGCGCGGCGTCCTCGTCACGCGCCTGTGGTATGTCAACGTTGTGGACCCGCGCACACTGCTTTGCACCGGCATGACGCGGGATGGCAATTTCCTGATCGAAAATGGCAAGATCGCGCGGCCCGCGCTCAACCTTCGTTTCAACGAAAGCCCGCTTTCCGCGCTGAGCAAGATCGAAGCCGTGGGACCCGCCGAGCGCCCTGGCGGCGGGTGGGGCATGGTCTCGGCGCCGCCGCTCCTGATATCCGGGTTTACCTTCTCATCGAGGTCGAGCGGCATCTGAGTGGATTTCAGGGGCAAGCGCCTCAGCGAAGGGTAAGCAGTGGTCGCCGCCGCCGCAGATACTGGGGTTTGCCAGCAACAGTCAGCGGCGGAGCCAGATCAGCCGCAATTACGCTAACTTGTTTACAAGAACGATTCCATTTCCCAGAAGCGTTCATCGTCAAAGATTGTCTTTCGAGGGATCTTATAGAGCTTCAGGTACTTTTTTAAGTTTTTTAAATCTTGAAATAGGCACAAGTCATTTTTTAGACTACTGATATCTTTTTTGATGTTTTTTATATCGTCTCCCAGACGGCGCATAGCTGTATCAGGTGACAACGAAACGCCTGGTGCAATGTTAAAGCGTATTTTAAACAAATCTCTAACGGCTATCACCTCCATTCGAAGCTCTTTGGATTGTTCCGTTAGAATTTTATTGTAATATTTCAGGCGTTCTTCAGTTATGTTATTAATTTCCGCTTGGTCTATTTGCTCCACTTCCAATTGCAGCTCTAGAAGCTTGAGGAGGTCTTTGTTATTATAAGCAATATTGACCCGTTGCATCAAAGCAGTCTTGCGGTCTCGTTCCATGGCATCTTGTTCTTTGTCAGGATGCAAAGCGCTCGCTAATTTCCGGTAGACCTCCCGGATGGACTGGCTGATGTTTTGGGCTTCGGCCTCTTGTTTTGCCTCTCTGGCAAGAGCCTTGGCCGATCTTTTGCGTTTCGCATTCCGCTTTTGATAATCTTGCCGGACCTGTTCTTCGTCCTCCATTTTCTGCCGCATTTTCTCACCGACATGAGCCATCATGGATTCGGGCGACCCAAAGTCAACGTCGTCGCCTAAATCGACGCCTAAGATATCTTCCATCATGGCTTTCATCGCGCTCTTCTCTTCTTTTATCTCAGCATCGATGTCGCCCCCGCTATGCTTGTTATAAATCCTTTTCAAATCTCCATCGTCATTCTCAACAATCAATTCTGCAGCAATAGCGCAGATAATGTCTTTCAATTTTGCCTTATCGTTCTTGTTGAACAGTCTTTCCGCGTCCGCCTTGTCAAGCAATCGCACCAGTTCCGCTCTGAGTTCATTGAACGTCTGCGTCAGTGGCACAAATTCACTTGCATGTTTTTGATGGTAAAGAGGGATCATCGTTTGCCATGCCGCTAACCGCTTTCGCTCCGCGTCAATCTTTTTGATCAGATTATTGAATAGTTTCTGAGACTTGGATAGGGTAGAGTGTTGATTTTGAGAAACGATAAGGACTGCAGGCGCGACTGAATTCATAACGAGGTCTCTCCAGGGCTCATTGCAAAGAATGACGACGCGCGGGATTTCCCTTCTGCGTTGAACGGCGCCCGTCTCAAGAGTCAGGCATGGCGCCGTTGCATCGAGTTCGGGAGGGGACATGCAGGGAATGTTAACCAGCGCCAGGAGGCGCCTTCAAGGTTTTCTGCTCCCTTTCCACCGTGAGAAGTTGGCCCGCTCGCAGCACGGGACAGTTCGCGCTTTCTTGGAATCATGATCGAATGGCCGAAGACCGCCAGCACTCCTCATGAATCCCCTCATTTTTGTGCAGCGATCATGCGCGCTGCGCCAAGGACGGGAAACATTCGAAGAACACGAAAGATGGGGGCGACTGCGGGGGCCGTCATCGAGAAGAACGAAGACGTGCAACGAGTTTTCGCTCTGCTTTTTCATGGCTGAGCAGACACTTCAGAATGCGCACGACTTGGCGGATCGTGCAAAAGAGCCGGCGGATTCGCGGTTCCAAGAGAGAAGCTTGCCGTAATCGCCGCTTCGCTTGTAAAGAGTGAGGCGATCATGATGTTGACGCGATCCGAGGCTATTCGCTTCCGCGCATTGGCCGGATCAAGACTTTGCTAACCGTAATTCGGCATTCTGCTCGCAATGAGGGCTCGTTCATGCGGCGTAGGATCTGTTTATTGCTGGTGTGCGGGGTTCTATCCGGCTGTGCATCGACCGGCGGGCTTTCCTCGCTCACCGGCGGATTGGGAAGCCAGGACGCGCCGCCGCAGAAGACCGCAACCGCCGCTCCGGCCGAGCCGGCGCAGCCTCAAAGCTCCGGGATAAGCGGCATCTGGGCGAATTTCTCCTCCGCCTTCAGTTCAGGAGAGCCGCCGCAGGCGGCAGCGGTAGTGGCGGCAAAGCCTGGACCCGAAGAGCCTCCGGCATGGGTCGATCCGAACGAGGCGCTCCGGCTTATCAACGAATACCGGTCGTCACGCGGCCTCGCCGCGCTGACGCTCGACAGGAACGCAACGGGCGCGGCCGAGTTCCTTACAAAGGATATGGCGAAGCACGATCGCATGTCCCACATAGGACCGAACGGAGCGGACATCGGCAAGCGCCTCTCGCTCGCCGGCTATTCTTACAGGGTTTGCGCGGAGAACGTGGGCGTCGGACAAACATCTCTCGCCGAACTCGTGGAGGGGTGGAAGAAAAGTCCGCCTCATAGTCGCAATATGCTCCTTGCGGAAGCGAAGCATATGGGCATCGCCTACGAGTATAAGTCAGACACGAAATACAAGACATTTTGGACGCTCGTAATCGCGGCGCCATGATAGAGAGCAGCAATCGGTCTTAATGCGCCTCTTACGATCCCATGCTAAAGCTGCGCGAGCCATTGCGGCAATGAATCGTGGATCGATCATGGGCACAAGTTCTCACGCCTCACCGCCGCAAGGCGTCGCGGCGCTCCCCAAAGGCGATGTTCGGGTGCTGGCCTTGTCCGCGCTTGGCGTGGTCTTCGGCGACATTGGCACGAGCCCGCTCTACACTTTGAAGATCGTGCTGGCCGCTCATGGCGCGCAGGCGATTGTTGACCGCGCCATGGTTCTCGGCAGCCTCTCCCTCATCTTTTGGACGCTCATAATCGTGACGACGATCAAGTATGTCGGCGTCGCCATGCGGGTCGATAATCACGGCGAAGGCGGCATCATGGCGCTGATGGCGCTTGTGAGCGGGCAAAAAGGGTTGCGGGTGCGCGACAGGAAGCGCGCTTTCATCGTGGCCGTCGGTTTGTTCGGAGCGGCGCTCATCTACGGGGATGGCGTCATCACTCCGGCAATCTCGGTCCTATCGGCGCTCGAAGGCCTTTCGGTCGTAACCACGACCATGGCCGATTATGTCGTCCCCGCCACCGTCGTCATTCTCATTCTGCTTTTCCTCGTTCAGCCGGGCGGCACGGCGCTTGTCGGCAAAATGTTTGGGCCGATCATGGTCGTTTGGTTCCTTTCGCTAGGGCTTCTCGGCCTGTGGGGGATCGAGCAAAACCCCAGCGTGCTCGAAGCGGTGAACCCGATTTACGGCATCGACTATCTGATTTCCGGGGGAGCCACGTCGTTCCTCGTGCTTGGCGCGGTGTTCCTTTGCGTTACCGGCGCGGAAGCCCTCTACGCGGATATGGGCCATTTCGGCCGAGGGCCTATCCGGCTGGCCTGGCTTATCGTCGTGTTTCCCTGCCTTGTGGTGAATTATGCAGGTCAATCCGCGCTCGTGCTTAACAACCCGCTCGTCGCCGAGAACACATTTTACGCACTTTGCCCCAGGCCTATTCTTGTCCCGTTCGTCATCCTCGCGACCGCCGCGACGATAATCGCGAGCCAGGCCATCATCACAGGGGCATTCTCGATGACGAGGCAAGCGATACAACTAGGCTGGCTTCCGCGCATGCGCATCACCCAGACCTCCGCGCTCGGCTACGGCCAGATCTATATTGGAGTCGTGAACTGGTTCATGATGGTCATCACCATTGGCCTTACGCTCGCTTTCCGCAAGTCGGACAACCTTGCGGCCGCCTACGGTATCGCCGTTTCCGCGACGATGCTGATGACATCCGTTCTCTTGATGATCGCCATGGTCGAAAAACTTAAATGGAGCTTGCCGCTCAGCATAGCCGTGGCCGGAAGCTTCATTCTTGTCGACAGCGCGTTTCTGATCGCGAACTCCGCGAAGATGTTTGATGGCGGCTACATTCCTCTCTCGCTTGCGATCGTCATTTTCGGAATAATGTGGATTTGGCATTCCGGCCGCGACGCGGTTCTGCAAGTCCTCAAGTCCAAGTATCAGCGCACCGACATATTCATGAAGGAACTGGCCGACAAAGGCGTGCCCCGCGTGCCGGGCACAGCCGTCTTCATGACGCGCTCGCGGGAAGGGGTGCCGCCGGTGATGGCGTGGCACGTCAAGCATAACCGCGCGCTTCATCGGAGCGTCATTGTGATCAACGTGACCATCGAGCCCATGCCGTTCGTCCGCGAGGAGGATCGCCTGAGACTTATCAACGAGGCTGACCATTGCTGGCGCGTCTCGGTCCATTACGGCTTCATGGAGCGGCCCGAGATCCCGCCGCTTCTTAAGCTGGCGAAGGAGCGGGGCTGCGATATCGACCTCGATGACATCACCTATTATGTCGGACGTGAAACGGTGGTCGCGCGGGCCGATGGGCAGGGGATTCCGAAGTGGCGGGAGCTGATCTTCGCCGCGATGGAGCGAAACGCCGCGCAGGTGACCGACTTCTTCCGCTTGCCCGTGGACCGGGTGGTGGAGATCGGGCGCCAGGTCGCGATCTGAGCGTTGGTCCCAATCGCAAAGCTGCTTGAAGCGTCTTGCGTTTCGGCGCGTGCATTCCTAAAACGATCCATCGACAGCGGAAGGCGAGACAATGAGCGCGCAAAGAACGCTATACGACAAGATTTGGGACGATCACGTCGTCGAGACGCAGGCCGACGGCACGAGCCTCCTTTATATCGACCGCCATCTCATCCACGAGGTGACGAGTCCGCAGGCGTTCGAGGGCTTGCGCGCGGCGGGCCGCACGGTGCGCGCGCCGCAAAAGACGCTCGCGGTGGTGGACCACAACGTGCCCACCACGGACCGCAGCCACGGCATCGACGATCCGGAGGCCGCGCTTCAGGTCGCGACGCTTAGCGATAACTGCGCCGAATTCGGCATCGAGTATTACAACGAACTCGACCCGCGCCAGGGCGTCGTCCACATCGTCGGCCCGGAGCAAGGCTTCACGCTGCCCGGCACGACCATCGTCTGCGGCGACAGCCACACGTCCACGCACGGCGCGTTCGGCGCGCTCGCCCACGGCATCGGCACCTCCGAGGTCGAGCATGTGCTCGCCACGCAGACGCTGATCCAGAGACGCGCGAAGAACATGCGCGTGACGGTGGACGGCGCGCTGTCCGAAGGCGTCACCGCGAAAGATATTGTGCTCGCCATCATTGGCGAGATCGGCACGGCGGGCGGCACCGGCTATGTCATCGAGTATGCGGGCGAGGCGATCCGCGCGCTGTCGGTGGAAGGCCGCATGACGGTCTGCAACATGTCCATCGAGGGCGGCGCGCGGGCGGGCCTGATCGCGCCCGACGAGAAGACTTACGACTACATCAAGGGCAAGCCGCGCGCGCCGAAAGGCGGCGCCTGGGAAGCGGCGCGGCGCTATTGGGAGACGCTGCCATCGGACGAGGGCGCGCAGTTCGACCGCGAGGTGCGGCTCGACGCCGCGAGCCTGCCGCCCATCGTAACCTGGGGAACGAGCCCGGAGGACGTCGTCGCCATCACCGGCGTGGTTCCCGATCCGGCGGAGGTCGCCGACGAAGGCAAGCGGGCCGCCGTGACGCGCGCGCTCGCTTATATGGGCCTTGAGCCGGGTACGAAGATGACCGACATCGCCATCGACCGCGTGTTTATCGGCTCCTGCACCAACGGGCGCATCGAGGATTTGCGCGCCGCCGCGGCCGCGATCGGCGGCCAGCGCGTGTCCGAACGGGTGAGCGCGATGGTCGTGCCGGGCTCCGGCCTTGTGAAGGAGCAGGCCGAGGCGGAGGGGCTCGACAAAATCTTCCTTGCGGCGGGTTTCGAGTGGCGCGAGCCGGGCTGTTCCATGTGCCTCGCCATGAATGCCGACAAGCTGGCGCCGGGCGAGCGCTGCGCCTCTACCTCGAATTGCAATTTCGAAGGGCGGCAGGGCTTCAAGGGCCGCACGCACCTCGTTTCGCCCGCCATGGCGGCGGCGGCGGCCATCGCCGGTCGCTTCGTCGACATCCGCGAGTTTCGCGGCCGCTGATCCGCCTCGGCAAAGGGCGCCCCACCGAGAAGAAGCGGGCGCTCGCCGAGGCCACCCCTATTGAAGCCGCGATGACACAAAAAAGGCCGGGAAAACCCCGGCCCTTCTAAAACCGCTATGCAGAATGCTCTAGAACGTAACCTTCGCCGTCACGGACAAGGTCGAGCCGCACTGGTTGGCTTGGTTGAAGCTGCACTGCGCGCTCGTATCGTTCAGGCTGGTGTCCCACCAGCGGACGTCCAGCGAGAAGGCTTTGTACGTCGCCGTCACGCCGGCATTGTAATAGGCGTAGCTGTTGAGCGGCGCTATCGTGCCCGGAATTACGCTCTGGTCCGTGTAGTCGAGGTAGCCGACCGTAGCGCTGGCGCTGAAATCGACTTCGCGATATTTAAAGAGCGGTTTCGACAGCGATCCCTCAACAACCACCGTGGTTCCAGTCTCGCCGAGGTAGTCGGGCGATACGAAGACGGTGCCGGTCCAGGCGATGTCTTTCAGCACGGTGCCGCTGGCGCCGACCTTGAACTCGACGTAGTTTGTGTCGTACAAGCCCAGCGCGTGATCCACATGCACATTCGGGTAGTTATAGGAAATCACGCCTAAGTCGAAGGTTACGTCGCCGACTTTGGGCTTGATGCCGCCGTAGACGTCGATTTCCGTGCGAGTATCCAGCGTATTCGGCGCTCCAGGCGCATCGAAATTCACCGACGAGGCGAACGTCCCGATGTAGAACATGCCATAGGTAGCGTCGAGGCCACCTTGCGCGGCAGGCTCACGGCGGTTTTGCGAAAGACCGCGGAACACGTAATCGCTCGTGGCCTGGACATACCCGGTCCACGCGAATTGATCGCCGACGACCGGCGTATCTTTGTAACTAAGGTCGGCTGCGAAGCCGGTTGTGGCGGAAACGGCGATCACTGCTGCTCCAGCAAGCGCGCGCGTTCCCCAATACGATGCTCCCCCAAGCGCCACTTTACGTCCTCCCGATTCGAAATCTCACAACGGGACTATTGCGCGCTATAACAAGGACCGCAACGTCGAGATCGCGTTTTGTTGCCCGGAGTTTGGCGATTGTGGCATTTATGCAGCAATGCTTAAACTGCCGTCACACGAGCTTGGCAACAGTCAGGAAATGCCTAAAATTTCAACATTCCAACCTGATACGCGTGATGGCGATTAAGGAAATTCCTATTAAGTGCATGGAAGCAAATGGAAAGTTATGCTGAATTTCATGCAAAGCGCGAAAAAAATCCCTCCGATTTTTTTTGATATTCGTCAAGTCGAGCGAAAGGCCGAAGGCTCACCTCCAAGTCTGCCAAGTTTAAGGCGCGATGCGCTAAAGCGATTGGCAGCCGGCGAGTTTGAGCCCGTCTAGCAGATATTGGTTCCATTTCCTATCGATAAACGGCACCCAAGCGACTCGGTCGGCTGGCGACTCAACCAGACAGCAATCCGCCATTTTGCGCGCTTCATCGATACATCCGCTTCGAGCGAGGCTCGCGATGCAAACGGCTCTCGCATACCAAAAGTTCGGACGAATTTGCAGGGAGCGCTCCGCAAACTCGCACGCCTTCGACCAATTCTCCAGCATGTGAAAGCCGACCGCCAACTCTCCCAGGAAGTTAAAGGCGAAGGGGTCGCGCGGGTTGAGACGGATCGAGAGAAGAAGCGCCTCGATCCCCTTTTCCGGCTCGCCGCCAAGAATATAGCTGCTGCCGAGGCAGCCGTGAGCGGTTGCAAGGCTGGGATGAAGATCGATGGCCTCGCGGAAATGCCGGCGCGATTGCTTGGGTTGCTCCATCATCATCAACGGCAAGCCGATCAGAAGGTGGGCCCGGGCGTCGCGCGGGTCGAGGATAGCGGCTTCTCGCGCCAGTCTTTCGCACGCGCCAAATCCGCGCCGGTCTGCCTGCTTCGTCCAGACATCCCAGAAATGCCACCACGCGAGTTGAATGCGCGCTTCGGCGGAGCCGGGATCGCGGCGCAGCGCTTCCTCCAAGAGCGCCCGCGACGACGCGGCGTCCTCCCGGGTCAATCGATAAAGATGCCAAATGCCTCGGCGGACAAGCTCCCAGGGATGGAGGTCTTCGGCTTTGCGTGTCCGAAGCCGGGAGATTTCGGCGCGTTCGATCTCGGACTCCAGAACGCTGACAATGCTCGCGACGATTTCATGCTGCGCGTTAAACAGTTCGCTGCATTTGGTCTCGTATTTTTGGCTCCAAAGATTGCGGCCGGTCCTTGCGTCGTCGAGGGTGACGATGAGCGACACTTCGTTGCCGGCGCCCCGCGCGCTTCCCGTCACGAGGTAAGTTGCGCCGAGTGCGCGCCCGATCGAGGCCGGATCGAGATCCCGGTTCTTGAAAGCGAAGCTGGAGCACCGCGAGATGACCGGAAACCAGCGCACTTTCGACAAGCCGTGGATGAGTTCTTCCGCGAAACCTTCGCCCAGAGAATCCTCGTCGCTTCCGCCGCGGAAGATCTTGAACGGCAGCACCGCGATGGCCGGCTCGCCCTCGAACCCAGGCGCGGGTCCGGCAACGTCAACTCCGGCCGAGGGAGGGCGCCCCGCGCTTGTTCCCGACGCCTCCACGATGTCGGCCGTAAAGGCTGAAATGGCCTGCGAGATGTTCTTGAGGCGCTGAACGCCCATCGGCTCGAAGCGAAGAGAGGTCTTGTCGAGGACTTGCTGAAACACGGCTTCCGAGATCACGAGATGGCCGGGCTTGCAGAGCTGTTGCAGGCGGGCGGCGATATTCACCGGGCCGCCGAAGAGGTTTCCGCGCTCCGCGATGGCGTGGCCCCAGTGGATGCCGATACGAAAGCGAATGCGTTTCTCGGCCGGCAACTCTTCGTTGCGGCATTCGATGGCGCGTTGACAATCCACGGCGCATTGCACAGCGTTCACCGCGCTGGGAAACTCGGCCATCCATGAGTCGCCCGCGACGCCGAACATTCGCCCGGCGCGAGCGGCGGCAATGTTCTCGACGATCTGCCGGTAGGAGAGGAGCCGAGACAGCGTCAGCTCGTCATCCTGGCCCATGAGGCGGCAATACTCGGACGCATCGGCGGCCAGAAGCGCAACAAGACGACGCTCAAAAAAGCTGAAGCGCTCCGTACGCATCACGTTTCATCATTCCTGTCGTTTTTGGCTGCCGATATCGCCGATAATGGAAGGCCGTGGCTTTTTCTGTTCTTGAGCCTTCCGGCAGCCCGCTCGCGAAGAGTGTGCAACTGCATACAATCCTGCGCCACAATTATTCTTTTGCTTGGGTATAATTTAAACTTAAATAATTCGTCCAGATCAAAAATCAATATGCGGCGCCGCCGCCGTCCAATTTGGCGTCGAAGGCGCCAGATATTGAGGCGTTCGGCTCAAGGACAACCGCCTCGGCGCGACCCATCTCGGAGGCGAAGGGAGTGAGCGCTTCGACCCGATGGCCAGCGCGCAACGTCCTCGGGAAAGCGTCGCCGAACGACTTCATCATGCACGCGCGAGAAGCCGGCGGGTCGGCGGGATCGTCGTCACGCCCGCCGATCTATCTTAAAAGCGCGCCTTTGGAAGCCATCGAGAGGGCAATCAGCCGTTCAGCGGCGCCCGGCGCACGGCTCCCGCTTCCTGCAAGGCGCCCTTGAGCATGCGATTCAATTCCTCGCCCAGGGCGCCGTTTTCGGCCGTAATCGATTCGACCTCCACGGCAGCCGAAAGGGCCGCCAGGCGCAGGCGGAAATAAACCCGCACCCCGCCATAGCGAAATTTCATCGGCAGCGTTATGAGCGGCGGCTGGAACCAGCCGAGATCGATTTCGCCCAGTTCCGCAAGCTCCAACGCGCCGGGCTTGAAATGCAGCTCGGACGAGGAGTGAACCAAGCTCCTTAAGTTCGCCATCTGTCCGATCCGGATGAACGCCGCGAAGTCCGCGGCGTCGATCAGGCGAAGCTCCGAGGCCAGATCCTTCAAGCCCGCGCCAAGCGTTATTTCGGCCTCCGCGATGTCTTCGGGAGTTGGACTGGCGGCTTTCTCAGCGAGTAAAACGCCGTGCGATGTCATTGCAGCCACTTCCCCATGCGGACGAAGGAGATCGATTCGGCGTTGTGGAAGCGGCAACGCTCAATCTCTTGCAACACGCCTTCCGCAAGCCCCGGCGCGGGAGGAGAGCAATCGATCTTCTCATGAACGGAAGCAGGGAAGTCCTCGACAATCGCAAGCCATAGCTTCCGAAAGTCGGACAGCACGCCCAGCAACTCGTGCGATGCGGAGGGCGCGCCTTGCGCGGCTTCGATCAGTTCGAGCGCGTCGGAGAGCCTGCGCGGTTTGGGTATACTCGATGAGTGAAGTTCTTCGCAGATCTCGGAGTAGGCGAACTGATACATGACTGGATCTCCAGGTTTGAAACGTAAGCAGCGCCGCGCTTATCGCACGCGACGCTTATGCCAAACGTGAGCCTCTGGATTGTAAGTGGAAAGTTCTGCGAGGGCGGCGGGCCGCCTCAGGCGGCGGCGCTTTCCTCCGTCGATTCGTCCGGGGTCTCGATGACAGCGACGCCATGCAAGGCGATTGTCACCCTTAGCCCGCCTCCCGGACGATTCTGCAGCGCAATATCGCCGCCGTGGCCGCGAACGATAGAGCGCACGATGGCAAGACCGAGGCCGACGCCCCCGGTGTCCATGTTGCGCGAGGTTTCGAGACGCACGAACGGGCTGAAGACTCGCTCCATGTCGCCGTCGGGTATCCCCGGCCCATCGTCGTCGATCATGACAGCCACTTCGCCGGGCCGATGCGCGATGGAGACGCGCGCCCGGCGGCCGTAAGCGACGGCGTTCTCAATGACGTTCCGGAAGGCCCGCTTCAACCCGATCGGGCGGCAGCGGATGGTGAAGCTGCCGGTCTCGGCGCATTCCACGGGGAATCCGGTGTCGGCGAGATCGGCGCAAACAGTCGAAATCAAGGCGCCGACATCCACAAGCCGGGTCCTCTCCTGCGCAGCTTCCTCGCGCGCGAATGACAGCGTGGCCTCGGCCATTTCAAATATCTCGTCCAGCGTTTCCAAAATCTTCTGCCGGATCTCGTCGTCCTCGATGAACTCGGCGCGGAGCCTCAGACTCGTGATCGGCGTCCGAAGGTCGTGGCCAAGTGCGGCCAGCATCTTGGTGCGATCGAGCACGAACCGGCTCAGCCTTTCCTGCATATCGTTGAAGGCCCGGATGGTGGCGATCACCTCAAGCGGGCCTTTCTCGTCGAGATTTGCGGTCGATTCGCCGCGGCCGAGCGCGGCGGCGGCCTTCGCCAGCTCTTTCAAGGGATGGGTCAGCCGGCTCAGCGCCAATATGATGCCAACCGCGGAGATCGCCGCCATGGTGGCGAACTGAACGAGCAACGGGGTGACATGCGGCGCCAACTGACGGGGCGTGAGCACCGCATTCAGCCACTGCCCGCTTTTGAGGGGCACGGAAACATGAGCAAAAGGAGGTCTCGCCGGCGGTTTTGCGTTGCTCGGGCTCTGGAACTCAAGCGCGTTATGGATGTCTCGCCACACCTCCGAAAACATGAGTGTGAAGTATGTGTCCTCGCCTTGCGAGTCCAACATCGTGATGTTGATTTCATTTGCGCGATCGCCGAAAACTTTGTCGAACCCTTGTTCAATCCCATTGTTCGGGTCGACTTCTCGCGAGTGGGATAAGGGGACGTCTTCGATGGAAAACTTGAGCGCGAAGGAGCTGGACGACTTAAGAATATTCGCGTGGAACTCGCTTGGGGTCGATTCGATGACGTCGCTGACCGCGGCGATGCGCGTAAACAGATTATGCAGCCACTCGTTTCTAAGCCTCGACCTCTGATCCGCGAGGATGAAAAGGAAGCTTGCCGCCTGCGAGAGTATGAGGCCCACAAGCATGAGGAGAATGAGCTGGCCTTTCAGGCTTCGCGGCATCATAGGCGCTCGACCGACCCCACAAACTTATAGCCGCCGCCCCAGATCGTCTGGATGATTTTCGGGTCTTTGGGATCTTCCTCGATCTTGCGTCGCAAACGGCTGACCTGGTTGTCGATGCTGCGGTCGAACAGATTGGCGGCGCGCCCCCTGGTGATGTCGAGAAGCTGATCGCGGGTCAAGACAATGTTCGGGCGGTGAAGGAAGGCCAACAGAAGTAAATACTCGCCATAGGAAAGGGGCGTCACGACCTCCTTGTCGTCGATCAGCTCGCGCCGGTCTGCGTCGAACACGAATTGGCAGAATTTGAGCCTTTCTCCGGGAGGGGCTTCGCGGTTCTGCGGCATGCTTTGCGCGCGGCGGATCACGGCGCGAATGCGGGCAAGAAGTTCGCGCGGGTTGAATGGCTTTGTGACGTAATCGTCCGCGCCGAGTTCAAGGCCGATGATGCGATCTGTATCTTCCGCGACCGCCGTGAGAAAGATGATGGGCGGCGCGGCGCCCTCGCGCAGCGTGCGGCACAAGGATAGCCCATCCTCGCCCGGCATCATGATGTCGAGAACGAGCAGATCGAAAGCGCCCGCCTTCAGGTGCCGGCGCGCTTCCGCGGCGTCCGCCACCGCTGTCACGCGCATCCCATGCTTGACCAGGAACTTGGCGAGCAGATCGCGAATGTCTTTATGATCGTCTACGACGAGAATGTGTAGCGTGGTCTCCATGGCCTCTCCTGTGGCCTATGTTTAGGTCGCTCGCATGCCAGCGCAGCATGAATTGTGTAATCTGTTGTGGCATACGCCGCTTAGAACGCAAAATGCGACGCTCTTTTGTGCAAAAATGCGCCGGTTGTTAACGGCCGATGGCGGGGCTAGGGGACTTGCGGCCAAAATTGAGGTAGAAAGGCCGCAGTGTTTGCGCTCTCACTTTACGCTGCCAAGGGTTCAAAGACCATGCCAAAGGCGGTTGGCAATTGCGAGACGCCACACGAGCAAGCCTCGGCTGCGTAAGCTCACGGTTGGGGTTTGCCGAAGAAAGTGCCGGCCGTTGTGTCGAAGTTACGCTCCAACGAATTGCAATGAATTTGAAGTCTCAAATTTTATTGGTTTTCGCTCATGTCATAAAACGGAATTATTTTCACAGTAGCCTCTCGCTCAACCTATGCATTGCGGAACAACAATTGTGAACGCTGCGTTAGTTCGAGCGCAATGAAAAGGGGATTGCATGCCCCTTGCGGTAAGCCAGTTCAGCGTAAGCTGGATAAATCGTTAGCAATCGACTTGGTAAGACCGGGGAAGGGTTTGATGGAGCCGTTTGTTCTGGGTTGGCGCGAGTGGGTGGCGCTGCCGCAACTTGGTTTGCCTGCGCTTAAGGCGAAGATCGACACCGGCGCCAAGACTTCGGCGCTGCATGCGTTCTCGATCGAGACGTTTGGGCCGATCGACGCGCCGCGCGTGCGTTTCGGCGTACATCCTGTCGATTATCACGATGAAATCGAGGTCTGGTGCACCGCCAAAATCATCGACCGCCGTCCTGTGCGGAGTTCCAACGGGCAGGCCGAGCACCGCTACATAATTCAGACCCCCCTCCGCATCGGCGGCCGCGAATGGCCTGTCGAGATCTCGCTGTCGAACCGCTATACGATGGCTCATCGCATGCTGCTCGGCCGGACGGCTCTCGACGCGCAATCGGTCACGATCCAACCCTGGTCCGAATACCGCCAAAATAAGCTGAGCTACGACGCTTATACGAGCGAACATCTCGGCGCGCCCGCAAAGCGCTCGCTGCGCATCGCGCTGCTCACGATGGAGCCGGACAATTTCTCGAACAGGCGGCTCATCGAGGAAGCGGAGCGGCGCGACCACGTCATCGAGCCCATCAACACGCTGCGCTGCTACATGAACATCAGGTCGATCGCAAGCGCGGTGCATTACGAGGGCAAGGCGCTGCCTAATTTCGACTTCGTGATTCCAAGGATCGGCGCTTCGATCACAGCCTACGGCGCCGCCGTGGTGCGCCAGTTCGAGATGACGGGCGCGCGCGTGCTCAATTCCTCGCAGGCCATCGTGCAAAGCCGGGATAAATTGTTTGCGCATCAGCTTATGGCCATGCACAAGCTGCCCATGCCGGACACCGCCTTCGCGAGTTCCCACCACGACACGGACGACCTTATCAAGATGGTTGGCGGCACGCCGCTCATCATCAAGCTGCTGCAAAGCAGTCAGGGCAAGGGCGTGGTGCTGGCCGAGAACCGGAAATCGGCGGCCTCCGTCATAGACGCACTGCGCAACGCCGAGGCGAGCTTCCTCGTGCAGCAATACATTTCCGAGGCTGCCGGCCAGGATCTTCGCTGCCTCGTGCTCGACGGAAAGGTTGTGGCGGCCATGGTGCGGCGCGCGGGGGGCGACGAGTTCCGCGCCAACCTGCACAAGGGCGGCTTCGCGCTCGAAGCTAAACTGTCGGCCGAGGAGCGCAAGATCGCCATCAGGGCGGCGAACCGGCTCGGGCTGAAGTTCGCGGGCGTCGATATTCTTCGGTCCGCGAAAGGCCCGCTGCTGCTTGAGGTGAATTCCTCCCCCGGCCTTGAAGGCATCGAGAAGACAACCGGCGCCGACATCGCCGGCCAGGTTCTCGACTATATCGAGCAGGGCGCCTTTCGCACCCGGCCCCGGCTCAAGAAAGCCGCCTAGAGCATCGCGCGTTTAATCGGACGCAGCTGCTTCTGCGCAAAAGCGGGCGTCTGGCGCGCGGATGAGTCAATGCACGGCGGCTCCCACGGCGGCGTCTTCACCGCGGCTGCGCCCCTGGCGCCTTGGCGTGCGTCCCGCCTCGGACTTCTTTCGTTTGGCCGCGCGCTTCGTTTCCGCCTCCTTGATCGTGCCTTCCAGCTCACGACATCGCCGGATCGCTGCCTCATGCGCGGCGAGTACCAGTTGTTGGATATACTGCTGCATTTTTGTATTCGCTGAATAACGGTGCATGTAACGCTGCTCTTTCTGAAACATGTCCCCCTCCAGTTCGCGGAGGAAGCCTTTCAGGTCGAATATCTGCTCATCGGCCTTCGTCTCAAACAGTTTTTCAGTGGGCTTTGTCATCTTCTGATTCCATGATTGTGCGATGTCGTCTCGCGCATCGATGCGCGCGCGATATTTTACAAAAGTGAACTTAGAACTAATTCATTCCGGCGACGATTACTTAAGAGGAGATCGATAAACACCCTAAAATACAACCATTAGTTGAATCTTGTTAACTGTTCGTAAATAGCCAGACCTCGGCATTGCGCTCAGTCAGGTGTAACGGAAAACGCAGGTGCCTCAACCGCATAAACGATGTCGACATTCCAGACCGCAAGCGCGCCTCATTTCCAACGGCGTGCGGCGATCCTCTTTCCGGGGGCATCGTGTGGGCCAGTCGTTAGAACTGGCGACTTGGGATAGATCGCGCTTGCTAATATCAGATGATGTAGTCGAAAGACTCGTAGCTCCCTTGCGCCAAGCTCTGATCCATGGTCTGCGCGGGATTGTTCGATCCGGCGCCTTCGATAATGCGAGCAGGAACGCCGACCGCCGTGCAATGAGACGGGACATTCTGGGTCACGAACGAGCCGGCCGCGATTTTGGAATAGGCTCCTATCTCGATGTCGCCGATGATCTGAACGCCTGAGCCGATGAGCACGCCAGTCCGGACTTTGGGATGCCGGCCGCCTTTCTCGATCCCGGTTCCGCCAAGCGTGACGCCATGCAGGATCGAAACATTGTCCTCGATAACGACAGTCTCGCCAGCGACGAACCCCGTTGCGTGGTCGAGGAGCACTCCTTTTCCAATTTGTGCGCCTGGATGGATGTCCGTCTGGAAAACCTCGGATGAGCGGCTTTGCAGATAAAGCGCGAGATTTCGCCTTCCGGCTTTCCAAAGCCAATGAGCAAGCCGGTGCGTCTGGATCGCGGCGTAGCCTTTGAAGAAGAGGAATGGTTCAAGAGGGCTGCCGGAAGCCGGATCGCGCTCCAAGACGGCGACGATGTCGGCGCGCGCCGCTTCCCCGATAGACGGGTCCGCGAGAACTGCTCCCAGAAGCGCGCTCCCAAGCGCCTCGGCTGGTAAGGAGGAATGGCCAAGCTTGATGGAGAGGATTGAGACCAGCGCCTCTTCGAATGTTCGGTGTTCAAGAATGGAGGCAAAAAGCGGCGCCAGATAGGGTTCGGCGCCGTACTCTCGCGCTGCCTCGACGCGCATGGCGGCCCACATGCCGGGAGCGCTGGCTCCTGGGCTAGCGGGCTCCCGCGCCGCCGCCTCACCCGCTGTCGATGGAAAATCGCTGCGCAAAGAGACCTCATTGAAAGGAGCGTTCACAACGGCGTCCCAGTTGAGATTGTCGCGGACTATAAAATAGATGGCGGGCATTCGATATAAGCTTCCGTAGGAAGACGCTGCCCATGCGGTAAAAAGATAGTGCAATCTCATAATTTGACTAAATATGGATGTTTTTGCTGAAAGTTGCGCGAAGCTTGTCGCCTTCACGCAAGTTTCGGACGCGCTCGGCGCCGTTACGCCCGCGAAGCAGAAGGTCGAAATGGCCCACCGCCATGGCGCGATGGTCCTCATCGATGGCGCGCAGGCGGTCTCGCACATGCCCGTCAACGTGCAGGGGCTGAATTGCGATTGGTACGCATTCTCCGGCCACAAAGTATTCGCGCCAACGGGGATCGGCGTGCTTTACGGGCGGAAGGAACTGCTCGACAGCATGCCGCCATGGCAGGGCGGCGGCAACATGATCAAGCGTTTGCGCTTTATAATGAGGCAAGATCGGCTTCGCGCGATCCTGCGGGTCACGCAACGAGAGGGGGATGCCATGGTCGCGTCCCCCGAACCGTCTTGAGACATTGGCCGGCAAGGACCCGGCAACCCAGGCGGCGGGTTCATAGCCCCTCGTCGCCGCCTTGCCCAATGTGCAACTGCACACCAGAACTGAGGTAACTGCGCTGGAAGGCGACGAAGTTAGTGCCCTCGTCGCAGCTGCGTTTCGCGACCGGGCTACTGGAGTAACGCACAGCTGTCCCCTCCGTCACCTCTTCCTCTTCACGGCGCCGACCCGAATGCGTCTTGGCTCAATCGTTGCGGCGGCGGTCGGAGCGCGCGCCGCCGTCGTTGCGCAGATTCATAGCGTACTTGCAACTGGATAACCCTGCGTAGAGCGCGATATGTGACGCCGCTTTTGCTCCAGCGCCTTGATAACTGGATCAATCCCGTTCGCGTTATCGACCCAAGCAGTGCCTGCGTGGCGCCACTCCTCCATTTCAGCCGATAAAATACGATGCAGATGCAGTTATTATAACACGATGCATCACAAGCCATGCTGGTGGCAAGTGTGTATGGTTGCAGTTTAGTGACTTGGCCGAGAGTGTCAAGCAATGCTTCGCAAGCCTCACAACCTGTGGATGCAGGCTCCCCGCAGCAGCGTCAAGGACGTGAGAGCTAGTGAGAACTTGTTGAATCAGCTTAATCTTTTTCGACTTCGACCGATGCGCCGTCGTCAGCGGCAGCCGCCCAAAAATAAAAAAAAGGCTTAACATTTTATCAAAAAAGGAAAAAATAGCTTGTCACTTTCGCTAGCTTCCGGTAGCAAACAGGCGCTCGGTGAGCTGTATTATATCAAGCTTAACGGGCCTTCCAGTTGTGCGCTTTGGGTGGGCTTTCACCCGAAGTGCGGTAGCTTCGCCAAGCCAGTAGATAAAGGCGCCCGTGCCTTGGCTACTCCTCGGCCGGAGCGACGGTCGTTTCCGCGGCCGTAAATTTAGGCGCACACGAAAACAATCGATTGAGCAATCTTGCAAGACGGCGCGACAAGATCACCCGTTAAAATTCTTAAGTTATTAAGGAAGCGCATGTCAAAAACGGTACTTGTGACGGGTGGGGCGGGCTTTCTCGGCTCTCATCTCTGCGATCGTTTGCTTTCTATTGGCCACGAGGTGGTGTGCGTTGATAACTTCTTCACCGGGACGAAGCCGAACATCGTTCATCTCATGGACAACCCCCACTTTGAGCTGCTCCGTCACGACGTGACCTTTCCACTCTATATTCAGGTGGATGAAATCTACAATCTCGCTTGTCCAGCCTCACCCGTCCATTATCAAAACGACCCCGTCCAGACCACGAAAACGAGCGTTCACGGCGCCATCAATATGCTGGGGCTTGCCAAGCGGCTCAAATGCCGGATCTTCCAAGCGTCGACATCGGAAGTCTACGGCGATCCCACAGTTCATCCCCAGGCCGAAGACTATTGGGGAAACGTGAACCCCATTGGACTGCGTTCCTGCTATGACGAAGGCAAGCGCTGTGCCGAGACGCTGTTTTTCGACTATCATCGCCAGCACCGCCTTGAGATTAAAGTGGCGCGCATTTTCAACACCTACGGGCCTCGAATGCACCCAAGCGACGGGCGGGTTGTCTCGAACTTCATCGTTCAGGCATTGAAAAGCGAACCTATTACGATTTATGGCAATGGCGAACAGACACGCTCCTTTTGCTATGTCGACGACCTGATCGAAGGGTTCGTTAGATTGATGAACAGCCCAGCTGAGATCACAGGGCCCGTCAATCTCGGAAACCCGGGCGAGTTTACCATTCGGGAGCTTGCGACGCTCGTTTTGGAGCTAACAGGCTCTGCGTCGAAGCTCGTTTTCAAGCCTCTTCCACCAGATGACCCAAGGCAGCGTCAGCCGAACATTGAGCGCACAAAAGCTCTCCTGGGCTGGCGGCCTGCGATCCCGCTTCGTGAAGGTCTGCGTCACACCATCGAGTATTTCGAGAACCTTTTACGGGAAGGCTCAAACGAGTGGGCCTTGAAAGATTTGAGAGCATTGCGAAGGTCCGCCATACCGGCCTTCTCTTAGTGGTTATTCCGGGCGCATCGTGCGCCCGCCCGCTCTGTCGATAGGATGGCCGCGTCGCGGCTCCGGCCCGCTTAACTGAATTCAATACGAAAGGCGCGGAAGGCTCGGCTGGCGGTCGCAGTTTGCCGAGATCGACGACAACGTCAAGACGGCGTGGGCGTGCCATCAGAAGATGCCAAGCGCTGCAAAGGCAAACGCTTCAAGAACCTGACATGTGCGGTATCAACAGCATCTTCGCCTATCACCACGCGGCCAGCCCCATCGATGGAGCGGAGCTTGAGCGGACCCGCGATCACATGGCCGCGCGCGGCCCCGACGGACATGGCAAGTGGCTGTCGGAAGATGGTCGCGTCGGATTGGGTCATCGCCGGCTCGCCATCATCGATCTCTCATTCTCCGGCGCCCAGCCGATGGTGAGTGCGGACGGCAGCCTCGTCATCACCTTCAATGGCGAGATCTACAATTATAAGGCGCTGAGGGCGGAACTCGAGGCCGAGGGCGCCCACTTCGCGAGCCATTCCGACACCGAAGTCCTGCTGCACCTCTACGCACGCCGCGGCGCGGGCATGATCGAGGCGCTGCGCGGCATGTTCGCTTTTGCTATCTGGGACGCGCGCCAGCGCTCGCTGTTCCTGGCCCGCGACCCCTACGGCATCAAACCGCTCTACTACGCCGACGACGGCCGCACGATCCGGGTCGCGTCTCAAGTCAAGGCGCTGATGGCGGGTGGGCGGATCGCCGGCGCGCCGGATCCGGCCGGCATCGCCGGCTTCTACCTTTGGGGCAGCGTACCCGAGCCCTACACGACCTATCGCGCCATTCGCGCCCTTCCTGCCGGCACGCACATGACGGTCGATGCCTGCGGCGTGCACGCTCCCAACCGTTTTCACTCCATCGCCGGCGCCTACGCCGAGGCAGAGGTCCAAGCGCAGGCACGCAAAGCGCCGGAACGGGCCGGTGAGATTATCCGCGAAGCGCTGCGCGACAGCGTGCGCCACCACATGGTCGCCGACGTGCCGGTGGGCGCATTCCTTTCGGCGGGAATCGATTCCGGCGCCCTCGTCGGCCTGATGCGCGATGCCGGTCAGGCCGACATCCAGACTGTGACCCTGTCCTTCGAGGAGTTCTCAGGCGGACGTCACGACGAGGCGCCACTGGCCGCCGAAGTGGCGCGTCTGTACGGCACGCGGCACACCAACCGGGTCGTCACGGAGGCTGAGTTCAGGACCGATCTGCCGTTGATCCTGTCAGCCATGGACCAGCCGAGCATCGATGGCATCAATACCTGGTTCGTTTCAAAGGCGGCGCACGAACTCGGCCTCAAGGTGGTCGTCTCCGGCCTCGGCGGTGACGAGCTGTTCGGCGGCTACGCGTCGTTCCGCGACATTCCCCGCTTGGTCTCGACCATAGCGCCGCCAGGCGCCGTGCCGGGCTCTGGGCGCGCTTGGCGTCATCTGGCCGAGACGTGGGCTGCGCTCACGGGCACGGGAAGCCCGAAGTTCTCTAGCCTCGTCGAGCTCGGCGGCAGCTACGCCGGCGCCTACCTGCTTCGGCGCGGCGTTTTCATGCCGCATGAGATTGCCCGCCTACTCGGACCGGAGCTGGCGCGCGAAGGGCTCGAAGCTCTACGCCCGCTGGCAGGCGCAGAGGCGCTTATCGCGGACGGGCCGCACGGACCGTTCGCCAGAGTGGCGATGCTCGAGGCCGCCCTCTATATGCGCAATCAGCTCCTCCGCGACAGTGATTGGGCGAGCATGGCCCATTCGTTGGAGCTGCGGGTGCCGCTGGTCGACTCCCATCTGCTTGCCGCAGTCGCGCCGTTCACGGTTGCGCCGCAGGGGAGGGTGGGCAAGATGGTGCTCGCCGCCGCGCCCTCGACGCCGCTACCGGATTCGATCGTCCACCGCCGCAAGACGGGCTTCTCGACGCCGATTGCGGATTGGTTGAAACAAGGCTGGCCGCCGCCCGCGCGGCCCAAAGCGCCGGCGAGCCTGATGCGGCCGACGTGCCCGTGGGCGCGCCGCTGGGCTTGGTGCGTAGCGCCGGCGGCGTTGTGAGCGTTTTGCAATCGAAGAAAGAGCAGGCCGACAGCATGCTTTCCCGCCTCTCATCTAGGCTCGGCGCAGGTGATGGGCATTGGCGCAGCGTCGGCACGTTGATGACTGGCACGATCAGCGCCCAGGCCATTGGCGCCCTTTCCATGCTGGTCGTCGCGCGCATCTATTCTCCCGCCGAGGTCGGCGTCCTCGCCTTCTTCCTCGCCGTCGCCGGTCTCGCGGCGCTCCTCAGCACCGGCAAGTACGATCAGGCCGTGTTCGTCGTGCAGACGTCCCGCGATGCCGCGGAGGTGGCCGCGCTGGCGATGGCCCTCGCGCTCGCCGCGGCGCTCGCACTGGTGGCTGCGACCCCGCTTCTGGCGCCCGCGCTGGCGCGGTACGAGGCCACGCGCATGCTTGACGGGCTCCTACCGCTGCTCGCAGCGGCGATTGCCATCGGTGGCGCGACGACGGCGCTCGGCTCGCTTGCCACACAGCAGCGTGCCTACGCCGCAGTCGCCCGCGCGCGGCTGGTGCAGGCCATCACGGGGGCGGGTCTCAACATCGGCCTCGGGCTTCTCGGCTGGTCGGCGCAGGGGCTCGTGGTCAGTTTTGTCGCGGGGCAGGCAGTAGGTGTCGGCGTGCTCGCATTCGAATTCGCAAGGTCGGACATGTTCGCCGGCATCGACCGCCGCCGCCTTTGGGCACATGCGTGCGAACACGCGCGGTTCCCGAGCTACCTGCTTGCCGCTGAGGTGTTGAACTACATGGGCAACAACCTCGTGGCGATAGCGAGCCCGGGCACGTTCGGCGCGGCAGCGCTTGGGCAGTTCAACCTCGGGCAGCGCGTTGCCGCTCTGCCGATCATCGTGCTAGGCGGCGCCATGGGCGACGTGTTCCGCGGCTCCATCAGCCCACAGCACGCGCGCGGCAAAGACGTAGCGCGGCTTTTTGCAACCAATGCGCGCCGCCTCGCCGCTGCTGGTGCCGTGCTGATCCTCCCGCTGTTGGTCGCTGGGCCGGCGCTGTTTGTACTCGTTTTCGGGCCGAGGTGGCGCGAGGCTGGCGAATACATGCAGATTATTGCGCCGATGATTTTCGCGCGCTTCGTGGTCAATCCGCTCAGCGCCACGCTGATGCTTGCCCGCTGGCTGCATCTCGACATCGCGCTTCAGGCCCTGTTCATCGTCGCGGGCGGCGCGTCGCTATGGATCGGTTTCGCAAGCAGCAGTTTCCTCGCAGTTGTAATTTCAATGAGCGTTTTGCAAACACTCATCTATGGCATCTTCTTTTGGGTTTCTTATCTCGCGAGCAAACTCGTGGAGGCGCAATGAGCATTGAACGGCAGTACTACGAGAACGAGGAGTTTTGGACGGACGCCCTCTTCTACAATAATGCCGAGCGTTTCGAGACCTTAGCCAGTCACATTCCGGCCGAGGCGCGGACGCTGCTCGAACGTCGGTTGCGGCAACGGGGCCTTCGTGAACATGCTCGCGGAGAAGAAGCGGTTCGAAGAGATCCATGCTACCGACAGGTCACCCATGGCGCTGAAGCACGTGAGGACCGCCAAAACCGAAGCCTCGGTCGACGCGCTGCCGTTCGCGGATCGTGCGTATGACATCGTCACTTCGCTCGAGATGATCGAGCACCTGCCGCTCACGGTCTACGAGGCGGGCCTCGCTAACATCTGCCGCGTTGCGCGCAGGTTCGTGCTCATTGGCGTACCCAACGAGGAAGACCTTGAGGCCAGCTTCATCGCCTGTCCTTCGTGCCGCACCCGGTTCAACCCCGACTATCACATGCGCCGGTTCGACAAAGCGACGATGCAGACGCTGCTCAGGCCGTTCGGCTTCAAGCCGCGCGAGACCTTCTATATGGGCGGCAAGAACCGCTATTTTCTGGTCACTCGCTTGTTCGAACGATGCGACGATTTTTCGGTTGCGGTTCCCTGCCCGGTGTGCGGCTTCACGGTCCTGCCACGCAGGCCGGCATCGTCACGGTCTCAGTCGACGGCCAGCAGCGCTGGGGGAATGGCTGCTATTACCGAGGCGGTCGGAGCCAAGGGCCTGATCAAGAAGCTGCTCCACACTCGCACGGAGTTTAGGTGGGTTGCGACTCTCTACGAGCGCGCGTAAGGACACGGTCACTCATATGTCCCCCTGTCTCATTCTCCCGCAGTCCAGGCGCACCCCATGATCACTATCGTCGACTACGATGCCGGCAACGCCGGTTCGGTCGTCAATATCTGTCGCAAGGCTGGCGGCGAGGCCCAGGTCTCGCGCGATCCGGATGCCATCTCCACGGCCGGAAAGCTCATCCTACCGGGGGTCGGACATTTCGGCCGCGCCATGGAGCGGCTGACGTTCGAGCGGCATCGCGGCGGCGCTCGAAGAGGCGGTGGTCCGCCGCAAGGCGCCGATCCTCGGCATCTGCCTTGGCATGCAGCTTTTAACGACGCACAGCGAGGAGGGCGACGTGCAGGGCCTTGGCTTCATAGCGGCCCGCACGACACACTTTCGTCCCGGCCCGGGCTCGGACCTCAAGGTGCCGCACATGGGCTGGAACGCGGTCGAGATCGCACAGGCTGACGTCCTCACCGAGCGGATGCCCGAGGCGCCGCGCTTCTACTTCGTGCACTCCTATTTCGTCACCTGCGAGCGCGAGGAGGATGTGCTGATGCGCACCACGCATGGGGTGAGGTTCGTCTCGGCGCTTCACCGCGACAACATCCGGGGCACACAGTTTCATCCCGAGAAGAGCCACAAGTTCGGCCTTGCCCTCATCCGCAACTTCGTGGAGCGCATTTCGCCATGCTGAGGGCGCGCGTCATCCCGTGCCTACTTCTCAAGGGCTCGGGCCTCGTCAAGACGGTGCGCTTCGCCGACCCAAAGTACGTCGGCGACCCGATCAATGCGGTCAAGCTCTTCAACGACCTTGAGGTGGACGAACTCGTCATCCTCGATATTACCGCGACGCGCGAGGGCCGCGAACCCGCCTACGAGCGCATCGGCGAGATCGCAGGCGAGGCCTTCATGCCGATCGCCTACGGCGGCGGCATCCGCATGGCGGCGCAGGCCGAGCGGCTTTTCAAGCAGGGCGTGGAGAAGATCGTCGTCACCACGGCGGCGGCCGAGCAGCCTCAGCTGCTCAGCGAGATCTCGGGCGCGTTCGGCAGCCAAAGCGTCGTCGCCGGCATCAACGTCAAGCGCAACTGGATGGGCCGCGCCAGGGCCTATGTCGCATCTGGCACGCGCGATACTGGGCTCGATCCCGTGGCGCTCGCCGCTCGCGCGGTTGAGCACGGCGCGGGCGAGATCCTTCTCAACGCCATCGACCGGGACGGCGCCATGAAGGGCTACGACCTGCCCCTCGTCTCCGAGATCGCGAAGGCCGTGGGCGTGCCGGTCGTCGCCTGCGGCGGCGCGGGCTCGCTCGCAGACATAGGCGCCGCAATCGGCGCCGGCGCCTCGGGCGCGGCAGCCGGCAGCCTGTTCGTCTTCAAGGGCCCGTACCGCGCGGTGCTGATCAACTATCCGGCGCAGACCGAGCTCGCGGCGCTGCTTGCGGTCGGCGCTACACACCCGGCGGATACCAAGCTATGACGTCGCAAACGATTTCCATGGGCGCCACCAACATGTCGCTCCGCTATCAGATCTGCTCGCGCTGCGTGATGGACACCTCCGACCCGGAGATCACGTTCGACGAGTCCGGCGTGTGCAACCATTGCCATGCGCACGAGGCAACGCTCGCCCGGCAGGTGTTATCAGGCTCGGAAGGCCGGGCGCGGCTCGATGCGCTCGCGGCCGAAATCAAGCGGGCGGGCTCGGGCAAGTCCTACGATTGCATCATTGGCGTTAGCGGCGGCGTCGATAGCACCTATACGGCCTGGCTCGTCAAGCAGCTCGGGCTCAGGCCGCTCGCGGTCCACCTCGACAACGGCTGGAACTCCGAGATCGCGGTCAAGAATATCGCCAATGCGCTCGAGCGGCTGAAGATCGACCTACACACCCACGTCATCGACTGGGACGAATACCGGGACATCCAGCGCGCATTCCTGCTCGCCTCTGTGCCCGATGTGGAGGTGCCGAGCGATCACGCGATTCTCGCGTGTCTCTACCAGACCGCTGCAAAGCACCGCATCGGCGCCATCATCAGCGGCCAAAACGAGAGCACGGAGAGCCACCTGCCGCGCGCCTGGTCGCAGGGCCATATCGACTACGGCTACATCCACGACGTGCACAAGATATATGGCTCCGGCCGCGTGAAGACGTTTCCCCGCCAGGGCTTCCGGCAGTACCTGCAGCATCTGCGCTCGGGGATCGACGTATTGTGCGCGCTCAACTACGTCGACTACACGCGCGAGGGCGCGCTCGAAGTCATCCAGCGCGAGCTCGGCTGGCGCGACTACGGCGGCAAGCACCACGAGAGCGTGTTCACGCGCTGGTATCAGGGCTGCTACCTGCCGCGGAAGTTCGGCTACGACAAGCGCCGCATGCATCTATCGAGCCTCGTCTCGTCGGGGCAGATGACGCGTGACAAGGCGCTGGCCGCGCTGCAGCCGCCGCCCTACGACGAGAAGCTGCAGGACGAGGACTGCATCTACGTGGCGAAAAAGCTCGGCTTCAGCAAGACTGAGTTCGATGCCATTATGACGGCCCCACCCAGGCGTTTCGACGACTTTCACTCGTACGTCAAGATGCTGGATAGCCCCGCGTTCCGCGCCGCGCGGAAGTTGCGCCGCGTAATCCGCTCCTATGTCGGCGCAGGAGCGGCATGACGGCCCTGCCCGATGCGCGGCGAACTGCGCATGCTGATCGGCCAAGGCGCTGCCCCGCGCCGACCACGAGATCGACACCGACGAGAAGGCTAAGCACCGCCTGCGGGCGTGACCTTTCTGCGTCGACCAGCGACTGCGCTTGAGAGGATGACGATGCACCGCCGCCCGACCCGTTCTCTGAGAGTGAGCGAGATTGCAACCTCGCTTGCAGCCCCGTATTTTGGGCCAGACTTCGTTATCGAGGGCGTGTGCACATTGAACCTTCCCCGCCCAAGATGCATCGGGTTCATCAAAGACAGCAAGCTGGCAAACGCGGCTCCGCTCGCAGAATCAGGCGCTGTTTTCCTCGTTCCGCAGGATTGCGCCGGCTTGCTTTCCTACCCGCATATTCCGGTGCCATCACCGCGACAGGGACTGATGCAAACGCTGAGAGCCATTTATGAAGAAACCAAAATCGCGCAGGTGGCATCGACCGCTGTCATTGCTCCCGACGTGAAAATCGGCCGGAACGTCAGTATCGGACATTTCTCTGTGATCGGACCCGAAACGGATATCGGCGACGGAACGGAGATCCGAAACCATGTTGTGGTGGTGAGCCATACCAGCATTGGCGAGCGATGTGTTCTCAAGAGCCATTGCACCATAGGCGAGGACGGCCTAGGGCTCGAAAACGATGACGAAGGCGTTCCGCGTAAGATTCCTCACATCGGCGGGGTGGTGATCGGCAACGACGTGGAGATCGGCAGTTTTAATACCGTCTGCCGCGGCACAATCGATGCAACCGTGATTGGTAATGGCGCCAAGTTCGACGACCACGTGCACATCGCACACAACTGCCAGATCGGCGAGAACTGCATCATCACCGCTTGTGCCGAGCTCTCTGGGAGCGTCAAACTCGGCAACAGGGTCTGGCTCGGGCCTAACTGCTCTATCCTCAATGGCCTCACAATTGGCGACGACGTGTATGTGGGGATTGGTGCGGTTGTGGTCCGGGATTGCGATGCCAACGGGGTGTACGCGGGCTGCCCTGCCAGGAGAATCAAGGAGCGATCTTGAGCGAGCAGTTCGAACGGTCTTTCACGATCGAGGGCTATCGGGCGCTTCTAAAGGCGTGCAAAGCCCGGGGGTACCGATTCTGTCGCTTTTCAGACGTTCGGCCCGAACGTGCTGATATCATTATGCGCCACGACGTTGACCTCTGTCCCGACAAGGCCCTGTGCATCGCAAGGATCGAGGGAGATCTCAATGTGCGGTCGACTTACTTTTTTCTTGTAAGCTCGGAATTCTATAACATCTTTGCCCCAGATAGCTTACGCTGCTTGCATGCAATCAGCAGTTTAGGGCACGAGATCGGTCTCCATTTCGACGCCGCGCCATACGACCATGGTCCTTCGGCGATGGATGCCTTCGCCGAGGCCGAGTGCCAAGCGCTCGCCGCCGCAACCGGCCGCCCAGTAGAGATAATCAGTTTCCATCGACCGGTGCCATACCTGAGGGGCATGCCCGACAATCTCGGCGGCCGGTCCCACACATATCAGCCCAAATACTTCAATGACATCGAGTATTGCAGCGATAGTGCGGGTGAGTGGAGCCATGGGCATCCATTCGATCGCCAAGCTTTTATGAACGGCAAGGCACTCCAGCTCGTGACGCACCCAATTTGGTGGGCGGATGAGATCGGATTGGATCCCAAAGAGCGCATTCGACGCTTCTTCGCTCAGCGTCTTTCGAGAGTCAAACTGGAGCTGCGGAGTAATCTGACGAAAGGGCCCTTCGTCGGAAACTGGATTGAGCAAATCGACATCTAGGCTAGCGACGCATAGTGCAAGCAATCAGAAACTTGAACGCGACATGAAATATCGAGGGGTCTATTTGGTCACGGAGGCGTCGATCGCCCCGGGAAGCGGCGCCAAGGTGCATATCGATGCTGGCATCGACCAGCTCGGCCGCCACTTCGAGTTGCACCCCTGGTTCGTTGGGCCGCGAAGGGAGACTGCTGCACGGGCGTCGGCAAAAGGTTCGCGAACGATGGGGACCGGATTGCCGAGCGCGATCCGGCGCAGCTCTCTGGCGGGCGCCGCGAGAGATTGCCGAGCATACGTCCGCCAGGCGAGATTGTATGGCGCCATCAACGCGCACGTAGCCGCAGTGAAACCCGATTTCATATATGAAAGAGCCGGTTTTGGGAGTTTTGCCGGGCTGCGCATCGCTCGCAGGTGCGGCATCAAACATTTCTACGAGATAAATGGCATCGCGAGTCTCGATATGTTGCGCCACTATGACTCGGCCGCGTCCCAGCTGAATCTGCGCTTTGAGCTCAACGCCTATACAGCCAGCGATTTCTCCTTCTTCATGGGAACCTGGGGCGATTATGCAAGGCTTCCCACCCCGAATTGGATGAATATCGAGAACGGCGTGGACGAAGGGTTCATCGAAAGTTTCTCGAATCACGAAAAGCCGTTGTCATGCCCGGTGCGGATCTGTTTCATCGGGCACGTCATGGCGCACCACCGCTTCGATGTCGTCATCGAATCGCTGAATCAGATTCCGCCCGATAAGGCATGGGAATTTCATGTCGTGGGTAGAATGCCCGATGATGTGGCACAGATATTTCGCATGGATAGGCGGCTGTATTACCACGGCGTGGTCGACCGCCCCCACCTCGCAGAAATTCTCCGCCGGATGCATGTGGGGGTGGCTTCGGCGGACGTGGAGTATGGGACAGGCATGAAGACCTTCGACTACGGCGCGGCCAAGCTGCTCGTGCTGGCGCCGGACAACCATAATACGCGGTACTGGTTCAGCGACGACAAGATCATGCGCTACCCGATGGGAAGCGTGGAGGGTTTGGCCCAGAAACTAACCACCGTCATAGAAAATCCAGAGCTGATCGACAGGTTCGGGTCTACCCTGCACGGCGCCGTTAAGAGCCGGTTTACGTGGCCGATCGTTTTTCAGCAGATCGCCGGGCGAATGGTGAATATAATCGAGAGTACGTCAGCACGCAGGTCTGCGGGGTGATCAAGAAAGGAGTAAGCTTGCTGTGAGAGTACTTCAGATCCATAAATCTGCGGTTATCAAAGGCGGTGACGACACATACGTACAGAATCTCGCTCGCCTGCTGCCTGATTACGGTGTAGAAAACCAGTTTCTGTATGCGAATAACGTGGGCGGAAAGCTTCATTTTGAGATAAATGGTAAATGTCTTAAAATACATCTCTCTCGGCTTCATGAGACGCTTGCGAAGGAACTGGATGAAAACGCCATCGATCTCATTAATATTCAAACAAATCTTTTTACTCCGCTGTCGCGGGCCTGCGTCGATTTGCGCCCCACAATAAAGACAACTCATTCGACGGATTTCGTTTGTCCTGGGCGGCTCCGCTTTGCATCGGCTATCGACAAGGGTTGCGAGCGCCGCTATTCCGCAGCGTGCTATCTGAGAGGATGGCGCGACCGGTGTTGCACCCGAAATCCCGGGAGTTTTCTTTCGATATTCAATAGTATCCGCCAAGAAAACGGGAGCTTGGCGAAGCGCTACCGGAAGATCGTTGTTATGTCCAACTACATCAGGGACCAACACATCGCAGCAGGAGTCGAGGTTGGCAAGCTGTCGGTCATCCCATATTTTGTGTTTCCTCCCGCCGCCAAACCCGCCGATCCAGCAAAGAGAGCGGAGCTAAAGATCGTTTATTCGGGGCGACTGGTCAGACAGAAAGGCGTTCATCTGATGCTGGAAGCCATGATGCCGATTCTGAAGGAGTTCCAGCAGATATCGCTCGACGTGGTAGGCGACGACGTGGACCGGAAGCACTTCGAGGCAATGGTCCCGCACGAACTGCGAGCACAGGTCACATTTCCCGGTTGGCAGGATGCTGAAGGTGTCCAGCGTTTTCTAACGCGGGCGGACTTGGTGTTGTTCCCATCGATCTACCCTGAAGCTTTCGGGATCAGCGGTATCGAAGCGATGGCCAAAGGTAAACCTGTCATCGCATTCGATGTGGGAGGGGTAAGCGAGTGGTTGGACCACGAGGTGACTGGCCTGCTGGTCGAGGCCGGGAATGTGAAACGCTATGAGGAAGCCATTCGCAGATTAATAACCGACGACAGCACACGCGAAAGAATGTCCCGCGAGGCTTCCGCAAGAGTGCAGAGATTTTTCCCGGAGCACCACCTTTCGCGGCTCGTTCAGGTCTACGAAGAGGCGTTATCCGCGAACTGACGTTGCGGGCGCACCAGATGGCGGCGGCAAAGTGGAAAGTGTGCGGGAATGCGCTCCCTCGTTCTGGCAGCACCGAAAGAGGCATAACCCCGGATTAGCGCGGCGTCCCGCGTCCTCTCTGTGTTACCGACGGATTTACCCCTTTTGTAGTTGGCGACATTCAAGCCCTGGCGAGACGCAAGATCGAGATGCTTGTCAGCGCCGGCTTCGAGGTTAATTCGGCGCCAAGCAGGGCCGAAGGGCGGCTACGTCAGGATAACCTCGGCGCAACATCTCCATTTCTTGTCACCCTGCCGCCAAGTCCGCGACCTCGAACTCTTCAGTGAAGAGGCGATGTGCGTCGTATCGCCCGAACTGTCCGGAGATATCTCTGATGCGAATTCTCCACGTATGCCAAAGTGCTGATCCGAATATCGGCGGCTCTCTTGTCGTGGCGCGGTCGCTCGCGGAAGCGCAGGCCGACGAGGGAGCTGATGCTCGTGTGGTGTATCTATACAGGAGCCCTTATGACAGCAATACGTCGCAAAGGAGGTGTGCCGAAGCTTTTCTTGGTGTGGAGCGCGCAACCCGATATACAAGAGGCATCAAAGCCTTGAGGCAATATGTGGGGTCTGAAAAACCAACGATAATACATCACCATGATGGTCTACTGTGGCCGCGTATTGGTACCCGTAACACTGGAGTTCCTCTCGTAACACACGGGCACTTGGGCGCTCCCAACACGGGTTGGTGGGCTGCTAAACGAATTACGCATGAATATATAGTAAATCATACAAATTTATTGATTGCAGTTTCCGAATGGGTCAGCGATAGCTGGGAAGCTTCAGGGTTTCCGAGAGAAAGAATAAAGTTGATCTACAACGGCGTTGATAGCGCAAAATTCAGGAGAAGAACTGCAACTGGCGATGCGCAGCGTGTGCCGCGCCTTCTTTCAGGGGAACCAAGAAAAAAGCTACTGTGGTTGGGACGATTTGACAAGCACACAAAAGGCTTGGATAGGCTTCTTTTGGTTATACGCAATCTTCCTCGAAATTGGTGCTGCGTCATTGTGGGAGACGGACCCGATCGATCATGGCTCGCAGAAAATATTACTTTGGAAGCAGTTGGCGACCGAACTGTGATGGTAGGAAAAGTTTCAGAGCCAGCGGAGTGGTTTGCGAATGCCGACGCGTTCTTGTTCACTTCAAGGGTCGAACCCTTCGGGCTTGTCCTTCTTGAAGCTGCCTCTTCCGAGATACCGATATTGGCATTTCCATGTATTGGAGGAGGGAGTGAGCTACTTAGGATTTTACGAGCGCGCCTTATCGGGGAAAGTAGTCCAACCACGATCTCTGAAGACCTTAACTGTTGTTTAGAAAACACTCCATACCGTAGCGTGAGGAGCAAGGTAAACGATCTATTTTCGTGGCGAAAAGCGGCGCTTGAATCGATTCAAGCTTATCATGAATTGTCGGCCGGGCTTCAACAATAATAGATTTTCTCCCGCAGGATCAGCCTGTATCGGGTCAGAGAGTGTGAGCGCGGGTTTCTATATGGCTAACAATCCTAAACGCTCGTGATTGGTATGAGAAATGTAGCCAGCCAATATAAAATACCGTGAGGCCACAGGCGCTTTACCTTAAGCGTATGCCGATATTTACGTTTTATATTGCTGTTCTCTTCGTTCCACCAGTTTCGGATGCCGAAACATCGTAGGAAAAGCTGCGGCTATTCGCCATTAGAGACCTGCTAGAGTGTAAGGTCCCGACAACCAAGCTTGAACCTAGCGATTAAGTAGCCGGCTTCATTGTCTTGGGGGTGCGATTGGGCGCTCTGTTGAGGCTTCAAGTCTGGCGGAGCTGATCCTGAGGCTGACGACTGATCAGGACGTAAGGATTAAATCTTAATGTCTAAGTCACCGCGCCTTCTCTACATCGATGACATACCGACGCCCTACCGGCTCGGAGTGCACCGTTTGGTGGCGCGGCGCTGGCCTGGGCCCTACAAGCTCCTCTTCCTCGCCGGCGACGAGCCTGGCCGCGGCTGGGATTTCGACTTCACCGGCCTCAACGTCGAGATCCTTCCCGGGCGGCAATTCCGGCCTCCTAAGCAGATCAATCCGTTCTCGATCAAGTGGAATCCATCTATCGTCAGGATGATCGAAGCGTTCCGCCCCAACGTCGTCGTGCTCTCGGGCTATATTCATCCGCCGATCATTCGTGCCGCGCGCTGGTGCTTGACGCAGCGGGTGCCCTACGCGGTCGTCTGCGAGACAAGCCGCCTAAGCACGGCTTGCTCGGGCTGGCGCTGGCGGACACGGCGCGCCCTCCTCGGCTGGGTCGTGCGCAATATGGCGTTTGGGCTGCCGGTCGGCCGGGAGGCGGCCGATTATCTACAGCGTTTCGGGCCCACCGGCGCGCCGATGCACTACTTTCCGAACACGCCCGACACGTCAGCCATCGTCGCCGAGGCTGACCGCGTGCACGGCGAAGGCCGTGAGAACTCGCTGCGCGACGCGTTCGGCATCGAACCGGAGAAGCCCATCGTCATCTTTGCCGGCCGCCTCATTGATGCCAAACGGCCGATGGATGTGCTGGCCGCGTTCGAGCGGCTCGGCGAGCTTGGCAAGAAGGCGGCGCTCGTCGTCGTCGGAGACGGACCGCTGAGGCCGGCTTTGGTCCAGCGCGCGCGGGGCGCCAAGGTGGTCTTCACGGGCTGGCTGCGCGATCCCGTCCAGATGGCGGGCCTGATGGCAATCGCACGCGTGTTCGTGCTGCCCTCCGCGCATGAGCCCTGGGGGGCGGTGGTCAACGAGGCGCTGGCCGCCGGAACGCCGGTTATCGCCTCGGACCGCGTGACCTCTGCCGTCGAGTTGATCGAGGCCGGCGTCAACGGTTTTCTCCACCCCGTCGGTGACGTGGACGCGCTCTCCGAATGCATCGGGACCATGTTGGCCCTCGACGCAGCGGACCGTGCGCGCATGTCAGGCGCCGCGCGTTTCACCGCAACTGTCTATGGCCACGAGTTCGCGGCTGGAAATCTCATCGAAGGCGCGCTCGCTGCCATCGGCCGTCGGAGGGATGCAGCGCGCGAGATCGCGGCTTGAGCCCCTCTTCCGGGATAGGCTTGGCAAGTTATGCCCGGCCTATCCGTGATAAATATCCTTCGCCGGAACATGACCGATAGAGCGAGCCCTTGGACGAGCCCCGAACTACATCATGCCCGCGCAAAAGCATGTGACGGACAACGAAGCGATCCCCGCTCGATGCCATTGTTTTGCGTGTGGAAAATGCCGGGCCGACATCACGCCAGCGGGTGCGCAGTTCACTCGTGTAGCGGCTTCATGATCAAGATTGCCTCATAATGCAGAGGTTAGCTGGTAATAATTCCGGTCCAGTGCGGGTGCATCCCGTGTTGAAGGGCCGGGGGCGCGTCTCTTCTCGGGGGACAGCCGGACCATTGTCCCGCGGTTGGGAGCGGGCGGTGATCGCCATGGTCGTCGTCTTCTACGTCGCCACCGTCTATGACCGTGAACTCGCCGGGTGGTTGTTCTACATGAAGTGGCTGACGGTGCTTCCGGTGATCGCCCTGTCGTGGCGCGCCGCAGGCCGGGTCGGCGTGGCGCTGGCCGCGCCGCCGTCCTCTTTGCCGCTCGTGCTTATCGCCTTCGCCGCTCTCCTAAGCGTGTTCGCCGCGCTGGATATGGGCCAAAGCGCGGTGATCTTCATCAGTCTCGTGTTCGCACTCGTTACGGCCTTCACGCTGGCCATGGCGATCATGAGGACTGGGGGGGAGCGCCAGTTCTTCGATGCCATCGCGCTTGTCGGCCGCCTCGTCATCGCATCCGCGGCCGCAATGTGGCCGCTGGGCCTCAGTCTCGGACGCGGTGATGTCGCCCGTTTTTCAGCCTGGACGGATAATCCGAATACGCTGGCGCTCTTGCTTGCCCCCACGCTCGTCATATTGATGGCCGAAGTGCTCTCCCGGCGCCGTGGGTGGCTGTGGCGAAGCCTGCCTTTTCTTGCCGTCGGCTGTTTCCTTTTGCTAACGACGGGATCGCGCGCAAGCCAGCTGTGGGTGCTCGTCAGCGCGCTTGGTTTCTATTCCTTCCGCCAGGGTGTTGGATTGAGCTTTTTGCTTGCGGTGGTAGCTCTTATGCTCGGCAGCCTGTATTGGGGCGAGATCGCGAGCTTCATCCTCGGCCTAGCCCGGCGCGAGGAGACAGCCAGGGCACACGATGTGCTGAGCGGTCGCTCCGAGGTATGGCCCATCGCCCTTCGGCTTTTCGGCGAGCAGCCGATCCTGGGCCACGGAATTGGCAGCTCACAATCGATTTTGATCAAGTATAATTGGCTCTTCAGCGAAGCGCAGGGACTCCACTTTCACAACTCGTACTTGACTGTCGCAGTCGAGACCGGCGTGATGGGCCTGATCGCAGTAGGCTTCGCGCTCTCGCTGTCGCTCGTCGGCGGCGCCCGCAGAGCGAAGCGCGCGCGACGCGAAGGCTTGGCCGCTTGGCCCATGCGCGCGCTGCCTTGGGCCCTGGCGATCGGGTCGCTCGCCCATGCATTCTTCGAAACTTGGCTGCTGTCGGCCGGCAACTCCAATATGATTCTCATGTGGACCTGTTTTCTCCTGCTTCAGGAAAAGGCAACTGCTACACACCGTCCGGCCTATAGAAGCGCTCAGCGGAAGAGTGCGCAGGGAGCACCAAGGGCCAGAGCGGACCGGCACACCCATTTTCTACGGTTGGATCGTTGAGCCTTGAGGATTTCCGGCGCGCTAAGCGTTGAATACCTCGCTTCCAATACCGCCGATGTTCTTGCTTGCGAGCGTTGAGACACGCGAAAGCCATGGCGCCCAGCCGCATATGAAGGTCTTCATCGCCTGTACCAGCTTCGCGCCCGGCTATGGCGGCCCGGCGGTCTCCGTCTCGCGGCTGGCCGCCGCCGTGGCGGGAACTGGCGCTAAAGTGGCGTTGTGGGCGCCAGACGGCAGCGCAGCGACCTCCAGCGTCGTGCCGCGCGCAGCCGCCAGCATGACCCGCCTCGGCGGCTCGCTCGAAGAGGCGCTGTCGACAGCAGGGACGCCCGACGTCATCCACGACAACGGCCTCTGGCTTCCGCATCATCACTGCATCGCGACCCTGGCCAGCAGGCGCGGCATTGCAAGGATCGTAAGCGTCAGAGGCATGCTCGAGCCTTGGGCAATCCGCCACAAACGCCTCAAGAAGGCGATTGCTTGGCGCCTTTATCAGCGCCGCGACCTGGAGCGCGCGACCATGCTGCATGCCACGGCAGTATCCGAGATCGAGGCCATCCGCGCGCTTGGCGTCAACTCCACAATCGTCGAAATTCCCAACGGGGCCGATCTGCCGGAACAGTCGTGCGAGCCTGTCCGGTCGGCCGCGCCTGCCAGCCGGCGCCAGGCACTCTTCCTGAGCCGCATCCACCCGAAGAAGGGCCTGCCCATGCTGATCGAGGCCTGGGCGCGGCTCCGGCCCGCTGGCTGGAGCTTGCGCGTCGCCGGCCCTGACAAGTGCGGCCATCGCGCCCAGGTCGAGGATTTCGTCGCCCGTCGCGACCTCGACGGCGTCGTCACGTTCCTCGGGCCTGTCGAGGGCGAGGAGAAGGCCGCCACATATCGCGCGGCCGATCTCTTCGTGCTGCCCACACATTCGGAGAACTTCGGCCTAGTGGTCGCCGAGGCTTTGGCCTATGGGCTGCCCGTGCTGACGACGCGAGGCGCGCCGTGGCGTGAACTGGAGACTGAGCGTTGCGGCTGGTGGGTCGAGCCGACGGTGGACGGCGTCCTTGCCGGGCTCTCCGCCGCGATCGCCACGGACCCCGAGGGGCGCGTCGAGATGGGTCAGCGCGGCCGTGCCTTGATCGCCGCACGCTATGCCTGGGAGTCGATTGCCCAGCGGTTCATCGTCGTCTACGAGCAGGCGGCGGCCGAACGGACGGGTTGAGGCGAGAGCGACCGTGATCACGCCAATGCAGCAAAGGCCGAGGCCGCGCCTCGCCGATTTCGCGGCGCCTCAATTCTCGAGGGGCAGGCCCGCCGTTATCGAGGCCCTCTGGCTGGTCGTGCAATGGATGTTCGTCGCATCCTGGCTTCCTGGCTCGGCCCACAGACGGTTGCTGCTGCGGCTGTTTGGCGCCCGCATCGGGAAGGGCGTCGTCATCAAGCAAAGGGTGCGCGTGAAGTTTCCCTGGCGCCTCTCCGTCGGCGATCACACCTGGATCGGCGAGGACGTTCTGGATCGACAACCTCGCTCTTGTCACCATCGGCGCCGACTGCTGCCTCTCGCAAGGCGCCTACCTGTGCACCGGCAGCCACGACTGGTCACGGTCCTCCTTCGATCTCATCACGAAGCCGATCGTGATCGGCGAGGGCGCATGGATCGCCGCGCGGGCCGTCGTCGGGCCTGGCGTCGAAGTCGGCGAGGGCGCAGTGCTCGGCCTCGGCAGCGCGGCAACGCGGGATCTCGCGCCATGGCAGGTCCATCTTGGCGTGCCGGCGCGACCGGTCGCCGAGCGGCGGCCCCGGCACGCTGCACCGATTGCGGCGACAGCTGCTGGAACGTGACGGAAGTTTCCTAGCCCATGAGTCAATTCTGCTTTGCAGCCACTCTGCTCGGATCGGCGCGGCTCGCCTTGTTGATCCTCGCCTATGGGTGGACGTCGGCTGTCGCGCAACCCGCGGAGCAGGCGGCTGCCGTCGACGTCACGCTCTATGGGGCCCGCCCGGACGGCTCGGGAGACAGCGGGCCGGCGTTCGCGCGGGCGGCAGCCAGCCTCGATCTCAAGGTGGGCGGCCGCATCGTGGCGCCACCAGGCGTCTACAATTTCGACACCACGTTCGACATACCGAAGTTCGCCGGCAGCGCCATGGTCGAGTTCGTCATGGTCGGCGCGACGCTCAAGACCACCAATCCGATCGCCATCTTCCGCCGCCTGCCGGCGGACCAGAACGAAGCCATGCAGATGATCGGCGCCGCCTTCCTCATCACGGGCGGGCGCTTCGTCGGAACTGAGCTACCCGGCCAGATCGGGCTCGAGCTCGCCACAACATACTCCTCGATCATCCGTGCGACTCAATTCGAACGGCTCGACATCGGCTTCGACGGCTATTTCAATCTGGGCCTGCGCTTCGAGAACGTGCGCTCGACGCTCAACCGGACGATCGATCTGCGCGTCCAGAGCGGCCGGGGCAAGTGGCCGGGTGCGGACAGATTCAATTCCGGCTCGAACCACACGACGTTCGAGGGCGTGCGCGTCTACAGCGCTGAGGGCGCTTTCGCCAACATTGCCGTACTTGGCGCCAGCGGCGTCTCGATCCGCAACTCCATCATTGAGGGGCACAACCCCGTCAACGGCATCTACTTCGACAACGAAGGCGCCATTGTGCAAGCCTTCATCGTCGAGAACCTGCATTCAGAGAGCGCGCCGCAAAACGCGATCATAACTCTCAAGGGGACCAAGCCTGGGGGTGTCTACCGCATCTCAACTGTCTTCCTGCAGACGGCGCACACGCTGTTGGATGCCCGCGAACTCGGCGCATCGCGGATCTCAATCGAGGATATCCCCTACGTGGCGCCGCTGAAGTCGGCCTTTAAGCTCGATCCAAGTTCGACCATGGCGGGCGGGGGAAGCTGGCGCTTCGTCAACTGGCCGGCCGCCGCCAAGGATGCAAGGTGGTGGGCCGACGGCATCGTGCCGGACAACTTGACCCAACATTAGCGATTGCCCGGCAGCTTCCACTGCTTCTTGACACTCGGGGAGACGACATTGACCGGCACTAGCGCGAAGGTTCAGGGACTCATTGAACGCATCAAGCGGCGGGACTACACCGTCGGGATTGTCGGGCTCGGGTATGTCGGTTTGCCGTTAGCGCTGGTTGCGGCGCGGGCAGGTTTCGGAGTGCTTGGTTTTGACATCAATGAAGATAGGGTCAAGGAATTGAACGCCGGCCGGGCGTCGATCAAGCACATTTCACTCGATGCGATAGCGGCGTCACGCCGAGCCGGTAGGTTCCGTGCGACTTCCGATTTCAGCGAATTGACGAAACCGGATGCAATCCTGATTGCCGTACCGACTCCCCTCAACAAGAATCGTGAGCCGGACCTGACATATGTCGAACGAAGCACACAGGAGATCGCCAGGAACCTGCGTGCCGGCCAACTTGTGGCGCTGGAATCGACGACGTGGCCGGGGACGACGGCGGAGGTCATGAAGCCGATCCTGGAGGCGGCGGGCCTCAGGGCGGGACAGGATTTCTTCCTGGCTTTCTCGCCCGAGCGCGAGGACCCAGGCAACGTGGACTACGGAACTGCGACCATCCCCAAGGTCGTCGGCGCCGACGATCCGGCCTCTCTGGCGATCGCCAAGGCGGTTTACGAGGCGCTTATCGTTAAGGTCGTGCCAGTGTCGTCCAGCGCGACTGCCGAGGCGGTAAAACTCTCCGAGAATATCTTCCGATCTGTCAACATTGCGCTTGCCAACGAGCTCAAGGTTATCTTCGATAATATGGGGATCGACATCTGGGAGGTGATCGAGGCGGCAAAGACTAAGCCGTTCGGGTACATGCCTTTCTATCCCGGACCAGGACTTGGCGGCCATTGCATCCCGATTGACCCTTTCTACCTGACTTGGAAAGCGCGCGAGCACGAGATTGCGACGCGCTTCATTGAGTTGGCTGGCCAGATCAACATGTCGATGCCCCATTACGTGGTTGAGCAACTCGCCGCAGCACTCGACCGCCGCTTTCGACGTGGTCTCAACGGCGCGCGCATTCTGATCATCGGAATGGCCTATAAGAAGAACGTGGATGACATGCGCGAAAGCCCGTCCCTCAAGTTGACGCAACTGATCGAGAAGCGTGGAGCCCTTGTCGACTATCACGACCCGTTCATCCCGGAAATCCCGAGCACGCGCGAGCATCCGGAGCTTGCAGGGCGACGCTCGATTGAGCTGATCGCAGGCCAGATCGCCGGCTACGATGCAGTGCTCATCTCCACGGATCACGACCAGCTCGACTGGCCACTCTTGGTCGAGAAGGCCAAGCTGATTGTCGACACCCGCAACATTTGTCAGAGAAAGAACCTGTCTGGCGCACACATCGTTAAGGCGTAACGCGCTCGATCAGACGTGAACCCATGAGAACACCATGACGAAAAGCTATGCTTTGATCGGCGCAGCGGGTTTCGTGGCTCCCCGCCACCTGCGCGCGATGAAGGAAACCGGCGGCGTCCTGAAAGCCGCCGTCGACCGCTCCGATTCGGTGGGTGTGATCGACAGTTACTTCCCCGACGCGCGCTTCTTTACCGAGTTCGAGCGGTTTGACCGGCACATCGATCTCATGCGGCGGCAGGGGCATAAGGTCGATTATGTGTCGATTTGCTCGCCAAACTATCTTCACGATGCGCACGTGCGGTTCGCATTGCGTTCGCACGCGGACGCGATTTGCGAGAAGCCGCTGGTTTTAAATCCGTGGAACATCGACGGCCTGGCGGAACTGGAGAAAGACACGAGCCGAAGTGTGTTCACGATCCTCCAGTTGAGACTTCACCCCGCCATCATCGCGCTCAGGGAGAAGATCGCCAGCGAACCCAAATCGAAAGTACATGACGTTGAGTTGACCTACATCACCTCACGCGGTCTGTGGTACTATACGTCCTGGAAGGGAGAGGAGACGAAGTCGGGAGGCATCGCGACCAATATCGGCGTGCATTTCTACGACATGCTGAGTTTTGTGTTCGGCGATCTGCGCGAGAATATCGTTCATCACCGGGCCATGGACTGTGCAGCTGGATATCTGGAGTACGATCGGGCGCGGGTGCGCTGGTTCCTGTCGATCAACGCACGCGACCTTCCCGAGTTGGCCGCAAAGTCCAAGAAAACGTATCGCTCCGTCACGGTCGACGGGGAAGAGATCGAGTTTTCGGAAGGCTTCGCCGACCTCCATATTGCCAGCTATCGGCAGGTCCTGAAGGGGCAGGGCTTTCGTTTGGCGGATGTGCGGCCGTCGATCGAGACTGTCGCCGCGATCAGGAGCAAAGCCATCGATAAGGCTCTCGGCCAGGTTCATCCCTTCGTCGCTCAACTCGATCGCGATCGGGACAGGTACGAGCATGGCTGGCCAGTCTGAGTTGCAGGAACGTCCTGGGCTGCCGGGCGTGCTCGTGCACGAGAGCGCCTATATCGACATGCCGACCAGGATCGGCGAAGGCACGCGGATCTGGCACTTCGTGCACGTGCTCAAGGATTGCGACATCGGCCGCACTTGCACGCTCGGACAGAATGTGATGGTCGGTCCGGGGGTCCGCGTCGGGGACAACTGCAAGATCCAGAACAACGTCAGTATTTACAGCGGCGTGGAACTCGAAGACAGCGTGTTCTGCGGTCCGAGCTGCGTGTTCACGAACGTCATCAATCCACGCGCCGCGATCGAGCGCAAGACAGAGTTTCTGCGCACGCGCGTTTGCTCAGGGGCCACGATCGGAGCCAATGCGACCATCGTCTGCGGACACAGCCTTGGGGCATACTGTTTTATTGCCGCCGGGGCGGTTGTCACCAAGGACGTGCCGGCCTTCGCTCTGATGGCCGGGGTTCCCGCACGACGTGTCGGCTGGATGGGTCGCGCCGGTGTGCGTCTCGGGCCCGATCTCATTTGCCCGATTGAGGGTGCACACTACAGGGAGACGGATGATGCTCTCGAACTTGTCGAGTGAACCGTCGTCGCGGCCCCCGCGCCCAATCGCCTTCATCGACCTTACCGCGCAGCAGACGCGCATCCGGGACCGTCTCGACCGCGCGATGGCGCGTGTGCTGGATCACGGTCAGTACATCATGGGACCCGAGGTGGAGGCGCTGGAAATGCAGCTTGCTGCCTTCACCGGCGTCCGGCATGCCCTCACCTGCTCTAGTGGCACGGATGCACTCTTGATTGCGCTGATGGCGCTTGGCGTGCGGAAAGGCGATGCCGTTCTGTGCCCGTCCTTCACCTACACGGCGACACCAGAGACGATCGCGCTTCTTGGCGCAACGCCGATATTCATCGACGTTGATCCCGATACTTTCAATGTGGACCCCGCCGGGCTCACAGCAGGGCTGGAGGCTGCCCGCGCCCACAATATGCGCCCGGCCGGCTTGATCGCTGTCGATCTGTTCGGACTGCCCGCCGATTATTCGGCGCTTGCTCAGTTTGCCAATGCCCACGGTCTGTTCCTGCTGAGCGATGCGGCCCAGTCTTTCGGCGCAACCCTGGACAATCGACGGGTCGGAACATTTGGCATCATTAGTGCGACCAGCTTTTTTCCTGCAAAGCCACTGGGATGCTACGGCGATGGCGGCGCGATCTTTACCGAAGACGATGGGTTTGCTGCGCGCATGTCGAGCATCCGGCAGCACGGCAAGGCCGAGGGCGCGGACAAATACGCGATAGATAGGATCGGTCTGAACGGCCGGCTCGATACGCTTCAGGCGGCCATCCTGATCGAGAAGCTGGCGATCTTCCCGGAGGAGATCGAAATGCGCCAGCTTGTTGCGGACCGCTACACGGCTGGCCTCAGCGATGTGGCCCTTACACCGAAAGCGCCTGCGACGAGCCGGAGCGTCTGGGCGCAATACACACTCCGAATTCCGGGTGGCAAGCGGGATGCCGTCGCGGCGCAACTCAAGGCGTGCGGCGTTCCAACGGCGATCTACTATCCGCGACCGCTGCACCATCAGCAGGCCTATGCGCACTTTCCCAAGGCATTTGCCGATAGGCCGGTATCCGAGCGGCTATGCACGGAGGTCTTAAGCCTGCCGATACATCCTTATCTACTGCCCGTTCAACAGGACTACATTATCGAATGCGTGAGGCAGGCGGTTGGATGACTCCAGCGTGGCAGCTCAGTCGGCGTTGCATGCTGGTCTCGTAGCGACCGAGCTTGCTCGTTAGGTCTATAGACGCTTCGAACGTGCGGCTGAAGGTGAATGGGGTCGTCGTCCGCGACCCCCCTTGATGATCTCGACAGGAGCGTCCTACCAATGGCCTGGTAGTGGGCGACCCCAATTTGAACAATGCGGATCCCGAAAGCTCGAACGTTGACCGAGGCCGAGTTTTACTGCCTTGCGTCAGAGCCCTTTGAAAATCGACGCGGCGCGCCATCCAGCGCGCAAGCGGGGCTCCGCGTCGCCTCTTGCGCCGCCTTTCGGGAGGCAGAACTGTTCCGACAGCTCACAGCCGCGTTGCAAACGCGCCTGACCCGAAGAGCGCGACAAATTCTGAAGAGGAGCGACCTTTGAAAATCATTTTCCTCAATCGCTTTTTCCATCCCGACTACTCTGCGACAAGCCAGTTGCTCTCCAATCTTGCCTTCGCGCTTACGAGGAAAGGTTATGAGATTCAAGTGATCACCTCCAGCCTTTCATATGAAGGCACGAAAAGGTTCCCAGGACAGGAGAGCATTCATGGCGTCGACGTGCGGCGAATTCCAACGACCAATTTCGGGCGTAGCAGAATAGGAGGCAGGTTCATTGACTATATAACCTTCTTTCTCTCAGCCGGCTATCTCCTCCTACGGCAGGTCAGGCGTGGAGATATCGTCGTCGCGAAGACCGATCCCCCTCTCGTTTCGGTGCTCGTGGCTCCCATCGCTTACTTGAAAGGCGCCCGACATATCAACTGGCTCCAAGATCTTTTCCCGGAAGTTGCGACCGCACTCGGCTTTGGCGAAGGAAAGGCAAAAAAGTGGGCGATGCTGTTGCTGCGATGGCTTCGTGATCGTTCGCTTGTGCGTGCCAACGCAAACGTTGTCCTTGGCCTCAAAATGGCGGAGCGAGTAAAATCGTGCGGGGTGTCCAACGAGCGGATCGTCGTCATCTCAAACTGGGCTGCGGGCGACCAAATCTTTCCGGTCGCCCTGAAGGAAAACAAGCTGCGGGAGCAATGGAAACTAAAGGATGCTTTTGTCGTCGGCTACTCGGGCAATCTCGGCCGCGCGCACAACTTCAAGACCTTTCTTGACGCAATCGCTCGCATTGAGAAGCAACAGCCGGCGCGACGGGTTCTTCTCCCCATCGCCGACGCGCCCGATCATCGGGATCAGACGCTCCTCTCGAGGGAAGTCCGGTGGTTATTCGTCGGCGGCGGCGCTGAAATGGATGAACTCCGACGTGAGACGCGCGCTCGCTGCTTTCAAAGCGTCCTGTTCCAACCGTATCAACCTCGAGAGCGTTTGGCGGCGAGCCTTGCGGTCGCGGACGTGCATTTGATTTCGCTGCGGCCCGAACTTGAAGGCTTTATAGTGCCGAGCAAATTCTACGGCATTGCCGCTGCAGGCCGCCCCGCTATTTTTATCGGCGACACAGAAGGCGAGATCGCGCGCGTCATACGTCACGGCGATATAGGCTTCGTCGTTCCCGAAGGCGATGGCGCTCGGCTTGCCGAGGTTATCTTTTTGCTTTCCCAAAATCCGACACTGGCGGCCAATCAGGGCGCACGCGCCCGGCGGCTTTTTGAGAGCAAGTACGATTTTCCCATGGCGATTGCCGCTTGGGAAGCGCTGATCGAGAAAGTCGCCGCCCACCCTGGGTGAAATTGCGGGGGAAAAAATCTTTCGTTGAACTTAGCATTTTGGCGTCAACTTGCGCTTTCGTTTTGTTGATTATCGCCATTCCACGAGATGGGGGGGAGCCTTACTGAGGCTTAACTCCTTTCGTGATCGTCTTAATGCCGTCAAACATCACGTTGTATGCGGTCCCGCTCCAGCGCGACTGTTTTTAGATCCGAAGACACCATCTCTCCCACCAACTCGTTAAAAGTGACACGCGGATGCCACCCAAGAATGGCGCGAGCCTTCGAGGCGTCGCCGAGTAAGATGTCAACCTCGGTCGGGCGAAAATACCTTTGGTCGATTTCGATCAAGGTCTTGCCGGTTCTCGCATCAATCCCTCTCTCTTCAATTCCATCACCTCTCCATTCTAAGTGATAGCCGGCGGCCGCAAAGGCAGTCGCCGCGAACTCCCGCACTGTGCGCGTCTCTCCGGTAGCGAGAACATAGTCATCGGGGTAATTTTGTTGCAGAATGGCCCACATGCCCTCAACGTAGTCGCTGGCGTGCCCCCAATCGCGCTTCGCGTTCAAGTTTCCCAGATATAGCTTGCTTTGGAGTCCGAGCGATATCGCCGCTACGGCTCGCGTAATTTTGCGCGTCACAAAGGTCTCGCCGCGCAGCGGACTTTCATGATTGAACAGAATGCCATTGGATGCATGCATACCATAGGCTTCCCGGTAATTGACAGTGATCCAAAAAGCGTAGAGTTTCGAAGCGGCATAGGGGGAACGAGGATAGAAAGGCGTCTTCTCGTTTTGTGGAGTCTCCGCCGCTTTGCCGAAAAGCTCCGATGTCGAAGCTTGATAAATACGAACCTTGTCTTTCAAACTTAGTATTCGAATAGCCTCGAGGAGGCGCAAAGGGCCCAGGGCGTCGGCGTTTGCTGTGTATTCCGGTGTTTCGAAGCTAACATGAACGTGGCTTTGTGCGGCGAGGTTATAGATTTCGTCGGGCTGAACTTCCTGAACGACGCGAATGAGATTGGTCGGATCGGTCATGTCGCCGTGGACGAGCCTAAAACTTGGATCCCCGTCATGAGGGTCTTGATAAAACGCGTCGACCCGCGACGTGTTGAAGGAGGAAGATCTCCTTTTAATGCCCCATACTTGATAGCCTTTCTTCAGAAGGAGCTCAGTTAAATAGGCTCCGTCTTGCCCGGTTACACCAGTGATCAATGCCCTTTTTGCCATAAATTAGTTCTTCCTTAGATTTTCCTGATTGTCGCAATACCACTGATATGTTTGCTGCAGTCCTTGCCGAAGCCCGGTCTTCGCCATCCAACCAAGCGACGAAAGCTTGTCGACATTAAGGACCTTCCTCGGCGCGCCGTCAGGATAGGTTACGTCGAAAACGATATCTCCCGAATAACCTACTACCGAGCGCACGAGCTCAGCAAAGTGCTGGATCGTGACGTCCTCGCCGTTTCCAACATTGATGGCTATGGGGCCACTATAGTTTTTCATGAGAAACACGCAGGCGTCTGCTAAGTCGTCAACGAAGAGAAATTCTCGGCGAGGCGACCCAGTGCCCCATACGGCAACTTGGGGTAGCCTCTCCATCTTCGCCTTATGGAACCGCGATAGTAATGCAGCCGGGACGTGCGAATTTTCTGGATGAAAGTTATCGTTTGGGCCGTATAGGTTCGTTGGCATGGCCGAAATGAAGTTGCAACCGTACTGCCGCCTGTAAGATTGGCAAAGCTTCAAGCCAGCTATCTTGGCGATAGCGTAGGGTTCATTTGTGGGCTCAAGCGCCCCGGTCAAAAGCGCCTCTTCTGCGATTGGCTGTTCAGCTTCGCGCGGATAGATGCAAGAGGAGCCAAGAAAGAGAAGTTTTTCCACTCCAAACTTGTATGCAGCCTGAATAACGTTGAGCTCAATCATGAGATTCTGATAGAGGAACTCCGCAGGTTTGAGCTTGTTAGCGAGAATACCCCCCACTTTTGCGGCTGCCAGAAAAATGGCGTGCGGCCTATTCTTAGCGATCCAACTCTCCACATCTTGGTCCGCTTGCAGGTCTACTTGCGTACGATCAGTGGTTAAAACCACGCAGTCTTCGCGCGCAAGCCGACGGACCAACGCGCTGCCAACAAGACCACGACAACCTGCGACCCAAACACGCTTTTCCGAAAGTATGTAACTCAAGCCATTCCCCTGGTATGCACTCCACTAAGCCAAAATATATGATGCTTCAATATCCAGTTTCTGCGGGTGATTCAATAGCGGGCGCGTCACAGAGGGCCGTGCCAACGCGCCATTCCACAAGAGAGAGTTTCAGCTCCAGCGCACGAACCGGAAGATGGCGCACAACGCTATCGGGGGCTTCTTACGACGCTCGATGAGGCGCAGGTGCTGGTCGAGAGCCGGGGCCGCCATTACACGCCGACCAGCCGCACTCCTCGCTCAGTTATCTTCCGCGCGCTCATGAAACGATCTTGCCGCCAGCATTCAACTTGACTTCCGCCGCGCTCAGCCAGTTCGATCGCTGGCGCAGTTCGACCGGCAGGCGGGGTACGCCAAGCCCGTCGCGCCCTACAGACGCGACGGGGAGTGGAGTGGAGCGGAACCTAGGGAATGAGATTAAACGGCGTCGCTCGCGGAAAGAGGGACGACGTTCGATGGCGCTTGCTTTTCAGCCGCTTCGGCCGCCGCGATCTTTGCGGAGCCTGCCGCCAACTCCCGGTGAGCGCGGGCGAGCTGGATTTTCGCGTTGGTGGCCTCCTGCCTCCCGGCGTTAAGCTCTTGCATGAGGACCTTGACGATGTCCTGCGCTTCCTGAATCGTCATTTCCACGGCCGTACCTCTAAGCGTTGGCGATTGTCGTTGCGGTCCCGCTCGAGATGGGCGCTGGGGATGCTAAAATTGCCGTTCCTCGATCCGAGGTAAGGAGTCCTTGCGACACCAAATAATTGATGCCTGCAATGGTTTGTGTGTCGTTCATGGTTATCTGCCGCGCTCCTGAGGTCATTAGCAAAAACAGGCGCACATTCGGGTCCGTTGACGAAACAATCGCTGCCTTCTCCGCATCCGTAAAGAGCGCGAGGAATTCGAGCGGCGTAAAACTCGCTGGAGGTGGAGTCACAGCCTGCCACGTCCGCGTGATTTGCGCCACGCCATCGACAAGGGCGGGATTTGCGGCCTGCCAACCTGTTTGCACCGAATTTGCTGGCGGCGTATCGGTGTAGACAGCGGGGATGATCGAATAGCCGGAGCCGTCAGAATAACCCGGGCACGCGCCGTAAACAATGAGTTTCGGGAAGGAGCCGCCAACCGGCAAATCGATGATCGCAGGGACGTTTGGGTCGTAGACCTGACGTATGGAGCCATTATAAGTAAGAGCGGATGTCAATTTTTCCTCCTATGAAAATGGGTAAGATTTTCCGGCGCCAGAATTATAAAGTACACCGATCTCAGCTAAAGTAAGAGCCCGCGACCAAAGACCGGTTTCGTCGATCAGTCCAGTAAATATAAAGCCGTCGGTATAGTAGGCTCCGACGCGTATCAGCGATGATGAGCCCGTGTATCTTTCAGTTCCGATTGAGGAACTTTTTGCCAGCGAACCATTAATGTAAAGGGAAAATGTTTGCGCGACGGTATCTAAAACCACAACAATATGATACCACACACCGGCAGAAATAGTTGGGTAATCCGTTATAGCTCCTGAGCTAGTCATCCCGTACTGTATATAAGGGTACGGGTTATAGTATAACCATAAATTCTCATCACCGCCTGTTGTTCCTATTTCCGCTATAACAACTGACGTACCCGGAATGGACGATAATTTCACCCACGTACTGTAAGTGAAGCTATAGTTTTGTCTTATTGCGCTATTCGTTACACTTGCGTAAACAGAACCGTTTGGGTTAAAGCAGGAATTAATTATTCCAGTCCCCCAGGATGACCCTGACAGCGTTAAATTAGCGCCGTTTCCACTACTATCATACGCGGTGGTTCCCGATCCTTCATCGAATTTCCAATAAGCAGACAAGCCGGTAAGAAGCGATGATCGCGCACCCGGCACATTATGAAAAGGAAATGTCATCAGACTATCTCCGTGATTATCAATAGAGAACCGCCGGGAGTAATCTGATAGTTGCACTGAAATACATGACCGGTTGTTGTATCGAGAGAGCCAATGACTTTAGACCATGCCGTCAATGTTACCGCGCCAGGAGTTGAGCCGTTGGTAATCTCGATCACGCCGCTGGCGCAATTGCCGCTTCCCGTCGATGGGACGCCCAGCGTGAATGCGCCATTGTTGGTGATCGTGTGATAATCGCCGTTCGCGACAACGGGCGTCTTCGTGCCGCTCGAAACGGAACCGATTGCGTCGGCGGTGGCCGTGAACCCAGCCGTGAGGTTTGCGCTGGCGCTGTTGGAGAGCAGCGTCCCGGCGCTTCCTGACGATCCTATAGTCTTTAAAACGCCGCTCGAAGCATAGAGAGCAACGCCGCCCGTTGGGTTTGCCGTTGGCGCGGTCGTGGCGTTGGCGATAGCCAGCACGCCCTGTCCGCCGCCGAGACCGTTCGCGACCGTCTGCCCGTTGAAATACGCGTTCCCCAGCCCGTCGAAAGAAGTCATCATCGACGCGCTGTGGTTCAAGATTTGAAAGATTTGCGCGGCGTCGTTGGCGAGAGTAATTCCTTGTACGCCTAATGTAAACGACGCTGGATTAGTCGCGTCTGTGGTAAACCATGCCGGAATTCCAACACTCGTGCCGCCACGGTAAGGTACGATACTAAATCCAGTGGAGGTAGAGCCGCCCTCTAATTCGAAGTGATTGTTGAGGGAGCGCAAAACGAGAGCATTAGCAAACTCAATCGTTCCTCTATTCGTGCCCCTGAACGAGATATACGGGGCTACGCCCGATCCGTATGTGTTTTCATCGTTAATCGTAAACAGCTGCGCGCCGTTCTGCGAGAAGCTGATGGAGCCGTCATAGCCTTGCGAAAACCCGCAAAAAGGATAAGCGGGGTTATTCCAATAGAGGGAGGGGGAGCTTAAGTTTCCGAGCGGAAGCGTTATGCCGCCGCCTAGCACATTCAACCCACCCAGCAAGGACTTTTGTGTGTAGGTATATCTGATAAGCGATGCGAGAGTAATAACGCCGCTGCCAGTCCCCGATGCGGCGATGCTAAGACCTTCACCTGAACCACCGGGAGAGTTGAAGTAAGTCGTATACGTCCCGTTCGCAGTTACGAGTATGCGATTTGTAGTAGAACTGTTTAAGCTAACCAGCAAAGTTGCAGAGCCAGAAAGACCAGAAACTGTCACTGTGGCCTTATAAATAGCTCCGGCTGTATAATTGGCTCCTGTTGTTTGAATAATAGTATAGCCGCCCGCCGAGGTGAACGCGGCGCCGCCTCCCGTGTTCCATGTCCAGCCGGAGCCGGCAGTCCAGCCGGTTAGATTGCTGGCGAATGCATTATTCGTCATCAACTCTGAACTGGCCGTGTAGTTATCGCTGAACGGATTGGCGAAACCTCCACTGCCCTTCAAGTAGTTCGCCGCGTCTCCGGTCAATGGCGCGGGGACCTGCCCTTTAACGCCGCCAGAGCCGCTGTCGCCCGTGAATGCCGGTAAGAGCGCCGATTGCGCCGCAGCGCTCGCCGCCGTGAACATGGCGACGCCCGCGGCTGTCTGGTCGGAGAGCGAAGACGACGCCAAGCTGCTAAGAGCGGCAAAGGAGCCAAGCGTCGGCTTGTTCGACAAGTCGGTGTAAGAACCGGACGTGGCTACGGTCGCTAGGCCGGAAACATCGGAGGCCCCGATTGCGAGCGCGGATTTGAGCCCGGAGGCCGAGATATTGCCGTACAGCCCGGCGACAGTCACAACCTCGTTCGTGACGCCGTCGATTTTGTCCCATGTCGAGCCATCGAAAATGATGCTGTCGCCGACATTCCATGCCGAAATTCCGTCGATGGCGGTCGTTCCGGCCACGCTCACCTTGTAGTAATAGCCCTGGGTTCCAACTCCGCTGGCCAGCGCCGGCGTGTTGGTCGCGGCGTTCCATACCCCCTGGTAGACAACCGCGCCGACGAGCGAAGCTGGGATTTGGCTCGATGTCAGCTTGCCGCCGCCGTTGAGCGTGGCGATACCGCTATTGGCGCCGAGCTTGGCGTCCAGGTAAGCAGTCGTTGCGAGCTTCGTCGAGTTGTCGCCTGCGCTCGGCGTCGGCGCCGTCGGGGTTCCAGTAAAGGCAGGAGAAGCGAGTGGAGCGTAGGTCCCCGAGATCCCGCTTACCTGGGAGGCCGAAATCGATATCGGATCGCTGCCTCCGCTAGCGTGGCTTACGGCGTGCGCCGTGGGCGTGCGGCTGTTCGTGAGGCGGGAGTCGTTGCCCTTGACCACTTGGCCGCTCGATGCGTCGCCGGATGCCGCCACGTTCAGCGCCGAGGCCGTCCCCAGTGCCGGCGTGTTCGAAAGATCGTTGTAGCTTCCCGAGGTCGCGACCGCGGCGAGGCCGTCGATCTTTGCGGCTCGCGTCGCATCGAGAACACCCGCCGTCGTATCCGTCGCGGCGGGAATGGCGACGCCCGCGCCGCTCGATGACGCAATGGAAACCGTCGTCGCCGTCTCGGAAACGGACAGGTTCGTGACTGCGCCCGCCGCCCCGGAAAAGTTGATCGCGTCGCCGCTCGACACGCCAGAGCCGGTGACGGACGCGGAAAGCGTGACCGTCGTCGATGTTACGGAAGCTACGGTCGTGCCGCTCGGGATAACGCCGCTGTTCGTCGTATCGGTCACAAGCATACCAGCGACGATCGAGGAAGGGACGGACGTAAAAGTCAGCACGGCGCCGGATGCCGTGGCGGCGCTCGTCGCAAGATTGATGCTCACGGTCGCGCTCGGAGGTGTGGCCCAATCGCCCGCCGCGCTCAGGAATTTGTTGGCAATCGCGTCGCCAGCCGCCGGCGCGGGAACATAACCGATGGTTCCGCCAGAGCCGCTGTCGCCCTGGAATATACTGATGGCGGCCTGAATGTTGTCATCCGGCCACGGCGAGAGCGTCACGCTGGAGGTAGTTAGAACCTCCTTATAATTGGCCCCCGACCCGAGATAAACATCGACTTGCAGCCGCCCCGATCCGTCAAGCACGATAGGGTTCGTATTCGGAACCGTTCCGGCGTTGTCGGAGTAGGTATTTTGTGGCGTGGTCGTCCCCGCAACGTAGTAGTAAAGGAGGCCAAGGGCGAGGGGCGAACCATTGGCGTCAAAAAATTGATACCCCTTGGGGTAGCGCAACCGTGCGATCATCGTAAAGAACTCCAATTTCTTAAAAAAATTGCGGCATAAGAGATTTTCAGATTGCGCGAAAGCGCCCTAATTCTTCGTTAGCAGCCTACGCTGGAATTGCGCCGGGCCGACCCCCGAAGCAGGCTCATGGCCGCCGCCGAGGAGATCCTCGACAGCGAGGGGAAGCCTTTCTCGACCTGCTTGACAATCTCCACACCGCCCGCGTCGCCTCTATGGAGAAGGTGCGTTTGTTCCAAGCAAGCGGATGCGGGACGAGAGTTCGCGAAGCGTGGCTGCGACGTGCTGATACGAAATCGATTGGCTGGCGCCACAAAGCGGGCTTGAACCGTTGCTAGAGGTTCCGAAACACGAGCGGTTTGTCAAATGGACGTTCTCGACTTTCCCTTGTCCCGCCTATGTTATGCCGCCCACACGGAGGATGCGGTTGAAGTTAACCGTGCCGGCCTCGCGGCTTGGCTTGGCCGCCAACTCGATCCGAAGGCCTTGAGCGATCCAGACCTCGACGGCCGCGTTCGCACTTTTAAGCTCCAGATCAAATATGCCGCTGGCAACGGGCAGCCGACGCCCAAAGGCGACACGCGGAACTGGCCGGCCGTGGACGATATGCGGCCCCTGACGTATCTTGAAGAGCCCATCGAGAGAACTTGGCCTCTTTTCGATCCCAGCGTCGCGCGGCCGCCGGAGGAACAGGCGCGCCCCTATCACGAGGTGGCGGCGGCGACGGTCTTGCGCGCGGCGCACAGCCGGGCCCAGCTTTACGAAAAGATCGTCGCCTTCTGGCACGACCATTTCAACGTCCTCGCTAGCGACGACAGGAAGATCGGCTGTGCGCTTCCCTCCTACGACCGCGATGCGATTCGCCCCCATGCGCTTGGCAATTTCCGCGATCTCATCGAGGCGGTTGCGAAAAGCCCCGCAATGCTCGTCTATCTTTCGAACGCGTCATCTCGGGCCGGAGCAGCCAACGAGAACTACGCGCGAGAGCTTCTGGAACTGCACACATTCGGCCGCGACGCCTACCTCAACGACAGGTACGACCGCTGGCGCGATGTGCCGGGAGCGGTGGACGGCGCGCCCAAGGGCTATATCGACGAAGATGTGTATGAAGCAGCGCGCGCGTTCACCGGCTGGACCATCGAGAACGGCCAACGGCTCGACGGCGCAACCGAACTGCCGCGCACGGGCAAGTTCATCTATGTCGAAGGATGGCATGACGGCTATCAGAAGCGGGTGCTGGCGACAGAGTTCGAGCCCTTCGCCGCGCCCATGGCCGATGGCCGGAAGGTCCTGGACCTTGTCGCCTTCCATCCGGCGACGGCGCGCTTTCTATCTCTCAAGCTCTGCCGGTGTTTCGTAAGCGATAATCCGCCGCAAAGTCTCGTCGACAGCGCCGCAGCGGTCTGGCTGGAGAACGCGAAAAGGCCGGACCAGATCGCGCTTGTCGTAAAGCATATCGCCCTGTCGAAGGAGTTAGCGGCCTCGCGCGGCTTGAAGCCGAGATCGCCGCTTGCACTTGCCGTGAGTTTTGCGCGCGTGACCGGCATCGATCTTTCGCCAACGCCGCCGCTCTTCCATCAGCTTGGGCTTTGCGGCCAGCGCCTCTTCGGCTGGCCTTCGCCTGACGGGCGTCCGACGGGCGCGGAGTATTATCTTACGCCCGAACATCTTCGCGAGCGCTGGGCGCTGGTTGCGAAGCTCGCCGCAAACTCATGGAACACCGGCCAGCCAAAGGCGCTCAAGCTCGCCAAGGAAGACGCCATTCCAATCGCCGACGCGGCGTCGCGGTGGCTCGCTATCTTCGCCGGCGCCGGCGGCAACGCGAAGGCCTTGCTAGCCGATCTCGGCGCCGATCCCGCGCAGCCGGTCGCGGACGAGAAGCGCCTTGCTCAAATCGCCGGTCTTTGCGCCGCCGCGCCAGAGTTCCAGATCACATGAGGCCGCCATGCGATTAAGCCGCCGCAATTTCCTCGAAGGCGCTTTGACAGGTGGGGCGCTTCTTACGCTCGAAGCCGGGGCGCTCCGCCAGCTTGCCTTTGCGGCCGAGCCCGAAGCGAAACAGCGAATTCTTATCGTCGTTCACATGCGCGGCGCCTGCGACGAACTCAACCTCGTCTGCCCCTCCAACGACCGCAATCTTGTTTCGGCGCGGCCCGCGGAGCTGCGGGTGCTCGCCGAGAGCGACCGCGCCGGCCACGCGCTTCAGACCGAAACAACGTCCCCGATCGACTGGAGGCTGCACCCCTCCGCGCCGGAACTTGCCGAATTCTATCGCTCCGGCGCGCTCGCATTCGTTCATGCGGCGGGCATTCCGGAAGCCAATCGCAGCCATTTCGTGGCGACCGACATCATGGATCACGGCGCCGCGGACGGCTCATCGCTCCTTCATATAAAAGGCGGATGGCTCGCCCGCTATCTTTCGCAATCCGGGCTTGGAGGAGCGGTCCTCCCCGCCGTTTCGGCCGCAGGCTCGCTTGCGGGCGAATTCGGCGGCTTCGGGAGCGCGCTTTCGGTCGCGGATCTCGCCAATGGCGTGCCGCTGCCCTGGGATGACGCCAGCGCCGCCGCGGTGGATCGGCTTTACAGGCAGGCGCCTGGCGCCGTGGGCGCCGCCGGCATTCATGCCTTGCAGGCCGCGAAGCTTGTCGCGCAGAAGCTGCCTCGCGCCCCAGACGGAAAATTCGCGGCCTATCTCGATCAGAAAGAAGCGTATGACAAGGCGGGCGATTTGGGGCGTGGACTGCGCACTGTCGCGCGTCTCATCAAACTCGATATCGGCGTCATCGCTGCGAGCGTCGATATTGGCGGCTGGGATACGCATGAAGGCCAGCCGGGGCGCTTTCAGAATAACGTGCAGCGGCTTTCAGGCGGCCTTGGCGCTTTCTGGAACGACATCGCCGCCTATCACGACCGGGTGACCCTCGTCGCCTATAGCGAATTCGGGCGCCGGCTCAGGGCGAACAAGAGCGGCGGCACCGACCATGGGCGCGGCGGCGTCATGATCGTCATGGGCGCCGGCGTAAAGGGCGGGCGGATCTTGGGGCCTTGGCCCGGCCTCGAAGAAGGCGCGCTTGAGGAGCGCGTCGACTTGGCCGTGAAGACCGACTATCGCCAGGGGCTCAGCGAGCTTTTGGAGTTCCACAACGGCAAACCGATAAACGCAGACGTTTTTCCTGGCTACCAAGCGCCTGCGCGCCTTGGACTTGTCTCCTAGGCCTCCGATACTCCAAAAGTTCGTATTTCGCCAATCCAAACCTCGAATGCCCTCGTTATTCTCGCAATCGCATTGAATGCACGACAGCAAGTGGACGGGCCAATGAGCCCGGCAAGCGGATGGCGCTAAAAGCGTCCCGGCGGCAAACACCGCTAAATTCTTGTTTTCTCATGTTTTTTGGCTGGGGAACCTGGACTCGAACCAAGACTAGCGGAGTCAGAGTCCGCTGTTCTACCATTAAACTATTCCCCAAGCTCGCCGCAGCGAGCGGCGCGATGCTTGCGTGTGGAGAATGCGGCAGTTTTCGCGGCGCTGCAAGCGCTAGTTACGCACAGGTCCGGCGCCCGCCGAAGCCGCAGGGGGGTAGGAACGCCGCGCGGCAGCGGCTCGTCTTGTTTGACGACCGCCGCCAGAATAAACTAGCTCGGATCGCACGCAAAGCACGCAGGCATAGCGCCTGCGCCGGGGGAGCCAAGCAAATGGCGGCAAAAGTCTCGGTCTTGTTTGTCTGTCTCGGAAATATCTGCCGCTCGCCGCTCGCCGAAGCCGCCTTCCGGCGCGAAGCCGAGGCCCTAGGCCTCGACGTGGAGATCAATTCGGCGGGCACAGGCGACTGGCATGTCGGCGAGGCGCCGGATCGCCGCGCGCAGGCGGTCGCGAAACGCAACGGCGTCGACATCGGCGGCTATCGCGCCAGGCTGGTGGGAATGGAGGATTTTCGGAGCTTCGACCGCATCGTCGCGCTCGACCGCAAAAACCTCGCGGTATTAAGGGCTATGCGGCCTCCCAACGCCACCGCGGAGCTAAGCCTGCTTCTCGACCATGTGGAGGGGCGCGAAGGGCAAGCCGTCGCCGACCCGTATTATGGCGAGGAGGACGGCTTCGACGTCACCTGGGCGGATGTGACCGCGGGCGCGAAGGCGCTGGCGCGCCGCATCGTGGCCGAGCGATGAAAACCGCCGCCGAAGCCGGCGCCGCGCTCCTGGGCGGCATGCTCCGCGACGCGAAACCGGTTCACGGCGGATGCCTTTCCGAGATCGTGCTTGTCGAACTTGCGGACGGCCGCAAGGCCATCGTGAAAACGGGCGGCGCCGCGCGCATCGAGGCCGCTATGCTGAAAGCAATCGCGGCGAGCGGCGCGCCCGCGCCTAAAGTCCTCGCCGTCAGAGACGGTCTTCTCGTCATGGAGGCGATGCCGTCGGACGGCAGGCTCGGCGGCGCGTGGCCGAGCCTTGGCGTCGCGCTGGCGACGCTGCACGCGGCGCGTGGCCGCCAGTGCGGATGGGCGCAAGACTACGCCTTCAGCTCTGTCGCGATCCCGAACGGGTGGATGGCGAGCTGGCCCGCCTTTTGGGCCGAGCGCAGGCTTTTGCCGAGCTGCCCCCATGTTGCCCCCGAGCTAGCGCGCCGCATCGAAGCGCTCGCCGCCGACCTGCCGCGCCGCCTGCCGGACCTGCCCGCGCCTTCCCTCCTGCATGGCGACCTGTGGGGCGGCAACATCCTCGCTTCGGGCGTCCGCGTCACCGCATTCATCGACCCTGCGTGCTATTACGGCCACGGTGAGGTCGACATCGCCATGCTGAACCTGTTCGACCACCCTTCGCTCGCGTTCTACGAAGCCTATGGCGGACTGGCGCCGGGGCATGCCGAACGCCTCAACATCTATCAGCTTTGGCCCGCTCTGGTTCATTTGCGGCTGTTCGGCGGGGGTTATCGCGGCATGGTGGAGCGGCTTCTTGCGCTCGCTGGCGTTTAGCAATCCGGCGAACGGCGCGCGCCACCTGCGCGGGCGCGATGGCGCGAAGGTCGATGCGGAAAAGCCACATCAAGCTTTGCAAAGCCGCAACGCGCCGTCTATATAACGCCTCTGGGCATCGAACAGGTGGAAACGCGACGCAGAAATGGACCTGCGACATATTCCTTTTGTGAAAATGAATGGCCTCGGCAACGACTTCGTCATGATCGACGCGCGCACCGAGCCTATCCGGCTGTCCGCCGCCGCCGCCGAAACCATCGCCAACCGCAAGACGGGCGCCGGCTGCGATCAAGTCATTGTGCTGGAGCCTTCGCGGGAAGCCGACGTGTTCATGCGCATCCTGAACGCCGACGGCTCGGAAGTGAGCGCCTGCGGGAACGCCAGCCGCTGCGTCGCGGCGCTTCTGCATCCGGGCCTTGGCCGCAACCGGCTTTCCATCGAAACGCGCGCGGGCGTGCTTGAGGCGCAGGTCGGCGATGGCGGCCTTGTGACGGTCGACATGGGCTCGCCGCGCTTCGACTGGAGCGAAATTCCGCTGGCGCGCGACGCCGGCGATACACGAGCCATCGATCTAACCTTCGCGCTGCCGGATGGCCGCGTGCTGGCCGGCCCAAGCGTGGTCAATGTGGGCAATCCGCATTGCATCTTCTGGGTCGAGGACGCCGACAACTATAATTTCGCGGCGTTCGGCGGGGAGCTGGAGCGTCATCCGCTGTTTCCGGAGCGCGCCAACATCTCGCTTGCCCAAGTCGTCGATGAGCGAATCGTCGAGCTGCGCGTCTGGGAGCGCGGCGCAGGGATTACGCGGGCGTGCGGTACGGCCGCTTGCGCAACCGCCGTCGCCGCCGCGCGCGCTGGCAAGACCGGCCGCACCGTCGCCATCAGGCTTCCGGGCGGCGTCCTCTCCATCGAATGGCGAGAGAGCGACGGCCGCATCCTCATGACCGGCCCAACCGAATTCGAGTGGCGCGGCGTGATCCATATGAACGGAGCGGCCGTTACAATCGAGGCGGCGCGGAGCTCATGAGCGTCGAGGTCATCACTTTCGGCTGCCGGCTCAACGCTTACGAAAGCGAACTGGCCAAGACCCACGCGGAGCAGGCGGGGCTTACCGATGCCATTATCGTCAACACCTGCGCCGTGACCGCCGAGGCCGTGCGCCAAGCACGTCAGGCCATCCGCAAGGCGCGACGCGAGCGGCCCGCCGCGAAGATCATCGTTACCGGCTGCGCCGCGCAGATCGAGCCCGGCGCCTTCGCCGATATGGATGAGGCCGACTTCGTTATTGGCAACGCGGAGAAGACTGCCGCGCGGACGTTCATTGGCATCGCGGCAGACGAATTCGCGCGCGTCCGGGTCAATGATATTGCCTCGGTGCGGGAGAGCGCCCCGCACATGATAGGCGGCTTCGGCAGCCGCAGCCGCGCCTATGTCGAGGTGCAGAATGGCTGCGATCATCGCTGCACCTTCTGCGTGATCCCTTACGGGCGCGGCCCGTCGCGCTCTGTGCCGCCCGGCGACATTGTCAGTCAGGTGCGCGCGCTTGTCGAGAAGGGCTACCGGGAGGTTGTGCTTACAGGCGTCGACCTCACAGCCTACGGCGCCGATTTGCCCGGCGGCATGAAGCTTGGCCGCCTCGTGCGCACCATCCTGAAGCTCGTGCCCGAACTGCCGCGCCTGCGCGTTTCCTCTATCGACACCGTCGAGGCCGACCCGGCGCTCGTCGAAGCGTTTGCGGACGAGGAGCGGCTCATGCCGCATCTTCACCTTTCGCTGCAATCCGGCGACAACCTTATCCTGAAGCGGATGAAGCGCCGGCACGCGCGCGAGGACGCCATCCAGTTTTGCGCCGCCATGCGCGAGCTGCGCCCGGACATCGTCTTCGGCGCCGATCTGATCGCTGGCTTCCCGACAGAGGACGAGGCCATGTTCGCCAATACGCTGAAGCTCGCGGATGAGTGCGGTTTGAGCTTCCTGCACGTGTTTCCGTTCTCGGCTCGGCCGCAGACGCCGGCGGCGCGCATGCCGCAGCTCGACCGGGCGCTGATCAAGGAACGCGCGGCGCGGCTCCGGCGGAAGGCGGCGGAGCGTTTGGGCCTGCATCTTGAGGCGGCGCAAGGCAAGGTCTTCGAGGTTCTCATGGAGGGCGACAGCATGGGCCGCACTCCGCAATTCGCCGAGATCGCAATGCGGGGCGAAGGCGGCATCGTTCCCGGGGCCATCGTAACCGCGCGCGCCACGGGCCGGAACAACCGGCATCTCATCGGCGAGCGTCTTTCATGAGCGACACCCCAAAGCGAAGCGTGTTTGGCCGACTTTTTGGAGGCAAGCAGGACGAGCCTGCGAAACCTGAGGAAGAGGACGCGCTGCCCGACGAAGCCGCCGCAGGTGAAGAGGCGCCCACCCCGGAAGCCGCCGAGTTCGCCGGAGAGACCGTGGCCGCCGCTCCCGAGCAGAAGAGCCGCTTCGGCTGGTTCAAGCGCCTTCGAGAGGGCTTGACCAAAACCTCGTCGCGGCTCACCGAAGGCATTACCGGCGTCTTCACGAAGAGGAAGCTCGACGACGAGACGCTGGAGGAGCTGGAGGACTTGCTGATCCAGGCAGACCTCGGCCTCGACGTCGCCGCTCGCGTGACGGCCGCGCTCAAGAAATCGCGCTACAACAGCGACATCACCTCGGAGGAGGTCCGCGAGATCTTAGCGCAGGAGGTCGAGAAGGTTCTCGCACCCGTGGCCGAGCCGCTTGAAATCGACGCCTCGAAGAAGCCGCATGTCGTGCTTGTCGTGGGCGTGAACGGCACCGGCAAGACCACCACCATTGGCAAATACGCCAACCAGTTCACGAAAGAGGGCCTGCGCGTCATGCTCGCGGCGGGCGACACCTTCCGGGCGGCGGCCATCGAGCAGCTCAAGATTTGGGGCGAGCGCACGGGCGCCGCGGTCGTCGCTTCCGAGCCGGGCGCGGACGCTGCGGGCGTAGCCTTCGACGCCTTCAAAAGAGCCAAGGATGAAGGCTATGACTGCCTTATCATCGACACGGCGGGGCGCCTCCAGAACAAGACCGCGCTGATGGCCGAGCTTGAGAAAGTCATCCGCGTCATCCGCAAACTGGACAGCACTGCGCCGCACTCGATCATTCTCACGCTCGACGCCACGACAGGGCAGAACGCCCTGTCCCAGGTGGAAATCTTCGAGAAGGTCGCGGGCGTCACGGGCCTCGTCATGACCAAGCTTGACGGCACGGCGCGCGGCGGCATTCTGGTCGCCATCGCGAGCAAATACGGCTTGCCGGTGCACGCGATCGGCGTCGGCGAAAGCGCAAGCGATCTGCAATCATTTCGTGCGCAGGATTTTGCACGCGCCATCGCGGGCGTGAGTTGAGGCAGGAGGGTTTAGTGGAGAAGCTTAATGCGTCCAAGGGATTCGATTCCGGTTCCCTTTTGAAACTCGCGCTGGAGGTCGGGCCTCTCACCATCTTTTTCCTCATGAACGGCAAGTTCGGCATTTTCTACGCCACCGGAGCCTTCATGGCCGCCACGATTATTTCGCTTGTCACCAGCCGCGTTTTCTTCAAGCGCATCCCCATTCTCGCGCTCGTGACGGGCGTATTCGTGATGATCTTCGGCTTTCTGACTATCTATTTGCACGACGATACCTTCATCAAGATCAAGCCGACCATCGTGAACACGCTGTTCGCGGTCATCCTGTCCGCCGGGCTCTACTTCCGCCGGCCGGTCTTGAAATTCGCGCTTGGCGAGATCCTGCAAATGCGCGAGGAGGGATGGCGTCTCCTGACCTTGCGCTGGATCGGGTTCTTCATTTTCCTCGCCGTCTTGAACGAGATCGTCTGGCGAAACTTCTCGACGGACGCGTGGGTCAGTTACAAATCCTTTGGCATGATTCCGCTGACCTTCTTCTTCATGATGTCTCAAATCACTTTGATTATGCGCTATCAGATATCGGAGGTATCCTCGGAAACGTCGGAGGCGTCTCCTTCCTAGGACGCGGGCCGACCAAATCTTTCCGTGCGCTGCATGGAACCTTACGGTTGCGCTATTCATTTTCGTAATGATTATGAGCGCTTAACCGAGCAACCGGACGAGATGCTGGACGCTAAGGCAGGACCTGCCCAACGAGGACGGAAGCGTAAATCGGCGCGGAATGGGCGCGGAGACGCGATCGACCGGTCGATCATCCATCTTCTCCATCGCGCGAGCCAGCGTGCCTCAGAGATTTTTGCGCAGGAGACTCGGGACTTCGACCTCACCGCCCGGCAATATGCGGTCATCACAACCGTCGCGCAGCATGAAGGCCTCAGCCAGACCGATCTCGTGCGCCTGACTGGCATCGACCGGTCCACGCTCGCAGATGTTGTGCAGAGGCTCCTGAAACGCGGGCTTATCCAGCGCGAGCGCACAATGCAGGATGGACGGACCTACGCCGTTAGCTTATCGTTGGAAGGCCGCAAGTTGCTCGAAACGATCAAGCCCTATGCGCGCCGTGCCGACCGTGCCGTTCTTTCCTGCCTCGGCGACGAGGACGGCAAAGCCGCCGCCCAAACCCTGAACAGGCTCCTCAGGAAGCCGGAGGAGCAGACTTCGGCGAACGGCTCCGACTAGCGTCAACGTGGCGCCCGTTGACCCTCGCCAATTCCAAAAGTTGCATGTATGGTTCGCTAATGGGGACGGACCTTATCGGTTTTAGAACGGCGGTTCCGAAGGATGCTGACGCTATAGCAGCCATCCATGACGCTGCATGGCGTTCGACCTATCAAGGCATGATCCCCCATTTGCATCTTGAACGGATGATCGCGAGGCGCGGTCCGCGCTGGTGGCGGGACCAGATCGGGCGCGGCGGCAACGTCACGCTGCTCATCTTCGACGGCGTGCCGCAGGGCTATGCCACCTCGGGGCCGGCGCGGGGCTCATGGCCTTGGCCCGCGGGCGAAATCTTCGAGCTGTACGTGACGCCTGCTTTCCAGGGCGTCGGGCTTGGAAGCCGCCTGTTTACGACGGTCAAGAAAGCGCTGAATCGCCAAGGGCTCAACCGGCTCGTCGTCTGGGCGCTGAAGGACAATGAAGCCGCCTGCGCCTTCTATGGCGGGTTGGGCGGCGCCATCGCAGCGGCAGTCCCCGAGCGTTATGGCGACATATCGCTCACGCGCATTGCCTTTGTCTGGGGCGTGAACGTCAAGTCGTCCAAGGCTTGAGGAAACGGCGCCGGGAACGGCGCCGTCCCACATCCGCGATCAGCCTACGAAATATTGGCCGCCATTGGCGGAAATGGTCGAGCCCGTAATAAATCCAACTTCGTCGCCAGCCAGGAACGCCACGCATTTTGCGATTTCTTCCGCTCGGCCGAGACGGCCAATCGGGATCTGCGCAATGATGGACTCAAGCACTTTCTCAGGCACGGCCTGGACCATTTCCGTATTGATATAGCCGGGGGCGACGACGTTGACGGTTATGCCCTTCTTCGCGTTTTCCGCCGCGATCGTTCTCGAAAAAGCGATGATGCCCGCCTTCGCGGCCGCATAGTTCGATTGGCCGATCTGGCCCTTTTGTCCGTTGACCGACGAGATGCTTATGATCCGGCCGTAATTGCGGTCGCGCATGCCGTTGATCACGTTTCGCGTCATGTTGAAGACGCTTTCGAGATCGGTGTGGATGACGTTTTTCCATTGCTGCGGCGTCATTTTGTGGAGCACCGCATCGCGGGTGATGCCGGCGTTGTTGACAAGCACAGAGATCGGGCCGAGTTGCTCCTCGACTTGCTTCACGCCGGCGGCGCAGGCTTCGTAGTCGCCGACATCCCATTTGAAGACTGGAATGCCTGTCTCTTCGTGGTATTTGCTCGCGGCTTCGTCGTTGCCGCCATAGTTCGCCGCAACGGCGTAGCCGCGGTCCTTAAGCTCAATGGAAATGGCGCGGCCGATGCCGCGCGTGCCGCCCGTGACTATTGCGACTTTGCTCATGCTTCCTCCAGGAGTTCTGATTTGCGTTTAAACTATAAAATGGCTTCAAAGAACTTGCTTAGATGCGTAGCTCCCGGCCTCATCCTAGAGGCCGGACCCCAGCTTGGCCAAACAAAGACGTTTGATTAAGCGCCCGGGATCGATGGCCCGGACGCGAAACATTGGAAAGCTAAGAGAAACTCAGCCGCGCTCAACGCAAATGGCGATGCCCATTCCGCCGCCAATACAGAGCGTAGCAAGCCCACGCTTGGCGTTCTGGCGCTTCAACTCATAGAGAAGCGTGGTGAGCACGCGCGCGCCCGATGCGCCGATGGGGTGGCCGATGGCGATGGCGCCGCCGTTGACGTTCACTTTCGACGTATCCCATCCGACGCTTTTGTTGACGGCGCAGGCTTGTGCGGCGAACGCCTCATTGGCCTCGACGATATCGAGGTCGTCCTTCGACCAGCCCGCCTTCTCAAGCGCGCGGAGCGAAGCGGGAATCGGGCCAGTGCCCATGATCTTCGGGTCGACGCCCGCCGTGGCGTAGGAGACGATGCGAGCCAAGGGCTGAATGCCGCGCCTCTCGGCCTCGGATTGCGCCATGACCACAAGAGCCGCCGCGCCGTCGTTGATGCCGCTCGCGTTGCCCGCGGTCACAGTTCCTTCCTTATCGAAGGCCGGGCGCAGCTTGGCGAGATCGTCGATCTTGACGCCGTCGCGGATGAACTCGTCGTCGGAGACAATCGTATCGCCCTTACGGCCCTTGATCGTGACAGAAACGATTTCGTCCTTGAACCGGCCTTCCTTGCGGGCCGCAGACGCCTTGTGCTGTGAAGCAAGCGCAAACTCGTCCTGTTCGGCCCGCGTGATCTGGAACTGGCGCGCCACATTCTCCGCCGTGACGCCCATGTGGTAGTTGTTGAAGATGTCCGTGAGCCCATCCTTGATCAGCGTGTCGTACAGTTCCACGCTGCCCATGCGGGCGCCCTGGCGAAGATACTGGGCGTGCGGGGCGAGCGACATGCTTTCCTGCCCGCCCGCAACGACGATCTTGGCGTCGCCGAGCCGAATTGCCTGCGCCGCCATGGCAACGGCCCTGAGGCCCGAGCCGCAGAGAAAATTGATGCTGAGCGCCGTCGTCTCGACCGGAAGACCGGCGTTGATAGACGCTTGCCTGGCGGGGTTCTGCCCCTGCCCAGCGGTGAGGATCTGCCCGAGGATCACCTCGGACACGTCGTTTTTGTCGACATTCGCCCGGGCCAGCGCCTCGGTGATAGCGATCCTGCCTAGCTCGTGGGCAGGCAAGGTCGCCAAAGACCCATTGAATGAGCCCACCGGAGTCCTTGCCGCGCTTGCGATAACGATGGCGTCTTGCCCGTCCATGTGTTCTTCCTCCCAATGTTCTGAATCGGGCGGGAGTTTATCAGTATTGGCTCCACGCCGGAATGCCTAAATTAATAAAACGGCGCCGGCCCCGTCTTGGATGCGTTTCCTCTTGTGAGACGCCCCGGAATGTGCTCAGAGGCGATAAAAATGTGTACAGGTGAATTTTTTGCAGGTGCGAAAAAAAGCAACGCGTTGCGCGGAACATGCATTATGATAGGGGCCAGTATAAACGAGTGGGCGACACAATGAACAAACCTGCGGAGAAGCCAACTCCAGGCGGCGGATTTCAGGAAAGCGGGAAACCGTTCACGCTGAGCGCCGTGGGCAAGAAAGCGGCTGCGAATAGCGACAAGTCCAAACCGGTCATAATCAAGAAATACGCCAATCGGCGGCTATACAATACGGAGACCAGCAGTTACGTCACGCTCGAAGATCTCGGCGAGATGGTGCGCTCGGAGCGCGATTTCCTGGTCTACGACGCGAAAACCGGGGAAGACCTGACCCATTCTGTGCTGACACAAATCATCGTGGAAGTGGAAGGAAAGACCGGCTCGAATTTGCTCCCCATCGGCTTTCTGCGCCAGCTCATCCGGTTCTACGGTCACTCGATCGAGCAGCTCGTTCCGAAATATCTTGAGTTCAGCCTCGCGTCGCTGACCCGCGAGCAGGAAAAATATCGTAAGCAATTCACGGACACCTTCGGCAACGCAGCATTCGAGGCGATGCAGGAGCAAGCGCGCAAGAACATGGCCATCTTCGAGCGCGCCTTTGCGCTGTTCGCGCCGTTTTCGAAGCTTGAGTCGCGCCCGGAGGAAGAGAAACTCGCGCAGCCGAAGCCCGAGGAAAGCGCCGCCACCTCCCCCGAAATCGCGGAACTGAAAGCGCAGCTTTCCGCGATGCAGGCTCAGCTCGACCGTCTGTCGAAAACGCCCCCGCAAAAAGACGACGCCTCGTAAAATCGCGGTCGCAACCGCCGCGCTGTTGCGACGCGCCGCCTTCACCGTGACGGCGGGAGGCCGAACCTTCGAAAAGCCAAAGCCTCGCCGCCGCTCCTGTCAACCCTTCGCTAACCTTGGCGCCTCGGATTAAGGTCACGCCACATCGCGCTTTTTCGTCCCTTTCCTCTCATTATGTTCATGATAGCCGAAAGCGCTTTGCGGAAGCCTTAAGCGGGCCTATTGCATTGGTTTTCCTCGCGAATTACCGCTGCGGCGCGCGTTCGACAGAGGTTGCGGACCATGCCCGGCACAAGCCAGGGTTACGCTTTATGGTCAACGCGCGCAACTTCATAACCGTTAACTAGGATTTCTGACGTGCATTTTTCGCGCCGGATTCGGCTTTTTCGGCGCCTTTCGTAGCACCATCGTAGGAACTGGTAGCCGAAAACCGCCGCGCGCAAGGCCGTTAACCTCTGGCGATTTTAACCATACGGCCATTCGCCGGACGTCGCCCGGCCTTTTCGAAGCGCTTCCTGCTTTCCGGCGTCATAGATCGAGGCTCTCGCGCCGCAGCTCGTGCATGAACGTGCTGCGCTCGGCCCATGCGCCGGCAGGGAACGGAATGGCGTCGATGAATCGGTTGTGGGGGTTGCCGCTGCCATGGCCGCTCCGTTTGCGGCCTTATTCTACTTGCGATGCGCCCTGGGCGTCAGCTCTATATTGAGCTGACGCTGCATCTTCGCCAAGGCTTCGTCGACGATCTGCATGTGAGACCTATGACGAAGATTGAGCAAGCGGCGGACCGAGTTTTCGGGCATGTCGAGCGCGTCCGCCAGCCTTTGCCTCGTCCAGCCATGATCTTTCATGGCGCAGTAAACCGCAAGTTTAGCCGTAACAAGGGAAGGCAGAACCGTCCGCTGCTCGCCATGATCTCCAAGAGGAATCGCCCGGCCAGCCTTTATATATCCTTCCAAGGCTGTAATCAGCGCATCGGCGGCGTTAGACAGCGCCTCAACCTCGGTCTCGCCCTCGGTTAGAGCCTCCGGGACCTTCGGGAAACGGACAAGCTGCCATCCATTTTCTTGGCGCTCAAGTGTGTACCGGTATCCAAACGCCATGCTAATTCTCCATGTCGCTCTTCGACAATCCGAGCTGTTCGAGTATCGGCCCACCTTCAAGCTCCTTGTTTGCAGGCGGATGAGCAATCATAATAACAAAGCGCTTCGGTTTTGCGTCAATGAGCGCGAGCCATTTCAACGCGGGCGAAGCGCATGCCGGCAGTCTTGCGGGTTTTCGGGCTGAGGGTCGGCATCCTGACGAACGATCATGGCCCGGCCCACGTTCATATCGTGGGCGGCGGCAAGGAAGCGAAATTTTTCCTGAATTGCCCTGGCGGTCCGCCGGCGCTTTACGAGAATTACGGGTTCAAGCTGTCCGAGCTGAGCGACATCCAGGCGGAACTGGAAAAGGCCATCGGCGATCTGTGCAGAAAGTGGAGCGAAATTCATGGCGATCTCTGAAGCCGAAGTCGAAGCCGCGAACCGGCGCATGACCGAACGTCTTGAGCGTGAGACCCGCGCCGTCGCCGCGCATTACGACGCCGGGCGCGGCCGGATCGTGATCGAACTCAGCACGGATGCGGACATAAGCTTCCCGGCGCATAAGCTTGAGGGACTTGCGGGCGCGGCGCCGGCCGACCTGGCGGACATCGAAATCAGCCCGGCCGGTTTTGCGCTTCACTTCCCCAGGCTCGACGCCGATTTTGCGCTCGCCCCCTTGCTCGCCGGCATCTTCGGCTCGCGCAAATGGTTGGCTGCGCAAGGCGGCAAGCGGGCAGGCGAGGCGGCGGAAATATTTAGAAACGCCCCCCGGAACAACCGAATAGGCCTCACTACCAAGTAACGGATACACCGTAGCTAGAGCCTATATGGGCCTTAAGCCCCTTATCGGAAAGCCGTCATTTCAAGGCCCTGCCAAGGAAGACGATGGTTCGACCCAAAATGCGCAAATAAGCATGCGCAGAAGATTGCTGCCTAAGCATAGCTGGAATCCAAGCTCCTCGGCCTTTTTCAGCTTCGATCCTGCCCCCGGCCCCGCCACTACGAGCGCTGTGTTCTTCAACACCGAGCCCGCCACTTTGGCGTCGAGCCGTTCGGCATTCGAGCTTGCCGGGGATTGCAACCGGGGCGCCGGCAACCGCGGTCGATCGCCGCCCAGCCCCTCCGTTAAACCCGGTAATAATCCCGGAACCACCTCACAAACCTCGGCACGCCAACCTCGATGGGCGTCGCCGGCTCGAAGCCCGTGTCGCGCGCGAGGCTCGACACATCGGCGTGGGTCTCCATCACGTCGCCCTTCTGCATGGGCAGGTAATTCTTCACCGCGGTTTTCCCGATGGCCTTCTCCAGGCAGGCGATGAAATCCATGAGGCGGACGGGCGAGCTGTTGCCGATATTATAAATCTTGAACGGCAGCCCCGGCCCCTCGCCGCCGCCGCCCTCCGGCGCGCGGTCCAGCACGCGCAGAACGCCGTCCGTAATGTCGTCGACATAGGTGAAGTCGCGGGCGTGCGCGCCGCCGTTGAAGATGTCGATGGGGCGGCCTTCGAAAATGGCCTTCGCGAAGATGATCGGCGACATGTCCGGGCGCCCCCACGGCCCGTAGACGGTGAAGAAGCGCAAGCCGGTCGAAGGGACGCCGTACAAATGCGCATAGGCGTGGGCCATCAGCTCGCCGGCCTTCTTCGTGGCGCCGTAGAGGCTCGCGGGGCTGTCGGTCTTGTCGCTCTCGCTGAAAGGCAGCTTCGCGTTCAGGCCATAAACCGAGCTTGACGACGCGTAGACGAGGCGATCGGTCCCATGGGTCCGGCAGGCTTCGAGGATGTTCAGGAAGCCGGCGATGTTGGATTGAATGTAGGCATGGGGGTTCTCGATCGAATAGCGCACGCCGGCCTGCGCCGCCAGATGCAGCACGCGCCCGGGCTTGAAGCGCTCGAAAACGTCGCGAACCGCCTTCTCGTCCTCAAGCCCGCCTTGGACGAAGGAAAAGCCGGGGCTCTGCTCCAGGATCGCGAGGCGCGCCCGCTTCAGCGCCGGATCGTAATAATCGTTGAGATTGTCGAAGCCCAGGACGGAGTCGCCGCGCGCCAAAAGCGCGCTTGCGACGTGAAAGCCGACAAACCCCGCCGCGCCTGTCGCCAAAACCCGCATTGCGCCGCCTGCCATCCTTTATGATTGTCATTTCAGCCGGTTTGGCCCAAATTCGAGGCAAGAAACATTTATCGCATTTGGGTGATCATGGTTGCGCGCATCTATAGGCCTGCAAAAACCGCTATGCAATCGGGACGGGCAAAGACCACGGATTGGGTGCTGGACTACGAGCCGGCCTCGCCTCGCGAGATCGAGCCGCTGATGGGCTGGACCAGTTCCGGCGATATGCTCTCGCAGGTGCGCCTCTTCTTCGACACCAAGGAAGAGGCGGTCGAGTTCGCGAAAGCGAACCATATCCCCTATCGCATCTTCGAGCCGCATCCCCGCGCCTTCATCAAGAAGTCCTATGCGGACAACTTCAAATATGGGCGCATCGGAAGCTGGACGCATTAGGGACATGCCGCCGCTTGTGCGGTTCGTCGCCATTGCGGCGAGCGTCGGGGGCTATTTCGGGCTCGCCGTGCTGGGCGCGGGCAGCCTTGCCGCATTCTTCGCCCACCCGGCGCTGACAGCGCTGGCGGCGGTTCTGGGCGCGCTCGGCGTGGCGGCGTTCCTCGCGGGCGGAAACCTCAGCTCGGGCGAGCGGGAGGACCGCTCCAACCGCTGGGTGATCCCGGTCTTCGGGGCGCTGGGCCTCTTGCTCGCCTATCTGCCGGCTTACCACGACCGCATCGGCTTCCTGACCCTCGACGGCGACGCGGCGCGCTGGCTGGGCGTCGCGCTTTTCGCCATCGGCGGGGCGCTGCGCCTCTGGCCGGTGTTCGTCCTCGGAAACAGGTTCAGCGGCCTTGTGGCGATCCAGGCCGGCCATCGCCTCGCCACCTCCGGCGTCTATGGCGTCATTCGCCACCCAAGCTATCTCGGGCTTCTTCTCAGCGCGCTCGGCTGGGCCCTTGCTTTTCGATCCGGCGCCGGCGTCGTTCTGGCCGCGCTCCTCATCGTTCCGACCGTCTGCCGCATCCGCGCGGAGGAAGAGCTGTTGCATTCGGAGTTCGGCGGCGAATACGAAGCCTATCGCGCCCGCACGAGCCGCCTTATCCCGGGAGTTTATTAGAGCCATTAATGCAATGTGAGATGCCTTGCTCCTTCCGAAGCAAGCTGGGCGTGTCCTGCGTCAGTTTGACTGCAATCTGGCGTTCGATTGCGTATGGCGGCGCGCTTCGGGAAAACCGCCGTATTCGCGGGGCCGATTAGAAATAATCGTTCGCATCAGATAAACAAACAGCGCATAGACCATGTCTTATTTTCTATGATACGACTTTATGTTGCGCAACTTTCTTCGATATTAAAAAACATCTCGTTTTTTCATGCTATATTGCCAACTAAAACCGCCATCCGATCATAAAAACGCACGATTACTGAAAAGGCTCAGGCTCTTTGCTTAGGACCATGCTGGCAAAGACAGGGCGGCCCGGCCGAAATCGCTTGTTGGAAGCAGAGCCCGGCCAAGCACGGCGGCTTGACGCCTCGCTCAAGGACAAGTTACGTTCGACCCTGGTCACCGGGCGCCTTGCAGGAGGACGTCTCTGAGATGTCGGATTCAGTGGCGCCAAAACAAAAAATGCAAAACGAACGCATAAGCGGCTTGCAAGAGATGCGGTTCCGGCGTCGCGGTTTCGCGTTCGCGAGCGAGAGGCGACCTTTCAACAAGAACCGGAAGACGGCTTAGAAAGACCAGCAACCCTAGACAAAGGATGACCCCATGAACGACGACAGCAACAAGACCAATGGCAAATCGCGGCGCGATGTTCTAAAAGTTGGCGCTTATGCGCTCGGCGCGTTGGGCGCCATGGGACTTGCCGGCGGCGCTCAGGCTCAGGTGGCGAAGAAGACCGCGCAGAAATCGGTGATGTACCAGCAGACCCCGAAAGACGGAAAGCAGTGCAGCGCCTGCCAGCACTTCCAGGCGCCGAACGCCTGTCGGATCGTCGAGGGCGAGATCAACGCGAACGGCTATTGCATTCTCTTCGCCAAGAAGCCCGCGTAAGCTGCTGGCGTTGCGCCATGAAGGCTGACCCGAGACCGCAAGCGCCGTTTTGCGTCGAATGTCAGCCCTCTTTCTAATAGCGGCGGACCCAAGGATCGCGCCTGGGGCCGCCTTTGCCATTTCACCGGACGGCGAAGCGTCGAGCTTCGATTGCGGGCCGCGCTTCTTTTCGATTATCGAATGGTAACCTTGGACAGCCTTGACTTCATGGGCTGGCAGAGTAGTTTCGCACGCCATGATTTGGGTAATATTTGCAGTGCTGACGGCCGGCGTGATCCTCGGAATGACACGCTCGCTTCGCCGCGCCTCCTCCTCGGCCGACGATGCGTCCAGCTCTGAAATCGAGGTTTACAAGCTTCAACTCGCCGAATTGAACCGCGACGAAGAGCGCGGCGCCCTCGGCAAGGAAGAGGCGGAGCAGACGCGCGCCGAAATCTCGCGCCGCCTTCTTAGAGCCAGCCGCCAGAATGCAGCGCCTGCGCCGAAGCCGGCGGGGATGCGGGCCGCCGCGATCCCGGCCATCGCGGTTGCGGCTGTGGTCTCGGTCGGATCGATCGGCGTCTACGCTTATTATGGCAAGCCCGGCGTCCCCGACCAGCCGCTCGAAGCGAGGCTCGGCGTGCCGTTCGGCGAGCAGACGCTCGATATCCAGATCGCCAACATGGAGCGGCGTCTGAGGCAAAATCCCGCCAACGTCGCGGGCTGGACCGCCGTCGCCTCGATCTATTTCAAGAGCGGCCTTTTCGACAAGGCCGCGGAGACTTTCCAAAAGGCGATCAACGCCGGCGGCGAGAGCGAAGACAGGCTTCTGGGCCTGGCGGAGTCGCTTGCCTTCGCCAATGAGGGCGTCATCTCGGAGCAGGCCGCTCAAGCGCTGCGCGCGGCGCTGAAGCTCAATCCGAGATCGCTGCGGGGGCGCTTCTGGAGCGGACTCCTCGCCGAGCAGGACGGAAAGAAAGAGGAAGCGGAGAAGATTTACCGCGACATGCTTGCCGGCGAAATTCATCCGACTTTGCGGAACATCGTCAGCGAGCGCCTTCAAGGCCTGACCGCGGCCGCCTCCGCGGAGCCCGGCCAGACCGAGACGAAGCAGGCGCAGGCTCCGGGCGATCCGCTCGAAGGCGAGCAAGGAAAAATGATCCGCGGCATGGTCGACCGCCTCGCCGAGCGGCTCAAGGAAAACAAGTCGGATCTGGAGGGATGGCTCAAGCTCATCCGTTCCTATGCCGTGTTGAAGGAAACGGACAAGGCGCAGGACGCCACCGCCACCGCCCGGAAGGAATTCGCTTCGGACGCAAAGGCGCTCGAACAGATCGATACGCTTGCGGAGGGGTTGGGCCTGGGCAAGTCCAGCGCCAGCGGAGGACAGCCGAAATCATGACGCGAAAGCAACGCCGCGCAGTCGTCATCGTCGTGGGGCTCGCGCTGATCGGGCTTGCATCGGCGCTTGTGTTGAGCGCGCTCAAGACCCAAGTCACGTTCTTCATGAGCCCATCCGACGTTGAGAAGAACAAGCCGGCGCCGGGAACGCGGTTCAGGCTCGGCGGCCTCGTGGCGGCGGGGAGCTTCCACAAACAGGCGGACGCGGTTTCCGCGTTTGGCGTGACCGACAACGCGGCCACTCTTGCCGTGACCTACAGGGGCATCCTTCCAGACCTGTTCCGCGAAGGCCAAGGCGTCGTCACCGAAGGCAAGATCGGACCGGATGGCGTATTCGTCGCCGACACCGTGCTTGCGAAGCATGATGAAAAATACATGCCGCCGGAGGTGGCCGCCGCGTTGAAGAAGACCGGCCGCTGGCAAGAACAGGGCGGACAACAAAAGCCGCCGGGAAGCTGACGGTTCTGGGGAGTGGGACGCTGTGATCGTTGAACTGGGGCACTTCGCTCTCATACTGGCTTTGTTCGTCTCGCTGATTCAATTCGGCGCACCGCTTGCCGGGCTTTGGCGGCGCGATGCTCGCCTGCTGGCGATCGCCAACTCTTCGGCGCCGATTGTGTTCCTTCTCATCGCCGGCTCGTTCGGCGCGCTGGTCTGGGCGCATGTCTCCTCGGACTTCTCCGTGGCCAATGTCTTCGAGAACTCGCATTCGGCGAAGCCGCTCCTCTATAAAATCTCGGGCGTGTGGGGGAACCACGAAGGCTCGATGCTCTTATGGGTGCTGATCCTCGCGCTGTTCGGCGCGGCGGTCTGGCTGTTCGGCCGGAACCTGCCGCTCGATCTGCGCTCGACGGCGCTCGCCATCCAGGGCGCGATCCTCGCGACCTTCGTGCTGTTCATCATTGCGACCTCGAACCCCTTCACGCGCATCCTCCTGCCCCCGGTCGAGGGCCAGGGCCTGAACCCGATCCTGCAAGACCCGGCGCTCGCCATCCATCCGCCGCTGCTCTACACGGGCTATGTCGGCTTCTCGATGGCGTTCTCCTTCGCCATCGCCGCGCTGCTCCTTGGACGGATCGACTCGGCCTGGGCGCGCTGGGTGCGGCCCTGGACGCTCGCGGCCTGGATTTTCCTCACCATCGGCATCGCCGTCGGCTCCTGGTGGGCCTATTACACGCTCGGCTGGGGCGGTTGGTGGTTCTGGGACCCCGTTGAGAACGCCTCGCTCATGCCCTGGCTCACGGGCACGGCGCTGTTGCATTCCGCCATCGTGATGGAGAAGCGCGACAGCCTGAAGCCCTGGACCATCCTGCTCGCCATCCTCACCTTCAGCTTTAGCCTGCTCGGCACCTTCCTGGTGCGTTCGGGCGTGCTCACCTCGGTTCACTCCTTCGCGTCCGACCCGGCGCGCGGCGTCTTCATCCTCGTCATCGTCAGCGCTTTCACGGCGGGCGGGCTTCTGCTGTTCGCCTGGCGGTCGAGCGCGCTTTCGGCGGGCGCCGCCTTTTCGGTGATCTCGCGAGAGAGCAGCCTTGTGCTCAATAATCTCCTGCTGACGGTGTGCTGCGGGATCGTGCTTGTCGGCACGCTCTATCCGATGGCGCTTGAGGCGGTTACGGGAGACAAGATTTCGGTCGGCGCGCCCTTCTTCAATTCGACGGTGGCGTGGGTGTTCATGCCGCTCCTTCTCGCGATTCCGTTCGGCGTGTTCCTGGCCTGGAAGCGCGGCGATCTTTCCGAAGCGGCGCGGCGGCTTCTCCCGGCGGCTGGCTTGGCGGCGCTCGCGGGCGTGGCGGCGGCGTTCGAAGGCGCCGGCTTCAAGCTTTCGCTTGGCGTCGCTCTCGGGGTTTTCGTGTTCGCGGGCTCCATCCTGGAGGTGCTATGGCGCGCGCGGTTCTTGCAAGCGTCCTTGTCCGAGACGGCGCGGCGGATCGCGAACATGCGGCGCGGGCAGTTTGGGGCGACGCTCGGCCATATCGGCATCGCGGTGACCGTCATCGGCATCGCGGGCGCAAGCGCCTGGAACGTCGAGCATCTTGCCGTCATGAAGATCGGCGACGCCATCGATCTTTCCGGCTACACGCTCACCTTTAAGCGCATCTATGAGCAGCCGGGGCCGAATTATCAGGAGTTTGCCGGCGATTTTGAGCTGAGGAGCGGAGAGCGCGCGATCGGCACGATCGTGTCGGCGAAGCGCAAATACGAGGCGCCGCCTCAGGTGACGACCGCGGCAGGCATAGCGACGCGTCCCGTGGGAGACGTTTATGTGGTGCTCGGCAACGAGGCCGAAGACGGCGCGTTCTCGATCCGGGCCTATTACCATCCCTTCGTGCGCTGGATCTGGGGCGGCGCGCTGATCATGTTCCTGGGCGGGCTCGTCTCGCTCTTGGACCGGCGGTTGCGCATCGGGTTGCCTCAGAAGGCCGCCAAAGCGCCGTTCCCGTCCGCGCCGGCGCCAGCGGAGTAAAGCCATGCGAGCGTCTTTCATCGTCGTGATTGCGGGGTTGCTGCTTACGCTCGCGGCGCCCGCGTTCGCGGTGGACCCGCAGGAATTGCTGAAAGATCCGGGGCTGGAGGCCCGCGCCCGCGAGATTTCCGCCGGCCTGCGCTGCCTCGTCTGCCAGAACCAGTCCATCGACGACTCCGACGCCCCGCTCGCCCGCGACCTCCGGCTCCTCGTGCGCGAGCAGCTCAAGAAGGGCGACACGAACGAGCAAGTGATCGATTATGTGGTGGCGCGCTACGGCGACTTCGTGCTGTTGAACCCAAGGCTCCGGTTGAACACAGCGCTCCTGTGGCTCGCGCCCCTCCTCCTCATCGCCGGCGGCATCGCGCTCGCGCTGCGCGTGTTGCGCCGCCGCCCGTCGGATATCGAAGCTGCGCCTCCGCTCTCGGCCGACGAGGAAAGCGAACTTCACGCGGTGCTTTCCGAGGACAAACCCGGCGCGAAATAGCTCCGCTGGGCCGCCGGAAAGAGCGGCGTCCAAGCACGCTATCGTGATCGCGTTCCCGTCCCGGAACAGCCAATGGCGGCGTTTGTTCGAGACCGGGCATGGATCGATTTTCTTTTTCATTCCTGCTGGGAGCAGCGGCCTTAGGCGGCGCGCTGGCCTTGTTCGCGGCCATAGAGGCGCCCCACTCGGCCCGCGGCGAAGCGAATATGGAAACGGTCGCCGCAACCGCTCCCGTTTTCGGCGACTGGCGAATAGACCGCCCCGGACTCCGCCACCGCATCCGCATCGAAGACCTGCCGCCGCCCTATGAGACGCGCTCGGCCAGCAACGCGCCTCAGGAGGCGAAGCGGCCTCCCGGCGCCAAGCCAAGCGCCCCGGACGGCTTCGAGGTCAGCCTTTTCGCCGAGGATCTGGATCAGCCGCGCACGCTCAGGGCCGCGCCAAACGGGGACATCTTCGTGGCGGAGACCGCGGCCGGCAACGTGCGCGTGCTCCGTCCTGGCCCCGATGGCGCATCCGTCGAGAAAAATGCGTTGTACGCCGCCGGGCTCAGGGGGCCCTTCGGCATCGCCTTCTATCCGGCGGGCGCAAACCCCCAATGGCTGTATGTCGCCGAGAACAATCGCGTCATTCGCTTCCCCTACGCGAACGGCGACCTGAAGCCCCGCTCGCAAGCCGAAGTCGTCGTCCCAAGGCTCGCCCCGACCTCCGGCGGGCATAGCACCCGCGATGTCGTCTTCTCGAAGGACGGCGCGCGCATGTTCGTCTCCGTCGGCTCTGAATCGAACGTCGCGGAGGGTTTGCGGACAAAAAGCGCGCGGGAGATCGAGGCGTGGGAAGCCCAGCACGGTTTGGGCGCGGCCTGGGGCGAGGAGGAGAACCGCGCCAACGTCCTCGTTTTCACGCCGGAAGGAAAAGAGGGACGAACCTTCGCGACCGGCCTGCGCAATTGCGTCGGCCTCGCCGTCCATCCGCAAACGGGCGACCTTTATTGCTCCACCAACGAGCGCGACGGCCTCGGCGACAATCTCGTGCCCGATTACGTTACGCGCGTGCGCGACGGCGCTTTCTACGGCTGGCCTTGGCGGTACATGGGCGACCGCGAAGACCCGCGCTGGAAGGGCGCGAGGCCGGACCTCAAAGGCAAGGTCGCCGACCCGGACGTGCCGATCCAGCCGCATTCGGCGCCCCTCGGCATGACGTTCTACACAGGGACGTCGTTCCCGTCCGAGTACCGGGGCGCCGCCTTCGCCGCGCTTCACGGCTCCTGGAACCGCGCCACGCGCACCGGCTACAAGGTCGTGCGGATCATCATGCGCGACGGCAGGCCGACCGGCGAATACGAGGATTTTCTCTCGGGCTTTGTCATCGACGCGGGCCATGTGTGGGGCCGCCCCGTCGGCGTTGTGACGGCAAAGGATGGCGCCCTGCTCGTGAGCGAGGACGCAAACGGGATGATATGGCGGATTGCGGCGAAGAATTCTCCCAGTAATGGCAGAGAATAGCGCTACACAACCTTTAGTTGTTAAGTAGCATTTACGCCACATGCATCCGCTTTCTCAATACTACCTTTCCTTCGCGCACTTCAAATGCCACGAATCAGGATAGCTGTTCGAAGTGAAATCTACACGTGTGGTCTAGATCCTGCGTGTCCTCTTTAGAAATCTCTCTCTCTTAACAAACGGTTAGCGTTGCGTTTGAGTTTCTCTGGGCAATTTAGGGAACGAAATCAAATGCAAAAAACACTCGCGGCCGCTACGGTTGCGGCTCTCATCGGCGTTGCCGGCGCTGCGAACGCGGCAGACGTCTACTCTCGCGGCGGCAGCTTGAAGGATGGTCCTATTTTCGCGCCGGCTTCGAGCTGGACGGGATTCTATATCGGCCTTGGCGTCGGCGGCGGCGATATAGACAGCCACGTTATTGGAACAGACAACGCGGGGGGGAGAGCCAACCTGGACGGTCTTGGCGGCGATGGCTTCCTCGGAAGAGCCCAGGTTGGGTACGATTACCAGCTGGGCAGTCGCTGGCTCGCCGGCATCTTCTTCGACTATGACTTGGCAAACCTCACCAGCAGCTTCAATTCCACAGGTCAACTTACCGACGTTCATGCCAATCTGAAGGAGTTCTTGGACAGCCGGCGGGCGCCTGGGCTATCTGCTCTTCCCGAACACGCTGACCTATGTCCTCGCCGGTTACTCAGAAGCTCGTTTCGACCTTTCTTCGGGCTTCAACAACGACACGTTCTCCGGCTACACCCTCGGCAGCGGCGTCGAGTTCCAGATCGCCGGCAATTGGTATGCGAAGGGCGAATATCGCTTCACGCAATATGAAAAGCAGACGGTCTTCTCCAACGGCGTCGTAACCGTTACCGACGAGCCGCGCGAGAACACCATCGTATCGAGCCTTATCTACAAGTTCGGCGGCTTCCAAGAGCCTCTGAAGTAGTTCCAGGATCAGACCTGCGAAGCGGCCCGCGAAAGCGGGCCGATTTGCGTTTGGGACAGCCCTCGGATGCGATACACTTTGCGAAAATTACTGTATCGCCACAGCCACATTTCCCAATAATTCGCGCTTAACAGCGCTCGATTTCATTCACACCCGCCTCCCAAGCTCGGTATGATGAAAATTGAAGGGACGATGCGATTCGCGCCCGGCTGGGCAGCGCGGTTTCGCAGGTTTAAGGGGATGGAGCAATGCTAAAGAAATTCGCCGCCGCGGCGACAGCGGCCTTGGTTGCGGCAAGCGCACCCGCCTACGCCGCGGATATATACAGCGGTCCCGCCGCCGGGTACAAGGATGAGCCGTATGTCGCTTACCCGCTCTGGGCTGGCTACTATTTCGGCGCGAACATCGGCGGCGCCTGGGGCAACGGGAAAGTCAGCGATGAAAACGTCGCCCCGGTTGTCCGGTTCAATAATTCGGACGCAGAGGTTCTGGGCGGCGCGCAGTTCGGCTTTGCCTATCAGCGCGGCCCGCTGGTCGTCGGGCCTGAGGTCGACCTTGGCGGAATTGGGTTCGGCCATTCGGCGGTCGAGCCGGGCGGCGGGGTGGCGACGAGTCTCGGCTCCGGCTTCTACGGCGACCTCACGGGCCGCTTGGGTTACGCCTTCGGCCAGACTCTTCTCTATGTGAAGGGCGGCTATGTTTATTTCGACGGAGACTTCTCCTTTAACGACGGCGTGAGCCGCTACGTGGCGCACGGTTTCAGCGGGTACACGGTGGGCGGCGGCCTGGAGTACAAGCTCAATCCGGCCTGGAGCGTTAAGGGCGAGTATCAATATTTCGACTTCAGCAGCCTCTCGGCGACGCTGCCCGATGGAAACATCTACAATCTCAACCTTGACGCTCAGGTCTTCAAGGTCGGCGTCAACTACCACATCGGCGGCAATTACGGCCCGCTGAAATAGCCTTCGGCGCCCTCAGCCCGGCGGATGACGAAGCGGCTCGCGAAAGCGGGCCGTTTTTGCTGTTAGCGTTCTCGTCCGCGCGAAAATTGGATTTGCAGCGGGCGCTTGGCCGCACTACCTCAGTGGTGCTCACAGGCTGAGGGGAGGCTTTTATGCTCAACCGCCAATTCGTCCGCATTGCGCCATTCGCGGCGCTGATCGCAGCCACGCTGTTTCTGTCCGGGTGCGGAATCAACACCATTCCGACTTTCGAACAGGAAGCGAAGGCGAAGTGGTCCGAAATTCAGAACCAGTATAAGCGCCGCGCCGACCTTATCCCTAACCTCGTCGAGGCTGTGCGCGGCTTCGCCGATCAGGAAAAATCGGTGCTGACGGGCGTGACGGAGGCCCGCGCCAAGGCCACGCAGGTGCAGATCGACTTGCCGCCCGACATCCTCACCAACCCGGAGGCGATGAAGAAATTCGCCGAAGCGCAGGCTCAGCTGACGGGCGCCCTTGGACGCTTGCTCGCCGTTTCGGAGAAGTACCCCGACATCAAGTCCGGGCAGAACTTCCTTGCCTTGCAGAGCCAGATCGAGGGAACCGAGAACCGCATCGCCATCGCGCGGCGCGACTACATCGAGGCTGTGAAGAAATATAACACCGAGCTGAACACCTTCCCCGGCCGCATCTGGAAATCGGCTCTCTATTCGAACGCCAAGGAACTGGCGACATTCGACGTCACGCCGGCGGAAACGCAAACGCCGAAGGTCGATTTCGGGCCGCGCAAGTCGTAGCGGCGGCAATCTCATGCGGCGGATGTTGTGGCATGTTTTGGCATGGCCGGGCTTGAACCGGCCATCCAGGCAAAATGCGGAGGCGGGAGATGTGGCTCTGGATGGCCGCCTCAAGGGCGGCCATGACCGTGTGCTCGTTCGTCTATCCGCCATTCTTTTCCTCTGCTTGACGTTCCTATCGCTTCCGGCAAGCGCCGATCCGCAATTCCCGCCGCTGACCGGCCGCGTCGTCGACGACGCTTATTTGCTGACGGCCGGCGACAAGGCGTCCATCGAAGCCGACCTCAAAGCGCTTGAAGATAAATCCAGCGACCAACTCGTGGTCTACACAACGAAATCGCTGCAAGGCTATCCTATCGAGGAATTCGGTTATCGGCTCGGCCGCGCCTGGGGCATCGGCCAGAAAGGCACGAATAACGGCGTGATCCTGATCGTCGCGCCGACGGAGCGGAAAGTCCGCATCGAGGTGGGGCGCGGGCTTGAACCGCAGCTCACCGATGCGCTTTCGAAGCTCATCATCCAGAACACGATCATGCCCCGCTTCAAGCGCGGCGAATTCTCCGCCGGGATCAAGGCCGGCGTCCAAGACATTCGCGACGCGATGCTCGGCGATGCGGAGGCGGTGAAGCAGCGCGCGGCGGAGCGGCCCATAAAGAAGCGCAATGCGAACGACAGCGAAGCGCCGATCGCGCTCATCTTCATCGTCGCGATCTTCATTTTTGTGATCTGGGCGCAATCGCAGCAAGGAGGCCCAACGAGCCGCTACGGGCGCCGCGCGAGCTATGGCGGCGGCCCGGTGTTCTTTCCGGGCGGCTGGAGCGGCGGAGGCGGCGGCTCCCGCGACGGCGGCGGGGACGGAGGCTGGTCCGGCGGCGGCGGAGGGGACTTTGGCGGCGGCGGCGCATCGGGCGATTGGTAGGGAACGCGATCATGATTTCAGACGCGGAAAAACTCAACGTTGAGGCCGCGATCACCAAGGCGGAAAACAAGACCTCGGCGGAGATCGTGGCGGTCATCGCCCGCGCGAGCGCCGGCTATTACTATGTCCCCTATATGTGGGGCGCGCTCATCGCCCTGGCCGCGCCTTGGCCGCTCATCCACTGGACCTGGATGCCGGTGCAGACCATCTACCTGATCCAGCTCGCGGTCTTCGCCGGGCTGGCGCTCGTGCTGCACTATCCATCGCTTCGCTTCGCGCTCGTTCCGAAAAGCGTCATGCAAAAGCGCGCGCACCAGCGGGCCATGCAGCAATTCGTGGCGCAGGACATCTACACCACGACCGGACATACGGGCGTGCTCCTGTTCGTGTCGGTGGCCGAGCGCTATGCCGAAATCGTGGTGGATTGCGAAGTGCACGAGCGCGTGCCGGATGAGGAATGGAAGGGCATTGTGGATAAACTCACGCGCGATATCGGCCGGGGGCAGGCGGGCAAGGCGCTGACCGACGCCATCGCGCGGATTGGCGAGCATCTCGCGGCTCACTTCCCGCCCTCTGCGGCGAAAGAGAACCTTTTACCGAACCACCTCGTTATGCTAGACGCAGAATAAATTCGCTGTTAACCGGCTTTCTGGAAAGCGCTAAGCGTCCCGAGTCCGCGCCGCATCGCCAAACCGATGCCCGCCCCTGGACCGCGCCCGACGGCGATTTCCCTGTCGCTTCGAGCCGGCTTTGGTGACCCAAGCCCAACCCCGAGGATCGTCACATGGATGCTGCAACCCTTGGCTTCGGCGCGACCTTCGATTCCCTTGCGACGCGCGAGGGGCTGATCGCACTGGACAAGCGCTTCCTCGCCAAAGTCGCGGAGCAGGACCCAGCCTTGCATGAGACGCTGCTCGCCGCCCGCGCAGCGCCCGATTCGCTTGCCGGCAAGGCGGAGAGCGATCTGATTACCTCCCTTGGGCCGGTCCTGGACGCATTCGTCGCCGAGCTGTTCGGCATCGAGGCGGAACTCGACGCCATCGTGGCCGAGACGAAGCATCTCGACCCGGTTCACGCCTGCAAGCGGCTGTTCGTGCAGCGCCAGGCCGTGAAGAAATTCGCCGATCCATCCGCGTTCGACGGCGCCGCGCTTCGGGCCGAGCTTGAAGGGCTCATGGGCGAGGCGCTGACCGAATCGTCGTTCGCGACGCATGTCGATGCCTGGGAGAAAGGCGAGAAGAAGGAAGCGCTCGATGTCGCGCTCCGCTACGCCGCATGGGCGACGCTCACGGCCGAGGGGAGCGCTTTCCACAAGGGCGGCACGCTGTTCCGCACGCCCCACAAGGTCGATCCCCAGCGCCTCGTGCCGGTCACGACCGTCGAGCGCAATGGCGTCACGATGCAGTGCCTGCCCGAGCACGACTGGCGCGCGCGCGACGGCTTCGCGCTCACCGACCGCGGCATGACCGGCCAGCAGGCGCTCGACCAGATCAATTACTGCATCTGGTGCCACAACCAGGGCAAGGATTCCTGCAGCAAAGGCCTCAAGGACCGCAAGACCGGCGCGTGGCAGAAATCGCCCTTCGGCGTGACGCTGACGGGATGCCCGCTCGAAGAGAAAATCAGCGAGATGCATGTCCTGCGCGCGCAGGGCCACGTGCTTGGCGCGTTCGCAACCATCGCGGTCGACAATCCGATGCTCGCCGCCACCGGCCACCGCATCTGCAACGATTGCATGAAAGCCTGCATCTACCAGAAGCAGGAGCCGGTCGACATCCCGCAGGCCGAAACCAACATCCTGAAGGATGTGCTCGGCCTGCCCTGGGGCTTCGAAATCTATTCTCTGCTCACGCGCTGGAACCCGCTCGACATTCGCCGCCCGCTGCCGCTTCCCGACTCCGGGCGCAAGGTGCTCATCGTCGGGCTTGGGCCGGCCGCTTCACGCTCTCGCATCATCTCATGAACGACGGCCACACGGTCGTCGTTATCGACGGTTTGAAGCTGGAGCCGCTCGGCATCGATCCGCGCGCGCCGGTGCGCGATGTGAATGCGCTGTATGAGAACCTCGACGACCGCGTGATGGCGGGCTTCGGCGGCGTGGCCGAATACGGCATCACCGTCCGCTGGAACAAGAACTACCTCAAGATCATCCGCCTGCTGTTGGAGCGGCGCTCGCAATTCGCGGCGTTCGGCGGCGTGCGCTTCGGCGGCGGCGCGACGCTTACCATGGACGACGCCTGGGCGCTGGGCTTCGATCATATCGCGCTGTGCATGGGCGCGGGGCGGCCAACCGTCATCGACATGCCGCACAACCTTGCGCGCGGCGTGCGCCAGGCGAGCGACTTCCTGATGGGCCTGCAACTCACCGGCGCGGCGAAGATGTCGTCCATCGCCAATTTGCAGATCCGCATGCCCATCGCCGTGATCGGCGGCGGACTGACCGCGATCGACACCGCCACCGAGGGCCTCTCCTATTACGTCCGGCAGGTCGAGAAGTTCTCCATCCGCTATCGCACGCTCGTCGCGGAGCGCGGCGAGGAGGCGGTGCGAGCCTCCTGGTCCGAGGAAGAGAAGGAAATCGCCGAGGAATATCTCAGCCACGCGAAAGCCATCGAGGCGGAACGCGGAGCCGCCGCCGCCCAAGGCCGCGCGCCCCGCTTCGCGCCGCTGCTCGACTCCTGGGGCGGGGCCACCGTCGCCTATCGCCGCAAGATGATCGAAAGCCCATCCTACACGCTGAACCACGAGGAAATCGCCAAGGCGATGGAGGAGGGCGTGCGCTTTGCCGAAGGGCTTGCGCCGGCGGCCGTCGAGGTGGATCGCTTCGGGCACGCCGCGGGCTTGCGTTGCAAGAAGGCGGACGGGACCGAGGTGGTGCTGCCCGCGAAGGCGGTGCTGGTGGCCGCCGGCACGCATCCGAATACGGTGATCGCGCGCGAAGATCGCCGCATCAAGCTCGACGGAAAGTATTTCCAGGCCGTGGACGAGGCCGGCAATCCGGTCACGCCGGCCCGCTCGCTGTCCAAGCCGGACGACAACCGCATGCTGATGCACCGTCACGAAGATGGCCGCTTCATCAGCTTCTTCGGCGACTTGCATCCGAGCTTCTTCGGCAACGTCGTGAAGGCCATGGGCAGCGCCAAGCGCGGCTATCCGCTGGTCAGCCGGATGCTGGCGCGCAGGCAACCGGCGTCCGCGCAATCCGGCTCCGAGCTTATCGCGCATTGCCGCGACCGGTTGCAGGCGCGCGTGCACGCCGTCACAAGACTGACGCCGACCATCGTGGAAGTCGTGCTGAAGGCGCCCGCCGCGTCGCGCTCTTTCCGCCCCGGCCAGTTCTACCGGCTGCAAAACTACGAAATGTCCTCTCAGCGCCTGGAAGAGCCTGGCGTGCCGCCGACGCTGCTCACCATGGAGGGCCTGGCGATGACGGGCGCCTGGACCGACAAGGAGAACGGCCTCATTTCGATCATCGCGCTTGAGATGGGCGGCAGCTCGAACCTCTGCGCCACGCTCAAGCCGGGACAGAAGGTCGTGCTCATGGGGCCGACCGGCGCGCCGACCGAGATCCACGAAAACTCAACCGTCGCGCTTGTCGGCGGCGGCCTCGGCAACGCCGTGCTGTTCTCCATCGGCGCGGCGCTTCGGGCCGCCGGCAGCCGCGTGATCTATTTCGCGGGCTACAAGTCGATGCAGGACCGCTACAAGGTCGAGGAGATCGAGCGAGCCGCCGATGTGATCGTGTGGTGCTGCGACGAAGGGCCGGGCTTCAAGCCGGCGCGCCCGCAGGATCGCACCATCGTCGGCAACATCGTGCAGGCGATGGCGGAGTATGGTTCGGGCCGGCTCGGCGAACAGGCCGTGCCGCTGAACGAGGCGGAGCATATTGTCGTCATCGGCTCCGACCGCATGATGCAGGCCGTTGGCATGGCGCGCCGCGGCGTGCTCCAGCCTTTCCTCAAACCGGGCCACACGGCCATCGGCAGCATCAACTCGCCGATGCAGTGCATGATGAAGGAAGTCTGCGCTCAGTGCCTGCAACCGCAGATCGATCCGGAGACGGGCGCGCGCACGGTGGTCTTCTCCTGCTTCAACCAGGATCAGCCGCTCGACCGCGTGGACTTCCCGGCCCTGAACGAGCGGCTTCGGCAGAACGGATTGCAGGAAAAGCTCACGCGGCTGTGGATCGACCGGGCGCTAAAGAAACTCGCGGAACGCCCGGCAATCGCGGCTGAATAATTCCGGCCGCGCCGCATCCCTATACGCCGCCGCCGCAAGTACGGCTGCACTGCTGCATTTGTTCACTTAAATCGTCAACCTGTGCACAATTTGTTACTGGCCAACCCGCCAGGACATTATTCTACCGAATCATGGCCTTGGTCGCCGCTTCCTTCTTGCGACGCTTCTCCCCGGGAAGATGTGCAATTTAAGATTGTGCTTGCCCCCTCATGCACACGCGTTTAGATATGGTTAAAGCTTCATTCCTGTGTTGTGCGTAGTTGTCATGAGCCAATCGCTGCGACATTCCCCCCTCCATTCATCGATATCGACGAAGGAAGAATGCGACGAAGAGCGCGTCGCGGAGGTGATGCGCAAGATCGCCTATGTCGCCGCCTGCATCGATCTCTATCGCTGGCGCAATGTCATCGATCAAGTTCTTCGCGAGTTGGAAGCCGAAAACCGGGCTTCCAAGAGCGCCTCCGTCGCAAGGACCGCGGATAAGGCCGAGGACCGGCGCTGTTACGGAAAGCGCTTCAGCGCGTATACGGGGCCGCGCCGCTTGGATCCCCAAGCGGCGTAGGGCCCCGCCTGCCGCCAGCCGGCTTCAGGGGCTGCGATGAGCGATGAGGCCGGTTCCGATCCGATTCACAGGAAGCGGGGCGTGCGGTTTTTGTAGGCGGTATATGCATCGCCGTAAGCCCTTAGAAGCCAGGGCTCCTCGGTGAAGGGCATGATCAAGTAAACGAGGATCGCCAGTCCGCATAGAATGGCGGCGCTGTGTCCGCCATTCGCAAGCGCGGTTCCAAAATAGCCGAGGATCGACGCCACATATTGCGGGTTGCGGCTGTAGCGGTAGAGACCCTTCGTAACAAGGCCGTCATCGGCGCCGTAGGTATTATCGAGGCCGAGATCGAAATAGCCGTAGATGGTGACGCTGAATCCGACGATGAGGCAGAGAAGCCCAACGATGAACTGGAGCGCCTCGCCTTGCTGAGGCCAATGCGCGGTAAGGGTCGCGTAAAGCAGCGTGAGGCTAAGGCCGCCGCGAAACAGCGGCCAGAAGGTATAGTGCTGCCAGCTCCGCCGCGACGGCGTGGGCCAAAGCCTGAACGAGCTTGAGAACACCGTGGCAAAGAGGAGTGCGTTCAGCGTGATGAGGGCCGCGGCGGCCGCACCGAAAACGATGTCGAGGGAGAGCGACATGAGAACCGCCGACGGTAAAAGGGGTTGGAAAGCCACTGTCAAGCTTCCATAGGCCGCCAGCGTGGGTCAAGTTTCGCGGCGGCCATGGGATAAAAAGTCGCTACTTAAGAGGCGTGGCAAATTTATTCGTTGCGGAGACGATCTCATGGACGATGCCCCGCTCGGTCATCGCATGACCCGAGTCGGGCACGATCTTAAGCTCCGCCCTGGGCCAGGCCTTCGCCAGGTCCCACGCATTTTTCAGCGGCGTCACGACATCGTAGCGGCCGTGAACGATCGCGCCGGGAATGTGTGCGATGCGGTGGGCGTCCTCGATAAGCTGGTTGTCGCTTCTGAAGAAGCCTTTGTTGATGAAATAGTGACACTCGATGCGGGCGAAGGCGAGCGCGTAGCTGTCGCTGCCAAAGCGCTGCACCCGCCCCTGATCGTGGAATAGCGAAAGCGTGGTGCCTTCCCAAATGCTCCAGGCGCGCGCCGCCGTGAGTTCAACGTCGCGTTTGCCCGAAGTCAGGCGGCGGTGAAACGCCTCGATCATATTGCCGCGTTCCTCGGGAGGGATGGCGGCGGCGTAGCTTTCAAAAGCATCGGGGAAAATCCAGCTGCAGCCATCCTGATAGAACCAATCCAATTCAGCCTTCCGCAAAAGGAAAATACCGCGCAACAAGAGTTCGGTGACGCGATCGGGATAGGTCTCTGCGTAGGCGAGCGACAGCGTCGAGCCCCAGGAGCCGCCGCAAAGCTGCCAAGCGTCGACGCCGAGGTGAGCTCGAAGCCGCTCTATATCCGCGACGAGATCCCAAGTCGTATTCTCTTCGAGGCAGGCATGCGGCGTCGAGCGCCCGCAGCCACGCTGATCGAACAGTATGATCCGGTGGCGCGCGGGGTCGTGATAGCGGCGCATGGCCGGATTGCAGCCGCCGCCGGGGCCGCCATGGACGATCAGCGCGGGCTTTCCGCCCGGCGAGCCGCATTCCTCGAAATAGATGTCGTGCTTTTTCGAAACCTTAAGCCACCCAGTGCGGTAAGGCTCGATTTCGGGAAAGAGTTGCAGGCGTTCCGCCGCAAACCCGGATATTGGTGGAGAAAGAAAGTCTGCATGACGCATCGAAAAGGCCTCTGGGCATCATCGTACCCGAAAGTCGCCATCCGGATCTACATGCGTTTACGGTGGCTCGCCTCGCCGGCCGGGCGCAAGCCCGCTTACACTTAGCGGAAAGGCTTGCCGCGCGCGGCTAAACGCTGCATGCGCGATTGGAGCGTCTCGCCGGCCGGAACCCTAAGCTCATCAACCGCTTCCAGGGCGTATTGATCCGGCGCGCCCGAGAAAAAGCTGACGGCGATCGCGGCGGCAAAGCTCACAGGCGCGCCGACCGCCGCCGCGGTGAGCGCATCGATGCCGAAAAGCGGCGTTCCGCCCGAGTTCAAGATGAGGGCCGTTACGGCGAAGCCCGCAAGCAGCCCGGCCAAGGCGCCCACCGCCGTCAACCTTCGCCACCATACGCTCAAGACGAGGACGGCGAAGAATGCGCCGGCGCTCAAGGAGAAGGCGGCTATCGCCCAGCGCAACGGGTCGGGCGCGGCGTTCCCGGCTATGACGAACACGAGCACGCAAAGGAGCAGCATGGAGAGCCGCGCGGCCAGAAGCCGTCGCGAGGGGGAAGCGGTTCTGTTCAAGACGCCGTGATAGAGGTCATCGCTGACGGCGTTGCCCACCGCAACGAGATGTCCGGCCGCGCAGGCCGAGAGAGCGGCCATGGCCGACGCCGCCGCAAGTCCGAAGAAAACGCGCGGCAGGCTTCCGGCCAGCGGGAAAATCAGGGCCAGCGTATCGCGCTCGAAGGTTACGCGCTGCGCCGCCGGGTTCAATGTATCGAAAGCATTTCGAGGCAGCGATATCAGCCCAAGCTGCTGAAGCGTTCTCGCCCAGGCCGGGAGGTCCGAAGCGGGCACGCCGACAAGCGCCTCCATCGCCATCGCCTTGGTGAAAAAGGCATAGGCGGGAATGGTCAAGACCAGGAAAGCGGCAACGGTGCCTGCCCAGCCCAAGGATCGCCTGCTCGCCAAAATCGTCGGCGTCATGCTGAGCCTCGGCAGGAAAGCGGGATGCGCCGCCACCCCCGCCGCGAGGCAGAAGACCAGCAGCACAAAGTCGATGGGCCTCAGGGAGCTGAAAGCGCGCTCGGTGGGACGGACCACAGGCTGGCTTGCGGTCGTCGGCAAAGCCTCGCTCAGCGGCTGAGCCTGCGAAATCGTCACGACGCCTTTCGCCGCCTCGCGCGCGGTAATGTCCTCAAGCTGGCTTCCATAGGTCAGTTGAGGAAGCGGCAAATTCGTGCGCATCACGGAAACGGCGATCAGCGGCGCCAAAATGCCGAGCAGAACAACGAATTGCGCGCATTGCGTCCATGTGGCCGAGCGCATGCCGCCAAGAACCACCGTGAGAAAAACGCATCCCAGGATGAGGATCAGAAAGAAGGCCTGGGGCGGCATGGAGAGCCCCAGAGTCTGGGGCAGGGGCAGAAAGTAGGCCAGCAGCTTTCCGCCTAGCGCAGCTTCCGCGACCACGACAATAAGGCAGGGAGCAAGCATCAGGAGGGCGGCGGCGGCCCGCAAGCCCCTGTGCCCGAACCTCAAATGCAAAAAACCCGGCAGAGTGTTCGCGCCCGCTTTTCTCCAATACGGCACGAACAGGACGCCCATGAGAATAAGCCCGGCAAAACAGCCGAGCGGGATGGCGATTGCGTCGATCCCGATAAAGAAAAGGCTCCCGATGCCGCCCAGGAGGATGCTGCCGCCAAAAACCATGGAGATGAGCGCGAGCGCATTGAAGAACGCCGGCACGCGCTGCCCCGCGATCAGAAAATCCTCGGCGCTGACCGTGCGGGTCATGAAACCGATGGCGATGTAGAACAATGCGGGCGTCGCAACGATGATCTGGTCGATTGTCAGCGTGGACAGGCCGAGTTGCTCCATCACGACGAGCAAGAGCACAAGGCAGGTATAGGCGCTCGCGAAGATGGCGAAACTGGAGCCCAGTCTCGGGTTGATGACTGGCGTGCTGTAGTTGAGCGTCATGTCAGAATTGGATGGTCATGTTATAGGCGCGATCGCTCCGTTGCTGCCCGCCGAAAAAGCCATAAATAAGGATCGCAAGCCCGACGACCGCCGCGTTGCCAACAAGAAAGTACCCGAGCGGGAAGCGCATGAACCGGTAAGCGTTCAGCGCCGGCATGAAAAGCGGGAGAATGAGCATCAGTCCGGAGACGACAATGAGCATCCCAAGCGTAAGCCGCCGGATGCGCCGCCAATAAGCTTGCTTAATGTCGTCTTCAGACATACCCTTGCAATCTCAAGTAAAACTTTGCGTTGAGGCTTTGGAACAGGCTCGGTTATCCTACTCCGATCCCGGAGCGGTACAAGGGCGCCGGCATGAACGAGCGCCCAGGGTGGAATGAGACGAGGAGAACGCGCATGAAGAGGCTCCCAAATCGATGAGAATGCGATGAGCGCCCATCATGTCATCATTGCGGACGATCATCCGCTTTTTCGTGACGCCTTGAAACAAACTCTGGCCACGTCCCTTCCCGGGATCGGAATTACAGAGGTGGGTTCGGTTGAGAAGCTTCTCGACGCGCTCGCCGAAAATCCGAACACGGACCTCGTTCTCCTCGACCTGAAGATGCCGGGCGAAAAAGGGGCGGCGTCGCTTTCCGGCTTGACCGGCCTGATGTATCTCAGGAGCCAGCACCCGGGGATACCGGTTGTCATCGTCTCGGCGACCGACAACCCGAGCATGATCCGGCGCTGCTCCAATCTTGGCGCCTCCGGGTTTATTTCAAAATCCTTGCCCGTGGACAAGATCCGGCAGGCCGTGAAAACCATCCTCGATGGCGGCGTCTGGTTCTCCGACGAAGGGCAGAGCGAAAACCAGGGCGACGAGCTGGGCGACCTTTCGGCAAAACTCGCGACGCTTACGCCTCAGCAGGTGCGCGTCCTGTCGATGCTCGGAAAGGGGCTCTTGAACAAGCAGATCGCTTTCGAGCTCTCGGTTTCGGAAGCCACCGTGAAGGCCCATGTCTCCGCGATCCTGCAAAAGCTGGGCGTGGACAGCCGGACGCAAGCGGTCATCGCGGTCAACCGCATCGCCTCCGTCGACGAGCACGCCGACGACGCCGGCTGACGAATCCTTTCGAGGGCGCTTCCGGGCGCAGCCGCTCTCCCAGAGGCTATTCGGCCGCGCGGCGCTGCATGATCATCGAGGAAATGAGCGCGCGCAGCGCCGCCGGCTTCACCGGCTTCTGCAGGAACGAGTGGCCCGCCTCCCTGACGCGCGCGCGAACCTCGTAAGAACCGTCGGCGGTGACGATGATTGCCGGGATGTGCGCGCCGCAGGCGCCAGCGACGGCGCGAATGGCTTTGCAGCCATCCTCGGAATCCAGATGGTAATCGGAGACGATCACATCGGGCATCGCGCGCGAGGCCTTGAGCTGTTCGATGGCCTGCTTGCTGTCGGCTGCGGCGATGACGGTGCACTGCCAGCCGGACAACAGCGATTTCATTCCATCCATGATGTTGCGGTCGTTGTCGATGCATAGCACGAGCGCGCCTCGCAGGTCGCCATACGGCGCCGGACGCGCGGCGAGCAGGCGCGGCTGTTCGATCTCCGACCAGCGCGCCAAAGGCACGGTCACGGAGAAGGACGATCCTCTGGACAGTTTGGACTGCAGCGCGAGACCGTGATCCAGAACGCGGCACATGCGTTCGACGATGGATAGGCCAAGGCCGAGGCCGGGCGCGTGGCTGTGCTGGTCGAGACGCTGGAACTCCTTGAAGATCAGGTCGCGCTGGTCGTCCGGGATGCCGGGGCCGCTGTCATGCACCTCGATGATGAGAGTGCGCCCGCTCCGCCGGCAGCCGAGCAGCGCGCGGCCGCTGTCCCTGTTGTACTTCAGCGCGTTCGAGACGAGGTTCTGCAAGATCCGGCGGAGAAGCTTCCGGTCCGACCTGATAAGCGCGGACGAGGGGAGAATTGTAAACGAGATGCCGCGCGCCTTCGCGATGGGTTCGAAGTCGATCCTGATCTGCTCCAGCACATTCTTAACCGGAAACACGGTGAATTCCGGTTTCATCGCCCCGCTATCGAGCCGCGAGATGTCGAGTAGCGCGTTGAGGATTTCTTCGACGCCGTCGAGCGAAGCGTCGATATTTCGCGCAAGCCGGCCCAGCTCGGTGGGCGGCGAGCGCTCCAGCAGGCTCGAAGCGTAGAGGCGCGCTGCGTTCAAAGGCTGAAGCACATCGTGGCTCGCGGCCGCGAGGAAGCGCGTTTTCGAGATGTTGGCCTCGTCGGCCTTGGCCTTGGCGATCGCCAGCTCCAGCGTGCGCGCCTCCACGCGTCTTTCCAGGTTTTCTTTCGCCCGGGCCAGAGCATCGGCGGCGGCCTCCCTTTCCGTGATGTCGGTGTAGGTCACGACGATGCCGCCATGAGGCATGGCGTTGATGCGCACCTCCAGCACGCGGCCTTCGATGGAGCGCTCGTGAAAGCTTTCCATGGTGATCTGATATCTCATGACGCGGTCGGTCACGAATTCTTCGACATCGGTTGAGTTCGAGTGAACGCGCTGCGCCATAAAGCGCACGATTTCATCGAGCGGAATGCCGACGCGCCCGAACTGCTGCGGCAGCGCCAGGATTTCGCGAAACTGCCGGTTCCAGCAGATCAGCTGCATTTTCTTGTCGAACACAGCGAGGCCCTGCCGCACGTGATCGAGAGCGGTTTGCAAAAGGTCGCGATTGTACTGCACGGCCTCGGAGGCTTCATCGAGGAGCCTCAGCGCCGCCTCCCGGCCCACATTCAGACGGCGCAGCATCAGCGACATGACCAGGCGCGAGGACGGCGCGCCAATGGCGCTCGCCAGAAGATTTTCGGTGAACTTCACCGCGTGCGCGTCGGCCGGCGCGTGCGCCGTGGAGTCGATGCCGCGGCCCGCGAGGTAATCCGCGAACGACCGGCTGGTCCTCTCCTCGCCGAGATAGCGGGCGACCACGGACATCAGTTCATCGAGCGGAACGCTGGTGCGCCAGGGCTTGAACGCCGGCGCCGCCGGGGCGGGATTGGCGTCCTCGATAAAAATGTTTGTCTGAAGCCGCTCGATGGGCTCCAGCGGCCGAAGCAGCGAAACGAAAACGAACGCCAAAACATTAAAGAACAGCGTCCACACCACGCCGTGGGTCAGGTGGTCGAAGTTCGTATAAAACAGCATTTCCGGGCGCAAAAAAGCGATCCCGAATGGTCCGTCCCTCAGAATGGCCGAGCCGAGCGCCGTATCTTCGATCAGCTTTGGCAGGAGAAGCGTGTAGGCCCAAACGGCAAACCCGGCAAGAATGCCGGCCGCGGCGCCGCGCGCGGTCGCCCTCCGCCAGATGAGCCCGACGAAGAACGCCGGGGCGAATTGCGCGATGGCCGTAAACGACAAAAGGCCGATTTCAGCGAGCGAGGCGTTGCCGATCCTGTCGTAGAAGGCGTAGGCCAGCAGGATGATCGACAGCATCGCCGCCCGTCGGATGTTCAGGAGCAGGCCCGACATGTCCTGCCGGTTCGACGCGGATGCGGCGCGCCGCTTCAGAATGAGCGGCATCAACAGGTCGTTGGTGACCATGATCGAGAGCGCGACCGTCTCCACCACCACCATCGCGGCGGCGGCGGACAGTCCGCCCAGGAATGCGATGAAGGTGAAGATCTGGCTTCCGGTATGAAGAGGAAGCGCCAGAAGGTACATGTCTTGCGGAACGTCCGTGCCGCGAAAGATCAACGTTCCGGCCATCGCGACCGGCACGACGAAGATATTGATGACGATGAGGTAGAGGGGGAACAGCCACGAGGCCTTCTTAAGCTCGTCGTCGGATACGTTCTCGACAAAGGTGACGTGAAACTGCCTCGGCAGCAGGAAGATGCAGACGAAACTCAGCCAGGTCACCGTCAGCAGCGCGCCGCCGTGGATGCCGGTATCGAAAATCTGGGCGATCTCCGGTTGCGCCAAGGCTTTGTCGATCAGCGGGCCCATTCCGCCGAACATGCCGTAGACGACGAAGGCGCCGACGGCCAGAAACGCCGTGATCTTGACGACAAATTCCACGGCAATGGCGAGCATGAGGCCGCGTTGATGCTCCGTTGCGTCGCTGTCGCGCGCGCCGAACAGGATCGTGAAAGCCGCCAGAATCAATGCGATGACAAAATCCGGCGCCTGCGCGAGGGTGGCCGAGTGCGATGTCGACGGCCCGAGCAGCACCGAGATCGCCTGCGATACGGCCTTAAGCTGGAGCGCAATGTAAGGGAGCACGCCCGCGACCGCGACGAGCGTCACGATGGCCGCGACGGCGGGGTTCTTGCCATAGCGCGCCGCGATGAAGTCGGCGATCGAGGTGATATTCTGCGCCTTGGTCAGCAAGATGATGCGGCGCAGCAGGGGAATTGCGAACGTAAAGGCGATGATCGGCCCGAGATAGACCGCGATGAAGTCGAAACCCTTTTGGGCGGCGGAACCGACGCTGCCAAAAAACGTCCATGACGTGCAGTAGACGCCAAGAGTTAACGCATAGACATACGGCCTGCCGGTCAGTTGCCGGTTCTTGCCGGCGCGATCGCCAAGGTAGGCAATGGCGAAAAGCGCGCCGATGTACAAGATAGAGCATATTATGATCACCCAGCCGTCGATCATGCCTTACTCGTGCCTGGGGCCTGACCCGAAATCGCCATGCGGCGACGGCCAGTTTCCTCCGCGCGCCTATTTCCTAGTTTAGAATATTGCCCATTCCTTAAACAACATACATCTTAGGAAGCAAGCACGATTGTAATTGGGGATGCGGAAAATCTCCACGGTGTTTTTGAAAATCTTATTACGAGCGTGCTGGCGGATAAACCGGGCGAGGGCTTTCTCGCCGCCTTTATGAGGGGTTGAAGGGAGCCGGGCGAGGCTGCACTCTCTGAAGAAAAGATAATCGACGACCGCGGGGAGACTCCATGACTTACGATTACATCATTGCAGGCGGCGGTTCGGCGGGTTGCGTGCTCGCCAACAGGCTTTCAGCCGACCCCGCCGTGAAAGTGGCGCTGCTGGAGGCCGGGCCGAGCGACAAGCTTTTTCTCATTCACATGCCCGTGGGCTACGCCGCCCTCATGAAGACGGGCTGGGTGGATTGGGGCTACCACACAGAGCCGCAGAAGGGCCTTAACAACCGGAAGCTGTTCTGGCCGCGCGGCAAGGTTCTCGGCGGCTCAAGCTCCGTCAACGCCATGATCTATATCCGGGGCGTGCCGAGCGATTACGACCTCTGGGCGCAGCTTGGAAACCGCGGCTGGGCCTGGGACGACGTGCTGCCCTATTTCAAGAAGGCCGAGGACTATTGGAACGGCTCGGACGAGCATCACGGCGCCGGCGGCCCGCTTACGGTTTCGCGCCCGGGCATCGCGGCGCCGCTGAATAAGGCGTGGATGGCGGCGGGGCGCCAGGCCGGCTACCGGGAAACCCCCGATTTCAACGGCGACGAGCAGGAAGGCTTCGGCCCGATCGACACCACCATCGCCGCCGGGCGGCGCGCCAGTTCCGCGGTCTGCTACCTGAAGCCGGCGCTGGAGAGGCCGAACCTTACCGTGATCACCAAGGCGCAGGCGACGCGGGTGATCATGGAGAAGGGCCGCGCCGCCGGCATCGAGTACGCGAAAGATAAAGAGAAACATGAAATCCGCGCGGCCCGCGAAGTGATCCTCTGCGGCGGCGCCATCAACTCGCCGCAGCTCCTTCTCTTGTCGGGGATCGGCCCCGCGCCGGAGATCGCCATCCACGGCATCAAGCCGGTTCACGATCTGCCCGGCGTCGGCAAGAACCTGCAGGACCATCTGCACGGCGCGGTCAAGCACACCTGCACGCAGCCCGTCTCGCTCTACAACGTCTTCAAGCCCACGGCGATCTGGCGGCACGTCGTCTGGTATCTCCTGACGCACAAAGGAGCGGCGGCGTCGATGGGGCTGGAATCGCTCGCGTTCCTCAAGACGCGGCCCGAGGCGGTCGCGCCCGACCTGCAATATCACTTCGCGCCCGCGCTCTACACGGACCACGGCCGCAAGATCATCTATCGCCACGGCTTCATGGGCTACTACAACATGCAGCGGCCCGAGGCGCGCGGCGAGATCGCGCTGAAATTCGCCGACCCGCTCGCGCATCCGGCGATCCAGCCGAACTATTTCCAGAACGAGGCCGACGTGCGGACGCTGCGCGACGGCTTCAAGATGGCGCGCGACATCTTCAGCCAGAAGGCGTTCGATGCGTATCGCGGCGAGGAGTGGGCGCCGGGGCCGAACGTGAAGTCCGACGCCGAGATCGACGATTATCACCGCGCGACCTGCGAGACGCTCTATCACCCCGTCGGCACCTGCAAGATGGGCCGGGACGACATGGCGGTGGTGGACGAGACGCTGCGCGTGCGCGGGGTCGAGGGCCTGCGCGTGGTGGACGCGTCGATCATGCCGCGGCTCATCAGCGGCAACACGAACGCGCCAACCATCATGATCGCGGAAAAGGCGGCGGACATGATCCTCGGCGGCGGGGCGCCGCCGTCGAACGGCGCGGCGCTGGCGGCTTAGACTTACCGTCGTCCCGGATACGGCGCAAGCGCCGTTCCGGGAGCTTCCCGCCCGCGCAAACGAACATACCGCCGCTCTCCGCGCGCCCCGGCGGTTGCGGCTGTGGAAGGGAAGCTAGCAAAAGTTGCAATACGCGACCGGCTCCCGTAAATGATGAAGACTGATAGGAGGCTGGCTGGAATCGATTCGCCTGCCGGCCGCCAGGTTTGATTGCTGCTTCCCCGGGCTTGGAACGTTCGAAGCTTCCGCGGCTGGCGCCCATCCGATTTGCTAAGGGCCTCATGCCGAAATCCTGGTGAACGGTTCGGCAAGCGTCTTACAGGAAACGCCCAAGGCGTCTCCGGGATTTATCTGTGCATGTAGCGATCCCGTGTCTGCGCAGCATCATTTCATGGAGCGGCGCGCAAGGGATGAACGCAGTCGGCGCTTTACCGATCCATGGGCGCACTTCTTTTGCAAAAGGGGCTTTTGTGACGCCTACATATAGAATACCATTTGCAACTACTACCTTGATCTTTTTAAGCTTTATCGGCGTGTTCCTATATAGCGGCGACGCCGGAAGCATTGCCGGCGACTATTTGGAATTTGCGCTCGATTACAACTCCACTGAAGCGGTGGAGGAAAACATCCTTCGCGATCTGGCCTCGCGTCCAAGCCTCGTTTCGCAGCGCGCCTTCGTGACAATTCCGGTTTTGTCGACGGAGGCCCCAGTCCGTAAGCTGTCCAAGCTCGCGGGGTACGACCTGAAGTCATTTTTTCCGAAATTATCGCTGAATCTTAAGTATTTCCTCGCCCGCGCCCAGCGCCAGTCCGGTATCGCGGGTTTTGGCGGCCTGACCCTTTACGAAGCCAATATCTACGGCTACTCGGCGGACGAGACCAGAGCGCTTACCGAGCAATTGAAAGCTATCTATAGCACGCATATCCTCGTTCATGTCCGCCGGGCCGGCGGTATCCAGCAGGATTTTTCCGTTGTCATTCGCCCGATAATCGCTTTGGACTGCGATTTTTCCCGCAGCCAGTTTAGATATTGCCGCAATGTGAAAGAGGAATTCGCCGACCTGCACCTGCCAAGCGAGGAACTCCACGAAAGGGTCGCCGCCGAATTGGTGAATATGGGGGTCGATACGCCGCTTTCGCCGGAAATCGATCTCCGCCCCGGAGCGGGACCGGCCGATTCCAGCGCCATGACCGCCGCCGCGCGGAACATCGTTGGGACCTTGTCGGCACATCGCCTTATTCCGGTTGCCAAACACTTCATGTTCGACTGGTCGGCAGACCCGCACGAGGAGGAAGTTCATGTCGGCACGCCGCTGAATCAGTATCCCCTCTGGCTGGCGCCCTATTCCGCGATGGAAGAAAGCGGCGTGCCCTATTTCCTCATGGTCACGCATCATTCCCTTCTGCTCGATCCGGGTGTGCCGTCGCCACTTTCCCTCAAGGTCAAAAACCTGATCCGCGCCCGGTTTCCCCACGCGGTTATCATGGCCGACGACATCCGGATGCGGGGGCTGCGCCGGGAAGGCGGCATTTCCGGCACGATAGAGCGATTGAAAACCGATGTTTTTTTATTCCACGCGGGAAACATCATGCCGGAATTGGCCCCTATGATCGAAGGGCTGACCCGGTCCGCTGGTCCCGAGAGCGAGGAGGCGTTGTACAGGCTCCTGAACCTGAAATGGAAAATGGGCATTCTGACAATTTCGCCCATTTACGCCACGGCGGCGAAGACGGATGGCGGCGAGGCCGCCGCCCCGGATGCCGCCTCCGGGGATAGGGGCTGAAGCGGTGCGCCTCCGGGCGGCGCGCTAAGTTCGCCGCATCATCGGCTGACGGCCGAGCGCGATGCGCGATGCGAGCGGCCAAAAGTCTTGACCGCTATCGGCCTGCCCATCGGCGTTTGAACCGGAAAGATGTATCGCCCTCCCCACAATGCGAACTTCGTCTCTGTGCGCCCGCCCCTTGCCGCGCGCATGCGCAGCTTGCATGCAAAGCCCCAGGTTGCTAACCAAGCGCGGGGCAGAAAGTGGGGGGTGCATGCAACCGGCCGATGCGGGCCTTGCGCTGGTGACGTGGCAAGGATGGGGCGTACTTTCGGTGATGGCGGTGCTGACCGCGCTGCTGGCGACGATCCTGGCGTGGCTCCTGCCTTTTCCCGACCGTTCGATAAGCAGCCAGCTCGCCCACTACGAAGATCGCATGGCGCTGAAGGATCGTCTCGGCGCCGCGCCGCCTTTCAGCGCCTATCTGCTCACGGTTCGCCGCTTCAATGAATGGCTGATGGAGTGGTTCGGGCCGTCGTTCAGCGGCAAGGCTTTCGAGCGCTGCCTCGCCATCGCGTTCATCTTTCCGGTCGCGCTGCTTCTCATCACGCTTCTCACCAACGGCATGACCGCGAGCCGGATCGCCCCCTGGCAAGTGCTGCTGTTCGCCGCCGCTTTCGCGATTATCGCCTATGTGATCGTGGAGGCGTTCCAGAACCTGTTGCGGCTGATCGAGCGGGGCTGGGTGGCGTTCGGCGGCGACCAGGAACTCGCGACGACCATCGCCCGCGTCCTGCTCGGCGGCTTCGCGTTCATGGTGGCCTTTACCATCGCTTTCGCCATCGCGTCGGCGTTCTCGGGGCAGGTTTCGAACGCGGGCTCGGTGCTGGGCGCCATGGCGGGCGGCTTCGCGCTCGCTTTTGCGCTGGCGGTCGCATTCGCGCTCGCGGGCGCCACGCTGTTCTCGATCACCATCGCCATCCTCGCCAGCGCCGCGCTCGCCTTCGCCAGCGAGTTCACCTTCCTCTTGTTCCTGTTCTTCATCCTCTTGCCGCTCGTCAACGCCTCCATCGATTGGCTGTCCTGGGGCGCCACGCGCTTCTTCCTGAAGCAGGCCGAAATCGCCGAGCCCGATCTCGCGGGCGAGCTGAGGGTCGCGGGCGCGGTGGCCGGCACGTTCGTCTCAGGCGCGTTGCTCATGGTGACGCTCACGGCGCTGCTTCCGAACGCGCTCGAACTCATGAACTTCGCATTCGTCTCGGCGAACCTGCCCCGGTTCAACTGGGAGGCGCTCCTTAACAAGGCGGTGGCGGCGCCGTGGACGGACGGGCTGTTCGTCACGGGCATGCTGATGACCGCGATCGTGCCGGCGGCGGCGCACTTCACCATCGGCCTCGCCGGCGTTCTGGCGCGGCTCACGCCGGGCGCGAGCACGGCGGCCCACAGCATTTCGGATCACCCCGAGGTGGCGCTCACGGCCAAGGAGCAGGTTCCGGTGAAGATCGCGCTGATCTTCTCGCGCATGTGGTATTTCGTGGCCGCGGGCGTGACAGCCGGCGTGATCGCGGCAGCGAGCGCGCTCATTTATTTCACGCATGCGCCGGTCGCGCAGTTCCTCGCCACCGTGGCGCTGTGCGCGACCTCTTGGAGCCATGGCAAATGCGGGTGGTTTTGATTATTGCGCCTTTTTCGCCGCCTTTTCGGCATCGCGCGCCTTCAGTTTCTCGGCGCACCTTGGCTGTAGCTCGGCGGCGTGGCTCCGAAGACAGGCTTTGCGCCCCTCGCCCTTTTTAATGTCCGGGCAGAATTTTTGCAGGTCCGCGCCGCAAGCAACCTTGAGTTTGACCTTGGCGTCCGCCGCGCCGGCCAAGAGAGCGCAAGCCGCGATTGCGGCGAGGATTCGAAACGTTTGCATTGGTGTTTTCTCCATTATGCGGGCCGATCGGGTTTTCATCCCGAGAGCGAAACCCATTTCAACCATCTTGGCGCCACGCGGCGGCGATCTTTGAATCCTATTATATCGACCCGCGCCTGTTCGAAGAGGGGTTTCCGGCATGCCTGGTTTGAAGCTGAGCCGCTTCCTGTTGATGTTTGCGCTACTCGCGGTCTCGGCCGGAACGGCGCGCGCCGAGGACTCCAAGCCCGCCGCGCAGACGGCGCACGCGAAAACGCCTGGCGAGGGCGGCGCCCACATCCCCGCCGACAGCGTCACGGAGCACACGATTGTCATCGGCGGCCAGTCGCTTGCGTATAAAGCCACGGCGGGAAGCCTGCCGGTTTTCGGCGCGAAGGGCGAAGTCGCCGCGAAAATCTTCTACGTCGCCTATGTGGCCGGGAACCGCGCCGGGCGGCCAGTGACCTTCGCATTCAACGGCGGCCCCGGCGCGGCGGCCGCGTTCCTGCACCTCGGCGCCATTGGCCCGCGCATCGTGCCCTTCATGGAAAACGGCGCCGAGCTGGCGCGGCCGGTGCAGCTCGCCGATAATCCCGACAGCTGGCTCGCCTTCACCGACCTTGTGTTCATCGATCCCGTCGGCACGGGCTACAGCCGCGCCACGGGCGGCGACGAGGGCGAGCACGCCTATTGGGGCGTCGAGAAGGATGCGGATTCCATCGCGGACTTCGTGGAGCTCTATCTCGCGCGCAACGGCCGCGAGCTGGCGCCGGTCTACCTCGCGGGCGAGAGCTATGGCGGTTTTCGCGCGGCGCTGCTTACGGACCGTCTTCTCGCAAAAGGGCTGAATGTGAGGGGCGCGACCCTGATCTCGCCCGCGCTCGAATTCTCCATGCTGGGCGGCGACGAGTTTCAGCTCTTGCCGCTCGCCTTCGAGCTGCCTTCGCTGACCGCGGCGCATGTCGAGATGCGCGATGGCCCGAAGGCGCCGCTCGACGCCGCGCATGAGGCCGAAACCTACGCGCGCACGGCGTATCTTACGCATCTCGCGGAGGGGCTGAAGAACGACCCCGCCGTTGTCGCGAAGCTTTCGGAATTCACGGGCCTCGATGCGGACAAGGTGGCGAAACACCATGGCCGCGTCTCGACGGACCTGTTCGTCCGCGAATACGAGCAGCGCACCGACCGCGCCTTGAGCCGCTACGACGCCACGGTGAGCGTTCCGGCGCCGCGGCCGGAGGATAACGAGCACTTCGATCCCATCCTCGATGGCGCGGTGACGGCGCTCAGGCCCGCCGCCGTGACCTATCTCAGGCAGGAGCTGGGCTTCCATACCGACACCGAATACCGGCTGCTCAATCGCGGTGTGAGCGGCCACTGGGATTTCGGGACCAAGCCCAGCCGCCAGGGCTTCGCCGGTTCGCTCGACGATCTGGAGAAGGCGCGCATGCGCAACCGCGCGCTCAAGATTCTCATCGTCCACGGCTATACGGACCTCGTGACGCCCTACGCGGCATCGCAATATCTGATCGGTCAGCTCCGTCCCATCGAGGGCGCCGCGCCTATCGACCTCCACGTCTATCGCGGCGGCCACATGATGTATTTGCGGCCATCCTCGCGCGCGGAGCTGACCCGCGACGCGCGCCGGCTTTATGAGGAGAGCGCGCAATAACCCGCACGCGCTTATCGCATTGCCGCTTAACGAGGTTTCCGGCTTAGCCAGCTCATACAAACCGCTGGATGCGTTGGCCCATGCCAATCGCCGGGGCCTTCGGCGCATACCGGACGCGGGCGTGCGTGCGAACGCCGCCGGTTAACCCTATTGGGTTCGTTTTGCAAAAAAGTCCATTTTGCGGTACTGAGATACCGTAAAAGCCGCATTAAGGTAACAAGTTCGCTAATTATGCGGCTGTATCCGCTCGATGCGGTTAACCCGTCACCCTTGCCTCGTCGTCCCGGAAACATACAATCCGGGATCGCACAATACGCAATACGCTCGCCTCTTTGCGATCCCGGCTCGGGTCACGTCCCCGGTAGTGGTGTAACTCGACGGTAGCGAGCCGCTCGCTAAGCGCGCTCTCCATGGCGCTGTAGCGTGCGAGCGGCTTGCGGCGGTCATCGGCAACTCACCGGTATGATCGGGTTGCGACACCAACGCAACCGGGGAACCACCGATGACCGACGACATGATGAGCCTTCGCACGCTGATTGAGAAGACGCCCGACGCCGATATTCTGCGCGAGATGATCGGCTTCGCCGCCGAACGGCTGATGGAGATGGAGGTCTCAGGCCTCACCGGCGCCGCTTTCGGAGAACGCTCGCCAGAAAGGTTCGTCCAGCGCAATGGCTACCGGAGCCGCGACTGGGAGACGCGGGCCGGTACGGTTGAGTTGCGCATCCCCAAGCTTCGTAAGGGGAGCTACTTCCCGGGCTTTCTTGAACCGCGCCGGCTGGCGGAGAAGGCGCTGACGGCCGTGATCCAGGAAGCCTACATCCAGGGCATCTCGACGCGCTCCGTGGACGATCTCGTCAAGGCGATGGGCATGAGCGGCATCTCCAAGAGCCAGGTGAGCCGCCTGTGCGAAGACATCGACGACCGCGTCAAAACCTTCCTCGACCGCCCCATCGAGGGCGACTGGCCCTATCTTTGGATCGACGCCACTTATGTGAAGGTGCGCCAGAACGGCCGCATCGTTTCCGTGGCGGTCATCATCGCCGTGGGCGTGAACAGCGACGGCAGGCGTGAAGTCTTGGGCATGGACATCGGCCCTTCGGAAGCCGAGACATTCTGGACCGGCTTCCTGCGCAAGCTCGCGCGCCGGGGCCTGCGCGGCGTGAAGCTCGTCATCTCCGACGCCCACGAAGGCATCAAGGCCGCGGTCTCCAAAGTGCTGAACGCCACCTGGCAACGCTGCCGCGTCCACTTCATGCGCAATGCGCTCGCCCATGCCGGCAAGAGCGGACGCCGCGTGGTCTCGGCCTTCATCGCCACGGCCTTCGCACAAGACGACGCCGGGGCCGCCAAACAGCAATGGCGCAGGGTCGCCGATCAACTGCGCCCCAGACTGCCAAAGCTCTCCGCCTTCATGGACGAGGCCGAGCCTGACGTGCTCGCCTATATGGGATTCCCGGCGGCGCATCGGACCAAACTGCACTCCACCAATCCCATCGAACGGCTGAACGGCGAAATCAAACGTCGCACCGAGGTCGTTGGCATCTTCCCGAACGAAGCCGCCATCACCCGCCTCGTCGGCGCGATCCTCCTCGAACAGAACGACGAATGGGCCGTGCAGCGCGCCCGATACATGACGCTGGAAACCATCGCGCCTTTGAGCGATGATCCCATCGCCGGGCTGCCCGCTGTGGCCGCCTGACCTTCCCGGCCCTGCCGGAGCTTCGGCGATGCCAGCCGTCAGCTACACCACGCCTTGGGGCACGATCCCGGCTCGCGCTTCGCTTGGCCGGGATGACGATCTCCGGCTCAGGCCGACGCGCAGAATTCGGCGGCGAACCAAATGCGGACGCCCGCTTTCCTCTCCAAAAGAAGACGCTTAAGAACTGTGCTTTCACGCTTTCGCGGGATGTCGGAAAGTGCTACTTTTGATTTTGGTCAAATAGATGTTCGATCTCGATCCATGGCCTCGTTCAAGGGCGTTCTCGAAACGGCCATTCGATGTTTAACGCGCCGCCGCACTTTTTTCAGCTTCGCTCGTTCGTGCGCCGGCAACTTAATAAGCTGGCTTAACGTCGCCTGCATTCCAATCATTCGAATTGGAGCGATCATCGAATGATCCGGGATCCGGGATGCGGATGCCAAAGTAAAAAAATGAGGCGGAGGTGATGAAGCGTGCAGACTTCTGACGGGAAACAATGACCATGCAAAAGAGCCTGCCGATTTCCCGCGATGAGCGGCGGCGAATTATCTTCGCGAGCGTGGTTGGCACGACGATCGAGTTCTTCGACTTTTACATCTATGCTACAGCTGCTGTCTCCGTATTTCCGCTTCTATTTTTTCCGCGCGGCGAAGGAACGGCCGCGCTCCTCGCGTCCATGGCCACTTTTGGCGTGGCATTTGTGGCTCGTCCCATCGGTTCTATCGTATTCGGCCACTTTGGCGACAGAGTGGGGCGCAAGGCCACGCTTATCGGTTCGTTGTTACTTATGGGGCTCGCCACGTTTGCTGTAGGCCTGCTGCCGACTTATCATCAAATCGGATTGCTGGCCCCAGCTCTTCTTGCGATTTTGCGTTTCAGCCAAGGATTGGGGCTTGGCGGGGAATGGTCCGGCGCTGCTTTACTTGCAACCGAGACCGCCGAGCCGGGCAAGCGGGCGCAGGCGGCAATGTGGCCTCAACTCGGGGCGCCATTTGGCTTCCTGCTGGCGAATGGGTCCTTTCTGGCCCTCGCGATTGTCTTCGGATTTCGATCCGGTTCAGCGCAGATCGACGACCGCTTTTTGGTGTGGGGCTGGCGCATACCGTTCCTCATGTCCATCGTCATGGTGCTGATCGGTCTCTATGTGCGAGTAAAATTGCACGAGACCCCAGTTTTTATCCGCGCTGTCGAACGAGGAGAGAAGCTTAAGTCGCCATTGGCTCAGGTTTTTCGGAACAATTTTAGTGAGCTTCTGCGTGGCGCCTTCATGATGGTTGCGACCTATGGTCTTTTCTATTTAATGACGACTTGGATTTTGTCTTACGCCATCGGAAAGGTGGAATTGGGTTTGCTTGGAATTGACTACCGGGAATTTCTCATTCTGCAGCTGATAGCGGTGGTCCTGTTTGCCGCGTTCATTCCCATTTCGGGGTACTTCGCCGATCTCTTCGGACGGCGGCCCTTTTTGATCGCGGTAACATTCGCCATCATCCTGTTCGGCCTCAGCTTCGGCGCCTTTCTGTCCCCCGGAACGATGGGCTCCGGCGCCTCGGCAAACCGTGGCCTCATGCTCGTGTTTCTGAGCCTGGGCATGAGCCTTATGGGCCTCACCTTCGGTCCGATGTCAGCGCTCTTGCCGGAACTCTTCCCCACCAACACGCGCTACACCGGCTCAGGCATATCCTATAATATGGCCTCGATCATTGGCGCCGCCTTGACGCCATTCGTGGCGACGTGGCTCGCATCCAACTACGGACCGGGATCTGTCGGTTTCTACCTGTCCTGCCTCGGGGGACTGACGCTGGTCGCCCTCCTTCTGAGCGAGGAAACGCGGGCCACGAATTTAGACACCATGGAGGAAGAGGAGGCAGCCGCCGCCGCCATCGAAGCGACCTCTCCATAGGGGCTCGGACCCTCCACAATCTGTCAACAATCCCGATGGGCTCGATCCAGCCGCCAAACAAGCGGCTTGGCTTTCGCCGGACGCCGGAAGATTTATGGCCGCGCGCGTGTTGTCATTCCCGCGAAAGAGCGTGTGAAAAAATCCGCATCGCCTCATTTGTCATGGCCGGGCCTGACCCGGTTTTCCAGCGCCGGATCGCCGTCCTCCCCGCCGGGCGCATTAACCATGCAAGGCTTGCCGGGGTCGCCAATGAAACCGCGCATTAACCAAACCGGCCGTTTTACGGTATTATAATACCGTAAAAACAGGTTTTTTGCCAAACGAACCCAATAGGGTTAATCGCGGCTGCTGCTCGCGCGCCGGCGTCCAGGCTCCGGCGATCGGCAAGCGCCGGCGAGCGGCTGGCGGTCGTCGTGGCGGCCTTGGCTTGGGGCGGCTATGACACCAAAGGCAGAGCCGGAACCCGATTTTTTCACACGCTCGCAGGCGGGGACGGGGACGACGCCGAGGAGCGGTCAAGACCTTTGGCCGCTGGTATCGGTGGATGGCCGGGCAGCTTGAAGGATGACCCGCCCGGCTTTGTTGTCTAGAATGGCGCGTCTTTCCTTTCGCATTTGTCCATCCTGTCATGCTCAGACGAAATCTTCGCCGCCTCGGAAAATTCCTTCTCCTGGCCGCCGGCCTGATCGTGGCGCTCGCCGCGGCGGGGACGGCGCTTGTGTTCGAGCGCGCCATGCCGGACTACAGCGGCGCGGCATCCCTGCCGGGCCTCTCCGCCGAAGCTCGCGTCTACCGCGACCGCTGGGGCGTTCCGCACATTTTCGCGGCCAGCAGGAACGACGCGGCGCGCGCTCTGGGCTATGTTCACGCGAGCGAGCGGCTGTTCCAAATGGAGACGCAGCGCCGCGCCGGGCAGGGACGCCTCGCGGAAATCGCCGGCGAAGACATGCTCGCCATCGACACGTTCATTCGCACGCTCGGATTGTACCGGCTCGCCCAATCGAGCTTCGCCGCGCTGTCGCCCGGCGCCCAAGGCCACCTGCAAGCCTATGCGGAGGGCGTCAACGCTTGGCTCGCCGCGCACAAGACCAGCATGCCTCCGGAACTGCTTCTGATGGGCGACGCCGCGCCGGAGCCGTGGACGCCCGCCGACACCATCGTGTGGGGCAAGCTGATGGCGCTCAAGCTCAGCTTCAATTTCAAGCTCGAAGTGCTTCGCGCCCGTCTCGCCGGGCATCTCCCCGCGAGCCGAATAGAGGCGCTGTTTCCCGATACGCCCGGCCCGGTCACGATAGAACCGCACAGAGGCCCTGCAAGCGAGGCGGGACAGTCCGGGAAGCGCGCTTCGGTCCCGGCGGGCCAGCCGGCCGTGGCCCAGTTTGGCGCCGCCCCATCCGCCCCGGCCCCCGGAGCTTCGTTTCTCTCGTCTTTCCAGAACGGCGCGTCCAACGAATGGGTGGTCGGCGGACAGCATACCGCCAGCGGCAAGCCGATCCTCGCCAACGATCCGCATCTCGAATTCGAAGCGCCGATCATGTGGTATCTGGCCCGCATCGTGACGCCGGAGATGACGATCAAGGGCGCGACCGCTCCCGGCGTGCCCGGCGTGCTGCTCGGCCAGAACGACGCCATCGCCTGGGGCTTCACCACAACGGACAGCAACGTCCAGGACATCTTCATCGAGACGCTCGACCCCAAGGACGGCAATCGTTACCTGACGCCGGAAGGTTCGGCCGAGTTCGAGACGCGGCGCGAAACCATCCGCGTCAAGGGCGCGCCCGACGCCGTTCTCACCGTGCGCGCGACGCGCCACGGCCCAGTCCTCTCCGGCATCGATCCCGATTTGCGCAACATCGCGGGAGCGGGAAAGGTCGCGGCGCTTGCGTTCACATCGCTCGGCGCGGCGGACACGACCTCCGAAGCCCTGCAACGCCTCAACCGCGCCCGCGACGCGGATGAGGTCGTCGAAGCGCTGAAAACCTATCAGGGTCCGCCGCAGAACATCGTCTATGCCGGCCGGGATGGACATATCGGCTTCATCAATCCGGGCCTCTTGCCCATTCGCAAGTCCGGCGACGGCCGCCTGCCCGCCGACGGCGCATCGGGCGCCTTCGACTGGGTCGCCATGGCGCCCTTCGAGAGGCTGCCTCGGCTGCGCGATCCCGAGGCCGGCTTCATCTTCAACGCCAATAACGCGGTGGTCCCGCCCGGCTTTTCGCCGAGCCTCGGCTTCGATTGGCAACCGCCCTACCGCGCCCGCCGAATCCAGGCGCTCTTGGACGAGGGCGGCCGGCATACGCTGGATGCGTCCGCGCGCATGCAGGCCGATCGCCTGTCGCTGGCCGCGAAAGACCTGCTGCCCGCGCTGCTGGCCGTGAACGCCGGGACGCCGCGGGCGAAAGAGGCGCTGACCCTGCTCAAGACCTGGGATGCGGCGATGGATAAGGACAGGCCCGAGCCGCTGATTTTCGAGGCCTGGATTTACAACATGCGCCGGCTGCTGCTGGCCGAAAAGGCGGGCGATCCCCTGAACGAGAAGGGGCCGTCCGCCGCTTCCATCGCGGCCGTCTTGCAAGACTACGCGGCGGAGTGGTGCGGAACGGACGATGCCGATTGCGCCGGCGTGAAGGCCAAGGCCCTCGATCAAGCGCTCGAAATGCTGACGAAGCGGCAGGGCGGCGACATGAAAGCCTGGCGCTGGGGACGGGAGAATGTCGCGACCTTTCGCCATAATTTCTACAGCCACATTCCGCTGCTCGACCGCCTGTCCGAAATCCGCATGGAAAGCAGCGGCGATGTCTACACGCTCGACTGCGGCGGCGGCAACGGCAGGGACAGGAACAACCCCTTCGCCCGCACCCATGGGCCGGGCTATCGCGGCATCTACGACCTCGGCGACCCGGACGCCTCGCGCTTCATGATCGCGACCGGCCAATCGGGCCATATCTTCTCGCGTCACTATGCCGATCTAGCGCCGCTCTGGGGCGAGGGCCGGTCCATCACGCTTGCGGGCTCCGAAGACGACCTCAAGCGGCAGGGCGCTGAAATGCTCACACTCACCCCGTAATCGGCGGCGGCCCGGCCTTCGGCGAGCACGAAGCGCCCCGTCGAAGCGTTTTCACATCGTCATCCCGGCCAAGCGAAGCGCGAGCCGGGATCGTTGAGAACGCAGGCTGCGTTTTGTGCGGTCCCGGATAGCCGCAAGCGGCTTCCGGGATGACGAGGGGGGGAGCCGGCGCGGCTTCCGGGATGACAAGGGGGAGCACGCGCTGTTTCCGGGATGAGATCGAAGGCCGAGCGAAGACTCCGGTAAGTTAAACGAACCGGACGGCCTTGGATCGAAGCCGTCCATCGCGGGTTACTTCGCCAGCCGAGGCAGATAGGGTCTGAGGTCGTAGCCCGCCGCGGCCGCGGTGTCCAGGATCGTCCGCGCGGGAAGCTTGCCCGCCTGGCTCAGCCCCCAAAGCACGGTGCAGCGCGTGCCTGTGCGGCAGTAGGCGAGCGCGGGCTTCGGAAGCTCGTCCACGATCCGCCCAAAGGTTGCGGCGTCGTTGTCGCTGATCGCGGCCGGCGTGACGGGCTGATAGACGATCGCGATGCCATGCTCGGCGGCCGCCTTCTCGATGGCGCTGAACGTGGCCTGATCGGGGCCGCCCTCGCCGTCGGGCCTGTTGCAGACGATGCCTTTAACGCCCGTCGCCGCCACGGCCGCGATATCGCCGGGAGTAAGTTGACCGGCCACGGCCAGCTCGGCGGTCAATTTGCGCAGTTCCATTTCGTAATCCTTTATCGCCCATCATCAGCGACATAAGTACACCGGATTTCAGCCATGACAAGAGCATTACATGCTCCTGTGGACGCGACGCACTCTTCAATCGTAGAAAATTATACCATCGCTCGCTCTCGTGAATCCACTCATGTCCTATTGCCAAATGCCGAACGCGCTCAGAGTTGAGACGCGGCCTCGCGACGCCAAACGATCTTATGAAGAGGCGTAATGCGCCGGATCGGATACAGGTTTGACGCCGTAACGCGAGCGGCGCGCCAAATCGCCGCCAATCCGATTTGGTTACTTATCTGAAAAGCGTCCCGCCCTACGCGCCCCTGACTGGACAGGCAGAGGCGCCGCCCACATTTTACAGATCGAGACGAGGGTGCTAAACCCCAACGGGACTCCACGCAAAATCGACGCGCTTGGCGCTGAAGGGTTCTCATATGGCCATCATCCGGCAGAAGACGGGGCTTACCTTCGACGATGTGCTCTTGCAGCCAACCCTGTCCGACGTGTTGCCATCTGAAGTCGACATTACGACCCGCCTGACGAAAAGCATAAGACTGAACATTCCCATCATCTCGGCGGCGATGGACACCGTGACGGAAGGCAAGCTCGCCATCGCGATGGCCCAGGCCGGCGGCATCGGCGTCATTCACCGCAATATGACCCCCGAGGAGCAGGCGCGGCAGATCCGGCAGGTGAAGAAGTTCGAGTCCGGCATGGTCGTCAACCCGGTCACCATCGCGCCGAACGCGACGCTCAAAGACGCGCTCTACCTGATGAAGGCCCATAAGATTTCCGGCATCCCTGTTGTGGAGGGGCCGCAAAGCGGCGTCAAGCAAGGCAAGCTCGTCGGCGTCCTGACGAACCGCGACGTGCGCTTCGCCACCAACCCGAACCAGCCGGTCCATGAGCTGATGACGGAGAAAAATCTCATCACCGTGAAGGAGACCATCGGGCGCGACGAGGCGAAGCAGCTCCTGCACAAGCACCGCATCGAGAAGCTGCTCGTGGTGGACGACGATTACCAGTGCATCGGCCTCATCACCGTGAAGGACATGGAGAAGGCGGAGCAGCATCCGCTCGCCTGCAAGGATGAGCAGGGACGGCTGCGCGTCGCCGCGGCGACCTCCGTCGGCGAGGATGGCCACACCCGCAGCGAGGCCATCATGGACGCGGGCGCCGACCTGATCGTGGTGGACACCGCCCACGGCCATTCCCAGCGCGTGCTCGACGCCGTGCGCCGCATCAAGCGCGCCTCGAACAAGATTCAGGTCATCGCGGGCAATGTCGCCACCGCCGATGGAACGCTCGCGCTCATCGACGCGGGCGCGGACGCCGTGAAAATCGGCATCGGTCCCGGCTCGATCTGCACCACGCGCGTGATCGCGGGCGTGGGCGTGCCGCAACTGACGGCGGTCATGGACGCCGCCGAGGCCGCCGCAAAGCACGGCGTGCCCGTTCTCGCGGATGGCGGCATCAAATATTCGGGCGACATCGCGAAGGCGCTCGCGGGCGGCGCCGCCTGCGTCATGGTGGGCTCGCTCTTGGCGGGAACGGACGAAAGCCCCGGCGAAGTCTATCTCTACCAGGGCCGCTCCTATAAGTCGTATCGCGGCATGGGATCGCTCGGCGCCATGGCGCTCGGCTCGGCGGACCGCTACTTCCAGAGCGAGGTTGTCGACGCGCTGAAGCTCGTCCCCGAAGGCGTCGAGGGGCAGGTGCCTTACAAGGGGCCGGTGTCGAGCGTGCTGCATCAACTCGCCGGCGGCTTGCGCGCCGCCATGGGCTACACCGGCGCCCGGTCCATCCCGGAGCTGCACGCCAAGGCCGAGTTCGTCAGGATCACGAATGCGGGCTTACGCGAGAGTCACACGCACGACGTGACTATCACGCGCGAGTCGCCCAATTATCCTATCGGCAACGCATAGGATCGCGGTTTTTCATGCAGCCCGGCGCAAGGCTTCAGGCGGCCATCGAGGTTCTGACCGAGATCCTGGAGCGGGGCCGGGCGGCGTCCGTCGCGCTTGCCGACTGGGGACGCGCCCATCGGTTCGCGGGTTCCGGCGACCGGGCGTGGATCGGCAATCTCGTCTTCGACAGCCTTCGCCGCAAGCAATCGCTGTCCTATACGATGCGCGGCGACGCGCCTCGCGCCGTAGCCCTTGCGGCGCTGCGCCACGGCTGGGACATGCCGCGGGAGGAAATTGCGCGCCTTTGCAGCGGCGAAGGGTTCTCTCCCGCTCCGCTGACCCCTGAAGAGGAAGCGGGCCTTGCCAACAGCGATCTTTCCGGCGCTCCGCCATGGGTTCGCGGCGACTACCCCGAATGGCTGCACGGCGCCTTTTCAGAGGTTTTCGGCGAGCGCGCCGTGGAGGAAGGGCGCGCGCTCGCCGAACGGGCGCCTGTCGATCTGCGCGTCAACACGCTCAAAGCGACGCGCGAGAAAGTCTTGAAGGCGTTCGCGAAACAGGGCGCGGCCCCGGCCCCTTACTCGCCCCTCGGCGTCCGCCTGCCCCCGCGAGAAGGCGGAACGCGCGCGCCGAATGTGGAGGCGGACCCTGCACACGGCCGGGGCTGGTTCGAGGTCCAGGACGAAGGCAGCCAGATCGCGGCTCTCCTCGCGGGCGCCGGCCCTCGCATGCAGGTCGCCGACATCTGCGCGGGGGCGGGCGGAAAAACGCTGGCCATGGCGGCCCGCATGCAAAACACGGGGCAAATCTACGCCTACGACGCCGACGCCATCCGTTTCCGTCCGCTCTTCGACCGGTTGAAGCGCGCGGGCGCGCGCAATGTGCAAACCCTGCCGCCGGGCGACGACAGCGCGCTCGACGCCCTCGATGGCCGCATGGACCTTGTCCTTGTCGACGCCCCGTGCAGCGGAACGGGCGCTTGGCGGCGACGGCCCGACGCCAAGTGGCGGCTCACCGCGGCTCAGATCGATGACCGAATCGCGGCGCAAAGGGATTTACTCAGCCGGGCGGCGCGGCTGTTGAAGCCCGGCGGAACCCTCGCTTACGTCACCTGTTCGATCCTCCCCGCGGAGAATGATTCGCAGACGCGAACCTTCCTGGAAAACAACCCCGGCTTTGCAGCCATCGACGCGGCGGAGCGGGCTGGAAAAGTTTTGTCTCGCCCCGTGACCGCCGAAGGCAGCCGGGGACCGGGCCTGCTGCTGACGCCCGCCCGGCATAAAATGGATGGATTCTACATCGGTCTTTTGCTAAAAGCCGCCTCATAATGTCTCAACGGCCCGGATGAGTTCCGTACTGCCCCAAAATGGACAAACTTGGCGCCTTGCTGCATCGCAGGGTCCGGTCACCAAGCTGTTATAAGCTGGATCTAAATGGCGCATGAGGGATGCTCATCCAGCAGCCCACCCGTTCAACGAGCAACCGTCAACAAAAGCGAGTTTCGCAATGAAATTCCTCCTCTTTATCATCATCATCCTCATTGCTATCGGTGCGTACTGGAACTTTGGCCCAATCTCGCCCTCCGACGCTCCTTATTGGGCCAAGCTCAACAGCGTTGTGCCTGAGCAGTACCGCAAGGCTGAGAAGCCTGCGCCGGCGCCGGCGCAGTAATCGCGGCTTAGCCCGGCGCGCGGGAAACCGGCGCTGGACGCAAGCGAAAACCGGTCTATGTTATCTATGGGTCCGCACGTCGCGGACCCATTCTTTTACTTGATGACCCGAATGTGTCCGCTAGCGGAAGAAGCCCTGAAAACATCGGCGAATTCTCGTTCCACTGTCATGCCGGCCTTGACCCGGCCATCCAGTCGTGACTTGAAATGCCGTGTGTTTTTCCGGATGGCCGGGTCGAGCCCGGCCATGACGGCCGAATTGGCGGAAGCAGCGGGGTCATCGAGTTCTTTTTGACGACCAAGGAGCGCCCGCTTGCACGGCCTACCCATAAACGACGCCGTTCTCATCGTGGATTTCGGCGGACAGTTCACGCAGTTGATCGCAAGGCGCGTGCGCGAGGCGAATGTCTATTCCGAGATCGTACCGTTTCACGCGGCCGGGAAGGCCATCGCGGAGCTGAAGCCGAAGGCGATCATCCTGTCCGGCGGCCCGGCGAGCGTTCTGGACGAGGGCTCGCCGCAGGTTCCGGATGCGGTTTTCGCGGCGGGCGTGCCCGTGCTCGGCATCTGCTACGGCCAGCAGGGCATGGTGGCCCGGCTTGGCGGCGTTGTGGAGCCTTCGAGCGAGCGCGAATACGGCTCCGCGCTGATCGAGGTGAAGGCGTCGTCGCCCCTGTTTGAAGGCGTGGCAACGCAGGGCGAAACCGCGCCGGTGTGGATGAGCCACGGCGACCGCGTGGCCGCGCTGCCCGAAGGCTTCGCGCCCATCGCCACCAGCCGGAACGCGCCCTACGCCGCCATCGCCGACGAGCGGCGGCGCTATTACGGCGTGCAGTTCCACCCCGAGGTCGTGCATACGCCGGGCGGCGCGGCGATGTTGAAGAACTTCGTGCACAAGATCGCGGGCTGCGGCGCTTCCTGGACGATGGCCGCGTTTCGCGACGCCGAGATCGAGCGCATCCGCGAGCAGGTGGGCGGCGCGAAGGTGATTTGCGGCCTCTCCGGCGGCGTCGATTCCGCCGTCACCGCCGTGCTGCTGCACGAGGCCATCGGCGACGCGCTGACCTGCATCTTCGTCGATCACGGCCTGCTGCGCCAGGGCGAGGCGGAGGAGGTGGAGCGCCTGTTTCGCGGCGCCTACAACATCCCGCTCATTCAAGTCAACGCCGCGCCCCGCTTCCTCGCCGAACTCGCCGGCGTCAGCGATCCCGAGCAGAAGCGCAAGACCATCGGAGGCCTGTTCATCGACGTGTTCGACGAGGCGGCGCATCGGGTCGGCGGCGCCGATTTCCTTGCGCAGGGCACGCTCTACCCCGACGTGATCGAGAGCGTCGCGCCGCGCGGGGGGCCATCCGTCACCATCAAGTCGCACCACAATGTCGGCGGCCTGCCCGAGCGCATGAAGCTGAAGCTGATCGAGCCGCTGCGCGAGCTCTTCAAGGATGAGGTGCGCGCGCTCGGGCGCGAACTGGGCCTGCCGGACGCGTTCCTGAAGCGCCATCCCTTCCCCGGGCCGGGCCTCGCCATCCGCATCCCCGGCGCGATCACGGAGGAAAAGCTCGCCGTGCTGCGCAAGGCCGACGCGATCTATCTCGAAGAACTGCGCGCCGCCGGCGTGTATGACGAAATCTGGCAGGCTTTCGCGGTGCTGCTGCCGGTGCAGACCGTCGGCGTGATGGGCGACGCGCGCACCTACGACCATGTGCTCGCCTTACGCGCCGTGACCTCGGTCGACGGCATGACGGCGGATTTCTACCGCTTCCCCTGGGATGTGCTCGCGCACATCGCCACGCGCATCGTCAACGAGGTGAAGGGCGTGAACCGCGTCGTGTACGACGTGACGTCGAAGCCGCCCGGCACGATTGAGTGGGAGTAGGGCAAGGCTCGCGTTCTATTAAGTTACGAGGGAAGCATAATATGAAAAATTGGAAAGGCATTTCATTCGTCTGGGCGGGAGCCTCATGTATCGTGGTCTTGCTATCCATTCATGCTGCGAGGGCTCAGGACTTTTGCGATACTAGCAAAATCAACGGAACCTCAAGGGGTTTTCAGGGAGATTCTCAAGGGTGGGCAGCAGAGGAGAATAAAATTAGAGAAAAATGCAAGATTGGCGATCTTATAGTTCCCACAAATGTATGGATGGCCGCGCGATTATGCGATTTCAGCAAACCCACAGGTTACAATAACGTTTGCTTTCTTGCTCAGCCACGTAAAACCTACTGAAGGCGGGTAGCCGCGAGACGCTTGAAATGGCCGGGCGTTGGCCGTACATTTAGGCCAGGAGACATGCCATGGCAAATGCAGCATCGAAACCGGCCCGCACACGCAGCGAACGCCTTGAGGCGCGGGTGACGGCGGAACAGAAAGCGCTGATCGAGCGGGCGGCAGCGTTGCAGGGCCGGACGGTGACGGATTTCGTGCTGACGAGCGTGCAGGCGGCGGCGCGGCAGGCCATCGAGGACCACCAGCAGCTTGAATTGTCCGTGCGGGACAGCGAAGCCTTCGTCGATGCGCTGTTGAACCCCAAGCCCGTCGACGAGCGCCTTCGCGAGACTGTGCGCCGCTATCGCGAGATGACGGGCGCTTGAGTGGCGCTCCGCCCGCCGCAGGAAAAGCCGCGCGTCGAAGCGCTCGGCCCCGGCCATGACCGGGATGCGTTCGCGAGCGGGGTCGAAACGCTTGATCGCTATTTTCGGACGCAAGCGAGCCAGGATACCCGCAAGCACATCGCGGCGCCTTTCGTGCTGGTTCTGCCCGATGGCGCGGTCGCGGGCTACTACACGCTCTCATGCACCGCGATAAGGCTTGCAGAGCTGCCGCCCGCGGCTGCACGCCGCCTGCCGCGCTACCCTCTCGTTCCGGCGACGCTGCTTGGCAGGCTTGCCGTCGACAAGCGCCGCCGAGGGCAAGGCTTTGGGCGCTTTTTGCTGGCGGACGCGCTCTTCCGCGCGCTGCGAAGCGAAATCGCCTCCTTCGCGGTTATCGTGGAGGCCAAGGACGAAGCGGCGCGGCGCTTCTACGAGCGCGAGAGCTTCTTGCCCTTCCCCGAAACGCCGATGAAGCTGTTCCGCCCCATGGCCGACATTGAAAAATTGTTCGTTGCGGCTATGCCCCGAACGGATTGACGATGCGCAGCCCCTCCGCCAGCGCCATGCCGTGCTGCATGTCCTCCGACCACAGCGTGTCGCAGCCCGCGTGAAGGGCGGAGGCTGCGATCATGGCGTCGAAGGTGGAGAGGCCGTAGCGCTCGGCCAGCGCCAATCCGGTTTCGTGGGTTTCGACGGTGACGGGATGAACCGTCAGCAGGCCGCGCAGCAGGCTAAGAAGCTCGTGGATGTCCGCCCACGGCATCCGCATCTTGCGGCGGACGACATTGGTCAACTCGTTCAACACCTGAACGCTGATCGCGCCGCCTCCGGCGATGACCTCCTCGGCCTTGGCGCCCTTTACGGGATCGGCCGATACGATGTAAACGATAACATTGGTGTCGAAAAAGCTACCGGGCATTCGCCTCATCCCGGTCGAACTTGAAGTCGGCGGGAAGACTGCCACGGAAGGCGCGGAGCCGTTTCAGCAAGTCCTCGCGGCCCGGCTTCCGCGCGACGCCAAGCTGGCGGACATCGGCGACGTAAATCTCGATCTCATCGCCTTCCTTCAGTTCGAGCGCCTCGACCACGGCAGCGGGAAGGCGAACGGCGAGGCTGTTTCCCCACTTTCCGACTTGCATGGCAGTCCCTTTCCTGGATATACAAGGAAGAATTTGTATATCCTATGAAGGTGGACGTCAAGGCGCCGGGTCAGGTCTAGGAGCCGCCGACGGTCGCCGAGGCTTCGAACGATGTCAGCAAGATAGAGACGCCGTGCATTGCGCGCTATGCCGCTTTCCGCGTCGAATAATGGGACAGGCCGTGTCGAACATGACCATAGAAGCAGAACGGAAGCTGATCGTCGCGCTTGACGTGCCGGACGCGGGCGAAGCGTTGGAATTATGGCGGAGGCTGGCGCTGCCGCACGCGGTTGCGAAGGTCGGGCTGGAGCTGTTGATGGCGGGCGGCGTGGACCTCGTCCGCGCGCTCGCCGCCTCTGGCGCTTCGGTTTTCGTCGATGCGAAGCTGCTCGACATCGGCGCGACCGTCGAGCGCGCGACGGCGCGGGTCGCCGATCTTGGCGCGGCGTTTCTCACGGTGCACGCGCAAGACAGGCAGACCGTCGAAGCCGCCGTTCGCGGCGCCGCTGGCTCGGGGCTGAAGCTGCTCGGCATCACGCTGCTGACCAATGCGAAACCGGAAGATTTGCCGGCGCAAGGCGTGTCGCTGCCGGCGCGGGAACTGGCGCTGCGGCGCGCTGGCTTCGCGGCTGACGCGGGCTTCCATGGCGCCGTTTCCTCGGCCTGGGAGGCCAGCGCCTTGAAGGGGAGCTTCGGCGGGCGTCTCGCGGTCGTTTGCCCCGGCATCCGCCCCAAGAGCGAGACGGCGGTCGCGGGCGACGATCAGGCGCGGACGGCGACGCCGGGCGAGGCCTTGCGCGCGGGCGCGGACTACATCGTCGTGGGGCGGCCCATAACGCGCGCGCCCGATCCTGCCGCCGCCGCGCGCGCCATCGTCGCCGAATTGGCCGCCGCTCTCGATCCGTCATCCCGGAACGGCGCTTGAGCCGTATCCGGGATCGCACAAGCGGACAAGCGCAGGCGCTTTCCGGGGCGACGATTGCGACTAATCCAAATCCGCGACGCTGGCCGGGCCGCCGCCATGGACGCGTTGCGCCAGCGCCGCTTCGATGAACTGCGTCAGGTCCCCGTCCAGCACGGCGGGGGGATTGCTGCTGACGACGCCCGTGCGCAAATCCTTCACCATCTGATAGGGCTGCAGCACGTAAGAGCGGATCTGATGGCCCCAGCCGATCTCCGTCTTTGAGGCGGCGGCGGCCTGAGCGGCTTCCTCGCGCTTTTTCAGCTCCATCTCGTAGAGGCGCGCCTTCAGCATGGCCCAGGCCGTCGCCCGGTTCTTATGCTGCGAGCGCTCGTTCTGGCACTGGACGACAATGTTGGTGGGAAGATGCGTGATGCGCACGGCGCTGTCGGTGGTGTTGACGTGCTGCCCGCCGGCGCCGCTGGAGCGATAGGTGTCGATGCGGCAGTCGCCTTCGTTCACCTCGATGTCGATGGTTTCGTCGACGACGGGATAGACCCAGACGGAGGCGAAGCTCGTGTGGCGGCGCGCGTTGGAGTCGTAAGGCGAGATGCGCACCAGGCGATGCACGCCGGACTCCGTCTTGAGCCAGCCATAGGCATTCTGGCCCTTGATCTGGATCGTCGCCGACTTCAGGCCCGCTTCTTCGCCCGCGTTGCTTTCGATCAGCTCGACCTTATAGCCCTCCTGTTCGGCCCAGCGCATATACATGCGCAGGAGCATCTCGGTCCAGTCCTGGCTTTCGGTGCCGCCCGCGCCGGCATGCACTTCGACAAAGGTGTCATTGCCGTCGGCCTCGCCGGACAGGAGCGCCTCCACCTCGCGGCGCTGCACCTCGGTGCGAAGCGTGGCGAGCGAAGCCTCGGCGTCGCGGACGACTTCTTCGTCGTTCTCCTCCTCGCCGAGTTCGATCAAGCCGGTCGCGTCGTTGAGGCGCGCGTCGAGTTCGGAATAGGCGGAAAGGGCGGAGTCCAGGTGCTGGCGTTCGCGAAGCAGCTTCTGCGCTCGCTGGGGATTATCCCAGAGCGTGGGATCTTCGACGGTGGCGTTCAGAACGGCAAGGCGAGCCTTGGCCTTGTCCCAGTCAAAGATGCCTCCGCAAGAGCGAGAGGGATTGCTTGATTTCGTCGACGATGGCGAGAGTTTCGGGTCGCATGTGAAGTCCGTTATCTGTCGAGCCGCAGCGGCGCGTGGCCGGTTCCGGTCAGCTTCCGGGGGACATCCGTAAACCTGTTATTGAGTGGCGTAAAGATGATGCGGGCGCGCGTTAGTACAAGCCTCCCGCGCGCGGCTCCCGCCCATAAGGCTGGGGATTGCTGCCCGGATAGGTCCCAGGTCCTGGCTGACGCGGCTGCTGGGGCGACCCCCATGGGGTCGCGTTCGACGCCGCTCCCCAGGCGCCGCCCAATCCGTTTGGCGGCTGTTCCTGCTGCGCCGAGTAATCGGCCGCCGTCGTATAGCCCTCCGGCGGCTCCGTTCCCGGCTTGAAATATTCGGGGATGGCGTCGGGATCGTTCGGATCCGTGCGCAAGCCCGTTTTCTTGTTGACCCGGACTTGCACGATGCCGGGCGGAGTGCGGAACGGCACCGCCGGCTTGTCCTTCAACGCCATCTTGAAGAAATCGGCGAAGATGGGCGCCGCAAGCTCGCCGCCGGTCTCGCCGTGCCCCATGGGCTGCGGGTTGTCATAGCCGATGAAGACGCCCATCGCCATATCGGGGGAGAAGCCGATAAACCAGGCGTCCTTTTCGTCGTTGGTCGTGCCGGTCTTGCCGCCGAGCGGCTTGCCCACGCGCTTCCAGATCAAGAAGCCGGTGCCGCGAATGGCGACGCCTTCCAGCATGGACGTGATCTGATACGCCGTCATGGGATCGACGATCTGCTGACGGTTGTCTTTGAGCTCCGGCTCGTCCTGTCCGGTCCAAGCCGCGGCGTTGCAAGTCTCGCAGGCGCGGCTGTCATGCCGCCAGATGGTCTGCCCGAGGCGATCCTGGATCCTGTCGATGAAGGTGTAGTTGATCTTCTTGCCGCCGTTGACGAACATGGAATAGGCGGTCGTCAGCCGGACAAGCGTGGTTTCGCCCGCGCCGAGCGCCATCGAAAGCAGCGGCGGAAGATCGTCATAGACGCCGAAACGGCGCGCATACTCGCTGACGATCGGCATGCCGATGTCCTGGGCGAGCCGCACCGTCATCAGGTTCCGCGACTTCTCGATGCCGATGCGCAGGGGTTGCGGACCATGCACCTGCTTGTCGTAATTTTCCGGCTTCCAATCGCCTTGGCCATTGCCCTGATCGATGGTTACGACCGCGTCGTTGACAATGGACGCCGGCGTATAGCCGTTATCGAGGGCCGCCGCGTAAACGATGGGCTTGAACGCCGAGCCTGGCTGGCGCCGCGCCTGGACGGCGCGGTCGAACTGGCTTTCCGCGAAGCTGAACCCGCCGACAAGCGCCAAGATCCGCCCGGTATGCGGATCCATGACAACGGTGGCGCCGCCGATCTGGGGCACCTGCATCAGCTGCCACGGCAGGGGCTTCGGTTCGCCCTTGGCCCTCGGATCGCGCTGCTCCTTGCCCAGTTGATCGAGTTCGGTCGGCGGCGACACATAGACAATGTCTCCGGCGTTCAGAACGTCGCTGACGCCGGCCTGGCCTTTGGTCTTGACCCTGTGAGGACCTTCGAGCGCCCACTTCACGCCTTCGACGCCAAGCTCGATCGTTTTGCGATCCTGCTCAACCGCGTTGTTCGCGGACCGGGCCGGCTGAAGGCCGACGACCGCCTTGTCCTTGGCCGCCTGCAACACCACGCCGAGCCGCCATGGCTCGACATCGGAGAGAGCGGGCACATCGGCGAGTTTCAGGCCCCAGTCGGCATCGCCGGAGACGTCGATCTTCGAGACCGGGCCTCTCCATCCTCCGTGCTTGCGGTCGAAGGCCACGAGACCGGCGCGAAGCGCGGTGCGCGCCATGAGCTGCAAATTCGGGTCGAGCGTCGAGCGAACCGAATAGCCGCCCGCGAAGTAGCTTGAATTGTTGTTCTCGTCCTGGCCGTAAAGATCGATAAGCGACCTGCGCACTTCCTCGGCGAAATATTCCGCCGCGAAGGTGGACGGGCCCACCTGCTGGCTCGTCATTTGCAGCGGCTGCTCCTTGGCCTTTTCGGCGTCCTTGTCGCTGATGAACCCGAAGCGAGCCATGTTGTCGATGGTCGCGTTCCGGCGGTTGAGCGCTTCCTGAAAGTTCTTGCCGCGCGCCGTCGTGAGCTGCAGCCTGGACGGCTCTTTGGGGAGAGACGCCAGATAAGCGGCTTCAGCGATGCTCAGGTCGTGAAGCTCCTTGCCGAAATAGCGCAAACCCGCGGCGGCCACGCCATAGGAGCCCGCGCCGAGATAAATCTGATTGAGATAGAGGTCGAGAATGCGTTCCTTGGTGTAGGCTCGCTCAATTCTTACCGCGAGGATCGCCTCCTTCGCCTTGCGCAAATAGGACCGTTCGCTCGTCAGCAGGAAGTTCTTCGCAACCTGCTGGGTGATGGTCGAGGCGCCTTCCTTCTTCTTCTTGGTGACGTTGTTATAAACGGCGCGGAGAATGCCGCGGAAATCCAGACCGTTGTGCTCGAAGAAACTTTGGTCTTCGGCCGCGAGAAACGCATTGATGAGCATTTTCGGCATGGTCTGGACGGGAACGTAAATGCGCCGTTCCTTCGCGAACTCGGCGATCAACCTTCCGTCGCTTGCGTGAACCCGGGTTATGACGGGCGGATTATAGGTCGCGAGCGTGTCGTAATCCGGCAAATCCTTGGAGATCTCCCACAGGAAGTAGGCCGCGCCGGCGGACGCAGCCAAGAATATGAAGACGCCCGCGGTAAAAGCAAAGCCGAGAAAGCTCAGAAACAAGCTCTTGCGACGCTTCTTCCTTGCGGGCGGCTTCACAGGTATTTTAACTTGCATCAGGGTTCCACGCTTCGTTTTCGGCCGGTTCCGCGATCGGACCAAATTAAGCGACCGGAAGGATTGGCGGCGCAATCAGGACCATAGCGCCATAGCCAAATTGTGACAGCATATACTGTGACTATCATGCCGGCTAACCACAAGATCGTACCCTGCGGTTCATGCTGCCCAGCTTGAAAAGCGGCGCGCGCCAATCACAAACGAATTTGGGACTGCCGCTCGGACAGGAATGCGTCGATAGCCGCCGCCAGGCTCGTCGCGGTCGTTGCGCGCCACTCCGGGGAGATGAGAAGCTGTTCGTCGTCGTCGTTGCTCAAATAGCCAAGTTCGATCAAGATCGCCGGCACCCCCGGCGCCTTCAGAACGCGTAAGTTCGCCGAACGGCGCGGCCGGATGTTGAACTTCATTTTGTCTTTCATATGCTCGATCAGATAATTCGCGATCGCCAGCGACCAGTTTTTCTTGGACCGGTTCTCAAGATCGCCGAGAATTGCGCCGATCTCGCCGCTCACCGCCGGCGCTTGCTGCTCGCTGCCGACGCCGGCCTGCACGTCCGCCTTGTTTTCGTTCTGGGCCAGCGCATGGGCCTGCTCGTCCGAGGCTTCCTCCGACAAGGTGTAGATCGTGCCGCCGCGAACTTCCTTCACGCTCTTGAGGCCGAGCCGCTTGATGTCGAGAGCGTCGGCGTGAATCGAAACGAGGAGATCGGCTTTCTGCTTCACCGCGAGATCGGCGCGTTCGTCGAGAGGGACAAAGACATCGAGGCTTCGGGTCTGGATCACGCGGTAGCGGCCCGTCGCTTCGAGTTTCTCGGCAAGCGCCTTGCAAAACTCGAACGTCACGTCCTTCTCGGGCGTGTTGGTGACGCGGCCATGCGCGCCCGCATCGAGGCCCCCATGGCCGGCATCGACCACGATCACCGGTCTCTTGTCCTCCGGGTCTTTCGGGAGAGCGGCGGTTTGGGCGCCCTCCTGGCGTGGAACCGGCGGCGGAACCTTGGCCGCCGCGAGGTAAGCTCTGTGACTCGTCCGCGTCAGTTCGATGACAAGCCGCGCCGGAAGATCGTTCTCAGGGGGGAGAAGCTCGGATTTCTCGACAAGCGCGGGCTCGGCCAGATCGATCACAATGCGCGACTTCCCTTGGGAAAGCAGGCCGGACCTGGAGGAAACAACGAGGCCGCGGCCTTCGGCGGGAACCTGAATATCCAATTCCGGCAAGTCGATGACAATTCGGTAGGGATCGGCGATTGAAAATATCCGGAAATCTACCTTCTTCGAAAGAAATGCAACGAACCTTGTGTGCTGGATATCGCCACCGATTTCAGCGTTCAACAGAATTTGATCGCCAGCCGCGGCGGCCGTCGCGGCCAGAACCGCGAGCAAGAAAAGAACCGGCGCGAAAGCCGCGCTCGGCCGCGCATTTCTTCGGTTCCTCTTCATCCGGCGCACCTTCGCTCCCCTTCCAGCCCCGCGCTTATAGCACTGTGCGAGGCCGCGTCCACAGATTGCAATCCGCGGAGAGGGCGCAAGCGGTTTTTCACATTTCCCGGCGGGCGGCCCACGACGCGCTTGCGGGGAGGGCGAACACGACGTATTAGAGATATATCAACCCTGCTCGGAGTAGGCTGGCTTACGCTTTGCTATGGCCAGTTGCCAGGATCAGGGGGCGAGATTTGACAATCGCAATAAACTCACGATCTTAGATCGGACAGCCCAAAAGCGGTCGTCAGACTAAAACAGCCAGGAACGTCAGTCCTGATTTATAATCAACCGGATCATGGTGACGCCGCCCCAATCTACGGGCTGACGGCGAACCGAAGACCAAGGTCATGTCAACTTCGCGCTTGAACTCGCAATATTCGGATGACGCCAAACGCGGCATCGAAAGCCTGTTCAGCCTTCCCTCTTCTTGCGAAAGAGGGGCGGCCCAGAGCGTCATGCCGTCCGTAAGCGGCGAGTGCGCGATCAACAAACAGTGCGTCCGGAAGAGCGGTCCGCTCGATCATGTGTTCATGATCGCGAGGCCTATCTTCGACGCGGGCGCCCCAGAAAGAATGCACTATGGGAAACAAAATGTTAATCGACGCCACCCACCCGGAAGAAACCAGGGTGGTGGTGACGCGCGGCAATCGTGTAGAGGAATTTGATTACGAGTCGGCGTCAAGGAAGCAGCTTCGCGGAAATATCTATCTCGCTAAAATTGCGCGGATCGAGCCCTCGCTTCAGGCCGCCTTCGTGAACTATGGCGGCAATCGCCACGGCTTCTTGGCCTTCGCGGAAATCCACCCGGACTACTACCAGATCCCCGTCGCTGTCCGCGAAGCCCTCATGAAAGAGGACGCTCTGGACCGGCAGCAGGGCCGCCACGACAATGGCGACAGCGCACTCTCCGGCGAAGCGGAAGTAAAGCACTTTGAGCATGGCGAAGCGCCGCCGTTCGAGCAGGCGGATGGCGGGTCACCGGCGCCATTGCCGGAAGAGGCCGCGTCCGCCGAACAAGAGCGGGCCGGGGAGCCTGTAAGCCCCGATGCGCCGGCCGCCGCCGCGGTCGAGGCGGAGACGCCCGCGCCGCAAGACGAGCCGGCCCCCGATACGCAACCCGAGGGGCGCGATGCGCCGATAGCGCTCGAAGCGGTCCTTCCCCCAACGATTTACGCGGAGTTCGCCGCGGCGGTCGAACGCGGCGAGGAAGCTCGCGACGAGATTCCGTCGCATCCCGACGATGTGGAAGGCGAGGAAGCGCCGGCGCGGCCGCAAGCGGCTCACGCGGACGCCGGCGAAGAAGAGCAAACGAACTGGGAAAGCGGCGCCGCATCGGACGAAGGCGGCGTCATCTCCGTTCCCGAGGCGCCGGTCTCAACGCCGGTTGAAGTCGTGGGTTCGGAAGACGCTTTGGAGGAGCTGCCGCAGCGCCACAAGCGCCGCTGGCGCCACTACAAGATCCAGGAAGTCATCAAGCGCAACCAGATCGTTCTGGTCCAGGTCGTGAAGGAAGAGCGCGGCAGCAAAGGCGCGGCCCTGACGACGTACCTGTCGCTGGCGGGGCGCTACACCGTCCTTATGCCGAACACGGCCAGCGGCGGCGGCATTTCCCGCAAGATCACGGTGCCGGGGGATCGCAAGCGGCTCAAGGAGATCGCGCTGGAGCTCGAAGTGCCGGAGGGCATGGGCCTTATCATCCGCACGGCCGGCGCCTCGCGCACGAAGACCGAGATCAAGCGCGACTTCGAATATCTCCTGCGGCTTTGGGAAAACGTCCGCGACCTGACGCTGAAGTCGACGGCGCCCTGCCTCGTCTACGAAGAAGGCGATCTCATCAAGCGGTCGATCCGCGACCTTTACAACAAGGACATCGACGAAATCCTCGTCGCCGGCGAGGAGGCTCACCGCGACGCCAAGGAATTCATGCGCATGCTCATGCCGAGCCATGCGAAGAATGTGCTGCTCTACAAGGAGCCCGAGCCGCTTTTCATCAAGTACGAAGTCGAGCGCCAGCTGAACCAGATGTTCAGCCCCGTGGTGACGTTGCGCTCCGGCGGCTATATTGTGCTCAATCAAACCGAAGCGCTTGTCGCCATCGACGTGAACTCCGGGCGAGCGACCCGCGAATACTCCATCGAAGACACGGCGCTGAAGACGAACATGGAAGCGGCGGAGGAGGTGGCGCGGCAGGTGCGCCTGCGCGATCTCGCCGGCCTCATCGTCATCGATTTCATCGACATGGACGAGCGGCGCAACAATCGCGCTGTCGAGCGCAAGATCAAGGAGTCGCTGCGGCACGACCGGGCGCGCATTCAAGTCGGCCATATCAGCCACTTCGGGCTTCTGGAAATGTCGCGGCAGCGGCTGCGCCAGGGCGTGGTCGAGGTTTCCACGATGCCTTGCCCGGTGTGCCAGGGCGTCGGGCATATCCGCTCCTCCGAATCCGTGGCGCTGATGATCCTGCGCTCCATCGAGGACCACCTGCGCACGCAAGGGCCGGCCAACATCACGGTCAGCGCTTCGACCGAAGCATCGCTTTACATTCTCAACCACAAGCGCGCTTACCTTCGCGACATCGAAACGCGTTACGCGGTGACAATCGTCATCCAGTTCGATGAGAAGGTGCATGGGGCGCACTTCGCGCTCGAACGCGGCGCGGAAGCCGTTCCTCCCGCACTTGTTGAGTCGAAAGCCGTCCACATGGAGGCGCCTTTCGCCGCCAGCGCGGACGAGGAGGAAGAGACCGCCGCCACCGCCGAGGACGAAGACAAGCGTCCATCGCGCCGCAAGCGCAAACGCCGGCGCGGACGGGGCGAGCAACTGCAAAATGGCAGCGCGGCGCCGTCCTTCGAAGCGGCCGAGGGCGAACTGGACGAGGACGAGGAAGACCGCGAGCCCGTAATCGCCGCGCTTGAAACCGCGGCGCTGCCGGGCGCCGAGGGCGTGGCGCAAACGGCTCAGGACGGCGTTGACGGCGACGCGGAAGGTCAGTTCCGCCGCAACCGCCGCAGAGGCCGGCGGGGAGGCAGGCGGCATCGCGACGACGGACTTGGTCCGGTGGGGCAGCAACCAGGCCATATCCCAGGCCTCGGCGAGCAGCCCACCGGCGATTTCGATCATGGATTTGCCAAGGGCCTGCCGCTCGGGCCAATCGCGCCGGCGCTCGCCGAAGCGGCGCCGAGCCAGCCAGAGGGAGCGCCGTCCGCGCCAGCCCTGGAGGTTGAGGCCCCGGCGGCTCCAGCCGAGCCCGCCCCTCAAGAGGCGCAGGTCGCCGCGCCGCGGGAGGCCGCTCCCCCTGCTCCGCAGCCGGAAGCCATAGAAGAGAAGCCGGAGGAGATTATTGAGGCCCCGGCGCCGGAAAGCGCGCCCGTCGAGGCGGCCGAGGCGATAGCGCCGCCTCCTCCGCCAGCGCCCGAACCGAAGCCCAAGCCCGTGAGATCCAGCCCGCCCCGCACGGGCTGGTGGCAGCGCCGGATCGGCTGACCCGCGATTTGCGAAGGGGCCGCCGCGATTGGCGGCCCTGCAATTTGAAGCTCGCATCCGTCATCCCGGCCAAACGAAGCGCGAGCCGGGATCTCCCTGTGCACTTGGCGATCCCGTGTCTGCGCAGCGGCATTTCACGCCGCGGCGCGCACGGGACGACGCCGACCGGCGGCTAACGCTTGTGTGGAAGGAGCGCGTTCATCGCGCGCCGAAAATGGCGGAGCCGACGCGCACAAGCGTGGCGCCCGCGGCGACGGCCTGCTCGAAATCGCCGCTCATTCCCATGCTTAGCTCGGGCAATTGCAGGTCGTCGCGCAACGCCGCCAGCTTCCGGAAATGCGGCGCGGGATCGCCCTCGAAGGGCGGGATGCACATCAAGCCGCCGATCGCGAGCCCGAATTCGCGCTCGCACCGCGCGGCGAAAGCCGCCGCCTCAGCCGGCGCGACGCCCGCCTTCTGCGGCTCCTGCCCGATATTCACCTGGATGAGAAGCTTCGGCGCCTTGCCCTGCCGCTGGATCTCGGCGGCCAGCGCGGCGGCGAGCTTCGGCCTGTCCAGCGTCTCGATGCAGTCGAACAGCGCAACCGCCTCGCGGGCCTTGTTGGTTTGCAGCGGCCCGATCAAATGCAGTTCGACGCCAAGAAAGCGCTCGCGCAGCGGCGGCCATTTCCGCATCGCCTCCTGCACGCGGTTCTCGCCGAAGCAACGATGCCCCTGTCGAAGCACCGGCAAAATGTCCGCCTCCTCGAAGGTTTTGGTGACGGCGACGAGCTTGACCGATGCCGGCTCCCGGCCATGATTCTGCGCCGCCCGCCAAATGCGCTCCTTGATCGAAAGGTACCGCTCCTCGATCGCGCATGAACTGAACGGTTGATTGCTTCCTGTCATGTGTCGAGCTTCTCTTGACCGGCGCCAGCTTTCAACTTCATATCACGCAAACCTTTTTTTTGGCCGCGCTTGGCGCGGAGGACATCGGCCATGGCATTAGAACGATACAACGCTCCAGAGCGTGAAAAACATTGGCAGAGGACGTGGGAGAAGCAGAAGACATTCCTCACCTCGCCGGATCGCGACAAGCCGAAATATTATGTGCTTGAAATGTTTCCCTATCCATCGGGGCGCATCCATGTCGGGCACGTCCGCAACTATGTGATGGGCGATGTTGTCGCGCGCTACAAGCGGGCGCAGGGCTTCAATGTGCTCCACCCCTTCGGGTGGGACGCCTTCGGCCTGCCCGCCGAAAACGCGGCGATGCAGAAGGGGATCAATCCGCGCGAATGGACCTACGATAACATCGAGGTCATGCGCGCGCAGCTGAAACGCATCGGGCTGTCGCTCGACTGGTCGCGCGAGTTCGCCACCTGCGATCCCGAATATTATCACCAGGAGCAGCGGCTCTTTCAGGCGTTCTATAAGGCGGGCCTGGTCTACCGCAAGAAAAGCAAGGTGAACTGGGACCCGGTCGACCACACCGTGCTCGCCAACGAGCAGGTGATCGACGGCCGCGGCTGGCGCTCCGGCGCGCTGGTGGAGCAGAAAGAGCTGGCCCAGTGGTTCTTGAAGATCACCCATTACGCCGATGACCTGCTCGACGGCCTTGATACGCTCGACAAGTGGCCTGAAAAGGTCCGCGTCATGCAGCGGAACTGGATCGGCAAGAGCCAGGGCCTGTTGATGCGGTTCAACCTGTCGGGCGAGAAGGTTCCCGATGGCCAAGCGAAAATCGAGGTGTTCACAACGCGCCCCGACACGATCTTCGGCGCGAGTTTCATCGGCGTCTCGCCCGAGCACCCGCTGGCGCGGGAGCTGGCCAAAACCGACCCGAAGCTGCAGGACTTCATCGAGGAGTGCCGGCGCATCGGCACGGCGCAGGAGGAAATCGACCGCGCGGAGAAGAAAGGCTACGACACCGGCATCGTCGCCGCCCATCCTTTCCGCTCGACCACAAAGCTGCCAGTCTATGTCGCCAACTTCATCCTGATGGACTATGGCGCGGGCGCGGTCTTCGGCTGCCCAGCGCACGATCAGCGCGACCTCGATTTCGCCCGCAAATACCGTCTGAAGGTGAAGGCGGTGGTTATCCCGGAAGGCGCCGATCCGGCCGGGTTCAAGGTCGGGAACGAGGCCTACACCGGGCCGGGCAAGCTCGCGAATTCGTCCTTCCTCAACGGCATGACGGTGGAGGACGCAAAGGAGGAAGTCGCGCGGCGCCTCGCCAAGCGCAACATGGGCGAGAAGCGCACCACCTTCCGCCTGCGCGACTGGGGCGTCTCGCGGCAACGCTATTGGGGCTGCCCGATCCCCATGATCCATTGCGCCAAATGCGGCGTCGTGCCCGTGCCCGACAAGGATCTGCCGGTGCGGCTGCCGGCCGATGTCTCGTTCGACAAGCCGGGCAATCCGCTCGACCTGCACCCCACTTGGAAGCACGTGACGTGCCCGACCTGCGGCGGCACAGCCACGCGCGAAACCGACACCTGCGACACCTTCGTGGACAGCTCGTGGTATTTCGCGCGCTTCTGCTCACCGCACGACAAGGAGCCGGTCGATAAGGCCGCCGTCGATTACTGGCTGCCCGTCGATCAATATATCGGCGGCGTCGAGCACGCGATCCTGCACCTGCTCTATGCGCGCTTCTTTACGCGCGCCATGAAGGATTGCGGCTATCTTTCGCTCGCCGAGCCCTTCGCCGCGCTGTTCACGCAAGGCATGGTGCTTCACGAGACCTATTTCGACGAGAAGCAGCACTGGCTGGCGCCGTCGGAACGTCAAGATCGAAACCGCGGACGGCGTGCGCAAGGCGTTCCGTCTCGACGGCGCCCGCGAGCCGATCCAGATCGGCGGCATCGAGAAGATGTCGAAGTCGAAAAAGAACACCATCGACCCCGATATCTTCACGGAACACTATGGCGCCGACACCGCCCGCTGGTTCATGCTGTCCGACAGCCCGCCCGAGCGCGACGTGCTTTGGACGGAGGAGGGCGTTCAGGGGTCCTGGCGCTTCGTGCAGCGCGCCTGGCGGCTGTTGAACGAAGGTTTGCCGCTCCTGCCGGCCGCGAACGGAAAAACGCCGAGGGAGTTCTCGCCGCCCGCGCAGACGCTTCGCCGGGCGGCCCATAAGGGCCTGAACGCCGTCGCCGAAGAAATCGAAGGATTGCGCTTCAACCGCGCCATCGCGGCCGTGTACGAATTCGCCAACGCGCTCACCGCGGCTTTGCAGAACAAGGCCGCGCAGGATGACGCGTCCTTCCGATTCGCGATGCGGGAGGCCCTCGTCTTCTTCGTGCACATGATGAACCCGTTCATGCCGCACCTCGCCGAGGAAGGCTGGGCGCTGCTGAGCTACAACACCTTGCTCGCAAACGAAGCTTGGCCCAAGGTTGTGCGAACCTTGCTGATTGACGATACCGTGACCATTGCCGTACAGGTAAATGGCAAGCGTCGCGATGAAATCGTCGTGCCTCGTAACGCGGATCGCGCGCACCTCGAAGCAGCGGCGCTTCGCCTTGAAAGCGTCGCGCGCGCAGTCGATGGTAGGCCGATCAAAAAGGTGATCGTGGTCCCTGAAAGGATCGTCAATGTCGTGGCTTGACCTATCGAGAGGCGTCAGGCTCCTCCGGAACGGAGTGGGGCTTTCTGTTGTAGCGGGTTTATTGAGCCTTGGCGTTAGCGGCTGCGGCTTCCACCCGTTGTATGGAACCGCGGCTAATGGCGGGGCGGACCTTGTCGAGGTCATGAAGCATGTCCAGGTGGCCGCCATTCCGAGCCGCACGGGCCAGCGTTTGCGCAACGAGCTTGTGTTTGGGACAACGGAGGGTGGCGAGCCGTTGTCGCCAACTTACCGGTTCGATATTGTTCTGCGCGAATCCGTAAGGAACACGCTTGTCTCCGCCATCGGCAGTCCAACCGGACAGATCCTGCAGCTCGATGCTGAGTTTCGCCTCGTCCGGATTGCCGACAACGAAACGCTCTTTAAGGGAAGCAGCAGTTCCGAAGCGGCTTACAACTTGACAGGCAACACCGGCATCGCCGGATCGGCCTATGGCGACACGCGCGCCCTCATCGACGCCGAAAACCGCGCGGCCAGGACGCTCGCCGACACTTTGAAAACCAGAGTCGCCGCCTTTCTGTCGCGCCCCGCCTAAGCGAGTTTCGCGGCCCTTGTCGCCGGTCTGTTACGATGGTTTCGCTCAAAGAAGCGGCCGCAGCTCGATTTCTATCCGCTCCGCCGAGCGCGGCGCGCGGGTTCCTTTTCTACGGTTCGGACAGCCTTCAAATCTCAGCCAGAGCTGAGGCTCTCGCCAATACGATCCTGAAGCGGGCCGGCCCGGATGCGGAAATAATTCGCCTTCACGACACCGACGCCGCCGCCATCCCGGACCGCCTTCCCGTCGAGTTGACGACGGGATCGCTGTTCGGCGGCGCGAGAATTGTCTGGCTAACGTCTTGCCCAGCCAAAGCGCAGGCCGCCATCCTGGACGTCATCGACCTGCCCTTTGAAGGCGCGTTTCTGATTGTCCAGGCGCCCGACATGAAGAAGAGCCATAAACTCTTCCAGGCGTTCGAGGCCGCCAGCCATCTTGCGGCTGTCCCCTGTTATGGCGAGGACCGCGAAAGCCTCGCCGCCGCAATACAGCAGCACATCTCCTCGCAAGGATACGAAATTGCCGCCGAGGCCGCCGCGCTGATTGCGGCGCGCTGCGATTTCTCCGCCCTCATCGCGCGGGCCGAGGCTGAAAAGCTGATGACCTACGCCGGCCCCACGCGTCGCATCGCTCCCGCGGATGTCGAGACCTGCCTTATCGACCAGCAAACCGCCGGTCTTTCGGACATCGTCGATCATGCGCTCGAAGGCGAAGGCCGCAAGGCTCTCGTCGCGCTGGATCGCTTTCTGTCGGTCGATCAGAATGTAACGGGCGTTTTCCTGGCGCTGACGTCCGCGCTTCAACGCCTGCTCTCTCTCAGAGCGGCGGCGGACGCGGGCGCCTCGATCCCGCAGGCCATCAAGGAGCTGCGGCCGCCCGTCTTCTTCAAGCAGCAGGATGCGCTCGCGGCGCAGGTTCGTTGCTGGACGAGCGACAGGCTGACGGCCGTGCTTTCCGAGCTGAACGCCATTTTGATGGAAACGCGCCTGAAGCCCGCGCTCGCCGAGAACCTGACGGCAAACTACATTCTGAAGATCGCCAGAGCCGCGAGGAGCGGCCGCGCAAGCAGCCCGGCAAGATCGCGTTGAGGCCAATAATCCTAAATCCGGCGGTTGTAGCGGCGAAACGCCAGCCATTGTCATGGCCGGCCCTGACCCACGGCCGTCCGGTTCGTTTTATTGACCGGGGTCTTCGCTCACCTTCCATGGCATCCCGGAAACGGCGCGGTCTCCCCCTCGTCGTCCCCGAAGCCGCGCGGGCGCCCCCTCGTCGTCCCGGAAGCCGCTTGCGGCTATCCGGGACCGCACAACGCCGCAACCGGCGTTCTCAACGGTCCCGGCTCGCGCTTCGCTTGGCCGGGACGACGAGATCCGCGTTCGAGGTTTTGCAAGATCCCGGAAAGCGCGCGAAACGCGCCCTTCCGGGATGACGATGTTGGAAACGCTGTGTAATTAAACCGGACAGCGGCGGGTATGCCCTCGGGCTTAGACCCGAGGGTCGAAACCCAGCCATGACAACAAGGCGCAAGAGGCGCCTTTCGAGCCAGCGAAAGCGTCACCGGTAGATCCGGCTGATCTTGGAGCCCTCCAGCGTCAAATTGTACATGAGGCCTTTCTGGTCGAAGATGAAGCCGACGATCGGGCTGGCGATCGTGTTCGTGTCCACGGCGCGCCCGGCGCCGGCGGCGATAATCGTCACCGAGCCGTCCACGCCGGCCTTCCAGCCATCCTTCCGGTAGAAGCCATCGAGCGCTTCGGGCGTCATAAACATGATGATGACCGACCGCGCCTGCGCGCCGAACTGGAAGCCGAAGGACGCGGACATCGTGTTGTAGTACGCCGCCGGCCTGCCGCGCACGAGCAACGCGCCTTCGCCATATTCGCCCCCGAAACCGAAGCCCGCCTTGACGATGGTCGGAAAGACGAGGATGCCCGCGGCGCGCTGGGCCACGTCGCGCGACCAATAGGCGTGGCGGTGAAAGCGGTCGAGCGCGGCGCCGACGCTGGTGTCGATCTCGTAGGCTGACGCCGCTTCCGCCCCGCGCGCCGAGCCGAACGCCGCAAGCGCCGTGGCGGCGCCAATCCCTAGGGCCTCTCGTCTGGAGCACCGCATGAAAACCCTCCTTCACATAACCGGCCCGAAACCGCACTCGCCGGCCATATCCTAACGGATGGGCATGCTCCTCTATTTCCTCGGGGGCTTGTTGAAGAGCGGCGCCATTCGTCGCGCGGAAGGGCCTCGCCTTGGCTCTTGCGGTTACTACGCCCGGCTTAGAGCTGCTGCAAGGCGGCGGCTCGCTCGCGCTGCATCTTATGGTACTTCCGGATCAGGAGGTTGCGCCGCAGCCTGGACAGGTGATCGATGAACAGGATGCCCTCAAGGTGATCGATCTCATGCTGGACCACGGTCGCCTGCAAGTCCGCGAAATCGCGCTCCTGCAGCTTGCCCTCAAGATCCACGTAGCGAACGCGCACCAGCGCGGGCCGTTCAACCTCGGCGTACATTTGCGGGATGGAGAGGCACCCCTCGTCATGCACGCGCGGCGTATCCCCAAACGACACGATTTCCGGGTTGATCAGCACGAAGGGGTTTTTGGGCACGCCCTCGCCCTTGACCGTGTCGAGCACGAGGATGCGGCGCAGAACGCCAAGCTGCACCGCCGCAAGCCCGATGCCCGGCGCGGCGTACATCGTCTCAAGCATATCGCTCGCGAAGCTCCGCACTTCGTCGTCGACGGTTTCGACCGCCGCCGATGTCTGGCGAAGGATTGGGTCTGGAAGCGTTACGATCGGCAATCTTGGCATTCTTTGCAGATAATCGAGGAGCGCGGTCTGGTCAACGCTTTCGTATTCAAGCTTGCCCGGTTGCGCGAGCCAAGCCAACGCTTGACGAGATGACTTCTGCGTGAACGCATGGACGGGACGGCGGGCCTTCTCAAGCTCGTCTTGGCCAACAGCGCGTTCGAGGAAGCCATGCTGAGAACAATCGCCATAGCAGCCGCCGTTCTGATCGCGGGGGTTCTCGTCTACGCGGCGACCAAGCCCGATACATTCCGCGTGGAGAGGACAACGTCGATCGAAGCGGCGCCCGGTAAAATCTTCCCGCTGATCGACGATTTCCATGCCTGGAGCGCATGGTCGCCTTACGACAAGAGAGACCCCGCGATGAAGCGGACCTTCAGCGGCGCGGAAGCCGGCGAAGGCGCCGTTTATGAGTGGGACGGGAACGACGAGGTGGGCAAAGGGCGCATGGAGATTACGAAAGCTTCGCCGCCGTCCAAGGTCGTCATCCAGTTGGATTTCTTGAAACCGTTCGAGGGCCGCAACACGGCGGAGTTCACGCTCGACCCCAGCGCCGATGGCTCGAACGTGACCTGGGCGATGTCCGGGCGCGCGGCGTTTACGGTCAAGCTTTTGCAGGTGTTCATGGATTTCGACAAGACGGTCGGGAAGGACTTCGAGGCCGGGCTCGCCAAGCTGAAGGCCGCCGCCGAGCGTTAGGCCGCGCTCTCCGCCGCCAGTTCGGCCCAGAGGTCGTAGTCGTCGGAATCGACGATGGCGGCGCGGACGAGATCGCCAGGCTTCAAGCTGCCGGCGTCCTCGAAGAGCACAGAACCGTCGATTTCGGGCGCATCCCAGGCGGAACGGCCGGCCGCGCCCTCGCCGTCGACGCCGTCGATCAGCACATCGACCGTCTTGCCAACCTGCGCGGCCAGCACCGAAGCGCTCACCTCGCGCTGCGCCTCCATCAGGCGCTCGAAGCGCTCGGCCTTCACCTCCTCGGGCACGTGGCCGCCGAGATCGCGGCTCGCGGCGCCCTCCACGTTCTCATATTTGAAGCAGCCGACGCGCGTCAGCCGCGCCTCGCGCAGCCACTCCAGAAGGAAGGCGAAGTCCTCTTCCGTCTCGCCGGGGAAGCCGACGATGAAAGTGGAGCGCAGGCCCAGCTCCGGGCAGATCGCGCGCCAGCGGCCGATGCGCTCAAGCGTCTTCTCCTGGTTGGCGGGGCGGCGCATCGCCTTCAGCACAAGCGGCGAGGCGTGCTGGAACGGAATGTCGAGATAGGGAAGGATCTTGCCTTCCGCCATCAGCGGGATCAACTCGTCCGCATGCGGATAGGGGTAGACGTAATGCAGCCGCACCCAGGCGCCGAACTTGGACAGCGCCTCGCACAGCTCCGTGAGCCGCGCCTTCACGGGGGCGCCGCGCCATTCGCTCTGCGCATATTTCAGATCGAGGCCGTAGGCGCTCGTATCCTGGCTGATGACGAGCAGTTCCTTCACGCCGCCTTCGACCAGCGCTTCGGCTTCGGCGAGCACATCCGCCGCGCCGCGGCTTGCGAGATCGCCGCGCAGGTTTGGGATGATGCAGAACGTGCAGCGGTTGTTGCAGCCTTCGGAGATTTTCAAATAGGCGTAATGCGGCGGCGTCAACCGCAGGCCCGCGCGCGGCGCGACATCCAGAAAGGGCGCGTGCGGCGGCGGCGCGGCGGCGTGGATGGCGCCCATGACGGCGTCGTATTGGTGCGGCCCCGTAATGGCGAGCACATCGGGGAACGCGTCGCGGATGCGCTTGTCCTCGACGCCGAAGCAGCCCGTCACGATGACGCGGCCGTTCTCCGCCAAGGCCTCGCCGATGGCGTCGAGGCTCTCGGCCTTGGCGCTGTCGAGAAAGCCGCAGGTGTTCACCACCACGAGGTCCGCGCCGTCATAGCTCGGCGCGATGGCGTAGCCTTCGCTGCGCAGCCGCGTCAGGATGCGCTCGGAATCCACCAGCGCCTTCGCGCAGCCGAGGCTTACAAATCCGACCATCGGCGCTTTCGTCGGAACGGCGCGCTTCTGCGGCGTCTTCGCCATGCTTGCGATCATCCTCGCGGAAACGAAAAGAGCGCCGTCGCGGGCGCCCCTCACATGTAGACCATTTGCGCCGCGCCATAAAGCTGTAGGCGACAGCGCAGAGGTGGAACTCTCGCCCCCGAGAAGGCTCGATTACGATCGCAGTGCCTCAAAGCTTATCGGAAGCTATTTTCGCAAAGGCCGTATGCGCACACGAGATGGCTCGACCACGACAAGATTGCCTTCGAGTTTATTGAGGTAAGCTTGTACGATCTCAGACACACGATCCGCTTCTCCGAGGTTCGAGAGCCGATCCAACTCCAGCAGGACCACGCCTCGCACCGCCAGCTTTTGCCGAATGACAAGCTCGCCAAAGTCTCTGTCTTCGGTGATGAGGATGCGCGCGCCCGAACCAGCGATTTCAAGCACGGCGGTATCCGAGACGCCGGAAGTCTCTTCCATTATGGAGGCAACGTCGAAGCCGCCGGCGCGGACGCGTTGAATAACGAGGCGGGACACATTTTCGTCCGCGAGAAAACGCATCGCTCATTCTGCGGCAAGAACGGTTTCATGCTGCATGTAATCGGCGGCGAAAGCCAGCGCCGCCCTCAAATCGTCCTCGGTGATTTGAGGGTAAGCCTCAAGGAGGTCCGGGAAGGATTTGCCCGCGCCGAGTTTGCGCAAAATCAATTCGACGGTGATGCGCGTGCTCTTGATGCAGGGCTTGCCCATCATAACGGCAGGGTCTGCTGAGATGCGAGGATGCGCCATTGGCTGGGCTCTTATCAAGATCGACGCGTAAAGGCTTACTGCCTCATAATACAGTCGGCCGCTTGCTTTGTCATGCTCGCGTCCAAGTGGGGCTAACCGCCGGCGATGGTGCTCGACATGGCCGCCGCCGCATGAAAGCTGTGCTGGACGCGGTTCTTTCTTTCCCGTTCGTCCCTCGCCTGTTGTATGATTATGGCAAGCTTGAAGGAGAAGTCTTGTGTTCACTTTTGAATGGATAGGGGATACCCCTGAGAGTGGCGTGCCCAAGATTTTGGATCGCTCGATGATCGACTTGAAGAATAGCGAAGATGCGATAGCGCACGCTAAGTCTCTGCTAAAGAGGGAAACGGATTTCCCCGGCGGCCGGCTGTATAGCGTGCGCGTTTTCAATGCTGAAAGCACGCTCATTTGGCGGGGAAACGTCGCGGATGCCTAGGTGAAAGCATTCACCTGCAATCGCTTGTTTCCGATTGCGTGAAGGCGCCTGACTTTGAGCGTGGAGACGAACCGCCAGCGTAGCCGCCAGGATCGGGATGGCCTCGCCCGCGAGGGTGCTCGAATGCCGGGGGCGGCTGCGTCCGATTAATCGCACGATGCTCTAGCCGGTTAAAAAGCGCGGGTCATGGAAACCGCTATGCTCGGGCGGGACTTATACCTGCGGACAATGGCGCCGACCCTTTTGTTGTCATTCCCGCGAAAGCGGGAATCCAGGTATCCCGGCGGCTGAAGCTATTGAAATAGCGCAGCGATACCTGGGTCCCCGCCTGCGCGGGGACGACGCCGAGGAGCGGTCGAGACTTTTGGCCGCTGGTATTACGCCGCTTAAAGCTTCGGCGCCGCGATGGGCTTCAAATGGGCTGCTTTCAGCGTCACGCACGACCGACTTCAACCGGTGCAAAAGCACCAATGTCAGCAACGCTGCCCACAGCAGATAGGATTGCAGTACGTTCCAGTGCGAGTCTGCCAAGCGATCGGTCGCCGGAATCAAATTCGCGCATAATGCGTAACTAACGGCAAGAGAAATGCCAGTTACGCGCCATGCGGGGGCGTAGCCGCACCAAAGCACTGCCGCGCACAGAAAGATCATCGATAAAACGCCATAGTGATGTTCATAAGCGACCGGCGAAGCCACGACGGCTGCCAGTAGAATAATGCAATAATCGATGAGTGCACAGTGTTTGGTGCGGGCTTTACGCGAAAATAATGCTGAGCCCAAGATCAGTAGAGAACTCGTCATCGCCGTATAATGAATCCAGGGCACATATTGCACCTGAGTATGTGAGCCATCCCAATCAAGGTTATTGCCGTTGTGAGTGAGACGCAAAAGCATACTCTCCACCGAGTGGCTATAATGAAACGACTCGCCTCGTGTTGAAAGAAATATTAAGAGCTGCAAATACTCGGAATGGACCTGCCATCCGAAAATTAGCACCGAGGCGAGCCCCAAAGTTGCGCCGGTTCCAATCATTCCAAGCGCAAAATGCCATTCCCGGCGCAGCAGCCCCCAAACTGCAACAATGCCTATATGCGGTTTGACGACGGAAACGAGACCGAGAAGAATTCCGGCCGCGGTTTTCCTCTCCTGGAACCAGAGGAAAATAGAGAGGATCAACGCAAAGGTCAGCCAAGTTTGGATCTGTCCAAGCGATAATGCTCGCATGATCGGATAAAAAAATAGAACGGCAAGTGCTGCGAAGATTAGGTCCAACGCGAATTCGAAGTACGATGGGGCGCCTCGGCTGCGTAAGCCCAGTGACGTCGAGAGCGCCCGAAGCATAAAAGCTTCAGCAAATATTATCGCCGGGACGAAGAACCAAGAGAGTAGATTCAGCGACGAAGGCGAGTCCCAATTAACCCCCAGAGCTCGCGCAACCTTGAATATGATTAGACTTGGTACAGAATAGATGAATTGACTGTCCGACTGAAAATAAGTCTCCTGGTAAAGGCCAGTTGCAGCGGGATGAGTATCGAGGTAATGCAGGGCGTGGCTAATGGGCATCCAGGAGTCGTCTACTTCAGAGGGTACAAAAGGCGCCGCGAGCCACGCCAGCAAGCCACTGGCCACATCCGATGCGCCAAAATAGACCCAGATCGCCAGCGGGATTATCGCCAGCACGACGACGGCTAAAATGAGCCTGGCGGTCAATTCAACCTGCGTCAACTTGATACGTTTAATTTGTTGCATTATCAATGCATCCCTTATTCTTATTACCGGTCAGCATAGAGGATGCTCTCCTGGCCGCGAGCGAGCCGCTCGGCGTGCGCCAAGTAACATGAGAGTATTATCTCTTGCGCCAAGCGAAGACCGAGCTGGTTGCATAGTACTCGCCTCTCTGTCCATTTCTGTAATTCAGATTAAGGTAATTATGTGGCAGCGGTTGACTTTTGTCCCATCAATAATCTTCTTGCGGGCCTTAATGTAAGCTTGAACTTGCTGCGCAACCAATCCGCCCCGAAGCAGGGGTTCCCGCGAGTCGAACCGCCATGGGATCCGAAATGCATTGCCGGTTGAAGCAATTTTCGAGACCCGCCTCTTCCGTTCCCGTCCTCCTCCGGCCGGAATCGGCCGTCAGGATGCCTCCGCCTCCTCGGGGGCGGCTTCCTCGGCGGACTCGGGCGTCTCGGCGTGCGATCCGCGCGGCGGGCGTACAACGGTGACGGTGCAGCCGGCCTCCGCGGCCACCTTCGACGACACGCTGCCAAGGAGGCTACGCCGCAGCGAGTGCTGCCGCGCGCCGATGATGATCTGGTCGACCCTGTTCTGCTCCGCATAGGCGAGGATCGCGGAGGCGGGGTCGACGGCCTCCAGCACGTGGTAGGTGATGCGGCCCTCGCCGAGCTTCAGCGGCGCCGACCAGTCTTTCAGCGCCACGAGCCGGTTCACGTGCTTGTTGTGGCCCTCCTCGTCGAGCGCGGTGTCGCGGGTTGAGATGAAGCTTTGCTTCAGCACGTTCACGCAGGCGAGCCGCGCCGAGGGCAGGTGCTTCAGCGCGCCCGCGGCGGCTTCGCGGACCGCGATGTTGGTTTCCTTCGCGGCTTCGGCGGTGTCGACGGCGACCGCGATGATCGGCGCCGAAGCGCTCGGCAGCGCGGCTGGCCGGGGCCGGTATTCTTCGTTCATCTCGGGATTGAAGCGCCGCTTCATGCGCGTCATGAAGGAGTCGCTCTTGAGCCGCTCCGACCGCGCGGTGAGCTTGATCTGATCGTGGTGGCTGAGGTCGAAGGCGAGTTGCGCCGCCGACGGGTAGCGCCACGCCGGCTCGACCTCCAGGCAGCGCAGCACGATTTCCTGCAGCCAGAGCGGATAATCTTTCCTGAGCTGGCGCGGCGGCTTCGGATCGCGCCACATCCGCTTCTTCATCGCGCCCAGGCGCTCGCTCTCGCCGAACGGGCGAACGCCGGTGGAGAAGAAATACAGCAGAACGCCCAGCGCGAATTGATCGGTGCGCGGGTCGTTGCGCGCGCCCATGAGCTGCTCGGGCGCCATGTAGGGCGCCGTGCCGTAGGGGAGGCGGAACTCTTCCTGCATGAGGTCGGGCAACTGAAGGTGGTGCGACAGCCCGAAATCGATCAGCACCGCTTCGCCCGTGGGCCGGAACAGGATGTTGCTCGGCTTGATGTCGAGGTGGATCACATGCTGGCGGTGAATGTCGTCGAGCGCGGCCGCGATCTTCCAGCCGATTTCCGCTGCCTCATCGTAAGGCAGGGGCAGATCGCTCAGACGGGTCAGGAGCGATTTCCCCGGCAGCCACTCCATGACGATATGGGGATGGACGGCGAAGTCCCCCTCCGCGACGAAGCGCGGCACATGCGGCCCGGAGAGGCGCGGCATGATCATCTGCTCCATTTCGAAGCTGACGATCGCCGCCGGGTCTTGCCCTTCGCCGAGCACGGGCACCTTCATGAGCAGCGGCATGTCGATGCCGGGCTTCGTCACCCTCCACAGGCGGGCCATGCCGCCGCGATGGATCAGCTCCTCCATGACGAAGCCGTCCAGAACGTCGCCGGGTTCTATCGAGGGCTTCGCCATGTTCCATCATCTCCCCATGAAAAGCCTTTCGGCGAAAAACAGCGGCAGGCGCGCCTTGCGGATCGCGTCGGCCGCGCCCTCGATATCGTAAGCCACGCGCATGAAGGTTATCTCTTTCTTGGCGCCGTCGAAGATGGCGTATGACGCCGCGGGGTTGCCGTCGCGCGGCTGGCCGACGGAGCCCAGCACGACGAGCCAGCGGCGCAGGCCATGCAGCGGCACCGGCACGTCCGAGACCGGGCTGAACGCCGTCATTTTCGCCGCCGCCGTCACGCTGAAGATGCCGGGCTTGTGCGTATGGCCGCAGAAGGTGATCGGCGCCTTGGTCGCATGCAGGCTGCGCGAAGCTTCCTCCACGGTGAGCACGTAGATCCATTTGCCGGGCGCGCTGGCGTCGCTATGCACGAGGAGCCGGTCGCCATCGGAGGCGGTGAGCGGCAGTTCGGCCAGGAAGCGGCGCTCATCCACGCCAAGCTGGCCGCGCGTCCAATCGATCACGAATTGCGCCTCGTTGTTGACGCGCTGGCTGGGATCGTTCACGCCCGCGTCGTGGTTGCCGAGCACCGCGAGCGCGCCGCGTCCGGCCAGCTCCATCACCTTATCGACGGCGTAGACCGGATCGGCGCCGTAGCCGACATAATCGCCGAGCAGCACATAGCGCTGGGCGCCGCGCGCCTCCGCGTCGCGCAGGCACGCTTCGAAGGCTTGCCGGTTCGCGTGGATGTCCGCAAGCAAGGCAATGCGCATGGTTTCTCCCCGAGAGTTTCGATTTGCGCCAGCTTACAAAAAATGGCGCGCGCGGTCTTGGGATTTCGTGGCCGATGGCGCAACAGGCCGAAAGCAGCCACCCGGTTCGTCATCCCGGCTATCGATACCCATCGTCATCCCGGCCATCGACACGCATCGTCATCCCGGCCAAGCGAAGCGCGAGCCGGGATCGCAAAAAACGAGCGCCGCGATTTATTACGGTCCCGGATAGGGCTTCGCCCTTCCGGGATAACGATGGGTATCGATAGCCGGGACGGCAAGCAAAGGGCATCCGTTGGATTAATTGGGAAACGCCGCTAATCGGTATCCGATGATTCTTCGTAGCCTTTTGGCAGATGGTGCGCGATGCCCTTGTGGCAATCGATGCAGGTCAGCCCTTTTTCTATCGCCGCGCGGTGCCTTTTCTGGGCCGGACGGGACTGCTTCTCAAAGTCCATCGAATCCATATGGTGGCAGTTGCGGCACTCACGCGAGTCCGTGCTTTTCATGGTCGCCCAGACGCGCGTCGCCAAGGTCAGCTTTTCGGCCTCGAATTTTTCAGGCGTATCCACCGTTCCCAGAATAAAATGATGATATAATTCGTTCGAAGCCTCGATCTTCCGGCGTATCTTGAAGAACCAGTTCTTGGGCACATGGCAATCCGGGCAGGTGGCGCGCACGCCCGTCCGGTTCGACCAATGGATGGTTTCCTTCAAATTCTTATAGGGGTTATCCCGCATTTCGTGGCACGACACACAGAATGCTTCCGTGTTCGTCGCTTCCAGCGTCCAGTTGAACCCGGCCAGGAACAAAACGCCCGCGATCAAACCGAGACCCGCCAGCGCGGCTATCGAGAGGCGAAAAGCAGGCCGGAAAACTCTCGATTTCTTCTGTAGGTAAGTTTGCTTTTCAGCGGGCTTTTCCCCGTCCGTTGTCATGCTCTTTCTTGTCCCTCTAGCTACCTATGGCGTGAGGATCGGCTCGATTTGCGCCGGCCCCGAAACCTTTCTTCCGTCGTCATGGCCGGGCCATGCCCTCGGGCTTCGACCCGAGGGTTGACCCACGCCTGTCCGGTTTAATTCCGCCGCGTTTTCAACATCGTCATCCCGGAAGGGCGCCTCTTGCGCCCTATCCGGGATCTTTCAAAAACCCGAACCGAAGTTTTGAGGAAGGGTGAGCGAAGCGCCGTTTACGGGAGCTTGACTGCTTTGATCTTACCGTCCGCGCCGAACCCGACGGAGCGTACAAAGGAGACAAAGTGTCCGCGCCCGGCGACGTTGTCGTCGTGCACCGCGAAGCCGATATTGTAGGCGCTTCCAGGTTTCAATGCTTTGTCGTCATCGTTTGTTAGTGCGAGCGGCCGCGTAATGACGACGGTCCATTCGCCATCCTTCCATGCGCCCGTGGCTTTGTTGTCGGCCGCGGAGCCGGATGCATCGGCCGCGCTCAGGATAAAAGCCGGCACCAGATCGCCAGCTTTCCATCCGGCTTTCGGATCGAAAGCGGTCGCGTTCTGCTCCTTGATCAGGACGTGCTGAGCCTTGTGGAGTTGATCCTCGGTAATGGACTTGTAGCCGACCTTCTTCTCGTCCCACACAAACTTGGGTTGATGCGTCGCCGCGTCCTCGTTTTCGGAAAACGGCTCCTTGCCCGCGTCGTCGAGGCGATATTCCAGCACGTAACCGTCGCCGGCCATGCCAACCGGATTTGAGCGGTGAGCGTACCATGGGATGAAGTCGACAAACCCTCCTTCCGATTTGAGCTTGGCGATTTCCTCGGCGGACTTCCCCGTCTTCCAGTCGGCCGGATCGGTCCGCGTCGCCGGCAGGTATTTGTGCACTTCGCTTTGGCGTTCGGCCTTCAGGAGCGGGTTCGCCGCGACCTCCTCGGGCGTGGCGGCGTTGGGCGTGCCTGGCGAGCCGTTGTGGCAGGTAAGCCAGCAGCCCTGCTTGGCGAACATCGCCACCTTGCCATCGTCGATCATCATTGTGATGCGGTCTTCAGAGATGCCGGGCTGCCGGCCGTCCTGAACTTCCTTGGCGAGCTTGGAGAGACCGTATGGCTTCCATTCCTTGCCGTCGAATTGAAGGTAGCGGTGCTCATCCCCGGCATAGGGATTCTGCGTCTTCCACTGAAAGCGAAAATAGGCGCTCTTATCGTCATAAGCGACCTGCACTTTGAGATCGATGGCGCCGGCTTTGCCCTTCACGGGGGTCGGCTCGATAGCGCTTCCCTTGACGTGTTTGGCGCCGATGTCCTTCTCGTCGTCCTCGTGACAAGAGATGCAGGCCCTGCCTTCATCGACTGCTTTTTGCCCTTTGGGGTGGCCGGTACTGCGCAGCCATTCGTAGGTCGACTGGCCCGGATAGAAAAGCGGGATTGTCGAAGCAGGAATCTTCGACCAATCGATGGCCGCCGCGTCGGCGGCGAAAGCGCCGCTCGCCGGCATCGCGACGATCGCGGCCAGAGCCGCAAATGCACGTTTCATTTTTCCCTCCTACTTAACGGCAGCGCAAGGCGCGGGATCTATCTGAGGTGGCAGACCGGAACCTCTACCACTTATTTCATTTCCAGCGGGTCGGCCGCAAGGCCGGTGACGAACTAAGCAGAGTTTCCCAATGAAGCCAACGGATGGCCTTTGTTTGTCATCCCGGAAAGGCGAAGCCTTATCCGGGACCGTAATAAATCGAAACGTTTGCTTTTTTACGCTCCCGGCTCGCGCTCCGCTTGGCCGGGATGACGAAGGGCGCCGATGGCTGGGATGACGATGATGCGGGTGGATGGCCGGGGCGGCGCGTTGGGCAAATCGGCGATTTTGCTTAGATCGGTGCGGCGACGCGAGAGCTCGCGGCGCCGTTCTTCTTGGCCGCTGCTCCCGCGCTTCCGTTTCATGGCCGCCCGCTGGTTCGCCGCTCGGAAATTCCCGCCCATTTGCAGCGGGCGCCGAGGGAACGTCACGCGGATAAGGCGCGCCAGCAACGGTTTGAATAGCGCAGCTTACCGGAGGCGCGTTCGCTTGAGCGCACGCGGCCGCGAACTTGCCTCCGGCGCGGCTTAGTTCAGATTGCTGATGTAAGCGGCGACCGCTTCAATCTGTGACGGCGACAGTCTATGCGCGGCGCTTTTTATGACCCTGCCGTCTTCCCTCGCGCGCTCCTTGTTGATGACGGACCAATTCGTCAAAACCTTCACGGCATAGGGATAGATTTGACCCGCCAAACGGGGAATTTCGCCTCCGCCCCTGGCATCTGGGCCGTGACAGCCGGCGCATGGGGGAACGTCGTCTTGGGCGACGCCCTCTTCGTAGATCTTCTTTCCGGCGGGCGCCAGCTCTTTTGGGCCAGGGAAGGCGGGAGGGGGATTGAGCTTGCTGAAATGTTCGTACACTTCGGTGCGGGCTTTGGAATCCACGCTCGCCAAGACGGGGGCCATGAAGGTATCCGCGGTAATATTCTCGCGCTTGTGCTCAAGGATGACATCCGCCTTGGCTTGAATATAGGCCAAGTTCTGGCCTGCGAGCCTGGGTATCGGGTAGGCGCCCTTGAAGCCTTGACCTTGCTGCCCGTGACAATCCTTGCAGTAGTGAATTTTCGCCTCAACGATCTGTTTGGTGGCGCTCTCTTCGGCGCGCGCAGCCGCTGGAAAAAGAACCGCCAAAAGTCCCGCCGATAGCGCCAATCGTAAGCCCGTCGTCCTCATGATCTGCTCCGCGCATTATTTTGTACATGGAAGGGTAGTTGAATTCAGGATATGCTGACAGGCCTCGGCCCCCTGCACTTCTAAGCCACACAAACCGCATCGCCCCTGCTTCGCCTGAAACGCTGGGGCGGGCAGCTTCGGCTGCCAAAACTCGGCGCGGCGCGAGCGGCGCCGCTGCCCCCCGGCAGTCTCGCGGCGATTGCCACAAGAGTCGTATCTCATCGGCTTGAACTGGCGGTCATAGAGCGTCAGTTCAAAAACGATTGCAGGGCGGGTGGCGCAAGAATGCCCGTTACCCCGTCCAAGGCGGAACGGTTTATGCCGCAAGCGTTTCGGCCGCACTGCCGCAAGCGAGGCAATTCCCGATAAGCCGCGCTTCACCATATTACGCAAGGTGGAAGGTATCGAACATTGACGCCGCCAGCGTTAGAGAGCGCCGCTCGCCTTAGCGACTGTAGATGCACGCTCATTCCGTCCCCGAATTTGTATAGCACAGAATGCCCAAATTCCCTGCGCCAAACTAGGCCAAAACGGAATGCGTTTTTTGATATGGATCAAATTTATATTCAAATATGTTGTATTTTTAGCACATACGGCAATATTTAGGAAGCTGAAACCGGCGTTCTGGTAATTTCGTGCTTGTGTTGACATGAGCCAACATAGGCAGCCGATCTTTCCGTCCGCCGTCCACAAAAACAATCCCGCCGGGAGATTATACCAGCGGCCAATGGCGCCGACCCTTTTGTTGTTATTCCCGCGAAGGAGCGTGTGAAAAAATCCGCCGGCATGCCTGGACGGCGCAAAAGCGTCCCCTCTCCGATCCGCATTCGCTAGCGAATGCGGACACTCCAGAGTGGCAAGCTCGCCAAGGCGAGATTGCGGGAGAGGCGAGCTGCGGCGCGAATTCCGGCGTTTGCCGATTTTTTCACACGCTCGAAAGCGGGAATCCAGGTATCCCGGCGGCGGAAGCTATTGAAATAGCGCAGCGATTACTGCGGAGCGGTCGACACATTCGGCGGTTGGCATTACCCCGCCACGGGCGCCCTCGAATATCGGGAGCTATCGCGAAGAGAAGACGGCGGAATGCGATGGCGCGGCGGCTTGCGGATGGCCACGCTCGCGCCAGCTCATGCAGGCGGAATTTTGGTTTCGAAGCCCCAGGACGGGGTCGACGACCGCCTTCACATCGCGGCTGCCCATCGTAACGCGCCTGCGCTCCTGGACAAGATGGGCGAGGTTATTGATCGCGCCCCATATGACCGGCATCCGGACGAAGCGCTGGGCCTCCTTGAGAGACAGGTCCATCAGTAAGTTCTGGTCGTCGTCGTTTTTGGCGATGAAAGCAGCGACGGCGAGAGCCCTTTCATAATCGTTCCGGCCGTGGTCGCGGATCGCCGCCGCGATCGACATTTTGCGATGGCGCTTCTCCGCGGCGCATCCGGCCAGGGAGATGACGATGTCCGAGAATGCTTCCTTGCGCAGGGCCTGCCGGTCTTCAGCGGTAATGTCCCGCCTTGAAAGGTGGGAAGCGAAAGTTTTGGAGGCGCCGCAGCAGGCCTGCTCTCCCGTTTTCTGGGCCCTGGCCTCGGAGTAGACTGTGATGTGGTCGAAGCCGCGCCCATAATAGCAAAAGGCGATGGCGTGTCCCGCTTCGTGCAGGGCGACACGGCGCGGTATAGTGTAAGTCGCCGCTCTCGTCATCTTTCGGATTGCCGCCACGCAAGGCGAAGAACGGCGGGACCTTTCACTACCAGGCAAAGAAACCGGCCCCGCAAGACCGCAAGGAAACACAACCGGCGCAGCCGGATCCGGGTGCGGGGCCTTCCGGCCGCCGCGCGGCTAGCTATATTGCTACCGATATCGCTTGTTACGCGCAGGATGCAAATGTATCCCTCGCTCGAAGATTTTGTCATAAAGCTCCCATGCGGCTGGGCCGGAAGCAGCGCGTGGACGGCCGGCAACCGATGCAGGCGGAATTGGAAATGCAAAAGGCATTTCGACAGAAGTCGCGATCGACCCCCGAGGCGTTCGAAGCTCTTCTCGACGAGATTTATGCCGCGGGCGAAGATCCCCGGCATTGGGAGGCGGTGCTTGCCGCGCTCGCGGACCAGCTGTCCGGCAACGGCGGCGGCTTGCATGCCGGAACGATGGATGGAAGCGGCTTCTCTTTCGGGGCCACATACCGGGTCGATCCGGTATGTTTGGCCGAATATGCGCAATACTACTATTCTGTGAACCCTCTGAACGCCGCCTTGGCCCGGGTTCCGGTTGGCGTAGCCGCGCCCGACCATCGCCTCGTCGCCCCTCGCGACATGGAGCGCACCGAATTTCACAACGCTCACTCCCGCCGATTTGACCATGCAGGGTCCATCACCCTCGTGCTCGCAAGGGACGGCGGGGAGGAGGCTTGCCTCGCCATCCTGCGCCGCTATCGCTCGGATGTCTTCTCGGATGAGCAGGTGGCTTTCGTTCAGCGGCTCGCGCCGCACATTCGGCGCGCAATCGGCCTCAACCGGCGACTGGCGGGAATGCAAAACGAGCGCGCCACCCTCGAAACCGCGCTTGGCAGCATCGAGACCGCCGTTCTTGTCGTCGATAGAGCTGGCGTCATTCGCTATGGCAACGCCGCCGGCGAAACGCTTCTGGAAAAGCGCGATGGGCTGAAAGTGAGCCAGGGGCGTCTCTATGCCGATGATTCAAGCGCTCAAAATATCCTTGCCGGACTGATGCGGGCGGCGCTGGCTGAAAAGGGCGCGCGCGGCGGCTCCGTCCCTGTGCCGCGACAATATTCACCGCGTCCGTTGCTTGTGAAAATCATGCCGATCGCGCAAAGCAGCGAGTTCTGGCTGAACAGCGCGCAGCCTTGCGCGATCCTCTTCATCTCCGATCCGGAACCGCTGGCGGGCGAGGTCGCCGATGAGGTCATGGGCGCCTACGGTCTGACGCCCTCGGAACGGAGGCTGCTGAGCGAACTGATCGCGGGCCGCAGTCTGAGGGAGGCCGCCGATAGTCTGAACATCACGCGAGCGACCTCAAGGAACAGGCTCGCCCGGATCATGGCAAAAACCGATACGCACCGGCAGAGCGAGTTGATCCAGCTCATCCTTCGAAGCAGCGTTCCCGTGCGGTGACGTTCGCTGCCGATGGCCGTCGTCCCGGAAAGGCGGAGCCTTATCCGCGCCTTCATCGCGCCGCGTTTATTCTGTTCGCGGTGCGACGCGGCGGTTTGTCGACAACCGGCGGTCGAGTTCAGGGTTCTTAACCTGTCCCTGACCCGTGGGCCCGTTCCGGTTCACCGAAAGCCGTCTATCTTCTCGCGGGTTTTTCACTTTGCCTTGGCCGGTCGGCCCCAGCCAATTCGCCGAGAGTCTTCTATCTTCTTCGGGGTTTTTCACCTTGCCCTGGCCGGTCGGACCAGCCCGGTTCCTGGCGAGGCGTTTATCGTTTTTTTCGTCCTTGACGCGCCCCTGACCTGTAGGCCCCGCGCGATTTTGCGCCAAGCGCTTGTCCCGCGCCGGATCTTGAACGCGTCCCTGGCCGCCGGATATCGCTTCGGGACCCGTGTCGCTGGCTGCTCGGATAGAGTTTTTGCGCATTGTTAACACCGAATTGGATGGCGCCCCCTCAACGGGGTCTTGTCTAAGCATCGTACTTTCGCCTATTGCCACTCATACCCGCGCAATTTCGGCCTGTTCATAACGGAAACCGCGATGCGATATTCCCTTCCTCATCGGCGATGGGTCCACCAAAAGGCGCAGAAGGAAAAACATCGAATTCAAAATTATTGCAACCGCAACCTTAGTTAGATTGTGCAAAATTACAGCTAAGCTCAGAGGTCGTAGGTTACGCAGTCATGGCGCGGCGGTTAACTGCGCCCTCACAGTCCGGTAGGGACCGTTAGACCAGAGGATAATGGCGCTATTGTTGTCATTACCGCGAAAGAGCGTGTGAAAAAATCGCGTTGCGGCCCAGCTTTCGTTGTCATGGCCGCGCTCGACGCGGCTAACCCGCGCCGCACCGTCATTGCGAGAGGCAGAGCCCCGTGGCAATCCAGAGCAGCGCTTACAAACGTCCGGTTTCTCGCGCTGGATCGCCGCGCCGCCTCCGGCGCCTCGCGATGACGGCGGCTGCATCGACGTCATGGCCCTCGCAAGCGTTGCCGGGGCGGCGGTTTGCTGATACGACTTGCCTCGATTTTGTTATGTAATTGAGGGGGCGTCATGCGCTGGATCGCGGTTGTTCTGGGCCTCTTGCTGGCGGCGGCGGGGGCGCGCGCGGAGGGGCCGATCCTGCAGCTCGACACCGGCGGCCATATGGCGCTGATCAAGGGCCTCGCCTTCACGCCGGACGGCAAGTTCATCGTCTCGGCGAGCAACGACAAGGTCATCCGCGTTTGGGATTGGCGCGCGGGCAAGACGGTGCGCACGATCCGCGGGCAGTCCGGGCCGGGACAGGAAGGCAAAATCTTCGCCATGGCGCTGTCGCCCGACGGGCGCTGGCTCGCTGTTGGGGGCCTGCTAGCGAACTTCGATGGAACAAACCACATCGACATTGGCGCAATCCGCCTCTACGACTTCGCCAGCGGGGAGATGAAGGCGCTGCTGAAGGGGCATACAAACGTTGTGATGGGCCTCGCCTTCTCGCCCGACGGCAAGACGCTGATCTCGGGCGGCGGCGACTCGACCGCCATCCTTTGGGATGTCGAGACGAAGACGCTTCGGCGCCGGCTCGAAGGCCATCGCGACGACATCTATGCCGTGGGCTTCACGCCCGACGGCGCGCGGGCCGTGACGGGAAGCTATGATAAAACGCTCCGGCTTTGGAGCGTGGCCGATGGCGCGCTCATCAAGGAAATGCCGGGGCATGGGGACAAGGTGATCTCGCTCGCCGTCTCGCCCCGCAACGGCGCCATCGCCAGCGGCGATACGAGCGGCGAAATCCGCCTCTGGGATGGAAAGACCGGCGCGCTCAAGAAGGTGTTCGCCAACCAACACACAGCCGTGGGGGCGTTGCGCTTCTCCCCCGACGGTAAGCTACTGCTATCGACATGTGGCCAGGGGCATCCTTGCCACGACCACATCTGGAAAGTTGAAAGCGGGACAGAGGCAGCGGCTCATAAAATAGACGAGGATATCGTGCTCGCTAGCGCCTTCTCGCCCGATGGCGGGCTCGTCGCGACCGGCGGCGGCGACAACAACGAGATCCATGTCTGGGACCCGAAGACCGGCGAGACGAAAGCGGCGCTGAAAGGCGCCGGCAGGCCGGGCTGGGCCGTGGGCTTCTCCGCCGATGGGCGCAGCATCGCCTGGGGAAATACCTGGACGCAACACGACCCAAAATCGGGCTATGGGCCGCTCGAATTCGCCCTGCGCCTGCCTTCGTTAGGCGAAACGCTGTCCCCGCCCGAGGCTGTGACAAGCGCCGAAGGCTGGGTCCGGGCCAAGGCGAGCTTTGGGGCGCTTTCGTTGCAGCATCGCAAGGGCGGCTCTTACGGCTACGACGCCATCCTCGAAGTCTTGAAGGATGGCAAACCCACGGGCGTCTCCATCGAGCGCGGATCGACGGATGGCTATGGGCACTGGGCCTACAGCTTCACGCCCGATGGCAAGACGATCGTCTCGGGCGGCGTCGGCGGCTTTCTCACGGCCTATGGTCTCGACGGCAAAAAGATCGGCGATTTCGCCGGCCATGAGAGCGAGGTCTGGGCGGTCGCCGCGTCGCCCGACGGCCGCATTCTCGTCTCCGGCTCGGCCGACCAGACCGTGCGGCTGTGGAACCTCAAGACGCGCGAGTTGCTCCTCACGATCTTTCGCGGCGAGGATGGCGAATGGGTGGCCTGGACGCCGGAGGGCTTCTATACCGGCTCGGAGGGCGCGGCGAAGCTCGTGGGCTGGCAGATCAACCAGGGGCCGGACAAGGCCGCGAAGTACATCACGGCGGGGCAATTGCGCAAGGCGCTGTTCCGCCCCGACCTCGTGACCGCGAAAATCCTCGGCGACCCGGACGGGCTGGTGAAACAGGCCGCCGCGAAGGTCGATCTCGATGAACTGCTGAAAACCTCGCTCGCCCCGCGCGTCGCGATCCTTTCGCCCGAAAACGGCGCGAAGCTCGGCGACGCCTCCGTGTCGATAACGGCCCGCATCGTGGACGAAGGCGGGGGCATCGGCCGCATTCGCTTCAGGCTGAACGGCCAAGTGGTGGACTCGCTCTACGGCGCCGGGATGCTCGCCAAGGACGGGACCATAACGCGCAGCTTCGACCTCGCCGCCGCCGACACGGAAATCGAGATCGTCGCCGAGGACACGGCCGGCAAAATCCAGTCGCTGCCCGCGAAGATCGCCGTCCACGCCAACCCGAAGGCCATCGCGGGCGCGCCCGATCTCTACATCCTCGCCATCGGCGCCGACGCCTATCGCGACCGCCGCGTCCGCCTGAACTATTCCGTGAAGGACGCCGCCGCGCTCGCCGAGACCTTTGGGGCCGCCGGCGCCGGCCTCTACCGCAATCCGCCCATCGTGAAGACGCTGTTCGACGGCGACGTGACCGCGGCCAAGATCGAGGCGGCCTTCGAGGAGCTGGGCGCGAAGGCGAAGGCCACCGATGTGTTCGTGTTCTACATCGCGGGCCACGGCAAGACGCTCGACGGCGACTTCTACTTCGTGCCGCCTTCGGTCGATACCTACACGGATGAGGCGCTGAAGGCGCAGGGCTTCGGGCCGTCGAAGCTGTGGCCCTGGTTCGAAAAGATCAAGGCGCAGAAATCCATCTGGATTTTCGACGCGTGCGAATCCGGCTCCGCCGGGCGCGTGTTCAAGCGCGGGCTCGCCGAGGCGGACGCGGCGCTGAAGCGGCTCAAGGACGCGACCGGGCGCACCATCTTCATGGCGGCGAGCGAGCAGCAGGCCGCGCTCGAAGGCTATCGCAATCACGGGGTGTTCACCTATGCGCTGCTCGAAAGCCTCGCCAAGGCGGGCGGCGGCGAGCGCGTGCAGCTCTACGACATCGCCGATTACGTGCAGACGCGCGTGCCGGAGATTTCCCGCGAGCTGAGCGGCTGCGAGGTGAAGGATGCGGCGGAGTTCTGCCAGAAGCCCATCGTCGGCATCGGCAGCACGCCGAATTATCCGGTCATGCCGCGCTATCCGCAGGTGCTGGCCATGCTGGGCGCGCCGGCGCCGACGGACGGAAGCCCGGTTCCGCTGAAGCCGACGCACGCGGTGATCGCCGCCGCCGATGTGTTCGAGGCCGCGACGCGCGGCGCGGCGAAGCGCCAGATCGATGCGGGCGAACTCGTCGCGGTCCTGAAGATCGAGAACGGCGTCGCGAAGATCGCGCAAGATGGCGCGGTTCTGGGCTATGTGGACGAAACCAAGCTTCTTAAATTGAAACGGTGATGCGGGGTTGGGCGCCGGCCGCGCGACGCGCGCGCCTTACAGTTCAAGATTCTCGAACTGTAAGGCGGCGGCGAATTTGGTTACGCCGCCTCATGGTTAATTTCGGGCCGGGTTAACGGCAAAAGAGCGATGGGCGATTGCTTACGATTTGCGGGCTTTTCCTACGAAAAACGCAAAAAAAGCCGAATCCGGCGCGAAAAAAGCGAGTCGGAAATCCTAGTTAACGGTTCTATTCTTGCGCGCGTTTACCAAGAACCCCAATCTTCGATTGCGCGGCGCGGCCTTGCAACCGCGTTAAATATCGCGCTGTGGCCTGGATTTATCAAGCAATTCCAATGCGATAGGCGCCGCTTAAAGCTTCCGCAAGGCGCTTCGGGCTATACTGGTCATAATGAGGGAAAAAGGGGCGAAAACCGCGAACTGGCGGTACCTTATTCCGGGGCGCCAGGGTTAATGAACGGTTAGCCGGGAGCGGCGCCTTCGCTGTGAAAAGGACGCAGCGCTTCCTTTGCCGGCCCGCGCGCCGTGCTATATCTGTTCCATGCCAACGAGTTGCTTGAACATCGCCGCGAAGATCGCCGAAGCCCAGGCCCTTGCGCCGCAAGCCCCCTATCTCAAGGGCCTGAACGCCGAGCAGCGCGAAGCCGTGGAGCGGCTCGACGGGCCGGTGCTGGTGCTCGCCGGCGCCGGCACGGGCAAGACGCGCGTGCTCACCACGCGCATCGCGCACCTCCTCTGGACGAAGCGCGCGCGGCCGAACGAAATCCTCGCCGTGACCTTCACCAACAAGGCCGCGCGCGAAATGAAGGATCGCGTCGGCGCCCTTACCGGCGGCGCCATCGAGGGCATGCCGTGGCTCGGCACGTTCCACTCCATCGGCATGCGCATTTTGCGCCGCCACGCCGAGCTTGTTGGCCTGTCGCACAACTTCACCATCCTCGATGTCGACGACCAGATCCGGCTCCTCAAGCAGCTCCTCCAGGCCGGGAAGCTCGACGAAAAGCGCTGGCCCGCGCGGCAGCTCGCCGGGCTGATCGACGGCTGGAAGAACAAGGGGCTGACCCCCGACAAGGTCCCCGCGAGCGCCGCCTTCAGCTTCGCGAACGGGCGCGGCATCGAGCTTTACGCCGCCTATCAGAAGCGGTTGAAGGAGCTGAACGCAGCCGATTTCGGCGATCTCCTGCTCGAAAACATCCGGCTGTTCATGGAGCACCCGGACGTGCTCAAGCAGTATCACCGCTGGTTCGCGTACATCATGGTGGACGAGTACCAGGACACCAACGTCGCGCAATATCTCTGGCTGCGGCTCCTCGCGCAGGGCAGCCACAACATCTGCTGCGTCGGCGACGACGACCAGTCCATCTATGGCTGGCGCGGCGCGGAGGTGGACAACATCCTGCGCTTCGAGAAGGACTTTCCCGGCGCGCATGTGATCCGGCTGGAGCACAATTACCGCTCGACCGGGCATATCCTCGGCGCCGCTTCGAAGCTGATCGCGAACAATGTCGGCCGCCTCGGCAAGACGCTGCGCACCAATGCGGGCGAGGGCGGCAAGCTCAAGGTGCGCGGCGTCTGGGACGGCGACGAAGAGGCGCGCCTCACCGCCGAGGACATCGACACGATCTGGACCCAGGCGAAAAAGAAGGCGGTCGAAACGCTTCCCGCGAATGCGACTCATGAAGAGCGAATGGAGGCGATCCACCGCCAGAATTGCCTGAACAATATCGCGATCCTCGTGCGCGCCAGCTTCCAGATGCGCGCCTTCGAAGACCGCTTCGTCACCGTCGGCATGCCCTATCGCGTGATCGGCGGCCCGCGCTTCTACGAGCGGCAGGAGATCAAGGACGCCATTGCCTATCTGGAGGCGATGCAGAACCCGGCGGCGGACCTGAAATTCGAGCGCATCTTGAATGTGCCGAAGCGCGGGCTCGGCGACCAGACGCTGCAGACGATCTTCCAGCATGCGCGCGCCGAGGGGCTCAGCCTGTTCCGCGCCGCGCGCCAGATCGCGGAAACGGAGGAGCTGAAGTCCGCGCCGCGCAAGTCGCTCCGCGCGCTCACCGACGATTTCGAGCGCTGGCGCAAGCTTTCGGGGCACATGCCGCACACCGAGCTGGCCGAGCTGATCCTGGATGAATCCGGCTACACCGCGATGTGGCAGAAAGATAAGTCGCCGCAAGCGCAATCGCGCCTCGAAAACCTGAAGGAGCTGATCCGCTTCATGGAGCAGTTCGACAGCCTCGGCGCCTTCCTGGAGCACGTCGCGCTGGTGATGGACGCGGACCAGGCCGCCGACGGCGACCGCGTCAGCCTGATGACGCTGCACGGCGCCAAGGGGCTGGAGTTCGACGTGGTGTTCCTGCCTGGCTGGGAGGAGGGGCTGTTCCCGCATCAGCGCGCGCTCGACGAGAACGGCCAGGAGGGCCTGGAGGAGGAGCGCCGCCTCGCCTATGTCGGCCTTACGCGGGCCAAGCGGCAGCTCGTGCTGAGCTTTGCGCAGAACCGGCGCGTGCATGGCTCGTGGCAATCGGCGATGCCGTCGCGCTTCCTCGGCGAGTTGGCGGAGGAGCACGCCGAGGTGGTGATCGAGAGCGGCGGCTATGGCTATGGGCGCTTCGGCGCGGCGAATGGCGGCTATGGCGCGAGCCGTTTCGACGAGGCCGCCTCGCCCTTCGATTACGATGAGCGGACCACGCCCGGCTGGCTGCGCGCGCAGACGAACTGGCGCTCGGAGGGCGCGGTGCGCAACCGGCGGCAGGCCATCCCATCGGAGATCGACGGCGAGCTTGTGGCGGCGAGCACGGCGGAGACGCCAGCTGCATTTTCGCTCGGCCAGCGCGTGTTTCACCAGAAGTTCGGCTATGGGCGCATCGGCGAAATCGACGGCAACAAGCTGACGGTGGAGTTCGAGAAGGCCGGCCAGAAGAAGGTGGTTGCGAGCTTCGTCGAGGCGGTTTGACGCTCTGTCCCGTTAACCCTTCGCTAACCCTGGCGCCTCGGAATAAGGTTACGCCAGATCGCGGTTTTTCGCCCCGTTCCCCTCATTATGACCATCATAGCAGGAAGCGCCTTGCGGAAGCTTTAATCGGCGCCTATCCCATTGGTTTTAAATGAGAAATTCCGCCCGCGGGGCGCAATCCGGAGCGGTTGCAAAGCCGTCCGGCGCAATCCCCGGCTGCGATTCCTGGTTAACGCGCGCAACATTCGAACCGTTAACTAGGATTTCTGACTCGCTTTTTTCGCGTCGAATCCGGCTTTTTTTGCATTTTGCGTAGCGATTCGTAGGAAATTCGCTGGCGCCGCCGCCGCTCTTCCCGCCGTTAACCTGGGCCGGAATTAACCATGCGGCGGCGTAACGAAAATCGCCCGCGCCTTACGGTTCGAGAATCTTGAACTGTAAGGCCTCGCAGGGCGCAGCGCCGCTTTGGAAACGTGCTTACGTGGTGAAAACCAACAGCATCAGATTCGCTACACCCCACCAAAACAAGGCGCCGACGGCAAGAACCGCAACCCAAATAAGCGCCCTTATCGAAGGCGGATAAGGCTTAAGGCTGGGTATCTCGACGCCAAAATTTCTTTCGTGCCTCATCCAGCCACCGCCTCTCATAACTTTGTAACAGAAAAAACAATTCTAATCGAAACCTATTCCAATGTCTTGACTTTTATTAAAAGAAAATACCTAAACTACGAACTTATTGGACAGCGCCAAGCTGACGGTGGAGTTCGACAAGGCCGGGCAAAATAAGGCGGTCGCGAGGCTTTGTTGAGGCGGTTCGATCGTGCCCGTTTTGAGGCGGGCCGCAAAATCGCCCGCCGCTTCACCCGTGCTTACCACGCGGCGGCCATGACGAAGGCCGTCACTCGCCCGCGCGCGCTGCGCCGGCGGCGAAAGCCGCGCCGTGTTCGCCGATCCAAAGGCGGCGCCAGCAGGATTGCACGCAAGCCTGACCTGTGCAACATCGCCCCTCTGGGTCGATTCGGGGCGAGCAATGCAATCCTTTCGCAGCGTGAATTCGGCCGTGCACGCCGCAGTGGCCGGCCTTTGCTTATGGATCTTGCAACATCTGGACGAGCTTCAGACCTATATTGCCGATTACAAGGCCTATGCGATCCCAGCCATCCTCGGCGCGCTGGCTTTCCTCTTCCGCATGAGCGACGTTTTTGCAAAGGCGCTTTTGGAGAGGGTTCCATTTTTCTCGCGCGCCTTGCGCCGCCTTCTTAGCGGCAAGGACGATGTTGAAGGCGACTGGCCGCTTGTCGTCGTCGACATGGAAGCCCAAGCGCTTCTCTATTTCGGCTTCCTGCGTATCGATTTCCGCGGCGGGCAGCTTTCCGTCGCGGGCGACGACTGGAGCCCGGACGGATTGCACGCCCAGGCTTTTCGCTCCATGCAAGCGCTCTATCGCGATCACACGCTGCACTATTGGTACGAGCAGGGCGCGTCGCTGCACCGGCCCGAAATGCGCGGCTACACGGAGGTCTTTTTCTTTCCGAAAGGCGAGCTTGCGGAGCGGCACGCCGGCAAGTTTCTCGATCCCAGGCACACGAGCGACATCCGCTTCTACGCCAGCAAACTGAAGTACCGGCGGTTCGAGCCCCGGCTATCGTCAGCCGAAGCCAAGATCGCGGCGGCGCGCCAGCTCTGGTCGGAGATCGAGCCGAAGCTCCGCTATTTGCAGGGGCGCGAAATCAGCGCCGATTTTGCTTGACCGGGATCATGCCGCTTCGTGTTCTGCGGCGCCTTCTCGGGCTTCGGCGCGGTGCTCCCGCGCGGCGGCGGGCGAACTCCGCGCGCCGCGCGGTTCAAGCGCTAATAGGTGAACGTTTCCTGGCAGCTATAAATCCCCTCGTTCTCCGCTTTTGTTATCGCGAGCGGTCTAGCGGAGCCCGCTTGCGTGCCGGCCACGAAAGACCCGCCGTTGCAGACAACCACGGATACGTTCCAGTTCTGAGGAACCGCGATAGCCCGGCAGGTTCTGCCAGCATTTTGTTCACACTCGGCTTTCGCGTTTTCGCGCGCGCTGTTTTCATAAAGGTTTTCGCTGCTTTGAAAGACTCGGCCATTCGGCGCAACGGCAAAACCAACCCACACAGTCGAAACGGGGTTGGCGCGCGCCCTCTGCTGGAAGGGCGTCACTTCGTCTGACAAGGCGGCCCAACCAGGAATTAGCCCGGCCAAAAGCGCAGCCCATAAGAAACTGGAATTTCTCATGTGAATGCCTTCCTTACTAATTAATCTCTTCCAAGTTTGACCGCATTGCGGCATATTTCGAACAGAAAAACCGCACACAATCGCCATGAATTTAACATAAATTTTAATGGTTGTTTACTATTTTTTGAGACCTTTCGGCGACGCGAGAGCTTGACCGCAAGTGAGGAGCGGTCGAGCAAGAGGCTAGCGCCATACGGCTTTTTGCCGTACACTATACTCATGACAAAAACCGCAACCACATCCCGCCTCGAAGCCCGCTTGCCCGCCGAGGTGCACGCGCTCCTGAAGCGCGCCGCCGAGATCGAGGGGCGTTCGCTGACGGATTTCGTTGTCTCGGCGGCGCAGGAAGCCGCGCGCAAGACCATCGAGGAAAGCGCGATCGTCAAGGTCTCGGCCGAGGATCAAGAGCGCTTCGCCGAGGCGTTGATCGCGCCCGCGCCGCTGACGCCGGCCATGGAGCGCGCCATCGCACATCATCGCCGGCTTAGCGGCCGCGAGACGTGACGGCGCCGTTTACGTTCGAAGCGCTTGCGAGCCATCACGACCGAGCCTCCTTCAACTGCGGCGTCGAAGCGCTCGACCGGTATCTGGCCGCGCAGGCCATGCAAGACCAGCGGCGGCGGATCGCCGGGTGCTATATCGCGCTGGACGCGGCCGCGGGCCAGATCGCGGGCTTTTACACAATTGCCGCAGCGAGCATGCCGATTGGGGAGGTCTCGCCCAAGCTCGCGAAGAAGCTGCCGCGTTATCCGCTCGTGCCCTGCGTCCGGCTCGGCCGGCTGGCGGTCGCCACGGCGCATCGGGGCAAAGGCTTGGGGGCGGCGCTTTCGATCGACGCCATCCAACGGTCGCTTCGCTCGGAGATTGTGGCCTTCGCCATGATTGTGGACGCCAAGGACAAAAGCGCGTCGAGGTTTTACCGCCGTCATGGCTTCGAAGCTTTCATGAGCGCGCCGATAACGCTTTATCTGCCTATGGCGGAAGTGGCCAAGCGGCTGGCGCCTTGAGCCATGAGGGCGTCTGCGCAAAAGGCAACGCGGGAGGTCGCATGACCGAAGAAGCGGAACAGGACTGGCGGACCGCTGCGGAGAGGGAGAGCGACATCGCGCAAGCCAGGGCCTTGCGCGAGCAAGCGAGCAATGGCGGGCTTCGTTTCGAAGTCTTTCTGCCCTCCGGTCTCGCCGAATGGGTGCTGGACCTCGTGGCGAGGGGCGTGTTCACCGATCCCAGCGAAGCCGTTTTTGTGATCCTCGGCGAGCACAAGGAACTGGAGCCGCATGCCGATCTCAGAGAGGAGCTTTTGCGGCGGACGCTGCAAGCCGCGATGGACGATCCTCACCCGGGATTCACGCTCGACGAGGTGCAGGAACACTTCGACAAACTGATGAGCGAGCCGCGCGCCGAACCTGCCGTATGGCGGCGGCGGAAAGGCCGCTGACACACCGCAAGCGAGCGCCTTATCCTATATCCGCCGCAAGCGAGTTCGCGCTCAAGCCTGGCGCCGGCCCCGAGCGAATAGGATAGCCCGGCGACCTTTATGGCGATCGCTCTTTTGCCGAGGGGATGCGCCCAGACCTGCGCGAAGGCGAATGCTCAGGGCAGCTGCGGAAGCTTGCCCGTCATCTTCAGCGCGTAAATGGCCGCGACCGTCAGCCCGCTCCCGGCGAGCAGCAGGATCGCGCCGCGCGCAAAGCGCCCGAAGCCGCGCCAGAAATTGCCGCGCACCTGCACCTTGACGACCTGATCCGGCAAGGCGATGTCGTTCGTCACGCCGTTTGCGTCCACCTCGCGCGCAGCCATCGAGACGACGAGGCTGAACGTGCCGCTGTCGTTGGGGATCGCGGTCCACGCCCACGCTCCAAACGTCTCATCGCCGAGAAAGGCGGGGCGGTCGAGCATCCATTGCGTTTCCGGCGCGAGGCCTTCGATGAAAAAGCCGCCCTCGGGCGCGGACAGGCGCAGCGTGACCGCGCGGCACGCGGCTTCGCTCTCGGCGCGCTGCCGCGAGCCCTGGCGCGACACCCAGCCGAAAATGAGCCCGGCTTCTTCCTTGGCGAGCAGGATTTCGATGGTTTCGGGCGCGGCGACGCGCGTCTTGCGCGGGATCGGCGCCAGCGCCTTGGCCACGAGCGCGACATTGCCATTGTTCTTGCGCCGGGCCGGGGGGCGGGCCGCGGCGGCGCGGCTTTCCGGTTTCGGGCTTTTCTCAAGGTCGAACGACGGCGCGGGCGCTTCGGCAAAGCCGGTTTGAGGGGTTTGCGCCGGGGCGAAGAGCGGCTCGGCGCGCGGCGCAGGCTGCCGCGCCGTCTTCGGGGCGCCGCCATTCGCCTTCAATTGCGGCTCGACGCGAGGCGGCGCGGGGCGCGGACCCGGCGGAGGCGCCGGGGCCGCCGGCCGAGGCGCGCGTTCCTTTCGCTCCTCCGCCTCAAGGATGGTGCGCACGCTGGCCATCATGTCTTCCGTGCTTTCGGGGGAGGGGTCCGGCGCGAGCTTCGCAGGCGCGGCGGCGCCATTGGAAAGCACTCGAGGCCCATGAGGAGCGGGGCGGGCGCGAGCGGCTGGCTTCGGCGCGGGCGGCCTATCCTTGACCGGCGCGCGCGCCTCGCGGGTTTGCGCCTGTGGCGGGGCGGCGATCGCCCGCAGCCCCGCCTCGGCGGTGAAGCCGTCCGCGACAAGAATCGCCGCGGCGTTGCTTTCCGCCTCTCTTGCGACTGCGATCAGCGCAAGCGCGCCATCGACCTCCTTGCGCCCCATGCGGATCGCGTCCGCGGAAGCGCCCGCGAACAGCGCGTCGAACTTGTAGCTGAAGGCCGGCGTCCGCCCATCGGGCACGACGAGCGACGCCATGCGGTTATTCACCGTGTCCGACACGCGCACGCGGATGAGGGAGACATCGGCGCCGGCGGCCTTAAGAAGCCGGGCGGCGTCGGGATCGTCGAGAAGGGCGAGAAGCAGATGCTCAAGCGTGACGTATCGATGCGAACGCTGCTCGGCCGCCGTCCGCGCGCGCCGCAGCGTGTGATCGAGATACGCCGTACGCGGGGGCTCCGCATACGCTGCAGATTGGTCGTTCATGGTCCCCACCACCGGCTCCCCAGGCGCAAACCGCGCCGCCCATTGGGAAGCCACAACCGAACACCCGGTTTCATACCAAAAGCGCCATCTAAGCCGCAACAACTCTCTTTCGCCACGGGTCAGGTATTCTCAGAATTACATCCCTAAATAATTCGGGTCATTGAGCACGATGCCCTATTTCTGCGGCGAGCAGTTCGCGTCGAGCTTGTACGTTTTGTCGCATCGAAATTGCCGAAGCTTGACACACTTGATTTTCAACTATAGGTTGAGTTTGTAACAAGGTATTTTACACAAAGTAGAGAGGCTTCGTGCAAAAGTTCCTTGTTTTTATTGCGCAAATGGAGAAAAAGCATGAAAGTATTGATTTTGCCGATGATAGCGGCAGCTCTCTTGGCTGCCAGCGAATCATATGCCTGCCCATTGAACACCCATCCAGTTTGCACCTTCATAGGAGGCCAAAGCGTCTGCCATTGCGTGCCATAGAGAATCTTACGGGGTAAGGAGGATTCTCAGGCGGTTTCGGCGTCACATCCCCGAATAGTTCGGGCCGCCCCCGCCCTCCGGCGGCTGCCAGTCGATGTTCTGGGCGGGGTCTTTGATGTCGCAGGTCTTGCAGTGCACGCAGTTCTGCGCGTTGATCTGGAAGCGCGGCTTGCCGTCCGCGTCCTTCAGCACCTCGTAGACCCCCGCCGGGCAGTAGCGCTGCGCGGGCTCGGCGTAGACCGGCAGATTATCGCGGATCGGAACCGCCGGATCGCGGAGCGCAAGGTGAACCGGCTGATCTTCCTCGTGGTTCGTCCCCGACAGGAACAGCGACGACGGAATGTCGAAGGTGAGCTTGCCGTCCGGTTTCGGATAGTCGATGGGCTTGCAGTCCTTCGCGGGCCTCAGCATCGCATAGTCCGGCTTGTGGTGCTTCAGCGTCGGAGACAGCGACGGCGCGATTGTATTGAGCCACATGTCGAAGCCGCACAGCAGCGTGCCTTTTATCGTGCCGAAATGCGAAAGCAGCGGCTTCACGTTGCGGACGGGTTTCAAGTCTTTCGCGATGGGGCCGTTGCGAACGCGCTCCTCATAGGCGGCCAGCTCGTCGCCGCCGCGCCCCGCCTCCAGCGCCTCGACCACGCTTTCGGCCGCCGCGATGCCCGACAGCATGGCGTTGTGCGAGCCTTTCACGCGCGGGATGTTCACGAAGCCGGCGCTGCATCCGATCAGCGCGCCTCCCGGGAAGGTCAGCTTCGGGACGGACTGCCAGCCGCCCTCCACGATGGCGCGCGCGCCATAGCCGATGCGCTTGCCGCCCTCCAGCACATTCGAGATGAGCGGGTGCGTTTTCAGCCGCTGAAATTCGCCGAAGGGGCTGGTGTAAGGGTTCACATAATTGAGGTGAACCACGAAGCCGACGGAGACAAGATTTTCGCCATAGTGATACATGAAAGAGCCGCCGCCGGTGCGGTCTTCGAGCGGCCAGCCCATCGTATGCTGCACAAGGCCGGGCTGATGGCGCTCCGGCTTGACCTGCCATAACTCTTTCAGCCCGATGCCGTATTTCTGCGGCGAGCAGTTTGCGTCGAGCTTGTACGTCTTGATGAGCTGCTTCGCCAGCGAGCCGCGCGCGCCTTCCGCGATCAGCGTGTATTTGCCGTAAAGCGCCATGCCGCGCGCGAACTCGCCCTTCGGCTTGCCGTCGCGGCCGACGCCGAGATCGCCCGTCGCGACGCCGATGACCGTGCCCTTGTCGTCCGTGAGGAACTCCGCCGCCGGGAAGCCGGGATAGATTTCCACGCCCAGCGCCTCGGCCTGCTCGCCGAGCCAGCGCACGACATTGCCGAGGCTGACGATGTAATTGCCGTCGTTCGACATGAGCGGCGGCATCAGGAAATGCGGGATGCTGAGTTCGCCGTGCGGCCCGAGGATATAGAATTTGTCCTTCGTCACAGGCTGCGTAATGGGCGCGCCCATCTCGCGCCAATTGGGGAACATGGCGTCGATGCCGATGGGGTCGATGACCGCGCCGGACAGGATATGCGCGCCGACCTCGGAGCCCTTCTCCAGCACGACAACCGAGATGTCGCGGCCTTTTTCCTGGGCGATTTCCTTGATGCGGATGGCGGCGGCAAGCCCGGCCGGCCCGGCGCCGACGATCACGACGTCGAACTCCATGGTTTCGCGCTCGGGAAGCTCGTGCTCCGTCGCGGCTTCGGCCGCCTGTTGGTCTTCCATGCCGGTTCTCCCCACTGCGCGGGCGTCCGCGTTTGGCGAATCCTATGTACATGGATGCGCACCAACCCGCCAACTTGATTAATTCGCGCGCCGTGGCATTGTTGCCCGCAATGAGCGCGCCACCTGAAAATGCATTAATCCTGCTGGAATGGTATAAGGCGATGGGCGTAGACGAGGCCATCGCCGACGCGCCGCTCGATTGGTTCGCCCAGGAAATTCCGGTAGAGCAAAGCCTTAACCCAATAGGTGGGGACCCGCCGCGAGAGGTCAAACGCAAACCTCTGGAAAGGGCAAGGGCTCCTTTGCCGCAGGCCCCAATTCGTCCGCCTACGGCGCTTGAGTCGACGGCCGATGTCATGGGCGCGCGCGAACTGGCGCGGAGCGCGAACAGCCTCGCCGAGCTTCGCGCTTTGCTTGAGGCGTTCGACGGCTGCGGGCTGAAGAAGACCGCCTCGCGCCTGTGCCTGTCGCGCGGCTCGCCCGAGGCGCGGCTGATGCTGATCGGCGAGGCGCCGGGCAAGGACGAAGATATGCAGGGCGCGCCCTTCGTCGGCCGGGCCGGGCAGCTTCTCGACCGCATGCTCGCCGCCATCGGGCTGACGGAGGCGGATTTCTACGTCACGAACCTCGTGTTCTGGCGTCCGCCGGGCAATCGCACGCCCTCGCCCGAGGAGGCGCAGGTCTGCCAGCCCTTCGTCGAGCGGCAGATCGAGCTTCTGAACCCCGGCATCCTGGTTTTCCTCGGCAACGCCGCCGCCAAGCAGCTCACCGGCGCGACCGAGGGCATCATGAAGCTGCGCGGCAAATGGCTGACCTACGGCCCCGGCATCCGCGCCATGGCGACGCTGCACCCCGCCTACCTCTTGCGCACGCCCATCGCCAAGCGGCTGGCGTGGCGCGACCTGCTCGCCATCCGCGAGGCGCTCGATGCGGTTCCGGCGTCCCCTCGGCGGAGTTTGCCGGACACGCAAACGCTTTGAGTTCCATCGAGCGTTCTGGGAGCCCGGAAGTATTTTGATGCTCCTGTCGCTCGCCGCGCTCATGTCGCTGTTCATGAAGCTGTGCCGCGGCACGGCCAGCCACGAAGGAGCCGTAATTTCCTCAGCCAGCTGAGCCTGCGGATTTCCACCAAATCAAGGGAGAGTTCTATGTTGAAATATGCAGCGTTAGCCGTTTTCGTTGTTTCTCAATCCCTCGCTCCTGCCGCCAGCGCCGCCGCGCCCAGCGATGAGCAATGCAAGGCCCAGTGGACAAAAGCCGATGAAGCCGATGGCAACAAGAATGGCATCCTCGAAGGCGCCGGGGCGGCCGTCTTTCTCGATGCCATCAAAAAGAGCGGCAAGACCTACGATGCCAACGGCGACGGAAAGCTCGACGAAGCCGAATTCATAAAGGCGTGCAAGGACGGCGTCTTCGCCTCCGTGAAGTAAAAGGACGTACAGCGTCGCGCTTCGGGGCATAACCCGCCGGCCGGAAGCGCGACAATAAATTCGAAAGTGTTCATTAGTATTTAGTCGTTTGTATTGTAGAATACTATTTTGTAGCATTGCAGTATGTTTCTTTGATTAATTTGCTGGTATAGGGCTTCCTCTCCCTCATCCATCCTCAGCTCTCGTCTGCCATTCTTAAAATCGCCGAGATGTTCGTATTCTAGCTTTGCGAAGGCCGCATTGCAGGGATCGATATGTCCTGTTGCGGCAAGCATGTAAAAATGAACTGCAAAGATAGCAAAAACAAGCAGAGCGAAGGCTTTAACCATTTTGTGTCCCTCGGCCTTCCTTGTTAGCCAGCTCCTGCCGTCCGGTTTAATTCCGCCGCGTTTTCAACGCCGTCATCCCGGAAGGGCGCCTTTCGCGCCTTGTCATCCCGGAACTCGACGACCCGGATGTGTCCGCCAATTCCGTCGTCATGGCCCGGCCATGACGGTGGAGGCGAAATTCGCCAATGTTTTCACGTCTTCTTCTGCTAGCGGGAACATCTGGGTCATCAGGTCCCGGAAAGCGCCTTGGCGCTTATCCGGGATCTTTCAAAACCTCAAACCGAAGTCTTGTGGAAGACCCCGGATAAGCGCCAGCGCGCTTTCCGGGGCGGCGAAGAGCGCGGACCCCGTCATCCCGGCCAAGCGAAGCGCGAGCCGGGATCGTTGAGAACACAGGCTGCGACGCTGTGCGATCCCGGATAACGCCTTCGGCATTTCCGGGATGACATCGAAGGGTGAGCGAAGACCCCGGTCAGTAAAACCAACCGGATGGCCGCGGGATCGATGCGGCCATGACAACGCGTGTGACTCACCCGGAGGGTGGCGATGCGGGATGGACGGAGCTTACTTCAGCAGCCCATCCGCCTTAGCGATATGCGTGACCAGATCGACGACGCGCACGCTGTAGCCCCATTCGTTGTCGTACCAGCTCACGACCTTGAAGAAGTTCGCGTTCAGCTCGATGCCGGCGCCGGCGTCGAAGATGCTGCTGTGCGCATCGTGGATGAAATCGCTGCTGACGACTTCCTCGTCCGTATAGCCGAGCACGCCCTTCATCGCGCCTTCGCTCGCTTCCTTCATCTTGGCGCAAATTTCTTTGTAGCTCGTGGCCTTCGCGGTCTTGAAGGTGAGATCCACGACCGAGACGTTGGCCGTCGGAACGCGGAACGCCATGCCGGTGAGCTTGCCTTTCAGCTCGGGCAGAACCAGAGCGACGGCCTTGGCGGCGCCGGTGCTGGAGGGGATGATGTTCAGGTACGCGTTTCGACCGCCGCGCCAGTCCTTCCTGCTCGGGCCGTCCTGCGTCGGCTGCGTCGCCGTCACCGCGTGGATCGTCGCCATCAGCCCTTCGGTCAGGCCGAAATTGTCGTTGATGACTTTTGCGATCGGGGCGAGGCAATTCGTCGTGCAGCTTGCATTGGAGACGACTTTGTCCTTGGCCGGGTCGAACTTGGTGTGGTTCACGCCGATCAGCAGCGTCGGGATTTTTTCCGGTTCCTTGGTCGGCGCCGACAAAATCACGCGCTTGGCGCCGGCTTTGAGATGCCCTTCCGCGCCGGCGTAATCGGTGAACAGGCCGGTCGATTCGATCACATAATCCGCGCCGGTCTTTCCCCAGGGAAGCTCGGCAGGGTTCCTGATCGAGTAACTCGGCACGTGCTTGCCGTTCACGACGAAGCCGTCTTCTTTCGCCTCGACCGTGCCGGCAAACCTGCCGTGGGTCGTGTCGTACTTCAAGAGATAGGCGAGATTGTCGGGCGGCACGATGTCGTTCACGCCGACAATCTCGATGTTTGGATTGTCCGCCGCCGCGCGAAAGACCAACCGGCCAATACGACCGAACCCGTTGATACCGATTTTCAATGCCATATGAGCGTTCCTTGTGCTTCGCTTAAGCCCCCGCAAAAAGGGCCACGCGGCGCGGATGATGTCAAGCAAACAAGACGATTGGCCACCATGCCGGGGGTTGGGAGCAAGCCGGGGATTTTTGCTCAGGCCTCGACGAGATCGAGCCGCTTCTCGATCCGCTCGACTCGACGGTCGAGGCGAACGATGGCGTCCCCTTGCGACGCGGCGATTTTGAGAAGCCCGGAATAGCTCCCGGCAAGCTCATCCACCTTGAGCTTGATTTCGTTGATGTCAGCCCGGATCGCACGAAGATGTTCAAGCACAAGATTGTCAATTTCGTTCGCCATGGCGTGCGCTCCTTTCATGCAAAGATAGAATGCCGCCGCGCGTGGCGCAACCGCGCGAAAGACCTTGGCGGAAAGATGCGCTTGAACCGGGCGCCGAGGCGCCCGATACCTCGGGAAAAGAAGGCGAAGCTCGGGCGGCGCGCGTCAACGGTGAAGCCGCTCGCTTTCGCGCGCCGGGGGGAAGCATGATCAAAGCCTACAGATACCTCAGCGGCCGTATCGAGCCGCTTGCTCCCGAGGCGATCCCGGGCACGCTCGAAAGCGCTCCCGACATCGTATGGATCGACGTTAACGAGCCGACGGCGGATGAAGATCGTCAGGTGGAGAAGCTGCTCGGCATTTCGCTGCCAACGCGCGAAGAGATGGAGGAGATCGAAGTTTCCGCCCGCCTCTATCAGGACGACGGCGCCGAGTTCATGACGCTCACCGCCATCGTCCGGATCGACACGGAGGAGCCGGAACCGACGCCCATCACCTTCGTGCTGAAGGAAAATACGGTTGTGACGGTGCGCTACGCCGAGCCCAAGGCGTTCGCCAATTTTCTGTCGCGCGCCCAGAAGCCGGGCGCCGTCCAATGTTCGAGCGGCGAACTCGTCATGCTGGGGTTGATCGAGGCCCTGTGCGACCGCCTGGCCGATACGCTGGAGAATGTCGGGCGCAACATCGACGGCGTGTCGCGCGCCGTGTTCCGGCGAAAGCCCGGCGAGAAGACGCTGTCGAACACCCAGGATCTCCAGGCGATCATCGAGAAGATCGGCCGCGACGGCGACCTTTTGACGAAGGTTCGCGAGAGCCTTGTCAGCATCAATCGCGTGCTGACCTACCACACGACGCTCGACGCCAAGGATAAGCAAAAGGTCAAGGACGCCCGCGCGCGCTCCAAGGTGCTTTATCGCGACGTGGTTGCGCTGACCGACCAGGCGACGTTTCTTTCGAACAAGATCAATTTCCTGCTCGACGCGACGCTGGGCCTCATCAACCTTCAGCAGAACCAGATCATCAAGATCTTCTCGGTCGCCGCCGTCGTCTTTCTTCCGCCGACGCTCGTCGCCTCGATCTACGGCATGAATTTCCATCATATGCCGGAGCTCGACTGGGAGCTCGGCTATCTTTGGGCCATCGGGCTGATGATCTCGTCCGCCGTCTTGCCCTATTATTACTTCAAGCGGCGCGGCTGGCTCTGATGCGCCCTGCCCGGTTGCCCGCCTTCGAGCGTGTGAAAAAATCGGGTTCCGGCTCTGCCTTTGGCGTCATAGCCGCCCCTAGCCAAGGGCCGCCGCGACGACCGCCAGCCGCTCGCCGGCTCTCGCCGATCGTCGGAGCCTTCAAAATCGAACGCCGGCGTGTGAGCGACGCGATTAACCCTATTGGGTTCGTTTGGCAAAAAACCTGTTTTTACGGTATTATAATACCGTAAAACGGCCGGTTTGGTTAATGCGCGGTTTCATTGGCGGCCCCGGCAAGCCTCGCATGGTTAATGCGCCCGGCGGCGGGGCGGACGGCGATCCGGCGCTGGAAAACCGGGTCAGGCGCGGCCATGACAATAAGCGGCGCGGCCATGACAAATGAAGCGATGCGGATTTTTTCACACGCTGCTTCGCGGGCGTGACGCCGGGAGAGACTATTTCTTGGTATTGGCGGCCTTCTTGGCGTCGATGCGCTGTCGACGCACGGCTTCGAGCAGGATCACATCGTGCATGATGTTGTCGATCCTCTGCCGCCGCCGCTGCTCTTTTTCATCCGGGCATTCGTCGACAATATAGCGGCGCCAGGACCTGCCAGCGAATCGTTTCAGGCTCTCGATCCAAATCTTGAAGGGGGCGCTCATGTCTTGCTCGCGGCGGACTATGGTGGACGACTTCATTTGAGACAGACAACCGCGGAAAGGGCAACCGAAAGCTGAAGAAGAAGGTTGTTTTTCCTACTCGGGAATAGTCTTTTAAAAAATCGGGCACAACTTGGCGCCACCAGCGATTGTAAAGCCACGCGTCTGGTATTCTTCCGGGTTGTAGCCTGCGCCATCTTGAAGCATATCGGTTGTTTGAAGAGTATTATCGCTACCGGTCGCCGGGGCGGCGCGCGGGTGTGATTCGGGTCTCGATCGCCTCGCCGCGGCGAAGCACGGAGAGCCGCGCCTCCCGGCCGATGGAGCCGCCGTCGAGAATGCGGTGAATGGCGTCGACCGAAGAGGCGCCCTTGCCGTCCACGGAAAGCATCACGTCGCCCGCGCGCAAACCCGCCTTCTCCGCCGGGCCTCCGGGAACGATCTGCACGATCTGCACGCCGGACGGAACGGCGAGCCCGTAGCGGACCGCCGCCGCCTTCGGAAACGGCACGGTCTGCCCCGAGAAGCCGAGATAGCCTCGGACCACGCGGCCCTCGCGCATGAGGTCCGGAATGATGCGCTTGGCCGTGTCGATCGGGACCGCGAAGCCCGTCGCATTGGCGCCCGCGATGATGGCCGTATTCACGCCGATCACGCGCCCCCGGCTGTCGAGCAGCGCGCCGCCCGAATTGCCGGGGTTCAGCGCGGCGTCGGTCTGGATGATGTCCTCGATGAGGCGGCCGGTCGTGGCGCGCAGCGTCCGGCGCAAGGCGCTGACCACGCCGGTCGTGACGGTGGCCTGAAGGCCGAACGGATTGCCCATCGCCACAACGAGCTGGCCGACGCGAAGCGCATCGGAGTCGCCCAGCTGGACGGGCGCGAGCCGCCCGGTGTGAGCGCGGACGAGCGCAAGGTCCGTGTCGGCGTCGCGGCCCACGATTTCCGCGGGCGCCGTGCCGCCGTCGGCGAACAGGACCTCGATGGCCCCGGCGCCCTGGACCACGTGATTGTTGGTCAGGATGTATCCGTCGGGCGTGACGATGAAGCCCGACCCGGCGCCTCCCTGGAAACGCAAATCGCTCAGCGCCGCGCCGGCGCCCGGCTTGGCCTTGCGCTGGATGCCGACCATGGCGGCGGCGACGCTCTCGACCACGCCGGTCACGACGGCCGAATAGGCGTCGAGCGCCTCGGCCTCGCGCCGGTCATCGCCGTCGCCGCGAAGGGGGTTCGTATTCAATCCGAAACCGATGGGGATGATTTTCATCCGCCGTAAATGGTTAACGCCGGCGCGATTTCAATTTCGCCCGGCTGAAATGGCCGGAGGCCAGGACGCCGGGCGTGGATGGTTGCCTTTCAACCTGAAAACGGCGGTTGCATCGGCGAAACGCCAGCCACTGTCATGGCCAGGCCTGACCCACGGCCACCGACACCCATCGTCATCCCGGCCAGGCGGAGCGCGAGCCGGGATCGCAAAAAAATGAGCGCCGCGATTTATTACGATCCCGGATAAGGCTTCGCCTTTCCGGGACGGCGAACGAAGAGCATCCGGGAGGGCGAGCGAAGGCCATCCGTTGGCGTGGAGAACCCCAGCCTGCTAATCCGTGCAGGGCACGATGCGGTTGGGCGGCGTCGGCTGGCTGTCCGGCGGCAACTCGAAAATGGCGAGATAGGCCTCCCCGTCATCGAGCTTGTGGAAGGCCGTTTCGCGATAGCCCACAGCCTCAAGCTCGCAGCGCAGCAGCGCGGGCGGCGTTCCATGTTCCAGGGTGGGGCGCATCGCGTCGACGATGCCGATGCGCGCGCCCGGCTTCAGCGCGGCGGCCAGGCGATGCATCAGCGCGAAGGGCTGCGCGATCTCGTGGTACATGTGAATGAGGATCGCCCGATCGATCGAGCCGGGCGGCAGTTTGGGGTCGGCCGCTTCGCCCCGCTTCACGGTGACGTTGTCGAGCCCCGCGCGCCGCACAGTGCCTTCAAGGCTCCGCAGATAGGCGGGCGTGATGTCCTCGGCGATCACGCGCCCCGCCGGGCCGAGCATCGGCGACAAGCGCATCGCGTAGTAGCCGCTGCCGGCCCCGATGTCCGCGACCGTCATGCCCGGCTCGATGCCAAGCAGGCGCGCGACTTGCGAAACTTCGTTCGCGCGATCTCGCTCGTCCTCGGTGTGCCAGATGGGGCTGACGATGCCGGCGACTGGCCGGGCCGGCTTCGGGAACGCATCGGCGCCGTCACGGGCCGGCGCGAGCGCCTGAGCGGCGGCGATGGCCAGCAGCGGAGCGAAAAACCAGTACCGGAAATTCGTTTGCATCGCCTGCTCCGTCCCGACCCATCGCTGCCGGGACCATGCGCTGGAACCCTTGACGATAAGATGGGTAAGACATCTAAAAAGACCGACCCTGAACTTTGGATGAAGATCGAGGAGGAGGCCAAGATGCGGATTTTTCCGCGACAGGCCTTGACGCATGCGCGCCAAACGCCCTTACTCAGGCCGTCAGTTGGCCGGATGGCCGCTGCCTAAAGGGCGCGTTGTGGGCCGCAAGGCCGTAGCGCTTTCGAGGCGGAGGAAAGTCCGGGCTCCACGGAAACACGGCGCCGGATAACGTCCGGCGGGGGCGACCCCAGGGATAGCGCCACAGAAAGCAAACCGCTCTATTCAGGTCATCACGGTCAGTGTCTCAAGTAGCGCAGAGCGCGGTAGACCAACAGTAGAGTAAGGGTGAAAGGGTGCGGTAAGAGCGCACCGCGGACCTGGAAACAGGGACGGCATGGCAAGCCCCGCCGGGAGCAAAACCGAATAGGGACGGCACGGTTCGCGGGTTCGCCCGCGCGCGAAATGCGTTTCCGCATCGCCGTCCGGGTTGGTTGCTTGAGGCGCGCGGCGACGCGCGTCCCAGATGAATGGCCATCGCGGCGGCAAGGGCTCGCCCCTCCGCCGGCACAGAACCCGGCTTACAGGCCAACTGGCGCTTTTATTTCCTTATATTATTTCTCGACGGTGGCGACGCGCGTCTTCACCGGCGTGCGATGCATCAGATCGTCGATTCGCGCCTTCTCCTTGCGGAAGTCGGTCAAGTTCCGCCCCTGGAGCTGCCGGCTGCGCGGGATCTTGATCGAGAGCGGATTGGTGTGCTGATTGTTGACCAGCACCTCATAGTGGAGGTGCGGCCCGGTGGACATGCCCGTATTGCCGAGATAGCCGACGATCTGGCCCTGGCGGACCTTGACGCCTTTGACGACGCCCGCAGCGAATCGCAGCATATGCCCATAGGCCGTCTTGTAGCCGTTGGCGTGACGGATGCGCACATAATTTCCGTAGCCGCCTTCGCGGCCGGCCACTTCGATCACGCCATTGCCCGACGCCATGATGGGCGTGCCGATGGGCGCGGACCAGTCGACGCCGAGATGGGCGCGCACCGTATGAAGGAGCGGGTGCTTGCGATAGCCGAAGCCCGAGGTCAGGCGCGCGCCGCGAATGGGCGTGCGCATGAGAAATTTTTTGGAGTTCGATCCATCGGCATCGTAATAGTCGATGGAGCCGTCCGGCGTGTGGAAGCGGTAATAGCCGTGTGTCTCGCCGCCAATCGTGACCGCCGCATAAAGGAGTTCGCCCGGACGTTCCGCGCCGGTCTCGTCCTGAACGGCGTCGTAGAAGAGTTCGAACCCGTCGCCGCTCCTCACGTGCTGCTTGAAATCCACGTCGTAAGAGTGAACCCTGAGGAACTTCGTGATGAAATCGTCGGGCAGACCCTGGGACTTGGCGGCGCGATAGGTGCTGAGATAAACGGTCGCGCGTTCGCCGCTCGGCTCCTCGTAGCTCCCCTCCGGCTTCAAGGGCATGTCGCTCTGGCTATAGGCGCCGTCGG